>NZ_CM186281.1:0-2667271 GCF_059772315.1 Synechococcus sp. MIT2312 | reverse complement strand
ACCCTCCGGATCACGGTGGCTGAATCTACGCACCCCAGGCCGATCAGTCCGTCTTTAATGAGGTGCTGACGACATCACAGATCTTCATGGCCTCCGCCATCCAGCGTCCACTGCAGCGCGCACTCACGCTTATTGGCGTCGGCCTGATCGGCTCCAGTCTCAGCGGCTGCGGAACCGCCTGGAAGCAGCGCATCGGACTGGATCAGGCCCCTGCCAGCGACCCCTTACCGGAGGTGAGCGATGGCCCTCGCTCAGCCCCCCTTCAACCAGGAAAAAACATCATTGTTGAAGCGGTGGACCGGGTCGGTCCCTCAGTGGTGCGGATCGATACGGTCAAACGTGTCGTGAACCCGCTTGGCAACCTCTTCGGCGGCAGAGCACCGATCCAGCAACAGGCGGGCCAGGGATCCGGATTCATCACGCGTTCCGATGGCCTGATCTTCACGAACGCACACGTTGTGGAGGGTGCGGACCAGGTCTCGGTGACACTCCCCGACGGTCGCAGCTTCAGCGGTCGCGTTCTCGGCAGTGACCCACTCACGGACATCGCTGTGGTGCGTGTGGTTGCCGACAAACTGCCGGTCGCTCCCCTCGGCAATTCCAACAGTCTCAAACCCGGGGAATGGGCCATCGCCATCGGCAATCCCCTTGGCCTCAACAACACAGTGACGGCTGGGATCATCAGCGCCGTGGATCGCACCAATGCCATCGGAGAGGGGCAGAGAGTGCCCTATATCCAGACCGATGCCGCCGTCAATCCGGGCAACAGCGGCGGGCCGCTCATCAACGCCGCTGGCCAGGTGATCGGCATCAACACCGCCATCAAGAAGGCTCCCGGAGCCGGCCTGAGTTTTGCGATCCCGATCAATCTGGCCAAGCGGATCGCCCAACAGATCATCAGCACCGGCCAGGCGTCTCACCCCTTCATTGGCGTCCGGCTCCAGAGCCTGACGCCCCAGCTCGCCAAGGAGATCAATGCCGCGGCCAACAGCAATCTGTGCACGGTGCCTGAATTGAACGGCGTGGTAGTGATCGAAGTGGTGGAGAACAGCCCTGCAGCAGCAGGTGGAATCCGCCCCTGCGACCTGATCCGCGAAGTGAACGGCACCAAAGTGCAGGACCCTTCCCAGGTGCAGCTGGCAGTCGACCGGGGCCGTGTCGGCCAGGCCATGCCCATCGTTGTTGAGCGCGATGGCGAAGACCTTGAGCTGATGGTGAAACCTGAGGAACTGCCACGGCAGCAGTAATCCCTGGTGATCTGATCCGATGACCAAGCCCGTCCTGGTGGTGATGACCCGCTGGCCTGCCAGCGGGCGCTGCAAACGTCGCCTTGCACGCACGCTGGGGGCGTCCCAGGCGGCAGGGATCCAGGCGAGGCTGATCGCTCACACCCTTGCTGTTGCGCAAGGTCTCGCCAGAGATGGAACTCTGAGGTTGCATATCGCCATCAGCGGTGCCGGACCGGGAGCCTGCCGCCGCTGGCTCGCCTCGATTCCTGAGGCCAGCATCAGCGCACAGGGCCGGGGAGATCTTGGCAACCGCATGCGCAGGGAGGTGCTGCGCGCACGTTGCACTGACCCAGCGGCTCCGGTGGTCCTGATCGGCACGGATCTTCCCGACCTTGCTGCGAGAGATCTGATCAGAGCCATCGAGCTTCTAGGCCAGTCACCACTGGTGATCGGACCATCACGGGATGGTGGCTACTGGCTGTTCGGTCTGGGGGCTACGGCAGCTGGAGCACCCCGCTGGCCCTTTCATTCGATCCCATGGGGCAGCGACCAGGTCTTCGGGCTCACTTGGCAGCGAGCCTGTCAGCGCGGTCTGGAGCCAGCACAGCTCGACACGCGCAATGACATCGACCAGCTCGAGGATCTCGAGGGATGGCTGGCATGAGCAGACCAGCTGCTCTGAGCGTGGTCATCCCCTGCCTCAATGAAGCAGAACGGCTGCCGTTGCTGCTGGCGGACTTGCAGTGCGGTTGCCGCGAACTGGAGATTCTGCTGGCGGATGGGGGGAGCAGCGACGCCACGCCGGAGATCGCAGGCTTGGCAGGGGCTCATCTGATCAAGGTTCATTCCCCTGGCCGTGGCCGTCAACTGCGCGCCGCAGCGACTCAGGCCCATGGCGACTGGTTCCTGTTCTTGCATGCAGACAGTCGTCTGCCCCTTCAGTGGTTCAGGCCGGTCAGCTCGCTGCTGCGAACCTCGGATGCAACAGCTGACGCCTGGTATTTCGATTTTCGAATTGCTCCCTCCACAGTGTCTCGACGTCTGCTGGAGCAGGCTGTGGCCTTGCGCAGTCGCTGGCTGCAGCGTCCCTACGGTGATCAGGGACTGCTGCTGCATCGCGAGCTCTATCACCGTTGCGGCGGCTTTGCCGAGCTGCCGCTGATGGAGGATCTGGATCTGGTGGAGCGCCTGAGCCGCATCGCCGATCTCAAGCGGATAGGACTGCCACTGACCACCGATGGTCGACGCTGGCAACGCGATGGGGTGCTGCGGCGCAGCTGGCGTAATGCACGCCTGCGTCGGCGCTGGAAGCGGGGCGAATCCGCGGAGGATCTAGCCGAGGCTTACTACGGCACTCAGTTCGCGTACCAGAAACCGCAGCGATGACCATTGGGCTCAAGGTCCCAGCCGAGACGTTTGTAGAAAGGCAGCACCCCTGGGTCCGCGAACAATGTGGCGCGTTCAGTCCCGAGGACACGCAGAGCATCGAGGATGTAATCCATCAGCTGACTGCCGAGACCGGAGCCCTGGTACAGGGGATGAACAGCAACATCCCAGATGGTCGCTTCGAGCACGCCGTCGCCTGTGCAGCGGGCAAAGCCCACCAAACGTGGGAAGCGGGCATCGTGGCGCCAGAGACCAACACGGATCAGGCTGTTATCGAGAGCCTTGCGAACCCGTCGCACAGGTCGCCGGCTCCAGCCCACCGCTTCCAGAAGCTGCTCCAACTCCACCAAATCAAAAGGTCGGTGCTGGCTGAACACCAGAGTGATCTGACTGGCCGGGGTCGCACACAGCTTCGCCTGATCGCCGTACATCACTTGCAGTGTCTCTGGCGTGAGGGAAGGGTCGTCGATCACTGACGATGCTGCATTGTCACGATCCTGGCGCACGGAAGGCGCGGAAGGAGGCAAGGTGGATGGGCAAGTTCCGCACCGATGCCTGCAAGTCAACTGCTGATTGCTGTTCACGGCTGGCTTTTGAGCAAGCAGGTCTGGTCACCTTTCGCCGCATGCTGGAACGAACGCCACCCAGAGATTGAGCTCTGGTGCCCTGATCTGCCCGGCTTCGGGGATGCGAAGCGCCCCTCAGGACTGCTTCCCAACCTGTCGGCCTATGGCCGCTGGCTGGCGGACGATGCCGTTCACAGAGCGCAGGGACGCCCCTTCGTGCTGTTGGGCCACTCTCTTGGCGGCAGCGTGGTGTTGCATGCCGAAGCACATCTGCGACAACAGAAACAGACGGGATTATTGGGCGTTGTTCTGCTGGCGGCAGGGGGAGGGATCTATCAGCCGCGGCCCTTTCGTCGACTGCGCGGCTTCGGGAAGTTGATTCTGGAGCTGCGTCCCGATGCCCTGGCTCAGCTACCGGCTCCGATTGGAGCCCTGGGGCCGTTCAAGGCCGAGCGGCGGGCTGCACGCGGACTGCTGGTGAACAGCACCAGTCGGGGCGCGGTTCGAGATCTGCCTGGATTGGTGTCGGAATTAGCCGTCGACAGCCTCTGGATCAGTGGCGACAAGGATCAGGTGATGGAGCCTGGCTATGTGCGCCATCTGGCGGCTTACAGCCCCGGGCATGACTATCGCCGGATCGCTGGCTGCGGCCACCTGCCGATGCGAGAGAAGCCGGAGGTTCTGAGCGATCTTCTGTCCAGCTGGATTGACGCTCAGAGCCTGGCAAGACCCCGTTCCTGAAGCTCGGCGAGTTCGGCATAGAGCCCCCCCTGAGCGCGCAACTGCAGATGGGTTCCCTGCTCGATCAAACGGCCACGACGCAGCACGAGGATCCGATCGGCGGACTCAACGGTGGCCAGACGGTGAGCAATCACCACGGCGGTTCGGCGTTCCAGCAGGCGGTCGAGGTCCCTTTGCAAGGTGGCTTCCGTGGAAGGATCCATGAAGGCGGTGGCCTCGTCCATCACGAGCACGTTGGGATTGCGAATCGCCACCCGGGCCACCGCAAGCAGTTGACGTTCACCGGAGCTGAGGTTGCCCCCGCGCTCGCGCAGCTCCGTGTCCAGCCCCTGAGGGAGCCTGCCCAGCAGTGAACTGAGGCCGAGATCTCTGCAAACCTCCCTGAGCTGCTTGTCGTCGATCTCCCGGTCGAGTCGGAGGTTGTCACCAACGCTGCCACTGAACAGGAAGGTGTCCTGCAGAACCACTCCCAGCTGGCGACGGAGATCCGGCAGAGAAAGGCTGCGGATGTCGCGTCCATCGAGAAGAATGCGGCCCTGCTGGGGCTCATAAAGCCTGCAGAGCAGACGAATCACAGTCGTCTTCCCGGAACCGGTAGGGCCCACCAACGCCACATGCTCTCCGGGCGCAAGCCTGAAGCTCAGATTCTGAAGAATCGGCTCATCAGGTCGATAGGCGAAGTGAACACCTTCAAACACCACCTCTCCGCGGGCCGACGGCGTCACCTGCAGTCGAGCAGGCAGGGGTTCAACGGGCGAGTCCTGGGTGTTGCCGGGGCCCGCGAGGGTGTGATCTCGAATTTCCAATGGCTCCTCGAGCAGTTCTCCGATGCGCTCAACAGCGGTCAGGCCTCCCTGAATCTGGGTGAAGCGCTCGGCCATCTGCCGCAGAGGATCAAACAGACGCTGGGAATAAAGGATGAACGTTGTCAGGATGCCCAGCCCCATCGCCCCGGATGTGACCATCCAGCCCCCAAGAGCCAGCACAATCGCCACCGCACCGAGGGAAACCCACTCCAGGAATGCGGAGATGCTGCTGTCAAACAAAATTGTCCCATTCACCGCCTCGCGATAGGCCAGGCCCGTGCGTTGGAAACGGGAACCGTTGAAGGCCTCACGGCGGAACATCTGGACCACGTCCAGACCCTGCAGATTTTCCTGAAAATCTGCATTCAGCTGCGACAGCTCCTCACGCACCCGATAGTTGGCTTTGCGATAGCGCCCCTGCAACCAGAGCACAACCAGGGTCACGGGAACCTGGGACACGAGCAGGAGCAGACCGAGTCGCCATTCGATCAGCAACATGGTCGCCGCGATCACGGTGAGCGTGACCAGATCGCCGAGAACGCCAACAGCACCACTGCCAAACACCTCAGCCAGTGCATCCACATCACTGGTGAGACGCGTGAGCAGCTTGCCCACAGGCATGCGGTCATGGAACCGCAGGGAAAGATCCATCGCATGGGCGAAGAGATCACGGCGAATTCTGGCTGTGAGTCGCTGGCCGACGGATTGGATGTTGAAGCTCTGCACCCCCTGTAGAGCCAGACGAACCAGCACAGACATCAGCAGAGCACCAATGATCAGCCGCAGGGCCAAGGTGCTGTCGAGGGGCTGCAGGATCGGAGCGATCGCCTCATTGGTGGCGCCTGAGACGGTGCGCAGAATCGCGATGGCCTGACCCACGAGCAGCGGCTGGATCGCTCCGGCGAGCGCCACCGGAATCAGCAGAATCAGGGTGAGCAGCAGACGACGACGGTCGCGTCCGAGGTAGCGCCCCAGCCGACTGATGCGCTGAAGATCGGAACCGGCCATCAGGTCGTGCTCACCAGCTCCCTCTTGGGAGCATCCATCGCCTCGATCACCTGTTGCAGCTCTCCCTGATCCAGACGCAGCGAAAGCGGATGACCGACGAGTCGGGCCGTGGTGTGGAAGAGGTCTTCAATCGCCACCAGACCGTTATCCCTGAGGGTTCGCCCTGTGGCGACCAGGTCGACAATCGCTTCAGCGATTCCTGTGATCGGACCAAGCTCCACCGATCCGGTGAGGTGCACCAGCTCAACCGGGAGATCGATTGAATCGAAATACTGCCGAGCACAACGGGTGAATTTGCTGGCCACACGGCAATGCGGCGGCAGGTCGGTGGGTCTCCGGTAACCACTGCTGGACTTGACGGCAACGGACATGCGACAGCCGCCGAAACCAAGATCAACGAGATGCGCCACTGGCATCTGGTGTTCGCGCAGCACGTCGTAACCGACGACACCGAGCTGGGCTTGCCCGTAAGCCACATAAACCGGCACATCAGCGTTCCTGACCAGCAGAGCCCGGGCCCGGTCACAGACCGAAGGCACCATCAGCTGGCGGTTGTCAGGATCCAACACTGCCGAGAAATCAAGACCGGCAAGCTTGAAACGTTCCACGGACTCCCGCAGCAGCGCGCCCTTGGCCAGTGCAACGGTGATCATGGAAGCTTGCATCGCCCAAAACTTTAACGATGGGCCACCCTTGTCAGAGCGACGGAATCAAGCCACTGCCGGTCCTGCAGGACAACGTCGTCTGGATCTGGGCAAGGGGACGCGAGGCGGTCGTCGTTGATCCCGCCGTTGCCGAACCAGTGAGGCAATGGCTGGTGGATCGCAAGCTGGAACTCACTGCCGTGCTGCAGACCCATCACCATGCAGACCACATCGGCGGTACTCCCGATCTGTTGCGGCAATGGCCTTCAGCTGCAGTGATCGCAGCCGCCGCCGATCAGGAGCGGATTCCTTTCCAGACGGTGTCGGTCGAACCTGGCATGCAGCTCGAGCTGCTGGGACAGCCCGTCTCGGTGATCGACGTGCGAGCCCATACCCGGGCGCATCTGGCTTATGTCCTGCCCCGGGGGTGCTCACCGGAGCGTCCGACTCCTGTGCTGTTCTGTGGTGACACCCTCTTTGGGGCAGGCTGCGGACGCCTGTTCGAAGGATCAGCCGAGGACATGCACCTGGCCCTCAACCGCTTGCAGGATCTCCCGGACGACACCATCGTTCATTGCGCTCACGAGTACACCGAAGGCAACCTGCGCTGGGCCAACGCCCTCAGACCGGATGATCAGGCCATCGCCGCACGCCTGAGGACGGTCCGAGAACTGCGCAGCCGTGGAAGTCTGTCCCTGCCCAGCACCCTGGGTGAGGAGCGGCGCACCAACCTGTTTTTGCGAGCGTGTTCAGTGCAGGAGCTGCGTGAACTCAGGCTTCACAAGGACAGCTGGAGCGGCTGAGCAGATCTGAACAGGATCAGCTCAGCAGGCTCGGCTCAGCAGGGCACGTCGCTGAGGGTGCAGCAAAACCGATGAGCCGGGCTGAAGACGCAGACGACAGGTCTGGCCGCGTTCATAGTCCTCGGAAAGCGGTCTCAGCAGCCGCAACTGTCTGTCACCGCTCTTCACCCGGTACATCCAGCTGTGGCCAAGGAACTCACGCCCCACCACCTGATCCTCACCATCGGCGTCCTCCACCAAGGCGATGGCTTCGGGAGCAACCAGAACCGTTGCCTCTTCAGGCAGGGCATCGGCCTGGAGATCGCCAGGTCTCTCCAGATCACCCAGAGGGCAGCGCAGGCAACCGCCGGCGGCATCGTTCCAAACCGGCAGAACATTGCGCTGCAGCACAAAGCTCCCCACGAAGGGAGTTGCCGGTGACTCCACCAGCTCCTTCGGGCTGGCGCACTGATGCAGACATCCGTCGCGCAGCACAGCCACCCGACTGCAAATGGCCAGGGCCTCCTCCGGGTCATGGGTGACCAAAACGCCGCTGGCGTTGCAGGCACTGAGAACGGATGGCAGTTCACTACGCAGGCGCAGCCGAACCTCCACATCCAGGTTGGAGAAGGGTTCATCGAGCAGCACCACCGATGGCGCCGGTGCCAGAGCTCTCGCCAAAGCCAGGCGTTGACGCTGGCCACCGGAAAGCTCATGGGGATAACGCTCTTTCAACCGTTCCAGACCCAGCAGCTCCAGCAGCCAGGCCGCCCGACCTGTGTCCTGCCCGCGGCGAAGACCGAAACAGGTGTTGGCCCAAGCATTCAGGTGAGGGAACAGGGCATAGTCCTGAAACACCATGCCCACTCCACGGCGTTCGGCGGCCAGCGAGCGCTGAGGGCTAGCCACCTCGCGGCCATGAAGGCGAATGCTGCCGCGGACTGGCCTTTCAAAACCGGCGATCAATCTCAGAAGGGTGGTCTTGCCGCAGCCGGAGGGACCCAGCAAGCCCACGAGTTCACCGCTCTGCAGGCTCAGATTGATGTCCTGGAGAGTCCACTCCGCTTCTGAAGCGTCATAGCTGTGCCAGAGACCGTCGATCTCGACCGGAAGGGACCCCATCGACACGAAGCGCGAAAATGCAACCCCATTGTGATCCCTCTTTATGTCAACCACCAACCACCAGGCCATCACCACCGCTGACGCACCGGCTCCGGTCGGGCCCTACAACCAGGCGGTTCAGGCTGGGGGATGGCTCTATTGCTCGGGCCAGATCCCTCTAGACCCAGCCACAGGAGAGATGGTGGGCGGCGGCGATGTGGAAGCGGAAACGAGGCAAGTGCTGCGCAATCTGAAGGCCGTTCTGAGCGCTGCGGGAACTGAAGCCGCCAAGGTGGTGCGAACAACGGTTTATCTGGTCGATCTCGCCGATTTTCAGGCGGTCAATTCGATTTATGCCGAAATGTTTGGAAGCGGTGTGAGCCCCGCCAGGGCCTGCGTTCAGGTCGCAGCACTGCCCAAGGGATCCAAGGTGGAGATCGACTGCATCGCCTGGCTTGGATGAAGCGATCCGGCGGTTTCATAAGTTAAGAGATGCACCGAGCGACCTTCATGGCCCAGGCCAAGCTGACCATCGGCGAACTGGAAGCGGGCTATCCCCTGTACTGCAAGGCGTTACGACGGCTCCTCAAGGAAGGACGCGAGGTGAAGGACATTGAAAAAACCGTGTGCTGGGGCCATCTGGAGACGCTGAATCGCTGCCTGCCGGGTCGCTACAAAGCCCCCTCCTACCTGATGGCACTGATCAAGAGAGATCTAGAGCAGCCCACGCCTAGATGAACAGAGCTCAGACAGCTCCGTCGGTCAGTGGCTTGGCAGGATCGGCTCCCTCCACTTCCCCCTGGAACACACGACTGGCGAACACATCCGCTGCTTCGATCGTGATCAAGGCTTCACGACTGAGAGGTTGATCGCGACGCGAGAACAAGCGGTTGGCATGGCGCAGTCGCAGACGATCGAGGGCATTGCGAATTGAACGTGCATTGGCGAAGAACGGCAATTGACGACGCCGGCTGATGTAGCTCTCAAAGGCTTCAACAGCTGCATCGCTGAATTGATACTGCTGTTGTTCCAGCATGAGTTGAGCAATCGCCATCAATTCACTCTGGCTGTAATCAGGGAAGTCGATGTGGTGAGCAACCCTTGAGGAAAGTCCTGGGTTGGATTGATAAAACGCTGTCATTCTGTCTTTGTAACCAGCAAAGATCACCACAAGATCATTGCGCTGACTCTCCATCTCCTGCAGAAGAATCTCAATCGCTTCAGCGCCATAATCTCGCTCATTTCCTGGTTTGTAGAGGTAGTAAGCCTCATCAATGAACAGAACGCCTCCCTGGGCGCGTTTGATCATCTCTTTGGTTTTCGGGGCTGTGTGTCCCACATATTGACCAACAAGGTCATCTCGGGTGACGGTGATCACGTGGCCTTTGCGCAGGTAACCGAGGCGATGAAGAATCTGGGAGATCTTCTGCGCAACAGTTGTTTTTCCGGTTCCTGGTTGACCGGTGAACGACATGTGCAGGCTGGGAGCTTTGCTGAGCAGATCCAGGGACTGACGAGCCTGATCCACCAACAGCAACGCGGCGATCTCACGGATTCTGGTTTTGACCGGCCACAGACCGATCAGCTCGGTGTCCAGATGCTCGAGAACCTCTCCGACTCCCGAAGCAATGAAGCTGGCCTCAAGATCAATCGATGAGTCCATCAATCGCCGCGGCGAAGGCGTGATCTGAATCAGTGAGGATCGCATCCTCCGTGTCTTCGTCGGGGCGCAGAGTGATGTTGACGTAGGTTTTCCCAAAGCTGATATCGGGATAGCGCTTGCTCAGTTCACTGAACTCACCGAGACGATCAAGAAAATCACGGGTGGAGCTGTAGCTGTCGAACTCGAATCGCTTCTCCAGACAGACCGGTCGCTTGCGTTCATTCCAAGCTTCCATCGACAACCTCGAGGCCTTTCCGAAACCTAAAGGAGAGCCCCCCGCTGGCAACCCATCAGCCGTTCTGACCAAGCAGACGCATAGGCATGGTTGGCGGCCTGCTGCTCTGGGTCCTGGGTGTCGAGAGGATTGGGCATCGTCCCGGCGATCGCTGCATTGGTGACACAGAACATCGACTTCTGGAAGCTGATGCAGATCTGAACATGGGCATCCGCCTGGGCACGGCCGTGATGGTCGTACCAGCGGCTGAGCTCCTCGGGAAGATTCCGGTACATGTCCGACATGCACAGGCTGGGAGGGATTCCAGCGCCCATGCTCGGCAAAGGATCGGCGTAAAGCGCTCCGTATTTGAACAGGCTCTGGTCGGCCGCGATCTGACGGGCCTGAGCGTTGTAGGACACAGTTCCCAGAAATGGCATCCCTCGAAAGAACACCGCCTCCACATAAGGAACTGCGACATCCACCAGGAAGGTGAGACCAGCTTCCGGGGGGAGAACCCAGACGGACTCTCCGCCCACCGTGACCTCGTAGGTGATGGGATTCCCTGCGGCCGTCACCAGACCATCACGGATGTGGTGCACCACATCCAGCACACAGGCCACTTCGCCGATGCGATACCGGCGTGCCAGATCGATGAAGATGTCACTCATCACGCGCCAGAACAGACCGAGCGCATAGATCGTCGTCATCGACCGGATCGCCTCCGGCGCGAAGCCCGGATAGAGGGTGTTCACCAAACGCAGAAGCGGATCCCGCTTGGAGCGCAGGGCAATCACGCGTCGGCAGACATCCTGAAAAGGCTCTGAGTCGAAATAGGCATCCATGCCACCGGTGCCATGCCAGAACATCGCTTTCTGGCAGTACTCGGCGTACTCAAAATTGATGCGGTCACCCATCAGGTGCTCCCAGAGGCGCTTGGCGGTAAACCCTTCGTGAAAGAAACGGAACACCGGGAATGGGTTGAGAAGCTGTGTCTTCCCCTGATGAACAAGGTTGCAGCTGTAGGCATCCAGCACGAGGCCATAGCTCTCCAGCACGTTGACCACCTGCAGCAGATGATCAGGAGTGTCAGCAAGCAGCGGTGTATCCGAGAGCAAGCGCCTGATCAGCTCCTCCTGATCGGGGAGCGTGGGTTCGGTGGCTTGAGGTCGGGCAGTGGTGGTCATGAAAGCCCTCCAGGCTGGACCAGTGTGGCGAGTTCACTGAGCTGGGCGGTGGCTGGCTGGCTCAGGCCCACGAGCAGATTGGGAACGACACCAAGCAGAAGGATCAGCAAAGACATCGAAAGAGCAGGAATCTGCTGAGCGAAAGGAACCTGAATCAGAATCTTGGGATTCTGATTGGCGCCGGGAGCCACTGCAAGACGACCGAAGAAGGCACGGTTCACCAGCAGCAGGAAATACACAGCTGTGAGACCTGAACCAACCATGGACAGAAGGGTGGCCACAGGGAACATCTCGAAACTGCCCTTGAACACCAGGAACTCGGAAATGAAGCCCGCCATGCCGGGGATGCCTGCACTGGCCATCACGCCGATGATCATCAGAGTGCCGGTGAGTGGTAAACCACGCTGAGGATTCAGCAGCCCCCTCAACACATTCAGATCACGGGTACCGGTGCGCTCGTAGACGACACCCACCGCAAGAAAGAGAACCGCTGAGATCAGACCGTGACTGACCATCTGGAACAGAGCACCAATCAGCGCGAGGGGGGTTGCCGCAGCGGCGGCGAGCAGCACATAGCCCATATGGCCCACGGAGCTGTAGGCCACCATCCGCTTCATGTCAGTCTGGGCAATGGCTGCCAGCGATCCATACAGCACCGAAACGGCAGCCCAGCCCGCAAGCCATGGAGCAGCCACGGACCAGGCCTCAGGGAAAAGGCCGAGGCAGAAACGCAGAAGGCCATAGGTGCCCAGCTTGAGCAGGACCCCGGCCAACAGCACTGAAACAGGCGTGGACGCCTCGGTGTGCGCATCTGGAAGCCAGGTGTGAAAAGGGAAAAGGGGAATCTTGATGCCGAAGCCGATCAGCAGACAGGTCATCAGGACCAGCTGGCTGGTCAATCCCATCTGAGTCGTCTGGATCGGCCGAATGCCGAAATCAACGCTCCCCGTGACCAGGGCAATCCCCAGGAAGGCCGCCAAGATCAGCACGCCGGATACGGCCGTGACGATCAGGAACTTGGTGGAGGCATAGGCCCTCTTGGCACCACCCCAGATGGCGATGAGCAACCAGAGCGGAATCAGCTCCAGTTCATAGAACAGGAAGAAGAGAAGAAGGTTCTGAGCAAGAAAAGCACCATTCACGGCGCCGCTGATCACCAGCAGAAGAGCGAAGTAAACGCGGGGTCGATTCTCAACCGAGCGCGAAGCAGCTGCCGCCACGAGGCAGAGCACCCCGTTCATCAGCACAAGCGGAAGCGACAGACCATCAACCCCGAGGCTGAATTCAAGGCCCATCTGAGGCAGCCAGGGAAGGATCTCCACCAGCTGCTGGCCGGGTTCGACAGCCGAAAAGGGGATCAGCAGCGCAAAGCTGAGCAGGCACTGGACCGCGAGAATGACCAGGGTGAAGGTCCTGCTGCGACTTGCACTGTCAGAGCTGACTGAACTGTCTGCACCCGGCAGAACGCTGATCAACAGTGCGCCGAGGAAGGGGATCAGAAGAAGAATCGTCAGCATGGTGACCTCACTGCAGAACCCAGCTCAGAGACATGAGCAGCAGCACGATCGCACCGATCACGGTGAGCACATACGACTGGGTCTGACCGCTGATGCTCAGCTTCAGGCCTTCGGCACTCGACAGGGAGAAGCGTGCCAGACCATGCAGAACGCCATCAACGACGTTACGGTCAAACCAGCCTGCGAGCTGAGAGAAGGTGGCCACCACATTGACAATGGTGACTCGGTAAAAACGCTCGGTGTAGAAGTCGTAAGCGAGCAGATCCTGAAACCAGCGAAGAATCGGATTGAGTGATCGTGACCAGGCTTTGTTCAGGGGAACGAGAGCCCCGGCAATCAACCCGGCAGCACCACTGGACACCACCAGAGCCGCGGCCCAGAACGGGAAGGCCAGCAGACCATCGAGGGATTCAAGACGAATCAGCAGGAACGGCGTCAGCACCACGATCACGGTGAGAGCGACCATCGGCAGCGCCATCTGCCAGTTGATTTCAGCGGCTCGACGGGTCTTGGCGAGTGACGGACCCAGGAACACCTGGCGAAACACCCTGGTGAGATTCAGCGCTGTGAGGGCATTGGTGATCAGGAACACCGGCACGAACACCACCGCTCTGGCACCGACCAGCTCGACAGCCTGGGCCAGGCAGAGGAATCCTCCCAGTGGAAGCAATCCAACCAACCCGGCTCCACCGACCAGGAAAGAACCTGTGGTGGCGGGCATGCGACTGCCCAGACCACCGAGCTCAGTGATGTCCTGACAGTTGGTCGAGGCGATCACCCCGCCGACACTCATCGACAGGAGAGCCTTCGACACAGCGTGGGCATAGAGCAGCAGCAGTGCCAGCACGGGCACCTGCAGAGAAATGGCAATGAACACCAGGCCGAGATAGGCCGTCGTGGAGTACGACAGCGTGCGCTTGATATCAACCTGGGCAATCGAAACCAGGGAACCGCCAATGGCGCTGATCGTGCCAATCACCTGAAGCACCACCAGGGTGACCGGAGCGTGCTGCAGCAGGGGCATGACCTTCAGCAGCACGATCGCACCACAGGTCACCACCACGGAATTGCGCAGAATCGAGGCAGGATTCGGCCCCTCCATGGCCTCATCAAGCCAGAGGTGCATAGGGAACTGGGCACACTTACCGGTTGGTCCTGCCACCAGTCCAAGACCGAGGAGTGTTGCAGCCAGTGGCGTCAGGGTGTCCTGGGCCGACCAGCTGTAGAGATCATCGAAGCTCGTCACGCCTGACCAGGCCGTGAGGGCCACCACACTCATCAACAGCATCACGTCACCGACGCGCTTGGTCAGAAACGCGTCGCGGGCAGCCGTGACCACCAACGGCTGGGCGTACCAGAAGCCCACCAGCAGATAGGTGGACAGGGTGAGCATCTCCAGCAGGAAATAGCTCTGAAACAACGAGTCGCTCAGCACAACTCCCGACATGGCGCCCTCGAAGAAACCGAGCAGGGCGAAGAAGCGAGCCAGCGCCCATTCCTTGTCGAGGTACCCCAGCGAATAGATCTGGGAGAGAAGGCTCAGACCAGTGATCAGCTCAAGAGCGGAAACATTGGTGAGCGAAAGGCTGAAGCTGATCTCAAGATTGAGATCACCCACAGTCAGCCAGGGCATGCCGATCAAGGCAGGACCATTGGCCATGACCTCCCTGAGCACAAGACTGCCGTGAACCACGGCCAGCAGGGTCAGCAGGATGTTGAGATATGCCGGAGGTCGATGAGCATCTCTACGGAACCATCCGAAGGCCCAGGGAAGGGACACCAGCATTCCGGCGAATCCATAGAGAGGAATCAACCAGGCGGTCTGAAGAGGCAGCGAAAGAGCTGGAGTCAAAAGCAACGAGACCTGAAGGGCCGTTGTGATGCGGGTTGGCCGGGGAATCTAGTCCGAAATGATGCAGAGAGACGTTATTGATCAACTACGCCTTCGCACGTTGGTCGGCACAAGCGCAGGCTCCACTTCCTGATGGGGACGGGCAATGATGTGGGCCGCTACGAGGCCGTCGCCAACACGCTCACAGGCGTCAGCACCAGCACGCACCGCGGCGTTCACGGCACCGGTCTCACCGCGCACCATCACCGTGACGTAGCCGCCACCGACATATTCACGGCTGATCAGCTGCACTTCGGCAGCTTTCGTCATGGCGTCGGCTGCCTCGATGGCTGGCACCATGCCGCGGGTTTCAATCATGCCGAGAGCGACTCCCTGCAAAGACGGCTCTGGAGCTGCTGCGACGGACTTGGAGGAGCGACCTGAGCCTGATGATCCTGAAGACGATGAGGCGCGACGGCTGCTGCCACTGCGTGCCGCCACGGCACGGCTGGAGCCCGACCTTGCAGTGGTGCTGCGACGGGTGGTTGTGGATCGGCTGCTCGCGACCGGAGTCACATCCACAGTGGCTTTCGAAGCTGCAGGATCAGCCGTCGAGGACCCCGCTTTGGATGGAGAACTGGTTGCGGCCCCAGCGGAGGCCTGGCCTGAGGCCTTGGCCGTCGTTGATGAGGTCGAAGCTGCAGCGGCGGCTGCGGAGGAGCGACGACGGGGAGCTGGGGATGCCATGAAGAAGAGTTCAGATGGATGGGAGGGAGGGACGGGACGCGATCAGTTATCCATCCGGCATCCAGTGGTCGATGATTCCACCGATCGTCAGATCCGTAAGCACGGCGCTGTTGGGGCATGCAAAACGGGCTGCAGAACCACTGGAGGTGAAAACCCAGTTGCCCTCACGAGCTCCGACCGGGTCAACAGCAACCAGCTGCTTGCCCTTGTTGTTCCTGAGAACCCGCAGGTGCATGTGATCCAACCCCGCCAGGCGGTAAGAGCACACGAGTGTTCCCATCACCTGCATGATTTCCATCAGGTCTTCTCTCCTGGCTTGGTGGAGGAAGGTGACTTGGAGGCCGCAGGAGCTGAAGGGGCTGCCGACGACGGCTTGGGTGGATCAGGTTCCCAGTGGTCAATGATGCCCACGATGGTGAGATCACTGGGGTAGGACTTGCTGCCGGCAGCCTCGCGGGCGGCGGAACTGCTGACGCAGATCACCCAGTCGCCGGGCTTGGCCCCGACTGCATCGACGGCCACTTTCTTCGTGCTGCCGTCCAGAACCACCTGGAGATGCTTGTGCTCGAAATCCGGAATCCGGTTGGTTGAAACGAGCGGCTTCAGGACCTTGACAATCAGCATGGTCAGTGAGCCTCCTGCTGGGCGGGATCGAGTGTGGAACCTACCGCCACCGCCGGGAGCGGCTGGTCACGGTCGCGGATGGTGAGCAGCGTGTGGAGAAGTCCTTCGCTGACGAGCGCTGAATAACGCTCATCGATGGCCTTCTGAATTCGATTGCAATCGGCGACGGCACGCTCCCGTGCACCGGGCACCTTGCCCGAATAATCGAAACGCACCACGACCGGAATCGGCAGGTCGCGGGCGACATTGAGTCCCTTGAAGATTTTCACACCGACATCCAGATCAGGAGCGCCTTGTTCAACGGTGTCGAGGTGAGCGAAATAGGTGAGGTTGCGCAGATGCACCTCCTTGAAACCGATTCCGACACCGATGAAGCGCTCTGCATGGCCGGCGTCGGGATAAGCGCCGTGATGAAGCGAGCGAACGTAGTCCTGCTGGGAGATATTGCTGACAAGCATCCGCGTGATGAACCGCACCATGCCTTCATCGGGAGCAGATGACACGTGGGTCTGAACAGCGGCCCGGACAGCATCCCTGGCCTGCTGCACCGTCAGTGGAGCGGTGCTTTCGTAAAGCGATCTGGCGCAGAGCCACTGATCCAGTCGGATCTCACCGTCCTGATCAGGAACATGCACGCGAATGGCATCGGTGTCGGTGTCCAGACCGATCAGAAGCAGATCAACAGAAGCACCGCAGCAGAAACTGTTTTCAACAGCTTCACGGAAGTCATGCAGACGCTGAAGTCCTGAAGATGCGGCCAGAGCGTCGTCGCTGCCATGGGCTGCACAACCCTGATGCGTCGGATCGAGGGAGCTGAAGTGATAGGCCACCACCTTCAGATACCGGGTTGGCGCATGCGCCTCGTTCGGAACCTGCTCACGGAAACGGCGATGTTCGGTCTTGATCCAGCGATTGACCGTGTTCTCAACATCGAACATGGCACCGGCATGGGAGCGGCGGCGCACCGCACTGAAAGGGATCCTCAGCGCATAGGCGATCGTGTGAGCCAGGCGACCATCGGCGCAGGGTGTGACGTCCAGCAGATGAAAACCGCAGTCGAGAAGGAACGCATTGAATTCCTCCGAAGCTCGACTGCCTGAAGCGGCTTCGAGCGGGTCGTCCTGAAAAAACCGTTCACTGAACAGCTGGTGGCATTGGAAGACGCACCATGCGAACAACGCGCGCATGTCGAGAGGTCTCACCCACGACTTCTCAAGAATGTGATCCGGCAGATCAAAACCCAGTTCGGCGCGGGCCAGCCGCTGAGCCTGCACCAGAAAGTCTGGTTCGAGCTGCAGAGCAGAGACCTGCTTCAACAGAGGCACAATCCGATCAAAGCGACCCTTCACCTCCAGCTCGTACTCCTTGAGGCGTTCGTTGGCCGACTGGTCGGTCAGGGGATGGGACTCCACCGACCAGGGAAGGGTTGTTCTGCTGAGATTGACGGCAACCGAAGTTCGAGATTCTCCAGGCCTCACCAAGCGGGGCTTCTGGGGAGCTGGACGACGGCGGTCAGCCTGGGAACGGATGCGTCCGCCTGAAACGGAACCTCCATTCGGCAAAGCAGCCTTGCCGGATGTCGTCAGCGCCTGGCGGCGCAGAAGAGCCGACTGTCGTGCCGTGCTGCCGGAGGGCGAGCTGACCTCTCCTGGTGAAAAGGATTCAGCCTTGGCGGTGTCTTGAGCCAGTGAGGCCTGGAGCTGGCGCCGGGTTGGAGCTGTGGGCGCAAGAGGTCGCCCGCCACGGGAAGGCATGGAGCGAACCATTTGCGAATCAGCCCCTTGCGCCGCCAGAGACGGTGATCAGAGAGCCTTTGTCGGTGTTGCCATGGGATCCGGTCACACGGCAGACAGGCCATTCGGCTTGCTCATTGCGCTTGCGCTCGAAGGGAGCCATGGCACCCATGGGACCAGGACGACTGGGGTTGCGTCGACGAGCTGAAGCACCTTCGGTGCCGGTGACATGCTCGCCACGATCCCAGTCATCTCCGGTGACCTTGGTGGAGGAGCCCTCACCCGTCACCCGGGAGGTTGGCTCATCAGCAGGTTCACTGACAACGGCCACGGTGGGTTGGAAGTGCCGGCGCTGAAAGTCGCGATTATCGAAGCGGAACTGCTCGGTACCGGTGACCTTGCCACCGGCCATGTCAAAAGGGCCGGTGATGCGATTGCCTTGCTCGTAGGACGTTCCGGTGACGGAACCCTGAGCATCACGCTGCTGTTGAGCGGCGCGAGCCGGTGACGTCACGCTGAAACGGGTCCAGGCAGCACCTTCAGGCGATTGACCATGCGTGTCGGTGCCGGCCGGAGCCTCTGCACCACAGGCTGCAGCCAGTTGGTCTGCACCCACGTAGGGAGTACCGGTCACCGCTTCACAGGCACCACGCTGATCACCGGTCATCACTCCACCGACTCCGGGCTGGATGCCGGTCATGGCGGCTGAAGGTGTTCCGGGACGGACAGGTGTGCGTTCTCTGATCGCCTGAACTGCAGGAGTTCCGCAGTGCTGGCCTGCTTGCTCAAGACCGGCGTAAGGCGTTCCGGTCACGGCCTGACAGCTGCCGGGCTCATCACCGGTCACACGCTCGGAACGGCCCGTACGGGTCCCGCTCACAACTTGATTGCGGTTGGTGATGCTGAAACCGACCTTGGCGGCCTCGGGGTCAGGTTTTGATCCGCAGAAACTGTTCACCTGCTCAGAGCTGATGTACTGATCACCGGTCACGCGGTGACAGGATCCGAACTCATCTCCAGTCACCTGGGAGGAACGGCCAACCAAGGTGCCGGTCACTCCCGTTCCTGAGAGAGTGGCGGACAGACCGACCTTGGCGGCTGGGCGACCATCGGGAAGGGGATCTGACCCGAGGTACTGATCTCCGGTGAGGCTGCGATTGGCTCCGGCCTCATCGCCGGTGACGCTGGCGGAACGGCCCACCATCACACCACTCACAGGACGACCCTCCAGGGTGAGGCTGTGACCGACCTTTCGAGGGGATGGGTTGGAGCCACCGCAATAGGCAGCGGACTGATTGGCGGAAATGTATTCCGTGCCTGTCACGCTTTTGCAAGTGCCTGGCTCGTCGCCGGTGACCTTGCCCGATCGACCGACTTCGTTGCCGGTCACACGATTGCCGTGGCTGGTGGCCGTGACTCTCACCTTGGCAGGTGTTGTGGGCTCGGGAGCCTGCTGACAGAAGGTCTGGAAAACTTCGGCGCCCAAATACTCAGTGCCGGTGATGGAGCGGCAGGTGCTGGCCTCATTGCCGGTGGTCTTCACCGAGCGGTTGGCCTGGGTCCCGGTCACGGTCTGTCCGGATGGCGTCGTGCTTTCTCCCACTTTCCAGTGAGCATCAGCTGCGGCAGCCTGCTTGG
Organism: Synechococcus sp. MIT2312; assembly: GCF_059772315.1. Lineage (NCBI taxonomy): Bacteria > Bacillati > Cyanobacteriota > Cyanophyceae > Synechococcales > Synechococcaceae > Synechococcus > Synechococcus sp. MIT2312. Next base: position 2,647,854 of record NZ_CM186281.1, on the reverse strand, counting down.
AACCGTGGCGATTGGGACCGGTGGGACGGGTAACGCCAGCGTTCTGCTTGCTGATCGCACCGGCTTTGGCCCGCAGCTCGCGTACCTGTTGAGCGATCTCCCGGCTGGAGAGATCAGGATTGGCCTGACGAGCCACAGCTGCTGCGCTGGTGGGCTGCTTGCCAGCGGTTTTGCCATGCTTTGACATGGCGTCACGACGCGCCAGAACCAGGGCACGGCTGGGATTTTCGATGGAACGCCTCTTGGGGGTGACTGAGCGGCGCTCAAGACCGGAACGGCGATCACCGGAGCGCGGGGTCAACTCAACGGTGACGGCTGGACGATCAACTTTTTCAGCAGCAACAACCGGTGCAGCGGCCGCAGCTTCACGGGCCACATCTGCGCGGTTGCGGTCGCGGCTGGATGCTGCGGTCTTGCCGCGGCGAGACAGGGCTTCACGACGGGACAGCACCAGATCGCGGCTGGGACTGCGCAGCGCCTTGGCGTTGGAACTGTGGGAGCGCGCGGGCGTCCGAGTGAGAGAGGCCGCACGTTGTGGAGCTGCCGCCACAGGAGCAGTCACCACTGGTTCGTTCACTGCCGTGACTTCCGTACGGGTGGGACGTGCATCGCTCACAGTGCGCACACGGTTGTTGCCACCGGCGGCGGCAGACGCCTTCTTACCGGAGGTCGTCAGCGCTTTGCGGCGCTCAAGTGCGAGTTCTCGACTGGAAAGTCTTGCCATGTCCGCCCGGTGAAGTCGTCGAAGAGCTAGGAGCTGATGCTCCCAAAAAAATCTGGAGCCCTGAACTCAGATCAGGGCTCGGAGCCGAAGGTTCGAAGGATCAGCGTCCTTCGAAAACCACGAAGCAGGCACCCTGGCTCTGGGTGTAGGCGTCGTAACCGACGATGCGCACATGGTGGTCGGGGTAGGCGCGATGGCAGGCCTCGAGCTCACTCACAACAACATTGAGATCCTTCTCACCAAAGAAGGGCAGCTTCCAATAAGACCAATAGGTGGCCATGGAGTTGCTGGGATGGACGTGCTCGATGAGCGGGCTCCAACCCTGGGCAATGATGTAGGCGATCTGGTCGTAGATCTCGTCCTGGGTCATCGGCGGAAGAAAGCCGAAGGTCTCCAGGGTGGCGACTGTTTTGTAGTCACCCACGGTGCTCTGGAAAGGCATGGGGATCCTGGGTGTAAGTAAAAGAGGTGGCCGGTTCAATCAACCGGCCGTGGTTGCGATCAGTTCTGAACGTCGAGCTTGTCGACGGTGTCGAACTCAAACTTGATCTCCTTCCAGGTCTCGAGGGCGATCGCCAGCTCAGGGCTGTGCTTGCCGGCTTCCATAAGGATGTCGCGGCTTTCTTTCTCGATCTCGCGACCGGCATTGCGGGCCTTGACGCAGGCCTCGAGGGCCACACGGTTGGCAGCGGCGCCTGCAGCGGAGCCCCAGGGGTGACCGTGGGTACCACCACCGAACTGCAGAACGGAGTCGTCACCGAAGATCGCCACCAGCGCAGGCATGTGCCACACGTGGATACCGCCGGAAGCAACTGCAAAGACGCCAGGCATGGAACCCCAGTCCTGATCGAAGAAGTTGCCGCGGCTGCGGTCTTCAGGCACGAATGATTCGCGCAGCTGGTCGATGTAGCCGAGGGTGGTCTGACGATCACCTTCGAGCTTGCCGACCACGGTGCCGGTGTGAAGCTGGTCACCACCGGACAGACGCAGACACTTGGCGAGAACGCGGAAGTGGATGCCGTGCTTGGGATGACGGTCGATCACCGCGTGCATTGCACGGTGAATGTGCAGCAACATGCCGTTTTTGCGGCACCACTTCGACAGTCCGGTGTTGGCGGTGAAGCCACCGGTGATGAAGTCGTGCATGATGATCGGCATGCCGAGTTCCTTGGCGAACTCAGCGCGCTCGTACATCTCCTCGGGAGTGTTGGCGGTCACGTTGAGGTAGTGACCCTTGCGCTCGCCGGTCTCCTGCTCAGACAGCTTGATGGCATCGGCGACGAACTCGAAACGGTTCTGCCAACGCTGGAAGGGCTGAGAGTTGATGTTCTCGTCGTCTTTGGTGAAGTCCAGACCGCCACGCAGGCACTCATAGACCACACGGCCGTAGTTCTTACCGCTCAGGCCGAGTTTCGGCTTGATGGTGCAACCCAGAAGAGGACGGCCGTACTTGTTCATCCGGTCGCGCTCGACGCAGATGCCGTTCGGGGGGCCGTAGCAGGTCTTGATGAACGCAATCGGGAAGCGCAGATCTTCAAGACGCAGGTGCCGCAGAGCCTTGAAACCGAAAACGTTGCCGACCAGTGAGGTCAGAACGTTGGTGATGGAACCCTCTTCGAACAGATCGAGGGGGTAGGCGATGAAGGCATAGAAGGATTCCTTGTCTCCAGGAACATCCTCGATGCGGTAGCAGCGGCCCTTGTAGAAATCGAGATCGGTGAGGAGCTCGGACCACACAGTGGACCAGGTGCCGGTGGAGGATTCCGCAGCCACAGCAGCGGCAACCTCTTCCTTGGGCACACCTTCCTGGCCTGTGCACTTGAAGCAGGCCAGCAGGTCGGTGTCTAGGGGAACGTAATCAGGAGTCCAGTAAGTGTCTCTGTACTCCTTTACCCCGGCGTCGTACTTCTTGCTCATAAGAAAAGTCCGTTAAGTCGTTGAAGGCGGGTGAGTCGTTGAAACCTCAACATTTCAGAGGCTCAGACGATCTCAGTCCTTCTGACCGAGGAAGTTGCCGTTGCCCAGCGCAGGCTCCACTTCGCGATGAGGGCGAGCGATGATGTGCGCAGCCACAAGGCCGTCGCCAACGCGCTCACAGGCATCGGCGCCAGCACGCACAGCAGCGTTCACAGCACCGGTTTCGCCGCGCACCAGAACGGTGACATAGCCGCCACCGACGAACTCACGACCGATCAGGCGCACTTCGGCTGCCTTGGTCATGGCGTCAGCCGCTTCAATCGCAGGAACGAGGCCGCGTGTCTCGATCATGCCGAGAGCGATGCCCATGGTTTCGTTTGCCATTACCTACCGGGAATAGGGGGGGGGATGTTCGCCGGTGAGACTGCTCTGCCAATGGGCGCCCCGTCAAGAGCTAATGCGCTTTCTCGGGATCACTGTCCGTAGTGAACCTGATAAGCCCTGCTGATCACCCTGTCAGGGACTGATCTAAAGAACTGTGCCCTCCGAAGTCAGCACGCCAACACATGCGGCGGCGAGACCGAAAAAGGTCCATAACCTTTCACTGGAAATCTGAAAATCCGGGCTTTCCGGGTGGGATGTTCAACCTCTTCAGCTTTCCTGCGACGACTGAGGCTCATAAGATTTACACCTGATCACACACAATGGTGCTCCACTCCAGGAGCAGCGCTTTGCGCACGCTGATCATCGCCAGCGGTAATCCACACAAGGTTGCTGAGATCGAAACGATGCTTGGCCCGATCAATGTGTCAGTGCAGCGCCAACCCTCCGATCTGGATGTTGAAGAGACCGGCAGCACCTACCTGGAGAATGCCCGGCTGAAGGCCAGTGCCGCGGCGGCAAGAACGGGTTGCTGGGCTCTGGCAGATGATTCCGGACTTGAAGTGGATGCCCTCGATGGAGCTCCTGGGCTGTACACGGCACGGCTCGCCCCCAGCAATGAGGAAAAACTCTCGAAGCTCATGCAGGCAATGGCGGACGTGCCTTATCGCAGTGCACGCTTCCGAAGTGCCATGGTGCTCTGCTCACCCGACGGAGCCTGCGACGAGCAAGCGGAAGGGATCTGCTGGGGTGAGCTTCTGTCTGCACCGGCCTATCCAGGAGGCGGCATTGAATCATTGTTCTGGGTGCGTGAGGCCGGCTGCAGTTATGGAGAACTGAACAGCTCGCAGCTGTCCAAACTCGGGAGTCGAGGCAAGGCCGCCCGCGCTCTGGCACCTGGCCTGCGCAGAAGACTGGAACTGAACTGAACGTTCAGCTCCGCGCGGAACGTCGATTCACCAAATCAATCGCACGCATGGCGGCAGCCGCGGCCTCCTCCACATCACCTTCCCGCCCCGCGAGCGTTAGACGTCCGAACGCTCCCACAGCCTTCACATCGACAAGCGTGATGTTGGATGCCTTCTCCGCTTCATTGGCAGCAATCAGCACATAGCCCGCGGGCTCTGTCTCCAGAATGAACATGCTCATTCCGGCCTCGATCATGGAGCCACGGCGATTGATTCGGTTGATCAGCACGGCATGGTCAGGAGTGATCGCACGGATCACTTCGGTCCAACTCACCTCAGCGGGAGTTCGCTGATCAATCGAGCTGCCTATGGCCTCCAGCACAACATCACCGGAATGGAGCACAGTGCTCTGGTCTCGGTGATAAAGGGCCATCGATCCGAAGGCTCTTTCCACCACCATCTGCCCGAGGCGCACATTGCTGGCCTTTAGAGCAATGTCGGTCACCCTATGCACAGCCATGCCTGGCGAGACTTCCAGCCATAGGCAGGCATCCCCTGGAATCGGCAAAAAGCCCTGACTCACCGTTCCCATGTAGGCAGCCAACTGTGGCTGCAATGAATCGATGAACACATGGGTGCGCAGCTCGATTGACTGCACAAGACTGTTTTTCCGATTGAGCCGCGAAGACTCCGAGTCAGTCGTCACGACGCAGCTTGCTCCACCAACGGAGGGATTCACCTCCGTACCGGTGACGAGAGCGCTTCCGCCAACCCGCCGCTCTCTGGCGTCGAAGCCGGCGAGACGATTCATGGCGCGGATCTTACCGGATGCCGATCGGCAAACAGCGCGCAGGTGCTTGCACAGCCCCACACAGCCGATAACTTCGGGCCAATCGCCCTGTGAGCCATGGCTTCCGCCCGTCGAAAATCAGAGGAACCTGGCCAGCTTTCCACTGAACTCAACGCCGAACAGGCCCTGGGTCTGGTCAGCTACAGCCTGATGCAGCGTCTTGCTGGCGAAGGCCAGGCCGAGATGCCCTGGCTGGAAACGGATGACAGCAGCCATGCCGGCATGGTTCGGAAGCTTCGCCAGAGACTTGAGCTCACCGCCCTGGCGGTGAACAGCGGAGCTCCCTTAACGACAACTGAAGTCACTTATCTGCTGGGAGCTCGACCCGGAACCGAATCTGTTGAAAGGGGAGGGCTGACAGCACGGCGTGTCAGTCGCAATGTCTGGCGCCTGAGCCGAATGGAGGACTCGGATGGGCGTGGCAGCGGCAGCTTTGCTGATGATCGCTTCCGCCGCCGTCTTTGAGTTCATCGCTGGAGTTCATCGCTGAAGGACCCTGATCAGGACTTCGGCTTCTCATCCGTCTCGGCATCGGAGCTGTCATCGACGGCATCGATGCAGATCGTTGTGGATGCCAGTTGTTCACGCGCCGCAAGCAGCGGAGCAGCCTTGCCCTTCAGTTGCTCAGTCGCTTCTGCCAGGGTCAGGTTCTTGTTCTTGCTGACTTCATCAACGGCTTTGCGGAAGAGATCCACCTGATCTCGATACTCCTTCACTTCGGCCTTTTCAAGCTGATCCTCAGCGTTGTTGAGAGCCGAGAGAGCAGCTTTGAGCTTGTCTCCCGCCTGTTGAGCATCCGCCACGGTGGAGTCAGGAGTGAGACCGTTGACCTGCTCCATGGCGGCGTCAACATCGGCCTGAGCCGTGCAGACGGCTTCAACACCTTGGACGACCTTCACCTCATCGTTATCCGCCCTCTTCTCAGCCGACTGGCAGGCCACAAGCGTCAGGCTCAGCGCAAGAGCGGCAGGGAGAACACGCAAAGAGGGCATCACGGGATCTGAATCGCTCGCCGAAATGTACCCAGACTGACCATTTCCGACCGCAATGATCCCGAAGAGTTTCAGACACTTGCACCGTTGAGCCGATCCGGAGTCATGGTGAAGGGAAGGACAGCTCAGGAATCCCGATGGGCGCCAATCTTCGTAAGGAATCTGGACCCCGGGAGGTGTTCTGTGGGCTGACATCGATCGTCTGGCTGCATCGACGCATGCCCGATGCCTTTTTTCTGGTGGTGGGATCGCGCACCTGCGCCCATCTGATCCAGAGCGCAGCGGGCGTGATGATCTTTGCTGAGCCCAGATTCGGCACAGCCATCCTCAATGAACGAGACCTGGCAGGCCTGGCCGATGCCCACGATGAACTGGACCGTGTGGCCCGTGAGTTGCTGGCACGACGCCCCGAGATCCGCACACTTTTCCTCGTGGGGTCCTGCCCGAGCGAGGTGATCAAGCTCGATCTTGCTCGCGCCTCGGAACGCCTCAATGAGGAGTTGCAGGGAAGGGTTCGTGTGGTGAACTACTCCGGAAGCGGTATCGAGACCACATTCACAGAGGGAGAGGACGGCGCGCTGTCAGCTCTGGTGCCCTTTCTGCCGAGCACCGACAAGCGCCAGCTTCTGCTTGCGGGAACCCTGGCTGATGCGGTTGAAGACCGCCTGGTTCACCTCTTCGCCCGTCTCGGAATTGAGACTGTGTGCAGTCTTCCACCCAGGCAGTCCACGGAATTGCCGGGTGTGGGTCCAGGCACCACCGTGCTGCTCACCCAGCCCTTTCTGAGCAACACCGCACGCTTGCTGAAGGAACGGGGCGCCAAGGTGCTGAGTTCACCGTTTCCGCTCGGGGCGGAGGGCAGCCGCCGATGGATGGAGACAGCCTGCAGGGATTTCAACCTGCCTGGAGATCGAGTTGCTGCAGTGCTGGACCCTCTGGAAGAGAGAGCGCGCATGGCGCTTGAGCCCCACAGAGCGGAACTGGCTGGAAAACGCATCGTGCTGCTGCCGGAATCCCAGCTTGAGATCCCCCTTGCACGCTTTCTGCAGCGCGAGTGCGGCATGGAATTGGTAGAGGTCGGTACGCCTTATCTGAACCGCGAACAGATGGCGCCGGAACTGGAACTGCTGCCGGAGGGCACAGACGTGACGGAGGGTCAGCACGTGGAGCAGCAGCTGGACCGTGTTCGCGACCAGCATCCGGATCTTGTGGTGTGCGGGATGGGACTGGCCAACCCCTTGGAAGCGGAAGGCATCACCACCAAATGGTCGATCGAACTCGTGTTCAGCCCCATCCACGGCATTGATCAAGCCGGAGATCTGGCCGAATTGTTCTCACGACCATTGCGCAGGAGGCAGCTCATTCATCCAGCACTGCACCCACAGACCTCGCATCCTTCCATCCACGCCTGATTCCCATGCAACTGACGCTCTGGACGTACGAAGGACCACCGCATGTGGGGGCCATGCGCATCGCCGCCTCGATGCGAGGCGTGCACTACGTGCTGCATGCGCCTCAAGGTGACACCTACGCCGACCTTCTGTTCACGATGATTGAACGGCGCGGGCAGCGCCCTCCGGTGACTTACACCACCTTTCAGGCACGCGACCTGGGAGGGGACACCGCCGAACTGGTGAAGCGCACTGTGCGTGAAGCGGCGGAACGTTTCCGTCCGGATGCACTGCTGGTGGGTGAAAGCTGCACCGCTGAACTGATTCAGGATCAACCGGGCGCCCTGGCCCAGGGCATGGGACTGAGCATGCCCGTTGTGCCCCTGGAACTGCCCGCATACAGCAAAAAGGAGAACTGGGGAGCAGCGGAAACGCTCTACCAGCTTGTGCGCAATCTGCTGAAGCCCCAGGTGCCTGATCAGCCGCAACATGATCCCAAGGCCTGGATGGCCGTCGGTCGTCGACCTCGGGTCAATCTGATCGGTCCGTCCCTGCTGGGATTCCGATGCCGTGATGACGTGCTCGAAATCCAGAGACTGCTCACCGTGCATGGCATCGATGTCGGGGTGGTCGCTCCGCTTGGGGCGGAGGTCAGTGATGTCCAGCGAATCCCGCAGGCAGATCTGAATGTGTGCCTCTATCCGGAGATCGCCGAATCGAGCTGCAGCTGGCTTGAGCGGAGCTTCGGAATGCCCTTCACACGAACGGTGCCGATCGGCGTCGGTGCCACCCACGACTTCCTGGTGGAGTTGCACACGCTGCTGGGAATGGATCCACCCACAGAAGAGGAGGGGTATCGCTGTTCAAGGCTGCCCTGGTATTCGGAATCCGTGGATTCCACTTACCTCACAGGCAAGCGGGTGTTCATTTTTGGCGACGGCAGTCACGCCCTGGCGGCAGCTCGCATCTGCAGTGAGGAACTTGGATTCAAGGTGGTTGGTCTCGGCACCTACAGCCGCGAGATGGCGCGATCGGTCCGTGCGGCGGCCAAGGGGCTTGGCCTCGAAGCACTGATCAGCGATGACTATCTGGAGGTCGAGGCGGCCATGGCCGACGCCGCTCCCGAGCTGGTGCTTGGAACCCAGATGGAACGACACAGCGCCAAGCGCTTGGAAATCCCCTGTGCCGTGATCAGCACACCGATGCATGTGCAGGACGTTCCGGCTCGCAACAGCCCTCAGATGGGATGGGAAGGCGCAAATGTGATTTTCGACGCCTGGGTGCATCCGCTGATGATGGGACTTGAGGAACATCTGATCGGCATGTTCCGCCATGACTTTGAGTTCGTGGACGGACATCAGAGCCACCTGGGTCATCGCGGCGGGACCGATCCAGCCGCCGAAGACCACAGCCCTTCCACCGTGGTCATGAGCTCTGAGGAGCAAGGACCGGTGTGGACTGCCGACGGCGAGGCGGAACTGAAAAAAATCCCCTTCTTTGTGCGGGGCAAGGTGCGCCGAAACACCGAAACCTATGCACGCCAGGAGGGGCGCCTGGAGATCAGCAGCGAAACGCTCTATGACGCAAAAGCCCACTACAAGGCATGAGCAAATTCACTCATTTCTTTTAATCAATCCAAAGAAAATACATCGGTCAAGCATTTCTGAAACGAAGGATCTTTTATTTCTTGGTGAATATCAGCCGGGGTGCATGTGTTGCTGTTGAATGAGAATGATCCCTTTTGCAAAGGTCCTGCATGACCACGACCCTGACGCGACCAGCTGACGGAGAAGGCAGTGTGCAGGTCCTTCAGGACCCGTCGCTGAACATCCAGGAGGAGACCCTGGTGATTGCCGTTTACGGCAAGGGCGGGATCGGTAAATCCACCACCTCATCGAATCTTTCAGCCGCCTTCTCAAAGCTGGGTAAACGGGTGCTGCAGATCGGCTGCGACCCGAAACATGACAGCACCTTCACGCTCACCCACAAGATGGTGCCAACGGTGATTGACATCCTTGAGGAGGTGGACTTCCACAGCGAAGAGCTCCGACCCGAGGATTTCGTGTTCACTGGCTTCAACGGCGTGCAATGCGTTGAGAGTGGTGGTCCCCCCGCAGGCACTGGCTGCGGCGGCTACGTCACGGGGCAGACCGTGAAGCTCCTCAAGGAGCATCATCTGCTGGAAGACACCGATGTGGTGATTTTCGATGTGCTCGGGGATGTGGTTTGCGGGGGATTTGCTGCGCCCCTGCAGCATGCGAACTACTGCCTGATCGTGACCGCCAATGATTTCGATTCGATCTTTGCGATGAATCGGATCGTCCAGGCGATCCAGGCCAAAGCCAAGAACTACAAGGTGCGGCTCGGAGGTGTTGTCGCCAACCGATCGGCGGACACCGATCAGATCGACAAGTTCAATGAGCGCACAGGCCTGCGAACCATGGCCCACTTCAAGGATGTGGATGCCATTCGCCGCTCCCGCCTGAAGAAGTGCACCATCTTTGAGATGGACGACGACGACGAGGCAGTCCAGGCCTGTCGTCAGGAATATCTCAACCTTGCACAGAACATGCTCGACAAGGTCGAACCCCTCGAAGCCGTCTCATTGAAGGATCGTGAAATCTTCGACCTGCTTGGATTTGACTGAGCTTTAGGGTCTGCCGCCCAGCCCGACCAACCCCATCGACAGCTCCCAGACCCTGCTGGCGGTCTGGGAGTCGGTGACCTTGTCAGACAAGTCCTGGCTGAACTGCTCTCCGTTTTTCTTCTGACGGTTGCCCCAGCTCCAATGCACCCCGGATTCCGCAAAATCCGGATCAGCAACCACCTGGGCGACACGCTCACCCGCCAGCGGCTGGGAGACATAGCCACCGGTGATGTTCTTCTGAAACCAAGGAAAGATTTTTCTGAAAAGCCTCGGGGCGTTTCGGAAGAGTGAAGTGTCGGCAACACACCCTGGGTAGAGCGAGGTGAAGCTGATGCCGGTTTCACTGTGAAAGCGCCGGTGGAGTTCCTGCGTGGTGATCATGTTGCAGAGCTTGCTGTCCTTGTAGGCCTTCCCGGGCTTGAAGGACTTGCCGCTGGCCATCGATACAGGATCCTTGAAACCGGCCTCGAAACCGGAGAGATCACCGAGATTGGCAGGAGCAGGAATCGGAATTTTGCCTCCGAGCTCCTTGGAATTGGCAGTGACAGTGCCAAGAATCACCACACGGCGAGAGGGGTGTGTCGAGGCCCTGAGACGCTGCATCAGCAGCTGAATCAGCAAGAAATGACCGAAGTGATTGGTGGCCATCGAGATCTCATAACCCTGGGGTGAACGTTCTGGCTGTTTCAGCTTCGGCTTGTAGACGGCGGCGTTGCAGACCAGTGCATCGATCTGGTCAGGCAGTCCCTCCACCGCCTGGCGGACACTCTCCAGATCGCCAAGATCCATCAGCACGTGCTTCAACCGCTCAGTGGGCAGGTCCAACGCATCGGCAGCGGCGGCGGCACGCTGAGGAGAACGGTTGGCAGTGATCACAGTCCAGCCCTGTTGCACCAGAGCACGTGTGGCATTCAGGCCGACCCCGGATGTGGTTCCGGTGATCACAACAGTGCCTGGAACGGGCATCGGGGGAGCTGTGCAGATCGCTCAGTCTGCCGTTCAGACCGTGCCTAAAACGGTCTCCGGTCACGAATCTCAGCGGGCAGCTGTCAGCCCAGACCACAGACAGTCAGCGCAAAACAGTCAGCACATAACAGTCATCTCAAAACAGTCAGCGCCAAATCACGCGTAAGCGATTGGGAGCAATCCATTGCTCCTGCTCATCCATCAGACGTTCGTCCCCACCGAGTGTGAACAGGGTGTCAAAGCGGTGTTGCAGCCCTTGCAGTTTGTTGGCTTCCACATCCACCACAGCCGCCAGCTCTCCATGGCGGTCAAGCCGCTCCTGATAGGCCATCGACAAGCGCACAACACTCACCACGCCCAGAAAGATCAGACCACCCTTCACGGCAAGCGCCAGGGCACTGCACAACAGCTCTCTCCGATCATTCTGCTGCTGAAGCAAGGCCGCCAGAGAAGCGGCATCAGGTGCTGAAGAAACGGCTTTCTGCATGTCCGCTTGTAACGCGGCGTGCCGTTTGTGCCAAGAGGCCCTTGAAGCTCAGGCGCGATAGAGGCTCACGCAAAGACGGATCGCGAGGATACCGGCGTGAGCAGCCACCACAAGAGCGATGAAGATTTCGGCCTGGGTAAGGGTGCTGACCATGACGGAAGCTTGAAACCTCTGCATTCTTTCCTGAGCAGGCCTCGGGGCGCCATCATTCGCAAAGGCCTGTCACACCCGCATGGAAGCCTTGAGTCCTGATTCCCCGGTGACGATCGACGCAAAAGCGATCAGGACACTGGACCTGCAGGCTCTTTCAGCCTGGATGGATCGTCCTCTTCAGGAGCTGCTCGATGCCGGTGCTGTCCTGGAATTGAGCTACGACTGGCCCCGTGAGGTCGATGACCCAAGAGAACTGAGCGAATGTCCTGAACCTCGGCTGTGGGCCCTGCGTGCAGACGCTCGCTACCCCTGGCTGCCTTTAGTGCTGGATCGGACCGGCGGAAGCCTCGCTCAGCATGTGGCGATGTTGGTTCCCCACGATTTCAGCCCCAGTGAAGGCATCCGTTTCGACCCTCAGGCCCTGGAACTGTGGATCACCCATCGCCTGATGCTGCTGAACCAGCTGGGCAGCTCTTCGGACGTGTCCGGAGGTCAGCGCGGCAACCTCAGCCTGATGGCCGCCAGCCTTGGTTTCGAGCTGGATGGTGGTTTCTGGGAACTGCTGGATCAGTCACCATGAACCCAACCGTGCGGAACTGGGCTGGATTGCCCCTGCTGATCTTGAGCCTGTGCTCGGGGAGCTGCGGATCCGAAGCGGAACTTGTTTCGCCTGTCCATCACCCCGAGACTGCACCTCAGCAAGCCGCTCCGAAGCCTTCACCACCGGGCCAGGGTGGGCCGAGCCAGGCGTTGCTGGCCCGCCTGCAGGGCAAGGCTCTGCAACTCAGTGCCCAACGCACGGACGTTCAACGAACAGACGGACAACGCCAGTGGCTGCTGGAACTGCACCAGGGCAAAACGGTGCTGGCCAGCTGGCCTGCGGTGAGCGGAACCCCCAACAGCCAGGACCTTGACCGACGCTGGTCTCCTGGCAACGGAGCTCCTCTCCCGGCGGGTGACTACAGCTTGGGGCCCCCGGAACCCTGGGGCGATGACATCTGGATGACGCTCTCTCCCCGTTTTGACACCAGCCGCAGCGGACTGGGGATTCACCACTGCAATCCCGGCAGCGGCTGCCTCTGCCTTCCCGATCGTTCCTCACTGCTGGCTCTCACGGCCTGGATGCAAGAGGTCGACCTCAAGCGACTCAGGGTTTTGAACTGATCCCACACGGTCAATCCAACTGCAACGCCAGCTGCACAGCCCTTCTGCCGCTGTCGAACGCCAGCAACAGCGACAGCGATCTGAGCAGCCAGGCCAGGATTCCTGTATTGACCCGGTCCAAGCGGGCAGCCGTCCACTGAGCTGCGAATGCGGCAACGGCACCGAGCACCAGACCCAGCATCCACTGACCACGCCCTTCATGCAGAAACTGCAGTGAGGCGGCGCTGGCTGAGCAGGCCACCGCCAGGGTGCTGAGCCGAATCGCCTGACGAATGGGCACCGACAGGCCGCTCACCATCAATGGAACCATCAAGAGACCACCGCCAAGACCGAGCATCCCTCCCGCCAACCCAGCAACACTTCCAACGGCCGTGAGACCTTTCAACGGCAGAGGCTCATCAGCTGCAGGCCCCTGATCACTGCGATCACCTCGGATCGTGAGCGCCAGCAACAGATAGAGCAATGCCTGAAGGCTGAGAAGCTGCCAGCCTGCGGCGAGTCGACCCAGACGGCTGAACACCAGAGCTGTGGCGAAAGCCGACAGACCGATTGCCAGACCGGGCTTGAGCTGAAGCGCACGCGCGCGCCAATGGGTGTAACTGCCGCCGATCGCCGTCGGCACGATGGCAAAGGTGCTCGTTGCCAGCGCTTGGTGGGGGCTGAGCCCCATCCAGAGCAGAAGAGGCGCGAAGATCAGACCACCACCGATTCCCAGCAGACCGGCCAGAGCTCCTGCCAGGAGCCCCAATGGCACGGCCAGCAGCACATCCGCCAATGTCATCGCCGCCATGACGCTGCCAGCATCCTGCCGGTCCGAGCACTCACGCCACGGTCGCCTGCTGCCCAATCTCACGCTCAACGGCGCCGAACAGATGGCCCTGGATGCCCTGCTGCTTCAGCAGTGCTGGACAAGGGGGCACAAGCAACCGGTCCTGCGCTTCTACGTTTGGAGCAGGCCATCCCTCTCCCTGGGCAGGCATCAACGGGAGATTCCAGAGGCTTGGCGAAGCCTCGCCAGGAGAGGTGAGCTGGATCTTGTGCGCCGCCCCAGTGGTGGCGGTGCCGTGCTCCATGCCGGTGGTCTGACCTACGCACTGGTGTGGCCTGAAGCACCTCGACAGAAGCGGGAGGCTTATCTGAAGGTGAACCAGTGGCTGACCGCAGGCTTCGCAAAGCTCGGCGTCAGTCTCAATCCCGGCGTCGCTCCTGCACGGACCGGCACCGTGAACTGCTTCGCCCGTTCCACTGCGGCCGACCTTGTCGATAGGCAAGGAACCAAACGCATTGGCAGTGCCCAGTTCTGGCAGCACGGCCATCTTCTCCAGCATGGTGAAATTCCTCTCAACGCTCCGGCGGATCTCTGGCAGGCCGTGTTCGGAACCGACCCTCCGCAATGGAGGCCGGCAGCGCCCGATGCCTCGTCAGTCGAAAGAGCGCTGATTTCCAGTTTCAGCGAGGGGCTGTCGAACCACGACTGGACTGATCAGCCCCTCAGCAGCGAAGAATCCACCTTGATGCAGCAAGGGGCTGAGCGTTATCGGCTGGACGCTTCAGCGCTTTGATCATCAAGAAGCCCAGAAGCGCGCATACTGTTCACCACCTGGGCCAGAGGCATTCCGAACGGGTAGGTGTTGGAGCGGCGAGCCGCCGTGAGCATGGCCTCCGGCAGTTTCACGGATAAACCCTTGAGAACGGCTTCGCCCAGATCACTGCGATCCAGGGTTCCGTCGGGCAAACCAGCAGGGCCGAGCACCAGAAGACGCCCCTGCTCCGTGTCTTCCAGAGCAAGGACTGCCTCCCAGAGCGGTGCGGCCTGCTTGATCGAAGGCAGTCGCTCAAGCGGCTGAAGATGATCGGCGATGGTCTGACGATCCCATTGCTGAACGGGGAGGTCCTTGAGCGGCTGATCCGTGATGAAGCCGATCCATCGACCGCCTCGACAGACAAGCACCCAGTCCGGGATGCAGGGGTCGTCGCTGTCCACCGCTCCAAGGCGCAGTTTGCTGAGACTGCGCAGACTCTGATCCGCCTCCACCACGCGGAAGCGACGCGAGGTCGCCGGTCCAACGGTTTCCCGCTTCAGCACCTGTTGCAGCGCCAAGGTCTGGGTCTGACTCCGGGACGCGCTCATTCCAAACCAGCCCAGAAGCACGAGCCAGAGACCGGCGAATCCACCGCCCCTGAGCACAATCCAGAATCCGATCATCAAAGCGAGGAGAGACAGAAAGCGACCACTGGCGGTCGCCACCTGAATTCCCCGACGTTGACTGCCCGTCCACTGCCAAACAATGGATTTGAGAATCAAGCCGCCATCCAGCGGCAATCCCGGCAGCAGGTTGAACAGCGCCAGAACCAGATTGAGCCCTCCAAGCTGAGCCACAAGATTTCCCAGCAGGGGGCTGACATGTTCAGCGGAGTGAACACTGAACAGCAGCACAGCTCCAAGAATCAGACTCACCGCAGGCCCGGCTGCAGCCACCCTGAGCGAGCCCATCGCCGTGGAGCATTCTCGTTCCACCCGAGCGACTCCGCCCATCAAAAACAGCGTGATGCTGCTCACCTTCACTCCCTCGCGCAAGGCCACTAGGGAATGGCCAAGCTCATGCAGCAGCACAGACACGAACAACAGCAGCGCAGTGAGAAGCCCCATCGACCAGCTGATCCAGTCAGCACCCGCTGCGGCAGGCAGTTTGGCGACCTGCTGCTGAAAGGCCATGGTGAACAACACCAGAACAATGAACCAACTGGGATGAACTCTCAGAGGGATCCCGCCGATTCGCATCAGTTGCCAGCCATCACCCAAATGATTTTCCGGCTGGCTGGCCGGCAGTGTTAGCTCAATCCTAGAAAGGACATCTAATGCTGCTCCCCGATGGTCGATCAGGGCCTGTCTCTCAAGATTTGCGGCCTGACCGATTGCGACCAGGCCTGTGAAATCGCCGCCATGGGAGTGGATGCGATCGGCGTGATCGGAGTGCCGGATACGCCGCGTTTCGTGGAGCCGAATCAACGCAGGGCCATCTTTCAGAAACTGGCCCGGGATCATCCGGACCTGAAGCGGGTCTGGGTCGTGGCAGACCCCAGCGATGAACAGCTGGCAGCGGCACTCTCGGGAGAGGGGCAGCCCTCTGTGGTGCAGTTGCACGGAGAGGAATCGCCACAGCGATGCGCGGAGCTGCGTCGGCTGTATCCCGGCATCAAGTGGTGGAAAGCCCTACGCCTGCGTGGCGAGGAGGATCTCGACGGCATCGACGCCTATGCCGCAAGCGTGGATGCCCTGCTTCTGGATGCCTGGAGCCCGAAACAGCTGGGGGGAACGGGGCATCGCCTGGATCCCGCCTGGCTTGAGCGGATGGAGACGCGGATTGGCCGCACTCTTCCCTGGTGGCTTGCTGGAGGGATCAGCGATGAGTGGGTCCCAACACTGCTGCATCAAGTGAGCCCCTTTGGCCTGGATGCTTCAAGCCGCTTGGAGCACAGTCCGGGGGTGAAGGATCTGCGTCGTGTCAAAGCACTTGTTGAGGCGGTCAGAGGCAATTCGGACAACCGGGGATAGGTTGAAACTCCTCTCATCAACACCCATGTTCCGGGCGACGTCTCTTTGCCTCACCCTGATGGCGGCAGTCCCTTTCGAGGCCTCGGCCCAGGGCATGCTGCCTGGATGCCGGCTGGAGAACGGCAGTCTTCAGTGTGTGCCAGGGCTGACGGCCAGTCCTGAGAAGCAGATTCAGGTGCTTGATGGGCAGATCGACCAGGGGCTTCAGGAGGAAGGACACCTGCAGCAGGCGATCCAAGGACTGCAACGCTTCGTCCTGGTTGGGGAAGCCAGGGAAGGTGCGCTACTGAAAGCGGAACTGCAACTCCAGGGAGCTGACGTGGACGAACTGGATGTCCACTGGTACCGCCGCAGTGGACAAGGCAACTGGACGCTGGTGGAGTCCGGCTCCGGCCACAGCTACGAGGTCGGCCCTCAGGACCGGCAAGACAGGCTGATGGCTGTGCTGGTGGTTCGCAGGCGTGACGGCAAGATTCAACGAATCAGCAGCAATGTGATCGGCCCAATCAGAAACTGACTGGGATCGATCCTTCTCAGTGGAAAATTCGGCTCACCAACGACGTCTGACGACTAACTCATGAAGGCTTGCTGCTGACGAACAAGTTCGAAAAACTCTTGCTTAAGGCTTGGGTCGTGGCGGAAATCACCCCTGACCACCGAATTCACCATGCTGCATTGCGGTTCTTTGACGCCTCTGAGCTTCATGCAGTAATGCTCAGCCTTGATGATAATTCCCAGGCCCTGAGGCTCACAGAGTTTTTCAATTTCATCTGCGAGGATCATCACAGCCTCTTCCTGAATGTGAGGCCTTGAAAACACCCAGTCAGCTACACGACTGAATTTAGAGAGTCCAATAACACGAGAGCCAGGCTTGATTCCGATCCAGACATTTCCGATAATGGGCACGAAATGATGAGAGCAGGCCGACCGAACAGTCATTGGTCCGACGGTATAGATCTCATCTAGTTTTTTCGCATTGGGAAAACTCGTGACCTTGGGCTGCTCGTGATACCGACCCTTGAACACTTCGTTGATGTACATCCGCGATACACGCTCAGCCGTTTCGCGGGTGTTGTGATCGTTCTCAACGTCGATCACCAGCGTCTCAAGCAGATCACGCACCCTGTCGGCGACTTCGACGCCAAGTTCTATCAGCTCCCCAGGCTTGATGTACTCAGAGATGTTGTCATTCGCCAGAAAGGATCCCCCATCGCTCTTGATCCTGTCGCGAATACGGGCGGATACAGAGTTAAGGATATTGATATCTGTCTTGGATTTTTTAGACATTTTGGATTTGTTTCTGCCGGAATCCGAAAGCTCGCCGGCCTGAACGGGGATCATTGAAGTCATGTCAAACGTAGAAAGATGCTGCTGAGTAGCAATTAGTCAGTAATTCAGAAGGCGCCAGTGGAAGGCATGAGTGTCATGTCCTCAATCACCTGGGTCGACGGTTGTTTCGCAAGATGAAGAAGTGCTCCAGCTGCTTGATCTAGAGGTATCATCGCACGCCGATCGAACGAGCTGCTCACAGTCGGAGAATCCCACAACGACGAGTCCACAGAGCCAAGGGTGAGAGTGCAGGCTCTGATTCCGTTTTGGCGCTCTTCTTCGGCCAGACAACTGGTGAAGCTTGCCAGAGCGGCTTTGGAAATGCAGTATGCGCCCCAACCAGGAAAAGCGTTTCTGGCCGCATGGCTACTCACGTTGATCACCAGTCCCCCCGCTGGCCGCATCGATGGGACAACAGCTGAACAGACCTGGAAAACGCTGGTGAGGTTGAGTTGAATCAGCCAGTTCCACCGATCCAGGGGCATTTCAAGCAACTCTCCGGTCCAGGCGGCCCCCGCGTTATTGATGAGAACTGAAGGTCGGAGTCCCTGACTCAGTAGAGATTCAATGCCAGGACCAATGGCGGCGGAGTCGACCAGATCAATCGCTTGATAAACAACTCGAACTCCAGAGGCACTCAATTCCGACTGAAGAGACTGGAGCGCAGCCTCACTGCGGGAAACGAGAAGCAAATCCCAACCTGCCTCTGCAAAAGCCCGAGCAGCAGCATGACCGATTCCACGTGATGCGCCGGTGATCAGAACGGAAGGCAAGAAACACGTGCAATCAGCTTCACTTTAAGCAACGTGATCAGCCCCCGTGGAGGCTGCATCCAGAAAACGCCCCATGGCCCGGAACTTCATGTAGCGCTGATCTCTCAGGTCATCGACGGACAAAGCCAGCAGATCGTCGAGATGGCGATTCAGTGCTGCCCTCAGCGTCTCACCCGCTTCAAGGGGCGCCCAGTTGTTGCCACCAGCAGGTTCAGGCAAAACTTCGTCCACCACACCAAGGCTGAGCAGATCCTTACCGGTGATCCGCAACGCAGCCGCAGCCTCGGAAGCCTTCGCTGCATCACGCCAAAGAATCGAGGCGCAGGCTTCAGGGCTGGCCACGGTGTAAACGCTGTGCTCAAACATGATCAGCCTGTCGGCCACTCCGATCCCGAGTGCACCGCCTGAGCCACCCTCACCGATCACCGTGGCGACAATCGGAACTCGCAGGCTGAACATCTCGCGCAGGTTCACGGCAATGGCCTCACCCTGCCCCTGCTCCTCCGCCAACAGACCGGCATAAGCCCCGGGCGTATCGATGAAAGCCAGGATCGGCAGACCGAAGCGGTCGGCATGCTCCATCAGGCGCAGAGCCTTGCGATAACCACCCGGGGTGGCCATGCCGAAATTCCGCGCCACGTTTTCCTTGGTGTCACGTCCCTTCTGATGCCCGATCAGAAGAACCGATCGTTCGCCCAGCCGTCCGATCCCACCAATCAGTGCTTGGTCATCACTGCCACGGCGATCACCATGCAGTTCAACCCAGTCATCACAGAACATCTGGATGAAATCAAGGGTGCTAGGCCGATGAGGATGCCGGGCGACCTGAATTTTCTGAGCCGGGCTCAGGGAACGGAAAATCTCATCTCGACGCCGGGCTGCGAGCGTTTCTAACTGCAGCAGTTGCTGGCTGACATCGACCTCCGAATCTCTTGCCAGCTGACGGATCTGCTCGATCTGCTGCTCCAGCTCCACCAGCGGTTTCTCGAAATCAAGCAGGGGGCGGCGTGCCATTGAGGAGGGGGAAAACGACTTCAGACAACAACAGCCTGAGGCTGTCCTTGAAGATTGAGAGTGGAGAAACCGTGGCGGACCGATGCGGCTCCGATGAAATCCATCTTCTCCAGCGTGATGTTGTTACGCCCCCAGCTGAAATTGGTGTGACACTCCTCGAATTCGAGCAGCATCGCTTCAGCGAAACAGGCGAACATCTGGCGCTGAGGTTTTTCCATCTCTGCGATTTCCATCATTGTCCAGCCGATGTCACTGCCGAATTCAACAATGCCTCCCTTCAGCACATGAACGCCTTCACAGGCGACCTTGGCATCGAGATTCTTCGGATAGCCCCCGTCGATCATCAGACAGGGTTTGCGCAGCGTGGCTGAATCAATTTCAAGGGTGCGCGGCATGCTTGCGACCCAGACCACGACATCAGCCTCAGGGAGCGCCTCTTCAAGAGTGAGAATCCTTCCGCCACCCAGTTCCGACTGGAGATCCTTGAGGGGCTGCTGCTGACGCGCGACCAGCAGCAGCTCAGCAACACCCGTGCGGTTGGACAGCCAACGGCAGACAGCACTACCGATGTCTCCGGTGGCACCGACCACGGCAACCTTGGCTTTGGAGAGATTGATGCCCAGAAGAGGGGCATTGTTCTCAACCTGGCGACTGATCACCCAGGCCGTGTGGGTGTTGCCCGTGGTGAACCGCTCCCACTCCAGGGTTGTGCTGCGCACATGCTGGTGCTGGAGAAGGTTGAAGTTCTCAAAGATGATCGACGTGAAGCCGCCGAGAGCTGTGATGTTGATGCCCTTTTTCTGAGCAAGCTCCATGGCGTTGAGCACTTTGCGCCGAGCCGTTTTGAAGCGGCTCAGCATCTCAGGCACAAAGCAGGAATCAATGTAGGCACCGGAAATGGTCTTGCCGGTGGCACTCGTGACCTCAACGTTTTCCACCAGCTGTGGGGGCGCACTGCACCAGACGTCGAGATCGCCTCCGGCGATGTGATCGAATCCGAGATCAGAGGCCTTGCGCCTCGCCGCCTCAAAGCTGGTGGAGTGCCCGATCAGACCAAACATGTACTGCCGACGGTCGTACGTGTACGCATTGAACTCAAACTCACCCTGATTAGGGCTGTTCAATCATGTTCCCATGAAGGCAGTCTTAAAGGGAAACGTGCCTGTGCTTGAACCGGACCTGAACCTTCCAAACGGAGCTTAGAAGGCTCGTGTGCTCCGGGGTTCAGAGAGCTGCGGCGGCCATGCGAGCAATTTCACGCATGTTGAAGCCGATCTCGCTGAGGGCTTCCTGATAGCCGATCAGAAAATCCTCGATCAGATCTTCCTTCTCCATATGGAGAGTGGCAGCATCAGAGGCAACCTGATCGAGCATGGAACGAATCAGTGGAAGATTCTGCTTGTTGGCAGCAAACAGCTCTTCCTTACTTGCCTCAAAATTATTCTTCAACCAGATCTCTCCGTAGTTGAGGTGGAGATATTCGTCCTTGACGACACCCTCAGTAATCTTGCGAGCAAAGGGGTCAGCAACTGGGATGTAAATGTGATACGCGGAAATAGCGAAAGCTTCAATCAGAAGTGCCTGGATCAATAGACAGGTGACGACTTTGTCTTCTTTGAGAGCTTTCTGAAAGTTCTGATGAAGAGGCCCAAAGAACTCTTTTGCGAACGGCATGTCTGCCGTCACACCAAGATTGCGACCGCAAGAGGTGAAGCCCTTCATATGCTTCATTTCCATCTTCGCCAGCTTGGCGAGCTCGTCTTTGTTTTCTGGGATCAACGTTCCCAGGGCCATGTAGTTGTCGTAAGCCTCCTGCTCCCCTTCGATCACGATCGCATTGATGCGGCTATAGGCGTCCTTGTAGGCCTCAGTGGTGAAGTCAGGCAATTGCTCTGCCGATGCATCCCGCTCGTCAAGGACGGCGACCTCGGGGCTGACGGGAGTCGGCATAAATCTTTCCGTGACGTTCAACGCGGTTGAGTGTAACCAGTGTTGCCGAAATTGGATGTTCGGTTGATGGAGTTCAGATACGTCGCTGATCTCCGCAAGGAGGCCAACTGGATGCCATCAGGCTTGTGAAGAGTCGATCCCAATGCGCCACAAGCGCAGTCTCCAACTGGCTTCCAAGCCTCGCGTCCGCACCTCGGCTATCCCCGACAACACCGGAGCGGCTGAGGTCGGCGGTGAACCAGGCGAGGGGTGCTGGACCTTCAAGGCTCCAACCTTCGGGAGGAGTGGCTGCCGCCTTCTCGCTGACGTGGTCACCGTCGAGGGGCCTCTGTTCGCCGACCAGACAGGGCTCAAGCGCCAGCATCAGACTGGTCTCAGCCAGCCCCGCATGCAATCCATTCGCCAGCTCATCAGCGGGCACGAGGGACTTGAGTTCTGAAACTCCACTCCAGAGAAAACAGGGAAGAACAGCCATTGAAAGGGTTTCAGCTGCCAGCTCTCGGGCAGCTGTTTGCAATAGACCGATCTGACCGCCATGGGCGTTGAACAACACCAAGCGCTTCACACCCTGGGCCGCAAGCTGCTGACCAACTTCCTTGATGAGTCGAATCAGCAGCTCAGAACTAAGACTGAGTGTTCCCGGAAAGCCGCGATGTTCAGGTGAAAGACCGATCGCCTGAGTCGGCAGAGCCCAGATCGGCATCTCTTCGGGAAGCCCTTCCAGCACGCGATCCAGGATGCGTTGAGCGAACAGCGCATCCGTGAGCAGCGGGAGCTGCGGACCATGCTGCTCGAAAGCGCCGAATGGCCAGACAAGGGTTGAACCGCTCCGCTGCAGCGCCAGAGAGGCCTCCGGCCAAGGCATGCAGCCCAGCCGCCTGGAGTTTTGTCCACCGTCGACGCTCATCCTGAATTAAGCCTCCTGCTGTCAGACTGTCCAGCCAAGGACAATGGGTCCCATGGCCGGAACAGAACGTCAGAATTCCAGACTGGATGGTGGCAAAGGTGCTGCAGCTTCGCCGCAGCCGCCACGAAAACCGCTTCAGGTGATGCATATCAGCAAGCGGGAAGAGCAGGATCGCCTGCGCAAAGAAGCGGACGAGGCCCGTGCCGCCGCGGATGCGGCGGCGATGCGTGCCGCACAGCTCGAGCAGGTCGCACTTGCCGCGGAAGGTGGGCAGTCGCTTGCTCCCAGCCCCCCTGCGCCTCCCAGAGGTCCACAACAATCTGCCCCTCCATCGCGCGATGCCGACGACGATGACCTGGCTGGCATGACCATGGCCGATCTCCTCGGCCCTGCTGATTCAGGACGCAAACAGACCGATGCGTCCACTGAATCAGCAAGCGCAGCAAGCCGCAGTGTCGACGACTTTGATTTCGATGAGGATGCCTTCCTTGCAGCACTCGATGCCAATGAGCCTGTAGGCACAACCGGTGAGGTGGTCACCGGCACCGTGATCGCCATGGAAAGTGATGGCGTCTATGTCGACATCGGCGGCAAGGCTCCCGGCTTCATGCCCAAAAGCGAATGTGGGCTTGGGGTCATCACCAACCTGAAGGAACGCTTTCCCAAGGGGCTCGAGATTGAGGTGCTGGTCACCCGTGAACAGAACGCCGATGGCATGGTCACCATCAGCTGCCGGGCCTTAGCCCTGCGCAAAAGCTGGGACAAGGTCAAGCAGCTCGCCAAGGACGGCAAGGTGACTCAGGTCAAGATCACCGGTTTCAATCGAGGGGGTGTCACCTGCGACCTCGAAGGGCTGAGGGGTTTCATTCCCAGATCTCAGCTTCAGGAAGGCGAAAACCACGAAGCACTCGTTGGCAAGACACTTGGCGTCGCTTTCCTGGAGGTCAACTCCGAGACCCGCAAGCTTGTCCTGTCTGAAAAGCGTGCTGCAACGGCTGCCCGTTTCCAAGAGCTTGAGGTGGGGCAGTTGGTGGAAGGTCAGGTGGCCTCCATCAAGCCCTATGGACTGTTCATCGATCTGGGAGGTGTCAGTGGACTGCTGCATCAGTCAGTGATCACAGGAGGCAGTCTGCGCTCACTGCGCGAAGTCTTCGGACAGGGCGACACAGTGAAGGCTCTGATCACCGAACTCGATCCTGGTCGCGGCCGGATCGGACTCAACACTGCCCTCCTGGAGGGGCAGCCCGGGGAACTCCTCGTCGACAAGGACACCGTCATGGCCGAGGCTGCCGATCGAGCCAACAGAGCCCGTAACGTCCTCAGGCAGCAGGAACAGTCAGCTGGATGATCACAGCTTCCATGTCTGCCGGTGACGCCGGCCCCCAGTCCCGGACCGAGCGTCAGGCTGACTGGGAGCTGGATTTCTATTCAAGGCCCATCCTGGAAAAAGATGGGAAGAAGCGCTGGGAGCTGCTGATCATCAGCACCCCGGAGATCAACGGCAACGATTGCTTCCGCTTTGAGAAGCTCTGTCCGGCAAGCGAGGTGAATTCCACCTGGCTGGCCGCTGCCCTGCGCGAAGCCTTGGCTGAAGCTGAAGACAAGGGTTGGAAGCCACCGCAGAGACTGCGCGCCTGGCGCAGTGCCATGAGAACAATGGTGCAGCGTGCGGCAGCAGAGCTGCTGCTGGAAGTGGTGTCGAGCAGGCGCACCTATGCCCTGCTCGACTGGCTTGATGAACGAGAGCGGACGCTGTACCCACTGGAAGAGGGCTTCATGGCAGGCCCCCTTGCCCTGCCGCCTTCCCCTGTTGAGACCCCGCCTTTGCCCTTGCCCGAAGCCGTGCGGGGCGACGCCTGGACCTGGGCTGGGCTGCCGGTGGGCAGCTTGAAGGATGCGAACGATTGGCCGCTTGGCTTCAACGGTCTGCTGCCTGTCCCCCCCTCGCTCGAGGCCAATCTCGAAGTTCCCGGCCTGCGTCTGTTCAGTCGCACCAGAGCCCTGGCCCTCGCCGGCTGGCTCGGAGGACTAGAACCCGTGCGACTGCGGGTGAGCTCCCGCCAGCTGATCCTTGACGCTGGTCAGGATGACTCCTGGCTGGTCAGTGATCTGAGCCAACAGGAAGCCAAACAGATCGCGGCCGCGCTGGAGGCGTCCTGCCTCAACCTGCATGGTTTTCAGTTCATCGCTGTGCAGAGCGCTCCTGACAGTGAGCGGTTCGAAGGCTTCTGGATGCTGAGGGATCAGCCGCAACCATGAGCTCCGCTCAGGGAGCAAACCCAGGCGCTGAGATGGGGGATCCTCTCGCTCAGCCCGACAGCCACTTCAACACCCTGCCGGGCTGGACCTGGGTGGGCTGTTATGGCGGTTACTACCTCACAGCGGATCAACTGGATGAAGCTGGCTTTGAGCATGGGTTCTTCACCCGCCGCTGGCAGGGTCGTGGTCCCGACGAGCTGGCTGCCTACCTGTCCTGCGGTGTCTCCGTACATCGCCCCCAGCAGGTCCATGGGAACGTCGTGCTTGAGGCCTCCGCTGCGGCAGCAGCACCATGGCCCGATGCCGACGGCCTGGTGAGCGATCGCGGAGGGCAGAGCCTCTGGGTCTGTGGAGCCGACTGCACCCCGGTTCTGCTTGCGGACCCCGAAAGCGGGCATGTTGCCGCCTGCCATACCGGCTGGCGAGGCGTGGCCAGCCGTATCCTGCCCGCAGCCATCTCCAGGCTTGAGCAACGAGGCGCCTGCAGAGAACGGCTGATCGTCGCTCTCGGACCAGCGGTCAGTGGTGAGCGCTATCAAGTGGAGCATTCCGTGGCCCTTCAGGTGGGTGAGGCATTGGCAGCCGAACCCAGATCACTGGAGGAGCTGCAGAGGCAAGCCGTGATTCTTCCCGATCCCGAGCAAGGCCACTGCCGTTTGGATATCCGACAAGCCGCCGTGGAGCAACTGAATGCCGAAGGCATTGACCGCACCAGGATCAGCACATGTCCGCTCTGCACGGTTGCTGAGTCCAGCCTGTTTCACTCCTGGCGGCGGGATCAGGTGAAGGCGGTTCAGTGGAGTGGCATCGTCGGGCAAGCTGCGATCTGAACTCCGCCGGCATCAGTTCGATGTCGGGGCAAGCAGACGCAATGCAACCGCTTCAGCGGCACGGATGCCATCGATCGCAGCCGAAAGGATCCCGCCCGCATAACCGGCACCCTCGCCGGCAGGCGTGAGACCGAGCACATTGAGTGACTCCAGCCGATCATCACGAGAGATGCGCAGCGGCGAAGAGGTGCGGGTCTCGACCCCCGTCAGCACAGCATCGGGGTGGTCGTAACCGGAGATTTTCCGGCTGAAGGCCGGCAGAGCCTCCCTCAGGGCCAGCACCATCGGTTGCGGCAGAAGCTCGGCAAGGTCTGAGGGTTGGACCCCAGGTTGATAGGAAGGCCGAACCGATCCGAGAGACGTGGATGGCCTTCCGGCCACAAAGTCCTCCTGTCGCTGCACCGGGGCGCTGTAGTCCTGACCGCCGAGCTGGAAAGCGAGGGATTCGAGTTCACGCTGGAACACCAAGCCCGCGAGTGGATCCCCGGGCCAGCGCTCATGGGCTTCCAGATCTGCATCCGACACAGGGATCACCAGCCCGCTGTTGGCGTTGCGTTCATTGCGGGAATGCTGGCTCATGCCGTTGGTCACAACACGACCTGGTTCGGAGGTCGCACCCACCACAAACCCACCGGGGCACATGCAGAAGCTGTAAACGCAGCGACCATTGGCAGCGTGATGCACCAGCTTGTATTCAGCGGATCCGAGCAAGGGATGGCCGGCGGCATCTCCCCAGCGGGCGTTGTCGATCAGCGACTGCGGATGCTCGATCCGAAGACCAATCGCGAAGGGCTTCCGCTCCATGGCAACACCGATCCGATCCAACATCGCGAAGGTGTCCCTCGCGGAATGTCCAGGAGCCAGAACCACATGACTGCAGTCAAGACGGCTGCCATCGGCCAGTTGCAGACCGGTGATCCGCATCGGCTTGCCGTCACTGGCATGGGTGGGTTCCAGCAAAAGATGTTCCACGCGGGAAGCGAAGCGGACCTCACCTCCCAGAGCCTCAATCTGAGCGCGCAACCCTCTCACCACTGTCGCCAGCTTGAAGGTGCCGATATGAGGTCGGTGACGGGTGAGAATGTCGCGATTGGCGCCACATTTCACCAGTTCCTCCAGCACTTTGCGGCCGTAGTGAACGGGATCGCTGACCTGGCTGTAGAGCTTGCCATCGGAAAAGGTTCCAGCACCCCCTTCGCCGAACTGCACGTTGGATTCGGGCTTGAACGTCGATTGACGACGCCAGAATCCGAACGTGTCGCGGCTTCTCTGCTTCACCGCCTGTCCGCGCTCCAGCAACAGCGGGCGAAATCCCATCTGCGCGAGCAGCAGTGCTGCGAAGTAACCACAGGGTCCTGCCCCTATCACCACAGGCCGCGCCCCTGACCCATCAACTGCACTGGAAGGAGCATGGGCAACAAAGCGATAGGACTCATCAGGACTGCGACGAATGCGCCGGTCAGCCGAACGTCGACGCAGCAATGCTTTCTCGCCCCGCACCTGAACATCCACGCTGTAGATGATCCGGATTCGATCCCGTCGACGGGCATCAATGCTCTGCTTCACCAACTGATGGGAGATCAGTTGGTCGCGAGACACCCGCAGGCAACGCAGAACAGCCTGCTCAAGGTCATCCTCCGTATGGTCCAGCTCCAGTCGAAGCTCGCTCAGGCGCAGCACGAGCTTTCTCCTCTCCCGACCCCTGGTACAAACCCTACCGAGCGGGGATCAGAACGATTGTTCGCACCCCTAGGGGGACGGCTCTGTTGAATCGTCCTTGGGCTCAGCTTCGGGGCTGCCACCCTGGATCGCGAGCGACAGCAGCCCGGCAAACAGCAGCAGACCACCGATGCCGATGGCAAGAGAGCGGTTGCCAGACGCGGCGTCACCCCAGATGGCCGTGCTCAAGAAAGCTGAGCCAAGCAACACACAGGGCACCATGACAATTCCTGAGGCAATGCGGTTGCGTGCCATCTCAGGCTCCGGGACAGGTGACCTGGGCCAGACCTTCACTCACCAGCGCAGCTCCCAGATCAAGGTCATCTCCGATCGGAGTGACCCTGGCCAGCAGAACACCGTCTGCACTGCCCTCCGGCCGCAGATTCACCCGCCGGCGACGGGGAAGGGCACGACGCATCCAATCCTGCGCCTGCTGCTCATCCTCGGGATCCACCTGTACACAAGCCAGCTGCACGCTGTAATTGCGATTGCGGTCACCAACCTGAAGAAGCGTTGCCGAGCGCACCTGCAGAACCTCGGCGGCAGACGCCTGGGAAGGCAGCACGAGCAACAGCATCAGGCTGAAGACGGCTGCAATAAGAATGCCGACTCTCACTGGCCTCCTGGATCAGAGGACGAACGTCCGGAATCCTGGAGAGCCAACTCAGGATGGGTCGGCAGACCCACCATCTGGGCATTGCTGCAACCGGGTGGAACCATCGGATAGCAATTCTCTCCCCGACGAACATGCACATCCACCAGGGTTGGATGCGGGGAGGCGAACGCTTCAGCGAGTCGGGTGTGAAGATCATTGCGCTCAACGATCTTCATCCCCTCCACGCCAAACGCTTTGGCCAGAGCTTCAAAGTCCGGCATCCCGCCCAGCATGTCCGAAGCGGAATACCGCTCTTCGTAGAAACTCTCCTGCCACTGACGAACCATTCCCTGCCAGTGATTGTTCACAATCACCACCTTCACCGGAAGCCTGTATTGCGCGAGGGTTCCCAGCTCCTGGATGTTCATCAGCACACTGGCATCTCCAGCAATGCACACCACCTGGCGATCAGGGCAGGCGACCTGGGCACCCAGAGCGGCAGGCATCCCGTACCCCATCGTCCCCAGTCCGGCGCTGCTGATCCAGCCACGAGGACCATTGCGCAGGTACTGAGCAGCCCACATCTGATGCTGTCCCACATCGGTCGTGACGATGGCGCCGGGGGCCAGGTCACGAACAGCCATCAAGACTTCCTGGGGGTAGATGGGCCCTTCCTGAGGCGGAATCGAGAGGGGGTACAGCTGTTTCCATTCACGGATTCTCTCCAACCAGACGCTGGTCTGCGGTTCGGGTGAACGGCGCAGACTCAGGTCCACCAGTGCGGCAAGGCTGATTCCGACATCGCCGAGAACGGCGACATCAGGGCGCCTGTTCTTGCCGATCTCAGCCGGATCGATCTCGAAATGAATCACCCGGGCATGCGGGGCAAAGGTGTCGAGCTTGCCGGTCACCCGATCATCAAAGCGAGCACCGACAGCAATCAGAAGATCGCAATCGGTGACAGCAAAGTTGGCGTAAGCCGTGCCATGCATGCCCAGCATGCCCAGCGCCAGTGGGTGGTTCTCGTCGAAGGCGCCCTTGCCCATCAGTGTTGTGGTGACGGGGATCTGGTAGCGCTCTGAGATCACGGCAATGCTGTCGTGAGCGGATGAGGCGATGGCGCCGCCCCCGACGTAAAGGAGGGGGCGCTGGGCTTCGGCGATCAGATCAAGCGCTGCCTCGATCGACTGGGAATCAGGCGCTGGAGTGGAGCCGAACCCGGCAGGGACAACGGATCCCGGCTGAACAGGGATGTAATCAAACTCCTCCTGACCGACATCCTTGGGGATGTCAATCAGAACGGGACCGGGTCGACCCGAAGCCGCGATGTGGAAGGCCTGCGCAACCACCGAGCCGAGATCTGCGGGGTCTCGCACAACCCATGAATGTTTCACGATCGGCAAGGTGATGCCGAAGATGTCGGTTTCCTGGAAGGCATCGGTTCCAATCGCCGTTCTCGGAACCTGACCGGTGATCACCACCATCGGCACAGAATCCATCTGGGCGGTGGCGATCCCCGTGACCAGGTTGGTGGCCCCAGGCCCGGACGTGCCGAAGCACACACCGACTCGGCCGGTCGCACGCGCATAAGCATCAGCAGCATGGGTTCCGCCTTGCTCGTGACGCACAAGGAAGTGACGCAACCACCCTTCGCTCTCCGCAATATGCAGAGCGTCGTAAATCGGAAGAATGGCTCCGCCCGGGTAGCCAAAAATCGTATCCACACCGTGCAGGCGCAGTGCATCCATCAAGGCCTGGGCTCCGCTCATCCGGCGGCTGCCATCACTGCTGGACGCTGTGTCGGCCGTGGGAGCGGAGATCAGCGTCACTGTGTCGTCACGGGGAACTGACCCTCAAGATTAAGGGCCGGCCTGTCGGTTCGCTGGCGTTCAGAGCAGACCGAGAGCATGCAGCGGACCCTGGCCACTGATGATCTCGAGCAGAAAGGCGGAGAAGCCGAGCATGGCCAGTCGCCCGTTCCAGACTTCGGAACTGTTGTTCCAGCCCCACTCCCATTTCTCCTGGGGATAGAGCTTGACCTTGGTTGGCAGTTCCGCTGCCGCATCAAGGCTGACTTCAGGGCCTTCAAGGCTGGTGACCACAAGATCAGCCAATCCTTCGATGAAGGGGGGGTAGGTGTCGAGAGCACGCACGCGCCGGAAATTCACCACACCGGACTCGGTGGCGAGTTCGCGGTACTCGATGTCAATCTCCTCCAGCGTTTCGATGTGCTCGCTGACAAAGCTGATCGGCACCACGACAAGGTCGTTGGTCTTGGCTTTGCCGAGCTCTTCCAGCGCTTCTTCGGTGTAGGGCTTCAGCCACTCGACCGGACCCACACGGCTTTGATAAGCGAGGGTGTGTGGGTTGTCGTGTCCCAGAAGCTCCTCGAGCTTCTTCATGATCAGGGCAGTGCAGGCTTCGATTTCCTGTTGATAGGGATCACCGGCTTCTTCGACATAACTCTTCGGCACGCCATGGGCACTGAAGAACACATGAGCCTGGTGGGGGTCATCGCTGTTGCGGACTTCCTCAGCGATCAGCTCAGCCATCGCGGTGACGTAGCCAGGGTGATCAAACCAGCTGCGGATGCACCGGATTGGCAGCTTCTCAAAGACACCATCACCCTGTCGCAGCCGCTGGAGCTCCCTGAAACTCGAACCACTGGTGCTGATGGAGAAGTGCGGGTAGAGCGGCAGCACAACCACCTGATCCATTCCGTCGGCCTTGATATCCGCGACGGCAGACTCTGTGAAGGGATGCCAGTAGCGCATGGCCACGTAGCTGGTGGCCTCGATCCCCCGTTGCCGCAGCAGGCTCTGCAGCTCTCGAGCCTGCTGCTCGGTGATCCGACGCAGTGGAGAGCCGCCGCCGATGGAGCGGTAGGCGCTCTGTGACTTGCCGCTGCGCAGGGTGCTGATCAACCAGGCCAGAGGCTTCTGCAGAGCTGGAATCGGCAGCCGGATGATCTCCGGATCCGCGAAGAGATTGAAAAGGAAGGGACCTACGTCCTGAATCCGCTCAGGGCCACCCAGATTGAGCAGTACGACACCGACCCGAGCCATGACTGGAAACGAATGCAGGGGTTGAGAGTAACCCGCGTTAACGGCATCTTGACGATGTCCTGAAGGAAAGGATGACTCCCAGCGAGCCTCTTGAAGAGATCAGGCGAAATTCGAATGCAGCGCTGGCCTCGATCGGCATCGGCTTACGTATCGAATGTCGCGGTCGCCGGTTAAACCTGCGTGGATTGTTCCCTGGGCGTGAAAAGCCCGGCCAGCGATCGGTGCAACGTCTCAGCCTCGGCATTGAGAACGACAGGGATGGATTGCGCGAAGCCGAGCAGATCGCTCGGGTGATCGATGCCCAGCTCAAGCGCGACCAGTTTCGATGGGAGCAGTGGCTCAAGGCGCCAGCGCAAACGGCGACCACATCTGCCACCGCAGCTGGAACTCGTCACCTGCTTGACCAGCAACTCCAGGCCTTCGAGCAAGCCTTTTTTGCTGATCCACGACGGAGACGCTCCCCTGCCGGCAGTCGAACCACTTGGACAGGTGCCTACAACCCCTATCTGCGACGACTGCGCACACTTGCCGGCAGGGATACAGGTCGAATCGGCGCCGAGCTGCTGCTTGAGACCCTGCACAGCTACCCCGATGGAAGCCGCAGTCGCCAGCAA
The DNA here is from genome assembly GCF_059772315.1 of Synechococcus sp. MIT2312. Classification (NCBI taxonomy): domain Bacteria; kingdom Bacillati; phylum Cyanobacteriota; class Cyanophyceae; order Synechococcales; family Synechococcaceae; genus Synechococcus; species Synechococcus sp. MIT2312. The sequence continues at coordinate 2,616,663 of NZ_CM186281.1, read as the reverse complement.
TGCAGCACAGCCCTGGGCAGCCTGGCCAGGCATCTGGAACTGGAACTGCCGGAGAACTGGCGAGCAGAGGCGGCCGGCTATGGCCTGCATCGAGCCCGCTTCCGCCAGCTCCCCAGCGACCAGCAAATTCTCGAAAGCATCCTGAGGATTCCCAATCCACGCTGGCGACTGGCCTACGGCCTGATGGCCACCTATGGCCTTCGCAACCATGAAGTGTTCTTCAGCGACCTCTCCGCCCTGCGCGATGAGGGTGATCGCGTGATCCGGGTCTTGCCCACCACCAAAACGGGTGAGCATCAGGTTTGGCCTTTCAACCCGGACTGGGTCGAGCGGTTTGACCTTCTCAAACTTGGACGGGAGCCGCAGGCCTTGCCGGTGATCAGCACTGATCTGAGAACAACGACCCTGCAGCAAGTGGGCCGAAGGGTCACCGAGCAATTTCGGCGCTACGACCTTCCACTCACCCCTTATGACCTTCGCCATGCCTGGGCCGTGAGAACCATCCATATCGGCCTGCCTGACACGGTTTCCGCGAGAATGATGGGCCACTCAGTGGCCATTCACACTCGCACCTACCACCACTGGATCACCCGACGCGATCAGCAGCAGGCTGTGGACGCGGCCCTGGCACGACAACAGGCTTCATGAGAAATCGGTGGCACAAGCTCATGGCGCTATGCGTCACGACACTGCCGCTGCTCCCATCCTCCGGAGAGTCAGCAACCACCAGGCGAGACGAGGTCGCTTCCGTGCTTCCCATCACGGAATTACAGACCTGGATGAACGAAGCCGGTGTTCCGGGAGTGAGCATAACGGTGATCAGGGATTTCGAGATCCATTGGACGCTTGCCTTTGGCAAAGCGGATGCAAGCTCACAGCGCCCGGTCACGACGACCACGTTGTTTCAAGCGGCATCGATTAGCAAGCCGGTGATGGCAGTCGCAACGGCGGTCCTGGCAGATCAAGGACAACTCGATCTCGACGGAGATGTGGCCATATTTCTGCGCTCATGGGACATGCCTTCACGGCCTGAAGGCGTCTCGCCTGCAATCACACCGAGGATGTTGCTCAGTCACACATCGGGACTGGCCGATGGCCTTGGTTTCCCTGGTTATCGACCGTCGGAAGCTCTGCCGGACACGCTGAGCATCCTGAACGGGGTTCCACCGGCAAAGACGGTGGCAATCCGTCCAGGCTTTGCGCCGATGAGCCAATCCCGTTATTCAGGCGGAGGCAGCGTTGTGATGCAACAGCTGCTGATGGATGTGACTGGTCGAACCTTTCCCGATCTGATGCGAACCAAGTTGCTTCAGCCACTTGGCATGTTGCAGAGCACCTATCAACAACCTCTCGATGCATCACGTCGGCATGCAGCTGCCTTAGCCCACGACATCAGGGGGCAGCGCATTGACGTTCCCTGGATGGTCTACCCAGAGCTGGCCGCCGCAGGGCTTTGGAGCACATCCGAGGAGCTGGCAGCTCTGATTCGTTCTCTGCAGCGAACAGCGGCCGGAGATGCAGTGAAGCCATTGTCCAGAACGCTGGTTAGAGATCTCTGGCGGCCCGTCGGGGTCGGGTCCTTCAGCTCTGGATTTCAAGTGTTCCAGCAGGGGGAAGGTTGGTACTTCGCTCACATGGGTGCCAATCGAGGTTTTCGCAGCTTTCTGATGGCGCATCAGTCGAAGGGATATGGCCTGGTGGTCATGACCAATGGAGACGGAGGAGAACTGCTGATTGAAAGGATCTGCCGTCGCATCCAAGAGTTCTATGACTGGGATGTGCAAGAGAAGGAAGGCCAATTTCGTTTCTCACCACAGAGAGGTCTGGGCTGCCTGCCTGAGGTTGGATCCACTGAGACCGGGCCTTCAACGTCAGGATGAACGCTCTGGATGACGTCCCTCTCATCCATTGCTGATTCTGATGACCTCGTTTCTGCGGCCCCTGGCCTATCGCTACCGCTGGATCTACGACACGGTCACGGCGATCTCATCCCTGAGCGTGGGTGGAGTCGAGCAACTCCGCAGTCTGGGGCTGGAGGCTCTGCAGTCCAGGCTTGAGCCCGGTGCAGCTGTGCTGGATCTCTGCTGCGGCAGCGGCGAGGCCGCAGCGCCCTGGTTGGCGACGGGCTTCCGTGTGACAGGGCTTGATCTCTCTCCACTCGCCCTGGCTCTGGCCGCCCGACGACACCCAGGCCTTGAGCGAGTGGAGGGATTGGCCGAGGAACCACCGTTCCAAGACGCAAGCTTTCATGCCGTTCAGCTGAGCGTGGCGCTGCATGAATTTCCTCGCCGCGAGCGAGAACTGGTGCTGCGCCAGTGCCTGCGCCTGTTGAAACCAGGTGGCTGGCTGGTGATTGTGGATCTGCACTCCGCAGGACCATGGCTGCGACTGCCGCAACAACTGTTCTGCGCCTTGTTTGAAACCGATACGGCCACGTCCATGCTGGAGGACGACTTGCCATCTCAGCTGCAGCAGCTCGGTTTCACTGCGGTGAATCAGGAGTTACTGGCAGGGCAGGCCCTGCAGCGGATCACCGCGGCACGCCCAAGCATCGACGCACCTTCTCCATGAGCAACAGCAACCTCGACCAGACGGCAGCCGAACTGGGCATGGGAGGAAAGCTTGCACCCGAAAAGGATGATGCCGGCTACCGAAAGCGCATGGAACGTCGTCAGCAGGTGCAACGCCAGCGCGTCGAGGAGCGCAACAAGGAGAAGGGGCTGATCTTGGTGTTCACCGGTCACGGCAAGGGCAAAACCACGGCAGGCCTGGGGCTCGTGCTTCGCACCCTCGGTCACGGCGAACAGGTGGCGGTTGTGCAATTCATCAAGGGTGGTTGGGAGCCTGGCGAAGCCAGGGCGCTACAAGCCTTCGGCGAGCAGATCAGCTGGCATGCACTGGGGGAGGGATTCACCTGGGAAACCCAGGACCGCCAGCGTGATCAGCAACTGGTCGCGGAGGCCTGGCAAACCGCCCTGGGCCATCTTCGTGACGACCGCATCAAGCTGGTTCTGCTGGATGAACTCAACGTGGCCATCAAGCTGGGCTACATCGAACCGGACACCGTGATCGCTGGCCTGAGGGAGCGACCTGAGCTGTGCCATGTGGCCGTGACCGGTCGCGGAGCACCGGCATCGCTGATCGAAGCAGCCGATCTCGTCACGGAAATGACCTTGAGCAAACACCCATTCAGAGAGCAGGGTGTCAAAGCTCAGGCTGGCATCGAGTACTGAAGTTCAGTCCTGATCCAGATCGTGTCTGATCAAGCCCGATGCAGCAGTCAGCACTGAGAGCCCACTCACCAGCAGAGCACGATGAACAATGGGATCACGCCAACAGGACGGGTCCTGACTGGCGCGATCCAGAGCGGAGAGGGTGAGGCGTGCCATCACCGAGCTGCGTCCACCGTTCTCGTCAGACATGGGGGCTTCAACGTTTCCCTATCCAAGCGGCTCCGCCGCAGACGCGCCAGTGGCAGGACCGTCCGATCCTGGTTGCTACTGTCAGCTGGATCAGGTGGATGAATGGCCTACGCGCGTGCACTCCTGAAACTCAGCGGAGAGGCGCTGATGGGAGATCAGGGCTACGGAATCGATCCCGCCATCGTGCAGTCCATCGCTGAAGACGTTGCCAAGGTGATCGCTGGCGGCACTCAGCTGGCGATTGTGGTGGGCGGAGGAAACATCTTCCGGGGCCTGAAAGGGTCGGCCGCCGGAATGGATCGAGCCACGGCGGATTACGTGGGCATGCTGGCCACAGTGATGAATGCGATCACGCTCCAGGACGGACTGGAACGCGCAGGTGTACCAACCCGGGTGCAGACCGCCATCGGCATGCAGGAAGTCGCCGAGCCCTACATCCGCCGTAAAGCCATCCGCCATCTCGAGAAGGGACGCGTGGTGGTCTTCGGCGCCGGTTGCGGCAATCCCTTCTTCACCACCGACACCACGGCAGCTCTGCGGGCAGCCGAGATCAATGCGGATGTGGTGTTCAAGGCAACCAAGGTGGATGGTGTTTATGACAAGGATCCCGCCATCCACGCCGACGCCGTGAAACAGGAGCACCTCACCTATCAGCAGGTTCTGAGCGGTGAACTCGCCGTGATGGACAGCACTGCCATCGCTCTTTGCAAAGACAACAACATCCCGATTGTTGTTTTCAATCTGTTTGAACCTGGCAACATCGGCAAAGCCGTGGCTGGAGAGCCGATCGGTTCCCGGATCAACAACTGACAAGCGTTATGTCGAAGCAAGACCTCGAAGCGAGCATGCAGAAGTCGGTGGAATCCACCCAGCGCATGTTCAACACCATCCGAACAGGACGGGCCAACTCGTCTCTGCTCGATCGCATCTCGGTGGAGTACTACGGCGCTGACACGCCACTGAAATCGTTGGCCACGCTGACAACACCTGACTCACAGACCATCCAGATCCAGCCCTTCGACATCAGCTCGCTGGCGGGGATTGAGAAGGCGATCGCGATGAGTGAACTGGGCTTCACCCCTAACAACGACGGCAAGATCATCCGCATCAACGTGCCACCACTCACCGAGGAGCGGCGCAAGGAGTTCTGCAAGCTCGCCTCCAAATACGCCGAGGAAGGAAAGGTTGCCCTGCGCAACATCCGCCGCGACGCCATCGACAAAATCAAGAAACAGGAAAAGGAGGGTGAGTTTTCCGAGGATCAGAGCCGTGACGAACAGGACACGATCCAGAAAACTCTCGAGAAATTCATCGCACAGCTGGAGAAGCACTTGGCCGACAAGGAGGCCGACATCCTCAAGGTGTGATTACAACTGACGTTGCCGTGATCGGTGCCGGAGCTGCCGGCACTTCAGCTGCTTTTCACCTTGCTCACGCTGGGCATTCCGTCACCATTCTCGAAGCGGAGACCGGGGCCCAGATCAAGCCCTGCGGTGGAGGCATGGCTTCCTCTGTGCAGAACTGGTTCCCATTCGACCTCAGCCCTGCGGTTGATGATGTGATCCGCCAGGTCGACTTCAGCTGGTGTCTGGAGGATCCGGTTGTCGCCGAACTTCCCGGTGAAGCACCGTTCTGGATTGTGAGGCGTGAGCATCTGGATTCCTTACTGCTTGAACAGGCGGTGAGCGCTGGTGCCACCATTCAGCGACCGTGTCGTGTGAAGGCGCTCGAACGCACCGGCGAGTGCTGGACGCTCACAGGGGAACAGGGAACACCTGTGCAGGCCCGAGCCGTGGTGATCGCCGATGGTTCAGGGTCCCCCTGGCCGCAACAAGTCGGCATCGGCCCGAACTCCCTGCACATGGCGAGCACACTCTCGGTTCGCCTCGAAGGGCTTGGAACGCTCGCTCCTGGAACGGCACGATTCGAATTCGGGCTTGTGCGCCACGGGTTCGCCTGGGCTTTTCCGCTGGCCGATGGGATCAATGTGGGAGTGGGCACCTTCATCGGTCGTGATGTCACCGATTCGGAGACGATCCTGAGTGAGCTACTGCCAGACCTTGGCTTTGCTGCCGACGCAGGTCTTCGGCAGCAAGCCAATCTGAGGGTATGGAACGGTCACAGCCCTCTCCATGCCGACGGAGTGGTGGCGGTTGGCGATGCGGCATCCCTCTGCGATCCCTTCCTTGCCGAGGGGTTGCGACCAGCTCTGATGAGCGGCTGCGAAGCCGCAAAGCAATTGGACCGCTGGCTGAAGGGCGACGAGCAATCGTTAAGGGGCTACTCCAAGGCGATGCGACAGCGCTGGGGCGACTCCATGGCCTGGGGGCGTCGGATTGCCCAGGTGTTTTACCGCTTCCCCGGTGTGGGCTATCAGCTGGGGGTCAAACGGCCGACGGCTCCTCGACGTATCGCCCAGATCCTCTCTGGAGAGATGGGCTATGGCGATATCGCTCAGCGCGTTATCCGCCGGCTGCTGCTGCAGCGCAGCTAGAGATCAAAGGTCAGCTGCTGCACCGATGGATCACTGACGCGCCGAGGTGGTCGTCGTCGGGATGATGCCGGCAAACCAGCCCGCCTCGAGCCATGCCGCCGCTGAATGGCATCAGCATGACGATCGAATCCAGCTGAACGTCTGATCGCGAAAATCCGCTCCTTGGCCTGTCTTGCCGAATCGGCACAATCCACAATCGGCATGACGCCGTTGAATGCCCAGGGTTCATGAAGATGCACCGCGGGAATATCCGCCAGTTCAGGGCACCAGCGGCGGATGAACACACCGTCCCGATCATGGTCACGACCCTGCTTGATCGGGTTGTAGATCCGGATCGTGTTGATGGAGGTGCTGCCCGACTGCATCTGGCATTGACTCCAGTGAATTCCCGGTTCGTAATCGACAAACTGACGCGCGAGGTGCAGGCCGCTGTCCCTCCATGGCAACCAGAGGTTGTAGCTCGCAAACGACATCAACATTGCCCGCATGCGGAAGTTGATCCAGCCATTGGCCCTCAGGGCCCGCATGCAGGCATCCACAAAAGGCACTCCGGTACGGCCTTCAGCCCAGGCCGCCAGACGCTCGGCATCAAGCTCTCGGAGATCACGCATGAACGGGTGAAAGTCCTGCCACTCGATGGAGGGTTGATCCTCCAGCTTCTGGATGAAATGACAGTGCCAGTGAAGCCTCGAGCCAAAACTGCGCGCCCCGCGTCCATGACTCGCACGACTGCGCTGAAGGACCTCACGCATGGACAGGCAACCCCAGGTGAGATAAGTGGAGAGCCTGGAACATCCTGTGAAGGCTCTGTTCGGGCTGGAGATGGATTGGCAGTACTGCCCCACCCGTTGGTCCAGGAAATGCTCGAGTTCGTTCAGACCGGCATCACGACCACCATGCTGGCGATGAGGACAGGGATCAGGCTCGAGTCCCAGGTCAGCGGCCGAGGGTAGTTCACCGGGTGAGACCCCCTGCAGTGGCTCGAGATGGGTGGGAGCAGGCGTGATCGGTTCCGCCATACGCTCTTCCCAGCGCCGGGCCCATCCACCACGCGTCCGCAACGGACGGATCACACCGAACTGCGGAATCTCACGCCAGGGAATGCTGCGCTCTCTTGCCCACGCAGCGACCCGCCTGTCTCTGGAATAGGTCCAGTCGTTACCAGTCTCTTCATGACTCCAGAGGCCCGACACACCGAGCTGACGCCGTGCACGCTCAAGCACTGCCACTGCATCCCCACAGCGAATGACCAGCGGCTGACCAAGAGCAGCCATCGCCTGCTGGAGATCGAGCAGGGCTTCCCTGCAGAATTCCCACTGACGGCCTGAGACATCCTGCTGGCGCCAAAGATCAGGCTCAACGATGTAAAGAGGCAACACGTCTCCAAGAGCCAGGGCCTGGATCAGTGGCCTGTGATCCTCGAGCCGCAAGTCGCGCTTGAACCAGACCAGCTGCAACGCCATCGACTGGGGAACAGCTCCAAAAAACTTTCAAGAAGCTAGTCAGATTGAGCTCAGGCTTGGGTTGCGATCTTCAGATCACGCAGACGGGCATCCACAGAGGCCAACAGTTCAATGGCAAACATGGGGGACTCCTGAACAGCAAAAAGAAATTTCTCGCGATTCATCTCAATCAGGCGGCAATCGGTTTCAGCCTGTGCAGTGCCCAGTCTGCGATGGCCTTCCATCACCAATGCACCGGCACCGAAAACATTGCCGGCTTCGATCAGTTCATACCCCTGCTGGCCGTTTTCATTGGTCCAGTTCAGTCGGACTCTGCCCTCGAGCACACCGAACATCGACGCACCAGGATCGTCAGCCTTGAAGATCACGTCACCGGCATGGACGCCGTGCACCTCACTCTTCTGAGCAAGGGCACGCATGGTGTCGAGGGCATTCACAGAGAAACAACCAGAGACGACCGGACGATCAGGCTCTTGTCAGTGACAGGGCAGATCCAAAGCCACAGCGCACCTCCTCCTGTGTGAGTCTGCCGTCATGATCTGCATCCAGAGCATCAAACACCGCATCACTGCCCAGCCATTCATCACGCGTGATGCAGCCGTCACCGTTCATGTCATTCAGCATGAAAATCTCCTGCACGGCATGACCGAAGGCCTGACCTCCCTCAAGTTCCGCCAGTCGATGAGCCAGCATGCTTTCCAGCGTTTCAATGGCTTTGCTGAAGCCCTTGATGCCTTCGCCAAGTTTGTCTGTAGCCATCCGATCAGAGGCCATCAGGGTGTCGAACTGCTCCTTCTCAACATGGATCTGAGGTTCGCTGTTGGCGGGGTTCGCCGCATCGAGTTTGCGGTTGAGGGTGGCCTCACTGGAACGCAGCTGATCGAGCAACTTGGGTGAAATGGTGAGCAGATCGCAGCCGGCAAGCTCGGTGATTTCATCGAGGTTGCGGAAACTGGCACCCATCACCTCGGTCTTGTAGCCGTAGGCCTTGAAGTAGTTGAAGATTCTGGTAACAGACAGAACACCGGGGTCCTCCGGACCGGGATAGGAATCCCTACCCGTATCAGCTTTGTACCAGTCGAGGATGCGGCCAACGAAGGGCGAAACGAGAGTCACACCGGCTTCAGCGCAGGCCGCGGCCTGAGCAAAGCCAAACAGGAGCGTGAGATTGCAGTGAATGCCTTCCCTCTCAAGCACTTCAGCGGCTTTGATCCCCTCCCAGGTGGAGGCGATCTTGATCAACACGCGATCATTACTGATGCCGGCGTCGTTGTAGAGGCGAATCAGCTTGCGACCCTTTTCAATCGTGGCGGCAGTGTCGTAACTGAGCCGTGCATCAACCTCGGTGGACACACGGCGGGGAACGATCTTGAGGATTTCCTTGCCGAAAATCACGCTGATCTCATCAAGCGCCTCACGCACCACCGTCTCAACGGGTGCACTGTCGCCGATCAGACGGCGGGAGGATCGCAGGGCCTCATCAATCAGACTTTGATAAGCAGGGATCTGAGCAGCGGCGAGGATCAGGGATGGATTGGTGGTGGCATCCCGAGGCGTGAATTTGCGGATCGCTTCAAGATCACCCGTATCCGCCACCACGACGGTCATCGCAGAGAGCTGGTCAAGAAGAGTTGCCATGTCTCTAAAGGCTTGTTGCCCGTAACGTAGCCGCGTTTTCAGAGCTGGCATCCCACTGAAAGCTCAGCGGGACGCAGGCACTTGCACCACTTCAACCTGGTTGCGTCGAAGCCGGAGTGCGCGCCGTGCTTGGCGGAATCTTTTCAATCACCAACAGACCGTCAATGATTGATTTCGCAACCGGAAGAGCCACCGTGGATCCGTAGGCATTGTCTCCCTGAGGCTCATCCACCACAACCAACACGACGTAACGCGGATCGTCCACGGGAAGAGTCGCCACAAAACTACAGATCAGAGCGCCGGGAACATAAACCCCATTCAGAGCCTTCTGAGCCGTTCCCGTCTTGCCACCGATGCGGTACCCCGGTGTTCTGACACCCTTGCCGCTTCCTTTCTCAACCACCGATTCCATCCAGGCCATCACTGTCCGAGTGACCTCAGGTTTGAGCAGTGGCTTGCCTTGACGTGATCCAGGCGGAGCCAGCGCATCGCCGGCTCTCAGTCCTCGGGTGATGTGGGGGCTGACAAGACGGCCGCCATTGGCGAGCAAGGCATGCAGCTGCACCAACTTCAACGGTGTCAGTGAAAATCCCTGTCCAAAAGACGCCGTGGCAGGCTCGATCGGCTGAGTGGTGAACTGCTCCTTGGACTTGAGCTGACCGGCAACGGCTCCGGGGAGGTCGGTGTCGGGCCGTGCATCCAGGCCAAGTCGACTCAACCAGTCCCAGTACGTCGAGGGGGGCAGATTGCGCATGGCCTGGACCATGCCGACGTTGCTGGACACCTGCAGCACCGTGGCAAAGTCGATCAAACCGTTGGCTCGACGGTCGTGATTGTTGATCGGCCACCCACCGATCGTGACAGAACCGCCGTCCTGAACACGTCCTGTGGTCTGAATCGCATTTTCCTGAAGAGCCAGGGCCAGGTTGATGGGCTTGAAGGTGGATCCCGGTTCATAGAGATCCTGTACGGACCATTCCCGGAAACGACCTGCTGGGAAACTCCAGTAGCTGTTCGGGTCATACGTGGGCACCGATGCCAGCGCCAGCAACTCACCGTTGGTGACGTCCATGACAATGGCAACTCCTTTCTGGGCTTTCCAGGTTTTGATCTGAGCAGCCAGGGCCTTCGCAGCGACAGCCTGAAGACGCGCATCAAGCGTGAGCTGCAGTCGCAGATCATCTCCGAAGAACACACCGGCATCGAGATTGTCGGGCAACGGAGTGCCATCGGCTCCTCGCCGAAGACTTCGAGCCTGTTCATGGCGCTGAAGTTCGTCATGTCGGCTTTGCTCAAGACCTGCCTGAGGTTCACGATCCTGATTGAGAAAGCCGACCACATTGGCGAACAAATCACCCTGGGGATACACGCGGTAGGGATAGGACTCCAGGTCAACGCCAGAGATGCCGGCGGAGCGGATTATTGATGCAGTTTCTGGATCCAGACCCTCGATCAGCTTGATTCCGGAGGGACGGTCACCGATTCGCTGAAGGATTTCCGTCTCGGTGAGTGTCAGTAACGGAGCCAGACGTGCCGCAACATCGGCAGGGGGGCGAATCAGAGTCGGGGCATCCCCAGGAAGATTGAAGTAACGCGGATGCAGCCAGAGCCGGTAGCGCTCTTCATCAAGAGCGACAAGTCGCCCGGTGCGGTCAACAATGGGTCGGCGGGTCCCCAGCGGCTTCGTGCGCTGAGTCTGCACGGAACGCGCACGAGCCTCGAGCTCGCTGGCCTGAAAAGCCTGCAACCAGGCCATGCGTCCCATCAAGCCGACTAGGCCCAGACAAAGCAGTGCGAAGACGGATCGCATGCGTCCTGCAGGAACTGGCTCCAGAGGCACAACCCTCCTGCGCTGACGGCCGGCTCCTGGCCGTGGGGACTTGGCGGAACGGCCCATGAATCAGTAGCCGTGATGAATGGTGCGCTCCATGAGCGAACCGAGCATGGCCAGGTGGTCGATCCCTGGCTTGGTGGAAACCGATGAGGGACGGTTGAGATACACCAGATTGGCCACCGTGGTGGGCACCATCTGCTTGGGGGTCTGGGAACGCTCCAACAAATGTCGTTCGAGCATGGCCGTGGATTCGGTCAGACGATGAGCCAGCTCCCGGGTCATCTCAAGCTGACGGAAGGCGAGGGTCCACCGATGCTGCCAGTGCAGCGTGAGCCCACTGAGCACAAGGACTGCCGCGAAGACTCCGATCAGGCTGCCGTCTGCCGTGCGGTGGAGACCCGCCAGCAATGGGGATTTGCGTGCAACACGACGTGCAGAGAGCGAACCCTGAATGACCTCGAACGGACTACTGGAGGCCGGACGTTGCGCGGAAGACGGTTGTGACTGCGGAACCGCGACCACGGACAAGGTTGATCAATGCGCTAGTGAACCACCTGAGAGAGGACACCGCAAGCCTGAAACCTTGACCAGGACTGAAGATTGGATCAGCTTCCCAGCAACAAGAGATTCAGGAAGGTCACGCCGTTCCAGAGTGCGTGCATCACCACGCAGGGAAGCAGTCGGCCGGTGCTGAGACGGAGCAGGCCAAGGCCGAGTCCGAGCACCAAAAGAGGAGCCAGTTCGCCGATGCTGAGATGAGCGACTGCAAAGACAAGAGCACTCACCAGCACGCCTCCTGATCGACCGAGAGACTGGCCAAGCACGGGCAGCAGCACACCACGGAAGATGGTTTCTTCAAACAGCGGAGCCAGAACCACAGCCGTCGCAGACAACAGCAACAGGGCGAGGGGGTCCTGACTGTTGAGGACGATCTCAAGCAATGGGTTGCTGCCTCCCTGATCCCCGATCACACGAGTGATCAACCAACCGGTCAGAACAACGGGAGGCAGAACCATCAGCCAGCCTCGGGCTCCCTGAAACAGAGCACCGGCAACAGGCTGAATCCGCCACTGCAGCCACCCTTGCGGAGGCATCTGCGTTCGGTCCAGCTGCCCCAGCTGCTGATGCAGGATCAGCAGGGGAGGTCCCGCCAGAGCGACATAACCCAGAAACACATTGACGCCCTGACTCAGAGGCGCAGAAAGGCCGCTCGTGAACGCCGAGGAGATCGGAATGACCAACAGAGGCATCAAGACCTCACCGAGCACCACAAAACCGCCCGCCACCAGCAGCACCATGTCCAGAACCCCGAGAGGAGGGGCAAGCAGAGTCGGCCAGGAGGGCAATCGGCGTCGCAGCAGTTGCCATAGATGGCGCAACAGCAAAAGTCCACCGAGCAGCAGGGCCAGCAAGGGAAGGAGCTCACTGATCACCAGCCGGCGGGCAGCCCTTGTCGCGATGGCCTGATCGAGGCAGCTCGCCTGATCACCACCCAGTGCTTCACAGGCGAGTCGACGGGTTAACGGGTCGGCAGTCAGCAGCAGCAGCCTGGAACGCTCATCCGCTGAGACATTGTTCTGATCGTCTTCCGCGAGCGCTCTCTGAAGCTGGAGCAGATCACTGGATTCGAGATCCAACTGCTGGAGACTGCGTCGATGCTCGGGATCCGTCTCCAGAGCAGTGAACAAAATTTTCTGGCGGTCATCCAACCGCTCCAGCGGAATTTGCCGCAGGCTGTTCAACAGGGAATCTGAGGCATCTGCTCCGAGCAGAAGGGGCCGCAGAGGCGCTGGAATCCGAGGCTCTGCCAGCAACGTCAGCTCCTGTTGCTCCAGCGACAATGCAGGAGCAACAGAGGGTTTCGAGAAACTGTCCACCAGCCCTAGGGCCCAGATCGTGGTGGCCAGTACCAGCGAGAGAATGGCAAGCAGCACCTTCCAGGACGGGGCCGCCGTTGATCGTCCGGAGGGTGGGCTGGTCACACAGAGCGGGCAATTGCGTTGGATTCTCGTCGGTAGCGCGGGCCACAGCCGATGAAGAGTTCACTCTGGGCACGCTCATACGATGGCGGCGCTCTATCAGCATGTAGCGGTGCCCCTGCGTCTTCTCCTCGTTCGCCACGGTCTCAGCAGCTTCAATGTGGAGCGGAGGATCCAGGGGCGGGATGATCTCTCCACACTCACTGCTTCAGGACAGGAGCAGGCTCGCCGGCTCGGGCAGGCGCTTGCCGATGTGCCCATTCAGGCGGTTTACAGCTCTCCGCTGAAACGGGCAGCATCCACAACGGCGGGAATCCTTGAGAACCGGGAAGACGGACTTGAACCAAGCTTCGATGACGGCCTGCTGGAGATTGATCTCGAGCCGTGGAGTGGGCTGACTGCGGCCGAACGATCGGAACGCTTCCCAGAGGAATTCGCCACCTGGAAACAGAAGCCCGAAGCTTTGGAGTTGATCCGAAAGGACGGGAACCGTTATCGCCCTTACGAGGAGTTGATGAAGCAGGCCCGACGCTTCCTGGACGAACTGGTCAGGCGGCATCCCGTGAACAGCGATGACACGGTGCTGCTGGTGGGGCACAACGCCATCCTGCGCTGCCTGATGGTGAGCCTGCTGGGAGATCCGCAACAGGGCTTCCGTCGACTCCGCCTCGACAATGCCTCACTCTCGATTTTCAATCTCAGCCCATGCGACAACGGCCATCAGGTGCAGATCGAGTGTCTGAACAGCACCGCGCACCTCGACCCTCCACTTCCTGCGAAAGGCGCAGGGTCACGGCTCATCCTTGTTCGACATGGCGAAACGAACTGGAATCGAGAAGGTCGCTTCCAAGGACAGATCGACATCCCTCTGAACAGCAATGGGCATGCTCAGGCGGAGGCTGCGAGGGGCTTTCTGCAGGACGTGTCGTTGCAAAAGGCCTACAGCAGTTCAATGTCACGCCCTCGCGAGACAGCTGAGGGCATCCTGAAATCTCACCCCGGCATCTCCATCACGCTCACGGACGGGCTGATGGAAATCGGTCATGGCCTCTGGGAAGGCAAGCTTGAATCGGAAATCAGCGCCGATTGGGGAGACCTGCTGGAGGAGTGGAAACGCTCACCAGAGACAGTGCAGATGCCTGAAGGGGAAACAATCCAAGACGTCTGGAATCGCTCCGTTGACAGCTGGAATGCCATTGCGTCCAGTCTCGACGCCACGGAAACCGCACTGGTGGTGGCCCATGACGCTGTCAACAAAACAATCCTCTGCCACCTGCTGGGCCTCAGACCTGCTGATATCTGGGCCGTCAAACAAGGCAACGGAGGCGTCACGGTGGTCGACATGCCATCCGAACCGGGCCAGCCTGCAGTGGTTGCCTGCCTGAACCTCACCTCCCACCTCGGCGGTGTGCTCGATCGCACGGCGGCCGGAGCGCTCTAACACTGAGATCGATGACCGAGATGATCCTGCTTGACCCCGTGCGGGTGCTGGTCGGGCCCGACCAGCCGCTGCAGGAGCAGGGTGCAGCCCTGCTGCGCGAGGGACGTCTCGAGGCACTCGGCGACCAGGCCCGCGAAGCGGCTCGAACAGCAGGAATCAGCTCGACGGATGCAGGACATCAGCTGCTTGCTCCATGCCTGGTCGATGTTCATTCGCTGCTGCCGGAGCCGTTCCAGGGCCAGGGAGAAACCCTGGAAAGTCTCGTGCGCTCTGCCGCTGCAGGCGGTTACGGACAGCTTGCTCTGCTACCCGAGGCATCAGGCAACCGTCGGGAACTGCCAGATCGACTTCGCGGGTTTCAGCGATCCGACTCTGACGTGACAGTCCACCTCTGGGGCGGCTTCAGTCAAGGCGGGCAGGGCGAACAACTGACTCCCCATGCCGACCTGATCGAGGCAGGTGCCGTTGGCCTCTCGGATGGCAACAGCATGCCGCCGGTCCCGTTGCTTGACCGCGCTTTGACCCTTGGCGAATCGGGGGCATCACCTGTGCTGATAGCGCCCCTCGATGCCGTTCTGCGCGGCGAGGGGCTGTTGCGGGAAGGCCCCGAAGCGCTGAGAGCCGGCTGGCCCACTGATCCTCTAAGCAGCGAAACACTGCCCCTCAGCCAGCTCGCTCAGCTTCAGCAGGAGCACCCGGAGCGCAAGCTGACACTGATGGGTTTGTCCACCGCAGCAGGGGTTGATCTGCTGAAGCAGTTGAGCTTGCGTCCTGCCGCGACCGTGAGCTGGTGGCATGTGCTGACGAGCAACAGTTGCAGTGCAGCAACGGCAGCCTCGTGGTTTGTCTCACCGTCCCTGGGCAACAGAACAGATCGTGATGCACTCATCAAAGGCCTCAGCGAGGGCCTGATCCAGGCGATTGCTGTGCATGCATCACCGCTTGATGACGAAGAGTGCCTGCTGCCTCCTGATCAACGCCAGCGCGGGATCGCCGGTCATCAACACGTGCTCCCCTCGCTCTGGCAAACGCTTGTGGTGTCGAGCGGCTGGACAGCAGAACGCCTCTGGGACGTGCTCAGCTTCGGGCCCGCCCGACTCCTGGGGGTTGAAGTGGAGCATCTGACTCTGGGAAGCAATCGCTGGCTTCTGTTTGACCCCGATGTGATCTGGACACCCACACGATCAGATCCATGGGCTTCGAAGGCCGCGAATCAGCCCTGCCTCGACCAGCCGTTGAGAGGACGCGTTGTGCAATGCGGCCTCAGGACCCCAGCGTGCCCAGCCGATTGAGAGGCCAGAACCTCCAGAGCGCCCGGCCGATGATTTGATCTTCAGGCAGGAAAGGACCGCCTGGCCAATAGCGTCCATCCCAGCTGTTGCTGCGGTTGTCACCAAGCGCGAGCACGTGCCCTTCAGGCACCGTCACATTCAGCGTGCGGCAGAGGCTCATTCCCTGTTCATCAACCGGGCAATACCTGGTCACATAGGGCTCATCCACGGGGTCTCCATTCACTCGGACTTCACCTCGCGGGTTCACGGAGACCTGGTCACCACCCACAGCGACAACCCGCTTGATGTAGGCATCACATGCAGGATGACTCAGTCCGGGGATCAGTCCCAGAAGAGGAAAGTTGGCCAGAGCACAGCGGAACGCGGGGGGGGATCCAGCGGTTTTCAATGCTGGATCAAAGGCATGCGGTGAGTTGAACACCACAATTTCTCCACGCTTGGGCCCCCGTCTGGCGTAGGAGAGTTTTTCAACGAGCAGGCGGTCCTGGATCTGCAGACCAGGAAGCATCGAACCGGAGGGGATGAAGCGTGCCTCTGCCACGTAATGACGGATCCCGAGATACAGGGCCAAAGTGAAGATCACAGGTCCCCAGAAATCCCAGAACGGATGTCCCTTCTGGCCCTGCGATTTGGAGGGGGCCGCAGATGAATCCGATTGAGAATCAGCTTGTGAAGGCGAAGCGTCGTGCTGAGCGTCTGGCAACGGAAACCTTGCTGACCTGGGTCATCCAAGATAGGCCTGATGGCGATGGCCTCCTAGCCTCAGCTGAGAACGCTCACACCCATGGTCAGACCTCGGTGGCAAGGTGTGAAACCCTCCGCAAGCCGTCGCTTCTGGCTTGGCTGGGACCGACTGGTCGCAGGAATTGCAGCTCTGAACCTGGCCTGGGTCGTCTTCGACGTGACCTATGTGCCACTGCGCAATTTCTGGCTGCAGCGCACACTGTTTCCCCTGCCCTCGATCAGCCTTGCCGTTCCGCTGCCCTGGCTACCTGACATCACACCCCTGTACGACCCGGTGAAGGGAATTGAGCCTCATCAGGACACCGAGGCTTACATCCAACATTTTCAGCGCCTGGAACGCACCGCCGCTGCCAGTGGCATCAACAGCCCTGCAGCCAAGCAGCTGCGTTTGGAAATGGTGGTGCGCAACAGTCAGCTGATCGATGAAAACCCCTTCGTCAGCTCCAACAAAACGGGAACGCTGGAGAAACTCAAAAGTCGCCTGAGGGCGAGGGCAGGAATGGATTCAGCCAAACAATCGGCCGCCCATCTGCTTGGAGATCGCTATCTGACGGATGAGCGATGGGCAGCGGAACGAAGGTTCTGGCGCAA
This sequence comes from Synechococcus sp. MIT2312, assembly GCF_059772315.1. Taxonomy (NCBI): domain Bacteria; kingdom Bacillati; phylum Cyanobacteriota; class Cyanophyceae; order Synechococcales; family Synechococcaceae; genus Synechococcus; species Synechococcus sp. MIT2312. The sequence continues at coordinate 2,599,765 of NZ_CM186281.1, read as the reverse complement.
CAGCATTCTTCCGCTTGCTTCCACGAATTACTGGCGCGGCACGGATGAAAACGGGCAGCCGATCGATCTGTCGTGGAGGATCGATCTTCCCTTCCAGATTCTTTTTCTTCTGGACATCATGCTGCGCGCGATTCGGCTGAAGCAGCGCTACCCCGCTATCGCCTGGAGAGACGCACTGCTGCGTCGATGGATTGATTTGCCACTGCTGATTCCGTTCTGGAGGCTGCTTCGGATCGTGCCGGTAACAGAGCGTCTGTCCAGCGCACGCATGATCCAGCTGGAACCCCTCAGAGCCGCGGTGAGCCGCGGCGTGGTCGCTGTTCTCGCTCTCGAGTTGTTTGAAGTGATCACACTGCGCATCCTCGACGCAGCGCAGGACGCGGTGCGCTCACCCCATTGGCCCGACAAGATCCGACGTCTGTGCAGCCATCAGAGCGTCGAATCGGATGGGGAAAGGGAGCTTGCTGAGCTGCTGCGCCTCTGGCTGCCATTGGTCTTGACCCAGGTCGGGCCAGGCATGCGACCCCAGCTGGTTGCCTTGGTGAGTCATGCGCTGCGACGCAACCTTGAGGACAAGGCAATCCCAACGCCGCTGCGAGCACTGCCTGGGATTGACAAAGCCGAAAACCAGCTCAGCCTTCAGCTATCGACAGGCCTCGTTGACTCTCTGTTGAATCTCTCCCGCAACGCAGGCGATCGTTTTGCACAGAAAGATCCGGTGCTTCAGGAGCTGGGAATTCAGACCATCGACCGATTCTGGGAGGAATTAGCGAAAACTCTTGAGCAGGGTCCAGTTCTTGAACGCAGCCAGGAACTCGTGGCGGCTTTTCTGGAAGATTTCAAGAGAAGCAGCATGAACCAACTGAGGGTCCAGAAGGATGTCGATGAGCTGATCACAGAGCTCGACGGATTGAACTTCAGCTCAGAAGCAACTCGGACCAGACCTCGGGCTTGAAACCAACCAGAAATCGACCATCCGGACACTGAACAAATGGACGCTTGATCAGCTTTCCATCGGCAGCCAGTGCTTGAAGGGCCTGATCATCGGTCATGGCTTTGACCACATCGGCACCAATGGCTCTGTAGCTCTGTCCACTGGTGTTGAACAAGGGCTTGACCTGGCCAAACTGCCGATACGCCTGATGCAGAAGATCGGCTGAAGGAGGAACGAGCGTGATGTCGATCACCTCGCATTCGAACCCTTCATTCTCAAGCCACGAAAGCGCTTTTCGGCAAGTGCTGCAGCGGGAATAACTGAAGACTGTGAAACCGGCCACAGTCAACGGCTCAGGAGACTCTTGACGGCACCAATGAGGCTGTTGGAGCCTTGACCGACTCCATCACCGGGATGCGAGCGGATGGTGATGTCACCGTTGACCGTCGTGCGACAGCTGAGGCGGTAATTGGCAGGTCGATCAGCCAGGTAGACCTCTTCAACATCACTGATTGGAGAAAGGTTCTGAGCTCCCTCAAGAACTTCGATGACGCACGTGCCGCACTGACCGACACCACCACAGTTGTTGAGGTTGTTCAGACCTTTGTAAGGGTTGACACCAGCCGAGAGAGCCGCTTTGCGCAGGTTGGCACCCTCAATGCAGCCAATGTCCTGGCCTTCCTGCTCAAAACGGATGGTGGGCACGGATCTTTTACATCAAAGTGTCACTTAATTTACAAGCCTCACGGGTGTAGCCGAGGATCAGTCCGCCAATCCCGGCAGAGCGAGCTGTCCTCCCTGAACCGATGACTGATCAGGCGGAAGCTGCCTGAACACAGGTCTCCAGCAGGGGCTGTACCGCATCCACGTCGCGCCAACCGCCGATCTCGGTCACACGACCTTCCATGTTTTTGTAGGTACGGAAAAATTCAGCAACATCCTCAAGCTGACTGGGTGCGATCTGAACAATGCTGTTAATGGCCTGCTGACGTGGGTCAGCCACAGGCACACAGAGAATCTTGCCGTCGTAATGGCCCATATCGGTCATATCAAGCACCCCGATGGGTCTGGCCTGAATCAGACATCCGGCAAAGGTGGGTTCCGCCATGATCACCATTGCATCAAGAGGGGATCCATCCTCAGCCAGGGTGTTGGGAATAAAGCCGTAGTCGAATGGATATCTGACCGATGGATGCAGCACTCGGTCCAGGGCCATGACCCCGGCTTCAGCGAAGTATTCGTACTTGTTGCTGCTTCCAGCTGGAATCTCAACGATCAGATTCACCACTCCTGGAGACGGAGATGGGGTAAGAGCCCTGAGATCCATAACTCTCCTGGACAGTGACGGAGGAGTGGGTGGGGCGATCAGTCAGCACAGCGGCCAATGGAATGCCCAGTCCTGTAACGGCGAGAGTGAACCCGAGAACAGCAAGAGCAGGAATAGCCGCGAACTGCGCTGCATGCGCAGGATGTTTGGGGGCAGGCTCAGGGTCCATTCAGTGGTGATCGGGGACATCCCAGACTTCAGGCCGAGTGCTTTGAAGTCGTTCAGAACGCCCGAAGACGACCTGTGGGGAAATTGAGCTCTGAATCCGAGAAATCAGAACTCAATTCCATTCTGACACCACTGCAAGTCTTATGCAGCAGGGCGATCCTGCCGATCACGACGCGAGGCGAGATCAGACGGAGCTTCAGGGAGTCCGTCAAGTCGGGCCCTGATCAGTTGCAACTCATCGAGAATCGCTCCAAGCACTTGCTGCGTGGCTGTGGAGGGTGAATTGAGCACCTCAACGGTGACCTCTTTGATCCGCAAGACATCCTTGGCGAATCGAGCGACCTCGTTGGGGTGAAACAGAAGAGGATCTTTTTGATCGCTTCTGTATTCAGGGTTGAGCTTGCGGGGGTTGAAAACAGGGTTGAGGTTGCGTGGATCGGTGTTGGTGTAGCGATACACAGATGCACGCGATCGATTCAACGACTTCTGGACATCGTCAATTCCAACCAACGCATCCGACTGAGAAAGAGCAGCGGCAGCATCACTTCGAAAATCCGATGATTCACTCACGGCCGGTACTGAAACTTCTAACGGCCGAGGAAACATGAGACAGCGCTGGGACAGCTTGGATTTCGCAGAACATAGCAGCTGAGACTCAGGACGCCAGCATCGATCACAGCAAAAGTGACAGTTCCCGGATCGACCGTTTTCTTGGCGGTGATAGCTTCCATGCCCCCTCTATAAATTCCTGTCATGCGCGTCTCCCGCCTGTCGCTGGTGACGTTGAGGAACGTGCCCGCTGACGCTGAAATCCCGTCTCATCAACTGCTTGTTCGTGGTGGATACATCAGACGCGTTGGATCAGGCATCTATGCCTACCTCCCCTTGATGTGGCGGGTGCTGCGCAAAATCAGCACGATCGTCCGTGACGAGCTTGACAGCCTCGGCGCACTTGAGACGCTGCTTCCGCAGCTCCAACCCGCTGAACCATGGGAACGCAGCGGGCGATGGCAGGGCTACACCGCTGGCGAGGGCATCATGTTCCACCTGGAGGATCGCCAGGGCCGACGCGTGGGCCTCGGCCCCACCCATGAGGAAGTCGTCACGGAGCTTGCTGGGGAGCTGCTGCGCTCCTACAAACAGCTGCCGGTCACGCTTTATCAGATTCAGACCAAATTCCGCGACGAGATCAGACCCCGTTTCGGGCTGATGCGCAGTCGGGAATTCATCATGAAGGACGCCTACTCCTTCCATGCCGACGAAGCGGACCTGGAGCAGACCTATGCACTGATGGCCGGGGCCTATGCCCGCATCTTCAAGCGCTGTGGTCTCAACGCCGTTGGAGTGGATGCTGACAGCGGCGCGATTGGAGGAGCCGCGTCCCAGGAATTCATGGTGATGGCCAATGCGGGCGAGGACCTGATTCTCTCCACGCCGGATGGCAGCTACGCCGCCAATCAGGAAAAAGCGGTGTCGCATCCATGCCCAGCAGAGCCACTGCCTCCGGGGGAGGAACGAAACCTTGACACGCCTGCTCAGGCAACGATTGAGGATCTCTGCTCTGCCAACGGCCTCTCCCCATCTCAGACCGTCAAGGTTCTGGTGCTGCTGGCCCGGCTCGACGATGGTCGAGAGCAACCGCTTCTGGTCAGCCTGCGAGGGGATCAGGAGCTGAATGATGTCAAGTTGACAAACGCCGTGACCCAGCGCATGGGGTCCTCCGCTCTGGAGATTGCACCGATCAACCCAGAGCAACTCCGGAAGCAGGGCCTCGAGTCCCTTCCCTTCGGCTCGATCGGTCCGGATCTTGCCGACAGCACACTGAAGACGTCACGAAGCTGGGAAACCCGATTTGAACGCCTGGCGGACCCAACCGCCATGGATCTTGAGCGCTTCGTCTGTGGCGCCAACAGCGCCGACAAGCATCGCTGGGGAGCGACATGGAGCTCCATGCCCGCTCAGATCCAAGCTGATCTCCGCAATGCCAAGGCCGGAGATCGGTCTCTCCACAACCAGGAGCAGATCCTTGAGGAGCGGAGGGGCATCGAGGTGGGCCACATCTTCCAGCTCGGCAGCAAATATTCCGACGCACTCGAGGCGCGCTTCACCGACAAGGACGGCAAGCAGGCATCGCTGCTGATGGGCTGCTACGGCATCGGTATCTCTCGGCTCGCTCAAGCGGCAGTAGAACAACATCACGATGACGCGGGGATCTGCTGGCCGGTGAGCATTGCGCCCTTCCAGGTGATCGTTGTTGTGGCGAACGTTCAGGACTCGACACAGCTGGACCTGGGAGAGTCTCTCTACGGATCGCTGCAATCGGCAGGAGTTGATGCCCTCCTGGATGACCGCAGCGAACGTGCAGGAGTCAAATTCAAAGACGCTGATCTGATTGGCATCCCCTGGCGGATCGTTGTCGGTCGCGAAGCCGAAGCCGGAAGGGTCGAGGTGGTGGAGCGCTCCACCCGCTCAAACAGCACCATGGCGCATCAAGACGCGCTGACCTCCGTACTCGAGGCAGTCCGGGGGTGCACCTAAACGAGATCTGCTCCGCCTTAAAGTTCCTCAAACTTTTCCTGCCATGCGAATAGCGCTGCAACGCCTCAGCCGACAACTCAGGGGATTCACTCTGGCTCTGTGCCTTGGTCTTTCCCTGTTGCTCACCGCCTGCGGCGACACCGTCTCCACCCTGACCGGTGACTACGTCGAAGACACAGTGGCAGTCGTTCACTCTCTGCAGACCACGCTTTCACTCCCCTCCGATGCAGAAGGGCTGCAGACCTCGGAGCAGGAAGCCCACGACCTCATCAATGACTACATGTCGAGGTATCGGCCCAAGCCCCAGGTGAATGGTCTCAGCTCCTTCACCACCATGCAGACGGCCTTGAATTCTCTGCAGGGTCACTACAACACCTACACCAACCGGCCGGTGCCTGAAGCACTTCGCACTCGTGTTGAAAAGGAGTTGAGCAAAGCCGAGAAATCTGCTCTCCGAGGCACCTGACCCTTCAATCCGGGAGGCGTTTCAGAATCCAATCACAATTTCGCAACTCTCTTTGACCTCAGGCAGGTGGATCTGAGAGAGTTCCGGATTGTGCAGAATGGCGGCTTCGGGCCGCGGTGTCTTTGGCCAATGTTGTCGTCATCGGTGCGCAGTGGGGTGACGAAGGGAAAGGAAAGATCACAGATCTCCTCAGCCGTTCCGCTGATGTCGTTGTTCGCTATCAGGGCGGAGTCAACGCTGGCCACACCATCGTTGTGGACGATCAGGTTCTGAAGCTTCACCTGATTCCCTCTGGAATTCTTTATCCCGACACCGTTTGTCTGATCGGTTCAGGAACCGTCGTCGATCCCAAAGTGATGCTTGGCGAACTCGACATGTTGATCGAGAACGGGATCGACATCGCTGGGCTGAAGCTCTCCTCCACGGCGCATGTGACCATGCCCTACCACCGCCTGCTCGACCAGGCGATGGAGAAGCAGCGAGGCGATCGCCGCATCGGCACCACGGGACGGGGTATCGGTCCGACTTACGCGGATAAATCTCAGAGAAGCGGCATTCGGGTCATCGATCTTCTCGACGAAACACGTCTGCGCGATCGCCTCGAAGGCCCACTGAATGAGAAGAACCAGCTTCTGCAGACCATCTACGGCGTGGAACCGCTCGATGCGGAAGCGGTGATCCGTGAATATCTGGCCTACGGCAAACGGCTGGCCCCGCATGTGGTGGACTGCACCCGCGAGATTCACCAGGCGGCACGCGGTCGCAAGAACATTCTCTTCGAGGGCGCACAGGGAACGCTGCTCGACCTTGACCACGGCACCTATCCCTACGTGACCTCTTCGAACCCTGTGTCAGGCGGTGCCTGCATTGGGGCTGGCGTGGGTCCGACCCTGATCGACCGGGTGATCGGAGTGGCCAAGGCTTACACCACCAGAGTTGGAGAAGGACCATTCCCCACCGAGCTCGATGGCAGTCTCAACGATCATCTCTGCGATCGAGGTGGTGAGTTCGGCACCACCACCGGCCGCCGCCGGCGCTGCGGTTGGTTCGACGGTGTGATCGGACGCTACGCCGTTGGTGTGAACGGCCTTGATTGCCTGGCCGTTACCAAGCTCGATGTTCTGGACGAACTCGACGAACTTCAGGTGTGCGTGGCCTATGAACTGGATGGAGAAAGGATCGAATACTTTCCTTCCTGTGCAGAGGCGTTCGCACGCTGCCAACCGATTTTCGAAACGCTGCCGGGCTGGCAGTGTTCAACAGCTGAATGCCGCACGCTTGAGGATCTTCCCGAGAAAGCCATGGCGTACCTGCGATTCCTGGCCGATCTGATGGAGGTTCCGATCGCCATCGTGTCACTGGGTGCCGGTCGCGATCAGACCATCGTTGTTGAGGATCCAATCCACGGTCCAAAACGGGCACTGCTCAGCGCCTGATTCCGACAGAGCCCATCAGGCGTAAGACTGCCGCAGTCAGCACCTGTTTGTTCATGGCCGATTCCTCCCGTTTCCAGCCCAACGCTTCCCTGGATGTGGTGGGAATCGGCAACGCCATCGTGGATGTACTGGTCCAGACCAAGGACGGATTTCTCAGCGAGCACGGTCTGCAGAAAGGGGGAATGTGCCTGATCGATGAACAGCAGGCAGAAGCTCTTTACAGATCCAGTGGTCCTGGACTGGAAACCTCCGGGGGATCGGTCGCTAACACCATGGTCGGCATCGCTCAGCTTGGCGGGCGAACCGGGTTCATCGGTCGGGTGCGTGATGACCAGCTTGGATCGATCTTCAGCCATGACATCCGTGCCGTGGGCACTCGATTTGAGACACCCTCCGCAACCACAGGCGCGACCACTGCACGCTGTCTCATTTATGTGACACCCGACGCAGAGCGCACGATGTGCACCTTCCTCGGAGCCTCAACTCAGCTTGAACCGGAGGATCTCGACCTTTCCATGGTCAAGGAGACCAAAGTGCTCTATCTCGAGGGCTACCTCTGGGACAGCCCTGCAGCCAAGAGAGCCTTCATCGCCGCGGCGGAGGCTTGCCGTGCCGCCGGCGGGAAGGTCGCGCTCTCCCTCTCCGATGGCTTCTGCGTGGATCGCCACAGAGAAAGTTTTCTCGAGCTGGTGAACGGGCACGTCGATGTGCTGTTCGCCAATGAAGTGGAGATCAAAGCGCTTTATCAGACTGAAGATTTCGACACCGCAATTGAGATGGTGCGCGGTTGCTGCTCAGTGACGGCAGTCACCCGTGGAGCCGAAGGATCGGTTGTGCTTAGCGGCGATCAGCGTTGGGAGATCGGCATCTACGGACTCGGGGAACTGGTGGACACCACCGGGGCAGGTGATCTCTACGCCGGCGGATTTCTGCATGCCTTCACCCAGGGCGATTCACTGGAGCGCTGCGGGCAGCTGGGAGCCCTTTGTGCCGGACAGATCGTCACCCAGCTTGGTGCTCGCTCCCAGGTGTCTCTTCCGGCGCTGATCAAGAAGCATCTGAACTGAGGGCATCGAGCGCCCACGCCCCATAGGCATCTCCCGCCTGCGCTGCCAAGTGAAGGACTTCGGGAGTGTCGTAGCTGTGACTTGCTTCGAGAGAAGCAAGAAGCTGCTCCAGGCGCTGAGGGCTCGTCTTGATGATCAGCTGCACTTCCTGCGAACGCTCGATCTTCCCCTGCCAGCGGTAACAGGACTGCACAGGCATCAAGGTGACACAGGCCGCCAACCGCACCGTGATCAATTGGTCAGCAAGGGCTTCTGCCTTGGACTGATCAGCCTCCGTGGTGAGCACCAGTCTCAGGTCCGTTGTCATGGGCATTCAGCTGTTGACACAACTGGTTCACGCTATGAACCACCTCCACGCTGGGCATCGGGTTGGGGCGTTTCAGCTTCCAGAGGCGGATGGAGTGTTGGTGTGCCAGCTCACTCCAGAGTTGATCCGCAGCACCGCCCGACTGACGACACAGCACATCGGTGATCTGCCAGCGTCGACACAACGCAGCCTCCAGCCCCCCGGTGCGATCACCGGTCCCAGGCCTCAACACCGCCAGCCGTTCACCGGACAAGCCCGCAAGACCGGCCTGGCGGATGGCTTCAGGTGTGGGCAGGACCCTGGCATGAACAAAGGCTCCTGCCGTCCTGGCTGCCGTTGCTGCGGCGGCCAGCTGCCGCGCGCCGACGGCAAGCAGCAGATGGTGGCCTGAAAGAGCGCAGCTTGAGAGATCACTGACTGTTGCAAGCAGTGAGTCATCCGACACAACGTGATCAGGCCGCTCGAATCGAAGCAGCGGCAGATTGCACGTGGCGCTGGCCAACCGGAGTTGAGCACTGATCTGCAGAGCGAAGGGATGGGTCGCGTCCAGGACCAAGGTCACGCCCTGCGCTGCCAGGTGTTGCTCGAGCGCTTCCTGAGATGGGAATGGCCCCACATGCAGGTCAGCGAGATGCATGCCGGCATAGGCCCTTGCCGCAGCTGCACTGACAACGCTGATACTGACGCGGTGACCGGACTGCAGCAGAGTCCTCGCGATTCCTGGTCCCTCACCGGTTCCGGCAAAGACCAGCACATGGTTCTGGCGATTCCGCCAGCGGTGCATCAGGATGGCGCTCACCGACCAGGCCGAGGATGAATCACTGCGTACTTGAGGTGGATGTTCTACAGGCTCCCACCCTGCGATACACCCAAGACAATCAGACACCAATCGCTGAAATGGAGGTTGGTTTTGATGCGTTGCGTCCCGATGACCCCAGAGGTCAACTGAAGGTGGTGGGATGGGGCAATCTTGCCCAGGATCTGCAAAACCGTGTGCAGGTGGGCCAGCGCCTGCTGATCGAGGGCAGGCTTCGGATGAACACGGTGCCCCGTCAGGACGGCACCAAGGAAAAACGCGCTGAATTCACGCTCGCTCGGCTACACCCGGTGGCAGGTGCAGCCGGCTCCGCGGCTCCCGCTCAACCTGCAGCTTCTGCTCCTGCAAAACGCACTGAAGCTGCTGCTGCACCCACAGCTGCTCAGGAGCCAGCAGCGCAGTGGAACACCGCGCCGTTGGTTCCAGACACGGATGACATCCCGTTCTGAACCACAGCAAATGCTCTTCAGCGCTGATCTGCGCCGGGGCTGAAATGCTCTGAAGCCCGCTGCAACAGCTGGCCCAGCTCACGCTCGAGTGCCGCCAGGTCCAGGCGGAATTCCTGCCATCGCCCACGGTCAATCTGTTCCAGCAACCAGGCCCTGTCCTGCTCAAGCTGCTGAATCAGCGCCGTTGCATCCTCCATTGCGTTCTGATCCTGATCTTGCGCTTGGGTGCTGTCCATCAACTGCGGCAACAGGCCCATCCATCCTGAACCCCGCATGGTCAGAATGGCGCCACTTCCAATGCCGCATGAACGATCTGCTCTCGCCAGGAAGCCTGGTCACCATCGCCGGAGGTGTGCTCACCGTGGTGGGCGCTGTGGCCTACGGGACCGGCGCCGCCAACTTGAGCCTTCCGACAATTTTTTACGGAATTCCGATCCTGCTGGGCGGACTGGCCTTGAAGTCATCGGAATTACCGCCGGCCAAGCGCGTCACGCCCAAAGCGCAGCTGAAGGGAGAACGCCAAGCTGCCACTCCTGAACTGGGAAAACTTCTCGGCGATGTCACGCGTTGGCGCTATGGCCAGAAAGCCCACCTGGAAAGCTCTCTGGAATCGCTGAAGCTCTGGGATGAAGACAACCCTCCTCAGCTGCTGGAGATTGAGGAGATCATGCACAGCGGTCATTACGGACTGCGGTTGCGTTTCGCCTGTGAAGCCGTTCCCCTTGAGATCTGGCAAGAGCGCAGAGACCGCCTGAGCCGATTTTTTGCCAAAGGCTTCGAGGCAACCATCAAACCTCTGAGCGGAGAACGACTGGATTTGATTCTTCTGCCAGTGGGTGTTCCGGCATCGGATCAGCAAGGTGAAACCGGAGAACTGGCGAATGGATGATGCCCTCAGGGTCTCTGTTCTGAGTGAGGCTCTTCCATACATCCAGCGATTCGCAGGCCGCAGGATCGTGGTCAAGTACGGCGGTGCGGCCATGGCCCATGCTGAACTGCAGACAGCTGTCTTCAGAGACCTTGCGTTGCTCTGCAGCGTCGGAGTACAGCCGGTTGTTGTGCACGGCGGTGGGCCAGAGATCAATCACTGGTTGAAGCGACTGGCCATTGCGCCGGAATTCAGAGACGGTTTGCGTGTGACCGACCCCGAAACGATGGACGTGGTGGAAATGGTCCTGGTCGGGCGGGTCAACAAACAGATCGTGAACGGACTCAACCGACTTGGCGCCAAAGCGGTCGGTCTGAGCGGCAGTGACGGCAGTCTGGTGGAAGCCCGCGCCTGGGGAGATGGCAGCCACGGGATGGTCGGCGATGTGGCCAAGGTCAACCCCGACGTGCTCGAAGCCCTGCTGGAACGCGGTTATGTGCCCGTGATCTCCAGCGTGGCCGCCAATCCCGATGGCGTGGCCCACAACATCAACGCCGACACGGTTGCTGGCGAAGTTGCCGCCTCCCTGGAAGCCGAAAAGCTGATTTTGCTGACCGACACACCAGGCATCCTGCACGACCGAGAAGATCCAGGATCTCTGATCCGTCAGCTGAAGCTTTCAGAAGCCAGGCAGCTGATTCACGAGGGTGTCGTGGCCGGGGGGATGACACCCAAGACCGAATGTTGCATCAGAGCTCTCGCCCAGGGAGTTTCCGCTGCCCACATCGTGGATGGACGCGTCGCCCATGCCCTGCTCCTGGAAGTGTTCACCGATGCCGGCATCGGCACCATGGTGGTGGGACGCAGCTGAAGGATGAGCACAGGGCTTGCAGCAGCCGAACGGGCACTTGAACGGGGTGATTACGGCCTCTGCCTACGCCTTCTGGAACCCCTGGCCGCTGCCAACCCGATCACTGAACAAGAAGGAGCTGCCATACGGATGGTGATGGTGACGGCCTGGATGGGACAGGGCGAAGAACGCAAAGCGATCGCCACCTGTCGTCTGCTCACACGCTGCAAGGATCCTGATCTGCGCAACCGGGCTCGTCAGTTGCTGAGTGTGCTCGAGGCTCCAAGCCTTGAGCGTCCAGCACGCTGGTCGATGCAGTTACCGACGCTGGACATGGCCCCCCGCATGGGGAAAGGGAGCCCCAGCAGCAGCAGACGACGAAAGCCCACTCCACCACCTCCTCCTCCTACCGGTCCAACCCAGGCACCGTCAGCAGGTTTTGCCGTGCTGGTGCTGACAGTTCTGCTCGGACTGACCTTGTTGCTCAGCGGATGCGTTCGGGTCACAGCAGAGATTGATCTGGCGGGTCCCGATCGCCTGGCGATGAGCTGGCGGATCAACAGCCTCAGTGGCCACAGTCTTCCCTGGCAGCAGAACTTCGCCAAGGCGCTGCGTGCCGAAGGCCTGAACTGGACGGTGCAGAAAGACCGAACGGGCTCTCTCAACCTGACCAGCCCCACCCTGGGGTCCGACCAGGCCGCCAGGCTGATGCGCAGCAGTGTGGAGCTGGCTGGACGCAGCGCGGGCGTGACCCTTCCAACGCCCGATCTGTCGATCGTGGAGAGGAACTGGTTGATCGGAGTGCAGCAACAACTGAATCTGCGCCTCGACCTCTCACCCCTTGCCGAGTTCCCCGCAGGTGATCTGCAGGTCAGCGTCAACCCTGTCCACGATCTCCGGCAGGTCAACAGCAGTCCCATGACCGGTCGGTTGAAGGGGGATGTTCTGCTCTGGACCCTCGACAGCGGCAGCGTCAATCAACTGCAGATCCGCCGCTGGCAGTGGAGCCCGCTCGGGCTTGGCAGTGTGCTGATCGGTCTGCTGCTGCTGCTGAGTTTTCTGCTCCAGTCGATGCGGGTTCGACTCGGCTTCGGCTATCCCGAGCTGCCGTCCTGATTCACAGCTGCAAAGGATCCGGGTCAACAGCAAGGGAAACGTCTTTGGGGAGCCCTTCCCAAAGACCGGTACCGGCAGGCAGGGGGATCTCACTGTCCTGGGGACCGTGGAGCAGCAGCTGCCAGCGACTGCGGCCCGCCACCCGAGCCACAGGCGCAGGCGCAGGACCCAGCAGTTGCCAGCCTGCAGCGGCAATCCCTGCACGGATCCTTTCAGCCAGAAGGGTTCCCGCAGTCGCCGTATCGCTCGCGGACTGTCCCGAAAGGCGAATCAGGCAGGCCCGAGCAAAGGGAACCAATCCGGCTTCGCGGCGCAGGGTCGATTCCTCCTCCAGAAAACGTTCGTAACGACCATCCACCAGGTGTCGGATCACTGGGTGGTCAGGGCTGTAGGTCTGAACCAGCACCTCACCAGGCTTCTCCGCACGCCCAGCTCGACCAGCGAGTTGAAGCAGAAGTTGCAGGCACTGCTCTCCAGCCCTCAGATCGGGTCGATGCAAAAGACCATCGGCGGCAAGCACCGCTGCCAGAGTCACGCGTGGCAGGTCCATGCCCTTGGCCAGCATCTGCGTTCCGACCAGCACATCGGCCTCACCCTCCGCGAACTGGTCCAGCAGTCTGCGATGACCATCACGACCACCTGTGGTGTCGCGATCAAACCGCAGCAGACGCAGCTCACTGAGTTCCTCGCCAAGACGCTCCAACACCCGCTGAGTGCCTGCACCAAAGGGCTTGAACGCCAGGGAGCCGCATGACGCGCATGCGGGTGTGATGGGCGCCCGATGGTCACACCAGTGACAGCGGAGCCACTGCTGCGTACCCCGATTGCCATGAACCGTGAGAGGGACATCGCAATGGGGACACATCACCACCTCTCCGCAGCTGCGACAGCTCAGAAAAGTGTTGTATCCGCGCCTCGGCACCAGCACGACGGCCTGCTCCCCTTTCTCCGGGAGCTGCGCCAACCGGTCCATCAGGGCACGACTGATCAGGCGCTTATTGCCCTCGGCCAGTTCATGCCGCATGTCGATGATCCGGACCGGTGGCAATGGCTGGCTGGAAATGCGAGAGCGCAGTCGTGCAAGAACCAAAGGTCCCTGAGGCTGGAGACGATTCCAACTCTCGAGCGAAGGTGTTGCGCTGCCAAGCAGCAGACGGCCGCCCTGCAGCCTCACCCGCTCTGAAGCCATGACCCTCGCGTGGTAGCAGGGCATGGGCGAGTCCTGCTTGTAGGAGTTGTCATGTTCCTCATCCAGCACCAGCAGGCCCAGGGGGCGCAGGGGAAGAAACACAGCGGAGCGCGTGCCCACCACTACCACGGGATCGCCGCTCTCGAGACAGCGACGCCAGGTGCGAACCCGCTCACGGGGGTTGCAACCGCTGTGATATTCCAGAACCCTCCCTCCGAAACGCTGTCGACAACGATCCACGAGCTGAGGAATCAGGCCGATCTCCGGAGTGAGCAGCAGAACGTGACGGCCAGCCAACAGCTCCGCGGCTGCCAGCTGCAGGTAGACCTCGGTCTTGCCGGAGCCGGTGATGCCCCAGAGCAGCAGACCTCCACCCTCAGGAAGTGATTGAAACCGATTGACCACGGACTGTTGCTCATCCGTCAGCAAGCGCGGTGACTCCAGCTCAGCAGCACAGGCTGATGCTTGGTCTGATCCACGAGGGCCGTTCTCCGATTTGCGTTGCCTGTGGATCAGGCCCTTGCTCTCCAGGCTCTTGACCGTGCCCGACTGAAACCCCTCCGCCAGCAGGTCACGCTGCCAGGCGCCACCGCCTCTGCGTTCGAGCTCTGCCAGCAGTGCGCTCTGCCTGCTGGCCTTTGGAAGAGCAGAGAGATCGGCAGCATCAAGCCGCTCAACCCACCAGAGCTGGCGCAAGGCAGGTGCCGAACCGCTCCGCTGGCCCAGCCATCCCGGAGGCAATGCCGCCTTGAGCATGCGAAAGGAACTGGTGTGACAAAGGACCGCCATCGCATCCAGCCAGGTCCGCCAGGATGGATCGACTGCAGCGCGCTGCACCAGCTCTTCAACGGGATTAAGCCGTAGGCCATCGCTGTCAGCAGAATTCGCCTCCGCTGAGATCAATCGACAGCCCGTGACCAACCCCTGCAGTCGACGACCTCGCAGACGGACCGCCACAAGATCGCCCAGTCCCACTCCGAGACCAAGGCTGTCGCAATAACTGAAAGTCCGCCCGTCGCGGCCAGCCTCCAGCCAGACTTCAACTTCCGAGACCGACTGCACGGCAGGAGGACTGGAGGATTGATTGACGGGGGTTGCCGACATCACATGTTTTTCTTAAGATACAGATGTTGGACAGCTCAACAGCTGTTGTCGGAACAGAGCAGAGTTCCGTCCAGTGGGAAGACACGAAGCTCGAGCCAGGGTCAATCCCGACGGCCGACCGGTCTGCGAACGCCCCTGACAGCCCTGCCCTAGCCCAAAGCCCACCAATTGATTCTCGATCACTGTTCTTAGCCGTCTACCTCCATTGCCGGGGGAGATCTGAAAGCTGTGATGCGCCTCCAGGCCGAGCCTGGTTGCGTTTTAGTTGACTGATTTATTTCCGTAAACCCTCACCATCCCAATCCCCATGAGTCCTGCTGCGAGCAAGTCAGCTCAGCCCACCGCTGCAGCGCCCAAGACTGCTTCTTCCAAAGCGGCGTCTTCCAAGGCGACTCCATCCATCGTGATGCTGGCGGATTCCAAGGGCCTCCCGAAGGGTGTGAGCAAGAAGGCCAAGACGGAATCGAAGACTTCAGCGGCAAAGTCCTCCGCCACGAAGTCCTCAGCGAAATCGAAATCGACCGCCAAGGGCAGCGCAGCCAAGAGCGCAGCAGCTGCCAAGACGACCAAGGCAACGAAGAGCGCGAAAACCTCTGCAGCCGCAACCCGTGCCAAGAGCTCGGCCGCTGCCAAGCCCACTGATCTTGATGCCGCAGCTGATCAGTTGCTGGCCAAGACCTCCGGCAACCCTTCCGCAAGCAAGGAGGAGAAAGCCAAAGCAGACGCCAAGGCCAAGGTCTTGGCGAGTATCAAGGTTGGCCCCAAAGGGGTCTACACAGAAGATTCAATCAGGGTTTACCTCCAGGAGATCGGCAGGATCCGCCTGCTGCGCCCAGACGAGGAAATCGAACTGGCCAGAAAAATCGCCGATCTTCTTTACCTCGAGGAGCTGGCGGCTCAGTTCGAAAGCGATAACGGCCGTGAACCCGACAACAAGGAGTGGGCGGCATTGGTGGAGATGCCGTTGATTCGTTTCCGCCGCAGACTGATGCTCGGCCGCAGGGCCAAGGAAAAAATGGTTCAGTCGAACCTGCGCCTTGTGGTGTCGATCGCCAAGAAATACATGAACCGGGGCCTGAGCTTTCAGGACCTGATCCAGGAAGGCAGTCTCGGCCTGATTCGTGCTGCGGAGAAATTCGACCACGAGAAGGGCTACAAATTTTCCACTTACGCCACTTGGTGGATTCGCCAGGCGATCACACGGGCCATCGCTGATCAGAGTCGAACGATTCGCCTTCCGGTTCACCTCTACGAGACCATTTCCCGCATCAAGAAAACCACCAAAGTGCTCAGCCAGGAGTTTGGCCGCAAACCGACGGAAGAAGAGATTGCCGAATCAATGGAAATGACCATTGAAAAGCTGCGCTTCATCGCCAAGAGCGCCCAGCTTCCGATCTCCCTTGAGACTCCCATTGGCAAAGAAGAGGATTCTCGCCTTGGCGACTTCATCGAAGCCGACATCGAGAATCCCGAGCAGGACGTGGCCAAAAACCTCTTGCGAGAGGATCTTGAAGGCGTGCTGGCCACCCTCAGCCCGAGGGAACGCGACGTGCTCCGGCTTCGCTATGGCCTTGATGATGGACGCATGAAGACCCTGGAGGAGATTGGTCAGATCTTCGATGTCACCCGTGAGCGCATCCGCCAGATCGAAGCCAAGGCATTGCGCAAGCTGCGTCATCCCAACCGCAACGGGGTGCTGAAGGAATACATCAAGTGATTGCACCACAGCAACTCTCAGATCAATAAAAAAGGAGGCTTTTGGCCTCCTTTTTTATTGATGCCTGCTTGGGACTTCAACCTTTCAGTGCCACTCGAATCAGTGCGACTCGATGCTGTCGGTGAATTCCTGAAAGGCCTTCTTCAATCGCTCAACGGGTGTTTCCGATGGTGGGCATTCCTGGTTGGTGGAACGGGTGTAGGCCTGAAGAATGCGTGCTTCAGGTTCTAACAGTGCTGCGACTGCAGCCTTGAGCATCACAACATTGCGCTGAGGCGTTAATCCAGACAGATAGGAATGCAGGGACCACGGTCCTGAGTCATCCTGCTTCTCCAGCCGCAGGGGCCTGATCAACTGGTAAGCCCGATCACCATCGGAGTCAGTGGTCTGCCTGAGACGTGCCACCAGCATCACCCCGCTCGTCAGCAGGACCAGTCGGATCGATCCCTCGCTCAACAAAGGCAAAAAAGGCACCGATTCATCGGCCTGAGCCAGTGAGGAGCCGGCGGATGACTGGCTCAGCTTCACCCCGTTGACCACAGGACCAGGCATTGCGACCCTCGAGAACGCTCAGATCGTAAAGCTGCTTGTCTTGAAAAGTGAGTGATGCCGCTGAGCTGGAGGGCCAAGGAGCGATCACGGGCCTGCAATCTGTGAAATCTTGAACGGAACTGGGCCTTCGACTCCGTAGGCTGAATGGCTGTTTCAACGTGCCCATGGCTCTCGAGCAACTGCGCATCGCCTCCCGCCGCAGCCAGCTGGCCATGGTGCAGACCAACTGGGTGAAAGCCGAACTTGAGAGAGCCCACCCAGGCCTGGCGATCTCCGTGGAGGCCATGGCCACGCAAGGCGACAAAATTCTGGATGTGGCGCTGGCGAAAATCGGCGACAAGGGCCTCTTCACCAAGGAACTGGAGGCCCAGATGCTGGTGGGCCGAGCAGAGATCGCCGTGCATTCGCTCAAGGATCTACCCACCAACCTGCCCGACGGCCTGATGCTCGGTTGCATCACCGAGCGGGAAGACCCCGCCGATGCCCTGGTGGTGAACAGCAAGAATGCTGAGTACACCCTGGAAACGCTGCCGGAGGGATCCGTCGTCGGCACCAGCTCGCTGCGCAGACTGGCACAGCTGCGTTATCACTTCCCCCATCTCCAGTTCAAGGACGTTCGCGGCAACGTCATTACCCGACTCGAGAAACTGGATGCCGGTGGCTACGACTGCCTGATCCTCGCGGCGGCAGGCCTGACTCGACTCGGATTCGGAGATCGGATCCACCAGATCATTCCTGGCCACATCTCACTGCATGCCGTGGGACAGGGAGCCCTTGGCATCGAATGTGTCACAGACAACAAAGATGTTCTCAACATCATTCAAGTGCTTGAGCATGGCCCCACCGCCGGACGATGCCTGGCGGAGCGAGCCTTCCTCCGGGAACTTGAAGGCGGCTGCCAGGTACCTATTGGAGTGAACAGCCGCATTGATGGCCATGAACTGGTTCTCACCGGCATGGTGGCCAGCTTGGATGGCAAGCGAATGATCCGTGATGAACGCCGAGGCCCCCTTGGCAATCCTGAAGATGTGGGCCTGAAACTCGCAGCAGACTTGAAATCTCAAGGTGCGGGGGAGATCCTGAAGGAAATCTTCGCGTCGGTTCGCCCCGAAGCCTGACTATGTCCCTGCTGCACACAGCGGTCGGAATTTTCACCATTTCCAATCCAATCGGCAATCTGCCGATCTATTTGTCATTCACGAATGGCAATAAGCGTCAGGACCGTGCGATCGCTCGAAGCAGCGCATTCACGATGGTGATCGCTCTGCTCCTTGCCACCTGGGTAGGCAACGATCTTCTCAGCTTCTTTGGCATCGGGCGACCCGCCTTTCAGGTGGCAGGCGGATTGATCGTGGTGCTGATTGGCCTCTCGATGCTGCGCTCCGAACCTTCGAAGGTTCACCATGATCCGGAATCCGTGGCACGCGACCAGAACTCATCAGTGAAGGGAATCGTGCCCCTGGGCATTCCCCTGTTGGCAGGTCCAGGCACCCTCACGGTGGTGATCGCGGATCCAAACGCCGCCAGCTTGGGAGGAAAACTCAGCCTCAGCCTCGTAGTGCTCGCCATGAGCCTGCTCGTTTATCTGATTTTCAATGCTGGTGAGCTGCTCTCATCCAGGATCAGTGCGTCTGCTTTACAGGTGCTCACGAAAATCATGGGGTTGATCCTCACTGCGATTGCGGTGCAGATGCTGTTCTCAGGATTAAGTGCAGGCTTCCCGGTGCTTCGGGGAATCGGGCTCACCGGGTGATCATGACTGGCGTGCCCACGTCCACCAGTTCGTAGAGCTTCTGAACGTGGGCATTGAGCATGCGTACGCAGCCATTCGACACCGCCGCGCGGATTTTCACCCAATGAGGCCAGGGAGTTCCATGAATTCCGAATTGGTTGGGTCCCTGCTGGAGGAAGCCGATCCAGCGATGGCCGAGTGGGCTCGCAGGCCCTGTCACCGGATGAACCCGGCCGGATTTCGTGCTTTCGTACTGAGGATTGACAAGCTTGGTCTCGACCCGGAACACACCCGTGGGCGTTGGAGTCTTGGGGTCACCAATCGCCACAGGCCAGCGCCCGATGGACTGACCAGCACGGATCACACTGATGCGTCGCTGCTTGAGATCGAGATGAATGCT
This sequence comes from Synechococcus sp. MIT2312, assembly GCF_059772315.1. Taxonomy (NCBI): domain Bacteria; kingdom Bacillati; phylum Cyanobacteriota; class Cyanophyceae; order Synechococcales; family Synechococcaceae; genus Synechococcus; species Synechococcus sp. MIT2312. Next base: position 2,580,728 of record NZ_CM186281.1, on the reverse strand, counting down.
GGTCTCAGCATTCACTGAATGCACAGTCGCTGAAGCAAACATCGGCGGCGACAGCTGAGGAGAAGCAACTGCTGGACCCGATGCAGCCAGAGCCAAGGAAACGGCTCCAAGAGCCATCAGAGGAGAACAGCCAACGCACTTGAGACCCATCACCAGACAGCCAAGACTCACTGGTCTCAACGTATCCATCGGTCGGAGGAAAAACCGCACACCAATGGAGGACTTTCTGAAGAAACGAGCTCGAACCACAGCGGGGATCGTTCCTGGCCTTTGTGATGGAGTGAGACATCCGCTGAGTCGTGCGATGCCAGAGCAACTTCAGTGGACCGAGCCGGAAGCACGACTCGTGCTCCAGGCCATCAAGAACGTGGGAACAGCCGGCGGAGTGTTGTCGCTGCCGCCAATCACCCTGGAGATGATCCGAGCGATTCAGACCCACGTTCTGCATTCTGAAATCGACCTGCAAGATCTGGAGATCGTTGCTCCAGCGGCCTATCCCGACCAAATCAGCTCTGGAAGCAAGCGTGACCAGCTGATTCAGATCCTGGTGCTGATTCCATATGTGGACATGTCGGTCGATCCGCGCATGGTGGCAGTGGTGGATGACTTCGCCGCTTGCCTGCGTGTCAGCCCGGAGACTCTGAACGATCTCCATCAGGTCAGGGACAACCACCTCAGGCGGTTGCTGCTGAATTATGGGCGGCGGAGCATGGGCGAGTTTCTGATGCTGGATACACCGTCCAAATTCGTTCGTGGAGTGATCAGCGCCATTCATCAGGCCATTGGCGACCCCGTTGTTGCGCAGCGTTATCAGTCCTTGAAATCGTTCCCGGAAGGAAGCCTTGGTCACAGCTTCTTCCACTGGTATCGCGACCGTCAGTGGGCCCTTCCCGGCGAACACAAGAGCACATCAGAACTGTTGGTCAACCATGATTGCTGCCACATCCTGGGCGGCTTCAACACCGACACTCAGGGAGAAATGAATGTGGCAGCGTTTCAGGCCGGTTTATTCAGCGATGGCTTCGGATTTGAATCACTGCTTGAGGTGATGCTCGATTTCCATCTCGGCAAATCCTTCAGCACGTCCACCGGACTGATCGCACCGGAGACTGGTCAGTTCGTACCTGATGCTGCGATGGCTGGGTATGAGAAGGGACTGGCCTGCAACATCAACCTGATTCAGGAGCTTGATTTCTGGGGTGTTGCCGAACAGCAGGTCATCGCGCTGAGACAGCTGTACGCGATCCCTCCAACACTCGGACCTATTCTGCTGAAACCCTGAACGCGCGCTTCAGGACAGCACAGAAAAGGCAAACCAGAGCAGAAAAACAGCGTAGGCGAGGTTGATGAGCTGGCTTCCTGCCCTCAGACGCTGGGGATTGCGCTCACGGTCACAACAATGCAACACCGCTGCCTGCAGCATGTAAATGCCGAACACCAGGATGAGCGAACCAAGGGTCACGGTGCCCCAGTCCAGAGACGAGGCAACCAAAGCGACCACACCCCAGGCGAGGTTGGCGAATCCCACCTCGATCTGGAAATCATTGCGCTTGCCGAGATCCCAGCCCATCCGCACCGCATCGCTGCGATGAAACACGGCATGGCGGACGAATGACAACAGCCCCACACCGCCGACTGACCAGAGCGCTACCCACTGAACGGCAGAAGTCATCTGGCCTGAAGACAGAGCGTTAAATCCAAAGAAAAGGCCGATGCCACCCACAACCCAGGTGACTTGCATCAGCACCTTGGCAATCCGGGGGTGGGTGGGCAGCATCATCATGTTGAACTCTCAGCAACAAGTGGATTAATCCACAAGCTTGGGATCGATCTCAGCCAGATAACGAGCCTCACAGGTCTTGATGATCTCAATGGCTTTGTCCGTCCCGAAGAATCCGTTCACGGTGCAGGTTCCTGGCTTCTTCAGATCCTTGTAGTGCTCCCAGTAATAAGTGGTTTCCTTTTTCCAGTGATCACCAAGGTCCTCAAAGCTCTTGATGTGATCCATGCGCTTGTCATCGGCCAGCACAGCGATGACCTTGTCATCAACCTCGCCACCATCATCAAAGGTCATGATGCCGATGATTCGAGCTTCAACGATCGAACCTGGAACCAGAGGCTCAGTGACATTGACGATCTCAATATCAAGTGGATCGCCGTCTTCATCCCAGGTCCGGGGAATGCAGCCGTAAGCAAAGGGATAGGCCAGAGAGGAATAACCAACCCGATCCAACTTCAGGTGACCGGTCTCGGTGATCAGCTCGTACTTGTTGATGGTGTTCGAGTTGAGCTCCACGATCGTGTTCAGACGCAACTCGGTTTCGTCAGCAAAGGCCGGCAGCACATGCAGCAGGTTCGGCATGCTGCGGCTCGGAGCCTGGTCGAGATTGGCCATGGAGGACGGCGTTCGGAGCGGTGATATTACGAGCACGTCTCAACGCTGCTTCGTGCTCAACCGTCTGGTTCAGCTCTGACATTCACCACACACCGATTCAGCGCAAAGCACCGGGCAGAGGGTTAGGCCCGGACGGCGAACAACTGCTCCAGCTTGGCTTCCAGGTAGTTCAGGAAGGGATCACTTGAGAGAGACCGGCCGGACACCTGCTCCACAAGCTGTTCGGCATTGAGGGCACGCCCGATGGGGTGGACGTTCTCTCGCAGCCAACCGAGCATGACGCCGAGATCTCCACGGCGAACATGCTCTTCGGGGGAACCAATCGCCGCCGTCATTGCCTCGCTCAACTGTGCGCTCACCAGGTGCCCAAGCAGATAGGAGGGGAAATAGCCAAACAGACCTTCGCTCCAGTGCACATCCTGAAGGCAGCCCTGCGCATCATCAGCAGGGGTGACCCCCAGCAATTCGCGGTAACGACGGTTCCATTCGCTCGGGAGGTCCTCCACCGACAGCCCCTCTTCCAGAAGAGCCAGCTCAAGATCCGTTCGAACAAGGATGTGAAGTCCATAGCTGAGTTCATCCGCTTCCACCCGGTTGCATCCGGGAGCCACCGGATTCATCGCCTTCCACAGATCCGACGGCGAACCCAGGGGTGCACCCGCAGCGGCAAAGCGTTCCCACCAGAGTTCTGAAAAGGGCTGGCTGCGGGCCACCCGGTTTTCCCAGAACAGCGACTGACTTTCATGCACGGCCATCGACGTGGCCTGACCGAGAGGCCAGGCAAACCACTGATGCGTCGAGGTGGGCAGTCCCTGCTCGTACAACGAATGACCCCACTCATGAGCTGTGGCCAGAAAACAGGACAGAGGCTGACCAGCCACCACTCGCGTGGTGATGCGGAAGTCGCAAGGACCCAGTGTGATTGAGAAGGGGTGCGGGGAAGCCGCAACGCATGTGATCCCTTTATCCCTGCCCCAGTCGCTGAGGAGCTGATCACAGAGCTGCTGCTGAGTCGATGCGGGCAGATCCCAGCTGAGAGACGACGGTCTTGGGCTGCCCTTGAGTTGCTCCAACAACTCAGGCAAACGTCTGCGCAGCGGCGCGAACAGATTCTGAAGCCGCTGAAGCGTGAGGTCAGGCTCGAACGGCTGCGCGAGAGTTTCCCAGCAACTTCGCGGTTCTGCCAGCTGACGGGCCTGTTCCTGACGCAGCTCCACCATCCGGCGAAGGGCTGGTGCAAACAGAGCAAAGTCGGAAGTCCTCCGTGCCTGTTGCCAAAGGTTGTAACCCTGGGATTTGGCCGTGGCCAGAGCACTGACCAGATCAGGGTCCAGTGCCTGCTGCCGCCGGAGATCCTTCTCCAGCAGATCAAGATTGCGGGCCTGGCCGGTGACAAGTTCAGGGGGATCTCCACTGTTGGAGCGGGTTCGCCACTCATCACGGGCTTCCGCGATCAGCTCCGCATAGTGCTCGGAGCTCTGGCGTGCATGGAGCTGGCGAGCCAGCAGAGCCAGTTGCTCACCCCGCCAGGCTGCACCACCACTTGGCATTCGGGTGTTTTGATCCCAGTAGAGCGTCCTGGTTATGGAATCCATAACCTGGGTTTCGTGAAGGTGCGAGCCAAGACGATCCCAAGCCGTTGTCCCGGCAGCCATTGGCTTCATCGATCTGAAAAGACCTTAACCAGCTTCGAGGTCGGAGCACAGAGCCCAGGAAGCAAATCAAGGATCGATTGGCCTTCAAGTCATCAACTGTCAGGACAGCTCCTGATCGTCATTTGCACTGGTATCGGGTTCCCCATCTTCAGCGCGCAGAGCCCTCTCGAGAGCATTGACCTGGGCTGTTCGTTCAGGGGATTCAACAATGACGCCAACTTGTCGGACAGCGACCAGCTTGCGCCACAGCAGAGTGATGAGCCAGGAGGCCGTGGCGAAGACTGCTGCGAAATACAGGAGTCGCATGATCTCCCAAGAGCCGGGGAAACGCTGTTCTAGTTGAAACGGCGGTTCAAGGGCGGAGTCGAGATCGGCCGTCCGCTTATTGCAGCTCTTCACCATCTTCAGGAGAGCCGCACTCCTGATCTCTTTGTTCCTCGAGCGAAAGCCGTTTCAACTGGCGCTGGGCATCCTGTCGCCTGAACAGCTCATGAAATCGATTGATCAGATAGTCGACGTCTGTCATGAACCAAGCCCTGCTTCGCAAGCTGACCGCACAATCAATGCATTCTCGCGCGGATCTGACGATGGGTTCAATCCTTGCGGCAATAGCCACCACCCATGGGGTTCCAACCAGACGGACAGTTTTCATCCATCGCTGGGCGCAGGGTGTAGCTCATCAATCCGAGAGCGCTGCACTTGCCGTTTGACATGTCGATGTAGCCCATCGGGCACTCAGCAGTGAGTTTCTTGACCACCCGTTGCGACCTTGCAGGAAGCGGTGAAATGCTGACCACGGGAACCAGGAACAGCAGAAGCCAGACCAGTCTGTTGAACATCTATTGACCAGAACCGCTGCTCAAGCACCAGGCTAGAGCTGAAGTTCAATGCCGATGCCCAATGGCAGCACTGCTCAGCCTTCAGGAACGTGAAGCCCTTCGCGCCACTCTGACGCACTGGCAGGTGGGGGATGAGCGCCTCAAACGCCAGTGGCAGTTCAGCGATTTCAGTGAGGCATTCGCCTTCATGACCAGGGTTGCCCTGTTGGCGGAATCAAAGCAGCACCATCCCAACTGGAGCAACGTCTACAACCGGGTGACGATCGAACTGACCACACACGACCTGGGAGGACTCAGCAATCTGGATGCCGAGCTGGCGCGATCGATCGACGCCTTGCAGTAGCCCGCTGCCAGAATGGTTCCAGGGCAGAGATTTTTTCTATGACATCCAGCGTGAAGCGAGCCGCGGTGCCGGTGACGATTCTCACTGGCTTTCTTGGAGCAGGAAAAACGACGCTGTTGAACCACATCCTGAGCAATCAGGAGGGTCTTCAGACAGCTGTTCTGGTGAATGAATTCGGGGAGATCGGCATCGACAACGAGTTGGTGGTGAGCACCAACGAAGACATGGTCGAACTGAGCAACGGGTGCATCTGCTGCTCCATTAACGGCGAGCTGCTGGAGGCCGTCGACCGCATCCTCAGCAGACCCAAACCGGTCGAGTACCTGGTGGTGGAAACCACTGGCCTGGCTGATCCGCTGCCCGTTGCCATGACGTTCCTGGGCAGCGAGCTGCGTGATTCAACGAGGCTCGACTCGATCATCACCTTGATTGATGCTGAGAACTTCGGAGCAGAAGCCATTGCCAGCGAAGTCGGTCGTTCACAGGTGATCTATGGCGACATCCTGATGCTCAACAAAACCGATCTTGTGGATGAAGGGCGCTTGAAGGATGTCGAACAACAGCTGCGCGACGTCAAAAAAGATGCACGCATCCTGCACTCAGTGAAGGGGGATGTGCCGCTGCCCCTTCTTCTGAGCGTGGGTCTGTTCGAATCCGATCGAGTGGTGAACGAAAGCCACGACCATGGGCACAGTCATGACCACGGGCACAGCCATGACCACGGGCACAGCCATGACCACGGGCACAGCCATGACCACGGGCACAGCCATGACCACGGGCACAGCCATGATCATGGATCCGCCGATCATCTGGCCATCGAAGGCTTCACATCACTGTCGTTCTCAAGCAGTGATCCCTTTGACCTGAGAGCCTTTCAGAATTTTCTCGACAACCACCTGCCTGAAAGCGTTTTTCGCGCCAAAGGAATCCTCTGGTTCAAGGAAAGCGAGCGACGTCATGTCTTCCACCTGGCGGGGAAACGATTCTCAATCGACGACAGCGACTGGACCGGAACCCGCAGGAACCAACTGGTGCTCATCGGCCGTGGACTCGACCATGACGCCCTGAGACATCAGCTTCAGGACTGCGTTGTCGTGTCTGTTGATCAGTAAGAGCAGGCGAAGTTGCCCCGTATCCAGCAAACATGATTAGGGTGGCATGCAATGAGGAGAGGGCATGGTTGAAGTTCTCGCGGCTGGCGGCCTGTTGATGGCTCTGGCATTTGCCTTCTGGCTGCTGCTCGACTCCGACGACGACAACGGTGGCGGTGGTTTGATGGAGCCAGCCCTTGTTCCAATTCCCGTGCGTCGCAGCGACCGCTGAACAGCAGGTCTCAACTTGATTCTCTGTCAAAACCCTCACCTCAGGTGAGGGTTTTTTATGCATACATCCAAGTTGTTGAATACGCTTCGCTGAGATGCTGCTGCGCGTGTCTACCCAGCCTTCCTGCCTCGACGCATCGGACTCGGTCAGGATGGAGAGCGCAACTCCTGCTGGCTTCAAGGAACAGACCCGAAAACGTGCTCAGCCCCTGAACACCTCTCGCTGCCTGTAATCCAATCGTGAACAGCGATCGATCCTCAATGGCAGATCCCCTTGAACAAGGACTACTCGCCAGGACGCGCAGCTTGATATCAGGCCGCTTTTTGCTGGTGGCGGGAGCCGTGGCGATTGGGTTCCTTGCCCTGCTTCCGGTCATCGGTCTACTGGGCGAAGGACTCAGCGGCGTGAGCAACGGCAATGCCAGCCTTCGGCCGGATGGTCTGCTCCAGATCCGCGGCACAGTGGTGTTACTGATCGGCACCAGCCTGTTGGGGGGTGTGATCGGAACCGCCAACGGCTGGCTGCTGGCGAACTGCCGTTTCCCTGGCCGCCGCTGGCTGCGGATCGCCCAGCTCATCCCACTGGCCAATCCGTCGTATCTGCTGGCGGCGACCCTGGTGGATATCGGCAGTCTGGAGGGAATCAACATCAACGGAATGGGATGGGGAATCGTTGTGATGGCGCTGACCACCTACCCGTATGTGTTCCTGCTCAGCACTGAGAGCTTCACCATCTGTGGACGCCGGCAACTGGAAGCCTGCCGCTCGCTAGGAGTGGGGCCTTGGAACAGTTTCCGCCGGATCGCACTGCCCATGGCTCTGCCGGCGATCGGTGCCGGCATTGCCCTGATGGGCATGGAGGTTTTGAACGAATATGGAGCCGTGCAACTGCTCGGCATTCCCAGTCTGTCGGCTGGAATCATCGAGGCCTGGCGAATCGAGGGCAATCCCGCTGGTGCTGTGGGACTCGCTCTGATCACCCTCTGCATTGTGATGGTCCTTCTGTTCGGCGAACGCAGGCTGCGCAGCCGCAGCCGTCGCTGGTCCGAAGGCGTAGCCGGCGGAGAGTCACCGGCATGGACGCTGAACGGCTGGCGAGCTCTCTGCGCCCAGACATTGGCAGCAGTACCTCCGTTCATCACGCTTGGTATTCCGCTGTGGTGGGGCGGAATGAACTGGCAACAGCTGGCCACCGGCCTGACACCCGAATTGCTGCTGCTGACCATGCGCACGCTGGGGCTCGCGCTTGGAGCGACCCTGCTTGCGGTCCTGGCAGCTCTGTTGCTGGCCGTCGCCAAACGCTGGAGTCGTGCCAGGTGGCTCAGAGCTGTGACGTTTCTGGCAGGCATGGGCTATGCCATTCCAGGTGCAGTTCTGGCGCTGGCTCTGCTGGTGGTCGGCGCCCCCTGGCAACTGTCTCCAATCCTGCTTCTGCTCTGGGGGTACAGCGATCGCTTCCTCGCTGTGAGCAAAGGTGGCATTGATGCTGCTCTGGAGCGACTCTCTCCCAGCCTTGATGAAGCAGCAACAGGGCTGGGCTTGCGTTGGCCGACCGTGCTCAGACGCGTTCATCTGCCGCTTCTGCGTGGCCCCATCCTGGTTGGCAGCCTGCTGGTGTTCGTTGACACCGTGAAGGAGCTGCCGCTCACATTCGCGCTGCGACCTTTCGATTTCGACACGCTTGCGGTGAGGGTGTTTCAGTACGCAGGTGATGAGCAACTCGCTGCTGCGGTCTGGCCAGCACTGATGATCCTGGTCCTCGGTCTGATTGCTTCATCAGCTCTGGTGCCCCGATTGGATCGGGATATGGAGTAACGGTCGGGGTCAGAAGGCGAAACGATTGGGCACACAGTCGGGCCCGCGCCGCGGAGCCAGAACGGACAGCCAGCTGCTCTGGAAAGGGTGGAAACCATCGTCACTGACCAGCACCAGCGGAATTCGACCGTCTTTCATCGCCGGACCCCAGGCCATGCCCTCCCAGTTGGCTGATGGCAGACCCTCGGCCAGCAGATCCCAGCTTTGCAACGGTTGAATCAGGGGAGCGTTCGCTGATTCACGTGCAGGCAGACCCAGCATCTGCAGATGAGCAGCCCAACCGGCTGGCAACGCAAAACTGCGCAGCAGCCCAAGAACTGCTGCATCACCCTCAAGGGCCAGCAGTTCGGTCAAACCGAGCTTCCGACTGGCCGATGCACCTGCAGGTCCAATCTCGAATCTGCCAAGGGGCTCGAGCAGCTGATCCGGACCGGGGCGGAGACGGGCGATCCGAACCCAGTCCTTGACCTGTTGTGCCCTGTCCTGAATCAGCGGAGCTTCTGCTGCCATGACCAGATCACCGGATGCCATCTGCGTGAGTGCTTCAGGTCCTCGATTGGAGGCAAGCCCCTGCCCATCCCTCTCTTGCCAGTCAGCAAGGAGCGGGACCTCGCGCTGCAGGCGTCCATTCAAGAGGTTGTAACGCTGCAGTCTTGCTCTTCTCTCAGGGCTTCGGCGCCCCTCACTGACAATCCAGACCTGATGGCCATGGAGCACCAGCCCCTCACCGTCAAAGTTCGCAGGCAGAGGTGACCCCTTTCGATCCCTCAACAGCAGACGTCGACCACCCTGCAGCGATGCCTGCTCACCCTGCAACAGACGGCTCAGGCCAGTGAAAGAAACCAAATAACCAGTGGTTGCGTCGCTCAACAACCAGAGGCGATCGTGCTTTCCCTGATAGGCCACAGCGGAGAAGCCACCCACACGAGCTCCATCCAATCCCCGGTCTGGGAGTTCAAGGTTGCGAATCACCTCCCAGCCAGCCGCCAGAGGACAGGGAAGTGCCCGTGCCGGCGATGGCAAAGCCGGCAAGGCTGTGACCATCATGGTTTTAGGTGCCAAGGTCAACTGGAACATCATCACCACAGCCACGACCACGGCCACGACAACGGCCACATCCACAGCCACAGCCACGGGCAAAGTCGACAAGCATTCCGGTGGACGGTTCTGCTCAATGCCAGCCTGAGCGGTTTGCAGATCGCCGTGGGGATCGCCTTCGGATCGATCGCATTGATCGGCGATGCCCTGCATAACGTCGGTGACGTGATGGGACTCCTGCTGGGCTGGGGAGCGGAGAGCCTGAGCCAGAGACCCGCCAAGGGTCGCTTTAGTTATGGCTTCGGACGCTCCACCCAGCTGGCAGCCGTCGCCAATGCCGTCCTGATCCTGATGGCCTCCGCAGTGGTCTGCGTGGAGTCCATTCAGCGGTTCCGACAACCGGAGCTGGTGGTGGCGTGGCCGGTCGCCATCGCCGCAGGCGCTGGCCTTGTGGTGAACCTGGTCTCCGCCCGTCTGTTCGGTTCAGATCACCATGGTGATCTGAACCGCCGAGCTGCTGCTCTTCACCTGCTCGGAGATGCAGCGGTCTCGGCGGCGGTGCTGCTGAGCGCCTTGGTGACCTCCATCACCCGCTGGACATGGATTGATCCCCTCACAGGTCTTGGAGTCGGCCTGAGCGTGGGATGGCTTGGGATCATGTTGTTGCGCGATGGCCTCGCCGAGCTGATGGATGAAGTTCCCCATCGGATTGATCCAGCCGCCGTTCTGGCCGATCTGCAGGCAATGCCAGGGGTGCAGGGCGTCCATCATCTGCACATCTGGTCCATCGGCGGAACGCGCGTGGCCCTCACTGTTCACCTGCAGAGGGATGCGGGCCTGAGCGATCAGGATCCGCAGCTGCTGAGCGGGGTTCGGCAGGCGATGCACCACAAGGGCATCGAGCACTGCACGGTTCAGCTGGAGGAGCCCGATGAGGACTGCGGAGAATCACTGAGCTGAGCGACGCGCAGGGCGATCAGACCATCCATTTTCACGCCTGCCGCGGCCAGCAGATCCGCAAGAGTGACCACGAGGCGATAGCTGAGTGCCACGGCGAGCAGTGCTGCTTCAGGCACGGATGAACCCAGGCGCAGCAGCAGCACCGCCTCGAAGACACCCAGCCCCCCTGGAGCAGCGGGAACCACAAGCCCTGTGGCCCAGGCCAGTGAAAAGGCTGCCATCCAGTTGCCGATCGGCAGCACCGAGGTCAGTCCGAACACCTGAATGCAGCACCAGAAACCGGAGAAGCGTGAGGCGATGAACACCAGCTCGGCCATCAGCGGTGCCCAGGGATAAACATCACGTCCACTGCCCAGCTGTTCAAGGGGAGGCAAGGAGCCCAGATCGGGATCAGAGCGATTGAGTTGCCTTAATCGGCTGCGTTCAAGCCTGCAGAGCAAGGGCTCTCTCCAGCGCGGAAGCAGGAGCAGTGCAGGCAGTGGCGCCAGCAAGGCCAGTCCGTTCTGCCAACCACCGAAGGGCAGCCAGAGCAGGGCCGCCACCGCCATCAACATCGGCTCGAGCAAGACCGACACGAGGGCCGGCCCCGTACCGATGGAAGGACCCAAGGCCCGCACACGCTGAAGGAAATGCCACACTCCACCGGGCAAGTACTTGAGCAGATTGCTGCTCAGATACAAGGGGACAAGAGGAGTTGAGCCTGAGCCGTGGCCCAGCCATCGCACCAGAACCTGCCAGGCGCCGGCATTCACAACCAAACTCAGCCAACTGAGGCCGAGGGCCAGCACAAGCCACCACCAGCCCTGTGACGTGATCGACAAAGAGCGCAGACCTACGGCATGACCAGCCAGCGCCCAGCCCACAAATCCGAGAGTGATCAGAGTGATCCACAGCTTCAGACCTCCGGGGGGTTTCACCAAAAGCAGGGATCGGACATGCTTCAGCATGTCCACTCCTGCTGGGGATTGAACTGAAGAGTCTGCTTGGAAAGCTGTTGCCAGAGAGTTTCTGGAGAGAGACCGGCGCGCTGTGCAAGCTGTTGGAGAGCATCCCGCTCGGGCTTCACGGACTGGCTTCCGTCGGGCTTCAACATCTGCTTGGCCGACAGCTCGCCCCATGGAGTTTGGAGGACTCCTCGACGACGCGGCAGCACCCAGCGCCCCTGACGTCGTTCGCGCAGTCCCAGGGTTGGGCTGTCCCTCCACCAGATCCGGCGCAGATCCGCTGCCTGGTCAGGCAGCACCAGGGCCGTGACGGCGGTTCCTGGACGCCCCTTCTTCATCTGCAACGGATAACAGGCCACGTCTAAAGCACCCGCATCACGCAGCTGCTGGATCAGCCATGCCACGGCTTCAGCCGAAACATCATCAATCCAGGCTTCCTGGATGATCAGGTCCTGCCAACGGGGCTGGTTGGCTTCAACAGGGGGCTGTGAAAGCTGGCGGATCAGGCGCAACAGGTTGGGACGGTCCAGCTGACGATGGCCCAGCCCAGTACCAACCCTTTGCGGAGCCAACTGATTGGGCCATCCGAAGCCGTCAGCAAGCACAGCCATCAGAGCCAGGCCGGTCGGAGTTGTGAGCTCAGCTTCCGGCCAGTCGTCGCCCCAGCGCAGTTGCACACCATGACGTCGCGCCAGCTCGAGAACTGCCGGTGCAGGGACAGGCAGCCGCCCGTGAGCCGTCGCAACCGAGCCGCGTCCCGCTGGAGGAGGGACGCACCAGATCGATAGCGGCTGGAGATGCTCAATGGCAGCGCAGACACCAACCACATCCACCAGGCTGTCAATGGCGCCAACTTCATGGAAATGGACCTGCTCAGCTGGAATGCCGTGAACGGCCGCTTCTGCTTCGGCGAGTGCCGTGAACACCGACAACACCCGCGCCTGCAATGAAGGAGCGAGCACGGCATTGCCGATCCTTTGGCGCAACTCTCCCCAGTGTCGATGCGGTGGATGGGGGTCTCGCTCTTCAACATCCACACGGAGTCCCCTCAGACCGCCGTTTCGCGCCTCCTCAACACGAAGCACGTAGGCGTTCTCAAAACCAAGCTCCCTCAGCGGGGCATGAACCACCTCAGGGGGGACCCCCAGATCAAGACAGGCCGCCAGCAACATGTCTCCGGCCAGACCGGTGGGACAGTCCACCACGTAGGCAGCGGCATTGCCAGGGGTCATGTCAGCTCCGGATCGAGGCCCTCCAGCAGCCTTTCAGCGATGACATCAAGATCCTCGAGACGCTTTTTCAAAAGCTGTTCCACCTCGCGACGAGCACGGCGCTGCTCGCGTTGCGCGGTGGCCACATCCTGACCTGACAATCCCCAGATCCTGCCGAGCAGTGCCCGATCGTCAGCCCCGCCACGAGCGGCCCCCTCCAGGAGTGTCTCGGCCACCATGCCGGCCTGAAGAACACGGCTCCAGCGGCGCAGATCTTCCAGGGGTAATCGAACCTGATCCGGCAGCTCGAATTCGGTGGCTCCATTGCAACGCAGGCCTGCCTCAAGACAAGGACGTGTGCCCACCAGGACGCGCCGCACCTTCATCTCCTCCTCACGCGCAACCAGCCAGTGACCTGCCTCATGGCGCGCCACCCGTCGCAGCCGCATCTTTCCTCCGGGGAGAGCTTCTGCCAGGAGATGTCCCCCCATTCCCTCCAACTGGGAGGCGTCGAGGGTGAGTGCAAGCAAGCCGCCACCCACAAGCAGAGCGATCCAGGCGGCCGAGAGACCAACGAGCGGGCCAAACACCGCGAGCCCTGTGCAACCGGCCACCGCCAAACCGGCAGTGGTGCTGGAAACGGGAGAGGGATTCATCAGGTGCGAGCCGTTCGACTGTGGTCTGCAGGGCGGCGGGAGGCACCACCGCGCCCCTTGCCACCACGGGTGGGCATCGGTGCAATCACCTCGACGGACTGAACTTGAAGCATCTGCCCTTGGCGACGCACGTCAAGGCTGACGAAATGGCGCAGGTGCGCAAGCTCGATCTCGCCACTGAGTTGCAACTTGAACGGCAAGGGGCGAAAGCCATCAGCACGGGGTTGCTGACGCACCTTGACCACAACTTCCGATGCTTCCGGCTTCGTGTAGATGAGCTCGCCCCTGATTGAGAAGTAATCGTCACCCTCAGGCAACTCATCCATGGACGCATCCGCAGAGTCGATCTCCGCATCCGAGGCTGAGAGGGTGCTGGGCTCCCAGATTCCAGCGATCTGGAGATGCAACTGACCGGCTTCCCTGCACCGCGGGTACACCACCCAGAGGTGAGGCTTGTCCATGTCGAGATGACGGCGCATCAACGTCAGCATGCGGCCCAGAACAACAGCATCAAGCTCCTGGCCATCACCATCAATCAAATGGCCCCGGGTGCTCTGATCTTCAGATTCGGGCCGGAACAGTCCGCGCACAACGCCGATAGCCCGGTACTGCAGCGGCTCGGTCACCGCGGGGATGGGATGGTCGCGCATCAGATTCAGGGGCATCCACTGGCCCGCGGCAACTCTAGCCAGCTTCGACAAAGCGCCTCAGACTGGTTGGGCGTTCTCACGACACGGTGCCGGGTTACAGGCGTCAAACAACCGAAACTCTGGTCAGGCTGGGCGCAATCGCCTGCCTTTGTGTGATCGCAGGCTGGACGGTGGCCAAGCTCTGGCCCAAAACGCGTTCTGCAGCCACGGTCCAGAGACAGTCCTCCAACAACGAAATCTCAGGACTGGAGATGCTCAACATCAAGGTTCAGAACCATCCAAGCGACTGGCGCTGGGCATTGTTGCTGGCTCGTGCTCAATACGGGAACGGAGATCGCGAAGCAGCGTTTCGCACCTTGAGGCCTTTGCAGCGCCTTCACCCCGATCGGCTTGAGGTGATGACCCTATGGGCCCTTGTCGCACAAGAGACCAACCAGGGCGCAGAGCCAATCAAGCAGATGACTGAACGTTTCGACTCCCTGCCAGCTGAACGTCGGCTGCAACTCGGATTGTTGTTGGCCGATCTGGAGCGCTTGTCAGGAGCATCAAAAGCGGCTGCCGATCGCTATCGCAATCTGATCAACGACAACCCCAAACGACCTGAACCTTTGCTGGCGTTTGCACTTCTGAAACGGGATCAAGGTCGAGGAGACGATGCCATCGCTCTGCTGCGCAAGGCCATGCCGTTGAGCAAAACTCTGGTCACAACGGGTACTGCTCTCGAGACCCTTGAACTGCGCTGGGCGCTTGAAGCGGCACGCAATCGACCGGCAAGCCCGAGCCCTAAGGCTGTGACAACTCCCTGAGCGCCTCATCAATGGCATCAACTGGATCGGTGGCATCGTTCATGGACGTTGCTTGACGCAGATTCCGCATCAACTCCATTGGATTCGTGACATCCAGCACCGATCCCTTCTTCTTGGATTCCCCTGGAAGAGTGTTGTAGATGTCGCGATCCTCGTTGCGCTCCAGCACAGTCGGCTGTGACATCGTCGTCTGCGACTGAGCAGCGGGGCAAACCGGAAGCAATGCGCTGCACAGAGCGAACGCAAGACCAGAGGTCACGCGGAGCGATTGCATGAGATCAAGTGCTCGGTTCCGGGTGATGCTAAGGGTCTCCAATCAGGTGCATCAGGGTCTCCGTGCAGATCGCAAGCTGGAATGTCAATTCGATTCGCACGCGACTGGATCACGTCGTCCGCTGGTTGGATCAGAACGATGTCGATCTGCTGGCCCTTCAGGAGACCAAGGTCGATGATCCGCTCTTTCCGCTCGAACCCTTCCGTTCAAGGGGGTATGAGGTCAGCTTCCATGGTCAGAAGTCGTACAACGGCGTGGCGCTGATCAGCCGGCAGCCTCTTGAAGACGTGCGTTTGGGGTTCGTGGGAGAACTGGGGGTTGATCCTGAAACTGAAGAGCTGAGCCAGCAGAAGCGTGTGATCAGTGCTCTGGTGGATGGAATCCGGGTGGTCAACCTCTATGTGCCGAACGGTTCCAGCCTCAAATCCGACAAATACGACTACAAACTGAAGTGGCTCTCATGTCTTGCGAAATATCTGCGGGCAGCTCAGACAAGGGATGAACCCCTCTGCGTTGTGGGTGATTTCAACATCGGACCGGAAGCCAGAGACCTCCATGACCCTGATCGTCTCAGCGGCGGAATCATGGCTTCAGACGCCGAACGCAGCGCCTTGGCTCAAGCGCTTGGAGATGATCTCAAAGACGCCTTCCGGTTGTTCGAATCGGGCAGCGGTCACTGGAGCTGGTGGGACTACCGCAGCGGTGCATGGAACCGCGACAGCGGCTGGAGAATTGATCACATCTATCTCAGCAGCGACCTGCAGGAGCTTGCCCTGAGCTGCAAGATCGACAAACAGGAGCGTGACCGCGAGCAACCCAGCGACCATGCACCTGTGGTGGTTGACCTGTCCTGGGATCTGGAGGAGGAGTGCGAAGACGATCCCGAAACCTTCGGCATGGATTAAGCCACAGGCTGCTTTGAAGCAATATTGATCTCAAAAAGGCGATTCCCAGGCGCTTTTGCTGCGGCTTGAATCAAAGGGGGCAAGGACATGCTCGATCCGTCACAGTCTTAAACAAGCCGTTCTTGCGCGGGTCATGCAACGCCGCATGGGGCTGAAAATCGGCTCAAATCCTGCTCAGGCGCTGTTCAGACAGGGTCTGATCACATGCTCAAACACGATGCCGAGGCTTGTATCACAAGTTCCAGAATCCCCGCTTCGTACACAGATCAGCCGTTTTGGCACGTTCTTGGGTCAGGATGTGGCACGGTTTGCATCGGCCCCTTGGCATCCGCCCCCGTGACAGCACCAAGCTTGAACACCAGTCGCTCCCAGGAGCTCTTCAGTGCCGCCCAGGCTCTGATGCCTGGTGGCGTGAGCTCCCCAGTGCGTGCATTCAAATCTGTGGGTGGCCAGCCGATCGTCTTCGATCGCGTCAAGGGTGCTTACGCCTGGGACGTTGATGACAACAAATACATCGACTACATCGGCAGTTGGGGACCGGCGATCTGCGGTCATGCCCATCCCGAAGTGATCAGTGCGCTGCAGGAAACGATTGAGAAGGGCACCAGCTTCGGAGCTCCCTGTGCACTCGAGAACACGTTGGCGGAGATGGTGATCGAAGCCGTCCCCAGCGTGGAGATGGTTCGCTTCGTGAACAGCGGCACTGAAGCCTGCATGGCTGTGTTGCGTCTGATGCGCGCCTTCACAGGTCGCGACAAGGTCATCAAGTTCGAAGGTTGTTACCACGGCCACGCGGACATGTTCCTGGTGAAGGCCGGTTCCGGTGTGGCCACCCTCGGCCTGCCCGACTCACCTGGAGTCCCCCGCAGCACCACCGCCAATACTCTGACCGCGCCCTACAACGATCTGGAGGCCGTCAAGCAGCTATTTGCAGAAAACCCTGATGCCATTTCAGGAGTCATCCTCGAGCCCATCGTCGGCAATGCAGGGTTTATCCAGCCTGAGCCTGGTTTCCTTGAAGGTTTGCGCGAACTCACCAAGGAGAACGGCGCTCTGCTCGTCTTTGACGAGGTCATGACAGGCTTCCGCATCAGTTACGGCGGTGCCCAAGCCCATTTCGGTGTCACCCCTGATCTCACCACCATGGGCAAGGTGATCGGTGGAGGGCTGCCCGTAGGTGCCTACGGCGGTCGACGCGAGATCATGGAGATGGTGGCTCCTGCTGGCCCCATGTACCAGGCCGGCACTTTGAGCGGAAACCCCCTCGCCATGACGGCGGGCATCAAGACACTCGAGCTTCTGAAACAGCCTGGTAACTACGAAAAGCTCACCGCCACCACTGAAAAACTGGTCGCAGGCATCAAGGACGCAGCAACCTCTGCGGGTCTTCCCATCACGAGTGGAAGTGTGAGCGCCATGTTCGGCTTCTTCCTCTGCGAAGGACCTGTTCGCAACTTTGAAGAGGCGAAGGCTACGGACGCTGAACGTTTCGGCAAATTGCACCGCGCCATGCTTGAGCGTGGTGTTTACCTGGCTCCATCAGCCTTCGAGGCAGGTTTCACCTCCCTGGCCCATTCGGACGCAGACATCGAAGCCACGATTCAGGCGTTCCGCGACAGCTTCGCTGCGATCGCCTGAACTCTGAATCAGGGTCACTCCCCATGCCACATCCCAGCATCGGCATGGGTAGCCAGTTCAAAAAGGCGTTGATCGGGCTGACCCTCGTGATCGCATCACTGCAGAGCTCTGCCAGCCGCGCAGGCCCCTTGCAGACATGGCTTCAGCTCCCTGAGTGGCTGGATCTCAGCATCGACTACACGGCTGAGCCCATGGCCGGAATCAGCGGTGGTGCAAATCCATCAGCATCAAGCTGGTATCAGGCGGTGGTGCTCGACCTGTCCCTGAGCAGCGGGTTCGGGAAAAACCAACAGCAGTGGACTGAATTGGACCACTGGCAGCTCAATCTGCAGCTGACCAATGATGCCGGCAACCCCGACCTGAATACCGAGCTGGGATCAGCGTTCACACTGCAGACGCTGGTGAATCCAGTGGGCACCTGGATCACCGAAGCCTCTGTGGTCAGAAATCGCGGCGAGAGCTGGTGGCAAGCCGAACTGGGCGTGATGTCGCTGGATCCAGTCATGGCTGGGGAACCCGGCTTTCTGTCTGTTCCTGCCATGGGCAGTTACATCAGCTCAGTCCTGAACAACACTTTGAACCTGTTGATTACTGGAGTGCCGATCGATCCCTTCGTGGCGCCTGGAGTCAAGCTTCAGGCTCATTCAGAGTCTCTTGGTTCACTGGAATATGCCTACTTCTACCTGAACCCTCAGACCAGTATTGCGGCAAGCCTTGGCGTTGATCCAGGGGTGCCCGACGTCCAGGGCGGTGTTCAAGCTCTGCAATGGACAACCAATCCTCTGCGATCGAGAACTGATCTTTCGGCAGAAATCAACATTCCAGACAGCAATGAGAGCGTGATCAGACAGTTACCACTTCCTGAAGTTCAGCTTGGTGGCTATTTCTCATCAACACGTCTCCTGGTTGACAACGCAAGTGAGCTGGGAGAAGGCATCAACCGTGGCATTTACGGATCACTCACCTGGCCTGTTGATGTACCGCTCGGCCTGGATAATCGAATTTGGGCGGGTGGCACCGTCAGCCTGGACCCTGCCAATAACCCTTATCCAACATTCATCGCAGGGGGCTGGTTAAGCCAAGGCATCATTCCTGGCCGACCACTTGACGTGCTTGCTTTGGGCCTGGGTCGAACCAGTTTCAGCCCGACCATCAACCCGGGGCTGAGCCACGAAGGAACAATTGAGTTGAATTATTCCTTTTATGTTTCAGAAATTTTGCAAATTCAACCCGTAATGCAATGGATCATCAATCCAGGCGGCGAGGGCAAAATCCCAGGAATCTGGGCCGGAGGAGTACAGATTAATTTGAGCCTCTGAGAATCAGCGATAGTTCTCAAACTGAAGAGGCACATCCAGCTCATCCTCTTTTGAACGCAACAACTGAATCACCTGCTGAAGATCATCCTTACTCTTGCCTGTCACCCTGAGGCTGTCTCCCTGAATCGCCACGGTGACTTTCTTGAGCTCATCACGCACAATCTTGCTCATTTTCTTGGCAAGTTCCTGACTGAGTCCTTTCTTCAATTGAACGGTCTGCTGCACACGATTACCACCCACTGTCTCCGCCGGCTGGAAGTCAAAGATCTTCAGAGAGAGATTTCTTTTCGTCGCCTTGGCTCGCAGAATATCTTCAACAGCTTGAAGGGTCATGTCACTGGCGGTGGTGATCACAATCGCTGTGTCTTCAAGATCAATCTCTGAACCGGAATCCTTAAGGTCATATCGCTGAGACACATCCCTACGAACTTGATCAAGCGTATTCACCAACTCCTGACGGTCAAAATCAGAGACCACATCAAATGAATACGAAGCCATTGAACAATCGTCAGTGGTTAAAGGTTAGCAACGCTCTTGAAGCCGCTCTCAACAGGAGATCTGACAGCAAATGGAGTGCAATGAAAGCGTCATCTTCAATCAGCAATCCGTTCCAAACCCCGCTTCAGGCGGCCAGAAGGAAGACGGACGCGGCGACTTGGTGATGCACTCGGGTTGATCGCGTCGATCAACAGTCGATCACTATGGTTTCAACCGCGATTGCCTTGATTGTGTTCATCACGGACCTTCTCAACCAGACACCCTCGGCGCCGTACGCCTTGTCGCTCGTGTTTTCGGGAGCTGTGGTGATCGCCAGCATCATTCCCCTGGGTGCAGCCCGCTCACAGGCGGACTTCACCCTGGACGACATGAAAGCTCCGAGGGCCATGTTCGACCGCCTTCCAGACTGGGGAAAACGAGCCAGCTGGGCCCATCAGAACAGCTTCGAAGCGTTCGGCCTGCATGCTCCAGCCGCGCTTCTAGCCCTGATTGCCGTGCTGCACTCCGGAGAGCTTCAGGGCCTTGCCATGCCCGCAGCTCTGCTCCAGCCCGTGCTGCGTCTGATTTATTTGCCGGCCTATGTGGCCAATGTGCCGCCCCTCAGAGGACTGTGCTGGGCCGGTGCTCTGCTTTGCTCCGGAATCCTCTACATCGAGGGATTGAAAGCTCTGATGGCCGCCTAACTCTTGCCTTGCTGGAATTGTTTCAGGGCAGCAAGCAGTGAGGCAGGTGACTGAGGATCTACCATCAGCACGCTGCCGGCAGGCGAGTCAGCCATGCGCTGCCCCATGGCCATCCAGTTTTCAGCGAGCATCAGCCGTACTGCCTCTTCCGCTTCCGGGCTCTCGGACAGTGCCCTGGCCATGACGCGTGCCGCTTCGGACTTCGCTTCAGCCATCACACCCTGCTGCTTGGCCTGGGCTTCGGCCTCCAGCAGAAGCGCCTCCTTCTGGGCACGTGCATCCAGCACGAGAGCCTCTGCTCGGCCACGCGCCTCATTCAACTGAGCCTCCTTTTCTCCTTCGGAACGCAGAATCGCAGCGCGCTTCTCCCGTTCGGCAGTCATCTGAGCCTCCATCGCTTGCTTGACGCCCGGCGAAGGATTGATGTCGCGCATTTCAACGCGGGTCACTTTCACACCCCATGGATCGGTGGCCTCATCAAGCTCCTTCAGCAGAAGCTCATTGACCTCACTGCGAGTGGTGAAGGTCTGGTCGAGATCCAGCTTGCCCATCTCGGCACGAATCTGGGTCAACACCAGATTCACCATCGCTGCCTGCAGATTGTCCACGGCGTAATACGCCTGGGAATGCTCGAGCAACTGCCAGTACACAACCGCATCGACCTCGATGGAGACGTTGTCTCGCGTGATGCAGAGCTGAGGAGGAATATCCAGAACCCGTTCTTTGAGCGACTCATGACTCACCACCCGTTCGACAACGGGAATCACCACGGAAAGCCCAGGCTGCAACTCACGGTCGAACTTGCCCAGCCGCTCAACGAGACGAGAGCGGCCACCGCTAGTGACCTTGACGCTGCCACTGCCCAGAAGCGCGATCAGGATCAGTGCAGGCAGGCTCAGCAGCGCTTCCATGACGAATGGATGTCTGAGGCGACGCTAGTCCCCAAAGTGAGAAGAAGCAGCCAGCTGACATGCCACCTCTTTGGAGTCCCTTGATCTGGTTGCTGGTGGCGGGCGTTCTGCTGGTGGTGGAGCTGGTGCAGCCCAGTTTCGATGGCTTGATGTTCGCCGTCTTAGCCGGTCTTGTCGTGTCCGTGGTGACGGCCTTGCTGCCGCTGCAGGTCTGGATTCAGATCACCCTGTTCAGTCTCATCACAGTGCTGGGAACGCTGTGGCTGAGCAGGTGGTCTGCGCATCGCAATCCACGGCCCGGAAGGCGGCGGCTGAAAGACAACACCGCCGAGGTCCTGGCAACGATTCAGCCCGGAGGAGAAGGCAGGGTGCGCTGGCATGGCCAAAGCTGGGCAGCCAGTTCACTGGATGTAGAGACTCCTCTTCAGGCCGGAGATCGTGTGCTTGTGATCAGCAGGGAGGGCACCAGGCTCCAGATTCTGCCGACCCCGCCTTCGCCTTAAACGTCAGTCGAAAAACAACAGGCTGACCACCTTGCCCATGTCTTCGGCATTGCGACAGCTGGCAAGCAGTGTCTCGCTGTCATGGAACGCCAGACAAATCAGCTGATCACAACGACTGATGATGTCCTGGTTGCAGAGGCTGCTGGCCATCGGCAGAGGC
This sequence comes from Synechococcus sp. MIT2312, assembly GCF_059772315.1. Lineage (NCBI taxonomy): Bacteria > Bacillati > Cyanobacteriota > Cyanophyceae > Synechococcales > Synechococcaceae > Synechococcus > Synechococcus sp. MIT2312. The sequence continues at coordinate 2,559,203 of NZ_CM186281.1, read as the reverse complement.
AGATCGTCGTGTTCAGGCTTCTCGATCAGATGCAGAACCGTCTCCAACTGATCACGGATCTCAGGTCCTTGGCGACTCAGACTCTGCGGCAGAAGCACCGTGAGCTTGGAGGCATCCACAGCCAGCACTCCTCGGATCACCGCTGCATTGACCCCCTGCGCACCTGAGGTCACAAGAGAGTGGCCCTCCTGAGCAAGCGATCGGGCGATCAGCTCGATCAGATGAATGGCGACCACCGGAACATGACGACTTCCGAGGATGGCAATCCTCCGTGCTCCCTTGTCTTGGAGCAAGGCCAATTCCTGGGCAAGGGTGTCGACCCTGTCCATTGCAGGAAGATCAAGGGATCGGCTCAATGACTACCTGCGAGCGTTCCCAGACGCTAGCAGCGGTGAACCCTGTAGGGACAATCACTTTGAGCCGATCGCAAGGTGTTCCAGTCCCACGGAGCTGAGCAGGTCTGCAAGCCGGCAGTGTTCTTCCACAAGACGGAAGGCATAAGTGGCTTTCACCGCTTCGTGCAGACGCACATGACCGAACGCCTGCTCGATCACTTCAACGGTCCCGAGTGTGTCCTGCTCAACCTTGAGCAGTGGAACTTCCAGTTCATCCGCTCGACTGATCAACTGGGGGAGTGGATCACCAGCACCCGTCAGAATCAGACATTGCGTGGATGCCTCCAGAGCCGCCAGCTGGATATCGGTACGATCTGCACCGGTCACCACAGCCATGTTGCGGCGGCGGCGAAAGAACTCCATTGCTGAGTTCACATTCATCGCTCCGATGCTGAGCGTCTCGACCAACAGGTCGAGCTTCTCTCGGCAGCAGATCACTCGAGCATCAAGCCGACGCACGAGTTCGCCCACCGTGACGCTGCGCAGCAGCGGAGAACGGGGCATCACACCAAACACCTTGATTCCAAGGGCCTGGAGAGACGGCACAACATCACGTTCCAGGCTTTCCACATCATCGGGGATGACTGCGTTCAGCACCACCCCGCGAAGTCGATCACCGAGCTGCTGACTGGCGGCCAGCAACGCATCGACGCTGCGACTGTCTTCCCAGAGGTGCACGAGCACCACCGGTGCATCGAGATCGCGGGCCAGTTGCACCAGACTCAGGCCGTAGAGCAAACCCTCATGGAGATTGCCGGCGGCTTCCAGCAGGGTGACACTGTTTTCCGATTGCTCCAGACTGGTCCTGAGTTGCTCAAGTCCTTCTCCGGCGGCCAAGGTTCCCTTCGCAAGCCGTTCCTGGGCAGTCTCGGGGGACAGGAGATGCAGAGAGGGGATCAGGTCCTGATGAGGCAGACCGAGGGTCTCTCCCACGAAACGGACATCGTCATCGATCAACGGTGAAGACAGCACGCCCTGATCGGACTCCCTGTCCAGACTCGTGGCAAGCGGTTTTCCAAAAAGGACCCGAATGCCGACCGAGCGCAGATGCCTTGCAATCCCGAGCACCAGGGCGGACTTGCCGCTGAAGGGTTCACAGGATCCGATCAGCAGCGTTGAGCCCATCAGGGAGATCTGAGGTTGATGCCCACAATTTAAGGGGAACCATCCTCCCCAATCTGCTCAAGCAACAACCACTGCCAGAAGCTGTCCGGGAGATCCTGACGGCCAGCTTCCACAACTTGCATCAGCCAATCGAGCAGTTGATGCGCAGGGCATTCGAAGGGGTACAGCTGATCACCCTGTCCTCGAAATCGCAACTCACAGCGGCACGTCTGCAGCGGGGCATTGGCAGCGCTCCAGTTCAGCAGGTATCGATGGGGCTGAGCACCACTGCAGCCACGCTCTCCATCGAACTGGCCCAGGGGAAGTTGTTCGAGAGCATGCCTGAGGGCCTGCTCTCGACGCAGTCCCCCGCAATAAGGAGCGAACAGAGCCAGTTGAGCGTCACCGGACGGGCTGGACAACGTCATACCGTCGAGCTGTTCCAAGCATGCACCAGTTCACCGCCATGGCCCAGCCTGTGCCAAGGACCCCCGACGCAAGCTCCATGGCAGAGACCTGGTCAGGTCGCAGGGTGGGAATCACAGGAGCAGGAGGTGAACTGGGTCGTGCACTCACGCGCCGACTCAGACAGAAGGGCGCCTGGGTCGTTGCGCTGAGTCATCGCCCTAAGCCAACGGAACTGAACAGCCTGACCGGACCACAGGAGTGGGTCTGCTGGAGCTGCGGAAAGGAAGAGGAACTCGATTCCACCCTGAGTGGTCTCGATCTGCTCGTGCTCAATCACGGCATCAACCCCGGAGGCGATCAGAGCCCCGAGAGCCTGAACAAGGCTCTTGAGATCAATGCCCTCAGCCAATGGAGGCTTCTGCAGCGCTTTGAACAGCTGGAGAGGAACCTCCAGCAAGACACCCATCGTCCGGAACTGTGGGTGAACACCTCGGAAGCCGAGATCCAACCGGCCCTCAGCCCTGCTTATGAGCTGAGCAAGCGCTTGATCGGTCAGCTCGTCAGTCTGCGCTGGAGTGCACCGCGTCAGCAGCGGACGCAGCTTCCGACCCTGCGCAAGCTGGTGCTCGGGCCGTTCCGTTCGGACCTCAATCCGATCGGTGTGATGTCGGCTGATTTCGTGGCAGGTCAGATTCTCTGGCAAGCCGATTTAGGCCTACCGCTGATCATCGTGACCCCCAATCCACTCACTCTGCTGGCGATGCCGTTGATTGAGCTGGGGCGGTTGACCTACAACAGGCTGCTGTGGGCTAATCGCCACGATCCGTGAGGATCTCGCATCCATCGGACGTCACGACAATCGTGTGCTCCCACTGCGCGGAAAGGCTGCCATCACGCGTGACCACAGTCCAGCGGTCCCTGAGCGTGCGACAGGCTTTGCTGCCGGCATTCAGAATCGGCTCCACGGCCAGGGTCATGCCAGGACGCAACTTCACGTTCGGCAAGACGTCCGTTCTGAAGTTGAACACCGAAGGTTCTTCGTGGAGATTGCGGCCAACACCATGGCCCGTGTAGTCCTCCACCACACTGAAACCACCTTCATGGACGCGATCCTCAACGGCTCCAGCGATATCGAGCAGCGTGTTTCCTGAGCGGATCTGAGCCAGTCCTGCCATCAGTGACTCCTGAGCGACCTTGCTGAGGGTCGCCGCCTGATCACTGACCTCACCAACGCAGATGGTGACACAGCTGTCGCCGTGATAGCCCTCGAAAAAAGCTCCCGTATCAACTTTGAGCAAATCGCCGGCATGGATCACCTTTCTGCTGTTGGGGATGCCGTGCACCACCTCGTCGTTGATGCTGGAGCAGATGCTGGCGGGGAACCCGTGGTACCCCTTGAAACTCGGGGTTGCTCCCATTTCCCTGATGCGCCGCTCAGCATGGGCATCAAGATCGGCGGTGGTCTGGCCGGGCTCGACCATCTCCATGATTTCCCGGAGCACAGTCGCCACGATGCGACTGGCCTTGGCCATGATTTTCAGCTCTCTCGCCGACTTGATCTCCACTCCTCGACGCTGCTGGATGCGCGGGCCAGTGGCAGTCACGCTGCCGGTTTTGGTCGAAGCAAGCAGATCAGCGAACAAGTTCATCGGTGATTCCTTCGGGCAGTCCCGACGTCCTGCTGTCACGCTATCAATGGTGACGAGCTGATGCCGGTGGCTCTCTGGATGGCACGACTGCGGCGCTGGCACAGCAGGGTGGCGCCCTTGGTCCTTTTGCCGTTGATGACCACAGTCATCACAGGTCTGAGCTACCGGGTTGCGCGCGACTGGTTCGGAGTGAGTCGAGACAGCGCCCACTGGCTGATGAGCCTGCATGAAGGGGAATGGCTCGGACCGCAGCTTGAACCCGTCGTGGTTGTTCTCAATGCACTGGGAGTGCTCTGGATGTTGATCACCGGAGGCGGAATGATGCTGCAGTCCTGGAGGAATGCCTGGAAGAAACGCTCAGTGGACGGTGGGTCGGCAGGGTAAGCTGGTTGTTTGGCGTGATTACCCGGAGCTGGGATGGCAGCGGACCAGAAAGACACATCTGCACAAGAGAGCGCAGACGTCACAAGCACTGAGAACGAGTCCCCGAAGACTGCTGCTCCAGCCGCAAAGAAGGCTGTACGCCTCAATCCTGCTGAGCTGATCAGGGAATTTGAGCAAGCGCAGCAGAAAACCGACCTCCCAGACATCTATGTGGGCGACACCGTCCGTGTCGGTGTTCGCATCAGCGAGGGCAACAAGGAACGCGTTCAGCCCTACGAGGGAGTGGTGATCGCCAAGCGTCATGGCGGTGTCAATCAGACCATTACGGTCCGCCGGATCTTCCAGGGCATCGGCGTTGAAAGAGTCTTTATGCTGCATAGTCCTCAAGTTGCCTCCATCAAGGTGGAGCGCCGCGGTAAGGTACGCAGGGCGAAGCTTTTCTATCTGCGGGAACGGGTGGGCAAGGCCACCCGCGTGAAGCAGCGCTTCGATCGCTGAGGCTTAGGTCTCGTTCAATCCAATGCCATCACTCCTGTGATGGTCGAGGGGCCCATCGCCTTGCGCCGTTAGTTCAGTTGGTAGAACGCAGGTCTCCAAAACCTGATGTCGGGGGTTCAAGTCCTCCACGGCGCGTCCGATGGCCCCTTCTGCAGTTTCCTAGTTTCGAGCATGGAGTTGGATCTTCAACCTGGTGATGTGGTCAAGGTCCTCGAATCAGCCGCTCTCGGCTGGGTTCGTGCCCGTGTCATTCGCGTCAAATCCGGAGGACGTGTGGTCGTGCAGAGCGACCAGGGCCGTGAGTTCACTGCCCGTGGCAATCAAGTTCGTTTAATCGAGCCCGCAGGTTTTCGTCCCTGATCAAGCTGAATCCGTCCCTTCACGGGATCACTGAGGCCGGTGGCTGTCGCCACCGGTTTTTTATGACGTCGGCGGGCGTTTGCCGGAAGAACCGTTGTTGGTGGATGACCAATGATTCAAATCCGATTCACAACGCCGTGATGCTCTGCAAGAAGCCCTCAGGTTGGTCAGATCTGTTCATGCCCGGTGGATCAAAGCATCCAGGGGTCAGTTGAGCGGAATCTGAAACATGAGCCCATCGCCAGATCTGGTGGCAATCCAGGCGTGGTGGGTTCTGAAGTCACGTCGTTGAGAACCCGACCAACGCGCGTATTGACGGAGGGCAGGGCAACAGTCGATACTTTCGAAGTCGCGAGAGCGACACAGATCAGATTCCAACGGACGAGCACCGTCGATCTGAATCCGATCTGGGACCGTAGTTCAACCGGTTAGAGCACCGCCCTGTCACGGCGGAAGTTGCGGGTTCGAATCCCGTCGGTCCCGTTCTTCATCCCGAGCCCCACCATGGTGCGTGTTCGTCTGGCCCCGAGTCCAACGGGCACTCTCCACATTGGGACGGCAAGAACAGCGGTCTTCAACTGGTTGTTCGCGCGACACCAGAAGGGTCAGTTCCTGCTGAGGATTGAGGACACCGACAAAGAACGCTCCAAGCCGGAATTCACCGCGAACATCTTCGATGGACTGGCATGGCTCGGCATCGACTGGGATGAAGATCCCACGATTCAGAGCGAGCGCGTCCACGAGCATCGCTCTGCCATCCAGCTGCTGCTCGACCGTGGCCTCGCCTATCGCTGTTACGCCAGCGAAGAGGAGCTCGCGAACATGCGAGAGGCCCAGAAAGCTGGGAACAAAGCACCTCGCTACGACAACCGACACAGACAGCTCACGGCTGAGCAGGAAGCATCGTTCCAGGCCGAGGGCCGTGAGGCGGTGATCCGCTTCCGGATCGATGACAGTGAAGAGATCCACTGGCGTGACCTTGTCCGTGGGCCGATGAATTGGCGCGGAGCTGATCTCGGCGGTGACATGGTCATTGCCCGTCGTGCTCCGGCCGATCAGATCGGAGACCCTCTCTACAACCTCGTGGTGGTGGTCGATGACGCAGCCATGGCGATCACGCATGTCATCCGAGGCGAGGACCACATCGCCAACACCGCCAAGCAACTTCTGCTGTACCAGGCTCTCGAGCTGGCTGCACCGGTCTTTGCCCACACCCCGCTGATCCTCAATGCCGAGGGACGCAAACTCTCCAAGCGTGACGGCGTCACATCAATCAATGATTTCCGGTCCATGGGGTACACGGCGGAAGCGATCGCCAACTACATGACCCTGCTGGGCTGGTCCGTTCCCGAAGGGATGGAGGAACGCTTCACCCTCACGCAGGCAGCCGAAGTGTTCAGCTTCGATCGAGTGAACAAAGCCGGTGCGCGTTTCGACTGGGACAAGCTCAACTGGCTCAATGCACAGGTTCTGCATGGCCTCACACCGCAGCAACTGCTGGATGACATCTCTCCGCTCTGGCGCGAGCAGGGATGGAACCTGCCTGAGGACGTGAGCTGGAGTCTGGCTTTGTGCGAATTGCTCGGCCCCTCTCTCACCCTGCTGAACGATGGCGTTGACCAGGGACGACCCTTTTTTGTTTGCCCCGAGCTTGAGCACGATGGCCTCAAGCAACTGGAGGCCGACGGAGCCAAGGTCGCGATCGCTCAGCTTGTGAAATCACTTGAGAGTGATCCATGGGACGGCGGTGACACCACAGAGGCTCAGTCACTGCTTGCAGATGCTGCAAACAAAGCCGGCGTGAAAAAGGGCGTTCTGATGAAATCGTTGCGTGCCGCTCTGCTCGGCCGCCTGCAGGGGCCGGATCTGATCACGACCTGGTCATTGCTGGCCAGGGTCGGGCAGGACCTGCCCCGCCTGAAGCGCTGCCTCACCTGACTCCTCAGGCTCGGATTGAATCAAACCCAAAACGCGTGCCAGGGGTTGGGCTGTCAGTCCCTGGAATCCCACAGTCATCAGGATCGTGAGAAACACCAGACCCTGAAGTCGTCCTGCACCAAGAATCCCTGCCTGCTCAAGACGAATCGAAAACAGGGATGCCACAGCGGCCGTGACAATTCCGCGGGGCGCCAGCCATCCCATGAACAGGCGTTGGCGCCAGTCCAGTGGCAATCCGATCGTGGCCACGCCCACTGCCGCCGGACGCACCAGCAGCATCAGCACCAGGACACAACTGATGCCACCCCAACCCAGCGGACTGAGTTCAGCCCACGACACATCAGCCGCCAACAGCGGGAACAGCATCGTGATCGCCAATCTGGCCAGTTCGCGGATCAGCTCGTCCAGTTGAGCCGCCTGCGTTGAGGGACGACGGCCCACCACAACTCCGGCAGCGACTGATGCCGGCAAACCGGATTCGGGCAGCAGCCATTCGCAGATGGCAAACATCAGGAACAGAACGCCAAGGGTCAGCTGCAGCCGTAAGCCCACGGCATGCTCTGAAGGCAGACGCCTCAACAGCTCCGCCAGCAGCCATCCAACAGCAACTCCGATCAGCACCCCGCCACCGAGTCGCGACAGCAGACCAATCGCCAGACCTCTCCAGCCGTAGAGATCGCCGAGCAACAGCTCAAGCAGCAGCAGCGCCAGAACGGCTCCCACAGGCTCGAGCACCAGTCCCTCCGCTTCGAGCACATCGCCAAGGGGAGGAGCCAGGCGAATCTGTTGCACGATCGGCGTGACCACCGTGGGGCCCGTTCCCAACACAATGGCGCTGTAAACGGCAGCCACGGACCACCCCAGTCCGGCCAGCCAATGCGCTGCCAGGATTCCGGCTCCCAGCGAGAGCAACAAACGCAGCACGGAGATCCGCAGCACGGTCGCCTTGATGGTGTCGCCGGGCAAGCGCAGATTCAGCCCTCCGTCAAACAGAACGAGACTGACCAGCAGGCCAACGGTTGTCTCGAGCCCCTCCCCCAGGTCCAGGGGCTCCACAAGGCCAAGGCCGGATCGTCCGATCAGCAGTCCTGACAACAGCAACAGCACCACCCCTGGCAGTCCTGACAGGGCAGCGAGCAATCGCGCACCGGCCCCGGCAAACACCGTGATGCCCCAGAGCAGTCCAAGCCTCTCAGGCGTCATCGATGGATGCGAATTGCGGTTCCACACGCACGCCGATCACCGCTTCGGGACGGATCACCAGGTATTCCCCTTCGAGATCCCCGAGTGGGACGTTCACGAAAGCCTGACCACTCCCGCCATTCACCAGACCCTGGTACCACTCCTGGAATGTCTCGAGAGTCGGGAAATGCACCACCTCTGTTTGGCCTCCCGAGAGGTGAAGCGAAATCTTGTAGCGGCGAGGGGTGCGTGTCATCAGCGAACCGTACAGGCCCAGGGGAAAAGCTGGCTCCCCGCAGCCACATAGAGCGGGTGTCGAGGTTGACCGCTGCGGGTGGTTCCGATCACCAGTGGAGGAGCCCCCTGCAGCCGCAGAGCCAGAGCCGTGGCGAGCATCATCAGCACCTGCCGGTCACGGCAATAGAGGGCGCCCGACTCACCCCAGCCCAACCAGAGATCGCAGGCGGGTGAGCGGGACCACGACTGAAACCAGTCCGTCAGCACGCGGTCGCAATGCTGGCCCACGGGATCGGCGCAACGACGCAAAGCCGTCGGGGATGGTGAGATCCTCCCGAACAGATTGAGCACCACCAGCTGGTGATAGCCCCAGTTTCGAGCAAAATTCTGGAGTCTCCTCAGTGTGGGGTCATCACGACCAGCATCGGCCAAAGAAGGATTGAGACCAACAAACAGGAGCTGCCTGAGCGGGTCAGCCTGCGATGGCCTGCGGATTGAACGACGCAGCACCCAGCGGTAATGGCCGCAGGGACTGAAAGCGGCATCAGCTGTTGAGTAGGGCAAGTGCGGCTTCAAGAATCCTGCCGCTGGCTCGACCATCTCCGAAAGGGTTCACGGCCCTGGCCATCTGTTCATAGGCCTTCGGATCGTCGAGCAGGCGTGAAGCCTCCCGGGCGATCGAGTCGCTGTCGGTCCCGATCAATCGAGCGGTGCCGGCATCAACAGCCTCGGGTCGTTCAGTCGTGCGACGCAGAACCAGCACGGGCTTCCCCAACGCAGGAGCTTCCTCCTGGAGACCACCGGAATCGGTGAGCAACAGAGTGCACCCTTTCATCGCAGCGACCAGCCGGTCGTAGTCCAGCGGCTCGCTCAGAACGACTCTGGGATGGTCGCCGAGCAAGGCCCGCAGAGGCTCCCGAACCGTGGGGTTGCGATGCAGAGGCAGCAGCAGGACAGCATCAGGATGATCATCAAGCACCTGAAGCATGCCCGCAGCGATGCTGCTCAGTCGCTCTCCCCAGTTCTCCCGCCGATGAACCGTGGCAAGAATCACCCGCTGGTTGGTCCAATCGATCGGCAGATCGGACAGAGCAGGAGCCTGCTCAGCCATGTGCAGAAGCGCATCGATCACCGTGTTGCCAGTGACCATCACATGACCAACCACACCTGAGCAGTTCAGATTGGCTTTCGAGCGCTCGGTAGGAGCGAAATGCAACTGGGCAACTTGAGAGATCAGACGTCGATTGGCCTCTTCTGGGAATGGGTCCAAAAGATTGTCCGTTCGCAGACCGGCCTCCACATGACCAACGGGAATCTGCTCGTAGAAAGCAGCCAGGGCGGCAGCGAAGGCCGTGGTGGTGTCTCCCTGAACAAGCACCAGCCCTGGGGGGAACGCCTGGAAGTCATCGCGCAGGCCCTGAAGAGCCGCGCAAGTCACATGGGTGAGGGTCTGGCGCGGCGCCATCAGATCAAGGTCCTGATCGGCCTTCAACTGAAAGAGATCCATCACCTGCGTGACCATCTCACGATGCTGTCCAGTCAGAACAACCCTTGTTTCGAGCGCTGAACAGGCTCTGAATTCCTGAATGACGGGGGCAAGCTTGATGGCTTCCGGGCGGGTGCCAAGGACGATGGTGACGCGGGGCCTGGCAGCCATAAACCGTGAGTTGGTGGCGAAATCTTAAGCGGGTTTCAGACCCCTCCCAGCAAGCCTTCACTTGCCAATGGCCCAGCTTTGGCGAAGCTGATTAAAGACGTCCAGAAATTGTGTGAGCAAGCCGATCTTTCCACCGGGCTTTCCCACCGGGGCCGTCTCCCCGCCGGGGCATCCCTCTCCAGCAACCGCAACGATCGGCGATGGGAAGGATGAGGTGCCCAGCCTGGAGCAGATCGTGCGCATCGCCCATGACAAAGGACATTCAGACGTTCATCTCGGCGTCGGTGAAATTCCTCGCTACCGGGCCCGAGGCGAGATGCTGACGACTGAGTGGCCCTGCTCAACTCAGCAAACCTTCCAACGCTGGCTGAGGGAAATCCTGACCCCGCAGCAGATCGATGATTTCCATCAGATCAAGGAATTCGACGGGGCCCATGCGTTTCCTTTTGTGCGCGTGCGCATCAACCTTCTGGACTCACTGCGTGGGCCAGCAATGGTTCTGCGGCTCATTCCCCAGACGATCCTGACCCTTGAGCAACTCAATCTGCCCGAGGTTCTGTGTGAGCTGTCCTCACGGCCCAAGGGTCTCGTGCTGATCACCGGCCCGACCGGATCCGGGAAAAGCACAACACTGGCGGCGATGATCGATTGGATCAATCGAAACCAGAGTCGGCACATCCTCACGATTGAGGACCCGGTTGAGTTCGTGCACACAAGCCAGCGCTCACTGATCCGACATCGGGAGGTCGGGCTGCACACCCTGAAATTTCACAACGCTCTGAAAGCGGCTCTGCGTGAAGATCCCGACGTCATCCTTGTCGGTGAGATACGCGACCAGGAAACACTGAGTACGGCACTGGAGGCCTCTCAAACTGGACATCTGGTGTTTGGAACACTGCACACCAACTCAGCGGTCAAAACCGTGGAGAGAGTGCTTGGCATGTTCCCGCCTGAGGAGCAGGAGAGCGTGCGACGTTCTCTGTCGGAGTCTCTGCTCGGTGTGATCTCACAGGGCCTGGTTCGCACCACAGATGGCAAGCGGGCTGCCTTCCACGACATCCTGATCAACACGGAAGCCTGCAAGGACTACATCCAGCGCGGCGCTCTGGATGAAGTGGAGGAGATCATGGAACGGAGTGGGTTCGACGGCATGGTCACAGCCAATCAGTGCCTCCAGAATCTTGTTGAGGAGCAGAGAGTCGAACCGGACCATGCGGTCGCTCAGAGCCTGAAACCGAATGAGCTTGCTCAGGCCCTGAGGGGACGGGGATAACGATCACAACCTGCCGTCAGGCGGCAGGAATTCCAGGGGTTGAGACCCTGATCACAAACAGAATTCCGAGCGCAATTGACAAACCCAGCATGGCCAGTCGGCCATTCCAGATTTCGGCCTGGGGTGTGAAGCCTCTGCGCCAGGCGTTCAATTCGACGGAATCAACCTCCTCGACGTTGTTCTGCTGGCGCGTTTCGGCCTTGATCGACATCACCGGGATGCAAGTCGCGACACCCTATGAACTGAAATTCAGAAAGGCGGATTCGATTGATACAGAGGAGCGCAGTTTTCGAGAGCCCAACGTGCTGAAACGCCCAGAGCCAAAGAGCTGGAGATGGCTTCGGAATTCAGACGTCCAAGGGCAGCAGCCCCCACCATTGCGGCGTTATCGGTGCAGTAGCTGAGCGGCGCCAGGTGCACATCAACTCCCTGTTCAGCCCCCCTTGCATCCATGCATTCACGCAACCGCTGATTGGCCGCCACTCCGCCCACCATCACCAGTGTCGACAGTCCGAGATCGCAACAGCATCGGAGGCTGCGATCGACCAACACATCCACAACGACCTGCTGAAAGCTGGCGGCCAGATCAGCCAGGGGCAAAGGCTCGTCCCAAGTCCGACAAGCCTCCACCTGACGAAGCATCGCCGTTTTCAGGCCGCTGAATGAGAAGTCGTAGGGGTAGAACCCCCCTCCGGGTTTTGAAACACGGCCTTTCGGCAAGCTGAAACGGGTGACATCCCCATCAACGGCAGCAGCTTGAATCGCAGGCCCGCCTGGGTACTCAAGTCCCAGCAGACGTGCCACCTTGTCGAAGGCTTCCCCAGCGGCGTCGTCATGACTGCGCCCGAGGCGCTCCAGCACTCCCGTTGCTTCAACGCGAATCAGTTCCGTATGCCCGCCGCTCACCAGTAAGACGAGATAGGGCGGCGCTGGCGGGGATAAGGCCAGCCGGACCGAGGCCAGATGGGCTTCGAGATGGTGGATGGCGATGAACGGCCGGCCATGAAGAGCTGCCAGGGTGCGGCCCGTCACGGAACCCACCATCAGGGCCCCGACCAGACCTGGGGTGACGGTGGCAGCCACTGCATCCAGATCGCTGATCGACAGTCCCGCGTCATCAAGCGATTGGTCGATCAAGTGGGGGAGTGCTTCCACATGCCGGCGTGAGGCAATCTCCGGCACCACGCCACCCCACTGGGCATGCTCCTCGATCTGAGACGCAATCCGATGCGACAGAACCTGCAGGCGACCGTTGTTCTGCTCCACAACAGCCGCGGCAGACTCGTCACAACTTGTTTCGAGGGCCAGGACCTTGGCCATGCAGGTCAACAGCCTCCACTACCGTCAATTTGATACATCCTGCCTTTCCAGGGCAGATTCAACAGGAACCGTTCCGATGCGTCGTTTCTTCGCCCTCGCGCTGTCGGCCCTGCTGGTATTCGGCTTCGCACCGGTTGCCAGAGCTGATGTTGCAGGACTGACTCCCTGTTCTGAAAGTGCACGATTCCAGCAACGTGCCAGTGCAGCCTCAACACCACAGGCTGTCGCTCGCTTCAAGATGTACAGCAAGGCATCCTGTGGTGAAGATGGTCTGCCCCATCTGATCGTTGACGGTCGCTGGAACCATGCTGGTGATTTTGTCCTTCCCGGCCTGATGTTCCTTTACATCACCGGAACCATCGGTTGGGCTGGCCGTGACTATCTCAAGGCCATTCGTGGTCGCAAGGATCAGAACATGCTCGAGATTCAGCTGGACATGAAATTGGCCTTGAACTCCGTTGTCAAAGCAGCAACATGGCCCGTTGCTGCCATTGCAGAGTTCAACAGTGGCAAGCTGACTGAAAGCGATTCGAAAATCACAGTTTCACCCCGCTGATTACAAAAGCTTCTTTCTTCGACTGTTCAACGATGAAAAAATTTCTCTCCACTGCACCTGTGGTTGCCGCCATCTGGTTCACGTTGACTGCAGGCATCCTGATCGAGTGGAACAGATTCTTCCCTGACCTGCTGTTCCACCCCCTCTGATCGCTCAGGCGTCGGCCAGCTCCATCAACCTCTCTAGATCGATCAGTGCGGTGTCGAGGTCATCATTGATGACAACGGCATCGAATTCTTGCTGAGCTTGGAGCTCAGTTCTGGCACGATCCAGCCGCTTCGCAATCGCGGCCTCCATTTCGGTGCCGCGGCCACGGATGCGTTGTTCAAGCGCTTCAAAACTTGGGGGTGCAAGAAAGATCTGCAGAGCTTCAGGGAAGCTGCGACGCACCTGACGAGCACCTTCGAGTTCGATTTCCAGCAAGACGGGAGTGCCCAGTTCAAGTCTCTCCATCACGGGCTGTTTGGGGGTTCCGTAGCAGTTACCGGCGAATTCAGCCCACTCCAGAAGCCCTCCCTCGCGGACCAGTTGGTCAAACGATTCACGCGATTGAAAGAAGTAATGAACGCCGTCTTGTTCACCCTCTCTTGGAGCACGGGTGGTGGCGGAAACAGAAAGCCAGAGCTGGGGATGACGCTCGAGTAGGCGAGTCACCAGAGTCCCTTTGCCAACACCGCTGGGGCCTGTCAGCAAAGCGAGCCTGGCGTGGCGGTCGGTCGTTGCCATGGCTTGTGTGCGGTCAGGCAGCAGGGTAGGAAGGCACCCCAGTCGAAAGGCCACCGGCTAGCGATGGCGAAGAGCACGCTTCAGGTGATGGACCTCACCAGCCTTCGGGCGGTGCTGGCAGATCTGCGAGCACAGATCATTCCAAGTCGCTTTGAAAAAGCACAACAACCCAATCAGCAGAGCCTGCAGCTGGGCTTCAGAACCCTGAAAGGAATGGTCTGGCTTGAACTCAGCTGGCAGGCGGACGCCGCCAGATTGGTTCAGATTCCATCACCTAAGCGGATTGGGAGTGGCAGCACTCTGGCTCAGCAGGTTCAGCATGGCCTCAGGCAGCTGGCCCTGGTTGAACTGGAGCAGCGAAATTTTGAGCGGGTGGTGCTGTTTCATTTCGCTCCACGGCCTGGCGAGGCGAGCGTGCGCACTTTGGTGCTGGAGCTGATGGGACGTCACAGCAATGTGCTGCTGCTGGATGACCAGAAACGGATCACCGCCATTGCCAGGCAGGTCAGACAGCACCAGTCACGGGTCCGTCCGCTCAGTACCGGAGACCCCTACATCCCGCCGCCGTCGCTGCAGAGCCTGCCGCCAAGCTGCGAGGAACCGTTCGAACAATGGAAGCGCAGACTGACTTTGGTGCCGGTTGATCTCGGCAGAGCGCTGCGCGACACCTATCAGGGCATCAGCCCCGCGCTGACGAGGCAACTCATCAACGTCCCCTCGATGGATGAGGCACCGCCACCGCTCTCAGCCAGCACTTCTGTTGAGGAGATCAGCGATCACCAATGGCGATTGCTGCATAGGCGCTGGACGCGCTGGCTGAACCAACTCAGTTGTGACGACTTCATCCTTCAGCTGGATGAGGCCGGCGGCTATTGCGTCTGGGCCGATCCTGCCGACTCAGCCAGCCACAGCGAATCACTCAGCCTGCGTCTAGGGCTTTACTACACGAAGCATCTCAACCAGAAACAACTGCTGAAAGCAAGCCAGGACCTGCAACAGCTTCTGGAACAGAGCCGACAGCGGGAACAGGCTCAGCGTCTCGAGCAGGTCGAGCGGCTGAATGCCACTGGCGGCGCCGATGATCTGCAACATCGGGCGGATGCCATTTTCTGTCAGGCCGCCCCTGACAGGGAAAGCATTGAGCAGGCCCAGAAGCTTTACCAACGGGCGAAGCGACTGCGCCGGTCCATTCCCTTAATCGAGGAACGACTGGTCCACCACGATCAACGCCTCGCGCTGATTGACGGCAGCGCAAGCTTCCTGGCGGACCTGATGCAGGCGGACTGGGACGATGCCGACGACCGCAACAATCAATTGCTTGAGCTGAAGGCTGAGCTGGAGGAACTGCTCACGCCTCGCCGTCGCCGTCGCCGTAGCGGTCCTCCACCGGGGCAACCTCAGCCACTGGAGATCCGCTCTGAGGGTGGATTGGTGATTCAGGTGGGGCGCAATCACCGCCAGAACGAGTGGATCAGCCTGCGTCAAGCTCGTGCAGGGGATCTCTGGTTTCACGCGCAGGAGTGTCCAGGCAGCCACGTGGTGCTGAAGGCCTCGGAAGCGGCTGCTGCGGAATCAGACCTGCAGCTTGCGGCAGACCTTGCCGCCTGGTTCAGTCGGGCAAAGGGCAATCGACGTGTACCGGTGGTGATGACTGGTGTGGAACATTTGCAGAGAATTCCGGGCACTGCGCCGGGAACCGTGCGACATCGCCAAGCCGAGTTGGTCTGGGCGGAACCGGACCGTGCACACAGAGCCCTTGAAGCTTGGGACCCCCTAGCCTGATCCCAGCCAACTGCTCACTCACCTCTGACGCCGATCACGCCTGAAGAGTCCCCGAAGCTGTCACCGCCGCCGCCGATTCGGATCGGAGTTCAGGACGGTCCTCCCAACGACGTGGAGATGCCTCTGGTCGACCATCTGGAGGAGCTGCGTCAGAGAGTGCTGCGCAGTCTTGTCGCAGTGGTTGTCTGTGCCTTGGCCTGCCTTGTGGCGGTGCGTCCTCTGGTCAGAATTCTGGAAGAGCCCGCAGGTTCGATCCGCTTCCTGCAACTGGCTCCTGGCGAATTTCTGTTCGTGTCGTTCAAAGTTGCCGGCTATGCAGGACTCACGCTGGCGCTTCCCTACGTGCTGTATCAGGGGCTGGCCTTTGTTCTGCCAGGACTGACTCAAGGAGAACGACGGTTGATTGCGCCGTCTGTGGCTGGATCAGCTGTTCTGTTTCTGGCCGGCCTTGCCTTTGCCTGGTGGGCTCTTGTGCCTGCTGCTCTGAATTTTCTCGTCAGCTATGGCGCCGATGTTGTGGAACCGATCTGGTCGATTGAGCGCTATCTCGACTTCGTGCTCTTGCTCATGCTGTCCACCGGACTGGCCTTTCAGCTTCCTGTTCTGCAGCTTCTTCTGGGAGTCTTCGGACTGGTCAACTGGCAACGCATGCTCTCTGCGTGGCGCTGGGTCGTGTTGATCTCAGCCCTTGCAGGCGCTGTCCTGACGCCGTCGACAGACCCGGTCACCATGTTGTTGCTGGCTGGGGCAATCACCGCTCTCTACCTGATCGGAGTGCTTCTTGTTGCAGCGGTTCAACGGTTCAGAGCAGAAACTCCTCCAGAGTCCCCTCCCCCTGCAGCTGCAGACTGAGCGCCTTTCCGAGTCGCGGCTTGTCCCGGGTCGTGAGCAACCAGTCCCGGACAGTCTCCGCTTCCCCCAGTCTGTTGACGATTTCCAGGACTTCCGCGAGATGAGCCCGGTAGTCAGGCTCCTCCAAAGGGAAGGACTGTTGCTCGAGATAGGCCCACATCACCTGGATGTACATCCGTCTGCGCCTGGTGACCAGCTGAAGGTCATAGCTGGCTTGCCAGCGGGAGCGCAAAAGGTCGATGACTTCATCGACGCTCAGAGGGCGCGACTCCAGAGGGGAGGAGTAATCAGTGCGCACTGAACAAGACCTTGAACATCAATGAAAATCCAGTCTCCGCAGAGTGTGACATGACCCAATAGAGCCCATAATTGCGCCATCCAGTGCCCAACGAACGTCAGATATGACTCAGATGCCAGCCGCTGATGTGCCCGGAATGGGCCGCAGGCAGTTCATGAATCTGCTGACTTTCGGTTCCGTGACCGGCGTCGCCCTTGGAGCGCTCTATCCGGTGGTGAATTACTTCATTCCGCCACGGGCTGCGGGAAGCGGCGGAGGCACCAGTGCCAAAGATGAGCTCGGCAACCCCGTGACGCTCAGCGGCTGGCTCAGTAACCACCCCACAGGTGACCGCAGCCTTGTCCAGGGTTTAAAGGGTGATCCCACCTATTTGATCGTTGAAGGGGAAGACGCCATCGGCAGTTATGGCATCAATGCCATCTGCACCCACCTGGGCTGTGTTGTGCCCTGGAACAGTGGCGCCAACAAGTTCATGTGTCCTTGCCATGGCAGCCAGTACGACGCCACCGGCAAAGTTGTGAGAGGTCCGGCGCCCCTCTCACTGGCCCTGGCCAATGTGAGCGTTGAAGACGACAACGTTTTTGTGAGCCAGTGGAGCGACACCGACTTCCGCACAGGTGAGAAGCCCTGGTGGGGCTGATCAAGAACCTTTTGCCCACCGCTCTTTCCCGAAACACGCCTCCGATGCGCCGAATTCTCTCCTCACTTTTCGCAGCCCTGATCGTGGGTCTTGCCGTGTTCACGGCTCCATCAAGCAGCTGGGCTTACCCCTTCTGGGCTCAGCAGAACTACGCCTCGCCCAGAGAAGCCACTGGCAAGATCGTCTGCGCCAACTGCCACCTGGCCAAGAAAATCACTCAGGCAGAAGTTCCTCAATCCGTGCTTCCTGACACGGTCTTCAAGGCGGCAGTGAAAATTCCTTATGAGCAAGGGCTCCAGGAAATCGGTGCCGACGGCAGTGATGTCGGTTTACAGGTCGGAGCTGTCATCCAGCTGCCTGATGGCTTCACCCTGGCCCCACAGGACCGCTGGACCGATGAGATCAAGGAGGAAACCGAAGGTGTTTATTTCACGCAGTACAGCGACGATCAACCCAACATTCTTCTCGTAGGCCCGATTCCAGGTGATCAGCACCAGGAAATCGTCTTCCCTGTCCTTTCACCGGATCCTGCCACCGACAGCAACATCCATTTCGGCAAATATCAGATTTTCGTTGGGGGTAACCGAGGCCGTGGTCAGGTCTATCCGACCGGAGAAAAGAGCAACAACACCGTTTACACCTCGCCCGCCACTGGAACCGTCTCAGCCATCGAAGACGGAGAGAATGGAGCCAAGGTTCTCAGCATCGACACCGCTGACGGCGAGACCGCCACTGAAACCATTCCCGTGGGTCCTGCTCTGATTGTCGGAGTCGGTGACGCCATTGAAGCCGGGACTCCACTGACCGACGATCCGAATGTGGGTGGTTTCGGACAGGTTGATGCGGAAGTTGTGCTTCAGAACCCCGTCCGGATTTATGGTCTGTTGGCGTTCTTCGCAGCTGTTTCGCTCGCCCAGATCATGTTGGTTCTGAAGAAGAAGCAGATTGAGAAGGTGCAAGCCGCTGAGGGTGTCTGAGCTCAGTGTTGATCCCTGCAATTTTCACCTCCCCAGGGCCCGAGCTGTTTCAGCTCGGGCCTTTCGTACTGCGTTGGTACGGACTGCTGATTGCGGTTGCCGTCTTGATCGGACTCAATCTCTCCAGCTGGCTGGCGCGACAGCGTGGCCTCGATGCCAATCTGATCAGTGACCTGCTGCCAATCCTTGTACTGGCAGCAGTCATCGGTGCAAGGACGTACTACGTCGCCTTCGAATGGGATTCCTACCAACGCTCATGGTGGGATGCTCTCGCGATCTGGAAAGGAGGCATTGCCATCCATGGAGCACTCCTGGGGGGATCGCTGGCAGTCGTTCTGTTCTGCCGTTGGCGGCGGGTCTCCTTCTGGGATGTTTTGGACGTTCTGGTGCCCTCGGTGGTGCTGGGACAGGCCATTGGCCGCTGGGGGAACTTTTTCAACTCAGAGGCGTTTGGCGTCCCCACCGATTTGCCATGGAAACTTTTTATACCCACAGCAAACCGGCCAGGTGTTTTCAAAACTGCTGAATTCTTCCACCCCACATTTCTCTACGAATCCCTCTGGAACATTGGAATCTTTGTGTTGTTGATGGTGCTTTTCCGGCTCGGCCGCCAAAAAACAATCTCCCTGCCATCAGGAGCTCTCAGCTGCATCTATCTGCTCAGCTACAGCCTTGGCCGAATCTGGATCGAAGGTCTGAGGATCGACCCGCTCTGCTTGGGCGGACAACCTCCGTTCTGTGACGGTGGCCTGCGGATTGCTCAGCTGATGAGCCTCGGCTTGATGGCCATCGCCGGCTTCGGGCTGTTCTGGCTGTATGGACGCAAGTCGCCACTTCCGGATCCCGGCCTCAAGCAGGCAGACCCTTCATGACCATGATCTCGATTGTGGGAGCTGGCCCGGGAGCACCTGATCTACTGACCCGCCGTGCCGAAGACCGCATTGCCCATGCTGATGTTCTGATCTGGACTGACTCACTGGTGTCTCCCCAGATCGCGGATCTTGCGCCTGCCGGCTGCGAAAAGATCCGGACCAGCACACTCACGCTTGAGCAGGTTCTTCCCCTGATGATCGAGCGTGTGAGCTCCGGAAAGAACGTGGTGCGTCTTCACGACGGTGACCCCTGTCTCTACGGAGCGCTCAGCGAGCAGGTCAGCGGACTTGCCGATGCCGGAATTGAAGTGGAAGTGGTTCCTGGCATCAGCGCTTATCAGGCAACCGCATCGGCTCTCAAGGCGGAACTGACCATCCCAGGCCTTGTGCAAACCATCGTGCTGAGTCGCAGCGGAGGCCGAACCGGCGTTCCAGAACGAGAAGAGCTGAGGCACCTGGCCAGCCTGAGGGCCTCGCTCTGTCTGTACCTCAGCGCCCGCCATGTGGACGAGGTCCAGTCAACGCTGCTTGAGCATTACCCAGCAGACACCCCGGTCGCCATCGGATACCGGGTCAGCTGGCCTGATGAATCACTAGATCTGGTCCCTCTCGATCAGATCGCAAAGGTCACTCATGATCGCAATCTGATTCGCACGACGCTGTATGTGATCAGTCCAGCCTTTCGTACAACCAACCTGCGATCGAAACTCTATTCACCTGATCATGACCACTTGTTCCGACCCAAGCAGTAATCAATCCGGACTGGTGATGTTTTAAGATTGACAGGTGGGGCGATTAGCACAGTGGTAGCGCACTTCCTTCACACGGAAGGGGTCACTGGTTCGAATCCAGTATCGCCCATGCATCTAAAACCCTTGCTTAACAGGGTTTTATTCTCATTATCAAGTGCTGGTGTCGAGCGACTTTAGCCTCAACGAAGTGCACCAAAACCGGCAATCAAAGAATCATCAAAGGGATTGATTGTTCCCCATTTGAGATTCAGCACAGACCGTGCAAGTTCTCTCAAAGGATGCTGTCTTGGCAGTCTTCAGTCGTCACTCCTGTGGCAGAGCTGTGAGCACGCTTCATCGATCAGACACCTGCTTCATGCACAGCACCAAGCAGGACAAGTCCAACTACATTCTGTGCATCAGATTTCTCTTGTTATGGCAAAGGGCTACTGGATCAGCACCGGCACGATTCACACTCCACTGGCCATGGTCCCCTACATCAGTCGACTTACGGAATGGCTACCCACGGTCGGTGCAAAATTTCTGGTGCGCGATATTCAATCTGATGTTCGTGAAGGCTCCCCTGGTTCTTTGAATGTGATCATTGAATTCCCATCTCTGCAGTCAGCCGTGTCGGCCTATGAGTCATCGGACTATCAATCTCTGATTGAGCTGCGAACACCCCACTCGGACCTCACTCTGTCGATCTCAGAAGAATTGGTTGCCTAGATCTTCAAGGTGTTGATCACTACGGATGGTTTGAAGGCTTTCGTGCAAAATCAACCCGTCTTCGGGTCATCAACCGGAGATGCGTCGAACCAAGGAGGGGTGGGACCCTCCTTTTTTCTTGGCCCATGAGCACAACTTGGTATCACGACCGAAGTCAATCCGCAGTTCCCTCAGTGGATACGCCAAGATCTGAAGACTTTCTGGATCATTCGATGCTTCGAATGAAGAACCCGATTGTTCAGAGAATCTGGGCGATCATCACCTGGCGATGGCGCATGCAGATCGCCCTCAATGCGCCTTTCGCGCTGCTGTGGGTTGCTGATAAAACCAATCCAGCCGTGCATGCTTTCAATATGACCGCTCTCTCAGCGATCCATGCTGAATGGCTGGCGCCGATGATTGGCATTGCTTGAAGTTTCAAATCGCAGTCCCAATCAGCATTGAAAGATCAGCGATGACGGACCAGCGATGTTGATCAGCGCTGACGGAGCGTGAGCATCCAGAGCCAGATTGCAAACAGTGTCCCAACGGGAACAATGATCACAAGCAGCTGAGCAATCACCAGGTTGCGCACTTCAGGGTCCATGTTCAGAAGGGAATCACAAGTGACCAGCGCTGACGCCTGTACCGCCAACGCTTGCCTGAGTCCTCCGCCTCTGGCACTGCAGCTGCCACAAAACCTTTCGGATCTTCAGGGTTGTCGCTGACTTCAGCAGCCTCCTCCATCGGCACTTCATAACCGACAAATTGATCAGCTTCTTGCTTGCAAAATCGAACTGGATTTTGGGAAGTGCTGGTCCAGAGACCAACTCTGCGGACGCTGTAGCGTCCGGCGGATTCAGCCCAGCGATCACAGGCCCGCGAGGCTGATTCCGGCGACTCATACCGGCCCAGAGCCCCGATGAAGCTGATGAGATTGGGAACCTGGGTGACCACCAGAGCAGCCAGAAGAAGTTGCGTGACCCGGCTTGATTTCATCTTGCTGAACGCTCTCCCTCACGATCACCGAGAATCCGCATGCCATGAGAAGACAGTGGCTCAGTCAAGCCCGGCTGCAGTCAGAGAAGGTTGATTTCCGATGTGGCAACTCTCTCTGTGTGCCTCGTGGCACTGACAGAACTGGTAATCGAGCTTAATTTCATCGCAATGACTTCAGTGAGGGTCGGATGTGGTTGTCGGATTCCGAGCAGGCGAAGGATGGAGCCACCGTCTCAACCCTGCAGGAGATCGGTGAACTGCTTCGTCAGGCCCGCGTCGCCCAGGGCCTGAGCTGCGATCAGCTGGCTCAGTTGTTGAAAATGGGCAGCGAGCAGCTGCAGGCTCTGGAGACGGGTGATCTGGAGAGACTTCCTGAACCGGTTTTCATCAAAGCGATGACCCGCAGGGTCGCTTCCAAACTCGGCCTCGATGGCGACTCCCTGATCAGCAGACTTCAAGATGTTCTGCCAGCGCCCACGACCGCCAACAACCTGTCCGGTGCTCCTGGTGGTGCTGTAGCCAAAAAAGTTGTTGCAACGGTTCCCGAAAGCAGCAAAACACCAGTGATGCCTTGGCAGCGCCTGGCCCTGGCGGCTCTGGCAGTCGGCGCTGTCACCGGTGGAGCGATGGTGGTGGCCAGTCAGCGTCGCTCTGTTGAGCTTGCCTCCATGAAGGCTGTCACGGTGGTGAAACAACCCACTGAGACGCCCCCTCAACCCGTTTCCCCCGAGGACAAGGCCTCCGGACAGATCTCCATCAGCAGCCAAGAACCCAGCTGGGTCTCAATCCGTAATGGCGAAGGCGAGGTCGTCTATGAGGGAACACTCTCTGAGCGCAAAACCCTCCCTGCAGATTCACAACTGGAGATCCTCCCCGGACGTCCTGACCTGGTCTTGATCAGTGATGGAGACGATGCGCCGAAGCCGCTCGGACCCATCGATCAGGTGCGTTGGTACAAACTCAATCCTGAACTCTGATCTTGAGGTGCAGACCGGTGACATCCCTCACCAGAGCTGAACAACTTTCGAGACTCCACTGTTCAAGGCTGAGGTTCTGATTCACACGCTCCGGCACCAGCTTCAGGATCAGATCATTGTCTTTCACTTCGGCTTTCAACGTCTGAACCACGGGATCTGGACGTCGATCCAGCGCCGCGGCCAAACGCAGTAACAAAGCCATCTCTGACACTGTTCTGCGATTATCCCGGGTCTGAAGAGCCTGCCAGGATTCATGTCGCTTCTTGGGAAGACTGCGGCGGTGGTAACGGGCGATGGCCGCGATCATCAGATGCTCGGATTCGGAATAACCCAGCAGCTCGCCATGGCGAATGAGATACCAGGAATGCTTGTGATAAGCGCTCAGATTGATGTGCTGACCGCAGGCATGAAGCATGGCCGCAGCCCAGAGAAGATCCCGGCCGGATCCATCATCACGGTGCAAGGTCTTGTGGGTGCTGTCGTAAAGAGTGAGTGCGTGGCTGGCAACCCGCTCGGCACGGGCCTGATTGACCGCAAAACGTTGCACCTGATGGACGACGGTGCGCTGGCGGATACTGCTTTGAAAACTGAAGCGGTCTTCAAGAAGGCCATGGCGCAGCATCCAATCCACGATCAACCCTTCTCGCAGAGCCCGCTCGCTCAAAACCAGTTCATCGACTCGAAGCATCTGCATGGTGGTTTGCAGGATGAGCGAACCCGGCACGATGATTTCAGCGCGCCGGTCGTTGATGGCCGCCAGACCACGGCGCTGATCCGGAGTCATGACGGCCAAACGGTCCACGACACGGTTCAGGCGCTGCCTTGAAACCTTGTAACCATGAAGCTTGAGAGGTGGCCGGTCGTCTTCGCTGGCCGCCAACGCACCGATGGCCATTGCCGTGCCGCTGGTCGCAACAAGCACTGGTGTTTCTCCAGGCTTGATCCGTCGATGCACCTTGTCGACGGCCGGTTCCAGCGAGCCCTGGATGAACGCCTGCAGGAATGAGCGGCGTTGGGGAGGGATCGGATCATCCTTAACGAAATCCCGCTGAAGCCGCACGGCACCCACACGCGTGCTGGTGAGTGCGCGGGCATCCCGAGCGTCCGCCAGGATCAGCTCCGTGGAGCCTCCGCCGATATCGAGCACCAAATGGGGACGGTCGCCAAAGGGCATGCCTGACAACACGCCCAGGTAGATCAGCCGTGCCTCCTCCGGTCCACTGACCAGATCGACATCCAGATCAAGTTCATCTTTGACGGTTTGCAGAAAGTCCCTGCCGTTTGGAGCCTCTCGTACAGCACTGGTTGCTGCGACAACGACTTGCTCCACTTGATGGCTCAAAGCCAGCTCACGAAAACGGCGAAGGCTTTCCAAGCCTCGGGTCATCGCCTCAGGTGTCAGTTCACCTGTCTCGGGGTCTCTTTCCCCCAGACGGGTATTGGACTTTTCGGCCAGATCGATGCTGAAGGTCCCCAGTGCCACATCCACCGAAGCCACGAGCATGTGGGTGGAATTGGTGCCCACGTCAATTGCGGCCACAGTTCTGACTTTTGGCGATCCGCCCGGATCACGATGCGATGACTGTCTCGCCGTCTGATTGCTGGGGTCCACCGGGGCCGCTGGGGAAGACTCGGCACCTGACATGGCGCACCGTGATGGAGACGGGCCCACTCTGCCATCGGTGCTCCGGGCCGGGTCGCCGCTGATTAAGGTTCCGAAAACTCAGCTTCGGGTTCTGCGCACGTGACTGGCACGACCTTTTCTCGCGTCATGTCTCCCTGGGTGGCCCTGCTGCGTTGGAACAAGCCGACTGGTCGCCTGATTCTTCTTGTGCCAGCCGGTTGGAGTTTGTGGCTCGCGCCAGACGCCCCTCCCCCTGCAGCACTGGTCGTGCAGATCCTGATCGGCGGCCTGGCCGTGAGCGGGGCCGGTTGCATCGCCAATGACCTCTGGGACCAGAGGATTGACAGAGAGGTTGAACGCACACGCCAACGTCCCCTGGCCAGCGGTGCACTGAACCGGAGCCAGGCGACTGCTGGGCTCGTGCTGCTGCTGGTTCTATCGCTGGGGGTCGTGCTCAGCCTGTCGTCTCAGATGCTGATCTGCCTGCAACTGGCCGTCCTGGCCCTGCCGCCGATCCTGATCTACCCATCCGCAAAGCGCTGGTTCGCATTCCCTCAGGCACTGCTGGCGATCTGCTGGGGCTTCGCGGTGCTGATCCCCTGGGCGGCGTTCACAGGCGACATCACCCCGTCGATCCCCCTGATCGGCTGCTGGTTCTCCACCCTGTGCTGGACCTTCAGCTTCGACACGGTTTACGCCATGGCCGACCGTCCGGATGACGCTCGGCTCGGCCTGCGCAGCAGCGCACTGACTCTCGGGCGCAACGCCATCCGAACCGTGCGAACGGGATATGGGCTCACAGCAGCGTCGCTGGCCATAGCCGCTGCAGCCGCTGACGTGGGGATCATTTTCTGGCCCTTCTGGGTGATTGCCACCATTGGTTTATGGCGCTCCACACAAACCCTGCGAGCCAGTGAGCAACAACCGGCAGCGGTCTATGCCCGCCATTTCGGACGTCAAGTCCAGATCGGCACGTTGCTGCTCATCGGACTTGTGCTTTCACATCTGGTCTGATGTCGCAGTCCACACATCTCTGGTCATTGCCGAGTCCCTTGCAGGTGGGAGACAGCGTCACCATTGCTGCTCCAAGCTCGGCAATCTGCGATGAAGCCAGCCTGCATGCAGGAATCGCCGTGCTCGAGTCATGGGGGCTGTCCGTGAACACCCCGACCTGCCAGGGGCGGCACTGGGGCTATCTGGCAGGTCGCGACAGCGAACGATCCGGCGATCTGTCTGCACACGCGGGAAGCGCATTGCTGGCCTGTGCCCGAGGGGGCTGGGGAGCAGCCCGTCTGCTGGAGCATGCCATTCCCTGGGAAGAAAGGTGGTTTCTTGGATTCTCCGATGTCACAGCCTTGCTCTGCAGCCGCATGGCGAGCGGCTTTGGAGGCGGCATCCATGGACCACTGGTCACAACGCTGGCTGGGGAACCTGAGTGGAGCCAACAGCGTCTTCATGATCTGCTGTTTGGGCATCCGGTTGCGTCCCTTCAGGGAACGAGCTGGGCTGGAGGCATGGGAGCCGGCCCGTTGATCACGGTGAATCTGACAGTGGCATCCCACCTGCTCGGCAGCCGTCACCTACCCGATCTCCGTGGAGCAATCCTGGTGATCGAAGACGTGGGTGAAGCTCCGTACCGACTGGATCGGATGCTCACCCACTGGCGGCTGGTGGGCGCTCTCAACAATCTGGCAGGCCTTGGATTCGGCCGATTCAGCGGTTGCGACGACACAGAGAACAGCGATCCAGCTCACTCGTTCAGCCTGGAGCAGGTTCTGCGAGAACGCACTCAGGACCTGGGGTGTCCGGTGGTTGCGGATTTGCCAGTAGGTCACGGGAACGGCGGCAATGCGGCGCTGCCGATGGGCGTTCGCGCCCAATTGAACGGCATCAACGCCACCCTCACTCTGGAGCTGCCGACTCAACGCTGAGCGAGCACAGCCTCCGCCACGGTGAGATCAAACGGCGTGGTGACCTTGATGTTGGCGGGACCAGCATCCAGCACCCTGACTGGCCATCCCAGCCGTTCAAACAAGGAGGCATCGTCGGTGACCGACCAACCGAGGGCCCTGGCCTGTGCATGGCCTTCACGCAAAGCAGCAACAGCAAAACCCTGAGGCGTCTGTGCGGCCCAGAGCTCAGCCCGATCCGGTGTTTCAGCGATCAGCCCCCCTCCATCCACACGCTTGATCGTGTCGGTGACCGGTGTCGCAGCGATCACCGCATCACCCCCAAGAACCGCTGCAGCGCAACGATTGAACAGACTGGGATCAACCAGACAGCGGGCACCGTCATGGATCAGGACATGCCGCGCATCCGCGGGGAGTGCGACCAAGCCTCGCTCCACCGATTCCTGGCGCGTGCTGCCACCTTCGATCCAGGCGACAGGCTTGGTCGCTCCCTGCAGAAGGGGGGCAATCTCGTTCTGATCTGCAGGCTGACCGATCACCCCGATCCAATCGATGGCTTCAGCCGCAAACGCCGACTCCAGGGTCCAGGCGAGCAGCGGCCTGCCACGAAGCATGAGCAGCAGTTTGTTGCGATCAGCTCCCATACGCCGGCCGCTGCCCGCTGCGGCAATCAACAGATGCACAAGCGACTCCTGCTGCCAGCAGTCTGAAACGGCCTCCATACAATCAGCTCGCACCACCTGTGCTGCTGGTTCATGCGCGTTCTCGCTCTCAGCCCCGGAAGCCTTCAGCAACAGCTCGAGCGCCTGCCGGCTCTCGCTGCTGCCGCTGATCAGCTTGAGGCCAGCCTCCAGGTGGCCTGCGATCCATCCCATCGCGGGTTATGGACCATGCTTCCGGCGGTGAAGAAAGTGATTCCCTTCCCGTTCGAGGCGGATCCGAATCTCTCGGACTGGGCCAATCTTCTCGGCCTCGTCAGGGAACCTGACTTCCAGGCCTGTCTCAATTTCGCCACCGGACGGCAGGTGAATTTAATGCTGTCCATGAGCCATATCCCAATGCGGGTGGCCACGGAAGGCTTTGCCAGTACGGCCTCCGCCACGGTGGAAGCAGGCTGGACGCCACAGAAGCTTGAAGCGTTTCTCTCCCCGATGGGCGTTTCTTTGAATGCCGATGCCTTCCGGCTCAGCCTGCCTGCGGATGCCATGGAGAAAGCCCGCAGTGCTCAGCCATCAGGGGATGGCCCGCTGCTGCTGCTGGCGCCCGGCGCATTCCCTGGTGACTGGCCTCAGGAACGCTGGGCGTCACTCCCGGACACCATCCGCAGCAAGCTGCCCCAGTTGCGCAGCCTTGTTCTGCCGCCCGACCTGCCCGTCGCCGAGCGAGCCGCTGCCGTGGCCTGCGCTGATGTGGTGCTCAGCAGTTGTTCTCTGACCCAGTTGATGGCCACCTACTGCGGGCTGCCTCTGGTCGCCCTGGGCGCCAAAGCGGACCAGCTTCCCGAACGGGACATGATTCGCAGACTGGATCGCGAGGATCTGTCCACACTCACGGTCTCCGAAGTCATGCAAGCTCTCGGCTTCTGATGATGCGCCCCCGGCGGAGCAGACGACACGCTCTGCTCAGGGGCCGTAGCCGTCAACTGAGGCACCTTGCACGACCCTGGTTGCTGCCGGGGCTGGCACTGACCGTGTTGGTTCTCGGCGGAGCCATCGGTTACCGAATCACCGAAGGATGGGATTGGGGGGATTGTCTCTGGATGGTGCTGATCACGATCAGCACCATTGGCTACGGGGAAGTGGAGCCTCTGTCGCAGCCAGGGCGGTTGGTCACGGTGTTGATCATTGCCGGAGGTCTGCTGGTTGTTCAGCTCTCGATTCAGCGCGTGCTGGGGTTGTCAGAATCCGGGTACTTCCGTCAGGTACGGGAGCTGAGATTTCGCCGGATGCTGCGGCGCATGCAAGACCACGTCATTCTTTGCGGCTACGGCAGGATCGGTCGTGAGATCGGCGAGCAGCTGCTGCTCGAACAAGCACCGGTGCTCGTGGTCGAACTTGACCCCTTGCGAACAAAAGCCGCGGAAGAACGCGGACTCCAGGTGCTTCAGGCCGACGCCACCCTCGACGAAACCTTGATAGAGGCAGGGCTCGATCGTTGCCGAAGCCTGGTGAGCGCATTACCGAGCAATGCCGCCAATCTCTACGTGATCCTGAGCGCCAGGGGCCTTGAGCAGCGCTGTCGTTTGATCGCAAGGGCTGACAGCGAGGAAGCGGCAGCAAAACTTGAGCTCGCAGGCGCCAGCGTGGTGGTGAGCCCTTACGTGGCCGGTGGTCGGCTGATGGCCACGACGGCCCTGCGGCCACTGGCGGTCGACTTCACGGATCTACTCGCGGGATCCGACTGCGAGATCGAAGAATTCCGCCTCAGTGAAGACCCCTTGCTGATGTGTCAGATCGCCCATCGCAGCCTGCAGGAACTTGACTTGGCACGACGCACCGGCGCGATGGTGCTCGCCATTCGTGACAACAACACCCTGTTGGCCAATCCCAATGGCGAAGTCACCTTGGCCCCGGGCCAGATGCTTGTTGTGATGGGAAGCAAGCAGCAACTGCAAGATCTTCGACAAATTCTTGGCGATGCCATCGACGCGGTTGAAACGATGCGAGGCATGCAAACGAATGAATGAGAGCTGGTCCTGCTGGTCCGTACGATCAGCCGATCACAGGTCCTTGCATGAGCAGCATCCGCACCCTTGACGGCCAGATCGCTCTGGTGACTGGCGCCAGCCGTGGAATCGGTCGCGCCGTTGCCCTCGCCCTGGCCGAGGCCGGTGCCGAAGTGGTCGTGAACTATTCCAGCTCACCTGATGCAGCCGATGCAGTGGTCAGTGAGATCAGCGAATCTGGTGGTCAGGCTTATGCCCTTCAGGCCAACGTTGCCGACGAGGAAGCTGTCAACGGTCTGATCAAGTCCGTGATCGAGCGGAGTGGCCGGATCGATGTCTTGGTCAATAACGCTGGCATCACCCGCGACGGTCTGCTGATGCGGATGAAGACCGAAGACTGGCAAGCCGTCATCAATCTGAACCTGAGTGGTGTCTTCCTCTGCACCAGGGCCGTGACCCGACCAATGCTCAAGCAGAAAAGCGGGCGCATCATCAACATCACCTCGGTCGTGGGCCTGATGGGCAACGCTGGACAGTCCAATTACGCCGCGGCCAAAGCCGGCGTCGTGGGGTTCACCAGAAGCACCGCCAAGGAGATGGCCAGCCGGGGCATCACCGTGAACGCCGTGGCTCCAGGCTTCATCGCCACCGACATGACCAAGAATCTGGATGCGGAAGGCATTCTCGCGGCCATTCCCCTGGGTCAGTTCGGAACTCCGGAACAGGTCGCCGGGGCTGTTCGGTTTCTGGCCGCCGACCCTGCTGCGGCTTATATCACCGGTCAGGTTCTTCAGGTTGACGGCGGCATGGTGATGGGCTGAACACGGTCAGCTCCGGCCTGCTGCATCAAGGCTCAAGAGGTTGACCCAGCTCATCCCTCAGTTTGCGGATCCGCTGCAGCAATCTGAATCTGCGGCTGCGCTCCGTTGCGGTGAGAAAGATCCGCAACGGCACGTAGACCAGGGCCATGATCCCGGCCAGACCGGCCAGCAGAACAAAGAACAGCGCTCCTGAATTGGCCATGGATCAACGCTAACGAGCACAGCCCCCTCCGGCAGACATCAGCGCCCGGTGATTCGGCTTTCCCCACTTCCAGCAGGGAGTCAAGAGTCCTGTCGTTGTGGGACATTGACGACGGGTAAGTGTCGAACATGGCCAAGCTTCTCAGTTTTTCGGATGAATCCCGCGCTTCGCTGGAGCGGGGGATGAATGCTCTCGCCGATGCAGTGCGCGTCACCATCGGCCCACGCGGTCGCAACGTGGTGCTTGAGAAGTCATTCGGAGCACCCGACATCATCAATGACGGAGACACGATTGCGAAGGAGATCGAGCTCGAGGATCCCTTCGAAAACATCGGCGCCAAACTGATTCAGCAGGTGGCGTCCAAGACCAAAGACAAAGCCGGAGATGGCACCACCACAGCAACCGTGCTGGCGCAAGCCATGGTGGAGGAAGGTCTTCGCAACACGGCAGCCGGAGCCAGCCCGATCGAACTTCGCCGGGGCATGGAAGCGGCGGTTGACAACGTGGTCAAAGGCCTGGCTGAACGAAGCCAGGCCGTCAGCGGAGATGCCATTCGTCAGGTGGCCACGGTCAGCGCCGGCGGCGATGAAGAGGTGGGCCAGATGGTGAAAGAAGCGATGGACAAGGTCAGCGTCGACGGAGTGATCACCGTCGAAGAATCCAAATCGCTGGCCACTGAGCTTGATGTCACGGAAGGCATGGCCTTCGACCGTGGTTACAGCTCTCCCTACTTCGTCACCGACGGCGACCGCCAGATCTGCGAATTTGACAATGCACTGTTGTTACTCACTGACCGCAAGGTGAGTGCAGTGGCCGACCTGGTGCCGGTGCTGGAAGCCGTTCAGCAGTCCGGTTCTCCCCTGGTGGTTCTGGCCGAAGAGGTGGACGGTGAAGCTCTGGCAACCCTGGTGGTGAACAAAAACCGCGGCGTTCTGCAGGTCGCAGCTGTTCGCGCTCCCTCGTTTGGTGAGCGCCGTAAAGCTGCTCTGGCAGACATCGCCATCCTCACGGGCGGCACGGTGATCAGCGAAGACCGGGCGATGACCCTTGAAAAGGTCACGCTCGCCGATCTCGGCCGCGCCCGCCGCATCACGATCAGCAAGGAAAGCACCACGATCGTCGCTGGCGAGGAAAGCCGAGACGCCGTGGCGGAGCGTGTGGCCTCCATCCGACGTGAACTCGACAACACCGAGTCGGAGTACGACCGGGAAAAGCTCACCGAACGCATTGCCAAGCTCGCTGGTGGCGTTGCCGTGATCAAGGTGGGAGCACCCACCGAAACCGAGCTCAAAAACCGCAAGCTGCGCATCGAGGACGCCCTGAATGCCACCAGAGCCGCCGTTGAGGAAGGCATTGTTGCCGGGGGTGGCTCAACATTGCTGCAACTGGCAGGAACCCTTGATTCCGTTGCTGCTGAGATGCAAGGAGATCAGCGGACGGGCGTGGAGATTGTCCAGCGCGCCCTGAGTGCTCCCCTCAAGCAGATCGCCATCAATGCCGGTGCCAACGGGGACATCGTCGTGGAGCAGGTGCAACGCTCCGGCCAGGGCTTCAATGCCGTGACAGGCAATTACGAGGATCTGCTGCAAGCGGGCATCCTTGATGCCGCCAAGGTGGTTCGCCTTGGACTGCAGGATGCTGTTTCGATTGCATCACTGCTGATCACCACTGAAGTGGTTGTGGCCGACAAACCTGAGCCCCCTGCTCCGCCAGCACCAGGCGGTGATCCCATGGGCGGCATGGGTGGAATGGGCGGCATGGGCATGCCCGGGATGATGTAGAGCCACCAACGCACGCCTCGTTCTGCTCAAAGAGCCTGAACCAGGCGTGCGTGAATCCGACAGACAGCCAGTGCTTCGCGAGGGGGCTTGCTGCAGAGATGGCCCAGCTCCCTGTTCAGAGCCTGGAGCTCGCCCATCGGCAGACCGGCAACAGGCAGAGCCAGAACAAGTCCACCGACCATCGCCGGGAGGGAAATCAGGCGCAACACGGCATGAGTCTCGCGGGACTCAGTCAGTCTGCCTTTTCAAGTGCCTGCAGTAGGCCGCCACCTGAAGATCAACACCGGTGATGGCTGTCCCAACAACCACCGCATCTGCTCCGCCATCCATGGCATCAGCTGCGTTCACAGCCGAAGCGATGCCCCCTTCACACACCAGCAGGGTTGAGGAAGGAAGTTGTTCTCTCAGAGGATGGAGCAGGTTGATGGCCGGCGGAGACAGCTGAGCGGTGTCTTCCGTGTAGCCAAACAGGGTCGTCCCAACCCAGTGGCATCCGAGAGCGGCAGCCCTCAGGCCGTTTTCGACACTGTCGATATCCGCCATCAGCGTTGCGCCCAGTTCTGATCTCGCTTGTTGGATCAGCAGCTCAAGCTCTTGGCCCGATGGCCGTTGCCGAGCGGTTGCATCCAGGGCGATCACATCGGCACCAGCAGCCCAGACAGCCCTGACGTCTTCCCAGCGAGGCGTGATGTAGACCGAACTATCGGGGAAAGAACGTTTCCAAAGACCCACGATCAGAGCATCCGGACAACGCTCCCGAACAGCTCCGATGTGCTCGGGACTCTCAAGCCTGACCCCAACGGCACCGTTGCGAAGACTGGCTTCAGCCATGGCGGCGATCACATCGGGGTGTCGCATGGGAGAACCCTCTGGGGCTTGAACCGAAACGATCAAGCCGCCCTGGAGATGGTCCCGGGACAGGCGAGTCTCAGACGACACGACCATGACGTCTCAGGACGCTTTGGGCAGATCATGGTCGCTGACAGGTGTCAGCCAGCGGCGCAGTCGTTGAGGGCCGACTGCTGGAACCGGACGAAGACCCGGGGCCGGCTTGTCGGGACTGCTCTCGGGCTCCACCACGCGACCCACGTCATCCAGACAGTTTTTCAACAACGCGCTGAACCGATTCCCCCCAGGGCTCAGGGTCTCAGATTCCACAGCCGCGGTTGCTTCAGGTTTGGCATCAGGCGCATCAGGCGCTGCACTGGGTTCAGGCGCAGCAATCGGAGCACACTCCGCAACCGGCTGTGCCGTGGATGGTGACGAACAGTCTTCAGAAGCCAGCAAACCCTTCGGCAGGGAGTCGACCCCGAAGCGATGAACCCACTGCTGCTCAAGCCTGATCAACAACGGTTGATCGTCCTGTTGCAGCGCCTGTTCAATCAAGTGCTGAAGGCTGATCTGACGAGGGTCCTGATGCTGGTAAGGGGAATGGTTCACGGAATCAGGCAAGCTTGCGGTTGAGCAGAGGGCGGATCAGGAGGAACAAGGCGGCCGTCAGCAGCGTCAACACCAGAAGGCAGGTGGTGCCGGTAACGGATCCGTAGGGCGCTTCCAACAGAACCGATGACAGATCAAGCGGGCCGGCATATGCGGCGCGAATGGGTTCAATCGCGAAGGTAAGTGGATTTAGCGATGCAAGCCAGCCCAACCAGGGAGGCATGAAACTCAAGGGGGCCAATGCAGTGCTCGCGAACAGCAGGGGCAGGTTTGCCACGAAGATCACCGCAATCAGTTCGATGTGACCGGGCAGGGCAAAGGCCAGTCCGAGGCTCAATGCTGTGACTGCGAACACCAGCAGCAGCAACGTGACCATCACCAGCAGCAAACCAGCCGCGCCTGGCCACCCATAACCGAGCAGAGATGCAGTGAGCATGATCGCCAGGCTCTGCACAAGGCTCAACGTTGTGATGTAGATGACTGAAGCCAGAACAATCGAACTGCGACTGCGCAGCGGAGCGACCAGAAGGCGGTTCAGAAAGCCGAATTCACGGTCGAACATCACTGGAAGCCCTGCATTGAGAGCAGCACTGAAAGCGGTAAACACAATCACGCCCGCTCCAAGAAAACGCCCGTAGCTCATGCCTCCCGGCAGCAGTCCCTCGGGTGCGCGTGAGAACAGAGCTCCAAACAGAACCAGCCAGATCAATGGCTGGAGCACGCCAGCCACCAACGTGGATGGACGCCGTTGCAGCTGAAGGAACAGACGTCGCGTGAGGGCGAAGGTTTCCTGCAGAAGCTCAGCGATCGCAGAGCTGTTGTCGGAGCTGGAGGGGTTGGAACCGAGGGCAGGACTGGTCATTGACAAGACGGAAACTGAAAGAACATCAGGGCAGGCATCAACGCATCGACTGGCGTCGCTCTTGCTTGGGATCGCGCTGACCGGCCACAGCAAGCTCGGCATCCATCAGCGTGCGGCCCGTGGCCTGCAGATACACATCGTCGAGGCTGGGACGACTCTGTGACAGTGAGAACACTTCGAAAGCCTCAGTCGCCAACCGTTGCTTCAGCGCTGCAAGGACATGCTCACCATCGACAACGAGATTGAGTGAATAACCCTGAGCGCGATTAATCACGATCCGTCTCACGCCGTCAACCACTTCGAGAAGTTGACGAACGCGTTCCGCTTCCGGCTGATCACTGAATTCGCGCACTCTCAGAGTCACCCGATCTCCACCGAGCTCACGTTTCAGGGCTTCTGGGGCACCCTCTGCGATCACACGACCGGCATCGATGATCGCCATCCGATCAGCAAGTGCTTCCACTTCCTCGAGGTAATGACTGCTCAGCAGAATCGTCGTTCCCTGATCGCGAAGGTCTCGAAGCACCTCCCAAATCACAGCGCGACTTTCGATATCGAGACCGACCGTCGGCTCATCCAGAACAAGCAGCTGCGGTTGGTGGAGCAATCCGGAAGCAAGATCCAGGCGACGTCGCATCCCGCCGGAGTAGGTGCCGCAGCGACGATCGATCCAGTCACCCATCGACATCCGATCCACCAGTTGATCAATCCGGTTGTTCCGGTCCTGCCGCGGCAGATGGTAGAGATCACCCTGGAGCGCCAGGAGTTCGCGGCCAGTGAGGATCTTGTCAATCGCCACCTCCTGAGCCACGTACCCCATCAGTTGACGCACGGTTCGAGGTTCCTGAAGCGCATCCACCCCAGCAACAACGACACGTCCTTGGTCCGGGGCAAGCAGTGTGGCCAGGATGCGCAGTGCGGTGGTCTTTCCAGCTCCATTCGGCCCCAGCAATCCATAAAGGCAGCCCGAGGGGACCGACAGACTGAGTCCGCTCAGAGCCGAAACGGTCCCATAGGACTTTTCCAGTTGATCGAGCTCAAGCAGTGACATCCCGCCCACAGAAACAATCCTTTGAAATCTAGGAAGCAATCCCAGGGAATCCTGCACTCAGCGTCATCAGCCATCCCCTGAGCTGAAGATCGAACAGAGAAGCAGCGGGAAGACGGCTGATGATCAGCAACAGGCAGATCCCGAAGAGATAAAGAATCGACCAGCGAAACAGCCCTTTGGCTCGATCAATGCTGTCAGGCTCTTCGGAGAGTTTGCCGATCATCTGCAGCAAACGTCCATTGAAAGGAAGCAGCAACAGTCCATAGAACAGTCCTCCCTCCGGCAGTGCCCAGACCCCGAGCATGCTGATCACCACAGTGGCCCAGCCGTAACGGCGAATGGCACGAGCTGTCACCACAGACCCCTTCACCACAGGCAGCATGGGAATGCCGACGGCTCGGTAGTCGTCGCGCAGAAGCAGGGCCAAAGCCCAGAAATGCGCAGGCGTCCAAACCATCACAAGCGCGAAAAGCCACCAGCCGCTCAGCCCCACATGTCCGGTGGCTGCCGCTGCGCCCACCAAAGGAGGAATGGCACCAGCAACGCCGCCAACAACGATGTTCTGGGTTGTCCTTGGCTTGAGCAGGGCTGTGTACAGCAAGACGTAGCTGCAGAGGCCGAGCAACGACAGTCCTGCGGCGAGACAGTTCACACCACTGACCAGCAGCATTGCCGCCGCCAGGGTGCAGGA
Source organism: Synechococcus sp. MIT2312 (assembly GCF_059772315.1). NCBI lineage: Bacteria > Bacillati > Cyanobacteriota > Cyanophyceae > Synechococcales > Synechococcaceae > Synechococcus > Synechococcus sp. MIT2312. Next base: position 2,523,633 of record NZ_CM186281.1, on the reverse strand, counting down.
AATTGCACCGATAAAAGCGGCTGTTGGCGACAGTCGACCCGAGGGCAGCGCACGACCGCTGGTGCGCTGCATGCGGCCGTCAAGTTCCTGCTCCCACAGACAGTTGAGGACTCCTGCGGCTGCGGCCGCAAGTGCTCCACCTCCGAGCGTGCAGGCCAGCCGAGGAGACGAGAGTGGCCAGCCCTCGGTCAAGGCCATGCCCCCGAGTGTCGTGGCCAACAACAGAGGAATCAGTCGCGGCTTGGCCACTTCAAGCCAGGGAGGAAGCTTGATGCGCTTGCGCGAGGGAACAACCTGTTCGCGCGTGATTGGAGCCGAGGGTGCAGCTGTGGTGGAACTAGCCATGACAGGCCTCCAGAGCGGAAGAGTCGAGAACGACGGGCAGTGGATCTGATGGAGCTGGTTGACGCCTGCAGGTCAGCCCTGCGAGAACGGCAACCAGAAGACAAGCCACAAGCTGATGAGCCACGGTCACTCCGGGCTGTGAAAGGCCAAGACGCAGCGTCGTGACACCAAGGCCGATCTGCATGACCACCAGCGAAGGAGCCGTGATCAGAAGCGGCCACTGCTCTCGCCCCCAGCGCCCACTGAGCAAGGCCACCAGCACGAACAGCAGCACAGAGAGAGCAGCCGGCGTGGCCGCGGCACGATGCCAAGACAGCCATTGACAAGACTGACCGGCTTCAAGACAGCGCTGTGAGGCCCAGGACGTGGCCATGCCGGCACCCAGAAGGCACTGAGCTGAAACCGCCAGCACACTCAAGGAGCCAAGAACGGTCCACCAGCGGGGGGCAGCAACGGACTGGGGGGATGACAGAAGAGTCTGGGTCAGACCACTGACCGTGATCACCAGCGTGAGAGCCAAGGCCAGATGAGCCGTGACCACCCCGGAAGGCAACAGCTTCAACACCGTGAGCGCTCCAAGGCCTCCCTGCAGAGCAACCATCAGCACCAGAAGCCCGCTGAGCGGTAGCAACCATCCGGGCAGATCGCGGCGGTACCACCACACGACAAACATCTGCACGAGAAGTGCCACGCCGACAACAAAGGCGTCGAGACGGTGAAACCATTCGAGGAACACCTGGACGTTCATCTGACGACCAGGCAGCAGACTGCCGTAACAAAGAGGCCAGTCAGGGCAGGCAAGACCTGCTTCCATGACCCTCGTCGCTCCGCCGATCACCACCAGAGCCACGAGGGCCACCACGAGATGGGCAGCCAACTGAGCCAGGCGGAGACGGATCGGATTGAGAGACGATGCAGTCAACGCAAACTCCTTAATGGAGATGGTTATCCACGGAACGTAGCCGTCTGAATCAGAACGGCACGATGTGTAGCCGAGTGCAACATCTGCAATCTCAGACTTGATGCGACTTTGCTGACAAGAGAGCCCTTGAACTCAGAAAAGCCGAAGGATTTTCAGGCTTGCTTAACAATCAACGCGTGGTGATTATTAACCAACCTCCATAGCCTGAAGAGACACAAGTTGAGGTCCGGGGTGCCCATCCCCTCAGCAATTCTCACCCTGGTCTTAGGGATGCTTCTCGTACTCGGGGGGCTATGGATCGGCCAGAACATCAACCTTCTTCCAGTTGATGCCAGTGCCAACGCGCCGATTTACGACGAGTTGTTTCGCGTTTTGTTCAGCATTGGCACAATTCTCTTCGTAGGAATAGTCGGATTAATTCTTTTCAGCCTTGTACGTTTCCGTCGCCGCCCCGGACAGCTCGGCGATGGCTTGGCTTTAGAGGGAAATCTTCCACTCGAAGTGTTCTGGACTGCAGTCCCGGCAATCGTCGTTCTCTTCGTTGGCCTCTACAGCTACGACATCTACGAACGCATGGGTGGGATGGTTCCACTCGGCCATGGCAATCATGGTTCGGAGACGGTGGTGGATCAGCGCATCTGGGGTGGCATCGGCTCGGCGCAGGATTCCCAAACGGCAACGACGGCGGGCATCCCGCCATTGCCCATTGAGGTGACAGCGATGCAATTCGCATTCCTCTTCCATTACCCCGACGGTGACTTCATTTCCGGAGAAATGCATGTCCCTGTCGACCGACCGGTTTCACTGAGGATGGAGGCCAAGGACGTGATTCATGCGTTCTGGATTCCCGAATTCCGTCTGAAGCAGGACGTGATCCCCGGACAGCCGACGTTGCTCGACTTCACTCCGACCCGCACGGGCAGTTACTCGATCGTGTGTGCAGAGCTCTGCGGTCCTTACCACGGAGGCATGCGCTCCAGCGTCGTGGTCGACAGCGCCGATGACTTCGACACCTGGCTCCAGTCCAACCGAAAGCTCCCCGCTGCTGAAGCATGACGATCACAGCCCCCCAAACAACAGCGCCTGCGTCACCTTCTCTGCAGCCGACGGGATGGCTTCGCTATCTGAGCTTCAGCGTCGACCACAAGGTGATCGGTCTGCAGTATCTCGTTTGCGGATTTGCCTTCTATCTGATTGGTGGCGCCATGGCGGGCGCGATCCGAACCGAACTGTTGAGTCCGGTTTCAGACTTCATGGCCAGGGATGTTTACAACCAGATCCTCACCCTGCACGGGACGGTGATGATCTTTCTCTGGATCGTTCCGGTGGTCAACGGAGCCTTCGGAAATTATCTGATTCCCTTCTATGTGGGCGCCAGAGACATGGCCTATCCCAGACTGAATGCAGTTGCTTTTTGGCTCATTCCTCCAGCAGGACTGATGCTCATCTGCAGCTATTTCATCACAGGTGCTGCCCAGTCAGGCTGGACAGCGTATCCGCCGCTCAGCATTACAACGCCTGCTACAGGTCAGATCATCTGGATTCTGAGTGTTCTTCTTCTGGGTGGAAGTTCAATCTTTGGCGGCATTAATTTCATCGCCACAATTCTCAAACTCCGCCGTCCTGGACTGAAGCTGATGCAGCTTCCGATGTACTGCTGGGCGATGCTTGGCACCAGCATTCTCGTGGTTCTCTCCACACCAGTTCTCGCGGGAACACTCATCATGCTGAGCTTCGATATTGTTGCTCACACGGGTTTTTTCAATCCTGGCATGGGCGGAAACGTTGTTGTTTATCAACACCTTTTCTGGTTTTATTCTCATCCAGCGGTTTACATCATGGTGCTGCCTGCCTTTGGGCTGGTGAGTGAAATTCTTCCAGTTCACTGCCGAAAGCCTCTTTTCGGTTACACAACCATGGTGTATTCGATCATGGCCATCGTTGTTCTTGGATTGGTGGTGTGGGCTCACCACATGTTCACCAGTGGCACTCCACCCTGGATGCGTCTGTTCTTCACGATTGCGACAGCCTTCATCGCGGTACCAACGGGAATCAAATTCTTCAACTGGCTCGCAACACTCTGGGGAGGCCGAATCAGCTTGAACAGTGCTGTGCTGTTTTCCTGTGGCTTCATTGTGAACTTCGTGCTCGGAGGAATCACTGGTGTCGCGCTCGCACAGGTTCCGTTTGATGTTCACGTTCATGACACCTACTTCGTTGTTGCTCATTTCCACTACATCGTCTACGGAGGCTCGGTGTTTGTGATTTTCGCTTCGATCTATCACTGGTACCCAAAAATCATCGGACGCATGCTCGATGAGCATCTCGGGCGTTTGCATTTCCTGCTGACCTTCGTTGGCTTCAACCTCTGCTTTGCTCCCCAGCACTGGCTTGGCCTGAACGGCATGCCTCGACGGGTTGCCGAGTACGACCCGCAGTTTGAGCTCGTCAATCAGATCAGCAGCGCAGGAGCACTGATGATGGCCATCAGCACCCTTCCCTTCCTCTGGAATGTGATCGCAAGCGCCTTTTACGGCGTCATCGCAGGTGATAACCCATGGAGAGCACTCACTCCTGAGTGGCTGACGTCATCACCACCACCGGTTGAGAACTGGAAAGGAGATCCCCCTCTGGTGACCCATCCCTACGGCTACGGCACCCCCGCCGACGAAATCGATCTGAACTCCGCCAGCGGCAGTGATCTTTGGAGAAGCGGTCAATGACATCACTCACTCCTCAAAACGCTCAGCTCGATCACATGGATGATCACGGAGCAGACCACGGGGCTGAACATCCGGATCACCGCATGTTTGGTCTGGCCGCCTTCCTGGTGGCTGATGCCATGACGTTCGCGGGCTTCTTCGCCGCTTATCTCACCTTCAGGGCAGTCAATCCGTTGATGCCGGGTGCGATTTATGAGCTTGAACTGCCGCTGCCAACACTCAACACCATTCTGCTGTTGGTGAGCAGCGCAACCTTTCACCGCGCTGGCGTGAACCTACGCAGACAGAACAACGAACGTTGCAGGCTTTGGCTGATGCTGACGGCCGGTCTCGGCCTGGCCTTTCTCGCCAGCCAGATGGTGGAGTATTTCACCTTGCCCTTCGGCCTCACGGACAATCTCTACGCCAGCACCTTCTATGCCCTCACGGGCTTCCACGGTCTGCACGTCACCCTGGGGACCCTGATGATCCTGATCGTGTGGTGGCAATGCCGCACACCTTCAGGTCGTGTCAGCGCCAGCAATCATTTTCCGCTCGAGGCCGCCGAGCTCTACTGGCATTTCGTGGATGGAATCTGGGTCATTCTTTTTGTGATTCTGTACCTGATCTAACGAGCATCGAGATCGAATCAAGTGAAAGAACTTCGACGCAATCCTTGCCCGGGTTGCAGTCTGGAGTCAGAATTGATGTGTCTTTTCCGATAGACATGCTGGTTGGAGAGGAATTACTGAACAAGGCGCGAGCTCTCAGCAACCGCCCTGAAGATGAAATCGCCCGGGGCTGCGGTTATGTCGGTCCGAGTGGCCGCCTGATGCGCAAAAGTTTTTACAGAGCCCTGGTGGAAGCCAAGGGATACAAACTTCCCTCCAGCAATGGTGGTTCCGGCGGAGGCAGCCGAGGGCGACAGGCCGAATTCCGCACGCGCGTTCACGGCAACGGCAATCTTCTGATCGGCCATGCCTACACCAAACGCCTTGATCTTGTTCCTGGCCAGGAGTTCAAGATTGAGCTCAACAAGGATTCCGGCACGATCACGCTTCTTCCGCTTGCCGAATCCAGCTGACTGAAACAGTTGGGGATTGTTCCGTCAGGCAGGGCATCCGATCACCCAAGACCTTCACCCAAGGAGACAGCGATCAGCTGCTCCTTGGATTTGTTGTTTTAGGCTGTTTTGTTCAAGCGATGGCGGGAGGATCCTGGCCGTCATCGATGCTGGAACTGAACGCGATCAGCTCGATTCCGCTGAACAGGAAGCTGATGCCGACCAGCGTTCCGAGGACCCAGAGCAGACCCCAGAACTTGAGGGTGACGATCAACAGGCCTAGGATGAAGGTGATCACTCCGTTGGCGATCGCCCATCCAGCTCCGGGCTGACCGCTGTTGGAAAGTCCGTTGACAAAGGCCACGACGCCCTCCACAAGGAAGACGATGCCGATGGCCAAGGCAAACGCAGCAACCTGCTCTGCGGCTTCACCGGGATCACGGAAGTTACCGATCATCGATCCTCCGGCCACGATGAACAGCGTGGACACCACCAAACGCCAGAAGCAAATCCAACGCCCCATCCGACCGGATCGAGCAAGGTTGCTGATCCAGCCGACCACACCGCCGACAAGAAACAGCACGGCAATCACGCCTGTGGTCCAGAACGAGGCGATGACTGGGAAGATCAGGGCCAGGACGCCCAAGACGATCAAAAGAATGCCTTCTGCGATCGAAAAGGCTTTGAAGGTGCCCAGGGATTCGGAGCGGTCCTCGGAATTCATGAACAGTTCAGAGTGAACAACATCCGAAAGGTATTGAGACCTCACAAATCCGGCCATGGTTTGTGATCGCCGCTCAACCCCAGCCGTGCTCTGCAAGCCAGGCAGCGCTGATCGGAGGTGTTTCGTCCTGGGGGCCACCGGCACTGATGAGCCGCTCCGTGTAGCGAGCCAGAAGATCGATCTCGAGGTTCACTTCATCGCCTACCTGCAGATCACGCAGGGCCGTCACCGACCACGTGTGCGGAATCACGGCAAGCCAGAACCGTGCCCCTGCCTCTGCGCAACCCGCCACAGTGAGGCTGATGCCATTCACCGCAACACTGGCCTTGTCGCAGATGTAGCGGCCGAAATCCGCATCCCGCCAACGCAGTTCCAGATGCCATGACTGGGGCAGAGACTCCACGGCAACCACCTCACCGATCCCGTCCACATGGCCGCTCACAAGATGTCCTCCCAAACGGTCAGACAGTCGAAGAGCAGGTTCGAGATTCACAGAGCCTCCTCCAGCGGCCTTCGCACCCAGGGTGGTGCGCTGCAGCGTCTCCTCACTCACATCCGCCAGAAAGCCGTCACCCACCAGTGAGGCCACGGTGAGACAGACACCGTCCACGGCGACGCTGTCACCAAGCTGCAGTGGAGCGAAAGCGCTGCATCCCTCGACGAGCAGAGCACGGCCACGTCGCTCGACCTGACCGACCGCCTGGACCAACCCCGTGAACATTACCCAGCTCCATCCCCTCTGCACTGGTCATAATCGAGAGAGCGGCGGAGCCGTACTTGATCGAGATGAGCGTGGCGGGAATCGCCCTGGATGCCAGCAGCCGCAGTCCGATCGTGCTGCTGCGGGACCCATCCCGAAGTCGCCAGGTGCCGATCTGGATTGATCAGGCTCAGGCGCACAACATCATGGCCGGCCTCAATGACACGCCTCAGCCCAGACCCCTCAGCCACGACTTGATGGCTTCATTGCTCGACGCAGGGGGATTGAAGCTGGAGCGAGTGATCATTCACGCGATCGAAGACAGCACCTTTCGTGCGGTACTACGCGTCTGCGACAGCGACCACGACACTGAGGCGGCCGACACGGATGCGCTCGAGACTGCTGTGGAAGCGGATGACAACCTTCTAGAGATCGATGCACGCCCCAGTGACGCGATCGCCCTGGCCATCCGCACCGGCAGCAGCATCTGGATGCTTGAGGAGGTCGTCGCGGAAGCCTCGATTGCCGTGGATGCCGAAGCGGATGCAGAGGATCGCGATGAATTCCGTCGCTTCCTCGACGGGATCAGTCCCGCCGCCCTGGGACGGCACCTGGAATCACGCCAGCCGGGGGATCCCAGAGACGCCCAGGGCGACACCCCGGCACCTTGAGCAGCACACTCCCCCGGCCTGTTCTGCGTCGCTCATTCGGCGACGGAGCCGATGTGAGCCTGTTCACGCTCGGCACCATGCGCGCCCTCCAGTCTCCAGACCAGATGCTGGAGGTTTTACGTGCAGCTCTTGCTGCTGGCATCAACCATCTCGAGACAGCGCCGGCCTATGGGCCCGCTGAGGCCTTTCTCGGAATGGCCATCGCGCAGCTGAATCAGGAAGGCTCCAAACCGGCCGAGAGTGGCTGGGTGATCACTAGCAAGTTGCTTCCCGGGCAGAGTTTTCAGGCCGGGCGAGAAGCTCTGGAGGCCAGCCTCGGCCGGCTCGGGATCGACACGCTGGACAATCTGGCCATTCATGGCCTGAACCTGGACAGCCATCTCGACTGGGTGCTCTCCGGCGATGGAGCGCGGCTGATCGACTGGGCTCTCACAAGCGGCAAGGTCCGCCAGGTGGGCTTCAGCAGCCACGGATCCAATGCTCTGATCGAGCGTGCCATCGCCAGTGACCGCTTCCGGTTCTGTTGCCTGCATCTGCATCTGCTGGACCCCACGCGCATGCCCCTGGCACAGCGGGCCCTGGAGCGATCGATGGGGGTGCTTGCGATTTCACCGGCAGACAAAGGTGGTCGCCTGCAGGCACCGAGCGATCTTCTGAAAGCCGACTGCCATCCCTTCCAGCCCTTGCAGCTGGCTTATCGCTTTCTGCTTGCCGCAGGCATCAGCACACTCACCGTCGGAGCCCAGAGCGCCGCAGACCTCAAACTGGCCCGATCACTCGCAGCCAGCGACGGTCCATTGGATCTCGAGGAGCAAAGGGCGCTGGCTCAGCTTGAGCAGCTGCGTGAGGGTCGTCTGGGGCATGAGCTCTGCGGCCAGTGCCGTGCCTGCCTGCCATGCCCCAACGACGTTCCGATCCCAGAGTTGCTGAGGTTGCGCAATCTTGCCCATGGCCATGACCTGATGGAATTCGCCGGGGAGCGCTACAACCTGATCGGCCATGCCGGGCACTGGTGGGAAACGGTCGATGCGAGCCAATGCGACCGCTGCGGTGACTGCCTGCCACGCTGCCCTCACCAGCTGCCGATCCCCGAACTGCTGGCGGAGACCCATCGACTGCTGGCAGCCGCGCCGCGACGGCGGCTATGGGGCTGACGCCTGCCAGAGCTGCTGCAAACGTTGCTGCTCGGCAGCATCGGGTGGCAACAGCATCCAGCTCTGTGCCCAGACCGATTCCGGCGGAAACACGAGAGGGCGCAGTCGCACCGGAATCCGACCTTCCGCATCAACAAGCTCACCTCTGGGCAGTGGCGGAATCCAGCCCTGTGCCAGCAAGCGAGACAGCAACGGTTGCGTCCAGGCTTTCAGCACCCAGTCCTGGGGAATGGGTTCAGCAGTCTGAGACGGCCGAGCCAGCAGCGTCCAATGCAGTGGTGCTCCTTGCTCTGGCAGAACAGCCGTGAGCCTGGGATCACGCTGGAGGGCCGCCATGCAGCGCTGCAGAGGCAGCACGGCAACCCTGGCATCGCCCTGCAGCAGCCAGTTCATGCCGAAACGGTCATCAAAACTGAGAGCCGACGCACGCAGGCGACGCAAGGCATCGCCCTCTCTCATTGTCTCGGCGAGAGAAATCAGCAGTCGCGGACTGGAGGGCAGCAGCAGCTTGCCCTTGAGCTGCGGGTCGAGCAGAGCGTCCCAGCCGGCCTCCGGCGCAGAAGATGTCTTGCCATCACGCCGAATCACCATGACCCACGGGCTGAAGGCCACCGGCAACAGCAGACTCCTCCAAACCAGAGGAGCCTCGTTGAGGAAGCGTTGGCCCAGAGGGCCGATCCTCGACTGAAGAGCATCAGCAGCGATCGCCTGCAAGCGCTCAGGGCTGATCACCGGCAACCAGCCGTCGGTCAGAGCCAACAGGTCGGTTGGCGAAGGCCACGGACTCTCCAGAGCAGGCGCCCCTGAAAGCGCATCGAAACGCCAGGGGCCCGGCAGATCACGACGCCAGATGGAAGGCAGGGTTTCTGGTGATGCACGCAGCGTGGGAACCGATCCTCCCCTGCTGCAGCCGCTGAGCCCGGCAGCAGCTGTCACAGCAGCGAACTGGAGAAACCGACGACGGTTCAACAATGGCGCCGGGACGACAACAGGCTTCATGGTCCGAACCTACGGGGCGACAGTGCCTGCATGGCCGGCCGCGAGCAACTGATCGACTGCCCGATCACAACACTGCACGAGAGTGTCGACGGAAACGCCTCTCCATTGAGCCAGGAGAGCAAGGCCACCGGCACCGACTCCTTCTTTCACATGGCCCTGTTCGAAGTCGCGCAGGCGCGCGTGGCGGCTCGCAGAGAAGCGCAGACCAGCGGCATAGGCCTGCAGTGAAACGGAATAGTGCTGCTCCACATTGCTGAGCAGCGTGGTCAAGGAAGACTCAGACGTTGCAGCCTGCAGACGCTCCGCGGCAAGCCATGCAGTGGTGCCGATCAGCACCCGATCGCAGAGCTGCTGACGGTGATCCACCGGAACCGCATGAAGCGCCAGGGCAAGCACCGCAGCCATCTGACTTCCACCGGCAAGCAGAACAGGCTGATCCGCATCGAGCACTCCGAGTAAGAGCCCTGTGGCAAGGGCCTGAAAAGGATCACCCACTGCCGCGAGCAAGACCTTTGCATCGATGCTTGGGTAGCCAGGCAGGCAAGACAGACCCTTGCTCACCAGCTGCTGCTTGAGCGCCATGGGTGGATGCAGAGCACTGCCACTGACCAGTGCCTGAACAGGCAAGCCCAGACCTGTCAACACGGCCAGGGCTGTGGTGGTGCCGCCAGGGACACATTCCGCCAGCAGCAGTGGCCGACGCAGTCGTTGCCCGAGGCGCCGACCGCGATCCAGCAGCTGCTGCACCCGTTTGGGCTGCATTGCACGGCCGCTGGAGACGCACCCAGCAGGGCCGGAACCCGGATCTTCAAAGCGGAGATGGGGGAACTGCGGTGGCATCGGCAATCCGAGAGCTGCAATCTGCGGATCGAGACCGAGCTGCTGGCAAACCACCCAGCTGATCAAGGCTGGTGACACCCCTGCTGGGAGAGGTGGCAGAGACCAGAGCGGAGGAACGGATGGCCCCCTCAGCAGCAGTTCAGCATCGGCCAGAGCCGTGGTGCGGCGCGCTGCTGGGGTGCAGCCCGCCGCGGAGATGCCCGGTTGTTCGGCGGTCCTTGTCGACGCGAGCAGCAACAGCAGATCCGGCAGCGGTTGGGCGGGGTCAGACCAGAGGCTTACAAAGCGAGTTGCTTGAACCGTGGCCGGCGAGCCGGTCAGACGACGCACACCAAACGGAGGGTCAGAGGGGGTCGAGGGCGACCAGTCCATGAAGCAGCGGTGGAGGGTCAGGGACGGGGGCCTGCAAGCGGGGGAAAATCCAGTAGGCCAGGGCGTGGAGAGCGAGGACGTACACCAGCTGCTGAATGAGCACAAGAGCGAGAGCCATCAGCTGAACCAGCAGCAGATCAGGCGCAAGAGGTAACTGCAGCAATTCCAGCAGCCTGTCCAGCAGGCCTGCACCAGCTCGGGTGATGATCACCCAAAGGTTTTCACCCACCAACAAAGAAAGCGCAACAACCCTCACAAGGAATCCGGCAGCACCGATCAGCAGGCCGATCCCCCAGCTCAGCCACCAGCTGCAGCGATGCAGCCAGCACCAGCCGAGCCAAATGGAGAGAACGCCATAGGGAAACAGCATCAAGGGTCCACGCACCGGCCCCATCAAGGCGATCAGCAAAAGAATCGCCACCGCCAGGCCCTCAACCCCGGCCCGGGCACCTCGACGGACCGCCAGCAGGGCGAGTGGCAGAGGCAGGGCAAGGCGAAACAGAGCTCCACCAACCGGGAGGTAATACAGCGCCAGCCAGATCAAAGCAGCCGCGGCCGCCAGATAGGAAGATTCCATCATCCGCAGGGCCTGGCGATGGCTGAGGGCTGGTCGCATCAGGAAGCAGGCTTCGGCTGGAGGTTGGAGGACTGATTCAGATCGCTGGCGGGCACCTTTTCGATAGTCTCCACCTCAAAACCAATGCCAGCACGCCGAAGAGCCTCTGTGACTCCCTCCGCAGGAGCAGCTGGATCTGCTGCTGAGAGGCGGATCATGATGCGATAGGGCAGGGTGCGCTCAGGAGTGGGTCTCGGCTCAGGGCTGTCAGTTGCAACAGCCGGTGCTGGCGGTTGTTCACGTTCGGTTGTGCGATCGGATTGGCGCTCGAGCTCGCTGGCCTCCCCATCTTGGTTGACACTGGCTTTTGGCTTGTCGGTCTCGTTCTCGATCGCGTTGACCTTGGCCTGCTGCTCGCCCTTGTCGGCAACCACGCTGGTGCCTGGATCGGCCTGGGTGCCAGCTGGGCTGACCTCCCCAGCCTGAGAGTCAAAGCTTTCTGACAGCTGCTGGCCGAATGGTGTGCCATCACAGGCCTGCAGCAGCATCAGCATGGGCAGCAGCCACAGGACAAACAGCCTGATGCCCATCAGGAATCGGCAGGGCGAATCACGCGCACGGCACTGGCGCGCAACCGACCTGACTTCGTTGTGGCGGGAGGCTTTTTCGCCGCAGGCTTCTTGGCTGCGGGTTTCTTCGCCGCAGGCTTTTTGGCTGCAGATTTCTTGGCTGCAGGTTTTTTTGTGGTGGAAGCCTTGCGGCCACCCTTCTTGCTGGCGGCCTTGGCCTCCAGCAGCTCAACCGCCTGCTCCAGGGTGATGTCGTCTGCACCCTTGCCTTCAGGAAGCGAGGCATTGACCTTGCCCTGCTTCACATAGAGACCGTAGGGGCCGTCATAGACCTGCACCGATTCATCACTGCCCTCGGGCTTGCCGAGATCCTTGAGCGCGGTCCGACCGCCTCGACCACGTTTGGGCATGGCCAGCAACTCAAGAGCACGGGTGAGTCCCACTGCAAGGACGTCGTCATCGCCCTTTAGCGAGCGGTAGTCCTTCTCACTCTTGCCCTTGTCCCAAACCACGTAGGGGCCGAAACGACCCAGCCCAGCCTGGACCCTGCCGCCGTCAGGATGTTCTCCCAGCAGCCTGGGCAGCCGCAGCAGACCCAGAGCATCATCAAGGCTGAGGTCTTCGGGCTTCACTCCCTTGGGCAGTGATGCGCGCTTGGGCTTGGGATTCTCATCACTCACCTGGCCGCGCTGCACATAGGGCCCGTACTGACCAAACAGCAGATAAACGAGATCACCGGTTTCCGGATCCTCACCTAAAGCCTCAGGCCCATCAGCCTTCTGCTTGAGGATGAGCTCGGCCTGATCGTGATCAAGATCAGCGGGGGTGATCTCACGCGGAAGGGTGGCTTTGATCAGCTCCTCCTCACCGTCGTCACCGACACGTTTGGCTTCGAGATAGGCACCAAAGCGACCGATTCGGACCACACAGGGAAGACCCTCGAGGTCGATCGTGCGCGAGGCACCGGGGTCGATGTCGCCTTCCCGCAGGTGCACCTGGGATTCCAACCCCTCGTTGCCCTTGTAGAAGCTCTCTAGGTAGGGCAGCCACTGCACCTTGCCGTGAGAGATCTCATCAAGGGTGTTCTCCATCCTGGCGGTGAAGGAGGTATCAACCAGATCGGGGAAGTGCTCTTCGAGCAGAGCCGTCACCGCAAAGGCTGTGAAGCTGGGCGTGAGTGAATTGTTCTGCAGGGCGGCATAGCCGCGATCAACGATCGTTCCAATGATCGATGCATAGGTGGAGGGCCTGCCGATCCCCTCCTTCTCGAGCATCTTGACCAGGGAAGCTTCCGAGAACCGTGCCGGAGGCTGGGTCTGGTGGCCGAGAGCCTCAACGTCTTTGAGATTGGGAGAATCTCCCTGCTTGAGCGCTGGCAGCAACACTTCCTGGCCTTCCAGAGCCGCATCGGGATCATCACTGCCCTCGACGTAGGCACGGAAGAAACCAGGGAAATCAATGCGCTTTCCACTGGCACGGAACACCGCATCAGCAGCACTCAGATCAACGGACAGCATGGTGAGGCGGGCCTCGGCCATCTGGCTGGCGACGGTGCGCTTCCAGATCAGCTCATAGAGAGCCAGATCCCTGCCATCGAGACCTGTCTCCTGGGGAGCACGAAAACTCTCACCGGCAGGACGAATGGCTTCATGCGCCTCCTGTGCGTTTCGGGCCTTGGTGCTGAACTGCCTGGCCCCCTTGCTCAGGTAGTCCTTGCCGTAACGCGATTCCACACAGCTGCGGGCAGCGCTGATCGCCTGATCGGAGAGATGCACCGAATCGGTGCGCATGTAGGTGATGAAACCTCGCTCATAAAGACCCTGAGCGCAGCGCATGGTTTCTCTGGCAGAAAGCCGAAGCTTGCGGTTCGACTCTTGCTGCAGGGTGCTGGTTGTGAACGGCGGAACGGGCCGTCGCACCGTGGGTTTTTCCTCCACTGACGAGACATTCCATGCCACCGACTTCACCGTTTCGGAGAGGGTCAGGGCATCGCTTTCGCTGAGAAGGCGGACCTTGCTCCCGGCCTTGAGCTCACCGGTGTTTTCATCAAAATCATTGCCGGTGGCAATGCGCTGCCCCTCCAGGTGGGTGAGCTTGGCGTCAAAACGACTGCCGGCCTGCTCGAGACCGGCCTTGAGGTCCCAGTAGCTGCCGCTGCGGAATGCCCGACGTGCGCGTTCCCGCTGGACCAGCAGACGGACGGCCACGGACTGGACACGGCCCGCGGACAGGCCCCAGGCCACCTTCTTCCACAGCAGCGGCGACAGGGTGTAGCCCACCAGACGGTCCAGGATGCGTCGCGTCTCCTGGGCATGCACGAGTTCCATATCCAGCTCACGGGTCTGGTCGAGAGCACGCCCGATCGCCTCCTTGGTGATCTCGTGAAACACCATTCGTTTCACCGGAACCTTCGGCGCAAGCAGCTGCAAAAGATGCCAGCTGATGCTTTCACCCTCACGGTCTTCATCAGTCGCCAACAGAAGCTGGTCAGCACCTTTGAGGGCGTCCTTCAGCTCTTTGACTGTTTTTTTCTTGTCCTTCGGCACCACATAAAGGGGCTCGAAATCAGACTCGGTGTTCACGCCGAGATTGGCCCACTTCTGGCCTTTTTGGGCCGCTGGAATCTCACTGGCGTTGTTCGGGAGATCGCGTACATGCCCCATGGAGGCTTCCACCCGGAAGTCCTTGGGGAGGAATCCACGGATGGTGCGGGCCTTGGTGGGGCTCTCAACGATGACCAGGGTGTGCGCCAAAGGAGGGCAGATAACCGTTCCCTTCTTTATCGCACCGCCGCTCCAGTTGCAGCGAATACGCGCGATGCCACAAGGAGGAACGGAAGCGCAGCTAAAGTCCCCCGAACCGCTCCGCCCTGCGCGCGCCATGCCCGAGATGGGTGCCTTGCTTCTCGACACCCAGCCTCTGGCAGCGCCGGGTGATCTTCTCAATCTTGCGCTGAACGCCGGTGCTGTTGCTCCGGAAGGCGCAGTGTTGCTGGCGATGCTGGCCACTCTGCTGGTGGATCTAGCCGGCGAAAAAGTCTCTGTGCGCTGGGTTCCACCCATTTGTTACGCAGGTCTGGGCACAGCCCTGGTGTTGCTTGCCCTGCAGTGGAACGCCCCACTGGAGCCATCCTTTCTGGGAGCATTTCTCTCCGATCACCTGGCGATTGCCTTCAGGGCGGTCGTCGCCAGCTCAACGCTGCTGTCCCTGCTGATCAGCTGGAGGTATGCCGAACAGGGAGGGACCCCTGTCGGTGAATACGCCGCAATCCTGCTGGCAGCGACGCTTGGAGGCATGCTGCTCTGCGGGGCCACCGATCTGGTGAGCATTTTTGTGTCCCTGGAAACCCTGTCAGTCGCGAGTTACCTGCTTTCCGGGTACATGAAACGCGATGCGCGCAGTTCGGAAGCGGCGCTGAAATATTTGCTGGTGGGCTCTGCCGCAGCTGCGGTGTTTCTTTATGGCTCCTCACTGCTTTACGGACTCAGCGGCTCCACCAGCCTTGAGGCGATCGGGCAGTCACTGCAGACCAGTCCCACCCCTCTTGCTGCCTTGGCGCTGGTGTTCGTGCTGGCCACCGTGGCGTTCAAGATCGCTGCAGTCCCCTTCCACCAGTGGACACCGGACGTCTACGAAGGATCTCCGACACCGGTGGTCGCCTTTCTGTCAGTGGGTTCGAAAGCCGCCGGCTTCGCCCTGGCTCTGCGCATCCTGGTGGGCTGTTTCGGCAGTTTCGACACACAGTGGAAGCTGCTGTTCACCGTGCTCGCGGTGCTCAGCATGACCCTTGGCAACGTCGTCGCGCTCGCCCAGACCTCGATGAAACGGATGCTGGCCTACAGCTCCATCGGTCAGGCCGGATTCGTGATGATCGGCCTGGTGTGCGGCACCGAGGACGGTTTCGCCGCCATGGTCCTCTACATGGCCGCCTACCTGTTCATGAACTTGGGGGCCTTTGCCTGCATCATCCTGTTCTCCATCCGCACCGGCAGTGATCGCATCTCCGATTACGCCGGTCTCTATCAGAAAGATCCCCTGATCACGCTTGGGCTGAGTCTCTGCCTGCTGTCACTCGGAGGCATCCCACCGATGCTGGGCTTCTTCGGCAAGATCTACCTCTTCTTTGCCGGCTGGGCTGATCACCAGTATCTGCTGGTGGTGGTTGGACTGATCACCTCAGTGGTGTCGATCTACTACTACATCGGAGTGATCAAGATGATGGTGGTCAAGGAGCCCCAGGAAGCATCCGATGCAGTGAAGTCCTATCCGCCAATCCAGTGGAACACCCTTGGACTGCCGCCACTCCGAGTCGCTCTGGTGACCTGCGTGGTGGTCACCGCTGTCGGCGGAATCCTCTCCAATCCACTCTTCCAGTGGGCCAGTGATGCGGTGGCAGGGACCCCGATCCTTCAACAAGCAATCGCCAATGCCTCCGGAGCCACCCTTGGCTGAGGGATCAGCGAATCAACGCTCCCCCGTTGCTGAATTGCGCGGAGTCGACAAGATCTATGGAGCCGGAGCTGGCCTGGTCAGGGCTCTGGATCAACTTGATCTAACCGTGCGCAAAGGCGACTATCTCGCGGTGATGGGGGCCAGCGGCTCCGGCAAAAGCACTGCGATGAACATTCTGGGATGCCTCGACCGCCCCAGCAGCGGCTCTTATCACCTCAATGGAAATGCAGTGGAGGAGCTTGATGACGATGCCCTTGCGGATTTGCGCAATCAACAGCTGGGTTTCGTGTTTCAGCAATTCCATCTGCTGCCTCACGCGACGGCTCTCGAGAACGTGATGCTGCCGATGATCTACGCAGGGCTATCACCCCAGCAGAGACGGGACAAGGCCAGAGAGGCGCTGGACCGTGTGGGCCTTGGCGAAAGGATGCAGAACAAGCCGAATCAGCTTTCCGGCGGTCAACAGCAGAGAGTCGCCATTGCGAGAGCCATCATCAACCAGCCTGCCCTTCTTCTCGCTGATGAACCCACCGGCGCCCTCGACTCACGCACCACCGATGACGTGCTGAATCTGTTCGATGCCCTGCACGACCAGGGCATCACGCTGGTGCTGGTGACCCATGAAGATGACGTGGCGGCTCGTGCCGAGCGGGTGGCCCATTTCCGTGACGGGCGCGTGGAACGCTGGGATGGTCGAGCCCACGACTCCAAGCCGACCTGATTGGCCTGATTAGGCTGGTTCGTGGGTGTACTGGATTGCATGGTCTCCACAGCCACTCCGAAGACCAGGCTGCTGCTCGTCGATGACGAGGCCCGTCTCACGGAACTCCTGAAAATGGAACTGGAGGTTGAGGGCTATGAAGTGGATGTGGCCGCGGATGGAGCCACCGGCCTGATCCGAGCCCGCACGGAACCATCCCCAGATCTGATTGTTCTGGACTGGAATCTTCCGGACTTCAGCGGTGTGGACATCTGCCAGCGAATCCGCAGCAGCGCCATCACCACACCGATCCTGATGCTCACCGGCCACGATGATGTGGCTGATCGTGTGACGGCCCTGGATGCTGGGGTGGACGACTATCTGGTCAAACCGTTTTCGATCGAGGAATTAATGGCACGACTGCGGGCCATGCAACGACGTGCCAGCACATTCTCTGCAGGGTCCGGCGACGGTGATCATCCTGAAACACTTCAGGTCGCTGACCTGGTCATGAACACCAGCACAAGAGATGTGACCCGTGCAGGGCAGTTCATTCAGCTGTCCGTGAAGGAATACGAGTTACTCAATTTCCTGATGCGTGGTCAGGGGAAAGTGCTCGAACGCTCTGAAATCATGAGCGGAGTCTGGGGTGAGAACTTCTACGGCGATGACAATCTGCTCGATGTCTACATCCGCTATTTGCGCCAGAAGATCGAATCGAGTGAACGTCCAACCTTGATCCACACCGTGAGAGGTGTGGGCTTCATCCTGCGAGAAGAGCGTCAGGCTCAGACGTCTGAACCTTGAGCACGCTCGAGACTGGTCATCAGCTGCCCCACCAGCAGTGACACCGCATCGGCTCCGGAAGCAGTGAGCGGGTTGAGGTCCAGATCACCAGGATCAACAGCCACCCAGCCGCCGGCTTCAGGCTGACGCAGTTCAAAGTGCAGATGAGGTCCTGTACTGAGGCCGGTGCTGCCCACGCGGCCGATCACCTCACCCTGGCGAACCTTCTGGCCGGACTTCACGTAGATCTCTGAAAGATGTCCGTAAAGGGTCCGACGTTTGGACTGGGCATGATCCAGCTCCACAGCAATGCCGTAACCACCCGCCAGACCACTGCTCAGCACGGTTCCTGACAATGCAGCGACCACCGGGGTCCCTTCAGGAGCAGCCAGATCCTTGCCGGCATGCATCAACCATCTCCCGATGATCGGATGGATCCGCCAGCCGAAGTCACTGGTGGTGATGGCTGAACCGATGACCGGGAACAGCAGCTTGCGATCACCGTTGCCAGAGATCGACGCCGGTCGGGGCGACACGGCAAACACCGTCTCGAGACGGAACGTGGCCGAGGAGCCTGCCAGCAAAGCCTTCACCGGTACTGCAATCGGAGGAAGCGGTGCGCCATCAAAACCGCGTCTGGACAACCCGGTCAGCGTTTCATCACGACCTTTCCAGACAACGCGCGGTTGGAGCCGACTGCTGCGGCGGCGCACCGCCACACCACTGCTGCATTCCTGCTGCGACAGCGCACCGCTTCGGCAGGCCTGCTGGAAGGCTGGAACATCAATGGGGCGGGCCTGCTCCCCGGTTTCAAGCTGGCGGCGCTCGAGCGGTGTGATGACGCGATTTCGCTCCAGGGACTCCAGCGAACGATCGAAGCTGAGCGGCGGCGGAAGCGGCTTGAGCTCAGGAGGGGTCACTGGCCCCTGCAGGGCAGGAATCGACAGCAGAACCGATGCGGCAAGCCAACGCAGAACCAACGGATCAAGACGGTCTCATCGAGCGAGACTTTAGAGATCCTGTTCAGAACTGTCTGCCCAGCGGGTCCAGCTGGTCCTCCGGGTCCCCTGCTCCAGCAGCAGACGTCCGTCCATGCCGATCCCTCGCACCTGCCAGAGCTCTCCCGTGCCTGGATCAACCACCGATGCAGCCCATAGACGCTGCTCGGCCTGAAGGACCACCATGCTGGGATCAAGCGCCAACTCGGAGGCGCGGTCGAGTGCGCGCAGCACGGCTCCCTGCCAGACCCTCAGCCGGCATCGCCCTGAACAAAGCAGTTCCCGCAGGGAGATCGCTCCAGGCGGCACCGGGTTAGTCACATTGAGCCCGACCCCGATGCGAGCCAGACGAACCTGACTGCCTCGGAAGACCAGGGTGGGCAGCACTCCGGCCAGCTTGCGGGACTCAATCATCAGATCATTGGGCCACTTGATCGACACCTGCAGGCCAGTGGACTCGACCTGCTCCGCCAGGGCGAGAGCCACGGTGAGACCGAACAACCCCGTTGAGCATCGCTGCTGAGGCCAGGGGAGAGCCGCGCTCAGCCAGACACCGCCCATCGGCGCCATCCAGCGGCGTCCGTACTGTCCATGTCCACGAATCTGATGGTCAGCCAACACAGCGCGAGGGGAGAGGCCAGACCAGGGCTGCTGCATCAACCATTGAGACAGCTCACTCTCGGTGCTGGCACAGACGGCCAAACGCCTCAGCCACCAGGAATCATGGCCATAGCGGCGTAAATCGTGCAGCAGTCGCCCCCGGCCCGTGCGCACCAGGGTCAATGGTGCTGCTCCCACCAGGGCCGCAGGCGAGCGACAGCGCTTTCCAGATCCTCAACTGGACGGACAAGCGCCAGCCGCAGCCAGCCACGGCCCGCATCACCAAAACCGGAACCAGGCGTCAGCGCTACGCCGCAGTGCTCCAGCAGCTCAGCCGCAAGCTGTTCGTCGCTCCAGCCGATGGCACTCGCCCATTCCGGGATGGGCATCCAGAGGTAGAGAGCCATGGATGGCATCGGCACGGTCCAGCCGAGATCAGCCAGGGCCTGTCGCATGCGATCGCGGCGCTGGCGATAAACGGGCAGGAGACGTGATGGCCAGTCGGCATGTTGATCCAGCGCAACCACTGCGCCCCGCTGGAGCGCCTGGCACTGGTTGAAATCAACAACACCTTTCAGCTGGCGCAAGGCATGGATCAATGGAGCAGCTCCCACCGCAAACGCCAGCCGGAATCCCCCGAGACACCATCCCTTGGACAGGGAGAAGAATTCAATTCCTCGCTCCCGCCAATGGGGGCAGCGCAGCAGAGACGGGGCATCACCCTCCAGCGCCAGATCCACATAGGGGTTGTCGTGGGCCAGCACTAGATCATGTTGACTCGAACGGTGCATGGCCTCGTCAAGCCAGGCCTGCTCTCCGGTGCAGGCGGTGGGATTGTGAGGAAAACCGAGCACCATCAGACGCAACTGCTGCCACTGCTCTGAGGAGAGCGCGTCGAAATCTGGAGCCCAATCCCGCTCAGCGGTGAGCGGAAGACTGTGAATGTCGGCATCCGCCAGTTCCAGGCCACCCCGATGAGAGGGGTAGGAGGGGTCAAGAATCAGAGCCGAATCGCCGGGATCAAGAACTGCAAGAGGCAGATGCGCCGTGCCTTCCTGCGATCCCACCAGCAGGAGCACTTCCGTCTCGGCATCCACTTGAACGCCGAATCGCTGCTGAACCCAGGCGGCAGCAGCACGCCTGAACGATTGTGTCCCTGCATGGAGGCAGTAGGAGGCGCTGGAGGGATGCTCAAGCACCTCGGCCATCGCTTTCACAGCCGCGACTGGTGGTGCCAGATCGGTGGAGCCGAGAGACAGGTCAATCAGAGCCTGGTGCTGCTGCCGATCGCTGTCGACGTAGGCCGATTTGCGTCGGTCATTGCGATCAAAGACACCGCTACCGAGCCTTGCGAGTCGATCAGAGGTGATCATCCAGAGACGTCTTCGGTTGAGGGCGGGTGATCACGACGGATGACCACGAACCGTAGTCAGATCTTGTCAATGGATCGACGGAGCTCTTCAAGGTCGTTGTCGACCTCAGACACATTCACCGGCTGCACTGCATCCGTTTTGCCCTGATCAGCTGCTGGCAAGGCAACAGCTTCGGGCCCACCCGCCAGTTGCTGGCGCAGAGCTGCGAGATCATCATCAACATCATCTCCACCCTCAAGGGCTGCGAACTGGCTCTCCAGATCGGCGCCTGCCAGTTCAGCCGCGGCCTGACTGCTGGCTTCCATCGCCTGAACCTTGTCCTCCATCCGCTCAAAGGCGGCCATGGCGGAATTACTGCCCATATTCCCCACGGCACTCTGGAGCTGCTGCTGCGCCTTGGCCGCCTGAGCCCTGGCCTTGAGCATGTCTTTTTTGGTGCGCGCCTCGGCGATTTTTCCCTCGAGTGCCACAAGACTCTTCTTGAGGGTTTCCACCTGAGCGTCCTGACCCTGCACCTGCTTGGCCAGAGAGACAGAGGTCTCCTGGAATGTCTTGCGCCGGGTGAGTGCCTCTCGGGCCAGATCCTCTTCGTTCTTCTTGAGAGCGAGCTCGGCCCGTTCGTACCAGGTGCGAGCCTGGGATTCCGCTTGGTCGGCCTGATTGCGAAGACGCTTCTGACTGGCGATCGCCATGGCGACAGCCTGGCGCAGCTTCACCAGATCCTCCTGCATGTCCGCCACGGACTGGTCGAGAATCTTGACGGGATCCTCGGCCTTGCTCACGAGATCGTTGACATTGGCGCGCAGCAGTCGGCTGAGCCGGTCGAAGAAACCCATGGATCGGGGCGAGCAGCAGCCTGAGGGTAGCGAGCAAATCAACAGTGCCTGCCTAAGGTCGTCTCAAATCGGCAATTGGCATGGGTCGGGCCCCGAAATCGCAGCGACGACGCTTCGGGAAAGGTGAAGTGCTGATGCCACCCGAACCGGCTCCCGTTGAGGCGATCAGCGGATGTCTGGAGGCTCTCCAAAGCAACTGGAGACAGGAGGGTTCCCTGGCTGCGCTCTGGCAAGACTGGCCGAAACTGGCTGGCGATCCACTCTCCAGCCATTGCCAGCCGCTAGCCCTGCGGAGCGGAATGCTGACCGTGGGAGCCAGTCATCCCCAGTGGCGCCAGGCCTTGCTGTACAGCAAACCGCAGCTGCTCGCCGCCATCCGTGCAGCAGGCCATCCCGTTCGCGATCTGCGGATCCAGCAACACCATCCTGCGCCGCGTCAGGGGGGCGGAGATCCGCTCGAGGAGTGGAAACGCCATCCCAGTCGTATTGATGTGCATGGCATCGCGCCATGTCCACGTTGTGGGACGCCCTCTCCCATGGGAGAAATGGCCCAGTGGGGGCATTGCAGTTTCTGCCGCCGCATCCAGCTGAGCGAGTTGTCGGAACCTGGTGAACGCGATCAGTAGCGTTCGGGTCGTGGTCTTGTCCAGGTGAGATCCACCCCCTGATCACGAAGATCCTCAGCACGCTGCTCGAGCCGAGACCTGTCCAACCTCCACAGTTCGTAGATGCCGACGCTCGCCAGTTTCTGCGGTTTGAGTCCCTGCCAATGCTGCTTGGCTGCTGTCCCCTGGTTGATGACAACAAGCACCGAGGGCGAAGCATCCAGCTCCGTGCGAGGCAAACCCTGGAAACCTTGTCGCTGCTCTCGGCTGAGACGATCAGCGAGGTTGACGAACGCAGATGTTGATTGGCCTTCGTAGAGCACCACCTGGTCTGTGTAGAAGTGGAGTGAAGGCTTGAGCACACCGACCATCGCCAGCGGTTCCCCTGGCCGTCGTAGCGCCACAACCTGTTGTGCGACCTGGCGCACCGGCAGCTGACGAACCCGATCCCCAAGCTGGATCATCGGCACGAGCGCAATGAGCTGAAACAGCACCATGGGTCCCTGCCAGGCCAGCAGTCGTCCGGGCACAGCGCCCCAGAAACTCCTGGTTCCAAGCAGGACGGCAACCACGAAACACACCGCAGCCCTGATTACCAAGCCGCTGACCAGCAGCTCAGCCGGCAGGGTGGGCATCTCAGGATCCTGAATCAGTGGAATCCAGAGGGGCGATGCCAGCAGACCAGCCGACAGGATCACTGTGCAGAGTGCAGTTGAACACCAGGCAATCCACAAACCCTTGCGTTGCTGAAGAGACGGGGGCAACGCTGTCAAAGCGATCAGCAAGGCGGCGGCCGGTGTGGCTGGAAGCCAGTAGCTGGGCAACTTGGTTGCCGCCGCAGTGAACAGCAGAAACACCGCCAGCAACCAGCAGCCGGCGAAATGGCCCAGGCTGTCCCTGGCGGGAATGCGCCGCAAGCAAGCGCCACCCGCGAAATCGGCGATCACCCGTCCCAGTCCGAAGACCAGCAGCGGGGTGAAGGGGAATGACGCCACCACCAGCACAGGACCGAAAAACCACCAGGGCTGGAGATGGTCGTTCACCACACTGGTGAGGCGCTGAAGATTGTGATATCCGAAAAAGCTGTCCCAGAAAGGCTGCCCCTCCACCAGCAGCTCGGCTGCATACCAAGGAAGACTGATCAGGCCTGTGATCAGAAGTCCTTGCAAAGGCCTCAGAGACGACCACAGACCTGACAGATCCCGGCGGATCAAGGCGAACAGCACCAGGGTGATGCCTGTGAGCACAACCGCCACCGGTCCCTTGGTCAGCACGGCAAAGGCCAGAACGATCCAGGCCAGCCACCAACGCCGACCCGATCCACTCGCATAGCAGCGCCATTGGCAGAGCAGGCTGAGAGCGAGCATCCCAGTGAGCAACGAATCACTGACAGCGGTTCTGCTCCAGATCAGCACCAGCGGAGACAGGGCAAACGCCAGAGCTGCGGCAGTGGCTGTCCGACGCGGAAACGAATCACCCCGCACCGGATAGCGCAGCAGGGTGTCCCCGAGAGCGAGCATGGTCAGCACCGAGGCCAGGGCCGAAGGCAAACGGGCCGCCCAAGTGCCGAGCGGATCCCAGACGCTCCCCGCTGGAAGGGCATATCCCAGACCCATCAGCCAGTACACCAGGGGTGGTTTATCAAACCGGGGCAACCCGTTGACCCTGGGTGTGAGCCAGTCACCGGTCTCCGCCATGGCGCGGCCCGAAGCCGCGAACAGGGGAGGCGTTTCATCAACGAGACCAGTGCTGCCGAGCTTCCAGCAGAAGATCGCCACTGCCAGCACAAGGATGAGCAGCATTCCATTCCGCCGCTGCTGAGCGGTTGGCTGCTGAACGGTTGGAAGAACCACTGAAGAAGTCGGGGCTGATGAATCCGCTGTCATCAGGAGATGGTGCCATCCCCCGGTGTCAGCCCCCTACGGATCCAGGCTTCGACCCGAGTCGCCAATCCGTCCTGACTCGCGCAGCGCTCAACCCAGCGACGACAGGCACGACGGTCGATGGCCGATGCCTGAAGTGTTGCTTTGGCAAGAGCTTCCCGATCATCGGGAGCCACCAGCCAACCGGTTTCGCCGTTCTGGATGATCTCTCCGGGACCGCCTCGGTCGTAGGCGATCACCGGCACACCACAGGCCAGGGCCTCAACCACAACATTGCCGTAGGCCTCATTCCACTTCGGTGTGTTGAGCAGCGCTCTGCAACCGCCAAGTTCGCGCTGCAGCTCTGCGGTGGGCTTGAAGCCACACCACTCAATTGTTCCTGCGGGCACCGCACTCTCAACGCGCCTGGCATAGGCGTCGTCCTCGACCAGCCCCCAGACGCGCAGTGTCTCGCCAAGCTGAGCCGCAACCGATGCCGCATCCTCAAGCCCCTTTTCAGGAGCCACTCGTCCGGCCCAGCCCAGGGGACCATCCGTTGTGAGCTGCAGCTGATATCGGGAGAGATCAAAACCATTACCCACCACCTCAGGCGGCTCAACCAGAGCGAAGTCGTCGGCCTGCCGACAGGTGTGAAAGGCGAGGCGACGCTGGTCCCAGCGAGCCAGATCGGCTACAGCACAGTCCATCACCGCGGACACGGACCCCATACTCACCAGGTGGAAGATTTTCGGCTCGACATGGGGAGTGAGCCATAACGGCAGCCAGTCGTATCCGAAATTGAGTAGTGCATCTACATCGCTGGCCAGTTCAAGCGCACGATCCCAGAGACGAGGCAGCACAGCGTCAGCGGGAATCTGCATGGGAGCGTTCCGGTCCGCATGCTGCCAGCTCGGCTGATCAACACCCGCAACGGTGTGGAGTGTCACCCGCTCATCCGTCACCGGTGAACAGGAGCCCTCCGGGGCAACGAGGTGCAGGCGATGGTCACGCTGGGCAAGGCCCTTCACCAACGACGCCAGGGTGAGCTCAACACCACCGCCCCGGCCGCTGCCGAGCTGTCCGACGGGTGTGCTCACAAGCACAAGATTCAGGGAACGATCGGTCATGCCTTCAGGTCTCCGGGACGCGTGATCGACGCCGAAAGCCAGGGCTCCCAGAGACGCTGTCGCTGACTCACCAACAGCACTGAAATCAGCACCAGCAGGACCGCCAGCCATTGCAGGGTGTCGAGGCGTTCTCCCAGCAACACTCCGCCAGAAGCGAGCGCGAACACTGGCGTGAGGAAGCCCAGCGTGCTGAAACCGGTGAGATCCTCGCGATTCGCGAACCAGAAAAACAGGGAATAGGCGAGAGCACTGCCCAGAAGCGAGGCATAGGCCATCTGAGCCCAGTCGAGAGCCGACCAAGCTGGAATCAGAGCTGTGCTGGCATCCAAACCATGCCAGATGAGCAGAGGCACTCCACCCAGCACCATGTGCCACCCGGTGACCGCCACGGGATCACTGGTTTTGCAAGCGAAGCGACACAGCACAGTGCCCAGCGCCATCGCCAGTGCCGCTAGCAGCATCCAGCCGGTGCCGTCCTGCCATCCGGTCTGCAGATCGGAAAGATCAGCCTGCAGCCACCAGTGCTGGAGCAGCGGTGCCGGGACTCCAAGACAGACGATGCCGGACAGCCCGACCACAAGGCCGATCCAGCCGATCGGATTGATCGATTCCGCGAACAGCCAGCGTGCGAGTAGAGCCACGATCAGGGGCTGCGAATCGATCAGAACCGATCCGAGGCCTGCACCAGTGCCCTGCAGTCCTTTGGCCAGAAAAAACTGAAAGAGAATTGCATCGACCAGGGTGAACACCAGAAACCAGCCCCGGTCGGCAGGATCAATGGTCAGCCTCCTCCCCAAAAAAGGCACGGCAATCAACAGCACGATGCCAGCAGGAAGCAGACGCAGACAGGCCACCAGAGGAGCCCCGCCCGACTCCACCAGAGGGGCCATGGCCGCCATTGCAGTACCCCACAGAGCGAAGGGCAACACCATCAGCAGCCCGCGCTGGAGGGTCGTCATGGAAGTAGGCCGGCAGGGTCCTTTTTAAGATCCGGCGAGTTGAACTGAGGATCATGGGGTGGCTGTGGCGCCGCAAGTCCAAACGCCGCATGGCGCGCATCGTCATTGAGGGGGCGATCAGTGGCTCGACACGACGCCGGGTGCTGAAGGCTCTGCGTGACGTGCAGGAGCGCGAGTTTCCGGCTCTCCTGCTGCGCATCGACAGTCCAGGGGGAACGGTCGGCGACAGCCAGGAAATCCATGCCGCTCTGCTGCGGCTGCGTGAAAAAGGCTGCAAGGTTGTGGCCAGCTTCGGCAACATTTCCGCCTCCGGTGGTGTGTATGTCGGAGTGGCAGCCGATTCGATCGTGGCCAATCCCGGCACGATCACCGGCTCGATCGGCGTGATTCTGCGGGGCAACAACCTCTCGGAACTACTGGCGAAAGTCGGTGTCCGCTTCGAAACCGTGAAGAGCGGTGCTTTCAAGGACATCCTTTCCCCTGACCGGGCCCTCAGCCCTGAGGAACGAGAGCTGCTCCAGAGCCTGATCGACAGCAGTTACGACCAGTTCGTCGGCGCCGTTGCCGAGGGCCGTGGGCTGGACGAGGACAAGGTCCGAACCTTCGCTGATGGGCGGGTGTTCAGTGGAGCGCAAGCGAAAGATCTCGGCCTTGTTGATGAACTGGGCGACGAGGAACAGGCTCGGTTGGTGGCAGCCCGCTTGGCCGAGCTTGATGAAGAGCGCTGCAGGCCTGTGACCCTGGGCAAACCGCGCAAGCGTCTGCTGCAGAACCTGCCTGGATCAAGCCTGCTACTGCGACTCGATCAGTTGCTGACCACGGAGCTTGAGCTCAGCGGCCAACCTCTGTGGATGTACAGACCATGACAGCCCCTCGGCTGTTGAGAGGTCTGCGCGGTGCCACCACATGCGCTGACAACAGCGCAGACGCCATTCGAGAGGCTGTGGCCGAGCTGGTGGATGCCCTGATGGATCAGAACGCTCTGGGCCCCGATCAGCTGGTCTCGGTCACGTTCTCCGTGACCGCCGACCTGGACGCCAGCTTTCCCGCAGCGGCGGCGCGCCACCGATCAGGTTGGGAGGACGTGGCCCTTCTGGATGTTCAGCAGATGGCCGTTCAGGGTGATCTTGCACGTTGTATCCGGCTGCTCGCCCATGCCTGGATTCCTGCTGAGCGGCCGCTGCACCATCCGTACCTGAGGGGAGCCGCGCGCCTGCGCCCGGACCGATCTGGTCACAACTGACAGATCAGGGGCCGACCCCCGAAGCACCTGCATTCGGGAGATTCTCAGGACAATTCATTGACGACTCACGGCATTCGCGCCGACTGCTCCCGAATCACGATGAAACGACATTGTTTTCACACTCCTCGTCGCAGCGCAGCACTGGCAGCCCTGATCGGTGGCGGAGTGATCGGGGGAACGGCAGTGCTGCCCCTCGCCACACCGCCGGCCGTGGCTCAGAACACCCCGTCGCTGCTGGAATTCCGCTGGGATTCAGATTCTGGATATCGCAAGCTTTATTTCGTTCAAACCAGCCAACGCCGGCGCGAACGCTCGGAATACTTTTTCATGTTGCGCAAGAAAGATCGCAAAACCGCGATCCTCAAGCTGAGCATCACGGTGCCCAGCTATTTCAACGCGCGCATTCGCCCCAAAAATCTCACGCTCTGCAAAATGTCGATGGGCGGAATGCTTTCAAGAAGCAAGTGCAAGGAAGTGCTGCCGGCGGTGTTTGAAGTCAATGAGAAACAGACAGCCATCGAGGTTTTTCCCGACACTCCGATCCCGACAGGCGGCACCTACGCCGTCGTGATGAACGTCTTCAACCCGAGCCAGGGTGGAATGTTCCAGTTCAATGCCCTGGCGCAAGCCCCCGGAGACGTTCCCGTATCCGGCTACCTCGGCAGCTGGCTTGTGGATATCGACTGACCCCGGCTGATAAACTCGCTCCTTGACCAAAGGCCGGGTGCCGGAAAAATCCCATGACGAAACGAACTCTCGGAGGCACAAGTCGCAAGCGCAGGCGCGTTTCCGGTTTCAGAGTGCGCATGCGCACGCACACCGGACGTCGTGTGATCCGCAGCCGCCGCAAGCGCGGGCGTTCTCGCCTGTCCGTTTGATTCGTTCGGATTGCCGCGATGGTCCTGCCGGCATCCATGCGTCTGCGCGGCCATCGCTGTTTTGACCATCTGCATCGGAAAGGCAAACGCTTCCACGGCACCTTGATGGTGTTGAGAAAGGCATCGGCTCACCATTCCCTGCTCAAACGCGCGACAACTCCGACGGAGTCGATGAGCCCGCGGAGTCCTGAAACCTGCCGTGTGGCTGTGGTGATCAGCAGCAAAGTGAGCAAGCGCGCCGTGATCAGAAATCGATTGAGGCGACGCCTGCACGATCATCTGCGTTCAAGGTTCGAAAACGCTCCGGAACACGCCAGCGTCTGGCTTCTGGTCAGTTTGAAGCCTGGAGCAGCCACAGAGGATCACGACTTGCTGGAAGAATGCGACAGATTGCTTGTACAGGCGGGCCTGAAGCCATGACCAGCTCCATCCAGGAAGACACCTTCTATGAGGGCGGCCCAGCGAAGGGTGATCTCATCTTCAACATTCTTCTGGGTTTCACCCTGATTGCCCTGCCATTCACAGTCGGGGCGGTCGTCCGGGCTCTTTGGCTGCGCTTCCGCATCACCAGTCGGCGGGTGTCCGTGAGCGGCGGCTGGATGGGCAAGGACCGCAGCCAGGTGGTCTACAGCCAGATCCGCGAGGTGCGCTGCGTACCCCGAGGCTTTGGCGCATGGGGTGACATGGTTCTCGTGCTCACGGATGGATCACGTCTTGAGCTTCGTTCGATGCCGAACTTCCGTGAGACCGAGGCCTACATCCAGGAACGCATCAAGAGCAGGCCCGAATCCAACGGCTCCAGCACGGACAGCATTCCAAGCAAAGGCTTCGCTGCCTGATCCTGCGCACCAACGCAACGGCTTCGACGCTGTTGCACACTGGCATCACCCTTCACCGCCCATCGGAACGCCATCGTGATCGGTTACATCTCCGACAATCTGCTGCTGCCGATCCTGGATTTCTTCTATGGATTGGTGCCCAGCTACGGGCTCGCGATCGTGGCTCTCACGGTGGTGATCCGCCTGGCTCTGTTCCCACTCAGCGCAGGATCCATCCGCAGCGCACGGCGCATGCGCATCGCCCAGCCGGTGATGCAGAAGCGGCAGGCAGAGATCAAGTCCCGCTTCGCCAGCAATCCTCAGAAACAGCAGGAGGAACTGGGCAAGTTGATGAAGGAGTTCGGCAGCCCGCTGGCCGGTTGCCTGCCTCTCTTGGTGCAGATGCCGATCCTGTTCGCGCTCTTCGCCACGCTGCGTGGGTCACCCTTCGCCGACGTTCCCTACACCCTCAATCTCAAAGTGCTGCCCGCCGAGCAGATCGCGGCGGTGGAGCCAAAACCGTTCACGAGTGCGAGCCACTCGATCTTCGTTACGGAGACTGATCACGTCCCTGTGATCGCCAGCCTGCCCGGTGGAACCAAGATCGGCACCGGTGACAGCGTTCAGATCCAGCTTCAGACCAAGAGCGGTGAAGCGTTCGATGAGGTCTTGGACGGTGTCGAGAACGGCAAGTCTTTCCTGCCTGATTGGACCGTCACCAAAGGCGAATCGATTGTGTCGGTCTCTGAAACTGGAGAGATCACCGCGCTGGCTGCCGGTGATGCGACCGTCGAAGGCAAGATCCCCGGTCTGGCCGCACGCAGTGGCTTCCTGTTCATCAAGGCTCTTGGACAAGTGGGCTTCTACACCGAAGGAGCCGTTAACTGGGATATCGCCATCCTTGTTGGCTCCTTTGGTCTGAGTCTGTTCATTTCCCAGCTGCTGTCGGGGATGGGCATGCCTGCGAATCCGCAGCAGTCCACAGCCAACAAGATCACCCCGGTGTTGATCACTGGAATGTTCCTGTTTTTCCCACTGCCGGCAGGCGTTCTGCTTTACATGGTGATCGCCAATATCTTCCAGGCACTGCAGACATTCCTGCTGACCCGTGAGGCTTTACCGGACAATCTGCAGGCCATCCTGGACGAACAGCTCAAGCAGCAACCCGCACCAGCCGCAGCCGGCGGGGTTCCCGGAGGCCGCTTGCCTTTCGAGCCAAAGGGCGGCAACAAATGATTCCCGGCCTTGAGCCGGTACCGCTCAGGGAGCTACAAGCTCTGGGAACCTCCAGGGTCTGGTCAGTGGATGGTCAACTCGATGAGATGCCCAGCCTCACCCCCGTGCGAGGCACTCTCAGGGCAGAACACCTCGGCAATCTCCTGGAGGTTGAAGGGTCGGTGCAGACCATCGTCTGCCTTCGCTGCGACCGCTGCCTCGGTCACTTCAACCAGCAGCTCAGTGCCATCTCCAAGGAACTGATCTGGCTGGGCCAGGAGCCGAGCGACGATCATCTCGCCGAAGCGGGTGTCGACCCGACTTCACCCGATGGCCTCATGGAGTGCCTGAACCCACGCGGTGATTTCGAACCGGAACGCTGGGTTTTCGAACAGCTGAGCCTTCAGATGTCTGTCGTCAATCGCTGCGGGGAGCATTGCCCAGGCATGCCGCAAAAACCATTGGACGCTTCCGCAACCAGCAGGGAGACAACACCTGATCCCCGCTGGCAGGCCCTGAAGGATCTGCAGTCTTCGATGCAACGCAACAGGACGAACCATGACTGATAACTGGATCGCACAGCTGGATTTGTTGATCCGGTCGGGCACACCGTTGATCTGGATCCGCAGCCATGAGGAGGAGCGCGTGGAAACGCTGCTGCGACAGACCTCGGAGCGACTTCCCGACCGCACATTGACCTGCTGGGATTTCGTGGGAGGCCTCAGTGGCGCCCTGGGCCAGGAACAGCTGGGCGCCCGACAGCCGATGGCGGTGCTGCAGTGGCTGCAGGAGCGCTCCCCTTCCAGTCCAACCCTTCTGCTGCTCAAGGATGTCCACCGGTTCTGTGAAGACCCTGGAATCGCGCGCATGCTGCGGAACCTCGCCAGCCAACTGCGAACCACTCCACACACCTTGATCGTGACCTGCGGTCAATGGACGCCCCCAGCTGACCTGGATGAAGCCCTCACCCTGATGGACCTGCCTTTGCCCCAGGAGCAGGAGTTGCGAACACTGTTGGCCAACATCGCCAGAGCCAGCGGTCGGGCCCTGGAGGCTGATGTGCTCGAGGAACTCACCCATGCCTGCTGCGGCCTGAGCGAAGCGAGGGTGAGGCATGTGGCCGCCAAAGCACTCGCACAACGTGGATCGCTCAGCCGCGAGGACCTGGTGGATGTGCTGGAGGAGAAACGGCTTTCCCTGGCCCGCAGCGAAGTGCTGGAGTTCTGCCGAACCGATGCAACGCCTGGCGACATCGGCGGGCTCGAAACGCTCAAGCATTGGCTTGACCAACGACACAGAGCCTTCAACGACGATGCACGCCGATTCGGACTTCCTCTGCCTCGAGGGGTACTCCTGGTGGGACCGCAGGGCACCGGCAAGTCCCTCACCGCCAGAGCAATCGCCCATAGCTGGTCGATGCCTCTGCTTCGCCTGGATGTGGGCCGCCTCTTCTCTGGCCTGGTTGGAGCCAGTGAAGCCAGAACCCGCGACATGATTCAGCGGGCGGAGGCGATGGCGCCCTGCGTTCTCTGGATCGATGAGATCGACAAGGGATTCGGCAATGACAGCCGCAGTGATGGGGGCACCAGTCAGCGTGTGCTGGCCACCGTGCTCACCTGGATGGCAGAGAAACGCTCTGCGGTGTTTGTGGTGGCCACCGCGAACGGTGTGGAGCGCTTACCGGCGGAGCTGCTGCGGAAAGGACGATTTGATGAAATCTTCCTGCTGGATCTGCCATCGAGAGAGGAGCGTCTGAGCATCCTCAGCCTTCACCTGCAACGGCGCCGCCCTGGCCTCAATCTGCCGCTCTCCACCGTGGTCGATCGCACGGACGGCTACTCCGGCGCTGAGTTGGAACAAGTCGTGATTGAAGCGATGCACCTGGCCTTCGCCGAAATCCGTGAACTCACGGAAAGCGACATGATCCTGGCGGCATCGCAGCTTGTCCCCCTGTCACGCACGGCAAGGGAGCAGATGGAAAGCCTCAAGCAATGGGCCAGCGCCGGGCGGGCCAGGCCCGCATCATTGCGAGCCGTAACGAACCCTGACGCGGCGTAACAATCCACCCCCTCAGACCGAGACGGACCCAGCCAGGCTCCGTAAGTTCCAGGAACCGTCGAAAGACCGGAATTGAACCGTTCCTCTGAAATCACCACTCAACTGGCAGCTGCCTGCCTTGGAGCCGGGGTGATCACCACGGTTGCCGTCGCTCAAGGCCAGAACCCTGTCACAGCACTGGGAATCACCCTGTTCTCAGCCGTGGCGGCTGTGATGGTAGGCCAGGTTTTCTGATAGCAAACAGAGCGCTGACAGCGGACGCTTAGGCTGCCGGCGCAATCATCCGAACCCCTGTGCTCGATCAGCGTCTGGTGCGAGAGAACCCTGAGCTGATTGCCACTCAGCTGGGACGCCGAGGTCTGGATGTGGATCTCAGCTCCCTCCAGCAGATCGCTCAGCATCAACGGGATCTCGAACAAGAGCGCAGCACGCTGCAGGCTGAGGGAAACCGCATTGGCAAGGATGTGGGGCAACAGATCAAAGCCGGTGCTGATCCCAAGGGAGCCGAAGTCGCGGATCTGCGTCAGCAAGGCAACGCCATCAAGCAGAAGGTGTCCGTTCTCGAGGACGAGGAGAAGCAGCTCGCCTCACGCTTGAAGGAACAGCTGCTCACCTTTCCCAACCTGCCATCGGCTGACAGCCCAGATGGAAAGGATGAAAACGACAACATCGAAGTGCGCAGCTGGGGCGTCCCACGCCAGCAAGAGGGCCTGGAGGAGCATTGGGCAATCGCTGACCGTCTCGGTTTGCTGGACAGCGAGCGATCCGTGCGCATCGCCCAGAGCCGGTTCGTGACCTTGTTCGGCCAGGGCGCTCGTCTCGAGCGTGCTCTGATCAATTTCATGCTCGACCTGCATGGGAGAAAGGGCTACCGAGAGGTGCTGCCACCTGTGCTGGTCAATAGCGCCAGCCTCACAGGATCAGGCCAGCTGCCGAAGTTTGCTGAAGAGAGCTTCCGCTGTGCTGACGACGATCTCTGGCTGACACCCACTGCCGAAGTTCCTGTGACCTCTCTGCATCGCGACGAAATCATTCCAGGAGATCAGCTGCCTCTGAAGTACGTGGCCTACAGCCCGTGCTTCCGCAGGGAAGCGGGGAGTTACGGCCGAGACACCCGAGGACTGATCCGCTTGCACCAATTCAACAAAGTCGAGCTGTACTGGTTTGTGCACCCCGACCACTCAGCGGAAGCTCACGCGCAGATCACAGCGGATGCGGAGGCGGTGCTTCAGGCTCTGGAGCTGCCCTACCGGGTACTGGAACTCTGCACAGGTGATCTGGGTTTTTCCGCTTCACGCACCTATGACCTCGAGGTGTGGCTCGCAGGCGCCGGTGCCTACCGGGAGATCTCCAGTTGCAGTGTCTGCGGTGATTTCCAGGCGCGGCGTTCCTCGATCCGCACCAAGGAAGGGAAAGTGACCCGGCTTGTGCACACCCTGAATGGCAGTGGTCTGGCGATCGGCCGCACCATGGCAGCTCTGCTTGAAAACGGTCAGCAGCCCGATGGCAGTGTGTTGCTGCCTCAGGCACTCGTGCCGTACTTCGGTGAGGACAGAATCCAGCCAGAATGAGCTGATTGAAACGGGTTCCATGAACGTTCTGGCCTCACTGCTGGCTCTGGGGCTGTTGATCGTCATTCATGAAGCGGGCCATTTTTTGGCAGCCCGACTGCAGGGCATCCGCGTTAACGGCTTTTCAGTTGGGTTTGGGCCGGCCTTGCTCAAAACCGAGCAGGGGGGCGTGACCTACGCCCTGCGATTGCTCCCCCTGGGTGGATTCGTTTCATTTCCCGAAGACGATGAAGAGAGCGACATTCCCAAAGATGATCCGGATCTGCTGCGTAACCGGCCGATTCCCCAGCAGATGTTGGTGATCAGCGCTGGTGTGCTGGCCAATCTGGTGCTGGCCTGGTTGGTTCTTGTGGGACACACCGCCACCACAGGAGTCCCTGGGGAACCAGGAGCAGGCGTGATGGTGATGAGCGTGCAAGGCGGTGAACCGGCAGCTCTCTCTGGACTCAAACCTGGCGACCGCATCCTTTCGATCGACGCCATTGATCTCGGAAGTGGAGAGCCGGCCGTCCAGGCCGCCGTCGATCCGATCCGTAACAGCCCTGGTCAGCCGCTCAAGCTGCAGGTGTTGCGTAACGATGTGCTCACACCGCTCCAGCTCACGCCAGCCGACCAGCAGGGTGTCGGTCGCATCGGCGCCCAGCTTCAGGAAGTCGTCAGTGGCTCCACTCGTCCCGTGCGTTCGCCGCTGGAAGCGGTCAGCGTATCCAGCCAACAGTTCGGCGGGCTCTTCAGCAGAACGGTGTCGGGCTATGCGGGCTTGTTCACCAATTTCGGCGCCACCGCTCAGCAGGTTTCAGGCCCGGTGAAAATTGTGGAAATGGGTGCCCAGCTCTCGAGCCAGGGCGGCTCGGGTCTCGCCCTCTTTCTGGCGCTGATCTCGATCAACCTGGCCGTTCTCAATGCCTTGCCCCTGCCTCTGCTCGACGGCGGACAGCTGGTCTTTCTTCTGCTTGAGGGGTTGCGCGGACGCCCACTGCCGGAACGGTTTCAGCTGGCTGTGATGCAGTCCAGCCTGCTGTTGGTGCTCGGCCTCAGTGTGTTGCTGATCGTGCGTGACACAAGCCAACTGCCTGTGGTGCGTCAATTGATTGGCCAATGAAACTGTATGGTTGCTGATTGAACTGCTCCTTTTCAACCGCTGCATGGCCAAGAAGTCGATGATCGCCCGCGATGCGAAGCGCAAAAAAATGGTTGAGCGCTTCTCAGCCAAGCGGACTGCCCTGATGACCGCCTTCAACGCAGCGCAGGACCCCATGGAGCGCCTTGAGATCCACCGCAAGATCCAGGCACTGCCCCGCAACAGTGCTCCAACCCGCATGCGCAACCGCTGTTGGGCCACGGGCAAACCCAGAGGTGTTTATCGCGACTTCGGCCTCTGCCGCAACCAACTGCGCGAACGCGCCCACAAAGGTGAACTTCCCGGCGTGGTGAAGTCCAGTTGGTAATTTGTCGAGAGTCAGCTCAAAAGTGATGCAGTTGAGGAGGTGTTTGAACACCTCCTTTTTTGATGGATGTCACACACCGAATCAAATTGGATTCAGTGGGATTGACGTTTCAATCCTGTGAAGTGCCAGAATCAACATTGACAGAAAGACATAAACAACAGTGCAAGGTCAGACACAGTCGATCTCCTTTGACGGTCGGGAGATTCGGCTGACCACGGGGCGGTATGCCCCCCAGGCCGGTGGCTCGGTGATGATCGAATGCGGTGACACTTCGGTGCTCGTCACAGCCACCCAATCCAAAGGTCGCGAAGGCATCGATTTCCTTCCGCTTATCTGCGACTACGAAGAGCGTCTTTACGCAGCAGGGCGCATTCCAGGAAGTTTCATGCGCCGTGAGGGCAGACCTCCCGAGCGAGCCACACTGATCTGCCGTTTGATCGACAGGCCGATGCGGCCTCTCTTCCCCAGCTGGATGAGAGACGACATCCAAATCGTGGCCACCTGCATGTCGCTTGATGAGCGCGTCCCTGCGGATGTGCTGTCGGTGACTGGCGCTTCAATGGCCACACTGCTGGCGGGCATTCCGTTCCAAGGTCCGATGGCCGCGGTTCGGGTTGGCCTCCTGGGCGACGATTTTGTTCTCAACCCCAGCTTCCGAGAGATCGAACGCGGAGATCTCGATCTGGTCGTGGCCGGCACCCCCGATGGTGTGGTGATGGTTGAGGCCGGGGCGAACCAGCTGCCTGAAGGAGATGTGATTGAAGCGATCGACTTCGGGTACGAAGCGGTCTGTGAGCTGATCAAGGCCCAGGAATCCATCCTGAAAGAGGTCGGAATCGAGCAGGTGAAGCCCGAGGCGCCCAGCGAAGACACCACCCTGCCGGTCTATCTGGAGAAGGCTTGCAGTAAGTCGATCGGCGATGTGCTCAGCCAGTTCGATCAGAGCAAGGCCGAACGCGACGAAAAGCTCGATGCCATCCGTGATCAAACCGCTGAAACCATTGAGGGTCTAAAGGACTCCGACCCCGTCCGTCAGCTGGTTTCAGGCAACGGCAAAGCACTGCCAACCAGCTTCAAAGCCCTGACCAAGAAGCTGATGCGTCAGCAGATCGTCAAGGACGGCAAGCGTGTTGACGGAAGAAGTCTTGATCAGGTGCGTCCGATCAGCGCGGCCGCAGGCGTGCTGCCCAAGCGAGTGCATGGCTCTGGTCTGTTCCAGCGCGGCCTCACACAGGTGCTGTCGACCGCAACCCTCGGCACACCCAGTGATGCCCAGGAGATGGACGATCTCAACCCCAACACTGAGAAGACCTATCTCCATCACTACAACTTCCCTCCCTACTCGGTGGCCGAGACCAAGCCGATGCGCTCCCCTGGCCGGCGCGAAATCGGCCATGGAGCCCTTGCAGAGAGAGCCATCTTGCCCGTGCTGCCAGCGAAGGACACCTTCCCCTATGTGGTGAGGGTGGTGAGTGAGGTTCTCAGCTCCAATGGCTCCACCTCAATGGGTTCAGTGTGCGGCAGCACCCTGGCCCTGATGGACGCCGGTGTGCCCTTGAAAGCACCCGTCAGCGGCGCCGCCATGGGTCTGATCAAAGAGGGCAAAGAGGTTCGAATCCTCACTGATATCCAGGGCATCGAGGACTTCCTCGGCGACATGGACTTCAAGGTGGCTGGCACCGACAAGGGGATCACAGCTCTGCAGATGGACATGAAGATCACCGGTCTGGAGATCAAAACCATTGCTGAGGCCATCAATCAGGCGCGTCCAGCCCGTCTTCATATCCTCGAAAAGATGCTGG
The DNA here is from genome assembly GCF_059772315.1 of Synechococcus sp. MIT2312. Classification (NCBI taxonomy): domain Bacteria; kingdom Bacillati; phylum Cyanobacteriota; class Cyanophyceae; order Synechococcales; family Synechococcaceae; genus Synechococcus; species Synechococcus sp. MIT2312. The sequence continues at coordinate 2,486,685 of NZ_CM186281.1, read as the reverse complement.
AGGCGATCGACACCCCACGTGATGGCATGTCACCCCATGCCCCCCGCCTGCTCAGCTTCCGCATCGATCCGGAACTGATCGGCACCGTGATTGGTCCTGGTGGCCGAACCATCAAGGGGATCACCGAACGCACCAACACCAAGATCGATATCGAGGACAGCGGCATTGTCACCATCGCGTCCCATGACGGTGCGGCGGCTGATGAAGCTCAGAAGATCATCGAAGGGCTCACCCGCAAGGTGAATGAGGGCGAGGTGTTCAGCGGTTCGATCACCCGGATCATTCCAATCGGCGCCTTTGTGGAGATCCTTCCTGGCAAGGAGGGAATGATCCACATCTCCCAGCTTTCAGAAGCTCGGGTGGAGAAGGTCGAAGACGTCGTGAAGGTGGGCGACGAGGTCACCGTTCGTGTCCGCGAAATCGACAACCGCGGCCGGATCAACCTGACCCTGCGCGGTGTGCCCCAGAACGGTGAAGACATCGAGCCTGAACCTGCCCCCACACCCGTTGCGCCTCTCTCCTGAGGTTCGCCTCAGACCTGAAAACCAGGATCGATTGTCTGCATGGCCCCTGCCGCTCGCTTCTCAAGCACGGCATGGGCTTTTCCATGGCTGGCAATCAGACAACCCGCCTGACGCACATCGCCAGTGTTGTAGGAGAGAGGTCGACCATCTGCATGAGTGAAGGCACCACCAGCCGCCAGCAACACAGCCTCAGGGGCTGCCATATCCCAGTCTTTGGGGGCACTCTTGCCTGAGAGCGAGATGTAGAGATCGGTCTCACCGCGCAGGATTGTGGCCACCTTGCAGCCCACACTGCCAACAGCCTTGGAGCCGGCGAGCGGAAGAGCAGCGATCAGGCGCTCCAGGCGATCATCCCGATGACTGCGGCTCGCCACCATGATCAGGTCGCCCTCGGCACTGCGGTCGCTGAAGCGAACGGGACTGCGCTTGCCGCTGCGATCTTCACACCAGCTGCCATCACCCACCAGACCGAACCACAGCTCATCCGCTTCCGGTAGCAACACCACACCCAGCACCGGACGCTGACCCCGCACCAGCGCCAGATGAACCGCGTATTCACCAGTGCCTTGCAGAAAATCCTTGGTGCCATCCAGAGGATCCAGAATCCAGAGCCATTCGGCCGGCAATGACTCACCCTCAGTGAGTTGCTCCTTGGCCGTCTCCTCGCTGAGCAAGGTCCAGCCAGCATCAGGAAACGCGGAATGCAGACCATCCAGCAACCATTGATTCACGGCCAGGTCCGCCGCAGACACAGGTCCCTCTCCACCATTGTCAACACTCAGCGCCCTCGAAAAACCGTGAGGAGGCTGCTCACCACGGGCATAGGCCCGCAGGATGTCGGCGGCTCCCCAGCAGAGAGGGCGCAGTGCCTCGAGAAGGCTGTCCTGACTGATGCCGGCAGGCAGGTTCATCGCAGTCGGCATCATGGAGAGATCTGGGCGGAGCCATTGTGAAGCAGCGCGCCGAACCGGAAGCTGGTGTTCTGTATCTGGTGGGTACGCCGATTGGTCATCTGGGCGACCTTTCCCCGAGAGCACGGGCCCTGCTGATCGCCGTGGACACCATTGCCTGCGAAGACACCCGCCACAGCGGACAACTGCTCACAGCACTGGGATCGAAAGCACGCCGCTGCAGCTTTCACCAGCACAACACTCATAGCCGCATTCCTCAATTGCTGAATGAACTCAGCAGCGGCCACAGCGTTGCCGTGATCAGCGATGCCGGATTGCCCGGGATCAGTGACCCTGGTGAAGACCTTGTGGCTGCCGCACATCAGGCCGGCCACGCCGTGATCTGTATTCCTGGCCCCTGCGCTGCCACCACAGCACTGGTCAGCAGTGGCCTTCCCAGTGGCCGCTTCTGCTTTGAGGGGTTTCTACCGGCCAGAGGGCGCGAGCGGCGCGAACACTTGGCAGCGGTGGCCGCAGAACAACGCACCACCGTGCTGTACGAGGCTCCGCATCGACTGGTGAAACTGCTGGAAGAACTCCAGGAACTGTGTGGTGATCAACGTGCTCTTCAGGTGACCCGTGAACTGACCAAGCGTCATGAACAACAGGTGGGACCCACCGTGATCGCTGCCCTGACACATTTCAAGGACCACCCTCCCCAGGGTGAATTCACCCTGGTGCTGGGTGGGGCTCCGCAACAGGAACAAGTCGCCATGACTGACGCTCAGTGCCGTCAGCAACTCGCAGCACTGATCGAGCAAGGGATGAAGCCGGGCGATGCAGCCAAGGATCTGTCGAGAAGTGCGGGACGATCACGGCGTGAGCTGTATGCACTGCTGCATGAAGAGCAGAAACAGGCAGACTGAGCGGAGCTTCGCGACACTCGCGGCATGTTGCTGCGCCTGAGACTGCTGCTGATCACACTGGGCGGCAGTGCCGCCTTGCTGGTGGTGCTTTGCCTTGGAGCGCAGAACCTGAGTGATCGCTACAGGCTGAAACTGGGCGTTGGAACGACAGCCCCGCTCCCAGCCGGTTTCATTGTTGGCGTCAGCACTGTTCTGGGCGTGATCAGCGGCGGCAGCCTCGCCGTGGTGTTGATGCCGAACTCACAACGGTGAATCAGGCGTCCAGTGAATACAGGGCGCCTTCGAGCAGGAGCCGAGTGATTCCCCTGGCCAGCAGGTGGCGAGAGGTGCTCACAAACACCTGGGTGTTGGGAACCTTGATCACGCGCTGACTGCGTCCGCACTGACGCTTTGCAGAGCGTGGACTGGAATACAGACAGAGGGCCTGACGCGTGAGCTCCTCGGGATTCAGAACACCCAGTTCAGGGAACTCGCTGAGCGGCCTTGGATCCAGCTCTACGGTCTTGTCAACCAGCATGTAGACACTGTCGGGGAGCACGCCGGCGGCAAAAGGCCGACAGCTGACCTGCTCCCTGCTCACTTGCGGCAGATCCACAGGCAGAACGGCGATCTCCTGGAAGACAGCGTCCGGTGGCCCATCGAAGGCCTCGTCATCAGCGACATCGTCAACATCGTCACCACCGAAATCGTCGGCATCATCAAGGGCGAGGGTTGCACTGCCATCGTCATCGGCCGCGTTGTCTTCCGTCTCCAACTGCTCAGGCTCGACAAGTCGCTCAGTGGGTTGCCCAGGATCCTTTGCAGCTTCAGGCTGCTTTAGGGATTCTGGGGGATCAGCCTGGGGAGTGGTTGCGGCAACGCGCGCTCGCGCTGACTTGAGTTGGTCGTATTCCTGCGGAGTCAGCAGAGTGCGAACCGTGCGGCTGACCGTATTGACGCTGCATCCGTAAACGGCCGAAAGAGCAGCGCTGGACTCGCCGGCGCGATAACGAACTAAAAGCTCCTGCTTTTGACTGTCAGTAAGCCGGCTGGGTGCCATGGAGCAATTTGAGCAGCCTTCAACCATAGATGCAGCACTCTGGTTTGACTGCAAGAATGCCCCGGATGCTCCCTTAGCTCAGCTGGATAGAGCAACTGCCTTCTAAGCAGTCGGTCGATGGTTCGAATCCATCAGGGGGCGTGAGTTACACCAAGGGTTTTCGGGAAAGACGGGACCCCTTTTTTCATCCAGGAAGGCGACTGCGGACAAAACGCGGACAGCTCCACCCCATACGGGGGAGTCAGGCGGGTGGAAGACCACCTGATCGAGTGATGTGAATCCAATTGATTCCGGAGATGGTGAAGAGACCCCGAAGGGAATGGCATCCAACTACTACATCTAAACCAATGAAAAAAATCGCTATCACTACCGTTGCTGCTTTAGCTGCTGTTATCGGAGCATCAACATTTCCACCTCAATCAGCAGATGCTGTTTCCTGCCGAAACGATGTCGTCGGAGGGCAGTTGGTAAAAATCTGCTGCACTAATAATGGATACTGCTATAGAGGATGATCATCACGCCGGGAAGCCTGAAGCCATGAATACTAGGCCGAGAGCTATACAAGACCCGAAAGGGAAAAGCAGGGGGCGTTGAGTGGTCGCTATCGATCTCCCGACCGAACATTCACAAGCAAACAGTATATTTCTATTGCTTTAATACGCCAGCAACAGTTAGCGCTGCTTCTGTCAATAGACATCCCTTATTTAAAAAAGACCTGAGGCACGCTACTCTACTCTGATCATCGAGAAAATTACCAGAAAAAGTTATTGGCGTGTGCTCAAAGTAGAAGACAACTGATTTAGTCAAGGGCATCGTAAGGGTGTCAATCTTCGTTATGTTCTCATAGTTACAGCTATTCAAGCCAAACGCGCCGCAATACTCGATATGGTTTTCGTATAGCCTCAAAGCTGGGGCTATAGAGTTATTACCCAAAGCAAATAGCTTTGGCATAAAGCTCAAGCCATTAAAGCTAGAGCGTAAATTAGAGTCAAAAATAGGCTTTGTCTCGTTCAAACCAAGCTACCGTCTATACAGTAAAATTAACAGTAAAATCGGAGATTGTCATTGACAATATGGACAGGAAGTGGTGTCGCTATCAATCTCCAGACAAAACAACTCACACCAACCACGCCCCCCAAGGTGCGGAGTTTTTTTAGTGCCCTGGACTTCTAGGACTACATATCACTGACGGAACTGAACCCCAGGGCTACGTTTCTCGAGTCGATCGCACAACGATCATGAAAGCGAGCGTGCCAGTGCTGGCAGCAATGCTCAGCTGTGCAGCGTTGGGGGAAACAACCTGCAATTTATCCACCGAAGCCCAATCGCTAGTGGTGTCAAAACGCTCTTCAGCCCCTGCTCCGGGGCTGGTGTCACAAACCCTTCAACAGCGTAGTGATCGCGTAGTGGGCTACTGGACATCCTCTTCAGGCGCTGACGTCGATCTTGCTTACACAGGCAAACCTGAAAGCCTCTGGATCCAGGTGTATTTCAAACCAGGGCAATTCGACCCACATCGGGACTACACAGCAAAGTGGTTGACCAACGACCGCTTTACTTACACAGACCTGAGTGGGTCGAGAGTTGAAGGCCGCGTATCAGCCTCCGGAAACATCATCAAGCTCGAAGGGGCCGATGGCTGGAGGGGAACCTGGCGGCGCAAGCGCTAAGTGATCAACAGCTCCCCCAAGTGCCGGGTTTTGTAGTGCTATGGCTTGCGCGTAGCCATTAAGCAGCCAGTGCTTTCAGCAATGCAGCGAGATCTGATGCCGAGCCCTCAGCATGTACGCCTTCAATCTTCACTGTGATTGTGTTGACCCCGTTGCCGCCCCCAGCAACAGGGTCGGTGCTGCAGCCAAGGCCGACGCACACAAGCCATACGGATGCGAATTGGCCTGAGGGGTGTGCAAGTTGCTCTCAGCTCAGACCAGAAGTTTTATCTCTCCTCATAAAAAGTGCATCAACACTGGGATGTCCAGCTGCTGCGTCACTGGCCTAAACCCATTGACGCTGGCCAATACGGCGGCGGAATATCTGCCTGCGATGGTTTTGATTGCTCGCCCTCATGGCCAAATGCCGCACAAGCACCGACCAGGGCCTGTGATCAGATTCCACATCGAGGAGAATTTGCTCATCAAACTGTGTCGATAGCCATCAAGAAATGATTCGCACCGTACTCACTGCTTCCGCCCTTGCACTTGGCTCTCTTGTGACACCTGCCTTTTCGGAACTCAAGAACTCAACGATCGAATATGGAAATTTCAGCTTCACCAATCCCCTCATATCAATCAATTATGCGCAGTCCTGGCATGAACCTGTTGAATATGCACTTGCGATAACAACCAAGGATCCAGTCAAGGCAGACAATGGTCAAGGGCAATCAACAGCACTTTTAGTGAACTGTAAATCAGGCCGTTATTCCATAGCCCTCGGCAATACTCGAGAAAAAAAATTCGAAGAAACAGTTAAACTTTATTTTGTCAACTTTTGCAGTTTTCACAAAAAAACATTCGATCATGCCCTCTGGTGATAACCCGACCATTCCCTAACAACCAAGGGCTTCACACCTTGGAAGATTGATAGCAGCGGCACCGTCTTGGTCTTCTGACAGCCATCGTTGCGAAATACCAAACAAAGACCGCCCACTTGTTGATCGCCATGCGCCGAAGAACGGTGTCGGCTGTTTAATGAACGACCAGCGGGGCAAGGTTTCCCAGTTCAGAAACGACAATCCAACCACGCACGCGCAGAGGGTCGTTTAAAAACCATGCCAATACTTCCTTAACCCACTGCAACTACTGATTAACCAAGATTATTTCTGAACACTTCAGCCTTGAGATCCCAATCAGAACCAGAATCTGGAATGCGAAAATCAATAGCATCCCAAACTGGAATAGATAGATAGTCAGCAAGCATTGACGCGTCTTCCCGGATTGCACGCAGTGCACCGTGATCAATAATATTGATACGCTCTCCATTCATACAAACAAGATTCAACTCATAGCTGTAATAACTGTTTTTATTTCCACTGACATATTCTCGCAATAACTGAATTGCACAGATATCGTCAAAACCGAAAGACTTTCCATTGTTGTAAACAACTCGCGACGAACCATTGAAAACTGATTTTTGCTTAGCAAGGCGCCATAAGGACCAAAGTCCAAATCCTAAGAAGGATAGGCTAATCAACACGCCAATATCCATTGCCCCTGTGGAGAAGGCCAAAACACAAAATATCAATCCAAAAACAGCAAATAAAATTGAAAACAAATATGCGACAAAAGTTGGCCGAAACTCGATAGAGCTGTTCATAAGTCCAGGCATTCTCTGCAACCTGTGCGTACAGAAATTCGTACCACCTCTAATCAGGGGGTCCCACGAAATCCTGAACGCCAATTCATCGTTGAAGCTTTCAAGATTAAGAATTTCACGCTTATCCTGAAACAATGAAAAAAAGCCGCTGAGAATGCCCATGCCGAGAAAAATAGATCAAGTTCAAGCTAAGTGAAAATTTTTTTTAATGACATAATCACTCAACATGTATCAACCTGATTTTTTTGATTGCATTTACAAGATAAGGACCTGGGAAGCCCAAGCCACTGCTTCGCCACAATGCCATCGAAGTATGGGAGACCATTCAGAAGTTACGTGGATGGAAACGGTGCCCCCTTGGCGGTGATTCAAGCCGATACTATGACTGCTCAACAGATCTGATATGTATGCCAGAAGAGCAACTCAAAGCGTTTCTTGAGAAAGTCAAAGGCGACACCAACCTTCGGGAGAAGCTCAAAGCAGCAGTCGATTCCGATGCAGTTCTTGCGATTGCCAAAGAAGCTGGGTTTAGTATTTCTGCTGATGACCTGAAGAACGAACAATCCGGATTGATTTCTGAAGAGGAACTGGAAGGAGCCGCAGGGGGTGCAAGCACGATGAATCTAGAGTGCTGCGGGAAAACGCTATGCCCAAAACCCCTAACCATGTGTTAGTCCTGGGAGGACTGAAAAAACCTTGCTAAAAAAACTTTTTACAGCTAAAATATTAACTCCTGCAGTAACAGGGGCTTTTTATTTCATCAATAGCCTCGCTAATCCCATAATCAAGCCTTCAATCCCTGGCACGATTGAGCTCAGTTGAGCAAAGATGAGGCAGGGCTTAATCAGCTATCAAGCCTGCTATCAACCAGCAACTCCGGCCAACACTCGTTCAGCAGCAGCGATCAATTCCGACTCCCTGGCATTAGTGCCGTAGTTCTGCGCATAGTCGCTAATAAACAACTATAGCCATTTATCGGCAAACGCAGCGCGTATGGTCTTTGCAAAGCCCCTTAATACTGCTTAATTAGCCATCCAATAACTGGCGCTAATAAATATTTAGCTCTGCCACGAGTGGGAGTTTTTGTCACCGACTCAAGAGCAACAACGTTGGAACTGACTACTGCAGCTCGCATCAGCAGTCAAAGCAGGGCAATGTACCGAGCAATTAGGCGTTGAGCTCAATGCAGCGGTCCCTGCACCTGTCGTTATCGCTGAGCGGCGTTGCAGCACTGGCTCTCTCTAACGGGGCTCTGCTGTCTGCTGCTGCTCAAGAGACAGGCAGCGCAGAAAATCTCGGGGTGATGGAAATCAACCTCAAGGATGCCGTCAAGTTCAACTGGGGATTTCAAGGCGCACTGCAAGGAGCAGGCACACCGAATCAGGCTGGTATCGGCGGCTTCTTGCCAATTGCTGTTGGCGAGAACAGTGTGTTCTTTGCTGATGTACTGCTCAACGCCAACTTCTCTGATCGTGAGGGCGATAGCAGCATCGTGAACACCGATGTCGCTGGTACCACCGTCAGCACCTCTACTCGGCTGGGTTACCGCTGGCTGAATGGTGACCGCTCCTGGATGTTCGGGGTGAATGCTGGTTACGACAGCCGGCCGATGAATACAGGCAATGCTGATTCAGGTGTCACGCTCTACGACAAGGAAAGTGTTTTCTTTCAGCAGGTTGCTGCAGGCTTAGAAGCAGTATCCGATAGCTGGAACTTCAATGCCTATGCCCTGATCCCAGTTGGAAATACAGAGCAGCGTCTCAATAGTCGTTATTACGGCGGTGCTCTAAACACTTACGGCTTGGATGTTGGTTATGCAATCACCCCTGAGTGGGGCGCCTCCATTGGTTATTACTACCAACACGGCGATGACCTTTATGCAGGTGATGCATCAGGCGTGCTTGCAACTCTGGCTTATGAAATTACCAATGGCCTAACATTTGGCGTCAACGTCTCCTATGACGAGGCCTTTGAGACCAGAGTGTCAGGTAATCTTGAGTATCGCTTTGGCACGGGTAATGCAACAACAGCAGAGAAGAAAACTTGGCAAACACCAGTGATTCAATCACTCACCGAATCACTCAAACATCGTGACGTAAGGGTGCACGACGGACATAAATTCAATAACCAGAGGTGTGGAAACAATGGTGGCGCGGATGGAACTTATAAGGTTGACAACAACGCATCGAAGCATACAACAAGGTTCAATGTGAGAGTTAGAAATCCGGTCGGGCATGGATTTCACCATGAAAATTGGAAGTATCATTGCGAGAACAGACGCGCTGAACCACCCGCGGCCTACTACCCATACCAGTATTGGGTACACTCACGACAATAAACATTTTGAAAGCGAGTTTGACAAATCATTCCATACTTAAAAGTCTCTTCAAGAAACGGGATCTTTTATTTCTTTAAATACCCTCCTAGACCCATAATTCCGCCTCCAACACCTGGCACCCAAATCGTTCAAGAATGTCTTCCATTGATGGCTTCTGCATTGAACAATTCCATTTCAAATATTTGGGCAAAGTAAACTCAACCTCTGCATTCAACATCTCTACTAACGTGCTTATCTCCTCAAGTGATTCGCCGCGGCAATAGCCTTGAATTACAAGCGCTGATGCCGCTTACATGCCTAAATCTCACCACAACTTGATGCCACTCCTCTGGGGTTTGATTGAGTCGAGCATCAAATGCGAATGGGAGTTTCTGTTGCCCTAGAGATGCACGCTATCTCTTGCTTCTGTTGCTCCTAGTGCTCTGTACCAATCGCTCCAGCATCCTTGAGCCCCAATGGCAATTAATGGCTCCCCTGGCGTGGCACCCACCTGCAGCCCACCAATTCAGGCCAGACAGCTTCTATGGGGCGGCAAAAGAAGGATTTGGCTAGAGCTGGGAAATCCTTGGCGATGCGCTGAGTGGCTATAGACGTGGCTGGAGCGACAACCTTCTTCACCCAAGTCTGACAATGCTGCCTGCAGTAGAGACAATGGAATGAACTAAGCCCTTTCTCACAGATGTCAGAAGAACAACTCAAAGCCTTTCTTGAGAAGGTCAAAGGCGACACCAGCCTTCAGGAGAAACTCAAAGCAGCAGAGGATGCCAATGCAGTAGTTGCCATAGCTAAAGAAGCGGGATTTAGCATTTCTGCTGATGACTTAGGAAAAGGTCAAAATAATGAGATATCAGATGAAGAGCTTGAAGGCGCGGCTGGGGGACAGAAGGTAACAGTCGATAGCATTTACTGTACGGAATTGCCCAGCACCCACAAATGCTGCTTTCATACAACTAAATGCGAACAGTAATCAAGGCATCTAAAAGTAGTTTGAGTTTACACACTCAAAGCTCATTCAAATCCAGGGGCTTTTTATTGCCTTATTAGGCCCTGGAATCCTACAAATAAACCTTCAATACCTGGCACGATTGAGCTCAGGTGGAAGATTTCAGCTCGTCTGATCGGCAAGAGCTGAAAGAGGCCATCACTTCAAATCCAGAATTGGGTTGTATTGCATTGTTCGCCAGCATCGGTCGGGCGAAGGCAGTGCTGAGCGAGGTCAACCCTTTCACCTCACCTGGATAACCGGTGACGGTGGCGGCTGGTGATCTGCTGGTGCTGCTCTCTTCTGCACTGCGTGGTGTGCACTGAGTGATGGCTGCGAAGCGAAGACCACAAAAAGGGTCGGTGGAGTCAACTCCGAGCCAATACCCGACTGCACACGCCTGCTGAAAACAACGCAGCCCGGCAACGGTGCAGGCAGTTGATCGATGGCGGCGCTGATGCAGTGGATTGGCTGGATCGGTTCACCGCTTTACATTCCGCAATGATCCGCTTAACATTTGCACATCTGCAGAAAGTTCATGTTCGGTACCTCTGATCTCCTAGTCCTGATCGTCAGTTTCGGCGCTGCTTGCTTCACGCTCAGCCTCTACAAGGCAGCTCGCCCCGCTCAGTGATCGGCTGACTGTCCAGTTTGAGATGGACCGTTCGGGTTAAATCTCTGCGAGAGTCTTTTCTCTCTAGACGCGGTCAAAGACCATCGACAGTCTCGTCATTCTGTCCATCAGCCTTGTTGTCCTGGTGCTGATGGTGATCAGCTCGAAGCTCTACAGCCGCCAAGCTGAAGGCTGAAACCTCCCGCAGCAAGGAAGTTTCTGTCCCCCGCAGTGGGGACATCCCCTCGGCTTGGTGATGTGTTTTCGCCTTCACCCAGCGACTGTGAATACAGATGAAACACCACCATGAAAGCGATACCTCTGATGTCTGCCCTTGTCAGGATCGCGGCGATTACAGGTTGCAGTAGCAGCACACAAGCCGTGTCTCAACCAGATAAGGCAACCCCGCAGATTGTCTATGAAGGCGACTGCGCATAGCTTGACCCCGAAATCAGCTGCGAATCTCAGTCATTTGCGGGAGGCTGCTGATTTGCTCATTCAGAACGGCTTCGACAATGCCATGGAGATAAGCCGCTCGCCGCAGATTTTTCATCGTTAAAGATTCAGGTTTGACCGTGCTCATGGAGTGAACAATCAGCTCCAGGGCAAACAAATTCTCTTTGCGGTTCATGGGACAAGTGCCGGTTGACCTCACCATTTCCGGATTCAGCGCCTAACTCGGTGACCTGCCTCATGCAGGGCTGTGAGGTTGGTCACACGCTCTTTCGCTCGAAAGGGGGATGGTGAATTCAAGCCATCTGATCGATGGTGAAACCAGACAGGACAACGCCATGGAACCCATCACCGCCACCGTCGTCATCGTTGCTCTTGTGGCACTGGCTTGCTGAGCTTCACCATTTCAGCGAGCTTCGCTTCTATCAGCCTGACTTCAGCGTTGCCTTCAAGTCTTCGCAAAAGTTGAAGTGTTTCATGTAATAAAACAGCGAAGAGGTATAAGAACTCAAATCGACTGCTATGAAGAATCATGATTCCACTTTTATGCCATGAGCAGCTCAGCCGTATTCCCTTTTACAAGCATTCTCATTGTACCCGTATTTTTAACAATTTTATCCATCCCAACTCACGCACAAGATGTTATGGGTATCTGCACCTGGACCAAAGGAAATTCGCAGCCGCGAAAACAATCTTGCACGATGCAGCATTTAAATTCTGGAAGCCTGACGATAACGACTCACAGACGCAATTATGTTTTCAAGCCCTATAGCTCCCGAGGTGGCTATAAGTACGACAACAGGATTTTTCAATTACATGGAGATTTAAATGCAGACTCCAATAACGAGACTTCCTTCAGCTTGATCAGCACCGAAGCCAGTAAACCATTTAAAAAATTAGTGTTCCAATCAGAGAACCCATAGAAATAAATTTCATGTGTTGAACTGGCTGCCCAATATCACAACGACCTGGACAGATTAAACATGAAAAGCAAATTAGGGAAAACAAGAAATATTTAACTCTGAATTTTCAGTGGATTGAAATATTGGATGAGCATCCCGGTTTTTATAGATCCATTGAGCTCCGTTGCCATCCACATAAGTTCTCTTACGGACGATTTCATCCTCGCCATCCCTTCCAACTCCAGGGAGGACTTCCTCTGTCATTGGTCCTTGGGCGTAAAATTCAATAACAACCTTATGACTTGAATCCATAATTCTCACAATTTCCGAGCCGGGCTTTTGAGTTTCAACAATTCTTAGACCATGACCGATTGACATAGGACCCCTACATCCCCAGGCAAAGTTTTTTGCTTGGACTGGAAACAAAAAAATAGATGCTGATAATGTATTCGTGAAAATGAGTAAGATAAAATTGTTCATTTTTCCGCATGAAATTTTAATCCAGCTTAGTCCGCCATATGACTTGAAAAAACTGGATGCGAACAGCAGCAATGAATGAAAGGGATGGGGCTGAACACCACCGCGTGATGGAGCGGGAGTGTTGGAAATGGGGCAGTGGACTCAGTTGCACACCAATGAGTTGCTGCACACCCAGGGAAACAACATTGCAGCCAGGCAAGGCTGCAGGGAGCTGATCAATGGCGCCGCGGACGCAGTGGATTGGCTTGAGTTGACGGGCAGAAATAATTCAGACAATCAAAAACCCCACTCGTGAGAGCGGGGTGAAGTCGAACATGCTGATGCGCTTCTAAAACGAGAAGTTCAGGCTCAGAGCTGGCTGGCGGTGTCGAATCACCCGCACTGGAGCCACCAGGCGTCTTCGAGGCATGGCACCCACACGCACAGTTTTCACATCTCCCCTGAAAACACACCTGTCAAGTCGAGCTGAGTAGCGATGGCGATAACCGCAAGCTTGATCTGCAGCCCATTGTTGTTGTGGGCTCCTCAGGACATCAGTTCTGCGAACACACCGTTGCTGGCTCGTAGAAAAGCGACCGCGAGGACCACATCCGTCCAACGCGTGGACTGGAGACGTCATGGCAAGCATGGAAGCTGATCCAACCAAAGCCATCGAGGAAGCAGCAAGGATCTGTTTGTAAATCATGGTTGTGAAGTGGAGTGTGAACTGCGGAGAGGTTCTGTACCGCCGCAGTTCACACCATCCCCGATTTCAGCGTCTGTCTCGATGACCTGGCTCATGCAAAGCTGTGAGATTGCTCACAGACTCTGTCGCTCGAAAGGGGGATGGTGATTTCAGACAGAACAACGCCATGGAACCCATCACCGCCACCGTCGTCATCGTTGCTCTTGTGGCACTGGCTTGCTGACCCTCACCACCTCGGCGAGCTCTTGGTTCCACCGACCTATTTATGCTTGGTTTCCCAGGCACGGTGCCGCCTCATCATTCATTTTGAAATGGATTTCACCAGTCCATTTGAATCTCCTATCTCGACGGTAAATCGTCCCCAGCGCTTTCCGTGATCGGCAATATTGAAAAATTCGTTGACTGATCTTCCTTTAAGATAGGCCATGGTGAGTTCATTATTTCCCGCAGCGGATGGGAACCTTGATTTAATCAATCCATTTTTAATAAACTCCCAACGACCAATCTCCTCTCGGCCATCATGCATCCTTAAATAGGCAGCAACCTGTGGCTCTAAGTAAAGAGAATACTCGTCCCCATCCTGCAACACGTCTTCTAACGTGTTGCCTACGATCAAGTTTTGAATTTCACTCGAACGAAGCTGCTTTGCTTCTTCTGTTAGCAAAATCGAATTAGCCTCTGAGGCCTACTCCGCTGACGTCGCAGCGGCGATCAGAGATAGCGAAAGAGCAACGGCCATTCCGCCAGCGATCAAATTACGACGGGAAATATCTTTATTATCCATAGAATAAGAGATCTTCTTGAAGTCATCGCATGCCTTCGTTGGTACACGGCTGTCAACAAGTCGGCGGTGGCTATTCAGCATGGACCTGAATTAGTTGACAAGCTTGATACTTGGCCCATTGCGCAACGCCCGGGGGCTAGCACAACAAATCAATAAACCAGAGCCCACCAATCAATGGATACAACTTAACCCAATGAGCGCTGCAGAGTAAGAATAAAACGACTACCAACCCCAACCTCTGAGTGCACTCGCACGCTTCCACCCATCCCTTCAATCAACATTTTGACGATGGACAAACCTAGGCCTGAGCTACTCTCACCACGGCGCAAAGACACTCCATCGGCACGCATGAAGCGTTCAAAAATACGTTCCTGCTGATCATCCGGTATCCCTTGACCATGATCAACAACACTGAATAGGATGCATTCGTCCTGAACCTCAAAATCCAAATCAATAGCGCTGTGTGGTTCTGAATACTTGACAGAATTACCGATTAAATTCTTTAGACACTGCACAAGACGATCATGATCTCCAACAGCCCAGACCGGAGGCTCAAATGCATGTTCATTCAATGTAATCGCATTGCCCGGAAAGGCTGCCTGCGCAAGACGAAAGGCTTCACGAAAGCTAGTCAAGCAATCAAACGGCTCCCTTAAAACCTTCAGCTGATTATTATCAGCACGGCTGAGATCCAAGAGATCACTCAGCATTCGATTGAGCCGCAAGACCTCACGATTAGCGAGTGCTAAAGCATCTCGAGATTGCACTCTCAGATTCTCATCACGATTTAGAACAGACTGTATAAAGCCTGAAATCACCGTCATTGGTGTACGAAATTCATGTGAAATAGTTGATGCAAATTGCTTCTGATCGGCCGATGATCGACGCAATCTCCCCACCATTCCGTTGAACTCTTGCAGAAGAGGTTGAAATTCACGGGGACGATCACGGCTGCTGAGGTCCGCACTTTCCAGCTGGTTCAGCTCAATGCGAGCGAGTTCAGATTTAATCCTGCGCACCGGACGAAAAACTAGTCTCAAACCAACCAGCAGGGCCACGGCCAGGGCCAGCATCAGCACTAACTCGGAGACCAGTTTGATCTGCATGAGCGTGCGCACCAGCGGCATGGAGTACACGGGACGTATGTACACATAGAACCCCGTCTCAACGCCACCTGGCAGCTTGACCGCCTGGACGGCCAAGGGAACATCTTCATCTGCCTCATCAACGGTGAATCCAGTCGATGAAGCGATGGCATCCTTGGCATACCGGGACAATTCGGTGATTTCGTAGAAACGATCCGCATCTCGAGTGGCCTGCAGACCCGCTTCACCAATGATCAGACCCACCTTGCCGTTTTCAAAGCTCAGGCCTTCAAGCCAGCTGCGATAGTCCTCAATCGAGCAACATGCATACGCCTCATCCACGGACATCTGATCCAAACGATCAGAGATCACGTTGTAGGAGGAGACGATCTGACGGGAAAGTGTTTCTTCGAGGAACTCGTTAAAAAAATGACGACGCAGCTGCGCTGTGACGACTGTGCTGATCACAGACTGAAGCAAAATCAGCAGAAGACTGATCCCGAATAAGCGACGGGCAATGGACCAGGAACGATGCTGATGTTTCATCAACCTCCTGAAGAGAGGACGCATCACGAGTCCTCACAAATAGGCCTGCCTCCATACATTGCCAATAAAGACTCGAGGCGCTGGTTTGTCATCTGCGGAAATTCAGGCGTCGGTAGCTCATATCCGGGGAAGCCGCGAGCATTCAGCACCACACGTCCCTCAAGACTAGATCGGTCGAGATTCAGAAACGCCTGTTGCACCAGGCGCAAGTGCTCTTGGCGCTGCAAGTCTTCTGGGCGATTCAGAGCCACCACGTAGTCATTTCGACGTGGTGTCCCAATCCACACAACAGCGAGTTGCTCGCGAAGTGATTCAGGAACGAAATGATCCTGCTGATCGTTGAAACTTGGCACAAATACGAAGTCAAGTTGACCATTCGCCACTTGAATCGGTAAGTGACGTTGCAGAGGCTCATGCGAGCAATAAGCCATCACAGATGGATCCAGTCCCTCTTCCTGTAAGGCCAGCATCGGTTGCAAGAACGTCGACCCAGAGAAGCGGCTACCAAAACCAACCCGTCTCCCCTTTACCGACGCCAAACTGGGCTCTTCACCGGAGTCAAGCTTCTCCATCCAACGCCGACGACCCAGCATCACAACCCGATACGAAGGCTTTTGAACCACCAATGGCCTCGCATCGGGCAAGGCCTTCAACAGGCGGTAACCGCCGTAAACCCCCACCAGAATCAAATCTGCCTGACCACGTTCCATCAGTGAATAACTATGGTCGTAATTAATTGCAGGAATGTATTTAACCGTCAAACCTGTTGATGATTTGAGATAAGTCGTCAAGTGCTGCATGCGCCGGCTCATCTGAGCCTGAGGTTCCCAAGGAGGTTCGGTAATCCTGAGATCTATCGATGCCGCCTCAAGGCTTGATACGTCTGGAGAAGTTTCTTGAGTACAGGACGTCAAGAACAGCAACGATGCCAAAATCAATGGCCACCGCCAGAGACCAATCCAAGCCATTACGCCTCATGCCACGAGGTATGAACACGCTAGGCATATGACTTGGTCATGGCCGCCCCCTCTTGCTTTGCCTACAGTTTCATCAACACCGCAACAGCGGCATGGCGGAAACAGACGTCGATATCCTGATCGCCGACGACGAAGCCAATATCCTGATGCTGCTCGAAATGGAGCTGCAGGCCGAGGGATACAGCACAACCTGCTGTGAGGACGGCGGAAAGGCCTTGGCCGCAATCCGTGAAGCGCAGCCTTCCATTGCACTGCTTGACTGGAATATGCCAGTTATCAGCGGATTGGATGTCTGCCGACGACTGCGTGATACCGGCAATCAACTGCCAGTGATCATGATCACGGCCCGCGACGAAATGGACGATCGCGTCGCTGCTTTAGAAGCTGGTGCCGATGATTTCATTGCCAAGCCATTCAACATCCGTGAGGTGCTGGCCAGGGTAAAGGCCCTGCTGAGGCGAAGCACCGCCGCCAGCCCCGATCAGCTCAGCTTTGGCGATCTTCATCTCAATGGCCCCGAGCGACGCTGCGATTACTCGGGGGTGACGTTAAATCTGACAGTCAGAGAGTTTGACCTTTTGGAATGCTTCATCCGCAATCCACGACAAGCCTTGAGTCGATCTCAGTTAATTCAGAATGTTTGGGGAGACGACTACTTTGGAGATGAAAATGTCGTCGACGTTTATGTGCGATATCTGCGCAAAAAACTGGAAAACGTGAAATCAGAACGAATCATTCAAACGATCCGAGGCATCGGCTTCGCCTTGAGATCGGAGGATCAACAAGGCTGAAAAGTCACCACTGCTTTCTTGTGGATCATTGCCAATCACGGAAGACATGAAAGCTTGAGAGCCTCTTTGATTGCAACTTTTCGGTTCATACACGCAACAAGCTTTGATCGCTTGAACCCACTGACTGCTGACTGCCTCTGAAGCCGCCGGGAAGGGAAGTCAACCAAGACTGTCTGTTGGCGAATGTGGCCCGCCAATGGGTGGTGCTTGAACGATATGGAAGCAGTCTGAACCCCACTCGGATCGAACAGGCCCAAAGAGCATTGATGGTCTGAGTTGCACCTGTCCAGGCGATGATTGAAAAACATCTGCAGGTTTTTCGATGGCACGCTTCATGATCCACTGGTGCGCACCTGATCCCACGAGCGAGAAATACACCCAAGCGATCGTGGATTACATCAAAGGCGGCAAACCCATGGATGAATATGCCGGCTTCAAAGTGCTGGCACGTCAGATCCACCCTCACCTCGGTGGAGGTGTGCTGCTGGTGGACGCCGACAACCTGGCAGCCGTGCAGAGACACACTTATCCATGGACCAAGGGACTCGGTGTCACGGCGACGATCACCCCCGGACTCAGCGATGAGGAGTATGTCGAACTGGAAGAAAGCATGGCCAGTTGACCCAAGGGCCGGATCCAAGTGCTCACATGCCAACAGGTTGAGCTCAAACCAAGTGGAGCCACCGCAAGAGCTGGCTCCACTTGGCTTCGAGATGGAAGCGGTTGATCCACGCAGTGAGAACCTGAACTACAAAACCGGCAGGGCCGAAGCTTTGGATGACGACAACACGTCAGCCGAACGTCCTTCCGTTCCAACCCAGGGCACTCGCGGGAACATCATCAAAGGTGATGTAAATCCTGTCGGCAGGGATTCCAGTTCGAGCCGTGATCAGCTCACAGAATGCTCTTGTCATCGCAGGCGGGCGCAGGGCCCCAATCGACTTGACCTCAACGAATGCAGCAGGAGCGGATGTGCCGCCGAAGGTCATCGGCACACCGGTCTCGAGGAGCGTCATCACATATTCCTCAGGTTTACCGGTCTGCTCGGCAAGCATCGCTGACATCTCAAGCAGCAGCTCGTCACAACGATCAACAGAAGCCAACGACGTCCGCAGATTGATCAGGGGCATGGTCATCAGTTGCAAGAGTCACTGAGTCTGAACACAGAGCTGTCTGCATGTGACCCGTACTGTGCAGATCTTGCTGGCATGGACGGAGAGAAGCTGGTCCACAAACACATCGTTGAAAGACAAGCTTCATCACAACGAGCAACAGAAAAATTTTTCATGACCCTTCAACGAATCACTGAGCTTCGTCGAACACCAATTCATCAATCTCAGAACATTCGCCATCAGTGCTGGCAGTCACTAGGATTTTATCATTAGAGGCAACAGTTTTCACAGAAAACTTACCCGGCGGTTGGATCCACACAGCACGTTTCGCTTCGAAACTGAATCCATCCACTTCACCGGCACGCGAATCTCGAATCACACCATCAACGATTTGAATATCATCCCAGCTTTCTGCTCAAGCCCCAATACTTCTGCTGTTGACCAAATCAATCTTGAAAACAATTGATCCAGAGCTCACATCCTCTGACAATACTCTCATCGCATCCAACAGAGCCTTCGTCTTGACAACTTCAACCTCACAATTCAGATGAAGGTAATCATCAGCCCGAGCAGGCGAGACCGAGAGAATCAGAACCCCAAAAAGCAAAAAGAGTTTCACAACAGGAAGGATGAGGTCAGCAAAAAACAAGAGGCTCAAAGACGATGGCTGAAAATCTAGGATTTAATGCACGTCTTACCCCAGTTGAACATCAGGACCCAGAAAAAGACAGCGCCTCCCAACGCAACCTTCCAGGTATGACTAGAGAAAAAGCCGTCTCTCTCAATCTTCTTTGCCTTATTCTCATCGGTACCGTAATTAGCTGCAAGAGTATGCACAAGGCCGTACAGCTGCAAACAAACAGCAAGACCTACAATTCTTGCAATTTCAGCAAACAATTGATTCATGAGAGACTTGGCATTAAGGGAAGACTACCAAGCAACCAACTAGGCTGATTAAAAAGTTCAGGTCAATGACCACAAACAGACTGATACTGACTTCCTTATCGCTTGGTGTGCTCGTGGGCCTGCTGGCAGTCGCTCAGGGGATGAAGACGAACAGCAATGAACAGAATGAGGCAATGCCAGCCACTGAAGTTTTTAACACAAAATAATATCCAGAAAGAGTGGTGATAATTCATCTTGTCGACATCATCAACCAATGCTTGCCAACGATCTACTGCAATCAATAGCGGTAACGCTTGGCCACTTCACCCTTGCCTTTCGCTCCCTGCTTGTTCTGCCAGGAGCGGTTAACAACTTTTTTATTTTCGTACCCGAGTATTTGATTGGTTGCACTGTCTTCTCTACACCAGCGTGCAGAGACTTGATGATCAATCATTTCACGGCCGTTCTGATCCTCATCCACAAGACCAGCGAAGAAATCGATCTGAAATGCTCTCGTTTCTGCTCGGAATCTTTCAGCATCGCTGTAAGCTGTTAAATCTTCCTTGTCGATCTCGCTTAAGACAAGTTTCAACTCTTTCGCTCGATCGACTGGTTGAGCTGGCTGCTCATCTCTGAAGCTAATAATCATCACTTCAGCTTGCTGAGCTCTCCACTTTTCACAGGCTTCTTTCGCTTTCAGGTCAGACGGATAACGGCATCCTGCAAGACCGAACGAAAGCAGTGTGATGAGCAGCGATTTCATCATGGGCTCGATGAACAACCAAGACCTGCACTGATAAAGCCAGCCTATCAAAACGATGCGATCAAAACCTGCATTTGCATCATTGTGACCTGGCTGAATGCCTGCTCTTTTTTTGAACCACATTCAACACATGCAGTGGCCAAATTGACGATGTTGTGATGACTGCAAATTGAGGGTTGGTCAGTTGATTCGCCCGGACATCGCTGGAGAGTTGGGATAGCCGTCCAAGCAGGTTCGGTTTTAGACCTTGATTCCGAGAAGTGATGGGGCAAATTAGTTGTATCCCATCGTGTAGAGGTGAGGCTGTGATTGGACAAACCAGGCTGTATTGCAGCAAAGGCGATGGATTCCGCCTCGTCGAAGTACCAACAGAGCAAGCTTCAAACGAAGCCAAAAGGCTCAACAATCAAGGCTGGCGAGTCGATGCTGCCATTCCTGTTTGAACATCAGAATGTCTGCTTAGACAAGTCGGCATGCAACAAAAACACCGGGAAGCACCGCATGGTGGCAATGCGGCACATCGACTCGAAGTCAGACGTGATAAAAAAACAGCCTCGATTGAGAGCGCTCATTCCCAAGATTCATTCTCAAGACGATCAACCAGTCTTCAATGCTTCAACCGATGACAGCCGTGTGAGAGCACGACTGGGGATGATGGTGTTTTGGGTTCTAGCACTGCAGAGACACCCACAAGAACAATCACCAGTTCTGACCTATGGGGTATGTGACCGAACCAGAAGCGCTTTATCGCTTCAATAACACACTGCTTTGACCACACTGAGACGTGGTGCTGGCTTGAACTCAGCATGCTGCTGGAAGCCACTGCAACAAGCTCAACAGGGGGGGGGGTCGCTAGGAGCGCCAAAACTCCCTCAAAAGCCACAACGGCCAGCGTCGCAACATTTGATCGTTTACAAACCGTTACTGTTCGATTAAATTGTTAACACTTAAATCGCGATGCCTGATGGCTCATTCGCAAAGCTCTGTCCAATCGACGTCTGCAATGGACTACGAACAGCTTCTGGAGGAAATGGAAAAGCTGAATATCGCAGACCTGCTCTTGATTCACCGCCGAATTTCCATGCGGTGAACCCAATCCTCGAAGATTGTTGGGACCAAAATATCGAAGCGCTTAACAGTGCAGCGTTCACGGTAAATTTCAGCCAATACAACAGCCCCGAGAATTAAACTATCAAGCTCAATCAATAGCAATACTGGAATCTGCAACATTTAGAATAAAACAATCAGAGATCTCAGTGGACATACAAATCCATGGATAGTACGTGACGAATCGCTTTCAAAGCGATTGAAATCATCCATTGCTGAAGTTCAACACGCGTCTGATCATTGGCACAATGTTACTGAGTCGCAACTTAATAACTGCGGATCATCACGTTGACTTCCATTAAAAGTGATTGGGAGGAACCAAGCTGGCTGTGCCCTGGCCAAATCCTTCCAATTTTGAAGACATCAACATGAGCCGTTGAACTCAGCTGAGTTCAACGGCATCAGGGTGGAGCAGCGTCAATCCAGTTCAGCGAGAGATGCTTGAACAGCAGCTCACCCGCGGACAGTGGTCTTTTGATCGTGCTTGACGGGGCGCTGACGGCTTTTCAGAGCCTTCAGCATCCCCTTCTCAAGCGACGTCAGCTTGGGAGCGGTCTCGTGCATCGCAGCCCTCGCACGCTCTTTCGCGGCATCCATGAACCTCTCTGTCTTGTCCTTCGCTTCAAAAGCCATGGTCGTCTAACGGTCCTCCATCAAAAGTTACACACACAACTCGACGATGTCCGCAAATCCATCCTGTCTTCCAGGCCTGAACCGGACAAGCTGCCTGAGAACCCTTGCGCGCAGTCTGGCGTTGCACCATTAGGCCAAATCAGCCGGCATGAGAAAGCCGTGGAGCCGCCAGAACCGATCGAGACAAGTGGAGCTGCTGTCACACAACAAGGTTTGGCCATCGCAGCAAAACTCAAGATCAACGAACAAGACGTGAAACACGATGAAGGACAAATGCTCAATTCAAAGCAAGTCGAAAAATATGACCCTCATTCTGAAAAGGTGCGTGAGCATGGTGTGAACACAATTCACAGCAAGCAAGTTCAGCGAGTCAAGCAGGATTCGCAGATACACAATCCATCAACGACGGAGTGTCAAGGGGTCTCGCCCCGAGAAGAAATCTCTCGCTGTATCTCTACACGACGCAACTTGACCCAGGCCTGTCCAAGTATGGTCGCCTTCTGAGTATCGACGCGACCAAGATCAGCATCGCCAGGAAATTGGCGCCTTTCTGCGGCAAGCAACTCCTCCTGTTCTTCGTTGGTCAGCATGGGAGTCCACTTTCGAAGCACCACTGTAGAGAAAAGATGAAGCATGCCTGGCGAACGACAATACGCAATCATTGAATAAGTCCTAATGCTTATGGCCCCTTCCAGATGAAGACCGTAGAAAGCACCTAACGCCTTTGGCGACATCAGGTTGTGAGGTTCTGATCAGCGAAGCTGGAGAGCCATGCCATCACGAAATGACCATCCGCCCTTTGTCGGGGTCAAAGCAGGAGACTTGGTTCTCGTGCAGTCAACGCACAATCCCGATCCCACTGATACCAACTGGTGGATGGGATGGATTGTTGGCAACCCAGATCAATTCAAAGAGATTCATGGTGTGACGATGCTGGCTGTTGTCGATAGCGACACTGGAGAGATTCGGCATGTCAATGCCGAACAGACAACTCGATTAAGCCTCGCAGGCATGGAGCAGAACAAAGTTATCCCACTGATCAGAGGATGACCAGTAGCAACAAGTCATGCATAATCAGGAAGAAACTCATACCAGATATCACCCAGGTCGGCTGACCTTAATATTGGCAATAACGCTTGTAATTACACTGTCGGCTCTGATGGTTTTTTCAGGGCACCAGGCCTGGAAAAAGCAGACGCTTTTAACACAGTCGTTCGAAAAATGTATGGAAAAGGCACCCTTCAGAAGCGCAGTAAAATCAGACATTTCAGAAGAAACATTGAAACCTGAAGACCTGCAAAAACATTTTGATGAATTCAATCAAATCTTCGATGCAACCGGTTTACCACCAATCTGGAATGGACAAAAGCTGCTTCCCTGGAAGGAATACCACCAAAAATCCATCCAGATTGCCCACGAATGTCATCAAGAATTGGGAATCACACGACCCCAACAGCAGCTACGCGGCTCATACGCCAAGCCGGTGTGGGATCCAAAGTCAGAAATCTGGCAACCTGATCAAGCTCCAGGCTGATCTCAGAGCTTGAGATGTCGAACCTTGAGCACTGGTTCGACAGCGAATCATGCCTGGGGTGACGTTCGTCTTCACTAGCCCGCACCAGAGCTCAACAGCACCTGTGATGTCACAGCAAACAATCAACAACTGATCGCAATGATCGAATGATCCACCTGATGGTGTGCGCTGAGGCCACGGGGAGCTGATCCATAAAGACATCATCATGGAGTTGCAGAAGGCGAGGGTCCAGTGGCATCCAACACTCAGCCTCTAGCAGGTCTCACCGAAAGCCAACGCCTTGGACTGCGTGATGTCCTGCTGGATGTCAGCAAAACCAGAACCTGGTCATGGGAGCTTCCAGTCCTTCTGCGAGATCGATGCTGGCTGCGACTCGATCGAATACAACTCAGAGAACTGATGCGATGCATCCCTCCGGATGGACGCGATGAGGCACCTGAGCTGGTGCACTACCAGCAGCTCAGGGCGCAAGGGATCGATCCCTTACTCGCTCAACAGAATTGTTGGCTGGAATTTGGAATGGAAGATTGTCAACGTGCTCTGCATGCCTACTGGCAGAGTCAAGACAGAACAAACCATGGCTGGTCAGCGCAAAGGTATCGACAGCTTGTGAGCCTTTACCGAGACCAGATTGAACGAGGTCAACCGTCAGTACCAATGCTGATCTTGGCGCGTAAGGAAACTGATGAGGAACACCAGATCCACTGGATTACGGAACACACTCCATTCAAAGAACTTGTCAATAAAAAGCCATGTTTTTGCTGAAGCACAGGCTTACTGGGATCGTCAATAGTTTCACAGGCATGAGATTTTAAGTATGACGAGAAGCAGGACGTTTCATCACACCAGATGACTCCTTGGGAATGAAGAGGAATTTTGATCTCCACCGTCCGTAACACGAGGCTTTGCGAGACTCAACTGAACACATTCAGAGTGGAATAGCCCAATTCTCACCGCCAGGAAAGTCATTGGTTGAATGATTGAAAACCCTTCGATATCGGCAAGCAGAAAGACAAGCGTTCAAATGATACAAGAATGCGTATTAAGGCGCTCATGGAGGGTTAGAGCGCAGTGTTAATCAATGACAACAGAAGAGCTGCTTCCATGAGGCCAAGTTTCTACGAATTTAAAACCAACTATGACGGCCAGCCGGAGCAATGGAGAAAAAGACTGATGGCCATTTACAAGACCGATGCAGATGCCGCCATTGCAGCATGGACCCTGATCATGTCGATGGACGATTTAATGCTGGAAGTCGAAGAAACGGCCATATTTCTGGACCAGATCTACTCCAACAAATAAATATTCTTAATTAGCAGAAACCTATGAAATCACCAGAAGGATATTCCTTTATACACAAAACAATTAGCAATGCATCAGCAATGTCAACCAACTTATTCTGGAGCTTTATTCTTTTAGTCTTTTGCTTGCTGGCATTACCTACTCAAGGAAATGCAAGCACTCTGAAGTTCAATATCGTCACCGATGAATTCTATGGGCTTAATGCAGAACGAATATTACTTGTTCCCGTTGCTGATGCAGCCGATCAGACTGTGCTGATGACTGGCAAATGCACAAGCAGGGCAGCAAGCGACCTCTATCTTGAAGATGGACCTGAAAATGCCAAAGAAAAATGGTTTGTTGTAACCGAGAATGACCACATCAAACCTGATCAAACAATATGCCTGACAGGAAATTTACCAGCTTGGTTCGAAAAAACAGCATCACTCCGTTAGCACAAATTTAAAACACATAAGCATCGCATTCTCTCAAGCAAATCTCTCAGATTGGCGTTCGTCGATCCAATCCGTGGCGAAATCCACAGTCAAACAGAACGTGAATAATTGACTCCTCGACCTGGAAATGAATAGCAGCCATTGACGGATCAAAGCAAGAGACAACTCAAGCCATGGCACAAGATATCAACATAGAACAACAACAATAAAAAACTCTGAACAATGGGGAGCCTGGCAATCCGTAGCTAAAGAAGAGAGTGGACGATCATTCCATCATGGCAAAAAAAACCACAATTCTTTCGGATTTCAAAGCCTTTATCAATAAAGGCAATGTAGTTGATCTGGCCGTTGCTGTTATCATTGCAGGCGCATTCGGGAAAGTCGTTAACGCAACCGTAAAATTAATCATGACGAATGCACTTGAG
Organism: Synechococcus sp. MIT2312; assembly: GCF_059772315.1. Classification (NCBI taxonomy): domain Bacteria; kingdom Bacillati; phylum Cyanobacteriota; class Cyanophyceae; order Synechococcales; family Synechococcaceae; genus Synechococcus; species Synechococcus sp. MIT2312. The sequence continues at coordinate 2,461,163 of NZ_CM186281.1, read as the reverse complement.
CCGGCATTAGAAAAAGCAAATGTTCAATCCTTGGCTCAATTACCAGGGGGAGAAATCATTGTTGCGACGATCAACTTTATTGTGATTGCTTTTGCCTGCTTCATTGTTGTGAGAATTGTAGAGAGAATGAAACGGAAAGAAGAAGCCGTTGAATCCTCAAAGCCAGACCCGCAGGCTCAACTTGCCTCAGCCATAACACGACTCACTGAAGTTATGGAAGAGCGATCATCTTAAAATTAAAATCATTGATGGTTGATCATCAACATCCAACGCTTCTGAAGAGAAGACTTGGTCAAGCGATGCGTGATGATCAACTGTCCCACCCAAACGCTGTGGTGAAATGTATGACATACACAACTTCAAAGAGATCCAACAATGAAATCTCGATGACATCGTCGATGCATTCAATCTCAGCAACTGTTAAGCAGCCTTACGTCGTCGCAGTGAGAAGTTTGGAATGAAGCGCTTGAGAGTGTCGACCTTCTCATCCAATCTCTTCTTGGCAGAGGCCAGTATGGCTTCACTCATCCAGAAGCTGTAGAGCTGTACAGCTGTCACAAAAAGGACTGCGCCAACAACAACCAGAACAAGACCGGACAATTTGCTTAAATCCATTGAGCATCGCATGCATCCCTCTAATCAATAGACATGATCCTTGGGTCTGTCAGCATTCCCGCTGGTTCAGTCGCGAATCGTTAATCCGGTCGGATCTATGGCTTGGGAAAAGTCAACGGTATTAGGCATCACAATCCTTCCTGGCAAGACGTCTTGAATCTCGTTCAAGACAAACTGACGCGATTGAGAATGAACGAGTAGATACTCTTGGCAGAAAGACGACATCGAGCATATCAAGCTAGTATTGACTGACATTGTCTGATGCGCTCAGGCCAGAAATCCTGCTCATGACCACTGAAATATCAACATGAATCATGATCTGAATGAAGAGCTAAATTCACGCTCAATTGAATTAGAAGAATTGTCGAAAATGATGCCAGACGATCGAATTGCAAGAATCGTCTGGTCCAGAATCCAAAATGATTTAGAAAATAAAGACAGTCTCATCTATGGAATCCAATACTGTATTTCAAATATTTATCATTTCATCAAGATCCAGATCCAGGAAAACGAACAGACTCGCGACGCACTCATCAGCTGCAAGGAACTGATTGAACATTTGGGATGGAAGCCTGAGGATGTACTAGCACAAAACCATTCAAAAACTATTTTTATTGACTACATCAAAGAAGTTGTGGCAATGTATACAGACACAAGACAACATCATTGCGAAGAAGCCCAATGCATTCTCGCAATGAATATGATTCATATGGTTTTACAAGACATCGAATACGTCATCAAAACAAGACCCGCTCAAGAGAAACGCTTGCTCCCAGCGATGAAAACAGCAGCTAATTTAAGGAATCAAATGCTTAATATCTTCGGATATCATCCCCAAAAAAAAGATACAGGTCTTGAAGAGTGATAAACCAACAAATACACCACATTGAGTCGCAATAAAAACTTAAAGCTTCCACAACAAGCCTTTAATAATTGACTTCAATCCCAGCATTTAGCACTTTAATCTTGAGCCATTCGTCATACATACGCGGCTCAAAACGACGAACAATCCTTCCCCTCACTTTGTGAAGAAAATCTCGGTTTGCAGTCACATTGTATTCATACAATTTCTGATCGGCCATAGACTTAATCACCAAGTCGCTCAACCTGATCAATCCCAGATCTGAAATATCACTCGGCGACCAATTCTTGAAAAACTCCACCAGATTACATTCACCGGCTTTAATGATTTTAATCTCTCCTCCAGAATGCTGCTTCCGGTAGTATTCCCATTCGATCCGATCATCAATTCTGTTACTCCAAAGGGCTGACTCATGAGCGCTCTTCCAAACTTTTTTACTCGGCATCGCAAATCACACTACGATTGAATGATTTATCATAATCAATATCGTCCTAAACATAAAGTGAAAAAAGCGCAGCTCGACTCGGTGCGTGCAGAATCAAGAACCAGTGCCATCAACGGAAACGCATTCCACAACGCGAAGGAACGACCAGCAGACGAGCAATGCGATGCGATGAATGACAACCCTGAGAACGTCCGACGCCGCGATTGCCTGCCTCGCCATCTGACCTTCAATCATCTGTAGTATTGCTCTGCTGTTGTGTTAAACGACTGTTTAAAGATCCCAATGAGACATGAACATCGATGACGATCACAATTTACGGAGGTCCGCAAACGCGAGCATCGATGCCCCGGTGGTACCTGGAAGAGAAAGGCATTCCTTATGAACTCGTCGACATCGCCCTGAGTTCGGGGCAGAACTTGCAAGCCGACTTTCTTTCAATTAATCCCTTTGGAAAACTTCCGGCAATGTGCGACCAGTCGGTCAAAGATGCAGAAGGAAAGCCGGTCACCTTGTTCGAATCAGGCGCCATTCTGCTTCACCTTGCCGAACATCATGGCGGGGAAGCGATGATTTCGTCTGAAAAGTCTCAGATCAGCCAGTGGACTCATTTCGCCAATTCGACTCTGGCCTTTGCCATTTTTGTTCCAGACCAGAAAGCGAAAATACTCCCAAGACTGCTGAATCAACTTAACATTCAGCTGTCAAAGGGCTTTCTCGTCGGCAACGCTTGGGGTGCTGCTGACTGTGCTGTGACAGCTTACCTTGCCTATATCAAGCTGTTTTTTCCGAATGAAGATCTCACTCCTTATCCCCAGATTAATTCACTAATCGAGGAGACCAAAAAGAGACCTGCCTACAAAAAAGTCATGGGAATCAGTTGAGCAATCACAAAGCTGTAGCAACAGCTAAAAAATAATCTATGAAACTGAATCAAATCGAGCGAAGTCACAAGAAGGCGAACCTTGTTACGCGAGAAAGCACCATTTCTCATATTCACCGTTAGGGTCAACGGTTTCAATACTGCAAAGTTCGCGGTTACATATGGATCGATCACATCCAAAAACACCTGCAACCTGGGTGCTGCCTGTTTCAATCGCCTTCACTGGTCTCTGCATCTTCGGAGCAGGCTTGGTGATCCACGAACCTTTGGAAAAAATCGCCACCCGCCAAAGTCACACCATCATCATCAAACATGCAATGACTGAGCCTCTGATCATCGAACCCACCAGGCCTTGACCAGCACTTGAGTCTGCGTCATGGACAAGACTGAAATTGAACACAACAGAACATCCCGTTCCCTAGAGAGCCATTGAACGAGGCAGCAGCAGCACAAAACCTCTGCATCGAACAATCACTCACTGACGCCTGATCGCAACAGACTCTGGCGGGCTCGGACTTGCCTGAGGTTTCGCAGAACACAGTATAAATACTCATTACCATCCATAATCGATGGCATCCACCGGTTAACGCACTGAAGGTCTGGCAATGATTGCGTTTTTAGCCTTGTTCTGGATGTTTGTGCTCGCGGTTTATTTCCGCTTCCGGGATGATGAGATGAATCCAGACAGCTGATGCTGATCGCCGTAGCCCTGCTACTGCTTCTCTCTTTCTGCTTGTCAGAGGTTGAGGGATAACGAACGGGTGACCCTTGATCGCAAGCCAAGGGCTCCATCATCGCGCCAATGAGCCCCCAAAGCGTGATGACTTGAAGCTGGGCGAGCTCTGAGGAAGCAAAGCTGTAAACAACGAAAACTGCGAGAATCAAACGTAGCCGTCAGAATGAAGATCAACAATTCATCAAACAATGGCGAAGGGCTACTGGCTGGCAACAGGCACCATCAATGATCCAAGAGGGTTCATGGTTTACGCAGCCGCCGCCGAGCCCTATCTCCAGAAATGTGGGGCAAAAATGTTTATCCGAGATGCGCACACTGACGTCAGGGAAGGGAATCCCGGCCATCTCACTGTTCTGATTGAATTTCCGAGCATTGAAGCAGCAAAAGCCGCCTATGAAGCACCTGAATATCAAGATATGATTCGCCTGAGAATGAACAACAGCGAAGCCTGTTTCAGCATTCTCGAGGAAGGAGACAAGCTCGCCCACTGAGCTTCACGAAGGATCAGCGGCGTGAACGAAGGAAGTCAACCACGAATCCAAGAAGGTCATTTCACCCTCCGAGAAGATACAAGTGATGCAGACTGATCGACAACCTCATGCCATCTTGAAGACCTGATCGTGGTCTCGACAGGATGCGATTGGTCGTCTACAAAACACCCGACACTGTCATCCTCTGCAGTGTCGGATTAGACGGCGGAATTGGATTGCGAGGGTGCAAGGAAACTCATTGGCGCCTGCGAACAACCTTCAGCGCTGATGCATCTTGGTCTTCATCCATTCAATAATATCTTGCTCTAACCACACCACAGTTCGTGCACCAATTTGTATCTGCTTGGGAAAGCTACCTTTTTCCATGTGGGTATAAATAAACGTTTTTCCAACACCAGTCATCTCAATCACCTGAGAAAGCCTGAGGAACCGAGGTACAACAGTTTCATTGGCCAAGGCAAATGATATTCGAGATGGGCATAGAGCAAGTCAAGAGCTCAGGATTTGATCACATCATGGCTTGGATGAGAATGCCCACTACGTGCGACAGCACGGCCTTGTCCTTGATGAGAATGGGCAATACCAAGCTTATGCAGCTTTGCATGCTCTTCAATCTGATCTGTCAACTGAACAGAGCCAGCACCGAATGCCGTGTAAATCCCATACAAGAGAGTCCCCAGGACCGCAACGGCCAGCGAGCCAATCATTAAATATGCAGAAAGATCTTGATTTGCAAGCTCCATGAATTCGTTGTAATGCTCACTGAATCTTGGCTGCACAAAAAACTCGTGCTGTAACGATTGCTTCGCCAAACATTTACAATTGGCATCGATACAGCCCTTAAAGATTAACGCTCACTCGTACATTACTTGTGCGCATATTGTGCGAATGCAACCAACAGCAAGACAACACGATGCAGATCTAAGTAAGCAAATGAGCGGCAAAAACACGCAAAAGCACGAGTTCGGCGATGCCACTATTATTTTTTATCAGAAAAAATTTTCAGCCGTCGCCGTAGAAGGTTCTGCGGCGAACCTCTGCGAACATCCACGAACACTGAACACCGTCTCAAAGGCGAAGACGAGCGGCCCGGGCCTGATGACTAAGCCGCCTGGCGGCTCTTAGCCAAACTCTGGTTTTTTGGCCACAGCAAATCAGGCCACGACGCACTGAGATCATGGCCATGAGCTGGCATGGCTTGACCTGTTAGCAAACCAAGGCGTCGCCCACTCGCAGACGCAACAACAAAAACTCGATGGAGCATTGGCAGCAGCCATGGCTCAGAGGAGGAACCAACACCTGGCGGCGTGATCTCTGAATAAGAGAACAACGCTCAACAACAGCACATTCGCGCTGTGACTAGTTGTACGATAGGTTTGCTTAACCGCGTTTTAACCTTCGAAGCACGTTCGAGAGACAAGTTCCTGAAAGCAGGTGAGATAGATGAATCCAGACAAACAGCACCGCAAACTTGTCAGGCTCAAGCTCAAAGCGGAAGTGTGCTTGACGAGAGAGCAAGCTCAGAAAATCATTCGCAAAGCGGATAAAGCCCACAGAAAGCTGTCTGAAGGCCAGAACAAGGCTGCTTAACGGCGCCAAGGGACAACAATCATCCAAATCCTTCGAACCGGTAGAGATGCGGGTCGACAGATGGGTTGATTGTGGTGACGATCGGTTGAACTGCCACCGTCTCGGGTCCATGGACGAAACCACACTGGCAATGGAGGAGCATTGGCCCGTTGAGGAGCAGCTCAAACGAGTCAATCAAGCCTGTGATCAGATCGAACAGATCCTGGATGACCTGGTTCAGGACACGGCATGTTCCAATCATGCAATTCGCGATCTGCTGAGCACACTGTCCGAAGACTGGTCTGACAGCCAGCAGCTGGAGGCCTGTTGATCAAGCCCCTGCTACACAAAATCAAGTCTCCTGACTCAATTCATTGCTCGTCGTGCAGCATGTGATGCGGGACGCTGAGGCCAACTGATGCCAGGTTGTCAATCCAATCGTCGACAGGTTCGATTGGTCGTCTAACTGCGACTCCGATGCTTCCACTGAGTGGAAGCATCGGACTAGGCGAGACCACGCACTCGCCGGGTGCTCAGCGAAAGCTGGCTTGAAACCCTGCGATGACGTGAGATCAGCAGGGCAGCAGAGGAGTAATACCTAATCCTTGTAAGTGCGTGTGTTTACTCTTTCCTTAGGTGTCGAACCAGGGTTAGACCAGAGGAAGAACAAACGTACTTCCATGCCGACTTATCCTCCCTTGGGTCCTCCTACCTCAAACATCATCGATGCGGCTTCGGCTTTTCTGTCGATCCGCCCTGGTCAGTTTGTCATCGTCAGAGAGCTGACTCCTGCAAGTGGAAGAGCTGATATCGAAAGGAACTGGTGGCTTGGACAGGTGATTTTTTGCGAGGGATGGGAGAAACATTCAAGACTCAACTCGCTGTTCCAGGTCGCAGATGTTGATGACGGAGCCATTCGCTGGGTTCATCCCACTCAGGTGACCCACGTTCTGCACGGACTGGACGGGATTGGGCAGGAAGGCTGGGATGGATTCGAGGATTAGTTCATTCGCGGCAGCAGCTGTCAGACAAAAAAAGGAGGCCTTCGCGGCCTCCATCTACCTATCACCAAAGGAGAAGTGCTCGACGCCTCTCCTGCCTTCAGTATGTGTATCGCAAGGAACATGTGCCTGAGATCACATACTCATTGCCGAAAGGCAGCTCGCTCTGGTATCGAGGATCCCGCACCAGAAATCGATCAGCTCAACGATTGACGTCTTGCTGCAGAGCCACGATCGAGGGCCGAATCATCAAGTCCGGTGGTTGGGGATTCAGCGCCAGCTCGGCGGAAGCCTCCAGGACTGATTGAGTGAGGGGCTCTGAGGAGCATGAGTCTGAAGACGGTCATGCAAGCCAGTGATGGTTTGATGCTGCAAAGATTGTCAAGATTGGGGAGTGCTCGTGTGCCGTAGCGATGCCTAACCAGCCGACACAGCAAGCAACAAGAAGAATTCTGGAGTCCAGCGGCACGTTGATCGAAAACGATCACTTTGTCTATGCATCGGGAGACCATGGATCTGGATGGATCGCGAAGGATCTCATTAATTTGAAGCCTGAATTGGCCTATGAACTAGGCCAATTGCTCGGCCAAGAAATTCGTCGTCATGGCATACAACCTGATGTTGTTTGTGGACCTGCCATTGGCGGGGTCATTTGTGCCCAATACACGGCACTGGCACTTGGCAGCCGCTGTATCTTCAGTGAACGAGTCATCAACGAAAAAGGTAAAACCATCAACTTTGAAATCAAGCGTGGTTACGCGGAGGTGATCAGAAATCAATCAGTACTGATTGTCGACGACATTATCAACACAGGATTTTCAGTGCGGCTCACCTTCCAAGCTGTAGTCCAAGCGGGTGGCAAACCCATTGGGATTGCCTCTTATGTGAATCGAGGCAATGTTGGAGCAAAAGAGTTGGGGGTTAAAAATTTCATTTATCTCGATGAAATCAGTCTTCCAGCCTGGCCTGAGGAAGCCTGCCCGCTTTGCAAAGATTCCAGGCCTGTTAATGTTCAGTACGCCCATGGAGCAGAATTCAGCCAACGATACTGAAGAACTTGTTTTTTTAGAAAAACTTGAACTTTCAATCGTTTCACATTCAGGCACTCTTTGGCTGATCGACTAGAGCTGCTGAGAATTCCTGAAAAGCAGCTGCTGCATCCGAGGGGCTTGAATTGTATTTCAATTCCCATTGTTCAACCAGAGCACGCATGTCTTGCCACATGTCGACCATGGCGAGTGGATTGAATCCCTCGGGTTGGGAGGAAGTATTGGACATGGACGAACAAGTGGCACCAGACCACCTCCTTCTACTTGATCAGCTGCGGCATTGCTGATCCGTGATCGAGAGCAGCAACAATCAGCGATCTCAGATCGAATCAACTCCGCGCCTCGCAAAGCGGCATGATCAAGAGAACTGATGCCCTAGTTCATGTCGCGAGTTACGCAACTCATCAAAAAACTCGACAAATTGCTCAGCAAGCACGACACATTTGGGGACAACCCGGAAGCCTTTGTCGAGGAAATTCTTGACAATCTCGATGGTGAAATCAAAGCCATCCACGACAAAAACAAGCCAGAGCACTGGGCAGCGATCTACGTGGAGCGGGACCGCGCTCGCATCAAAACATCCGTGCTCAACAAAGTGATGGACAACAGCTCGCAGTGAAACCAGAGGAACTCGATGCTCATCAAGCCTCTGCCCTCCTGGCATCGATGATCCGGGCCAGCTCCAGCATGTATCCAGCCGTGCACCAGCGGCCATGGCTACGAGAACGGTTTTCGACGTCTGAACGGATTTCTGCGGTTTCTGCCATCAGCAGATCCAATTCACTCTGGGGGAGTTCATAGAGCTCTTGAAGCTCCACCTCACGACCCAACAGGTGACTCCGAAACCATTTGCGCACCTGTTCCTGAAGCGGGATCTCCTGTGACATGCAACCGAGGCAGTAACAGCCAGTCTGACCGTAGAACCTGAGTTCAGCGGTCAGCCAGCACGCAGCCAAGGCTTGCTCATTGAACCTGAGCTCGGTTTATTGATGCAGATGCGCACACTGGATGACTCGCGTTCTCAGAAACAACTGGCTTCCACTTGCCATTGCAGCGCTATCTCTCAGCGGGCTGCTCTGGCTTGAGCTCATCGCTGTTTAGGCCTAACCCACTTCCTCGCACCGTTGACATGGGTCACAATCGGCCATGACCGAGATGGCCGTATGTGGGTCGCTTTGCTTCTAACAGGACCAGTCACACCACCGATGCCGGCAGTGGAAAGGCAGAAACCCATACCTAGAGAACAGCCAAGTTTGCAAATAGACAGCTTCCAATTCAAAATTGATCGACAGAGATTCAATTGTTCAACCGGGGCTTTGGACACAGGCAACAAAGCTCCTCACGCTTACAGTCCGTCGAACAATCGCTTTGAAAGTGAGGTGCAAATTCATGCCGCTCGCTGCAAAACCCGTTTCTAATCAGGGTGTCTTAATGGTGAGATATCAGCAGTTGCAATCAACTGAAAAAAAATTAAAACACTAAAAGATCACAGTGGTTCATCCGGCCCTGGCAAGGGCTTCCTGTTTTTCCTTTGAGGTAACAAAGATTTCAAAGCACCAATCATGTCGTTGGTCCTAGAAACAAAAATAAAACTACCTAGAAAGAATACTGTGGCAACCACAAAAACAATCGAAGTCAGCGCATCAAGCTCAAGATTTCCAATCACCAAACCAGTCATGCTTTGCAGGCCGAACAACTCAACATTGCGATGCTTTAACAGTAACCTCCACCGCTGTGTTGAGGCAACGTCGCAACAAACACGGCTCCCTGACTGCCAGTGAAAGCAACAACGCTGAATGCGAATGCATCAAGACATCGAAATCCCGCTGAAGGACTCCAAACGGCGTTGATGCGAGTCATCGCGCGCGATCGGTGAATCAGCCAACACATCACCACACCGTCTTGCCGGTCGACCGGCGAGCCTGCAGGAGTACGGAATGTGGTCGGACGACTAGCCGTTACGGTGGACCTGGCTTAAAACACGTTTCAAAGAACAACCGAAGCTCACGATGCGCTCATCACTCCTGATCCTGCTCGCTCTGCTCGTGGCACCGAGTGCAGCACTCGCCCAGAAAAAAATCCCCAAGGCACAGGGACATAACCAATGCCCCCTGGGTTACGTCAACACGCTTGGCACAACGTGTGTTTCTCCGATTTACTATCAGGTTGCACCCACGAATGGAGAAGCCTGCAAGGAAGGGTGGATGAACATCGGAGCCGGCTATTGCAGAAAAAAATGAGCTTCGATCAAGTCTCAATCTGACTGCCCATCTCTTGGCATGTTCAAACGTCCATGACGAGATGCCTACGAGTCAGCAAGGGTGGAACCATGAGACTTTATTCAAGTCCTCACTGCTGGTCGCAGCAGGCAAGTTGGCATGACGGCAACGACGGCGCATGCCCAACCCCGAACAATCTCTGAATACGCGCAAAACCGACCGTACACGGATTCGACGTGTTAAGCAAAAGATTGATGATGACAGCTATGAATTCGAAGTGAGCAAAAACAACCAAACGTGGGTTGTAAATGGACCATCAATGCAACGTACTGCCAAAACGAATCGACAATTAGTCCTCATTCTCTACATCGAATGGGCATTGAAGCAGACTGGATGATCATCGGCTGTTGTTACATTAAACCAAGGGAATGAAACAGGCCCCTGCTTACAAATACAAGAATACAAATCGAGGTGAATGCCACGAGATTAATGGCAGCGATATCGAAAACCAGCGGACTGCGCTCAGTTTGTCCAGAAGCTCTAGTAGAGAACGACTGATTGATATCGTCCCAATAGGCAAGCACAAAACCTTTTTTGGCCGTAAGGCTTCCAGCACCGGTCACGATTTGGCTTTGACCCTGACTTGCCAGCTGCTGACGATCGATCTTCTCAGCTTCACGCCTGAACGCGTTTTGAAACCAGCTGACGTGACTCAAAAAGCCGATTGTGAACCAGAAAATCAGCGAAACACCAACCAGAGCACTAAGCATCACCATGCCTAAACGCCTCTTTTGCATCAACTAACGATCAATCATCTTCTCGATGCAATCCAAACGAGCGTCGATTCACATAGACGGCAATCATTTGCAATGATTGGCGGTCGCGAGTAAAATTATCTACAAATGCTTGTATCAGGTACTTGCCACGTCAGTCATTCAAGTCGGCCTCTCTGCTTCGGTGCGCGTAACGGGAATGATTAGGATTTCCCAGACGGCAACTGTGCTCGGTAATCGTCGGCAACAACATCCAAGAGCCCCAGGACGTAGCGATCGCTCGCTCCGATATCAGATTGAAGAGTCTGAAGACTCATTCGGATATCTTCGATCGCGCTGTTGATTTGATTTTCAAGCTGTGACTGGCTTGGCTGCCACTCCTCAGTGAATGAGGTCGACGAGGCAATTTTGAGGTTTGTGGAATCCTGGTGCTTCGGAGGCATGGATCCTCGTCGTGGAGCCTGAGAATTCCTTGCTTGGTACGCCATGGTGGTCCGCTTTACAGAATCTTTTCATCGACATGCCAAGAAGACTGTCAAATAGCCAACCAACGCGCCATTCAAAGACGACGCCGGTGAAAGTGCAGACCAGCCGGTCCAGAACAGGGCAAGGCCCTAACAGAGATGTGGACGAAGGGAGTGACTTCGCTGACGGCCATCCTCAGCGGATCAAGAACCACGTTTGCGCCCAAGCACTTTTCTCGTCACCACACCGTCTTCTTTCTGATAGAGAACAAGACGATTCTCTTCCAATGTATTCAAACTCAGGATACCTCTAGAACGATATTGACGATTAAATGGAACCACCCATGATGTACCCATGGCCATCACATAGATCAACTCTTGCTGATCAGCACTGATGCAAAAACGCACTTTTGAATCCTTATAAATACCAACATCGCTGATATATTCGGCTTTGAAAAAGTCACAACCCTGAGCACGCTGAAACTCGTCTTTGATATTGGCCACTGCAGAGCTGTTGAAACTGAGACCGAGCAGCGCCAAGACCCCAATCCCTGGGATGCACTTCATAACCCCTCACGCGTTGCACAACAGAAGCAGCATGGCGCGTCACAGCAACGATGCAAGCCGGTTTGAAACCAGCAACTCGCGAAATGACGGTCTTCAACAACGCTTCACAGCAGAGACCAGGAATTTCAATCGCTACTTGAGCGTGATCTGATCAATACATGCGGTTCTGGGCGGGGCAGTAATTTTTCGCCATCACAGAGCTCAGTTTTGTCAACACGCGACTTCAGAGAATCTGAAAATGCGAAGCCTCGCTTCACTGATCCAGTGTTTCTCCAACATGCTCAGGCCAGCGTTGGGCCATGGTGGGAGACTCGCATTCGTACCCTGATGAAACAGGATTGCGCAGAGGAAGCCGGTGCTCTGTTCAGGGAGTTCGAAACACCGGAAACAGGCTTTTGAAATTGTTTGAACTGACCTAGCGCAATCATCCGGCCAATCGCAGTGATCACGGGCTGAAGCCTGGCCCTCAACGAACAGAATTGAATTCTCACAAGCTGCTGAAACGCTCAACAAGAGGAAGAACTGGGATCCTGGTAACAGGGACTCCTGAACCAGGCAGAACTCAAAGGCTTGCCATCCCAGCAAGTCACGCTCATGATGCTCCCATCTGCAAGGATCCTTGATGAGCCTCCGTCTCGTTCGTGCTCACAAGAGGTTGATCGTGAAAATACAACAAAAAACTGGTCTTTCTGATTATCAGATCCTGTGGATAGCTTTTGCAAAAGGAGTTGTTGTTGGCATTATCCTCACGATTATTTTACTTTGAAATCGAGATCAATACTATTCAAGCTTCAACTACAATGCCCTTAGTCTCTCCATTTTTATTCACTTTTTCTACTTATACGATGACAGATAACAAAAATGATGCGACAACCAACAACGAAATCATCAAAATAAACAGAGCTCTGACTTACACAGAAATGATGAACGAAGGCCGGCAGAGCATGACACCTGGAAATCAGGAACAGGGCAATGGGCTTCAAGAACGCGGAAGGGACTTGAATAAATGTAGAACACATTCAGAACCTGATCTAACCCCAAGTTCGCCTTGACAGGATATGTGAATAGCCAGCGAAAGGCACCCCAAGAAGATAGAGATTAAAGAATTTTCTTTAATCTAGTACATCGCTGGTATGTATAAATATCCTAATTATTCTCAGATTGTCAAACCGATTCTAAGGATAATTCAAGGATCTACGACTTTGACGAACGGACATTCAGGCTTAAGCAATCAAGGCTGTCGTAGGTCTCAATACCAGAGTCTGGATTGACACCAGTAGCCCTCGAGCACATATCCTCTCGTTGCGGAGCATCAATAATGGCTCCGGAAAAATCTGCTCCATCAATGGTCGTTGCCATAAAGAAGCTCTTGGTCAATACTGCATCTCTGAAGTTCACATTTGTGAGGTTTGCCTCTTCAAAATGCGTTGCATAGGCGATACTGCCCTCAAGATTTGCGCCTTCGAGATCTGCTCTTTTCAGCGTCGCCACACTAAATAAAGCACCTCTCAAGTCAAGACCAGACAGGTCATAGTTCGCCAGGTCGTATTTAACAAACTCCTTGGTGATCGGCTTTCCATCTTCATCTCGTTCGTAAAAAGGAAATTTCTCCTTAAAGGCCTCTGTGGCTTGGTCACTTCCTTGCAGACTTCGATCAAGTCCAAGATCCGGAAGACCTCCGCCACTCGGATAGATTGCAAAGGCCTTTGATGGCAGCATCAGCAACGCGCCGAACAGAATCGCAACAAAAGATCGAAATAATGGCCTGATAATGCGATTAACTGATTTCATCAGCACTCCTTTTATTGAAAAACCTAAGGCAAGCAAGTGCGGCACTTTGACAACATGACCCGCTGAGACGAAACAAATCGAGCAGTGACGAGAGAAATATCTCACCACGTCGAATCGCATTGATTGCCTGCGCGGGTCCAAGATGAATAATCAAAAACTATACGCAACCTAAGATTCAAGTAGAGTTCTCTACCAAATTTGGAAGATCAAACTCAAGCACTTCTTGCAGAACTGATTCGACAAGCTCTCATCAGAATCCACAGTGGTGAAGCAGGAGTTGATTCAGCACTTTACAGAGCTATTTACACTCTTCAGGAACAAAATATCATCGAAAATATTGCGTCGACACTTCAATAAGGCCTCAGCAGCGTCAACGCTGTGAAAATCAAACAGACAAGCTCCAGAAATATAATCTTCAGAGAAAATTCAAATTGTTGAATTAGCCGGTCAAGTAGATATAGCCGGACACCAAATTCATTGAAAGCCATATCAACGCCGAAAAATAAACGGCGGCAAAAACAAACTCTTCAACAAATTCAAATGAATTCATGGGTTTAGTACAGCGTTGCTCTACGGATAAATTGCATCGCAGCGAGCGCACCTAAAAAGAACACTGTTGGAATACCCAATGCATTCACGGCCAGAGTCCTGACGGTAAACACAGGGTAACCTCCATCTTCCCTTTTGAAAGGTGCCAGAGGGCTATCGATCCACTCTTTACGGTTCTGGATTGAAGGCACTCCAAAAAACTGTTTTCCCCAGACAAGAATTTCCCATCGGGTCAACCAGAACGCGGTGCTGATAACTGAGAAAGCTATTGGAGAAGCCACCAATAGGATCTTGTAGTTGAACACAACAACAACGTGATTTCAAACACACTAGAAGGACGTCTTGCTCTCTAGGTATTGATTGATGCACTATTTTGACCTCAATGCTTCACCCGCATTGACTCATTTTTGTCAATCAAATTGAGAGCAACAAGGTGATTTTTTCAGGCATGCAGGCATCATTTGCGCTTCAAGACCAGCCCAAATCAATCGATCTGCCTTGATTTGCATTGACAGCGTCAATCACGATGCAGCGCTGGGCAACATACGCATCAGCCTTGATTCACAATTTTACGCACTGCTGACACAGATGTTTGAGGCAGAAAGCTTCGTGCGACGAAGACATTCGACCACCTTTACGAAACATATTGGCTGATTGACAAACACGGAACTCAATCACTTCGCCTAACCAGTTTCCGTATTGATCAAGCCACGACCTGAGCACAAATCTGAAAGAGCAGTCCGGCCCCCCCGGTCTCCACCGCACAGTGAGGGCATGACAGCCTTGAGTGGACAAAGACTCACGACCAACTGAACACCACATGGACAACACGCTGGTGTGCGGGCCTGCAACAGGGTCTGCAACCGTGCTGCTGGCTCATGGTGCCGGTGCTGGCATGGAGAGCCCTTTTATGCAGCACATGGCCGAGGGCCTTGCGCAGCAGGGGTGGCAGGTGATCCGCTTCGAATTTCCCTATATGGCACAGCAACGCTTCAGTGGTCGCAAAAAACCACCCAACAAAGCAGACATCCTGTTGCAGTGTTACGCCGAGCAAGTGCAGTCTCTCTCCGCCAAGCAAGCGCTGATTATCGGGGGCAAATCCATGGGTGGGAGGATCGCCAGCCTGCTTGCCGATGCGTTGTGGAGCCAAAACAAGATTCTGGGATGCATCTGTCTTGGTTATCCCTTTCACCCTCTTGGCAAACCGGAAACGTTACGAACTGAGCATTTGCAGAATCTGCAAACGCCAACTCTGATCATTCAGGGAGAGCGGGATTCCATGGGCAACAGGGAGGACGTGAACAACTATGCGCTCTCGGAACAGTTGCAACTCGCCTGGATACCCGATGGAGATCACAGTTTCAAGCCACGCAAACGGTCAGGGCGCAGCGAACTTCAGAACTTGAATCTGGCTGTTGAACACATGCATGACTTTCTCAACAGAGTGGTGCGGCCGTCATGCTGAGGGTTCGGCCATCACGTCTGGTTCCCACCAAGCATGTCGTCGTAGCCCTCATAGGGGTTGTATTCCGCCCAGCCAGGACTGGCCTGATCCATCAGGCCGAACTCACCGTCAATCATGTCGGCGCGGGTGTTGCCATAGGGAACTGTGTTGCAAGTGATCCCACCACCCGCAACAGGCTGGCAGTCATCAAAACGCACCTGCCCCCGAACGGGATTGGCCAGACTGGTGCCGATGGTGACCAGAGCGACGCTCGTTAGAAACACGCGCACGGCGCTTGATGCATGGCAACTCATTCTGAATGAGATCGTGAACAGCGGATCAAAGGTCTGCACACAGACGTTCGCTGTCCCGCAATGTCTCAAAGGCTTTCTGCCCCCGTTGTTCAGCAAGCTGAACCATCACCACCTCCGCCTGCAGACCGAGCAGCAGGGTCTGGCAGGGATAGAGCTGGCGATCGGCGGCACGACGCTGCATCGCCTCAGTGAGCACGAGAGCTCGATCACAGCTGGATGCATTGGCGCTCTTGAAACATGCCAAGAGAAGTGGACGCACTTCATCCAGAGACGCTGCATGAACCGGCGCCTCAAAACTGCCAATCACAAGGGCGGCCATTCCAGACATCCATACCCTGAGCAAATTGTTCAAAAGGTTGTTAACCAAGAGGCGTGAAGAGATCAACGACCTGACGTGCTTCCAGCAATTCAGCAACCAACTCTGGAGCTGACCGTGAGATCAGCTGAAAGAATGAAATCACTCGATCGATGATCGGATGTATACCGACTGGACTGCGGTCGCACTCTTACTGTTTACTTCCGTACCGCTGTTGGCTGTCGTGGCAACAGCGGCATTTTTTATTTGGCAAAAGAGGAAGTCACCACTGTCTTGATGACCACCTCTTTGAGCTTCTCAGCTCTTTCCTCGAGGGAGCCAACAACAGAACGCCCTGGGAATGTTGACGTTGCGGGAGAGGCGACAGGCTGAAGCACACCTCTGCCCAGACAGTCATGACAGGTCCGGAAGCGCTGCTCGCTGATGCGTTTGATGCCACTGCCTCCGCAGCTGGAGCAGATCGCCATCTCTGAACCAAAAAACGCAACTTCAGTGTGGGAGCTACAAGCAGCTGCGATCCCGAAGGCTTCCTTAAGAATCTGGCTCATCCCAGCATCCCTGCAACGGCACGGGTCGAACCCGAATCTCTTGCAGCAGCTCGCGAGCCGACAAGGAGCAGTGCTGCTCGACCAAACCCAGCGAAGCGGCCAGCCATCCCACCACCCGCTGCGATGACCACTGCTTCTCCAGGAGAGGTGCCAGCCCTGCAGCCTGTTCACGTTTGGAGAGCTTCTGCCCCTCCGAATCGCAGAGCAGCGGTGTATGTCGATAGCTGGGAGGTTGCTCCTCCAGCGATGCGATCACCGCCTGCTGGGCAATACACACCGGGGCCAAATCAGAACCCCGCACCACCTCGCTGATCCCCAGTGCCAGCTCATCCACTGCCGTTGAAAGGTGATAGGCGATGAATCCATCCGCTCGACGCAGAACCAAATCACCGCAGCAAGGTTCATACACCGCCTTCACTTTCAGCCTCCAGGCCGGCAGACGTCCATCCTGCAGACCCCAGCCTCTTGCCATCTCTCTGCAGGTTCCTGGATAACGACGACCACCCAGCTCACGCCTGGTGCATCGGCAGGCATACAGCAGCTGGTCATGCCGAAATGCGGAGAGGCAGGTGTTGTAAAGCTCGAGCCGCTGGCTCTGCATGATCACTGGACCATCCCAGTCCAGTCCAAGCCAATGCAGGTCTTCGAGAGCTGAGTCGACCGCGCCAACCCGAATGCGCGGAGTGTCGAGATCATCAATCCTCAGCAACCATTCACCACCCTCAAGACGTGCCTGCAGCCAGGAAATCAGGGCCGTGCGCAGATTGCCCAGATGCAGGGGACCCGAGGGAGTCGGAGCAAACCGGCCGCGATAACCCAGGAGACGCTGTTTGCGCCCCTGCTCAAAAACGACCCGGAGACGATCAGGAAGATCCACACAAGAAAGGGTGGCCCCAGAGGACCACCCTGATCAAGCATTCCGGCAGGGAATCAGCCCTGAACGCGATCCTTGAACATCTTGCCTGCGGTGAAAGCGGGCACGCGCTTGGCGGGAATCTTGATCTTTTCGCCGGTCTTGGGGTTCAGACCCTGACGGGCAGAGCGCTCGCGAGGCTCAAAGGAGCCGAAACCGAGAATGGAGACCTTTTTGCCCTCCACAACGGAATCGATGATGGTTTCGATGGCGGCATCCACCACCAGAGACACATCGGTCTTGGTGAGCTCGGTGCGGGCGGCAACCAGGTTGACGAGATCGGCTTTGTTCATTGGGTGGGGGAAAGTGGCGGAAGCGGTTGGATCGACGATGCGGAGGTCGACATCCGCACGGCTTCCCTGAGCGCGCTAATCGTATGGAGACAATCGCTGTGCGGCAACCGAAAAACACCGTGCCGCAATGCTTTCACCGAATCTCATGCGAATCAGACCGTGTCAAATGCTTCTTCGGCCTGCTGATTCCAGCTGTTAAACGGGGCCAGATGACCACCACAAAGAGCGCCAAGGCCCGCCCCAGAAGCCAGTGCTGGAGTGGCTTCTGAAGGAAGCCACCGGCGTAATTGCTGCAGACTGCGCTGCTGCCGAGGCCAGTGAAAGGTGCGCCGGTGCTGCAAAGGTGCCAATTGATCCTTGGCCACTGGCATAAGCAAACGTCCGCAGAACAGCACATTCACAGGCACCGGCGCATGCACAACGGCATGACCAGGAGTAGGGCCTGGCGTCCAGAGCAGTCGCAGGCCTGAACGCGTGAGAGTCTCCTCGGAGAACGTTTCGAGCTGCTGAACGCCCGGCAGCAGATAGGCCTCCTGTTCCTGGACGAGCACGGGCCACTGCATGCGCTGCTGCAGACCCCGCAAGCGTCCATGCCCTTCCCGACTGGTGAGAAGAATTCGGGCGCTTCGGCCTCGCGCCAGTTCCCGCAAAGCGTCCAAGCTGGCTTCGGTGAGCGGCGGACAGTCGATCAGAACGGGCTCAGGATCCACGTCCAGCCACCAGGACGAGCCCCCGCGACAGTCGCGGTTAGGCGGAAACAGCCAGAGATCAGGCCGGATTTGCACAGGCGGGCGGCCTGGCTCCAGCGAGGAGGTCATCACAGACACGATGAATCACCGGAGCTGTTACTACTTTGAAGGCTTCACCTGCCTCCTGGGAGTGGATCTTTGAGCACGATCCGGCGAGGCAAACCCTGGCCTCTTGGCAGCAGCCTCACCGCCCATGGAGTGAATTTCTCGGTGGCAGCTCCAGGTGCCAACCGGGTTGAACTGCTGATTTTCCCCACGGCTGAGGCCAGCAGCCCGGAGCAGCTGATCGATCTCAACGACAGCAACCACCGCTCGGGCGATTACTGGCATGTGGAGGTGGAGGGACTGACATCAGGTTGCTGTTACGGCTACCGAGTCTTCGGACCGCTCGCGCAGGGGGGCCATGGCTTCCGGCCCGCCAAGGTGCTGTTGGATCCGTGTGCGCGCGCCATCACGGGCTGGTCGATCTATCAACGCGAAGCCGCCACCGGGGCTTCACCGAACACCCATTGCTGCCTGAAGGGGCTGGTCTGCGAGCGGGACCGCTTCGATTTCGATTCACATCCCAGACCTCGACACAGTTGGCAGCAGACGGTGATCTACGAGCTGCATGTGGGAGGCTTCACCCAACGCAGCGACTGCGGCGTGGCCCCTGAGCGACAGGGCAGCCTGCTGGGAGTCATCGACAAGATCCCGTATCTCAAGCAGTTGGGCGTCACCACGATCGAACTGCTACCCGTGCAGGCCTTCGATCCTCAGGATGCCCCCCCTGGGCGAGACAACGTCTGGGGCTACAGCCCTCTGAGCTGGTTTGCTCCGCATCAGGGCTATGTGGGCGGTGGTGACCCCATGAAGGCCAGAGATCAGATGCGCGATCTGGTGGCGGCCTGTCATGACGCTGGCCTGGAGGTGTTGCTCGATGTTGTTTACAACCACACAACCGAAGGCAACGCTGATGGCCCCACCCTGAGCTGGCGTGGATTCGCCGATCGCACCTACTACCACCAGAGCGACAAGGGGGACTACCAAGACGTGAGTGGCTGTGGCAACACCATTGCCGCCCACCAGCCGCTCAGCCGTGAACTGATTCTGGAATCGCTGCGCTGCTGGGCACTGGAACTGGGAGTGGATGGCTTTCGCTTCGATCTCGGCATTGCCCTGAGTCGCGGCGAAGGCCTGAAGCCATTGGACAAACCCGCACTGTTCGAAGCGATGGAGGCCGACCCCCTTCTCAGTGATCTCAAACTCGTGAGCGAACCCTGGGACTGCGGTGGTCTCTATCGACTGAATGACTTCCCGGCTCGGCGCATCGGAACCTGGAACGGCCGGTTTCGTGATGCCTTGCGCAGCTTCTGGAAAGGCGACGATGACAGCACTTGGGCCATGGCACAGCGCCTGCGCAGCAGCCCCGACCTCTATGACGGCAAACCGGCGGGCTTAGGCCGCTCCGTGAATCTGCTGACGGCCCATGACGGTTTCACACTGATGGATCTGGTGAGCTTCAACAGCAAGCACAACCTCGCCAACGGTGAAGACAACCGCGACGGTGAAAATCACAACAACAGCTGGAATCACGGAGTTGAAGGTCCCAGCAGTGACCCTGCCATCACTGCTCTGCGCAAACGGCAGCAACGCAACATGCTGAGCACCCTGCTGCTGGCGCGCGGCGTGCCCATGCTGTTGATGGGCGACGAGGTTGGCCGCAGCCAGGGGGGTAACAACAACACTTGGTGTCAGGACACACCGCTCAGCTGGATGATCTGGTCCGAGGAGCACTGCGACACAGAGCTGCTCACCTTCGTGCAGCGACTGCTGCGACTGCGCTCAGAGCTAGCCGAGCTTTTGAACCCGGTGGTGAGCCACTGCGAACAGCAACAGCAGCGCCGCAAGAGCGATCCCGATGGCTTGTGGCGCCAGTGGCACGGGGTGGAACTGGGCAAACCCGACTGGGCCAGCTGGTCCCATTGTCTGGCGATGAGCCTGCATCGCGGCACACGGGGAGCCGTGCTCTGGGCCGGCTTCAACGCTTACTTCAAGTCCATGCACTTTGATCTGCCCCAGCCGGCGTCTCCCTGGCACCGCCTGATCGACACTGCGCTTCCTGCAGGTGAGGACCTTCCCCACACCCTGGAACCGTGGAGTCCGGACGGCGTCCCACTCGAAGGCCGAAGTCTGGTGGTGATGGTGGCTCGCGAGTACGCCAACAGCATCAAGCTGTAAGCAGCGAACCTCCGGAGAGCCTGGGAGCTGAAAACGAAGCGGGCGGCGGGAATCGAACCCGCATCATCAGCTTGGAAGGCTGAGGTTTTACCACTAAACTACGCCCGCATTGATACAAACGAACCAGCTTCCGCAGAGCGGAACTGGTGCGGTCATATCCCCGAGCATTATGACCGTCAGCGTGCCTGATCATTCGGATTGACCACTTCTGCTGCTCGCCCTGAGGGCTCCCGCCGCCGTCTGATGTTTTCGTATGGACTCGGAGACGCAGGGACCGGACTCGCCGCCACAACACTCGGTTTCTACCTGTTTCCCTTTTTCACCTGTGCAGCAGGACTTCCGGCGTTCGTTGCTGGCTCACTGCTCACGGTGATCAAAATCTGGGATGGCGTGAATGATCCGCTGATCGGCTGGATGAGCGATCACACCAAAAGCCGCTGGGGGCCAAGACTTCCCTGGATGTTTGGAGCAGCACTGCCGCTAGGCATCAGCTTGGCCGCCATGTGGTGGGTCCCAGAGGGGGATATCAGCGAGCGCACGCTGTATTACGTGCTGATGGCCATCCTGCTGATGACCTCGTACACGAGCGTGAATCTGCCGTTTGCCGCGCTCTCTACAGAACTGAGCCCAGACACTGCAATCCGAACCCGTCTCAACGCAGCTCGTTTCACCGGTTCCATCATTTCAGGAACGATGGGGCTGCTCGTTGCCTTTTTCGTGTTGCGCGAAAGCGGCGGTGGGTATGTCTTGCTGGGACGCATCACCGGCACGATCGCAGCCCTAGCGACCCTTCTCTGTTGCTTGGGCTTGGCCCCCTATGCCAAAACAGCTCAACGTCCAAGTGGCAATGAGGAGCCTCTACGCAAACAGCTGCATCGCGTCCGCTCCAATTCCCGCTTTCTGATGGTGCTGGGGCTGTACCTGCTGCTTTGGTTTGGCCTCCAGCTCATGCAGGTTGTTGCACTGATCTGGCTTGTTCAGGTCATTCATGTTCCGGCAAGTATCGCCACCTTGCTCCTGCTCGCTTTCAACATTGCGGCCCTGATCGGGCTTCAACTCTGGAGCGTGTTGTCCAACCGCCATGGCCGAATCAAGGCTCTCGGCTGGGGGTCGAGCATCTGGATCACAGCTTGCCTGCTCTCGATGGCCCTGTCTCCAATCGCTGAAAACAGCGGCCGCAACGCTTTGGTTCCCGTTGTCGCACTGATCATGCTGGTCGGGCTGGGCGCCTCAACGGCGTACCTGATTCCCTGGTCGTTGCTTCCCGATGCGATCGATGCTGATCCCACACATCCAGCGGGTCTTTACACCGCATGGATGGTGTTCGGTCAAAAACTGATCATTGGGCTGAGCATGAGCGTGTTCGGCACATTGCTCTCTCTAACTGGCTACATCTCCACCGAGACTTGCGATGGAGCCTTAAGTTTTGTCGAGCAGCCTCAATCAGCTCTGATTGCCATCCGCCTTTGCATGGGCCTCATTCCAGCAGTATTGGTCGTTCTTGGGCTGGTGGTGATGCGACGCTGGCCTGACCGCGGCGCCCATCTGCAACGCGCATGACCTCCTTCCGATTCCGAACCCAGTTGAAATCGCCCCGCTGGCTGAACAGGCTGGGCAGCAGTCTGATCATCGGCGGACAGGCAGTCACCGCCACTGTCAAAGGAAGGATCAACACCGTTGATCTTCTGGATCAACTTCAGGAAGCCGGACCTGGAAGTTTCCTGATCGTGATCATCACGGCACTGGCTGCGGGGACGGTGTTCAACATCCAGGTCGCCAAGGAACTGAGCAACATGGGCGCCAACGCCACGGTTGGTGGCGTCCTGGCGATTGGCCTGTCTCGTGAGATCGCGCCGCTGCTGACCGCCACCCTGCTCACAGGCAAGGTGGCCACCGCCTACGCGGCACAGCTCGGCACCATGAAAGTGACCGAGCAGGTGGATGCCATCACGATGTTGCGCACCGACCCGGTGGAGTATCTGGTCGTTCCCCGCCTGATCGCCATGGTGGTGATGGCTCCGGTGCAGTGCCTGTTGTTCTTTGCCGTGGCACTGCTCGGAGGCCAAATCAGCAGCACGGAGATCTACCAGATCCCGCCCGCGGTGTTCTGGACCTCAGTGCGCACCTGGCTCGTACCCGATGACCTTCCTTTCATGCTGGTGAAAGCTCTGGTCTTCGGAGTGCAGATCGCGGTGCTGGCCTGTGGCTGGGGCATGACAACCCAGGGAGGGCCCAAGGAAGTTGGCACCAGTACAACCGGTGCAGTCGTGATGATCCTGGTGACCGTGGCTCTCATGGACGTCCTCCTGACTCAGATCCTCTTCGGAGGTTGAAGCAATCTCTTAATGCCATGACCTCAACACCCTCTGAGCCTGACAAGGACACCGTGAGCATCAGCCCCAGCCCTCGACTGGCTCTGCTGATCATTGTCTTCAGCCTCTGCCTACTGCC
This sequence comes from Synechococcus sp. MIT2312, assembly GCF_059772315.1. NCBI lineage: Bacteria > Bacillati > Cyanobacteriota > Cyanophyceae > Synechococcales > Synechococcaceae > Synechococcus > Synechococcus sp. MIT2312. The sequence goes on along the minus strand of NZ_CM186281.1, from coordinate 2,437,904 downwards.
ACTGCCGTTCAATCCATGGCCGACCGTCGTGGTGGGGCTGTTTGGTGTTTTCCTGTTGGTGCAGACCTACAGCCTGCGGCTGGAATTCACCGGCGACACGCTGGTGGTGTGGAGAGGTCAGCAGGAGCTGCGCAGATTCCCTTACGCCGATTGGCAAAGCTGGCGACTGTTTGCCCCCTGGCTGCCAGGCCTGTTTTATTTCCGCGAAATCAAGAGCATCCACTTCCTGCCGATCCTCTTCAACCCCGCTGAGCTGCGTCAGCAGTTGGAACAACGGGTGGGGTCCCTGGAGACTCCGAAGCCCTGAACGCAACCTTCACTTGAACGCAACGAGAACGTTGTGTTTGGGCCATGAGCCTCGCAATCCGCTGAAATGAGTTCAGGAGAAGCCGACCATGCCTGACGACAACGATCTGCCACTCCAGGACGCGGCGCCGGCCACAGAGGCGGCCAGCGAGGCATCCATCGCAGCAAGCGGTGATGTGGAGCCTGCGGCTGAAACGCTGATCCAGCTGGCCCTAAGGGATCTGCAGTCGCGGCGCGACGGACTGCAACAGGAGATTGACACTCTCCAACAGCGCAAAGAGCAACTGGAGAAGGACATGGCCGCCAGCTTTGCTGGCCAATCCGATGCGATCGCCAGACGTGTGAAGGGGTTTCAGGAGTATCTGGGTGGAGCCCTGCAGGGACTGGCCCAGTCGGTGGAGACGCTGGAGCTTGTGGCGCAACCGGTGGTGGTGAAGCCTTCACCCCTGGATGCCCAGGCAGCTGAAGCCGCCGCCGAACAGGCCATGGCGAACAGCGGCGGCGCTCCGGCTCTGGCCGACACCTTCCGTCCCGACGAAGAGCTGATCCGAACCAACCTCAGGCGATTTCTGGAGCAGCCCGACTTCTATGCCGAACCCTGGAAACTGCGCCGCAGCCTCGACGACAGCGACATCGGTGTGCTCGAAGACTGGTTTTTCAATCAGGGCGGCCGGGGAGCTCAGGCCAGCCGCGGCAGTCGACCTCGCAACGTGCTGCTGGGCGCTGCCCTGATCGCCGTCATCGGCGAGCTTTACGGCGATCAGTTTCAGACGCTGGTCCTGGCCGGACAACCTGAACGCCTCGGTGACTGGCGACGAGGCCTGCAGGATTCGCTCGGCCTGGGGCGGGAAGATTTCGGTCCCAGCAGCGGCATCGTGCTGTTTGAACGTGGCGATGCCCTCGTGGAGCGCGCCGACCGGCTGGAGGAACGCGGTGAAGTGCCCCTGATCCTGATCGATGCAGCGGAGCGGGTGGTGGACATTCCCGTGCTTCAGTTCCCGCTCTGGCTGGCGTTTGCAGCCGGTCCCGGCGAAACCTACGACTACGACGAAGACCTGCTCTGATGCCCCTGTTCACGCTGCTGCTGGGTTACCTGCTCGGCTCCATCCCAAGCGGCTTCCTGGCCGGCAAATGGTGCAAGGGCATCGACCTGCGCAGCATCGGCTCCGGCTCCACCGGCGCCACCAATGTGCTGCGCAACGTGGGCAAAGGCCCAGCTCTGGTGGTGTTCCTGCTGGATGTGGCCAAAGGAGCAGCCGCGGTTCTCATCGCTAGCGCCCTCACCCAGAACAATCCACTCAACGACTGGATTCAGGTGCTGGCCGGTCTCGCTGCCCTGGCTGGTCATATCTGGCCGATATGGCTGGGATTCAAAGGCGGCAAGGCCGTGGCCACCGGGCTTGGTTTGTTCCTGGGCCTGGCCTGGCCAGTGGGGCTGGCTTGCTTCGGGATGTTCATGGCCGTGTTCAGCCTCAGTCGGATCGTGTCACTCGCCAGCGTTGTGGCAGCGCTCAGCCTGCCGCTGCTGATGGCCGCTGGCTCCGGCAGTAACGCCAATCTGGTGGTGGCCCTGGTGGCGATGGCGCTGGTGCTCTGGCGCCACCGCAGCAACATCCAGCGGCTGATCAACGGCACCGAACCCAAGGTGGGCCAAAAGTCTTGAATGCAGATGGTGTCACTGAGATGGTCTCCAAAGGAGGTTGTGATCAGTTCACCAGCTCGTCGCAGCAGGCGGCAAAAGCTTCACTCGGGTCAGTCGCCCTGGTGATCGGGCGACCGATCACCAGCTGACTCGCTCCTGCTGCGATCGCCTCAGCCGGTCCCATCACCCTTGCCTGATCACCCACCGCAGCGCCTTTGGGGCGAATCCCCGGTGTCACCAATGCAAACGGTTCCGGGTGCTGTGAACGCAGAGCCGCGGCCTCTAGCGGAGAGCACACACAGCCGCCGATGCCGGCTCTCGCCGACAGCTCAGCCAACGCCGGCACACGCTCGGCGATGCCCTGGGCAATGGCGAGTTCCCGTTGCAGTCGCTGCTCCTCCCAGCTGGTGAGCACCGTGACCGCCAGCAGGGTGGGAAGCTGCATTCCAGCGCTTTGCGCCCCCTCCAACGCCGCGGCCTGGGCCGCCCGCAACGCTTCGCTGCCGGCGCAGGCATGCACGGTGATCAGCTCCGCCCCCAGCGCCGCCGCACGACGGCAGGCCCCCGCCATCGTGGCTGGAATGTCGTGAAATTTGAGATCGAGAAACACCCGCAGGCCCTGCTCGCGCAGCTGCGCCACCACTTCAGGTCCCGCCTGCACGAACAGCTCCAGACCCACCTTCACCCAGCACAATCCCTTCACCTGAGCGGCAAAGACCAGGGCCTGATCTGGAGCCATGCCGTCGAGGGCCACGATGATCCGATCGGCGGGATGAATGGCCATCAGCCCACCAGCCGTCGGAAGGTTTTCTTGCCGAGCTGCAGCACTTTGCCCTGAAGTTCCGCCGCCGAGGCGAACTCCTGATTCGGATCAGTGATCTTCTCCCCTTCGAGCCGGGCTGCGCCGCCTTTGATCTGACGCCGGGCCTCGCTGCTGCTGGCGCAGATGCCCACAGCACTGAGCAGATAGAAGGCCTTGGCTGGAAAATTCACTGCGGAAAGAGAGGCTTCGGGCACATCCGCTCCGGCATCACCGCCACTGCTCACCAGGGTGGCCGCATCGCTCTGGGCTTTTTGGGCTGCCTGCATTCCATGCCGGCTGGCGGTCACCGCCAGAGCCATCGCCTTCTGCTTCTCGCGTGCGTTGTCCGGCAAATCCTGCGCACTCAGATCGGTCAGCAAGGTCACGTAGTCGTCAATGGCAGCATCGCCGACCTTCTCGAGCTTGGAGTACATCGACAGTGCGTCTTCCTCCAGACCCACGGTGTTGCCGAGGCTTTTGCTCATCTTCTGAACGCCATCCAGGCCGACCAGAATCGGCAGCAGCAACCCGAACTGCGTGCCCTTGCTGAAATGGCGCTGCAGATCGCGGCCCATGGCCACGTTGAACTTCTGATCGGTGCCGCCCAGCTCCACATCAGCATTCACCGCAACGGAGTCGTAACCCTGCAGCAGCGGATAAAGGAATTCATGCAGGGCGATCGGTGCGCCGCTGCCATAGCGCTTGGAGAAATCATCCTTGGCCAGCATCTGGCCCACGGTGGCCGTCCCCAGCAGGCCAATGACCTGAGGCAGATCAAGCCCTGCCAGCCACTCGCTGTTGCGGCGCACCTCCAGGCGGCCGGGGGTTTCGAAATCGAGCAGTGCCGTCTGCTTCGGCTGGCCCTGGCCCAGCTGAGCCAGGTAAGTGGCGGCATTGGCCTCAACCTCTTCGGCGCTGAGCTGCACCCTTGTGGCGCTCTTACCGGTGGGGTCGCCGATGCGGGCGGTGAAATCGCCGATGATCAGAACTGCCGTGTGCCCAGCATCCTGAAAGGCCCTCAATTTGCGGAACAAGATGCTGTGCCCCAGGTGGATGTTGCTCCCGGTTGGGTCGATTCCCAGCTTGATGCGCAGGGGCCGGGCCTCTTGCTCTGCCTGCTTCAGCCTCGCCGCCAGCGATTGATCGGGATCATCACCATCACCAGCTGGAAACAGATCAGCCATGCCTCGCGACAGCCATGCCGGCAGAGACGGTGTCGAGGCCATGGGCGAGTGGAGCGATTGCGGGCTGAATCGTACGGGCCGCTTCAGCTGGGTGGCTGTTCCAGCTGACTTTTCATCCGCTCCAGGGTGCCTTGCATCTGCTCAAACATCTGCTCCGGGGTGATCCCGAACTGGCCCAGCTGGCTGCGCAGCTGCTCCACCGTGAGCTTGGCCTGGAAGTCCTCCGACAGTTCAAAGCGTTTCATGAACACGCGGTAGCGCTCCATCAGCTCTTCCATCGTGGCGATGAACTTTTTCTTGCCTTCACGGTCAAACTTGCCGTAATCGGATCCCAGCTGCATCAACTGCTGGTAGTCACCGAACAGACGCTTGGCCTCCTCCTGGACGATGTCTGAGTCGAAGAACGCCATGACCGATCGATCAACTGGCGTGATTCTGGACAATTTGAGCTCCCCCTAACAGTGCGGATCCACGCCCCCTGATTGCGGTCAACATGAACAGGTCAGCGGCAACGGCCTCGAGCCTCTCCCTTCCTTGGATCTCAGCGAACGGATCCCGTCTCTGCAGCAACGGTCCCGCCAGGGCCACAGCCTGCTCAAGCGCAGTCGCACCGCGATCGCTGCCGCCGACCTTGTGCTGCTCAGCAGCTGGACGGCCTGGTTCGAAGGCCAGGGACCTCTGGTGGCGGCCTGCAGCAGCGAGGACGACTGCCTGCTGAGGCTTCAAAGCAGTGCGGCCACCCTGTTGCTGTGCACAGACACCCTCGAGGGCGGCAGTGGCATCAGCCTTGCGCGTCGGGCAAGGGACCACAACCCCGACATCAAGGTGTTGATGCTGCTTCAGCGCCCCATCCCGCGCACGATCCTTGAGGCCATCGATGCCCGCTGTCATGGGATCTGCTCGGCCCAGGCCACCGGAACAGGCACGGTGGCTGCAGCACTCACGGCCATCGACACCGACGGGCAGTACCTCGATCCCCTGATCAGTGGCGTGTTGCACCACAGCAGATTGCGCTGCAGCGGCGATCAGGTACCGCTGCAGGAACTCACCATGCGGGAAGAGGACGTGCTGCGGGGCCTCTGCAGAGGCATGACCAATCAGGAGATCGCCGACGCTTTGGTGGTCTCGATTGACACCGTGAAAACGCATGTCGGCAGCCTGCTGCGCAAGTTGCCGGCCAGGGACCGCACCATGGCTGTTGTCACAGCATTTCGTGAGGGGCTGGTGCAGGTTCCCACCAGGCCGCCGCGCTGGACCTAGGGTCCTGGCGAGGCTGCAAGGGAGAAACGCGGCGATGGCTCGCCGGCACTGGCTCGATCCACTGGCCCGCAAGGTGCTCCAGGCCATAGGTGACCTGCCCAGGGATCCAGAGCGCGTGGACACCAGTCCTTGGCCTGAAGAAGAGACAACGGTCACTCCGAGTTGGTGCATCGACGTGAACAGGGCCACGGCTGAACAATGGCGCCAGTTACCGGGCTGCAGCGAAGAGATGGTGGATCAGCTGCTGCGTCTGCAACAGGGCGGGGTGCAGTTCAGCCAGATCGAGGATCTGGCTCAGCTGCTCGACATCTCGGAAAGTCTCTGCGAGCAGTGGAGACCGCATCTGATTTTTCGCTGGCACGGAGATGCCCCTCAGTTACCCGAACAGTCACCGCTGGATCTGAATGCCGCCAGCCCCACCCTGCTGGACAAAACCCTCCATTGGCCGGATGAGCGGCTGGAACGCCTGATCACCGAGCGACGGCGCGAACCGTTTCAGAATCTCGCGGATCTGCAGGAGCGTCTCTGCCTGCCCCCGGCAGCTGTGGAGGCTTTGATCGGGCGTGTCCGCTTCGGAGCCAGACCAGCCGGGCCGAGCCTGCCGCCGCGAGGTTGACGGCAATGCCTTCCCCTCCCCGCCAGGGCAATCTTTTCGAGCAGCCCGCCCCTGCCTTTCATCAGAACGATCCTGCTGGATTGACACTGAATGGGCAGCAGCTTCAAAGCTGGCAGGAGCGCATCCACAGCTTCCAGAGCCCTCTATTTGAATGCGAAAGCCCCAGACAGGAGCAAGGCAGCCTGTTCGGCAATGAAGACGCTGCAGCGGCCGGGGTTCAGCCTTTGTCACTCGAACCGCTGCCGCTGAGTTTCTGGCGCTGGCCGCAGAGCCCCCATCAGGGGGCGGCGCTGTACTGGGTCATGGATCGACCCACCGGCCTGAAACACCCGATCCTGCTTTACATCGGCGAAACCATGGCGGCCGATCGGCGTTGGAAAGGGGAGCACGATTGCAAGGCCTATCTCGCGGCTTATCAGGAAGCCTGCATGCACTGCGGTCTGAGCTGCAGAACCAGCATCCGTTTCTGGGGTGATGTGCCCAGAACCACCAAGGCGCGACGGCAGTTGGAACAGACCCTGATCCGTCGCTGGCAGCCGCCGTTCAACAAGGAAACGCGCGATCGCTGGGCCACGCCGTTTCAAGCCGACTGAGCGCAGCTCCTAGCATCGGTTCAGGCAACGGCTCCCCATGAAAATCTCCCTCTCTCCGGCCACCCCTGAGGCCTGGAGTGGTTCCGTTCTGGCGCTTGGCATTCCCCAGGACGACCCCCAGGGTCTGGTGGAGGCGATGGAACAGCGCTTCAACATTCAGCTGTCGCAATGGCTGAAGCAGAAGCCCTTCACAGGCAAGAGCGGCGATCTGGCCAGCCTTCAACTGCTGCGCGGCGACTGCACCACCCTGGTGCTGCTTGGACTGGGAGAAGCCGGGTCCATCGAACGGGACAGCCTGCGGATGGCCGCCGCCGCCGCCGCCCGCGCCGCAGTGGGGCAGGGCGCTTCCCTCGGCCTGCTGCTGCCGTGGGGATCCGAGGACCCCATCGGTGATGCCAATGCCGCTGCTGAAGCTGTGCGCCTGGCTCTCTACAGCGACCTGCGCTTTCGCAGCAAGCCCGAACCCAGTCCAAGACCTGAACAGGTGGAGCTGCTGGGCCAATGGCCTGCCGGACTGAATCAAACGCTGGAAACGGTTCATCCGATCTGCGCCGGCGTGGAGCTGGCCAGGGAACTGGTTGCTGCACCACCCAACAGCGTGACTCCGGAGGAACTGGCCCGCACTGCGGCAGCTCTCGCCCATGAGCACGGTCTTGACCTCACCGTGCTCGAACGCTCCGACTGCGAGGAGCGCGGCATGGGCTCCTACCTCTCGGTCTGCCTGGGCTCGGACATGGATCCCAAATTCATCCACCTCACCTATCGGCCCAGCGGAGTCGCCAGGAAACGTTTGGTTCTGGTGGGCAAGGGACTCACGTTTGATTCCGGCGGATACAACCTCAAGGTTGGTGGGGCGCAGATCGACATGATGAAGTTCGACATGGGCGGAAGCGCGTCGGTGTTCGGAGCGATGCGCAGCATTGCTGAGCTGCGCCCCGCAGGAGTGGAGGTGCACATGGTGGTGGCCGCCTGCGAAAACATGATCAACGGCTCCGCGGTTCACCCCGGCGACATCGTCACGGCATCCAACGGCACCACAATCGAGATCAACAACACCGATGCGGAGGGACGCCTCACCCTCGCCGATGCCCTGGTGTATGCCTCCAAGCTCAAACCCGACGCCATTGTTGATCTGGCAACGCTCACCGGTGCCTGCGTGGTCGCACTCGGTGATGAGATCGCCGGACTCTGGACCCCGGATGATGCGCTCTCAAGTGATCTGGAAACCGCTGCAAACGATGCCGGAGAGGCCCTCTGGCGCATGCCTCTGCACAGCTCCTACCGAAAGGGCCTCAAATCGCTGCTGGCCGACATGAAGAACACCGGACCACGCCCCGGTGGATCGATCACCGCCGCCCTGTTCCTCAAGGAGTTCGTGGAGGCCGGCATTCCCTGGGCCCATATCGATATTGCCGGAACGGTCTGGAGTGACAAAGGCCGCGGCATGAATCCCTCTGGTGCCACCGGATACGGCGTGCGCACGCTGGTGAACTGGGTGATGCAACAGGCCTCAACCGCCGAGGCCTAAATTCAGCCTTAACGGATCAAGCTGCATGGCCTCCAGCCCTCTTCGCTGGTATGTACGCGCCCAACTGGGTGTTCTGCTGTTGCCGGCGGGTCTCTGCCTGTTCGGGGAAGCCGTCAGCCGCAGAACACTCCAGCTTGCGGGAAGTGATGGTGGTCCCTGGTGGTGGTACGGCACGCTCAGCCTGATCGCCATCAACGCGGGCGTGGGGCTGATGATCGAATCCGGACTTCTGCGTGGTTATCCCGGACGCCAGAAAACGAGGGCGGAAGCGCAGGATTGACGACGCGAATGGTCTGAGTTCAGAGCCTGATCTCTGTCAGGACGCCGCAACCATCGTGAGCGCATGGGGATTTTCGAGCGCATGAATCTGCCAGCGTGCCCTCTCCGAACAACTGGCCATGACGCGCTCAAGGTCGTCGGAGGCCTGTTTCGGGGATGGATACGGACCAACATGACGCGTCACGAGACCGTCTTTGATGGTCAGCAGATACATACAGACCTTTCACAACTCACAGGAGAATGGTACGCAGTCCAATCTGTATCGTCGATGGCGTAAAAGCCGCACCTTCACTGAGAAGTGACTGAATCGGAGCGCAGCGATCGCTACAGAATTTCCTCAGATTCCCGCAATCAAACCATCAGAAGTTGATGAGCCGCGCTCTCGACAACGATCTAATTCGCCCAAGAATCTCCGCTGCGAGCTTGATCACCCCAGACCTCATCGAGGCGTTTATCTCGTCCGCAGGCCCAGCGGTAGTACTTGTACTTCACTGAATTCAATTCGGCGAAATTCTGGTGGTAATCCTCAGCAGGCCAGAACTTTTCAAGAGGTTTGATCTCCACCTTGAGAGCGGATTCAGACACTCCCAGCTCCCTGGCCGCTGCTGACTGACTGGCGAGAGCCTCGCTGTTCTGCTGATCACCACTGGTGAAGATCACCGGTCGGTAGGAGTCGCCGCGATCGCAGAACTGACCTGCACCGTCGAGGGGATCCACATTGCGCCAATACGACTGGAGAAGCCTCGGATAACTGATCTTTGCCGGATCAAACAGCACTTCCACCACCTCCTGATGCCCGGTGGTCTCAGCACTCACCTGGTTGTAAGTCGGCTCGGAAACACTGCCGCCGCTGTAGCCGCTTTCCACAGAGATCACGCCCGGAAGTTTCTCCAGATCACTCTCCATGCACCAGAAGCATCCCCCAGCAAGCACGGCGCTCTGTTCCTCCGCAAACACTGGAGAAGGTGAGATCAGGAGCCAAGCTCCCACAACCATCGACAACAGGAACCGAATCACAGGCGAACTCAGGTAGACAGCTGATCGAGAATGGCGGCAGCGGCGCGATCGGTCACTCCCGGCTCCCCCAGCGTTTGGCGCAGTCGTTCATAGCCACTCAACATCGTTTGTCGCGCTTCAGGACTCTCTAAGAGCGGAATGGCTTGGGCAAGCAACTGGTCGGCAACAAAGTCTTCTTGCACAAATTCGGGGACGAGACGCTCATTGAGCAGCAGATTCACCGGCGAGATGTGATCCACATGGAACCCCAGCAGATTGCGCGCCACCCAGGCCGTCATCCGGCTCACCCGGTACCCCACCACCTGGGGCACCCCTTGCAGAGCCAGCTCAATATTCACTGTTCCCGACTTGCCAAGCGCGAGATCCGCCGCACTGAACAGGGCAGGTTTAAGAGCATCCGCATCTGCTGCTGGAATCACCCGTCCACGCACGCCGGCGGCTTCAAGCCCCTCCTGCAGGTCACGCTCAAACCGACTGAGGCCTGCAGGCACCATCACCATCAGCTTCGGATCACGTGCCTGCAACCGTGCAGCCACCTCAACAAGCGCGGGCATCAGATAGCGCAGCTCCTGCGGCCTGGATGCTGGCATCAGCAGCAGTAGCCGTCCCTGCGGATCAAGACCGAGCTGTCGACAAGCTTCAGTACGTTCAGGCTTGCCTGCAGCAAGATCAAGCAAAGGATGACCAACCCAGGTGACCTGCGCACCATGGGATGCATAGAAGGATGCCTCCTGGGGAAAGATCGCAAGGATGCGATCGGTGAAGGACAGAAGGCTGCTCGTGCCGTTGTCATTCATGCGCCACGCCCATTCCTGTGGGGCGATGTAGTAGGTGATCGGCACCTCAGGCAATTTGCGGCGCAGACGCTTGCCAAGACGCACATTGGCGCCCATGTAGTCAATCAGCACCACTGCATCGGGTGGCCGCGCACTGAGCTGCTTGTTGACCCGCGACTGCAGCTTCAACGTCGGCACGACCTGGGGAAGATGCTCAAGCAGGCCGATCGAACCCAGTGGCGCCGTATCGGCCAGCAGTTCCGCTCCGGCTGCATGCATGCGTGGCCCACCCAGGGCCAGCACCTCGAGATCGAGGTTCCTCAGGCGAGCTTGCCGATGAAGCGCCTGCACCAGAAGGCTTCCCTGAAGATCACCAGACACCTCACCGGTGCTGATCAGCACACGCACCATCAGCGACCACCGACAGCGGGCATGGGGCCACGCCGTCCCTGACCGATCGATCCCTCGAGGAAGGAGCAGAGATGATCGGCCAGAGGCATCAGAGGCTGCTCACGGGCCAGGCGCAGACCTTCAGCGATGACGTGATCTGAGCGATAAAGCAGCGCCCAGACATCTTGAAGCTGCTTGATTTCCTGACCCTGATCCCTGCGATCAAGTCCCCGCCTGCGCAGACCCACGCGGTTGAGGCCGCGCACCCTTCCAGGATGCCCCTCAACGAGGCAGTAGGGAGGCACATCCCTGTCCACCCTTGTCATGCCTCCAACCATGGCCATCCCGCCGATCTGCACGAACTGGTGGATTCCCAGGCATCCGCCTATCACAGCCTTGTCCTCGATCAGAACATGACCGGCAACCTGGATGCCGTTGGACATCACGATGCTGTTGCCCAGAAGACAGTTGTGCCCCAGATGGCAGTAGGCCATCAACAGGTTGTGGTCGCCGATGCGGGTCTGCTCACCCTCGTCGGTCGCCCGGTTGATCGTGACGCATTCACGAATGGTGTTGTGATGTCCGATCACCACCTCTGTCGGAGCTCCCTTGTATTTGAGATCCTGAGGCTCGAGCCCGAGGCAAGCACCGGGGAAGATCTTGTTGTGGTCACCGATGACAAGTCGACCATCAAGCACCGCGTGAGGGCCGACCCAGGTGTTCGAGCCGATGCGGACATCAGGACCCACAACGGCACCAGGACCGATCACGACACCGGCGGCGAGCTCAGCCCGGGAATCGACCACCGCAAGCGGATGAATCTGGGGAGGACGGTCCTCAGCAGTCACGGCGGGGGATCGCTGTTCACTCATCATGCTCAGTCAACCAGCGAGAACATGAGCTCGCCTGAGCAGACCAGCTGACCATCCACCGTGGCCTCAGCCTTCACCTTGCCAAAACGCTTGCGTTTGAGACTGAGCAGCTCACAGGTGATCAGCAACTGATCACCGGGAATCACAGGACGGCGGAAGCGAACGCCATCGATACCAGCAAACACAAACAGACCTTTGGGCAGATCGGGCATCTGGGTGACGATCAGGCCACCCACCTGTGCCATGGCCTCAACGATCAACACCCCGGGCATTAACGGGCGCCCAGGGAAATGGCCCTGAAACTGAGGCTCATTGAGCGTGACATTCTTGATGGCCACTGCTTTTTCACCAGGCACATGCTCCAGAACGCGATCCACAAGCGCGAAGGGATAGCGGTGAGGGAGTAGTCCCATGATCTGCTCCGCGGTGAGCAGAGGCTGAGCTGCGGCGGTAGCGGAGGAGGAAGTCAAAACGTTTCAGCGCTGAGCATCGGATCGATCGGCCAGGACCGCTGCCAGGTCGGTGTGCAGACCATGGGAGCCGCGGTAGACCAGCACCTGCGCCCGCGGAAAACCCACAAGCGCCAGATCACCGATCAGGTCCAGAAGCTTATGGCGCACCGGTTCATCGGGATAGCGCAGAGGTGGATTCAGCCATTGGTCGCCATCACAGACCAGGGCATTATCGAGGGCTCCACCTTGAATCAGCCCCGCTGCACGCAGTTGATCGACCTGCTCACGGAAGCCGAAGGTACGGGCCGGAGCGATCTCTGCCACGAAGCTCTCTGGCGTCAGCTCCAGGGCACATTGCTGACGACCGATGGCCGGCTGGGGAAAATCAATCACACCCACGAGCATGAACTGCTCAGCTGGAGTCGCGGTGATCACACTGCTGCCTCGATGCAGAGCGATCGGTTCCTGCAGTTGCGGCCGAGCGGGAGCAGGTGTTGATGCCGGGGCAAGTCCAGCCTCAGCGATGGCTTCCACCCATCCCTGGGAGGAGCCGTCCAACAGGGGGATCTCGCTGCCTTCAACTTCGAGATGCACATGCGTGAGGCCACAGCCGGCAATGGCAGCAAGCAGGTGCTCCACCGTGGCGAGCTTGCGATCACCAAGCTCAAGGGTGGTGCAGAGCGGGCTGTCTCGCACCTGCGAAGGCTCAAGCCTGAGCGGCTCACCGCCGTTTGCCGGCCAGCTCACCCAGACGCCCGGCTGAGAGGAAGGCTGAAGGGTGACAGAGACTTGATCACCACTGTGCAGGCCGATGCCGCTGCGGCGGGCTGGTCCCTCCAGGGTCCAGGCTCCGTCGTAATCATGAGGCCAAAAGCCCATCAGAATTTCCAGCCGACGCCCAGATTGAAGCGGTACTCGCCAGTGAAGTTTTGGCTGGCCACCTCCAGACGCAGAGGTCCCACGGGTGTGGTGACGATCACGCCAACACCTGGAGAAACACCCGAACCGGGTTTGTCGAGCAGCTCACCAGGTTTGCCGGGAACATTGGCTTGAGAGCCGAAATCGGTACCCGCATCGATAAACACTTCGCCGGCAAAGATGCTGAAGATGGGGAAGCGGTATTCAATGGTTGCTTCTCCGAAACTGCGACCAACTGCCAAATCACAGTCGAACCAGCCGCGAACCGAATTGGATCCACCCAGACAGAAGGCTTCATAGGGAGGAAGATCGCCGATCACGGTGCCAGCCTTGATTTGGAAAGCCAGGGCCTGAGGACAATTCTCCGGTTCACCCTCCTTAGGGCGACAGCCTTTGGCGAACTTCAGCCATTTCACAGGGATGAAATGGGTGTAGCTGGTGCGGATGCGATTGAAGGTTGGAGAATTCTCACCAATCGAGAGATACTGCTCCGTTCCAAAGCTGAAGAAGTTGCCTGAGGTCGGATTGCGACCGTCATTCAACGTGCTGTAAGTGGTCGCAACACGAACACTGGCGAGTGTGTTCTGATCAGCGCAATTGAAAGCGGTACAAATCACCTCGTCTTGGTTGACTCGATCCTTTTTGATCCTTCGGCTGGCAATGCCGTAAGGCCTCGTATCACCCGCATAATTAATCGGGCGAACAGCCTGAAGATTCAGTCCAGCAAGAACCTGCCAGGGCACCCTTTTGAAAGGATCGCCGCCATTCAGTGGGCGCGCAAAAATAACATTGCCGCCAATCCGTTCCAGTGCGATCGAATCACCCTCGAAATCAAACCAACTGGTGTCCGAAAACGCATCACTGGCATCTTCAACATTATCGAACTTGCTATCGGCAGGATTATTCTTCGAGCTAATTGAGTACACATATGAGGAATTGTTGTCCTGGTAACCATCCAAAGCAACGATGTCTCCATCGCTCTGACTTTGAAAGACCTGAGGAACTTCCCGGCTCAAAAACAATGAAGTGCGGAAAGAGGTGCGATGGCGATCGCCTTTGATCCAGGGGTCGGAGAACGTGAGGTTGGCAAGACCGCCGAACTGTCCGTAGGTCAAGTTCAGTGCCAGGTCCCAGGCACGCCCGAACAAATTGCTGTCGGACAGCTGGAGTTGACCAAAAACACCCTGACTTTGGCTGTAGCCGAGACCGCCTGAAAGCGAACCAGTGGACTGCTCGACGACGCCAAGAACGATGGTGATGAAACCTGGCTCACCCGTCACCGGCCTCAGGGTCACCTTCACATCACTGAACAGGGATGTGCCGTACAAACGCCGGATATCGCTCTCAAGCTGGGTGCGATTGAAGGGTTCACCTTGCTTGATGGAGATCTCTCTGCTCACAACCCACGGCTTGGTCTTGCCCTTGATCGGCTCACCTTTCTCGTTGGTGTCTTCCCCTTCCTTGTTGATGAATTGCACCTCGACACCGGCCACAGTGCCGATCAGCACCTTCAGCTGCACGACGCCATCTGGACTCACCCTGGTTGGCCCACTCACGCGAGCCAGTGAATAGCCCTGATCGGCATACCACTTCTGCAGCTCCTTCATGCGCAGCTGCAACTCATTGAGGTTGAGCGTGCGGCCGTAATCGGAACTGAACGTGTCCTCAATCACCTGAGGCTCAATCTTGTTGTCTTCAGGCTCGAGAACAACCTGAGTCATCACAGGATTGGGCACCACCTGAACAGCAAGCTGAACGCCCAAGGGACCGTTGACCGGTTCAATGCGCACGTCTGAGAACCATCCGGTGGCGTAGATGGCATCGAGATCAAGCTTCAGCTCCTCCCTCGTCACCCGGCTGCCAGGGCGCACACGCATGGCGTCGTAAGCAGCGAGCTCGAGCCGTTCCTGCTCGGGGTGTCCATCGATGCCCTCAATGATCACCTCGGTGATCAGCACCCTGGGCTGTTCAGGCCCTTCCTCAATCGGCTCGGCTACGGGAGTTGCCGCTGGAGCAGGGGTGACCTCAATCTGTTCGACCTCGATCTGCTCTTCCGTTATCTCCGATTCAACAGCTTCTGCCTCAACGGCTTCTACCTCAACACCCTCTGCATCAACCGCTTCCGCCTCGGCATCCACCCGAATCTCTTCAGCCTGCGCAGCTTCAATCTCCATTTCTTCTGGCTCAGCCTGAGCTTGAGCAGGCAGGCCGCTGATCAAGGGAAGAGCGAGGGCAAACCCCACTGCACCTCGCCGAACGGCGTTCTTGGTTCGGCTGGAGGAGAAAGCGACCATTGGGGAGACGGAAGTCGGCCGAGCCGGCCACAAACGTCGCTGAACTTAACTGCAGTTGCGGGGTGTCGGGCAGGCCCCTTGTACCCGTTTGCAGACCTCCCCGTAGGCCTCGATCACCCCACCCAGGTCCTTACGGAATCGATCCTTGTCGAGGATGCGCTCCTCCACATCCGTGCAGGACAGATCCCAGAGTCGACAGGTATCAGGGCTGATCTCATCGGCCACAAGCAGCTCACCGGCAGCATTCAGTCCAAGCTCAAGCTTGAAATCCACCAGCTGCAGGTCAAGACTCCTGAAAAAAGGAATCAGCACGGCATTCACGTTCCTGGCCAAGAGCTCGATCCGCTCCCGCAATTCGCTTGAGACGAGACCCAGCAATGCCAGGCGAGCATCCGTCAGCAACGGATCACCGAGATCATCATCCTTGTAATAAAGATCGAGCAAAGCCGGCTCAAGCACTGTTCCCTGGACGATCGGCGTCTCGCGACAAAGCGAACCGGTCGCGATGTTGCGCAGCACGACCTCAACAGGAATCACCTCGACGCGCTGGACAACCATCCAGGTCTCCGCGGCGATTCCGCAGTAATGGGTGGGAATTCCCTCCCGCTCCAGCACTTCGAACAGGCAGGCTGAGATCCTGCAGTTGAGACGCCCCTTGTCATCCAGCTGAGCCTTTTTCTGAGCATTGAATGCCGTGGCGTCATTCTTGAACTCCACCAGAACTTGCTGGTCGCTTGAACCGGCATAGATGCGCTTGGCTTTGCCCTCATAGAGAAGGTCGCCGTGAGGAATGGTCATGGCTGCTCGTTGACTCCGGTCGCGCCGGCTTCAGGTGATGGAGGAGATTCTCCCAGCGCAGCATGGCCACCCGGTTCCCGTGGAGAACGCAGTTCCTGCTGAAGCTGCTGGCGTTGCTCAAGAGACACTCCTGGAAGATCCTCAACGAGATCCAGCAGGGTGAAGCGATCATCCAGCCTGGTTGCCAAACGCCGCAAGCGTTCCCGGGGACGCTCACCGCTGCCGCCGCTGGCAAGCTCCAGCCGCAGCTGCAGCCGCAGCAAGTCCTCCGCCTGATTCCAGGCCTGCTCCGCCGCCGCCTGGTCAAGAGCCGCCTCGATCAATGTTGCGCTGCGTTCGGCTTCCATCACATCCAACAGGTCAGCCGCAAGACCCAGACGACGTGCCGCAATCCCCCCTGGCGTTCGCCCTGCAAGCAGGGTGATTGCAGCCTGATCGGGCTGCCCGGAGGCAATCTGCGCTTCGGCCAGAAGATCAAGAGCTGATCGAGTTGCGGGCAGTCCCTGCGCATCCAGACCCACGACCAGCTGTTCAGCATCAAGCCGGGTGAGATCTCCGTCCGCCAAACGCAACAGAGCCAGGACAATGCGCTCCTGGTCCAATGCCGCACTGGCAGCCTGCCAGGACAACAACAACCATTCCCGGCGACGAGGACCTGGACCGGGGCCGTAACGACTGAGGACCACCTGCGCGCTATCTGGCGCCTTGCAGGACATCAGAGCACTGGCATTGGCCATCACCACATCAAACGTTTGCGGGGCTGGCGCAATCAGCATGAGCCGATCACGCAGCCGCTGGAGACGTTCATTGACTCCGAAGCTGGCCGACTCCTCGCAGGCCTGCTTCAGATCAGGAAGCCCTCCTTCGATCAGTACAACCTCGAAGGCCTCCTGAGCCATTGGCGCAGCGGGTTGGAGCGACACCGAAGAGCCAGGCCCTGCGGAGCCTGGCGCCGCCGCCAAGAGAAGTGACAGAGGCAGAGGGAGCAAACCCATAGGCCGGAAGGCGTTCAACAAAGATGGAACGATCTCTCCGCCATCAACAACAGCGGAGCGACGCTCAAACTTAAGGGCCTCGGCCCGAAACGCTTGCCTCCATGGCCCATTCCAGCTCCCGTCCTCAGACCCTGCCTCCGCTTCGTCATCTGCTCGTGGTCGGTGGTGGTGGCCGTGAACAGGCTCTGGCCTGGGCCTTGCGCCGCTGCCCAGGAGTTGAGGCTGTCTGGGTGACTCCTGGGAACGGAGGAACCGAAGACCTCGACGACTGCAAATCGCTCTCGGTTGGGGAACATGATGCCGAGGGGCTGGTCAAAGCCTGCAGGGACCATGCGATCGATCTGGTGGTGATCGGACCGGAAGCCCCTTTGGCCGCTGGGGTGGCCGACCGATTACGGAATGCAGGACTGGCGGTGTTTGGCCCCAGCGCCGATGGAGCTCAACTGGAAGCGAGCAAGGCCTGGGCCAAGGCGTTAATGCACGACGCCAGAATTCCCACCGCGGGGCACTGGGCTGTCGCGAGCGCCAGTGAGGGACTGGAGCTGCTGGAACAGCTGCAACGACCACTGGTGGTGAAAGCCGATGGCTTGGCGGCCGGCAAGGGAGTGACTGTTGCTGAAACCCTCGAAGAAACTGCAGCAGCGATTCATGAAGCCTTTGCTGGACGCTTCGGCTCCGCAGGTGAGCGGCTGGTACTGGAAGAACGCCTGCAAGGTCCTGAGGTGTCCGTTTTCGCTTTGAGCGATGGCGAGCGGATGGTGTTGTTACCGCCGGCTCAAGACCACAAGCGGCTGCTCGAGGGCGACCGGGGACCGAACACCGGTGGGATGGGCGCCTACGCACCCGCTCCATTGCTCGATCAGGCCGGGCTCGAGCAGGTTCAGCAGCTCGTGCTCGAACCCACCCTGCAGGCCCTGAGAGAACGGGGAATCCAGTACAGAGGAGTGATCTATGCAGGCCTGATGCTCACCCAGGAGGGGCCCCAGGTGATCGAATTCAACTGTCGCTTCGGCGATCCTGAATGCCAGACCCTGATGCCCTTGATGGGTCCAGAATTCGCGAAGGTTCTGCAGGCCTGCGCCCTCGGCTGTCTGGATCAGGCACCCGAACTCACGGTTGCCCGAACGTGCAGCGCTTGTGTTGTCGCCGCCGCTGAGGGCTATCCCGAGACTCCACGCAAAGGAGATGCCATTCAGCTGCAGCCTGATCCCGACAAACAGCGGCAGCTGTTTCATGCTGGGACGCGTCGTCAGGGCAATGGCCAGGTGATGACTGCCGGAGGACGCGTTCTGACCCAGGTCGCCCAGGCGGCGGACTTTGATCAAGCCTTTGCCAGTGCCTACGCAGGACTTGCATTGGTGCGGTTCAACGGGATGCAGTTCCGTCGCGACATCGGTCATCAGGTGCGCCGGTCCTAGTCTTGTTGGATGTGCTCCGGCGGAATGGCCAGCGATCCAGCCACGGCTCAAAACGAGGCCCCTGCGGAATGGGCCACTCCAATCGCCGGAGCTGAGCAGACAACCGCAAGGGGGTTGTGGCCGCAGGCTCGCTCCTGGTGGGCCGAATTCAGCCTTCAGACCAAACTGCTGGCTGTAGCCACCCTGGTGGTGAGCCTGATGATGACGGGCATCACCTTCTTCGCGCTGAACGGCATTCAACGCGACACGGCGTTGAACGACACTCGTTATGCGAGGGATTTAGGCCTGCTGCTGGCGGGCAATGTCAGCGAGCTGGTGGCTGAAGGTCGTGATCGCGAGCTCGCCAATGTCACGGAAACCTTCTGGCGCTCGAGCAGAAGCCTCCGCTACATCTTTTTCGCCGACCCTGACGGCATTGTCTATTTGGGCATTCCCGTCAGCGGCAGTGATGATGCCAGCTATGCAGATCTGCGCCTGAGCCGGCGTCTGGAACTGCCTGATGAATTGCGCAACCGAACCCAGAATCCACTGGTCCGCCAGCACATGACGCCCCAGGGGCAGGTCACGGATGTCTTCGTGCCGATGGTGGAGAACAACAACTATTTAGGTGTGCTGGCTCTGGGAGTGAATCCCAACGAGACCGCTCTCGCGAGTGCAGCCCTCACTCGCGAGGTCACCGTGGCGGTGTTCATCTCAATCTGGGTTCTGGTGATTCTGGGTGCTGTGTTCAACGCACTGACCATCACCCGTCCTGTCAAAGAGCTCCTGAGAGGCGTCCGATCCATCGGTGATGGTGACTTCCGTGCTCGGATCGGCCTGCCGATGGGTGGCGAATTGGGAGAACTGCTGGATGGCTTCAACGCCATGGCCTCCCAGCTGCAGGACTACGACGCTGCGAACATCGAAGAACTCCAGGCAGCTCAGGTCAAGCAGGCGTCGCTGATTGCCACCATGGCTGATGGTGCGGTTCTGCTCGACGGGGATGGGCGCATCGTGCTCGTCAACCCGACGGCGAGACGCCTGTTCCGCTGGGAAGGTCGCAATCTCGAGGGCCAAGACTTTCTCAACGAGCTGCCGGAACTGCTGTCCGTGGAACTGCATGATCCGCTCGATGCCGTGTTCTCCAAACAAACGGACACCAATGAGCTGCGCAGCAGTGTTGGCGATCCACCGAGGACCCTGCGTTTCGTGATCCAGGCGGTTCGCGAGCCAAGCGGCGACACCCTCAAGGGCATCGCCGTCACCATCCAAGACCTCACACGGGAAGTGGAACTGAATGCCGCTCAGAGTCGTTTCATCAGCAACGTCTCCCACGAACTGCGCACACCGTTGTTCAACATCAAGAGTTACGTGGAAACTCTCCACGACATGGGAGACCAGCTCAGCGAAGATGATCGAAAAGAATTTCTGGGAGTCGCCAATTCCGAAACAGATCGCCTCACCCGACTGGTGAACGACGTTCTCGATCTGTCCAGGCTGGAATCCAATCGTGTCGTGCAGTTTTCTCCAGTCGATCTCCGGCCCGGCCTGGAGCAAGCCCTGCGCAGTTATCAGCTGAACGCCAGCGACAAAAAGGTTGAGCTGAGCTTGGAAGCCGACCGCGACCTTCCCGACGTTCTGGGCAACTGGGACCTGATCCTGCAGGTACTCGACAATCTGATCGGCAATGCTCTGAAGTTCAGTCGCAGCGGCGGACGATTAACGGTCAGGGCTTACACCTGGCCAGACAGTTGCCAGATGACACCGTCGGAAACGAACAGCGACAGCAGCGATGGGCCTACCTGCATCCTGAGTTCACCATTACCGAAGATCCGGGTCGAGGTGTGTGACACCGGCTACGGCATCAGTGAGGAAAGCCAGCAGCGCATCTTTGAGCGCTTTTATCGAGTTGAGAATGCTGTTCACACCGAGGTTGGCACTGGGCTCGGACTGTCGATCGTCCGAGGCATCCTCGAAAAACACGGCAGCATGATTTCGATGGCCAGTGAGCCCGACGTGGGCACGACGTTCTGGTTTGAGCTTCCACTGGCTCAGGAAGACCCTGAGGAATTGAGTTGGAGAGCTGAGCGCCAGAGTGATGATGAACGCCTTGCTTTGACCCCGAGCACATCCGCGGGCACAGAGGGCTGATCAGGCGTCGGGAGCCACTCCGCGGGCGATGCGTGAGAGCTCACTGCGCTCATCACTGATGACCCGATTCGGCACCCCAGAAATGATCCGTTCAAAGTTGGAGAAGGAATCCTTGATCTGAGGACCGTTGCCGGTGATCACGAACTCACGGATGCCCTTGTCATGCCATGAACCACGCATCTTGAACACGTTGACGGCGCGAGCCATCTCTCCACGGATCTCCACGTACTGCAACAACAAAATCGTGTCGGTGATGGTGGAAATATGGGAATCAGTGATCGAATGACTGCCCATGAACTCCTCTGAGGTGTTCGTGAAGAAGCCAGCGATTTCTTCCTGTTTCGCGTAACCGGTCACACCGATAACGAATTGACGGAAGGCGTTATGGCTGACGCCGCGGGCCAGGGCAGACAGCGAGTCGATCGCCATGCGTGAAGGCTTGAACTGACTGATCTCCGTCTTGATGATCTGCAGGTGATCCTCGAGGCCAGTCGATTCCGGATATGCGCAGATGATCTTGAGCAGACCGTCCTGCTCCATCTGTTCGAAATCAATACCCCAGCTGGTGCCGTTACGGAGCAGCTGGGCACGCGACTCCTCATAGGCGAACAGGATGGCGCGCTCTTTGTTGCGGCAAGCATCCTCGATGAAATTCGAGACGAGCAGGGTCTTGCCAGTACCTGTGGCTCCGGTGGCGAGAATGATTGAGTCTTTGAAGAACCCCCCGCCGCACATCTCATCGAGCCGAGGGACGCCCGAACTGATCCGCACATTGGAGGAGCGCTGCGTGAGTTGCATGGCACCGAGCGGAAAGATGCTGATTCCATGCGCGCCCATCGTGAACGGGAACTCTCCTTTCATGTGCGTTGTGCCGCGCAGCTTGAGAATCTCCACGGTCCGCCGCCGGCGTTCTCCTTCGAGCACGTTGCGCAGAATCACCACGTTGTCAGAAACGAACTCTTCAACTCCGTAGCGAGCAATCGGCCCATATTCGTCGATGCGCTCTGTCGTCATCACGGTTGTGACGCCGATTTCCTTGAGACGAGCAATCAGACGGAAAATCTCGCGTCGGACAACGAACACAGCGTCGTATTGCTGAAACACCGCGGTAATCGAATCGATCGCTACCCGTTTCGCCTTGTATTTGCGAATGGCGTAGTTGATCCGCTCGATCAGACCGGACAGATCGAAACTTCCGGCCACATCCTGACCATCGGGATCGGGAGAGGCATCAAGGATGAACAGCTTGTCCTGTTCGACCATCTCCTGAAGATTCCAACCGAAGCTGGCGGCATTGCGGAGGATGTCGAGCGGCGACTCTTCGAAGGTGACAAAGATCCCTGGTTCGTCGAAGTGGGCGACGCCGTTGTGCAGAAAATGCAGAGAGAAAACCGTTTTGCCGGTACCGGAAGTACCGCTGATCAGCGTGCTGCGACCGATAGGAAGGCCGCCCTGACACACATCATCAAAACCTTCGATCCCTGTCGGAAGCTTCTGAACCTGCATCTGTGGAGAACCACTGGAGCTGGAGATCTGCATAACGACGCTCTTATGGCTGCAAGGTAAGGAGAAAACGAGTCATCACCTGTGAGTGCACGGGCAGGCTTAAGAATCTGATTCGCCTGTCTCCGCCTCTTCCAACGCATCCATCAACGATGAGGTGAGGTTGTTGTCGGTGAGTTCGTCGTAGAGAAGGTCCAAACCGATCAGCACCCGCTCTCGATCGGACAGATCGCCGATGATCCGACGCACCGGTGGGGGGAGAATCTTCGACAGGGTTGGTGTCGCGAGGATTTTGTCCTCCTCTGCCAACTGCGGATTTTTGAGCACATCAATCACTTTCAGGGCATAAACGCCTTTGAATTCCGTCTCAAGGATGTTGCGCAGAGTCTTGAGGGCCCTCATGGAGTTCGGCGTGTTGCCGGCCACGTAGAGCTTGAGGATGTATGTCTTGCGTGGGCTCATGGGGCCACCTCCGGATCGGTGAGAACGCGATGTTCCCCGGCCGCGGGCGTCAGGGAAACCTCAGGAGGTATCGAACGTCGATACATCTCGCAGAGGTGAGCCATGACATCGAGCAGAGCGAGGCGATAGTCCTGAAGAAAATCGTTTTTATGCCCTTCAAGTCTGAGCTGCTTCCAGAAGTCGTCAATGAGATTCATGTGGATCTCCACAGCTCGGGTGATCGGCAGATCACCGAAAAAGGCTGTGTTCACGAAACTCTCCAGTGCCTGGTTGGCCGCAGCCGGATCCCTGAAATAGCTGATCAACAGATCCCGGTAGGTGCGCTGAAGCGACTGGACAAGGTCGCGCTGCTCATCAGGAGGCAGGTTGGCCAGAAAGCGTGAGGGGTCTCGCTTGTAGAAGACACCCAGATAGCCGAGACGCTCCTGCAGACGACTGGACAGCTTCCAGGCACTGCCTTCCATCGCAGGCATGGAGTTCTGTTCAGCACCGTCTTCCGGCCTGGCATCCTTCTGGCCCTGGCGCAGGAAGCGTGAAATGGAGGCATCAACGTTGTATCCAAGCTGCTCCAGCTGATCTCCAGGCAGATGGAGCTCTTCAGGGTGGTAATCCACACGACCCATCAACTCACCCACCACCACAGCGGGAAACAACAAACCTTCACTGCTGAGGGCTTCACGCGTCTTGTCGTCCAGCAGGCACTGCTCAATCACGACGGCATCCACCGCTTCGCGCTGGTGGGAGAGCAGTTCCACAACACCCTGACCGGACTCGACGGCACCGAGATCCACCGGTGAGTAGCGATTCACCGGCAGCCACTGGCGACAGATCTCAACAAGATCTCTCGTTTGAAGCAGCAAAGCGATCGTGAGTGCCGGACGAGCCATCCACCGCGACAAGGTCCTGAGCTGAATCTTGACGAAAGGGACTAAGAAGACCGAGGATCTTTGTTTGTCTTTCGATTGCGGCTCAGGCCAAATCGGCTTGTCCGAGCCTGACCGCGTCCCTCAGCACATGGCCGAAACCAGCTCCACAACCACTGCAGCTCCCGAAACGGGGTCCTACGCGATCGTCGAGGCCTCCGGTCAGCAGTTCTGGCTGCAGGCCAATCGTTACTACGATCTCGATCGGCTGAATGCTGAGGTCGACGCGACGGTCACTCTCGACAACGTTCTTTTGGTGAAGGATTCCAAGGGCACAACCCTTGGCAAGCCCTACGTCAAGGACGCCAGTGTCGAGCTGAAGGTGATGGCGCACCGCCGCGGCCCCAAGGTGATCGTTTACAAAATGCGCCCCAAAAAGAAGACCCGCCGCAAGAATGGCCATCGCCAGGAGCTGACCAGAGTCATGGTTCAGTCGATTTCCGTGAGTGGCAAAGCCATCAGCTGATCATCCGGGTCCTCCTCTACCAACGTTCATCCTCCGCTTCACATTCCTCCCCATGGCTCATAAGAAAGGCACAGGTTCAACTCGCAACGGACGCGACTCCAATTCGAAGCGTCTCGGCGTGAAGGCTTACGGCGGAGAATCCGTCACCGCCGGCTCAATCCTGATTCGTCAGCGCGGCACCTCAGTACTGCCTGGAGTCAATGTTGGTCACGGCAAGGATGACACTCTGTTCGCCCTGACCGATGGCGTCGTGAAGTTCGAGACGATCAAGCGCGGGCTGCGCAATCGCAAGCGCATCAACATCACAGCGGCGGTCTGATCAGCACGACCTCCTTCGTCAAGGGCTCCGCTCCGAGCTCAGCGCAAGACGGGTCGTCAACACCAGACCAATCACGGTGAGCCCCAGAACAACCCATGTTCTGGGGCTTTGTTGATGGAGAGCATCTGCAAGTTCCAGAGGCAAAGCGAGACCGAGCACCCCGACAAGCAACCACTCGCCCCAGCGGCGACCAACCCAGGTGGCCCAGGCCGCCACAAGGATCAAAGCGGCGTAGAGCCCCGAAACCAAGGCCAGACGCATCAGACGAGTTGGGCCAAGGAGCGTTCCCTTCACTGCCAGAGAAGAGAGGAATTGACGGTCTGCGTTCCCCCAGGTTTCGGCGAAATCAGAAAGTTCCGCGTAATGAACATCCCCAAACATGGCGGCCAGGCTGATCACAAACAGCACTCCAGCGAGCAGCAGCTTCTTGATCACAATCAAGCGAACCAGCAAGCGCCCTTGTCCGGCGATCTGCGCCATCGATCGTTTGGCCTAGACGGTCTCAAGTGGACGGTAGACCCTTGTTGTGATCAGCAATGGGTGAAACAGCTCGAGGAAGCGACTCTGAAGGCAGTGAAAAAAATCTTCCACCAACTGCGGGTCATCAAAGTGAAAGGGGTACTCACCGTCGTGCCCTTTGAAGAAATACCAGTTGAGTAGTGCCCGGCCGCCGGGAGTGAGGCGGCGGTGGAACTCCATCAGCTGCGCCGAAGGGTCGGGGAGGTGTTCCAACACATCAAGGCACACCACCGTGTCGAAACGCCGCCCCGGAAGGCTGTCGAGATCGCGATGGACACTCAAACGCTCCTGGAGTCCCAGACGGGCCGCACGATCCTGCACGAATGCACGGTTCTGAGGGTTGAGATCCACAAACCAGACATGCCGAACGCTCTCCAGCCCCGCTGCAGCGAGAGCATGCGTCCCGATTCCGCCTCCGAAATCAAGCACGTCACCATGGGCAAACTGCTGCTGCAGCCGCAGGGTGTCGGCGATGTAGTCGGCACTGCTGAGATGCCAGGCTGCCAATTCGAACAGGTGACCCGTGCCAACGGTGTCCTCATAGAAATCAGCAGCTCGCTCGGGGTCGAACGCTCCCGGATGCATCGCTGCCAGATCCTCCGTGCTCTGGGGCAATCGCTTGGCGACGTCCGCCGCTGAGAGCGACAGGTAAGACGCCAGATGCTCCTTTACAGAGAAGCCATGGTCGAGAAACTCCTGAATGTCCACACCAGCGGAGGCATTGAGTGGCTGCATGGAGCTTCAGGACGTGACCGGGCAAACCTACGTGCGAGCCCACTGCTGCCAAAGGCAAGGTGCCACAGTCGACAGCTGGATATGGCCTGCACCTTGACTGCGCCCATCGGCTTTGCCGTCATTGACAAGCCGGCTGGGCTCACCTCCCATGCCTGCGTCGCACGCATCAGGCGGCTGCTGGGCATCCGCAGGATTGGCCATGGCGGCACTCTGGATCCAGCGGTGACGGGCGTGCTGCCGATCGCTGTGGGTCAGGCGACCAGACTGTTGCCCTACCTCCCTGGTGAGAAAACCTATCGAGGCGTGATCCAGCTGGGGATCAGCACCAACACCGACGACCTTCAAGGTGAGGAACTGTCCAGACAATCCGTCCCCGAGCTGAGCTCAGAAAGACTGGATCAGGCACTCAGTCGGTTCCGCGGAGCCATTCGCCAGCAGCCCCCTCAGGTTTCAGCGGTCCACGTGGATGGTGAGCGTGCTTACGCCAGGGCCCGCCGCGGCGAGCAGATGGAGCTTGCAGCACGGTCTGTGACCATTCATCAACTGCATCTTTTGAGATGGGATGCTGCCCAGGCTCAGTTGGGCGTGGAGGTGCACTGCTCAGCAGGGACCTACATCCGTTCACTGGCCAGAGATCTGGGAGCAGCACTCGGATGCGGAGGTTGTCTGGCCAGCCTCAGGCGGACCCAGGCCCTCGGCTTCCATGACCACCAGGCGGTGCATCTGCCTGATGCTCCAGACGTCGTCGGCCAAGGCGAAATCAGCTTGCTTCGGCCCGAGCTGGCCTTGCCTCATCTGCCTCAGCGCCTGCTCACGGCCAACGAACAGCTGGACTGGAGCTTTGGGCGCAGGATCACTCCTGGCATCAGCGGCACGGCTGAGGCTGTGGTCGTTCTCAGTGAGGACGGGCGCATGCTCGGACTCGGTGTGCCCGATGCAGAGGGTGACCTGAAACCGAAGGTGGTGTTTGAAGCTCGAGGCTGATGCTGCAACCTCAGTAATTTGCTTTGAAGCAGACGGACGCCGAAGCATCCGATGGCAGGCCACAGCAAATGGTCCCAGATCAAACGCACCAAGGCAGTGGTGGATGCAAAGCGAGGTGCTGTGTTCACCCGGATCGGACGTGAAATCACAGTGGCTGCACGCCAGGGCAGTGACCCCGATGGCAATTTCCAGCTGCGCACCGCGATCGTCAAGGCCAAGGCCGCTGGCGTGCCAGCGAGCAATATCGAACGAGCCATCGCGAAAGGCTCTGGCAGGGCCGGTGACACGGAACAACTTGAATCAATCCGCTACGAGGGTTACGGCCCGGGCGGAGTGGCTGTGTTGGTGGAGGCACTGAGCGACAACCGCAACCGCACAGCCGCTGCTGTGCGGTTGGCCTTCAGTAAACACGGCGGCAATCTCGGGGAAAGCGGATGCGTGAGTTATCTCTTCAGGCACCGCAGTGAAGTGAGCCTCCTGGGCGCGGCAGTTAATGAAGAGGCGTTACTGGAATGCCTGCTCAATCTGGAGGCCGATGGTTATGAGCTGAGAAGCGGCGAAGAGGCATTGGTGCATGGTCCCTATGAAGCACTCGAATCCCTGCAGAACGGACTCCGCGATCAAGGCTGGGACGTTTCGGAATGGTCGCACTGCTGGCACCCTCTCACCCAGGTGCGACCAGACAGCGAAGACAGCATCCAACAGTGCCTGAAGTTGCTGGATGCCCTGGAGGAGCTCGACGACATCTGCAGTGTCAGCGCGAACCTCGAACTGAAGGACGTCATAAGGGATGACCTCAGCGAATGAATGGATCACAGCCCCCGCCTCCGGGAGTGGCGATCAGCAATCGATCCCCTGCATTGACCTGAAGCTGCACGCACCCATCCAGCACCTGCACAGTTCCGTCAGCCCTGGTTAACAGAGCCGTTCCCGTTTCACCCGGCTCTCCACCGGCCAGACCAAAAGGGGCGACGGTCCTGGAACCGGACAACAACGCTGCAGTCATCGGTTCCAGAAAGCGGAACTCCCTCACCAGGCCGTCTCCTCCACGCCAGCGGCCAGCTCCACCGCTGCCTCGGCGGAAGCCGAAACGTTCCAGCCTCACTGGAAATCTCTGCTCCAGAATCTCCGGGTCCGTGAGTCTGGAGTTGGTCATATGCGTCTGCACACCACTTGATCCACAGAAACCTTTGCCTGCTCCTCCGCCTCCGGCGATGGTCTCGTAGTACTGCCGACGCCCGTCACCGAAGGTGAGATTGTTCATCGTGCCCTGACCCGCAGCCATGACCCCAAGCGACGCAAACAGCAGATTGCAGAGAGCCTGCGAGGTTTCCACATTGCCGCCGACCACTGCAGCCGGTGCGCTGGGGTTGAGCAGGGAATCCTTCGGGACGATCAGGGTTAATGGCCGAAAACACCCGGCATTCAGGGGAATCGGCTCCTGAACGAGACAACGGATCACGTAGAGAACCGCAGCCTTGGTCACCGCCAGTGGCGCATGGAAATTGTGCGTGCCCTGGGGGCTTGTCCCACGGAAATCGAGCAAGGCCTGATGCTGTGTCCGATCGACCGTCAAGGCCAGCTTGAGCTTTGCACCGTTATCGAGCAAAACCTCAAAGGTCCTGTCCTCAAAGCGGCCGATCAGCCTCTGAACGGTTAAAGCCGCATGGTCCTGAACGTGCTGCAGATAGCGCCGAACACGCTGGCGGCCCTCAAGCTGCACAAGCTGGTCGAACAGTTCAGTCCCCAGATGATTGGCAGCTGCCTGTGCCTGAAGATCGGCCCAGAGCAGTTCGGGGTCTCTGGGAGGTGAGCTGAGACCCTGCAGACACTGATCCCAGGCCGAACGATCCGGCGCTCCCCGTGAGGTCAGGAAGTGATTGCGCACCAGCAGGCCTTCCTCCTCAATGCAGGAGCTGAACGGAGGCATCGAACCTGGCGTCAGTCCGCCTACATCCGCGTGGTGCCCGCGACAGGCCACAAAGGCGAAGGGATCGGGGTCTCCCTCCACGAAACAGGGTGTGATCGCGGTGATGTCAGGCAAGTGGGTGCCACCGTGAAATGGATCGTTGCTGATCACGGTGTCTCCGGCCGCCAACGCCGGCCTCTCCCCTCCGCGGATCTGACCCAGAAGATCCTCGACCGCATCACCCATCGAACCCAGGTGCACGGGAATGTGGGGAGCGTTGGCCACAAGCGCCCCCTGTGCATCGAACAGTGCACAGGAGAAATCCAGCCGCTCCCGCATATTCACGGAACGACTGGTCTGACGCAGCCGCTCTCCCATCCGCTCAGCAATTTGCATGAAACGATGATGAAAGAGGCTGAGATCAACGGGATCCGGGGCCAAGTGCTGGCCGGAACTCACCCCACTGGCATCCGCCCCGGCAGAGGACCCTGCGGCGACAGGCCTCGCTGAAGCCTCGAGCAGCACACTGCCGTCAACCAGCAGCCTGGCCATCCAACCTGGCTCCAGGACGATGGCCGACGTGGGGTCCAGGATGAGCGCAGGCCCCGAAAGATGCTGATCGCGCTTCAACTGCAAGCGCTGCAGCACAGGCACCTCACACCATCCCTGTTCTCTCCAGTGAACGCGAGCACGCTGAACCATGTCGGATGGAATGGCGGATGGAGTTGCTGCGGTTCCATGACCTTCAAAGCTTGATGGAGACGAGCTCTCCACCACCCCATCCAGCACCTCCACCTCGAGGCGTTCGACGATCAGATGAGCCGTGCGAGGCGGCGAGTAGCCGAAACGACGTTGATGCGCCTGGTCAAACAAGGTTTCCAGCTGATGCTGATCCAGGTCTTCAACAGCTGATGCCAGGGAGAGCATCAGCCCTTGTTCCGCAGAGGCATCGCGCAGCTCAAGCCTGATCTGATGCTCTGGTGCTGCCGTTGAAGCAGCCGTGAGCTTCTGCAGCTCCAGGATCGCTGTGTTCAGACCAGACCTCACCATGGCGGGCAGCTGAGCGAGCAGAGCGGCATCCAGAGAACGGCGGATGGACCGCTGATGCAGCTGACGCTGACGGGCCTGCCCAAGGCCATAGGCCGAGAGCACTCCCGCCAGTGGATGCAGCAGCACCTGACCCAGCCCCAGGGATTCGGCCAAGCGACAAGCGAGCTGCCCTGCGGCACCGCCGTAGGCAATCAGTGCACCTCCACGGATGTCATGCCCACGGAACAGCGACACATGGCGGATCGCTCCCGCCATTGCCTCGACAGCGAGGTCAAGAGCACCTTCGGCCAGCTGCTCGGGGGCCTGACCCAGTTGCGATGAAAGCAGCTGGAACTGATCCCGGGTCGACTGAAGATCAGGAGGCTGATCGCGGTCCGGTCCGAACACCGCCGGGAAGGCATTCACCTGCAGTCGGCCCAGCAGCACATGGGCATCCGTGATGGCCAGTGGTCCACCTCGGCGGTAGCAGGCCGGGCCTGGGTCAGCACCAGCCGAGCGCGGACCCACCGTGAGGCGACCTCCATCCCCACTGACAATCGATCCTCCTCCTGCCGCCACAGTGTGGATCGGCAGCCGCGACGCTGTCAGTTGAAATCCGGCAATCTCCGTTTCAGCACTGCGTTCCCACTCCCGATCGACAGCGCCTGACGGCAGGCAGAACACATCCGTGCTCGTGCCCCCCATATCCACACCCACCAGGGCGGCAGCACCAAGGCCAGCTTGTTGAGCCGCGGCCACAGCTCCGACCATGCCGCCGGCCGGACCCGACAGGATCGTGTCCTTGGCAAGCAGCGAACTGGGGTGCTGCAGAGCCCCACTGGACGTCATGACCCGCAATCGGGTCTGATCCCCCAAAGCGGTTTGAACCTGCGCCAGGTAGGCAGACAGCACGGGCCTGATGGCAGCCTCCACCAGCGTGGTCTGCCCTCGGGGGACCAGGCGCGGCAGTGGACTGGCCTCATGGGAACAGACCACCGTCTTGAACCCCGCGGTTCGAACCAGCTTCGCCAGAGCCTTTTCATGCACGGGATCCCGCCAGGCATGCATCAGGGCGATGGCGCAAGAGCGGATGCCGGCCTTGTGATGAAGCACAAGCCTCTGCATGAAACCATCGTCGAGCCGCAGGGCTTCCAACTCCCTCCCTTCCGCATCCAGACGACAGGGCACCTCTTCAACGGCGGTCAGCAGTGAAGGCGGCTCGGGAATGGCCAGCGCAAACAGATGCTGACGGTGCTGATCACCGATCAGCAACAGGTCGGCCAGGCCGTGATTGGTCACAAGCAGCACAGGCTCACCGGCTCTTTCAAGCAGTGCATTGGTGGCCACGGTGGTGCCCAACCGCAGTTCCTCGATCAATCCGGGATCAATCCGCTGCTCCGGAGTGAGCCCCATCAACTCGCGTACGGCAGCAACAGCGGGATCTCCGGGAACATCCGGCTGCTCCGACAGCACCTTGCGAACCAACAGCCGGCCGGAAGGATGGCGTGCCACCAGATCGGTGAACGTACCGCCACGGTCAATCCAGAACTGCCAGCGGCTCAAGACAACAACGGAAGGAGGGCACAGGCCGCATCATCCACCCAGAGATGCACGCCTGAGTGGCGCTGGAGCCAGCTGGCGGGAACGTCGGCGCTGGAGGGGTCAAGCAAGGCTGCGCGCAGAATCTCCGCCTTGGCCGCTCCGGTCACGATCAGATGGATCTCATCGGCACCCAGGATCTCAGCCAGACCGAGGGTGATGGCCTGCTCAGGCACCTCTTCGGAGTTTCCCCCGAAAGCACTGGCATTCTGAATCCGGGTGGCCTGCTGCAACGTCACCACGCGGCAGCGACTGCCGGCTGGTGATGGCGGCTCATTGAAACCCACATGACCGTTACCACCAAGGCCCAGCAGCTGAAGGCCGATACCCCCTGCCTGATCCAGCGCAGATCCATAGCGTCGAGCCTCCTGGGCAGGATCCTTGGCCGTTCCATCGGGCAGCTGCAACTGGCAGGGAGAAAGGTCGAGATAAGAACCCAGCTGGGTATGCATGTAGGCGGCGAAGCTGCGGCTATCTCCTGGCGGCAGACCCACGTATTCATCAAGGTTGAAACTCAGCCAGCAGCGCTTCAACTGTTCAAGCTGCGGCGCCGGCCATGTCATCAGACGCTGAATCAGAGCCGCATAGAACGGTTCCATGGTCCTTCCGGTCGCCATTCCCAACGGCTTGAAGCGTTCATGTTCAAGGGCCGTGGCGAGGTAGGCAGCCACGTGATCCACAATCGCCTCCATCAATGCGTGCGGATCCGTACGGTGCTGCACCGCACATCTGGACAGGAAATGGGGCACGCAACGATCGCGGAAGGTCAACCCATCAAGGCTGGCTTCGAACCGGTCCTCAATGCCACTGATGGGTCATCAGCCGGTCGGTACGGCCTGATCGTTGCGCCGCGGTAGTAGTGATGAAGAATTTCACGGAAATCAGCGCCCTGACTAGCCAGACCGTGGGCTCCCCACTGGCTCATGCCCACACCGTGGCCATAACCCTGGCCTTCTGCTTCCAGCGCGATCGTGCCGCGAGGAGTTGCTGGAGTTCTGTTAGCGCGGATCGATGAAGCTTGGCGGGCGCTGAGTGGAGGAGGGGGCAAGGGAGGCGCTGCAATGACGCGACCGGCTGGACCTTGATCAGCCGCTGCGCGTAGACCACTGGCGGAATCCCGCCAGAGTCCGATCAGCTGCGGCGGTGATTCCGAACCATGATCCCGAGAATCGGCGGACTCGCCTGCCCCTCCGCGATCTCCCTGCAGCAGGGAAAAGCTCACCATCGTGCTCTTCAAGCCCAGGCGCTGTCGCAGTTGGCGACCCGTCAGCACCAATGATCCAAGCGGGCCTTGAATCCGCGCTGAACGCACCCTGCCGGTGGAGCTGGTGCTGAGCACACTCAACCGCTCCACTCCGCCAGTCTCCTCAAAGCGGCGGCGCAGATCACCGGCCTCGAAACGCTGGTTCCAGCGATGAACAGGACTGTGCTGGTCGTGATCCTGAACGCTCACGAGGTAGGGAAGCTGGTTTTGCCAAACTTCTCCACTGGGCTCAGTGGATCCCCCCGAACTGCTGTGAAAAACAGCATTGATCAAACGGCCGCCATGCACCAGAACCAGCGAACGCGTTGTGGCAACCGCTTCCCTGGTGCTTGGAGTTTCAGATTCGATTCCCTTGTAGACCTGGCTGCTCACCGTGGCCTTCACGTCGAAATCCGCCTTGCGTCCCCGTTGGCGGAGGGCGTAGGTCCGCGCAGCGACGGCCTGGGCTTGCAGAGCTGCGAGCGGCCACTTTGCTGGCATCTCGCTCCCTACAACACTGGGAAGGTACGTCTCGATGCCCAGCTGGTTGATCGCCAGGATCCTGCCGCTGCGGACCACCAGCAGCAGGTCACCGCGATAACGGCGGCGCCCGAGCCAGATGCCGCGTGGGTCAGTCGTGCTGATGCGAAGCGAAGCATGGCCATCAGCGCGTCCATCCGAGATCGTCAGGAGACCATCCCGCAAGCGAACCTGCAGACGCTGAAGACGACGTTCCTTGTGGGCGAGTCCGTGCACCAGCAGAGGCTGATCACCATCGGCGCGCAGGATCAACTCCGAACGTTCGGCCACCAGAACACGCATCTGCGGCTCCTGAGCGGTCACCGCAGTCCTGGCTTCAGCAACAAGGGCAACCACCGCAACTGGCAGCATCAGAGCCACTCCAGAAGCAGCCCGACCGATGGAGATGTGCAGTACCACTCAGGAGGCCAATGGTTGCTCAGTGTGCCCCGCCCAGCGGACTGCAGCCAGGCCTTCATGGCAGATTGACCATTGAGCCCACCATGCCGTGCAGGTCACCTTTCTCGGCACCAGTTCTGGAGTCCCAACCCGAGCCCGCAACGTCTCAGCGGTGGCCGTGCGACTGGCTCAGCGCTCGGAATTGTGGTTGTTCGACTGTGGTGAAGGAACCCAGCATCAGTTTCTCCGCAGTGATCTGAGGCTGTCGCAGCTGCGCAGGATCTTCATCACGCACATGCACGGTGACCACGTTTTCGGTCTTCCAGGCCTGCTGGCCAGTCTCGGCCTGAGCGGCAGCAGTGGCGGAGTGGATCTGTACGGACCCGATCCACTCGAGAGCTATCTGGAGGGAGTGTTGCGCACCAGCTCAACCAGGATCGGCTATCCCCTCGAGGTGCATCAGGTCCGCCGTGCCGCTGAAGCCAATCGAATCGTTTTTGAGGACGCAGACCTCACCGTGCGGGCTACACCGCTGCACCATCGCGTTCCTGCCTATGCCTATCGCGTTGAGGAAAAACCGAAGCCCGGCCGCTTTGACATCAAAAAAGCGCAGGAGCTAGAGATCCCCCCCGGACCGGTTTATGCCTCACTCAAGCGGGGGGAAACCGTCACCCTGGAGGATGGACGGCGGATCGACGGCAGGACGCTGTGCGGGCCGGAAAGAGCCGGAGCAAGTCTTGTGTACTGCACGGACACCGTGTTCTGCGAAGCAGCCGTCGCCCTGGCGAAGGGTGCCGACCTGCTGATTCACGAATCCACCTTTTCGCATGCGGAGGCCGACATGGCCTTCCAGCGTCAGCACTCCACCAGCACGATGGCGGCCCAGACCGCGGCTGAAGCGGGTGTCGGTCAACTTGTTCTCACCCATCTCAGCCCCCGCTATGCACCTGGGAACGCAGTGACTGCAGACGATCTACTGACAGAAGCCAGAGCAATTTTTCCAAACACGGTCCTGGCGAAAGACTTCCTCTGCCTCGATGTGATCGCTTCGCCACGGACCGCATGCTGCAACAGTTCGTGATCGGTGGAGCCCAAACAGAGTCAGTTTGATACCTCAGCGTGATACAAGAGCTTGGTGCGCTGTATCCATCTGTCTCGGGCATCCTTCATGGTTCCTTTTCTCTCCAACCTGCGACAGTCGCTGAGCCGACTGCTGATCGTCCTGCCGGTGCTAGCTGTGCTGTGGATCAGCTCCCCCGCTCAGGCCGCCCAGTGGGATGCCGAGATACTGACGGTTCCTTCCAACTCTGAAGGCACCGCAGTGACCTTCAGTGAACAGCAGGTCAAGGCGGGGCGCAAAGTGTTCAACACCAGCTGCGGCACATGCCATGCCGGCGGCATCACCAAGACCAACCAAAACGTTGGCCTCGATCCTGAGACCCTGGCACTGGCCACACCATCGCGCGACAACATTGCCGCACTGGTGGACTACATGCAGGATCCCACCTCCTACGACGGCGAATACAGCATTGCTGATCTTCACCCCAGCATGCGCAGCCGTGACCTGTATCCGGCGATGCGTGATCTCACCGACGAGGACCTAGAGCTGATGTCGGCCTACATCCTCGTGGCTCCCAAGGTTCTCGGCCAGGAATGGGGCGGCGGCAAGATTTATTTCTGATGCGCATGGATCGATCCGTTCAACACCGGATCGATCTGCTGAACTGACTCGACAACATTCGGGCTTTCAGGGTGAAAGGTTGCCTGGATCGAGGGATCTTGGACGACGGCTGTACCACCACTCCTGCATCTCAGCCGTGAAGCGCATGGGGAACAGAGTCAGCACAGTGACCGTGGGCCTCGATCCAGGTTGAAGCAGTTCAACGGAATACGAAGGGCAACGACGCGACCCGAGATCTGCAACAAAGCGACGGCCGACACGGCGCCAGCTTGGCTCCTTGCTGCGCCATGCCAGCCGACAGCAGGGCCAGGGGAGTTCTTCGCGGTCGTAGAGGCGACAGCAGGGCCCGATCACTCGAAAGCTGTACTGGCCGCCGGGACTGGTGTGCACCGATCCGTGATCAAGCAACCGTTCCACTTCAGGTCTGAGCGGTGCAGCGGGAACGGCGGTCATCGGCAGGAGAGCCACGTGGCACCACACTGACAGCAAAAAGCCACCCCCGCGGGGAGGTGGCAAAGAACCCTGTCCTCAGGACTGGGGATCAAAAATCCTGGAACTCAGTAGAGCTCTTCCTCAGCATGGGTCTTGATGGTGCAGTCGGAGGTGGGATAGGCCACGCAGGTCAGCACGAATCCGGCTTCGATCTGATCGTCATCAAGGAAGCTCTGGTCAGACTGATCAACCGTTCCCGAGGTGAGCTTGCCGGCACAGGTGGAGCAGGCACCCGCGCGGCAGGAATAAGGCAGATCAATGCCTTGCTCTTCAGCGGCATCGAGGATGTACTGATCGTCGGGAACCTCAATGGTCTTGTTGAGACCCTCGCTTTCGGCGACCAGGGTGACCTTGTAAGAAGCCATGAATAGAGTGAATTTGCAAAAGCCCGTAACAAACGAGCCTGCCGGACTGATCATTTCTACATCGTCAAAGCGTCAAGGCACACGCTTGAACGCCTGTTTTGGTGTAAGGCCAATCAAAACAGAATAATTTATAAGGCCGGCTTATCAAGGTTAGCGCCGAATCTCGAGCAAGCCCCATCGACCTTGCTCCGCAAGCGGTTCAACCGTCCAGCCCAGGCTCTCCAGCACTTCTGCAAGCCTCGGCGCCTGTTCCACCAGCAGGCCACTCAGCAACCCCCGCCCCCCGGGGAGTAGCACAGATTGAAAGTGAGGCGCAAGGGCCTCAATCACCGGAGCAAGGATATTGCAGAGGAGCAGGTCAGCTGGCTGACCCTCAAGCAGCGTCGCCAGCATCTCCACCGAACCCTGGGTCACCCTGAGCGCATCAGGGGAACGATCATTCAGAACTGCGTTATCGGTCGTTGCCCTGACTGCCAGGGAATCGGTGTCGACTGACAGCACCTGACGAGCCCCAAGCCCGAGTGCCGCAAGTCCGAGCACTCCACTTCCGCAACCCAGATCCGCAACCCTCAAGCCTGAGGGGGGCTGTTGCTCAAGTGCTTCAAGACAGAGACGGGTGGTGGGATGACTGCCGGTTCCGAATGCACTGCCTGGATCCATCTTCAGAACAAGCCTTTGAGCGTGCTCGTCAGGCACATCAAGCCAGGCCGGCAGGATCAGCAGCTTCTCACCCACTGGGTCTGGCTGCCAGTGCTGTTTCCAGCTGAGGCTCCAGTCTTCATCAGCCAGTTCATCCCAAACCGGCTGCGCCAGAGGCAGGCCGAAGGTTTCAGCCAGGGGTATGAGGCTGCTAACCAGCTCAGATCGCTGGTCCTCGGGCCATTCATGGGCCGGCAACCAGGCCAGAAGAGTGCGCTGATCAGGCGTCTCAGGCGCATGTTGTATGGCCACCCGGTGCAGACCGAGATCGTCCAGCTTCCAGAGAAGCGACTCCTCCAGCTCGGCCTGAACCGGCAGAGACAAGCGCCACCACATCACAGCGTGACGGGATGGGCTTCCTGAATCCCGTTGATGCCGTTGATGGTGGCCAGAAGTGCAGGCGGAATCGGGTCATCAATGCTGAGCACCATCACGGCATCTCCCCTCACAATCCTGCGCCCCACCTGCATTGAGGCGATGTTGACGTTGTGTTCACCCAGCAGCGAGCCCAGATGGCCAATGATTCCAGGCATATCCCGATGGCGGGTGAACAACATGTGTCGGCTCGGCGGCACATTCACCGGGAATTCATCGATGGTGGTGACCCGCAGTTCACCATCCGCAAACACCGCACCGGTCACACTGTGACCACCCTGTCCACCGCGAGTGGTGAGCTGCAGTGACCCCCCCGCAAAATCGCGGCTGGCATCGTCCTTGACCTCCAGCACGTGGATTCCACGCCCCTTGGCCTCGAGAGAGGCATTGACGTAGTTGATCCGCTCTCCGAGAGCGCTGGTGAGCAGTCCCTTGAGTGCTGCCACCACGAGGGGTTGGGAGGGATGGTTGGCAAACTCACCCTGAAGTCGCACCTCCAGTTCCTGAACCTGGCCACCGCTCAGCTGACTCACCAGTAAGCCAAGGGTTTCGGCGAGCTGCAGGTGAGGTTTCAGACGCTCCATGATCTCGGCGCTGAGACCTGGAATGTTGACGGCACTGCGAGCTGGAAGTCCAAGCAGGACATCACGGATCTGCTCAGCCACGTCGGTGGCCACATTTTCCTGAGCCTCCTCGGTGGAAGCTCCGAGGTGGGGCGTCAACACCAGCCCGCGCTCGACTGCACGCAGTGGAGAGTCCTGGTCCAGCGGTTCAGAGGCAAAGACATCTAAACCGGCTCCTGCAATCACACCGTTATCGATGGCTTCAGCGATTGCAGCCTCATCAACGATGCCCCCACGAGCGCAGTTCACGATCCTGGCCGTCGATTTCATTGAGCGGAGAAGTTCCGCATTCACGAGATTTTCGGTATCGGGCGTTCTGGGGATATGCAGAGTGATGTAGTCGGCCTGACGGAACAGATCCTCCAGGGTCGTGAGTCGGACCTGCATCTGCTGAGCCCGGTCTGCGGAGATGAAGGGATCAAACGCGATCACCTCCATCCCCATCGCTTTGGCAACCTTGGCCACGTGTGAACCGATCTTGCCCAGACCCACAACACCGAGCACCTTTTTATAGAGCTCATTACCCACATATTTCTTGCGGTCCCAGGCACCTGCCCGCATGGATGCATGCGCCTGCGGCACATGGCGAGACAGAGACAACAACAAGGCCAGAGCATGCTCCGCAGCCGCGATCGTGTTGCCCTCGGGTGAATTCACGACCAGCACACCTCTCTTGGTGGCGGCAGGAACATCAACATTGTCGACCCCCACGCCGGCCCGACCGATGATGCGCAGACGGTCCGCGGCCTCGATCACATCGGCGGTGACCTGTGTGCCCGAGCGGATCATCAGAGCGTCATAGTCACCGATGATTGACTTGAGCTCGTCCTGAGACAGGCCTGTCCGCTGGTCCACCTGGGCGACCTGCCCGAGGATGTCGATCCCAGCCTGATCAATGGGGTCTGAAACAAGAACTTTGGTCATCCAGCGGCGGAGAGAAAGCCGTTGAGAAGTTTAGAGATCGGTCCGAACATCCCAGTTGAGAAGGAACATTGACTGGCTCCGAACCCGGGCTTGCCGCTGAAGTCCTGGACTTCCGTGGAGAATGGCAGTCCGCACCGCTCCGCTTATGCCCGTCTGCGTCCTGGTGCTCAAAGAACGCGCCGCCGCCGAGACTCTTGTCCAGGACCTTCAGGAGTCCGGCAAACCGCTGATCCGAGTCGTGCTGGTCGCGCCTGAACAGACTGAAGGTGCTGAAGCGGGCCGCCTCAAGGCGGAGCAGATTGACCAGGTC
This sequence comes from Synechococcus sp. MIT2312, assembly GCF_059772315.1. Classification (NCBI taxonomy): domain Bacteria; kingdom Bacillati; phylum Cyanobacteriota; class Cyanophyceae; order Synechococcales; family Synechococcaceae; genus Synechococcus; species Synechococcus sp. MIT2312. Next base: position 2,399,556 of record NZ_CM186281.1, on the reverse strand, counting down.
GATCTGCTGAACCCGAGCATGGCCCGCAGCCGCCGCCAGCGTTCCATGTCTCGCTGGCTGATGCCTTTCGGCTTCATGGCAGGGCTGACCTTCACCCAGATCACCACGCTCGAGACCTTTGCGCGCTTCGGCGCTGTCGGGGAAGCACTGATCGGCGGCCTGCTCGGAATGGGGTCAGGATTGATGGGAAGCTACGCCGCGGCAGCAAGTGTTCCCTCCGACAACGAGGACGGCGTCAGGATTCTGCGCAACCGCCACAACGAGCAGTTTTGGTTGTTGCTGCTCGAAACCCCAGCAGGCCTTGAAGTGCCCTGGCAACTCGTTCAGAAAGTTCGTCCCCAGCAGGTGGTACGCCTGAGCGAGCTGTGAGTCTTCCCCGTGAGACGTTGATCGAAGGGCTCGCGGAGCCAGAGGCCATGCATCGCCTGATCGAACAGGCGGAAGAAGTGCTGCGCACCTGGCAACCGAGCTGGAGTGGCTTTTTAAGCGGCCCTGAACTGGAGGACTCGCGCCGCCTCGAATCGCTCACTGAACTGCGAGTGGTCCGCGACGGTGGGAGACCAGACACCGAACGCTGTCGTCTCCAGCTCAGTCGCAGCGATCAGGACCTGCCACCGGAACCGACCCCAATCTCTGGATTGAGGCTTGAGGGCAATTTCCTCTTTGATCGGGCTGAACCGCAAGACATGCGTCAGGCCCTGATTGATCTTGGTGCGCAAGCTGATGGCCTCGGCGATCTCTGGCTTCGGGGAGATCGTGGCGCTCAGGCCGTCTGCACACCAGAGACCGCACTTAATCTCAACGGCCTGACCGGACAAGTGCGCGACGTCTCGCTGTCCGTGGAGGCGGTGAGCATCGACGGCTTGCAGTGGCCCGCCCAAAGACTGCCAAAGCGATTGACCAGCGTGGAGGCGTCCTGCCGCCTGGATGCCATCGCCTCAGCAGGCTTCGGACTGTCCCGCTCCAAGGTGATTCGTCAGATCAGAGATGGAAAGTTGCGGCTCAACTGGCATCCCGTTCGACAGGCGAGTCGTGAGCTGAAAGTCGGCGACCGACTCCAGCTTCAGGACAGGGGAAGCGTGGAAGTCTTGAATCTCGAAATCACCAAACGGGATCGCTGGCGAGTGGAGATGCTGCGCCGGTGAGCTGCTAACTTCAGTCCCATCCGGTTGGCTAGCGCACAACCGTCACCGCAGATCCTCTGAAAGGTGAAAACGCGGGCGATTAGCTCAGAGGTAGAGCACTACCTTGACACGGTAGGAGTCACTGGTTCGATTCCAGTATCGCCCACTTCCCTCGTGATCAGAGAACGAAAAGCATGACCTTGAGTGTCGTGGTCGGACTGGGACGCTCTGGAATCGGGGCAGCCCGTCTGCTCAGGGCCCAGGGATCAGAGGTGGTGGTTCTCGAGAAGAGTGAGAACGACGCTTGCAGGCGAAAGTCGGCGGACCTCAAAGAGCAGGGCATTGATGTCCAGCTCGGACAACCTCTGGAGATCTCCAGTTTTGAGCCCTGGCTCGCTGAGATCGATCAGGTGGTGATCAGTCCTGGCATCGCCTGGACGCATCCAACCCTCGAGGCGTTACGAACACGGGGAGTTCCGGTGAAGGGAGAAATGTCTCTGGCCTGGGAGACCCTCAAAACCCATCCGTGGATTGGCATCACCGGTACCAATGGGAAGACCACCGTGACCCATCTTCTCCACCACGTGCTCAACCACGGGGGGTTAAAGGCTCCTATGGCCGGGAATGTGGGGTATTCAGCCGCGGAGCTGGCTCTGGGTTGTCTTGAAGGCTCCAGCCCTCTGCCCGACTGGGTGGTCATGGAGATGAGCAGCTATCAGATCGAAGCGGCCACCGAAGTCGCTCCGCGCATCGGCATCTGGACGACCCTGACCCCTGACCACCTGGAGCGACATGGTTCGCTGGACGCCTATCGAGCGATCAAGCGCGGACTGCTGGAACGGTCCCAACTGGCGATTCTCAATGGCGATGACCCTGACATCAGCGGAACCCGTGGCGGCTGGGGACAAACCCAGGTGAGCTGGGTAAGCACCGGCCGGACCTGCTCAGACAACACAAGCGATCGGTTGAGCTTGAGTCACGACGGCTGGGTCTGCGAAGGAGAGCAAAGGCTCTTCTGCGCCGATGCTCTCGCCATGCCTGGAGAGCACAACCGCCAGAACATGCTTCTGGTCACGGCAGCGGCTCTCGAAGCTGGACTACCCCCGGAAACAATTGAATCAGCGTTGCGCTGCTTCGATGGGGTTCCCCATCGACTCGAATCGCTCGGAACCGTTCAGGGCGTTGCTGTTTTCAACGACAGCAAGGCCACCAACTACGACGCTGCTGCAGTGGGTTTGCAGTCCGTACCCAATCCGGTTGTGCTGCTTGCAGGCGGTCAGACCAAACAAGGCGATGCTCAGCATTGGCTGCAGCTTCTGAAGGAGCGCAGCAGCGCTGTTGTGCTGTTCGGCGCCGGGGCAGACGAACTGCGTGACCTGATCGAAGCATCTGCCTTCGCCGGTGCAGTCGCCATGCATCCAGGCCTGGATGAGGCTGTTCCACATGCTCTGGAACTGGCCCGACAGCAGCAGGCTGCGAGCCTTCTGTTGTCACCTGCATGCGCCAGTTTTGATCAGTACTCCGATTTTGAAGCTCGTGGCAATCACTTCCGGAAGCTGATCGAAACGAGTCGATCAACCTAGTCTGGGAAAAATTTTGTAGATCGCGTGGCCTACTGGTTGATGAAGAGTGAACCCGATGTTTACGGGATTCATCACCTTGAGCAGGAGCAGACAACTCTCTGGGACGGGATTCGCAACTATCAGGCGCGGAATTTCATGCGCACGATGGCTGTTGGTGATCAGGCCTTCTTCTATCACTCCAATTGCAAGCCCCCTGGGATCATCGGCCTGATGGAGGTGGTGGAAACAGGACTGGTGGATCCCACTCAATTCGATCCATCATCGAAATATCACGACCCTGCATCGAAACCCGAAGCACCACGCTGGGACTGCGTGCGCCTGGCCTATCGAGGCAGATTTCAAGACTTCTTGAGTCTTGAAGACTTGCGTCAGTCCTATCAACCGGAGGAACTAGCCGTCGTTCGACGAGGCAATCGACTGTCGATTCTTCCTGTGGATGACCGAATCGCCCAAGACCTCCTCAAGCGACTTGGCTCGATTCAATGAACCAAGGGAACGCCACCTGACAGAGCGCCTTCCTCTCACAACCATAATTCCCAGAGCCTGGATCGGATTCAGCCAGGCTCCCTGGCGCTTTGTGGGCCTCACAGCTCTGATGCTGATCACTGTCACTGGACTGAGCTTGATCTCCAAGGACCTCCAGCAGGGAGAAGGGTGGTGGCAGTCAACCATGAGCGATGTGCTCTTTGTTGCAACCATTCCCACGACGCTCCTGCCACTCGTGGCCTTGCTGCATCTGGCGGATCAACTCCTTCCTTCGCTCCAAAACTCGCAACAGGACGAGCCTGTCCCGGAGCGTCAACGACTGCGCTGGATCTTCCGACAGACAGCTGCCCTGGTGCTGCTCGAAGGGGTGATCCTGATCGGAGGCCTCAACACGATCAGGATCCTCGGCGCACTGATTGCCAGGCAGAGCGGCGTGCTTTCGGCTCTGATTCTGATCGCTGGAGGCCTGGCACTGATTCTCTGGACCCTGAGCCAGACCCTGGCCCTTCCACTTCTGGTCCATCACGGTCATCGTCCACTGGCGGCGATGGAACACAGTCGCCGGCTGGTTCAGACCAATCGGCTGAAAGTTCTCGCTCTGCTTGGTCTGCTGATCGGCGTCAATCTGATTGGCCTGATGGGGGCCTTCATCGGCCTGCTGCTGAGTATTCCGTTCAGCGCTTTGTTGCTGATGGCCAGTTGCCGGACTCAGACGCCCTGGGTCAGGGATTCACGGCGGAACATGTTGCCCACATAGAGGCGCGTGATTTCTCTTGACTCCACTCCATGCTGAATCAGGAATCCGGCAAGAGCAGCCTGAACAAGGCGGTATTGGTCCCAGTTCGGGCAGCGCTCAATGAACGCAACCATGGCTTGTTGCAGGGGCTGAGGAAGTTCGGACTGAAAGCTCACTGCTGACTGCTCAGAAGCAGTTGCCGCCTGGGCAACGACAGACGTTGGAGCAGCTGCTTGGCACCCCCCCAGCTGGTCTGGTGCTGATGCCTGAGCCTGCTGTAACTGATCGGCCAACTGCATGCAAACGCTTCGAATGCCAACTAGTTCTCCACAGATGCCGGCCCGAGTCAAGAAGCAGCTCAGGAGCCATTCCCACTGACTCTCCCAATGAGACTTCAGCCACCAGAACCATTTCCAGCAAGCGATCTCCTCCCGTAGTCGCGAAAGAGCCATCGGCGTGATTCGTCAACCAAAGTCGACCCACTGATTGATGTTTTCCACAGGTGTCGGCCGTACCAACGCAAACGCTCTGAAGCCTGTGGAAAACGCCCCCTCAAGCGTGGGGAATGCCGGGGAAAAATCAATGAAGAGCCATTGATTAGCTGCTCTAATCTTTGCCGCTGTCCCACGCCGTTCTCATCGCCTCGGCGATGGCCTGCGCAGCAGGATCAGGCCAGCAGACCTCCAGGCCACGGGCCTGGACACCATCACCACTACAGACGCCCCGAAGCGACCAGCGCGAACGATCACCTTCAAGGCAAGCCCACCAACTGCCACGCTCCAGTTCGACGGTGATGGATTCATCAGCCATGAGCTGATCGCAAATGGAGCGATGTTGATCTGTCAGATCAGCGATCAGTGAAGCCAGCTCGCAGGCTTCACCCTCCTTGAGTTCGAGGGCCCAGTGTTCTCCACCAATCAGAACGGAGAACACTGGCCGGGACGGGTCTCTGGACAATCTCCAGCCGGGGCCCTCCTGTTGAATCATCCAGGAAGGAGATCAGGCTGATCCTGTTCGTCACTCAGTTCAACGATGGCGCGCTGCACAGGCTTCACGCTGGACTCCTCAAGCAGACCATCGAAATCGTCGAAGCGACGCTGCTTGGCACGGAAGGCAATCCGAACAGTGGTCAGATAACGGTTGCTGGACTGACGGATCAGACTTTCACCGCGCTTGGCGAGATCCTGATGATCGACTCCGGCAGAGAGCATGCCAACAACTCATGAATACCCGATTCTAGGTGAGCAGATCGCTGTGGAAAGGAACATGCATGGGATAGCTGCGTTGCGGACGCCCTGGAACCCTCAGAACGATCTGACGGCCCAGCCCCATCGCCACCAGCGGCCTGCGCAAATGACTGAGTAGTGCACTGACCTCCTCCAGGTGCTGAGCATCCACACACTCGATGCGGATGCTGCCCCAGCTGCGTGACATCCTGCAGTCTCGAAGCGGTTCGAGCTCAGCCTCGATCTGCGGATCCTCCCTGTAGAAAGAAAACACAAGCCGTCTTAAGCGATCCATCGTTGCTCCCCGTAGCCTCGACCTGTCTCCAACCTGCCCATAGCGGTGGTTCAGCCCCTCGCTGCCGAACAAAACCTTCAGCTTTCCGACGCGTCTTACAACGTCGGCACCCTGGCGATCGATCTGGGAAGCACCACCACGGTGGTGGCATTTCAGTCTGCTGAGCGATCTGAAGTTGATTTGCTCGATCTGCCTGCCATTACCCGTGAGACAGGAGCGATCCCGTCGCTCATCTGGGCGGAGGATGCGGTCTCAGGTCCTGCGCTGGTGGGGCTTGAAGTGCTGGAAAACGGCCTGCATGAACGCGATGCCCCTCAGCTTCATCGCGACTTCAAGCGTTGGATCGGCATGGCATCAGATCCGCAGAGTGCCGAAAGGCGGCTCAGCCCTGAGCAGGCTGGTGCGCGGCTTCTGACTGAAATCTGGAAGCGGATGCCCCCTGAACTCAGCATCGAGCGGCTGGTGCTGACAGCCCCAGTGGATCAGGGCTCCGGCTATCGCGACTGGCTTCTCAAAGCCTGCGAACCGATGCAGGTTGCAGAGATCGCCCTGGTGGATGAGCCAACGGCAGCTGCACTCGGAGCTGGTCTGGAAGCTGGATCCAAGCTTTTAGTGGTCGATCTCGGCGGAGGAACTCTGGATCTGTCCCTGGTCGCTCTCGAGGGAGGTGAAGGTCGTGCTGCGCCAGTGGCCCAGCTGCTTCGCTTCCGCGGCCAGGACCTCACCAACAGCCGTCAGACACTGCGGCAGGCCAAAGTGCTCGGGAAAGCCGGCATCAACCTGGGTGGAAGGGATCTTGATCGCTGGATCCTCGACGAACTCCGTCCAGAGGGCCTGCCGGAAGAAGGAAATGGTCTGATGGCGCTGCTGAATGCGGCGGAACGGCTCAAATGTCGCCTTAGCGATCCGAATATTCTGAACCGGGAGACCCTCACGGAAACAGCCAACAGCCCTGATCTTGAGGCTCCGAGCAAGCTCTCGATGGATCGACACAAGTTCAGTCGACTGCTGCAGGAGAGAGGGCTTTTTGACGCCCTTGAAGGACTGCTCAGCAAGACCTTGCGTGATGCGGAACTCAACGGTTGTCCTGCCGAAAATCTCGACGGTGTGGTGGTGGTCGGAGGGGGCGCCCACCTCCCCCAGCTGCGGGATTGGCTCACCGAAAAGCTTGCGCCCACACCACTGCTGACACCTCCGCCGATGGAGGCGGTGGCCTGCGGCGCCCTGAGCCTCACTCCAGGAGTTCGCATGCAGGACCTGCTGCAGCGGGGAATCTCACTGCGCTGCTGGAACCAACGCAGCAACACCCATCACTGGCATCCCTTGTTTCTACCGGGCCAGCCCTGGCCCTCCAGCAAGCCGTTGGAATTGATCTTGAGCGCCAGCGGTCCAGACCAGCAGTCAGTCGAGCTGGTGCTGGGAGAGTCCAGGGGGGAGACGCGACATGAAGTGGTGATGGTCAACGGACTACCCAAGGTCATTGAAAAAACCGATGGATGGGATGACGTCACAAGGCGCCCGGACACCGCCTGTGAGCTCCCCCTGGACCCTCCTGGACAACCTGGAGAAGATTGTTTGAAACTGCGTTTCCATCTCAATGATCAGGCGGAACTGATCCTGGAGGGAGAGGATCTGCGGACCGGAGAAAGCCTGGACCCGAGACCACTCGGGACCGTGCGGTGATCGCGCCGTCCACAAGGACGTGTGTGTTGGCGACAACATCCATAGAAAGGTGTCTGTCGTTCCCTGACCACCCTTGGCGCTGCGTCGCCATCTCCCGAGGTTTTGGCTGATCGCCACACTGGGTGGTGTTGCAGCCCTTTGTGGTTATGCCTACTGGTGGGAACAGCAGTTGCCGGGTCGGCTGCGTGAAGCAGCGTCACGCGGAGATCTTGAGGCCTGCCTGAGCTACGGCGAACAGCTTGCGGCACTGCGATGGCTGGACCGGGAAGCACCCAGTGAACAGGCGGTCTGCCGTCGCCGTCAGGCTGAACTTGCCTGGGAAGGAGGCGACAGCAGCCAAGCACTCACCCTGCAGTCACAGCTTGTCAACTCGAATGTTGGCAGTGAAGAGCAGCGAGGCAGAGATCGGTCCAGATTGCTCCAGTGGCGACAGACCCTGCGCGAGCGGGCACTGGATCAGTTCAGAGCGGGAGATCTCGAACAGGCCCTCATCACTCTCAGGCCACTGGAACGTCAGGGCCAGAGGCCGGGAACACAGCTGAGCGACAGCCTGCGCGAGACCTGGAACCGCAACAAAGTCGATCACGAGCGGCTGAGGGACAAAGTGCAACGACAGCAGTGGTGGGAAGCACTGAGCGTGCTGAATCAACTGGACCACCCCTGGTGGCAGACCCATGCGCTACCTCTGCGCAGACAGGTGGAGGAAGCCATCCAGAATCTGCGCGATCGGCAGGAGCATCACAGCCATGGGGCTCTACCTGCTCACACGGTCGATCCTGAACGACTGAATACAGCTGTGGAAGAGCGGCTGTCCAGCGGCATGGATCCGTGGAGTGCCTTTGTTGCCGGGTGTGCTGATCTGGGCGGCGTTCTGGTTGAGGAAGGACCGGAGAGCCTCTGCAAGGCGAAGAGACGATGAAGACCATGCACTGGCAGGAGATTCAGTTCGCTGCCTGAACACTCCTCAGGAAAACGCCTTCCTCTCCATCAACATCCAGGAGTCTGAGCTCGATGGTTTCGCTCCGCCGCGTGGGAACGGATCGACCGCAGAAATCAGGCTGAATCGGCAGCTCCCGATGACCGCGGTCCACCATCACCAGCAGCATCACCCTGCGGGGCCGTCCCCAGGCCTGGATCGCTTCCAAAGCAGCACGGACGGTACGTCCGGTGAAAATCACGTCATCGACCAACAGCACATCACGTCCTTCGACGCTCACCGGCAGCTCAGTCGCCTGCACAGGCCTCATGGCCACTCGCTCGAGATCATCGCGATGGAAGGTCGGATCGAGCGTGCCCTGAGCAATCTCCCGACCGCTCTGCTCTTGAAGGAATCGGGCCAGCACCGCTGACAACTGAACACCACGGGTGGGAATTCCCAGCAGTAGCAGCTGCTCGACCTCTCCCACGCATTCAAGAACCTGGGAAGCCAGGCGCGACAGAGTTCTGCCGACGTCCTCGGCTGAAAGGATCTCGATCCGCTCACTGTTCCCAGACGTCACCATGACCGATGCAGTGGGATAGACGACTGTATGTCGGATATCACCTGCCAGATCCGCAAAAGCTGACCATCGTCAGCACAAGAGTTCACCAGCGGCGTGATCCGGGGGTAACTTATGAATCTAGAGAAGACCTTAAGAACGGATAGAGCTGAGTGAACGTCGCCGATCGCCATACAGGACGACCAAGCAGGGAGCGATCCATTGCTCCCGTTGTTCTGGCGATCCTGGACGGGTGGGGCGAGCGCAGCGATGCCAGTCACAACGCCATCCGAGCCGCCAGTACTCCCGTCATCGATGCGCTGCGTCACGCCTACCCCCAGACGCTGATTGAGGCAAGCGGCGCCTATGTGGGATTGCCTGATGGGCAAATGGGCAATTCCGAGGTCGGGCATCTCACCATCGGCGCGGGCAGGATCATCCGCCAGGAACTCGTGCGGATCGGCGACACGGTTCGCGACAACCAGTTGCGTGCCGTTCCGAAACTGCATGAACTGGCCGAACGTCTGCGTGCAAGCAACGGAACGCTTCACCTACTGGGCCTCTGCTCGGACGGTGGCGTGCACAGCCACGTGGATCACTTGTGCGGACTGCTGCGGTGGGCAGCCGACGAAGACCTGAAACACGTTGCGATCCATGCGATCACCGATGGACGGGACACCCCCACGCAGAGTGCTCCGATCTACTTGAAGCAGGTTGAGGACACCATCCAGTCCTGTGGAGTCGGTGAAATCGCCAGCATCTGTGGCCGTTACTGGGCGATGGACCGCGACAGGCGCTGGGAGCGCACAGCCCGCGCCCATGAACTGCTCACTTCCCCTGAGGTTCCGGTGAGCGAGCTGTCGGCGGCTGAAGTGCTGCAAGCCAGCTACGACGGCGGCACCACCGATGAGTTCGTTGAACCCACGCGTCTGAAGGCGACCCATCTGAACGATGGCGATGCCCTGCTGATGTTCAATTTCAGGCCCGACAGGGCCCGACAGATCATTCAGTGCCTGGCGAGGAACGACTTCGCCGATTTCGAACTCCCCCATCAGCCTCAGCTGGACGTGGTCACGTTCACGCAGTACGAAGCCGGGCTGCCTGTGGAGGTGGTCTTTCCTCCCGAGTCCCTTGATGACCTGCTGGGCCAGGTGGTGGCATCACACGGACTGCGCCAGTACCGAACGGCTGAGACAGAGAAATACCCCCATGTCACCTATTTCATGAACGGTGGCGTTGAGCAGCCGCTGGAGGGAGAAGACCGTCATCTGGTGCCCTCCCCACGCGTCGCCACCTATGACCTGGCCCCGGCCATGAACGCCGAAACCCTCACCGTGAGCTGCATCGAAGCCATCGAAAAGGGGATCTATTCGCTGGTGGTGATCAATTACGCCAATCCAGACATGGTCGGACATACCGGCGTGATGGAGGCCGCCGTCGAAGCCATTGAGACAGTGGATCAGTGCATCGGACGATTGCTCGATGCCGTGGGACGCATGGGAGGAACGATGATCATCACTGCAGACCATGGCAACGCCGAGCGGATGCAGGGCGATGACGGTCAAGCCTGGACGGCACACACCACCAATCCCGTTCCTCTGGTTCTTGTGGAGGGGGAACGCAGAAAACTGCGCGGCATGGGCAATGCGATCCGCCTGAGGGATAACGGCGGGCTTGCTGACATCGCACCCACTCTTCTGCAGCTGCTCGATCTCGAGAAACCCGATGCCATGACCGGCAGCACCCTGATCGAACCAATCGAGACGCCTGTGCCCTCCACCGCTCGCCTGCCACAACCGGTCTGATCGGCTCGGACATAAGATCTGCCCATGATTACCACCGTTCTCTCCTGGATCTGGATCGGCAGCGGCCTTTTGCTGATCCTGTTTGTGCTGCTGCACAGCCCCAAGGGTGATGGCATGGGTGGACTTGCCGCCAGCGGTAGCACCTCGTTCACAAGTGCCAGCAGCGCTGAAGCGACCCTCAATCGCATCACCTGGACCACCCTGGCGATCTTTCTCACGCTGGCTGTGATCCTGAGTGCCGGCTGGCTGAACTGAATCAGCAGGGCCGACATCAACAGGTCCAAGCAGATCGCGACTTAACGAAACTGGGGAGAGCCGATCCTTTCCGGGTAAGCCTCCTCACCATGCTCACGCACATCAAGGCCGAGGTTTTCAGCCTCTTCCGTCACTCGGAAAGGAAGACCAAGGCCTCTCAAGACTGCTGCGATCAGCAGAGTCCCAAGCGCAGCCAACCCATAGGTCACCAACACGGCCTGAACCTGGCCACCGATCAAGGCCAGCCTGCCCTTGTCAGCGAGAACCTGACCTGCTGGGTGACTGGAGATCAGTTCCGCACTTGCAAAGACACCGGTCAGGATCGCGCCAACCGTGCCGCCAACACCATGAACAGCAAAGGTGTCGAGGGAATCATCAAAGCGCAGTGAAACCTTGAGCTGAACTGAGCAGTAACAAAGCAGACCGGTGATCGCACCGATCGCCATCCCGGCCCCCGGCGTGACAAAACCAGCTCCAGGGGTGATGCCCACCAAACCGGCCACAGCACCGGTCGCCATGCCGACAGCAGTGGGCTTGCCATCACGCCATGTTTCGATCAGCGACCAGGCAACCAGTCCTGTGGCTGCAGAAATATGGGTGGTGGTGAACGGTAGCTCCGCACCATGCACCGAGAGCTGACTGCCGCCGTTGAAGCCGAACCAGCCGAACCAGAGCAGACCAGTACCAAGAAGGATCTGGGTCACATCGTGGGGAGGACGAATGGAATTGGGCCACTGTTTTCGCCAACCCACCAGGCCCGCAAGCAGCAGTGCCGACACGCCCGAGCTGATATGGACCACGGTGCCACCGGCAAAGTCGAGATCCTTGCCCAGAAAACCACCGCCCCAGAGCATGTGGGCCAATGGGGCGTAAACCACCAGCAGCCAGACAGGCGTGAACACACACCAGAAGCGGAAACTGATCCTTTCCACCAGAGCACCGGAAATCAGGGCCGGCGTGATGATTGCGAACATCCCCTGGAAGAGGGCGAAGCTCAGACCTGGAATTGCCAAACCATCCCAGATGTCCGGCACGTTCTCCAGCATCGCGAAGGAGAAGGGATTACCGATCACTCCATTCAGAGCGCCGCCGTCAGAGAAGGCAAGACTGAATCCGAAGCTGACCCACACCAGCGTGGCAATGCCCATCATCACGAAGCTCATCGCCATCGTGTTGAGCACATTGCGAGCCTGAACGAATCCGCCGTAGAAGAACGCCAATCCAGGGGTCATCAGCAGCACAAGGGCTGCCGAGGTCAGGATCAGAGTGTTATCGGCGGCCGAAAGCGCGGCATCACCTGCATATGCAGGAAACAGGGCAGAACTCAGCAGCTGAAACGCTGGAACCACCAGAAAGGCGATCAAAAATCGCCTCAGACGAGGCTGAAACACGTATTTTCTGTAACCCTCGATACCATTCCAGAACCTCGGCGCCAAAAACTGTTCATTGCGAACATTTTGAGAGGCGCTTGGAGTGATCCAGTCCTGAGACGTCGAGCAGGCAACAAAAAAGCCCCGCTGCTGCGGGGCTTGACGGACCGCCCAGGCGGCCCTGATCGAGAAGCTGCGACTCAGTAGTCGAAATCGCCACCGCCCATGCCGCCTCCGGCTGGTGCGGCTTCTTTTTTCTCGGGCATGTCGGCAACGATGCATTCGGTGGTCAGCACCATGCCTGCGATTGACGCAGCATTCTGCAGACCGGAACGAGTCACTTTCGCAGGATCCACGATGCCTGCGGCCAGCATGTCGACATAGTCACCGTTGGCGGCGTTGTAGCCATCGTTGAAGTTCTTGGCCTTCACGTTTTCAGCCACAACAGCACCGTTGACACCTGCGTTCTCAGCGATACGCATCAGCGGTGCAGTCAGAGCGGCAGCCACGATGTTGGCTCCGATCAGCTCTTCACCCTCAAGGCTGGAGGAGGCCCACTGCTCAAGCGTTGGAGCCAGGTGAGCAAGGGTGGTGCCACCTCCGGGAACGATGCCTTCTTCAACAGCAGCCTTGGTCGCGTTGATGGCGTCCTCAAGCCGAAGCTTCTTGTCCTTCATCTCGGTTTCGGTGGCAGCACCCACCTTCACCACGGCAACACCACCGGCGAGCTTGGCCAGTCGCTCCTGAAGCTTCTCCTTGTCATAGGTGGACTCGGTTTCGTCCATCTGCTTACGGATCTGCTCACAACGCGCTTTGACAGCCACGTCGTTGCCTTCGGCCACGATGGTGGTGGTGTCCTTGTTGATGGTCACGCGACGCGCAGTGCCCAGCATCTCGATTTTGGCGTTCTCAAGCTTCAGGCCGGCATCTTCAGTGATCAACTGACCATTGGTCAGCACAGCCATGTCTTCCAGCATGGCCTTGCGGCGGTCACCAAAACCGGGAGCCTTCACCGCAGCCACATTCAAGACACCGCGGAGACGGTTCACCACCAGGGTGGCAAGAGCTTCCTTCTCAATGTCCTCAGCGATGATCAGCAGAGGCTTGCCGGTGCGGGCAATCTGCTCGAGCACAGGCACGAGATCCTGCACGAGACCGATCTTTTTGTCGGTGAGCAGAATGTAGGGCTCGTCCAGGACGGCTTCCATTCGCTCGGTGTCAGTGGCGAAATAGGGAGAGATGTATCCCTTGTCGAAGCGCATTCCCTCGGTGACCTCCAGTTCGGTGGTCATCGACTTGCCCTCTTCAAGGGAAATGACTCCTTCCTTGCCGACTTTGTCCATGGCATCGGCGATCATCCGACCCACTTCCTCGTCATTACCAGCGGAAATGGTGCCCACCTGGGCGATGGCATTGCTGTCGGCAATCGGCTTGGCGTTTTCCTTGATCTTGTCGACCAGAAAATCGGACGCTTTGTCAATGCCCTTTTTCAGGGTGATGGCATTGGCACCGGCGGCAACATTGCGCAGGCCAGCTTTGACCATGGCGTGGGCCAGAACGGTCGCAGTTGTGGTGCCGTCACCGGCTGCGTCATTGGTCTTGGATGCAGCCTGGCGAATCAGAGCGACGCCGGTGTTCTCAATGTGGTCCTCGAGTTCAATCTCTTTGGCGATGGTGACGCCGTCATTGATGATCTGAGGAGCACCGAACTTCTTTTCCAGAACAACGTTGCGACCTTTGGGGCCGAGGGTCACAGCAACAGACTCGGCCAGGATGTCAATGCCTTTCTCGAGAGCGCGGCGAGCGTTCTCGTTGTAAATGATGCGCTTGGCCATGGGGGCGGAAATGGATGGGAAGGGATAGTTGGTGACTACCGACCTGTCTCAGGTGCGTGGCAGTCAGGAGCCGGTCAGTTGACGATGGCGAGGATGTCCTTCTCGGACAGGAGCACGAACTCATCGCTTCCGAGCTTGATGTCGGTGCCTGCGTACTTGCTGTAGAGGACCTTGTCGCCGACACCCACTTCAGGGGACTGGCGGGAACCGTCGTCGTTGCGCTTGCCGGGGCCAACCTGAACGACTTCACCCACCTGAGGCTTTTCCTTGGCGGTGTCGGGAAGCAGGATGCCGCCGGAGGTTTTCTCCTCGGATTCTGAAACCTTGACGAAAACGCGATCGCCGAGGGGCTTAACAGTGGAGACGCTGAGAGAAACAGCTGCCATGGGTTCTTGCAGGAGCAGGGACAGTGCGCCGAAGCGCCGATGCGACTCGAGCTGGCACTCAAGGTCGTCGAGTGCCAACCTATGTCCGGGTTCTGCACTTCGGCCACGGGACAAGCGTGCGGGTGACCGAACCACTCCCCCCACTCTCGCGACGGTGGTATCGTTGCCCCGCTCAGGAAGGGATTGCTCTAGACGCTTCCCTCTCACACCCCCTTACTTATGGCCGCTGCTGCTCCCGCCTCCGCCGGTACCAAGGGCGTTGTCCGCCAGGTGATTGGCACGGTTCTGGACGTGGAATTCCCCGCCGGCAAGCTGCCCAAAATTCTCAACGCTCTCCGCATCGAAGGCACCAACACCGCCGGGCAGGCGGTTGCTCTGACTGCTGAAGTCCAACAGCTGCTGGGCGATCACCGTGTCCGCGCCGTCTCCATGAGCGCCACCGACGGACTTGTCCGTGGCATGGAGGCTCTTGACACCGGTGCACCGATTTCAGTGCCCGTCGGCGAAGGAACCCTTGGCCGCATCTTCAATGTTCTCGGAGAGCCTGTTGATGAACAGGGTCCGGTTAAATCCGACACGACAGCTCCGATCCACCGTTCAGCCCCCAAGCTGACTGAACTTGAAACGAAGCCCAAGGTCTTTGAGACCGGCATCAAGGTGATCGACCTCCTGGCTCCCTATCGCCAGGGCGGAAAAGTGGGTCTCTTCGGAGGCGCCGGCGTCGGCAAGACCGTGCTGATCCAGGAACTGATTAACAACATCGCCAAGGAACACGGTGGTGTTTCCGTGTTCGGCGGTGTGGGTGAGCGCACCCGCGAGGGCAACGACCTTTACGAGGAATTCAAGGATTCCGGCGTGATCAACGCCGATGACCTCTCCAAGTCCAAGGTGGCGCTCTGCTACGGACAGATGAACGAGCCCCCCGGTGCTCGCATGCGTGTGGGTCTCTCAGCTCTGACCATGGCCGAGCATTTCCGTGACGTGAACAAGCAGGACGTGCTGCTGTTCATCGACAACATCTTCCGTTTCGTTCAGGCCGGTTCGGAAGTGTCCGCACTGCTCGGGCGCATGCCTTCCGCTGTGGGTTACCAGCCAACGCTCGGAACCGACGTGGGTGAACTTCAAGAGAGGATCACCTCCACCCTGGAAGGATCCATCACCTCGATCCAGGCGGTTTACGTCCCTGCGGATGACCTGACTGACCCGGCTCCCGCAACCACCTTCGCTCACCTGGACGCCACCACGGTGCTGAACCGTGGCCTGGCATCCAAGGGAATCTATCCAGCTGTGGACCCGCTCGACTCCACCAGCACCATGCTTCAGCCTGCTGTTGTGGGTGATGAGCACTACCGCACAGCTCGCAGCGTGCAGTCCACGCTTCAGCGCTACAAGGAACTGCAGGACATCATTGCGATTCTCGGTCTCGACGAACTCTCAGAGGATGATCGCCGCACCGTTGACCGTGCCCGCAAGATCGAGAAATTCCTTTCTCAGCCTTTCTTCGTGGCTGAGATCTTCACCGGCATGTCCGGCAAGTACGTGAAGCTCGAGGAAACCATCAGTGGTTTCAACCAGATCCTCGCTGGCGAACTGGATCATCTTCCCGAACAGGCTTTCTACCTCGTTGGCAACATCGACGAAGTCAAGGCCAAGGCTGCAAAGATGGCCGAAGAAGCCAAGTGATGGCGACTGGGGCATGAGATTCATGCCCCAGTCCTTTCATTTCGCGCCCAAGCTTTTACCCCAACACTTCACATCCATGTCCCTCACCCTCCGCGTGCTGGCACCAGACCAGAGCGTGTTCGATGGCTCTGCTGATGAGGTCATACTCCCAAGCACCACTGGGCAGCTGGGCATTCTTCCCGGCCACGTTTCACTCCTGGCAGCGCTTGATGTGGGCGTTTTGCGTGTCCGTGCGGACGGTGGCTGGAAATCCATCGCCCTGATGGGTGGGTTTGCAGAGGTGGAAGCCGATGATGTCACCGTGTTGGTGAATTCCGCTGAACTGGGAAGCTCGATTGATGGCAGCTCTGCCGAAAGCGAACTGCAGGCTGCACGCAGCGCCGTGAGCAAATTGGAAGGCCAGCCGACATCGCCTGAAAAGGTGAAAGCCCAGCAGAGCCTTAACCGCGCAAGAGCCCGCGCCCAGGCTGCAATCAATCAGAGCTGATGATTCGATCCTTGCCCCTTCGGCTTCACTCTTTGGGCAAGGTTTGATTCAGGAGATCAAATGTTTGATCTTGAATTTTTTGCAGAAACCAAAACCGGGTTGATCACCATCCAGATCAATGCAGCTCAAGGCTGACATTGACTGGCAATCAGCAAAAAGTCTCATACCTCCTGATTAATCAGGATTCCTTTCAAGAACGAGGCTGGATCAACCGCGATATTTTCAGGCGATCTGATTTCGAAATGAAGATGGGGACCTGTACTGCGTCCCGTATTCCCCATCCTTGCAATCAGATCACCACGACCGACATTCTCACCAACTTGAACAAGGGCTTCATTGCAATGCGCATAACGCGTCCTGTATCCATCGGAGTGCTTAATTTCAACCATCAATCCATAAGCACCGAGATAATCCGCGAAAACCACCTCCCCACGCCGTGAAGCATGAATGGATGTTCCAACGTGATTGGCGATATCGATACCTGAATGATGCCGCGACCAGCGCGGCCCAAAGCCCGAGGTGAAAACGCCTGATGCAGGCAGAGAGTAGGCCTTCAGCGACAACTCATTCAGATAGTCAGCGAAGGATGAAAATGAACAGACTTGGGCAATAGAATCGGGCGCCGCTTCAAAAGTCCCGGCAGACCAAGAAGATTCAGGCAACGGAGCAGAAGCGACCTCAGCTGCTGCAGCCTCATGCAAACAATGTTGCTCAAACAAAGCGACTATGGATCGCTTGTTCAACAGTGGCGAAGAAACCTGATCAATAGTTTTCCCACTCTTGCCGTGAAGGGCTGATCTTTCAGAATCCTGAATCCTGAATGGAGCGAATCCATTCAAAATCTCCACGCTTGATGTCACTGCAAACGTCGCAGAGGACAGTCCAAGCGCGAACAACGAAGAGAAAGAAATCAACCCATTAAAAATATTCCGTGAGAGTGTAACAGACTATTGCGGAGGCCTGACGGTCAAGTGAGCCGGGATTGGTGATCAATATCACCATCAAAAAATCAAGCAATCATTCTGATGAATGGCAGCGTCAAAACCCATTCATCGAAGACCCACCTCGAAGCAGAACACTATTGCAAGCTGCAGATAAAAGCAGCAGAGCATCGCTGCAAGCAGTCAGTTCCAGTCCACGCAGAGAAGACTTTTTCAACGATTCAGTCATTGAGGCAAAGACTGTATAAAGCTGTCCAAAATAGATTTCTTGACATAAAAAAGCAGGCAATTGATTGCCTGCAGAAATCAACAAAATACTGATTGAATCCAATCAAGCGGTGCCGCAGAAAGTCACATCGGGGAACTTGAGCTTGGCATCATCCAAACTCTTGCCCTTGCCCTCTTCCTGCCAGTAATTGATCACTTCAGTGGCTTTGTTCAACACCTCAACACGTTCGTTATCGGTGATCCAAGACTTGCCTTCAAGCTCACTTTTGAGAGTTTCCCAGGCGTCTTCCCGAGGCCAGAAGAAATAGGCCGTCAAAGGACTGGGCCCGCCACCAACAATTTGATCAACGGCAAGCGCCACGTTGTCGGGCAACCAGAGAATCTTCAGAAGGAAGCGTCCCTCATCGGCCTTCGGTGTGTATCCGGATGGCACACCATCAGCATCGATCGTGGCTGATGCCAGTGCGGCGCTGCCGCCACGCATCACGGGACGACCTTCCTTCGGCTCCTGCTGCTGATCGGCTTCTGTGCTCTGAGGAGCCTGATCAGCTGCTGCTGCCTCGGTGGCGACCTCTTGGTCGACGGCAGCGCCTTCGGAAACCGTCATGGTGTCAGCGCTCAAGAATCAAGGACAAAGAACTAACCTACCAGCCGCCAAAGCCCATCCCCTGGACCGGCACGCATCCACCAGCCAGCTTCTGCTGTTCGATATCGACGGAGTGATCCGTGACGTGTCTGGCAGTTATCGCAGAGCCCTCCAGGCGACCGTTGAGCATTACAGCGGCTGGCTGCCCGCTCCGGCCTGCATCGATGCTCTCAAGGGCGAAGGACGCTGGAACAACGACTGGGATGCAAGCCTTGAGCTGCTGCGCCGGCACGGCACATCCCCGCCGGCGAGGCAAGACCTGATCGAGGTTTTCAGCAATTTCTATTTTGGCGGCGATCCCGATGGCGACCCAGGCGCCTGGACCGGATACATCAGCGATGAACCCTTACGGGTGCAACCCGACTTCTTCACCGCGCTGGATCGGAACAGTTGGCGTTGGGGATTCGTGAGTGGCGCGGAACCTCCTTCAGCGCGCTTCGTGCTGCAGCAGCGTCTGGGGCTGGTCAATCCCCCCCTGATCGCCATGGGCGATGCCCCTGACAAACCTGACCCAACAGGTCTTGTACAACTCAGTGACAGCCTTTTGCCCCAGCGCAGCGGGGGCGTTGTCGCCTACCTGGGTGACACGGTCGCCGATGTTCAGACTGTTCTCAACGCCAGGGCCCAACGACCTGACCGGCAGTGGATCAGTCTCGCAGTGTCACCACCGCATCTTCTGCCCGGAACCCAGGAACGAAGCGCCTATGAGCAGCAGCTGATGTCCGCCGGTGCAGATCTGATCCTGCCCAGCACTGAAGCGGCGATCCCATGGTCGAAGGGCCGCGAAGGATCTGACAGCCAGGGGCACTCAGCGCCCATTCGCTGACGCAGTAAGCCATTAGCGTTCCATGTCTGCCACCGCCTTGAGAGCTCCGGCAGTGAGAACTTCATGACCGCTGGAGACTTCCTCAAGGTCCCTGACCGCGACATCGTCCTCGATGCGGATACCGATCCCCTTCCAGCGCTCGTCAATCGCAGGCTGACCTTCGGGAACCGCAAGACGGTCACTGATGTAGAGACCAGGCTCCACCGTGAGGACGATGCCTGGCTCCAGCTGCACATGATGCTCGCCGAGCCGATAGGCACCGACATCGTGAACATCCAGCCCAAGCCAGTGGCCGGTTCGATGCATATACAGATGCCGGTAGCTTCCCTGCTCGATCAGGCCGTCGACCTCTCCCACCAGAAGTCCCAGATCCACAAGACCTTCCACCAGAACATGCACAGCCGCGTCATGCACGTCCTCGGCGGTGTGTCCGGGTTTGACCCTCTCAATCGCTGCTTCCTGAGCCGCCAGCACCAGGGAGTAGAGCTCCCGCTGCTCTCCACTGAAACGGCCGCTCACCGGAAATGTCCGTGTGATGTCGCCGTTGTAGTAATCGCGGAGGGAGCAACCGGCGTCAATCAGCAGGAGATCACCGTCCTGCAGCACTGCACTGTTGTCGATGTAGTGCAGCACGCAGGCATTGTCGCCGCCGGCAACGATCGAGCCATAGGCGGCTCCACGGGCTCCCAGCTCGAGAAAATGCTGTTCGATCAGAGCCTGAATCTTCCGCTCGGTGATTCCGGGTCGCACGGCAGCCCTGGCGAGCTCATGGGCGGAGGCTGAGATCCTGCACGCCTCACGGAGCCGTTCCAGTTCAGCGGGTTGCTTTCGCAAGCGCATCCGGTGCAGCAGCGGGCAGGGAGCCAGCAGAGCCTGCGCGGCACTGCCGGTGCGTGAGACCCGATCAAGCTGAGCACCCCATGAACGCAACACCAGAGGTTCGATCGAGGGGTGGCTGCCAACACGAAAGGCGATCCCCTCTGCACCGTCGAGGTACTGAGGCAGCAGGGCATCGAGCTCCACGCGCGGATGGGAGAGATCAGCTCCGAAGCGCTCCACCGCGCCCTCACAACCCCAGCGCCGACCGGTCCAGACCTCAGCAGCAGGCTCGCGGGGATTCACGAAGAGCACAAACCTCTCACCCTCAGGGCGATGAGGCAGGAACAAGGCCACGGCATCGGGCTCATCAAACCCTGTCAGGTACCAGAAATCGCTGTTCTGGCGGAACGGCCACTCGGTATCCGCATGGTGTGTGACCAGCGTCGCTGCAGGGATCACCGCGGCGACCCCGCCCAGTTCAGCCATGAAACGCTCGCGCCGATCCGCGAACAGCTGAGCATCAAAAACAGGGGCGAGATCAGCCACGAGAGAGACAGGGCACCGGAGAAACGCCAGGATGGCAGTCAAAGCGCCCGCGCATGACCTCCGACCTGCTGATCCTTCTCTTGCTGGTGGTGGTGGTGCTGACCGGATCCGCCCTCTGCTCCGGAGTGGAAGCAGCGCTGCTCACCGTGAATCCGGTGCGCGTGCATGAACTTGCAGCCCGGCCGAAACCGGTGGCCGGAGCCCGCAGGCTGGCCCAGCTGAGGCTGCGTCTGGGTCGGACCCTGTCGGTGCTGGCGATCACCAACAACGGCTTCAACATCTTTGGAAGCCTGATGCTCGGTGGCTACGCCTCCTGGGTGTTCACGGAACAGATGGACGCAGGGAATGGAGCTCTGGCCCTGTTTTCGGTCAGCCTCACGGTTCTGGTGATCCTGCTCGGGGAGATCCTGCCCAAAGCGATCGGAAGCCGCCTGGCATTGCCGGTCTCCCTGGCAAGCGCTCCGGTTCTGCATTGGCTGGGCGTGATCATGCGACCACTGGTGCTGCTGCTGGAGCGACTGCTTCCCGCAATTACCGAGGAGAGTGAAATCAGCACGGATGAAGAAGAGATCCGGCTGCTGGCAAAACTCGGATCTCAGAAAGGGCAGATCGAGGCCGATGAAGCCGCCATGATCTCCAAGGTTTTCCTGCTCAATGACCTCACTGCGCGTGATCTGATGACACCGCGAGTGGCAGCTCCAACCCTTGATGGCGCCTGCAACATCGAGAAGTTGCGTGTTGAACTGCTCGAGAATGAAGCGCAGTGGTGGGTGGTCCTGGGCGACGCGGTGGACAAGGTGCTCGGCGTCGCCAACCGTGACCGTTTGCTGAGCGCCCTGGTGCGCAACAAGGGACATCTGACGCCAGCCGATCTCAGTGAGCCGGCTGAGTTCGTTCCCGAAATGATCCGAGCCGACCGCCTGCTGACCGGCTTCCATCGTGACAACAGCGGTGTGCGGGTCGTTGTGGATGAATTCGGTGGCTTCGTTGGCGTGATTGGCCCGGAGGCCGTGCTGGCCGTTCTGGCCGGCTGGTGGAGAAAGACCTCAGGCGAGGCAGCGCCATGAGAGCCATGGAGGATCGCTGCCGAGTTCTGCTGCAGGGTTGGCGAGAGAAGCTTGAACTGAATCGTCGGGAACAGAGTCTTCTGGCCGGCGCGCTGCAGGTTCTGGATCGCCAGCTTGAACGTCTGGATCAGAGCAGGCTTCGAATCTCGGTCTTCGGCCGTGTGGGCGTCGGCAAGTCCAGCTTGGTGAATGCCCTGATCGGTCAACAGCTGATGGCCACGGATGTGGCCCACGGCTGCACGCGTCAGCAGCAGGCGGTGGCCTGGCCAAGATTCGTTCCAGGCCTGCACAACGTCGAACTGGTCGACACCCCTGGCATCGACGAGGTGGATGGTCCGGCTCGGGCGCGACTGGCGGCCAGGGTGGCTCTGCATGCGGATCTGGTGCTTTTCGTACTGGACGGCGACATCACACGTGTGGAACTGGAGGCCCTGGATACGCTCCAGACCATGGGCAAGCCGGTGTTGACGGTGCTGAACCGCAGCGACTGCTGGCCAGAGGATCAACTGCCGGATCTGCTGCGCAGCATCCACAGCCGACTTCCAGCAGGACTGCCGGCTCCGCTGGCGGTGTCCGCCGCACCGCGCAGGGCTGTTCAACTGAGCGATGGCCGCATCCGCAGCCGTGAGCAACCGGCCGACGTGGAGGCACTGGCGAGCGGTCTCAGCCGTCTGCTGGAACAACACGGCCAGAGCCTGCTGTTGCTCAACAGCCTGAGGCAGGCCACGCGAATTCAGCAACAGTTGGAGACAGGGAGAGTGCAGCGACGCCGAAGGGAAGCACAGGGACTGATCGGGCGCTACGCCGCGCTCAAGGCCACCGGCGTCGCCGCCAACCCGCTGCTGCTTTTGGATCTGGCTGGGGGATTCGCCTGCGATGCGGCCCTTGTCCGCCAGCTTTGCTCTCTTTATGGCCTTCCTCTTGGGGGACCAGCGGCCCGCAAATTGATCCGCCAGCTGAGCGGGCAGAACGCTCTGCTGGGGGGAGCACAGCTGGGGCTCCAGGTCGCCTTGGGCTCATTGCGCCAGCTGTTGCTGCTGGCCGCACCCTTCAGCGCTGGCCTGACACTGGCCCCCGCCGCACCAGTGGCCCTGGCCCAGGCGGCACTGGCCGTGCACACGACACGACGCACCGGTCGGATGACGGCACGCTGGCTACTGGAGGAACGGGGCCGGGGGCGTCGACTTCAGCCAGGGCCAGCCACTCTGATGCGGCGGCTGGCACAGTCGGATCACGGCATCGTCGAGCTGATGCAGGAGTGGCCCCAGCAGCAGAACCGTCCACCGCTGCCCTCGCTGTTGCCCTGACCATGGCGACACCGGCCAGAGCTGAGATTGCACTGCTCGGGACCAGTGCCGACCCTCCGACCGTGGGCCATCAGGCGTTGCTGATAGGACTGTTGACCCAGTTTGACCGAGTCGCCACATGGGCCAGTGACAACCCGATGAAATGCCATGACGCTGATCTTGAGCAGCGTTGTGACCTGCTGAAAACTCTGGTTGAATCGATCGCCAGTCCCCGGCTGCAACTGGCGCAGGAGCTGAGCAGCCCCTTTGCCGTCACCACACTGGAACGGGCCAGCGAACGTTGGCCTGACCACCGCCTCTGTTTTGTGGTGGGAAGCGATCTCGCTCAGCAGATCCCAGCATGGAAAGAGTCACAGCGCTTGTTGCAGCAATGCAATCTTGGCGTCGTGCCCCGTGAGGGATGGCCCCTGGAGCCGTGCACTCTGGAGACCCTTCGCCAGATGGGAGCCTCTGCGCGGGTGCTGCCTCTGGGCATTCCCGCTGCTGCCAGTTCAGAGGTGAAGCAACAGCAGAAACGACAGCAGGTGCCGAAATGCCTCTGGCCTCTGCTGCTGAAGCACAATCTTTACGGATTCAATGCCGCCAACCCCTGAGTGCCGATGCGCGTTGCCCTGGCCCAGATCAATCCTGTTGTGGGCGACCTGCTGGGCAATGCCACCCGCATTCTGCAAGGCCTCGACAGCCTGATCGAGACCACGGGCAGCCAACCGGACCTGCTGGTCACCCCCGAGCTATCGCTCTGGGGTTATCCACCAAGGGATCTTCTGTTCAGCCCCACGCACCTGCAACGGCAAGGGGAAGCCCTCGCTGCTCTCCGCAGTGGTCTGGCTACCCGTCAGTCGGACATCGCACTGCTGGTGGGAGTCGCTGATCCAGCAGACGATGCCTTGCATCCTGCTTTGTTCAACGCCATCGCCCTCGTGCAAGTCGACGGCGATCACGTGGTGGCCCGTAAGCAACTGTTACCCAGTTACGACGTCTTTGACGAAACGCGATACTTCAGACCCAGTCATGGATCTGGGCAGATCACACTCCGCAGCGGAGACCGCAACTGGCGACTGGGGATCACCATCTGCGAAGACCTGTGGGTCGACCAAGAACTGCATGGACGTCGCCTGGTGGGACCAGACCCTGTGGGCGATCTGATCCCCGCGCGGATCGATGCACTGATCAACTGCTCAGCCTCACCGTTTGGCCGCCGAAAGGCTGCAATGCGGCGCCAGTTGGCCGCACGTGCGGCACAGCGCCTTGGCTGCCCGGTGGTTTACGTCAATCAGGTGGGAGGGAATGACGAACTGGTGTTCGACGGCGCCAGCTTCGTGATGGGCAGCAACGGCGAGACGCCGCTTTTGCAGCTTCCGGACTGCCGTGAAGCGATACAGATCTGGCATGCCGCAGACAGGGCCCCCTCGGCAGGCATTGAATCAGCCACGACACAGCCAACCCAGACTGAACAGCAGGAGATGGAAGCCCTGTTCCGCACTCTGGTGACCGGAGTGAAGGACTATGCCGGCAAATGTGGCTTCCAGAAAGTCCTGCTCGGCCTCAGTGGAGGCATCGACTCGGCGCTGGTGGCGGTGATCGCTGCCGCGGCCCTCGGATCCGATCAGGTGCAAACTCTGCTGATGCCATCTCCGTGGAGTTCGGAAGCATCACTCGCAGATGCCCTCAAGCTTGCGGATCGACTGGGAATCGCCCACGCCATCGTTCCGATCGAAACCCTGATGGACGGTTTCCAGGCGACATTGACCCCAGCCCTGGGAAACGTTCCCTCAGGGGTGACAGCCGAAAATCTGCAGTCGCGCATCCGTGGCACTCTGCTGATGGCCATGGCCAATCAGCAGGGACAGCTGCTGCTCACCACAGGGAACAAATCGGAGCTCGCTGTGGGCTACTGCACCCTCTACGGCGATATGAACGGGGGCCTGGCCGTGATCGGTGATCTGTACAAATCCACCGTGTTCGCGTTGTGCCGATGGATCGACAGCAGCGAGGCAAGCCCGTGCCGCCAGCAACTGGAACTCCCTGACGAGGGGGCGCTGATCGGCAGTGCCATTCTCGAGAAACCTCCCAGTGCCGAACTGCGACCTGATCAGAAGGACAGCGACTCACTTCCCGACTACAACCGGCTTGACCCCCTGCTGATCGACATGATCGAACGCCGTCTCAGCGGCCAGCAGCTGATAGCAGCTGGCCACGATCCTGAGGAGGTGCAACGGATCGAGAGCCTGTTCAGGCGAGCTGAGTTCAAGCGCAGACAGGCAGCGCCATTGCTGAAGGTGAGTGCCCAGGCCTTCGGCAGCGGCTGGCGGCTGCCGATCGCCGCCGTCTGAGCCACATTGAGGACACGACTCAGTCCTCCATGGCCCATTCCGTTCTGACGGCCCCGATGGCCAGTATCGGGGTTCCCACTGAGATCAAGGCCGATGAGCAGCGTGTGGCGCTCACCCCGGATGCAGTCCGCGAACTGGTGACCCAGGGCCTTGAGGTGCGGATTCAGAACGGAGCCGGAGCAGGGGCAGGTATTAGTGACGACGCTTTTGCAGCGGCAGGAGCCAGGCTTGTGGACCGCGAGGAAGCCTGGGCTGCTCATCTGGTGGTGAAAGTGAAGGAGCCGCAGCCGGAGGAGTTCAGTCTTCTGCGGGACGACATGGTGCTGTTCACCTACCTGCATCTTGCGGCTTACAGCCAGGTGGGCGAGGCCCTTCTGGATGCAGGCACCACAGGGGTGGCCTACGAAACGGTGCAGTTGGAGAACGGAAGCCTGCCGCTGCTGGCCCCCATGAGCGAAATCGCAGGACGACTCGCTGCGCAGGTGGGAGCAAGGCTTCTGGAACGCCCCAACGGCGGCCGCGGCGTTTTGATTGGTGGTTGCACCGGCGTGCGTCCGGCCCGCGTCGTCGTGCTGGGAGCCGGCACGGTGGGCTGGAATGCGGCACGGCTCGCTGCCGCGATGGATGCCGAGGTGCTGCTTCTGGATCGCTCCCCCGAGCGGTTACGCAGCCTTGAGGCCGACCGCCGTGGGCGGCTGATCAGCATGGTCAGCAGCCGTGGACTGCTGGAGCGTTTGGTGCCTACCGCGGATCTGCTGATCGGTGCGGTGCTGACCCCTGGCGGCCGGGCACCAACTCTGGTGGATGAGGAGATGGTCAAGCAGATGACGCCGGGATCAGCGATCGTCGACGTCGCTGTTGATCAGGGAGGCTGTGTGGCCACGAGCCGTGAAACCACGCACACGGATCCAACGGTGTTCATCCATGGCGTGCAGCACTATGCCGTTGGCAACATGCCCGGAGCCGTGCCCTTCACCTCCACCGAAGCTCTGGTGAGCGTGACCCTGCCCTACATCCTCGGCATCGCAGGCCGAGGGCTCGAGGAAGCCGTCACTGAGCGTCCGGAGCTGCTCTCGGGTCTGAACACCGTCAAGGGAGCGGTCTGCCATCCAGGAGTCGCCAAAGCTCTGGGGGTTCCACCGCGCCACCCGATGGCCTGCCTGCGCTGATCGTCAGTCCAGTGAGCGGATGTAGAGCCACTCGCCTGTCGCTGCACCATCACGCCTGCGGAACAGCGAGTGTTCCTTCAGAACATGGCGTTGCCCACCGGCACTGAACACGGCCTCGAAACGCACGGTGCCCTCAAGATCATCCGGGCGACCGGCCTCTGTGGCCAGCACCCTGAGGCCATGCCAACGGGTCTGGCGACAACTCGCCCGCAGCTCTCGCCGTCGCTCAGCAGCTGCACAGGCGGCATCAGGGTGGGTGGCGATCAGATAATCCACCTCCGAGAGGGCGTAAGCGGAATAGCGGGATCGCATCAATTGCTCCGCGGTCTCCGCCTTCAGCCTGCCTCGGTGAAGCGGGCCGCAGCAGTGAATCAGTGAATCTCCGCTTCCACATGGACAGGGACGCTCTCCGGAATTTGCAAAGCCCAGTGCCATCAATTCAGCTCCTGCAGGGCAGGCAGAGGTCGCACCAGAGAAGCGGTGGCGATCCCCTCGCGCAGGGCGGTCACCAGGCCCGCGGCTTCGGCGTAGGAGCCGGCTTTCAGGATCTGGTTCCCACAACCCAGAGCCTCTGCACTGACCGACAGCACGCCTGGATTGTTGACCGCGATCACAGGAATGCCACGTTCCAGGCTGGCCAGCACAGCCTCTCCTCCAAGCGCGCCGTCCGGCACCACAACGGCACCCAGCTGGTCGGCGACGAGGTCATCTGCAGCAATCGAACAGCCGGAGGACAGATCCAGCAGATCAGGCGCCCTGCTCAGACCCACCAACACACAGGCAAGAAAGGTGTAGCCGAGCTCCTCCCCTGCAGCTCTGGGATCAAGGTCAGCGTCGAGGGGCAGAGACTCCAGTGCTGGCGCGTGAGCACAGGGAATCCGCAGATGCCGAACCAGCAGATGACTGATCACCGCTTCAGCGCCGGCAAGAGCATCGACACCCGTGCCGTGGCGATAGGCCGCCAACGTCTCAGCGTCCGGATCATCGGGGAATCGAGCCACCACGGCAATGGCGGTGGAACCTGCCGCCTTGAGGCGATCGGCCGCTCTCAGAAGTGCATCGGGTCGATCCAACGCCCCCCAGCTTGTGCCGCTGGCGCCGGCTGCCAGATGCACACCCAGAGGCTCATCGGTGCGGACCACCGCGTTGACATCAAGGCCAAGACTGGCCCTGCAACCCTCCGCGACCTGACGATGTCGCAGCAGCAGGTCCGACTCGATGCCGGCATCCAGCAACAGGCCGATGCGCTGACTGCGCCTCGGACGCAGTCCCCAGGCAGCTGAGGCGAAGCGATCGAGGCCATACCCCTCCACGTAGTGAATGCGCGGATCACGCCAATACAACGCGGCTCCGTTGATCACATTGGGATGGGTGATCAGGCAACCGCTGGCTGCCGCCAGCAGGCGGGCACTTGGCAAGGCATCGCCAGCGAACCCACCGATCTCACAGCCGATGCCTGTCGGCACGACCATCAGCGTGGGCAACGGAGCGGCGAAGACCGTCATGGGTTGATCAGCACGGCTTCAACCTCAAGCGCAACCCGGGATGTTTCAGGGGAGCGCTGGATGGAGGTGATCGCCCAGCGCAACGGCTCACCCTCCCGTTGCAGCTGCTTGAGAACCAAGGAACGAAGATCGTTGATGGCGCACGACTCGGGACTGATCAGCGACAACCTCCTGAAAGTGAGCTTCATGACCAAAAGATAAAGACCGAAAACAAATCAGGTGGCATCGCTGTGATCCTCGCGGATTGATCCAGCGGATTCTTTGTGAAAGAGCGAGGTTTCAGAGCTTCACACACACGTAGATCATGCCTAAAACTGAAAAAAGTGACCATGAGCTGACATGTCTTCGAGCTCCTTGCCAGGCCCGCTATCAAGTACTGCTGCCGAACAATCACCGAGCAATATTTTAAGTTTTTACAAGTTATTGTACAAACAAGTAGAGAAGAATTTATCAAATATCGACAAAAATCCACTGACCAGCCTCTCTGATCCGGACATCACTGACAGCTACATCGGGGCTGTGATTGCAACTGCCTGGGGGTTGCCGATTCAGCAGTTCTGGGAGAAGCAGGGTGAATACATCACCGACAGCCAGCAGGGAGGACAGCCAGCCAACAGCTTCTTCAATGCAAGGAAAATCGACGATGGAGAGACAATCGTATCTCCAAATACGGAAGTGTTGTACTCCAATGCCTTCCTGGACCTTTCAAACAAAGTTGTCACGATTACATATCCAATTCCCGAACTACAGGAAGGCATTTACACTGGAATTCAGGTCATTGATCCCTATACCAACGTTCAGTTCAGCAGTGGATCTGCTGATCAAGCCCAGCGTAATAACAACAGCCCAGACATTGCCACAAGAACCTTCTACTGGGCTGGTGCATCTAGCGATGTCATCAATCATGCCCTGGCCAAAGATCAAGATGCCATCGCCCTCGCAAGTCCGCAGGCCTGGGTACTGGGACGCATCAATGTCGACCCCTACCTGACAGGCGCAAGCAGACATGACGACAATCCAACGCCCTATCAGGAGTTGATGCAGAACAAGCCCCAGACACTGGCAATCAACAAGATCCGAAATTTAAACAAAGAATTCAAGGCAAATGTCGACTTCACAGGGAGTGAGGTCGAGGATTATTCAACCTCAAATGTGCAACGAGAATCAAAAACAGCACAACAGTTTTTCACCCAACTCTCCAACGCGGTCTACAACAACAGCTACGATGGTCAACCACTTGTTTTCTACTCCGGGACTAACATCAACGGCGAACTGAATCCAACAGGAAAGCTTTACAATCAGAAAAACGTCTTCAACGCCTTCGGATCCGGAACATATTCGATCGACCTAAGAGCTCAGAGCAACGGAAATCACTATTCGTTCCCAGACAACCAACGGCGTGAGATCAGAAAAGGGCACAATGACGCCCTCAACGCGATTGACCTGATCAGCAGCTCCAGCGATCCGGTCATCAAGGACCATTACTGGACCATCAACACCACCCTGGGTCAGTACGACCCTGACTACGCAGGTTGGATCACCGCCGCCGCAGTTGCAGATGTTGGGCTTGGGGCAAACCTGGCATCAGACGGAACCTACCCACAGACGAACAAAGGGATTGGCAAAAGCCGAAAACACCCAGAAAAGTTATCATCCAAACACGATTACAGTATCACTTTCAAGCCCAAAGATGGCAAGCTGGTGCCAATTAATCAACCAGGGTTCTGGTCGGTCACCGTTTACAACAACGACAATTTTCTTGTTGAAACCGATGAAGAGAATCTCAACAGCTTTTATCTGAAAAACAAATTCAACCCCACGACAGGGGTGTATTCCCTTGGATCCAATCAATACGACGATGCGGAGAGTTACGGGAAGGATGATCTCTCAATCACTCTCGCCTCCACTTCACCGAGCTCGAGCAGCACTGATCAGTACTGGCTGCCGACCCCGACTCAAAGCGATGAGAGTGACAATTTCAATCTGATCCTGAGGCTCTACAACCCAATACCTTCGGGCAACAGCACAGACAAGAGCGCTTCGATTTTCAGCCAAAATCCATTTCGGCGCTGGAAACCTCCTTTTGTTGAGAAGCTTGTCACCACAACCGATGGCCTTCTGCAATTCGGGCATGTTTATCTTCACCAGGGAGAAAAGAATCACGATTGGTCCAAACTCGATACGGTGACCACCGATGAGAACGGGCAGTACGTGCAGTCATCCCTTCCAGGAAAGGGCACCTTGATTCATCGAGGGGGGACTGACATTCTCACCGGCCAGCCCTATGAGGGTCTGCTACTTGCTGATGCTGAATCGAGTGTGATTTCACCGCTCACCACACTCGATTGGGCACTTGAGCGCAACGGACATTCTGAAGAGAGCCGTGATCAGATCATTGATGGCCTCGTCAATGCTGCCTATGAAGTGCTGACCTGCACAACCATGAATGACAACGCGAGGGGATTGAATTCCGTGACCGACACCGCACCTCATCAAGTCATTCGTAGTTCGATGCGTGAAGCTCAGGATGTCGCCAAAAGCCAGGTCATCCTCAACAGAGCCCTGGGGGGAGCACTGAGCGGACTCTGGAACAGAGTCAATCAACACGAGCTGCTCGCAATCGATCCGCTGCACAAGTTTCAAGCCTCAGTTCTGAGGTTTGCCTGTGCATTAGAGCAAGGAAGCAACACCGACAGGCACTCTTTCCTGGAGACAGATCTGGGAGAGGCGCTGGAGAGAATGCATTCAGGCAGCGGTGAGGCACTGGGATCACTGCTCAACAGCGGCAAAGAGCTGCATGGCATGGATTACTACAGCTTCATTGAACTGCTGAACGCCGAGGCTTGAAACATCCCTGCTGAGAGATGAACAGAACCCTGTTGAACAATCAGCTCTGATACTGACCGAACTGAGCCTGATAAAGAGCATCCTCCTGACCGGCCACCGCCATCAGGTCACTACGAGGGAAGGAAACACAGAGAAGAGCGAAGCCCTCGTTGCGCAGATCCTCCTTGACCCCCATCGCATCAGGCTGGTGAACCTCACCCTCTTGGATACGTGCAGCACAGGTGGTGCAGACTCCCGCACAACAGGAACTGGGCACGGGCACTTCGGCCTCTTCCGCAGCGGACAACACGGTCTGATTGTCACGGCACTGAAAATGGTGTTGCTGGCCATCAAGCTCAAGGGTGATGGCATAAACAGCTGAAGCGGTGTCGCTCATCTTTCCTGGAACACTTCCAACGATGGCTTCTGCACAGCGTAGAGGTCGCCTGAATCATCCTCAGCGTCTCTGCATCAGCACAAAAAAAAAGCCGACCTCATGGCCGGCTGGAAATCGAACAGAGATTAGGCATCAGTCCGCCAGCGGATCAAGCCATTGCAGCGGCGCCACCCACAACCTCAAGAATTTCCTGCGTGATCGCCGCCTGACGAGCCTTGTTGTAATCAAGGGTGAGTGTCTTGGCGAGAGCCTTGGCGTTATCGCTGGCATTGTTCATCGCCATCATCCGGCTTGCCAGCTCAGAGGCAGCAGCCTCCTGCAGAGATCTCAGCAGCTGGTTCTGCAGATAAAGGGGCAGAAGAGCATTGAGCAGCTGGTCTGGACTCTGCTCGAACACAATGTCCGATGGGAGCTGGGGCTGAGAATTGGCAGGCCCTGCGCCCGATTCAACCCGCAGCTCTCCGTCTTTGGTCGTGAGGCGGAAAATCTCGTCATCAGCCTCCGCGATCCCCTGAGGATCAAGGGGAAGCAGAGTCTGAACAACAGGATTGCAGCTCACCAGGTTGATGAACTTGGTGTAGATGATCTCAACACGATCGGTGCTCTCGGAGAGAAACTCCGCGAACACCTCATTGGCGATCGATCCGGCTTCATCAGCTGTCGGGACCTGTTCAAGACCAGTGAAGGTGGCCTGGATGGGGTAGCTCCGATTCGTGAAATAACTGATGGCTTTACGACCGATCAAGACCAGATCAACCTTGTAGCCCTTGCCCTGAAGCTCAGCGAAACGCGTCTCAGTGCGTTTGATGATGTTCGCGTTGTAGCCACCACAGAGACCTCGGTCGCCAGTGACGGCGACAAGGGTGATGGTCTCGACGTTGCGCTGCTCGAGAAGAGGAGCATCGGCATCTTCGAAACGCATGCGGGCCTGGAGGTTTTCAAGCAAACGGGCGAGCCGGTCCGCGAATGGGCGACTGCGCAGGACTTGCTCCTGAGCACGCCGAACCTTGGCCGCGGCCACGAGACGCATGGCCTCAGTGATCTTGCGGGTGTTCTTGACAGATTTGATCCGATCTCGGATCTCCTTCAGATTTGCCATGTCTCAGGGCCTCAGTTGGCGGAAGCCAACATGGTGGAGGTGACCTCGGAAATAGCCTCCTTGAGAATGGTTTCCGCCTCGGGGCTGAGCACCTTCTCGTCCTGAACCTTCTTGATGAACTCAGGCTTGTTGCTCTTCAGGTACTCGCGGAGCTCCCGGGAGAACTGAACCACCTGATCCTCGGGGACATCATCAATCAGACCCTTAACACCTGCATAAACAATGGCGACCTGCTCAGCCAGGATCAGTGGGCTGAACTGAGGCTGCTTGAGAAGCTCACGCAGACGCTTGCCGCGCCCGAGCTGTTTCTGCGTTGCCGCATCAAGATCGGAAGCGAACTGCGAGAACGCAGCCAGTTCATCAAACTGAGCGAGCTCAAGCTTGAGGGTGCCGGCGATTTTCTTGATGGCCTTGGTTTGTGCAGCACCACCAACCCGGCTCACTGAGATACCCACGTTGATGGCAGGACGCAGACCCGAGTTGAACAAATCAGAGCTGAGGAACACCTGACCGTCGGTGATCGAAATCACGTTGGTGGGGATGTAGGCCGAAACATCACCAGCCTGGGTCTCAATAATCGGCAGAGCTGTCATCGATCCCTTGCCCATGGCATCGGAAAGCTTCGCCGCTCTCTCAAGCAAACGGCTGTGGCAATAGAACACGTCGCCGGGGTAGGCCTCACGTCCGGGCGGACGACGGAGCAGCAGCGACATCTGGCGGTAAGCCTGGGCTTGCTTGGAGAGGTCGTCGTAAATGACCAGGGTGGCCTTGCCCTTGTACATGAAGGCTTCAGCAATCGAAGCACCCGTGTAGGGAGCGAGATATTGCAGAGCAGCGGGATCGGAAGCGTTAGCAGCAACGATCACCGTGTAATCGAGTGCACCGCGCTCTCGCAGAACCTCCGTCACCTGGGCGACGTTTGCAGCTTTCTGACCGATGGCGACGTACACACAGATCACGTCCTGATCGGCCTGATTCAGGATGGTGTCGATCGCGATAGCAGACTTGCCGGTCTGGCGGTCACCAATGATCAGCTCACGCTGGCCGCGACCAATCGGAATCATCGCGTCGATGGCGGTGATTCCGGTCTGCATGGGCTCATGCACCGACTTGCGCTGGATGATGCCAGGAGCGGGAGACTCAATCAGACGGGTCTCAGTTGTTGCGAGATCACCTTTGCCGTCGAGAGGAACTCCAAGGGAATTAACGACTCGACCCAGCAGAGCATCGCCAACAGGAACCGAAGCGATCTTGCCGGTTGCACGGACGGTGCTGCCCTCCTGAATGCCGAGGCCTTCACCCATCAGCACGGCGCCGACGTTGTCATCCTCGAGATTGAGGGCAATGCCTTCAGTGCCATCTTCAAATTCAACGAGTTCGCCGGCCATCACCTCTTGAAGGCCGTAAACGCGGGCGATTCCATCACCCACCTGCAGGACAGAACCAACGTTGCTGACAGAAACAGACTTGTCGTAGTCCTCGATCTGCTGTTTGAGAATCGCGCTGATCTCGTCGGGACGGATGGAAACCATGGCTGGTAAACCCTTTGACGGGGAGTAAAAGGAAAATCTGAAGGGTGAAGAAAGAAACGATCAGCCCGCCTTGGCAAGCGAGAGACCGAGTCGCCGTACTTGGCCGGAAAGACTAGCGTCGATGACTTGAGAGCCCACATTGATCACGAAGCCGCCAATCAAGGTCGGATCGATGGTGAGGTCAATCTCAACGGACCCGCTGCCGACCATGGACTGAACCTTGGCGGTCAGAGAAGCCTTCTGAGTATCGGTCAGGGCCTGAGCCGAACGGACATGGGCCAGCGAAATCTTGCGGGATTCGCGGTAAAGCTCGAGATACCGACCCAGGACGGCATCAAAAGCGGTGAGGCGGTAGCGATCGGCCAGGACCTTGAGCAGATTCAGCAATGAAGGCTGAATCTGCTCGCTCAGGAGCTGCTCAAGGGCTTTCTTCTTGGCCGTTGGCTCCAGAACCGGGGAGGTCATGGCATCACGCAGTGACTCACTGCTGTCCCAGAGAGCAATGAGCTCCTTGCACTGGGTTGCCACGTCATCAGACTCATTGCGAGCATTGGTCACCTGCAACAACGCTTCGGCGTATGGGGTGGCCAAGGTATTGAGAAGGGGCATCAGGCATCCTCCAGATTGTTGATGGAGGCGTCGATGAGACGGGCTTGAGCCGAAGCATCGAGTCGTCCGGGCAGATCGGCCATCACTTTGTCGATGGCGGCCAGAGCAGCGTCGCGCCGAAGCTGCTCGGTCAGACGAGCACCTTCAGCATTCAGGTCAGCAAGGGCATCCTGCTTCAGAGCAGCCATTGCCTCAATGGTGCGCTGCTCACCGTCAGTACGGATGGCTTGAGCCCTGGCTTTGCCATCGGCCCGAATCTTCTCAGCTTTTTCTTTGGCGGAACCGAGTTCGGCCTGCGCCTTGCTCAGCTCGGTGGTGGCAGTTTTAAGCCGGTTTTCAGCATCGTTCAATTCCTTGAGAATCGATTCACGACGCCGCTCAAGAATGCCGCCAAGCAGTCCCTTGAGAAAATAAACAAGCAACCCAATGACAATGACCAGATTGATCAGGTTTGTCTCAAGGGGATTGAGGTTGATCGCGAAACCACCCTCTGCAGCAAACAAGGTGAGAGGAGACATCATGAAACAGCCAGCAGACGTTGAATGATCTTTGAGCTGAACTCATCGACCTTGCCCATCAGCTGAGACTGAGCCTGCTCTCGCTGTGCCTCGATCTCACGACGGGCTTTTTCTCTCGTGCGATTGGCGTCGGCTTCGGTTGTCGCGATGGCTTCGCGATACAGATTGTCGACCTCCTGCTCAGCTTCGAGGATCGCGGCCTGAGCGGCCTGGCGAGCACCTCGGAGTTGTTCAGTGAGTTCAGCCTCAAGACGCTGGACTTGCTCAAGCTTTTGCTTGGCATCAGCAAGGCTCGTGGAGATGTAACCCTCACGATCTTCCACGACCTTGCCGACCGGCCGGAAGAAGAGGGAATTGAGCAGGAAGGTCAGGAGAACCACCTGAACAGCCATTAAAGGCAAGGTGGCATCGAGGTCAAAAAGACCTCCCTCCGGCACCGCTGCTTCAGCAAGCAGAAGCCAGGTCATGAAAGAGGAGCGCTGAGGAAAAGCTGATGAAGAGAAGAATGATCACACCTGGGAGCTGCCGTCACACGATGGAGCTCCCAGGGGATGGATCAACCGGCGAAGGGGTTGGCGAACAGAAGCACCAGAGCCACAACCAGGCCGTAGATCGTCAGCGACTCCATGAATGCCAGAGAAAGCAGCAGGGTGCCGCGGATCTTGCCTTCAGCTTCAGGCTGGCGGGCAATACCTTCAACAGCACCTTGGGAAGCGCTGCCCTGACCGATACCAGGGCCGATAGCCGCCAGGCCAACAGCCAGGCCAGCAGCAACGACGGAAGCTGCGGAAGTAATGGAATCCATGTTGAGAGCGTTGGGGGGGGGTGCGCCGTAGCGCTGAGCAAATGAAGTGGGGATTGGTTCCCCCTGCGCAGGGACACTCTCTGTTGCAAGAGAGCGGGCCCGAGTCATGAGCGTCGGACCTACGCGCAGAAGTGTTTAGCAGATCGCCTTAACGGCGAGCATTTGTCACCTAGTGGTGTTCATGCAGACCTTCGCCGATATAAAAGGCGGCCAGAGTTGCAAAAATCAGAGCCTGGATCGCACTGGTGAACAGTCCAAGCAGCATCACAGGCAGAGGAACGATTAAAGGAACCAGATAAACAAGAACTCCAACCGCAAGTTCATCAGCCAGGATGTTTCCGAAGAGTCGGAAAGACAGTGAAAGAGGTTTTGTGAACTCCTCAATGATCTTGAAGGGAAGCATGATCGGAGTTGGCTCTACATAGAGCTCAAAAAACCTCAGTCCCTTTTTGCTCAGACCCGCATAGAAGTAGGCGAGAGACACGAGCAGAGCCATCGCAACGGTGGTGTTGATGTCTGCCGTAGGGGCACCCAGTTCACCTTCAGGAAGTTCAAAAACTTTCCAAGGAATCAGTGCACCACCCCAGTTGCTCACAAAAATGAACAGAAACAGGGTCCCGATGAAGGGCAGCCACTCTCGATAATATTTTTCTCCGATCTGGTCACGAGCGAGATCACGCAGATAATCCCAGAGGAATTCGAGCAGGTTCTGCACACCCCTTGGGTCGCGATCCAGATTGCGCGTGCCAACAAGGACGAGAGCAAGGAGTGCGCCGATCAGGATCCAGGAACTCAGAAAGACCTGGCCATGCAGATTGAGGTTGCCGATCTGCCAGTACAGATGGTTCCCAACCTCCAGTTCAGCGAAAGGCAGTGTGAAAGGCAGCAAAGCCATTGAATGCAGAAGGGGATGCGCGAGCTCAGCCGTCAATGACGGTCTGAAGAATCAAGGCGGGTTTATAGAGAAGGAAGCCGATGAAAGCAGGAAGGATCTCAAGCTGAGGGAACTTGGCCGCTCCAACAACGAGCAGCACAGGCACAACCAGCTGAAACCGACCCACTTGACGGGAACCTCCGCCGAGCCGAGCCACGCTGCGGGCGAGGAGGCGCAGGTAGAGAACACCAGCGCAAGAACCCACCAACAGGCTGCGGGCAACCATGGCGTCGAAACCAACCAGTGCGACAAGAACCGCAACCAGTGAAACCGCCAGAGTGGCCAGCATCAGGCGTTGTTGAAGTCTGGCGTAATCGGCCATTCCAGAATCGATCGCAACGGATGCCGCGGGTGATTCTGTGGGGTCGTTAGCCAGCAAACAGTGCCTGAGGAAGCGCGCGGAATCTATCACGCGTTTTCTCCCGCTCAGGTTCTGCAAGCTTCCAGAAGCAGCAGCCGGCGCAACAAGAGTCCTCTTGCAACTGAAACGGTCTCAGGCCCGAAATTGAGCTCACCCAAAGCTGTTTTGGGCTGGCGCTCAACAGCTTCAAGCAGTGCCAGCTCGGATGCCGTGAGAGCGATCGGCTCCAGATCGGGACCCAGAAGGCTGGGGGAAGGCCAACCCCACAAACACGACTGTCGTCGACCAGTCGCCTGGAGCAAGGCTGAATCGTCCTCCCAGCGATTGGATTGCACGGGTCGTTTGGCCACAAAGAACTCGAAATGACTGATCTCGGGATCGAGGTCCTCAACCAGCAGCCACTGTTCACGCTCAGGAAGCATGGCTGCACGCTCCAGCAGTTCACCTGAGAGCAAACGGCTCAGATCCCAGACGGCGGGGTTCGAGAAGCCGGCGAACTGAAGTCCGGCGGCTTCGATCAAGCCGAACAGGCGCCTGAGGTCGTAACTGGTCTCCTGCGGATGGAGATACATATCAGCGAAATTCGAATCGGCAGCGGTATCGATCAGCCAACGCTGCTCATAGTTCTGACGCAGACGATTGCCCTCAGGCAGAACCTGAAAGAGTTCACGGCCCAGACGCAGACCTTCGGATCCGCTACCGGCACCCAATCGGCACAACGCGCTCTGGGTTCGGTGAATCTCCCAACGTCCCCCATCGGCGTAGAGAAACAAATGGATCAATCCTGTGTCCGCCAAGAGCGAACTCAGAGCCTTCAAGCCGGCCAACGGCTCGCGCAGGTGATGCAGAACGCCTACGGAATTGATGTAGTCGAAGGGTCCCTCACCCTTCAGATCGAGGAGACTGCGCTGCTCCTGACGCAACGCTTCCACCTGAGCCGCTGCACCGGATCGCTTCAGGCGTTCACGGGCGACTTCGAGAGCTCCCGCACTGATATCGACTGCCAGGATCTGCGCTCCTGGATTGAGGTGACAGAGGTAATCAGTGCTGACGCCTGTCCCACAACCCGCATCGAGAATCCGTAGAGAAGCCGCTGGATCAGCGTGCGGCGGCACTGCACCATGCACTGCTGCCAGAACGCTTTCATGGCACCAGCGCCAGTTGTAGCCGGGAGGCGGTCCGTCCTGAAGAGGATCCCCCGGATATGGGAACCGGTCATAGAAGTCGCTCACCACAGGGGTGGCGGCATCCGAGGGCTTGGGGTTCATCGGCGCGTCGGTTTCCGATCCCATTATTCGGTCTGAACCATTTCAGGGTGGGCATAGAAAACAGGTCTGAGGGAGCACCCCCTGCAAACATTTGTTCATGCCTGTTCGAGAGCTCTCAGCACGAGCCGTAACGTGGCCGAATCCGGCTTGCTCCCGTTCATGACCGTGACCGCCAGCAGCGGCAGCCCAAGGGTTTCCCCTCAGCTGTTCGACACCCTGCCGCTCTCCAGCGTTCGTCAGGCGGAACAACAGGACCGTTTCCCTGACGGGGGCGAACTCGACACGCTGATCACGTTCTTCCGCAGCGGCAATGACCGTCTGGAGGCCTCAAAGATCATCGCCAGCAACGCCGAATCGATTGTTGCCCGCGCGGCCAACAGGATTTTCGTCGGAGGAACTCCGCTCTCGTTCCTCGAAGCGCCACTCAGCACAGGTGAGGTGTCCCGGGCTCAGGCCCAGGCGGTCGATGCCGCCCCGCTGGCGGCTGACCAGGCCGCCTTCGAGCAATCCGTGCGCACCTTCACAGGTGACAGCGGCATCACCAAACGCGGCAATTTCTTCACCCGGCTTCTTGATGTCGGCGGTGGCGATGCGGATGTGCGCGTCGTTCTGCCGACTGGTTTCACCGCCATCAGCGTGGCCAAGTATGGCCCTGCATTCATGCGCAAATCAGTGCGCGACCTGGGCTGGTTTCTTCGCTACGTGGGCTACGCATTGGTGGCCGGAGACCCGAGCATCCTTGCGGTGAACACACGCGGACTGCGCGACATCCTGCTCAAGAACTGTTCTCTGACCGCCACCAATGTGGCCCTTCAGGAGATGCGAGGAGCCTGTGCAGAGCTGCTTCGCGAGCGCCCAGAGGCCCGCCGACTCACCATCGACTGCTTCAACGTGCTCCTGAAGGAACTCGCCATTGCGACGCCTTCCACGAAACAGAAGCTCGGCAGCCGTGTCAGCCAAGGGCTTCAGCTGCCAGCGATCTACGCCCTGGCATCCGAATCAGCACAGCGTTTCGAAATGCGCCCTGGCCTGTCCGGAGCGGAGAAAGCAGAAATCATTCGAGCCGCCTACAGACAGGTCTTTGAACGCGACATTGCCAAGGGCTATTCCCAGACTCCCTGTCGTTCAGAAGCCAGCCAGCTGGTGCAGGGCAAGATTTCGATGCGGGAATTCATCCGCGCCCTGGGCCGAAGCAAGGAATACCGGAATCAGTTCTACGGACCCTTCGTCAACAGCCGAGTGGTGGAACTGGCCTACCGCCATTTCCTTGGACGCGGCGTCAGCTCGCTCGAGGAATTCCGCAAAGCCTTTTCCATCGTCAGCGATCAGGGCCTGAACGGTCTGATTGATGTGATCGTGAACAGCAGCGAATATGCGCAGACTTTCGGTGAGGAGACTGTTCCTTACTTGCGCGATTTGGGTGAAGAGGCACAGGAGAGTGCCGGCTGGGGCTCAAACCGTCGTTTGTTCCGCTTCAGTGCACCCTTCGAGGGAGCACCCCAATACGTCACTCTTTATGCCTCTTACCGGCAGCCTCTCGCCGATCAGCATGTTTACGGCGGCGGCAATGATCCGGTCGGCAATCAGTACGGAGCGATCTTCCCTTCGGACACCGCTTCGGTGGCGACGCGGCCAGCACCCTTCAGCTACGACACCCGCCGCCTGCTGGTGAGCAATGGCATGGCGCAACCCGGACAAATGGACAGTCCCCAGTTCCGGGGAAGTCGCCCGCGCAAGGTGGGACCGCGAGTGGTTCGACTCCAGCAGATCTCCACAGGCGGCTCAGCGCTTCCACGTCGCGGCGGCCAACCGAGTGTCCGCAACACCGAATCCTCCACCCAGGCGGTCATCAAAGCCGTGTACATCCAGGTGCTTGGCAACTCGGGCTACGAAGGAGAACGCCTCAACTCCCAGGAAGCCCGTCTGGAAAACGGAGACATCAGCCTCCGCGACTTCATTCGTGGCGTGGCTCGCTCGGATGCCTTCCGCCGTCGCTACTGGGAAGGCCTCTACATCGCCAAGTCCATCGAAGTGATGCATCGCCGTCTCCTGGGCAGGCCCACCTTCGGTCGCTGGGAAATTGATGCACTCTTCGACACTGCAGCTCGCCGTGGGTTTTACGGTTTGGTCGACGCCTTGATCGACAGCAAGGACTACAGCGACTGCTTCGGTGAAGACACCGTGCCATACGAACGCTTTATTACCCCCAAGGACCTGACCACGCGACGTGCTCCCGGATTACGCAGGGCATTGGATCCCTCGATCGGGGCCAGAGTCAACGTGTCGATGGCTCCACGGCCCGAAGCGATCCGTCGCGAAGCACTCCGAACGACCGGTGACGTCACCAAGAGAAATATCGCTGACCAGAGTCAGCGCAGCCGCTTCGGTGGAAAGTGGACAGCCGACATCAGCGGCTTCACACCCCCGGAACAGCTGGCCGCTTTCATGCTTCGGCGCTCATCCGGTTCCGCCGCCACGCTGAACCAGCTGTCCCGTCCAACCCAGTCCAACCGTGGACAAGCTGGGCTTCAGGCGGCACTTCCTCTCGGCGATGCCAGTGGTTACAAGCGACGCGAAGGACTTCCCACCCAGGCATCCCTCGCCCGGGTGTCCAGTGAATCCGAGCTGCGCGAAATCCTTGATGCGACTTACCGACAACTGTTGAATCGCGTGCCACTGGAGACAGAGCGCCTGATCACAGCGGAGTCGCTGCTGAGAGATGGGCAGATTGATCTCGATGGCTTCGTCGAATCAGTTGCACTGAGCGAGCCCTTCCAGGATCGACTCTCGCGGATGGCACCACTTCGTGCTGCCACCGCAGCGAGCATCGCTCTTCTTGGCAGAGCCTCCACCCCATCGGAGACCAGCCGCTTCCTACAGGTGAGAGCTGCCTCTGGCCAACCGACTGCCGTGCGCAATCTGCTGGAACTCCGCGCCGAAATCGGCTCTGAGCCTTCGGATGTGCCTGGGCTCAGCACACTGAGCTCACGTGGCGGTGTGCCGCAGTCAACCATCACTCGAACGGCAAGCCTCTACGGCGGCAACGCTGGTCTGACCCCACGACCCGATGAAGCTCTCTGAACATTCCGTTCAAAAGAGAGTATTTCCGTCAAAGATCATTAATTAACACAAGGGCCGGAGTGATTAAGCCCTCATAGTTTGTGATGGCTGTTTATAAAAAAGAACTTAAAAAAACAGCTAGAAGTTCAAACAGAGCGGGGCACACTGGCAATGAAGATCTGTTACCGGGACACAGACTCTCCAGTTCGCTGCCTGAGAATTAAAGAGGAATATCTGTCCCTGGCCTTGCGAGGGGCATCTATCCCACAACGGAAGATCAACAGATACAACATCTGATGGCATTCCGGCTCGGATCTCCGCGATTCGAGGCACTGCGGCCCTTAAGCTGCTTCACGATCTCAATTGAGATCACCACACCACTCACCGGATATCGGCCTCCTACGGGTGGCTGCTTGCTTCGAGGTAGAACTGCATGAGCATCGTCTCCAACTCGATCATCAACGCGGACGCCGAAGCCCGCTATCTGAGTCCAGGAGAACTGGACCAGATCAAGGCGTTCGTCAGCGGAGGCCAACGTCGCCTGCGAGTCGCTCAGGTTCTCAGCGAGAGCCGTGAACGCATCGTCAAGACTGCAGGCGGACAGCTCTTTCAGAAGCGTCCTGATGTCATCTCTCCCGGAGGCAATGCCTACGGAGAAGCCATGACAGCAACATGTCTGCGGGACATGGATTACTACCTCCGTCTTGTGACCTACGGCGTGGTCGCTGGTGACGTGACCCCGATCGAGGAGATCGGAGTGATCGGAGCCCGTGAGCTTTACCGATCCCTCGGCACCCCCCTCGAGGCCATGGCAGAAGCCGTTCGTGAGATGAAAACCGTGGCAATGGGCATCCTTAGTGGTGCTGATGCCGAGGAAGCCGGCTTCTACTTCGACTACGTGGTGGGCGCTCTCGCCTGATCACCGGAACCAACGCCCCTTCACGTCACTCCTGAGTCCATGCAAGACGCGATCACCAACGTCATCAACAAGTCCGACGTCCAAGGTCTCTACCTGGATACGGCATCCATGAGCAACCTCGAGAGCTACTTCGCCAGCGGTGAGCTGCGCGTGAAGGCTGCCGCAACCATCAGTGCGAACGCTTCCGCCATCATCCGCGACGCTGTTGCCAAAGCGCTGCTCTACTCGGACATCACCCGTCCAGGCGGCAACATGTACACCACCCGCCGTTACGCAGCCTGCATCCGCGATCTGGATTACTACCTGCGTTACTCCACCTACGCCATGCTCGCTGGCGACACCTCCATTCTTGACGAGCGTGTCCTGAACGGCCTGAAAGAGACCTACAACTCCCTGGGAGTCCCCATCGGAGCGACGGTTCAGGCGATTCAGGCCATGAAGGAGGTCACCGCCTCCCTGGTCGGTCCTGACGCCGGCAAGGAAATGGGTGTGTACTTCGACTACATCTGTTCCGGTCTCGGCAACTGAGCCCCATGCGGTTGTTCAAAGTCACCGCCTGCATCCCCAGCCCTGAGAAGGTTCGGACGCAGCGCGAATTGCAGAACACCTTCTTCACCAAGTGGGTTCCCTACGACAGCTGGTTCGCTGAACAACAGCGCATCCAGAAGCAGGGTGGACGCATCATCAAGGTGGAGCTCTGCACCGGCGGGCAACAGGTCAACGTCGGCAACTGAAATCCAACGCAAAGGTGTGTTCAAACCCGGCCTCTGGTCGGGTTTTTTGTTGAGCTCCC
Organism: Synechococcus sp. MIT2312; assembly: GCF_059772315.1. NCBI lineage: Bacteria > Bacillati > Cyanobacteriota > Cyanophyceae > Synechococcales > Synechococcaceae > Synechococcus > Synechococcus sp. MIT2312. The sequence goes on along the minus strand of NZ_CM186281.1, from coordinate 2,356,616 downwards.
TTGGCAAACCTCCCTAAGGACGGCTCAATACATGCAACACCTCAGAACGTTTTGAGCAGCCCCACCGTGATCTCCAGAAGGAGTCGATCCTCACGTCAGGGCACCCTGCGGGAACAGCGGAAGGCTGCTCCTGAATCCAAGCCTTTCTGGGAGCGTTATCTGCCGCTCGACTGGTCGCTCTGGCCTGCGGAAGCTCGGCTGTTGCTGACACTCACGGCCATTTGGAGCCTGGCAGGCCTGCTGGTGCTCGCGTCAGCCAGCTGGTGGGTCGCAGCACGTGAACAAGGGGAAGGGGCTTATTACGTCAAAAGGCAGCTGGTGTGGATGGCAGCCAGCTGGAGCCTGATGTCGTTCACCGCATCGATCAATTTGCGGCGCTGGTTGAAATGGGCGGGGCCAGCACTCTGGATTGGCTGCCTGTTGATCGCAGCGACACTGGTGATGGGAACCACCGTGAACGGCGCCAGCCGCTGGCTGGTGATCGGCCCGATTCAGATTCAGCCTTCCGAACTCGTGAAACCGTTTGTGGTGCTTCAAGCTGCAAACCTCTTTGCACACTGGAAACGGACCGGGCTGGATCAGAAGCTGCTTTGGCTGAGCAGTTTTGGGATTCTGGTGCTGCTCATTCTCAAGCAGCCCAACCTCAGCACCGCTGCATTAAGCGGCCTTCTGATCTGGCTGATGGCCTTCTCAGCAGGACTTCCGCTGTTTCAGCTGTTCGGAACGGCCATCGGAGGAGCACTGCTTGGCATCGCCAGCATCCTGATCAACGAGTACCAACGTCTACGCGTGATCTCCTTTCTGAATCCCTGGAAGGATCCGCAGGGTGATGGATATCAACTCATTCAAAGCTTGCTGGCCATTGGCTCGGGCGGGGTTTTTGGCCAGGGATTTGGTCTCTCCACCCAGAAACTTCAATATCTGCCGATTCAGAGCACCGACTTCATCTTCGCGGTCTACGCCGAAGAATTCGGACTGGTGGGCTCCTTGCTGCTGCTTCTCTTTCTGATGTTGATCGGCTATCTGGGACTGCGTGTTGCCCTGCGATGCCGCAGCAATCAGGCCAGGCTCGTTGCCATCGGTTGCGCGGCACTCCTGGTGGGCCAGTCGGTGATGAACGTGGCCGTGGCTTCCGGAGCAATGCCGACCACCGGACTGCCACTGCCGCTGGTGAGCTATGGAGGCAACTCACTGCTTTCGAGTTTGATGATCGTTGGACTTCTGATCCGCTGCTCTCTGGAATCCACAGGATTGATCGGTGGGCGCGGCCAAGCTCAACGACTGGCATCGGATCAACGCCTTTCACGCTCTGATCGATAGGCTGAATTCCGAGTTTTTCTCAACCGGCTTCACCATCGCCTTCCTCGACCTGGCACTGTCCGATCTGGCCCGAAGCGGTGAAGACCTGCTGAACCATGCACTCCAGCAGCCTGGTGCGCTCAGTCTTGGTGCCGTGCTGGTCGTGGGAGCCCTGACCAGCCTTGGACCGTGCTCACTGTCGCTGCTGCCGGTGACGCTGGCCTACCTGGCCGGATTTGAAAGCGATCAACCTGGATGGCAGCGAAGTCTTTCCTTCTGCGGAGGCATCGTGGGGGCCCTGGTGATGCTGGGAAGCCTGAGCGGACTGCTGGGTGGGATTTACGGCCAGGTGCCAGGCCTGATTCCCACCCTGGTGGCGTTGCTGGCCGTGGTGATGGGGCTCAACCTGCTGGGGGTTGTGCGACTGCCCCTGCCGGCAGGCCCCGATCCCAATGCCTGGAGCCGCAAGGTACCAGCACCGCTGGCACCGATTGCCGCTGGCCTGGCCTTCGGCCTTGCGGCTTCTCCCTGCACCACTCCTGTCTTGGCGGTTCTGCTGGGCTGGATTGCCAGCAGTGGTAACGCAATCACAGGACTGGTTTATCTCAGCAGCTTCGGAATCGGCCAGGTGCTGCCGTTGCTGCTTGCTGGAAGCATGGCGGCATCCCTTCCCAAGCTCATGGCGATGCGCTCGATCAGTCGCTGGATCCCCAGCATCAGTGGTGTCGTGCTGCTCACGATCGGCACGCTCACCCTGCTGACGAGGCTGGTCTAAGCATGCGTTTGTTCAAACGACTGCTGGCACTGCTCTCCAGTCTGCGCCTGGCCATTCTGCTGCTGCTGCTGATTGCGCTGGCCAGTGCCGTGGGCACGATCATCCCCCAGCAGGAAGCCCCTGAGCTCTACCTGGAACGCTTCAATGCCGACCCATGGCTGGGAGTGATCAGCGGAAACCTGATGCTGCAAGTGCAGCTGAATCACGTTTACTCAAGCGTCTGGTTTCTCTCGCTGTTGGCACTGCTTGGGCTGGCACTCACCTTGTGCAGCTGGAGGCGTCAATGGCCGTCACTGAAAGCGGCTCTGCGCTGGAGGGATTATTCCCGCCCACGCCAACTGAGCAAACTGGCCGTGGCAGAGACGGTCTCCTGCAGCGACGGCAGCGCCGCACTGAATGATCTGGCCTTGGAGCTCAGAGGACAAGGTTGGAACGTCAAACAGCAAAACGGTCGACTGGCTGCCAGACGAGGAGTCATCGGTCGCGTGGGTCCTTTGCTGGTTCATACAGGTCTGGTGCTGCTGCTGATTGGAGCAGCCTGGGGTGCGCTGGCAGGACAACGACTGGAGCGCTTTCTCGCCCCTGGACGCTCACTGGATCTGCTGAGTCCAGCCGGCGAGAACAGACTCAGCCTCACCCTGCAGGATTTCGCCATTGAGAGGGATCCCGCCGGCCGACCGGAACAATTCAGCTCGACCTTGCTGCTCAGCCCTCAGGGGAATCCCCAAGAGGAACGCACAATCAGTGTGAATCATCCGTTGCGATACCAGGGCATCACCGTGTATCAGGCGGACTGGTCACTGGCGACGATCACCGTGCAGCTTGGCCGCAGCCCCTTGCTGCAACTGCCACTGAGCAACTTTCCAGAGCTTGGCGACCAGATCTGGGGACTCGTGCTCCCAACACGTCCTGATGGCAGTGAACCGGTGTTCCTCAGCACCGGCAGTGAACAGGGACCGGTGCAGGTGTTTGATTCAGACGGAGATTTGATCACCAATCTCAGGCCCGGCGGAGACGGTGCTGAGGTGCGAGGACTGCCACTGAGAGTGGTCGAGATCATGCCGGCCAGCGGCCTGCTGCTCAAGCGTGATCCAGGCGTGCCGCTGGTTTATGCAGGCTTTGCGATCACGCTGCTGGGAGGTGGGCTGAGCATGGTGGCCACACGTCAGCTCTGGGCTGTTGCTGAGACACAGCAAGCCAAGCTTCACATTGGCGGCCTTTGCAATCGAAACCTTGCGGGCTTTGCCACAGAGCTTCCTCAGCTGATCAACAGGGTTGGCGCTCTCCATGGCTGACGCGCACCACAGTGTGCACGTTTCCGCGGGGATAGAAATCAGCCTCCAACTGCATCCAAACCGGATCGCAAGCCTCCACCAAGTCATCGAGGATGCGATTGGCAACCTCTTCGTGGGAGATGGTGCGATTCCTGTAGCTGTTCACGTAGAGCTTGATGGCCTTCAGCTCAACAACCCGAGGTCCAGGTTGATACAGAAGTCGCAGCACAGCGAAATCGGGGTAGCCGGAAAAGGGACAGAGACAGGTGAATTCCGGCAGCTCGATCGAGACCTCATAGGCGCGACCCTGGCGAGGATTCTCAAAACAGATCAGCTCTGCATCGGCGATGGCCCGCTCCCCATAAAGGGGAGTGCGGGTGGTCTCCGCGGGGGATGCTGTCATGGTCGAACGGCGACACAACGGTTTGTGAAGACCTTAAAACCGAACATGACTGCCGCAAGGGCAGAACAAGACTTGGGAATTGATGATTTCGAGCCTTGGCTCACTCAAAATTGTTCACTATGAACAATATTTGTGCGGTAGTAATGCATTAGAGGACAAATCGTTGGGCTCGGGCCTGCTCTCACAGGCCTCCTCAGCCGGAAGTAGCCACCTGCGTGGCGAAGCAACGCTCCTTCCCAAGAAGCGGTCCCGATCAACGATCGGAGCACTCACCGCCCTCTTCGAGGCCACGCCAATGACCACAACACAACGCACCTATCGCGGCATCCCCTACGACCCGGCGCAGCATGAGCGCCTCAGCCCGGCAACGGTTGATCACACTTATCGCGGCCAGCACTACGACGCGCCTCTCTGCCACACAGCAGCAGTTGGGTCGACCGTAGAACTCCACTATCGCGGCAGCGTTTATCGGCACCGACGCGAACAGGCCAGAAAGCCGGTCAACTCCTGATTCGGTATCAACGCGTACATCTGCAAAAGCATCGACGAGCCGTAATGGGTTTGTCGACTGAGGCTTCTACATGGATCTCCGCTTGCTCGCTGAAGGCCCTTCCTTCCGGTTGGTCCCAGCCAGCGTTCATGGAATCCTCTGGCTTCAGACCCATTTCGAATCCGAGCACTGGGAACTCCTCGCCGAAGGTCATGTGATTGTGAATCGGGCGGACGCAGAAACACTGATGTTCGACGCTTCCGAAGCCGGCCTGAGCCTGAATCCACTGCCTTCCTTGACCCCTTCTCAACACGCCTGAGCTCTTAGCTTTTCCAAAGCCGGATAACAGCAATGAAAAAAGTCGAAGCGATCATCCGCCCTTTCAAGCTTGAAGACGTCAAGCTGGCACTGGTGAATGCTGGAATCGTCGGGATGACCGTGAGCGAGGTCCGTGGATTCGGCCGCCAGAAAGGTCAGGTTGAGCGTTACCGCGGATCGGAATTCACAGTGGAATTCCTGCAGAAGCTCAAGATCGAGGTGGTCATCGACGATGAACGTGTTGACACCGTGGTCAATGCCATCGCAGAAGCCGCGAAGACCGGTGAAATCGGAGACGGCAAGATCTTCATCTCACCGGTTGACACCGTGGTTCGGATTCGTACAGGCGATCGCGACGGCTCAGCGCTCTGATTCAGGTCCTCCTGCTGTCACTCACTCAAGGTTGCTGAGACAACCTTCTCGATCAGTGGAGTGTCGACTTCATGGTCGATGCGAGAGGTCAACCACAGCAGATATTCATGGTTACCGGCTGGTCCGGTCAGGGGAGACGCCACCAGCCCCGACGTTTTCCAGCCAAGCGGTTGTGCTGCTTCGATCACGTCAGTGATGGCATCAATGTGAGCCGCTGGGTCACGCACGACACCGCCTTTGCCCACCCTCTGGCGTCCAACCTCAAACTGAGGTTTGACCAACACGATGGCTTCGCAGTCGTTGGCATCAAGGCCTTCGGTGATCATCAGACCACGCAACGCTGGAAGCACCAATGAAAGCGAGATGAACGACACATCGGCCACGGCCAGTGTCGGGCGTTGTTCGTCGTCCCCATACAGCTCCTCAGCTGTCAGACGCCTCAAGTTGGTGCGTTCACGCAACACCACCCGCTCATCGGTACGCAGGCTCCAGGCGGTCTGCCCGTAACCGACATCAATGCCATAGACACGGCTTGCGCCGTGCTGCAGCAAGCAATCAGTAAAACCACCGGTTGAAATTCCACCATCGAGACAGATGCGGCCGTTCACCTCAACGGGAAAGGCCTTCAAAGCACCCAACAGCTTGTCTCCACCCCTGGAAACGAATCGCGGCGGTTGCTCCACCTGAACCAACGACTCTTCCGCCACTTCCTGGCCAGGCTTCTCAAGACGCTGTCCATGGACATCACGAACCTTGCCGGCGCGAATCAATCGCTGGGCCTGCTGGCGTGATGAAGCCAGGCCCAAAGTGAGCAGATGCAGATCCAGTCGGCGTTTACGAGCCATTTCTTCATAAAAGCAGAGGCGAAATCCGAACAAACCTGCGTGGTTCTCCAGGGAACCCAGACAACTCCTTGAGGATCGTTCCGAGCCGCAACACGGTCATGTCCGCCAAGCAGCACCCTCGGCACCGCCCCAGCCCTCTCAACGTGGTGGAACTCCTGCATCCCGGAAGCTTCGTCACCATCGAAAATCACCCCAGCGATCTACCCCCCTTTCAGGTGATCGAATGTCGAGGTGGACTCTGCACGGTTCGACAACAAGCGTGGGGACAGCATGTGCAATGGGAAGTGGAACATCGTCGTCTGCGTTCTGCCTGAGAACCTGGAGACGAACCTGCGTCACCGTATGGTCGAGGATTGACCGTTTGTCTGCGATCCCTTGATCGAGCGCTACACCTTGCCCGAAATGGGCGCGATCTGGACCGATCAGGCCAAGTACCAGAGCTGGCTTGATGTTGAAGTGGCTGCCTGTGAGGCCAACTGCAGCCTGGGACGCGTTCCCGACGAGGCCATGGAGGACATCCGCAGCAAGTCGGCTTTTGAACCAGCCCGGATCCTCGAAATCGAAGCGGAAGTGCGTCACGACGTGATCGCCTTTCTCACCAACGTCAACGAGCACGTCGGAGACGCAGGTCGCTACATCCATGTGGGGATGACCAGCAGCGATGTTCTCGACACCGGTCTGGCCTTGCAGCTCAAGGCTTCTGTCGTTCTGCTGAGGAAGGAACTCAGCGCCCTCGACGAGGCCATCACCAAACTGGCGTCTGAACACAAGTCCACCGTGATGATCGGTCGTTCCCATGCCATTCATGGTGAGCCGATCACGTTTGGCTTCAAATTGGCCGGCTGGCTGGCCGAGACCCGCCGCAATGCCGAGCGACTCGAACGGCTGGAGCGGGATGTGGCAGTGGGTCAGGTGAGCGGGGCCATGGGCACGTATGCCAACACTGACCCGGAGGTGGAACGCCTCACCTGCGCTCGGCTGGGCCTCACTCCCGATACCGCCAGCACCCAGGTGATCTCTCGCGATCGGCATGCGGATTATGTCCAGACCCTGGCACTGATCGGCGCCTCACTGGATCGCTTCTCCACTGAAATCCGCAACCTCCAGCGGACGGACGTGCTCGAGGTGGAAGAGAGCTTTGCCAAGGGTCAGAAAGGCAGCTCGGCCATGCCCCACAAACGCAACCCCATTCGCAGTGAACGCATCAGCGGTCTGGCCAGAGTGCTGCGCAGCTACGTCGTCGCGGCATTGGAGAATGTGGCGCTCTGGCATGAGCGAGATATCAGCCACAGCTCAACCGAGCGGATGATGCTTCCGGACTGCTCGGTGACACTGCATTTCATGCTGCGGGAGATGACTGCTGTGGTGGCAGGTCTGGGGGTGTACCCGGGAAACATGCACCGCAACATGAATGTGTACGGCGGCGTGGTGTTCAGCCAGCGGGTGCTGCTCGGGCTGGTGGATGCAGGTATGAGCAGGGAAGATGCCTATCGAGTGGTGCAGCGCAATGCTCACAGCGCCTGGAACAACGACGGGGGGAATTTCCGCAGCAATCTTGAAGCTGACCCCGAAGTCACAGCCAAGTTGGGCCCCCAGCAACTGGACGATTGCTTCAGCACCGATCTACACCAGGCCAATCTGGGAGTGATCTGGGAACGCCTGGGGCTTTGAGACCGGGTCTGAACCATGTTCTGGACCCCCTATGCAGACTGGATTTACGTGGTCGTCAGCGTCAGCGGCATGCTGCTGATCATTGTCCTCGTGCTCAGACCCGGAGCGGGTCCACGTTCTTAACGCATTCACCGGCCCTGCGATGTCAGAAGCGACCAGGATCGAACACGACAGCATGGGGGCCGTGGAAGTCCCAGCGGAGGCTCTCTGGGGAGCGCAAACACAACGCTCTCTGAGGAACTTCGACATTGCGGACGACCTCCTGCCTGCGGAGCTGATTCATGCTCTCGCCCGCATCAAACAGGCAGCAGCGAGCGTGAATGCCCGCCTCGGGGTGATCAGTGAGAGCGACTCTGCCGCCATCACGACGGCGGCTTCAGCGGTTGCGGACGGCCAGCATGATGATCAGTTCCCTTTGCGCGTCTGGCAAACCGGCAGCGGCACCCAGACAAACATGAACGTCAATGAGGTGATCAGCAACCTGGCGGCTCGGGCTGCCGGTGAGCCGCTTGGCAGCCACCGGCCTGTCCACCCCAATGACCATGTCAACCGTTCCCAATCCACAAACGACGCATTCCCTGCGGCAATTCACGTGGCAGCCGTGGCAGGTGTCGAACATCGACTGCTTCCTGAACTCGATCGATTGATTGATGTTTTTGCGGACAAAGCCGAGCTGTGGAAAGACCTCGTGAAGATCGGCCGCACCCACCTGCAAGATGCGGTTCCGCTCACCCTGGGACAGGAGGCCTCAGCGTGGCGAGACCAGATCGCAGCCGCCCGCGCTCGCATTGCATCCAGTCTTGAGGAGGTCTATCCACTTCCACTCGGCGGCACCGCGGTGGGAACGGGCCTGAATGCTCCGGATGGTTTCGCCGAACAGGCTGCTCAGGAGCTGGCGCAACTCACGGGGCTCGCTTTCAGCTCAGCCCCCAACAAATTTGCTGTGATGGCAAGCCACGACGGGCTTGTCCATGCGATGGCACAGCTGCGCCTGCTTGCGGGGAGCTTGCTGAAGATTGCCAATGACATCCGCCTTCTGGCCTGTGGTCCACGCGCAGGACTCGCAGAGCTGCACCTGCCTGAGAACGAACCAGGAAGTTCAATCATGCCTGGAAAAGTGAACCCAACCCAGTGCGAAGCGATGGCCATGGTTTGCACGCAGGTGATCGGCCTGGATGCTGCAGTGGCGATGGCAGGCGCCGGCGGCCACCTTCAGATGAATGTCTACAAGCCGCTGATCGGCTTCAATCTGCTCCGCTCCATCACCCTGCTCACAGATGCCTGCCGCTGCTTCCGGGTGGCCATGGTCGAGGGAATCGAACCGAACAGAGCCAGGATTCAGCGTGATGTTGAGCAGTCCCTGATGCTGGTGACACCTCTGGCTCCGATGATTGGGTACGACAAGGCCAGTGCGATTGCGAAATACGCCCATGAGCAGGGCATGAGCCTGCGCGATGCTGCTCTTGATCTTGGCTATGTCAGCGCTGAGGACTTCGACCGCATCGTCGATCCGGCAGACATGGCACGTCTGCAGGGCTGAAGAAACTGCCCTCAGGCGGCCCGTTCCGTAGCGGGATTGAGACCCTCTGACTCCGCTGCAGCGGCCTTCTGCAGATCATCAGCTTCGGCAACGGGGAAACGGTTGATCGCCTTGAGAGCCTGACGGGCATGGCTGCGCAGCTGCTCACTGATCGCTTCGCAGTAGGGAACCTGTGCCAACAGATCCACCGTGCGGCGCATGATCCGCACCACATCCCCTTCATCCAGAGAGGTGTTGGCAATCAGGTCATTCCAGGCCGTGCCACTGGCCCAGGCCTCCACGAGTCCCATCAGCTCGGGCTCCCACCAGGCCGGAACAACGACCTGATGACGTTCCTGTGCGCGCAGCAACTCACGTCGCAGACCGGAGAGGTCGTGCAGTGCCTCCTCGGCACGGGGTGGCGCTGGGAATCCGCTCCAGAGATCCGGACGGTTCACCTCAGTGCTGATCGCTTCAAACACGGCGGCCAGCTCTGAAGGCGGCAGATCATCAAGGTGACCGCTCATCAGGGCCAGACCCAGCCAGAGTTCGTTGTCGCCACGGAGAGCCGCCACCGTGCGACCGATCTCCGTGGGTTCGAGCTCATCAAGAGCTGCGAAGTGCTGAAGGATCTCCATCAGCGCGAGAAAGGTCTCCCAGTGACGGTTGGCGCGATGGTGAAGCAGTTGCTGCCGCTCGGCGATCTCCAGCTCCAAGTCCTCCATGCGCCGGCGGTGCTTCTTGAGCTGCTTGCGATCTCCCCAGCGATGAGCGGGGTGGGCTTCGAGATCAGCTTCAAGGGTCTGCACCGTCTGTGCCTGGGAGAGCACTTCTCCTGCCAGGTCGTACTGAGGGGTCGTCATGTCATGGCGCTGAGCCATGTGGCCCACCGCCAGCGCCAGACCACCGCTGCTCTGATCGCCATGGCGGAGCTCGCCGGAACGACCGAGTTCAGGAGGCCGAACTCCATCCACTTGCAGACAGCTCAGCTCCGCATGCAGGCTCACCACCGCCTGACAGGGCAACATCAACCAGACGTTGTCGATGGTGAGGCAGAGCAGCAGCGGGAACTGTCCCGGTCCCTCGCACTTCTCCACGATCACCGCCGGTGTGACCCCACCACGCAGTTGCGGGGCCTTCAGGCTGACCAGCGTTCCGACGCTCGCAAACTGCAGAGCCAGCGTGAGCTCATGGGCCAGGGTTTCCTCGGCCTGTTGCTGAAGGATGCGCATCAGTCGCCGCTCTTCGCGCAGGCGCCCACGCCGTTTTTCGTAGTCCTCGAAGTCTTCCCACGGCACATCACCTGCCGACCCCTGCAACTGCCCGAGCTGCAGACGCAACTGCTCAAGAATCTCCTCCTCCTCCACCAGGTCAAGGCTGGCCAGATAGCGGCCGAAGCTGCGTTCCACCAGCTCGCGCGCCTTGGCCAGATCATGGCGCTGCAGCAGGTTGAGAACCATCCCATAGCTGGGGGTGAACTGGCTCACCAGCGGATCTGGAGGACTCGTTGCCAGCTGACCGGCTTCGCGAACTCCTTCGAAACGGCTCTGCACCGTGACCACATACCCCTGGGAGTCAAGTCCACGCCGTCCTGCTCGACCAGCCATCTGCAGAAACTCACTGGCCATCAATGGGCGATGGCCACGCTCTGTGCGTTTGGACAGTGACGCAATCACTGTGGTACGCGCGGGCATGTTGATGCCCGCCGCCAGTGTTTCTGTGGCAAACACCACCTTCACCAGACCCTGCTGGAACAACTCCTCAATCAGCTCCTTCCATGCCGGGAGGACTCCTGCATGGTGAGCAGCAATGCCGCGCAGCAGGGCATCAGCGTGAATGCCGTCGCGAACAGCCTCGGGATTGGCTGATGTGTAGGCCTGGAGACGCTCACGGATTCGGGCCTGCTCCGCCTCGGTCACCAGGCACTGCACTCCCAGGTCGCGAACGGCCTTATCGCAACCACGACGACTGAAGATGAAGTAGATGGCTGGCAACATGTCGCGCTCGGCCATCTGGGCCACCACAAAGCTGATCGGTGGCGGTTCGGGCTGCGGAGGCCTGGGGGAACGGCCCTTGCGCTTGTGTCCCTTGGGAGCTCGCCAGACCTTGCAGTTGGGATGAAGGCCTGTGCCCTGCTCATTGAGCAACGGGTGCAGCCCCTTGGCACTGCAGAAACCGAACTGCAACGGCACAGGCCGGAAGTCACTCAGCACAAGCGTGGTGGGACCGTGCACCTTTTCGATCCAATCAGTGAGCTGCCCGGCATTGGCCACCGTGGCCGAAAGCGCCACAAGCTGGACAGGCGGCGGTGAGTGGATGATTGATTCCTCCCAAACGGTGCCGCGCTGAGAGTCATTCATGTAGTGGCACTCATCCAGCACCACGGCCTCCACGTCGGCCAGGGGATCGTCGTGCTCGTCCGCCTCGGCGTAGAGCATGTTCCGGAAGATCTCCGTGGTCATCACCACGATTGAGGCATCCCTGTTGACGCTCAGATCACCGGTCATCAAACCCACGTTCTCCGCACCGAATTGCTCTCGGAAATCGCGCAGCTTCTGGTTGGAAAGAGCTTTCAGCGGTGTGGTGTAAAAAACCTTCTGGCCATGGGCCATGGCGCGATGGATGGCGTACTCACCGATCAGGGTTTTTCCAGATCCTGTGGGGGCACTGACCACAACGGAATGGCCTTGGTTCAGAGCGTCGATCGCCTCCAGCTGAAAGTCGTCCAGCGGAAAAGAAAACAACTGCGACGGATCTGGCGCCCCCCCCTGTGCGGGCTCTGAAGCCTGGGTGTCTCGATCCGCCATGGATCAATCCTAGGGACGCCGCCAAAAGGGCAGTGCATCCCCAACACGATCGGCGTGGACCGAGACTGAATGCATGAGCACTCCTCCGGCCCGTCGCCGTCAGCTGCGCACCTGGTCGCCTGCCAGAAAGCAGGAGCTTGTGCAGGCCGTCACCGCTGGTTCGGCATCTGGCCCGGAGCTGCTTGACCTGGCGAGCAACGATTATCTGAGCCTCTGCCGGCATCCTTCCCTGATCGCCGCGGCCGAGGCGCAACTGCGATGCAGCGGCGTGGGAGCAGGCGGGTCACGGCTGGTGAGCGGCAGCCGCCCTGTGCATGACCAATTGGAGTCAGAGCTGGCCCAATGGCTCGGACGCGAGAAAGTCTTGCTGTTTCCGAGCGGGTTTCAGGCCAATCTTGCGGCTGTCAAAGCCCTGGCGAACCGGCACACCACCGTTGTGGCGGATCGGCTGATTCATCACTCACTGCTGGTGGGCGTGCAAGCCAGCGGTGCCCGACTCCGCCGGTTTGTCCACAACGATCTTGAGTCGCTGGAGCGTCTGTTGCTGCACTGTCGCAGCGAGCATCCCGACACGCGACTGCTGGTGATCACTGAAAGCCTTTTCAGCATGGAAGGCACCAGTCCACGTGTGCCGCACCTGGCGACACTCTGCGAGCGCCATGGAGCGAGCTTGCTCCTGGATGAGGCGCATGCCCTCGGTGTGCTTGGCGAAGGAGGCCGTGGCCTGGGCTTTGGAGAACGGAGAGTGACGATGCTCAGCGGCACTCTCGGCAAGGCTTTCGGCAGCGGCGGAGCCTTCCTGGCCTGTGATGGCGAACTTGGAGAGCAGTTGCTGCAGGAGAGCGGAGCCTTCCGATACACAACCGCACTGGCACCACCCCTGGCTGCAGCAGCTCTTGCCGCTCTGGAGCTGATGCGGAACAACCCCGACTGGGGCCACAAACTGGTGCAGCGCAGCAACACCTGGCGTGACCGCCTGGTCGCAGCAGGCTGGGCGCGACCGACAGGTGGCGGGCCGATCTTGCCACTGCTCGTTGGAGAGGATCAGCAATGCCTGAATTTGCAACGCCATCTCGAACTCTCGGGCCTTTTCACCGCTGCAATCCGCCCACCCACCGTGCCGGAGGGCCGTGCCCGACTGCGTCTGGTTCTGCATCGCCTCCTTCCCGATGAGACATTGGAGTCACTGCTGAGGGCCCTCTCAGATGGCCGCGTTTCCTGATGAAACAGGTCATCGCCATGCATGGCTGGAGCGGCGACAGCACAGCCTGGGCTCCATGGGAGCGTCATTTCAGCCATCGAGGCTGGCTCTGGCAAAGCGGCGAACGCGGCTACGGCAACAGGCGATCTTGCAATCCAAGCTGGGCAGAGCCAGCCAGCGGCGACACCAACCCATGCATGGCCAGGCAGCGCAGGGTCGTGATCGCCCACTCCCTTGGCTCTCATCTGCTAGAACCCTCCGTGCTGAACCAGGCCACGGATGTGGTGCTGCTCGCCAGCTTCGGCCGATTCGTCCCCCAGGGACCGGAGGGGAGGGCGTTGCGCGCTGGTCTGCGGGGAATGCAGAACGCGATCGGCAGTCCCGGTGAAGCCACGATGCTGAGAGCCTTCCTGAAACGCGCAGCGCAACCCGCTGATCTGGGCGGTCTGCCACCGGGACCGGATCAGCACGGTCTCTCCCAGCGTGGTCGGGACTGCCTGAAAGCTGATCTTGATCGCCTGATCGACACCTCGGGCCTGCCGGCAGGCCTGCCAAAAACCGCCCGCGTGCTGGTGGTGGATGGGACGGATGATGCGATCGTTGCGCCGGCAGCAAGCCGTGAACACCTCTTGGCCCTCACGAGCCATCTCCAGGATGCGCCCGAGCAATGGCAGCTCCAGGATGTCGGTCACGCACTGCTGGTTCCGGATCTGCTCGTGCGGGTCCAGCAGTGGCTGGATCACCACAGTCGAGCAAGCTGATGGACACCATCGGCAACTGGGGCGACAAAGTCCTCAGCCGTTTCAATCAGTCGGCGCAGAACTACAACGCCTCAGCCACGCTGCAGCTTGCGGTGGCCGGTCAGCTGGCGAACCATTGCAGACAACAGGTCATCCCGGGAGGACTGTGGGTCGACCTCGGCAGCGGCACCGGACACCTGGCTGAGGCGCTGGAGGCGCAGCATCCCGGGCAGCGCGTGCTGCGTGTGGACGGCAGCGAAGCCATGCTTCGCCAACAACCACTCACCTCCAAAACCCAGCAATGGGACCTGAGAGGACCATTGCCACGATGGCCGGAGGCTCCCAGTCTTCTGGCATCGAGCTTCTGTTTGCACTGGCTACCGACGCCCGGGGAGGTGATCCGGCATTGGCTGCATCAGCTGGCTCCGGGGGGATGGTTGGCGGTGGCATTGCCGGTCGAAGGTTGCTTCCCTCAGTGGCATCAAGCCGCGGAAACCACCGGCATCCCCTGTACAGCACTTGCCTTCCCAGAGATGGAAGCCTTGCTGCGATGGGTCAGGACGGATCAGATCAGGATGCAGGAAGAACTGCACTGCAATGCTGTTGCTCCAACCCTTCCCAAGCTGCTGAAACCGTTGCGCAGGGTTGGAGCGGACTGCAGCACGCAACCTTCGCTCCAGGTTCGAGACTGGCGCACACTGCAGCAGGCCTGGCCCGATCATGATGGTGACGAACAGCTCAGACTCACCTGGGTGATCCAGTTGCTGCTGATCCAACGATGAGACCGAGCTCAGCTGCACTGCGCCTTGTGGTCTGCGGCACCGACACGGATGTGGGCAAAACAGTGGTCAGTGCCCTGCTGGTGCAGGGGCTCAATGCGGTGTATTGGAAACCGGTGCAGAGCGGCCTGGAGGACGGCGGTGATCGTGAACGGGTGGTGGAGCTGATCGACCTTCCCTCCGACCGCTGGATCGCCGAGACCTATGCCTTCCAGGCAGCTGTGTCACCCCATTGGGCAGCGGAACTGGAAAACAGCCGCCTTGATCCGACGCAGCTGACGCTTCCAGCAACAGGGACCAGGCCACTGGTGGTGGAGACGGCCGGCGGACTTCATGTCCCACTCACTCGCTCCTGGCAGCAGATCGATCAGCTGCAGAAGTGGATGCTGCCCGTTGTTCTGGTGGCCCGCAGCGGGCTGGGCACACTGAATCACACCCTGCTCAGTCTTGAAGCGCTGCGCAGCCGCAAGATCCCTGTGCTCGGCTTGATTCTGAATGGGCCTGCCCATGCCGATAATCCGCGAACCCTCAGCGAGATCGGCGATGTTCCTGTGCTGGCGGAACTCCCCCCCCTGCATCCTCTCAACGCGGAAACTCTGCGCCATGCATGGCGCAACCAGGACCTCGGCCCTAAGTTCGAGGCGTTTGCGAACCATCCGGATAACCGATGACAAGCCGTCAGACCTGGGCCACCGTGGCCGTTGTGCTCCTCTGCGGCGGCATCCTCGTGCTGTTCACCGATGTTGAAGTGCAGCTTGTGCGCTGGTTCAACTGCGGGCCGATCGCAACCCTCGGAGAACAAGACAGCAACGTCTGCAAGTAGGGAGCTCTGGCAGTGATCTCAACCCATCGGTCGAGATCGCAGAGGGCATCTGCCCATCAAGAGAGCGACGTGGCGCACGGCCATGGACAGAGTCCATCCCTGACGAAGCTGTTCATGAATCTGTTCAATCTGGGAGGGTGACCAGCCACGCATTTCAAGCCGCGCCTTGATCGAGGGCCATCCACCTTCAAAGAAGATGCTTCGGCAACCCTCGCTGCCAGGTCCACAGCGAGGGCGTTGCAAAGCCGGCTCGACAAATCGATTGGACGATGACCGCCCTCGATGGTTGTCTGTCTGATTCATGGCCATGGCTGGCCTCACAGTCCTGCGCCCATGATGACCACAGGCCTGCAAGCGTGCCCAGTGTCACGGAACCATCACCCCAACCTCTGGCCACCCTTCACGTCGATCACCACCACCCCGGCTCTCGAGCAGGTGGTGCGCGGTGAAGGGGCCCTGCTCTATCGCGCTGAAGGACCACCTCTGATCGATGCGATCAGCAGCTGGTGGGTCACACTTCACGGCCATGCCAACCCGGTGGTTGCCGCCGCAATCGCTGAGCAGGCCGCCACTCTTGAGCAGGTGATCTTCGCGGAATTCACCCATCCGCAGGCGGAACGACTGGCATCACGACTGGCCCAGCGCACTGGACTCGATCGTGTCTTTTTCTCGGACAACGGCTCCACCGCAGTGGAAGTCGCTCTCAAAACAGCCGTGCAGTGGTGGCACAACCGCGGCGAACCACGCCAGCAACTGATCGCCTTTGAAGGGGCTTATCACGGAGACACCTTCGGAGCGATGGCGGTCGGAGCACGCAGCCTGTTCAGTGAACCGTTCGATCCAATGCTGTTTCCGGTGCGACGGGTCCCCTGGCCCCAGACCCACTGGAATGACCAGACGGTCGAGGCCCGTGAACAGCAGGCTCTTGATGACCTTGCGCTAGCTCTGCAAACGCCTACCGCGGCGGTGATTCTCGAACCGCTCATCCAGGGTGCTGGCGGCATGCGCATGGTTCGACCTCAGTTTCTCCAGGCCGTTGAACAACAGGTGAGGCGCGCCGGCAGCCTGCTGATCGCCGATGAGGTTCTCGCCGGTTTTGGTCGTTGCGGCCGCCTGCTGGCGTCCCAGCGAGCGGGAATCCAGCCGGATCTTGTGGCACTGTCCAAAGGACTGACCGCCGGATTCCTGCCGATGGGCATCACGATGGCCAGCGAGGCGATCTTTCAGGAATTCCTCGGCAGCGATCCGACCAAAACCCTGTGGCATGGTCACAGCTTCACGGCCAACCCACTCGGCTGTGCAGCGGCCAATGCCAGTTTGGATTTGCTCGAAGCGGACCCCACCTGTCATGAGCAGTTCGAACGACGCCATCGGGTGAGGCTGGAACGGTTGGCCTGCCATCCCAGGGTGCAACGCGTCAGGCTCTGCGGCACCATCGCCGCCTTTGATCTCGTGACCGATGGTGAGAAGGGCTATCTCAATCCTGCGGGCAAGGTGCTCCGCGGCCTGGTGAGAGATCAGGGTGTGCTGATCCGTCCCCTCGGGGATGTGGTTTATCTGCTGCCGCCTCTCTGCATCAGCGACGACCAGCTGGATCAGTGCTACGACGCTCTGCACAGTGGACTGAATGCTCTGCCTGGCCTGTGAGCCCTTGTCGCAAAACTGATGGTCACGGACCAAGACGGAGTGCAGCTTCCACATCCTCTCGTGTCAGGCCATAGGGGTAGGAACAAGAGCGGGATGGCCGCTCCGAAGTCCAGATCACTCCGAGATCCTGCTGATCGAGCCGCAGCAGAGCACTCCAATCAGGCTGCTCCCAGACCCAGTCGCAGGGATCCTGATCACTGCGGGTGGCGCCCAGCGCCTGCAACCACTGCTCAAGTGCCCGCAGGGAATGCTGGTTGAGCGGCGTGTCCGCTGAAGGAAGTGATGCCATCGGAATCACCGGGCTGCGCATCCATGAGCTGAGTCTGCTCCTCCACCAGCCAACTCGGCTGCACCTGAAGTTCAAGTCCTCGGCTCCAGGCCACACCCACGCCAAGCAGCAGGCAGAGCAGCAAAGACCCCAGCAACAAGAGCAGTGAAAGCCATTCACCCCCGGAGAGCGGACGACGCTGACCGATCGCATGGGGAACCGGCAGGGAAGGAATCACGGTCTGCTGTGTCGCGTCCCTCTCCCGCAGAGCAGCGTCATAGACGCGACGGCGACGTGGATCGGCGAGCTGCTCATACGCTTCTCGCAGCAGCCGAAACTGGCGAGCCGCATCCTGTGCCGGCAAACGGGTGGTGTCTGGATGCACCGCCTTGCTCAAGCGTCGGAAGGCCTGACGCAGAGAATCAGCATCAGCACTGCGAGAAACGCCCAGTCGCTCGTAGTAGGTGATGTCCTGAGCCTGAGGGGCCATTGCGTTCAGCAGCACCTGGGCTTCGCCGCCATTCTAGAAAGGTGTGACGGTTAGGCCGCCATGCCGGACACATCGCCGTTCGCCCATCCGGGACCCGAGCTCTGGACATTGCTCGGATGGAGCCCTGATGCCGGGCAGCTGAAACAGTTGATTGAGCTTCAGCAGCTGCTTGAGGACTGGAACAGCCGCGTCAATCTCACCCGGCTGGTGGAGGGGGAAGATTTCTGGATTGCTCAGGTTCTTGACAGCCTCTGGCCTCTGTTACCCGAGCTGATGAGCCCAGGCACTCCGCGTCGCTGCATCGATGTGGGCACGGGCGGAGGCTTCCCCGGGCTGGCTGTGGCCATTGCTCTTCCAGCCGCTGAGCTGACTCTGGTGGATTCAGTGGGACGCAAGACCGCTGCCGTTGCTGCAATGGCGAAGTCGCTGGGCCTTGGCGATCGGGTGCTGATCCGCACGGAACGGGTGGAACGCACTGGTCAGGATCCGAGCTGTCGAGGCACGTTTGATCTTGCGATGGCCCGCGCCGTGGGCGCAGCTCCAGTGGTGGCGGAATACCTCGTGCCTTTGCTGCGCAGCAGCGGAGAGGGCTTGCTCTATCGCGGGCGCTGGCACGACACGGATGACAGAGAGCTCCAAACAGCACTGAAGCTGCTGAAAGCTCGCTCTCTGAGGCTGCAACGCCTGGACCTGCCCTCCGGTCGAGGAGCTCGCACGCTGATCAGGATTGGGCCTGAAGCAACAACACCCAGGGCCTACCCACGCGCCACAGGCATGCCCAGCAAAATGCCCCTCGGGGTTCAAGTCGACGACAGTCGCTCCTGAGGAGAGCCACCCGCCCGCTCACGCAGGTTGCGCAGGATGCTGGGAATACGTTCCCTCCAGGGACTGTCATCCAACACCGATAGCAGCAGCTCCTCACTCACGCTGGTGTCGAGCGCATCGGCATTGGCTCCCGGAAACCAGTGACCGGCACGACCCAGCAGGCCGTAACGCGCCTTGACGAAGCCCTCCAGATCCCATGCCTCAAGCAGGTTATGCAGCCAAAGCAGCATCGGCAGGTTGATCTGCCCGGGCGTGTCCTGCCATTCGGGCAATCCCTCTTTCCAACTTGTCAGCCATGAGGCACCGAGGGCATCACATTCCGCCAGGCGAAGACGGGATTCGATCGGGGCCACCAACTCCACAGCCTGATCCAGCAGGGTGACCGCCTCGAGATGCAAATCGAGGTCTTCAGGACGAGCAGCACCGACACTCAACGTATGCACCCGCGGATCACGGAGGCAGAACAGATCATTGAAAACAATCGGATGCAGGGGTTGGGTGAGCTCCAGCAGGCGTGGACCGGGGGTGTGCAGATGCCCTCCTTTATCGGTGGGGCTGATGATGAACACGCCCATGTCCTGAGAACTGGCTGCTGCGATGGCCGGCTCGTTGTCCTGTCGGATGAAGTACCAGTGCAGATTCACATAATCGAAAACGCCCGTTTCGATGGCATCGACAATTAAGGCGGTGTCTCCATGCGTGGAAAAGCCCACATGACCGATCCTGCCCTCGGATTGCCAGCGACGCACGACATCAAGGCAGCCGCCGGGTCGGATCGTCTGATCGAGATGGGAATGGAGATTGATGCCATGAATCGACAGCAGATCCACACGATCCACATTGAGGCGGGTGAAAGACAGCTCGAGATCTGCTTCAAAAAGCGCCACATCTGACTGGGGAGGAACCTTGGTCTGCAGCACTCGCGAGGGATCGGGACAGTCCGGCAGGGCCCAGCCCAGCTGTCGCTCTGAACTGCCGTAGTGGCGGGCGGTTTCCACATGATGGAAGCCCGTCCGTACCGCTCGTTCCAGCGTGCTTTGCAACAACCGCTGGGCTTGAGCCGTGATCGCGTCAGCCTCTAGATCACTCCAGCTCTGCTGAAAGCGCATGCCACCCAGTGACAGCACTGGCATTGAAATCTCGGTGCGCCCGAAGCGACGGGTTGGCAGACCGGAACTCCCCATCAGCCGTGATGAGTGTTGCGCGGGAGCTGACGGCGTGGTCGAGCCGGCGATGGGACACCCATCGGCAGCAGTTCCTGGGCATCCAGCTGGCGTTTGAGCCCTGCCAAATCATTAAATGCGACCCAGTGGATGCAGTCCACAGGACAGGTCTCGATCGCTTCCTGGATGCAGTCAGAGGAATCGCCATCCTGACGAATTGCCCTGGAGCGTCCGAGATCTGGCTCAATCACGAAGGTGTTCGTGGCCACATGGGCGCAGTAACGGCAACCAATACAGGCTGCTTCATCCACCCACACCGCCTTGGGCTGAAGTCTGCCGCCCAGCACAGGCTCCAATCCTGTCCGCTCGACTTGATCAAAAGTCGTTGCGACGTAGGCAGCAGCCGCTGGATTATTCACAGAGTCAACCTTCTGGGACAAGGAACTGCCTTAGGCGTCCCAACGGGTCACCACCAGCTCGATAGATCCATCCTGGCAATCACGTTGCTCTGTGACATCAAATCCTTCATGACGAGTGGCTTCCAGCACTGACCTCAGTGCATAGCGCTGCGTCAGACGAGACAGGAAACGCTCAACAGGCACAGGCTGGCGCCAGAGGTCCAGATCAGTGACGAACTCGTAAGCGCGATTCGCTTCATTCCAGCGGAACCCGAAGTCGGCACCACCATCAACGGCGACTGCGAGCTCAGCTTCGACGGTCTGCCCTTTGTAACCACGCACGGTCTGTTGACTGTCACCGGGCGTGTAGCCCAGATCCTCGAGAGCTCCTCGCAGCGGAGCCAGCTGACGGAGTTCGGTTTTAACGGTACTGAAATGGGACATCAGGAAGGCTCGATGGTCTGGGACTGAGTGACGGGCTGTGTTGAAGTGAAAGCCTCGGAAGTGGGCTGGCGTCGTTCAACAGTGCCCAGCGCTGTTTCAAGACGATCTGTGAGTTGCAGGCAGGCGTCGCCGGTGACGCCTTCAACCCGCTCTTCAACACGACCGTCGGGGCGAATGCGAAATCGCACTGTGCGCTGAGGCATGCTCCATCACAGAACTGAATTCATGTTAAGGGGAAGTGATAGGAGCCGGAGTTCCCTGTTACGTGATCGGATCAGATCAACAGACCTTCGTCCAGCAGAGTCTGAAGACGATCCACGAGCTGGGGATTGTCAAGCTGCTCAAGGGCAGTGCGTGCTTCATCACGCACCGTCGTTTCACGATCCTGGAGCAGAGCTGCCACGAAAGCTTCAACCATCTCCTCCTGTCGAGGTTTCACAAGCTGTTCATGCAGTCGTCCCAGGGCCCAGATGCAGTTGCTGCGCACAACGGGTTCACTGTCGATCCTCAGGCTCAGCAGCAACTGACCTGCCGCGAGATCAGCCTTCACAGGGGAGGTGCTGCCGGCCTCCGCGAGTGACACCGAAGCCCAGAGACGCACGGATGCCACATCCACCTGCAAGGCCCTGATCAATGGATTGAGCACCGGCGCATCCGGATAATTGCCAAGGCTCCACGCCGTGGCCTTACGGACATAAGCGTTGCTGTCGAGCTGCAGAAGCCGCAGCAGAGCTTCCACAGCCTGAAGGGAAGGGTTCCGACCCAGTGCATAAACAGCACTCATCCGCACCACCGGACAGGTTTCATCGAGAAGTGGCAGGAGTAGGGGAACGGCACGGGGATCGCGATGTTCACAGAACACCCTCAGCCCCTGAAGGCGCTGGTCATGCCCCTGCTTGAGCCATTCCAGGCCCTCATCACAGGCTCGAACCGCCTCCAAGGCATCGCCTTCCGGATCATCCGGGGCAATCTCATCGAGGGGATCGCCCATCTGCTCAGCGGCGAGTTCACGCGCCAGCACATCAGGATCGATGGCCAGCTCAGCCATGAGGTCCTCGTTCTGGATGCTGGATGAATCGCCCATCAACCGATCGTAATCTCAGCTGATCGGAGCGGGCGCCAGCATGTCGCCTGGAAGCCAGATGCGAGCGCTCACAGCGAAGAGAGCCAGTGCGAACAGTGCCACGATCAGGATGGGAAGCAGGGTGCTGCGGAAAAAAGCCAAATCGCTGCCGGATTTCTGAGCATTGTGACTTGCGCCCGATCACACCGGAGCAGCGGATCGTCCGGTCCAACGCAGAAGCATCAGAGAAACCACTGCCAGAACCAGGCCGAACCAACCCATCAGCTGCTGATGCAACAGGAATGCCCCTGATCCAAGCAAAGCTCCGAAAAGCAGCCCTGAACTGAAGAGGAAACGAGCAAGCAGATCTGAGAGAGATTCCGAAGCGGTCGCATCAAGGCCACGGCGCCAGCGGCTCCAGCCAGGTCCTGGAGGACGGACCTTCAGGACGAACCGTTCCAGAACAGCCGGGGACTCCGGCGGGGTCAGCAGCATCACCGTGATCCAGACCACCGCCGTGAAGCCTGTGGTGACCATCAGTCGTTCTCCGTAGTCAGCAATCTGAAGCAGGGGAACAACCGAGGTCACCAGGCCCACCACAAAGCCGCAGAGCATGGCGGCCAGCTCCGCCGCGGCATTGATCCGCCACCAGAACCAGCGCAGCACGAGAACGACACCCGGGCCGGTGCCGATGGCGATGACCAGCCGGAACACCGTGCCGATGCTGTCGCTGATCAGAGCGGTGACCACCCCCAACACGAGCAGCAACACACTCATGAGCTGACCCACCAACAGAAGCTCCCGCTGAGAGGCATTCGGCCGCAGGAAGCGCTGATACAGATCGTGAGTGAGGTAGCTGGCTCCCCAGTTCACAGATGTACTCACGGTGCTCATGAAGGCAGCCACCAGGGAGACCACCACCAGTCCGAGCACCACCGGAGGCAGAAACTGGACCGCGAGTGTCGGGTAGCTGAGTTCCCAGTCGGCCTGGTCAGGAAGCAGCACCAGGGCCGCCAGGGCCACGATGACCCAGAGCCAGCTGCGCAACAGGTAGTTGACCACCAGGAACACCCAGCCTGCCAGCCGCGCCTGCTGTTCATCCTTGGTGGCCAACATCCGCTGGATGAACTCGCCACCGCCGTCACTGCGGCGGAAACTCCACCACTGCACGGTGAGGTAAGCCAGAAAGGTGGAGACACTGATTCCGGCACCGCCGATCCAGTCGAAACCATCGGAGCCCCAGCGCCAGGGCACGATCGACAACAGTTCTGGGCGTCCCAGCGCATCCAGCTGATCCAGCAGTGATTGCATTCCCCCGGCCGCATGAACAGCAGCCCACGCCACAGCACCTGCCCCCAGCAGCGCTAGCAGGAGCTGAATGAAGTCGGTGATGACCACGGCCCACAATCCACCGGCAACGGTGTAAGCGAGCACCAGGGCAGCCACGATGATCAGCAGCACCAACGTGTCGGAGAGGCCACCGGCTGCCTGGATCGGCTGATTGGAGACGATGCCCAGTGCCTCGACCACCTTGCGCATGGCGAGGAAGGCGTAACCGATGCCGATGCAGTTCACCGGTAACGCCAGCAAAAAGGCTTTGATCCCGCGCAACCAGGCAGCAGCGGGGCCTCCGTACCGCAGCTCCGTGAATGCGGCATCAGTGAGCACGCCGCTGCGTCGCCACAAGGGTGCGAACACCACGGCCATCGCCACATGCGCCAGGCCGAAGCCCCACCACTCCCAGTTCGCCGCGAGTCCCCGGGTGCCCACGATCCCCGCAACATAAAGAGGGGTGTCGATCGAAAACGTCGTGGCCGCCATTGACGCACCGGCGAGCCAGCCGCTGAGCCGCCGGCCGGCCACGAAATAATCGTCCTCACCGCGATTGCGTCGAGCCAGCCAGAGACCAAGGGCCAGCGTGGCCGCCAGATACACGATCAGAATGGTCCAGTCGATCGGAGCCATGGAGCCGCGCGGATCGTCGCAGTCTCCCTTACTGCTGTCGCGATCGCCTCAGCTGCCCACA
The DNA here is from genome assembly GCF_059772315.1 of Synechococcus sp. MIT2312. NCBI lineage: Bacteria > Bacillati > Cyanobacteriota > Cyanophyceae > Synechococcales > Synechococcaceae > Synechococcus > Synechococcus sp. MIT2312. The sequence goes on along the minus strand of NZ_CM186281.1, from coordinate 2,332,976 downwards.
AGCCGCATCCTGATCAAGGCCTCTGCTGGAACGCAGGCTGACAGCCACACCGCGACGTTCCAGCACGCGGCGAAATCCCTCAATGCGTTGACGTGATGGCCGCTGAAACTCCTCTTCCTCAATGGGGTTGTAGGCAATCAGATTGACGTGACTCTGAAAGCCGCCGACGCGATCAGCCAGTTCCTCAGCATGCTCGGGGCGGTCATTGAGTTCTCCAAGCAGGATGTACTCAAAGCTCACCCGCCGGCCGGTGACCTCCAGATAGTGGCGGCAGTCATCGAGCAGAGCGTCATAGGGATAGGCCTTAGCGGTGGGGATGAGATCCTCACGCAGCTGCTGATTGGGCGCGTGCAGACTCACCGCCAGGGTGAACTGAGCTCTGCCGAGGGTTTCAATTGCCAGCTCAGCAAGCTGAGGCAATGTCTTTGGCACGCCAACGGTGCTCACAGTGATCCTGCGCTGGCCAATGCCCAAATCATCACTGAGACAGCGGATCGCTTCCAGCACTGCGCGACTGTTGAGCAGAGGTTCGCCCATTCCCATGAACACGATGTGAGAAGGACGGCGATCCATGACCTCCCGCACACTGAGCACCTGGTCGACGATCTCGTGGGTGTGCAGTGAACGCTGCAGCCCATCTTTTCCTGTGGCGCAGAAACGGCAGGCCATCGGGCAGCCCACCTGACTGGACACACAAACGGTCAGCCGTTGGTCGGTGGGAATACCCACAGTTTCAATGGTTTCACCGTCATCAGTGGCCAGCAGCAGTTTGGTGGTGGCATCGGAAGCCACGGAACGATGCACCTCTTTCAACCGGCCGATGCTCACTCCCTGATCCGTCAGCGTGGCTCGCCAGGCCTTGGGCAGAACGGTGATGTCATCCAGGGAGCGAGCGCCTTTGGAGTAGAGCCAGTCATGGAGCTGACGCCCCCGGAAGGCTTTCTGCCCCTGGGACACCACCCAGTCTTGAAGCTCGGACGCGCTGCGACCGAGCAGAGCTTTGCTCACCAGACCAGCAGACCGTGTCCAAGCTTGATCTCCACCGCAAGCAAGGCGATGAATCCGAGCATGGCCATGCGTCCGTTCAGACGCTCGGTATGCGTATGGAACCCATAGCGGGGCAGACGACGAATGGGAATCGTGGTGGGTTCAAGCATGGACAGAGCCGGCTTCAGCGCACAGTTTGGAAGGGACAGGGTGATGGACGCGCAGGCGACCACAGATTTCACTCATCGCTGAGAAGTCCCTCCTCCTGAAGTCCCTCAACCGCCTCAGCATCAACCACCTGCTCCTCCTTCAGCTCATTGTCAGCGTCAGGTCGGGCAAAGGCGGCGAAGTTGGCACCACCCTCGATGCCATGACGGCTGCGGGTGGCCTCAAGATCGGCATCGCTCGGGTCATCCAGAACCGCAGTGGCATCTTTGACGGGAGCGGCAGGCATATCGACGGTGTAATCCGGACGAAGGTTCTGCATACGGCGGTAACCGACGGGATCTTCGGCAAGGATGTCGGGATGGGGCCCGGCTTCGGCACGCAGCTCTTCCTCAAAGCCACTGAAACCGGTGCCTGCAGGAATCAGGCGGCCGATGATCACGTTTTCCTTGAGGCCGCGGAGCCAATCGCTCTTGCCTTCGATGGCGGCTTCAGTCAGAACTCGTGTGGTCTCCTGGAAGGAGGCAGCAGAGATGAAGCTGTCGGTGTTGAGGGAGGCTTTGGTGATCCCCAGCAGAACCGGAGTGAATTCGGCGGGAGCACCACCGGTGATCGACATCGCCTGATTGGTGTCCTCCACCTGTCGAAGCTCAATCAACTCGCCCGGCAGCAAGGTGGTGTCGCCGGCATCCTCGACACGCACTTTGCTGGTCATCTGACGCACGATCACCTCGATGTGCTTGTCATCGATTGACACGCCCTGGGATTTGTAGACGTTCTGAACCTCCGTCACCAGACGATGCTGCAGGTTGGCGATGGCCTCCTGAGCAGCATCCATCAGTGGCTTGCGGCTGCGCAGATCCTCGAAGAAACACTCCAGCAGCTCATGGGGGTTGATCGGACCGTCCGTCAGCAGCTCGCCGGCCGTCACTTGCTGGCCATCGTTGACCATCACATTGCGGCCCAGCAGGATCGGATACTCGCCGATGGCATCATCGGTCTCGATGACTGTCACCACAGTGGTTTCATCGTCTTCGCCCTGCTTGATCTCGACGGTGCCGGGCTTTTTGCAGAGAATCGCTGACTCCCGCGGACGCCGGGCTTCCAGCAGCTCCTCGATTCGCGGGAGACCCTGAACAATGTCACCGGTTTTCTGACGCTCAAAAACGAGCAGTGCAAGACCGTCGCCTCGCTGCACCAGATCGCCATCGCGAACGTGCAGAAGGGAGTCCGGTGAAATCATGTAGGGACGCCCCAAGCGCAGCGTCACGGACTTGGTGCCCACCTGTTCGACCTCGCCACAACAGTCAGCGGGTTGACCTTCAGCGAGAAGATCACCGTCAACGATGCGCTGACCCACAGTCACCGCAGGCTTGGCGGACGTGCTGATCGTCACGGTGTCTTCGGCACGCTCGACAATCAGGCGGCGCACTGGCTCACTTTCGGTGGCTTCAGGCATCTGGGCCACACCCTCCTGCTTGCACAGGATCTGAGTGGTCGCCACCACATCACCGGCTTTGATCGACTGGCCGTCCTCAATCTGGAGTTCGGTATGGGTGGAACCGTGACTGGAGTCGGAGATCGTGTCGCGACGGACCAGGATGCTCTCCAGAATCACGAGCTGAAGCCGCTCGATCGTCTTGGCACGCCTGTCAGGAACGCGTTCCACATCCACCGTCATCTGAGGCGTGGTGTCGAATGTCTCGAGCATCAGCTGTGTGCGCAGCAGCTCCACACCCTCAACAGACTTCACCAGCTCGTTGTCTTTGAACGACAGGCGCTGGGTTGCCTTCAGGCCGAGGTGAGGACCATTCGGCTGCTTGACATGCCCAAGATCAGGGAGCTGTGCCTCGTTGGGGATGGTGTATTCCTCAACCGGGCGCAGCAGCAGACCGGAGCCTTCTGGGGTTTCAACGGTCTGCACATACACCATGGCGTCGGTGCTGATGCCCTTGGCGATCGGTTCACCGGGATTGACCATCACACCGTCGCCGGTGAAACGCTCAAGTGCTTTTTTCTCAGTGCAGAGATGGAAGCTGCCGCTGCGCACAATGATCTCGCGCAGGATGTCGTTTTTCTGCGTGACGGTGACGATGCCAGCCGTCTGGCTGAAGATGTCTTTCACCACCTCAGTACCGGCTTCGATCCACTGACCGTCAGTGATCATCAACAGGGAGATGTCCTTGTTGATCTCATGGGTTTCCTGAGGAATCCAGAGCAGGGTTCCTCCCTTGTTGACCTCGTAACCGTTCTTGGCGGATCGGGCTTTCTTGATGGCGAGACCGGGAGCGAAGCGCACCAGGCCGCCGGTCTGGGTACGGAAGCGATCGTCATTGAGTTCAGCGACCACTTCGCCACTGCCGATCTTGCTGCCGGGGATCGTGTTGAGCCGGTAACGGGTGCCGTCCTTGGCTTCGAGATTCCAGATTTCACCAGCGTGTGTGGATTCGCCCTGCAGTTTGAAATCACGCAGGGTCATCGACGTGGTGACAATCTGCACCTCACGTGAATCGCCAAGGGCTTCACGCAGGCGGACGGCACCGCCGTATTCACTGGCCTGGCTGGCTTCCGCAAGCACCTGGGCTTCAGTGACCTGAGCGCCTGCTGTGACCACAGGCTGGGCATTGGGGGGGAGGTTGTACACATCCCCGGCCAGCACCCACATCCTTCCGAGACGCTGTGCTTTGTGCGTGATGTTGCCCTGGCGGTCGGTGACTTCCCTGGGCTGAATGGTGGGGTCGTAGCTGACCTGGCCCGCCAGATCACAGATCACATCCTTGGTGGCTTTCTCAACGCTCTTCTTGACGGCACCGGCAGCGATCTGAGCGACAGTCACATCAGCAGCGATCTGCTGACCGTTGTCAACAAACAGCAGCGAACCACTGGTGATCTCGATCTTCTGAGCCTTGCCCTTGCCGGAGGGGTTGATGGTGAGCTTGAAATCAGCTTCCGCCTGCTGGGCATCAACACCATGGGGGGTGCGATAAGGACGCACACGTGCTTTGGAGCCGAACTCAACGCTTCCCTCCACCTTGGAGCGGACCACACCGGATTCCGCCGTCGACACACCACCGGTGTGGAACGTTCTCATGGTGAGCTGCGTTCCAGGCTCACCGATGGACTGGGCGGCGATGATGCCGACGGCTTCGCCGAGATCAACCAGTTCATTGTGAGCCAGAGCCCAGCCGTAACACTTGCGGCAGACGGAGCGGTTGGCTTCGCAGGTGAGCGGTGAGCGCACGCTCACTGCCTCGATACCGGCCTTCTGGAAGCGCTGGGAAAGGGGAGGATCGATTTCGGTGTTGCGCTCGGCGAGAACCTCACCCTCGGCAGACACCACCTGATCAGCGGTGAGACGACCCACCAGACGATTACCGAACTTGCCGTTCTCAGCCTTCACGACGATCAGACGCGTCGTTCCGCAGTCGTCCTCACGCACGATCACGTCCTGAGCGACATCCACGAGGCGTCGTGTCAGGTAGCCGGAGTCAGCGGTGCGGAGTGCCGTGTCAACCAGACCCTTGCGGGCGCCATAGGAGGAGATGACGTATTCGGTGACGGTCAGACCTTCACGGAAATTGGTGCGAATCGGCAGGTCAATGATTTCGCCCTGGGGGTTGGCCATCAGGCCGCGCATGCCGACCAGCTGGCGCACCTGGGACATGTTGCCCCGAGCACCGGAGTTGGCCATCATCCACACCGAATTGAGTGGATCGTTCTGGTTGAAGTTCTTCTTGACCGCATCCACCAGACGCTCGTTGGTCTCCGTCCAGGTGTCGATGACCTTGGTGTGACGCTCAACCTCCGTGATCACACCAAGGCGATAAGACTCCTCAGTGGCCGTGATCAGCTCTTCCGCCTCTCCAAGAAGATCCTGCTTCGCTTCGGGGACCTTCAGATCATCCACAGAAATGGACACCGCAGCCTGAGTGGCGTATTTGAAGCCAAGATCCTTGAGCTGGTCTGCCATGGCAGACGTGGCCGCCGTGCCGTGATGTTTGAAAGCCCAGGCGACCAGCTGTTTAAGGCCCTTCTTGTCGACCACATGGTTGCGGAAGGGTGGAGGAGTTTTGGCTAAGGCACGCGCCTCCTTCGCGGCGGCGGCGGCAGCCTTAGCGGCCTTGGCCGCCTTGGAGGATTTGGAGGATTTACGGGATTTGGAAGGAGTGGAGGTCATGACAGCGCTGAGAAATCGTGTTGATGGAGTGGGTCGGTCTTGATCGTTCAGGTGGCTGCCACCGCATCGATGATGGTGTGATTCATCACCACACGGCCAACTGTGGTGAGGATGTAGCGGCTGATCAGAGCTCCGTCTTCATCAAAACGGTCACGGCGATAGGTCCACTGCTCGAGCCTGGTGCCATCGGAGAGAGTTTCACTGCTCAGTGGCTCGTCGCGCTCGTCGTCGTCCTCAACCTCACCGTTGAAGCGCACCCAGACCCACTCATGCAGTCCCAGACGATTGTCTTCCAGAGCATGAATGACGTCCTCCAAACCAGAGAACGTGCGACTGCGGTCCCCGAATTCAATCGGGCTCATCTGCGGCTGAAGAGCCGTGAGGTAATACGTACCGAGCACCATGTCCTGCGAGGGCGTGATGATCGGTTCGCCGGTGGCGGGAGAGAGAATGTTGTTGCTCGCCAGCATCAGCATGCGGGCCTCGGTCTGGGCTTCGATCGCCAGGGGCACATGAACAGCCATCTGGTCACCGTCGAAGTCGGCGTTGAACGCAGGGCAGACGAGAGGGTGGAGCTGGATGGCACGACCATCCACCAGTTTGGGCTCAAAAGCCTGAATACCGAGTCTGTGCAGGGTCGGTGCTCGGTTGAGCATGATCGGATGCCCCTCGATCACCTCCTGAAGGACCTGCATCACCTCGTCATCCGCACGCTGAATGAGCTTCTTGGCGGCCTTGATGTTGTTAACGATGTTCTGACGGATCAGACGATGGATCACGAACGGCTGGAACAGCTCGATCGCCATCTCCTTAGGCAGGCCGCACTGATGCATCTTCAGTTTCGGACCCACCACAATCACGGATCGACCGGAGTAGTCGACACGCTTGCCGAGCAGGTTCTGGCGGAAGCGGCCTTGCTTGCCCTCGATGATGTCGCTGAGTGACTTCAGAGGACGGTTGTTGGCACCGACCACGGTGCGACCACGGCGACCGTTGTCGATCAGGGCATCCACAGCCTCCTGCAGCATCCGCTTTTCATTGCGGACGATGATCTCTGGGGCAAGGATCTCCTGCAGACGCGCAAGCCGGTTGTTGCGGTTGATCACCCGTCGGTAGAGATCATTGAGATCTGAGGTGGCGAAACGACCGCCGTCAAGCTGCACCATCGGGCGCAGATCAGGAGGAATCACCGGAATGACGTCGAGCACCATCCACTCCGGACGGGCATTGGTGGCGATGAAGTTGTCGATGACGCGCAAGCGCTTGATCAGCTTGGCGCGCTTCTGACCTTTGCTGCTGGCGATGTCCTCACGCAGCTGTTCAGCCACCTCATTCAGGGTGAGATCTTCGAGCAGCTGCTTCAGTGCTTCCGCACCGATACCGACCACCGGCTCGTTCTCAATCTCAGAATCCTCGGCATAGATCTCATCCTCGATCTCCAGCCACTCGTCCTCGGTGAGCAACTGCTTGTACTTGAGATCCTTGTGATCACCGGCATCCAGCACCACATAGCAGTTGAAGTAGACAATCTGCTCCACATCGCGCAGAGGCATATCCAGCAGGATTGCCACATAGCTGGGGATGCCCTTCAGGTACCAAACATGGGAGACAGGAGCTGCAAGCTTGATGAAGCCCATGCGGTGCCTGCGCACCCGGCTTTCAGTGACCTCAACGCCACAGCGCTCACAGACAATGCCGCGATGACGCACCCGTTTGTATTTGCCGCAATGGCATTCCCAGTCTTTGGAAGGGCCGAAAATCTTTTCACAGAACAGCCCGTCCATCTCGGGCTTGAGAGTTCGGTAATTGATGGTCTCAGGCTTGGTGACCTCACCCACCACCTGGCCATTGGGCAAGGTGCGCTGACCCCACTCCATCACCCGATCAGGTGAGGCGAGTGTGATCTTGACGTAATCGAAGTGGTTCTCGGTCCGGAGGTTGCTGTTGGTCATTGACGGTTAAGGAAGAGAAAGCGGTTTGTCGGTTCGTTCGTTGATCCGTCAGTCCTCGTCGTAGTCAGCGACACCCAGAGATTCGTAGGTGGGTCTACTGGGGGTGCTGCGACGTGGGTTCACGTCCTGCATCAGGTCCACTTCCTTGCCTTCATCGGTGAACACGGCAATGTCAAGACCCAGCGACTGAAGCTCGCGCATCAGCACCTTGAACGATTCCGGAGTGCCCGGGCGGGGGATCGGCTTGCCTTTGACGATGGCGTTGAGAGCCTCGTTGCGTCCCTGCATGTCGTCGGACTTGACCGTCAGCAGCTCTTGGAGGGTGTAGGCGGCGCCGTAGGCCTCGAGAGCCCAAACTTCCATCTCTCCGAGACGCTGACCACCCTGCTGTGCCTTGCCCCCAAGAGGTTGCTGGGTGACCAGGGAGTAGGGGCCGGTCGAGCGGGCGTGAATCTTGTCGTCCACCAGGTGGACCAGCTTCAGGAAGTGGGAGTAACCCACCGCCACAGGCTGATCAAAAGGCTCACCGGTGCGACCATCGATCAGCTGAAGCTTGCCGGGGTCATCCGGGTTGTAGATCCACTCCTTGCCAGGCTGTTTGGCCGCTGTCTTCAGGAAGGTTTCGACGGTTTGCTGGGACATTTCAGGGCCATACATCTCGTCGAAGGGAACGACCTTCACACGGCAGTCGAGGTTGGAAGCGGCCCAACCCATGAGCAGCTCGAACACCTGACCGACGTTCATTCGGCTGGGGACGCCGAGAGGATTCAGCACGATGTCCACCGGAGTGCCATCGGGGAGGTACGGCATGTCCTCGCGAGGGAGGATGCGACTGATGATTCCCTTGTTGCCATGGCGGCCGGCCATCTTGTCGCCGACCTGGATCTTGCGGCGTTGAGCCACATACACACGCACAACCATGTTGGCGCCGGGCGGCAGCTCATCACCCTGTTCACGGGTGTAGATGCGCACATCCACGACGCGTCCCCGTTCGGTGCTGGGCACCCTCAATGAGTTGTCGCGCACGTCACGGGCTTTTTCACCGAAGATCGCGCGCAGCAGTTTCTCCTCAGGGGGCTGATCGGATTCGCCCTTCGGTGTCACCTTGCCGACCAGAATGTCGCCGCTCTCAACAAATGCACCGATGCGGATGATGCCCATCTCGTCGAGGTTGCCGAGACTTTCCTCTGCAACGTTGGGAATCTCTCGGGTGATTTCCTCTGGCCCCAGCTTGGTCTGACGAGCCTCGATCTCATACTTCTCGATATGCACCGAGGTGTAGAGGTCGTCGTTGACCAGACGCTCACTCACAAGGATGGCGTCCTCGTAGTTGTAACCCTCCCAGGGCATGTAAGCGATCAACACGTTCTGACCGAGAGCGATCTCACCGCCTTCACAGGCGGAACCATCGGCAAGCACCTGACCCACAATCACCGGGTCTCCCTGGCGAACAATCGGACGCTGGTTCAGACAGGTGTCCTGATTGGAACGCTGGTACTTCTGAAGGAAATGGGTGTGTTCGAGGCCTTCTTCGTCCTGCACCACAATTGCAGTGGCATCAACGAAGGTGACCGTGCCATTCACCCTGGAGATCGGAACCATGCCCGAGTCGCGGGCAACCTGGGTTTCCAGGCCTGTTCCAACAAGCGGACGCTCCGGACGCAACAGCGGCACTGCCTGACGCTGCATGTTGGAGCCCATCAACGCGCGGTTGGCGTCGTCGTGCTCCAGGAAAGGAATCAAGGAGGTGGCAACGGAGATCACCTGCACGGGTGAGAGCTGCACGTAGTCCACCTGTTCAGGAGGGACCTTCTCAAAATCCTGCCTGTATCGGACAGGGATCAGGTCAGCGAGGATTGTTCCATCGCTGTCGGTCGCCACATCTCCAGGAGCGACTCGGCATTCGTCCTCGAGGTCAGCTGACAGATAGATGGGATCGCCCTGCTTGAGCACCCGGCCGTCCTCGACTTTCCAGAACGGGGTTTCGATGAAACCGTATTCATTCACCCGGGCGTGGGTGGCAAGCGAATTGATGAGGCCGGCGTTGGGGCCCTCAGGCGTTTCGATCGGGCAGAGACGGCCGTAGTGGGATGGATGAATATCACGCACAGCAAAGCCTGCACGCTCCCGGGTCAGACCACCTGGGCCAAGCGCTGAAATACGACGCTTGTGCGTGAGTTCAGCCAATGGATTCGTCTGATCCATGAACTGACTCAGCTGACTGGAGCCGAAGAACTCCTTGATGGCAGCGACGAGCGGCTTGGGGTTGACCAGCTGGGCAGGGGTGAGCGAGTCGGTCTCACCGACCGTCATCCGTTCCTTGATGATTCGCTCAAGGCGGTTCAGGCCCACACGCACCTGGTTCTGAAGCAGCTCACCCACCGAACGGACCCGACGGTTACCGAGATGATCGATGTCGTCGAGGCTGGCACCACCAACATCCAGCTCAAGATTGATCAGGTAATCAAGGGTGGACAGCACATCCTCATGAGTGAGGGTGCGCACGGAGTCGGGAATCGTGAGACGCAGCTTCTTATTGATCTTGTAGCGGCCCACTCGGCCGAGGTCGTAGCGCTTGGGATCAAAGAAACGGGTCTGCAGAAGCTGCTGTCCACCGCTGACTGATGGCGGCTCACCCGGACGCAGCTTCTTGTAGAGCTCAAGCAAAGCCTGATCCTCGGAGCTGATGCCCTCGTCGTTGGCGGCTTCAATCGACTTTTTGTAGTACTCCGGATGCCGGAGCTTGTCGATCACATCGTTGTCCGAGAGGCCCATGGCGCGCATGAGCACGTGGGCGTTGATCTTGCGGGTCTTATCAACCCGAACATGCAGAAGATCGTTCTTATCGGTCTCGAACTTCAGCCAGGCTCCGCGGTTGGGGATGACGCTGGCGTTGTAGGTGCGACGTCCGTTCTTGTCCATTTCATCCTTGAAATAGACCCCGGGGCTGCGCACGATCTGGTTCACGATCACGCGCTCTGCGCCATTGATGATGAACGTCCCCCGCTCCGTCATCAACGGCAGCTCGCCGATGAACACCTCTTGTTCCTTGATCTCGCCGGTCTCCTTGTTGACCAGACGACAGGTCACATACATCTGTGAGGCAAACGTCGCATCACGACGCTTGGCCTCTTCCACATCGTGGCGGGGACGCTTCAGTCGGTACTCGCTGCCGACGAAATGGAGTTCGAGTTTGCCGGTGTAATCGGTAATCGGCGAGAAACTTTCAAGCTCCTCGATTAGACCTCTCTCAAGAAACCACTTGAAACTGGCACGCTGTACCTCCACCAGATCGGGCAGATAGGTGGCGGTCTTGGCGACCTGAATCGCGCTGCTGCTCATGCGGAGACCTGCAGGTATCGGAGGGGACAGTGGGGCCTGAAGGAGACAGCCAGTTCAACCTTGAAGTGAGCTTTCAACCAAAACAGCGGCGGCCATCCCTCAGTCAGGGACGACCTCCGCAATCACTGGCTTCAGAAGACTCGGGTCAGAACAGCTGACGTCGTCAATGCACCGGACGGTAATGGACGCTTCGGGAGCCCAAGCACAGAAAACCATGCTTGGCCAGGCCAATAAGTCATCTTACACTTTCGCGCTTCCGCAATCAGCAAGGTCAGGGAAGCCTGAACAGACGCCTTGCATTTGCGGTGCTGTCTTGGGCGACGTGCTCGAGCGACTGTTGGCGTAGTTCGGCAACCCGCGTGGCCACCGAAGCCACGAACGCAGGCTCATTGCGCTTGCCCCGGCGAGGCACCGGCGCCAGAAACGGACAATCGGTCTCCACCAGGAATCGATCCTGAGGAACCTCCCGCGCACAGTCATGGGTCGGCACCGCCTTGGGGAACGTCACTGTGCCGCTGAAGCTGATGTAGAGCCCCAGCTCCAAAAACTGGTGCATCTCCTCCGGGGTTCCTCCCCAGCAATGCATCACGCCTGCAGGACAACGTCCTTCGAGCCTTCGCGCACGCAGTTCAGTCAACATCGGCTCTGCCGCATCGCGGCAATGGATGATCACCGGCAGGTTGAGCTCCACAGCAAGATCGAGCTGGGGTCGCAGGATCGCAAGCTGCTCATCCAAATTCTTGTCTCGGAACAGATCCAGACCGAGCTCGCCGATGGCCACCACCCGACTGTCATCGAGAGCTGCCCGCCGCAACACATCGGGTGTGTCCTGACTCCAGTGCTTGGTGTCCAACGGATGAACACCAACGGAGTAACGCATTTCCGGAAATCGATCCGCCAGCGAGCGGATGGCCGGGATCTCGCTCGGTTCGACACAGGCATGCAGGAGCGACGTCACACCGGCCCCACGCCAACGCTCTGCAACAGCCTCAAGATCCTCTTCGAAGGTTCGAAAGACGATGTGACAGTGGCTGTCGATTAACACCGGAGTGGCCATCGGATCCTGAAACGCGCCTTCAGGATCCATTGTGCAGGGATTGAGCCCATGGACCCGGCCCGGAAATCGCGATTCAGCCTGCAGCGGGAGCTGGATCAATCGCTTTTTTCACGGCCACCGTCAGCCTTGCTTTCTGATGAGCACCGGTATTGCGGTGCAGCACACCACGCTTCACAGCCTTGTCGATCTTGCTGAAAGCAGCATTCATGCTGGACTGAACACCGGCTTTAGCTTCATCGCCGGGTGTAGCGGTGTAGGCGTCACAGGCACTCAGGCAACGCTTCATCAGAGTGCGCATGGCCGATTTATAGGCCTTGTTCTCGAGGCGATTGCGCTCAGCGATCTCGACGCGCTTCTTTGAGGACTTGTTATTGGCCACAGAGGCGGATTTCTCATCGACAATTCATAACCTTAACTCAGTGGCCCCTTGGTTCCATCGAGGTCATCCGCAGTGGCCCTAGCTTGAGGAGACCTGATAACGGGCGTTGATGACCACCCTGAGCACGGAGCCAGCGGCGAAAGGTCTGCCCAGGTGCCTCGAGAGCGCAGACGGTGCTGAGCAACAACTCGATCGGATTTCAACCCGCACCACCGGTCAGGCCCAGAGAGAGGCGACCGCAACGGTCGAAGCCATCATCGAACGCGTCCGCCATGAAGGTGACCATGCTCTGATGGCGCTGACTGAACAGTTCGACGGTTTCCGTCCGGAGCCATTGCGCGTTCCAGCGATTGAGCTGCAACAAGCCTGGGAGAGCAGCCCTTCAAATCTGAGAGACGCCCTGGAACTCGCCCATCGTCGGATCCAGGATTTTCACCAGCGTCAGAAGCCACAGGATCTTGATGTGCAAGGCGTTCATGGCGAACGCCTGGGACGGCGATGGCGACCGGTGCAGAGTGCGGGTCTCTATGTCCCTGGCGGGCGGGCCTCCTACCCGAGCACGGTGCTGATGAATGCAGTGCCTGCAAGAGCAGCCGGTGTGGAAAAAGTGGTGATGGTCACTCCGGCAGGACGGAATGGCCAGGTGAACCGCACGGTGCTGGCGGCAGCACACCTGGCAGGGGTGCAGGATGTCTACCGAATCGGAGGCGCTCAGGCGGTCGCGGCTCTTGCCCTGGGCACCGAGACCATCCCACGCGTCGATGTCATCAGTGGGCCTGGAAATCTCTACGTGACCCTCGCCAAAAAGCTGGTCTACGGGCAGGTCGGAATCGATTCACTCGCTGGCCCCAGCGAAGTGCTGGTGATTGCTGACGGCTCGGCGAGCGTTGCTCAGGTCGCCTCGGATCTTCTGGCTCAGGCGGAACACGATCCACTGGCTGCTGCCATCCTGCTCACCACATCCCAGTCTCTGGCTGATGCCCTTCCTTCGGAGCTCAAAGCTCAACTCAGCAGGCATCCCCGAGAGGCCATTTGCAGACAATCCCTCGGTCAGTGGGGGCTGGTCGTGGTCTGCGACAACTTGGAAACCTGCGCACGCCTCAGCGATCGATTTGCACCGGAACACCTGGAGCTGCTTGTGGAGCGACCGCGGATGTTGGCGGATCGCATTCAGCAGGCAGGCGCCATTTTCATCGGTCCCTGGAGCCCTGAGGCGGTGGGTGATTACCTAGCCGGCCCGAACCACACACTGCCCACATGCGGTTCGGCGCGTTACAGCGGTGCTCTGAGCGTGGAAACCTTCATGCGCCACACCTCAATGATCGAATTCAGCCGGGAAGCCCTCGAAGCCACGGGCGGAGCGGTGGTGGAACTCGCCGACAGTGAGGGACTGCACAGCCACGCGAACTCGGTGAAGGTCCGGCTGGATTGACGATCAGCCGGCTTTCTCCAATCGACGGACACCGGCCACGCCGTCGTTCACCTCACCGACGAGCACTTCATCAGCGAGGTTCACAAACAGACCGTTCTCCAGCACACCGGGGATGTTGTTGATGCTTCGTTCCAGATCCACAGGATTGGTGATCCCTGCTTCGAAGCGAACATCCAGCACGAGATTGCCCTGGTCGGTCACCACGGGACCGGCCTTGCGATGAGCCATGCGGAGTTCGGCGTGTCCCTTCATCGCCGCCAGCTGTTGTTGGACCTGACGCCAGGCAGCGGGCAGAACCTCAACGGGCAGAAGAAATTCAAGATTCAGGCGCTCCACCAGCTTGGTGGAGTCAACAACCACAACGAAACGTTCAGCGCGAGCCGCGACAAGCTTCTCCTGGACATGGCATGCACCGCCGCCCTTGATCAGCTGAAACGCAGGATCCACCTCATCGGCACCATCGATGGCCAGATCGATCCGATCCACAGCATTCAGGCTGAGCAGGGGGATACCCAGCTCTGCAGCAAGCACTTCTCCCTGAAACGACGTGGTGACACCCACGATGTCCTTGAGCTGTCCCGATGCGAGGCGCTGCCCGAGTCCCTTGATCATCAGAGCTGCAGTGGAACCCGATCCCAGCCCCACGATCATGCCGTCACGGAACTGTTCAACCGCCGCTTCCGCGACGGCCTGTTTCATCTGGTTCTGAAGATCTGACATCACGCAGGTTTAAATCGGCGCGACCGTAGCAAGGGTTTCAGCCGAATCCCGGCAACGGTTCAGGTTTGACAGGCAGCTGAAGGTCTTTTTCACCACGGATGATCTGCAGAGTTAGGGGCTGATGGATCTCCGCCTGATCGACCTGCTGAAGGAGGGTCTGGGGATCATCCACAGGAACATCCCCTGCCTTGACCACCAGATCACCGCGACGCAAGCCGGCTCGCTGAGCAGGACTGTCAGGCAGAACAGACTGAACCAGAGCGCCCGACCGTTCAGGCAGCTCAACCAGCGCGTTGGGATCCCGGTTGTGCTCCCGGGCGATTCTCGCCGTGAGAGGAATCAACTGAAGCCCGAGATAGGGATGAACGACCTCTCCGACCTGCTGGAGCTGTTCAGCAACTCGGCTCGCCAGGTTGATGGGGATGGCAAAGCCAAGTCCCGCACCGGGGCCCGACCGCACCAGTGTGTTGATGCCGATCACACGACCATCAGCATTCACCAGTGGGCCTCCTGAGTTTCCAGGGTTGATGGCAGCATCGGTCTGAATCAGATCGAGACGCTTGTCGTTGAAACCGAGGCTGCTGATGTTGCGATGCAAGCTGCTGACGATTCCCAGGGTGACGGTCCGCTCGAGGCCATAGGGCGTGCCCAGAGCAATGGCCCAGTCACCGACATCGAGCGCATCGGAGTCACCAAGCCTGGCCGGCTTCGGAGACTCGTCACCCTCCAGCCGAACCAGCGCCAGATCCGTGACTGGATCGCGCCCGATCACAACACCATCCCTCTGATCGCCATCGGCGAGGGTGACATTGACCTCCTCCACCTGCTCTACAACGTGGGCATTGGTGAGCACCAGTCCCTCCCGGTCGATCACAACCCCGGAACCCTGACCTCGCTGACGCTCCGGTCCGTAGCCGGGCTCACCGAGCAAATCCCTTAGCAGAGGATCGATCAGGTTGGGGTCAAAGGGCTGGCGCTCCACGACCCGCTCCGTGTCGATGCGGACCACTGCCGGAGCAACGTTGCGCACAGCATCTGCCACAAAGCTGTGGGTGCCGGGAAGTGCATTGGCTGCCAGCACCCTGGCCGGCAGAAGAATGAATGACAGGGCAATGGAAAGGGTTCCCAACCACCTGAGAACCCATTGCTTGGACAATCGGCCAGGAACCACAGACGAGAGCGATCAAACTGCGCTCACGCTAAGGGGGCCAATCAGAACATTTGGGCTGAACCAGCGATGGCGGAGACATCGTCACGGTCTTCCAACGGGACCGCTGTGCTGAACGGATCAGGAAGAGAACTGATCAAACCCTCGCCAACAGAGCTTGGGTTGGATTGGCTGAAGTCATTGAGCCCGAATTGACCGTCACCACCAAGAATGAAATCGAATTGCTCACTGCGCGAGATCACTTCATCAAAGGTCGCCGATCCGCTGAGCAATTCCGAAGCCGCCGTAATCAAGCTCTGATCCCCACTGCTGTCATTGGACAAAGCCCAGAACATCATCCCGCCGAGCCCCATCTCATCGATGAATGCCGCTTTACCGGCGATCGTTGCGGGCGTCTCAACAGAACTCCAGATCTGGGTTGCATCGCTGTAAGCAAACGCCGCCTTGGAGTCATCATCCCAGATCAAATCGTAGGAACCATTACTGATGCCAGTGATGAGATCTTTCTGATCGTAATTACCAGCTTCAAAAGAACCAGGTGCCAGCGTGGAATCTCCCTGGCTTCCAAGCCCCAGTGTTTCTCCGGCGTCAACACCACCCCAGGCTCGCGTATATGCTGGAGCTCCAAGAATGACCTTGCCTAGGTCAATGTTATTGACCTGAAATTGCTCAATTGCGGTAACAACATCATAGCCCTCGGGATCATTCACCATCGCTGCCTGGTGACCAGTTTGCGATTCCCAACCTCCATGAAAGTCGTAGGTCATCACGTTATAAAAATCGACGTAAGGATCGAGTCCCTGCAGATTCAGAGCGGCAAGCTTGTCGAAACCACCAGCAGTTGCAACTGAGATCTCATAGTTCTCTCCATTCACTTGTCCGAGTCGGTCAAGCTTTGTCCTGAGAAGTTCAAGCGTTAGCTCAAAATTCTTGCCGTCCTCAGGACTGGATGCGTTGCCTGGCGCACCACCTCCTCCAGGATATTCCCAGTCAAAGTCAACGGTATTAAAAAACTCATAGCGCTCAAACATATCCACAATATTGTCAGTCAATACTTCACGATCTGATGCTGAGTCAACCGCAAGACTGAATTCATCCGACAATGTCCAACCACCAAGAGCAAAACCCAAGTTGATCTCAGGATGGAGCTGTTTGAGCAGATCAAACTGCCGCAGGTTGCCGACATAATCGGCAGGTGTGCTCCAGTCCATGGGAACACCGGTCACAGTCACCGATCCGTCTGCATTGGTCGTGGCGATGAAGTCGCTTCCATCTGTGTAGGTCTTGAGACGATCAGCATCCAGTTCCTGCCAATCAGCCTCTGAAAACGTTCGGCTGACCTGCTCAGCGGCGAGGAAACGCTTATCGGTTGCTGCCCAGGCATCGAACAACTGCACATCACCATTCGATTTCACATCAAAGAAGCTGTAGTTGAGGTGAGTCAGTTCATCGGCCTGAATGTCCTGGACGAGGAAGTCCCGTTCGTAAATACCCCATTCCTCGAAATAGGCAACGACTTTCCTTTCAGAGGAACTGATCACCTGACCGGAAACAGCTGTGTCTGCTGAAGCGGAAACCAGAGGGGCTGACACTGTTTCGGAATCGCCCGACCCTGGTGGTGCTGAGATCTCCCCAGGCTCAGGAAGTGATGGATCTCTTGGAGAGAAATCCCTTGGCTGCGAAGAGATTGAGACGTCCCCAGGCTCCAATGGCTCAGGGGCATCCGCCGCATCCTCAGGCTGCAACCCAACAGCAGCACCAGTGACATCAGTGGCAGAGGCAACGGCGCGATTCTCCCCTCCAAAAAACAGATCACTGGTGAGAGCGCCGCTGTTCGGGATGCCCTCACTGACTGCATTGAAACTCACATCAATGCTCTGCCCTGCAGCAATCGTGTCGTTCCATGCGGCCGGGGTCAGCGTCACCTTGCTGCCACCAGCTTGCAGCGTTTCGACGCGCGCAGCACCAGCCCAGCTCTGAAAGTCGCTGTGAGGGGTCTCGAAGCTGACAGACCAGTTTTCGACCTCTCGATCCGTGGTGTTGGTGATTGTGAGAATTCCACTCATCCCCCCCCAATACAGGCTCCCGCTTGCTTCAAGACTCAGTGGATTGGAACCGGCATCGGCAAACCTGGCCTCTGAATCGACCGTGCCCCGCTCAAAGTCTTGATCCAACGAAGGATCCGGATCAGAAACGTCGTCAGCAGTCGATTGATCTGCCAGTGAGGCGGGGAGTTCTAACGGTCCGGCACCAACTGAAGACGAAGATGCCTCTTCCTGTTCAAGCTCAGAGGAGATCTCAGGGCTTGGCAAAAGTTCCGGTTGCGCTGGCAGCCCAGGCGCAACGGACTCGCTGAAGAATTCGGAACTGGTTAGAGCACCGCTGTCAGCCAGTCCTTGCCCCTGGGCATTGAAACTGAGCGACAGTTCTCCATTCGCGGGAATGATTCGGTTCCATTCAGCAGGTGTGAATGTGACCTTGTTGAGTCCGTTGCCTGCATCCGAAACCTGGACTTCACCTGACCAGCTTTCAAACCCACGATGCGGCGTGAAAAAAGAAGCTTGCCAATCCTCAATAGCTACTCCCATCGGATTACGAATGATCAGATTGCCGCTGATACCCCCACCCCACCACAGAGATCCATCCACATCGAGCTGAAGACAACTGTTGTGAACGTTGGAACCACTGGGCAGATTCATCACCACCGATGTGAGATCCGAGGCTGTCATCGCCATCGTCATTGGCATGTCCTTCATGCCACCAGAAGACTGCTGAGACCCAGAGCCCATGGGCATCGCCTCCGACGCTTCAGATTGATCAGCTCGCTCCTGAATCAACCGTGTGCTCTCACCAAGAGTGGTCGGCTGACCAGGAGCCACACCTGCAGCAGTGACGAATTGCCCGGGCCTGGTTTGGGCTCCATCGGTGTAACCACCATCAGGTGTGAACAGACTTGTGCGGTCAGCCAAGGCGAGCTGTTCGGGACTGAAGCCAAAGGCTCGATCAAGAAGATCCTCCTCAATCTGGTCAAAATGAAATTCAAGATTGGCACCGATCAGATCCTCCTTCTGGATCCCAGTGAAAACAAATTTCTGCCCATTAGGCTCTGAACTGATGATCAGATCTGAACCAATATTCTGAACTGTCAAACGCTCACGGGTACCGAAATAGAGAAAATTAATCTTGTCTGTCAAGGGATTGAAATCATCAACCCTTGTGATGCTGTCTTTTTGATGAGATCGAATGTAAACGGTGTTCTGATTGCTTGAGTCAGCATCGTCAAAAGCAGGCCCGGTCTGCTTTTCCCAGGACAGAACCGCACCGATATCCTGACGGAGATGTTCATTTGCCACCGGGGCAAAATTGCCTGAGCTCAGATCACTCCAGCGGACACCCAAGCCATCAGTACCGAGAATTCGCTGAAACTGGTTCGACTGCCACGGGAACACGATCGTGGCAAAGCCATTCTCATCCTGACCAAGAATCAGGCTGTGAACAGAAACATTACCAAAGTCAAGCTTGTCATTTTCGGGATCAAAACCGCGAATGTCCTGACTGAAATCACCAACAGCAAAAGTTGCCATGGATCAAGATTGTGGGGCAGCTAAATCATTGCCGCTACCAATGAAATTAATAACCCTTCATTTCTAGGGTTTTCAGTTAAATTCAGACACAAATCACAGCCACAGATTCATCGCTGATTCACGTTTCAGAAATTATTGAGTCACATGATTGATCAAATCAATGGTTTGGGTGGAGCGTTTCAGTCAACCCAGTGGCGCCTGATTCCTTCCACCGCCGCTGCCGTGCGGTCCTTCACATTCAGCTTGCGCATGATCGACTGCACATGACCCCGAGCAGTGGTTTCGGCGATGGAGAGCGCTTCAGCGATCTCCTTATTGGTCATGCCGTCGCAGAGCAGGGTCAGCACCATGCGTTCGCGATCCGACAAGGCATGAGCGTCGCGAGGATCTCTATGGCAGATGGCATAGGGAATGAATGGATCGACAAATCGTTCACCGGCCTGAATGGCCTGCATGGCGTTGACAATTGAATTCAGGTCAAGGCTGCGTCGGGTGAGAACCACATCCGCGGGACTGACAAGGGCCTCGCGCATCAGTGTGGGATCGGCTCCTTTCAGCGTGAACACTGTGGCAATCGGAGACTCCGGCACCGATCGTTGTTTGAGATCAGCCACCAGATCCAGCCCCCTGCAGTCCTCCAGCTGCTCGCTGACAAAGGCCAGCACCGGGTCGCTGGTTTCATCCAGACAGGACAAGGCCTCGAAACGCGTCGAAGCGATTCCCAGCAGAGGACACGATTGGTCAGTGGCTTGGAGAGCAAAGAGACTGGCCAGCGCCAGGGCATAGGGACGATTGGCCGTCGCCACAAGAATGCGATAGCGGCCCGTGAGATCCCGCAGATGCCGACTCAGGCGGCGGAAGGACTCATCAATCGTGATCAGCACTGATCAACTCCTTGCTCAGCAGTCGGCAGCGGTCGAAACACCAGGATCATGCCCCGCAGGCTGATCCTGATCGGGCATGTTTCCAATTTCCGGAACTGGTCGCTTCGGTCAGCCGTGCCTAGTGGTGTGATCAAACCGATCCGACGGTGTCATCACCATGCGCCTGATCCAGAAGGCCGCAACTGGCCTGCTCGCTCTGTCCACAATCGCCCTTGTCGGCTGTCAGAACGAGAAGCCTGCAGCGGATAAGTCCACCGAGAGTTCCACAGCGGAGAGTGTCTATGACACCGGCAAGCTGAGAGCTGTGGTCATCGGTGATTCATTGCCGATGGTCAAGAAGGACGGCGACAACTACGACGGGCTGTCATTCGTGGTTCTCGAAGCGATTCGGGATCAGATCAATGTGTCGCCGAAGAAAAAAGACAAAGACGTCAGCATCGAACCAGTCACTGCAGGTTCCGCCCGCGATGGCCTGGACATGATCCGGTCCGGAGCCGCTGACATCGCCTGCGGTGTTGCCTTCACCTGGCAGAGACAGCGCTCACTGACCTACACACTGCCGTTCTCCGTAGGCGGCGTGAGGCTGCTCGCCCCAGCGGGCATCGATGGCACTCCCAAGAGCCTGAACGGCAAAACGGTCGGTGTCGTGAAAGACAGCATGGCGGCCAACGTGCTGGCGGCATCGGTGGATGACGCCAATTTCCAGTTTTTCGACACGCCTGATCAAGCTCTGGCGGCCGTCAAGGACGGCAGCGTTGAGATCCTTGGCGGCGACAGCCTTTGGCTGAGAGCGAATAAGGCTGCGACGGCTCCGGATGCCTCACTGGTGCCTGACAGGCCCTATGCCCGCTCCGGAGTGGGTTGCGTGGTGGCTGATACCACTCCCCATCTGCTCAACATCAGCAATCTGGGCATCGGCCGTCTGCTCTCGGGCTACATCAACGAAGACGACGGAGTCCGCTCGGCCATCAACACCTGGATCGGCACCGACAGCACCGTGGGCCTGAAGGACGAACAAATCAACCGCTTCTTCACGATCGTGCTCTCCACTGCCGCTGAATTCAATCCGCAGTCCTGAACCTGATTTCTGATTGATCCATCGTTTCTCTCAACCATGAACAAGACAAGCCTTCTCACCTTCGCCGCCGTTCTGGCAACAAGTGCGGTCCTGTGCGAATCATCCAGAGCCGCCGTGCACAACGAACCCGATCTGGGCAACTCGCTCGAACAACGCATCGAACGAATGAGTCCTGAAGCCTGGGCCGTCATGCAACGCAATGGCGTTCTGACTGACGAGGAGATCGCTCGGGCCTGGGGCAACGGCGGCGGCCGGGCCTGGGGCAATGGTGGCGGCGTCCGGCGACGGGCCTGGGGCAATGGTGGCGGCGGCTTCGCCAACGGCTACCGCGGTGGATTCGCCAACTGGTGAACCATTCCGACTACGGCCCGATCGGCCTGCTGGTGATCCAGTCGACATCGCTCTGCAACCTCGACTGCAGCTACTGCTACCTCCCGGATCGCCAGCGGCGCAACGTGTTCAACCTCCAGCAGCAGTTGCCACTGCTGCTGGAGAGGGTCTATGAAAGCCCATTCTGGGGGCCCCATCTCTCGATCCTCTGGCACGCCGGCGAGCCGCTGACGCTACCCACCAGCTTCTATGACCAGGCCAGCGCGATCATCCAGCGCCAGACCGCCGGCCTGCAGGAGCAGGGTGTGGTGATCGAACAACACCTGCAAACCAACGCAACGCTCATCAACGAAGACTGGTGCGACTGCTTTGTGCGCAACCGGATTGTGGTTGGAGTGAGTGTCGACGGGCCTGAGGACATTCACGACAGCCACCGACGTTTCAGAAACGGCAAGGGCTCCTACGCCCAGACCATGCGCGGGATCCGCACCCTGCGCGAGCGCGGCATCGATTTCCATGCCATCGCCGTGCTCACTGCAGATGCTCTGGAGCAACCAGAGCGAATGTATGCCTTCTTCCGTGATGAAGGGATTCATCAGCTCGGTTTCAATGTGGAGGAGCAGGAGGGAGTGCACACCAGCTCGTCCATGCAGGGCCTGTTGAAGGAGAAGCTTTATCGAGACTTCCTTTCACGATTCTGGTCTTGCAATGAAAAGGATGGTTTCCCCATCCAGGTTCGTGAGTTCGATCAGGTGATGGGCATGATCGCTGGAGGCCAACGCCTGCTGCAAAACGAGATGAACCGTCCCTTCGCGATTCTCAGCGTGGACGCCAAAGGCAACTTCTCAACCTTCGATCCCGAACTGCTGTCGGTCGAAACCGAACGCTATGGCCTGTTCAATCTGGGCAACATCCGCGATGTATCGCTGATGGAAGCCACCCAGACTGAGCCGTTTCAGAAACTGCTTCGTGACATGTCGTCCGGGATGAAGCGATGCAAACAAACATGCGAGTACTACGGCTTCTGCGGAGGTGGAACCGGCAGCAATAAGTACTGGGAGCACGGCAGTCTGGATGCCACAGAAACCTGTGCGTGTCGTTTTTCCAGCCAGATCCCCGTGGATGTGCTGCTGGAGAAGCTGGAAACAGCAGCCGGTCCCTGAACAAGGCATCGGATCAGGAGGTGACCGAACTCCGCTCGAAGTTGAGGGGGTCGGCAATCCTTTAAATTGAACTCACGGCCTGGTGAGATCCTCTCTCCGGGAGGGTGATCAACGCATCCACCATCGGGCCTGAGCCCGAGACCACCCTTCCCGCGCCCTTGCCCCATCCACTTCTTCCGGATCTCACTTCTTTGGCCAAGGCCACGGCTGAAAGCCATGGATTTTCACTGGTCAGTGCCCAGGTGCTGACGCATTTGCAGCCGATGACCCTGCAGGTGCTGATTCGCCGCGGCAATGGAGATGACGTTTCCCTGGATGACTGCGCGGGTTTCAGCGCGCCGATGGGAGAGGCCATCGAAACCTCCGCTTTGCTCACGGAGGCCTATGTTCTGGAGATCAGCAGCCCCGGGATTGGGGACAGGCTCCAGTCGGACAGGGATTTTCAGACCTTCCGGAGCTATCCCGTTGATGTCGTCCATCGGGACGACGAAGGCCGGGAGCAGCGTTTGTCGGGAACCCTGCTGGAACGCACCAAAGACCACGTGCAAATCAACATGCGCGGCCGGGTCAAACGGATCCCCAGGGATTCAGTGATCAGCGTTGAACTCACAAGCCCCACAGGCTGAACAGATCACAACCGCTCCCGATTTTCCTCTCCTTCACTCCTCCTCGTCACCGCCATGGCACTCGTTCTTCTTCCCGGCCTCAGCAACCTGATTGATGACATCAGTGAGGAGAAGAAGCTTCCTCCTCAGGTGGTTGAAGCCGCTTTGCGGGAGGCGCTGCTCAAGGGCTATGAGCGCTACCGCCGCACCCTGTACCTGGGCATCGGGGAAGATCCTTTCGACGAGGAATACTTCAGTAATTTCGATGTCGCACTCGATCTTGAGGAAGAGGGGTACAGGGTCCTGGCCAGCAAGATCATCGTGGAGGAGGTTGAGAGCGAAGACCACCAGATCGCACTGGCCGAGGTGATGCAGGTGGCCGAAGACGCCCAGGCAGGGGACACGGTTGTCCTGGATGTCACCCCGGAGAAAGAGGATTTCGGCCGCATGGCTGCGGCCACAACCAAGCAGGTGTTGGCCCAGAAGCTGCGTGATCAGCAGCGGCGGATGATTCAGGAGGAATTCGCCGACCTTGAAGATCCAGTTCTGACAGCCCGAGTGATCCGCTTCGAACGCCAGTCCGTGATCATGGCTGTCAGTTCAGGCCTGGGGCGCCCTGAAGTGGAAGCGGAGCTTCCTCGTCGTGATCAGCTGCCCAACGACAACTATCGCGCTAACGCCACCTTCAAAGTCTTCCTCAAAGAGGTCAGCGAGGTCCCAAGGAGAGGCCCTCAGCTGTTCGTGAGCCGAGCCAATGCCGGTCTTGTGGTGTATCTCTTTGAAAACGAAGTGCCGGAAATCCAGGAAGGATCCGTGCGCATCGTTGCCGTAGCAAGGGAAGCCAATCCCCCTTCGCGATCTGTCGGTCCCCGCACCAAAGTTGCCGTGGACAGCATCGAGCGCGAGGTGGACCCTGTCGGAGCCTGTATCGGAGCCCGCGGCTCCAGGATTCAGCAGGTGGTGAATGAACTCCGCGGAGAGAAAATCGATGTCATCCGCTGGTCGCAGGATCCTGGCCAGTACATCGCCAACTCGCTCAGTCCAGCCAGAGTTGATGTGGTTCGGCTCGTCGACCCCGTCGGTCAACATGCCCACGTGCTGGTTCCCCCGGATCAGTTGAGCCTGGCGATTGGCCGCGAAGGTCAGAACGTGCGACTGGCAGCACGACTGACCGGCTGGAAGATTGACATTAAAAACTCGAGCGAATACGACCAGGCGGCCGAGGATGCCGTTGTCTCGGAGCTGATCGCCCAACGCGAGCAGGAGGAGGCCCTGCAGCGTGAAGCTGAGGAACGTCTCGCTGCTGAGCAGGCCGCCAGAGCGGAAGAAGATGCCCGCCTGCGTGAGCTGTATCCCCTGCCGGAAGACGAAGAGGACTACGGCGAACAATCGGACGTCGTGATGGCAGATGCTGACGTTTACGAGGAGGCAGCTGAATCAGAAGCCGCTGACTCAGAGCCATCGGACGCAACCACAGATCAGGAAGAGCGTGAGACTGAGGAGGTGGTTAGTGATTCCAGCGAGGAAGGAGCCCGGTGAACGCCTCACGCCCTGTCCTGCGTCGGTGTGTCGCCTGCCGAGAGCTGTTTGATCGCAGCCTTCTTTGGCGGGTCATCCGCGACCATCGGGACGGGGTTCTCCTCGATCAGGGCATGGGTCGTTCGGCCTATCTCTGTCGCAAGGAGAGCTGTCTTGAGGAAGCACAGCGCCGAAAACGCCTGCATAAAGCCCTGCGATGCCAGGTGCCCGACAGCGCGATTGAGGAGCTGAGAAAGCGACTGAAACCAAACAAGGAATCAGCCGCTGAGGCAAGATGAACACTGGCCCCACCTTGTGTGGTGCCCCGAGCACCACGTGCCCGGACCGACCGGAGACCTGAATGACCAGCAGCGGCAAAGTCAGAATCTATGAGCTGTCCAAGGACCTTGGCCTGGACAACAAAGACGTGCTGGATGCCGCTGAGAAGCTGTCCATTGCGGCCAAGAGCCACAGCAGCTCGATCAGCGAATCCGAGGCAGGCAAGATCCGCACGATGTTGAAGAGCGGTGGTGCTCCCCGTCCTGCTGCAGCCCCCTCGAAACCCGCACCGGGGAAGTCAATCCTTTCGGTGAAAAAGGCCGTCGGCGGCGATGCCTCTGCTCCTGTCAAGCCAGCGCAGCCGAAACCGGCTCCTGCTCCAGCCGCACCCACCCGCGCTGCCGCTACGCCTCAGCGACCCCCGACAAGGCCCGCTGCTCCCGCTAAACCTGCGGCCCCTCAGGCCGCTTCGCCCCAGAAGACCGCACCGCAAAAACCGGTAGCACCACCACAGACACTGGTTCGCAAGGAGCCTCCTCTGAAGCAACCTGCTCAGAAACCGGTTGAACGCCAATCTCAGGCACCCAAGCAGCCGACACCCCGACCCGCTGCTGCTCCAGGACCGAATCGCACCGCCAGCAGGCCAACAGCGCCACCGGCCAGACCCAGTGCGCCCTCAACCTCAACAGCAGCCAAACCCCGCAACACGGCGCCGATCCGTCGGGCACCAAGCGATGGAGGCGCACGCCCAACGCCTCCACCACCAGGACGGCCCCAGCCCAAATCACCGGTGAACCGAACGGTGCCAGCCCCGCAGAGACCGGCCAAACCGGAACTGGTGGGTCGCCCCCAGCCGAAGCGGCCTGGAACAGGTGCTCCCCCGAGACCAGGGGCTCCACGACCAGGAGCTCCCGGTGGTCAGCGCACAGGTTCACCCCAGCGGCCAGCCGGAGCACAACGCCCAGGTGCACCCACTCGACCCGGTTCAGCGTCAGGCCGCCCTGGTACCGGTCGCCCTGTCAGCCCCCTCGAATTGGTGGGCAAGCCGATCCGTCGCGATAGCAACAGCATCCGCGGAGAAGGAGGGCGACCTGGCGCGGGTCCTCGCAGTGGAGCTGGCTCCAATCGACCTGCTATGCCACCCGGGATGCGTAAGCCGGTGGCACCCGGTGAGCTCATGCAACTGCAGAAGCCCACGGGTCGACCGGCCGTTCCGCCACCGCGCCGTCCCGACGGCACCCCTGTCTCACCCCGAGGTGATGGCCCCAAGGCCACACCACCGGTCAATCGGCCAACCCCCTCTCCAGCAACAGCGCCACGTCGTCCGGGCTTCCGTCCTGGAGCAGGTCCTGGTGGACAACGACGCCCCGGCCGACCCGACTGGGATGACAGTGCGAAGCTCGAGGCACTGCGCAATCGCTCTCCTCAGAAGCAACGCCAGAAGGTCCACATCATCGGTGAAAACGATGATTCGCTGGCAGCGCAGACCGGTGGTTTTGCCGGTGAGCAGGAAAACATGGTGTTGTCGGCGAGCCTTGCTCGTCCCGCCAAACCCAAATCCCAGCAGAGAACCACACCCAAGCCTGTGGCGGCCATGCGCAAGCGGCGCAAGGAAACCGCTCGCCAGCGTCAGCGCCGCAGGGCCATGGAACTGCGTGCAGCCCGCGAAGCCAAGCAAGTGCGGCCGGAGATGATTGTTGTGCCTGAGGACAACCTCACGGTGCAGGAGCTCGCCGACATGCTCAGCGTGGAGAGCTCAGAAATCATCAAATCCCTTTTCTTCAAGGGGATCATCGCCACGGTCACCCAGACCCTGGACATGCCAACGATCGAAACGGTGGCCGAAGAATTCGGTGTCCCGGTGCTTCAGGACGACGTTGAGGAGGCGGCCAAGAAGACCGTCGAGATGATCGAAGAAGCGGATCGGGAACACCTGATCCGACGTCCACCCGTGGTGACCGTGATGGGCCACGTCGATCACGGCAAAACAAGTCTTCTGGATGCGATCCGCAAAGCGAGGGTCGCCGCTGGAGAAGCCGGAGGAATCACCCAGCACATCGGTGCTTATCAGGTCGAAATCGAACACAACAACGCAGCGCGCAAGCTCACATTCCTTGATACGCCTGGTCACGAAGCCTTCACGGCCATGCGTGCCAGGGGAACCAAGGTCACGGACGTCGCTGTTCTGGTGGTGGCAGCCGATGACGGTGTACGCCCGCAGACGCTTGAAGCCATCAGCCACGCCCGAGCTGCAGAAGTGCCGATCGTGGTGGCCATCAACAAGATCGACAAGGAAGGAGCCTCTCCTGACCGCGTCAAACAGGAGCTGTCTGAACAGAATCTGCTTGCAGAGGAGTGGGGCGGCGATGTGGTGATGGTGCCTGTGAGTGCCATCAAGGGAGAGAACATCGACAAGCTGCTGGAAATGCTGCTGCTGGTCACCGAAGTGGAGGACCTGCAGGCCAATCCCGATCGCATGGCCCGCGGCACGGTGATCGAAGCTCACCTCGACAAGGCCAAAGGTCCCGTGGCCACGCTCCTGGTTCAGAACGGCACATTGCGGACCGGCGATGTCGTCGCAGCGGGTCCCGTGCTCGGCAAGGTGCGAGCGATGGTCGACGATGCGGGAATGCGCCTGAAGGACGCTGGTCCCTCCTTCGCGGTGGAAGCTCTCGGATTCAGCGAGGTCCCCACCGCCGGCGACGAATTCGAGGTCTACGCCGATGAGAAGTCCGCACGGGCCGTTGTCGGTGATCGAGCCTCCGACGCCCGGGCAACCCGCCTCGCTCAGCAGATGGCCTCCCGCAGAGTTTCGCTCACGGCGATGTCCGGCCAGGCCAACGAAGGAGAACTCAAGGAGCTCAACCTCATTCTCAAAGCCGATGTCCAGGGTTCTGTGGAAGCCATTCTCGGTTCTCTGGAGCAGCTGCCCAAGGACGAAGTCCAAGTGCGAGTTTTGCTGTCAGCACCTGGGGAAGTCACCGAGACCGATGTGGACCTCGCGGCTGCTTCCGGAGCCGTGATCATCGGCTTCAACACCTCGATGGCCTCAGGCGCCAGAAAGGCTGCTGATGCCAACAGCGTGGATGTCCGTGATTACGACGTGATCTACAAGCTGCTGGAGGACATCCAGTTGGCGATGGAAGGTCTGCTCGAACCCGAGCTTGTCGAGGAAGCCCTGGGTGAAGCTGAAGTCCGCGCCGTCTTCACCATTGGCAAGAGTGCTGTGGCCGGTTGTTATGTCACCACTGGCAAGATTCAGCGCAACTGCAAGGTTCGGGTCCACCGCGGCAAGGAGGTCGTCTATGCCGGCGATCTCGACTCACTGCGTCGCAACAAAGACGACGTCAAGGAAGTGGCTACAGGTTTCGAGTGTGGTGTGGGCACCGATCGCTTCGCCAACTGGCAGGAAGGTGATCGCATCGAAGCCTTCAAGATGGTCACCCAGCGCCGCAAGCTCACCACCTGATGATCAGCCGCCGAGAGCCACTGCTCTGGCTTCAGTTGATGGCGCTAGCCGTCATTCCTCTGGAGCTCGAGCTGATGCGGCTCATATTGGCCGGACCTGCATTCGGACCGGCCCCGGCTCTCGAGCGTCTGCTGATCTGGGGCCTGGCGGTCGTCGCACCCGGGGTGCTGCTGTGGCGCCGCTCCGCGGACTGGGCATCTCTGCTCCTGGTCCGCATCGCGCCTGCCAAGCGAAGTCTTGATCAACGCCGCATCAGCGCGATTCAGCAACCACTGGGCCTGAAAGCAGCTTTGATCATCGGCATTGCACTGCTGCTTCCGCTGTTCTGGTGGGTCGACCAATCGGCTCTGTTGGTCGTGGACTTCTCACCCACACAGAGCAGCAGCCGGCTGACGGCGTTGCTGCTGACCGGACCGTTGCTGACACTGATCCTCTGGCAATGGCAACAGCTCTTCCAGGCCATCTGGCTGTTGACCCGCAGCGACCAGACCTTTGCAGACCTCACGCCGATCATCCCCGCCGACCTGCAGACCACTCACCTATCCCTCGGCCTGGGACTGCTGCAACTGCCGCCTCTGGAATGGGAGGCCGTAGAGGAACGTCGGCAGCGATCAGAAGCATCACCCAGAGTTGAGAGCGATGCCGAACTCAAGCAATCAGCAACGGATCCAGCGACCGATCCCCAACCTGATCCGACTGAGGCCGATGCTGATGAGGTCATCGAAGAAGACTTGCCTCAAAAGACCAGCGAGGATCAACAGGCCATCTCAGCAGACGATCAAGATGCGGACGACGCAGTGACCTCTGCGGATGTCGAAGCAATCGACGTTGAACCAGAGCTCCTAAAAGAGCCTGATGACGCCGACCAGGATCGCCAGGGCACTGCAGACAGCGATGTCGCTGGCAGCGATGCTGACACTGAACAGCAATCAATTCAGCCATCAGCTCTCGATTCAGAAGCAAGCTCGAAACCAGAACCCGCTGAGACAGCGGCTGATGTGGACTTACCCCAACAGCGCTCGGAGAAAACCAACATCAGATCTGCAGCAAACGACGATGAAACAGCTTCAGCCGTCGCCCCGATCGCGATCGAACCAGAGCAATCCCCCGAAGAGAACCACAGCCCCGACCTGAATGGCCAGGTCAGTACCGACATCACTGGTTCCAGCACTGATGCCGAAACCCATCACAAAGAGGCCGAGACCTCCGGAAGCGAACAAGGCGATCCAGAGCAACCGTCGCAGCCCCCGCCAGGGGGTGCGTGATTCACGCAGCAGCCGTTCCCGCATGGCCGGGTCCAATCCCTGATCTCCCTCGGGTTCAGCGCTCAAAAGCTGTTTGCGTGAACCTGAATGTTAATTTCCTAAGGCCGCCGATGTAGCTCAGCCGGTAGAGCAACGCTTTCGTAAAGCGTGGGTCGCCTGTTCAAGTCAGGTCATCGGCTTCGGTGTTGAACCCTGTTGCAGTCGATGATTTCGGCTGGAACAGGATTTTTTTAAGCACCACCAGGACTGAGCGTCACGCCTTTGCAGCCATGGCTGCAGCTGCGGTTCCACCCATCCACTGCTGAGAAGTGGACTTGGAGCTGACGCACGGATCAAAGCGCTGTCATGGCCCAACCAAAACGGCAAACCACGCGCCTTTTCCTCAAATTTCCGCACTGAATCTGGCGCCTCCAGATTATTTTCTTCCGAGAAGTATTTAGATCCGTAAAGCAACAGCAGAAACCAGCCGGTTTATGACGCCTATGTCATGAACCTGTGCAATGCAGAGAGGCGTGAGGGCTTAAACGGCAACCTTTTGAAATGCTGGGGCTTCAGATTTCCTTTAGATTTGGTCCAACGTTGTTTCTGGGCCCCGCCCTTCGACCCATGGCCAAGAGTAAAAAAGAATTGGCGTTTCTCGGTGGCACCTTCCTGTTCGGACTTGGAGCCCTGGAAGTGTGCCTTCGATTCGGAGGGTTCTGAACGAACACAATCAAGACGTCCACTCAGATCACGGCCATCGACACTGAGCACGAAGCAAGCTTGGACCAATCAAAAACCCCGCAATTGCGGGGCAGGGATTCATGAAGCCCGATCACTCAACTCAGATTGAGCAATCCACCAGCTTAGTGGGCGACAAGTGTGCCGACGTGACATCACATCCGTCAGACGAAGCGGCAAAAGAATGCTGAGCGTCATGAAGACGACGAGCCTTGAGCTCTTTTTCTTTGATCATTGCGAGGGTGTTCATCAGAACCTCCTACAGCGCCTCAAACCCCGTTGCCTGTTTGAGATCGAACTGCGCCCGTCTTGGGGCCAACGTTTTTCAACCTTAATCGATCCAATCGGCCCCGTAGAGGTGAATACCGAACGACTTGTCCCAGGAAAACCGCACCTACCACAAGAGCACTGTTCGAGCGCCTCAAAGGTCAAACATCATGCCTGCAAGCATTAGAGGCCCTGCTCACGAGAGCAGCGAAGCACAGTGCACACAACGCCTGAAAACTTCGCTGGACGAAGACCAAACGGGCAGCAACTGAATCAAGGCAATGGATCGCAGCACGATCAAGACAACCCATCCTCGCTGGCCGGAAACCATGGGCTGCAAATGATGGCCTGTTCCGACGGTTTCCCGTTAAGGTCGTTCAACAGGAATGGATTAAATGGGCGATTACACCGTTGCGATTTGGGCCACCATCGGGCTCGTTGTGGTGTTCACGGTGCCAGTCGTCTGGCAGTTCATGCAACCCAACGATGATGACTTCGGTGATCTGACCAAGCGACGCAAATAAGCTTCGCCTGTGACTTCACAGGACAGCTGAGCCCTGTTGAGACAACAGAAAAAACGAACGGGAGTTAAGACGGAGACTCACTTTTGACCATAGCCTGAGCGAGTTAAAACTATTCAGGCAGACAAACTTTCAGGCTTAATAAAACAGATTTTGACTAAACCAAAAACTTTAGTCTTGGCAAGCCAGAGAAATCATTGAGTAATTGCGGATGACCCAAGCAATTGCGACCCAAAAGCAAACGAAAGATCATTAATAATTATCTCGATTCAACGAATATTAACGAAACAAATATATTCACATTGTCCAAATCAAGCGAATCATTCGTGATTCGCCATTGATCAACTACTGTACTAACTTTCAGACTGAGACTTTCTGCTTTTGGAATGACTGTGCTTTGAAGACAATTGCAGCAGGCTCGAGGCTTTTTCCTGTTCTTCAACTTTCGCCAGGCGGTTCACAAGATCCCAGGTGTCTTGTGCAGACATTTCACCATCTGCTCCCCATTCCAAAGAAGACAAGTCAGAGGGAGACATCGCGCCGAAGAGGGCTCCATAACTTAAGGGAAGGACTGCAGAAATCCGTCATTGCAACAGCAATCAAACCTTTAATGATTTGGAAATTAGTGCTTACGAACGCGATCGCCCCTTGATTTTGGCTGAGTTCATTCTCCCCGGCGCTCGTCACCCTAGGTTTTGGCAAGAGTATGCCCCGCCGACGATCCAGAGAAAACTCACCAAACCTGAACAGCAGCGAAAGTGATTCCGTTCGTTGAGTCGTTGGTTCAGGTTGCGTGCACAGAACGGCAGGCAACCAACCGTTGGAGAGCTGAGAACAATGGCTGAATCACGGAATCAGAAGTCTTTGCGTCACCGAATCTGAACAGGTGAGCGCCAACAATCAGACTGCCCGCACCATTGACGAGTTCATGGAGTCGGGCAATTTGTCCAGCCGCAAAATCAGCCAACTACGTCGCAGTCATATGCGCGATGCCACCTTGGACGAGGTGTTCATTGTGCTCAGTGTTGGAGCAAGTCTGATCTCGACCCTGGGGCTGCTTGCCAACAGCTCTGCAGTGGTCATCGGCGGCATGGTGGTGGCGCCATGGATCATGCCTCTCAGAGCAGCAGCCTTCGCCATCTTGATGGGTGAAGTGCGGCTGCTGGGTCGATCTCTGCGCACTCTGCTTGTGGGGGTTTTAAGCACCACGCTGCTCTCCTTTCTGCTCGGTTCTGTGACTGGCTTGCCACAGTTCGGCACTGAGGTTGTGGCCAGGACATCGCCCAACCTGCTTGATCTGGGAATCGCACTTGTGGCAGGAGGTCTGGCGACCTATGCGAAGTTGCGAAGCGATGCCGTGAGTTCGCTGGCTGGAACGGCAATCGCAGTGGCTTTGGTACCGCCTGTCTGCGTGATGGGACTGTTGCTGTCACACCAGAGCTGGAGTGATGCCTCCAGCGCTGGATTGCTTTTCGCCACCAATCTGCTGGGGATTCTCACGGGCGGTTTGGTCCTGATGGCCTGGAAAGACTCCGAATTCCGCCAAGAGCTGCTCCGAAGTCGACTGAGCGTGGCCAGCTTCACTCTGACGGGCCTGTTGCTGATTCCACTGGGTGGCAGCTTCATCGGATTACTGACTCAAGCCAATCGAGAAAACAGGCGATCCATGGTGGAACAAACGGTTCGAAAATTTCTTGTCAATGAAACTCTGACCTTCGGTGATCAGGAATTAGTGGATGTGGAACAGGTGGACATTGACTGGAAAACAACCAAGAAGGGTAAGAGTAAAGAAGAAGGAATTATTCGGATCATTGTTCGTGTAACAGATCCCGACCTTCCGAGCTACAAGCAGGTCACCATGGTGCAGGAGGAGGTCAACAAACTCCTGCAGAGCAATTACCAGCTTGTCGTGCAACGCACCGCTGTTGATGTGGTTGGGCCGAGAAAAATAATTCCTCCTGCCCTGGACTTCCCGCAGCTTGAGATCGAACGCCCCACGCAAATCAACCAAGTTGACACTGGCGAAGCCGAAAACAATCCGTTGTCGCAGAATTCCGACGACGCACTCGATGGCCAATGACAATTTTGTTGAGTGGCAACCATCTTGTTGCCAGTACTTGAACGGATTACAGGACACAACGTTCAGAAAATCATCGGGAATCTGATGCCATCCATGCAGTGATTCCGGCCATAAACTCGGCAAATGAACCAGACCGGACGCCGAACTTTTTTAAGGCTGATCGCTGGCGCGGCCCTTTCAGGCGGCGTCCTGGATGGCCTGTTGCGAAAGACCGGATCACAACAGCTGGGTGCAGTCACCACTCAGAGCCTTAACGGGCTGAAACTCGGCTTGATCAGCGACCTCAACGGTTCCTACGGAAGCACGAGTTACAGCAGGGCCGTTCAGCGTGGAATGACATTGCTGTTGCGGCATCAACCCGACCTGGTGCTTTGTGCTGGAGACATGGTGGCTGGCCAGAAAAGATCGCTAACAAACACCCAGCTCAAGGCGATGTGGGCTGGTTTTGAACAATCGGTTCAATCACCGCTTCAGGAAGCAGGGATTGCTTTGCTCCCCGCCATTGGCAATCACGATGGATCGAGTCAACAAGATCAAGGAGGCTGGATCTATGGGCGTGAGCGCCAGCAGGCTGATCTGTTCTGGCACAAGCATCGCGGAGATCTGCAAGCCGGGTTCATTGAGAGCAAGCGATTTCCCTTTCAGTACGTGTGGAGACGTCCTGGACTGTTTGTGATCGTGATCGATGCCTCTTCAGCCAGCGTTGATTCTTCACAACGGAGATGGATCGAGGCAGCACTGAACTCCACCCATCGCCAGCCTGACGATCTCTGCCTGGTGATGGGCCATCTCCCGCTCACAGCCTTCAGCGAAGGACGCGCGCGCGCTGGAGAATGTATCGCTGATCCTCAGGGGCTTGCCGGTCTGATGCGAAGGGGTGGGGCAGATCTGGTGATCTCGGGTCACCACCACGCCTGGTACCCCTCTGAATCCATGGGTTTACGGCTGCTGAGCCTGGGGGCAATGGGCAGCGGACCACGCAGGATCATCGGCAGCAGTGTGACTTCGCCACCATCTCTGACCCTTCTTGAGTGGTCTCGCCCCTCAAAGCTGATTCGTGAATCGACCATTGATCTCAACACCATGCAGCCCATGGCCGCTGATGGGCTTCCTGCGCAGGTGAGTGTTCCTGGTTTTCCCATGGCTCGCCGCAGAAGCATGCAATGGCAACAGGGATCCCTGATTTCGGATGACTGAATGCCGATCATTGATCCAACAGCTCACTGATCCAACAGCTCACTGATCCGACAGCCAGCCATCAAAAAGCCCCCTCGTGAGAGGGGGCTTTCCGATTCAGCTAAAGCTGAATCTCTTGGAGACTTCAGCCTCAGCCGATGGCGGGAGCTTGCAGAGCCACAGGAGTGGACTCAGCAGCAGCCAGGTCGAGGGGGAAGTTGTGAGCGTTGCGCTCGTGCATGACTTCCATGCCGAGGTTGGCGCGGTTCAGCACATCAGCCCAGGTGTTCAGGACGCGGCCCTGACCATCAAGGATGGACTGGTTGAAGTTGAAACCGTTCAGGTTGAAGGCCATGGTTGACACGCCGAGGGCGGTGAACCAGATGCCGACAACGGGCCAGGCAGCCAGGAAGAAGTGCAGGCTACGGCTGTTGTTGAACGACGCGTATTGGAAGATCAGGCGACCGAAGTAACCGTGGGCAGCCACGATGTTGTAGGTCTCTTCCTCTTGGCCGAACTTGTAGCCATAGTTCTGGGACTCGCTCTCGGTTGTTTCACGAACCAAGGAGGAGGTCACCAGTGAACCGTGCATGGCGGAGAACAGTGAACCACCGAAGACGCCAGCCACACCAAGCATGTGGAAGGGGTGCATCAGGATGTTGTGCTCGGCCTGGAACACCAACATGAAGTTGAAGGTGCCGGAGATGCCCAGGGGCATGCCGTCAGAGAAGGAACCCTGACCGAAGGGGTAAACCAGGAACACGGCGGAGGCAGCAGCCACAGGTGCGCTGTAAGCAACGCAGATCCAGGGGCGCATGCCGAGGCGGTAGGAGAGTTCCCACTCGCGACCCATGTAGCAGAAGATGCCGATCAGGAAGTGGAAGACAACCAGCTGGTAAGGACCGCCGTTGTACAGCCACTCATCGAGAGAAGCAGCTTCCCAGATGGGATAGAAGTGAAGGCCGATGGCGTTCGAGGAGGGCACAACAGCACCAGAGATGATGTTGTTGCCGTAGATCAGGGAGCCAGCAACGGGCTCACGGATGCCGTCGATGTCGACGGGGGGTGCTGCGATGAACGCAACGATGAAGCAGGTGGTGGCAGCCAGCAGGGTGGGGATCATCAGCACACCGAACCAGCCCACATAGAGGCGGTTGTTGGTGGAGGTGACCCACTCGCAGAACTGCTGCCAGCCATTAGCGCCGGAGCGCTGCTGAATGGTGGTGGTCATGAGAACGGGAAAGAATGTCTCCGAGGAGACGGTTACGGAAGGGCAGGAAGCCCTGCCAACGCTGATTGTAAAGCAACATTGCGCAAGATGTCGCTTGCTTTATGAAGCCGACGTGAAGAACCATTGAGACCTCGCTCAGGCGAGGCACTCACAAACCGAAAGCCCCTAAAGGATCGCTTAAGATTCTCAGGTTGTGTCTCAGGAGACGCTTGTGGTCCTCATTCGTTGGTTGATCGCAGGACAGCGTCTTGAGGAAACCGTTCCCACCAAGGCAGCGCGCCACAGGCGTCATGAACTGGAATCTCAGGGTGCAGTCGTCTACTGGAGTGAACGACTGGTCGAGACTGGCTGAACACCCACACTGAATCAATTCCACAACGCCGCGGTCATGCATCCGTCTTCAGCCCCTGTCGTTCGATCGCTGGCCATGGCTCTCACCGCCGTCATGACAGCGACCCTGATCAGTTCCTGTCAGAAGCGGGCCGACACTCAGCCATCAACAGACCTCAGTCGCGACGCGCAAATCAGCGAACTGCAAACCCGTGTCGACCAACTTGAACGCCGGGTCGGCAAAGACATGCCTGGCAGTGATGACAGTGGAGAGCGTGTCCCACCCGGGCCGATCAAATCCATCACATTCCGCAGCGGCACCGCCGACGATCGGCTGAGGATCTACTGGGAAAACGGCAAAGTCAGCAGCTTGCCCTGCACGCTCGAACAGGGCACATGGGCCTGTGGATAGGAGTTTTTAGGACGTGAATGGAGCACCAGTCACAGCAAGACATGCCTTCCCAGGCTTGAGAAACACCATTCACTGATCATGGGCATCAGCTTGTGAGCGCAGAGAGGACATTCATGAACCGACTGCTGACAGCCGCCACCGGGCTTGCACTCTCGCTGGGAGGCATCAGTGCTGTGCAAGCTGCACCCTCCCTTTCGGTGGCACAGCCAAAGGCAGCGAACCTCGCAAGGATGAGAGCGGAATCTCTGAACGGCGGGCTCGCGTCCTACCGCGCTGCAGCCTGCATGTATGAAACAGGGGCAAGCGCTTGCCTGATCTCCAAATCAGATCAGGGTTATCTGTTCGGTTTCCTTGGCGGTCCACCAGGCTGGCAGCAGCAATCGCCCCCGCGCCCCACTTTGGAAACGAGAGTGCTCGTCTCAGAAGACGGAGAGCGGATCCTGGCTGTTCCTTACAACGGTCCAATCCCCTGAATCCCCGGTCAACAGACCACAACGGATTAGTTGACAGACGCTCTTGCTCTGTCTCCGATAGGAGGGTCTTACCCAAGGTCATGAACCTCTCTTCCTTAACCGCCCTGGCTGTGATCGCTGGAACAGGCGCTTTTGCAGGCGCTCCTGTCATGGCACAGGCAGCAGTGCCAGCGTCCCAGGTGCGTGCGTTGAACCTGGCTCGCAACACAGCTGTGACCGAGAACGGTGGGCTCAGCGTCTACCGCCCCCAGCCCTGCATGTTCAAGACCAGCTCGGGCGGCGGAGATTGTCTTGTGGATGACTCTCCAAGCGGTTACACCTTCAGCTTCCTTGGCGGAAATCCTGGCTGGCCTGAAGACGGCAGCGATGCCACCACGGAAACCGAAATTCAGATTGCCCCAGACGGTCGCAGTGTCCTCAGCATCATTTACAACGGATCGCCTCGCTGATTCCCTTTCAGCAGAAGGGAAAGGGCCTCTGTCCAGAGCTGGGACAGGGGCCACTGTTCACGGCTCGTGAGGCTGAGGGCAATGGCCTTTTCCGCGTAAGCCGCTTCATTGATGAAGACGGGAATCGCGCCATCCGGGCCTTCAAAGGCAATGGTTGAACCCTGAGCCGACATGAACAGAGGATCGCCGCAGCGCAGGGGAATCCAATCGCGATCCTGCAGCTGTGGGTGAATCAAGGCTGCAGCTTCACCTGAGGCCTGTCGAGGCAGATCAAGGCTTTTGAGGTGACGATGGAGCACGAGCTGATGGGGATAGCTGGCTTCGCCGGACACAACATCAGCAATGGCCCCAAAAACCGCCTGAAGCGCCAGCTGAGTCTGTTGAACGATGTCATGCCTGCGAACGCCTTGAGGCACTGGCCCGACTTCAATCACAAGCCCACAGGGCCAGCGCTCCACCATGAAACCCTGCTGCGCGACATCGGCTTCATGCAGATAAATCTGCAGCCCCAGCGATGACTGGATCAGCGCTGCCAGGGCCAGATCAGCTGGCCTGCGGCCATACACCACCAGGCAGTTACCCATCGCAGCTGTGGTGCTGTGTAGGTCAACCACCAGGTCACAGGGTGTTTGTCCCTCAGGCCCGAACTCGCGCTGCAGTTCAAGAGCCCTGAGCATTTCACGATCGCACTGCTCGGGCTGGTTCGCACTTTGCTGCAGGAGATCGGGACGGAAGGAACGATTGAGATCGCGATCGCAATAACGACGACCCACTGCGCGGGCCTCCGGATTACCAATCACCGTTCGGACGACACATCCACGCGCGTCAATCAGCTCCTTCTGAAGGGCCCATTGCTCCAGGAGCCAGGGAGCATTGACTTCGTTGCCGTGGGTACCAGCCACCACCAGAACTCGGGGGCTTGCCATCAGGTCGCTGCACTCATCCACAGACTGAAGGACAATGCCTTGAAACGGAACCGTGATGTCGATTCCTCCACTGATCGTTCGCAGCGTGCGAAAGGGCTGGCAGTGGCAGTGGCAACGCCTGATGACAGGGCTGGGGCCAGCGGATGAGCAGGGCAACTATCAAAGGCCAGACAGCGCTCCGATGCAAACTTCGGTCCCGGAGGAAGAGGATCTGCAGGGGCGGGAGCCAAACCGTCGACCGCGGCTGCTGATTGGACGCAGCTGTCCGTGGGCACACCGCACCTGGCTGATGGTGAAGCTGCGAGGTCTTGAGAGCACGCTCGAGGTGATCACCGCCAAGGCTGACCACGAGGAGGGACGATGGCGGCTGGATCCCAGCTGGCTGGGCTGCACCAGCCTGTTGGAGCTGTATCACCGCTGCGGAGCGGAACCCAGTCTGCGGGCGACGGTGCCGGTGCTGGTGGATCCTGGTCGCAGCGAACAGCACCAGCCAAGGCTTCTCGGCAACGACAGCACACCACTCACATCGGCACTCAATCGCTGGCCTACAGCACCCGGAGCTGCCGACCTGGCTCCTGCCAGCCTGCAGGAACGGATTGAAAGCTGGCAGCAGCTCCTACAGCCAGCGGTGAACGACGGGGTTTACCGCTGCGGCTTCGCCCGGAACCAATCGGCCTATAACCACGCAAGTGCCGCCATGGATGATGCTCTCGAGCAGCTGGAACAAAGTCTCAGGCAGGAGGGTCCATGGCTTTGCGGTGCAACCCTGACCCTTGCAGACGTCCGCCTGTTCCCAACCCTGATTCGCTGGGAGGCTGTCTACGCCCCCCTGTTCGGATGCAGCACAAGACCCCTGTGGATGCTGCCGGAACTGTGGAAGTGGCGACAACGGTTCATGGCGTTGCCTGGAGTGGACGCCACCTGCGACGCCACCGCCTGGCGCCATGACTACTTCGGCGCCCTCTTCCCTCTGAATCCCGGTGGAATCGTTCCGGAAGGCCCGAAGCTGAGCACACTGGTGAACAGCACCATTCCCCTGCCATGACAACCGCCGATCCCCAGTTCGACGGAATGTATGGACCTTTCACCATCACGTCGAAGGACAGAGGGGAGGTTCAGCGTTACAGGGTCTGTCTGCTGGTCAGCGGCATCTCACTGAGCGCCGGGCTGCTGCAGTGGTGGCTGGTGGGGGGACATTGGGCATGGCTATGGCTTCTGCCTCTTGGCGTCAGCCTCGGGCTGGCCCTGCAGTGGATTCATATTTATCTGCGGCCACTGCATCGAGCGCTGCAGCTGTTTTGGCTGCTTGGCTGTGTTGGCTGGCTGGCACTGATGCTTCAGACATCAGCCCATGGAGCCCTCGACACGCTGGCGAGCCATCCCTTATGGCTCCTGGCCGTTGGACCCATGTTTGCGGCTCTCACCGGCATCGGCTTCAAGGAATTCTTCTGCTTCCGTCGTCCAGAGGCCGTGGGCCTCACACTGCTACTTCCCGTCGCTCTGCTGGGACGGCTGCTGGGGCTGGTTGCCAACGGCCCCTGCTGGATTCTGGTGCTGGTCGCCGGCCTGCTGCTGGTCGTGCTCGCTTTACGTAAGTTCGGCATGGAGGCAGCCGCCGATGTCGGAGACAAGAGCGTGTTTGCCTATCTCGATGCCCAGCGCGAGGTCGCAGGCTCGTGAGTCTGATCAGTCTGGTTGAAGCGTCCAAAGATTTCGGCATCCGAACCCTGTTCGAGGACCTCACGCTGCATATCCGTGAAAGAGACAGGGTTGGATTGATCGGACCGAATGGAGCCGGTAAATCCACTCTTCTGCGGGTTCTGTCGGGGAAGGAACCACTTGGAGGCGGAGAGCGACGCTGCTCCTCCCGTCTGAGAATTGAGCTGGTTGGTCAGGACAGCACGGTGGAGCCTGGGCTCACTGTGCTCGAACAGGTGCTGGCCGGCTGTGGAGAAAAGAGGGAGCTGCTGCTGCGCTTCAGCGAGGTTTCCGAGGCGGTGGCCCAGTCCCCTGACGACACAACGCTGATGCGGGAACTCGGTGCTCTGAGCGAACGCATGGACGAAGAGGGGGCGTGGGGGCTTGAGCAACAGTGCCAGGAAGTGCTGCAGCGCCTGGGAATCAGCGATCTTCACCGCCCGGTGGAAGATTTATCCGGGGGCTATCGCAAGCGAGTGGGCCTGGCTTCAGCACTGGTTGCCGGCCCTGATGTGCTTCTCCTTGATGAACCGACAAACCATCTGGATGCAGCGGCTGTGGAATGGCTGCAGAGCTGGTTGGATCGGTACCCGGGAGCTGTGGTGCTCGTCACCCACGACCGTTACGTGCTCGACCGTGTGACACGACGAATTGTGGAAGTGGAGAGGGGACAGGCCTCCAGCATTGATGGGAATTACAGCGCCTATCTGCAGCGCAAGGCTGACCAGGAGGTCTCAGAAGCCGCTGAAGCTGCCCGATTCAAGAGCGTGATGCGACGGGAACTGGCCTGGCTGCGTCAGGGCCCCAAGGCGCGGAGCACCAAGCAGAAAGCCCGCATTCAGCGAATCGAGGAGATGCGGGCAGCACCCTCGAGAACCAATCGCAGCCAACTGGAGATGAGCAGCGTCAGCCGTCGGATCGGCAAGCTCGCGATCGAAGCTGAGCAACTGACTGTCACCGCAGATGGCCACGCCGACGGGCCCGTGCTGCTGAAGGATTTCACCTACAGCTTCAGTCCCGAGGATCGAGTCGGCATCATCGGCCCCAATGGCAGCGGCAAATCCACCCTGCTGGACCTGATCGCCGGACGGCGGCAAGCCACCGCTGGCAGTCTTCGCCTTGGGGAAACAGTGCATCTCGGCTATCTCGATCAGCACACCGATGCACTCACAGAAGGGCGCGGCCTTGAGCGCAAGGTGATCGAATTCGTCGAAGAGGCCGCATCTCGAATTGATTTGGGAGGAGAGCAACTGAGCGCCTCACAGCTGTTGGAACGATTTCTGTTCCCGCCCGCTCAGCAGCACAGTCCGCTCAGCAAGTTGTCAGGAGGGGAGCGACGACGGCTGAGTCTGTGTCGAATGCTGATTCAGGCTCCCAACGTGTTGCTGCTGGATGAACCCACCAATGATCTCGATGTTCAAACTCTGAGCGTTCTGGAAGACCTGCTTGAGGACTTTCGCGGCTGTGTGGTTGTGGTCTCTCACGACCGCTACTTTCTGGATCGAACCGTCGATCGTCTGTTCTGCTTCGAGCAAGGACGTCTCCAGCGATTTGAAGGCAATTACAGCGCCTTTCTCGACCATCGCCGAGACCAAGAAAAGAGTGCTGCGGCTGAAGGCAATCGCAATCGCTCCAATACTCAGCAAACCAGCAAGGAAACGGCTTCGAAGAACCAGGGCCCACGTCGACGCAGTTTCAAGGAATCACGAGAACTGGAATCACTTGAACGTGAACTGCCTCAGATGGAGCAGCGCAAGGCAGACCTGGAGCAAGCCATCTCAAGCGGCGAGGGCGATCTCACCAACCTGAGCCACGATCTGGCCAGCCTGCTGGAAGCGCTCGAAACCAGTGAAGAGCGCTGGCTGGAACTCAGTGAACTGGTTCCCTGACAGAACGACGGCGACGACGAGGATGCGTCAGTTCTCCTTCAGAGTCACCAACCAGACCTGCGTTGGAGTTCATCAAGGGAACAGGACAGCTCAAGGGTGTGGAGGGGCGACCACTCCAAGGGGCTGGTCTCACTGCTCGACCGGCGGCTTCCGCCAGCTTCATCACTGTGGGGCGGTAATCATCCGCTGCGCGATGCAGGGCCATCTGGTCACCCATGCGACGCAGGTAAAGATCATGCGACCAAAAAATCTGGTTGTGCTCGAAGGCCTCGCAAGCTGCCTTGAGCGAGCTGAAGCGCTGACTCACCAGTCCTGAAGGCGCACATTGCTTCCACTCAAGAACCTCCTGAAAGCTCAGACCGCAACGCCACTGACGCTGTTCTGAGAGATAGCAGAAGTTTTCCGGACCATTGATCCAGAACATGCGGCCCTCTTCATCCATGAAGTGGCGCCCCTGTCGTTGCCTGATTCGCACCATGACCACGAACCCTTTCTTCTTTGCTGGTAGCCGAGGTCACTCGTCCAGGTCATGAGTGTTGATACGGAAACGAGGTCTGATGTCAGGCAGCTGGCAGCACAGCGCAACAGCCGTATGGTGTGTGCGTCGACATTGGTTGGGATACGCCAACGACTCCATGAAATCCATCGACGAACACATCAAGAAGGACCAGAGCGAGCTCGAAGCTGCCAAAGCAGAGGGCAACGATGCCAAGGTTCGCCACTTCAGCGAAGAGCTTGAGTCCCTGCAGGACTACAAGAAGGAGCATCCCGGCGACAGCCACGATCCCACTCCCATTGAGCTCTATTGCGAAAACAACCCGGAAGCTGATGAGTGCCGCGTCTATGACGACTGAATCGTGCGCACCACGATCAGCTCAACAAAAAAGCGGGGATTGGTCCCCGCTTTTTTGTTGAGCTGCCACGATCAAGCGTTCTGCACGGTGAACCATGCAGAGTCAGTCAGTCATTGGTCTTCATTGAAATCGGCAGGACTGCCTGTGAGGCTGCACACCACAGCTTCCTCTGGCTTCATCGCATGCACGCCGGCAATTGGACGACCGCGACGGCGCAGGGCCTCGATTTGCTCGGGCGTTTGACAGCGAGCAATCAACTGGCCCTTGGAGTCGAAACAGGTGAAGAAGGTCATCGGACGTTCTCTCGTTGCTCCCGTTATCGCCATCACGCGCTGAACGCACAAGTCTTCGTGGCTGCCCGAACACGCTTCTCGACAAATGGATGAACCCAATGGCTCAGACACCGAGTTCCATCCAGACCTGATTCAACAGCTCTTTCAGTCCTTGACCCATCACCGCTGAAATCAACAGTGGGGTGCGGCCACTCACTTGCTGCAGAGCCTCCACTAAGGCGTCGCGACCCGACTCATCCAGAAGCTCGAGCTTGTTCACGACGAGCAAGCGTTGACGATCCACCAGGCCATGGCCGTAAGCCTCTAACTCCTTCTCCACCACCTTCAGATCACCCAGTGGATCATCCGCACCTCCATCCAC
This sequence comes from Synechococcus sp. MIT2312, assembly GCF_059772315.1. NCBI lineage: Bacteria > Bacillati > Cyanobacteriota > Cyanophyceae > Synechococcales > Synechococcaceae > Synechococcus > Synechococcus sp. MIT2312. The sequence goes on along the minus strand of NZ_CM186281.1, from coordinate 2,289,742 downwards.
CACGTGAATCAGCAGGCGGGTGCGCTCGATGTGGCGAAGAAAATCATGCCCGAGTCCGGCACCCTGGGCCGCACCGGCAATCAGGCCAGGAATATCGGCGAAGACCGTGCCATCACCGGTTGGACGGCGCACCACTCCGAGATTGGGCACCAAAGTGGTGAATGGATAATCGGCGATCTTGGGACGAGCTGCAGACAAGACGCTGATCAGCGTGCTTTTGCCGGCATTGGGCAAGCCGATGATGCCGACCTCGGCCAGCAACTTCAATTCAAGCTGGAGAGGCCACTCCTCTCCGTCGCGACCTTCAGTGCATTTTTCGGGGGCACGGTTGCGGTTGCTCAGATAGTGGGCATTTCCCAGACCGCCGCGGCCTCCGAAAGCCACCATGAGCTGCTCTCCAGGTGCGGTCAGATCACCCATGAGGATTCCCGTGGTGAGATGTCGCACCTCCGTTCCGCAGGGAACATGAATGACCAGAGGCTGGCCGGACGCACCGGTGCAGCGATTGGGGCCGCCCCGACGACCATCCGTGCCGGCAAATAATCGCTTGTACTTGAAATCCAGCAGCGTCTGAAGATTCGAATCAGCCTCGAGGATCACGTGGGATCCATGCCCCCCATCACCGCCTGAGGGGCCACCGGCTGGAACGTACTTCTCACGACGGAAGGCCACGATGCCGTCACCGCCACGGCCGCCACGGACAGTGATGCGTGCCTGGTCGATGAACTGCACGAAAAGCTTCGATCGGGACCAGTCACCAACCCTAGGATCGCGGGGCACGGGAGATTGAGCTTGGCCGGCGTTCGCTTCGAGGCGCTCAGCAAGAGCTATCCAGGTCGTGGTGGTGAGGGGCCCGTTGAGGTGATTCGTGACCTCTCACTGTCGATTGAAGATGGTGAATTTCTGGTTCTGGTCGGTCCTTCCGGCTGCGGCAAGAGCACCTTGCTCAGGCTGATGGCAGGCCTTGAGACACCCAGTGCTGGTGAAATCATGGTGGGGCAACAGGCTGTGACCAAGCTGAGGCCTGCCAGGCGCAATGTGGCGATGGTGTTCCAGAGCTATGCGCTCTATCCACATCTCAGCGTTCGCGACAACCTGGGATTCGGACTGCGCCGCAGCCACCGCCGTCGTGCCATTGAGCAGCTCCATGACCAGTTGCATCGCAGCACACGGGAGCTGCCGCGCCTGCTGCAAGTCCGATCTGAACGGGAAGCGAAGGTGGAACATCGAGTGCTGGAGGTAGCCCGCGCTCTCGAATTGGATCAGCTGCTGGATCGACGGCCCAAGGAGTTATCCGGTGGTCAGAAACAACGGGTGGCTCTCGGGCGAGCCATGGCGCGTCAGCCGGATGTCTTTCTCATGGACGAACCGCTGAGCAATCTCGATGCCAAGCTGCGCGGCAGCACCCGTACTCGCATCGTGGACCTCCAGCGTCAGCTGGGTACCACCACCCTCTACGTGACCCACGATCAGGTGGAGGCCATGACCATGGGGCACCGGATCGCCGTCCTCAACCAGGGTCGGCTCCAGCAACTGGGCACACCGATGGAGCTCTACCGATGGCCATCAAACCTGTTTGTGGCCCAGTTCATCGGCAGCCCTCCCATGAATGTGCTGCCGGTCCAGGTGGGTCGCAGCCAGACACTCCACCTGGGCGAACGACGTGTGAGTGTAGAGGGTCCCGTCGCCACTGCACTGGCAGGTCTCGAGGGCAAACGGCTCAGTGGCGGCATTCGTCCAGAAGATCTCAAGGTGGCACCTGCCACCAACCGAAACCTGCAGGCCGACGTCAGTCACTGTGAAGTGCTGGGCAACGAACAGCTGATCACCTGCAGGCTGCTTGATGGGGAGCACTTGGTGCAGGTCAGGGCTGATCCGGGTCTCACAGCAATGCCGGGCGATCGCATCCATCTGGATGCTGATCCTCGTGGATGGCGCCTGTTTGACGACCAGGGAGACGCCATTCCCATGCCGATCCCTCCATCAGAGCGAGACGACACACCGGTGCTTCCCGATCTGACCTGAAGAGAAGCCCTCTTCAGCGCACCCAGATGACACTGCATCCAGCGCCGCCATCACCCTGCTCGGCATCCAGCACACGTTCCACGTAGGCCAGGGAGGCCAACCAGTCGCGCAAGCCACGTTTGAGGCGACCGGTGCCGATGCCATGGATCACCCAGACGGGGCCATTCGCGCCTCGCAGCACGTCGTCAACGGCAGCCTCAGCTTCATGCACACGCATGCCACGCACATCAATCGTGTTGCGGGAGGTCCGCACCTCAGCAGCGCCACTGCCTCGGCGCGCCTTGACCTGAACCACGGGTGCCGGAGGTTCAGGTTTGCGTCCATCAAGACTCTCCACGGCGGAAAGCTCAACAGTGCTGCGCATCACCCCACAGCGCACATTCAGCTGCAGGCCATCGTCGGAAACAGCCAGCACCTCAGCAGCTTTACCGAGTGCCAGAACACGGATGCGATCACCCACCTGAGGGCGCCAACCCAGATGCTGTCGTCGCTCAGGCTCAGGTCGATGACGGTCCTCGAGCTTGCGCAGACGCTGACCGGCTTTCCGTGCCGTTTCACCATCGGCCTGATCATCACGGAGACGACGGATCAGCTGACGCACTTCCTTCTGCCCCGAGCGAATGGAGGTCTCGAGGCGCTGCCTGCCCCGCTCCTGCCGTTCAGCGGAATGTTGCTTCTGGGTCTCCCAACGCTTCAGCAGTTCTTCATGCAGCAGTTCAGTTCGGGCCAAGAGGGCAGCTGCATCCTCGGCAGCAGCCTGCTGACGCTGACGCTGTTCCTCAAGTCCACGGATCACGGTGTTGGCCTCCCCATCACCGCGTGGTGAGAGAAGGCTGCGAGCTTGATCAATCACGCCAGCATCAAGACCGAGTCGCGTCGCGATGGCGAGAGCATTGCTTCGACCAGGAATTCCCCAGAGCAAGTGATAGGTGGGAGAGAGGGTTTCACTATCGAAAGCAACCGACGCGTTTTCGAAACGGGAATCGTTGTACTTGAGAGCCTTGAGCTCACCGAAATGGGTCGTGGCCACAGTGAGCCTGGCCCGATCGGCCAGCTCTCTCAGCAGTGCGGTGGCCAGAGCACTGCCTTCGCTTGGATCCGTCCCCGCTCCCACTTCATCCAGCAGCACCAGAGCAGGCGCCGGGCCCGAGCCGATCGACTCCAGGATTCGACTGATGCGCTTGATATGGCCACTAAAGGTGGACAAGCTCTGCTGCAGTGATTGCTCATCGCCGATATCGGCGAGAACCTGGGCACACCAAGGCAGGGTTGGGCTGCCAGTGCAGGGGAGCCAGAGGCCCGCACGTGCCATCAGTGCAGCAAGCCCAAGACTTTTGAGCGTGACGGTCTTGCCACCGGTGTTCGGACCCGTGATCGCAACCACCCTCAGAGAAGCCGAGACATCAACGCTGACGGGAATGACCGAGGGCCCCTGCTCTTTGCGCTCCTGCCACACCAGCAGAGGATGTCGCAGATTCTGAAGTGTGAACGGGGCATCACCTGCAGCCTCTAGCCGAGGGGGAACAGCACCCAGCCACTGCCCGTAACGACCTCGTGCAAGAGACAGGTCCAGATCCAGCAGCACCGCCATCAGTGCGAGCAAACCATCGACCTGCTCAGCGACAGCAGCACTGAGTTCGGCGAGAACACGCTGCTCCTCCTCACGGATCCTGCCGTCGAGATCCGCCAAACGATTCCCCAGATCGACGACCGACTTGGGCTCCACGAACACTGTGCTGCCCGAGGCGGAACTGTCATGAACCATGCCGGGACATTGGCCACCAGCTCCAGCTTTCACGGCCAGCACAGGTCGTCCATGCCGCTGAGCGATCACCGTGTCCTGAAGGTGGACTGCCCAGCGGCGGATCACATCCTGCAACTTGTCGCGCCGGCGCGACCGCAGCTCTTGCCACTGCCGACGCAGTCCCTCCAGCGGGACACTGGCCCGATCGGCGACGCGACCTCCGTCTTCAATGGCGAACTTAAGGCGTTGTTCCAGCTCCGGCAGGGTGGCCACATCCGAGAGCAGAGCGGTGCACACCGGCCTGAGCTCAGGATCATCGATCTGTCGGCGCAGACGACGCGCTGCAGCCAGGGTGTCGGCCACTGCGAGCAGCTCCTCACCGGAAGCAACACCTCCCTTGCGGCAACGCAACAGGATCATGTCGAGATCACCCACCCCCTGAAAACTGAGGCCTCCGTCTAGAAGGCCATCCAGGCTTGCCATCTCCTGCGTTTTCGCCTGAAGGATGAGGCTTTCAGAAAGAGATTCCGGCAGTGATCCTCGGCAGCAGTCACGACGCCCCTGCAGCGTGCTGGTGAAGCTGGAGAGATGCTGGCAGAGGCGCGGCCACTCCAGTAGCTCCAGTGTTTCCTCAAGAGCGGACATCAATCGGGCTGAGCGACTCCAGGCTGATTCGTGGGGATTCCCCCCGGAGGCTCATAGAGCATCTCCAACCAGTTGCCTTCAGGATCGCGGAGGTAAAAAGATGCCGTGCCGTCGCGATGGTCATGAACACCACCTACCGCGACACCTGAAGCCTTCAAGCGGTCATGAACTACATCCACTTCTGCACGATCACGGAAGTGGAAGGCGAAATGGGGACCTGCAGCCTTGTATTTGGGCCCCAGCAAAGCCAGACCATCGCGGGAATCACCAGCTTCGAGGTAGCACCAGTCGTTGGCTTCCCAAACCATGCGCATGCCGAGGCCGGTGTAAAAACTCACAGCCCGTTCCATGTCGCTGACGCGGATGGCGACATGACCAAGGCGCTGCACGGCAGACATGAACGATCTCATTCAGCCCACATATTCTGTCGGGCCCAGACCCCGGAGCGGTGGCCTGACTGTGAATTCAATCCAAGAACGGATCGAAAGCCCTCCGAAACGAACGAGTGCCCAGGCCAACACCCCAGAGACTGCAAATCTCAGCCCCCGGTCAACACGATCATCCCTGCTTCAACCACTCAGCGGCATCGCAAGCGTGATACGTGAGGATCAGATCAGCTCCAGCCCTTTTGAAGCTGAGCAGCGTCTCGAGAACCACGGAGCGCTCATCAATCCATCCCTTCTCGGCCGCCGCCTTGACCATCGAATATTCACCACTGACGTTGTAGGCAGCAATGGGCAGCTCTGACTCCAACCGAAGCCGATGAATGATGTCGAGGTAAGCAAGACCTGGCTTCACCATCATGATGTCGGCCCCTTCCTGTTCATCAAGCTGAGCCTCGGTGATGGCTTCCCTGGCATTGGCAGGATCCATCTGATAGGTGTCTTTGTTTTTGGGGATCGGCTTGCTGCCCGTCGCGCGGGGGGCTGAATCCAGTGCTTCGCGAAAGGGGCCGTAATAAGCGGATGAATATTTAGCCGTGTAGCTGATCACACCCACATGCTCAAAGCCTTCATCGTCGAGGGCTTCGCGGATGGCACCGACTCGGCCGTCCATCATGTCGCTAGGACCGATGAGATCAGCACCGGCACGGGCCTGCATCACAGCCTGCTTGCAAAGCTGCTCAATGGTTTCATCGTTGAGCACCACGCCTTGCTCACTGACGATGCCGTCATGACCATCGCAGGAATAAGGATCCAAGGCGACATCGGTCATGATCGCCATCTCAGGAATCTCCTGCTTCAGCTGGCGGATTGCACGAGGGATCAGACCATTTTCGTTGAAGCACTCAGCCCCGTCCTCGGTTTTGAGTCCTTCAGCCACCTTGGGGAAAAGCACCACACAACGGATGCCCAGATTCCAGGCACGTTTCACCTCACCGGTGAGTTGATCGATGCTCCAGCGACTGGCACCCGGCATCGCGCCAATCGGCTCCACTCCTGCCCCTTCATGCACAAACAAGGGATAAATGAAGTCCGCTGGGGAAAGACTGTTTTCACGGACCATGGCTCGCAACGCCGGCGAGCGGCGCAGGCGACGCGGGCGGTAGGTGAGGTCCATCAGCAGCCTTGATCGGTGCAGGAGATCGTAAGCGCCAACAGCCGTGAGAGTCTCAGAGACGAGCGCTCTGTAGCCAGTCGCTGCGTGGGTCGTCCGTTCGGGCTTCTCTGAGCTGCTCCAGCAGATTGCGCTGCTGATCAGACCATTGGGTAGGCCACTTCACGCTGAGATTGAACAGCAGATCACCACGACCTGTTTTCAAGGGCCAGCCTTTCCCTTTCAGACGGAGGCTCCTGCCAGGTGATGTGCCCGCGGGAATCGAGACCTCAGCCTCACCGTCAGGTGTCATGACTTTCACCAGGCCACCGAGAGCAAGCTCATCAATGGAGACGGGCAGGTCCGCACGCAGCTGATCACCATCGAGACGCCAGACCGGGTGCGCCTGCACCTCGAGATTGAGATAGAGATCTCCGCGACGTCCGGTTCCCGGCTGCAGATTCCCCTTGCCTTTGAGCCGAAGCCTGGATCCTGTTTTGACTCCGGCAGGGATCCTGACTTGAACCCTCTCATCATTCACAGACAGAGTTCGCTCAGCACCGCGGAAAGCCTCGGCAAAGCTCACTTTCACACTGGCTTCAGCGTCAAGATTCAAGGGAGTCCTCGAAGCCCCTCGGGGGAAACCACCACCGCCGGCGAAACCTCCGCCGGGAAAGCCACCACCAGGGAAACCACCGCCGGAGAATCCGCCAGGGGCTCCAAAGCCAGCATTACCGGGGCCTCCGAAACGACCGAGCAAGTCATTGATGAAATCGTCGAAGTTGCCGTAACGGCCAAAATCAACATCAAATCCTGCGGCACCCGGTCCAGCACCAGGGGCTCCAGCCTGATTCCAGTACTGACCAAACTGTTCATATCTGCGGCGCTTATCCGGATCGGAAAGCACCTCATAGGCCTCGCTCACCTCCTTGAATTTGGCCTCAGCAGTGGCATCGCCGGGATTCACATCGGGGTGATACTGACGAGCCAACTTGCGAAAAGCCCGCTTGATCGCATCGGCATCAGCACTGCGCTCTACCCCGAGCACTTTGAAGTAATCGCGGTATCCACTGCCGGCCATGGTGATCACTGAGCTCCAGGAGCTCCGGTTGGTCTCAGTGTCCCAGTTCCGTCCGGGGTTCGGCACCGAATGAAGAGGCCGGATGCCCGTACGCGGGAACGCACGTACATTTCGCAAATGCTCAAAGTTCTTCTGCTTGGCGCACTCAGCAGCGTCAACATCGCCTTGATTGGCAGTGTCGCAGCCAAAGCAGGTCCCGATCCCGGTGCTCTGGCTGACTTTCTGAGCCGAACCAAGGTCACGTATTACGGATCATGGCGCTGCCCGGCGTGTCAATACCAAGGACGTCTGTTCGGCGAAGCGGCAATGCGCCTTCCCTACGTGGAATGCGCCAAACCAAAGGAACTACCGATCCAAGCGGCTGCCTGCAAACAAGAGGAGATCAAGGCTTATCCCACCTGGATTCTCCCCAACGGTGAGCGGAGGGTAGGTGTGCAGTCCCTGGAGGATCTAAGCATCTGGTCGGGAATGCCCTGGACCCCCTAAAGCCATGACCGCGAGCAGGCGTCCCCTGATCAACGGCTTTCAATGGCGACACTGGCGGGGAGATCTCACAGGTGGTGTCACGGCGGCAGTCGTGGCGCTTCCGCTGGCCCTGGCATTCGGCAATGCAGCGCTGGGGCCGGGAGGAGCGATTTACGGTCTCTACGGAGCGATCATCACAGGCTTTTTTGCGGCACTGTTTGGCGGAACGCCGGCCCAGGTGAGCGGCCCTACAGGCCCGATGAGTGTCACGGTGGCAGGTGTGGTCAGCACTCTCGCTGCGGTGGGAGCAAGCCGGGAGCTGGGTCAGGGAGACATGCTCGCCATGGTGATGGCCGCAGTGGTTCTTGGAGGATTAATCCAGATCCTGATGGGGGTGCTTCGCCTCGGGCGGTACATCACCCTGGTTCCCTACTCAGTGGTCTCCGGCTTCATGTCGGGAATCGGCGTGATCATTCTGTGCCTCCAGATTGGACCTCTGTTAGGGATCCGCAGTCAGGGAGGAGTGGTGTTCTCGCTGCAAATGGTGAGCACCAATTTCACGCCAAACCCTGCAGCTGTGGCGGTCGGAATCGCAACGCTCGTGGTCGTTTTCGCAGCTCCAAGAGGGGTGACCAAAGTGATCCCCTCACCGTTATTGGGACTTCTGCTAATCACACCACTCGCACTGTGGCTGTTTCCGGAAGACCTGCCTCGCATCGGTTCGATTCCTGAAGGTGGACTGAGCTTCAGCGCTCCGGACTGGAACAAGCACCTACCGCTACTGCTCAGAGCGGGCCTGGTTCTTGCCGTACTCGGCGCGATTGACTCATTGCTGACATCACTGGTGGCTGACAACATCAGTCAGAGCCGCCACCGATCAGACAGAGAACTGGTGGGTCAAGGCATTGCCAACAGCATCTCAGGGCTGTTCAGCGGGCTCCCAGGTGCAGGGGCAACAATGAGAACTGTGATCAACATCCGATCAGGCGGACGTACACCGCTGTCGGGCATGACGCACTCCGTGGTGCTGCTTGTTTTGCTGTTAGGGGCCGGCCCTCTTGCCGAAGGCATCCCAACAGCACTGTTGGCAGGAATCCTGATCAAGGTGGGGCTGGACATCATCGACTGGGGCTTCCTGCTGCGAGCTCACAGGCTCTCGCTCAAAACCGCGCTGGTGATGTGGGGAGTCCTGCTGATGACAGTGTTCTGGGATCTAATCGGAGCCGTTCTTGTTGGAATGTTCGTGGCCAATTTGCTGACCATTGAATCGCTGACGCATCATCAGCTCGGCAACATGAACATCGGAACCGGCCATCTGTCGAGGCAGGAGCAGAATTTAATGAAACGCTGCGGTGATGATCTGATTCTGTTCCGAATGCAAGGCCCGCTGAGTTTCGGCGCAGCGAAGGGAATCAGTGAACGGATGATGTTGGTCAGGCAATACAAAGTGCTTCTGCTTGATATCACAGATGTGCCACATCTGGGAGTCACAGCGAGCCTTGCGATCGAGAGAATGGTTAAAGAAGCAGAACGGCAACAGCGCAGAGTACTGGTAGCTGGTGCAAGCGGAAAAGTCAAACAAAGGCTGGCGCAATTTGGGATCAAGCACCTGATCGACGCAAGGCTTGAAGCATTAGATCAAGCGGCTAACTGGATCAATAATACAAACGATTGACCATTAAAAACAAAAACAGTGCATTCCAAACAGAACAAACGATCAAGCGCAGAAGTAGAAAAATATTCATATGCCAAAAGAGCTTGTGTCGCAGATCAACAAAGCGATGCTGACAACACATGCAACGTGAATACAAATGCTTAATTCAAAGCCACAGACACAATCACGACCATCCAAGCTTTTGGACAAGCCGAGGACAATCGATACCTAGTCACGTAAAAGCAACGGCGGCGCCAAGAGCGGCGAAGGATAATGTTGCGCCAGAAAAGAAGGCAGCCATGGCGTTGGCAGGCAAGCAAACTCTCGAAGCTTTTATTGAGTACATCGAATCTGATTCACTCAAACGCAAGAAATGGCTGTCACGCGTTAGAGAGGCTGGATTTGATCAGGCATTGTCCGAATATCGGGAAATGAGATCGCCAAACGGGATGCCGTTGCAGATGTGACGCGCACCGCGCCAAAAACAGCTGCCTCAACACAAAATGTCACAAGCTTGTAGCAAAATTACAGGCACAGGTGTCGCATACAACCAAGCTGCGCGTCAAAAGCAGGAACAACCTCGCCCTGAAGCAAGGATGATGATTCAGTTATCCAATTCCTATGGCTTTCACGATTTTCTTTGCAACATCAACGGGCAAGACGGAAGATATTGCCGATCGCCTGAAGGAACTCCTGGGGACTGATGCCAAAGATGTTGACAGCATCAGCGGCGTTGACGAATTAGCTTCCGCAGAAGCTCTCGTCTGCTGCATTCCGACCTGGAACACAGGTGCAGACGAAGCGCGTTCAGGTACAGCCTGGGATGACCTGATTACTGAAATTCCAGGTCAAGATTTCGCAGGCAAGCCTGTTGCAATTCTTGGACTGGGCGATTCCTCCGGTTACGGCGACTATTTCTGTGACGCCATGGAAGAGCTGTACAGCGCATTCCAAAAATCAGGCGCAAAACTGATTGGTCAGGTATCCCCTGAAGGTTATACCTTTGACGAATCCAAGAGTGTGATCGACGGTAAGTTCTGTGGATTGCCGATCGACGAAGATAATGAGTCCGAACTCACAGATCAGCGTCTGTCCGCTTGGGTCTCCCAGATCAACTCAGAAGCCTGATCATCAATCAGACTGAATCAATTAAAAAGCGCCCTAGGGCGCTTTTTTTATTGCTGATTAGCGGTGTACCCAATCAACTCTGATTTCTTTACGCTGATTCAGAAATTTATCAATCGACATTGCCGCAATACATCCATCCGAACAAGCAACCACGGCTTGCTTGAAAGGCGTATTGCGAATATCCCCGATTGCCCAAACTCCATCCAGGCCAGTCATCATGTCGTCGTTGACTTGAACACCACCTTCCTCCGTCAAAGGAATCTGACCATGCAAGTAATCGGTAATTGGCAAGCTACCTGAGGAATAGACAAAAACACCATTCACATCTAATTGAGTATCCTCTTGACTACCTGATTCCTGAAGCTTTACAGCTGTCACACCAGAGTCATCACCATCCACAGACGTCAACCGTGTTCGCTTCCAATGCTTGACATTAGGTGAAGACTGAAGCTGAGATAATCCTGTGGAGTTCGCATTAGGCTTACTGTTAGTAATCCAATGAACTGTGGATGCAAATTTGGTTAAAACAAGAGCTTCGTCAATAGCTTCTTGATTGGAACCATAAACTGCAACTTGCTGATTTTTATAGAAGGCACCATCACAAGTAGCGCAGTAGCTAACGCCACGGCCAAGGAACTGATCTTCTCCCGGAAGTGTTGACGTCCGTCCCATTGCTCCAGTTGCAAGAACAAGTGTTTTCCCTTTAAACGTTCCTTCAGGTGTGTATACAGTCTTCTCAGAGCCAGATAAGTCAATTCCGTAGACTTGGACCTGTTTGTAATCAGTTCCGTAACTAATTGCCTGATCTCTCATCGTTTTGAGCAAATCAGCACCAGAGGTATCTGCGGGAACGCCAGGATAATTTGCAATTTTATGAGTGATTGCGAGCGCACCTACAGCGGGATTTTTATCTAAAATAATTGTCTTTAATGAAGAACGAGCTGTATAAAGAGCACAAGCACAACCTGCCGGACCGCCGCCAACTATGATGACATCAGCCTCGAAAATATCCGTCATAATTAACTCCGAGCGAGAGAAGTAAAGTCAGTAGAGCTAAGTTCACGATCAATCCATTGACCAGGAACCATTTGAATGAATGCTGTGATTAATTGGGCTACCTGCTGAGATTGGTCAAAATGAAAGAAATGGCGCCCTTTTTGCATACAAACAAAACGATCACCTGATTTTAGCGTTCTGGACCATCTAGCGCGTGAATTGGTATCAACAACAAAATCGCATTCACCATTCAAAACAAAAGTTGGGACTTCAGGAATATTTAAATTAGAAATAGGCTGTTGATTCACAATAGAACCTTGAGTAAACTCAGTGTCTAAACATTTAGCTAAAAGACAAGGAAACACCTCAACAGCTCGAGAATTATGGTTGGAGAAGAGCAAAGACGACAAATGGCTCAAAATAGCTTGCCTCGAAGATGGCAAATGACTCCGCATGTCCAGGTAATGAGAGGACCAGTGGTTGGCTGAAAGGGTATCAACTGAAAGCAGTGTAAGAGATTTTACCAGGCCTGGGTACTTTTCTGCAAAAAGACAGGCAATCGTGCCACTGATGCCGTGGCCTACCAGATGCATTGGCTCGGGACACGACTGAAGAGTCTGTCGGAGCAGGTCATGAACCGTGGTCACAGAGCACGACTCATCAAGATCGTGCTGGAAAGACCAACGCTGTACAACGAACGACCGACTTAATAATTGAGCAACACGCTTATTGAGGCAATGCAAGGTCGGCTGCAGATCAATCCAAAGGACCTTGTCTTGAGGCATATGTTGCACCATTTCATTCAGTTTGAAAGAGTGCAGCACAGTCAGACAAGCACAACTAACAAGCAGTTGTATAAAATGGAGTCACGCCAAGTAGGTAATACGACTAAGCCAAGGAGTTGGAAACAGAAATCGAACCCTGGGAAATCCTCTGCTTGAGGTGCTTGATAAGCTTCTGATCAATCTGATCAGCAGATTTCTCAAGACAGATCAGGGATTGGTAAGCGCTGTCAGAGATAAAACCAGCGCAAGTTGTTTCAAGGTATAAATCAACCACCGTGGAATAAGTGGTGAGCAATCGAGATTGACTGTTGGACAAGAGAGCGACACGCAATCCTTAAGCAAAGCTAAATGCATCGAAGCTGGATCTCGCGTATCAAATGAATCAAGCAAGGCAGTCTTATCAAGCCAGCAGCAACGAAGCAAGCATCAGTGAAAACAGGCATTCTGAACGTAACCAAACGGAACTGAGAATCCTGCTATGGGGTCTACGCTAGGACCTGACAAGTGTCAAAACGTCTAATTGATCAACAACCATGCATGAAAGACATCAGGACATTGTCAATATTTGAAATTGAAAACACATCAATAGCTGAACATTCAAAGGCTTAAAACAAGAATCTCGATCACAGGTCTTCAAATAGACAAAAAAAAACCCCTTGAAGGGGCTTTTGGAAAACGAAGCAAACGAGGTGTCAGTTGATCTTTGCTTTGTCCATGGATTCAAAAGCATTGACAACGCTCTTGAAGTTGAAACCCATACCCCTGAGGGCATGCCAGAGATGACCCTGTAGGAAGAAGAAAGCAAGATAGAAATGAGTATTCGCCAACCATGCACGAGCTGTGTGTGCATCTCCAGGAAGTGTGGAGGTGTCGGTGAAATAGGGCGAGAAAGCGAAGTTAAGCTTCAAAGGAGCGCCGTAGAGTTCGACGGGATAAATCGTCGTATTTTGAGCGCACCAAATTGCTGTCACAAAACCCATTAATGCGATGCCCGCCAGTGAGTAAGACAGAATCGACTCACCGTTGTAAATCAGGACTTTTTTGAAAGGACCAAAAGGAGAGCTAATGATATGCCAAACGCCACCGATTGTGAGAATGAATGCAAGAACAGCATGACCACCCATCACATCTTCCAGGCTGCTGATCGTCAAGAAGTTTGTCTGGTAGCCCCAGACCATGCCCAGATCAATGTTGGGCTCAACGGTGCGGACCGCTCCAAGTGAAGCGTCGTAAATGCCGTGGACTCGTGCCCATTCAACGAAGGCGATGACACCAAGGCCGAGGAAAATCAGGTGATGACCAAGAATAAAAGTGAGCTTTTTGGGGTCATCCCAGCTGAAATCAAACTTCTGGGCGCGACCAGTTGCTTCTGAAAGATCCTTGGGAGCACGAAGAGTATGCCAAATACCAGCGGCACCAAGAACTGCGGAAGAAACAAGGTGCGTTGCAGCCACAACGATCAGGGGTTGTTGGTCGATGATGACTCCACCATCCCCAACACCAAGACCTAAACCAGCCAGGTGAGGAATCAAAATCAGACCCTGCTCACCCATCGGAAGGGAGCCGTCGTATCGAGCGAGTTCAAAAAGAGTGAAAGCTCCGGCCCAGAACATGATGAGACCGGCATGAGCAGCATGCGCAGCGATGAAAGAGCCGGAGCGCTTCGCTACTCCAGAATTTCCCGCCCACCAGTCATAAGTGACTGATGAATTTCCATACGATTGCATTGGGAAAATGAAAGGCAATCACAACCTAATTACCGATCAATTTGCTCTAATCATCCGTTAACAATAGTTTTCAAGCTGAAAATTTATGAGACAGTCGAAAATCCCTTTTTTAACTCCCGTTCGTAGCGTATGACAGCCATATTGTCGAAACGTCATGAAAAAAGACGAAACCTTATGAAAAGTAAATCTTGCTAGGTGGAGTGCAGACGCTGTTGTAAGAGAAAGGGGACAAAGCTTAAATGCAGCAGGATGACGTCATGGCCTTAATTTTTAAGCAAGCATGAGGAGAGAAAGCCCAAACAACAGTCGCGAATGAAAAAATACTCAATTACGGGTTCAAATCGGCAGTAAAATCCAATCACAAGAGGTCACTTAATTCCTAGCGAAGCCATCAACTCACAAAAAAGCGAGATTTATTGACGCATCAATGCATCACGATGCTGGAGCCTACAAGCAATGAAGGGTTTAAAAAATTAGTCAATGAAAAGCGAATCAGGATTAATAGAAATCAAATCTGAATAATACCCGCAGAAGTCAATCAACCAGATCCAGTCGCAGCAAAAGAGTCAACAAGTAAATAAGTAAATAATATTTGAAACTAAGAAATAAACGCGTAACAGGCATCAACGATCCAAGACCAAAAAAGAAAAAACTGGATCAGTCCAGGCTGCAGACCACTAGGTAGAAATACAGAATTCAAAATCTACAATGGTTGCAATCATAACTGACATAGAGAGATCACTGAAAGGCCGATAATCAAATTTCTGATAATCCCGGAATGTCAGTGAGTTCATCGAATTCAATATCTCGACGGCTAGGACCAAGTGAAGGTTGGCGAAGCAAACGCGTCAGGATTGCGATGGCATTAAGGCAACAGGGATGGTCTTACAAAACAATTTCAGAACATTTATTTGTGTCGCCAAAGTCAATCATGCGAGACATTAAATGCTTTGTGATCAATCCAAGGAATTTACCTCGTCCTTAAAAGAGCGGAAAACAATCGGACAGAGCAAAAACCCGAAATTATTGGCAAAAAAAAATCGAGCGATGGCTCGACGACGATTGAGAACGGATTGAGGAGTTGTCAGCCCGACAACTCCTTAATCTAGATGCCGGTGCCCACCTGCATCATACTCAAAACAGTGATTGAACTGTTAGAGCAGCGATTATCCAAGTCGCAAAGCAATCTTGGCTGAACAGGGGGCGTGAATTTCAACATTTGCAACATCACCGCGAATCATCAAGCTCAATCGGCAGGATTAGATGCTACAAACCAAATAAAGCGGCAGTTAAAACAGGCGTAAAAATTTTGTCGATTGACGCATCTGATTTCATTCAAGTGATAACAGAACTATCAACATAACCACAACACCAATAAAAGAAAGAAAGAATCAGTACCGATATGTCGAGCCAACAAATGCAAATATCGCAAGTGAGGCAATCATAGAAATTGGCAACGCGTCAACAGATATCAATATTGGATGGTGATGCTAGCTCTATAATGCCTCTTGGGAGCAAAAATCAAGCCGATAAGATTGCAAACGAAAAATCAACATAGAACAACCAAGCAAGACATAGAAAAAATACAATGCTCCACTTGAATCAAGTGAAGCATTGTGCAGTTAGTCGAAAATCAGCTGTATGCTTTCGCAATCAGGGGACCAGCCTGTTCATCGGTCAGAACGGGTGTAAGTTCCCAGTCAAGATATTCAGCCCATTCGGCAGCATGTTCATAACATGCATCAGCGTTTTCTGCTTCAACGAGGATCCAACCTTCGACGGAGCCTGGTCCATGAAAGCGCTTCCAGGATTGACAAGCAGGGAAAGGCGCACCAGTTGACAAAAACTTTTTGGCGGCCATCTCGTGATATCCGGTCTTGAAAGACCAATGCATCAAAAAAGTCATAGAAAAAAGAATGACATAGACAGGTTCGCACAAAAACAAAAAAAAGGAAAGTAATTAACGGTTGTTGATTTTCACAACCACCCAAACAGAAACAATAACAAAAAAAAATAGTCAATTATGATATTGTGCCATCAATTTATTTCATTTTAAAGTTAAACAATAGGCACTGTCAAACGAACAAGTGCATTGGATCAATCAAAATCACTCAAATAACGACAAGACAAACAAACCAACCCCAAAAGCAAGAAACAAACCAAGCGCAACAAACACGTCATTGATGCAACCAGCTCAGTATAAGTAAAAACACTTAGTCAGCGCGAGACGCTAAACCAAGGTTTGGTCCCTGCAAGTCCACCATATGCAAATAATCGAAATCCAGACGCAGCAGAGAGTCTGGGTCGAAAGCAAAAAACAGACCAAGAGAAGAGATTTTTAGTTCAACGCTAGAAAATAATCAAGTAACTCAACTGGATTTCAACGACAAGACTGGGGTTGAATTGATGAAGATCATCTTTTCAATCAGCCTTCTATACTGCGCTCAAGAGGCAAAATATCCTCATCAGAAGAGTCTTTGGATATCGTTGGAACTGGTATTGCTACTTTAGCTTTTGCTTTTTTGATCGTAAATGGAGGAACTGCAAATGATGGAATTGGAACACGAACAGAAAATTGACTGGTGCCTACAGGTACATTACTAATGGAACCAATCCGAGGCCGATTTGGCAGCACTTCTTCCCCTGAGGCATCGTATATAAACGCAAAAACATCGACGTCCTTGATCAAAGTTTTAGCGGCACTTTTAATCTGACCATCTAATATGTAACATCCGGAGCGATAGCCTTTGGGCTGCTTCGAAGCAGGGTCGGCAGTATCGCATTTCACAAGATCAAGCTGACTTAATTCAAGATCGAGCGATTCGACAGGAGGAACAGCGACTGAAAAAAACAGGCAAAAGATAAAAAGAATAGATAGAAGCCTGGTTTTCAAAAAACTCATGACAAATACAATCTCATGAGCACACTGCTGCATATCTAGAAGAATGGCAAATGCAAATTAGCAACCACATGTATCGATTGACTCATCTGGATCGTGCACTGAACAGTAGACGAGGATGCAACATCACATCACTGGATTAAAACAAATTGAATCGCAATGATTTGGTACAAAAACCTGTCAAGGGCATTGATCAAACATCCATTGATAAAAATAAGTGGTTTAATGTTTTGAATAAAAACCACGACGTTCAACGCATCTCTTGAAATCTTTTGTTTCATATAACCAGAACTTTTCCTTATCGAGAACAAATCCCTCAGTCAAGGCGATCATAACAACATGATCTTCATTATTTGCCTTACTGATTTTTTGCTGGAGGGTTGTGTCATCCTTGAGCTTGGAGAGGAAAGAACAAAGATCTTGTTCTGACTGCTGACATTGCTGAAATCTCCCCATATAAAAGGGCACTGTCTCGTAAGGAGTCATTGACAGGGTGAAGGGACGATCAAGCTACAAGCAATCAACAGGGTAATCACAAACAAATAAATATCTTAAATTAAGATAGGTACATCAACTATTGAGCTTTGTTGTACAAGTGAAATTTAACGCTCAACAGGAGCCCTTACAACGAAAGAGACAATAAAGAACGAGCTGCTTTCAGGATTTAGGGAAAAGAAGAGAACGAAAAATTAAAATCTGGCAAACAACGCAATACACTGATTTCTACACAGATTCATTGAACAAGATTAATCGTCCACCGACGTCCTCCCATTCGATCGTCTTCAGAATAACAGTTGGCGAGTAAAAGCCCACTTGCACTACGAACCATACATTCAAGACCATCTTTAGTTGTAATAAAACTAGAGGCATTAGGGCAGACAAGATGTTCTGAATCACGGCTCATAGCTTTGACAATTTGCGACCAAATAAAATCGATGTTTTCATCAGTAGAGGTGGCAAAGTGCATAACAATGCTATCCAGATAAAACTATCGTAGACAAATTGAGGAATAACGCAATGTACTGATGTTCATATCAGACGGATCTTATGGACATTCTAGTCTTGAGATCGTCATTCACCCCCCAAAAAAAACTATGCAGGCTAGAAAGACCTGCAAAGTTAGGGCTGCAAGGAATTACACTGTTTATTTTTTAACTTTCGAGGCAACATCCATATAATCAAACCCATCTAGATCATCGATCTCCTGTGGTGCAAAGCCTTGTGGTTGAACAGTTTTGGCCATACCCAAGAATTCACTGATGTAACCGCGTCGGAGGGTTCGCGCCGGAATGCGCTTTGGAGAGAGGTCGCTAATGACGGGAAGCTCAATTGATGCCATTATAGAACTTCATGAATTCATACGAAGAACGTTTTTCCGTATCTCGGCATCGGATCAAAACCCGCTCTGTGAACTGAGTTCACAACTAGAGCAAACTCAAGAATTGGAGAAAGACAAAAAACTGACGGCAGCATCAGTTGAATTCAAAAAACTCATAATCGGCATAAAAAAGACATTAAAGCGTATCAAATTAAACGCCAAAGTCAGTGATCAAGTTGTGATTGATTGATCAGACGACATCACTGAGAGAATATCGCAGAAACTTAAATAAAGAAATCGGGCTCAATGTCATCCAAATCTCGAGAAAAGTCAGACGACTAGATGACGTAAAACACTGGGATTCGTAGCGCCGATTAAAGTCATCTCGACGCATCGCTTGATCTTGCCTCTGCTCAAGTTGCTTTTGCTGATTCGCGAAGTCTTCCTGAGCAACAATGACCTCATCAATCACCAGGAACCAGCTTTCACCGCCTTTTAGAGCCTTTGCCAGCCACTGAAACAAACTGCTGACCAGAGATAGTAATTTTTGCATCTGATCAAAAAGACATCTGATTATAAGACCTGTTCTTGGCTCTTCTTGGTGCTGAGCAACACATGGTGGGGAATGGACCGTTGCTATTAATGGCTGCGCTTCGAGAGTTGTCGAGTGAATACACGAATCATGCTGATTTACGCAGGCATTTTTATTGCAGGCTTTCTGTACGTTTCAACAGGACTGGTCTACAACACATTCTGAACACCGCTCAAAGACAGAACGACTAGTGTTGATAGCAAGCCATGAAATGCGATGCCAATCAAAAAAAGATTCAAAACGACAGCTTAATTCAAAACTGATTGCTCATCCAATATCAATAGTGTATAGCAACTACAATGTCAAACAGAAATACAATTCACAAAAGCAGAAATCAACACATGACTAATCCAGAGCAACATGATTACCCAAAGACTGTCTATGACAATGCCTGGGAAGATCTAAACGTCATGTACGAAAGCTGGAAGTCAGTTCACGGAGTCGATCGACAGTTCTGCATCGATATGATCCGCAAATTTGCAAACCACCTTGATCATGAACAATGCTGAGGTCTCAGCAGCGACACAATACCAATCATCAATAAGAAAAGGCTTGCCATCAATTCTCTAGAATCAAAATATTAAATCAATTAAAATCATGGAGCTCGTTCAAGCAATATCGTCTCCAATTCAAAACATGGACGAGAGACAGACACCGTAAAGAAAACCACTGCATAGCAAACCAAGAAACCAGCACACAGACCTGAGCAGAGAAATATCAGCCAGATAAGCAAGAATATAAAGAGTTCGAAAGATTGGATGGGCAAAGGCAACAACAACCGCGAGAATAGGGAGATCAAAACCATTCACGACGGCAAGAATTGCCAGAAGAATTGCCGGAGCATGAAGGGAGAATGATTCAAAGCTGTTTTGCTGAGCCCAGCTGGCTCTTTTTCCCCAGGCGGGATATCGATCAAACATTGCACGCAGAGATGAAAGATCACTCATCTCAAACTGAGCTTTAAAGCGAGCCACATAAAGCGGCAGGATACTCAAAATCACTGTTGCAAATGACAGCACAAGCGACCAAACGTAGGGAGCTGCTTCAACATGAGTGGACAACTGTGCTTGAGACATTGATTGAGTGCTTAGATTACTTTTCCGTATCTCTCCATTGTAATGAGGATCGTTCGTTGAAACAACTTGACCTGTCGACACCGATGCAGTGAATGCTAAAGCTGAATATGATCATTAGCGAGAAACCCCTATTGGCTCATACACAGTATTATTTGATTTCGATTTTTAACACAAATCGGAGTAGGGGATGCGACCCGATTGAACCTTAGAGATCTTCACCAGATGCGCTCAGGCTGCATACAGCCGAAATATATTGCATTCAAATCACGAACTCACTAAAATCCATTGAAAAGATGTCCAGCGCGTGCTCATCAATCCAAACGAACTTCCTCTCAAGCAAGCAGCTGATCGATGCCGACAACTTTTGAGCTCTAAAAAAGTATTGGTCTGCAGCAAAAACAGGTTAACACTGACTGCTTTGTGCCTTTGTACGCCAATTTTACAGTCACTGATTGGTGGAGCAACAACCGAGGAAGAAGGACTGGACTTACAATTGAAATTCAATCCTGACCTCTTGATTACAAGCGAAGATCTTGAAAAAGGTTATGGCATTCGTCTGGTAGAAAAGGTCAAGGCATACAATCCCGAGATCACTGCACTAATTTTTCTGGGGCGGGAAACAACTGACGTTGTCCATGAAGCGATGGACGCTGGAGCAGACGGCGTTATGTTCATGTCATCAGTGGGATCAGGGCATGGAGACTTCATTAATGCACTGACCACAACAAACAATGGTGGTGTCTACTATCCAAAATCAGTTCGTGCAGCAGCCACAGCAAGAATCAAACAACCTCCTGAGCTCATCGATCCTTTGTCTGAGCGCGAACGCGAGGTTCTTCGCTGCATTATCCAAGGGATGAAAAATTCTGAAATCGCTGAATCCCTGTTCTTGTCGTCAGAAACTATCAAAAGTCATGTCAGTACTACAATCCAGAAATTAGGAGTGAGAGATCGAACTCAAGCAGCTGTGCTTGCTCTCACTCATGGTTTGGTCGATGCCGATGTTTAAGTTCTGATCGATCTGATATCACTCAGTAAAGACAACAACCCTCTTGTGGGGTTGAATCAATCTGGAACAGGATTGCTCTATCCCCAGCGGAATTGTGATGAAGTCGGCTATTGCAGCAACCAACTCGCAGAAAAGGAATTGGACCATTAGAGTATTTATACTCATGCCAATCTCATGACGAGTTCAAATCTGCTTGTTCTGTTTGTCAGCTTTTCGACGGCCTGCCTCGTTCTGAGCATTTACAAAATCAACCAGACAGCTCGTTGAGTTGGTTCCAATGATGACCAAGACTGGGTTCTGACTGTGACAGTTAGGTAGATCTTGCAGTCAAGTGTTATGGCGCGCTCCAAACGATCAAGGGCTGTATGCCAAGAGCGACCACCAGACTGACGATCAATCCCACGGAGGCCTTCCCGAGATCACTACCAATCACACTCGACAGATTTCCATACTGCTGATTGGTAAAAACAGTTTTATGCTCACGCTCTCTGATGCGCAGAGCCATTTCCCTTCCAGCGAGTAAACCAAGAAACACCCAAGTCGTACTCAGTGGAAAGCTGCTGAGAAATGCCTTGTAAAGCAGACAGAGACCAAACATGAAGTCAATCAAAGTGGCTGATCTCAAATCCGATGAATTTGTTTTCGAACGCAAGACTCCTTGAATCGGTCCACCACCAATCAGGATGAGCACGCAGAGACCCATACAGAGGATGAGGGTACACACGCCCATTGAAATGAGATTTAGATTGCGAGGTAAATAGACAAAGATATTTGCCATGTCCTGCACTAACCACATGCTCCACAAGAATCCGGTCGAAAACCACTGAAGGGCAAACCAGACTTTGCTGATTTCTTGTGAATCCTGATTTCGGCGAAAAATCCATCGTTCAAAAAGCCATATTCCCAAACCCCAGGCAGCAAGTCCAAGGAAGAATGCCATGACATACCCGGAAAGTGAACTCGCTAATAATCTTCCAATATTTTCAGGAACGAAGGAAGAGAGCACCAGGAATGAAGTGCTCACGGGCGCACCCCAAGCGGTCAAAGCCAGGACTGCAATCGGAGGAATTATATAAGCCCAGGTGAATGATTCTGGCACTGGGAATGATTCAAGACGCCCCCAGGCAGGTTTTCCCTGATGAAGATACCAACCCAAAAAAAGTACGGCAATAGTAATACCACAAACAAAAAGCATCTGAACACGCTTGGGAGTTCGCTGTCGGTTAGAAGAGATATAAGTCCCAAGTGTTTGCAGTGAATCATTGGAAACAACTGAAAAACCTGCCAAGAGAAAGCCAATGATCATCCAGATATTGATATCAATCACCAACCGAAATGCTTACAGAAGTCGTTGGATCATCGTATCGCTCAAAGACAACGCAGGCACGAACATCAAACGAAGAGTGCTCAGAGGATGCGTGAGTGACTGAGGAACAGCGCCGCGAACACACGCGAACACAGCTTGCTGTGCACTTGCTGGCTTGATTCAGTCGTTGTTCAAGCAAGTGTGCATTAGCCCACACGCCCAGTAAGCCTTCTCTCCCACAGCTAGCTATCGGAGAGAAGGTCCGGAGCACAACCAAAAATGGAGAGACGCTCGCAAACTGACAGGACAACGTGGCCTGAGCAGCCCTCAGCGGCATTCACGACTAAGGAGAATCAGCAGACTGCAATCACCAACTCAGCCAGGTGGAAGCAGCTCTGGGCCAAGTCCCAACATGCCTATCGCTGTGGAACAGGGGCTGACCAAAGCTGAGATCCCTGTGGTTGAAATGTTGAGCTGCCACCTTGATGCGGCATCAGGAGAAATTGTTATCGCACCTTGACTGCTCCCAAGACATTTCTAAAACTCTGGAAGAGGCAAGATTCCAATGGAAATCCACACTGCCCACGCCGAACCGATTGGTGAGTTCATCCATGAGGGTCATCACAAACCATTTCGTGCTTTGGCCTGCCCAATCGGCCCCAGCTGCAAATTGACCGGACCAAAAGCAGAGGCGAAAGAGAGCTGATGCCCAACGGTGGAAATCAAGACGTCACTGGTGTGGTGAAATCAACTCAGATACTTCCATAAGCCCTGTAACAAATTTCAAGTGAAACCACAAAAATTGAGAGCATTTCGGCCTTGATTTTCCTTTTGATACGCCTGAGTGCATTCATTTTTATTGTCCAAAACAAACTAATTTCAAAATAAAAAGAATGAGTTGGGAATGATGAAGCAAGCAATACCTGGATCGTTAAATTTTGGCAAAAATCACCGAGGTCTTTCTCCTGAGCGCTGCTCCATGCCATTCCCCTCGTCGAGCGAGCTGGCGTTGGTTAGTTGAAAACAAAAGAAAAGGGCACCTCTCGATCCTTTTGGATTCATTGCGAACCGCTGCTTCGACCGTTCAACGGTAAAACCTTTTGAGCTCTTAGCTCCCAAAGAAAACCCAGCAAATCCAACGAATCTCAATGCCTCAAGGTTCAAATCAGTCTGGACACACTCCAGCAGAGACAGGACATTTAGGGTTGCTAAAAATCAAAGCAATCAATTCAAAATCGAACTAAGAGCGAACGAGAACAAGTCTTAGACAAACACTGAGTTTTAAAATTTTTACGAACACTGAACATGATGCAGAGGAGGCATCAGTTTAAGAATAAAAAATAATCAACACAAAACTAAAAACACTTATTCTCTTTAAGATTCCACGCTAATGCCATTTTAAGCTGATTCCAAGACGATTCTCAGATCATGGCAGACTTTACATTTAGCAACGACTATCTTGAAGAACAAGCCGCTGCAGACCTCGACGGAAGCGGTGTCATCGGCGATGGCACTCCAGGCAACTCCAATGCACCGAACGTCAGCTCCTATGCAAACGGAGATAATTATCTTGCTGCAGGATCTTTGGCGAGCGTTGCTGCCCTCAACGCCGTAAAAACAGTCTTCGCAACATTCAATACAGCACAATCTATTACGTGGGGCGCAGATAGCTCGTACAAATTCAACAATGTTACCGGCTCAGCTGCAAACCTTGACTCTCTGAGTGCCACTGATTTAGGCAACATTACTGGAACTTTGACCGTTAATGATAGTCATAATTCACCAGCACTTCTCTCAGTCCTTCAATCAATCAAATCAAAGGCAGATAATGCCACTTTCGCCTACAGCGGAGTCAAAGGCACAACAAAAGAGCTTGCAGATACTCGCTCTACATCCTTCGATTGGATTACAAATATCACTGCAGTTGGAGGAAAAAAATATGCAACATTTACTGATTTATGCGCAAGCCCATCTCATCTAAGTACAATTACCAACGGACTTGATAGCAATGACTATCTCTTCAAAATTGGCGGTCTTACTTACAGCTCAAACCCTTTCACCGGAACAGTAGAAGGACCATCTCTAGTTTACCGCTCCGATATCACTCCAGACACTTCAACAAGTTATGCAGAGGGTGCCCAGTCTTACACATCTGGTGATTACACAGTCACCGCGATGGGCTTCTTGAACAAAGTTCCTGAGGAAGGCGACATGCCTTTTTCCGACTTCAACATTGCTGGCGACGACGTCGCCAGCAATGTTGCACTTACCATACATTTTTATGGAGGCGAACAACTTAGTCATGTGAATATTTCAGGCGCAACAGTTTCAGCGTCAACTGGCTATCAATACTCACAAACAGCTGGCAGTGGAACAGCATCAGTTTCAGATGATATCTGGACACTCCAACTCAAACTTGATGCTGGTCAACCAGCAAAAACGACAGCTGTCAGCAATAACACTGGCGCCAAAGTACTTGGTGTGATGATTAATTCCGTAAGCGCTGCAAAAGTGGGAGGAAACAGTGATTATGGCGGCTCGGTCTTTCGCACGAATGCCTTCTGGGAAGATATCGATCTAATGAGCAGCGAATACAAGTTTTCTGACTTGTCGCCAGGATTTGAAATTAATGGCACCAACGGCGAAGAAGTTGACTTTGATTTTTACTTCACTAAAGATTATCTTGAGCGAACTTTCAGCACTGATTTTGATGCTATTGACGGTGGATTCACCGGATCGGCACTCAGCAATGTTGATGCAGACAATGACCATACTGGGACCTACATCGATGTCAGCAAAGCTGGATCACTCTCCGAGTTAAGACTGCCCGTCACCATTGCTGATGTTTCATCCACAACAGCAGGTGGTGCAACAGATTTTTATAAAGTTGAATTCACCAATGATTCCTGGTCTGAGGCCAACTTAAGCATGGTTTATGGACCAAGTATTAATTCAGCTCCATCGGGTGGAGGAGGAAATAGTGGTAGCACCGTTGCCAAAACGATTGAGAATACAGTCATCAAAGGACGCCGTTATTGGAGCAACGCTGCTGACTCTTTGATTGGTCAATCCAATATCAATCTTGGACTCCTCGGAGGCAATGACTTTCTGGAAGTGATCGGAGGTGACAATAACTTCGCCAATGGCAACAACGGTGATGATCAAATTGTCCTGCGCGGTGGACATGGTCGATATCTAGGTGGCGCTGATAACGACAAGATCGTGGTTTTGCACTCAAACATTGGTTCCTGGGTGAACGGCAACAACGGAGTTGATGTGATCACAGGGTCTGCTGGTGGAATGACCTATCGAGGTGGACCAGACAATGATCGTTTTGTTGTGAGTGCTGGAGATGTCTGGGGGGATAAGGATGCAGACACATTCCAAGCAACCGCTGGGGCGGGTGTCGCCATCATTCACGACTACACCATCGGCTTGGACAACATTCAAGGTGTGGTTGGTGGCAGCTTTTCGCTGACTGATCAGGGATTGCTTTACAGCCTTGGCTCAGATCAGATGCTCTTGCTCAAAGGCATCACCGATACCTCTCAAGTCACCGTGCTCTGAATCTGACTGCTTGATCGGGTGTTGCCAGTCAAGATTGACCCACTGCGGTGGCTGATTGCGGGAATGTCCCCTAAGACAGTGATCAGTCCTCCGGTGAATGGCATTCCAGCGAAGCTTCAGATACGACGGCAACAGCTTTGGAAGGCGATGATCGAACGGCATTCGGCATCGATTGATGGCTTCTAAGTTCTTCCACGTTCACCATGAGTTTCGCGCCGGGAAAGCCCAGCAGTGGTGGGAGACAGCTCAGAAAGCCATGGCTCCTGGAGGAGGCTGGGATGAGGCAGTCGCAAATAATTTGAAGGATGGTTTCTATAACCACTGCTTCTGCCCGGTTGGTCCAGAAGGACCTGCGTTCTGCATCTGGGAAGTCCGTGAGGGCATCACTGCGCAGCAGTTCCAGGATTTCATCGACGGTCCGAACGGTGTGAACTTTGGACTTGGAGCATGGATGAATATCTGCAAAGAGATCAATGTCGAACTGGCTGGGAATCCCCCTTATCCGCGCAAGTTCTGAGCACCATCAGGACACTGGCCTTGATCGTTTCGATCTCGGCCTTCCCCAAGTTCCCACTCCATAGGACGAACAGCCTCGAGCGTTGAGCATCTGACTCTGAAATGGATTGGTGAATTCAGGGCCTAACGAACCGAATCAAGGGTGATTCCCATCACTCTGGTCAGTACGAGATAGCCGCCCCAAGCGATCACGTTCAATCCGATCGCCCAGAACCAGACTGCTTTGGTTGTGTTGCTCGTGTCCTCATCCATGAGTTATCTGCTCATCAGCCCATGAGCACAACACCAGGCTCAACATTCCGGCTCAGGCTGCAGCCTGCTCGGTTGTGTTGCGAAGGACTTTCTCTTGGAGTTGCTGAACAGCGCAAAGGGCCTCATGGGCAGGCCACCCATGCTTGTTCATCAGCTCCTCCACCAGGTAGTCGGGAGAGTTGGAGATTCGCGCGTTGAGATCAGCCACAGCCCTGTCATCACGAGCCAACGCATCGAGCCGCAGTGATCGAAGTTTTTGAAGACTTGGCTGATTCATACCCACACTCTGCCTGTTGGTGGTTCCTGGCCACCGTCAAATGACAGTGGGACAAAGCTCAAGTGGCCACTCCATGGTCTGATTAGCTCTGCTCAGGAATGGTGGTGGGGGCCTTCCAGCCCCCGCGAGTCAATTGGGTGATAAGGCTGACTTCACCCCATCTCCCTTATGGGTCAGGCAGCAACAGGGGCTGCTTGACGGGAGAAACGAACGATGTTGTTCGCAGTTACGGGTTTGCTCTTACCGAGCAGGCTTCAGTCACCCTCCTCATGCCCCGTCGAAACCATTGCAGCCCCGAGAAGGGGGAATGGAGCTGAGCGGAATCGAACCGCTGTCCGAAACACTGGTGTGGATCACCTAGTCCGATCAAGACCGGACGTTGTCATTCTGACAGCAGTGGTGAAGCGGAGCAGAGCGTCTTGGGAAGTGAGTACCGACAGGCGCCACAGTTGATTCATGGCGTCGCCGTGTTGCCCCAAGGTCTCGAGGAGATCGGCAGCCAGGAATTACAGACACTCGGTGCCAAAGAGGTCACACCGTTACGTCGTGCCGCGGCATTTCAAGCCGACATGGCTTGTTTCTACAGGCTTCACTTGCAATGCCGGCTGCCGTTCAGATTGCTGCGGGAGATGGCACGCTTCCGCTGCGACGGTCGCGATTCGCTTTACGACGGTGTCCAGCAAGCTCTCGACTGGGAACGCTGGCTGCATCCATCCATGAGCTTTCGAGTGGATGTGACCGGAACGGCCCCCGGGCTGAACCACAGCCACTTCACGGCGCTCCAGGTGAAGAACGCCCTGATTGATCGCCAGCGTGATCTATGGGGGAAGCGGTCGTCCATCGATCTGGACGAACCCGATCTCTGCCT
Source organism: Synechococcus sp. MIT2312 (assembly GCF_059772315.1). Classification (NCBI taxonomy): domain Bacteria; kingdom Bacillati; phylum Cyanobacteriota; class Cyanophyceae; order Synechococcales; family Synechococcaceae; genus Synechococcus; species Synechococcus sp. MIT2312. Next base: position 2,262,276 of record NZ_CM186281.1, on the reverse strand, counting down.
GCATGTTCACCTGCATCGTGGTGAAGCGAGCCTGAGCCTGGACGGCAGCGGCGGCAGCCTGCACCGCAGGGGATACAGAGCAGCCATGGGGGTGGCTCCGCTGAAGGAGAACCTGGCCGCAGGTCTGATCAGACTGACTGGCTGGGACGGAAGCGCCCCACTCACCGATCCCTGCTGCGGTTCGGGAACGCTGCTGATTGAAGCCGCCTCAATGGCACTTCAGCGATTTCCTGCTCTGCATCGCAACTTCCTCCTTGAGTCATGGGCGGATTTCGATTCAGATCAGTGGGAAGCGGAACAGCGCAGAGCCCAGAAACGGCAGCAGCCCGTGAACAATCCACCACGAATCGTGGGCTATGAGCAGGACTCAGAGATTGCCCAACAGGCACGCGACAACATCAGCGCAGCGGATCTGGAAGACGTGATCGAAATCGTTGAGACCGATTTCAGGGATGCACCGGCTCCGGAGGCGGACCATGGCGTGGTGGTCTGCAATCCACCCTATGGGGTGCGACTGGGACATACCACTGAGCTTCAAGAGCTCTACAAAGAGCTGGGAGCAGTGTTGAAAAAAGATTACGGCGGCTGGGATCTGTGGCTTCTCAGCGGCAATCGAGAATTAACCGGAGCCTTGCGCCTCAAAGCAAAGCGCAGAATCCCTGTGAATAACGGTGGATTGGATTGCCGCTGGCTGCATTACGAGCTGAACAGGCGCACATCGGATCCAGTCCTCCAGGAGAACTGAACACCGGCGATTCATTTACCGAGAACAGCCCTCGTGGTTCGCATCAGACCTTCCAGTGTCTGAGGCAGATACGGACCTTTGGCGAGCTGACCGCCAATCCGCAGGCTGAATCCGGCCACCACCACATTGAGAATCGCCATCGCCAGCAGCGCTTGGATCAACGACCAACCCCAGGATTCCAGCATCCACACCAGTAGAGCGGCTTCTCCAGCCACGAGGGCCAGCAGCATCAGCGTGCCCCCCATGGCAAGAAACACACCACCACTGATCAGGCGCCGTTTCTCGCGATCTACCTCCTGCAAAGCAATCCGGACATGCAGGTCCATCACTGAGCCCGCGAGTGCCGTGACCCTGGCGGCAGCGCCAAGTCCTCTGGAGCGCGGTTGTTCGGAACGGGGCAGTTCACTCATCAGGATCTCCGCCCGCCGGTCAGCAGGGCACCCACCAGAATCCCTACACCAGCGGCAACAGCCAGTGACATCAGGGGTCTGTCGCGCACAGGTTTCTCAAGCTTCGGCCTGAGAGTGCGGTTGAGCTCATCGAGCAGATGCTCCAGCTGCTCCTCCAGCGGATCAAGGTTGTCAGCCAGGGTGCGGGTGCGATCTCCGGCCTGATGCAGCAAGTCCTCTAGCTGGACAGTGACAAGGCTCGCAGCCCGGTCGCTCTGGGCAGCAATCAGATGAACCACCTCATCGAAACTGCCGCGGGTGGCTTCTAGTGCTTGGTGGGTGACTTCAGGCCAGCGCTTTTGGATCTCTGGCAAAAGACTCTCAAAGCGATCCCGGAAGTGGTAGGCCAGATCCTGGGAGTCCGCAGGCGCATCGGCTGAAGAGGGAGCTGAATCCATGGCGATCCTGACGGCCTACCGCAGAGTAAGGGTGGTAACTCTGAGATGACACCCATTGGCATTGGTGGGCCATCAGTTGCGCTACGCCCTGTTGGAGCATTTAGGAGCCCCGGATGACCCAGGCGGCTGCCACCTTGACCTGTTGCTCGAAGACGGAGACAGCTGCCGCAGCTGGCGGTTGGAGGCGATTCCGCAATTGAACGGTCCTGCGGTGCAAGCCACAGCGTTGCCCCCCCACAGACTGGTATGGCTCGATCGGGAGGCAGCTTCCGTGTCCGGCAACAGAGGTTGGGCACGTCGTGTCGTGGCAGGCGGAATGCGAAGCGCCCTGCCCGCTGATCCCAATCAACCCATCCAGGTGGAGCTGGAAGGGATGGCTCGGATTGGCCTGAGCGATCCGGTTGTTCTGGAAATCTCAGCAGAGCAGTGCCGCATGCGCACGCCACAGGACAAGTGAACTGCAAACAGCACTTGAGCTTTTTCAAGGCTCCGCTACTTTCAGACGGCTGACAGCCGTGTCCCCTGTTGGTACACATCAATCAGGTCGGGCTGACACAGTTCAAGTCCTTCGGGGGAGCGATGAGCATCCCCCTGGAACCCGGTTTCACTGTGGTGACCGGGCCGAACGGATCTGGCAAGAGCAACATCCTCGATGGAGTGCTGTTCTGTCTTGGACTGGCCAACAGCAAAGGCATGCGTGCCGATCGCCTGCCTGATCTGGTGAATAGCAATGTGCTGAAGGCCGGCAAATCAGCAGAAACGACGGTGAGTGTTCGTTTCGACCTCTCTGAATGGCAGCCTGACGCCGCTGAGGAAGGACTGGAACCGCCTGAGGAGGGTCCTTGGATCCGTTCAGATCAGACGGAATGGACCGTCACGCGCAAGTTGCGGGTGATGCCGGGAGGCTCCTACAGCAGCAGCTACAGCGCGGATGGAGTCCCGTGCAACCTCCAGCAATTGCAGACCCAGCTGCGCCGACTGCGCATCGACCCAGAGGGCAGCAATGTGGTGATGCAGGGGGACGTGACCCGCATCGTTTCGATGAGCAATCGCGATCGGCGTGGCCTGATCGATGAGCTGGCCGGTGTGGCACTGTTCGACACCCGCATTGAACAGACGCGGCGCAAACTCGATGAGGTTCAGGAGCGCCAGGAGCGTTGCCGCATCGTTGAGCAGGAACTGCTGACGGCCCGACATCGACTGGAAAAAGACTGCGCCAAAGCCAGGGCTTATCAGGAACTCAAGGCACAGCTCCAGCAGGGCCGCAGGCAGGAGCTGGTGTTGGCCTTCGAAGCAGCTCAGGCCGAGCGCCGACGCCTTCAGCAGCGACAAGAAGAGCTGAGCGCCAAAGAGGAGAGCGATGCCCGCTCGATCGAGCAACGCGATGTCAGCCTTCAGCATGCGGCCGGACGACTGCAGACCCTTCAGGAGAGCGTCAAAGCCCTTGGCGAAGACCAGCTGCTGAGTGTGCAGGCAGAACTGGCCGGGCTGGATCCACAGAGCCGCGAACTCGAACGGCAAGCAAGCCAGCATCAGCAGGAGGGTGAACGCCTGCAGGGACTGCGCCATCAGCTGCAAGCTCGCCGCGGCCAGCTGCAGGCTGAAACGGAAGACCTGCGCCTGAACACCAACAGCGGATTGCTGGAGAAAGCCGAGCAGGACTGCAGAGATGCCGAAGCAGCAGTGGAGCTCTCCAGGCGACGGCTGGGAGAGGTGGCAGGCCGCTCAGGCACCTGGCTCGAAGAGCAGAAGCAGCGCTCCAGCCAACGCCAGGAGCTTCAAGGACGCGTCACACCGCTTCAGGAGGAACGTCAACAGCTGCTGGAACGGCTCCGGCAGGACGAAGAACGACAACTTGAGCTGGAACAGGACCGAGATCAGGACGGGGCGGAAGATCAGCGGGTCCAGACCTTGCTGGAGCAGCTCGAGCAGGAGTGGCAGACGCTGCTGGAGTCGATTCGCAGCGGCAGAGATCAACTTCAGCAACTGCTGGAGTCGGTCGCGATCCAGCAACGCACCCGTTCCAGGCTCGAGCAGGAACAGACGCGGCTCGAGCGCGACATTGCGCGCCACGACAGCCGCCGGGAAGCTCTTCAGGAAAGCAGAGGCACTGGCGCACTGAGGCTGTTGCTCGAATCGGGCCTGGAAGGAATTCATGGCCATGTTGCGCAGCTTGGTGAAGTTGATGAACGCCATCGACTGGCCCTTGAAGTGGCTGCCGGCGCAAGGATGGCTCAGGTGGTGGTGGACGATGACCGCATCGCGGCTCGAGCGATTGATCTGCTGAAAAGTCGCCGCGCCGGTCGACTGACCTTCCTGCCGCTCAACAAGATCCGAGCTCCCGGCGCGGGAGCGATCGCTGCCACGGCTCGTGGACGCCGGCCCCAGGCGGATGAGGGGAGCGGCCTGATGGGACGCGCAGTCGACCTCGTCCGCTACGAAGCCATCTACACAGACGTGTTCGCCTATGTCTTCGGTGACACTCAGGTGTTCAGCGATCTGAACAGTGCCAGACAATTCCTGGGCCGTTCACGGGCCGTCACCCTCGAAGGTGAATTGCTTGAAAAAAGTGGAGCCATGACCGGCGGAAGCTTCTCGCAGCGGGGAGGCGGACTGAGCTTCGGTGCCAGCAGTGATGGCGATGAAGCGGCCCCATTGCGTCAGCGACTGCTGGAGCTGGGAGAGAGCCTGGCCGCTTGTCGGCGGGAAGAACAGAGGCTGGTGGAGGCCGCGGATCAGCAGCGGCCGACATTGCGGCAGCTGGAACAACGCCAGGCCGCTCTTGAAGCAGAACGCCAGGCCGCCAAGCGTTCCCATGGACCACTGCTTGAGCGCGTGCAGCAGCGGCAGCGCAAACTCAGCGAGCTGCAGCAGGCCGAGCAGAAACACCGCTTGAGGCTTGACCAGCTCGAAATGAGCCTGAAGCCGCTGCAAACGCAACTCAATCAGCTCAATTCCCAGGAATCCAGCCTCGAAGCCAATGGTGATGCAGAAGGCTGGCAAGCTCTGCAGCAGGACCTGGAGCGGGTGGATTCTGGCCTTGAGGCCGCACGGCAGCAACGCGATGCACTGCTGCAGAAGGAACGCGACCGACAGCTCTCACAACAGAGACTCGGAGATCAGCAACAGGCGATTGAGCAGGAGGAAACATCGCTGCAGCAGGCGGTTCAGGCGCTGTCGGAAGCGCATGGACGGTGGCGTGAACAGCAACAGGCGTTGAAGACCCGCAGGGATGCACTGGAAACTCAGCAGCAGGAACTGCAAACCCGGTTCGGGGAGGAACGACGCGCCAGAGATGAAGCCGAGGCTGCCGTGGCTGAACAGCGGCAAGCACTGCAGCAGGCCCGCTGGGAACTGGAGCGCCTTCGCGAGGAGCGCAGCTCACTCGAGGAGCAACTGCGCAACGGTGGACTGCGCTTGGAGGAGCTGCGGGCAACACTGCCTGATCCACTGCCGGAGATGACCGACGAGTTGCGTGAAAGTGGCCTGGAGAGCCTGCAGGAACGCCTGCAGCAATTGCAGTTGCGGATGGAAGCACTGGAACCGGTGAACATGCTGGCCCTGGAGGAGCTGGAAGAGCTTGAACAACGCCTCGGCGACCTGGGCGAACGGCTGGATGTGCTCAGCCAAGAGCGGGAAGAACTGCTGCTGAGGATTGAAACCGTGGCCACGCTGCGTCAGGAAGCCTTCATGGAAGCCTTTGAAGCGGTGGACAGCCATTTCCGCGAAATCTTCGCCAGCCTTTCGGATGGCGATGGCAAGCTTCAGCTCGACAATCCAGACGACCCTCTCGAGGGTGGCCTCACACTCGTGGCCCATCCCAAGGGCAAAGCCGTCAGACGCTTGGCGGCAATGTCTGGTGGTGAGAAGTCGCTCACCGCGCTCAGCTTTCTGTTCGCTCTGCAGCGCTTCCGTCCATCACCGTTTTATGCCCTCGATGAGGTGGACAGCTTCCTGGACGGCGTCAATGTGGAACGCCTGGCAGCCCTGATTGCCCGGCAGGCCGAACAGGCTCAGTTCCTGGTGGTGAGCCACCGCCGCCCCATGATCGGAGCCTCCACACGCACCATTGGGGTGACCCAGGCCCGCGGTGCCCACACTCAGGTGGTGGGACTTCCCGATGCAGCCTGAACAGCCAGCGCGGGGTCCTTGCGCCAAAATGTCACGAATCCCTCCGGCTGAGGCCCGCGGTTGAGCTTGTCGTCAACTCCGAATGACCCCCTGGCCAACGTGCCCAGTGACCGCCTCTGGTTGAGGTCGGAACTGATGGGTACGCAGGTCATCACCCGCGACAGCGGTCGGCGTCTGGGCGTTGTGGGAGAAGTGGTCGTGGATATTGACCGCCGTGAAGTGGTGGCCCTGGGATTGCGCGACAACCCGCTCACCAGGTTCCTGCCAGGCCTGCCGCGCTGGATGCCCCTCGACCGCATCCGCCAGGTGGGGGATGTGATCCTTGTCGACTCAGCCGACTCCCTGAGCGAAGGCTTTGCCGCTGATCGTTACAGCCGCATCATCAATTGCCAGGTCATCACGGAATCAGGGCAGCAACTCGGCCGAGTCCTGGGCTTCTCGTTCGACATCGAAACCGGTGAACTGACCACCCTGGTGATGGGGGCTTTGGGTGTGCCACTGCTGGGTGAAGGGGTGCTGAGCACCTGGGAGATTCCTGTCGACGAGATCGTCAGCAGCGGTGCTGACCGGATCATTGTTTACGAGGGTGCCGAAGACAAACTCAAACAGCTCAACAGTGGCTTCCTGGAAAAGCTGGGAGTGGGAGGTGCCAGCTGGGAGGAGCAGGAGAGGGAGCGCTACCGCCTCAATGTTGTGCCCGTCGAGAACCAACTCAGCTCTGGGCAGCCAGCTGAGACGGCACCACGCCAGCTTGAGGCCTCTCAGAGCGAACGGTTTGAGGCCGCACAGCCGGAGCTGGAATATGTGGAGCTGGAACAGCCACGGGAACAGGACATGCGCCGGCGCCGTTACCTCGATGAACTGCCCATCGATGAACCCGAGCCCTACAGGGAACCAGAGCGCTACTCCAGGCGCGAGCCGGAGCTTGACGATCGTCGTTACCGGACTCAGGAGCAGGTCGAACGGGCTTACCGGGAGCCCGAGCCCTCCCGCTATGCAAACCCCATCGGCGAACGTGATTCGTCCAGCTATGAAGAACGTCCCCGCTACGACGAGCGTCCCCGTCCTGCGTCCCGCCGCCCTGTGGAACGCCCCGGGGCCCCACTGGATGTGGAACCGATGGAAGTGCAACCCATTGAGCGCCAACCCCTAGACCTGGAGCCGAAAGCGCGCGAACCATGGAACAACGAGGCGCCGGAGCAGGCTTCCGGCGAACCCGTTGAAGATCCCTGGTGAATCAATCAGGACTGATCAACATCCTTGAACTGCAATGACGCGCTGTTGACGCAGTAGCGCTGTCCGGTGGGTGCTGGTCCATCGCTGAACACGTGTCCCAGATGCGAATCGCAGCGCGCGCACAGGATTTCTCTGCGCACCATTCCATGGCTGAAATCTTCCTTGGTGACGATGGCCCCGGAACTGACTCCCTGCCAGAAACTGGGCCATCCGGTACCGGATTCAAATTTGGTGCTGGAACTGAACAAAGGGATATCGCAGCAGATGCAGTGGTAAGTGCCGTCGCCCTTGTGGTTCCAGTAAGCACCAGTGAAGGCTCGTTCAGTGCCTCCTCGGCGAGCCACCTGGAACTGCTCAGGAGTCAGTTGCTGCTTCCACTCCTCAGGGGAGCGTTCAACGCGATCGCTGTCGGACGTTGATGGAGTGGTCATGCACTGATCAAAGATGCAACTCAAAAGCTAGTCGGAAAGAGCCTTTGGCAGCAGGCTTCTCACCTCTTCAGCCAGAGCCGCCACCGCTCCCGGCTGTCCGCGCAGCGCCCTGAGATCCTCACGCTGACCCTGCAGCCGCTCAGGCTGCTGCAACCAACCCGAGGCTTCGACTGCGATCTGCTCGGGTGTGATGGCGCCGACCCGCTCAGGAACCACCATCCGGCCTGCGGAAATATTCGGCCAGGCCAGCAGACCATGGTTTCTCATCCTCCAGGCGCTGAGCAGAAGACCGATCAGTCGCCGCAGTCCAGGCAACCGGGCCAACAGCCCCATCCAACCGTCCCAGGCCTGCATCACTCCCAGATGCTGGGTGGGCACCAGCACAATCATGGGCACTCCCAGAGCTCCCAGTTCAGCCGTGTTGGCACCCACCGTGGTGAGTGCCAGGGAACATTGACTCAGCACCCCATGAGCAGGAGGGTCCTCCTGAAGATGGATGAGTGTGCCGGCCTCGGTCAGCAATCGCCTCCAGGGCCAGCCATCCCCGGGGGGGAGCACCTCGCTGACACCAGCCGCATAACCCTCCGCAATGCGATTGGCAGGGCCCAGGTAACGGAGAAGGTCCTCAGCACTGGTGGTGGGGGCAACGGGCAAAAGAAATCGACAGCCAGGGCGTTGAGCTCTCAGGCGATCGGCGGTTTCAAACAGAAAAGGAACGCCCACACTGAGTTTGGCTGGTTTGGATCCCGGCAGCAGCGCCACCCATTCCCCTTCAGGCAGAGGCTCGCTTGCTCTGGCATGGCTGGACAGGTCGGCCATCAGATCGCCAACAACCCTGCAACGCGAACGAAAGCGCTTCGGCAACTGCTGTTGCACCTCCGGAGCCATCGCCGCAATGCGGTCATTCCAGCGCGGCCAACGCGCCACCCATTCGGCGTAGGTGATGTGTCGATAACCGAGTCGTGCGGAGAGCAACACACTCCAGAACTGGTCGCCACCGAGAAAGACCACCACTCCCTGAGCGGGCCAGTGGCCGAACCGAGCGGGATGAAGCAACAGAGACCAGAACTGAGCCGCAGGAATAATGCGATCAAACTGCTGCCAGCGGCCGGCAGCCTCAGCCTCCAAGCCTGTGGCGTTGGGGCATGGCACCAGAACCAACCTCAGGCCTAGAGGCGAATGCACCGCTCTCGGCCTGAGCAGCAATTGTTGATGCAGCTGTTCCGCCAGCGGGCGAACCCAGGTGCTCAGCTCTCCGGGTCCGTTGGACACGAACACCACAGAGAGCGTTGGATCCGTGGATCGGAACGTCAAGCGAAACGGATCGACTTTTGGAAGAGAAATGCGGATGGCGAGACTTGAACTCGCAAGGCCGAAGCCACACGCCCCTCAAACGTGCGTGTCTACCAATTCCACCACATCCGCGTGGTCGATTCAGCCCCTCGGGCTTCATCGGGGATCGATCATACCGGCTGGGGTGCCCGTTAATGCTCTCCCGGCTGACCTGTCAGGAGAGGGATTAACGCCCACGCACGGACACTGATACGATCCGCCCTGGCCTGGTAACTGCGGGATGCCCATCGGCAAGGTGCTGATCGCCAACCGCGGCGAAATTGCTCTCAGAATCCTGAGAAGCTGCCGGGAAATGGGGATCGCCACGGTGGCGGTTTACAGCACCGTTGATCGCAACGCTCTCCACGTTCAACTGGCAGATGAGGCGGTTTGCGTTGGGGAAGGGCCCAGCAACCGCAGCTATCTGAACGTTCCCAACATTCTCGCGGCAGCCACCTCCAGGGGCGTTGACGCCATCCATCCCGGCTACGGATTTCTGGCCGAAAACGACAAATTCGCGGAAATGTGCCGCGACCACGGCCTCACCTTTGTGGGACCGTCGCCCCACGCGATCCGCTCGATGGGCGATAAGTCCACCGCCAAAACCACCATGCAATCGGTGGGTGTTCCCACCGTTCCCGGCAGCGAAGGGCTGCTTTCAGGCACCAAGGAAGCGGCTGAACTGGCAGCCAGCATGGGCTACCCCGTGATGATCAAAGCCACGGCCGGTGGCGGAGGCCGGGGCATGCGCCTCGTCCAGAGCCCTGATCAACTCGACACCCTCTTCAAGGCGGCACAGGGAGAGGCCGAAGCGGCGTTTGGTAACCCCGGGTTGTATATGGAGAAATTCATTGACCGCCCGCGTCACGTTGAAGTGCAGGTGTTGGCCGATCGCCACGGCAACGTCGTTCATCTCGGCGAACGCGACTGTTCGATTCAGCGCCGCCACCAGAAACTGCTGGAAGAGGCACCCAGCCCTGCCCTTGACCCTGAGCTGCGTCGACGCATGGGCGAAGCGGCTGTGGCTGCAGCACGCAGTATTGACTACGAGGGCGCTGGAACCGTGGAGTTCCTGCTGGACCGCAGCGGCGGGTTCTATTTCATGGAAATGAACACCCGCATCCAGGTGGAGCACCCTGTTACTGAGATGGTCACAGGTGTTGACCTGATCACCGAGCAACTGCGCATCGCCGGAGGCGAGCCGATCAGCGTTCTTCAACAGGACATCCAGCTGCGTGGGCACGCAATCGAGTGCCGCATCAATGCCGAGGATGCGCGCCATAACTTCCGCCCCGCACCCGGACGGATCACCGGTTGGTTACCGCCTGGAGGTCCTGGCGTGCGCGTTGATAGCCACGTGTACACCGGTTATGACATCCCACCCTTTTACGACTCTTTGATCGGCAAGCTGATCGTTTGGGGAACCGACCGCACCCATGCCTTGTCACGCATGAAACGAGCCCTCAATGAGTGTGCCGTGACCGGGATCCCCACAACGGTCGACTTCCACCTGGAGATGATCGAACGGCCGGAATTCATCAACGGCGACGTCCACACCAAATTCGTTGAGCAGGAAATGCTCCCCTGAGCTGGACCTGAACGCTGGCGGTTCAAGCAATGACTTGGGAACGCATCAGGATCTGTGAAAGCACACCCTGCTGACCCACCAACAGCTCACGCACGAGACTGACCAAGCCAAGCCAAATCACCGGTGTCACATCCACACCCCCAATCGGTGCCACAACACGGCGTGTGAGGGCCAGCACAGGCTCAGTGAGCCAGATCACCACAGCCCAGACCCTTGAGTTGGAGTCGGCCTTGGGGTACCAGGTGAGCACGATCCGCATCAGAAACATCAAGCTCCATGCGGCCAGCAGCAGACCCAGGATCAGATGCACCGTCGGCAGAATCTGAAGCAGGGTCGGCGTCACAAAGCTCAAAGCAACGGGATCAGCATCGTAGAAAGTCGCCAACGATCCCTAAGATCGCTCTTGCCTTAGATCCAGGGTTTGGTTCCGGCCCGATCGCTATGACTCCCTCCCTCACCAATTTCCTTCTCAGCCTGGTCGCGGGTGCCGTGATCGTGGTGGTGCCTGCTTCCATCGCACTGTTCCTCTTCAGTCAGACCGACCAGGTGGACCGAAAGCTCTGAAGGGACTGGCGCGCTTCGTAAACTTGAATCAACAGTTCCCGGTTTCGAAGAATCCGGTGAACGCTTTTCGAGGTCCTAATCGTGGTTAACGCCAGTCTTAATTGGGCCAGCATCGTTGGCATAGTGCTGGCCGTTGGCGGCGCAATGCTGTATTTCATGCGCAGCTTCAAACCTGCTCTCGCCCGCGATTACGACGTTTTTTTTGCAGCCATCGGCCTGCTCTGCGGCGGAATTCTCTTCTTCCAGGGCTGGAGACTCGATCCGATTCTCCAGTTCGGGCAGTTTTTGTTGGCCGGCACAACGGTTTTCTTCGCCTACGAGAGCGTTCGTTTGCGAGGAATCTCAGCGGAGCAAGCACGCCGCTCGGCCTACTTCGATGACGAACCACCCGCCAGGGGGCAAGCCCCGGGAATGCGCGGCGGATACGACGACGCCTACGACAGTTTCGACGAACCTCAGCCGCTGAGACGCCGCTTCGCAGGCCAGGAATTCGACCGCAGTGAAGGCCAGGAGGACGACTTCTACCGGCCACGCCGAAATTCCAGAGCAGCGATTCCTGAACAAGCCGCCAGTCGACGACGTGGCCGCCCTGAAGAACCCTCCAGCTGGAGGCAGGACAGTGAGCAGGATCGCCGCATGGCCCGCTTCGGCAATCAAGACGACGACCGCCCATCGACCGGGCCCAGCTTTGGTGATCGCCGCAATCAGCGGGAGGATCAGCGACGCGGCAGCCGGCCCAGCGCGGCTTCTGCCCGCGCAGGAGCCTCCTCAACCTCCCCTCGCACCGCAGCCTCTCCTCGCTCATCCTCTCCTCGCTCACCCGAGGGGTCACAGGGTGCAGTGTCTCGTTCTCCCTTCATCAATCGCTCAGCAGCGGCAACCCCGCCGGGAGTTCCTCAGGGGACACCGTTCCGTCAGGCTGCTGAAGATGCGGCCTACAGCCCAAGCAGACGTCAGCCTGGCGAGGAGACCACGCCCAACACGCGTCCCCAGGATTCAGGACGAACACCTCCTCGCAGTTCGCGTCCACGGGACAACAGCTCCCGCTTCGACGACTGATCCGCCCTCCTGCGCTGCTGCTGCTGATTGGTCTGTTGATGGCCGGGTGTAGCGGCAGAACCCAGCGGGCTCCGAGTTCGCTTCTGCCTGAACAGCAACAGGAGCCCGCCCTCAGTGGAGACGGCAGCAAGCTGGCTGTGATTGTTGACCAGCGCGGCAGACCCACCGTGCAGTTGAGGAATCTTCGTGGCGGTGGTCGTCTGCCGCTGCGCCATCTCAATAGGCAACAGCCCCATAGCTCTCCTTCACTGAGTTGGAACGGTCGCTATCTGGCCGTGATCATTCAGCGCGGCAACCGACGGCTTGTCTTGATCGAAGACCGAGTCAGTGGCCGAGCCCATCCGCTTCGGCTCCCCTCAGGTCGTTCTCCCGTGCGACTGAGCCTCTCGCCGGATGCACGTCAGCTGGCGGTGCAGACCGCTGATCGAGGACGTTGGCAGGTGGAACTGCTTGATCTCAGCGGACTGCTCGAACCCGATCGACGCGGTGGTCTGCGCCGCTCAAATCCGGCGGAGCCTCAGCCATGAAAGCTCAATGGCCACGATTGACTGCACTGCTGCTTGGGCTTTGCCTGATGGGCTGTGGTCCATCAGGCCTTCGCCCTGAGCGTGGCATCAGCACTGCCCTGCAGCGCAGTTCAGACAGCCGGCGATGGCCCTCGATGGGCAACCGCTGGTTGGCGTCAATCGCCAGTCGCAACGGTCGGGAACGCGTCGAGCTTGTGGATCTGCGCAACGGTCAGCCGGTGCCGCTGCCTGGCATCAATCAGGCGGATGCCCAGCCGATCAGTGTCAGCGTCAGCGCTGATGGCAATCGCATTGCCCTGATCCGCAGCCGAGATGGACGCACGGAACTGATGCTCTACCGGCGGGGTGTGGGAATCCTGCAACGCTTACCCGTGGAACCGGCCGGTGTCCCCAGGGAGGTCAGCCTGGATGGATCAGGACGTCTTCTCGCTGTGCAGGTGAGCCGGCAGGGGCGATGGGATGTGGATCTGATCCGTTTGCCTTGATCGGTGATTGGCGCTCAGGGCACCAGACCAGACCAGTGCAGGAAGGTGTCGTGGCTCAGCGCTTCCACAAGCAGCACTGCGAGAAAGCCGATCATGGCGAAACGGCCGTTGACGCGCTCCGCATAACCGCTCCAGCCGAATGCAGGAACATCACTTGTGGTTGCCGAGGGTGTCTGGTCGGCAGCAGCCTCAGGCGGCTTCGCTGAGTCGGTCTCAGAAGTCATCGGGGATCAAACACGGCCGAATTCATAGCCTGCCGCGGGAAGCAGACGCCATCCTCCCTTGCCATCAAGTTCGAGAACCGTGTCGTGGAACTCTCGAAGAGTTGGCCTGTGGCCAACACTGATGAATGAGATTTCGCGTCGACAAAGCAGTTCATAAAGGTGCCGTTCCGTGGCGACGTCCAGAGCGCTGGTTGCTTCATCAAGCACCACCATGTGCGGAGCATTGAGCAGCAACCGGGCGAAGGCGAGACGCTGTTGCTCGCCCAGGGACAACAGGCGCGGCCAGTCCTGCTTCACATCCAGATCGGGATAGCGGTTGATCAGATCAGGCAGCCGCACTTCCTGGAGAACGGAGCGGAACTGATCAGCATCAAAGCGATCGGGCTGAAGTGGATAGGCCAGCTGTTCACGCAGGGACCCCAGCAGCATGTAGGGCTTCTGGGGGATGAAGAGCATGTCCCCGGCGGGAGGACGCTCCAGATGACCGTCACCGCTGACGGGCCAGAGTCCACTCGCCAGCCGCAGGAATGAGGTCTTGCCGCAACCTGAAGGGCCCACCACCAGCAGCCGCTGGCGGGCCTCCATGCTGAGGCTGAGGTCTTTGATCAGGACCCGGTCGCTCTGAGGAGGCACCAGATCAACATGACTCAGCAGTAGCCGACTTGCCTCGACCTCTTTGGCGTCATGCAGAGTGCCGAGTTGATCGTCTTCGCTGCGGTGGGTGATCTCATCAACCCTTCCCTGAAAGCCCTCCAGTCGGGAAATACTGGCGGAAAAGGCTGCCAGACGATCAATGTTGTTGACGATATAGCTGACGGAAAAAAGCACCTGAGAGAACGCGATGCTGGCCTGTCCGAAAACACCGAAGTCAACCTCCTTGGCGAAGTAGATGGGTGCGATAACCAGCCAGGGAAGAAAGCGAGAGAAGTAATCGTAAGAACGCTGGATCACACTGATCAGCGCCTCCCAGATGATCAGCCGGTTGTAGTTGGTGATAGCGCCGTCCAGTCGACGATTAGCCTCCTTGCCCTCCTGCTTTTCGCCGCCGTAAAAGGCAATCGACTCGGCGTTATCGCGGATATGGACGAGCCCATAACGGAAGTCGGCTTCCAGCTTGAGCTGCTGATAATTCAAGGCCACCAGCTTGCGGCTGGCATAGACAATCAGGGTGGTTCCAACAACCGAGTAGACGATCAGCAGCTGGGCGAGACGACCATTGATGCCCCACAACACAAGGATGAAACTGAAGAAGGTGAGCAGAGCTGTGATCACTTCCACCACCACACTCAAACTGGTGATTGTGAAACTGCGGGTGTCGTCAGCAATCCGCTGATCAGGGTTGTCGATATCGGAGGCGTTCTCATCGTTGGGATTGAGAACGTAGTAAGCCCGATTGGAGAGATAGCGACCCAGTAGACGCGAGCTGAGCCAGCGCCTCCACATCAAACCCACCTTGGGGATCAGATAGCTCTGGACCGCGCGAATCGGCAGCGCAAGAACCAGGCAGAACGCATAGATGGCGACGATGTTCCAGAAACTTGAAACGTCGTAGGCAACCAGTGCGTTCTCGATATTGCGGGCGATGAAACTGATGCCGACGTTGATGCCGTTGATCACCAGAATCAGCAGGGCGATCACACCGAGCAGCAACCAGGGAAGCCACCGGCCTTGCCGGAGTTTGCTGCGGAAGGCAATGAAGAAACCTGCCCCTGCCAGCGAGCAGGCGAGTACGACAGGACCGATCCAGCCTGACCAGATCGATCGAACGATCTCATCGACTCCGGGGAGGAAGCGATCCTGCAGTGTCGGGATCAGTTGATCCGTCAGGGCCACAACGAGCGTGAGCAACCCGAGCGTGACTCCGATCACCACAAGCAGCAGTGAGAGCACCAACAACAGGAACTGCCAGGTGCGAGTTTCCTCCACAGGGAGGAAATAGGGCTGGGCCAGGCGCTGCAGCTTGCCCAGCTGCGCACCCAGTCCCTGGGCAGGACGCCGAGGGGTGGTTGTCATGGAGCCATTCTCACTGAATCTGCATCAACCGGGGGGCCAATCCAGTGCACGACCTCCAATCACATGCACGTGCAGGTGAAACACGGTCTGACCAGCAGCGGAGCCGCTGTTGATCACCGTTCGCCAATCCTTGAGACCCTCCTGCTTGGCTACTCGGGCTGCAACCAGCAGGAGATGTCCCAGCAGAGCGGCATGCTCTTCGCCGACATCCTGAAGACCCACGACCGGTTCACGCGGGATCACCAGGACGTGAACGGGTGCCTGGGGAGCGATATCGCGAAAGGCGAGGCAATGCTCATCGCTGTAAACCTCATCGCAAGGAATCTCACCCCGCAGGATGCGAGAAAAGATCGTGTCCTCGGCCATGGCAAAGGGTCTGGGGGTAGTGCAGGTGATGGGACAGGCAGGGAATCAGATCCCTGCACCGCTTATCAATCCAATGCTGGCACGCTGCCTCAGTGCGTCCCTGCTCGGTTTCGACGCCATTCCTGTGACCGTCGAAGTGGACCTGGCTCCAGGGTTGCCAGGCCTGCAGCTGGTGGGCTTGCCGGATACCGCCATCCAGGAGTCGCGGGAGCGGGTGAGAGCCGCTCTGCGCAACAGCGGATTTCGCGGCCCTCTCGTGCGGGTGGTGGTGAATCTGGCACCTGCAGACTTGCGCAAGGAAGGTCCCGCCTTCGACCTCCCCATCGCATTGGCTTTGCTGGTGGCGAGTGGACAGCTCGATGCACCTGTACTCAATGGGCTTTGGTGTGCAGGAGAACTGGGCCTGGATGGCAGCATCAGGCCCTGCCGCGGGGTCCTGGCCATCGCTTGCCAGGCGGCTGAGCAAGACGCCCGCGCCCTTGCCATATCGGCAGATGATGCAGCTGAGGCCTCGCTGGTAACCGGGCTGCTGATCCGCAGCGCATCCACACTTCGAGAGCTCGTGGAAGGTCTTCGCAGTGGCCAAGCCGGAGTGCATCAACGCTGCAGCCAGTCGGCACAGCCAGCCCTTCAGCCAACCGCTTCAGCCTCTGAATCAAACAAGCAACTGCTGCACCTTCCTGGACAAGATCTCGCTCGTCAGGGACTCGCCATCGCGGCTGCAGGCGGTCACCATCTGCTGTTGGTGGGTCCGCCTGGGTGCGGCAAAACAGTTCTGGCAAAGCAGTTGCCGTCTCTGCTTCCTCCTCTGGACAGGGAGGAAGCCCTGGAAATCACCCGCCTGCATTCGATTGCCGGACTCATCCGTGGGAAAGGGCAGCTGATCCAGCAACGACCCTTTCGAAGCCCACACCACAGCGCAACAGCTGCCGCATTGCTTGGAGGGGGTTCCCATCCCCGACCAGGAGAAGTCAGCCTCGCTCACGGTGGAGTGCTGTTCCTGGATGAACTGACCGAATTCCCTCGATCAGTGCTCGACCAGCTACGCCAGCCCCTCGAGGAAGGCGTGATCTGGCTGAGCAGAGCAAGGCTCAGCTGCCGCTTCCCCAGTCGGGTGACCCTGGTCGCTGCCGCCAATCCCTGTCCTTGTGGATGGTCAGGCGATCGCCGCTGCATCTGCAGTGAGCTGAAACGTCGTCGCTACTGGGGGCGGCTGTCAGGACCACTTCTCGACCGGATGGATCTTCAGTTGAAACTCGAACCAGCAGAGCCCGAGAGTTTGCGGCGCAGCATGGCTGAGAAGTCCCCAGAGCAGGATCCGATGTTCAACGCGGCCTCAATCCATTGCGCCAGGGAACGAATGCGTGAGCGCAATCCTGACGGTCTGACCAACAGGGAACTCAATGCCGAAGGCCTGCAGCGTCATGGACTGTTCAGGACAGAGACCATCTGCCACTGGGAGGAGGTGATCCGGGCACGACGTTTGAGCATGCGCAGCGGCCTCCATCTGCTGCGGGTCGCCAGGACAATGGCCGACCTCCGTGCCAGTGACCAGGTAACCATTGAGACTCTGGCCTCTGCCCTTCGTTTCAGAAGTTTCGATGTTGCTGAGCCATGGAGCTGACCAGAGCCCAGGCAACATCGAACTCAACTGGTCATCGAACTGACCTGGGATCATCCCGATAAGGCTGAGGTCCGATGGCCGGAGGAACGGTCATCTTCTCCTCCCTGGGATTTCCCATGGCATGGGAAAGGGTTTCAGCCATCCAGGAGCGGAATGCATTGATTGAGCGACCCATGGTGTTGATTCCTCAATTCTTCCTTCAGTCTCGACAGGACAGAGGAGGAAGCCAACAGGCCGAAATACGGATTTTTCGGCACTTTTCAAACGACTGAAACTGCACCAACAACGCGATGAGACCTGCAGCGGCTCATCTCCCGAAGCTGGTTCAGCGGCGGCGGCGACGCTGCTGAGCTTTGCGCTTGTACTTCTCGATCGGTGTTTCGTGGTGACGCAGACGCTTGAGGTCAGCGAAGATTCCAGCCTTGGAGACCTGACGCTTGAAGCGACGCAACGCCGATTCGATGCCTTCGTTTTCGCCGACCGTGACCTGAGTCATTCAACAAGCAAGAGATTTCCAGCGCACTAACCTAGCAAGTGACCTCAAGGGGTCTATTCGGTTTCGTCAGGGACAGCCGTCTCAGCTGCACTGCCTGAATCGGACTGCACGCCATCGCGGTACACATAGAGATGTCCGAGGGTGCGCTTCCCGTATTGACGGCGCATCAGCCGCCAGCCGGGCTCGAGCTTCAGCTGAACGAAGCTGTTGCCGAAGCCACCTGCTCGAGCCACCAAAAAAGTGGGCTCCGATGGATTGCGCGTGGGCACAGCCATCAACTGAACGTCATTCGCTGACTTGATGACCGTCAGGCGGTAGCGGGTGCCCAGGTCATCAGCGCCGATGCGCAGCGAGTAGCCGTTGCCGTCGATATAGCGATTACAGATTCCTGTGAAATCAAAGGTTGCCAGCAACGGATCCACGACTCCTGGAGCCACGCCAGTCACCGAGTAGCAGGGACGAGCACTCGTGCGTTGCTCATAGATGTTCAGCTGGGATCGTTCACCGGAACCGATCGGAGCCGAAACCAAAACAAACTTGGTTTGATCGACCTCGGCGGTCGTGAACAGGGAACCCTGAGCACGCACCGAGGAGATCAGTCCTGTGGCGACAGTGGCACCGAAAACCGAAAGAGCGGCAGCGGCGATCCGTAAACGGGCCATCGAAGCAGAAGAATGTGTCTGGATCGTAAAAGTGCCGAGGCTCTTCGGCTGCCTTGATCAGGCCGGTTTGTTGAGTCGAATCGCAACCAGAAGTGACCCAACCGTGGCCGGGAGTGTCAGCCCGAGGATCCATCGGGTGAGGGTGACCCCCAGATCGGGATCGCCATAGGCAAGTTCGAACACGCTTCCTGTGGCAGCAATACCGAGCACACAGGCCAGGGCAAGAAACAGCCCTGCAAGAGGTTTCATCGGCATGGAATCAGGAGATGGCACGCACGTCGGACGACTGGAAGCCGTGGTCCTTGAGCTCCTTGAGAAGTCCGTCTTTATCCGTGACCCGATCGACGAAAAGCACACCATTGAGATGATCAATCTCGTGCTGAATGCAGCGGGCCATCAGGCCATCGGCTTTCATCGTGCGCGGGCGACCCATCTCATCGCGGAAACTCACCTGCACCGCGGTGGGTCTCACCACATCCAGATAAACCCCCGGAATACTCAGACAACCTTCTTCGTAAGTGTCGAGCCCTGCACTGGCGGAAATGATTTCGGGGTTGATCAACACCAGGGGTGGTGTGCTCGGGGTTTCCGGATCGAGATCGATCACCAGCAACTGCTTGTCGACGCCCACCTGGGGAGCGGCCAGGCCGATGCCACGGGCTGTGTACATGCTGCGCAGCATGTCTCTGGCAAGGTCCCTCACCGATTCATCCACTTTGCCGACACGACGGCCTTCGACCCTGAGAGCTTCAGCACCAAGTTGGTGAATGTGAAGCGGAGGAGAATCCAGAGGCTTCTTGGGCACGGCCACTGAAGAGCTGGTCTTCTCGGCGGATCGTGCCAACTGGGCGAAGCTCCTGGCCAAGGTCTCAACCTGAATCAAAACTGTGCTGATCTTAGGCAGTCTTCCCATTTGCATCCGATTGCAGCTATGAGCAGCTCTCAGCCCCTGTCCGCGAGGACCGCCCTCGGACGCCAGCCGGTGCTGAAAGCGCCTCAGGTTCTGGGAAACTGGGTGTTGTGGCTGGAGCAGCGCCCTCAGGAAAAAGGGCGGACAACGGCCATGATCCGGCCCTGGAAGCAGTCAGGCAAATCGGCGAAGGAGCTGACGCAGGCCCCAGCCAACCTTCGCTGCAGGATTCATGAATACGGCGGTGGCGCGATGGCCGCTGCCCAGATGGGGGACCAGCTGCTGCTGAGCTGGATCGATGACAGCGACCGCTGTCTATGGCTGCAGATCTGGAGGGGAATGCGCGGTGAGACCTGCGAAGCGCTCACGGCGGAAACCGAGCCGATGCGGATCAGTGCACCAGGTGACAGAGCTCTGGGGGGAGGCCTGATTGATCAAGACCGGCTGCACTGGCTGGGCGTGATGGAGCGCGATGGGCGTGACTCTCTGGTGAGCTTTGCTCTGAATCAGAGCGATCAACAGCCACAGGTGCTTCACGAGGCGGATGATTTCATTGGCTATCCAGCGCTCAGCGCGGATGGAAATCAGCTGGCCTGGGTGGAGTGGTGTCAGCCCGCCATGCCCTGGGATGCCGCCGAACTGCGCTGGGCCCAGATCACCCGGGGGGGTCTGCTGAAACAGGTGCGAACGCTGGCGGGGAGCAGACCGGATGCAGAGCAAAAGGTCTCCGTGTTTCAACCGCTCTGGCAACCGGATGGAAGCCTGATCGTCGCCGAAGACAGCTCTGGCTGGTGGAACCTGATGCGGCTTGCCGACCCCGCCAGCGGAATGCGCAACTGGGAGCGTCCCTGGCCCATGCAGGCGGAAACCGCCATGCCCCAGTGGGTGTTTGGCATGAGCACCAGTGCCTGGGATGGCGAGCAGTTGCTGGCAGCGATTTGCTCTGAAGGTCGCTGGGAGCTGAAGCAGCTGAAAGGCGATGGCACGACCCTCAGCCTGGACCAGCCCTTCGATGATCTGGCCGATCTCCATGCCGATGCAGGACGGGCCGTGGTGATCGCCAGCAGCTCCCATCTCGGCCAGGGCCTGCTGGAGCTGGAGTTGAGCACCGGTGATTGGCAGCACACTCCGGCCGGCGAGGCCGCTCTGCCGATTGAAGCCATCAGCAGCGCCGAACCGTTGTGGTTTGAAGGCGCCGGCAAGCTGCGCACTCACGCCTGGTACTACCCGCCCCTGGGTGGGGCCAGCAGCGAGACGCCCTTGCTGGTGAAAAGCCACAGCGGACCAACCGCCATGGCTGGCCGCGGCCTCAGCCTTGGCATCCAGTTCTGGACCACCCGAGGCTGGGGGGTGGTGGATGTCAATTACGGAGGATCCACAGGATTCGGGCGGGCTTACCGGGAGAGGCTGAACGGTGGCTGGGGGGTAGTGGACGTCCAGGACTGCGCCGCGGCGGCACGGGCTCTTGTGGAGGCCGGCCATGCCCATCCGCACAAGATCGCCATCGAAGGAGGCAGCGCCGGTGGGTTCACCACCCTGGCCTGCCTCTGCTTCACCGATGTGTTCCGGGCAGGAGCATGCCGCTATGCCGTCAGCGACCTCACATCTCTGGCCTCGGAGACACACCGCTTTGAGGCCCGCTATCTCGACTCGCTTGTGGGAGCCTGGCCTGAGGAGCAAGCACGCTACGAGCAGCGCTCACCGCTCCAGCATGCGCAATCCATTCACTGCCCGGTGATCTTCTTCCAGGGCCTGCAGGACAAGGTGGTGGTGCCGGAGCAAACGGAACGCATGGCCGCTGCTTTAAGCAGCAACGGGATTCCTGTTGAGGTGCAGACCTTCCCAGAGGAAGGTCATGGCTTCCGCGACAGTGCGGTGAAGGTGCAGGTTCTGGAGGCAACGGAACGTTTCTTCCGTCGTCAGCTCGGGCTCTGGTCCGCCTGACCGTAGTGAAGGCCGCGGAACTGGGCATGCACCGCCTGCATCTGCTGCTTGGAGAGCAGTGGGGGCTCCCCCAACTGCAGAGCCTGCAGATACATGCGCGCCAGAGTCTCCACCTCAACCGCCACTCGTAGTGCGGACTCCAGATCTTTCCCCAGCGTCACCATTCCGTGCCTGGCCAGCAGACAAGCATTGCGTTGGGCCAGAGCATTCACCACGTTGTCGGAGAGTTCCTTCGTCCCGAAAGTGGCATAGGCAGCACAACGGATCTCATCACCGCCGGCCACCGCAACCATGTAGTGAAATGCAGGAATGCCGCGGTCATGGCAAGCCAGTGCCGTGGCATGGATGGGGTGGCAATGCAGCACAGCCATGGCGTCGTGGCGGCAGCTGAGCACATCCGCATGCAGGCGCCATTCCGACGACGGTCGCCGCTGCTTCTCTTTCAGAGGTTGTCCAGACAGATCCAGTGCCACCAGATCACCAACCTCCATCTGTTCATAGGGAAGGGAACTGGGAGTGACCAGAATCCCCCCCTCAATCCGGACCGAGAGGTTGCCGGACGTGCCCTGGTTGAGGCCTGTGCCATTCATGCGGCGGGCCACAGTCACCAGCTGCTGCCGCAGCGCCTGATCATCCAAGCGATCAGCCACAGCCATACAGGCTTTTCAGCCCCTCCTCACTGGCATCCGCCACACCCCGATCGGTAATCAGCCCAGTGACCAGCCTGGCAGGGGTCACATCAAAGGCAGGGTTGAAGCCAGCACTGCCATTGGGTGTGAGCTGCACCTGCGCGAGAGTGCCTTCAGCTGGTCCATCGAGCAGTCGGCCCTGAATTGACGTGACCTCCTGAGGGGAGCGGGCTTCGATCGGAATCTCCGCCACCCCGTCATCCAGGTTCCAGTCGATGGTTGATGCGGGGAGCGCCACATAGAACGGCACCGCGTTGTCATGGGCCGCCAGAGCCTTCAGATAAGTCCCGATCTTGTTGCAGACATCTCCACGGCGGGTGGTGCGATCCGTTCCCACAATCACCGCATCTACTTCACCGTTCTGCATCAGATGACCTCCGGCGTTATCCACGATCACGGTGTGGGGAACTCCTTCTCTGCCGAGCTCATAGGCCGTGAGCGATGCACCCTGGTTGCGGGGTCGGGTCTCATCCACCCACACATGAAGATCCAGACCGGCGCGTCGGGCCTTGTAAATCGGGGCTAACGCCGTACCCCAGTCAACCGTGGCGAGCCAGCCAGCATTGCAGTGAGTCAACACCTGAAAAGGCTTGCTCTTGCGGGCTTCCGGCCTAGCCGCCGCGAGCCGCTGGATGATCTCCAGGCCGTGGTCACCGATGGCGGAGCACATGGCCACGTCCTCATCTGCGATCAAACCGGCCTCCTCCCGAGCGGCAGTAGCCCGTTCCGCCGTAGGCAGCGGCAACACACGATCACGCACACGCTCCAGCGCCCAGCGCAGATTCACCGCTGTGGGGCGCGTGGCATTGAGCTGATCAAATGCCGCCGCCAGGGCTGCATCAGTGGCGTCAGTCTGCAAAGCCAGCATCAGGCCGTAGGCACCGGTCACCCCGATCAACGGAGCACCTCGAACCACCATGGTGCTGATGGCCGCAGCCGCCTGCTCACAGCTGCTGAGGGTGCGGGTTCCGAAGCGATGAGGCAACTGGGTCTGATCAATCACCCAGACCGAGCGACCGTCCGGTTCCAGTCCGATGGTGCGCCAGGCCTGACCGTCAATATTCATCCGGATCGCATGGATAGACCAGGGCCAATCTGCCTGTCCGCTTCACAACATCCCTGCCATGCGCTCAATCTGTCCTGGCAGCAACCCATGGCCAGGGCCATGACGATGGCTCAGGAATTATCACGGAAGAATGTGACCACGCTCTGCAGCTCATCGGCGAAGCGATCGATCTCCGCCGTCGTCGTGATGAAGCTGAGACTGGCACGGGCTGAACCGGTGACTTGATAGTGGCGGTGCAGTGGCTGACAGCAGTGATGTCCGCTGCGAATGCAGATCCCGGCAAGATCGAGCATGGCAGCGATGTCGTTTGCGTGGACACCATCCACTAAAAATGTGGCGAGAGCTCCACGACCAGGCTGTTGCTGAGGGGTTGGACCAAGAATGCGCAGACCGTCAATCGCCTGCAGACGCTTGAACAGATGCAGCGTGAGTTGCGCTTCCCAGGCGGCGATGTTGTCGAGACCGATCTGCTCGAGATAGTTGAGTGCAGCGCCCATCCCCACGGCCTCACCGATGGCGGGCGTGCCGGCCTCGAACTTGTACGGAAGATCAGCCCAGGTGCTGTGATCCAGATACACGTCCTGAATCATTTCTCCACCCCCTAGGAAAGGGGGCATCGAGTCCAGCAGGGCTTCTTTCGCCCAGAGGAAACCCATCCCGGTGGGTCCACAGAGCTTGTGCGATGAACCCACAAGGAAATCAGCTCCCAAATCCGACACCGAGGTGCGGTGATGAGCAAGGCTCTGACATGCATCCACCAACACCAATGCACCGGCTGCATGCGCTGCCGGGATCACCAGTTCCAGAGGATTACAACAACCCAGGGTGTTGCTGATGTGCACAAGGCTGACCAGTCGTGTGCGATCGCTGAGCTTGGAACGGAAATCGTCAAGATCCAGCTCTCCTGTTTCGGTGACCCCGACATGACGCAGAACACAGCCCGTTCGCTGAGCCAGTAGTTGCCAGGGCACCAGGTTGCTGTGGTGCTCCATCAACGTGAGCAGAATCTCATCCCCTTCACGCAGATTGGCGTTACCCCAGCTGCGAGCGACGAGATTGATCGCCTCTGTGGCGTTGCGGGTGAACACAATCTCCTGTGGACCGGCCGCTCCGATAAAGGCGGCGGTGGTGGCACGTGCCGCCTCAAAATCCTCGGTGGCCCTGGCACTGAGCTGGTGTGCACCTCGATGCACATTGGCGTTGTCACAGGAGTAGTAAGCCTGCAGCGCTTCGAGAACCACCCGGGGTTTCTGGCTGGTGGCGGCGTGATCGAGATAAATCAGAGGGTCGCCCTGGGACGATCGCTGATCGAGAATCGGGAAATCAGAACGAGTCCGTTCCGCTAGAGAGACGCCGGTATCACTTGAAAGAGTGGTCATAGGGGTCGAGAGGGGTCAGCGATCGCTCCGGAGGCCATCCAGGCCTTGGCAGCAAGTGGCAGACGATCCAGCACTTCGCAACAGAAACCTCTCAGTAGCAGTGCAGCTGCTTCGTCGCCGTCAACTCCGCGACTGCGAAGGTAGAAGAGTTCCTCCTGCTGAAGCTGGCTGATCGTGGCGCCGTGTGCACACTTCACATCGTCGGCAATGATTTCCAGCTCAGGCTTGGCATCAACACGAGCACGCCGCGAAAGCAGCAGGCTGCGACTGAGTTGGGCTGCGTCCGTCCGCTGCGCAGCTCTGGGCACCTGAATGGCGCCATTGAAAATGCTGTGGGAACGATCAGCCGCAACAGCTTTCTGCAGCTGATCGAGCTCACCCTCGGGACCACCGAAACGCATGCTGCTGTGCGTCGCGAATTGTTCATCAGCTGTTGTCAACGACAGGCCATGGATCCCTGTAGTGGCCTGCCCCTCGAGCTGCAGCACACGCGGTTCAAACCTTCCGAAACGCCAGCCTCTGCAAACACTCGTCAGCCCGTATTGACTGCCTGGTTCCTGCTCGATGGCCAGATGCACCATCAACGATGCATCGCCTGAACCACTGGCGAGAACACCGTGACGCAAGCGGGCGTTTTGTCCAAGATGCGCCTCCATCACATGGCTATGAGCGCATGGTCCATCAGATGATGAGGACCCTGATGGGATGACCTGCAGCAGCTCAAGCTCCGCATTGTCCTCCAGCAGCAACAACACCCTGGTGGCAGTCAGTCCAACACCGCTGGCAAGCACAAGTTCCAGAACAGGCACCTTGCCGCAAACCCGCAGAGCGAGGACGTGCTGGCTGTGGGCATGGTTGAGCTCAACAGGCCAGGCCTCCGCACAGCCGCAGTGATCCAGGGTCTGACCGAGGGAGCGATTCAGCTCAGCATCAGTGAGTGGGCTCACACCCTCCGGAAGAGAAACGCCGTCCAGAGGATCCCTCTGTCCTCCGAGCACCAGCCGTGTCACGCCATCTGACACCTCAGGCATCGAGGGGTCGGAGATCTCGCTGACCTCGGGAAGTGTGGCTAAAGCCCCAAGACGTTTGAGATCGGTGAGGCGCCAGGCTTCCTGTTTACGGGTGGGCAATCCCAGCCGCTGGAGGGCTTCCCGTCCTCGCTGCTGCACCGGTGCCAGCACACTGCTCACCATGATCAGGCCACTCCCTCAGCGGCAAGCTGCTTGTCAACCCAGTCGTAGCCGGTTTTTTCCAGCTCGATAGCCAGATCACGGCCGCCGGTGCGCAGGATGCGGCCGGCGGCCATCACATGCACGTAATCGGGGGTGATTTCATCGAGCAATCGCTGGTAATGGGTGATCAGGATCGTGGCGTTCTGCTCATTGGAAAGCTGATTCACACCACCTGCCACGATGCGCAGGGCGTCGATATCCAGACCGGAATCGGTTTCATCCAGGATCGCCACCACCGGCTCCAGCAGCGCCATCTGCAGAATTTCATTGCGCTTCTTCTCACCACCGGAGAAGCCCTGATTCACGCTGCGCTCGAGGAATGCAGGATCCATCTGCACCACCTTGAGCTTCTCGCGCACGTGGTCTTCAAAGTCAAAGGTGTCGAGTTCTTCCTCGCCCCGCTTTTCGCGCCGGGCGTTGGTGGAGACGCGCAGAAATTCCAGATTGCTGACGCCGGGGATCTCAACTGGATATTGAAAGCTCAGGAACACACCAAGTCGGGCACGCTCTTCTGCCTCCAGTTCGAACAGGTCTTCTCCGCGGTAACGAACACTGCCGCCGGTGACCTGATAAGCGGGATGGCCGGCCAGAACCTTGGAGAGGGTGCTTTTACCGCTGCCGTTGCGGCCCATGATCGCGTGAATTTCACCGGCTCTGATCTGCAGATTCACACCTTTGAGGATGGGCTGATCCTCCACAGATGCATGCAGATCATTGATGTCGAGAAGAAGCTCAGCGTCGGTGCGAATCACAGAAAAAAGGAACAGGGATGATGTTCGTCAGGAATTGCGCTTGAGAGGCGGGTTCAACCCACGGACCCTTCAAGTTTCAGAGCCAGAAGTTTGTCGGCTTCTGCGGCAAACTCCATCGGCAGCTGGTTGAAGACATCACGGCAGAAACCACTGACCATCATCGAGACGGCCTCCTCAAATCCGATGCCGCGGCTCTGCAGATAGAAGAGCTGATCTTCTGAGATCCGGCAGGTGCTGGCCTCATGCTCCACTGCAGATTCAGGCTGCTGAGAGCGGATATAGGGGTAGGTGTTGGCTGCAGCTTGGTCTCCGATCAACATGGAATCGCACTGGCTGTAGTTGCGTGCACCTTTGGCCGCAGGTCCGATCTGCACCAACCCGCGGTAGCTGTTGCTCGAATTGCCGGCACTAATCCCTTTGCTGACAATGGTGGAACGGGTGCGTGCACCGATGTGCACCATTTTTGTGCCGGTGTCAGCCTGCTGTTTGTTATTCGTGAGGGCTACTGAATAAAACTCACCAACAGAATCTGCTCCCTGGAGCAGACAACTGGGGTACTTCCAAGTGATCGCTGAACCGGTCTCCACCTGAGTCCAGCTGATGCGGCTGCGGGCTCCACGACACTGACCGCGTTTGGTCACAAAGTTGTAGATGCCGCCAACTCCGTTCTCGTCACCGGCGTACCAGTTTTGAACGGTGGAATACTTGATTGAGGCATCATCAAGAGTCACTAATTCCACCACCGCCGCATGTAGCTGATTGGTGTCGAACATCGGCGCAGTGCAGCCCTCGAGGTAGCTCACGGAAGCACCTTCCTCAGCCACGATCAGAGTGCGCTCGAACTGTCCGGTATCTCCTGAATTGATACGGAAATAGGTGGAAAGCTCCATTGGGCATTCAACACCTTTGGGAATGAATACAAAGGAGCCATCACTGAAAACAGCAGAATTAAGCGCTGCAAAATAATTATCATTACTCGGCACCACTGAGCCGAGATATCGCTCAATCAACTCAGGATATTCCTTGACAGCTTCACTAAAGGAGCAGAACACGACACCGTGCTCTGCGAGTTTTTCCTTGTAAGTGGTTGCAATCGAAACGCTGTCGAAAACCGCATCAACAGCAACATTGCTCAGGCGCTTCTGCTCACTTAAAGGAATCCCGAGCTTATCGAATGTCTCAAGGAGCTTGGGATCAACTTCTTCGAGTGAGCTCTTTTTAACCTGCTGCTTGGGTGCTGCGTAATAAACAATGTCCTGATAATCAATCGGGTCGTAACCCAGCTCAGCCCAGTCAGGCTCTTCAAGCGTGAGCCAATGCCGAAAAGCCTTGAGACGAAAGCGTAGAAGAAACTCAGGCTCTTCTTTCTTGCTGGAGATGAGTCGCACGATCTCTTCGCTGAGACCCTTGGAGATCTTTTCGGTCTCGATATCAGTGACAAACCCGTACTTGTACGGCTGACTAACGAGATCTCGCGTGGAGGTAGAGGTCATGAATGAAGAGCTCCCACCAGGTCGCCTTTATGGCGGGCATACCTCCTCAGGACACAGGCACTAACACCACGATCACCAGAGAAAGAAGCACTAGTGCGGATTGCGTCGATGTCAGCGAAATTGCGAAAAACGACCAAGCTCTCCAAGGTGGGCTTTCGATTGCCGGAGAGGGCATCAGTCATGGCGGCGAACGTTGGCAAGAGTGTCGAAGCCAGGGAGATACGAAACAAAATGGTTTCGTATTTGGAGCCTAGGGCACGGATCCATTACCCGACCATGTGACCATTGTGACGGACGTCGGTTCTAACCGGAAAACTCTGCCGTCGCGGCTCCCCCACAAAACAACGCCCAGACAGGAACCTCATCCACCTGAGCGAGAACGTGATCGCCTCTGCATCCAGAGCTGCCTTCAGAAACAGTTGATCCATGCGATAGCCCAGTGAAAGCCTGAACTGGCATCCATGCATCCACGCCTTTGTCACCAACAGCGTCGGGTACGACCCTGAATCAAGTGCGAAGAAGCAAGAGGAAGCCGCTCGTCGGACATTGAACCGACCACACCATGTTCTGAGATCGTTCTCCACGCCTGCTCCGGCAGGACCCAAGGCAATCGGCGCGTTCCCGTGGCATGGTGAAACCATCATCCCGATCTCATGGGCGCGTCAGCTCAGGCTCCCACTCGTGAAGCAACGCTCACCTTGCTCCTGCGGCAAGGTGAGATCAGTGCTGGTGCTCTGGCCAACGAACTGGGGATCTCCGTTCAGGCGATGCGCCGTCATCTGCGCACGCTGGAAGAGGAAGGGCTGGTGGAGGCAAGTTCGACCACAGCTGGACCGGGGAGGCCCTCCAACCAATGGAGACTCACTCAGCAAGGCCATCAACACTTTCCAGATGGCAGTGACACCTTTGCGCTGAATCTGCTCGAGTCGATGGCGACAAGCCTGCCGCCGGAGACCCTGGCAACGCTGCTCGAACGACAGGCCCACGAGAAAGCGCATCAGTACAGGCACCAACTCGGCGACGGGCCGCTTGAACAGCGCATCAGCAGGTTGGTCAGCCTGCGCAGCAGCGAGGGGTACGTCAGCGAGATGGTTCCAGCGGAGAACGGGCACGGCTGGTGCATCAATGAATTTCATTGCTCCGTGCAGAGAATCGCGGAAGAATTTCCGGCTGTCTGCGACCAGGAACTTCAACTGATTCGCATGACATTCCCGGACTGTCAGGTGGAAAGAGTGCACTGGAGACTGGAATCAGGACACTCCTGCGGTTTTCAGATCAGCCCATCGAGTGCGATATCCAACGAATCCAAATCCGGACTCCAGCCGTGAGCATGGATCCGGCGCCGGTTTCAGGCCCATTGGACCGGCAACAGATCGAACGCATCGACGCCACGCTTCTGCCCGCCGTCGACCGCCACCTTCTGCGACTGCAGGCCCACTGCCTGGTGACGTTTCAGCAGATCGCCATGCCGCTGAAGCAAGGACCTTTGCCAACGCGGGATCACTGGCAGGACTGGTGTGATCGCCAGCCTCAGCTGGCCAACGATGCGGACTTCCGGGAGCAGCTGATGATGCAGTTCACGGTGATTGCAAGCCAGCTTGAAGAGCTCGCCAGTCAGCTGCAGCTCACTCCACTCGAGCTCCAGCTCAACGATTTGATCCAAAACGCCGAAGCCAACAGCCGTCAACGCTTGTCGAGCCTGGAGTAAGGGATGGCTGCAGACACTCCAAAATCGCGAACCGATCCCTCATCCTGCGATCATCCAGAAGAGACCGTCCGCAGCCGATGATCCTGGACATCCCCGACGCGCCGACCTTCTTTCGACTGAGCTGCGGAAGCTGGCGTTCACAACGGAGCGTGCATCACCTTCTGCACCGTCGCAGCGAAGCAGGCGGCTCGCTGATCGTGGTCGAGGACCTGAAACTGAATGATGAGCGCTTGCTGGCCATGGCGCGCCAGCACGACCAAGATCCGGGCCTGATTATTGGCGGCAGCTACGTGCGCTGGAGCGCATCGATGGCCTGGGACCGCGACGGCGATGCCCACGACGGTGAAACCTGCTTCGCGTTGATCGGTGACAGTGAGGCCGCTCGCTCCGGCACCATGCTCAGGGATCAGGGCTACGCAGAAAAAGCGCCTGCAACGTCGACCTTCGAGATGGACGACCGGGATGGGCTGATTCTCTGCACGAGCTACGAAATGATGACCGTCTGGGAACGCTTTAGTTTCTCTGGCCCGGACGTGCGTATTCGTTCCAGCACCGTTGAGGGACTGTCCAACAACGCATCCTTCTGCGTGGAGACCAGGCTCAAAAACGACAGCTCATCCACCGGCTCGCAAGGGATGACAGCGCTTGTATCACCCTTCGGCTGGTGAGTGTCCTCTGTTACGGACTGTGAGTAGGCCGGAGGCAGCTGAGGAGTGTGATGACTCCCACTTATACGATCCAGCCAGTGTGTTCCGACTCGAGTGGCCATTCCTCTTCTTCAGTACGCACCAACCACGCAAAACAATCGCGTCGCAGCTCTCAGCGTTGCTTCTGAAGAAACCCAGCGTTCCCTTCAGATGGACATCTCGATGGACGCTGACAACATCGACACGGTGATCGAGTCGGCATACCGCCAGGTCTTCTTTCACGCGTTCAAGAGCGACCGCGACAGCTTCCTGGAATCACAGCTGCGTGATGGGCAGATCACCGTTCGCGACTTCATCCGCGGATTGTGCCTCTCGGACACTTTTAAAAGAACGTTTTACGGCTTCAACTCGAACTACAAAGTGGTTCGTCACCTCGTCCAGAAAATTCTGGGCCGCAAGACCCACGGTCGCTCTGAGGAGATCTCCTGGTCGATTGTGATTGCAACCAAGGGTGTCGAAGGCATCGTGGATGCCCTTCTCGACAGCGAGGAATATCTCGAAGCCTTCGGCTACGACAACGTTCCCTTCCAACGCAATCGCGTGCTTCCCGGCAGGGAGCTCGGTGAGACACCCTTCAATATCACCACCCCTCGCTACGACGAGTACTACCGGGGAATTCTCGGTTTCCCCAAGATCATCTACACCGGCAAGGCCAAGAGCCTTCCGGCACGCGCCAACCGCTCCCGAGGTGGTTTCAGCGAAGATTATTTGCCTTGGGTTCGAGGCATGGCCGTTGCAGGCTCAGCCTCTCCCGAAGGCAATCTCGAGATGGACTATCTCTCGAAAGTTCCTTACCGCAGCATCGGCCGCTGAATCGCGTCCCCAGTCGAAGATGTTTGAGCGGAGTCCCCTGTGGAGCTCCGCTTTTTTGTGCGCAGAGTGAAAGCGGCAATGGATGCGGCCCAGGCAGCTCATGCAGTCAGAAGATGCTGACCACGAGCGATTGAGCTCCCTGAAAACCGGGACTTTCCAGCAAACTGATCCCAAAGAAACCCGGTAGCCCGACCGTGACGCAAGCCATCACATCCCTCGCCCGCATGACCCTGCGTCAGCTGCGTCAGATGGCCAGTGATCTCGGCGTTACTCTCTACAGCCGCAAGAGCAAGGAAGACCTGGTCTCGGCGATTGCCGAAAAGCAGGAGCGTCGTGGCGGCGATCTCAAAGCCATCGAAGCGGAACTCAATCCACCGTCGCGCCCCCAGTCCGAGACCCGCGTGGTCTTCCTTCCAAGAGACCCTCAGTGGGCTTATGTGTTTTGGGAAATCTCAGACGACGACCGTCGCCGTGCTCAAAGCGAAGGGGCCGCGCACCTGAATCTTCGTCTGGCTGATGTCACAGGACTCCAGGACGGCTCAGCGCACCCCCACACCCTCCAGGAAGTGCCTGTGGATAGTCACAGCACCGAGTGGTACCTGCCCGTGCCACTGTGCGACCGCGACTACCGCGTTGAACTCGGCTTCCGATCCGGCAGCCAATGGATCTCCCTGGCGTTCTCGTCTGTGGCCAGGGTGCCGGCACTGCACCCCAGCGACCAGATCCTTGATCAGTTCGTTCCCTTCAGCCTAGAAACCGCTGCTCCTTCACCCGCACCGGTGAGCACACCCAGTTTCGAGCCCAGCGATAGCGGATTGCATGAGCGCCTCTATCAGAGTGCGACCACCCACTTCCGCAGCCGCCGAGTCGGTTCAGAGGTGCTGCATGAACAGGACTCTCTTGAGGGGGATCAGCGTGGACTCAGCGATTCCGGGGCTGGACTTTGGGCCAGCGGCCGCAATGAGTCCGGTCTCGGAGGAGTCGCCCCTCGCCAACGCACTTTCTGGCTGGTGGCTGATGCAGAACTGATTGTTTACGGCGCAACCGATCCTTCCGCCCGCCTCACCATCGGTGGAGAGGAAGTGCCTCTCTCCAGCGATGGAACCTTCCGCATCCAGGTTCCATTCCGTGATGGCGAGCAGACCTACGCCGTTGAAGCGACCGCTGCGGATGGGGAACAGAAACGCAACATCACACTCAACTTCGAGCGCGTGACTCCAGAAGACAACAGCAACCCTGCCAGCGAAGCCAAAGCCGAGTGGTTCTGATCCTGTGGGAGTGAACCGAAAAGCCCTGCGCTGGGTTGTCGCCATTACCCCCGTTGCAGGCGCCGTGGCATTCCCGGTTCTGGTGCCTCTCACGATGGCCAAAGTCGGGATCGGGGCTGGTGTTGGCCTGGCACTCGTGCTCAGCAGCCTCTGGTTTGTCGGGATGCTGAAAACCTCTGAAATGCCTCACTGACGAATTCGTCAGCAAGTCAGTGGGAGCTCGGCAGTGGAACACTGCCAGAAGCCGAAACGCAGCAGGTGCTGAACTGGCTGCTGAAACATGTTCAACGACTTGCCCTACTGCCACTGCTGACACCAGTGTTGCTGGGCTGCAGCCAGGCAGGCCAGGTGGTCGGAGCAGGCATGCCTGAGCTGCCGTTGCCGCAAAACTTCCAACTCCACTTCAATCATCGAGATGGCGCTCGCTACCGCAACCCACTGAACGGCGACTGGCGTAACGGCGACAACCTCGAGGAGCACTTGATCCGACAGATCAATGCAGCCAACAAGGAAGTGCTGATGGCCATCCAGGAGCTCACACTTCCGCAGATTGCCAAGGCACTGATTCGAGCCGAGCAGCGAGGTGTCCGCGTTCAGGTTGTGCTGGAAAACAACTACAGCAGCCCTTGGTCGGAACAGCATCCCAGCGATTTATCAGCTCACAGCAGGCGCCGGCACCAGCAATTACGTCTGCTGGCAGACCGCAATCGCGACGGCAGGCTCACTGCTGAGGAACGGTTGTCTGGAGATGCCATCGCACTCCTCAAGCGTGCTGGCATCGCAATGATCGATGACAGCGAAGACGGCAGCCGAGGCAGTGGCCTGATGCACCACAAGTTCGTGGTGGTGGATCGGTCAGTAGTGATCACTGGCAGTGCCAACTTCACCAGCTCAGGGATGCATGGTGATGCGGGAGCGTCACGTAGCCGCGGCAATGTGAATCACCTGCTGAGCATCCGAAGCTCCGAACTGGCTCGGTTATTCCAAGAAGAGTTTGAACAGATGTGGGGCGATGGTCCTGGAGGCGAGCAGAACAGTCAATTCGGACGTGGCAAAAACAGCTCAGGAGTACAAGCCGTTCAAGTGAATGGAATACCGGTGAACGTGCTGTTCGCTCCTCACTCCAAGAAAAGCCCAGAACATGGACTGCTCTTGATCCGTGAGCAGCTGGCAGCAGCGAGACGGAGTATCGACATGGCGCTGTTTGTGTTTTCAGACCAAAGCCTGGCCAATGTTCTGGCAGAGCAAATGGCTGCTCAAGTCGATATTCGACTCCTTGCGGATCCAGGTTTCGCAAGCCGCTCATTTTCAGAAGTTCTTGATCTGCTGGGCGTGGAACTCCTCGACCGTTTATGCAAACTTGAGGCTGGAAATCGGCCTCTCAAAACGCCATTACAAACCGTGGGCACGCCTCGCGTGGCCCGCGGAGACAAGCTCCACCACAAGTTCGCCGTGATCGACAACAAAACAGTGATCACAGGATCCTTCAACTGGTCACCCGCAGCAGCCCACACGAACGACGAAACTCTGCTGGTGATTCACTCACCCAAACTTGCTGCTCACTTCACGCGTGAGATAAATCGAATGTGGCGAAGTGCTGAGCTCGGGATCACGCCACGAATCCAACGCAAGCTGGATCGGCAGCGAGCCAAATGTGGGAGCGGGGTGGAGTGGGATTGAAAATGTCTAGGAGAAGGCGTGATCGGCTTGAAAATGGTTCAGAACTTAGCAATACTTTATTTGACGACCAGTCAAATGGATCAGAACAACACTCCAAGCCATAAACGGTAGGAAATAGATACCGATAGTTCCTACAAAGAGAGTGCAAAAGCTGACTGAAATAGCCAGATTCAGCAGCGTGGCGATTGAACACCAATGAGACGCCCTCAACCAGACCAGTAAACAATGGCAAGGGAGCTTGTCACTCCTACTAAATTACTGATGGTATGAATCGTGCCGTAGCTGATGGTCTTCTGATCATCAGTTCGTCCCTCCGAACGACAGACCTCATGCCGAACCACTTCAACCGTTGAACACTGAAAACTCAATCATTTCAGGAGATGCTGGATCATTGGGAGTGCACACGGCGGAAATAACGAAAAGGCGATGTCAAGTAAAACAGAAAACCTGGCAGTGATCGCAGTTCTCGCGATAAAATCAGATAATAGTGGATCATACACTTGGTGGAAGTACGCGAAGACAGAACATTTTCCGAAGGATTCGAATGAAATAAAATGAGCCCACGAGAAAACAAGACAATTGATACTTATTAGAGAATTTTTGCGGGGAAATGGCTACGACTCAAGGATTTAGTTGATTAACACGTGTTATTAAATCATCTTACAAAAGCAAAGCAACAAACAAGACTTACATATAGCTGTCTCCATAATCCCGACTTTTAACAAATCTCGCCGGAACACCAAGAACAGTGCTGTTATCCACGACGTCATTTAAAACAAGCGAAGATCCTCCTATCACAGCATCATCTCCAATACGAACATTATGGGAAATCGAAGAACCAATAGAAACAGCACTTCTTTGCCCTAAGCAAACATTTCCACCCAATGAAACTCCTGGCGCTAAAGACGAAAAGTCTTTCAGACAATTATCATGATCCACACTGCACCTTGTATTAATAATTACTCCTTTACCAATGATGGTTGAACTATTAACTACACACAGTGGCATTACGACGGTTCCAACATCAATTGAACATCTTTGCGTTATAACACTACTAGGGTGAACAAGAGAAATAGGAATGGCACTTGGATGACTCGCCTTAAATCCAGCGAAAACTTGCTCTCGAGTGGCGTTGTCTCCAATTGCGACAAAAAAATAATCCTGAAAATGCTCTGACTGTTCTTCCAGAACATTTCTCCCTAAAAATTGCTTGATTCCCCCGAAAGAATCTAAGTAGGATATTCGCTTAAAGCCAATAGCCTCCGCAACTTCAGTTACAACTTTACTATGCCCCCCGCAACCAATAATCAATAATCTTTTTGAAAGGACATAAGTGTCATTCATATGACTTGACAAAAACTTGTTCAATACTAGCCCTAAAACACCAGTTGAACTAAAGTAAAGGTATATCTTAGAAAGCAATGGAAATCACACACCCACCAGACACTTGGCTACCCGAAAGGAGCAAGCCAGCTAATCTTTTTGAAGAATTAACAGGTGGGAAGCCAGATCCCAATAGCAAGCTTGCGATAATTATCAAGGAGGATGGAACAACCTTATATATTACAAAAGCAACCGCGATAAAGAATTCAAAACTCATCGCGAGTGGGATAATAAATGAAGCACATTCTTTAGAGGATGAGCAGTTAAGAATATTCGCTTGCATCAGCTCTTCTGAGGCTTCCTTTTATTTAATGCTAGCAAGCAGCTTTCTTGGGGCAAATCACTGTATTTGCTTCGAAGACTTGTCCGAAAATGCAATAACAAACAGAATAAACATTTTTCAACCCCATATTATCTTTGCATCAGAAAAAACCGCAGGCAAGCTATTGCGAGCAAGAGGCAAGTCAGACTTCAAGGAAGTCCCTATTTGTGATACAGCAAAGTTTAAATCATCAAGCTCATCAATCATCAACAATCAGCTTAAACCAGCAATATATAACCCGAACGACATATTATTCACTCTCTTTACCTCAGGATCCACAGGTCTACCTAAAGCAATCCGACATAGTGCGTACAGATTTTCACGCTATGCTGCTTCTACGTCGAAACATTTTTTTGGACTAGATAATGAATCAATAATCTTCACAGCCACGGATGCAGGATGGATCAATGGTCACACATACGCCTTTTACGGACCGCTTCTATGTGGCAGCACGACAATAATATCAGAGAGGTTAAGTGAGATATCTAGCCCAGAGTGTTTAGAGCTTATACTCACCACATTCGGGGTTACATGCTTTTACGCATCTGTAACACTACTTCGCGCAATCCGACAAGATGTTCTAACAAAGAGAATAGATCCAAGTCTCAAAAACTTGTCAAAACTTGAAAGAATTGGCTCATGCGGAGAGCCCCTTGCCAATGACATAGGCGAATGGGTTATTAATTATTTTAGCCCTAATCGTAAGTCTGTCGTCAACACGTACTTTCAGACAGAAACTGGGGGGGTTATTACCGCTCCAAGGGACGAAGATGGATTTAATTGTGATTATTCTAATGTAGGCAAGCCAAACTACTTCGTTGAGATTAAAACAGCAAGAGAGCTGCTAAAACCTCATGAATTAATTGATGAATCAATTAATCCTGACGAGCTACTTATACCTTATCCCTGGCAAGGAATCTTCCACTCAGTCATTTCAGACAGATCAACGAACTATTTCACGAAAAAAGGATACTTCAGACTACATGACACTGGATACTTTGGAGATGATGGCTCATTATTTATTGGCGGACGAAATGATGATGTAATGAATGTAGCTGGGCACAGAGTAGGGAGCTCAGAAATCGAGAACACCGTGATCAAGGTTAAGGGAGTATTCGAATCATGTGCCGTAGCTGTTCCAGACGAAACGATGGGAAGCAGCATCGCTCTATTTTATTCGGCAAATACTCAGATAGATGAAATTGAAATCAGAAGCAAGATAAGCGAGGTTCTAAGTGAATATCATCAACCACAATATATATTCAGATTTAACAACCTACCTAAAACAAAAAGCGGGAAAATAATGAGAAGAGCTATGCGAAGTCTAGCTGCATTTGGTTTTTTAGATCCAGAGTCGGACTACAGT
This sequence comes from Synechococcus sp. MIT2312, assembly GCF_059772315.1. Lineage (NCBI taxonomy): Bacteria > Bacillati > Cyanobacteriota > Cyanophyceae > Synechococcales > Synechococcaceae > Synechococcus > Synechococcus sp. MIT2312. The sequence goes on along the minus strand of NZ_CM186281.1, from coordinate 2,225,234 downwards.
ACATTTAGCAATAGAGATGATTTTATTAAAGACTGCTCAAGTTTTCTGGAATTCTGGATAAACCGCACAATAGGTTCAAGCATGCAGATGCTATTTGACCTTGATTTATTTTGCTCTGAGATGCAAATTACAAGTGCGAAGCACTTAGCCTTACCAACATTGGCAATAGCAATTTTACAAACGCTAGAGAACTGGTGCCAGGAGTTAGGCAGCGTAAGTTCACTACATTTTTCACTTAAAAATAATAGCGATACTCTTTACACATGCGATATTGGTATTGATGCGTCAAAACACATAGTATCTATAACAAAAGACATTTCTGATTCAGCGCTTGGCACAGAAAGCTGTTTGTACGATACAAACGTTTTACTTATGAGTTCTAATCACGATTGTAATAAAGTTACCAATATATCCCTGATGCGCGAACAAAATACGACTTATTTTAATATTGGCATTAAAATACAATCCTCTAGCAGAAAGTCAATCAAGCATCAGATCATTTCTGATTTGCTGCACACAATGAATGCAGCATCAAAAGACCAGTCAATTGGAACCTCATTAAAATCTAATACTAAGCAAAAACTAAAACCTCGATCGGAACCCAATAAACAAATTAAATACAAAGAAAACTTTGGTGAAAGTCATCTAGAAGATATCAGATGCCATAAGTGCCAGGCTTCGCTTTCGAAGCTTAATGAAGAAAGGGGACTTGAAGCGTATTTATTGCCCATAATCAGATCCGACAATAAAAATGCTTATATTTGTGATCTTTGTGCTGCCGGCTTTTGACGAGCCAATTGCAAATCTTCGGTACTATTTTAATTAATTAAATCTATGTATTCTCTTGACGAACTAATCGCAGTATTAAGTGCGTTTCCTCTGAAAAACAGAAATCTCAACGAGAATTCTGCACTCAACGAAAGCATCAACCTTTTTGGCTCACTGATGCTACAGCGAGTAAGAAGCTTGCTTGCTGAGTATTTTCCAGAATCAGATCTGGAAGGAATAACCAAAAACAGCAGCCTCGGCGAAATACTTATGATACTTAACAGGAATCATGGGTCAAATAGCAGCAATAATAATTACAAAAAACCCCTCAATAACCACTACTTTGGCAAAAATTCGAGCTACATTCAGCCAGTCCAACACACCAATGCAACCACAAATCAAGTGGTCTCAGTCGGCATAGATATAGAAACAATAGTTGCATTTCCTTCAGACATAATGCTGCCTTCGGGTAGAGCTTTTAGATCAAGAACATTCTGCCCTAGAGAAATTGCGTATGCATCAACAAAACACTCACCAATTCAAACACTTCTTGGAATTTTCTGTGCCAAAGAAGCAGTTATCAAGTGTTGCATAGATGACAAGAGGCTTACGTTCAGGGATGTTGAAATTGAACACGACTCAAAGGGACGCCCAGTATGCAACGTTCGCGACTATGTAGGTTTTAAGTTCAAAGTCTCGATATCTCACACATCTGAATACTCTTGTGCATTTGCGTTAATGGAACATTCTTACTCTTGATAATCGCCATCAATATCAGGGCAACTTTTCAACATTTGGTATCTTTATTACCGCATATGAAAATTGAAAACGCTTTCGTAAATTCTATCAATAGCATGATTTCAGATAAGAAATGACAAATCAGCAGGTCCAGTGCTTTTCCATCCAACAGCGGGCGATAGCGGATCAACGTCTGGTCCAGGTCAAGCTGCAGGAAATCACACCAGATCTCAGCGCAGATGGCTTGCCCTCTGGCTTGGGCGATTGGATCGTCAAAACGACCAAGGCGATTGATGAAATAGTCCCTCCCATCGAGCCTCTACCTGACTTGGAGAGCACCGTTGTTGTCCCTCACCCTCGGTGGCTTCTTCAACATCCCTCTCCCTTGAATGGGATTCGGGCTTAGGGCTGACGCTCGTCAAAAGCCAAGCCAGATCCATTGATTCATTAGCCCTTCGTAGCCGCAGGGCGACTCATCACGAGATCCAGTGCCCTTCCGGCTTGGGTTCTGGCTTATGAACCTATGAGAGACCTGAGCATCCCTGAGCGATTCCTTCAAAACCACCGCAACAACAAACCGTCGGCACCCCTCGCCTGGCACGCGGAGACAAGCTCCACCACAAGTTCTCGGTAATCGACAACAAAACTGTGATCACAGGCAGCTTCAACTGGTCGCCCGCTGCTGCCCACACCAATGATGAAACCCTGCTGGTGATTCACTCACCCAAACTTGCCGCTCATTTCACCCGTGAGATGAATCGAATGTGGTGAAGTGCTGAGCTGGGAATCACGCCTCGAATCAAACTCAAGCTGGAGCGGCAGCGAGCCAAATGCGGGAGTCGGGTGGCATGATAATCACTTCAATCAAAGGTGAATCAGTCCAGAGAACCAACAAAAAATGAACTGAATGAGGAGAGTATCAATGAATACATTATGGCGAATCGACAGAAGTCAAGGAGAAAAGATTAGATCTGACTCAAGACATTAAAAAGCGCAAAAGAGCATCGTTCAAGGAGTACCACTCTTGACACCTCGCGAAAAAATTCGGATTTCAATGTTTTTAATCAAAACATACATGGGTGGAACAACGAGCAGTGACAACGTCATGCCCATCAGAAGGCCACCAAAAACAACTGTGCCGATGGCTTGCTGAGCACTGGCTCCAGCATTCTGGGCAACCACAAGGGGGAAAAAGCCAGCAAGAGAGGCGACTGAAGTCATCAAGATGGGCTGAAGCCTAGCTTTGCCTGCCTCTGCGGCAGCGAAAACAATCTCTTCACCAGCCGACACGCGTTGCTCCGCGGCTTCGACAACAAGAATAGAATTTTTAGCCGCAAGACCAATCAGCATCAAGAAGCCGATCTGAACAAAAACATTCACGTTCATCGAACGCAATTCGAGGAACACAAGACTGCCTAGTATGGCAATCGGAACAGTGATCATGATCACAGTTGAAATGATATAACTTTCATATTGAGCGGACAGCACTAGGAAAACAGTCAATGCAGCCATCACAAACAGGAAAAGGATCTGGCCACCAGATGTTTCCTGAACCCTTGAAACTCCGGTAAATTCATAACCAATATCCTTATAGCCAAGAGAGCCCATGACATCTTTGACAGCCTTAATCGCCTGCCCCGTTGAATATCCCGTGCTGGGAAGAGCCTGGCATGTAATAGAGCGATTGAAATTAAAGTGATCAATCGTCTGAGGATTGGTGACTAGTTCATAGCTGGCAATCTCTTTTACACTAACGTAATCTCCGTTGGTGTTTTTAATGCCATAATTCATCAAGTCATCAATCGTGCTTCTTTCCTGGGGTTGACTGATAATAACAACATCCTTCGGACCTCCATCCAATGAAGTCTGGACAATGCGTTTACTGCCAGCATAGGCACCGATTGTATTAACAACATCTCTATAGCTAAGATTAAGAGATCCAAGCAGCGACCGATCAATGTTAATTTGATAAGATGGATTGTCTGGAGAAAACCGGGTTTGAATGCTTTGAATTGAAGGCTCCTGTGATGCCTTAGCCAAAAACTGTTGTGTCAACGCATAAAACTCATCAATCGAATAACGGCCTTTGCTTTCGTCGGTCAAAGCAACCGTCAAAGAAGCATTCTCACCAAAACCAGTAATCATCGGTTGCTGAACCAATTGAATGGGAAATCTTGTCGGTAATGCTGCAAGCACTATTGAGAGGTCTGAAGTTATTTTTTCGATTTTTTGGCTTAACTGACGACGCTGATTCAAAGGAAACAATTGTAGAAATATAATTGAAAAGCCATCACTGGAATCGATAGCCACAAAATCCTCGATACCCGATAACTTTTTAGCTTTTTCTTTATTGAGGAAGTCTCTAGCCTGTCTGCTTACAGGTCCATAGGCGGTGATCGATGCCCCTGGATTAAGTTGATAATAACCCGTCAGGAAACTCATATCTTCTTGTGGGATAAAACCAACAGGGATGATATTGAATAAATAGAGTGTGGCGAAAGCTAGAGGTAGAAGAGAAACGCCCACAAGTTTTCTTTTTTTCAAAAACCAACCCAACAATTTCTCATAGACAGATTCAAGTTTTGAATAATATTGATTAAAACCATTAAAGACAGACTCCAACCTGAGACCAATGAAAGCAAAAAGGGCTGCACTGATCGGCAGAGCAAGGTTTCCAAAACTCGCCTTCGTGAAGTAACCCATCAAGAGTCCAACCCCAGCACCAAAGGTTGCTGTAATCCACGATGGCATCGACTCCATTCGCCCTGGACGAAGCAGTAGTGCAGACATCATCGGCGAGAAAGTCAGAGCATTAAATGTTGATATTGAAATCGAGCAGATGATCGCAACTGCGAACTCGATATAGATATTGCCAATGGGACCGCTGACCAAGGTTACAGGGAGGAATAAAGCAATCAGCACTAATGAAGTGGATATAATCGCTCCAAACAATTCATTCATTGATGCAAAAGCTGCTTCTATGGAAGACATTCCCCTTTGAATATTTGCTGTCACTGACTGAACAACAAGTATGGCATCATCAACAACAAGCCCAGTAGCCAAAACCAAGGCCGTCATGGTCAGAAAATTAAGGGTGAAACCAAAGAGCTGTAAAAAGGCAAATGTTCCCACGATCGATATCGGTATTGCTAGCCCGGGGATGAGGATGGTGCGCCAATTTTGCAAAAACAACAGCAAGATTAAAACAACTAAGACAATTGCCAATCCCAACGCATCAAAGACATTTGAAATCGAATCTAAAATAAAGGATTTTCGATCATTGAATTGTACGACTTTAATTCCAGGGGGAGCGGTAGATTTGAATTTTTGGATGAGCTGATCGATCTTCTCACCGACCTGAACAGCATTACTTCCAGACTGGAGATTAATTTGGATAAACACCCCAGGATAACCACTACTTGACAAAATAGAACTTTCAGGGCTAGCGATATATTGAACATTGCCAATATCTTTAACCCGGAGAACTGCTCCAGTGGTTAATCGTTTCAGCACAATATCTTCAAATTCTCCTATTGATTGGATGTAGCCACTATCCTCAATCATCACTGAATAGCTATATGTAGAGGGATCTCCAACACGACTGGCTCCAACATTTCCACCAGAGGCAGGGAAATTCTGAGAGATGATCTGATTATCCACTTCATCAATACTTAATCCATAAGCGCGAACTAAGTTTGGATCGATTGAAATCTGAAATACAGGTTTTGGTGGATATAAAGTTAATTTGCCAACTCCATCAATCAATTGAAGTTGCTTCTGCAATTGATCCTTAGCTAAAGAATTGAGGTAGGCAGCATCATATTGACCTTTTGTTGAAGTGATCAAGTAAGCACTAATAGCTGTATCTGTTGTCTGCGAAATCGTAATCCCCAGATCTTGAGTCTGCATCGGTAAATTTGACTGGGCCTGTTGAACACGATTCTGAACATCTAATGATGCTGTATCGGCAGAAGTGTCAGGGTCTAAATGCAGCGTGATAGAAGTTGAACCAGCACTTGATGTTGAAGTGATGTAATCAACGCCTGGTGTATCTGACAAAATATCTTCAAGTTGCTGCGTAATGGAAAGTTCAACAAATGACGCATTGCCGCCGGGATAGGGTGCAGTCACAACAATCTGAGGTTGTGCAATATTGGGCAGAAAATCAATTGGCAACCGGCCAAGAGAAATCAACCCAAGGATAAAGATCACCAGACTGCAGACACTGGTAAGAACTGGTCTTGAAATGAAGCGATCAGATAGAGACATTTATAAATCGAGATTATTTAGTAGACCTGATTGATACTGGTGTGCCATTAGCAAGCACCGCTGATCCGCTGATTGGAATCAAATCACCGACTTTTAAGCCTGACACAACAGGAAAATAATCATCCTGTAGGCTTCCTAGCTTAAGTGGTGTATTGACGGCAATAAGGGTAGTTGAAGGCAACGTAGACATTGATTTTTTTTGTTGAGGATTGACATCTGCATTCTTCAAAAAAGATTTGATTGGAATAAGTTTGTAGGTGTAGGGTTGTTGGGCTTTAAACAACACTGCTACAGCGGGTACGCCAGGATGACGCTGAGTTCCAATAACAATTTTGGAGCGGATTAATTGCGCAGGGCGAAGACCTGCTTTTTCGTTAACAAACACTGCTCTAACCTTTAGAGTATTCAATGACTGATTGTTACTACCATCGAACTCAAAATAGGGGGGAATAAAAGCAATTTTACCCTCACCAATAACATCATTTTTTGACTCATCAAGCATTTTTACTTGTTGACCTAGCTTGATCTTGCTGGCTTGCAATGCAGGAACAGAAAGATCAATGGAGAGATTTTTGTTATTAACTACAACAAAACTGTCGTCACCTTGCTTTAGGTAAAAGCCTGGGTTAATTCCTGATAAATCTCCGATGATACCCTCAATAGGTGATCGAATTGACCTCTTATTGAGAGCTTCTTGCTTGGAAACAAGCTTACTCTTGGCTCGAACAACCGCAATTTGCTTCTCTTCAGCTGCCTCTTTTTTTACACCCCCCTCTAATGCTAATTGCCTGTACCTTTTCGCTTGAATCAAGGCCTCTTTCAACTCTGCTTGAGCCGTTTTAAGTTCTGCCATTTGTTCTGCATTATCTAAAACAACTAAAATTTGACCTATACCAACAGAATCGCCTTCATTCACCAAAACCTGTGTGATCAAACCATCCACTTGTGGCCTTAGCTCAATATATCCAGGATTAACAAGTGTGCCTTCAGCTTGAATAATCTCAGCAAATTGTCGCGGTTGAATCCTCGTGGCGTCAACGGGGAATGCTTGAGGAGCTGGTGTTTTACTTTGGCAACCTGCAATCATGCAAGTAAGCCCACACAAAAAGCCAAGCTTGACTGCATGTCGCATTTTGGAGCGGACGTGCGAAGGCAAAATTAGACAACTAAATTTGCCAAATCGTAGCTCTTAAGTATGCTTTTGCAGAATTCATCAACAAGTATTTCGCGAAGTCAGCACTTGACGACAAAAAATACCCATCACCCTTCCCTCGATGAAACCAATGACTTATCTATCTTTGCGCAGTATCTCCTGATTGTGCAGAGATTCATACCTTGCATTAATCACATCAGAACATTTCCCGATCAACACGACAAAATCACCCGCGCTGAATGATCCTCAAGCGCGTATCAGTTGTACGCTGACCATTCGCATCACTCTGATTAGTTTGATAGAGATTCACACATTGTCGGCAGTCACTAATGATCGCCTGGTAATGAATTTCTTTAATTAAAGAACCAATCCTTCTCATTCAAAGATTCCTGGGCAAGGCATTCGTTTATGAAAAATGCATCCGATGAATCCTCGGCTGAAGATCTCGTTGATCAACCTTACAAATATGGCTTCGTCACGGAGATTGAAGAAGAGAAAATTCCAAAAGGAATCGATGAAGATGTAATCCGCTTGATCTCAGCCAAAAAGGAAGAGCCCGAGTTCATGCTTGAGTTCCGCCTGAAGGCCTATCAGCAGTGGCTGACCCAGGAGGAGCCGAACTGGGCCAAACTTGGCTATCCGGCGATCGACTATCAAGATATCATTTACTACGCGGCACCCAAAACGAAGGAAAAGAAACGAAGCCTAGAAGAGGTTGACCCAGAGCTACTCGACACATTCAGCAGGCTGGGCATTCCCCTAAGCGAGCAGAAAAGATTAGGCAATGTTGCCGTGGATGCTGTATTCGATAGCGTTTCGATTGCAACAACATTCAAAGAAAAGCTTGCGGAACATGGAGTGATCTTCTGCGGATTTGCAGAAGCCGTGAAAGAACATCCTGAACTTGTCAAAAAATATCTTGGCACTGTCATTCCGAGCAACGATAATTTCTTTGCGGCCTTGAATGCATCAGTGTTCAGCGACGGCACTTTCGTTTACATCCCTAAGGGAGTGGAATGCCCGATGGAGCTGTCCTCCTATTTTCGAATTAACTCCGGAGATGCCGGACAGTTCGAGCGCACCCTGATCGTGGCTGAGGAAGGTGCTTCCGTGAGTTACCTCGAGGGCTGCACTGCCCCGATGTTCGACACCAATCAGCTTCATGCAGCGGTGGTTGAACTGATTGCACTTGACGATGCCTCAATCAAGTATTCCACCGTTCAGAACTGGTATCCAGGTGATGAGAACGGCGTTGGCGGCATCTACAACTTTGTGACCAAACGCGGTCAGTGTCGTGGAGCCCGCAGCTGCATCAGCTGGACTCAGGTGGAGACCGGTTCAGCAATCACCTGGAAATATCCCAGTTGTGTTTTGATCGGTGAAAATTCCGTTGGTGAATTTTATTCTGTCGCTCTAACCCATCATCTTCAACAGGCAGATACCGGCACAAAAATGATTCATATCGGTCCTCATACACGCTCAACCATTGTCAGCAAAGGGATCAGTGCCGGAAAATCAAGCAACAGTTATCGAGGCCTTGTTCATGTGAACCCTTCCGCCAAAGGAGCTCGAAACTACAGCCAGTGCGATTCCATGCTCATAGGAGACAATGCCAGCGCCAATACCTATCCCTATATCCATTGCCAACAGATGAATTCTGCGGTGGAACATGAGGCCAGCACCTGCCGGATCTCAGAAGATCAGCTCTTCTATCTGCAGAGCCGCGGCATCGGATTTGAGGAGGCCGTCTCGATGATGGTCAGCGGTTTTTGTCAGGACGTCTACAACCAGTTACCGATGGAGTTTGCCGCAGAAGCCGACAAACTTCTCTCGCTTCGGCTGGAGGGAGCTGTGGGTTAAAGCCCTCGATCAAGACACCAACCAACGCAGTATTTCTCCATTCTTCTCCATGATCAATCCGGATTCAGAACTTCTTCTCGACATCAATGATCTGCATGCATCTGTGGAGGATCAGCCCATCCTCAAAGGCGTCAATCTGCAGATCAGAGCCGGTGAAATTCACGCGATCATGGGCCGCAACGGCAGCGGTAAAAGCACCCTCTCCAAGGTTCTGGCCGGCCATCCCGCCTATCAGGTCACCGGCGGCAGTGTTCGTTACCGCGGAGAAGACCTGTTCGAACTGGAGGCAGAAGAGCGTGCGCGTCTCGGTGTGTTCCTGAGCTTTCAATATCCAGTTGAGATCCCAGGCGTCAGCAATCTGGAATTTCTGCGCGTGTCCACCAACGCCCGGCGCGAAAAGCGGGGCGAGGAAGAACTCGACACCTTTGACTTTGAAGACCACGTGCGCGAGAAGCTCAAGGTGGTGCAGATGGATCCTGCATTCCTCGAGCGCAGCGTGAATCAGGGCTTCTCCGGTGGTGAGAAGAAGCGCAATGAAATTCTGCAGATGGCGCTGCTGGAGCCGGTGGTGGCGATCCTGGATGAAACCGATTCCGGTCTGGATATCGACGCCCTGCGCATCGTGGCAGGTGGTGTGAATCAGCTTTCCAATGAGCAGAACGCCACGATCCTGATCACCCATTACCAGCGATTGCTCGATGAAATCACCCCCGATTACGTGCATGTGATGGCCGCCGGCCGCATCCTGCGCACCGGCGGCCGTGATCTGGCTATCGAGCTGGAAAAAACCGGCTACGACTGGGTTGACAAGCAGCTTGCCGCTGAGGGAGTGGCCTGATCATGGTGAGCAGTGTGCTGGCACCGGTGCAGCAGCGAGGACGGGAAGCCCTCCAGCGGCTGGGATTGCCCACCCGTAAACAGGAAGCCTGGCGCCTCACCGATCTCAAACGTCTTGAGGCCGTCCATGCACTGCCACTCATTGGCGCCGATAGCGCCAATGAGTGGCCAGAACCACCGCAAAGCGGACTCCGCTTGCTGCTTGGAACTGATCAGCATCCATTGGAAGGATTGGAGCTCCCCACCAGCATCAAGGCCTTGAACAGGGATGAGCTCGAGCTCCTTCTCGGCCGCGCAACGGATCACTGCGGCTGTTCTGAGGACTGGCCGGTCGAACTGAATAAGTCCTGCAGCCATCAGGTCCTCGCTTTAAGGGTCAGCGGCAAGGCTCCACCACTGGAGCTCGTAATTGCTGCCAGTGGTTCGGGATTGCTGGCCACACGTGTTCTGCTGATTCTTGAACCGAACGCCGAACTCGAACTGCTCGAGGTCTTCCAGGCAAAGAACGGCGTTGCGCACAGCCATCTCTGCGAAATCCTGCTCGGGGAAGAGTCACAGCTTCAGCATGGCTTGGTCTCGATGGGCGATGGCAGCAGTTCACTGTTGACAACGCTGGCCATACAACAAGAGTCTTGCAGCCACTATGCGTTGTCCTCCTTTGTTCAGGGGTCGTTGTTAGCTCGAATCGAGCCGAGAATCGTGCAACTGAGAGGGCAAGCCTTCACGTCTCTAAAGGGATTGGCTGTGGCTGCAGATGAACAGCAAATCGGCGTGCACTCCGCCATGCGTTTCGACGGACCCGAGGGTGAACTGGATCAACTGCAGAAAAGCCTTGTCTCAGGAAAATCGCACACCATTTTCAATGGCTCGATCCAGGTGCCCAAAGAAGCACAACGAACCAATGCCGCTCAGCTCAGTCGCAATTTGATGTTATCGAGTCGTGCACGCGTCGATACAAAGCCAGAGCTTGAGATCATCGCCGACGATGTGAAGTGCGCGCACGGCGCAACAGTCAGCCAACTTCAGGAGGACGAACTCTTTTATCTACGCAGCCGTGGAATCACCGAAGCGGAAGCAACAGCTTTACTTCTGAATGGATACTGCCAAGAAGTGATCGATCAGTTACCAGCCAATGCCGAACGATGGCAGCTGTCGAGAAGAATGCATGATGTTCTGATGACACCGACTTAGGCCATTCAGATTTCAATCAAGACAGTTGAATGACCCAAGGCTTACAGACGAAACCAAATAAAAAATTTCCGTAAATAGTGATACAAACCCAAAGCCTTGATCCAGCTTTTCCCGTCAGATCTTTTCAGGCAACTTTTGTGTTTTGATCTTCCGGGAAAGGCTCGGCCACGATCTAGTTCATCTGCCTCAACACAGACATTGATCAGCCCAGACGATGGCTCAAGGAGATCTCCCGCCAAGTCAATAATCAATCACTGGACTGCGTTTCTGAAATCGTCGGCATGACCGATCTCAGGTCAGAATGCCGCGACGTGATGGGCCGACCTCGTGAAACTGCCGGTGTTCCTTTTGGGGTTGGCCTTGCTGCTGCCCTCAACAGCTCAAGCCAAGCCCAAAAAGGTTCCTTTCCCGACCAGGGAAGAATTGCGTGCACTCCAGTTGCTGGCCTACAGCTGTTCGCGTGCCAATGACCAGGACAGCTGTAGTAAGACTCGCAGCCTTGCCGATCCACTCATGGACCACCCCAGACTGTCGGCTGCCTGCAAAGACACCGTCTGGGAACTGGTTCAGGCTTCAGAGGTGGTCAGCACCAACAGCTTCCAGCGCCGCGACAGTATCGATCGACCGGCACGCCGGCTGACGCTGGTCTGTTCAGAGCCAGAAAAACCGAAGCAACCTGCTGCTGCACCAGCTCAGACCTAAGTGCTCACAGCGCCTCAATCCCACTCAAAATCGAAGCGTTGATCAGGAAGCAGTCTCGTGAGCTCCGTACCGGCCTCCTGCCACAGCTGACTTGAGATCAGCGGATGTGAGCGCAGCTCACGGATCAGCTCTTTCACATCTCCCTCAGTGAGCCCATGGCTGGACACCATGGATTCCAGACGTTTCTGAAAGTGATCAAACACCTTCTGTTCCTGCTCAGAGAGAGGGCCAGCGTTGGGGTGATTGATCTCCATCACGCTTCAGAAGCCGGTATCTCTGAAAAGTAGCTGCGACAAGTGGTCGCGCCGACAACCCTGAACAGCATGTGGCGTGTAAAGGTTCCTGGTATCCGCTCCCGTCAGGGATGACCGCCTCCGCCTCGGCAGAACCCGCTCAAACCTTCGTGCGGCTCGAAGCCCCTTTCACCGACCAGAAGCCGGGCACCTCCGGATTGCGCAAAAGCAGTGCTCAGTTTGAGCAACCGCACTATCTCGAAAGTTTCATTGAAGCTGTGTTTCGCACCCTTCCAGGCGTGCAAGGAGGCACGTTGGTGCTCGGAGGCGACGGTCGTTACGGCAATTTGCACGCCATCAATGTGATCCTGCGCATGGCCGCAGCCCATGGCCTGAACAAGGTGATCATCACCACCGATGGCATTCTCTCCACACCGGCCGCGTCCAACCTGATCCGCAAGCGCGGGGCCATTGGCGGGATCATCCTTTCAGCCAGCCACAATCCAGGTGGACCCAATGGTGACTTCGGCGTGAAGGTGAATGGAGCCAACGGTGGCCCCACACCAGGATCCTTCACCGATGCGGTGTTCGAGTGCACCAAGTCACTGGAGCGGTACACCATTGTTGAAGCTCCCGAGTTGAATCTCGGGACTCCAGGAACACACCGCATCGGTGGCCTTGAGGTCGAGATCATCGATGGCGTCGATGACTTTGCGGCATTGATGCAGCAATTGTTCGATTTCGATCAGATCAGGGGTCTGCTGCGCAACGATTTCCCGCTGGCCTTTGACGCCATGCATGCCGTCACGGGTCCCTACGCCAAACGTGTGTTCGAGGATCTGCTGGGAGCACCAGCAGGCAGCGTGCGCAATGGAATTCCACTTGAAGATTTCGGCGGCGGGCATCCGGATCCAAACCTCACTTACGCCCATGATCTGGCGGATCTTCTCCTCAAGGGAGACGACTACCGCTTCGGTGCAGCCTGCGACGGTGATGGCGACCGCAACATGATCCTCGGTCACCGCTGTTTCGTGAATCCCAGTGACAGCCTGGCCGTACTCACCGCCAACGCCACGCTGGCTCCGGCCTATGCCTCAGGTCTTGCAGGCGTTGCCCGCTCCATGCCGACCAGCTCCGCTGTTGATGTGGTGGCGAAGGAACTGGGCATTGAATGCTTCGAGACACCAACCGGCTGGAAGTTCTTCGGAAATCTGCTGGATGCCGGCCGCATCACGCTCTGCGGCGAAGAAAGTTTCGGGACCGGCAGCAACCACGTGCGGGAAAAAGACGGTCTTTGGGCCGTGCTGTTCTGGTTGCAGATCCTCGCGGTACGCCGTTGCAGCGTGGCGGAGATCATGAACAGCCACTGGGAGCGCTTTGGGCGGCACTACTACTCACGTCATGACTATGAGGCAGTGCCCACCGACGCCGCCCATGGCTTGTATGACCGTCTCGAAGGCCTCTTGCCTGGTCTGGTCGGCCAATCCTTCGCCGGTCGCACCATCACTGGGGCCGACAATTTCAGTTACACCGACCCTGTGGACCAGTCGATAACCCAGGGCCAGGGCCTGCGCATCCTTTTGGAGGACGGCAGCCGCGTTGTGGTGCGCCTCTCTGGGACCGGTACCAAGGGGGCCACCATCCGGGTCTATCTCGAGAGCTACGTGCCCAGCAGTGGTGATCTCCATCAGGATCCCCAGATCGCCTTGGCAGACATGATCAGCAGCATCAACTCACTGGCGGAGATTCACCAGCGCACAGGAATGGACTGCCCCACCGTGATCACCTGAGCATCAGCGACGCCGCTGCTCCCTCCCCGTTGTCTTTGGGGAGCGGTACTCCTCCTCAGGCGCACTCTCCTGGAGCTGACGCATGCTCTCGATCGATGAGCCAAACAGCATGGCGGAGGCGATCACGACGCCTCGGAGATACAGCAACCTGGTGCGAGGGATCTCGGCCGGCGTGTTGCGAATGAATGTGCCGAGAAAAATCGTGAGGATGACGCCGATGCCGGCGCCGATGAAGGCAGCCCAGAGCACCTTGAAACCATTGAATCCAGAAGGTGCAGCGTTGCAGGATTGAGGCTTCGGATCAGGTCTCATGAGCTGCTCAATCCCGCACCCTCCGTGGGCCCAAGCAGAGACTTGAGAACGACATAAAACACCGGCACAACGAAGAGCGACAGAACAGTGGCCATCAAAAGACCACCAAATACAACAGCTCCGAGCGACGTCTGACTGCGAGCACCGGCACCACTGGCGAAGACGAGCGGCATGAAACCGAACAGCGAGGAAATCGCCGTCATCAGGATCGGCCTGAGGCGGGAACCAGCCGCAAAACGCGCGGCCTCCAGTGCACTGGCACCCAGCTGCATCCGCTGGTTGGCCATATCCACGATCAGGATTCCATTGCCAGCAGCCAGGCCGATCAACATCACCAGACCCACCTGGGCATAGACATTGAGCACCTCACCTCGCAAGGCCAGGAAAGCGAGTGCGCCCAGCATGGCTGTCGGTACTGTCATCAGAATGATCAGCGGATCGGAATAGCTTTCGTATTGCGCCGACAGCACCAGGTACACCGCCAGGATGCCGAGGGCAAAGATCACCACCGCCAGGGCACCCGCCTTCACTTCCTCTCGGGAGATTCCAGTCCAGTCGAAACTGAGGCCCTGCGGGTTGATGCTCTCAAAGATCCCCTTCATCGCTGTGATCGCCTGACCAGAGCTCTTTCCAGCCGCAGGCGTACCCTCGATCTTGATGGCTCGATAGAGATTGAAGTGAGGCACCACAGTGGGGCCGAGCGTTTCACGCACACTGAAGAACTCCGCGAGCGAAATCAGATCACCATTGGAGCTTTTGACGTACAGGGCTGAAAGGCGCTCCGGGGTCGCACGGCTTTCAGCATCAGCCTGAACGTAGACCCGACGCACCTTGCCTTCCTGAAAGGTGTCATTCACATAGAGACCGCCGAAGTTGATGCTGAAGGTCTTCATGGCAGCGCCGAAGTCAACGTCAACCGCGGCCATACGATCACGATCCACCTGAATCTCGATCTGTGGCGATTCAGGAGCGAACAGCGTGTAAACGCGGTTGAGATCAGGGTCTGCGTTACCCGCCTGGATCAGTCGCCCTGCCGTGCCATAAAAATCAGCCAGGCTGTACGCCCCACCACTCTGATCGAGAAGCTGAAACTCGAATCCACCGCCAGTGCCATAGCCAGGGATGGACGGAGGTTCAACGACAAACACCCTGGCACCATCCACAGAACGGGCCAGCTTCTGATTGAGCCTCTCCACTATCGCGCCCACGGTCTGATCCCGTTGCTTTCGCTCAGACCAGTTGCTGGTGCCGAAGAAGAACAAGCCCTTGTTGGGACTGTTGCCATCCAGACTTGCACCGCTGAACACGGACGCCGCAGTGATGTTCTTTTCCGTGCGCAATACGGCAGCCACCTGCTGATTAATCGCTTCAGTGACCTGGGTGGAGACGCCCTCCGGCGCCTGCACCACGCCAATCGCATAACCCTGATCTTCGATCGGCACAAATCCACCGGGAATGGACCGGAAGGCAACGGCCGTGAGCAGGATGCCGATGCCGAGAATGCTCATCACCAGGCGACGACGATCGAGAGCCCACTCCAAAGCAGAGGCGTAGCGACTTTGCATCACGGCATAAGCGCTGTTGAACTTGGCGAAAATGACCGGGGTGAACCACCCCAGAGTCAGGCCTAGAGCTGGAAAGAGGATCACCGGGATGACCCGGCTGACTCCCACAAGAATCAAGCCTGTAATGGCTCCACCGATGGTGAAGGGCAGTGCGACCGGTCGATCGACCAAGCGCCCCAGCAGCAGGCCAATCAAGGCACCAACAGCCATTGGAATCAGCACCAGAGGTGCTCCAGCACCAACCACCAGCAATCCATACACAAAACCGATCACCGTGCCGGCGACGGCATAGCTCCGCCGTCCGGGATCCTTCGATTCGCGCGCCAGCAACAGAGCTGACAACATCGGTGAGAAGGTGAGCGCATTAAAGGTGGAGATCGCGATCGAGAAGATCACCGTGGCCGCGAACTGTTTGTAGATCGTTCCGGTCGCACCAGGAAAAAACAGAACTGGCAGGAACACTGCAAACTTCACCAGCGAGGTGGCGATAACCGCTGAGAACAGCTCGTCCATGGTGGCTTTCGCTGCCTCCAGGGCCGTCATCCCTTCCGCTTTTTTGGTCGAGGTGTCCTCGATCACGGTGATCGCATCGTCGACCACGAGACCCGTGGCCAGCACCAAACCGAACAGCGTCAGCTGATTCAGGGAAAAGCCGAAGCCCAGCACCAGACCGAAAGTACCGATCAATGCCACAGGGATCGCAATCCCTGGAACAAGAGTGGCCTTCCAGTTCTGAAGAAACAGGAAAAGAATCAGAACCACAAGCACCACCGCGTCCCGCAGGGAATTCACCACGCCCTGGATGGAGGCGCTGATGAAGTCGGTGTTGTCGTAGATCTTCTCCATCTTCATGCCCACTGGCATGGTCGACTCAAAGTCCGCCAACACCTGCTTCACTCCGTCCGAGACCTCAAGAGCGTTACTGCCAGAAAGCTGATAAACAGCCAAACCAACAGACGGAACACCCTGAAGGTCGGTAGCGCTGACGGCGTAGGACTCACCACCCAGTTGAACGCTGCCCACATCTCGGAGGCGAACCAGACCACCCTCCTCAGCAGTTCGCACCACCATCTGCTCGAATTCCTCAACGCTGCGCAGGCGGCCCTGCAGCTGCACGGTGAAGGTGAATTGCTGCCCCTTCAGCGAGGGCTCACCACCGACCTGACCGGCAGCGACAAGACGATTCTGGCTGGACAGCTGGTTGACCACATCGGTGGAGGTGAGGCCAAAACTGGTGAGCTTGTCGGGGTCAAGCCACAGCCGAAACGCCAGTTTGCGATTGCCGAAGTAGGTGAGATCGCCGACACCGCTCACCCGCTTGATGGCATCGGTCAGGTTCAGATCGAGCAGTCCACTGATCGTCTCAGCGCTGTAGGTGATCTGGTCAGGATCCGCGCTGCCAAAGTTGTAAACGAGCAGAATCGAATTGGACGCTTTGTTGACGCTCACGCCGGCCTGACGCACCTCATCAGGGAGTTGCGGTTCAGCCAGGGCCACACGGTTCTGAACATTGACCTGATTGATGTCACCGTTGGTGCCGCTGGCGAAAGCCACATCAATGGAGCTGACCCCGTCTGCGGAACTGTTGGACTTGATGAAGTCCATGTTCTCGACACCGTTGATCTGCTGCTCAAGAACACTGGTGACACCCTCTTCAACAGAGACGGCATCGGCACCGGTGTAGTTGGCCCTCACTTTGACGGTGGGAGGAGCGATGTCCGGGAGATTTTCGATCGGAAGAATTGGAATCGCAATCAATCCAACGATCACGATCAGAATGCTGCAGACCGTTGTGAGAACGGGTCTGGTAATGAAATTATTGGAGGCGGACATGACTCAGTCGCTCAGTTCTTCACCTGCACCGGCACACCGTGACGCAGGCTCAGAAGATTGCTGGTGATCACGTTCTGCCCCAGCTTCAAACCTTTGGTGACGGGATAGCGGTTGTTCTGGAGAGCACCGAGATTGACCGGGGTTTGCAGCGCGAACACAGTCGCGGAAGGAATCACACCGCGGTCAATCCCCCGTTTGATCCTGGCCAGATCAGCCTTGCCAGGCTGAGCTTCAAGCTCCTTGAGAGTGCCAAGACGGAACACAAAACTCTGGCCGGAGGTCTGCGTCACGGCCGCAAAGGGAACGGATGGCTGCTGGCGGGAGTCGAGCTGAACCCGGGTCCGCAACCTCTGGCCGTTGCGCAGCTTTCCATCTGGATTGGGAAATTGAGCCCTCACCAGAAGTGCCTGGGTTCCGGAGTTGATGCCCGGATCAATCGACATCACCGAGCTCCTTGCCATCACCTCGTTGCGGCCCGGAAGACTGAGCAACACCGGCAGACCAACCCTGATGCGATCTGCATAGGTGGACGGCACCTCCACCCTGGCCTCCAGGATGTTGTTGCGAATCAGTTGGGTGAAGGGATCGCCATTTCTGACCACATCCCCGACCTGCACAGAGACGTCTGCCACGGTTCCAGCGATCGGTGACTGCAGATTGCTGTAGGCCAGCGTGGCCTCTTGAGCTCTGACCTCTTCTCTCGAAGCGATGTAAATCGCGCGGCGCTGATCCCGCTCCGAGGCTTCCGCAGCACCAAGAGGCACCAGAAATTCATAGCGTTTCAGCTCCAGCAGATCCTTCTGCTCTCTGGCTTTCAGCCCTGCAAGTTTGGCCTGCTCCTGAGCTTGATCAAGAGTCATGAGCAACTGACCTGGGGTCACCCGATCTCCCTGGGTGATCTTCAATTCAATGATCCGGCCAGATGCCTGAGCCGCAAGCTGAACCAGATCCCCGGCTTCCAGGGTGCTGACTGTGTCGACATCTTCTGTGAATTCAGCCTCGGTGACAGCGACCTTCTTCACTTCTGGAAGAGGTCTCTGCCCATGGCCGCCCTTACCGCAGGCAGCGAGCATGAATGCCGTCAGGACCAAGGGGATCAGGGGTCGGTTCAGACGCACGGTCAAGACTCAGTCGGCCGCATTATGACGGCGCTGTCGATGTCAAAGGCTCAACTTGAGCAAGAATCGTCTCAACGGGAATCGACGCCGTGGGCGGACCTCTGAAACAGGATCTGTTCAGCCATCACGGCGAAGCCGCTCGGCGGCGGCAGGCACCCCTCGCTGATCGCTTGCGGCCGCGCAATCTCGATGAATTCGTTGGGCAGGGAGCAATCCTGGCGGAAGGGCGCCTTCTGCGCCGAGCCATCTCAGCTGACCGCGTCGGCAATCTGATCCTGCATGGCCCGCCCGGGGTCGGAAAAACCACCCTGGCGCGAATCATCGCCAACCACACAAGAGCGCATTTCAGTTCTCTCAATGCCGTGCTGGCTGGAGTGAAAGACCTGCGTTCCGAAGTGAGCGATGCCGGTCAACGCCTTGAACGTCATGGGCTGCGAACCATTCTGTTCATCGATGAGGTGCATCGCTTCAACAGCGCCCAGCAGGATGCACTCCTTCCATGGGTGGAGAACGGCACACTCACCCTGATCGGTGCCACCACAGAAAACCCCTTTTTCGAAGTCAACAAGGCACTGGTCAGTCGCTCCAGGTTGTTCCGACTGCAGAGCTTGGGCCCGGACGACCTCAGTCGTTTGCTGCAATCAGCGCTGCACGACAAAGAGCGCGGCTATGGCGAACGTCAAGTAGAGATCAGCGCTGAGGCCTCGGCCCATCTCGTCAACGTGGCGGGAGGTGACGCGCGCAGCCTGCTCAATGCGCTTGAGCTCGCGGTGGAAAGCACGCCTGAAAATCATGATGGCGTGATCGCCATCGACCTGGGCATTGCTGAAGAATCCATTCAGCAGCGCGCCGTGCTTTACGACAAGCAGGGGGATGCGCACTTCGACACGATCAGCGCATTCATCAAATCCCTGAGGGGCTCGGACGCCGACGCAGCACTGTTCTGGCTGGCGCGGATGATCGAAGCCGGTGAAGACCCGCGTTTCATTTTCCGGCGCATGCTGATCTCAGCTGGGGAAGACGTGGGCCTCGCGGACCCCCAGGCGGTGGTGGTTGTCGAAGCCTGCGCCGCGGCCTTTGAGCGCATCGGACTGCCGGAGGGACTGTATCCATTGGCTCAGGCAGCTCTCTACCTGGCATGCACTGAAAAAAGCAACAGCACCAGCGGCATGTTCGAAGCACTGCGCCAGGTGCGTGAAGCGCAGCGTCAGGAAGTGCCTCCCCATTTGCGCGACGCCAACCGCGATGGCGATGCCTTTGGAGACGGCAAGGGCTATCGCTACCCCCATGCTTTCCGTGAACACTGGGTTGCTCAGCAGTATTTGCCCAGTGCCCTTCAGGGTGAAGCCTTTTGGTCACCAAGTCGCCAGGGCTGGGAAGGACAACGACGCGAACGGATGCTGGAACGGCGCGCTGCTCAGCTGGCGGCCTCCGCCGAGGCCGTTGACGAACACCCGCTGTTGGTCAGCAGCGGACCGGAGCAACCTCAGTTGGAACGTTGGCTGCAACGTCAACTGTCCGTGGATGGCGAACGTCTTCAGGAGTTGCGGCAGAAGCTGTGGTCCGAACTCTGCTGGCAACGCACGGATCGCGTGCTGATCCTCGGTGGGCGCTCGCTGCTCTGGTCGCTTGATCCTCTCGGAGCCGTAGCCGAGGGAGGCCTCACGATTCTCTGTGCATCCTCAACAGAACAGCGACGACTGGAAGCGCAGTTGCAGTTACTTGATCCTCTCAATCAGCCGGTCATCCTCGCCGATGCATCTGATCTGGAGCGACTGAGCCCCGACCATCAGTTCGAAGTGGTGGGCGGGCGGCTGAACCAGGAGGATCTCAATGGTCCTGACGTTGAAACGTTCTGGGCCCGGGTGAGCTCCCGCTCGACCAGCGGCGCTCAACTGAGGTTGTTGCTGAGTGAACCCCAACTTGGGCCGGCAGGCGGCCTGCTGGAGCTGCTCATGAGTGAAAGGAGAGCGAACCAATCGATGTCTGCGCTGAAGAACCTGGCTGCACTGGAATCCATCTGGCTGAACCAGACAGAACAGCGCCAGATGCTGCTGAACCAGCTTGAGCGGTGCGGCTGGGTCACGCACCTGAGCAGCTGGCAAGAATCGCTGAAGCTCTTCGTTGAGTCGAGCCTGGTCGAACGATGGCTCGGAAAAGACCGCCCTTACCGAAAAGCGCTCGAAGAAACCGGAGACGCCAGTAAAACCGAACTATCGGAGCTGCGTCGCGAACTATTGCAGCACCGTGGCACTCATCTCCCCCAGAGTCTTCGTCACTGGCGAATCGAAGGTCGACTGGCCTGAGAACCATTGATCAAAGCCTTTCATCAAAAAAGCCCCGGCGATGCCGGGGCTTGAAAAGCAGAGTTGATGAACCCGAGAGGGTTCCCAACAATCACCAGAGACCGCGAACGGGAGCAGCAGCAGGTGCTGGCTCGGCGGGGAGAATCTGGTTGGCCTGCACACATGCGGGCAGGAACACATACCAGGACAGCAGGGATGTGGACTGGGGCTCATCGAGGCCGTCCTTACAGACGTTCTGAGCACCGTCGGAAACGCCGTTGTCATTCAGACGGAAGTCGACAGGCAGCTGTCTCATGATGCCGGCAGAGGAGATTTCCCCATCAGCTGCATCGAGAATGATGGCGGAGCGAAGAGCGACCACGGCGGTCTTCTTCTTCTGCCAGTAAGGGAAGTAGCTGCGGGTCTGATCGTCCAGGAACTTCACGCCATCGGCGGAGTACAGGAAGCGAGATACACCAACCAGATCTACGTCGTAGCTCTTGGTCATGCCCTCTTGGATTTCATCAGCAGTCCAACCGGAGTTGTTGATGCCAGCTTGAAGAGCACGGTCAGTGATTTCGCCATCGTTGAAGAACTTGGCGAATGATGAGGCTTTGGTGGTCCAGACAGCGCCACCTGAGACCCAGCGCACAGGGCGCTTGGTGCCAGCTTCAGCGGCGACAGCCAGAGTGGAAATGGAAGCGGCGGCGAGAGCGCCGGCTGCAAAACGGGTGAACACGGACGGCGAGATAAACACGTCTTTTTAATCCTATCCAAAGGAAAAAGACTTGCCAACAAAATCACTGCTTAAAAGCGCAGATGAGGACAAATTCGCCTCACAAGGACCACCCGGCAAGACTCATGAATCTCAGTAGATGCATGGATCTCGCGATGAAGCATCGCCGTCGATTCATTTCTTCAATGAAGTCCATCCCAGAAAGGATTCATGTCGATCGGGCTGAAGATTGTTCACGCTGCGCAGAGCAGACAGTCCTGCAGAAATTCCTTCTTGGAGACGACAACCCCAAGTCGCCATTCCCCTTGTGACCACAACTGGGCAGCAACTTTGAAATGCAAATCGTGATGCGTAGCGGTGCGAAGGTTGGAGCTCACCTCCCAGAAACAAAGATCGTGCGCCAGAGAACCTTGCTGCCACTTGATCGCAGCCTCCTTCACCAGCCATCGATCGAGAACCTGCTGTCGCAGCTGGTCGCCTTCCAGCTCCATCAGCTCGCCCTGCTCGAACTCGGTGAAAAAACGGCGCACTAAAGCCGCGGCCGCATGGAGCTTTCGATCGGCACGCTCCAGGTCAACTCCGATGGGCTGCTGAGACCAACCCAGCAGACAGGCATCAGCACAGTGGCTAAGGCTGACATGGCCCCACTCATTCGGCAGCTGAGGTGGAGCACCCGGTGGTGCGCTCAGCGGCACTTCCAAAGGGTCAACACCATGCAGGGTGGACAGACAACTGCGCATCCAGCCCCGCGATGCCAGGAACTGCTGCGCCCGAGACGCCGTCAGTCCTGTGGCAAAGGCATGCTCCTGGCTGCTCACAACAAGGTCACCAGCCGGAGCATCAGGGCCGATCTGCTGCATCCACAACGCAGTTACGCTGCCGCCGACAGTCCGGTTATCCATGACTCTGCAGATCGGCGATCCCGCCCCTGACTTCACACTTCCAGATGAGAACGGCGAGCCCCTCACGCTTTCATCATTGAAAGGACAGCGAGTGGTGATCTATTTCTATCCCAAAGATGCGACTCCAGGCTGCACCAAAGAAGCGTG
Organism: Synechococcus sp. MIT2312; assembly: GCF_059772315.1. Lineage (NCBI taxonomy): Bacteria > Bacillati > Cyanobacteriota > Cyanophyceae > Synechococcales > Synechococcaceae > Synechococcus > Synechococcus sp. MIT2312. The sequence goes on along the minus strand of NZ_CM186281.1, from coordinate 2,202,795 downwards.
CAACTTCCGCGACCGCTGGAGCGATCTCAAGTCCAATGGCATCAAGGTGCTGGGCATCAGCAAGGACAACGCCGCATCGCACACACGCTTCATTGCCAAGCAGGAACTCCCCTTCACCCTGCTCACCGACGAAGAACCCTGCGCAGTGGCCAGCAGCTACGAGAGCTACGGCCTCAAAAAATTCATGGGCCGTGAATTCATGGGAATGATGCGTCACACCTTCGTGGTGGATGCTGAAGGCAAGCTTGAGTTGATCTACAGAAAGGTCAAAGCTGATTCAATGGCTGATCAAGTGCTGAGCGACCTGGGGCTGAGCTGACCAGCGTCACCAGCGACTGCATGACCAGATCAGGGGCATGATTCAGCTCAAGCCCCTGGGTCAGCAAAGCTTGCATCAACAGCGGAGCATCACCACCGCAGAGCCAGAGCGGAGAGGGATCGAGGTCCTGGGCTCGGACAATCAGACCGACAAGACTTTCGATCACTCCCCGGCGCATCGCCTCACACGAATCCCTGGGGAACGACACGCCATCGCAGAAATCCTGATTCTGGTTGTCCGGATCTGGAAGCGCCTCAGTGCCTGCAGCCATCGCCTGCAACTGCAGCCTCAATCCGGCTGCGAGCCAGCCGCCATTGAATGCACCGTCTGCAGTCACTCGCGTCAGGCTGAGCACGGTACCGGCATCAACAACCATCAATGGGCCAACCTCTGCTGACTGGGTCCAGGCGCCCCACCCAGCCAGCGCCCTGTCGATGCCAAGCCAGGGAGGCACATTTTGCAGCGGAATCGCATCGAGGCAGAGGCGCCTGTCCGGACTGAGCATGGAATGGGCAGGAACAGGTCCCACTGCCGCCCACGAGCGAAGCGGGGCAGAGCCAGCCAACACCGACAGTTGCGGGCCGGAATGGCTGTAGCTCCAGGCACCGCTTCTGGATTGCTCAGCCCAGTGCCAGCGACTGTTGCCGATCAGCAGACAGCGCTGCTCAGAGGGCATGGTCAGATGCCATCGCCCATGACTCCGGGCACGTGGATTCCGCACTCCTGACGCTGCCCACCGAAGCGGGTGCCGCGGCCCTCGGACTCAAGGCCGTCTGGAGCACTGGAATGCCAGTCGCCCACGGTGGAATATCCCTGATCGAAGAGCGGATGCTGAGGCAGGTCATGCTCCTGCATGTAATAGAAGACATCCCGATTGGTCCAGCGCAACAAAGGGCGCAGAGACAGACGCTCACGAATCGGATCGAGCACGGTCATGGTCTTGCGCAGCTCTGTCTGGCCGCGTCGCACGCCACTGGCCCAGCAGCTCACCTTGCGTTGATTCAGTGCTTCCTCCAGCGGCTCGACTTTGCGCAGACGCAGATACAGATCCAGGTCCTGCTCTCGTCCGGTCTCCCAGAGCCTGCCGTGGACTGCTTCCATGCGGGCAGGAGACATCTCAGACTGCGCCACAACGAGCTGAGTGCCCAGTCGCTCACAGAGAGTGCTGGCATAGCGATAGGTCTCTGCAGGCAGATATCCCGTGTCCACCCAGATCACGGGCACGGTCTCTCCTCCGGGGAGACGACTGAGCATGTGCAGCAACACTGACGACTGGATCCCAAAGCTTGTGGTCATCGCGAAGCCGGACCCGAATCGATGGAATGCCCACTGCAGACACTGCAGAGGCTCCAGAGGCTCGAGCTCCGCGCGCAGGGTTTCGAGACCGGCGGCCGCCGTGCCCGAATCCACACCACCAGCGGTGCTGATCATGTCTGTGGTGCCCTGGCTCATGCACTCCATCCTCCAATGCCGAGGTGACCACAGGTCTGCCTATGGTTTCATCACGCACCAGAGAATGCCTTGACTCCCCCTGCCAGCGGGCAAATTCAACCGATCGTTGTGATTGGTGGTGGATTTGCCGGATTGTCAACGGCGCTTGCCTTCAGTCGCCTGCATCCACGACCAGCGGTCGTGCTGATCGAACCTCGTGACCGCTTTGTCTTCGTTCCTCTGCTCTACGAATTAATGAGCGGAGAGCTCAAGGGATGGGAGGTTGCGCCTGACTACGCATCGTTGCTGCAGGGGCACGGAATCAGCCATCTGCAGGACCGTGCCAGCTCCATCGACCTCGATGCCCGGTGCGTCACCACAGCATCGGGACGCACCCTGCCTTACAGCCAGCTTGTGATCGCCACAGGTGCACAACCCGAAGACTTCGGAATCCAAGGAGTCCGCGACAACGCCTTGAATTTCCACACCCTCTCTGATCTACAGCCTCTGCAGGAGCGAGTGCAGGAGCTGCGTCGGCGCCCAGCAGGCACGAGCTCCCTAGTGATTGCTGGTGCTGGTGCCACTGGGGTCGAACTGGCTTGCAAGCTCGTGGACATGCTCAACGGTGCCGCCACGGTGCAACTCGTTGAGCTCGGTGATCAGATCCTGCCAAGGTCGAAAGCCTTCAACAGGGAGCAGGCCGAGAAAGCGTTGAAGCAGCGTGGTGTCACCGTTCACCTCAACACCAGAGTGGAGTCTGTGACAGCGACTTCCGTGATGCTGAGCGGAGCACAGGGCTCGTCTCAACAACACCATGACGGACTGGTCTGGACCGCAGGCAGCCGTCCCAGCATTCCGGACATCTCTCCCAAGCTTGAGCTCCATCAAGGGCGGTTGCCTGTGACTGAGTCGCTCCGTCTGCAGGGCTATCCGGATGTTCTGGCTCTCGGAGATATCGCTGTGAATCCTGAAGCAGACGAACTTTCCCGCTGGCCTCATTCGGCTCAGGCGGCCATTCAGCAAGGGCAGTTCGCAGCCAAAGAGCTCAAGGCAAAGCTTCAGAACAAAGACCTCAACACCTTTGTGTTCAACGATCTCGGCGAAATGCTCAGCCTCGGCATTGGCGATGCCTCGATCACCGGCTTAGGCCTCACCCTTGCTGGCCCTCTGGCCTTCAAGCTGCGCCGACTGACCTATCTGACCCGATTGCCAGGGCTCTCGCTGGGGCTTCGCGCAGCCGGAGCCTGGCTGGTCAGTCCTTGAAACAGGCTCACCTGGCAGGACGAACCAGGGGGCTGCGTCCATCACAGCTCAAACAGCTGGATCGTCTCAGCCATCGTCGCCACCCCGATGATTCCGGCGCCGACGTTTTCACGCTGGAGCGGCTTGCCGAACTGGCTGTGAAGCTTGAGGAAACGCTGCATCTGCTGATCGACGACCGTGGCGTCTGCCGACTGCTTTGGGTTGGCCCACTCGGAGAATCCGATCGACTGGACCGACATCTCCAGGGCGGCTCCAGGCGTCGCTCAAGGCAGTGGCGCCTGATCAGCACGCTGCATGAACGGCGTTCTCCGGAACTGGTCCCAGATGGTCGCGATGCGGTGATCGCCCTGGATGTTCAGCCGGAATCGTGGCTGCGTTATCAGGCGGTGATCTCTCGCAGTGGCATCCGTTCCGGTGCCCTCTGGGTTCCAGATCCCAAGGCAGAGAGTGGCTGGAGTTGTGGAGAAACCGGCGATTTGACGATGCTCTGCCGCTGCGAGACCCCTGCGGGGCAGGGAGATCCGCTGGGCGAACCCTTTCAGGCAGCGCAGGAGCACACGGCAACGGTGGAACAGGTGCTGCTGCTCACTCTCACCGGCACGGACCCAGCGCGGAACGAGCGTGAACTGGCCGAACTGGAGGGGTTGACCCGCAGTGCCGGTGCAAGAACAGTTGCCGTCTGCCGCCAGCGTCAGGGACAGATCAATCCTCAGACCCTCTGGGGCACAGGCAAACTGCAGGAGGCTGCTCTGGACATCCGCAAGCACGGCGCCACGCTTGTGATCACCGACAGAGAGCTCACGCCTGTTCAAGCCAGGAACCTGGAGCGGCTATTGGACAGTCCCGTGATGGATCGCAGCGAGCTGATCCTCGACATCTTTGCCCAGAGGGCCTCCAGTGCTGCAGGTCGCCTGCAAGTGGAACTGGCTCAGCTCCGCTACAGACTGCCAAGGCTTGCAGGCCGCGGATTGAGCCTGTCTCGGCAGGGGGGTGGCATTGGCACCCGCGGACCCGGAGAAACCCAGCTTGAAAAAGACAAGCGTGCCATCAGTCGACGCATCGAACACCTGGGCCGGGAATTGCGCCAGCTGGGAGCTCACCGAGCCCGGCTGAGAGAGCGACGTCAGGACCTTCCCGGTGTTGCTCTTGTTGGGTACACGAATGCCGGCAAGTCATCGCTGCTCAATGCGCTCTGTGATCGCGCGCAAGGAGGCCCGGTCCAAGCCGAGAACATACTGTTCGCGACCCTCGATCCCACAACACGTCGGCTCTGCTTGCCGAGGGCTGGAGCCGCACCCCGCGAGCTGTTGATCACCGACACGGTGGGATTCATCCGAGAACTGCCGGCCCCTCTGATGCAAGCCTTCATGGCCACGCTGGAGGAAACCCGCAATGCAGACCAGCTCCTGCTGGTGGTGGATCTGGGAGATCCCGACTGGCAGGGACAACTCAAAGCTGTGCACTCCATTCTCGACGGTCTTGGCTGTGAGCAGCCCAGACAGGTGCTGGCCAACCAGATCGACCGATGTCATGCAGGAGCTCTGGAGCGGATCCGTGAACTGGAACCCGAAGCCCTCTACCTCTCCGCCACGCAGGGGACCGGCCTGAAGGGTCTGCGAACATGGCTTGAACAGACGTTCTGGGAGTCCACACCAGAAACAGTCAGCCCACCTGTCTCGGAGCCAACAGGCGCACCCCCCAATGGTTGAGCTCAGTGCCGCTCTGCAGAACGGAGACGCTCTGGTCACGCTCGCTGTGTTGTTGATCGCGGTGGCCCTGTTCATCAGCGGTGCGATGGCGCCCGAACTGGTGGGGCTGCTCAGTGTGTCGCTGCTGATGATCGGTGGGGTGCTGACCCCACTTCAGGCCCTGAGCGGCTTCGGCAGTCCAGCCCTGATCACGCTGATGGGTCTGTTTGCCGTTTCCGCAGCCCTGTTCCGCAGCGGCGCCCTTGATCGACTGCGCGAACTGATCGCCTCCGAACGCATCCGCAGTCCCAGGCGCATGGTGGGCCTGCTGACCCTGGTGGTGGCACCGATCTCTGGCGTGGTGCCCAACACCCCGATTGTGGCCAGCCTGCTTCCGGTGCTCGAGACCTGGTGCCAAAAGCGAGGGATCGCGCCATCCAGGGTGCTCCTGCCTCTGTCATTCGCCACACTGCTGGGCGGCACGCTGACCTTGCTCGGCAGCTCCGTGAATCTGCTGGCCAGTGACGTCAGCCAGCAGCTGGGCTATGGATCTCTGGATCTGTTCAGCTTCAGCGCCATCGGTGTACCCGTCTGGCTCGCCGGAGCGGCCTACATGCTGCTCGCCCCTCGCGCATTGCTGCCCGACAGAAGTGCCCCCGATGACCAGCTGAGCACCAATCAGTCACTGACCGGCTACTTCACCGAAGTCACCATCCCAGGCTCGTCCTCCCTTGTCGGACAGACCCTGCGGCACAGCCGGCTGCAACGTCGGTTTGATGTCGACGTTCTCGAGCTGCAGAGAGCTGGCGAGCGAATCCTTCCACCCCTGGCCGACCGCTGCATCGAGGCCGAGGACCGCCTCCTGCTGAGGGTCACGCGCGCAGATCTGTTGCGCCTGCAACAGGACCACACGATTCAGCTGGCCTCCGCCAATCGTCCTTCCGCTGATCAGCTCGCCGTGGCCAGCTCCGAGCCGGCCCTGTCCAGCGAAGGCACAGACGGTCAGAAAACCGTTGAGGTTCTGCTGCCCGCTGGGTCCACATTGGCCGGTGCAAGCCTGCGGGAGCTGCGCTTTCGACAACGCCATAACGCGACGGTGCTGGCACTCCGCCGTGGTCAGCAGACAGTTCAGGAGCGACTTGGCCAGGCCGTTCTGCGTGAGGGCGATGTGCTGCTGCTGCAAGCTCCACTGGATGCGATCCGAGGGCTTCAGGCCAGCAACGATCTGCTGGTGCTCGACCAGCTTGAAAACGATTTACCCACCATCCGGCGCAAGCCTCAGGCCGTGACAATCACAGCTCTGATGCTGCTGGTGCCCACAGTCACCGCCGTGCCCCTGGTCGCCGCAGTGCTGATGGCCGTTGTGCTGCTGGTGCTGATGGGATGCCTGAGAACAGGAGAGGTGCAGCGCTCGATCAGACTGGACGTGATTCTTCTGCTCGGATCACTCTCCAGCTTCAGTGTGGCTCTGCAGACCAGTGGCCTGGCCAATGCCATGGCATCCGACATGGAGAGGCTGCTGCTGAACTGGCCGTCTTACTGGGCGTTGCTGGTAATTTTTCTGGCCACCAATCTGATTACCAGCGTGATGAGCAATGCCGCCTCGGTGGCACTGTTGGTTCCTGTGGCCACGCAGCTCGCACCCTCTCTGAGCCTTCCCCCCCAGGCTTTGTTGCTCACAGTGCTGTTTGGAGCCAGTCAGTCGTTTCTCACTCCGATGGGATACCAGACCAACCTGATGGTTTTCGGACCAGGCCGTTACCGCTTCCTCGATGTTGCTCGCTACGGAGCCGGTCTCACGTTGCTGATGACCTTCTTGGTTCCGGGACTGATCCTTGGCCAGGCAGGAGGAGGCTGAGCGCATGGCACTGCCTCGGGCCATTCATCGCACTCAGGCTTGGTACCGGCGCCTCACCGTGCCCCAGTTCACGGTCGTGACGGGATTGCTGGTGATCACGCTCGGGACACTGCTGCTGTCCAGCCCGCTCTGCTCCAACACGAGTGTCGGACTCTGGGAAGCCCTGTTCACAGCGACCTCCGCGGTCACCGTGACAGGCCTGAGCGTGATCGACGTCGGCAAGGATCTGACCGTCGTCGGCCAAGGCGTTCTGGCGGTCATGATCCTGGTGGGAGGGCTTGGTCTGATGGCGATCACCACCTTCCTGCAGGGGTTTGTGGTGCGGGGAGCTTCCCTGCGACGTCGCCTGGACCGTGGCCAGACCCTTGATCAATTCGGAGTGGGAGGCGTCGGCGGAACGTTCAGAAGCATTGCCCTCACCGCAGCAGTGCTGATCATGGTGGGCGCCGTTGTGCTCTACACCTACGGTTTTTCAGACCTTCCTGCGGGTGGAGAAAGACTGTGGGCATCCGTGTTTCACAGCATCTCTGCCTACAACAACGCGGGGTTCGGCCTCTGGAACGACAGCCTCGAGAGCTACCGAACGAATCGGGTGGTGAATGCTGTGATCATGCTGCTGATTGTTCTGGGAGGACTCGGCTGGCGTGTGACCAGCGATCTCTGGAGCAACCGGCAACGACTCAAGCGCCGCAATCTCAGTCTTCACACACGACTGGTGCTGAGAACATCGATTCTGCTGATCCTGATCGGAACGTTCGGGCTGCTGCTGACTGAATCCCTCTCCAAGGGGCACATCCTCACCACGATGGGCTGGCCTGAGCGACTGATGACGGCCCTGTTCGAATCCGTGAGTGCTCGAACAGCGGGCTTCACCACAGTTCCGCTCTCTGAACACAGTGTTTCCGACTCCGGACTGTTGCTGCTGATGGCCTTGATGTTCATCGGAGCCAGCCCTGGAGGTACTGGCGGAGGCATCAAGACCACCACGGTGGCAGCGCTGATGGCCGCCACGCGATCCACACTTCGCGGTCAGGATGATGTCGTCATCCGCCATCGTCAGATTCCTGACAAGGTGGTGCTGAGGGCCGTGAGCATCGTGATGGCGTCCCTGATGTTTGTGCTTGTGATGGCACTGCTTCTCGCCCTCACCACCAATCAGAACGGTGAAGAGCCCCTCACTTTTCTGGAACTGCTGTTCACCTGCATCTCAGCCTTTGCCACTGTGGGGATGGACCTGGGCGTGACTGAACAGCTTGGGCGTTTTGGTCAGCTGATCCTGGTGGTGGGAATGTTTGTGGGCCGACTGGGGATCCTGCTGCTGCTGAGTGCCATTTGGGAGAGCTTCGATCGAAACCAGCTGCAGCGCCAGAATCGGATCGGTTATCCCCGTGAGGATCTCTATGTCTGAACGTGACTCGTTGGGGCTGATGCCATGAGGGATTGGTGGCACTGGTCGCCTGCTGAAGACAGCGACCCCCGCAGCTTCGGGATCGTGGGCGTTGGACGCTTTGGCAGCGCTGTTTGCCGCCAGTTGATGCAGAGCGGGGCAGACGTGCTTGCTGTGGATCGTTCTTCGAAAGCGATCGAGGAACTCAGGCAACTTGAGCCGTCGATCGAAGCACGGGTGCTCGACTGCACCGACGAGGAATCGCTCAGGGAAGCAGGCATCCTCGACATGGACACCGTGGTCGTGGCGATCAGCGAACCGATCGAAGCCAGCATCACGGCCACCCTGATCGCCAAAGACAGCGAGGGCACTCGCGTGCGCCGTGTGATTGCCAGGGCCACCAGCGATCTGCACGAAAAAATGCTGAAACGCGTTGGCGCAGACCGCGTTGTATTTCCTTCGCGGATGCAGGGGGAGCGTCTGGGGCTTGAGCTGGTTCGGCCCAATCTGATGGAGCGGTTGGAGCTCGACGAGCTCAACTCGATCGAGGAGATCAAAGTGCCTGAGCGCTTTGTTGGACTCTCACTGCGCGATCTCAACCTGCGTAAGAACTATCGAGTCAATGTGCTGGCAGCCGGACCGGCTGCCGACCTGATGGTGAATCCACCCGCAACACACGTTTTGATGGAAGGGCACGTTCTGGTGGTGATGGGTTTGACGGATGACCTTCAGAACCTCCCCCGCACCTGAGCGGAATCATGCGCGTTCTCGGGCTGATGAGCGGCACCAGCGCCGATGGAGTGGATGCGGTTCTTGCTGAGTTCAGTGGGCGGTCGAGCAGCCCACGCTGGACCCTCATCCACAGTGCTTCCTGCCCTTATCCCTCAGAACTGCGCCAGCGCATGCTGGCCGTGGCCCTGGGTGACGCAGCGCCTGCAGCGGCCTTTCTGGAACTGGCTGAAGCGATCACTGAACATCAGGCAAAGGCTGCTGAAGCGTGCGATCCCGATCGTTCAGCCAGCCTCGTTGGCTGCCATGGTCAAACGATCTGGCACCGCCCACCTGCATGCGACGCGAAAGGCCAGAGCCGACGTGGAAGCAGCTGGCAGATGCTTCAGGGTCCGCTGCTCGCTCAGTTACTGCAGCGACCAGTGATTCACGATTTCCGAGCCGCCGACTTGGCTCTGGGAGGGCAGGGTGCCCCCCTGGTGCCCATGGCCGATGCGGCTCTGATCGGCAGGATCGAAGGCTGGCGGGCACTTCTGAACCTCGGTGGCATCGCCAATATCACCCTGATTCCACCATCACGCGGTCCAGACCGGAAACGACCTGTGCTCGGCTGGGACTGCGGTCCCGCCAACAGTCTGATTGACCTGGCGATGACCGGCTTCAGCGGCGGGAAAGAGCGCTGTGACAAGGACGGAGCCATGGCTGCACAGGGCCAGGTGATGGATGAGCCGCTAAAGAGCTGGCTCAGTGAGCCCTATTTCCTGAAGAGAGCTCCGAAGTCGACCGGACGGGAGCTGTTCGATCGCAAGGACCTGGAACGGAGGCTCAGCGAGCTTCAACCGGCCTGCCCCGAAGACCAGATGGCCACACTCACAGCCTTGACAGCTGCAGTGGTGGCTCAGGATCTACAGCATCTGAGGGATCTCGACCTTCCCCTGCCGGTGGAAATGGTGGTGGCCGGAGGAGGCCGCCGCAACAGCACTCTGATGCGGGAATTGCAGGTGCGTTGCCTGGGTCTCAGAGTGCGCCCAAGCGACGACCTTGGACTGCCTTGCGAGATGCGCGAGGCCCTGGTGTTCGCGCTGCTGGCCTGGTGGCATCACCGCAATCATCCCGGCAATGCGCCCTCGATCACTGGGGCTGAACGCGGCTGTGTTCTGGGGGTCCGCGCCGAACCGGTCTGAACTCTTTCAGTCGGGTCGATGCAGGCGCAACCGCCTGGGAGCGCCCCGGAGTCGACGAGGCTGCTGCGCCTCCAGAGCTGAACGCAAACGCTCCGTGGATGTCGGAGCTGGCACCGTCGGAGCTGGCACCACTGAGGAACTGACCTGCTCCAGCCTCTGAACCCCCTGCTGAATCAACACCATGGCCATGTTGCTGACGGTTCGGCACTCCTGTTCAGCAAGAGCTGTGAGCCGATGACAGAGATCTTCGGGAAGAACCACCTGAATCCGGGGCGATTTCGGCTTCCCGCTGGATGAGGTTTGGCGGGTCGCCACGAACCGTGAGGCAGAGATACCTAAAAGTGTACTGAGATGCGCAAGGGTAGTATCCAGCACTATGATGCGGTCATCGATTCATTCACCGTCACGCGGCTCATCACCCCAGGACTGCTCTTCAACGATTCCGCCAGGACTGCCATGCCACGCACAACCAGCCAGGCCCCCAGCACCCGCCAGTCAGCCCCGCAAAAACGAAGGGCTGGCGGTTCTCGTCGATCCCGCCGTGCCGCTGAAAACAGCGATGTACTGGTATCGGCTGTGATTAGTTCCTATCTGCTCACACACCTGCACCATGTGCTGCAGCGAGCTGAATACGGCGCTGTCCAGGAAGGAAGGATGTCGCAGGCGGCCAACTATGCCCAACTCCGCAAAGTTCTCTGCATGGATGCGCGCAGCATGGAGGATGCTTCCGCAGCGGGCCTCAAGGAAGCCGATCTCGATCAGGCCGCATAAAAGAGAACGTCCTTGGGCACTCAGGGCTGGCATGGATAGGGTTTATGGAGATGGTGGTGCTCCATGAGCAACGCAGCAGAGCTCTACGCAAAAATCGAACAGGACCGGGATCTGACTCGCGCCCTGTTCAGGCAGGCACTTCAGAATCCTGATGGAGCCGTTCAGACCATCTGTCAGGTGGGAGAACAGATGAACCTTTCGGTGACCCACGACGAGGTCAAGACGTTCATCAACAGCCTGGATGACGAACTCAGCAAACAGTGGCTGGTCAAAGCGAGGGGCGGTCTTTAATCACTTGGCTGGACTGGCTGGGTGAAGCCGGAACAGGCAGACGATCCCTGCTGCCACCTCCCCCGGCCCAGCTGAAGAACAACCAGTAACTCACCAGAGCCAGCCCTGCGGCCACCACCAGGGCGGCGACCTGCTCCAGCCTTCGCATCAACGCAGCTTCTCTGTGTGAGCACAGTCTGCCCACACCTCGACGCGAGATGATGGAATTTCTCCGCGTCTTCGCCGGTGCTGCGACTCGAGCACGTCAGCAAGATCTATCCCACAGGGGAAGTGCTTCGCGACGTCACCTGGGAGATCAAACCCGGCGATCGCATTGGCCTTGTGGGTGTCAATGGCGCAGGCAAATCGACTCAGATGCGGTTGATCGCCGGCCATGAAGAGCCGACCAGCGGCTCAGTCGTTCGCCAGGGAGAACCACGCATCGCATTCCTGCAGCAGGAATTCGATGTCGACCCCAACCGCTCAGTGCGGCAAGAGCTCTTCCAGGCGTTTGGAGAAGCCGCCACGGTGCTGAACCGCCAACGCGAAGTGGAGGAGGCAATGGGCTCTGAGCAAGCCGCTGAAGATCCCGACCACCTCGATGAGTTGATCCACGAGCTGGGACAACTGCAAAACCGATTCGAAGCCCTGCATGGCTACGAACTGGATGCCCGCATCGACAAGCTGCTGCCCACCATCGGCTTCACGCCAGACAGTGCAGAGTGCCAGGTCGGGGACTATTCGGGTGGCTGGCAGATGCGCATCGCCCTGGGCAAGATTCTTCTGCAGGACCCGGATCTGCTGCTGCTCGATGAGCCGACCAACCACCTTGATGTGGACACCATCCAGTGGCTTGAGGGCTACCTGCAGGAGCAGACAGCAGCCCTGGTGGTGATCAGTCACGATCGAACCTTTCTCGATCGCGTCTGCAACCAGATCGTTGCCACCGAACGGGGAATCTCCAGAAGCTATCTGGGCAATTACACCGCACATCTGGAACAGAAGCAGCTGGAACAGGAGGCGACTCAGGCTGCCTTCGACCGTCAGCAGAAGGAGATTGCGACCCAGCAGGCCTACATCGATCGCTTCAGGGCCAGTGCCACACGAAGCACCCAGGCGAAGAGCCGGGAAAAACAGCTCGACAAGGTGGAACTGGTCAACGCGCCGATCGAAAGCGTTGCCGGACCGAGTTTCCGGTTCCCTGACGCACCCCGTTCCGGGGCCCAGGTCGCTCTGATGGAGAACCTCACCCACAGCTATGGCGACCAGATCCTCTTCCTCGGAGCGGAACTAGAGGTGGAGCGGGGGGATCGGATTGCTTTTGTCGGGCCCAATGGAGCGGGCAAATCCACGCTTCTGCGACTGATCATGGGAATGGAGTCACCCGACGAAGGGTCGGCCCGCCTAGGCGAACACAATGTGATCGCGCGCTATTTCGAACAAAACCAGGCAGAGGCTCTGGACCTGAGCAAAACCGTTATCGACACCATGTTTGAAGCGGTTCCGGACTGGACGCAGACCCAGGTGCGCTCGCTGCTGGGCAGCTTCTGCTTCAGCAACGACACAGTCTTCAAGGAGGTCGGCAAGCTCAGCGGCGGCGAGAAGGCAAGGCTTGCACTGGCTCTGATGCTGCTGACACCATGCAATCTCCTGGTGTTGGACGAGCCCACAAACCATCTCGACATCCCCGCCAAGCAAATGCTGGAAGACGCCCTGTGCGCCTACGAGGGAGCGGCCCTGCTCGTGTCTCACGATCGGTATTTCATCTCCCGTGTCGCCAATCGGATCGTTGAGCTGCGCGATGGCGAACTGGTTCTTTATCGAGGTGACTATTCCTATTACGTTGACAAGAAAGCCGAAGAGAAAGAGGCCGCCGAAGCCGCCCTCCGACTGGCGCAACAGGACGCGAAGAGAAAGGCCAAACGCGAGAAGCAGAAAGAGCGAGACGCGAAGCGCAAAAGTGCGGCCTGATTCAAATCCCGCGGGATGCAAGACGAAACTTCACGAACTGTTAGGCAGGAAGACTTATTTCCCTTTACCGGCTCTGAACGTGTGCATAGGCTGACATCACCGATCCCGGCACTCGATGAGAAACACTGAAACTCAGTCCGCCGGTATCCAAGACTTCAACCTGAGCAGTCCCAATCCAGCTGGCGAGCATGAGCAGACATGGGATGCCGTCGAGACCTACTTCGAGTGCATCACCACATGCTCCCTCGACGATGGTGAATGCATCACACGCTGCGTTGAGCAACTGAAGGATGCAGATGACGCCTGACCCAGATCAGGGCATCTTCAGAGCACGCATCTCAACGGGCCTGACCGTCACTGGCAGTTGCTTTCCCTGACGCTGCACGCTGAGGATCAGTGGCTGACCAACACCGCTGCGATCAATGGCTGTCACCACTTCAGCTGGATTACGCACGGCCTGGCCGGCCACTGACACGATGACATCGTTGACCTGAAGGCCGGCCAGAGCTCCAGGGCCACCAGGCATCACCGAGCGGACAACCGCTCCGGGTGGCACGATCCCGCCGGGCATTGATGCAGGAATCGTCGACAGACCGATCCCCACCATGGGGTGACTGGCTCGTCCCTGGTTCACCAGCTGCAAGGCGATCGTTTTTGCCCTGTTGATCGGAATCGCGAATCCAAGTCCGGCGCCAGGACCCGAGCGCACCAATGTGTTGATCCCCACCACCTCACCAGCGGAATTGAGCAAAGGGCCGCCGGAGTTCCCGGGGTTGATCGCCGCATCGGTCTGAATCAGATCCAGACGTTTGCCCTGGATGCCGAGCTGGGAGACATTCCTGTTGAGGTTGCTCACAATTCCCAGGGTCACGGTGTTTTCAAGCCCAAAAGGATTGCCAACAGCAATGGCCCAGTCACCAACGCGCAGTCGATCCGAATCGCCAAGCGGAGCGGTCGGCCAGAGGCCTCCTCCCTGGAGCTTCACAACCGCGAGATCGGTCACCGAGTCCTGACCGACCACCTGGCCTGAAACGCGTCTGCCATCAGGCAATCCCACCATCACCCGATCCATGTTTTCAACGACATGGGCGTTGGTCAGCACCAGTCCCTGACCATCAAAAATCACACCACTGCCCTGACCGCGTTCGACGCGAGCTCTGGGAGCCGCCGAGCCCTGCAGGCCGAAGAATCGCTGAAAGAAGGGATCAAGCAGCAGTCCATCAGGCAACCCCGACCCACCGGCTGTTCGCACCGTTCGCTGCGTTTCCAGCGTGACCACTGCAGGGCCGCTTTTCGCCACGGCCGCCGCCACAAAGGATTGAGCGACCAGTCCCGCCGAAGCTGAAACCTGGGGTGCTGCAAGAGCGCTCCGCTGCGGCATGACCAGCCCAGCGGGAGCCACCAGCGACAACCCCATCATCAAAGGCAGGACCCGGCGGCGAACACGCGACACCGGAGCATGCTTTTTGACAGAAATGGTGGGTGCCACAGCCATGGAGAGGGCAATGAGAACTATCGAGAAACTGACCTTAATGAGGGCAATCCAGCGCGGACAGGGGGGATCGCCCTTGATTCCATGACCAGATGCAACCAACAGTGCGTCATGAACGAGCACAACTGGCCGAGCAATAGCGATGATGGGGGTCAAGAGAGGGTGTGTCCCAGCTCGACAACCGCCGTCATCCCATGATCAGCAGTCTTTTCCCACTGATTTACGGACTGGTCTTCCTGGCCTTGCTGTGGCAAGCCTTTCGGGTGATGGGACGCGGGTTCAGCGCAGCGGTGCGTTCTCCAGGATTGACTGAAACCCCTTCAGACCGAACGGGCAAAGTCACCATTCACCCGGAACTGCTCGATGGTGATGGCCGATTGACCGAGGAAGATCTGCTCACCGTTCGTTTCAGTGGTGAGGATGAAACCGGCGAGCCTGATGGGCGACCCAATGAATAGGTTAGGTAGGAAAGCTGCGCGGCAGCTCGACTCGGACTCGTAGGGGGAACCTCCTGGTGGATCAAAGAACACGGATCGTTGCCGCGGTGATCAAATCCGTGAAACTTCCTCCCCGCTTTCGACTGCGTCTGCTCAAGGAAGATCCTGTGCGTCTGGAACTCAGCCTGACGCCCGCCTACGGCAAGGATCCAATCCAGGTGGGGCTGGTGGAATCACTCGATCTGGTCGCTCGACGCGACCGCGAAGGCCGCATCCCCAGGGATCTTCAGGGCACCTGGGACTGGACCGTCAGGCATGGCCAGGTCAGCACCGGTGGCTGGAACCCCTACTTGAAAGAAGCCCTGCAGACGATGTTCGAAACAGGACTGCCTGCGATCGTCTACGAGGAACTCACCGGAGAGGATTATCACCCGGTTGATGGTGCTCGCCACGTGCGCTGAAGCCCATCAGTCAGCTCGTTGCGTGTAACGCCGTGACGACAGATACAGCCAAGCTGGTCAACAACGGGCTAAAAAACTCCCGTCAGGCCTTTAAGGATTTCTTCATGGCCACGCTGAAACATCGCAATGCACCGCTCATCCGCTTGCTCACTGCAATGGGTGCATTGACCAGCATTTTGCTGCTGGGAATCATCAACTTCATCCACTGACGCCGATCGTCGCCCTTGGGTTCCTTTCCCATTGATGGCCTTTTGCCTGAACTCTGCGCTCGACTGCACAGATCAGGAACGCTGATCCTTCAGGCTCCACCGGGTGCAGGCAAGACCACCAGAGTTCCTCTGGCCTTGATGGGGGAACTGGTCCAGGCTCCACGAACTGAGGGCCGCATCCTGCTCATTGAGCCGCGACGACTGGCTGCCAAAGCCGCTGCGACACGACTGGCTGAGTCCATCGGGGAACCTGTGGGCCAGCGTGTGGGGTACTCAGTCCGCAACGAACAGAAACGCTCAGACACCACGACCATTGAAGCCATCACTGACGGGCTGTTCCTGCGGCGTCTTCAGTCACAGCCGGACCTGCCCGGAGTGGGAGTTGTGATCTTCGATGAATTCCACGAACGCCGCCGCGACAGTGACGTTGCCCTGGCACTGCTGCGAGAAGCGAGACGCTTGCTGAGGCCTGATCTGAAGCTGCTGCTGATGTCAGCCACCCTCCAGCTCGAGGAGCTGGGTGCTCAGCTCGATGCTGCCGACACGCTCACCAGTCAGGGACAAGCATTCCCGGTGGTGACCCGCCACTGCCCGCCTCGCGACAAAGAGCAGCTGGAAACGCATGTGCTGCGGGCGCTCGAGGAGGAAATGATCGAACTCGAACGTGATCATCAGACGGGAGAAACTCCCCCTGGGGTGCTCGTCTTTCTCCCCGGTGTGCGTGAAATCGAACGGTGCCGACAGAAGCTCATGGGAGCGGAGTATCTGCGGAACTGGCAGGTGCTGTCACTGCATGGCCAGCTCTCCCTCAAACATCAGACCGAGATCCTCAGCTCCTGCGACCAGCGCTGGCACGGACGCATTGTGCTGTCGACATCCATCGCGGAAAGCTCTCTCACCCTGGATGGCATACGCCTCGTGGTGGATGCGGGCTTGAATCGCCACACGCGTTTTGATCCAGGCACCGGCATGGAGGGGTTGGTGACCGTGCCAGCCAGCGTTGCCAGCGCCGATCAGAGGCGTGGACGAGCCGGTCGCCAGGGGCCAGGGCGCTGCGTGCGCCTTTGGTCAGCGGCTGACGAGCAACGCCGACCAGCCCAAGATCCTCCGGAGCTGCAACGGGCCGATCCACAACCCACAGTGCTTGACCTGGCGCAGTGGGGTGCTGGCCTCGGCGAGGATCTTGACTGGCTGGAGCCCCCGCCAAAACCACTGTTTCAGGAGGGGCAGCAACAGCTGAAGCAGCTGAAACTGCTGACGGATCAGGGGCAGATCACAGCCATTGGCCAACAAGTGGCAGCGTTCGGCATGCACCCAAGGCTGGGGCTGATGTTGATCCAAGCGAAGCGTTGGAGACTCGAAGCACTGGCCTGCGATCTGGCTGCGCTGCTGAGTGAACGGGATCTCCCCGGAAGCCGGGATCTTGGGTGTGACATCGGCCATCGTCTCGAGCGGCTCAGAGACACAGCGCACTCCAATCGTCACGACGGCCTCGGCAGCATGCGCCAGCAGAGTCGGCAGTGGCAAAGACAACTGCATGGGATCAATCCACCGGAGGCGCAGTTGCCCTTGAACGACCCGGAAGACCTCGCTATCGCGCGGCTGATCGCCACGGCATTTCCCGAGTGGCTCGCCCTGGCTCGATCAGGACGACCGGGAGCCTTCCTGCTGCGCCAGGGTCGTGGCGCCCTAATGCCGACGTCAGATCCCTTGTGCAGCGCCGAGGCCCTGGCCATCGCCCGGCTTGACCTCAAGGAGCGCGATGCACGCATTCGCCTGGCGGTGCCCATCAGCCGGCACTATCTCGACGACATCGCCTCTGAACAAGGGGAGTGGCATGAACACGTCGTGTGGAACGACAAACAGCAGGGAATCCGCGCTGAGCGAGTGCTGAGCCTTGGTGCGATCGAATTGCAGCGCCAGCAGCTGCCCCGCCCCTCGGCCGATCTGGTGAGCAGTGCATTGCTGCAGCGGCTTCGCGACCATGGCCTCAAACCTCTTCCTTGGAATGAACGCTGCGAACAGCTGCGCCGGCGCCTCCAGATTGCCCACAGTCACTTAGGGGGACCATGGCCCAATCGCACACTCCAAGAACTGCAGAGAGCACCTGAGCTCTGGATCAAAGAGGCCAGCCTGAGCTGCAGCAGCTGGCAAGACCTGAACAGCGACGACCTGATCGAAGCCTTGTGGAGTGATCTCACCTGGGCACAGCGACGGGAACTGGACACATTGCTTCCCGAGCGGCTGAGGATTCCTAGCGGCAGAGAAGCCAGAGTCACGTACGGAGACGACGACGCCGTGCTGTCGGTGAAGCTGCAAGAGATGTTCGGCAGCACTCAGGGACCGATCCTTCTGAACGGGGCATTGCCGGTGACCCTTGAACTGTTGTCCCCAGCTGGCCGTCCCTTGCAGCGCACCAAGGACCTCGCGGGCTTCTGGGCCGGCAGTTACGACGACGTGCGTCGTGAGATGCGCGGTCGCTACCCGAAACACCCGTGGCCGGAATCACCGATGACAGCCGCTCCCACTAGCAAGTCGAAGAAGTGGTCGTAATGCTGCATTCACGACAGGCAACAAAACTCCATTGTTTGTTACATTGGTTGAAGTCACGGAAAACGACCCATGTCTGACAACGCATCCCGCTTCGGCTTCGTCAACTTTGCTGAAACTTGGAATGGCCGCCTGGCCATGATGGGCTTCGTGATCGGCCTGGGTACCGAGCTGCTCACCGGCCAGGGCATCCTGTCCCAGATCGGCCTCGGCTGATCGCGACATCACGCACTTAAGCGATACACATTCAAAACCTCACCGGCATGCCGGTGGGGTTTTTTAATGTCTGCCTGCGCTGCGAGAGAGTATCCAGAGTTGTCCTCTGCCCTTGCCCCGTTTCTTCGCCGGCAACCGCCGCGATGGTGCCAGGTTGCTGAGCAGTGCGCTGGTGTTTCTGTCGATCGGGCTGACCCAGCTGGATCACCAATGGGGCCGCATTCTCAGCGTGATCGCTGGTGCTGTCTGCATCTACTGGGGTTTCGCCTACCGCCGCCTTGATCGCTAACGCCATCCCCAGCTACTCCGTCAAGGAGCTCAACAGCGCAGTCGGCTCACTGCTCGAGCGAGGTTTCGCCCCCCGTTTTCTGGTCCAGGGCAGTGCATCACGCCCCCAGGTCAAAAAGGGACACCTCTGGATGAACCTCACCGATGGGGAGGCCACCATCACGGTGGTCTGCTGGGCCTCAAGGTTGAATCAACTGGATTACGTGCCGGCGGACGGCGACGGCATCACAGTGGTGGGGAAGTTGAATTTCTGGGCGGCACGAGCCAGTCTCGCCGTACAGGCCATCGACATCCGCCCGAGTCTCTCCACCGTTGAGCGACGCTTTGAAGCTGTCAAAGCGCTGCTGGCATCAGAAGGGTTGATTGATCCAGCAGCACGACGACGGCTTCCGTTAGTCCCAACCCGAATTGCACTGTTAACGAGCGTGCCCAGTTCAGCCTTGGCAGACATGCTGAGAACGGCCAGAGAACGATGGCCACTGGCCGAGCTGCTTGTTGTTCCAATCCCTGTTCAGGGCTCCGTCGCTCCCCAAATCTGCACGGCACTGGAGCAGCTCAACCAAGCTCAACCCCAGTTGAAGCTGGATGCTCTGGTTTTGGCCAGAGGAGGAGGTAGCCGGGAGGATCTCATGGTGTTCGACGACGAACAGGTCTGTCGTGCCATTGCTGCCTTCTGCTGTCCGGTCGTGACAGGCCTGGGGCACGAAGACGACCTCACCGTGGCCGATCTGGTATCGGATCACCGAGCTGCCACTCCCACCGCGGCGATCGTCAGCCTGTTCCCGAGTCGAGACTCAGCCTTGCAGACAGTCCGGCAGCAACGTTTGCAGTTGGTT
Organism: Synechococcus sp. MIT2312; assembly: GCF_059772315.1. NCBI lineage: Bacteria > Bacillati > Cyanobacteriota > Cyanophyceae > Synechococcales > Synechococcaceae > Synechococcus > Synechococcus sp. MIT2312. The sequence goes on along the minus strand of NZ_CM186281.1, from coordinate 2,183,435 downwards.
CAACAACAACAGTGGCGTTTCAAGCGAGAACGAGAGCGGCTGCTGCGAAGGCATCAACTCCTAGAAAGTGTTCAGCCACAAACTGTGCTGCAGCGCAGCCGTCTGCAGTTGCATCAACGCCAGCAACTGCTCAAGGCCCTCTCACCAGATCGCTGGTTGAGCAGAGGTTTCGCCAAGGTGATGCAGACCAACGGCACAGTGCTGGAATCAGTGAGTGATGCCAAGCCCAGTGACGATCTGGTGATTCAACTTCGAGACGGGAAGATCGGCGTGACTGTCCAATCCATTGAGACCAACGTTGGATCCACCTGACCCAGACGAAACCTCTGATTTGAAGCCAACGCCCCCGTCATTCCATGCCGAAAAAATCCCAAACGATCAAGAACGATCCACAGGCGACTTGGCGCAAGGAGGCTGAAGCACTGAACTATGAGGAGGCGCTACAGGCCCTCGACCTCCTCTTGGCCAGACTTCAGGACGAATCTCTACCGTTGTCCGAACTTCAAAGCAGTTATCAACGAGCAGAAATTTATCTGAACCGATGTGAACAACTACTCAGCGAAACAGAACAGAATGTTCTTCAACTCAATCCAGAAACATTGACAACTGAGACCTTTGAGCAGCGGAATGATGCGTAACATTCTGATCTGGAGCTATCTGTTACTGGCCGTGCTGGGTGCCGTACTGCCCTGGCAAGCCAATCTGGAATTCATGCAGATGGGAACGGGCTCAGGCTTCGACCTCAGTGGCTTCATCAGGGATGCCAATCTGACTGCAGCGTCACGATCCCTCAGCCGCGATCTGATCATCGGCGCCACGGCATTCACCATCTGGATCGCTGTTGAAGGGCGCCGATTACAGGTCAAACGCTGGTGGGTCTGCTTAGTGCTCTGCGTCACCGTGTCGTTTGCCTGCGGAGGACCCTTCTTTCTGCATTTGCGTGAACGTCGTCTTCTGGAGCTTGAGAAAGAGAATCAGGCGATCGATCCAATGACTGAGTGACCAGCCCAATCAGATCCGCCTCAGCTTTCTACATCTTCCGCAGTCACATCAATCGTGACGGAACTGGCAGGGGTTGAATCAACTTCAACCGGCGAGTTATCAACTCCGGAAGGATCGCCTTTTGAGAAAGCAGACCCACAAACAGCACAGACTGGGGTTGCCTGCAACGATGCTGAACCGCAGTTGGCACAGACCTGCATTCGGCTTTGCAATACCTTCCAGCCAATCCAACCCACGCCTCCGAGGATCACAGGGAGTGCCAACAGAACCAGGGCCACTCCGCCAATCACATCGATGAATGCTCTGCCGACAGGTGTCGGCAGCAACAGCAAAAAGGCCACAAGCCAAACCAGAGGAGACAGGCGACCCATATCAACCGATTCCTGTTGAATGAATGATCTCTATGATCCCTGATTCAAGTCAATCTGGAACGACGGGAAAGAACGGATCACCGCCCTTCTTCATACGCATCTTGGCCAGCTCCACACTCCAGCACTGTCCGAAATAAATCACGACGCCAACCATCCAGATCCACAATGTCAATACAAGGACTCCGCCGATAACTCCATAAGCCTGAAATCGCGAACCCAGCGAGAGAACACTTCGACTGACAGCCAGATTAAGGATTGTCAGCAAAAATCCGATTAGCAAGGATCCGGGAACCAATGGCAGGAAAGGAACTTTTCGACTCGGAAGCAAGAATTGCAACAACAAAGCCATGCCCGAGAAACCCATAAAAGGAATCAACAAGCGACCAAACTGAAGCACAGGCAAATCAGGAAAAATGTCAGTTAGCCAGGGCAAGGAGCGAGCCAGTTCATCAACAAAAGCCGCCGGTACCATTCGCAAATTGACGCTGATTTGATCAACAACGATGAGAAGGCCTATCAAAATCACAACGAAAAAGGCTTCGACTCTCACCCGCACAAATCGATAAGCCTGAGCTCCAAGCGGCAATGCATCGGGCAATGGCTGCAACACATCACGCCATAAACGATCAGCTCCACGCTGCAATGTCAAATAAACATTACCCGCAGTGACCAACAGAACGGCTGCACCCAGGAGACCGGCACCAAATCCCTGAGAAACAAGCTGCTGAAGAGTCTGGCGAATGATCTCAATCGCAGCAGGCGGCAGAACACCACTGACATAGATCAGAATTTGATCATCAAGGTTCGGCTGCCTTCCGAGAAGCCAGGACGCCAAAGACAATGAAATCAGCAGAATTGGGAAGATTGACTGAAGTGTGTAGTAAGCGAAAGCGGCGCTGAGATCAACACAATCAAAAGACGCCCAACGCAGACAAGCCCTCCACAGAGAGCGGCAAATTTGACGAATCGACAGCATCTTCGCCATGAATTCTGTCAAAGTTATAAATCCAAACTAGCGCGTCAAGGTACAAAAAAAGCCACCCCATCAAGGGTGGCTTTCTTCGCATCACATGCGTGATAGAAATGTTTTACCTGGCATCGAGCTATTTTCTCAGGGGGCTACCCCCCAAATATCGTCGCCGCTGCTGCGTTTCACAACCGAGTTCGAGATGGATCGGAGTGGTTCCACAACGCTATGGACACCAGGATAGAAAACATTCCCAAGGTTGAACCCTGAGAACTGCATAGGACATGATCAACAACTTTCATTGTTGATCATGCGTCTGAATCGAATAAATCATCGCCTCAGGCAAGAACCAAATCATGGTCAAGCCCTCGGTCTATTAGTACTCCTCCGCTGCATCCATTACTGGACTTCGACGTAGAGCCTATCAACGGGTGTTCTTCCCGTGACCTTACTGGGTTACCCCATGGGAATACTCATCTTGAGGTGGGCTTCCCACTTAGATGCTTTCAGCGGTTATCCACTCCGCACATGGCTACCCAGCGTTTACCGTTGGCACGATAACTGGTACACCAGAGGTGCGTTCCTCCCGGTCCTCTCGTACTAGGGAGAAATCCTCTCAATATTCCTACGCATACACCGGATATGGACCGAACTGTCTCACGACGTTCTGAACCCAGCTCGCGTACCGCTTTAATGGGCGAACAGCCCAACCCTTGGGACCGACTTCAGCCCCAGGTTGCGATGAGCCGACATCGAGGTGCCAAACCTCCCCGTCGATGTGAACTCTTGGGGGAGATCAGCCTGTTATCCCTAGAGTAACTTTTATCCGTTGAGCGACGGCCCTTCCACTCAGAACCGTCGGATCACTAAAACCGACTTTCGTCCCTGTTCGACTTGTAGGTCTCACAGTCAAGCTTCCTTCTGCTTTTGCACTCGTCAGCTGATTTCCAACCAGCCTGAGGAAACCTTTGTGCGCCTCCGTTACCTTTTAGGAGGCGACCGCCCCAGTCAAACTGCCCACCTGATACTGTCCGCTCCCCGGATAACGGGTGAACGTTAGAACCCTAGCTCTGAAAGAGTGGTATCTCACCATTGACTCCCTAGTACCCACGAGCACTAGATCAACGTCTCCCACCTATCCTGCGCATTCAGAGCCCGGGCACAATACCAAGCTACAGTAAAGCTTCATAGGGTCTTTCTGTCCGGGTGTATGTAGTCCGCATCTTCACAGACAATTCTATTTCGCCGAGCCTCTCTCCGAGACAGCGCCCTGATCGTTACGCCTTTCGTGCGGGTCGGAACTTACCCGACAAGGAATTTCGCTACCTTAGGACCGTTATAGTTACGGCCGCCGTTCACCGGGGCTTCAGTCGCCAGCTTCGCTTACGCTGACCGGCTTCCTTAACCTTCCGGCACTGGGCAGGCGTCAGCCCCCATACATCGTCTTGCGACTTAGCGGAGACCTGTGTTTTTGGTAAACAGTCGCCAGGGCCTTTTCACTGCGACCACCTTGCGGTGGCACCCCTTCTCCCGAAGTTACGGGGCTAATTTGCCGAGTTCCTTAGAGAGAGTTACCTCGCGCACCTCGGTATTCTCTACCACCCCACCTGTGTCGGTTTCGGGTACTGGCAGTTATGTCTTAACGGGTATAGAGCTTTTCTTGGAAGCATGACATCACCAACTTCGCTGCCGTAGCAGCTCGTACTCACGCCTCAGCTCGGAACGTTTTCGCCGCTCCTCATAGCCTCGAACGCTTGAACCAGTAACCAACATCTGGCTTGGCTAGCCTTCTCCGTCCCTCTTCCCAAAACATAACCGGTACAGGAATGTTGACCTGTTATCCATCGACTACGCCTTTCGGCCTGACCTTAGGACCAGACTAACCCTCCGCGGACGAGCCTGCCGGAGGAACCCTTAGGGTTTCGGTGCATGGGATTCTCACCCATGTTTTCGCTACTCAAGCCGACATTCTCACTTCTATGCAGTCCACGCCCGCTCACGCTAACGCTTCGCCCCACATAGAACGCTCCCCTACCATAAATCCGCAGCTTCGGTACAACGCTTAGCCCCGTTCATTTTCGGCGCAGGATCGCTCGACCAGTGAGCTATTACGCACTCCTTTGAGGATGGCTGCTTCTAGGCAAACCTCCTGGTTGTCTGGGCAATCCCACCTCCTTTATCACTTAGCGTTGATTTGGGGACCTTAGCTGGCGGTCTGGGCTGTTTCCCTCTCGACCATGGAGCTTATCCCCCACAGTCTGACTGCCTCGCTACACACAGGGTATTCAGAGTTCATCTCGATTTGGTACCGCTCTCGCAGCCCGCACCGAAATGGTGGCTTTACCCCCCTGCTGGAGCACGAGACGCTACGCCTCAACGTATTTCGGGGAGAACCAGCTAGCTCCGGGTTCGATTGGCATTTCACCGCTAACCACAGCTCATCCAGTGACTTTTCAACGTCAGTTGGTTGGGACCTCCACTTGGTATCACCCAAGCTTCATCCTGGCCATGGTTAGATCACCCGGGTTCGGGTCTATAAATACTGACAAACGCCCTATTCAGACTCGCTTTCGCTATGGCTCCACCATTTCCGGTTTAACCCGCCAGTACCTATAAGTCGCCGGCTCATTCTTCAACAGGCACACGGTCACCCGATAAGTCGGGCTCCCATTGCTTGTAAGCTCACGGTTTCATGTTCTATTTCACTCCCCTCCCGGGGTTCTTTTCACCTTTCCCTCGCGGTACTGTTTCGCTATCGGTCACACAGTAGTACTTAGCCTTACGAGGTGGTCCTCGCGGATTCACACGGAATTTCACGTGCTCCGTGCTACTCGGGATACAGCTAGGTCAGTTCAGTTTTCGTGTACGGGGCTTTCACCTTCTTTGGCGTGTCTTTCAAACACTTCCACTAACATCCCTTTTCCACATTGCTGTCCCACAACCCCGATGGTCGAAACCATCGGTTTAGGCTCTTCCCCGTTCGCTCGCCGCTACTCAGGGAGTCGTTTTTACTTTCCTTTCCTCCAGCTACTAAGATGTTTCAGTTCGCTGGGTTGGCTCGTGCCAGCCTATGGATTCAGCTGGCCGTTCTAAGGGTTGCCCCATTCGGAAATTCCCGGATCAAAGCGTGTTTCCAGCTCCCCGAGACTTATCGCAGGTAACCACGTCCTTCATCGCCTCTGTGTGCCAAGGTATCCGCCGTGAGCTCTTTGTAGCTTGACCATTAATCTCCAAAACGCTTGCTGTCGTTGAAACAGATTCTGAACGATTCATTGCTGAATCAATCATCAAACTCCCAATTGCTCGACACAATTAGAAGAACGTTATGGAGTCTCGGCTCTTGCTCAAGAATTGACATCATCCTAAAAAAGAATGATGCATCCATGAGAGATGCTTATTCTTACAGACTTTTTCCTATGCAGTTGTCAAGGTTCTGCTAGACATCAAACTGTTTAAACAGTTCGAGCCCAGCATCTTATCAACTAAAAGATCGTGATAATTCACGTCATTTCAGAATGACAGGAAGCTGGGGTCATGCCAGCGGACACATCTAAATCACATCACATTCGAGTTCACCTTCCATCATTCAGAAGATGGAGATTGAGTTCGATCAGTGGAGGTTAGGAGACTCGAACTCCTGACATCCTGCTTGCAAAGCAGGCGCTCTACCAACTGAGCTAAACCCCCAACACCGAATGGGCCATCCTGGACTTGAACCAGGGACCTCACCCTTATCAGGGGTGCGCTCTAACCACCTGAGCTAATGGCCCAGGAAGACTCAACCCTTGTGGGATGTGACCTAGACAAAGTTTAGGAACTGAAAATTTCCATCAAGCAATTCATATCGCTATGCATTCTTGACTTCAAAATTGAGGTACCGATCGACCTAAGGTGACAGGATTTCGGCCTAAGAATTAAATACTCAGACATCAAAATCGTTGTTTGTCTTCCCTGTTAGGAGGTGATCCAGCCGCACCTTCCGGTACGGCTACCTTGTTACGACTTCACCCCAGTCATCAGCCCCACCTTCGACGTCCTCCTCCACAAGGGTTGGAGTAACGGCTTCGGGCGTGGCCAACTTCCATGGTGTGACGGGCGGTGTGTACAAGGCCCGGGAACGTATTCACCGCAGTATGCTGACCTGCGATTACTAGCGATTCCTCCTTCACGTAGGCGAGTTGCAGCCTACGATCTGAACTGAGCCACGGTTTATGAGATTTGCTTGTCCTCGCGAACTTGCTGCTCTTTGTCCGTAGCATTGTAGTACGTGTGTAGCCCAGGATGTAAGGGGCATGATGACTTGACGTCATCCACACCTTCCTCCGGTTTATCACCGGCGGTCTCTCTAGAGTGCCCAACTAAATGCTGGCAACTAAAGACGTGGGTTGCGCTCGTTGCGGGACTTAACCCAACATCTCACGACACGAGCTGACGACAGCCATGCACCACCTGTCACTGCGTTCCCGAGGGCACTCTCTCGTTTCCAAGAGATTCGCAGGATGTCAAACCCTGGTAAGGTTCTTCGCGTTGCATCGAATTAAACCACATACTCCACCGCTTGTGCGGGCCCCCGTCAATTCCTTTGAGTTTCACACTTGCGTGCGTACTCCCCAGGCGGAACACTTAACGCGTTGGCTACGACACCGAGGGGGTCGATTCCCCCGACACCTAGTGTTCATCGTTTACGGCCAGGACTACAGGGGTATCTAATCCCTTTCGCTCCCCTGGCTTTCGTCCATGAGCGTCAGTTATGGCCCAGCAGAGCGCCTTCGCCACTGGTGTTCTTCCCGATATCTACGCATTTCACCGCTACACCGGGAATTCCCTCTGCCCCTACCACACTCAAGCCCAACAGTTTCCACTGCCATGATGGAGTTAAGCTCCACGTTTTAACAGCAGACTTGAAAGGCCGCCTGCGGACGCTTTACGCCCAATAATTCCGGATAACGCTTGCCACTCCCGTATTACCGCGGCTGCTGGCACGGAATTAGCCGTGGCTTATTCCTCAAGTACCGTCAGATCTTCTTCCTTGAGAAAAGAGGTTTACAGCCCAGAGGCCTTCATCCCTCACGCGGCGTTGCTCCGTCAGGCTTTCGCCCATTGCGGAAAATTCCCCACTGCTGCCTCCCGTAGGAGTCTGGGCCGTGTCTCAGTCCCAGTGTGGCTGATCATCCTCTCAGACCAGCTACTGATCGATGCCTTGGTGAGCTCTTACCTCACCAACTAGCTAATCAGACGCGGGCTCATCCTCAGGCGAAATTCATTTCACCTCTCGGCATATGGGGTATTAGCGGCCGTTTCCAGCCGTTATCCCCCTCCTGAGGGCAGATTCCCACGCGTTACTCACCCGTCCGCCACTAACCCGAAGGTTCGTTCGACTTGCATGTGTTAAGCACGCCGCCAGCGTTCATCCTGAGCCAGGATCAAACTCTCCGTTGTAGATCAAGTCCTCTTAAAGGCTTTCACCTCTTCAACTTGATTTGCTTTACCCACTCATCAGCACTGGCGCACTGATTGCAGTTAAAACCACCTTCCTCTGACAGAAGGGTTCATAAGAGTGCACTTAGAATCTCTCCTTCGTGACTTTCCAGGATCTCAGATCCGGTCGTTGCTCCACAACGCGCACACCGACAACATCAAAAGCTCGTGAAAACTTTCAATCTTGTAAGCACGTTGCTTCTTTGCAACTAAAAATTGTTGACGGGACCTCACACTTACATCGCATTTCCATCAAGCTCAATCACCAAACCTTTCAGCTCAGCAATCGAAACTCGACGCGATGAAAGCGTCAGTTCCTAAACTTTTCGATTGTCCAGGTTCTGCCGTCGCGTTCCTTCTCAGAAACGGTTGGCGGTGCGGTCTCGCGACCGCTTGTGAAATTTACAACACCGTGGGATCGCTCCCTCTTGGCCTTGTAAGCACCCCCAAACACTACAAGCTCGCGCTCTTCATGCTCAAAGGCTGCACTCCAGGCTTCCGCCTGCCGCGCAGTCCAAAAACATAACTCACTCATGCCCCTCTACGCAACTCATTGCCCAGTCAGGGAAGCAGCAACGACTCTCCCCAGGGCCTGAGACGCTCAAGTTCAGCCTGCGAACTCGCTGCAAGCACAGGAAAACTGACATCGGAAAGATCTTGTCCAGGCGTCAGCGCCGCTGGATCGTGATCAAGCCATTGCAGGGGACAGCCCAGTTCGCTGAGAACCAGCCAGGCTGCTGCCAGGTCCCAGATCTTGGGAGTGGCCTCCAGAGCTGCAACTGTCTGCCCCATAGCCACGCTGACCAGATTCAGGCTGGCCACACCAAGCAAGCGAATTTTTCCGGGGAAAGGCTCCTGATGTCGGCGCTGCAGCACCCGAATCGCTCGACTGCAGAGCGAAACACAGGCACTGCCTGCCTGAAGCCGAGTCTCTGCAGAAAGAGATTTGCCGTTGCGCCAGGCTCCTCGCCCGCGAATCGCCACAATCCGTTGACGCAGAGATGGAATCTCCAGAAAAGCCTCAGTGGGTCGGCCGTCGACAAAACGAGCCACAGAAATCGCCCAATAAGGAATTCCAGCAGCGAAATTGGTGGTGCCGTCGAGAGGATCAACCACCCAGAAAGCAGAGGACGATGGACAAGTCTTCTCTCCCTCCTCGCTGAGAGTGAATTCACCGGGAGCCAGCGCAGAGAGACCATTGACCAAGGCCTCATCACTCCAACGGTCACAGGCGGTGATCAAGGATCCATCGGCTTTGGTGTCGGAGACGATGTTTCCGAAATCCTGCCTTTGCCGATCTGCGACCGTGTCCAGCAGCTGATGAACTGCGAGTAACTGCTGAGGGTTAAGGAGTCTTGAGGTCAACGTCGCGTCATGATCAAGATCCCAGTAGGGAAGCTTGGCAGGCTGGGATGTTGGGTGTGGGCTTGATCTGAACCTCTTCAGATTCAGGTGTTTGTGCTTTATCTGCTGGCAGATTCAAGGGAGGACAGGAGACCACTTGGTCGAGCCCGGTGTATCGCCGCAACTCAGCAATGGTGATGTTGTAGTCAGAAAGAGAATCGACATGGCGAACCTGTGCTCTTGTGAGATCTCTTTGGTTGTCAACCACTTCTCGCTGAGTGGTCACGCCTGCAGCAAAACGAAGTCTTGCCAGGCGTAACGCTTCGCGTTGAGACAATACCTCTCTGGCAGTGGTACGAATGGTCTGCTGATTCGCCCTCAAGTCGTAAAAACTCTTCTCGACTTCATATCGAATAAGACCACGTTGTTGGGCGAATTTATAAGTGCTCGCTTCAGCGGCCTGCTTTTTGCGCCGATACTCAGCTCGAGCACGACCACCATCGAAAATATTCCAGGTTGCCGAAATGCCAACAGCATTGTCCATATCCCAACCGTAATAATTAGTGCTGCCTAAAGAGGCTTCCGCTTGCTGGCCGTCAAACCGCTGTGTCGAAAAATTGTTGTAGAGAGAAAGAATTGGCTGCACCGCTGCCAGTGCAGCATTGGCATCGCTGTTGTTAATTGAGATATCGAGGATGAACTGATCGAGCTCTTCACGGAAGGCATAAGCCGCAACAATGCTCTCCTGTAAAGAAGGTTCCCAAGTTCCCACAACCTTTGATGGCGAAGCGGCTGTCGGAGTGACGTCCTGGGGCAGATCGAGAATCTTGGCCAAATCTCTTCGGGCTCGACGCTGAAGATTCAGAAAGCCCGTCAAAGTATCTTGATCTCGAGCAAGTTGCGTTTCAGCTTCAAGGACTTCAAGCTTGGTTGCAACCCCTGCCTGAAAACGTGATCTTGCATAACGCAAACTCAACAAAGACGCAGCAACAGATTGCTTACCAACGTTGACTTGCGAGTCATATCGCTGAAGGTTGTAATAAGCCTTGGATGTTGACAGACGCAAATCTCTCAAAGCAATCAGATAGGCATCACGGAATCTCTCGAACTTGTCACGCGCAGCAGAAATCTGCGGAACTCGTGCTGGATCGATCAATTTCCAGTTCAGCTCAGCTCTGAAATTGGCTGTCGAAACTTCCGAAAACGTAGTTTCCCCTTGCTGCTGCTCCAGACCAGTTGTTGAGCTCTCGGTATCGGCAACGTTGTCATCAAAGAACTCCTCTTGGCTGGAGAGATATTGAGGAAGACCGTTGGCCTTGAGATTGAGCGTTGGGTACCAGCTTGCAATGGCCGCTCTCAAACTCGACTTCGCTTGCTGAACCTCGAGAGCCACAGCTTTGAGATTTGGATTGTTGACTTCAGCCAGCTGCTCCACTTCCGCGAGCGTGAGCGGTCTGAACTCTCGAATGCGCACCTGATCAGGCTGATTCGGCAGAGCAAGACTCGGCGGCGAATTCAATGAATCGAGCGTCTCAGGCAGTGTTGTCGCCGCCGGAGGCAGTACCGAGGGATCGGCCTGCGGCCGGGATCCCTTCAATTCAATGGCCGTCGGCAGAGTGTTCTGATCGATCAGGGCCGCGCCATCACCTGATCCAAGGTCAGAAGACTCTTGAGCGGAAGCAACTCCAGCGATTTGGACGGGCACGAAGCCTGCAATCAGAAGAAGGCTTGCAGCTGTCCGACGCACATCAAATCCTGAGCTTGGCGGAGCTTAGGTGGTTTTCCCAGGATCTCCGAGTACGGCAGCCACGATGTCAGCTGCTCCATGCACAATCCGAATCGGAACAGGAAGTTGCGCCTGAACCTGTTCCAGAGTCATGTCATCGAGGAATACAGGCTGCCCCTGCCGCAACATCACTGATGGCAACAGCAACTGGTCCCCCAGGTCCTGATCTTTGAGACCATCCAGCAAATCCTGACCAGTCAACAGACCGGTGACCACCTGATCCTGTCCCCAGTAGGGACTTGGAAGACCATGCATCTGCAGGCTGACGCCTTCGATCCCGTTGAGGCGCTCAGTCACTGTCTCCAGAGCCTTGTCCACGAGACGACCCACCACCCAGCTGCTGCGCAGGGGCACGACAACACGCTCTGGCAATGATTCCGTGGCCTCATCCAGCGACTCGAGGAACGCCCGGATCGTTCCCACACCATTTTCCTGCTGGGGGAGATCCTCATAGCTGACGCGAGGGGGAAGGGGACGACCCGCAATCAAATACCACTCATCCGACAGCCAAACAAAACGACTGCCGAAACGCCCTTGAAACTCCGACTGGAGCGGTTCGACTGCATCAATCACCCTGCAGGCATCATCGGGGGTGACGGCCCGTAACCCATCACCAGGCGGTCGGAAGCGAGTCAGACCCACCGGCACCACTGCCGCTGAAAGCACGGCAGGCCACTCAACACCTGCAAAACGGGCAAGATCGCGCAGGGTGTTGAGGAGTGCATCACCGTCATTGAGACCTGGACACACCACCACCTGCGCATGAATCTGCAACTTGCGCTGCGCAAACCACTCCAGCTGCTGCAGCAGTTTTCCTGCTCGTGGATTTTCCAGAAGAGTGGAGCGCAGATCGGGGTCTGTTGCATGCACTGACACGAAAAGCGGTGTCAGCCTTTGCTGTTCAATCCGCTCCCAGTCGGCATCACTCAGGTTGGTGAGAGTGAGATAGGAGCCGTAAAGAAAGCTGAGTCGATAATCGTCATCCTTGAGGTAAAGACTGTCTCGATGGCCAGGCGGCTGCTGGTCGATAAAGCAGAAGGAGCAACGGTTGGTGCATTGACGAAGGCCGTCAAACAGCGCTTCGGTGAAACCAAGTCCCAAACCATCGTCGGCATCTTTCTCCAGCTCGACGCAATGCAGCTCACCGGCGCTGTCACGAACCTCAAGCGTCAGCTCCTCCTCAACAATGAGATAGCGGTAATCAATGAGATCTCGTGGGCGTACTCCATTGATGCTGAGCAGCTGATCTCCTGGTTCAAATCCCAGCTCCTCTCCAATGGAACCTGACTCCACTGAGGCAACAACCGCAGGTTCAGGTTGTCTTGAGGGGCTTGCAGGATCCAGAGCCGTGACAGCAACTCCTGCGGAAGGCTCATTCCACACAGCAAGGAGGCGACTGTTCTCAGTTTGGGCCGGCGGCGGACCACCACACCAGCAAGAACACTCCGAACAGGAGTCGGTAGATCACGAAAATCCAGGTGCTGTGACGTTGCAGATATTTCAAAAGCCAGTCGATGGCAAGCCAGGAAACCACTGCTGCAGACACAATTCCGATCAACAGGGGGAGCGGACCGCCAGCGCTGGACTGACTGAATGCATCTTTCAATTGCACCAAACCAGCCAAGGTGATGGCTGGAATCCCCAGCAGAAATGAAAACCGGGCCGCATCCGGACGCTGCCAGCTGTCAAACAGCGAGGCGGTGAGCGTGCTTCCCGATCGGGACACTCCAGGGATCAGAGCGAGCACCTGCGCCAAACCCACCACCAGGCCATCACGCCCTTGCACCTGATCGAGTCGCTTGAGACGTGGGCCGAGCTTCTCTGCCAGGGCTAGCAGCAACGCCATCACGATCGACACGACGGCGATCACCGGTTCGCTGCGCAGCGGAGACGCTTCATAGCCAGGCCAGAACAATTTGATCCCAAGCCCCACCACAAGGATCGGCACAGTGCCAATGGCCATCGCAATCCCCAGGCGGGCTTCCGGCTCACGCCACTGGCCTCTGCGCAAGGCAGCGCTGATTCCCTTCCAAACTCCAACAAGATCGTCGCGGAAGTAGCCGATCACCGCAACGATGCTGCCCAGCTGGATCACAGCTGTGGCCGAAACGCCGGGATCCTGCCAGCCGGCCAGAGCGGGCACCACCTTCAGATGTGCCGTGCTGCTGATTGGCAGAAACTCAGTCAGGCCCTGGACAACACCCAGGACGATATTTCTCCAGATGGCCTCAAGCAGTCCGGGTTCTGACACCTCTGACGTCCTGAACAGATTTGAGGACGCTATCGCCAGGCCCACCATCCGATGACATCAGACGCCTCACAAAAACGCTCAATCAGGCGCAAATCTTCTATGGTCACAGTCCTTTTTCAATTCAGGCGGGAGTTGATCGTTGTTCAGTGGGCTGATCCGCAACCAAGCCCTTACTGAGCCGGTCAAGCCGATCGCTCTAGGGAAGGCCGGGTTGCCCTTCTGGGCATCCATGCTCGTAGTGCTGCCTGTATTTGTGCAGGCTCCCTGGGTACGAGAACAGCCCTTCACCTCCTGCCTGTTCGGTTTTGTGCTCCTTTCCGTGGGTGTGATCACCCATTCGATTGCACCCAATCGATGGAAGGATTTCGGCGCTCTGCTAGTCGGCTTCAGTGGCAGCTGGCTCGCCGGCAGCCTTTTCTGGGGTTGGCTAGCGAGCCATCCCCTGCTGCATCTTCCTGTTGAAGCCTTTGCCTTGCCTCTGGCGATCACCGGCCTGCAAACGCGATGGCGTCTTGGATGTGCCTTCTACCTGGCATCGCTGCTAGGCACAGCTTTCACCGATCTGGCCATGGCACTCACCGGTGTGATGGCCCTCTGGCCTGCAGTCATCGCAGCATCCCCTGCAGAAGCCACTGTTCTCCTTCAGGACGCTGCATCCTTCGTGCTGAGGCCAAGTTCTCTGCTGACGGTCAGCGCTGCAGGAATCATCATTTTCCAACTCGTTCAATACTGCAGATACCGCAGCAGCCTGTCGACAACGGTTGACAGAGCCTGGGCTGTTGCAGCAGCAGTGCTGTTCACGACCCTCCTGATCGACGGCTTGTTTCTGTCGCTGTCTCTGCTCGCACCGGAACTCAGCGGCCTGGTCTGAAACGAACTGCAAAAACTGCGACGTCTTGCGACTGTTCCCGGCGATGGCACTTGTAAGGTTTGCAAGCCGGTAATACCGGTAATCATCCCGTTCCGATCTTCTAGACGGAGACTTCCATGAAGCGTCTGCTGTCCTGGCTGACAGGCATTCTTGTGATGGCAGGCCTGCTGATGGGCCTGTTGCTACCCGCGAGCGTTCAGGCTGCTGACATCCGCAACGTGGCTGACGACAAGCTCGCCGAGCGTGGCGAGAAAGTGGATCTCAACAATTCCTCCGTTCGCCGCTTCCAGCAGTTTCCTGGCATGTATCCCACACTTGCCGGCAAGATCGTGCTGGGCGGTCCCTACGAGAGCGTGAATGACGTTCTTTCGCTTGATCTCACCGATCGGCAGAAAGAGCTGTTCGAAAAGTATCGCGACAATTTCACGGTGACAGAACCATCGATTGCTCTCAACGAGGGATTCGATCGGATCAATGATGGCCAGTACCGCTGAGGCAGCTCACTGAAAACGCCGATCGCCACTGATTGGATTGCTCAGATTGCGGTAGAACCGCCGGACGACCCGGCGGTTTTTTGGTGCTGAAATGAATCCCTTGGGCACTGGCAGCGAACCCATCCCCTCAGGTCCCTGGGACGTGGTGGTGGTTGGTGCTGGGGCCGCAGGCCTCATGACCTGCCTTGAACTGCCAGACGGGCTGCGAGTGCTGCTGGTCAATCGCAACACCAGCCGGCGCTCATCAAGCCGATGGGCCCAGGGCGGGATCGCATCCGTCACGCGTCGCGATGACCACAGCGGCAGCCATGCGACAGACACCATCCACGCCGGCGCAGGTCTTTGCGACGGTGATGCTGTGCGTCTTCTTGTTGAACAGGCACCGCACTGTGTCGACAGGCTGCTCGAGCTGGGGATGGATTTCGATCGGAACAGCGACGGGAGCCTGGCCACAACCCTTGAGGCTGCTCACAGTCATCACCGCGTGCTGCACGTCCAGGACCGAACCGGCCATGCTCTGGTGGATGTGCTTCGGCAGCATGCCGAGCAGAGGCCTGGGTTGGTGCATCGGCGGGGTGTTCGCGTCAGCCAGCTCTGGGTGGAGAACGGGCGCTGCTGCGGCGTTCAGGTTCTGGACGGGTTCAGGCTGCAATGGATTCGATCGAGAGCCGTGGTCCTCGCCACTGGAGGCGGAGGCCACCTCTACACCAACACCACGAATCCAGCTCAAGCCGCAGGTGAGGGCATCGCCCTGGCCTGGGCTGCAGGGGCCGCGGTTGAAGATCTTGAGTTCGTTCAATTTCATCCCACGGCTCTGAAGCTTCCTGGAGCCCCCTGCTTTCTGATCTCCGAGGCAGTGCGTGGAGAGGGAGGACGACTCGTGGACGCCGCAGGGAACAGTCCGGTCACTGACCTGCCAGGGGCTGATCTGGCGCCAAGAGATCAGGTGAGCCGTGCACTCCTGAAAAGCATGCGCCTCCAGGGCATCGACCACATCGGCCTGGACCTTTCAGGAATCCCTCGCGAACAGGCTGAGCGCCGCTTCCCCACAATCCTCGAGCGCTGCCGCAACCACAATCTCAATCCTCTTGAGCAACCAATCCCCGTGGCACCTGCGGCCCATTACTGGATGGGAGGCGTGGCAACGGACCTCAGTGCCGCGACATCGCTGCCAGGCCTCTACGCAGTCGGGGAGGCGGCCTGCACCGGGCTGCACGGTGCCAATCGTCTGGCGAGCAACTCACTGATGGAGTGCCTGGTCTTTGCTCGTCAACTGGGAGCGATCGACCTGCCAGCTGTTTCAGGGGATGAAAGAGAACACTGGAGGAGCAGGGAAGACACCGTCAGCACCAGTCAGATCCACGCCCGCAGCAACACCAGCATCGGCGAGCTCATGCGCAGCATCGATGATCTGAGTGAACAGTGCTGGGAGGTGGCAGGAGTCAATCGCTCCCGAGCGGGGATGCAGGCACTGCTGCAGTCAACCAGGAGTGCCATGAGTCCGCTGGAGCGGGAAGAGTTGCTGTGCATCGTTAACCGCCAGTCCCATCAGCAATTGCTGGAGCTGGAGGAGCCCAGTCGCCAGGAACTGAACCTGCTGCTCGATCTCATCCATCGCCAGCGCACCACTGGCCTGCTCCTGGAAGCCTGTCTGTTCAGGACCGAAAGTCGGGGAGGACATTTCCGTAGCGATGCCCCCTGCTCCCTTCCCCAGTGGCGCCGACACAGTCGGCAGATCAGAGGAGAAGGAATCAAGACCCGCAGCGTCACTGGGTAAGCAACACGCTGTGCAGACGGTGGCTGACACAGCGGCTGTCTGCACAGCGGCGGCCGGGCGCTCAGAAGTTGGTGTCTCCCTTGAAGCCGGACAGACCTGCCAGGGTTGTCAGATCTTTGACACCTGAATCAAGTTTTCCCTTGATCTCCCAGGTGGGGAAACCTTCGATCTTCTTGCTCTGGCAGAGAGCGCGTTGACTGTTCTGACCATCCTCAGCACATTCAATGACGGTGAGCTTTTTGGAAGCTTCTAACCCGAAGTCCTCCTTCTGCTCATGACAGTGAGGACACCAGTAGGCGCTGTACATGACAGCTCCCGTGGCGGTGAGATGTTCAGCCAGCGCCACCTTGGCAGGAGTGCTTTCAGTCGTCACAAGCGGAGGTGCACCTGGGCCGGTCACGGCAGCTTCCGGCCGCTCAGGGTCCAGGACCGAGGCCCAGATCAAACTGCCGAGCAACACAGCCAATGCCAGGAGAATGCCGCGGAAGAACAGCTGAGAGGGGTCATCCCATCCACCGCCGACCACGGAAAGGATCAGCAACAGGATCGACAACGTCGCTGAGAGCACACAGAAGAAACAGAAGGCCTGAATCTTGAAGACCATCAAGCCCAGCAGCACCAAGCTGAAGACAGCCATCCCAAGGGAAACAGTGAACAGTCCCCACCAGGTGCGCCGGGACAGATCGCCGCGGTTCTCCACCAACCCCGGCAACAACGGCACGAGGGCCATCACCAGAACAGCGAGGTAGGCCAGCAGACCGGCAAAAGACAAGGGGATGCTGAAGGCATCCGTCTGGGCAAGGGTCCCCCAGGGGCTGTTCAGGACTGTGTCGCACCCATCGCCGCCCATCGGGCAGGTGAGGTCACCGAGCATCCCCCAACGCTTGAGGGTGATCGAAGCGGTATCGATCACCCCGACGGTTGCCAGAACCGCCATGCTGATGCGTGCCCATTTGAAGCCCTGATCCTGACGACGTCGGCTGGTGAGTCGGGTGGTGCCCATGCGCACGGAACTGATTGCTGAAATTTTGGCAGCAATCGGCACGAGATTTAAGGTGAAAGTTGATGCGTCGTGCCCATGTCACCGGACCAAGCTCCCGGACGCGACATGGTCAGCACACGCGCGACTGTGGCTTTCGCCCATTTGGGATGCGAAAAGAACCGGGTCGACACAGAACACATGCTCGGCCTGCTGACGCGAGCGGGCTATGGCGTCAGCAGTGACGAAAGTGACGCCAACGTGGTGGTGGTCAACACCTGCAGCTTCATCCAGGAAGCCCGGGAAGAATCGGTCCGCACACTGGTGGGACTGGCTGAGCAAGGCAAGGAACTGATCATCGCCGGTTGCTTGGCACAACATTTTCAAGAGGAGCTGCTCGAGTCACTGCCGGAAGCCAAAGCCATCGTGGGCACTGGCGATTACCAGCACATCGTGGAAGTGCTTGAGCGGGTCGAAGCCGGAGAACGCGTCAATCGGGTCAGCAAGAACCCGACGTTCGTCGGCGATGAAACACTGCCCAGGTATCGCACCACTGGAGAAGCGGTTGCCTACCTCAAAGTGGCCGAAGGCTGCGACTATCGCTGCGCGTTTTGCATCATTCCGCATCTGCGCGGCAATCAGCGTTCAAGAACGATCGAATCAATCGTTGCAGAAGCCCATCAACTGGCGGAACAGGGCGTTCAGGAACTGATCCTGATCAGCCAGATCACCACCAATTACGGGCTGGACATCTACGGACGTCCTCGGCTTGCGGACCTGCTCAGAGCCCTCGGCGAAGTGGAGATCCCCTGGATTCGGGTTCATTACGCCTACCCCACGGGCCTGACTTCTGAAGTGATCTCCGCTTACAGAGATGTCCCCAACGTTCTTCCCTATCTCGATCTGCCTCTTCAGCACAGCCACCCCAAGGTGCTGAGAGCCATGAACCGTCCCTGGCAGGCGGACGTCAACGAACGGTTGATGAGTCAGTTGCGAGACCAACTGCCGGATGCCGTGATGCGCACCACGCTGATTGTGGGCTTCCCCGGTGAGACAGAGGATCAATTCGAACACCTGGCGGGGTTCCTCGAAAGCCAGCGATTCGATCACGTTGGAGTGTTCACCTACTCAGCTGAGGAAGGAACCGCCGCGGCCAAGCTCCCGAATCCCGTACCAACCGAGATTGCCACCGCCAGGAAAGATCGGTTGATGACTCTGCAACAACCGATCTCGGCCGAAGCCAACACCCGCTGGGTGGGACGCACCGTGGATGTCCTGATCGAGCAGCACAACCCGACCACAGGAGCCATGATTGGGCGCTGCGCTCGCTTCGCACCTGAGGTGGATGGCGAAGTGCAGGTTCAGCCCCGCGTGGACGGAATGCAAGCAAGACCAGGAACCATGGTTCCAGTACGAATCAACGGAGCCGATATCTACGACCTGCGCGGCGAGATCGTGGGGGCAAGCGAAATGGTGGCCTCTGCTCGCAGCAGCCATTGAGCCACCCTTCATCACATGCACGCCAACGCATCATCTTCCTGATCGCATCCGGCTTGAGCACTGCCGGTTCCTTCGCAGGGCTCACCGCCAAGGGCTGGATCCTGATGGACGAAACCAACGAACCAATGGTGCTGGCTCTGCATTTCGCCGCACTTTCACTCCCAACCATCTTGGTGAGCGGTCCAGCTGGTGTACGCACCGATCGAATTGGCTGTGAGCGGGTATTGATCCAGGCTCAGTGGGCCCTGTTAGGGGCGGGTCTGCTGGGGGCTCTCTCGATCCCCTTGTTCCAGGGGCAGGCCCAGGTGGTGATGCTGCTCGCCAGCACCCTGCTGGTGGGCATCGCCGGCGCCTATGAACTCACGGCACGCAATAAGTACTGCGCTCTGCTGGTGGACGACAACTCCGAGCTGGCGCCTTTCCTGACAAGTTTCTCAGTGGTCTTCAACGTCGGAAAGCTGATTGGACCTCTACTGGGGGGGTGGCTCATCACACTGACCGAGCCGTCCATGGCACTCACGCTGGATGCCGCCACCTATCTGGTGCCGATCGCCAGTGTGATCTGGCTTCTGAATCCGAGAACGGATCTGGAACAGCGCAGTGCTCCTGGCGAAAAGGCTTCGTTACAGGTGGCCTGGCGGGAATGCGGCAGCACTCTGAGGCACGTGCTGATGTTCACCGGCTTGATGTGCGTAGTGGGGTTTTTCCACCCTGGGCTTGGGCCCTTGATCGCTGCTCGCCAGCTGGGGAGTGCACCGATGGATCTTGCTGCTTTCACCAGCGTTCTGGCCCTTGGAAGCATTGCTGGCGGACTGCTACTGCAGCGCAACAGTCATCGGTTTTGCCAAAGACCTTCTCTGACCCTGGCCGGCTTTGCGCTGGTCACGGCCGTAGCTCAGCTTGGGATGGCCTTCGGCGGCGGCGTGCCCTTTGTGCTGATGATGACGCTGCTGATCGGAGCCGGAACTGCGGGACTGCTGAGCAGCAGCAATCTCATTACGCAGGTTGGCTCAACTCAAGTATTGCGAGGGCGTATGGCCGGACTGGGGCAGATCGCCTTTCTCGGCGGCGGCGGCGTCAGTGGCCTGATCGCAGCAATTCTCACCGACACGATGGGCCTCCAGACCACTTTCGCGATCAGCGGAACTCTCGGCGTTGCGCTGGCACTGCTCGAGATCTGGCGCCGCGGTGGCTCAGTACTGAAGGAGGTCAGATCAGTTTGATCCGGCGCAGAACAAAACTGATCGTCACAGCGGTGGTGAGTCCGGCTCCGACCAGACCCACATAAATGAGGACTCCCATGCCTGTCACAGATTGCAGCACCTATTAGATCAGAAATCAGGCCTGGAATCAGCGGATCCCCCTTAAGCTTCTGCACAACGAAATCAAATGGAAACGGAAGGTTCTGTCCGCAGGGTCGACCGCAAGTAACAGACAGACCACCTCCTCGCTCCGGATCATGCGCACCCTCTTTATTTACCCCCTCTTCCCGAAGACCTTCTGGAGCTACGAGAAGATTCTGGAATTGGTAAATCGAAAGGTACTGCTCCCTCCTCTGGGACTCGTCACTGTGGCAGCACTCCTGCCCCAAGAGTGGGAGATGAAGCTGGTCGACCGCAACGTGCGGGAGATCACCGAAGACGAATGGAACTGGGCTGAGCTGGTCGTGATCTCGGGAATGATCGTCCAGAAAGACGACATGCAGATCCAGATCGCCGAAGCCAAGCGCCGTGGACTGCCCGTCGCCGTGGGAGGTCCCTACGCGAGTTCAACTCCGGATGCCCCGGAAATCTCCCAAGCCGACTTCAAGGTGCTCGATGAGGGTGAAATCACCCTGCCGATGTTCATCGAAGCGATCCAGCGAGGTGACAGTGGTGGACGGTTCAGCGCGGAAGGTGACAAGCCTGATGTGACCTCCACTCCCATCCCCCGCTTTGATCTGCTGCAGCTCGAGGCCTACGACTCGATGAGCGTTCAGTTCTCGAGGGGATGCCCGTTCAATTGCGAATTCTGCGACATCATCGTTCTCTACGGACGCAAGCCACGTACGAAAAAACCGGAACAGCTGATCGCGGAGCTCCAGTATCTGCATGACCTCGGCTGGAGGCGATCGATCTTCCTGGTCGATGACAACTTCATCGGCAACAAGCGCAACGCCAAGCAGCTACTCCCCCAGATCAGGCAATTTCAGGAAGAACGCGGCTATCCCTTCAGCTTCGCGACTGAAGCCTCAGTCGATCTCGCCGACGATGAGGAGATGATGCGCATGATGCACGATGCACGCTTCGAGAGTGTCTTTCTCGGCATCGAAACTCCGGATGAAGCCAGCCTCGAAACCTCCCGAAAACTCCAGAACACCCGTAACCCTCTCGATGCGGCCGTCGACCGCATCACCGCGAACGGTATCCGTGTGATGGCAGGTTTCATCATCGGCTTCGATGGTGAAAAAGATGGTGCCGGCCGTCGCATCGTTGAGTTCGTGACGAGAACGGGAATTCCGGCGGCGATGATGGGCATGCTGCAGGCACTTCCGAACACAGCGCTTTGGCATCGCCTTGAAAAAGAGGGCCGACTGATCCAGGACAAGTCCGCAGCCAAGGGTGTGAACCAGACCAACCTGCTCAATTTCAAACCCACACGCCCAATCCGGGACATCGCCAACGAATACGTGGATGCCTTCTGTGCGCTCTACGAACCAAACGCGTACATGGATCGGGTTTACTCCTATTACCTGAAGATGGGAGCTCCCCGCTGGAAGGGCACATCAAAACTGCCCACCTGGACTGATATCAGAGCTTTGTCCATTGTGGTCTGGAGACAGGGAATCAAACGGGACACTCGCAGCCGCTTCTGGCGCTACATGCTCAGCATGGCTCGACGCAATCCAGCCATGCTGGAGCAATTCCTGGTGGTGCTCGCCCACAACGAACACTTCCTGGAATACCGCGCGATCGTTCAACGCGAAATTCGCGAACAGCTGGAATCTCTCCCTCCCGAAGAACCCAGCACGTCCCGGGAACTGATGACAGCCTGAACTGATTCAGTCCTGCGTGTAGGCCACTCCAGCTTTCAGACAGGCTTCAGCTTTTTGCAATTCCCGGCCCAAGTACAGAGCATGATCCAAACGGCTGACGGGAAGTGCACCATCAGCTTCGGTCAGCGCAATACCCAGTTCCTTAGCAGTTCTGCCACGGAAGCTTGTGCTCGGCGAACGCGGGCCACCGCCACGGCAGGCCAGAACTTCCCCGGTTTCCGGATCCGTGGCACGGCCTCGCTCGTCAACATCATTGCTGTAATGCTCAGCAACGAGCTCGCCGGCCTCGGCATCCAACTTGATCAGGAAGTAACCGGTGGGGTCAAGCTCGATGAATCGCTGTGAGAGCTGGTTATCGAGTGATGAAGTGCCTTCTGCCATCGTCACACCTTACAAATGATCGCCTCAGGCCATCAATTCAGGCGGCGTGCTGCGGAAGGGCAGCTCGTCGTTGATGGCCTCGATCTCCTCTTCCATCAGACCATTCGCCCTCGGCAGCCAGGACCGGATCAGACCATCCATACGCGGGTCATACCAGCGATGCAGGCTGGTCCGGGCTTGAGCCACAAAACCACGTCGGCGCTTGTGACTGCCACCCGCTCCTGGATCAAAGCTGTGCAGGCCCCGACGCAGTGCCCACTCAATCGGCGCGTAATAACAGACCTCAAAATGCAGGCAATCGATCTCTTCTTCACTGCCCCAGTAGCGCCCCCAGAGATGGGACTCATCCTGAATGCAAAGAGACATCGCTACAGGCTCAACGGGGTCTCCTCGGTGGGCACTAAACAGCACCACATGCCGCGCCAGAGCGGGGTCAACCAGTCGATCAAAGAATGAGCCCTGAAGATATTTGCTCCCCCAAGGGCCCCAACGGGCGCAATGCTGCTCATAAAAGGAATGCATCCGCACCAACAGCTCAGGAGTGAGCTCTGATCCGGTCAATGGCGTCACAACCAGTCCTGACTGGTTCACCGCCTTGCGTTCCCGTTTGATATTGCGCCTCTGATTGGCATTGAAGCTTGCGAGATAGTCGGAAAAATCCTTTTGTCCTTCTGCTGACCAAAGGCTCTGATGATTCACCCATGCAGCACAGCCCGCAGCTTCTGCCAAGGGCTGCCAGAGAGGGTCCACGTAGAGAAAATTGCAGCTGAGAATGTTATTGCGAGCCGCAAACTCATCAATCAGCCGCAGCATCATGGCCGTGATGTCCTGAGCATCCTCATCTGGATGGATATGGAAGCGATAGCCCTGAACAGGGCTGACAGGGCTCATCCCGATCAGCTTGGGGTAGTAGCGCAGTCCCAAATCACCTGCCAGGCGTGCGAAAGACTGATCAAAGATGAATTCGCCATAGCTGTGACCCTTGAGATAAAGAGGAGCTAGGGCAATCAGGCTCTCTTCGCCCCTCCAAAGCGACAGGTGCAGGGGTTGCCAGCCCTGATCCGGAGCCACACTGCCTGAGTTTTCCAGAGCCTCCAGCCAGGACCAGCGATAGAAAGGGCTCGCTTGTTCTGCGAGCAACTCCTCCCATTGCGACTGGGGAATCTCATGGATGCTGCGATGCCAACGAGCCGTGAGCGATGCCATCCAGGGCCAATTGAAACGCCTCGGCAATGACACTAACCAGCGAAACCCCAAGGGGTGACAATGAAGACCCGACTGGTCCGGGGTCATGCCCAAATGGACTCGGCACAACCTGAGATGGGCCGCAGCTCTGTTGCTCTCGCCGCTGCTTCTGGGGGTGAGCTCGGGGCATGAAAACGCCAAAGCGGGGCTGTTCCAGCCGTTGATTCAGCTGTTGCAACCAAGGATTGAACGTCAGCTTGTGAGCGAATGCCGTCAGCTGGCTGAACAGGCTCTGGATGGCGTTGCTGCCGAAATCGCTCCGCAAAGCTGGCTCAACAGCGCCGTCGAGCAGCCCTGCCGGACACTCGCCCGCCCTGTGAGTGAGTGTCTGATCAGAGAAACCAGCCGCAGTGGCAGAGAGCTGGGAGTCCTGACGGAGCTACTGAGAGGCAAAGTCGGCGACGACGCGCGTGTGGTGATACGGCGTTGCCTGGCCTCCCTGACTGGTTTGCCCCAATCCAGCCTGAATCAGATTCCCGTTCAGGAACTGATGGAGCGATTCCGTCGGTAATGCACCAAGAGTTCATTGTCTGCGAGAGACCGAGCCTCCACCAGACTCCACGCCTGTGAAGACGCGAGCGACGCTGGTAACGGAGTGTCCGACTGCAGCAACCAGTTGAAGGATCCGCCAAGGATCCTGGGACTCAGGGTCAGTTGCAACTCATCAACCACATCCTGGACCAGTAAGGAGTGAGTCAAGACAGCGCCACCAAGCAGGACCAGACGGAACCAGCCCTTGGAGGCCAGATCGTTCAGCGTTTCACTCCATCGGGACGACAACCGACAACATGACTGGAAGCCAGGAGCAGACCCATCGCCTGCAGACAGCAGATGGCGTTCGAAAGGTTGCTGGAAAAAAGGCCACTCCAGAGGAAATTCAGCCTCACGACTGACAACCAAGGCTGCCGGCTGAGGCGAGCGTCCCTGAACTTGACGTTGATGCAGCAGATCCTCATCACGGATCAGACAACTGCAGTGATGAGCTCTGAGAGTGCCCGCTCCGATCAGAGCTGCATCACTCCAGGCGAGCGCCTCCTCAAGCACACGACGATCAGCCGCACCACCCAGCTGAGCCGCCCCTCCGCTCGGTGGAGCCAGACGACCATCGAGACTGACAACCAGCACCAGACGAACCGTGGGGCGCTGGAGCGATGAGGGGAGTTCAGACAGGAAGCGCCGCCTCAAGCGCTGAAGGAGTCATCTCCAGCTGAGGGACTTCGGCAAACACCTCAGCGGCATTGTTAGGGCTTTCCTGCAAGCGGACCTTATGGAGACTGGCACCAATCGCCTTGATGGGAGACGAAAGGCGATCAGCAATATGAAGGGCGATGTTCTCCGCTGTGGGAACACATTCGGCGAAGAAGGGCACATCCTTGTTCAGGAAGGTGTGATCAAACGGCTCGACCACAAGGTCGTCAACGAGGCGTTGCAGCGCTGACAGATCGCAGACCATGCCGGAGCGGGGATCGATGGAGCCTCGCACGGTGACATCCACCAGATAGTTGTGACCATGACCGTTGGGACGTGCGCACTTGCCATAGATACGCTCGTTCTCTTCCTGGCTGAGTTCAGGTCTTGCCAGACGATGGGCAGCAGCGAAATGGGTGCGGATCGTGAGGAAGGCGTCCATGGGATGTCCGAGATAGTCGGCCCAGAGGCCTGGTTGTTCGTAAAGGCGCAATGCCGTGATGGGCAGATGGGGACTCAGCCGAGCCCAGATCTGCCGAACGATGGCCTCCGTGGTGGGCAGACAGCCCTCCGGCTTGGACACATCGAATTCGGGCCAGGCGTCGTTGAGAAAGCGAAAGTCGAGCTGACCGGTCACCTCGCTGCGTATGGCGTGCTTCACCTCAGAGAGATTGAGCACCATGCCATGCGAATCAAGGCCACCGGCCATCGAAACGATCAGCTCATAGTTGTGACCATGCCCGGGAGCTAGTGCACAGGGGCCGAAGCGCGCGGCATTGTCATCAGCAGACAGTTCAGGCAACCAGTACCGGTGGCTCGCACTGAAACAGGCACGTCGTGTGATGACGCAGCCACGTCCGCGGCCATGACGTGCAATTGACTTCATTTCAGTCATGTGACGGTCCGGCCAGAGGGCATCCTAATGAGCTAACGGCAATTCCGAGTCATGGCGGAGACCTCTCCAACCCTGAGGCAGCGTCTGGGAGGGCGCAGTCTCTATCTGGTGGGCATGATGGGCAGCGGCAAAACCAGCACGGGCAGGCCCTTGGCGGAGAGGTTGGGGTATGGATTCGTCGACGCGGATGCGGTGATCGAGCAAGTGGCTGGCTGCACCATCTCCGAAATCTTTGAACGTGATGGTGAAGAGGAATTCCGCAGCCTCGAAACCCAGGTAATGAGGTCCATCAGCCAACGTCATTCGCTTGTCGTGGCGACCGGTGGCGGGGTTGTCACCCGAACCGAAAACTGGGGAATGATGCACCAGGGCATTGTGATCTGGCTCGATGTCGAACGCCGTCAGCTGCTGCAACGCCTGCAGAACGACTCCACTCAGCGGCCGCTGTTGATGACGGGGGATCCTGCCGAAACACTTGACGAAATCCTCAAGCAGCGCCGCCCTCTGTATGACGAGGCCGATCTCACAGTGGTGATTGAATCTGAATCAGCCGACGTCGTCGCAGACGGAATCATTCAGCTGCTGCCGCAATTGATCAAGGATCCGCCCAAAGAACGGCCGGAATGAGGATCAGGAGCCGGGAGGATCGAGACGCACCGCGTACCACTGCAGAGCGATGCCAGGAGAAATTTCCAGTTCACAGGCTGTATCCAACAGGCGCAGTGCCGCCTGTTCCGGGCTTTCGCAACTGCTGAGATCCGAAGGCCAGGGGTCCAGATCCTGCAGTCGGCCGACAAGCCATGTCAGGGTGTCTGCCGCTGTCAGCAACTGTTCAGGTTCGCCTGGCACCAGCACCACATAGTGATCAAGGGATCGAATCAGAGGGTCTGACATGGCAAAACCGTTGTTGACACTGCTGATCACCATGCTGCTGCAGCTTGTGTCAGTCCAGTCCGCCGCCGCGGCCAGTGATCGTGGAATCAGCTTCCTTGAGCAGCGCTTCGAAAGCTGGCCGCAATGGTCCCTGCCGGCACCTCTGCCTCGACCCCGCGCCAAACAAGACCTGATCTATCCCGACTGGTTTTCAGGGGCATGGGAAGTGACAAGTGAGGCACTGGATGAGTCAGGCCAACCCATTCCCAACGATCGCCTCCTCGTGCACGAGGTCCGTTTCCTGCGCAACCGTCGCAGCGAACTCATCGGTGACCGCCCCTTCAACGCTGCTGCAGTGGGGAAAGCACTGCTGGGCGATCAATTGCTGTCAGTCGAACAGGACCCCAACCAGGTGAACCGTCAGCTGGCGAGATTTCAGGACGATGTGTTGCTCGAAACCACCGTGATTGGCCGGAGGGAGACGAGCCCGAAAGAAGCCGCTGATTTCTTCAGCGATGAACTCGTCCTGCAGATCCTGCACGGACCGGGTGCGCCGCGACTGAGCAGGATTGAAACCCTCACGCACTATGTGCGATGTGGAGAAGACATCTGCGCCGATCAGCGTCAGGTGAGCCATGCAGGACCTGGGCTCAAAACCGATCAGACACTGGAGGGACGCAGCAGCCGGTTCAAACTGACACTCAGACCAGTGGCGCTGGATCCAGGTTGATCAGCCGGGTCTCCAGCTGATCGCGCCAGCGGAACAGATCCTGAAGACGGGGATGATCACTGATCCCTGGGACCCCTCGCCCGGCGAGTGATTCTCCCGAGGAAGGAGGAAAACGCAGCAGTGACAACTGGGCGGCAACCGCAAGATCCGCAAGGCTGATTCCATCTCCAACCAGAAAGCCATTGAGATCCAGGCCCTCGGCGACGGCGCACAGACTGCTGAGCATCGACGCCCTCTGCTCCTGACCGAGCAATTCACCAAGACTGCTGAGCCAACCGCCTGGCAGACCCGACATCACCTGGCGCACCGGTGAGGGGACATCATCCGGAAGCAGCACGTCCCGCAGCTGAGCGTCATCGGCAGCCGCCTGAACAAGCGCAGCCCTGACGGCAGCGGCAAGGGTGGTGTCGGCCCAATCCTCAATCAGCTGCGTCTGAGCACGCTGGCGGGGATCTGCGGGAATCAAGGCCGGCTCAGGCCGGAGTTCCTCCAGATAGCGGCAGATGGCACTGGAATCAGACACCACGTCATCCCCATCCACAAGAACGGGGACTTGCCGCTGACCGGACAGCCGGAACAGTGAAATCTGACCGATGCCAGGAGTGACCTCGACCTCGCGAAAACTGAGTCCCTTGGCTTGCAACGCCATCCGCACCTTGAGGCAGAAAGCCGAATGACGAAACTGATGAAGCTCCAGCATGTCCAAGCCGGGTCTGGCGCTGGAACAGTAGCCATTCAGATCTGCTCCTCGCCATCAGCTCTTGGGCAGCCTTCACGACTGACCCGGACCTTGCTCAGAATCCCCTCGGCATTGTTCGCCCACTTGAAAGCGAGACATGCCGTGGCCTTGATCGCGACCTTCAAGGCGCTTGAAGGGGGGCAGCCATGCCGGGACGAAACGACTGCAGAAGCCAATCCTCAGAACCGTGAAAGCAACGCAGATATGAACTGGAAAGACGGGGCTTCACGTGTTTTTGCTCCAGATAGACTGAAATCGTGTCAATAAGATCCTCTTACTGAGAACTTGCTGCCTGTTGTTAAGCGCGCTGTTCCCTTGAGCAGGTCCCAGTCGTTCCCAAACCACCGGAATCCCCAAGACACCCTGCAATAACTGGCCATGAAAGAATTTTTCATCAACGTGACGCGCTATCCGCGCTACTTGATCGCTTTCAGCCTGGGTGTGATCAATTCGGTCGCAGAACCACTCGCACGTCGCCGCAGCAATCCGGTGACTGCCGTGGCCCTGATCGGCGCTTTGATCAGTGGCTTCCTCAGTCTGAGCTTTGTCCTGCGTGCCATGGTGTCTTCAGCACCGCAGAGCTGACATGGCCCCGGGACGTCGGGTTGAACGCGTGGCAGCCCTCATCCGGCGAGAGATCAGTGAGCTGCTGATCAACGGCATCCGCGATGAGCGCGTGCATCAGGGCATGGTGAGCATCACGAACGTTGAAGTCAGCGGCGACCTTCAGCACTGCAAGATTTTTGTCAGCGTGCTGGCGGACGACGAAGCTCGCAAAGAAGTCATGGATGGTCTCCAGGCAGCCAGTGGCTACCTGAGGGGGGAACTGGGTCGCCGTCTGCAGATGAGACGAGCGCCTGAAGTGGTGTTTCAGCTCGACCGCGGTCTCGAGAAGGGGACCTCCGTTCTGCACCTGCTCGGAGAACTTGAGCGAGAACGTGAGGTCAAGGGCACCCCCTCCTCCGGCAGCGACAACACCGAGACTCCAGACTTCAATGACTGAGGCTGAGCGTCGCCGGGCCGTTGCCAGGCTTCTGGTCATCCGTGCGAGCGGTCACAACGAAGACCGGCAGAGGCAGTACCCAAGTTGGGAGCACTGCAATCGTGAGCTGCAGAGGCTGCTGAAGTCGGGAGTCGGCGGGGTGATCCTGCTGGGTGGCACAGCCACGGAGCTGCAGCAGCGATGTCGAACGCTGCGCAGTTGGAGTGACAGCGAAGACCTGCTGCTCTGCGCCGATGTGGAAGAAGGAATCGGCCAGAGATTCCCAGGTGCCACCTGGTTGGCACCACCCATGGCGCTGGGCAGGCTGCATCAAACCAACCCGCAGCAGGCTCTTGAACTGGCCGAGCGTTACGGCCGCACAACCGGGAATCAGGCGCAACGATGCGGCCTCAACTGGGTGCTTGCTCCGGTCTGCGATGTGAACAGCAATCCTGAAAACCCTGTGATCAATGTGCGGGCATGGGGCGATCAACCTGAGTCCGTTGCGGATCTCGTGGCAGCGTTTCAACGTGGACTCAAGTCCGCTGGCGTTCTCGGCTGCGCCAAGCATTTTCCCGGTCACGGCGATACGGACCAGGATTCCCATCTGGAGCTTCCTCTGATCCACCACGGACGCAGGCGGCTCCACCAGGTGGAACTGGTGCCGTTCCGGCGATTGATCGACTCGGGGATCGCCAGTGTGATGACAGCACATCTGCTGATTCCGGCACTGGACGACTCGCAGCCGGCGACCTTGTCGCGGGCTGTGCTCACAGATCTGCTGCGAACAGAGCTTGGGTTCACTGGCCTTGTCGTCACCGACGCACTGGTGATGGAGGCGATCAGCAGGAGGACAGGTCCTGGAGAAGCCGCAGTTCAGGCCTTTGCTGCAGGAGCGGATCTGATCCTGATGCCCGCTGATGCCGATGCGGCGATTGATGCAATCTGTGCAGCACTTGCCAACGGCAGGATTCCTGAATCGCGCCTTGATGAGTCACTCAAACGACGAACAGAAGCCCTGCATCGCTGCGAAAAGCCCTGCTTCAGCGACACCGAGGTTGAGCTCGAAACAGCAACAGACCGTGCGTTGTGCATGGAACTGATCGACAGCTCCCTGGAGGTGCAGGGCCCACTGCTTTCACAACATCGTGATCAAAACGGTGTGACCTTGATCCAGGTGGATAGCGTTCTGCCTTGCGCCTTTCTGAACGCCAATACCGCGGCGATCACCACACCCGAACACCATGGATATCAAGCTCTGATCTGCCACGACAGGGGGATTGAACCCTGGAGCAACGACCAATCCCCCGCCGGTCCGCTTGACCTGGAGCGACTGGGAGAGGGGCCCGTTTTCTTGCAGCTGTTTCTGCGCGGCAATCCATTCCGCGCCGGCCAGCAGCGCCAAGAATCCTGGGCTGAAGCCGTTCAGCAGTTGCTGGGAGTTGAACGCTTATCGGGCTTGGCGGTCTATGGCTGTCCCTACCGATGGGACACTCTGCGCAGGCTCATCCCGGACAGCATTCCTGCGGGGTACAGCCCGGGACAGATGCCTGAAGCACAGCAGCAGCTTTTGAATCGAATGTTGGGTTTGAAGGGGGAGGTGCATGAACGCCAGGACTTCACCGACTAAACAAACGAAGCCTGTTGAAACCGCACCGTTGGAACCGCCTTAGCCTCTGCGGCAGTGCTCATCACCAACATGCTCAGCCTCTCGATGATCGTGCGCGATGAGGAAGCGCGGATCGAGGACTGCCTGCAGTCCGTCAAGGGCTTCGCAGATGAGATGGTTCTTCTCGACACCGGCTCAGTGGATGGCACCGTCGCCCTCGCAGAGGCCTGCGGCGCACGGGTGGAACGGATGGAATGGCCCGGAGACTTTGCGCCGGCACGCAATGCGGCTCTGGAGCTCCTGAAGGGTGACTGGGTGCTGGTGCTCGATGCCGACGAGGAACTCCGCTCAGAAGCCATCCCGCAGCTCAAAGCCTTGATGGCACAACCGGATGTGCTGGTGATCAATCTGCTGCGACACGAATTGGGAGCCGCAATGGCTCCCTACTCCAACGTGAGCCGCCTGTTTCGCCGGCATCCAGAAATCCGATGGAGCAAGCCCTATCACTCGATGATCGACGAAAGCGTGGATGCGCTGCTCAAGAAGGAACCCGGCTGGCGGATTGCCAACTGCACCGAACCAGCACTGCTGCATGAGGGCTATCGACCGGATTTACTGGCTGGATCGGATAAAGCGAACAGGCTGCGTGAATCGATGGAGAGCTGGCTGAAAGACCAGCCCAATGACCCCTACGCCTGCGCCAAGCTTGGCGCTCTGGAGGTCAGCGACGGCAACAGAGATAGGGGTCTCAGCCTTCTTCGCCACGGACTGGAGCAGTTGCCCGAAGGAGATGGCAGCAGTGCTGAACGCTACGAACTGCTGCTCAATCTCGGAATCGCGCTGGCTTCGGAAGACAGCGAGGCTGCCGTGAAGTGCTATCGAGAGGCACTGCAACAACCGCTGGAGACTCGTCTGAGCCTGGGTGCGCGTCTCAACCTGGCGGCCTTGCTGATGCAGCGCAACGAACTGGAGGAAGCCATTCAGCTCACCACAACCGCCTGTCAACGAGCCCCTGAGGTGTCACTCGCCTGGTACAACCTCGGGCTGATGGAGCGCCGTCGTGGCGATCTGCTGGCTGCGATCAAGGCTTACGAGCGATCCCTGAGCGTGAATCCCTCCCACGCGGAAAGCCACCAGAACCTGGCCGTGGCCAGGCTGATGGGAGGAGATATCGATGGTGCGCGCACAGGCTTCCGCCAGGCGATCGCACTGCTGCGCTCTCAGGGGCGACAGGGAGAAGCCACCGCCCTGCATGCCCAGGTGCATGGCCTGGTCAAGCTGGACGATGAGGCCAGCGCATGAGCAGCGATCAGACCCTGCCCTTGGAGGGACACACAGTGGTGATCACACGAGCCCGTGAACAGCAGAGCGAAGGCCGCAGACTGCTGGAGTCGCTTGGCGCCAGGGTTCTCGACCTACCGGCTCTGGAAATCGGCCCGCCTGACAGCTGGGCTCCTCTCGACGATGCTCTCGCTGAGCTGGAGAACTTTCACTGGTTGATTGTTTCCAGTTCCAACGGAGTGGACGCGGTGGAGTCGCGGCTGCAGCTCAGGGGACAGGGACTGATGCAACGCCCAGAGAGTCTCAAGATTGCAGCCGTTGGCCGGAAGACCGCACAGCGTTTGGAAGAACTTGGGGCACCGGCTGATTTCGTCCCCCCCACATTCGTGGCCGACAGCCTGATTGACCATTTCCCTGTGTCTGGCTGGGGATTGAGAATCCTGCTGCCGCGGGTGCAAAGCGGCGGACGCACTCTTCTGGCAGAAGCCTTCGGAGAAGCCGGCTCAAGGGTGGTGGAGGTCGCGGCCTACGAATCCCGCTGCCCAACATCCATTCCGGCAGACACTTTGAAAGCACTGGAGAATGGAGAGGTCGATGTGATCAGTTTCAGCAGCGGGAAAACCGTCACCCATACCGTCCAGCTGCTGGCGAAAGGGCTCGGAAGTTCAGACACTGAGCAGCTGTTCAAAAAGCCTGCAGTGGTTTCAATCGGTCCTCAAACCAGCCAACGCTGCAAAGAACTGCTGGGCAGAGTGGACCAGGAGGCAACGCCTCACGACCTGGAAGGACTGGTCCAGGCCTGCGTTCAGGCAATGCAGAGTCGCTGAGACTCTTTGGAGATTGAAAGACTCAGACAACCTCGATCCAGATCGATGCTGTCCACGGTCCAGCCCATGGGCAGCAGGACCGCTGCATCACCGGGGCAACGGCCACGGGGACCAACGCAGACCGTCCCTGACACGTCAGAGACGCTGACGAGCGCTCTCAGTTCAGCACCGACGGCCACCACACCCCTCACCTTGAAATCTGGACCCTCTGATGTGCCTGGAGCCATCGTTTTCGAGCCGACAATGGTGGGCGCAAAAGGGTCAGCCCGACCCTCCGGCACTGATGACAAAACCTGCTCAAGGCTCGGAAGCGGGATCAGACCGATCGCGGGTGCGGAGGGGCTGGGCAAAGACATCTCCGCAACAGGTTGATCGGACGGCATCGCAATGGCTGATGGCGCGTTGTTCTCCTCCTGTCCACAACCGCTGAGGCCGCCTAAAGCAACGACCAAAAACAAAGCTGCACAAGGAACTGAGGCTGGGACATGAACGGCTGTCACCTCAGCTCTGCGCTGCATACCCGCTTTCCACCAGGTCCCGGAATCGGTCAAGGTTTGCCTGAAGTTCCTTCGTCACGATTCCACCAAGAATGCTGGGTTCCATCAAGGGGGCCAGGACACCTGGGAGTTCATAGGTCACGCTGAGCTTCACGGCCGTGAGCTGAGGCTGTTCGGCGTAGAAGCGCACCCCTCCTTTGGTGGGAAGACCTCCAACCGATTCCCAATGAAGTTGCTGGGCTTCGACCCTCTGAGTGATTCGGGCCTTCCAATGAAAGCGAAATCCCTGAGCTGCCAGTGTCCAGTCGGTGAGGTCGGGATCATCGAGGGTTTTAACGGATTCGATCCAGCGCATCCACTTGGGCATCGCCTCCAGATCGCTCCAGACATGCCAAACCTGATCAACGGGAGCCTTGACTTCAGTGGTTACGGAATGTTCGAGCCAACGTCCCATCGGTTCAGGCCACTGCGGAGTTAACGGCAAGTCGAGCCGGTTGCCCCAGGATGGCGGCGGCGGCAAGGTGCCCACTCATGGTGGCTCCTTCCATCGAGTCGATGTAATCCTGGCGGGTGTAGCTCCCGGCCAAATAGAAATTGCTGATCGGGGTGCTCTGCTCAGGTCGGTAAGGCTCCATCCCTGGAGCTTCCCTGTAGAGCGATTGCGCCAGCTTCACCACATTGCTCCAGGTGAGTGTGAGATTTGCGGCGGATGGAAACAGCTCTCGAACCTGACGATCGGTGTGCTCGACGATGTCTTTCACAGACTTGCGCATCCAGGGGTCGCCAGGTGTCAGCACACATTGCAGAAGCGAGCCCTCACCTTGCTTGCGGTAATCCTCGGGGCTCGCCAAGGCAAGATCCGCGAAACAGCTGAAATCGGCATCTGCGGTGTAGAGCAAGTTGTTCAGACCGGCGGGGTGACTGAGGTCGCCACGACTTTCGGCATTGTTCTCCCCAAGTTCCGTGACCCAACCGTCGTAACGCAACTGGACAGTGGCCACAGGCACCGCCTCGAGTTGATGAATGGCCTCGAATTGTGGAAAACGACGCCATTCCTCTGGAAGCAAACGCTGGATGCCGGGCACGTCACAAGCGGCTAAATAGGCATCGGCAACAACATGCTGTTCGCCATCAGGGGTGCTCAACTTCAAGCCCGTGACTTCGGGTTGATCCCCCTCGCTGAACTCAACCTGCTTCACAGGGTGGCGGAGGTGCAGCTTGCCACCACGCTGCTGGATGTAATCGAGAATGGGGCCAGTCAGCCAACGATGGGGGGATCCTTTGAGCAGATTGAGCTTGGAGGCCTCGGTTTTGGCGGCGAACATCATGAAGATGGTCAGCATGCAACGGGCCGAAATCGTTTCGCAATCGATGAAACCAAGCGCGTAAGCAATCGGATCCCACATCCTGCGAATGCTCTCTGGGCTGCCGCCATGGCCCACGAACCAATCTCGAAAACTGACTGAATCGAGCGCCCGAATGGTGCGCATCGCGCCCTCGTAATCGACCAGGCCTCGAACGATCGGACTGGTGCCGAGCGCTAATGCATTGCGCAGTTTGTCGATCCAACCCAGCTGAGGAGTGGTGAAAAAGGCTTTAAGACCGTTGAAAGGTGCACCGATCGGGAAACGAAAATCAAGTTCGCGCAGATCGCCACCCTGGTTCACAAACAAATGGGTGTGATCCTTGGGCAAGAGATGGTCGAACGCACCCACCTTGCGCATCAACGCGAACAGGTTCGCGTAATTGAAAAAGAAGACATGCAACCCCATCTCAATGTGATTGCCATCCGGGTCCACCCAGCTGCCCACCTTTCCGCCCATGAAAGGACGAGCCTCATAGAGGTTCACCTCATGGCCTGCTTCCACCAAATCCACAGCGGCGGAGAGGCCAGCCAGCCCAGAACCCACAATCGCGACCCGCACCGTCATCAGTGCAACTGCGAGGACTCTATGAATTGATCAGGCTCAACTGCTTTAGGCAGAACAAGCGAAGGCTTCATACAGTGATTCAAGGATCCAGTGCCAGTGCCTCCGATGTCCAGCATCGAAACCACAGCTGAGACCGAGACAGTCAGTCAGTCTCATACCGCCAGAGACGGAAAGGGCATCCTGATCACAGGCCCTGCCATGCAACAGCTGGCCAGACTTTGCAGTGATCAAGGAAGCCAGCAGGTTCTGAGGGTGGGCGTGCGCTCGGGAGGCTGCAGCGGCATGAGCTACACGATGGATTTCGTGCCTGCGACAGACATCCAGAACGACGATGAGAGATACCAATACGAAGCACCTGATGGCGCCTGCTTTGAAGTGATCTGTGATCCCAAAAGCCTGCTGTACATCTATGGAATGCAGCTGGACTTCAGCACCGCGCTCATCGGCGGCGGCTTCAATTTCACCAACCCCAACGCCACCCAGACCTGCGGCTGCGGAAGTTCCTTCGCCGTGTGATTCATCAAGGAGCATCGAGCTGCTGTGGGAATCTGAAGGCATTGCCCGACCGATCAGCACTCCATGGAGTCCAGCCAGGAAAGTCTCTTCCAGCAGGCGATGAACCGTTATCAGCAAGGAGCTCCAGCGCAGGAGTTGCTCGCTGATTTTGAGACCATCACCGCAGCGGCCCCTCGCCAGTCAGCAGGCTGGACATGCCTGGCTTGGCTGCAGTTGCTGAGTGATCAGTCGGAAGAGGCTCTGCGATCTGCACGGATGGCCGTCAAACTGAACAATCAGGATCCTCAGGCCCGCATCAATCTGTGTCTGGCGATGCTGGAAACCAAAGCGAAAGGCGTCAGAGATCAGATTGAAGTGGTTCAGCAGGTGCTGGCACTCGCACCCGAAATGGGAGCTGAGCTGAAGGAATCCATTGACGACGGTCTCAAACGCCGACCGGAGTGGCCGGCACTGCTCAAGGTGAAGGCCTGGCTGGAGCTCTGACGTGGGCCGACTGCTGCTGCTCAGCAACGGCCATGGGGAGGATCTTTCTGGTGCGCTGCTTGGACAGGCACTCCAGTGCGAAGGCCATGCCGTGGACGCGCTTCCCCTGGTGGGCAGAGGACAGCCCTATCGGGACGCAGGCATCGCACTGATCGGAGGCACCCAGGAATTCAGCACGGGAGGCTTGGGGTACACCAGCTTGCATGGTCGGCTGACCGAGCTGATGCAGGGACAGGTGGTCTATCTGCTGCGACGCCTGCTGAGGTTGCTGCGCATCGCCGGGCGTTACGACCAGGTGGTGGTAGTTGGCGATGTGATTCCAGTGATGGCCGCCTGGCTCTGCAGACGGCCTGTCGCGACTTACCTCGTGGCGTACTCAAGTCACTATGAGGGGAAATTGCGCCTGCCCTGGCCGTGTGCTCAGTGCTTGCGCAGCCCTCGCTTTCAGGCCGTGTTCAGCCGCGACCAGCTCAGTGCAGACGATCTGAGCTCACAGCTGCGCAAACCCGTCACGTTTCTGGGCAATCCGTTCATGGATCCGATCCTGAGGGACGATCGACGCCTGCCACAGGCACGCCGACGACTGGGACTGCTGCCGGGAAGCCGCCGGCCTGAGCTGGAGCAGAACCTGGTGCTTCTGCTGGGAGTGGTGGAACAACTGCCGGCTCCGTTACTGAGCAGTGGTGAGCTGCAGCTTGAGCTGGCGTTGGTGTCCTCACTCTCCGACGCTGCACTGTCAGAGCTGATTGCCCCTGTCGGCTGGAGCCTTCACAAGGCCGACAACGGGCAAACAACACTGCTGCGTCGCCACGCCCATCGGGTGCAGATCCACCGAGGTGGCTTCGGAGCCGTCCTGCACAGTTCCGATCTGCTGCTGTGCATGGCAGGAACGGCAGCGGAACAGGCCGTGGGGCTGGCCCGACCGGTGCTGCAGTTGGTGGGTCAAGGTCCTCAGTTCACTGCAGGATTTGCGGAAGCCCAGCGCCGTCTGTTGGGTCCAACCGTGTTCTGTGTGGATGGTGAGGCAGGCACACCAGCCACCCTTGAACGCACAGCTGCAATGGCCCTCGAGCTTTTGGAGCGCAGCCATCTTGATCAACAGCTACAGCGCCGCTGCCGTGACGAAGCGCTCAACCGCCTCGGCAAAGCCGGCGGCGGCGGCAGGATGGCGGCATCGATCTCTCAGCTGCTGCAGCTCTCCGCATGAGTGAGCCGAACTCCGAACCCGCCTGGAAACGCTGGCTGGATCGCATCCTTGTCCTGAATGTCTTCCTGGTGATCGCTGGGGCTGGATGGTTCGCTGTTGCAGTGATTGGAAGCAGTCAGGGCCTGGAGGCACCCATGGGATTGTTCATGCGCCTGTGGGAACCCCTGTTCACACCAGCCATCGGTCTGCTGATGGGCGCAGCCGTTCTCAGCGGTTGCTGGAGCTGGTGGCAACGTCGAGTGCAACGGGCAGAGTCGGACAGAGGAAGTTGAAACCAAGCGCCTCGAGACGACTCGAACGCACGAACTGCCCCTCCAGAACAACCTTGGAGCCATCACCCAGCAGCAGCTGCAGCATCGGACCCGGCACCGGCAGAAGACTTGGTCTACCGAGACAACGGCCAAGGCTTCCAGCAAAGACAGACATGGTCACAGGGTCGGGAGCCACAGCATTGATCACTCCAGACCAGGAATCCGTTTCCAGGGAACTCTGAATGATCCTGCATAAATCGCCACGTTCAATCCAGCTCATCCACTGCTGACCGGAGCCGATCGGGCCACCGAAGCCTGCGCGGAACACCGGCAGCATTTTGGCGAGAGCCCCTCCTTGAGAGGACAACACAATGCCGATACGCAGCACAACGAGCCGAGTTGCAGCGGGCTTTTCAGCGGCAGCCTGCTCCCACTTCTGACAAAGACGGGCCAGAAAATCCTGACCAGCGGGACTGCTCTCCTCAAAGCGTCCATCAAGACTGGTGCCGAAATAGCCAACAGCCGAAGCATTCACCAGCACGGATGGAGGCTTGGCAAGCGTGGCCAGGGCACTCACCAGATGACGGGTTGTCTCAAGGCGACTGGACTCCAGAGTTTCAAGATGCTGAACCGTCCAGCGCTGTTCAGCAATCGGTTCACCCGCGAGATTCACAACGCCGTCACTGGCGGCCAACGCATCATGCAGTGGCGTGGACTCAGACCAGCTGGATGCCACCGCTGGATCCACCTGAATCCATTGAAGAGCTCCTGCAACGTCCACGGGGAAGGCCGCCGGTGAGGCACGGCGACTGACGATGGTGAGTTGGTGACCGGCAGCCTGCAGAACGGGAATCAGACCACGGCCAACCAAGCCTGTGCATCCAATCAGCAGAAGGCGCATGGAAACGGCAACGTCGAGTGCTCGAGGTTAGGAAGCGATGGAGGGATCAGTGTCTTCAACCGGCAAGGTGAGATTCATCTTGCGCGCCATGGGCACCAGCGCAAAGCCCTGGATGAAGAGACCAAACAGCACCACGGCCAGAGCAAGCGGAGGCATGGCCACACCCCAGCTCACACCAGGAGTCGACCAGGCCTTGATGGCCATCGCGATGGGAACGGCGCCGCGCAGGCCTGCCCAACACACAAAAATCCGTTCGCCATGGCTGAAGGGCGTCCGCCAGAGAAGGATCTGCACCATCAGCAAGCGCACGAGCTGCATCACAAGGAACAGCACAAAAGCCAGACCAACGGCGTGAACCACATCCTGAGGGTTCACCACAAGCCCCATGCAGAGAAACAGCAGGAGCTCAGCCATTTTTGCGTAGCTGGAATGGGCTTCCTCCAGGCCGTTCTGGTCCAGATCGGCACTGTTGCCAAGCACCAGTCCCGCGACATAGGCCGCGAGCAATGGACTGCCTCCCAGCAGCGAAGTGCCACCGCTCAGCACCATCAGCAAGGCAAGACTGACCACCGGCAGCATCGAGGTCTGATTCAGCCCCATGCGTGTCCCGAGCAACTGCACCGTGAGACTGCCGCCGAGGAAACCGATCAGCATTCCCAGCAGGAACTGACGGACCAGATCCGTGACCAGCAAACCAGCGCCGACGCCCTCACCACCAGCCAGTGCCAGAGCCAGTCCGGCAAGAACCACGGCAATGGGGTCGTTGAAGCCGGACTCGCACTCGATCAGATCCGTGAGCGGCTTCGGCAGTCGGCCCTGAAGCGGACGGAGCAGAGCCAGAACAGCTGAAGCATCGGTGCTCGCGACCATGGCCCCAACGAAAAGACTGCGGGGGAGGATGACGGAGATCGACTCCGTCCCTTGCGCCAGACCGAACCCGAAAACCACCAGGGTGATCAGAGCTGCAGTGATCAGCACACCGATGGTGGCCAGACGAGCCGCCGGGCGAATCACTCCACGCACCTGCTGCCAGTTGGTGGTGAGACCTCCGAAAAACAACACCAGCACCAGTGCTGCTTCGGTGATCTGTTTGGCCTGATCAAGGCTCAGCAGTGTGATTTCACGACTGCCGGAAACATCCACGTGATTTTCGATCAGCAGACCGAGCAGCAGCACCATGAGGATTCCAGGAACCCTCACCCGGGCCGCAAGATCATCGAGAAGCACTGCTACCAGCAGCAGGCCGCCGAATGCCACCAGATAAAGCGAGAGGCCGTTGTCCAAACCGACTGCGGAAGTGGTCTTGAAGGGTTCTAGCCTGACCGGCGAATAACAACCCGTGATGGCAGAGACAGAGCCGAGCCCTGCAGCAGCTGCCAAGCCCCCCGCGCCATTGAAAAAAGGTGCGCTGGTGCGGGTCAACCGAGCGGCCTATGCAGGCAGTGTGGAGGCCGGAGCCAGCGATCCTTATCCACCGGCTTACATCTTCGATGGTCCCGGAGAATTGTTAGTGGTGAAGGGCGACTACGGGCAGGTGCGCTGGCGGCGTCCGGTCCCCGATGTCTGGCTGCGCATTGATCAGCTTGAGCCGTTCGCCTGAGGACTGAGCGATTCCTCAACGGCGGAGACCGCGGCGGGCAGCGACTGAACAACCTCAGGAAGTCGCCAGATGGCTCCACCAAGAACAGCGGAGAGCGATTCAAGGCTCACCAGAATGGGATGCTGCCCATGTCGCCCGACTGCAGCTGCAGCCACCGAGGATGCAGACCAGGGATTCCAGCCCGCCAGCAGAACCACACTGCGATAGGCGCTTGGCCATGGACTTTCAGGGTTGGAATT
Organism: Synechococcus sp. MIT2312; assembly: GCF_059772315.1. Taxonomy (NCBI): domain Bacteria; kingdom Bacillati; phylum Cyanobacteriota; class Cyanophyceae; order Synechococcales; family Synechococcaceae; genus Synechococcus; species Synechococcus sp. MIT2312. The sequence continues at coordinate 2,143,206 of NZ_CM186281.1, read as the reverse complement.
CTCCAGCAGCTTGAAATGGTGAGCAGCCTCAGCCGGCCGATTGGTCAGGACCGCCAGCAGGGCCAGACTCCAGCGAGCAGAGTCATCGGACGGATCCTGCTTGAGGCGCTCGAGAGCCGCACGCCGGAGTGGTGCTCGATAGCTGAAATGGCCGTCGAGCATGTGCTCGATCTCCACACTGCTGAAGACGGGATCGAGCCCTGCAGGTCCTTGTGCCAGTCCTGCTGCGAGCTGGGGAAACCGCTGTTCAAAACCCGCGGGAACCTCTGAATCGATCCGCCGCTGCCAAAGTGAGTAGCTGCCTCCCTTTGAACGCGGAAACACCTCCACCTGCTCAAAGATCCCGCTTTCACGAACGGCCTGATCCAAGGAACGAGCAGACCTGCGGACCGACCCCTGGTCACCTTCAGCAAGCAGAACCCAGTTGGCATGGTCCAACACGGGCCGGATGTGATCAGTGCTTCCGCCGAGCTGGCGGCCCACCAACCGGCCTCCGTTGCGGCGACCGTAGTAACTCACATTGTGCTGATTGAGATCCGGAGTGCTGGGAACAACAATCAACGTGATTGGATCCGCGACGGGATCAGCGCCACCGGCTTTCTCAACAATCGACTGAAGCGGATGACGATGACGAGGTCGCAGGCGTGCGGTCTGGGCAGTCCAAGCCGGTGCGATCGCAACCAGTGCTCCCGCAGTGAGAGCCAATCCAGGCAGCCAAGCTGATCGGGCGGGCCAGCGTTGACGGATCCACAGGCCCCACTGCCACCAGCCGCGGCTCAGCAGTAACAGCAATGACGGCAACAACGGAGCCAGGTAACGAGGGTCTTTATTGGGGCTGAGGTTGGTCACGAACCAACCCAGAAACAGAGTTCCCACCAACCAGGTCCAGGAATCCCTTTGATCCTGTTGATCGCTGACCGTTGCCATCCGCGGCATGAAACGCATGATGACCAGCAAGACAAGGCCGGCCAGCCCAATCCAAAGCAATGCCGCGCCGATCTGAAGGGGGACCTGACGCAAATACCAGAGCCAGCCCGACAAGCTGAAAACCCCCGGGTCGCCCTCGCGCGCCGCAGACTCGATCACAGCTCGATTGGTTCCCCCAAGGGTCGTGATCCAGTTGTGCCGAAGCCAGGGGAACACTGAGACCAACACCAACATCAATCCCGCCAGCGCCTGCAGTCGCCGGCCCCGTCCGATGCGCTGGGCTGCCACAAGTGACCAACCCACCGCAGGCAGTAACACCAGAAGAGCGCTCTGTTTCACCAGCAGTGACAACGCCACAGCACAAGCTGCGAGCAGCGCCTGCCACCAAAGGCCTCCACCTCGCGGATTCCACCAAACTCCCAGCCGCCAAAGCGCCAAGGTGACCAGGGCGGTCAAGGGCAGTTCGAGCACATAGTCGGTCCTGAGTTCCAACAGCATCGGGGCCAGGGCTACAGCCGAGGCAGCCAGCAAGGCGAATCGCCTGGCTGATCGTCTTGGGCGCAGGAACTGAAGTGCCCACCCGGCGCTTGAGACCAGCAGCAGGGCATTCCAGAAGCTCAACGTCCATGCCGCGTCAGAAGGCGCGTCGCCGGCGACGGACATCACCGTGCCGTTCACCAATGAGGCCAGCGGGGGGATCTTGGGCGAGAGGTCGAGGAGAGCGTTCCACCCTTGCCAGCCGCCTCCGGCCAGAACACCGAGAGCGCGTCCATGGTCAAGCGCGCTGTTGAGGTAATCCGCCTGATCCCACGACGGCAAACCAGCGTGATGGCCCCACCACAGACGATCAGCAACGGTGGACAACAGCCAGATCAGGATCAGGGAGACACGGAACGGCCCAGCACCCATCAACCGATCTCCAACCTGCGCCGTTCCTGCTGAAGACGCTGGCGACGATGGCGGGCCTCCCGAAGCATCTCCCGACCGTCATGGAGATAGCTGTCGACGTACCCCATCGTGTAACGCTCCAGCTCCTCAACGGCATCCTCCACCTGGGAGAGGCAGTGATAGACGCTTAAGCCAAAGCCCCGGGCCGATGGCGGAGTCGGTATCGATTGGAACAGGTTCTTGACCTTGTCCAAACGGTTTCGGCTCTGTTCCAGATAGTTGCAAAACGCCTCCATCAGGTCATCGTCGTAAGGATCTGCCGAAAGAGCTTTCAGTTCCTCAGAAAAAGGATTGATCACCTGACCGAGCTGACGGTCAATCGGTGCGTAGACCTTCTGAAGCCAGGTGGACAGTGCCTGGTCTTCGCTGGCTCCCTGGCCTGATGCACGCCGTGCCGCCTGACTGGCTCGGGCATTGCGGGCTCCTCGGGCCCTTGCTTCCTCACGGGCAGACTCAGAGGATCCGAACTCTCGATCAAAGCAGCGCCGAGCCTCGGGATCACCGATTTGCTCCCAGGCAGCGTTGAGCACCAGAATTCGCTCTTCATCACCTCCCGCATCGGGATGATGCTGCTTCACCAGGCGGCGATAGGCCGCTTTGAGCTCAGCCTGGGTGGCGTTGGAGGTCACCTCAAGCACTGAATAGGGATCCTGAGGCTGATCCGAATGATTGGAGAACGCAGGACTCAAAGCTGACCATCCCGGCGCGCCGGCAGAACGGCTGCAGCACTGAACATCGGAGTGGAGAGATAACGCTCGCCGAAGCTGGCAAGAATCACCACGATTCGGCGACCGGCCATCGCTGGACGCTGGCCCAGCCTCAACGCGGCTGCAACAGCTGCACCGCTGCTCACTCCGCAGAGCAATCCTTCCTCCCTGGCCAGACGCCGGCCCAGCTCCATGGCCTCCTCATCGGTCACAGCAATGACCTCATCGATGAGTTCCTTCTCCAGTACGGGAGGAACAAAGCCGGCCCCGATGCCCTGGATGCGATGAGGACCCGCTGCTCCACCCAACAAAACCGGACTGGCAGCAGGCTCCACTGCAACCACCTGAAGATCCTGCTGCCGATTGCGCAGCACCCGGGCACAACCGGTGATGGTTCCTCCTGTCCCCACCCCCGCCACCAGAGCATCCAATCGCCCTTCAGTGTCCTGCCAGATTTCCTCCGCCGTTGATGCCGCGTGAACGGCGGGATTGGCAGGGTTATCAAATTGCTGAAGCAGATAGGCGCCAGGAATCTCGTCCACCAACTCCCTGGCGAGAGCGATCGCACCCTGCATCCCTTCATTGCCTGGGGTGAGCTGCAACTCCGCTCCGTAGGCACGCAGCATCGATCTCCGCTCTGTGCTCATGGTGTCGGGCATTGTGAGTATGAGGCGGTATCCCCTGGCTGCCGCCACCATCGCCAAAGCGATTCCGGTGTTGCCGCTGGTGGGTTCCACCAGCACGGTGTTGCCGGGCACGATCGTTCCGCTCTGCTCGGCGGCCTCGACCATGGCTCCTGCGATGCGGTCTTTCACCGAGGCCGTGGGGTTGAAGCTTTCAAGCTTGGCCACGATTTCAGCCTGACAGCCGAAAGCCTGAGGGAGACGATTCAGCCTCACCAGAGGTGTACGCCCTACCAACGCAGTGATATCTGGAGCTATCGACATTCGGCTCGGGAGTCGGGTGCTGCGTCAAATCCATCCAACCATCGGAACAGCCACGACTGACGTGCCTCACAGTGATGGCGGAATCCCTCCACTGAAAGCATTGAGATCTGGCACGAGTCAGCGGTGCAGCACATCAGACAACCCAGGGACAAAAAAAGCCCCCTGAATCAGGGGGCCTTGCAGAGGCTGGGCGCTGCTAATGAGCTCTGATCAGAAACGGAACGAGGTCTTCACCAGACCGCCGAACTGATTGAAGCTCTCACCCTGAGTTGCAGCTCCCAGAGGGCGGCTCAGATAGAAGAGAGCAGGCGTCACTGAGATGTTGTCTGTGACCTGGAACTGATACCAGAATTCCCAGGCGTACTGACCATCGCGCGACAGCTGGGTTTCAGCATCGGAAGAGGAGATTCCGAGAATGTCATCGCCGGAGAGATCAATTCCGGTCACGAACGCTTGCTGACCAACAGCCATGCCGGCGTTGTTTCCCTTCAGGAAGACATCGCTCCATTGCAGACCCACATACCAAGACTGAGAGGTTGCGGAATCAAAGTCGTACCCCAACAATCCGCTGTCGTCGGCACCGGACGTGGAGCTGAGGCCCCAGCCGGCGCTGATCGACGGAATGAAGCCCGACTCTTCCGGCTGCCACCAGGCACTCAGGCCAACGTTGTTGCTGTTACCCAGCAAGCCAACTTGTGTGGCGAGAGGAGTTCCTGTGGACTCGTAGACACTGCCCCAGTTCTGAGAGCTGTAGGTGTACGCCGCAGCAACACCCCAGCTGGAATCGGCATAGGCCAGCTGCACCGTGCCAGTCCCGGCAGCACCGTCGGTTGCAATGCCTCCGGTATTGGGATTGCCCTCGGAGCCGTTGGTGGAGACGTAGTTGGCACTGATACTGAAGCCGTCGTTGCTCCACCAGACACCTGCACCGGAACCGAGATTCAGGCTGTAAGCACCCGGGGCACCTGCATAGGTGAAGTAATCAAGGATGGTGTCTGAGGGATACGCACTCGGCCAGACGGCCAGCATGTCGTCCTGACGAACCCTGCCGCCTGCTGTGACCGTGAAAGAACTACCCAATGGGAACTGGTAGAAGATGCGGTCGATGTTGAGACCATCACCCTCCTCAAACGCCACTTCCAGGCCTGACGCCGTCGAATAGGTCCCACCGAAAGGAGAAGGAATTCCTGTGGAGGCTCCAAATCCAAAAGCACTCGAATCGAAGTTGCCGGCCCTCAGACGCGTGCGCAGCAGATCCTTACCCGTGAAGCTGGTATCAAGATCGATCTTGATGTCGTAGTTGAAGGTGGTCGCACCGAGATTGGAATTGGCCAGGTCGGCCATATTGCGGGGATTGAAACGCTCAATCACGTCACCGTTGTCGTTCCTGACGTCGAAATCGAGGTCACGTCCAAACTGACCGCGAACCTTGGCGTCACCGCCATAACTGTTGGCGCCGATCACGAAGGTGGTGTTTCCACTCATCTTGGTGGTGGTGGAGAACTGGGTGGCTTCCAGTTCGCCAACGCGGGCTTCCAGACCGTCAACGCGGCCCTTGACGATGGCGAGCTCCTTTTCGAACTCCTTCATCAAACGCTTGAGCTCGTCGGTCACTTCGGTGACGCGGTCGAGGCAGGCGTTCAGCAGCGCCGCCGCTTCAAAGCGGGTCATGGCACGGTTGCCGCGGTAGGTGCCGTTGGGGTAACCGGCAACGCAGCCGTAGCGCTCGATCAGGTTGCTGAGAGCCTGATAAGCCCAGTCGGTCGGATAGACGTCGGAGAACTGGGTGATGCTGGTGACCTGCTCAGCAGCAACCGCGTCAGCAGATACTGAGGCGTAATCGGAAACACCGGCAACATTGACTTCAGTTGCACCAGCAGCCATTGGAGCCAGAAGGCCGAGAGCAGCAGGAGCAACCAGCAGTTGCTTGAACAATTTCATGGAGAAGGGTCCTCACACACAGAACCGGCGAATGTATAAAACGCCACATTCATCTTGCAGAATGTGTCGGACTCGCATCGCTGGGGCTGTGACACCACATCCCTTGGCATGTAGCCAGCGCTACCAAAACAAAATTTTTGTGTAGTGATGGCAACCAAATCTGACTGAAATCAATCTCTCCACCAGCCGCAAGAACCGGAGCCACTCCATCAATGAGATCCTCTGTGATCACCGATCAGGCAAAAAGCGCGAAACACCTCAATTCACAATCTGAATCTGCAATGAAAGTTCAGACCTAAGCAGCAACGTCCACAATCAGCGATGTCCGCACAACATTCTGTCAAGAGCCCGCTGACAGTCGTGACAATCAAAGGCCATAAACACCAAGATTAAACCAGAGACAAATACATATTAAGGCTCAAAACTGATCCACTACATCAACAACATTCATGAGTCCACTTGCTGCTCCGATGAATGACCAGTTTCATTGAACTCGTCGAAAGTGAGTCAACCCAGAGAACCAAGGCCAAGGCGGCCATTCATCACATCACGACTCAGACCTGATCCCAGGAGTCATACTTAGATCAACTCACGCCATTGGGCATTGATGCGCTCCAGCCCCAGCAAGACTCGCAAAAAGAATTCGCTCCAGATTTTAAAGCCAAACAATCATGTTCTGATTGCTGCACTGATCTTTGTTCTGGCAGCACTTTTACTGCAGGGCTGGCGTTCGCAGGTGCTTCTTGCCAGTTACGACCAGGGTATTTTTCAACAAGTGCTCTGGAACAGCCTTCGCGGACACCCTTTTGAAAGCACTTTATCCTCGCAGCTCTCAACCAATGTGATCCACAGCGGTGAGGCTCCAGGCTTGGGATATGCGCGCTTAGGCCAGCATTTCACGCCCTCTTTACTTCTTTGGACTCCTCTGTTCGCATTGATCGGAGGTGCTGCACTTCCGCTTGTACAAGTAGGACTCATCGCAATCGCAGGATTAGTCCTTCATCAACTCGCCACAAAAATTGTTCCTACAAGGACTGCAAACTGGCTGACTTATGCATTTTATGGCGGAAATGCACTCATCGGTCCAACCCTGGGGAATTTCACCGATCTCTGCCAGCTTCCCGTTGCTGTTTTCGCCTTGATGCTGGGACTTCAAGGGCGAATGAAATGGTTAATCGTCAGCGCCGCTGTCCTCATCCCGCTGATTCGAGAAGACACCGGAATCATGTTGATCGCCATTGGCCTTTGGTTGCTCTTTCGAGAACGTGAACGATGGCTCATTGCCGTTGTTTTGATTGTCTGGGGAGCTGGGTGGATGTTGTTCGTCACCAATGCACTGATGCCACTGTTCTCTGACGACAACAGCAAGAGGTTCATGGTGGAGAACTTTGGCCAATATCTCGATGTTGATCCCAGCGAAGGTGCCAGCAGTCTCTCCATGTTGCGGCAGGCCATGGGGCAGCCATTGATCCTGCTGAAAGAGCTCTTCTCACCCCCGGTTCAAACCTCTTTGTATCTACTTGGTCATGGACTTCCATTCCTGATGGTGCCTCTGATCAGCATTGATGCATGGATCCTTGCAGGCCCATCACTCCTTGGTTTATTTCTGGCCCAGGGCAGCAATGACCCGCTCTCAATCACCATTCGCTACACGCTGCTGGTCGTACCGGGCTTCAGCCTTGGAACGTTGTTTTGGTGGAGCCGTCGTCAGCAACCGATCCCTGGAGGTCGTACTCGCCTGGCCTGGGGAATCGCCATCACCCTTTCGCTACTGCTCACAGTCAGCAGCAATCCTCACCGCAGCTTGTCGTGGATTGTCCCTGACAGCATTCAGCCGATGGTTTTTAGCAGTCCTCTTGAGCAATGGGAACACGGACAGGATGCCCGCCGAGTTCTGAAATTGATCCCCAAAGACGCTTCTGTGAGCGCCAATACACCTCTGATTCCGTTGATCGCTCAACGTGAAGTTGCAGTCCGTTATCCCGAATCGCTGCATTACCTCGACCGAGACAAGCACAAACTGGCCGTGGATTGGATCGCCGTTGATCTCGACTGGTTGGAGCGCTACAGCGTGGCGTTTCGCAGTGATTGGCGAGAACTCAGACGGATTCAGCAGGAGCTGCCAAGCCAGATGGTTGATTACCGGGTGCAAGGCATCAGCAATGGCATCGCCGTTTTGCAACTGAACGGACCTCGAAAACCCGAATTGGAGCTGCAATTAAAAGAGCGGCTCGCGACGCCTCTGGCGCCTCGCCCAAGCCGATCACCAAAGAAAAAGTCATAAAACGATGCCCCCAACCAGAGACAGGCTGGGGGCTCTCGCCGGGTCCGCTCTGGCACGGAACCGATTGATCAGTCAGAAGACGATGCCGTCAGCCGGCGTTCTCCGCGATCAGCAGACCCTGGGTCAAACAACTGGAACTCATGGACACCTCCTCCTGGATGGATAGATGAACGCCGGCGATGCATTCGATCTCATGCATGAACCCGAGGGTTGAAGATGAGACCACTTCGCTGCGAACTAGTCCTTTGCAAGTTAACGGACGCCGGGGGCTCGTGGCAGTGCAATTGCCGCTTTTGCTCTGGTTTCTCACACTGCTGATTTGGCTGCCTTGGCTGGGCAATGTGCCGTTGCGCGATTGGGATGAAGCGTTAGTGGCAGGAGTCTCCCGTTCCACCGCAGCCCAACCAGCCTGGGACTGGCTTTTAGCGATTAAAAACAGTGAGGCGGTCTACCTCAACAAACCGCCAGCACTGCACTGGTTGATCGGGGCATCGATCAAGCGGTTTGGAGAGGTGGAGTGGGCAGTGCGCCTGATGCCAAGCCTGCTGGCCAGCTTGGCGATACCAATGATCGTGATTCTGAGACGCCAGCTCAGCAATGGGGAAGAGACGGAGCGCTCGGCTCTTTGTGCTGGCTTGATCCTGATGACTCTCTTGCCCATGGCGCGCCATGGGCGGCTGGCAATGCTGGATGGGACTCTTGTGAGCTGCAGTTTGCTCCTGATCAGCGGTTGGCTCAGCAGCAGGCGCTGGCCTTGGCACGGCTTGCTGGCTGGATTGGGGGGAAGCGGAATCCTGCTCCTGAAACCACCAGCTCTGATCGGTTACTTGGCCATGATCGGGATCATTGGTTTTTTCGACACAACCACCAGCAGGAAATATTCGGCTTGGGGCTGGGCGATGGGCGGCCTGATCCCAGGAGCGCTCTGGCACCTCTGGCACTTTTGGCAGCGCGGAAACGATGCACTCGTGATGTGGGGCGGCCAGGGTTTTGGTCGAGTGACCGATGTTGTCGGCAATAACAGTGGGGCCTGGGTGATGCCACTCACAGAGGTTCTTGAAGGTGGGTGGCCCTGGATCCTGCTCCTACCCAGCGGCGTGGTCTGGGCATGGCGCCATCGCAGAACCTCAACGGGCTTATGGGAACTGGGCCTCCTTGCCGGTAGCGCGTTGATGGTGTTGCCCTTACGGACCCAATTGCCTTGGTACAGCCATCTCCTCTGGCCGCCCATCGCCCTTCTCTGCGGAGAAGCCCTGGCTCGCCTCTTGAAAGGGGGTCGCCCTCATTGGATTCCACAGGCTTGGCAGTGGATCGGAACTCTCCTCCTGATCAGCGCCATGGTTCTCATGGCGGTCAATGCCAGTGCGGCACTTCCATTCCCAGCCCTGATTGCCGCAGGCCTTGGCTTGCTCATCGGTGGGCTGAAGCTCTCGAAGCCGCTTCTGCTTCAACGTCAGCAAGGTATTGCCGTGGTGATCGCGGGTTGGAGCCTTGGACTGCTTGCGCTTTGGCACAGCCATCTCTGGCTGTGGGAACTCAATGAAATCTGGGATCCAAGGCCTGTGGCAGCACAAATCCAATTGCTCCCGGCGGATGCGGTCGTGATGCTGGACGGACCCACGCGCCCCTCTCTCAACTGGTACGCGAAGCGTTCATTGAAGAAGTTCACGGCCAAGCCTGCGGAGGAGTTTTGGCTCGTGAGCGACCGGACCCGCCACGGCTGTAAGACAAACAGACCTGACGCGGACGGTTGGGCTCTCTGGCACTGCTCCTCCACTGACCAACCATGAACAGAACGCCACCTGCACGCCTGTGGTGGACATCCCTTGGCCTTGCTGTTTTGGGGTGGGGACTCGCTGCTTCGCGCCATTGGCTGCTTCAAAGCAATGCCTATGACCTTGGGCTGTTTGATCAATGGGCCTGGTTAGTGAGCCATGGTTTACCTCCTGTCTCCTCCATGGAGGAGGTTCATCTGCTGGCTGATCACGGCGCCTGGATGTTCTATTGGTCCGGCTTTCTGTATTGGTTGCATCCCTCCATTCAATGGCTGTTTGCAAGCCAAGCTCTGGCCCTCAGTCTCACCGCAATTCCTGTTTGGATGCTGGCAGCGCAGGCAGGCCTGAACAGACGACTGTGCTGGTTCAGCTGTTTGTTGTGGTGGCTTCAACCGTTGGTCTTCAACGTCAATTTGTTTGACTTCCACCCTGAGACCTGGGTCATGCCGGGACTCGCCTTAGCGATTTGGTGCCAACGCCAGCAACGCTTTGGTGGATGGCTAGCGCTTCTGGTCGTGATGCTGGGATGCCGCGATGGCCTTGTTCTGATCACACTTGGACTCAGCCTGAGTTTGCTGATTCAACGTCGCTGGCATTGGGCCATCGTCGGGGCAGGACTATCCGGTGCCTGGATTCTGCTGCTGAGCCAATGGCTGTATCCATGGTTCCGAAATGGAGATGGGCCCAAAGCTGCTGGTCGAATGTTCTCCCATCTTGGTGACAATTTCGGCGACATTCTGTTCACATTGATTAGCCAACCATGGCTTGCCTTCACACACATCGATCTAGGCGGCGGCCTTTTCTACCTTCTCGTCTTAGTCCTCCCGACTCTTCCTTTCTGGAGAAAGCGCTCGTTGCTGATCTTGAGCGCCGCTGTACCACTTTTGCTCGTCAACCTCAACGCTGAGTCATCGTCTTATCGCACCCTGATTCACCACTACAGCCTTCCTCTTGCCGTCCTTAGCGTGACAGCCGCCATCGACGGATTGGCGCTGCAGCCAAGAAAGGCTTTCCCTTGGAAAGGTGTGATTTGGGCAGTGACTATCTGGGTGGCATTAGCCAAGCCTTGGTTTTTTACAGGTCCCTATCTCAATAGAGTCAATATGCTGAGTGATGCAGAACAAGCCATCTCCAAACTGACATCAAAGGATCGTGTCCTCACCACCAGTTATTTCGTCCCACAGATCAGCCAGAGGCAGCATGTTGCCTTTGCTAAACAATCTCGAAGCAAGCAAGCCTTCAATAACAACTGGAATGTATTCCTACTCAACCCCAACCAGCCGGGGTGGGGCTCTAAGAGGGGAATCCAGACGGATCTTCTCCGTGAGGCAAAAGACAGAAATTGGACTTGTCAGAGCTGGAATTCTGGTCTTGAATTGTGCCGGAAGACCGACGCAAAATCAAAACACCACTCTCACAAAAAACCTGCTGATAACGTCCCTCAGACGTCAGTTTTTCCACTGCATTGAGGATGCGTCTTTGCTGTTGAGTTTCCCGTTTAAATAACGGCACCAACGGTGAATAATAGCCAGGGAAAGCGGCGATCCAATCCACCTCCTGAACCTGCCCATCTCGATCCAGGTAATTCACACCATTGGGGAAGCGAATGGCTACCTCACGCTGAGCAAGCCTTGGCAACAAAGGAGTATCTCCACTCACTGAAGCCGTTGGCGGGATCAAGGAGAGAGCTTTTATCCCTACTGCTCGTCGCCTCAGCATCTCTGAGGGCGAAACATGCACCCATGGCGAAAAACTATCAGGCACCACTGCAGAAAAGGTTCGGTGCGGATTACTAACAATCGTCATCAATAGACCAAGAGTCAGCGCAGCCGTCCAGCAAGGTCGCAACCAACGCTTCTTCCAAACAGACGGGTTGGCTTGCCACCACAGCAACGTGCCGATGTACAGGCCTGGAACAAGAGCCAACACGTAGCGGAGCGTCACAGCAAGGGCCGTACGTCCCTGGGACAACAAAGCAATCAGCAACGGTGCACTCACAATCAACGCTGCGTCGACTGAAAACAGGGGCACCAATAAAAGCGGCAGGGAAAGTGCAATAAGAAATCCGAATGTGGAACCTGGTGGGCTTACCAAGGCTTCCAGAAGGGCAGCCGGCCTTTGCAGCATCTGGAACAAAACTGACAACGTTCCGCCAGAGACATCCTCAACAAGATGTCCAAATTTCTCCTGGAGGAAACGATCAGATAGGGAGGCATCGACAGAAGGCTGAATCAAACCGGTCACAAGCAGCACCCACACACATGAAATCAGCATCAATCCGACCCCAATTCCACGCAGACCAGGCCGACGAACAGCGGACCAAAGGCCAATCGAAAACAGCAAGAGGCCACTGTCTTCTCGAACCAACAACAAGGCAACAGACGACAACATGACCAGTCGCCAGCGCCGATCGAGCAATCCCCCCAGAATCAGAAATCCAAGGAGTGGGTACCAAATCAGGTCGTGAAAGTTTTCCAACATCGGGCCAATCACAGCCCCACTCAAGAAGTAACTCAAGACAAGACGCCAAGCCAACTCTTCACTCAAACGCGGTTGAGCAATACGCCAGAGCACCAAACCAGCAGCAGTTAAGGCTGTGGATTGTGCAAAGGGAAGGACGAGCCAACCGAAAGCAGCAACTGCTGGAGCCAAAAGCAGAGTCAAGGCATTGGCGTGCTGACCCAAATGGAGATAAGCAACATTCGGCAGGTCTCCATTCACCGCAACTGCAGATGAGAGAACTGATGACAAACTGCTTTCGAAAGGACGACCTTGCGCCGTTGACCACAACTCCTGCAGAAATAAGGCCTGGTCGTAGGTGGAACCGAAACTTTCAAGCCTCCAAATCTGAAGCAAGAACCCCATCAGCCAAAAGCCAGTCGCTAAAGCTAAAACCGCAGGAGGCCAAGATCTGATGATGAGATTCCAGATCTTGAACGATGCGATCGCAGCCGAGGTTTTGTTTAACCAGTTCCTACTCAAAAGCGCCACGCAGACTGCTCGGATCAATAGCCATACAGCCATTTTGGCCTATGGACGCAATCATCAATTGCAAAGAGCTTCAAAGAGTCCTGCAGGCCAGGCAATCATTCAAATGGCCGCGACACCTTCAACTTGAATCAGGTACTCCTAGAAGAACAATTTACAGACCAAAATCTGCAGCGATTGCGATTAAATTATCAATAAAAAAGCCCCCTTTCGGGGGCAATCTTGAACGCGTGATGAAAATCAGAGCGCGTTACCCCGAGGTAGAACCTCTTCAGGGAAGACGAAGTTTTCGTGCGGCTGGTCAGCCGGTGCCATCCAGGCACGCAGACCTTCATTCAGAAGGATGTTCTTGGTGTAGAAGGTCTCGAATTCGGGATCTTCTGCAGCGCGGATTTCCTGTGACACGAAGTCATAGGCGCGCAGGTTGAGGGCCAGGCCGATGATGCCGATGGAGCTGGTCCACAGACCCATCACAGGCACGAACAGCATGAAGAAGTGCAGCCAGCGCTTGTTGGAGAAGGCGATACCGAAGATCTGACTCCAGAAGCGGTTGGCGGTGACCATCGAATAGGTCTCTTCTTCCTGGGTGGGCTCGAACGCCTTGAAGGTGTTGGCCTGCTCACCATCCTCAAACAAGGTGTTTTCCACCGTTGCACCGTGAATGGCGCAAAGCAGTGCACCGCCGAGAATGCCGGCGACGCCCATCATGTGGAAGGGGTTGAGGGTCCAGTTGTGGAAACCCTGCAGGAAGAGGAGGAAGCGGAAGATCGCTGCCACACCGAAGGAGGGCGCGAAGAACCAGCTGCTCTGGCCGAGGGGGTACATCAGAAAGACACTGACGAACACCGCAATCGGACCGGAGAAGGCGATGGCGTTGTAAGGACGGATGCCGACCAGACGGGCAATCTCGAACTGACGCAGCATGAAGCCGATCAGTGCGAAAGCACCGTGCAGTGCAACGAAGGCCCAGAGGCCGCCGAGCTGACACCAGCGAACGAAGTCACCCTGGGCTTCAGGGCCCCAGAGCAACAGAAGGCTGTGACCCATCGCGTCAGCGGGGGTGGACACAGCAGCAGTCAGGAAGTTGCAACCTTCCAGGTACGACGAGGCGATGCCGTGGGTGTACCAGGAGGTGACAAAGGTGGTGCCTGTGAGCCAGCCACCGATGGCCAGATAGGCCGTTGGGAAGAGAAGAATGCCGGACCAGCCGACAAAAACGAAGCGGTCGCGCTTGAGCCAGTCATCGAGGACGTCAAACCATCCCCGCTGTGGCGCGCGTCCTACAGCGATCGTCATGAGGGGAGCTTCATGAAGCGTTACGTGCCGAGCCTAGTTGGAGTCAGCGATTCTGTGGGCACTGATTCAGGAAATGATCAGGACATGAGTAGATATGCTCATCACTACACCGCTGCCTTTCATTCGCGAAGATGAGCAAAGTGAATTGATCCGAACGTGTACGTGATTGAGCTGGCTCTGCGCATGAGCCCGATGCCCGTGTCCGTGCAGCGCAAGGAGCATGACGCTGCAGAGGGGCTGTATCAGCAGGTGCGGACGGCCCTCGAGCAGGGGCAGCCACGATTGCTTGAACTCACTTGCGAAAAAGTTGAAGGGAAAAGGCTCAGCGTGCTCACCAGCGATTTGCTGGCCGTGCAGATTTATGAAAAGACAGCGGCAGCCGGTGGCAGCAAACGTCCTGGCTTCTCTTTGGATGGCTGAACCTGCATGAGCCGGGATCAACAGACCGCGCAGGCAGGGCTGAGATTCGAAAGAGTGAGCTACAGCTGGCCATGCGGCACAAAAGCTCTTGATCGCTGCAGCTTCGAGGTTCCCGGCCCCGGACTTTGGATGCTCGTTGGCAGCAATGGCAGCGGCAAAAGCACCCTGTTCAGGATCATCAGCGGCCTGATCAGTCCTCAGTCCGGCCTTGTTCACCATGAACTGAGGCCTGCCCTGGTTTTCCAGAATCCAGACCACCAGCTGTTACTGCCCAGCTGCGGCAGCGAGCTCCTGCTCAATCTGCCTGCCGGCTTGAGCCGCCAGGAGCAGCGGCACAGAATCCATCGACTGATGGAGCAGGTCGGACTTGCAGGGATGGCGGGCCGTCCGATTCACACCCTGAGCGGAGGCCAGAAGCAACGCCTGGCCATCGCCGGCGCGCTGGCCAGTGAAGCAACGCTTCTGCTTCTCGACGAGCCCACCGCTCTGCTGGATCCCAGCAGTCAATCAGCCATCCTGAGCACGGTTCAGCAGCTTTGCCACCGTTCCAGCAATCCGCTCACAGCTCTCTGGATCACCCACCGACTGGGAGAGCTGGACCATGCGGATGGAGCTGCCCAGATGGAGCGGGGACGAGTCGGGGGATGGCAGAAGGGTCCAGCGCTGCGAAGACGACTTGAACCCCTTGCGGGACGGCATGGCTGAGGGGTAGGTTCTCCACGTCACATTCCTCGGTAGCTCAGCGGTAGAGCGGTCGACTGTTAATCGATTGGTCGCAGGTTCGAATCCCGCCCGGGGAGTTTTGATCAACTTCATCACCACGACTCGGAGAGTTGTGGTGATTTTTTTTGAACAAATTCCAGAGACTGACGCCAGCCAAGACAGCTGAAAGTCCCAAGAGCTGAATCACCAACCTGGAAAATGCCTTGAAAAACGGAATTTCCTTAACAGTTGGCCTCCGAAACCGAAGACTTTCTATAGAGGCAGCACCGTCAACCCGAGTCGAAGTAAGCCAAAACTTCAGTGGCAGCAGCTGTTCTGAACCAACAGATCCTGTTCACTCCCCTTAGGGACATCAATGCAAGCCACAAAGAACCTTGAGAGAATCTGTCAAGCAATGACGCGGCATACCCTCGTCCACCTTTCCCTCCGCTGCTCTGTCGATGAAGCCCTGCATCCTGCTAATCGAAGACGACCGGGACATGCGTGAACTGGTGAGTGGTCACCTTGAGCACAGTGGTTTCGACGTTCAAAGCGCCGACGATGGAATCAAAGGCCAGGCTTTGGCTCTGCAGTACAGCCCGGATCTGATCCTGCTCGATCTGATGTTGCCCAAAGTCGATGGGCTCACCCTCTGTCAACGTCTTCGACGCGATGAGCGCACAGCGGCCATCCCGATCTTGATGCTCACCGCCCTGGGGGGAACCAAAGACAAAGTGAGTGGCTTCAATTCCGGAGCCGATGATTACCTGACCAAGCCTTTCGACTTGGAGGAGCTGCAAGTCAGGGTCAAAGCCTTGTTACGCCGCAGCGATCGAGCGCCGGTGGGAACAAGCAGCAACCACCACGAAATCCTCAGTTACGGCCCACTGACCTTGGTGCCGGAACGGTTTGAAGCGATCTGGTTCGACCGACCCGTGCGTCTCACGCACCTTGAATTTGAACTGCTGCATTGTCTGTTGCAGCGTCACGGTCAGACCGTCGCTCCCTCCCTCATTCTCAAGGAAGTCTGGGGATATGAGCCTGACGACGACATTGAAACCATCCGAGTACATGTGCGTCACTTGCGCACCAAGCTGGAGCCTGATCCGCGGAAACCTCGCTTCATCAAGACGGTTTACGGAGCCGGCTACTGCCTCGAACTCCCGACTGGAGCTCAGCTCGAAGGTCTGCAGGACGTTTTGGCTCAGGCGCGGCAGGACCGTGAACAAAAAGATCAGGAGAGTCGCGCAAGCGCTTGACAAGCCACTGATCAACTCTCAATCAAATTGAGCAAAGCGACCTCCCAGGCCAGCCTGGGTTGAACAAACGACAGAAGATGCTGGCGCAGACGATCGAGCCTCTTGAGACGCTCAGGCTGAGTGGATGCCGTCCAGAGGTGATGCTGCCACCAGTTGATCATCCAGAGCTGCTGATCTCCTTCCAGCTGCTCTGAGACATCTCGCGCCAAGCCCAGTGCCTGTAAAGGCGTTGTGGGAAGGGTCTGGAATCTTCGTCTCAGCTCTTCAGGAATGCTGCTCCAGATCCGCACATGGTCCAGCAAGGCCCCGGGCGATCCGCCAGCCAGGGACAGAAGCTCTGGATGACTGGCCGCCAGGGCAAGTGCTTGCTCACCTTGACCATCAGGCAGTTGCGCCAGAACTGAGCGCAAGCACTCCTCGCTGAGACGCGTGAAGCGGATCTGCTGACATCTCGATCGGATGGTGGTCAGGAGTCGCTCCGGTGCAGCGGATATCAGGATCAACAGTCCATGTCCTGGCTCTTCAAGGGTCTTCAGCAGTGCGTTGGCGGCTCCTTCAGCCATGGCCTCAGGTTGTTCCAGAATCACCAAACCTCTCGGCGACTGCAGAGGCTGACGGGCCAGAAATCTGCTCAGCTCACGGATCTGCTCCAATCGCACCTGCGGTGGTGTCCGCTTGCTCACGCCAATCGATTCGGCTTCCGATCGTGGGATCAGACGACCCTGATGGTTGTAGGTGGGCTCCACCCAAAGCAAGTCGGGATGGTTGCGTTCTTCAAGACGCCGGCGTTCGCGCGCAGTGGAGTGACCTCCACCCAACAGACCTTCCAGGAAACGAAGCGCTGCAAGACGTCGTCCCACCCCATCAGGGCCACTGAACAAATAGGCGGGAGCCAGTCGGCGGTTCTCCAGAGCCGCAACCAGTAACCGTTGCGCCAGCGGCTGCCCCTGCAACTCGCCGAACAACATCTCATTCACGGCAGTGCCTTTGCGAGCCAATCGCTCAGCCGAGTGCGAATGACCTGCTGCACCTGATCAGCGCTCTGATCCGCCGCCACCGCAGTCCAGCTTCGCTCAGCTGACAGCCGCTGGAATCCCTCGGCCACGCGGGTCAGGAAAGCCTCTCCTTCCGCTTCGATCCGATCATCGATGCGGGCACCGCGACGTTTGAAGCTCTCCTGCAGTGGGAGATCAAGCCAGAAGGTGAGATCCGGAGTGACACCAACCGTGGCGATCCGCTCCAGATCAAGGATGGTCTGCTGATCCAGTCCTCGACCATCTCCCTGATAGGCGATGGTCGAGCCGCTGAAACGATCGCTGAGAACCCAGTCCCCCCGGTTGAGAGCAGGGCGAATCAAACGTTCCACATGCTGAGCGCGATCTGCGGCATAAAGCAGCAATTCAGCGATGGGACTCGGAGCCGACTCGTCAGGGGGATTGAGCAGCAGCTCGCGCAACGCACGACCCAGAGCTGTGCCGCCAGGTTCACGCGTGAGATGGAGCGTCGCTCCGGCTGGCATCAGACCACTGTCTGGAAGCCAGTCGGCGAGCTGACGGAGCTGGGTGGTTTTGCCACAGCCATCGATGCCCTCAAGCACCAGAAAACGTCCAGCCATGATCAGCGGACACGCAGGCTAAGGGCATTGAGAACCACCGACACGGAGCTGAGGGCCATGAGCAGTGCCGCAAGCGGCGGAGACAAGAGCAGATTGAAGCCTGGCAACAGAACGCCTGCAGCGACTGGCAACGCGATCATGTTGTAGCCGAACGCCCAGAACAGGTTCTGCCGAATCTTGGCCATCGTGCGTCGGGCCAGAGTCAGGGCTTCCGGCAAAGCCTCGAGCCGATCTCCAAGCAGCACCAGATCCGCCGTGTCCTGAGCAATCTGCGTACCGGTTCCTACGGCGATTCCCAGATCCGCCGCAGCCAAGGCAGGAGCATCGTTGATGCCGTCGCCAACCATTCCCACAGTCTCGTTTGTGCGCCAGTGTTCGAGACGCTCCAGCTTCTGATTCGGGAGAAGTTGCCATGCCAGTTCATCAGCTGCAAAGCCAAGCATCTGACCGATCTTTTCGACTGCCTGACGGCGATCACCACTGAGCATCCCAACTGCCAGCCCCTGATCCCTGAGCCGCTTGAGTGCGACAGGGGCGTCGGGCCTGAGGCGGTCATCAATTGCCACCACTCCCAGCGGCTCGGCATCGAGACCAACCGCCACGAGCGTCTGTCCACGCTTGAGAGCTTGCTCAACCGCCTGTCGTTGACTTTCAGACCACACCACACCCTCCTGCTGCAGCCATTCAGGAGAGCCAACACGCAATTGTCCCTGCAGGGAGTCGAGTGTCCCTTGCATGCCGAAGCCTGGCAGGGTCCGACTGGCTGTGACCGGCAACAGTGTGAGATTGAGCCGCTGAGCCTCCTGTAGGAGGGCATGGGCCAGAGGATGACGGCTGGTTTGTTCCAGACTCGCTGCCAGCTGGATCGTGCGGGAGGGATCGTCACTGGCCATCACCGCATCAACGAGCGGGCGACCCAGGGTGAGCGTTCCGGTCTTGTCAAAGACCATCCGCTGAATGGACGCGGACTGCTCGATCACATCGCCGCCTCTGAACAGCCAGCCCTGGCGTGCGGCAAGCCCTGAAGAAACCGTGATCACCGTGGGCGTTGCCAGGCCAAGGGCACAGGGGCAGGCCACCACAAGCACGGCAATCGCCAGCTGAAGTCCAAGACCGAACGATGTCTGAACCCCGACACCAAGGGAGCCATGAAGCGCAGCATCATGGCCATGGTCCATGAGCACCACTGGAACCTCCAGGACCTGAGGCCAGAGACGAGTGCCGAACTGCCACCAGAACAGAAAGGTGATGATCGCCAGGCTGACGACTCCGTAGCAAAAACGGCCTGCAACCCTGTCGGCCAGCCCCTGGATGGGAGCTCGCCTGGCCTGAGCCTCCTCAACCAGGGCAATGATCCGGGCCAGGGCAGTGTCGCTGCCGACGCGCTGAACCTCCATCTCCAGATTGGCTTCGAGATTGAGGCAACCGGAACTGAGCTCCGTCCCTGGCTTGGCCTCGAGCGGCAGCGGTTCACCGGTGAGGCTCGACAGATCCACCGCTGAACAACCGTTCCGCACCACACCATCGACTGGAATCCTGTCACCAGCCAGCAGCTGGATGCATTCGCCTGGTCGGAGCACAGCAACAGGAACCTCGCGGACCGTGTTATCCGCCATCAACAGGCGAGCGCTCTCGGGCTGTAACGCAGCAAGCTCCTGCAGGGCCCTGCCCGTACGCCGGCGGGCTCGCTCTTCAAGAAAACGCCCCAGCAGCACGAACCCGAGAAGCATCACGGGCTCATTGAAAAAACAAGGCCACCCCACCGAAGGCCAGATCAACGCCACCAGACTCGCCACATAGGCACTGCCGACGCCCAGGCTGACCAGGGTGTCCATGCTGGGCACACCGCTGCGGACAGCAGACCAGCCACTGATCAGGATCGGCCGACCTGGCCCGAGCAGAGCCACCGTGGCCAGGCCAGCGTGGAAGCTGAGCGTGCCGATCACCGGCATTGAGAGCGTTCCAGCTTCAGCCAGGTGACCAAGCACCGACAGCAGCAGCAGCACAAGAGCGACCATGAGCTGTCGCCACTGCTGCCACCATCCCCTGGTCCGTTCGGGCTCAGTTCCCTTGGCGAACAATCCGCTCTGACGGGGCTGCGCTGGAAAACCACGACCCTTCAGAGCCGCCAGCACGTCATCCAGCAATGGTTGCGACGACGATGTCGCCTCGCCATCGAGTCGCAGCCAGGCGCTGCGGGTCACAAGGTTGACACTGGCTTCCTGCACTCCAGGCTGAGCGAGCAGCGTGCGCTCCACCGCACGAACACATGCCCCGCATTTCATCCCCTCCACATCGAGGAGCACCGCATGGGTGTGAGCGGTGGGTTCAAGTGGATGGGAAGACGCTGCTGACACTTCAACGGTTCACACCACTCCAAGCTAGGCAGCACCTGTTGGGTTCAGGATGGTTTCATCCGTCCGGCTTTCCGTGCCACGCAGCAACCGCAACGACAACTTCATCGACAAGAGCTTCACGGTCATGGCCGACCTGATTGTGAAGCTGCTGCCGATCAATGCCCGGGCCAAGGAGGCCTATGTGTATTACCGCGACGGTCTGTCCGCGCAGAACGACGGTGATTACGCCGAAGCCCTCGAGAACTATGAGGAGAGCCTCAAGCTCGAGGAGAACCCGATCGATCGTGGGGAAACGCTCAAGAACATGGCGATCATTTATATGAGCAACGGCGAAGAAGACAGGGCAATCGAGACCTATCAACAGGCTCTTGATGAAAACCCCAAACAACCTTCATGTCTCAAGAACATGGGGCTGATCTACGAGAAACGCGGTCGGATTGCTGAAGAAGAAGGTCGTCGCGATGAAGCAGACGTCTGGCTTGACAAAGCCGCTGAGGCCTGGACCCAGGCTGTGCGGCTCAATCCCGGAGGGTATCTGGACATCGAGAACTGGCTCAAATCCAGTGGGCGCAGCAATGTGGACGTCTACTTCTGAGGCGTCGCAGGTTCAGGCCTCCCCCTCCTCAGGGTTCACACCCAATCCCAACACGAGGGCTTCGGTGATGGACCCCGCCTCCAGCAGGTCGAGATCCAGGTCGGACGCGACCGGACCCAGTCCACTTCCACGTGGCACGACAGCACGTCTGAATCCCAGACGAACAGCCTCCTGCAGGCGCAGCTCCAGTTGGCCTACCGATCGCAGCTGACCTCCCAGACCCAGTTCTCCAAGCAGAACGGTGCCGGCCGGCAGAGTCAGATCCCTGAAACTGGCGACCACCGCCGCGGCCACTCCCAGGTCTGCCGCGGGCTCCTCCACATCCAGGCCACCAGCCACGGCCAGATAGCAATCGAACCTGGAGAGTGGCAAGCCCATGTGCTTTTCGAGCACCGCCAGGATCTGATGCAGGCGGTTGGCGGCGATACCGGTGGCGGTCCTTCGGGGACTGGCATAGCTGGTGGCACTGACCAGGGCTTGCAGATCCACCACCAGCGGCCGAGTGCCTTCACAGGCAACGATCGTTGCCACACCATTGGCTTGCTCGCCGCTGAGGAACAGCTCACTGGGATTCCCGACCTCCTCCAGACCCTGACCGCGCATCTCAAACACCCCCAGCTCATGGGTGGCCCCGAACCGGTTCTTGACAGCCCGTAGCAGGCGATGGCTGGCGAAGCGATCTCCCTCGAAGGTGAGCACCGCATCCACCAGATGTTCAAGCACCTTCGGACCGGCCAGCGCGCCTTCCTTGGTGACATGGCCCACCAGCAAGAGCGCTGTGTTCTGACGCTTCGCCAGTCTCTGCAGGGCCGCCGCACACTCTCTTACCTGAGCGACCGACCCAGGTGCACTGGAGAGTTCGGCATCATGCAAAGCCTGGATGCTGTCGATGACGGCCACATCTGGCTTCAGAGCTTCGAGTTCCTGCAGAACCATCTCCAGATCAGTCTCCGCCAGCAATTGCAGATCACTGCTGTCAGCAGTGAGCCGCTGCCAGCGCAGCTTCACCTGCTGTGCAGATTCCTCGGCACTGACGTAGAGCACCACACGATCCCGTGCAATGGCCGATGCGCTCTGCAGCAGCAGTGTGCTCTTGCCGATCCCAGGATCCCCCCCAACCAGCACCAGTGATCCAGGGACCAGTCCGCCGCCGAGAACGCGGTTGAGCTCCTCGTAACCACTGCCGATGCGTTGGAGAGGCTGATCGCCGAGGGATGCCATCGACGTGGAACGACGAGCCTTCGGTGCGGCGGCGGGATCGGCCCCGGAGCGGCGGCGACGGCCATCGTCCTTGGGCGCCGATTGCTCCACCAGAGAATTCCAACTGCCGCAGCTGCTGCACCGCCCAAAGAACTGCCGTGTCTGGGCACCACAGCTCTGACAGACGTAGAGATTGGCGGATCGGGGCACGTCGAATGATGAAGAAAGTTGGCGCTACGTGAACGACTGAACCCGCTGATCACCTATTTGTGAGCACTATCTTCGCTCCTTGCCGGCGATATGACGGCCTCAGCACCCTCCACGTCTAAGGAAACCATCCTCGTAGTGGATGACGAGGCCAGTATCCGCAGGATCCTCGAAACCCGGCTCTCGATGATCGGGTACAACGTCGTCACTGCCTGCGACGGGACCGAGGCCCTGGAAAGCTTCCAGGAATGCAACCCGGATCTGGTCGTGCTCGACGTGATGATGCCGAAGCTGGATGGCTACGGGGTCTGTCAGGAACTTCGCAAGGAGTCGGATGTCCCGATCGTGATGCTCACAGCTCTCGGCGATGTCGCTGACCGGATCACGGGCCTGGAGCTCGGAGCCGACGACTATGTGATCAAACCCTTCAGTCCGAAGGAGCTTGAGGCCCGGATCCGCTGCGTTTTGCGCCGCGTGGAAAAAGAGCACGCTGCCGGCATCCCCAACTCCGGAGTGATCCAGGTTTCAGACCTGAAGATCGACACCAACAAGCGGCAGGTGTTCCGAAACGATGAGCGAATCCGTCTCACCGGGATGGAATTCAGTCTGCTTGAACTGCTCGTGAGCCGATCAGGCGAACCGTTCAGCCGCGGTGAGATCCTGA
The DNA here is from genome assembly GCF_059772315.1 of Synechococcus sp. MIT2312. NCBI lineage: Bacteria > Bacillati > Cyanobacteriota > Cyanophyceae > Synechococcales > Synechococcaceae > Synechococcus > Synechococcus sp. MIT2312. The sequence goes on along the minus strand of NZ_CM186281.1, from coordinate 2,120,374 downwards.
AGGAGGTCTGGGGTTACACCCCTGAACGCCACGTCGACACCCGGGTCGTGGATGTGCATATCTCACGTCTTCGTTCCAAATTGGAAGACGACCCGGCCAACCCCGAGCTGATCCTCACGGCTCGCGGCACCGGCTACCTGTTCCAGCGCATCGTCGATTCTGTTGCCCCCGAAGGATCCTGACCTCACCCCGGACGCTGCGCCGAGGATCAAAGCCCGCCGATCCAAGGCTGTTCGACGCCTTGTGATTTGGTATCGGCGTAACGCTGCGGTGACAACCCTTGTGGACACTGCAACCACGTCAGCCAATGCCGCAGGGAATGTGGCAGGTTCCGTGACCTCCATGGCGGGAACTGTGGTGAACAGCGCCGGCAGCATGGCCGGCTCGGTGCTGCAACCCGTGATGGATCCCCTCAGACGCCTTCAGGGCGGGGTCCCGGGCGAGGAACTTGAGATCAACGACCGTGACCGTGTGTGGGTGGCCGTGGACGGAATGGGGGGTGACAACGCTCCTGTTCCCATTTTGGAGGGATGCCTCCAGGCCATCGAACGGCTGGCCGTGAAAATCCGCTTCGTCGGCGAAACGAACCGGGTGCTGGAAGCTGCCGCCGCCTCAGGACTGGATGATGCGTTGAATTCGGCGCTTGATGCAGGCCTGCTGGAACTGATCACCAGTGGCCCCTCCGTGGAAATGCATGAGGAGGCCACCGTGGTGCGACGCAAACGCGACGCCAGCATCAATGTGGCCATGGATCTCGTGAAGCGAGGCGAGGCCCAAGCCGTGTACTCCGCAGGCAACTCCGGAGCCGTGATGGCTTCAGCCATCTTCCGGCTGGGACGACTGGCCGGCATCGACCGACCCGCCATCGGTGCTCTGTTTCCCACCAAAGATCCCGGCCAGCCTGTGCTGGTTCTCGACGTGGGGGCCAACATGGATTGCAAGCCCTCCTACCTGCACCAGTTCGCCCTGCTGGGAGACATCTACTGCAGGGATGTGCTGCAGGTGAGCCAACCCAGGATCGGACTGCTCAACATCGGCGAGGAGGAATGCAAGGGCAACGATCTTTCCGTGCGCACCCATGAGCTGCTCATCGAGGAATCACGACTGCACTTCGCCGGCAACTGTGAGGGGCGGGATGTGCTGTCGGGTGAGTTCGATGTGGTCGTCTGTGACGGCTTTACCGGCAATGTTCTGCTGAAGTTCCTTGAATCGGTTGGCAGCGTGCTGCTTGGCGTCCTCAGAGCCGAGCTGCCACGTGGACGTCGAGGCAAGGTGGGTTCCGCCTTCCTGCGCAGCAACCTCAAGCGCATCAAAAAGCGGCTGGATCATGCCGAACATGGCGGAGCACTGCTGCTGGGCGTCAACGGCATCTGCGTGATCGGTCACGGCAGCAGCAAGGCCTTGTCAGTGGTCAGCGCCTTGCGTCTGGCCCATTCCGCCGCCAGTCATGGCGTGATGGATCATCTCGCCCAGCTGGGAGCCAAAGCCAGCTCGCGAGCATGACCAACCCCCTTGCCTGACAGGCGTTCTGGCGGACTGTGATTGACTGACGCCACCGCTTGGACCCTCTTTTGGCTGGAGCATCACCGCACTCTCGAGGCGTCGCTCTGATCGGCAGTGGCAGCGCCCAGGCAGCCCAGGTGATCACCAACATGCAGCTGGGTCAGCGAGTGGAAACCAGCGATGAATGGATCCGCAGCCGTACAGGCATCTCCACTCGACGCGTGAGTAGCCCCGATCAGCAGCTCAGCGACCTGGCAGCTGAAGCTGGACGTTCGGCTCTTGAGATGGCCGGATGGTCAGCTGACAGCCTCGACCTGGTGTTGCTGGCGACCTCAACACCGGATGATCTGTTTGGCTCAGCCCCGGCAGTGCAGGCCGCCCTGGGCGCTTCGAATGCCGTGGCTTTTGATCTCACGTCAGCCTGCAGCGGCTTTCTGTTTTCGCTGGTGACGGCCGCCCAGTATCTGCGCACAGGCGCCATGCGACGGGCTCTTGTGATCGGCGCTGACCAGCTGAGCCGTTTCGTGGACTGGGATGACCGCCGCAGTTGTGTGCTGTTCGGCGATGGTGCCGGCGCTGTCGCCCTTGAAGCCGCCGATGAAGACGGACTCCTTGGGTTTCTGCTGCGCAGTGATGGAGCCCGCGGTGGGGTGCTCAACCTGCCTGCTCTCGACAGCGATGCTCCCCTGGCAGACGAGGCTCGCCATCGTCGGGGTGGCTACCGACCGATCGAGATGAATGGTCAGGAGGTCTACAAATTCGCCGTGCGCGAAGTGCCGGCGGTCTTGCAATGCCTGCTTGAACGCTGTGCGGTTAGCCCTGAGAGCATCGACTGGCTGCTCCTGCATCAAGCCAATCAGCGCATCCTCGATGCCGTTGCCGATCGCTTTGCGATTCCCAGAACCAAAGTGCTGAGCAACCTGGCGCACTACGGCAACACCTCAGCGGCAACCATCCCTCTGGTTCTCGATGAAGCCGTGCGGGATGGCCAAATCCAGCCTGGACACCTCCTGGCAAGCAGCGGTTTTGGAGCTGGTCTGAGCTGGGGAGCAGCCCTGTTCCGCTGGCAGGGTCCCGCCTAGGCTCCCAGCACCGTTGCGCCACTGTGCATGTCGATCGCCTGGGTGTTTCCCGGTCAGGGGTCTCAGAAACACGGCATGGCCGACCCCGTCCTCAGCCTGCCTGGCGCGGAGGAACGTTTCGCTCTGGCCTCGAACCTGCTTGGCAGAGACCTTCTCAAGATCTGTCGGGGTGAAGTCTCAGAGGGCAGCAGCCCCTCCGATCTGAACGACACCCGGAACACTCAGCCGGCACTGTTTGCGGTGGAATCGCTGATTGTGGATGAGTTGCTGCGCCAGGGAAGGCAACCCGACCTGGTGGCGGGGCACAGCCTTGGCGAGCTGGTGGGGCTTTACGCAGCTGGTGTGTTCGATGCCGCCACAGGCCTGGAGCTGATGCAACGCCGATCGGAGCTGATGGCGAGCGCAGGAGGAGGCGCGATGACGGCAGTGATCGGCTTTGACCGCAGCCAACTGGACACCCTTGTGGATGCCACTGAAGGTGTGGTGATTGCCAATGACAACAGTGATGCCCAGGTCGTGCTGTCAGGCAGCCCGGAGGCGGTGAACGCGCTGAGTGAAGCACTCACCTGCAAACGAGCCATTCCCCTCGCCGTCTCAGGAGCCTTTCATTCCCCCTTCATGGCGAAAGCGGCAGAAGCCTTCGCTTCCCATCTCGACAGTGTGGCCTTCGCAGAGGCACGCTTCCCGGTCTTGAGTAACACCGACCCCACCCCCAGCCGGGATGCCGATGAGCTGAAGCAACGACTGCGTCGCCAGATGACCACTGGCGTGCGCTGGCGAGAAACGATGGCGGCAATGACCTCTTCAGGCGTGGACACCCTCGTTGAAATCGGTCCCGGCAATGTGCTCAGCGGTCTGGCCAAACGTGCCATGAAAGGGGTCACCACATCGCAGCTGGCGAGCGTTGGCGACCTGGGTCTGTGACTGTGAGCAGCAACCTTGCAACCCACACCAGCGAACTGCAGCCAGTGAAGGCGCCGCGTCCAAGCCTTACCTACAGGCTGGTGAGTGGACTGCTGGTGTTTCCGGTGTTCAGGATGCTGTTCCGCGGACGCACCCGCGGCAACGACAACGTGCCGATGGAGGGCCCCCTGGTCGTTGTGGCGAACCATGGATCGCATCTTGATCCACCTTTACTGGGCCATGCTCTGGGACGACCGGTGTCGTTCATGGCCAAAGCCGAGCTCTTCCGCATCCCGCTGCTGGGCGCTGTGATTCGAGCCTGTGGCGCCTATCCGGTGAAGCGTGGAGCGAGCGATCGAGAAGCCATCCGCATCGCCACCGCCAGACTCAACGAAGGCTGGGCCATCGGCGTCTTTCTCGATGGGACCCGACAGTCGGATGGTCGCGTGAACCAGCCCATGCCGGGCGCAGCTCTGCTGGCGGCGAGGTCTGGGGCGCCGCTTCTGCCAGTCGCCATCCTCAACAGCCACAGAGCCCTTGGCACGGGTCGCAATCTGCCACGTTTGGTGAAGCTTGAAATGCGGATTGGCGAGCCAATTCCTGCACCGAGCAGCCGGCGCAAACCGGATCTGGAAGCCACGACGCGCGAGCTACAACGACGGATCAACGCCCTGCTCGATCACGCCCCGCTCAATCATTGAGCGCTGAACAGCTGAGGCCAGTGTCTGCGAGCCCATGGCTTGAAATCGCGGCCGGTGATCACCCAGGCAGCCGCGCGTAATCCATCCCCGACACGCTTGCTCAGGCTTTCATCAAGGCATTGGGGCTTACAGCTGACTGGAACACCTGTCAGCCGTATTCCACGGCTTCCGGCAACGATTCCGCCGACAGCCATTGCTCGTGGCAGATGATCTTCGCTGGTGACCAAAAGCAGATGATGCACACCATCTCTCTGCAGTTCATCCACCAGCGACGTGAAATTTCCGAGCGTGTCCTTGGCCCTGTAATCCAGTCGAACCCGGTCCTGAGTGAGTCCGGCATCACGCACCAGGTACTGGGCGTATTCAGGATTGGTCCCCCCGCTCACGACCAGAGGCAGGTTCATCCGGCGTGCCAGATGCAGACCCATCCGCTCACGATCAGCATCGCCACCGAGAACCAGAATGCGCTGGGGCTGATGATTGGTGAGAGCGGCTTCCGCGAAGGGGCGCAGAGGGCCCCCAACAGCGGCTCCGGCCAGAACGGCTGCGCAGAGCAGCAGCGAGCGACCGCCAAACCCCATCAGACCGGCCCCACTGGTGAGGTGGGATAAATCGGAAGGACCGGGTCCCATGGGCCCGGGAGGTCTCGGTCATGACACTCACGGCAGTGGCGCAGCAGCTGCCGCACATCCGCAGGAACATCAACAGCCATCGCCACAGCTGGGGCAGGCTGATCGCGCTTGCTGAGCAAGCGAGGGGATTCCAGTTCCTCCACCCTTGTCTTCACAATCCTGTAGCGGCCAGCGACCTGTCCCCTACGGGGAAGGGTCTGCACGATTGAAAACGGCTGGTCGCGCTGCAGCTCCGGCAGCTGTTGATGAAGCCTTGGAGCCATTAAGGCGAAACTGCTCACACCGTGCAGTGGGGTCCCCAACTGCTGAGCCAGCGTCCTGGCCAGGACAACGGTGAGACGGGTGCCCGTGAATCCTCCCGGTCCTGTGGCCACGGCAAGCCTTCTGATATCAGCCCATTGATCAGGGGGCAAAAGCTGCTGCAGCGAGATCACCAGCTCGTTGGTGAGCGCACGTCCAAGCGAACGACACATCACGCGGGCTTCTCCCATGGGGGCCTCTGCAGCCACCAGTGCGATCCCAAGAGTTTCTGTGGAGCTGTGCAGAGCGAGCAGCCAGTCGCTCATGTAGGCACCTCCTCACCGGGCCTGAGTCGACTCCAACGCCCTCGATCCAGTTGAAACGATCCACAGCCACGCACATCCCATTCGACTCCGACCTGCCCGGCCGGCAGGTCCATCACGCTGATGTGGATTCGAGGATCCGCAGGCTTCAGATCAGGTGTATCGGCGAGATGGGGGGCACCATGCTGCCGCTCCACAGCGTGATAGGCCTGACAGCGGTCCACCCAGCGGCAGTCCACACAGATGCACATGCCCCCCCGCTCCGGTTCGACATCCATTCTGACGGGAGATCGGGGCAGGCTGGCTGAAATCATTTGGCAGCGTTTGAAACCGGACAGCTGGCCGGTGCGGCCCAAAGAACTGCCGGTGGGATCCGTGCTGGTGGGAGGGGCCGTTCGTGATGCACTCCTGGACAGGCTTTCTGATGCTCCTGACCTGGACCTGATGGTGCCGGGCAACGCCCTCAAGAGCACTCGGCAGCTGGCACAGAAGCTTGGCGGTGCCTGCGTTGTCCTCGATGAGCAGCGGGACATGGCCCGCCTTGTGCTGGGGGGTTGGACGATCGATCTAGCCCGACAGGACGGGAAGACGCTGGAGGACGATCTGAACCGTCGCGATTACCGGCTGAATGCCATTGCCCTCAGCTTTGAGGACACCCCAAGGCTTCTCGATCCCACAGGTGGTCTTGAGGATCTTCAGAACGCCAGGGTCGTCGCGGTCAAAGAAGCCAATCTTCAGGCGGATCCCCTGCGTTTGTTACGAGGCCTGCGCCTGATCGCTGAACTGGAGATGAGCATGGATGCTCAGACGCTGAAGATGCTGCACCGCAACCGTTCCCTGCTTCCCCGCGCCGCACCGGAACGGATCCAGGCTGAACTGCTGAGGCTTGTCGCAGCACCTGCTGCCGACCGCGCGATGGCGACCCTTCTGGAACTGGAGCTGTTGAAGCCCTGGACGAGGCAGGGTTCAGCCTCTGGAGATCAACAACCGATCGGGGTGGCAACGGCAACCGAACTGCTCACAGACAGCGAACGCCGGCGAGCCCTGCCGCTCGCAAGGCTCACCCAGCTGCTGCCGGATGCCGGACTGAAAGACCTTCGCTTCAGTCGCCGACAGCAGCAGCGCTGTGAGCGTCTGCGTTACTGGATCAAGCGTTCAACATCCAGCGAGGGATGTCCTTGTCCCGATGCCTTAACGGAACCAGAACGATTACGGCTCCACATGGATCTGGAACAGGATTTGGCGGCGCTCATCCTCACTTGCCCTGCAGCATTACAGCAGCCATGGCTGAAGCGCTGGAGAGACCCCCAGGACCCCCTCTTCCACCCACGGCCACCACTGAATGGCACAGACCTGCAGGAAGCCCTCCAGATTTCGCCTGGACCCACGCTGGGCGCTCTGATTCAACACTTGAGCCTTGAGCGTGCGTATGGTCGGATCTCAACCCGCGAGCAGGCGCTGAACGCAGCCCGATCCTGGTTGTTCCACCAAGAGGTTCAGACAGACCCTGATGGGTCCTGTGATTAACTGCCCTTGCAGTGACGACAACGATCGGCCTGACACGCAGTCTTCCGTTTTCCTTCCCCGTTTCATGAGCGTGCGTCTTTACATCGGCAATCTGCCGCAGAATTTTGAGAGCAAAGAGCTTGAAGCTCAGCTCACCAGCGTTGGGGAGGGAATTCGCTTTAAAGCCGTTCTCGACCGTGAAACCGGTGCCTGCCGAGGCTTCGGCTTCGCAAACGTCGACGACGAAAAAGTCGCTGATGCCGTGATTGAGCAGTTCAACGGCAAGGAGTTCGGAGGGAATGCACTCCGGGTTGAACGCTCGGAGCGGCGCGATAGCAATGCCGGCGGCGGTGGGCGTCGCGGACAGGCCGGTGGCCATGCACCGGGCTCAGCTCGCAAAGCTATCAACAAGGTTGTTCACAGTGATGCCAAAGCTGAGGAGGCACCCGATCCCCGCTGGGCTGGTGAACTGTCGAAGCTCAAGGATCTGCTTGCCAATCAGAAAACGGCTGTCTGAGCAGTTGTTTGATCTGAGCTGCAAGACCGGTCATCTGAGATGGCCGGTTTTTTTTGGACTATGACGAACTAGCGGGACTGAGCGAGGACAAAGGAGCGGGGAAGGTCAAGGAACTTGTTGAGCTTGCCCACGTAAGCGCGCTTGTTGAAGACGTCGTAATCGTGGCGCTCAATCACGTCCAGAATCCCCCTGTAGAGGCGCAGGGATGTCCAGACTGGCCATCGGGCATCGCGGGACAACCAGCGCACTCCAGCCTCAGAGCGATCAAACCACGCACGTGCACGGCTCAGCTGAAACGCCATCAGGTCCTTCCAGGCCTGATTGATGCGACCTGCCATGAGGTCGTCTTCGGAATATCCGAAGTGCTCGAGATCTTCCAACGGCAGATAGATCCGACCACGACCGCGATCTTCTCCCACATCACGAAGAATATTGGTGAGTTGATTGGCGATTCCCAGAGCAACGGCCGCATCTGAAGTGTCAGGACGATCACTCCAAGGCGCAGAGCTGTAGGCCTGATCCAAACCCATGACCCCCTGAGTCATGAGGCCAACTGTTCCTGCAACCCTGTAGCAGTACAACCTGAGATCGTCGAAACGGGGATAGCGAGTCCAGGTGAGATCCATGCGCTGTCCCTCGATCATGTCGAGATAGGGCTGGATGCTCTGAGGAAACCGCTCGAGCGTGTCCACCATCACCGCATCGAGCTCATCGTCCACACGTCCCTTGAACAGATCGCGGGTTTTCAACTCCCAGCGATTCAGGCGATCAGCCAGCTCCTCCACAGGACGAGCCTGGGCCTCAGGACTGTCCATGAGCTCATCAGTGCGCCTGCACCAGACGTAAATCGCCCAGATTGCCCGACGCTTCTCATAGGGGAGCAGCAGCGTTCCGAGATAGAACGTTTTGGCCCACTCGGCGGTCTCCCGACGACAGGCCTCGAAGGCTGCGTCGAGGTCCGGAGCTGCGAGAGGCATGACTCAGGCCGAAACCGGCTCGCTGACTGGGGACGATGATGCCAGCTGATCGCTCTTGCGGTCCACCGCCCCAGCGCAGAGTTTGCCGCTGAGAACCGCACCCTCCATGGATGCGAGATAGCGCTGCATGGTGTAGTCGCCTGCCAGGAAAAAGTTTTTGATCGGAGTGGTCTGATCCGGACGAAGCTGCTGGCATCCAGGCGTGGTTTTGTACACCGAAAGAGGTGTCTTCACCACCTTGAACTTACGCAGCGTGGCGGGGTTGTCCCCACCGAAGTGGGTGGGGAACAATTTGTGGAGTTCACCCATCGTGGCCTCGATGATCTCTTCATCTGAGCGTCCGATCCAGTCTTTGGCGGGAGCGAACACGAGTTCCAGCATCGACTTGTCAGGGTCTTCGTACTCCTTGCAGGTGATGCTCATATCGGCATAGACGCTCAGAAGCGGCGAGCGGCTGAACAACAGGTGATCGATATCGGTGAGCTTGCGATCGAACCAGAGATGCAGGTTGATTACGGGCACTCCGCGAAGGCCGTCGAGCTTCTTGAAGACGTCCATCTGCTTCCAGGGCTGCGGCAGCAGCAACTTGAAGGGGTCCACCGGTAGGGCACTCACGTAGGCATCAGCGGTGAGATCGAAGCTCTCCTTGCCCTTGATGCCACCGATGTGGAAGGCAGCCACAGAGCCATCGTCGTTGAGCTTGATTTCACGCAGCGGGCAATCGAGATGAACCTCACCGCCAAGCGATTCAATGTGCTCCACCATCGGCTGGCACAGCCGCTCGGGTGGTGCCCCATCAAGGAAAGCCATCTTGGAGCCGCTCTTCTCCTGCAGGAAGCGATTGAGAGCCGTGAGCACGACCGTGGCGGAGATTTCATCAGGATCGATGAAATTCAGCGCCTTGCTCATCGCTAGGAACACTTCATCGTTGACTCGTTCAGGAATGTTGTGGACCCGCAGCCACTCGGTCCAGGAGTACTTGTCGCACTCTTCGACATATCCCTGGCCCCGAAGCATCGCCGGCACAAGGCCCAGTCCGAAACTGATCTTCTCGGGCCAACTCAGCATGTCGTTGTTTCCCAAGATCGCGGCCACACCATTCACGGGTGCTGGCAGATCAGGAAAATCAAAGCGGCTGTAGGTGCCGGGTTCCTCCTGCTGATTGAAGATCATCGAGTGGCTTTTCCACTGCAGCCTGTCTTCGATGTTCAGCTCCTTGAACATCTGAAGCATGTTCGGGTAGGCCCCGAAAAAGATGTGGAGGCCGGTCTCGTACCAGTCACCGTCCTCGTCTTTCCAGGCTGCGACCTTGCCGCCCAACACGTCGCGAGCCTCAACCACGACGGGCGTATGACCAGCATCGGCCAGATACTTGGCGCAGGAAAGACCCGCCAAACCGGCCCCCGCAATGGCGACGCGCATGCTTCTGAACACAAGTTGAAAACAACCTTAAAAGGAGAGGTCTCCTCTCCGCTTCCTAAAGTCACTTGCAATACGCCCGCGCGATGTTCGCATCGCTCCGCTTGATTCATGGCCGAGACCCTGCTGAAGAGCACCACCCGTCACGTGCGCCTGTTCACGGCGCGGGTTGAGAATGGTGATCTGGTCGCCGACTCGAGTCAACTCACCCTCGACTTGGATCCCGACAACGAATTCGTCTGGTCTGACAGCACCATCGAGACTGTCCAGCAACGCTTCCGCGAACTGGTCAAAAGCCACGATGGTCAAGCTCTGAATGACTACAACCTGCGTCGGATCGGCACGGAACTCGAAGGATGCATCCGCGAGCTGCTGCAGGCCGGAAAGTTGAGTTACAACCCTGACTGCCGCGTCCTCAACTATTCGATGGGTCTTCCCAGAACGCCTGAACTGCTGTGAGTCGATCCCCCTACGACCGTTCCGGCTACGACCGGAGAAGCGGTGACCGGCGCCGTGATGAGCCGCGCCGTGATGACCGTCGAGACGACCGTGGGTATGGAGGGCCACCACCTCCAAAGAATGGTGGAAACGGCATGAGCTTGAACACGGCCACCATTGCTGTGTTGGCCGGGGTTCTGATCGTGGGAATCGGCATTGGCAGTGCCGTCACCAGCACCACGCAGGGCGATCAGGGCAACATCGCCAGCTCACAACAGCTGGACATGGCAGTTCCAGACCCCGAGTTCTGCAGGCAGTGGGGTGCCAGTGCCTTTGTGATGGATATCGAGATGTACACAACGCTGAATCCATCGAGCAGTTTTGTCACTCAGCCGACCCTGCAGCCTGGATGTGTGATTCGAAGAGAGAACTGGGCGGTACTGCGCAAGGAAGGTGCCATCACCTCAGCGCAGGAGAGGGAATGCAAACAGCGCATGAATACCTTCGCCTACATCGGCTCAGTGCGTGACAAGCCTGTTGTGCGCTGCGTCTACCAGACCGACATCACTCAGAACAAGTTCCTGACCCGAGGCGTGGCGGATGACACTGTTGGAATCACTCCGGAAGCCGATCAGTTCTGATCGATCTCCCCGGCTTGTTCAGAGCTGATCTCCTGAGGCACTGCCGCAGCCCTTCCCTGACGCAAGGGACTGTCAGCACTGGCGAAGACCGGCAACACATCTCGGCGGAAGGCTTCGGCTGCTCGGGAGCAGTAGCGGGATGGGTTCGTGATCAACTTGAGCTGACGACGCACCTGAAGGTCCACGACGGTTGGGCGTAACAAGGTCCCGGCAGTGAGCTCCCGCTCAATCGAGACCACTGGCAGGAACGCGGCGCCCAGGCCTGCCTGAACGGCATTTTTGATGGCTTCGAAGGAATTCAGTTCCATCTCAATCCGCAGCCGCTGCACATCCAACCCGGAGCGGCCGAGCAACTGATCAACCATCTTGCGAGTGGTCGACTGCGCATCAAGGCTCACAAAGCCGAGCCGATAAAGGTCATCTTTGCTGAGCTCCACCAGACGTGCGAGGGGGTGCTTCACAGGCAGCACCAGAGCCAACTCGTCACTGGCATAGGGCACAACCTGCAGCAGTTCATTCAGTTCAGCTGGTAGTTCGCCCCCGATGATCGCCAGATCGATCTGTCCGTTGGCAACACTCCAGCCGGTGCGCCGGGTGCTGTGCACATGCAGCTGAACGGCCACATCCGGGAATTTCTGGCGGAACAGACCAATCATGCGAGGCATGAGATAGGTCCCGGTGGTCTGGCTGGCGCCAACCAGCAGAGAGCCCCCTTTGAGGTCGTGAAGATCATCTAGCGCCCTGCACGCCTCATGACACTGACTGAGAATTCGATCGCAGTAGCTGAGTAGAAGGTGGCCTGCTTCTGTGAGCTGAGCCTTGCGACCACCACGGTCGAACAGGGCAACCTCCAGCTGCTTCTCCAGGTTCTGAATCTGCAGGCTCACCGCCGGCTGGGTGACATAAAGACTGTCGGCTGCCTTTTTGAAACTGCCCTCACTGACGATGGCCCGCAGGATGCGCAGCTGATCCAGGGTGAAGGGCAGATCGGCCATGGAAAGCTGCCCGAAGAACAGCAGAAGCCAGAAAACTGTAGGGGTCCCCTTCCCTGCCGAACGCCAGAATCACGGCTCTCGCAGCATCTCGTTGGCTGACGCAACAGCAGGCATCCATCACAGCAGCCTGGTGATGCTGGGGTTGCTCGTTGTTTTCGCAGTGATCCACAGCGGCGGCGCAGCCTTGCGAACACGGGCTGAGGCCAAGATCGGGGCGAGAGCCTGGCGTCTGGTGTTTGCAGCCCTGAGCATTCCCTCAGCCGTTGTGGTGATCGGCTACTTCCTGGCTCACCGGTATGACGGCATCCGGATCTGGAATCTTCAGGGTGTGCCAGGGATGGTGCCCTCCATCTGGGTTGTGACGGCGATCAGTTTTCTGTTTCTCTACCCAGCCACCTACAACCTGCTGGAGATTCCTGCGGTGCTCAAGCCTCAGGTCCGTCTCTATGCCACAGGAATCATCCGGATCAGCCGACATCCTCAGGCCGTCGGGCAGATTCTCTGGTGCATGAGCCATGCAATCTGGATCGGCAGCAGCTTCATGCTGGTGACCTGTGCAGGTCTGATTGCGCACCATCTATTCGCCGTCTGGCATGGCGACCGACGCCTGAAAGACCGCTTCGGAGAAGCTTTCGACAGTCTTCAGGCCGAAACATCAGTGGTTCCATTCGCCGCCGTTCTGGATGGCCGCCAGCAGCTGGTGTTCAGCGAGCTGGTCCGACCAGCCCAGCTGGGCATCGCCATCGCGGTCGGGGTGTTCTGGTGGGCGCACCGCTACATCCCCAGAGGAGGCATGGCCTTTCTGCACTCGCGTCTCGGAGAATTGTTGAACTGAGCTGCCTACACTCGCTACAAGCTGTTTTGTCTGGATGCCCTCGGCTGCCGACTCCGCCTGGTTGATTCCAGTGCTGCCCTTGTTCGGGGCCCTGATCACTGGTCTTGGTCTGATCAGCTTCAACCGCACGATCAACCGATTGCGAAAACCGGTGGCCCTGCTGCTGATCAGCTGTATCGGTGCTGCTGCGGTGATCAGTTACGCGGTGCTCTTGGAGCAACTGGGAGGTGCACCACCGGTTGAACATCTGTTCGTTTGGGCAAGCGCTGGAGATTTCATCCTGCCGATGGGTTACGTGATTGACCCTCTTGCCGCAGTGATGCTGGCTCTGGTCACCACTGTGGCCTTGCTGGTGATGATCTACTCACACGGCTACATGGCGCACGACAAGAGTTATGTGCGCTTTTTCACCTACCTGGCCATCTTCAGCAGTTCAATGCTTGGCCTGGTGGTGAGCCCCAACCTGCTCGAGATCTATGTGTTCTGGGAGTTGGTGGGCATGTCCTCCTATTTGCTGGTGGGCTTCTGGTACGACCGGGATGGCGCAGCACATGCAGCTCAGAAAGCTTTTGTCGTCAACAGGGTTGGTGACTTCGGCCTCTTGCTCGGCATCCTCGGTCTGTTCTGGGCCACAGGCAGTTTCGACTTCCAGGGAATCGCCGATGGTCTTTCAGCGGGAGTGAGCAGCGGCATCGTGCCGGGCTGGGCAGCTCTCCTCCTCTGTTTGTTTGTGTTCATGGGTCCGATGGCGAAATCGGCCCAGTTCCCTCTTCATGTCTGGCTGCCGGATGCGATGGAAGGGCCAACACCGATCTCAGCATTGATCCATGCGGCCACGATGGTGGCTGCCGGCGTGTTTTTGGTGGCACGTCTCGAGCCGCTTTACAGCCAGTTCCCGAGCGTGGGGGTGTTCATCGCCGTCACCGGCACGATCACCTGCTTTCTGGGGGCCTCGATCGCCCTTACCCAGATGGACCTCAAAAAGGGTCTGGCCTACAGCACCGTCTCTCAGCTGGGTTACATGATGCTGGCCATGGGCTGTGGAGCCCCCGTTGCCGGCATGTTCCACCTGGTGACCCATGCCTTCTTCAAGGCGATGCTCTTCCTGGGGTCGGGATCCGTGATCCACGCCATGGAGGATGTGGTGGGACATGAACCTGTGCTCGCCCAGGACATGCGACTGATGGGCGGTCTGCGCAAAAAGATGCCGATTACAGCGATTACTTTCCTGATCGGCTGTATTGCCATCAGTGGCATTCCTCCGCTGGCTGGTTTCTGGAGCAAAGACGAAATTCTTGGCCAGGCCTTCGGCACCTTCCCGATCCTCTGGGCGGTGGGATTTCTCACCGCCGGGATGACCGCGTTTTATATGTTCCGGCTCTACTTCCTCACCTTCGAGGGAGACTTTCGTGGCAACGATGAGGCCATGCAGGCCCAGCTGATGGCTGCCGCAGGCAAGGCTGTGGATGAGGAGCACGCCCACCATGCGGGCAGCCTGCATGAGTCGCCATGGCCGATGACCCTGCCGCTGGTGGTTCTTGCGGTCCCGTCCGTCCTGATCGGCCTGCTCGGGACTCCCTGGAACAGCCGCTTTGCCGGACTTCTTGATCCTGAAGAAGCCCTTGAAATGGCGGAGCACTTCAGCTGGGGCGAATTTCTGCCTCTGGCAGGAGCCTCCGTTGCGATCTCCGTGACCGGAATCAGCGTAGCTGTGCTCGCCTACGCCCTGCGTCGAATTGATCTTGGTGAGCTGGTGGCAGCTCGTTTCCCAGCCGTTAATGCCTTTCTTGCCAACAAGTGGTATCTGGATGACATCAACGACAAGCTGTTCGTCCGCGGCAGCCGCAAGATTGCCCGGGAGGTGCTGGAAGTCGACGCCAAGGTGGTTGATGGGGTCGTCAATCTCACCGGTCTGCTCACGCTGGGCAGCGGTGAAGGTCTCAAATACTTCGAAACCGGCCGAGCGCAGTTCTACGCCCTGATCGTGTTCGGCGGTGTGATTGGACTGGTGGTTCTCTTTGGTGTGCTTGGTGGCCCGATCAATTGACCGCAATCAAGACCTCGCCTCATTGACCATCGACTCAGGATCAAGGCTGGATCATGCCTCCTTCAATCTGAACCTCCCTCCAGGAGCTGCAACGCAGGGTGAACGCTTCAATCAGTTCGGTGGCTTGGTCATGACCGTCTTCCGTTTCTGATCTGAAGTCTGCGGATCTCGCTTCATTCTTCGAGCAATTCAAGCTTTCTCGACGAAGGATCTTTTTTGTTGCTGAGACGAATCCTTCTTGGCTTCTGAAAACAATGACCTTGTCTTACTGAATCCAGCAAGGTGATCTGGCTTGACATCTGAACAATGCAGATGAATACACCCAACATGTCATCAACCTCACACGTTGTGGTCGATAACGAGATCAAATTTCCCTGTTCTGCAGGGTTGTAAAGAAGCCTGATCAGCAGATCAGCACATCAATCCGGCGTATGTGTGTCAACGCCTATCGACTCAGTGCCAGTACAGCCAGGATTTCTACACTCCGGTCAGTGGTGAAAGGCCTTTTCGTTGCTGGAGTTTGCCGTTAGTGCTCCCTTTGACCCTGCAGCGGATATCGCAGCAGGAATCATTCCAGCTCAGTTCCCTTGGCTGAGTCTTTCCATCCTTTTCCCGATTGTGGGCGCGTTGATCGTCCCCTTCATCCCTGATCAGGGAGAAGGGCGACAAGTCCGCTGGTTCGCTCTGGGCATTGCGCTCGTCACCTTTCTGATCACGGTGGGTGCCTATCTGAGCGGTTACGACCCCAGCTTCAGTGGCCTGCAACTCTCCGAACGGGTCAGCTGGCTCCCCAATCTGGGGCTGACGTGGGCCGTTGGGGCCGATGGGTTGTCAATGCCTCTCATCCTGCTCACCAGCTTCATCACCGCTCTGGCGGTCCTGGCCGCCTGGCCGGTCACGTTCAAACCCAAGCTGTTCTTCTTTCTGATTCTGGCCATGGACGGCGGCCAGATCGCAGTGTTTGCAGTGCAGGACATGCTGTTGTTTTTCCTGGCCTGGGAACTGGAACTGCTGCCTGTTTATCTGTTGCTTGCCATCTGGGGGGGGAAGAGGCGTCAGTACGCCGCCACCAAATTCATCCTCTATACGGCGGGCAGTTCGCTGTTCATCCTGCTTGCGGCTCTGGCCATGGGCTTCATGGGTGGCGGTACTCCCAACTTCGAGTACACCGTGCTGGCACAGAAAGGGTTCAGCACGGGATTTCAGCTGCTCTGTTATGCGGGTCTGCTGATCGCCTTCGGTGTCAAATTACCGATCGTTCCGCTGCACACCTGGCTGCCGGATGCTCACGGTGAAGCGACAGCTCCGGTGCACATGCTGCTGGCGGGGATCCTGCTGAAAATGGGCGGTTATGCCCTGATGCGCTTCAACGCCGAAATGCTGCCTGAAGCGCATGCCCAGTTCGCACCCCTGCTGGTCGTGCTGGGCGTTGTCAACATCATTTACGCGGCACTCACCTCCTTCGCTCAGCGCAATCTCAAACGAAAAATTGCTTACAGCTCCATCAGCCATATGGGGTTTGTGCTGATTGGCATCGGCAGTTTCAGCGCTTTAGGAACGAGTGGCGCAATGTTGCAGATGATCAGCCATGGCCTGATCGGAGCCAGCCTGTTTTTCCTGGTGGGTGCCACCTATGACCGCACCCACACCCTGCAGCTCGATGAGATGGGTGGAGTGGGCCAGAAGATGCGGGTCATGTTTGCTTTGTGGACCGTCTGCTGCCTGGCATCCCTCGCACTCCCGGGCATGAGTGGATTTGTCAGTGAATTGATGGTGTTCACAGGCTTCGCCACTGACGAGGCCTACACACTGAGCTTCAGGATCGTGATCGACGGACTGGCCGCAATCGGTGTGATCCTGACGCCGATCTATCTGCTCTCAATGTTGAGAGAAATTTTCTTTGGCAAGGAGAACGCTCAGCTCACCACCAACACCAACCTGGTGGATGCGGAGCCCCGCGAGGTCTACATCATCGGCTGCCTGCTGGTGCCGATCATCGGGATCGGTCTCTATCCGCGACTGATGACGGACAGCTACCGCACAGCGATCGAAGCACTGGTTGACCGAGATGTGGCAGCGATGGAGGTGATCAGCCGACCGACTGCACCCTTGATTCGGAGTGGAACCCTGGCGCCAGCCATGCTCAAAGCGCCCCAGCTAATCTCTCGCAACGGATCCTGATGCAGAACGCTGCGAGGGGCTGGCCCTGTCCTTCCATCACCGGTATTTTTCCTGAAGACGGCCACAGGCTGAGATGGATGCCGGGCTGAATCAGAGAGCCGACGCCGGTGCCAGGCTCGCGATTCGCCTGCTTCAGGATGCTGCTCAGCAGGGTGACCTTGATCCATGGGATGTGGATGTCATCGCTGTGGTCGATGGCTTTCTGGATCAGCTGAAACAACGGATCGAAGTTCCCCGCCAGGTTGAGGAAGCGTTGAAGCGACGCGGCGGCAGCTATGAACGTGACCTGGCCGACAGCAGTGAAGCCTTTCTGGCAGCGTCGGTGCTTGTGGGCCTCAAGGCGGAAGTGCTTGAAGCCAGCACATTCCCTCCACAACCAGACGTGGAGGAGATGTTTGACGCGGATTTTGCCGACCAGGGATGGCTGGATCCAAGCTTCGACATCCCTCGCCACCCTGAGCGGCACCTGCAACGCCGACCGGTGGCTCCACCACCGCTGCGGCGCCCGGTCACGCTGGGTGAACTGATCGAACAACTGGAATCGATCGCGGAGCAGCTGGAGTCAGACGAACTGGACATGCGCCGACGTCAGCGTCAGAAGCGCTACTCCAACAAGGAGGCGATCGCTCAGGTGGCGGCCCTCGCTCACCGCGAAAAACTGCCGGAAACCACAGCAGCCATGGGTGTCTTTCTGAACAGCTGGGAAGCAGCCCTGCAATGGGTCAATTTCGAACACCTGGTGACTCAGTGGAACGACATTGCCGACGACGACCTGGACAAGGACCGCGTAGGCGTGTTCTGGGCACTTCTGTTCCTGTCTTCACAAGGCCAGGTTGAGCTGGAGCAGATGGACTCACTACACGGACCGATCCGACTCAAACGATTGCTTGCTCCGGGCACCATGGCCCAGATGCCTCTGACCAGCCTGGACGTGCCAGCTGTCATGCCGGCTGAGGGGGCCGTGGCCGCTTAATCACACCCTTATGTTGGCTTATCCGTTGTAAGCCTGTAACGCCGATGAAGGCGATGATCCTGGCCGCGGGCAAGGGAACAAGGGTTCAGCCGATCACCCATGTGATCCCCAAACCGATGATTCCGATCCTGCAGAAGCCAGTGATGGAATTCCTGCTGGAACTGCTCAAGGAGCATGGTTTCGCAGAGGTGATGGTCAATGTGTCCCACCTGGCCGAGGAGATCGAAAACTATTTCCGGGATGGCCAGCGATTTGGCGTGGAAATCGCTTACAGCTTCGAAGGCCGTATCGAAGATGGCGAACTGATCGGTGACGCTCTGGGATCCGCTGGCGGACTGAAGAAAATCCAGGATTTCCAGACGTTCTTCGACGACACCTTTGTGGTGTTGTGTGGCGATGCACTGATCGACCTTGATCTCACCGAAGCGGTGAGACGTCACCGGGAGAAAGGTGCCCTCGCCAGCCTGATCACCAAACGGGTTCCGAAGGAACAGGTGAGCAGCTACGGGGTTGTCGTGAGTGATGCAGAGGGACGCATTCAGGCCTTCCAGGAAAAGCCGAAGGTGGACGAAGCCCTGAGCGACACCATCAACACAGGCATCTATCTCTTCGAACCAGAGATTTTTGAACACATCCCTTCGGGTGAGTCCTTCGATATCGGCTCGGATCTCTTCCCCAGGCTTGTTGAGGTCGGTGCACCGTTCTATGCCTTACCCATGGAGTTCGAATGGGTCGACATCGGCAAAGTTCCCGATTACTGGCGGGCGATCCGCAGTGTGCTTCAGGGTGATGTCCGCCAGGTGGGCATTCCTGGCAAAGAGATTCGTCCGGGGGTCTACACCGGCCTGAATGTGGCGGCCAACTGGGACCGGATCGACGTTCAGGGACCCGTCTATGTCGGTGGCATGACCAAGATCGAAGACGGTGCAACGCTGATCGGCCCGACGATGATCGGACCCAGCTGCCACATCTGCGAAGGAGCCACAATCGATAATTCGATCATCTTCGACTACTCACGCATCGGCGCAGGCGTCCAGCTCGTTGAAAAGCTGGTGTTCGGCCGTTACTGCGTTGGCAAAAATGGCGATCATTTTGATCTCCAGGAAGCTGCTCTCGACTGGTTGATCACCGATGCCAGGCGCCAGGATCTGGTTGAGCCCTCCCCTCAGCAGAAAGCGATGGCGGAACTGCTCGGGACTGATCTCACGACTGCTGCGAGCTGAGCCCTGCTCGCTCCAGCACTTCAGGAATCTTGTCTTCCGCTCTCACGGCCATCACGTGAACGCCTTGAGCAATCCCGGCAAATTGCCGGACCTGCTCAGCTGCGATGGCGATGCCTTCGGCAGCAGGATCTGTGGCGGCATCCAGTCGCGCGATCAGGCTGCCTGGAATGTTGGCTCCAGGGACCTTCTCATTGATGAAGCTGGCATTCCTCGCCGATTTGAGCAGAAACACCCCTGCCAGAACTGGCAGCTCCATCGGAGCAGCCATATCTCGGCAGAAACGCTCCAGCACCTGTGGATCCATCACCATCTGGGTCTGAACGAAACGAGCACCTGCTTCGCGCTTACGCTCCAGCCTGCGCTTGAGCCCCGACCAGCTGGCACAGTGCGGATCAGCGGCAGCTCCAGCAAATAAGGCTGTGGGGCCATCGGGCAGGCTCTCCTTCACAGGGTCCTCACCGCGGTTGAAAGCGCTCACTTGCTGCAGCAGCCGCACCGACTCCAGTTCATGCACCGGGCGAACGGCAGGTTGATCACCGGCCTTCACTGAATCTCCAGTGAGACACAGCAAATTCCGGATGCCGAGTGCATGGGCACCGAGCAGATCCGCCTGAATCCCAATGCGATTGCGGTCACGCCCAGCCATCTGCAGCACTGGTTCAAGACCGGCGTCCAACAGCAAGCGGCAAACCGCAAGACTGCTCATGCGCATCACAGCGCGGCTGCCGTCAGTGACATTGATGGCCTGAACCCAGCCGCGCAGGAGATTGGCCATGGCGAGGGTATGACTGGGATTTCCCCCTCGGGGCGGCATCACCTCCGCCGTGACGGTGACGGCACCAGCCTCAAGACTGCGCTGCAGCGCGGAACCCAAACCCTTCAAATGCTTCTGAAGGCCACTATGGAAGATCGCCGTTCAGGAATGAATGCCTAGGATGGGATTGGAAGAATCGTCGGTGTCCAGCATGGTGAATGGCGATGGACATGGGTCCTCGAACATCTCACTCTCGACACGGGAGGTTGAAATCATCGAACTGGTGGCAGAGGGATTGACCAACCAGGAGATTGCAGAGCGGCTCACCATCAGCAAGCGGACGGTCGACAATCACGTCAGCAACGTCTTCACCAAGACTGGCTCCAAGAACAGAGTTGCCCTGCTCAATTGGGCCATGGATCACGGCAAAATTTGCCGCGACGGCTTCAACTGCTGCCTGCTCCCGGAATCATCCGTTGACGCGTCCTGACCGCTAGCGGCAGAGGCATAGGCAGATCCATCAGGGAGCATCTGGCCAGAGAAAGATCGAACAGCTCCGCATACGCGACACAGGCCTCCCGATCCAGTCCGATGAACCGCAGAATTCCGTCGTGGTCGTAGAGGCCGTGCACGAGTCACTTCACGATTCCCAACCCAAATCTAAAGGAAAGCCAAAGACTCTTTCAAGGGGCGTGGGGTGATCGTCTTAAGGCCTGTCCAGGCCATGGCGCTGTCTCATCTCCAGAGACCAGCCTGAAATCGGCTGATAAGCCAGTGCTGCATTGCTCCAGAGGCCTTCACCGGTGACCTCCCGACCACACCACTCGGGTTGGTCGAAGAGATCTGACGCGTCACTGAGCTCGACCTCCGCCAGCACAAGCGATGCATTATCTCCTTCAAAGCAATCGACCACCCACTCCCCACCGGGAAGGGACAAGGGAAAACGGGTCTTGGTCAATTGATAGGGCGCAAGCGCCAAGAGGGCTTCGGAATCAGCAGACGGCAGTTCGTATTCAAATTCATGCCGCGCGATTCCCTCAGCCGGCGCCTTGAGTGTGAGCCAGGCTTGTCCATCCGCCCGAAGCCGCACCCGAACCGTGAAACCGTCCTCACTCGAGGCCAGATAGCCCTGTCTGAGGTGCTGTGGATCTCCTGCATGGGCACGCCAGCCAGGCCCGGTCACCAGGAAACGGCGTTCGATCTCAAGGGGCATCGCTGAGCTCTAGTTGGGTGAAGGCAGCGTGTCCACCAGGCTCCCGGCCCAGTGCAATTTGCGTGAAAGGGTGCGGTAGTAAGAGGGAGACTGCTCGAGCTGAACCATCAGCGCATGATGGGGAGCCCTTTGAATCACGCAGCATTCACCGGGACACAACACCGGTCCACTGGCGCCGTCCTTCCAGAGCTTCACCGGCCGGTATCCCTCTCCAAGGGGCCAGATCACCAATCTCGACCTGGGTGGCAGCACCACCGGACGACTGGACAGACTCATCGGGCAGATGGGGCTCACGATGATGGCGTCAATTCCTGGATGGAGGATGGGTCCTCCAGCTGCCATGGCGTAGCCGGTTGAACCGGTTGGTGTCGCCAGAATCAGACCATCTCCACGGACCTGGTCAACCACTTCTCCGTCAATCTCAAGTTCAAGGGTGCAGGTGGGCGCAAGATCCTCCTGACAGGGACGCAGATAGAGATCATTCAGAGCCCAGTGACGCTCAATGTCATCCTCTGCCCGCCCCGCTTCTCCGGACACGGAACAGTTGAGGTCATCCGCTCGATTCACGACAGCCTCCAGCATCATTCGACGTTCCATCGCGAAATGGTCATCCTGCAGGCGTTGCCACAGACCATCACGCCGAATCAGCCCTGGTTCATGGGTGAGGAATCCGAGATGACCGCCGACGTTGAAGCAGAGAATCGGCACGTCATAAACAGCCAGATGCCGTGCAGCGCCCAGAACCGTGCCATCGCCTCCAAGCACCACCGCCAGGTCAGGGAGTTCCGGTTCCGACGCGAGCAAGCCTGGGAAGGGATCCGCGCTGAGACCACTCATCGCCACAGACACAGTCACACCAAGTGACTCCAGCGTCTTGGCACTGGCCTTGGCCTCCTTCAGAGCCAGAGGGCTTTCAGCCCTGTAAATCAACCAAACCCGTTTCAGGCGCATGACGAGGGCGCCGGCCCTACCAGCGCAGAAGATTGAAGCGTTCCATGTCCACTGTGACGCGGTTGCGATAGAGCGACAAAAGAATGGCCAGACCAACCGCAGCTTCAGCAGCAGCCACGGTGATCACGAACACCGAGAAAATCTGACCACGGATCAACTGGCCATCCACATAGGAGGAGAACGCCATCAGATTGATGTTCACTCCATTGAGCATCAGCTCGATGCTCATTAGCACTCTCACCGCATTGCGACTGTTGATCAGTCCCCAGACACCCGTGCAGAACAACACTGCGGCAACAAGCAGGTAGGCCTCGAGAGGAACGGAACCGGAGAGCAATTCGGAGATCATGACAGGTTGCGCGAGAAGGTCAGGAGGGCGGTTGGTCAACCAGCAGAGGAGTCCGTGCCTTTTCAATCAGGCCTTGATCGGCAATTTCACCAGTGCCCGGATCGACGGCCTGAACATCACGTCGAGCCAGCACAATGGCTCCAATCATGGCCATCAGCAACAGAACTGAAGCCAGCTCGAAAGGAAGCAGGTAATCAGTGAAGAGATGCTCGCCGATTCGAATTGTGGCGTCTTCGCCAATCGGCTCTGGACCTTCCGCCCACGGAGTTGTGAGCACGACTCTTGTTAACAGGGCGAAGAGGCCGGCACAGACCCCACCGGAAAGCAGGCGACGCAAAGTCAACCCTGGGATCGGAGCAAGGTCTTCCTTTTTGTTGACGAGCATGATCGCGAACAGGATCAGCACGTTCACAGCACCGACGTAGACCAGCACCTGTGCTGCAGCAACGAAACTGGCATTGAGCAACAGATACAAACCAGCCACGGCCAGGAACACGCCCCCGAGCAGAAAGGCCGAGTAGACGATGTTGCTGAGCAACACCACACCGAGAGCTCCCAGCACAACCACAGCGCTGAGCACCAGAAAGCAGATCAGTTGCGTTGACGCTGCGATCGTCATTCAGCACTCTCCTTGCGGTCCGTGGACACCGTGGTCGATTCTCCCGCATCCACTGTTGAAACAGCTGCGGCTGACTTCATGGCAGCCAGCAGCTGATCGGGTCGCTGCCCAGCCCGCGGGCGATCGGGGTCCACAACATGGGGATCCATTTCGCCGGCAGGAAGGTAAGCAAATTCCCGCAGAGGCAGCACTGAAGGGTCTGTGGTCACGCTGGTGGGAAGACGGCCCAGTGCGACGTTGTCGTAGTTGAGGCTGTGACGGTCAAAGGCCGCCAGCTCATACTCCTCCGTCATCGAAAGGCAATTGGTGGGGCAGTACTCCACGCAATTTCCACAAAAAATGCACACCCCGAAATCAATCGAGTAATTCCGCAGCTCTTTCTTTTTGGTCGCCTTGTTCATCACCCAATCCACCACGGGCAGATTGATCGGGCAGACGCGCACGCACACCTCACAGGCAATGCACTTATCGAACTCGTAATGAATGCGCCCGCGATACCTCTCCGAGGGGATCAGCTTCTCGTAGGGATACTGCACCGTCACGGGACGGCGCTTCATGTGGTCGAAGGTGACGGCCAGACCCTGAGTGAGATTGCGCGCCGCGTCGACGGCATCTCTGGTGTAGTCACCAACCTGTTTGAGAAAACCGAACATGGCCTGAGGGAGGGAAGACGGCGAGACCGCTGAGCAAGAGCCTAGGTAATTAAACCTAACCCCCGAAGGCGACCGGGAATGCAAGTTTCAGCGCTGCGGTCACGAGCAAATTGACCAAAGCCAGTGGCAGAAGGAACTTCCAGCCGAGATCAAGCAGCTGGTCAATGCGAACCCGCGGCGTCGACCAGCGCAGCAGAATTGCAATGAACACGAGCAGATAGGCCTTCAGCACGGTCATCACAATGCCTGTTGTGCCTGTGATCACCTGAACCAGAGGAGCATCGACCGATTGCCCCAGCCAGCCGGCCAGCCATTCCACCGGCAAAGGGAAGCCCCAGCCGCCGAGGTAGAGCACTGAAACCAGCAGAGCTGACAGCACCAGATTGATGTAACTGCCGAGGTAGAAGAGAGCGAACTTCATGCCGGCGTATTCAGTCTGGTAGCCGGCAACCAGCTCCTCTTCCGCTTCGGGGAGATCGAACGGCAGTCGTTCACATTCCGCCAGAGCGCAGATCCAGAAAATCAGAAAGCCGACAGGTTGGCGCCAGATATTCCAGCTGAGGATTCCCGCTCCCGTTTGCTGATCAACGATGTCGACGGTGCTCAGGGAATTGCTCATCATCACCACCGCAAGCACAGCGAGCGCGAGCGGAATCTCGTAGCTGATCGACTGCGCAGCTGCCCTGAGACCTCCAAGCAGGGAATACTTGTTGTTCGAGGCGTATCCGCTCATCAGCAGGCCGATCGGCTGAACACTGCTGAGAGAAATCCACAGAAAAATGCCCACACCCACATTGCTGATCAGCAGGTTCTGGCCGAAGGGAACGATCAACCAGGACAGAATCACTGGAACAACGACCAGAACAGGGCCGAGAGTGAACAAAAGACTGTCGGCCCTGGCGGGAATGATGTCTTCCTTCACCAGCAGCTTGAGGCCATCAGCAAGCGGCTGAAGAACACCGAGTGCACCGGCGTATTCGGGTCCGATGCGCTGCTGAACCGCAGCTGAGATCTTGCGTTCGAGCCAAACGGTGACGAGAACCCCCACCACTGCTGCAACCAGCACCAACAGCATGGGTAGTGGCAGCCAGATCAAGCGAGCAGCCTGTTCGGACAGTCCGAAGCCCTCTAGAGCCTGACTGAAACTTCGTTCAAGATCCAGGCCTGGACTGACCAGAGCCGGTGCGCTGGTGGCGAGGAAAGTCACCATGAGCAAAGGTGTGATGAATGTAACTTAAGTGGTGATGGTTGGAACACGAGCCTCCAGTGGCGTCCATTGGCGCAGATCACTGCCGGTGTAGATCTGAGATGGCCGAAAGATCCGGTTGGCACCAAGCTGTTCACGCCAGTGAGCCAGCCAGCCGGCCACTCTTGCGATGGCAAAGACCGGAGTGAACAGATCTCTGGGAATCCCCAGCTTGCGGTACACAAGTCCGGAATAGAAATCCACATTGGGATAAATCCCTTTCGGGCCAAGGCGGGTTTCCGCTGCTGTCTCCAGAGCTCTGGCCACGTCGTACATCTCATCGTGACCAAAGCGCTCGAACATCTCTTCAGCGAGAGCCTGAAGAATCACCGCACGAGGATCTTTGACGCGGTATTCACGGTGACCGAATCCCATGATCTTGCGCTTGCTGGCCATGGCCTCATCGAGGTAGCCCGCGGCCTGATCCGGAGTGCTGATCTCCTCGAGCATGGCCAGGACATCTTCGTTGGCCCCGCCATGAAGAGGGCCAGCCAGCGTGCCGACGGCGGAAGCGACAACCGCATAAGGATCGGTGAGGGTACTGGCGGTGACGCGGGCACTGAAGGTGCTGGCATTGAGACTGTGCTCCGCGTGCAGGATCAGGCACTGATCAAAGATCCTTGAGGCCATGGGATCCGGCTCACGCTCCATGAGCATGTAGAGAAAATTGGCGGAATACGCCAGATCATCCCTTGGCTGAATGGGGTCTTGGCCTTTACGGATCAGCTGAAAGGCGGCGACCATGGTCGGGATCTTGGCGATCAGCCGAACCACCGCGTCATAGATGTACTGAGGGTCGTCGATGGCACGACGGGAATAAAACAGACCCAGAGACGCTGCACTGGACTGCAGAGCATCCATTGGATGCCCATCGGAGGGGAAGCACTTCATCATGTCCCTGACGCGGAAACTCACGCGTCGGTGCATCTGCACCTCGTCCTCAAAGTCGCGTAACTGCTGAGGAGTGGGCAATTGGCCCCAGATCAGCAGGTAGGTGGTCTCCAGAAAGCTGCAGTGGGTGGCCAGATCGTCGACGGGATAGCCGCGATAGGACAGGCAGCCTGAATGACCATCGATGTCACAGATGGACGACTGGGTGGCAGGCACCCCCTCAAGTCCGGGGCGGAACACCAGACCCGTTCGCTCATGACGGATCTCGGCACCATCGTTCTGACTCACCAACCTCCGCTTCAGCGCAAGGGCAACTTAAACGGAGCGCGGGAGCAAAAGACGAGGCCTGAGTAATGCCTGCAGTTCAGCCTGACCGCGAGGATCGCTCAGGCCAGCCGGCCAACTGAGATGGCAGCATCCGGCCTTGCGCAAGCGCAGGCTGCCGGCGGGTGCTCCGATCAGGGTCGCCGCAAGAGTGCTCAGATCTGGCTCATGGCCAACCAATAGGCAACAGCCGGACAGACGGGAGACCAACGGCCACGGGTCGCCGCCTGGCTCCAGGGCTGAATCCAGACAGATCGACTTCGCCAATCCAGCCTGGATTGCCAACTCTGCGGTCTGCCGGGATCTCCGGTAAGGACTGCTGATCAGAGCGTCAGCCAGAACATCCCGCATCCGCAGTTGTCGGACGACCTCCAGAGTTCGCTGGATGCCGCGATCGGTCAGGGGGCGATCGGGATGATCACGGCCGCACACCCGTTCTGCGGCAATGCCATGGCGCATCAGCAGAAGATCAACCGAGCTGGAGTCGCGCACGCAGACGCAAGCTGCTGACAGGTTCATCCTGCACGGAGCTGGCGTTCTGGTCAGCCCCGGCTGAGACAGCCAAACCTTTCACAGCTGGCAACAGTGATCGACCTGCAACACCCTGCACCAACTCCCAGGGTCGCCACTGACCCAGGTGCAAGCGACTTGGCGCCGCAGCGAGTGCCAGCTGCTGAGACAGAGCTGGCTGGCTCGCGGACTGCAGCTCCTGCAGCTGCTGCTGTCGCTGCATCAGGTCACCACTCTCACCGCGACGGCGCAAACCATCCAGGGTCTCTGCCCACCAGTTCACACCGGAATGCCGCTCCAGAGCGACAGCGAGTTCAGCTTGCAGCGACTCCTCTCCGCGACGTCGCTGACGAGCCAGACGGGTCCAGACCTGAACAGGCTGGGCTTCGCTGTCGAGGGTGGAACCTGTCAACCCGAGCCCCTGAAGTCGCTGATCCACGACTTCGGGATCGGGACGATTCGGCCGGGTGCCTAGCACCCAGCCCTGCGGCCCTTGC
Source organism: Synechococcus sp. MIT2312 (assembly GCF_059772315.1). Lineage (NCBI taxonomy): Bacteria > Bacillati > Cyanobacteriota > Cyanophyceae > Synechococcales > Synechococcaceae > Synechococcus > Synechococcus sp. MIT2312. Next base: position 2,093,231 of record NZ_CM186281.1, on the reverse strand, counting down.
TGCCAAAGCATGGGCCCCTCATCAAGGCCGGCGACCGCAGCCGCGGCCCCGGTCGAAACGGATTCGATCGACTGCCGCAGGAGGGGAGCGATCCACTGGGCCAGGGGCTCCTTGGCATCGGCAGCCAGCAGAGCCGCAGGATTCGTGAGCAAAGCGACTGTCTGCGCATCACCGCCGGCATCTCTGAGCAACACATCGCTGTCCGCAAGCTGAGACACCCGGGGAATCAGAGGCTCACGGAAGTGGACCACGGCATCAAGCGCCAGATCAGCGCCCTGCGGTGTCAACGATGCCACCAGCCCCTGCAGGTCTTCACGGGCGGTGATCGCTGAGGGGACCCCCAGCCAGCGGTCCATCGCACCAGGGTTGGCAATCAGAACAGCGGCACCACGACCGAAGCTCTGCAGATCAGAGGCCAGGGCAGGGTCTCCGAGCTGATGCTGACTGTCCAGCTGAGAGACATCCAGCGCCTGTTCAAGCACCCCTCGCCCTGAAGCCAGCAACAGCAGATCGTCGTCGATCAAGGCCGTGGCGATCGGCTGGGGATCCCTTCCCAGCAGGGCACCACGACCGCTGATCAATCCCATACCGCGATAACGAGAGATCTGCAGATCGGTGCCTGCCAGGCTTCGGGTCTGCCAGAAACGCTGCAGAAAGCGCTTGGCCCCGTCTTGATCGCGGCTCGACAGTGCCAGGACCCAGCCCTCCTTGGGTTGTTCACCGGACTGCTGAGCAGGAGCATCCAGCACTGCAAAGCTGACCTCGGGCCCGATCCAGCCGGCCAGCTCAGTGCTGAAGTCAAGTCCGGCCAATGCAAATGCACCGTCTCTGAGCTGACGGGTGCTGTCATTGACCAGTTGGCGCTGGCGAACTGGTGCAACGGCCTGGGCATAAGCAGGCACCTGACGCGAGTCGACCAGCCAGTGCAGCGTCAGGGCTGCATCGCTGGGCATAAACCGTGCCGCCCGGGGCAGCTCAAGTGGCCGGTCCATGATCCGCAGCGGACTCTGACGAGCCATCGCCCACCAAACACCCAGCGCAAGGGTGAGCAGCACCATCGCCACAGCGACCAGAGCCAACAGGAACGAGCGCCCTTTCATGAACAGGCGGTGAAGCACATGGTGCTCATCTTCTATCCATCCATGGTGCTGTGCCAGCCCGAAGCCAGACTGAGGCGATGAATGGACCCACCCCGAAACCCCTCAAAGCCGGCGAACTGAACGACTGGCTCAACGACAACGCCGATCTGACCGTTGTGGATGTGAGGGAGCAGCAGGAACTGGCGATCGCTCCGTTTCCGCACCCGGTCAAGCATCTGCCCCTGAGTGATGCTGAAAACTGGATGGGGAGCATTGATGATGTGCTGCCAGACAGTGGCTCGATCGTGGTGCTGTGCCATGCCGGTGTGCGCAGCTGGAATTTCGGTTGCTGGCTGCTCGAGAATCGACCATCACTGGACGTCTGGAACCTCGAGGGTGGCATTGACGCCTGGAGCGTCGTGGTGGATTCCGCAGTGCCGCGCTACTGATCACCACGCCACTCAACGCCGCGACACTCAACCCAACGCCAGTCAGCCGAACAGCGTGCATTCATGACAGGAACCAATCTCCCTGGCTGATTCTTCGTAAGATCTTGGCCCGCAAGGTGCTCTCCGTGAAGCCGCTGCCCCGACGACAGCAGGAGGTCCTTCAGGCCACGGTCCACCACTACGTCGACACCATCGAACCGGTGGGCAGTCGCGCTTTGGTGCAGCGATTCGGAATCAAAGCGAGTTCGGCCACAGTGCGTTCGGCCATGGGAGCTCTCGAACAGCGTGGACTCCTGACCCAGCCACACACGTCATCAGGTCGGGTGCCCAGCCCCCAGGGCTACCGCCACTATGTGGACTGCCTGCTGCCGGAACCCGGTGCGGGTGCTCATCACCTGGAGCGGGAATTGACCCAGCTGAGCCTGCGCTGGGCGGCACTGGATGACCTGCTGCTGCAGCTGGCACGCCGGCTGACGGATTTCACAGGTCTGATGAGCCTGATCAGCCCGCCGCAACGACCCCAGAGCCAGCTCAGAACCATTCGCCTGGTCCGCAGTGAAGACCGCCTGCTGGTGATGCTCGTGGGCGATTCCAGCCAGGCCCATCACCTCAATCTGCGGCTGCCCCACGGCAGTGCCGGTCAGGTGGAAGCCTTGGAACGCTGGACCTCAGACCAGCTGATGCAGGCCGGGAAGCTGGACTGGAGCTGTCTGCCCCAGCAGCTGCAATCCTGCGGGAGAGCACTTCAGGATGCACTGGAGAATGGGAATCCCTTCCAACGCCCGATCGAGCAGGCACCGTTAGTGCATGGGGTGTCACGGCTCGTGGCCGAACCCGAATTCAGTGACAGCGCCAGGGTGAGGCCTCTTCTCGACCTGATGGACAGTGATCCGGCAGCCTTTGTTCCTGCGCCTGCCTGGTCACACGGGCGCGTCTGGATCGGGCAGGAACATCCCGAGTCGGCACTGAGCCGCTGCTCAGTCGTCCAGGCGAGCTATCGCAGCGGTGACGGAGGCGTGGGCCAGGTTGCCCTGATCGGCCCCATGCGGATGGCCTACGCGACTGCGCGTGCGGCCGTGAACTCCGTCGCCGTCACCCTGGAACGCTTGCTCAGCTGAGGCATGCTCTGAATCTTCAGAGTGCATCGCCAAGCTGCTCGGCGACCGTGTTCACATCCTTGTCACCACGTCCAGAACAGTTCAAGACCACTTCAGTGCCCTCCGGCAGGGTTGGACAGAGGGTCTCCAGCCAGGCGAATGCGTGAGCTGTCTCAAGCGCAGGAATGATGCCCTCCAGTTGGCTCACAAGTTGAAGCGCCTGGAGCGCTTCAGCATCGGTGACGGCGCCGTACTCGGCCCGGCCGATCTCGCGCAGATAGCTGTGTTCAGGCCCAACTCCGGGATAGTCCAGGCCGGCACTGATCGAGTGAGCTTCCTGCACCTGGCCGTCCTGATCCTGCAACAACAGGCTCATGGCTCCGTGCAGCACTCCGACCCTGCCTTCAGTCATCGTGGCGGCATGACGGCCTGTGGCGACGCCATCACCGGCGGCCTCAACTCCGATCAGACGCACATCGCTGCATTCCACAAAGGGATGAAACAGACCCATGGCGTTGGACCCCCCACCCACGCAGGCCATCAGCACGTCCGGCAAACGACCGAATGCCTGCTGGCATTGGTCCCTGGCCTCCTCTCCGATCACGGCATGAAAGTCGCGGACCAACATCGGATAGGGGTGGGGACCAGCCACTGACCCGAGGATGTAATGCGTGGTCTCCACATTCGTGACCCAGTCTCGAATGGCCTCGCTGGTGGCGTCCTTGAGCGTGGCTGTGCCGGCGGTAACAGGCTGAACGCTGGCACCAAGAAGACGCATGCGGAACACATTCAGAGCCTGACGGCGCATGTCTTCGGCACCCATGTACACCACACACTCCAGGCCGAAGCGGGCACAGACCGTGGCCGTCGCAACCCCGTGCTGACCAGCTCCTGTTTCGGCAATGATCCTCTTTTTGCCCATTCGCAAGGCCAGCAACGCCTGCCCGAGCGCATTGTTGATTTTGTGTGCGCCGGTGTGGTTGAGGTCCTCACGCTTCAACCAGATCCTGGGTCCGCCGTCACTGCGGCGGTAATGCGCTGTGAGCCGCTCAGCTTCATACAGAGGCGTGGCCCTGCCCACGTAGTTGCGCAGCAGTCGGTTGAGCTCTGAGGTGAAAGCCGGATCTTTCCAGGCCTCAGCCGCGGCCGTCTCGAGCTCAGCCAGGGCAGGCATCAGCGTTTCAGGCACGTACTGACCACCGAAACGGCCGAAACGACCGGAGGAGGCAGGCCTGGAGCTGACGGCCAGATCCTGAGCGGTGGGCTTGGGTGGCAGGGTGCTGGTCAAGGTGCAGCTGACCGCGCGCGCGGCCTTTGAAGCGTTGGCTCAGCGTAAGCAGGCAATCACGCGATGCCGTGGATCACAGGCACTGATTTGAAGATTCCGGAACCCTGCCGCACGCAGGGCCGCAGCCATGTCGAGGCTGAAATACTCCTCGATGTAAGGCTCGGTGCTTTTGAGCAATGTGGCGACTGCCGCTGGAAGGCGCTGAAGCACCGAGGAGGCGGGATCCTGATCAACCATCACCAGAGCACCTCCTGGACGCAACAGACGAGCAGCTTCCAGCAGCACGGCGTGGGTGGCGTCCTGAGGCAGCTCATGGCAAACGAACTGAAGACTGATCAGGTCAAAGGACGCATCTGCCAGACCCGTGTTCTCCGCCGCTCCATGCAACCAGCCATCCACGAGCCCCTCCCGATCGCGCACACGGGCCACCGCGAGCATGTCGGGGGAAAGATCCAGACCCTGAATCCGAGGTGCGGGCTCGTGGCGCTGCGCCGCCCGCTCAGACAACCAGCGTGCGAGATACAGCGTGCTCACTCCCACTGAACAGCCAAGATCGAGCACCTGATCAATGGATCCGTTCAGGAGCGGCGCCAAAGAGCGGTGGATCTCATCCCTCAGACGGGCCTGGGCCACAGACGGTTCCAGCGCCTCTTCCGGCCAGATGCGCAGGGCCATCGCATCGGTGGCCTGCTCCGCTTCGGCAGCAGCCTGCCAGCAGAGATTGCCCTGTTCATAGGCATGAAAACGCGCCACGTAGTAGGCGGGCGGCACAAGGCCGGGAGTGATGCTGCTCGACAACAACGGTGCTGCAGCCTTCTGCAGTTCCCGGCGACGGACTCTCCAGGGAATGCCGTTGCGTTCCGCGGTTCGGATTATCAGCTGACGTGCCTGAAAGAACAGAGGACGCCTCAGCAGAGCGATCCCGATCAAGTGTTCGATCCAGCGCCCAAGGCCCTGGCTTGAGTCAGCCCATCGAGGCGTGGACGCGGAGTCGGTCATCACGAGAGCGGCAGGATGGTGTCGGATGCGCAGAAGCGATGCCGAAAGGCGGGTGGCAGGAATTCAGCAACACAGACAGTCTGCAGCGGCCGAGCGGGCCCGAAAAGCAACCGACCGCGAAAGCTCAGCAGATCGTTCGGGTTCAGCCGACCCGAGGGGGCAAGGGCGGCAAGACAGTGACGGTGATTCGCGGCCTGGAGCTCAATCAAGAAGGACTCAAAGCAATGCTGAAAAAACTCAAGACACGCATCGGCAGCGGTGGCACCGCAAAAGACGGCCTGATCGAACTTCAGGGCGATCAGGTGGAACTCGCACTGGAACTGCTCAGCAAGGAGGGATACCGTCCCAAGCGCGCTGGGGGCTGACGCAGAACCAGGATCAAAGAGATGCAGGCTGAGGGACAATGGCGGCCCCAGACCGCCGGATCCCAATGACCGCTCCGTCCAGCCACGGCCAGCTGACCAACCAGGGGGCTTCCACCAACATCGCCTGGCATCAGGCATCGGTTGATCGAGCAGCCCGCGCTGAACAACGGGGACATCGCAGCGCCATTCTCTGGTTCACAGGCCTGAGCGGTGCGGGCAAAAGCACTCTTGCCAACGCGGTCAATCAGGCCCTGTTCGAGCGAGGACTGAGCACCTATGTGCTCGACGGCGACAACATTCGCCATGGCCTCTGCAAGGACCTGGGGTTCTCCGATGCGGACCGTGAGGAGAACATCCGCCGCATCGGTGAGGTCTCCAAACTGTTTTTGGATTCCGGTGCAATCGTTTTGACGGCATTCGTCTCACCGTTCCGTGCTGACCGCGACAAAGCACGCAACCTGGTGAGCGAGGGAGATTTCATCGAGATCTTCTGTGCCGCTGACCTCAATGTGTGCGAACAGCGCGACACCAAGGGCCTTTATGCGAAGGCACGTGCCGGCGAAATCAAGGAATTCACGGGAATCTCCAGCCCTTATGAAGCACCAGACACACCGGAACTCTCTGTCGACACCGGCGCGGCAGACCTGGCGAACTGCGTGGATCAGGTGGTGAACGCGCTGATCTCCAGGAACATCATTCCTGCCCAGCGCTGACCTCGCTGACGGCCTCACTCATGACCGCGTGGATGCCCTGACGCTCTGCCCAGGCATCCACAAACGTCTTGAGGCAGCTGGCGACAGGTACCGCCAGCAGCAGACCTAACAACTCTCCAAGGCCGTAAAGGTCTCCGGCCTTTGCTCCCAGGGGCAGAGCAATCAGCAGCCAGGCCGGCTGCAGCCCCACGATGCTTCCCATCAAACGCGGCTGAATGACCTGGTCAACGATCTGACCGACCACGATCGCGGCCACCAGAGTCTCGAGGCCTTGACTGGGATCCTGAAAAGCGAGCAACCCGCTCACGGCGACGATCGTCAAAGCACTGGCATAGGGGACCAGGGTTGTGAATCCGATCAGCACGGCAAACAGCACCCCATAGGGGATCTTGAGCAGGGTGAACACCACGATCTGACCCAAGGCCAGGATCAGCGCCAGCAGCACTTGCCCGCCGAAGTAGCCACGAAAGGTACGAGCCAGGGTGCTGGTCACCAGAGCACGCCATGCATCGGGCAGCCAACGGGCCAGACCGTTCGCGATCGATTCACCTCCGATCAGGAAGAACACCGCCAACACCAGTACGATCACTGTGTTGATCGTGGTGCCGAGTGTGGCCCCGAGAATGCTGAGCAAGCTCTGGCTGAGCTGACTGGCCACGGCGCTTGCACGGGAGAGCAGATCACTGCTGAGGTCGCCAAACTCAGTGGGAAGCCCACGGATTGAGGCCCACTCCTGGAGACGGTTCACCCACTCCTGGGCCGCCAAGAGCAGTCCCGGCAGAGCATTGATCAACTGGCCAAGCTGCTCAATCAACAGCGGCACCAGGGTCACCGCAGCGAAAACCAGTGCCCCGATCGTGGCAAGCGTGACCAGCACGATGGCCACCCAGCGGCTCATCCCTCGACCGGTGAGCCAGCGGCAGGGAATGTCCAGCAGGAAAGCAATCAGCGCGGCGGTGAGAAACAGGCCCGGGAAGGGAGCCAGCGGCAGAAGGAGCTCACGAATCACAAACAGGTTGAGGGTCAGCAACGGCAGCACCAATCCCCAGCGAATCCAGGCTGGCCAGGACGTCATGGCTTGAAGGAGGTGCAGATCAAAGGGAGCTCAGCCTGAAAACGGCACTCTTCTCATGGCACCAAAAATGCCGGCTCGCGGCAACAGCGAACAACTGCAATGGCAGGGGATCAAGTCATTCGCTCGAGATAGTCACGACTGCCCAGATCCTTCAGGCGGGCATCCTTATCAACGACCGTGTCGTGCAGCTGCTGGCGGTAGGCCTCCAGCCGTTCCACCAGCTCACCACCCTCCACAGCGAGGATCTGTGCTGCCAGCAAGCCTGCATTCAGACCTCCGCCGATCGCCACCGTGGCGACAGGGATACCGCCGGGCATCTGCACGATCGAATGCAATGAGTCAACACCTGAAAGTGCTTTGCTCAGCACCGGTACGCCAATCACAGGCAAGGTGGTGAGCGCGGCCACCATTCCAGGCAAGTGGGCTGCGCCGCCGGCTCCGGCCACAATCACAGCTAGCCCACGCTGGCGGGCCTGCTGGGCGAAGCTGACCATCTCCAAGGGCGTGCGGTGAGCCGAGAGCACGCGCACCTCCACCGCCACCCCCAGCTGTTCCAGCACCTCTACAGCGGGGTGGAGGCTGGGAAGATCGGAATCACTGCCCATGATCACGGCAACCCTGGGCGCGGAACCTGGATCAATGGGGGGGGATGGCAACTCGGCCACAGGCAAGAACCGGAAGGACAGCGAGACTGCCATCGTCCCGCACCGGCCCGAGCCGGCCCAACCGCATGCGTCGGATCACCGATGTGCGTCTGCCCCAGCGCCCCGGAAACCACGACCCTGCAGGTCTGTCCTGGCTCAGCCTGGATGATCGCAATCTGATCACCGCCGCTGGTCCTATGCCGGCCGGTGGAGCGATGGCCGGGGAAAGCTGGCATGGAGACCGGCTCAGTCGTCGTGGGATCGATCTGCAGATCAATGGGGGGCTTGGACTGGCCTTCACGGAGCTCACGCAACAGGATCTGCCGACACTCCTGGAGTTACTGGAGCTGCTTTGGCGCGATGGTGTCGAGGCGATCGCTCCGACCCTGGTCACCTGTGCTGTGGGCCCTCTACGCCAATCCCTGACCGTGCTCCGGCAGGCCCGTGACCGGCATCAAGCTGGTCGCTGCCAGCTGCTGGGAGCACACCTTGAAGGCCCGTTCCTCGCGGAAGGGCGGCGGGGTGCACACCCGTTGGAGCACATCGCTGCACCCAGCAGCAAGGCCCTGAAGGCACGGATCGCAGGATTTGAAACCGAGATCAGCCTGATCACCCTGGCACCCGAGCAACCGGGCGCTCAGGAGTTGATCAGCGAACTCAAAGGTCTAGGCATCCATGTGGCTCTGGGTCACAGCACCGCAGATGCCGATCAGGCAGCCCTGGCGTTCAGCCAGGGCGTCGAGATGATCACGCACGCTTTCAACGCCATGCCAGGACTGCACCACCGCGCCCCCGGGCCCTTGGGGGAAGCCTGCCGTCGCGGCGATATTGCGCTTGGGCTGATTGCCGACGGAGTGCATGTGCATCCCACCACTGCGGTGTTGTTGCAGAGGATGGCGGAGGATCAGCTGGTGCTGGTGAGTGATGCCCTGGCTCCCTACGGACTGGCGGAGGGTGAACATCGCTGGGACGAGCGAGTGCTCTTGGTGAACAACGGCACCTGCCGACTTGAAGACGGCACCTTGGCCGGTGTGACCCTGCCGCTGCTCGAAGGAACCTGCCGCCTAGCCAGCTGGAGCGGTGATGCGGATGGCGCGATCTGGGCCTCCACGATGGCTCCCAGAGAAGTGCTTGCGGAACGCCTTGAAGACCCCTTGTTGATTGGAGCTGGACTGAACGACCTGCTGCGCTGGGAATGGAACCCATCAGAACGCAAGCTGGCCTGGCGGCAGGCTGCTTAAGATTCCGCCGCTGCGAGTGAATTGATGGCCCCCGAGCAACGGCTGAATGACAAGCAGGCCGAGAAACAGGAAGTGAAGGGTTATTTCGAGACGACGGGCTTTGATCGTTGGAACCGCATCTACAGCGATAGCGATGACGTCAATAAGGTCCAGCGCAATATCAGGATCGGACACCAGAAAACCGTTGATGAAGTCCTGGTCTGGATCGAGGAGAGTGGGCAGTTCAACACTGTGAGTTTCTGCGACGCCGGTTGCGGCGTCGGCAGTTTGAGCCTCCCCCTGGCACGCATGGGAGCCGGCTTCATCAATGCCAGCGATATCTCTGAAGCCATGGCCAAGGAAGCTGAGCGCCGGGCGCGTGATGCGGGCCTGGACATGGCCAGGCTCAACTTCACGGCCAGTGATCTGGAGAGTCTCAGCGGCTCATTCCACACCGTGTGCTGCCTGGATGTGTTCATTCACTACCCCCAGGAGGCTGCTGAAGAGATGGTGCGGCACCTCTGCTCTCTCACCGAACAACGCCTGATCGTGAGCTTCGCCCCCTACACGCCGCTGCTGGCTGCTCTGAAGAGCATCGGCCAGTTGTTCCCAGGCCCAAGCAAAACCACCCGCGCCTACACGCTCAAGGAGAAAGGGATTGTGGCGGCCGCGGAAGCCTGTGGCTTCAAACCCGTGCGACGCAGCCTCAACAAAGCGCCCTTCTACTTCTCCAGGCTGATCGAATTTCAGAGGGCCTGATCAGCACCTCCAAGAGGCCAGGGCTCAGGACCCGAACTGGCTGTGCAGCTTGAGCAGCGCATAGGGAGGCGTATCACTGACAAAGTCAGCCGACCCCACATAGCCGCTGAAAGCGCCGCCCTGACCGATCAGGGTCGCGCCGTGATTGCTGGGGAACAGATCTCCGAGCGAAAGATTCATTCCTCCTGATTGCAGGCTTGGCATCACAGCGGCGCTGTGCTGGAGCGACCCAAGGGAACGGGTCTGGATATTGCCGTCCTTGAAGATGAGGGTTCCCTGGGCATGGGTCAGGAACACGGTTTCGCCTTTGAGGACGCGTCGTTCAACCACCTGTTCGAGCCCATAGAACGAACCGTTCGCCTGTTCACAGCCCTGCACAGCTCCGCCCAGCCGGGCCACGGCAAGTCGGTAGCTGACCGAGTCACCCACCGACAGGACCGCATCACGATTGGCATCAACGAAGGTGCCTGATTCCACGTTGCAGAACAGCACCTTGAACTGTTTGGCCTGCCGCTGATCGCCCCCGGAATAGCCGGTGGAACAGCCCGCCAGCAGACAGAGCAGCGAGCCAACAACAACAGCGGAGACCGACCTGGGCATGGCATCAACCTCTGAACTCACCGATGCTGCCAAGTCATGGTGAGTCTGAACAGCATCAGAACGTCGATGGCGGCTCACAGCTGAGATGCAGATCATCCAGTTGCAGATGCCAGGCATGGAGGCGATAGCCCCCGTCTCCAGGAGTGGCGACCGCACTGATGCGCTGATCGTTCAGATAGAGCGGATCACCGAGCAGGGGAGACCCCAGTTGCGCGAGATGGATACGGATCTGATGAGGTCGACCCGTTGTGATCGCCACCTGCAGACGATCTCCCTGGGGGCAGCGTTCCAGCAGCTTCAATTCACTGTGGGCTTTCAGACGTCGCCGGATCAAGCCTTTTGATGGGGGCAGCGGTCCCCAGACCCAGTCCAGCAAGGGATGGGGCCGCTCGACCACATCCGTGTTCACAGCAAGAGACATCCCGAACTCGAGCCGTGGGACACGCTGGGACCAGGCCTGATAGAGCTTGCGGGTGCCTGAGGCGGGCTTGAAACCTCGCGAAAGAGCAGCTCTGGTGGTCGGCTGGCGTGCACACACCTGCAATCCGGAGGTGTACCGGCCCAGGCGATGCACGGGCTTGGCAACCAGCGGCTCACCCAGCTGGCGACTGCGCTGATCCAACAGAGTGGAGAGCGTGTGCTGCAGAAAGCCGCCACCGGGCATCACCGGCAGTCCGGAGGGTTTGTTGATCACCAGCAGATCCCCGTCGTCATGCACAACCGACCAGATGTCGGGGATGGCTGGCTCGATCCATGGAGGACGGCACCAGAGCAGTTCTGCCTGATCGGGCAGCGGTTGATCCTTGAGCAGAAGCTTTCCGTTGAGTCGGATTTCACCAGCGGCGATTCGGCGAAGCCAGACGTCTTCACAGGAGTGGGCGTAACGCTGAGCCATCAGCACGCTGATCAGCGTGCCGTGATCGTCAGGGTGCGTGATGTCCCTGTACGTCCATCCCTGATTGAGTGAGGCTGCACGCCAGCCTTCAGGCAAAGGCTCTGCCTGTTGGCCTGTCACTCCACCAGACGATGCTGCAAGGCGTAACGCACAAGCTCAGTTCGGCTGGACGTGCCGGTTTTGATAAACAACCTGCTCACGTATTTCTCGACGTTTCGGATTGATGTCTCCAGCTGTCGAGCGATTTCCTTGTTCATCAATCCCTCCGCCACCAATTGCAGAACACTGGATTCCCTGGGCGTGAAATTGTGCTGTACAGGGTCGCTGGAGGGCAGTGCCTCCGCCTGGGCAAGCAGAGAGCGAATCTCAGTGATCTGTTTGGCCATCTGCCCCATATCGGCATCAGCGAAGCGAGCTGCTTCCTGCAAGAGTCGCTGCTGACGCTGAGCCACGTTGCTCACGCGCGCGACCAGCTCATCCGGGTCAAAGGGTTTGGGGATGTAATCATCAACGCCCGCCAGGTAGCCCTGGGTGCGATCCGCCGTCATGCCCTTGGCGGTGAGAAAGATCACGGGAGTACCGCCGAGTCGCTCATCGGCTCTGAGCTTGTTGAGCAGCCCATAGCCATCGAGCCGGGGCATCATCACGTCGCTGATCACCACGTCTGGCAGCATCTGCTGCGCCTTGGCAAAACCATCCTCGCCATCCACAGCCGTCGTGACATCAAATCCCTCATCCTCGAGATAGGCCTGCACTGCTGAACGCAGGCCAGGTTCATCGTCCACCAGCAGCAGGCGCACCGTTGGCTGTTGAGGAGGAGTTGGCTCTTCAGGGTGGGTTGGCTGTTCAGGCTGAGAGGCCTGGGAGGATTGTTCGGGCTGGGAGGTTGTCAAGGCCTGACCTCATCTGGCCGGAATCTAGGGGCGTTAGGGCGCTGGCAACCGCAACACTTCCTGGGATTCGATCAACTCAGTGGAATAACCGAGCTCTCTGGCCTTGTCCGAGAGACCGGCGGGATCCTGGCCGGCGAGGTCGGGATGACAGGCCGCCCACCACACCAGATGGTCTTCGCGCGTGGTCGCACGCCTGGTCCCGCCTGGATTGAGTTTGCGCACATAAATTGCTTCGGTGTCCCTTGTGACCCGCAGCGGCTCCTCGCGACTGCAGTTCACCGACTCGGTGGGAATCACCAGATTGTCGGTGGACTCCTGCCACAGCTTGAACCTGCGTATCTCAGGATCAGCAGGATCCCCCGAGACCGCAAAGATCCCCAGGGTGTACTCCTCAGCCCCCTCATCCTGGTCCAGCACCACCAGATCAACCGGACGCATGGCCTTCATCTGCTCAAGCAGCTGTTCTCGATTCACGGCCTCAGCGACAGCGGGCTGAAAAGCTGCCGACGCAAGCAGGCCCAAACCGAAGATCCAACGGATGGAGAACATCGCGACAATCTGAGAGTCACACCATGCTGACCCCACACACCCACTTGAGCGCAGTGAAGTTGTGATCAACCTCGATCACCAGGCCACCACACCCTGTCATCCCTCAGTGATCCAGGCGATGGAGCCCTGGTGGCGCGAGCAGTGGGGTAATCCATCGAGCCGGCAACATCGGCTTGGCTTGACAGCCGCCGCTGCGATCGGTTCAGCCAGAGAACGCCTTTCGAGCAGCCTGGGAATCAGATCCGAGGAACTGATCTTTACCAGTGGCGCCACCGAAGCCAACAACCTGGCGCTGCTGGGCCATGCCAGGGCTCGCGCCCTGTCCGACGGTGGACCTGGGCATCTGGTCAGTGTGGCCAGTGAACATCACGCGGTGCTTGACCCTCTTCTGCAGCTGAAACAGGAGGGATTTGAAATCACCCTGTTGACCCCACAAAAGGACGGCCTGATCACGGAACAACAGCTGGAACAGGCCATTCAGCCCAACACCCAGCTGATCAGTGTGATGGTGGCCAACAACGAGATCGGCGTCATCCAACCGATCCAGGCCCTGAGTGCCGTCAGCAGCAGCCACGGCATCACGATGCACACCGATGCTGCCCAGGCCTACGGGCATCTTCCGCTGAATGCCGAAGAACTGGGCTGTGCCCTGATCAGTCTCAGTGCACACAAATTCAATGGCCCGAAAGGCATCGGCGCCCTGGTGGTCAGAGCTGGCACGCAGCTACAACCGCTGCAGTGGGGCGGAGGACAGGAGCAGGGCCTGCGGGCGGGAACCTTGCCGGTGCCATTGATCATGGGCATGGCTGCTGCAGCCGAGCTGTCAATGCAGGACCTTGAGGACCGCCAGGCGCGACTCCAGGTTTTGAGAGATCAGCTGTGGCAAGGGCTCAAAGATCGGAATCCAACGATCCAGCTCAACGGAGCGCTGCAACCTCGACTGGCCCATAACCTCAATTTCACGATTCCCGATGTCTCAGGTAGTCGCCTGCATCGGGCGCTGCGGTCCCGACTGGCCTGCAGCAGCGGTTCTGCTTGCAGTCGAGGTGAACCCTCTCACGTTCTTCGATCCATTGGCCGCAGCCGTCTCGAAGCGGAAGGATCCTTGCGATTGAGCCTTGGACGCGACACCACAGCGACGGACATTGATGGAGCGATCGAAGCGATCACAGCTGCGATTCAGACCTTGACTCAGCACTGAAACCAAAAGACGAGTGACACAACCTCTGGAAAAAAGTGTCAGAGAAGCTACCTTCCGCGCAAGTTCCCCAGTGATTCATGACTGAGACACCGGCCAACCAGCGGCTACAAGTGCTTCAAGCCATTGAAGACGGATGGAATGCTTTCGCCAGAGCGCCATGGCCTTTGGTGCTGTTCACATTGCTGGCTGGAAGCGTCTGGATTCTGTTTCAGATCATCGTGCGCGGAGCACACTACTTAGCGAACGACAGCGCACCCTTTGCCTATCTTCTCGTTGTTGCCGTTGGCAGCACGGTCATCAGCCTCTGGGGAGTCACGGGTCTGATCCGCGGAGCCTGGAAATCACTCAACGGAACCAAACCTTCATTCTCTGAGTTGGTGCGCTGGGACGGCAATGCCGCTGGACGTTTATTCATCAATCAGATCGTTCTTGCCATCATTATTTTCATTATTGCGCTGGTGTTTAGTTGGCTCACAAATGAATTTTTTGCAGCAAGCACACTCGCTGGCTTCATCCCCCTGATTGCAGGGGTGGTGATTTTCATCTACCTCTCTGTCAACCAGAAACTTTTGCCTTTTATTGCACTTCTACAGACAGGCAATCCGATTGAAAATATCCAGAAAGGTCAAAAAATTATTGACGCCACATGGTGGTGGATGATTTTGCTGTTAATCGTCAACACGATCATTTTAACCGTCGGAATTATTCTCAATGGTGTCGGCTTGCTCGTCGCAAGCCCCCTGGTGATCTGTATCTCTCTTGCTGCCTATCGCCAGCTGTTTGGCACAGATGACCAAACTGGTTTTCTGAACGGTTAAAAAGAGCTCAGAGCAACAAATGCTGCGACACCCAGCAGTGCCAGTAGCAGCTGAGCAAGGCGACTGATCAGAAGTCCCGCCACTACAGCCAACCCAACCACCGATCCCTGGCGCAACGCCTCAAGCCACCCCAGATTCCGGGGTGGCTTTGTTGTGACCCAGGTTTCCACCAGAGTTGCTCCCAGCCATGGACCGAACAAGGCCCCCAGCAGTGGCCCACCGAACGGCAGCGCAGGCAACAAGCCCAGCACTCCAACAAGCAAACCCACACCAGCTCCCGCTGCAGACCAGCGACTGGCCTTCAGACGAGCCGATGCCAGTCCCAGAGCCAGCAAATCAGCGATGAAACCCAAGCCAAACAACACCAGCGCCAGAACAAACTCAGGCCAGGCCTGAGCCCAACCCACAGCCCCCATCCAGACAAGGGACCCCACCGGCAACCAAATCAGACCTGGAAGCAGGGGTAGAAACGAGCCTGGAATCGCCAGAAGCTGAACCAGCAGGGCAATCCACCACACCCCATCAATCGTCCAGGCCCAGGTCATGCTTCAGAACTCGGCTCGGGCGGGCCTGGCTCGGGTGATCGGCGTCGGGCAATCCGTAACTTTGCGCTGCGACTGCGCGGATTGAGCTGCTGCTCTGCCTCGTCGGCTCTCAGTGGCTTGCGAGTGACACGCTGCAGGCGCTGGTCACTGAGGAAAGCCGTCTTCACACGCCGGTCCTCGAGAGAATGGAAACTGATGATTGCCAGCAGGCCATCAGGCAGGAGCCAATCAGGAGCTTGTTGCAACAAGCGGTCAAGCACCGCAAGCTCATCATTGACCGCGACCCGCAGGGCCTGAAACGTGCGCGTGGCGGGATGAATCCGACCACGGCGAGCTTTGGGTGGATAACAGCCAGCCACGGCGTAGGCCAGTGCCGCCGTACCGGCATAGGCACCGCTGGCGTCCAGATCAGCTTTGATTCTGCGAGCAATCCTCCTCGACAAGCGCTCCTCTCCATAGGCGTAGATCAGATCAGCCAGATCTGATTCATCCAGCCTTGCAATCAGTTCAGCCGCGGTTTCCCCTCCCCCGACTTGATTCATCCGCATGTCGAGGGGACCATCCAGCCGAAAGCTGAATCCCCGCTGCGCCACATCCAGCTGAGGGCTGCTCACCCCAAGGTCGGCCAGGACCAATCCAACCGGGTGGGGAGGGGAGTAATCCGCGAAATTGGTCGCCACGATCGTGACGCGATCCCCGTGGTGCTCAAGCCGCTCGGCCGCCGCCAAACGGGCGGTTTGATCGTGATCAAGCCCCAGTAGACGCAGCTTTGGATAGCGATCCAGCAACAAACCGCTGTGACCACCCCCACCCAGCGTCGCGTCAATAAAAACGCCTGATTGGCACTGTTCACTGAACTCCGCGGCCAGCGTTTGCATCAAAGGTTCGGCCAGAACCGGCACATGCATGAAGCCCTGGGCGGGGCTGGATGACAGATCGGGCATGGGTCCTTCCTAAGATCCCGTCACAATTGTTCTGCAACGGCCCCATGACGCAGATGGAAACGCGCACGGAGCCGATGGTGGTCAACTTCGGCCCCCATCACCCCTCGATGCACGGGGTGTTGCGCCTTGTGGTGACTCTCGATGGAGAGGATGTCCTCGATTGCGAGCCGGTCATCGGTTACCTCCATCGCGGCATGGAGAAAATCGCCGAAAACCGAACGAACGTCATGTTCGTGCCCTACGTCAGCCGTATGGATTACGCGGCGGGCATGTTTTACGAAGCGATCGTCGTGAACGCCCCTGAAAGGCTGGCGAATATTCCTGTTCCGAAGCGGGCCAGTTACATCCGAGTGTTGATGCTGGAACTCAACCGCATCGCCAATCATCTGCTCTGGCTTGGGCCCTTCCTCGCTGACGTCGGCGCTCAGACGCCGTTTTTCTACATTTTCCGAGAGCGGGAGATGATCTACGACCTCTGGGAGGCGGCCACCGGTCAACGCCTGATCAACAACAATTACTTCCGCATTGGAGGTGTGGCAGCAGATCTGCCTTGGGGATGGCTGGAAAAATGTCGTGATTTCTGCGACTGGTTCGGCCCCAAGATCGATGAATACGAAAAACTGATCACCAACAATCCGATCTTCCGTCGGCGGATCGAGGGTCTGGGAGTGATCGGCAGGGAAGAAGCCATCAACTGGAGCCTTTCCGGCCCGATGCTGAGGGCCTCAGGAGTGCCGTGGGACCTGCGCAAGGTTGACCATTACGAGTGCTACGACGACTTCGACTGGGATGTGGTCTGGGAGAAAGAGGGCGACTGCTTCGCCCGTTACAGGGTCCGTGTCGAAGAAATGCGCCAGTCCCTCAAGATTCTTCGCCAGGCCTGCGACATGATCCCTGGCGGTCCAACGGAAAACCTGGAGGCCAAACGCATGGCTGAGGGCAAGGACAGCGATTTCGCCGGTTTTGACTACCAGTACGTGGCCAAGAAGGTGGCGCCCACGTTCAAGATTCCCAATGGCGAGCTCTACACGCGACTGGAATCAGGGAAAGGCGAAATCGGAGTGTTCATTCAAGGGAACAACGATGTGACACCATGGCGCTTCAAGATTCGTGCAGCAGACAGCAACAATCTGCAAATCCTCCCTCACATCCTCAAGGGACACAAAGTCGCCGACATCATGGCGATCCTTGGCTCCATCGACGTGATCATGGGCTCAGTCGATCGCTGATTCATTCTCAGCCTCTCGCCATGGATGCTGACTAAAACACAGATCTGCAGGCACCCAACCGAAAGAGATGTCTCGGGGAAACCAGACAAGCCAAGCAAAATAAAAAAAAGGTAAAAGATTCAATGCATATTTACAATGCCATTAACCTGAAAAAATAATAGTTTTAGCCCAAGATGCCGACACTCAAAGGGCATTTAATTTCAGGCGGCCAGGGATTCAAGAGCAGAGACGTCAAACTTTATGAAATCTCAGAAACCCTGCTCAAGAAACCGAAACTAATTGCATCAACATCGAGCAATTCAGGAGGCCTGTTTGAGTTCAATGGAGTCAACATTTCACCCAAGAATACGTATTACATTTTAGCTTCAGATGGCCTCAACAAACTCCTGGGGCTGCTGCAGAGCAGCGACACTCAGGGGCTGACAATCAATGACCTATCCACCGCTGCGAGCGCCTATACATTCAATCGATTCATCAATGGAGAGGAGCTGAGCGGCAACAAGCCCTCACTTCGCTCAGGCTGGATGACCTACAAGAACCTGGTCAATCCAAATGGAACCATCGCTCAAGTGGCGCTCAACAATACTGCCACTGCTGAGCGGCTTAATTTACTGGCTAATCTCAATGCAGAAGCAATCTCCAGTCCTGCATTCAGAAAGATACTTTTAAACCTCACATCTTCAATCAAAAGACCATCGAACCAAACCAATCTCGAAGCCCTCATATCAATCGGACAAAGCCCTGCAAACAATGCGAGGCAACTCTTTGAACTAGCTGAGTCCGCACCAGCCATTTATCCCGCAGACAGCGGGAGTATTTCCCAACGCGACTCCTGGCTTCTTTATTTTGAACATTTTGGAGCAACCGATGAATCAGAGTCCGTCTTTTTTGGACCAGGAAATATTGCAATTGACAGCCTTGGTGATCTCTGGGTTGCCAACAACTTCAAACCTGGATCCAAGTTGACACCCCCCCTTCCGGGCACCACATTGCCTCGATTGCAACCCAGCGGGGAATTGGTCGGAGGAGAACCTTTGCAAGGCGGTGGCCTTTATGGCGCAGGATTCGGGATCGGCATTGACCCCGAAGGTCAGGTATGGATTGGCAATTTCGGCTTCGGAGCCTCGCAAGTTCCCCTGCGCGGCAATGGGAACAGTGTGTCGCTCTTCTCAAAAGAAGGCGAAGCACTTTCACCGAATCGATCACGTCGTGCACCCCGAAAGCCATCCGGTGGTTACACCGAAGGCGAGCTGCTCGGCGTGCAGGGTGTGACCAGCGATCAAGAGGGCAACATTTGGATCGCCAGCTTCAGAGATACCGCTGCAACGCCAAGCAAAATTGTGGTTTATGAAAATGGCAAACCGAAGAAATTTGATAGCTTCCAACATCCTGAGCTGACATCACCTTTCGATATTGCCATTGATGCCTCTGGGGATGCCTGGGTGAGCTACAGAAGTGGTGGTCGCCGTGGCCAAGGAGGGATTGGCCACTTCAGCTTCGACTCAAAGGATGGAATCAGACTGATTCAAACAATTGAGTCCAAAGACCTGAATGTTCCCTTCGGAATTGCGACCGCATCGGATGGGAGTATCTGGGTCGCCAACAACGGTGGGCCTCCTATCTATAACTCCAGAACCGTATGCAAAATCGACCCGATCACCGGAGAAGTGGAAACATTTTCCATCAATGCATCAAAGAATTCGGGCCCTTGGGGCCTCAACCTTGACGGCGCGGACAATGTCTACGTCGCCAACTTTGAAGATTTATCCATTTCCGTGCTGAATGGATCCAGCGTCGATTCACATTACGGTCATGAACCAGGCACAGCACTCTCACCCGAGGGTGGATATGACTTTGACGGCAACATCATGCGTCCAACAGGACTGGAAGTGGATAGTGCTGGGAATGTCTGGGTCGCAAACAATTACAACGAAAAAGCTGACCTCTATGGCCAGAACAGTGTGTTTCAGGCCATTGGCCTTGCAGACCCAGTGAAGACGCCACTCATTGGCCCAGTGGCACCACTGTTCTGGACTACAACGCCTCAATCTCTGGTCTGATGATCTTCATCGGATCGAGGTCACATCGCCATCATGTGATCACTGGCCAGTTCAGACGCAGATGTTCACTCCGGCTGAGCCTTTGGGTTAGTGATGCACTGATGCCAAGGTGACAGTGCGGTTCTGTGATCTCAACACCCTTGATGATGTCGCCAACCTGGCTCAACCTCACCAGAACAGTGCGTTTCGGCGACACCGATGCTGCCGGCGTGATGCATTTTCATCAGCTGTTGCGCTGGTGCCATGAGGCATGGGAAGAGAGCCTGGAGCTCTTTGGAGTTGAAGCTAAAACGGTTTTCCCTGGATGTCGTGACCAGGAACGCTTTCCTAACACTGCGCTCCCAGTGGTGCACTGCAGCGCCAGCTTCAGAAAAGCTGTGCATGGTGGAGACCAACTGCTCGTGAGACTGAATCCAGAACGGATTGATCAGGGATGTTTTGAGGTTCACAGTCAATTTCTCTGCAACGACCAGGAAGTTGCCCATGGCTTGATCAGACACATGGCCATTGAGGTGGCAACACGCCGACGTTGCCCGATACCAGAGGCCATCTCCCTCTGGCTTGAGGCTGCACAGATCGGGCAGATCAGAGAACTCTGAGCCATGCACCGAACAAAGCTCTTGCTCATCTCAGAGCGAGGCTTGACAGACCCCCGAGGCCGATGGCGACACAATTGCGACATCGGCAAGTTCAAGAATCGGCGCACAAATCAGCCATCTGCAACGCGTGCAGCCGTCAAAGAACACTGAAAAACTTTGCACCAAAGCTAATTTGTGGGTCATTTTCTTAATCCCGATGGATTTGAGAATCCTGATCGTTGCGCTGCCAATTCTTCTTGCCCTGAGCTGGGCCGGTTACAACATTGGCAGAGCTGCAATCGGCCAGCTTCAGAATGCGATCAAGCAATACAAAACCAATCAAACCTCCTAAAAAAATTCAACATCTCTATAGCAACAAACCATTCATCACCCCTTAATCATTGAAGTTCTTCCTCAGCATTGTGAATATTTCAAGCCTCTTCATTGAGAATAGATTTTTTAGTTTCTCAGTTCGGAAGTGAAATAGCACAGATACGATGTTTGACACCTCTGCGGCATTTACAGCACCTTCAGACGTTGAAACAAGGTTTGAAACGACCTTTGAAACTACGGCTGCTTTTACCGCACCGTCTCATAACATCACGTCACCATCAGGTTTAGAGCCTTGTCTTGGTGGCGAACTGAGATTGCAAGCAATCTGGGTCGATGAAAAAGTCTGCGTCGGATGTCGATACTGCGCTCACGTGGCAACGAACACCTTTCTGATGGACGAAGACACTGGTAAGTGTCGAGCAATTCGCCAGGACGGCGATTCAACAATGGTGATTAACGAAGCAATCGACACCTGCCCCGTGGATTGCATTCACTGGATTAGCTTCGAGGAATTGATTGAAAAGAAAAAGGAAGCAATGATCAGAGCTGCTTATTAAGCAATCAACCGACAACAAAAATACTTGTAAAGACTTTTACGATCCCAACAACAATTAAACCGGAAAGGATCACAAAAGACGGAATGATGTATCGGAACGCTTTATCTGAAGGACGTTCATACAACACTTTCTCAGCAAACGACTTGGTCGGCCCGAAATTCAGATGATCTTCAATCGACATCATCATGTCGTTTGAAATCAACTTTTCCTGCCAATCATAAGAATATCGAGGAAATTCCTGATAAACAGGAGCCTCTCCAACGGCACGCCCAGGCAAAACTCTTGAGATCTCCAGTGGCACGGTGTCGTAACCAAACCTCTGCATGTACTCCTCACTATTGAGGACGAGATCAACAAAAGACTCAAATCCTTTCTCAGCGATAACAATCGAGTAAGTTAATTTTTCGCTGTTGTCTCGTACCTTGCGCCCTAAAGCTCTACCGATGACCTGCTCGACAAGTCGATAGTTATTGCTACATGACACATAACCGCGCATGAAACGGTCTGACAGCAACAGACCACGAATAAAATCTCTGACCGTGATTGAACCGTTTCTAAGTTGAGACTCGAGATAGCGATCCCTATCGCTACTCATTGCATGAAAATAAATCTGGCGATAACAGCGATTAATCACATCACCAGCGTTATCAACAACATCCCCTTCAATTGAGGGAGCAGCGATTGTGCTCACACGTATGTTTTGAGAGGTAGGCCGAAAGGGCCGAAGGGGAACCGGCAACGAAGAAACCCAGCAAAACTCAGAAAATTACCCTAAGAGTTTGTCGATATGCCAGGGGGAGAAACCGCAAACTAATTCACAATTCAGGCATCATTCCAGGGGCGTGGAATTAATTTGATACGAGCATCTGTGGCAAAGAGAACGTGTCCCTTTTGCGATTTTTGTGCTGGACCCATCAGCAGAGAAAAGGTCCGAGGCATCAGCGCATGGCGACTGCCAGGGTCATAGTCCGGATCTGGGTCATTGCCACCACAAAATCAAATGGCTCAACAGACAAATCCACAAGTCATGTGATGAGCGCGTCGTCGCTTCAAACCAGATCAGGCATGCGGCAGTTGCCAGTGAATAAAATGCAACCGATCTACCCCGAAAGTGATATTCAAAGCGAAACGATTGAGCAGACAATGCATCACTGAGCCACACATTCAGGGGGACTGAGTTAACGACTGAGCTGATTGATGTGCACTCAACCAGTTTTGCCAACGCGCACGCTCCCACTTCCCTGAAGCAGAGCATTCCAGTTCCTGGCACTGAATCCAATGCAGAGGGCGTTCCGGTGCAGGCCATTCGGTCACCAAACGACGTAAGCGGTCGAAACCATCCGAGGACACATCAGCAGACGACCAGCGAACAAGAGCCACCAGTCGTTCACCCCATTCACGATTGGCCAACCCCAGCAACAGCACGGCATCGAGCGGTAGCCCTTGCTTGCGGGCTTCGCTCAGAAGCCTCTGCTCAAGCTGTGAGGGAAACACCGTGACCCCACCTGAATGGATGGCATCGTCGATTCGTCCCAAAAGATGCAGCTGGGGATCCGTCGAAGAGCCCTCAAGTGCCGCCAGATCAGCGGAATGCCACCAACCATTGGCGTCCGACAGTGCACGGAGGCCGCCCGTGCCATCAAGCCTGGCCACACCCAGGCGGTCGCAGTGCACCGCCAGAGATCCCTGCTGATTCAGTCGCAGACGCACACCATCCAAGGGTCGTCCACAACCAGCTTCTCCCACCAGAAAATCAAGCGGCGCCTGGGCCGTCACCATCGCCGCTGTCTCCGTCGCGCCGTAACAGGGGGCAAGCCTGATGCCCAAGTCGCGCGATTGATCGGCCAGATCGGTTGGCAAGGCAGCACCACCAACCCAGATCACCGCCATCTCACCCAACCAGGAGCAACCACAGGGATCAGCCAGCAAACGCCGCAGCTGAGTGGGCACCAGCGAGAGCAGCATTGGACGCCGTTGCCAGCCGGGATGCTGAAGGCTTTGTTTGAGAAGCGAAGCCGGCTGTTTGATCAAGGAGGGGGAGATCCAGGCGTGATCTGCGCCCCACTGGCGGGCACGCCACCAAGGCATCAGACCGCTCACATGCTGAAACGGCAGAGGATTCCAAATCAGAGTTGAGGCTGGCTCCAAACCAATCGTCTGCAGCCACGACCCGCAGGCCTGGGCCGAGCGGTCCAGATTCGACAAGGGATGAAGACAGAGCTGTCGTCCACCGCTGCTGCCACCCGTTGACAACACCACCCCTGGCCCAGGAGGCCAATCAATGCCATCAACATCCAGAACTTGGCACTCCGGCTGAACTCCTGAAGGGAGCAGACGCACCCAAGCGCCATCGGCCAGGCCTGCCTCGAGAGTCGCAGCAGCCTCACCAGGCTGGGCAGGGTCACAGTGCAGATCCCTCAAACGGCTCATCAGCAGCCCAGCGCAGCCGCAGCCCACACCTGCTCAGGGTCAGAGCTGAACAGGCGGCTTTCAGGGCACCAACCTGGAGCCAGTCCTGGCGCCACAGGAGTCGGGCCTCGCTGCTGCAGCCCTGCCATCAGCGCCAGCCAGCGAAAGCCGATACCGGTTTCGAAAACGGTGCTGAGCATCAGCCGCGGCCGACCTTCCTGCAACTGGTGCAGCAGGAGTCTCGGATCTCCCTCCAGCAGGGGTCGCCGCACCTGCCAACCCTGCCATTGCTCCCGCAGAGCCGGATGCTTCAGCAGCGACTCATCCAGGGCGACAGGAATCCGCTTTGCCAAATCCTGCAGGCCTCGCAGATCGTCCACTGCCAGTGGCTGCTCCAGCCAGTCCAAACGGGGATCGCCCTCCAGAACTCCAGCCCATCGATCCGCCTCAGTCCGATCCCAGCCGGCATTGGCGTCCAGACGGAGACGAGCCTCGGGCGGCAGCCGTTCCAGAAGCCTGGAGAACAACAGCCATTCCTGATCCAAGTCGGTCGCTGCCACCTTCCACTTCACAGTGAGGGACTCACCCACTGGATGAGTCGCCAGCAGTTGGTCCAGCATCGGCAACATGGCCGGTCCAGCGGGCAGCAGACAGGCCGAACTCGGGGCAGGGAGCCAGGCCTGAACCACACCATCCAGCTCCGCCAACGAAGCACCGAGCGCAAAGCCAACTTCAGCCGGCAGCGTCGGCAGCAGCGCTTCGAGCTGCTCCCGCTCGCACTCCACATGCCCGGAGTTCTGCCATCGCGTTAAAGCCCGCGCACAGACAAGACGATGTTCTGGATCCAGCGGAGCCACCTCGCCCCAGCCCACCCGGCCGGAGATCGCACAGGCCAGACGCAACAACCAACCCTCCCGCTGCTGCCAAGCCCCTGAAGCGGTCCGCAGCGGACGCGACAGGGAATAGGCGTAGGAGCGGATCGCCAGTTGCAGCGTCATGGACTCAACCCTGCAGCAGAACAGGGGAGCCAAACCATGGACCCAGGCCCAGACCGATGCTCAGGCCGAGGCCATTCAGAGCCTGAAATCGCAACGCCAGAAACTTGCTGCCTGCGATCCGTTCAGGCTCATGATGATGCGTGCGAAGCAAGCGGATCAATGAGGAGGCCGCCGGCAAGCCAATGGCTCCCAAAAGAGCAGTGAGTGGCCAGTCGCCATGCAGCACAGGAGCCCATTCCAGAGCGAGGGTCCCTGCAACGAACCATGGAACCAAGGACGCTGCCCGCGCAGTACCCAGGCGCACGACCGGAGACTGCTTGCCATGCGCCGCATCCTGCTCAACCTGATGAAAGTGCGAGCAGAACAGCACCAGCGTTGTCGCCAGAGCAGGGCCGGAGCCGAGGACCAGAGCGGTGTCCCATGGCACAACATCCGTTGAAGGGGAGACGACCAACAACGCGGCTGCAGTGGCGAAAGGACCAAAGGCGAGCCAACACAACGGTTCACCCAGGCCCTTGTAGCCGAGACGGAAGGGAGGTCCCTGGTAGAGATAGCCGAGACCACAGCTCACCAACACCAGCACCAGCACTGCAAGAGTGCTCCTGAGTGCAATCCACAGCATCAGCACCAGTCCCATCAGCAGAGCAAGCGTGGCCAGCTGCTGAACAGGACGGGGCCGACCGACCAGCGCCACGACCGAATGGGGCTTGCCCTGGTCATCGACGCCGGTCTCAGCATCAAAAAGGTCATTGCTGAGGTTCTCCCAGATCAGCAGCAGCACTGCTGCCAACAGAAAAACGAATCCCTGGACCCAGCGCACCGGCAAACCTGAACCCAGGCGCCATCCGGCCGCAAGCAGCATGGGCATCACTGCCACGGAGTACATCGGCCACTTGATCGCTGCCTTCCAGAGACGCCGTCGGTCATCGCCGCGGGAGTGAAGGGTTGCAACAGCCTGTTGATCTGGCATGGACTGGACTCGTGGAGCCCTCTTCAAGACTCATACATTTGAGCAGTAATCCTTCGTCCTGCCGTCAAGATGTCGGCCGCGCCCCACGACAGTTCACCTGCGGTGCACTTCAGCGACCTGCTGGAGGGTGCCATGCGCGTGTGGGATCAGCGCCGGATGGATGACGGAGTTTTGGGCTTGGCGATACCACTGCGGGGCCTGGATCCACTGTTGCAGCTCGCTGATCTCGAGGATGCCGACCCATTCCGTTTTCTCTGGGATGGCGCACCAGGCCTTTGTCTTGCAGCAGCCGGCCGCTGCCATCACCTTGAGCTGTCAGGTCCCCGTCGATTCGAACTGGCTCAGCGTTTCAGTGACATCACGCTCGGCCGCATCCTCGAGGGCACGCCTGAAGCACCGGCGCAGGCCCGCTCCCGCATCCTGCTGGCCTTCTCCTTCTTCGAGCAGAGCGGAGAACTCCAGCCCCAGGGCAGCATGCCCTCGGTTCAGGCCGTTCTGCCTCGCTGGCAACTCAGTCGTCATGGACGGCACGGCTGGCTGCGTCTGCACGGCATCGCGCAACAGGCGAGTGATGTGCGTTCACTCGCGGAGTCGCTCTGGCTGATGGCAGAGAAGCTGCTGTCTTGGAGGAGCTGGCCAGGCCAGCGCTCAGGCAATCTGAGCGGCAGGATCACGCCCGGCGACTGGGAACGGCGCTACACCACGGCGCTTCAGAGAGGCCTGGAACTGGTGAACGGCGGTGAACTGCACAAGCTGGTGCTGGCCGTACGTCACTCGGTGAGCCTGACCTCACCTCTGGACCCCTTGCTGTTGCTGAAACGACTGCGCCACCAACAAGCAGGCAGCTGCCGGTTCCTCTGGCAGCGCAACCAGCAGGACAGCTTCTTCGGCGCTTCACCTGAACGACTGCTGAGCTTGCGCAATGGGCAGCTGCGTTGCGATGCGCTTGCCGGCACTGCCGGACGCAACGACCACGCCACCTCGCTGCTCAACTCCGACAAAGACCGGCGCGAGCATGAGCTGGTGGTGCAGGCCATCACCGAGCATCTCAGCGCCCAGGGACTGCAGCCACGGCGTCCGCGCAGTCCACAACTGGCCAGACATGGCCAACTCATCCATCTGCATACTCCCATCACGACTCCGGCTCCTGGCCAATCGCCTCTCGCGCTGGCTGGCGTGCTCCATCCCACTCCGGCTGTGGCAGGCCTGCCCAGACGCGAGGCCATGAGCTGGTTGCGCAGCCTTGAGCCATTCGATCGCGATGGCTATGCAGCACCGATCGGCTGGATCGACAGCGCTGGGGATGCGGAACTGCGCGTTGCCATCCGCTGCGGCCATGCCCGCGGCACCCAGCTCGACCTCACGGCCGGCGCCGGACTGGTGCGCGGCTCGGTGGCCGAACGTGAACTGCAGGAGGTGGGGCTCAAGCTCACCGTCCTCGCTGATCAGCTGGATCTGGTGTCAGGGGGTCGGTAAGGAGCGCAGTCGCCAATCCATTGACGACTGCTCGAGCACATCACCGAAAGGCTCCACGCGCCCGCCGATGTGGTGATGGAGAAAGTGCTCCTCTAGCGCTGCCCAGGCCAAAGCATTACGGGGATTGGCCCAGCCATGCCCCTCATCAGGAAATACAACAAAATCAATTGGCAGTTCGCGAGCCGTCATTGCAGCGGCGATGGACTCACTCTCCTCCAAGCTGACCCGCGGATCATTGGCTCCGTGACCCAAAAGAAGAGGGCGTTGAATCTGATCCACATGATTGATCGGAGAAATGGCATCGAGGTCCACACTGCCAACACCAATCATGCGTTCAAAATTGATGCGAACGGCTTCCCAATAAGGAGGAATTGATGCCAACAATGTGCGGAGATTGGAGGGTCCGACTTCTGAAACCGCTGCGGCAAATAATGTTGGATCCCTCGTCAATCCCGCCAAAGCGGCATAGCCGCCATAGGACCCACCCTTGATCACCAGCTTGTCGGGATCAGCAATGCCCTGATCCACAGCCCAGCGAACGGCATCAACAAGATCATCCTGCATCCGGCCGTACCACTCACCTTCTCCTGCCAGCAGGTGCGCCTTTCCGAAACCAGTGCTGCCGCGATAGTTCACACTCATCACGTGATAGCCCCGATTGGCAAGCCACTGATGGGTGCGATCTAAACCCCAATAATCTCTGGCCTGAGGCCCACCATGCACGACGAGCACAAGAGGTTGCGGCCCATCACTGGCGAGGGCACTTCGCGTTAGATACGCCGGAAGCCGCCGGCCATCCCTGGCCTTGAGGTCGAGGCTTTCCATCGACGCCAGGGCGTAATCGTCCAGTCTTGGCTGAACTGAAAACAACAATTGATGCTGAAGGCGATCCCGATCCCACAGCCAGATTTGCTCACCCTGACGATCGGAAGCGACCACAACCAGCCAGATCCGATCCTTCCTGTCGCGATCGATCACCGAGAACTCGTTGGAGCCCGCCAAACGTTCCAAGGCGTCGTAATCAGGGCGCAGCGAAGGATCCAAAACGAAACGCTGACTGCGCAGATCCGCTTCGACCAGCACCGAGGGTTCGCCAGTCTCGATCTGACTCAACGCAATGCCTAGCGATCCACTCGATGCACGGTGCACGACTTCAAAACGACAGTCGGTCGTGCAGCGCTCCAGCTCCTGACGACTCCAACGCACAAGGCGAGGTTTGTCTTCTCCCGTGCTCAGTTGCCCATACAGCCACTGACCATCACGGGTGAACCCTGCTGGCCCAGACAAGCGAGCATCTTCAAAATCGAATTTGAGAAAGGGGCGCCACTGCTTCTCACCAGGCAAGCGAAGCTCATAGGCCTGGCCGCCATTGGCCAATGCTTCGGTGCGCAGGTAGGGATGCCACTCACCGTCAAGGCGATCCACTCCGACGGGTCGACCGTCATCAACTTGATAAAGCAGTGTGCGCTCTCCACTTGCAATATCGAGCACATAAAGATCGTGATAGCGAGGATCACGATCATTGAGGCCAACCACCAATTCGCCCGGCACATCGCGGTCTGAGGCAGTGACAATCGCCAAGACACCAGATGGTGGCGTGAGATCAACCGTCTCTCCTGTGCTGGGGTCAATTCGGACCAGCACAGTGTTTTCGTCCCCTTGTGCATCTCTTCCAGAGATCAGAAAGCGCCCATCGGCCGTCCATTCGGCAGCCTGTTGCGGTCGATCAGTCTTGCGAGTCAGCAGACGGGGCTTTTCACGCCCATCCAGATCACGCACCCAGAGGTTGAGGACTCCTCGGTAAGGAGCGAGGTAGGCGATGCGGGTGCCATCAGGGCTGAGTTGAACCCCAGCAATCTCCGGGTTGCCGAACAACACCTCACGCGGAATCAGCGGTGGTATGGAGCTGGCATCCATCGCTTGACCGGAGATGGTCAGGCCTCCCGCCAGACCCACCAACAGAGCTGTTCCCCAACGCAGAGCTCTTTTCAGCAAACCTTTCCTGCTCATCAGACCCAATATTGAACGCTCAAAGCAGGGCGCGCAGACGCGCGATCACCTGATCAGCAAGGGGCTGATTCATCAGTCGTTCCACCTCACGGACACCTGTGGGGCTGGTGACGTTGATCTCGCTCAGCATGCCGCCGATCACATCGATGCCCACAAAAAACAAGCCTTCGGCCCTCAGAGCAGGCGCCAGGGCTGCACAGATCTGGCGTTCCCGCTCACTGAGTTCCGTCGCTTCCGCTTGACCACCAACCGCCAGATTGCTGCGGAATTCTCCAGCGGCTGGCCGCCGATTGATGGCGCCCAGCGGCTCACCATCCACCAACAGGATGCGCTTGTCGCCCTCGCTCACAGAAGGGAGAAAACACTGAGCCATCACGGGAAGACGTTCCTGTTCTGTGACCAGTTCCAGAAGAGCCTTGAGCCCAGGAGCCTGGGACGAGACCCGGATCACTCCCAAACCGGCACGACCTCCCAGGGGTTTGAGCACGATCTCGCTGTGGGCTTGAGCAAACGACTTCAGCTCACTCACCCGGCCGGAGACCAGGGTGGGGGCCATCCAGCGACTGAAACGCAGAGCGCCAAGCTTTTCATTCCAAGTGCGCAGCGAGTCGGGGCGGTTGAGAACACGAACCCCTGCCCGTTCTGCGACATCGAGAAGATGGGTGGCGTAGAGATAGGCCTCATCCACCGGAGGGTCCTTACGCATCCAGATCACCTGGAACGTGGTCAGCGGCAGCCGTTCACGCTCGCCGGCAGTGATCCAGGGCTCGGGCTGAACCGGCATGGCCATCGCCAGAGGTTCATCACCCAGCGCGATCAGGTCAGCCGGTGTGCACGCCCAGACCTCCAGCTCGGATCTGGCGGCAGCCTGCATCAGCGCAGCAGTGGAATCCTTGGCGGGATTAATCCGATCCAGCGGATCGAGCACAAACAGGTGACGCATGAGCAGCGGTCGGGTCAGAGAACTCAGGTGAGCAGCGCGTCAAGTTCACCGGCCCGCTCGAGAGCATGCAGTTCATCACAACCACCGATGTGTTGGTCGTTGATGAAGATCTGAGGAACGCTGCGGCGGCCATCTCCTCGGGCCGCCATGGCATCGCGAGCCGGCTCATCACCATCAACGGAAAATTCGGAGTAAGTGACGCCCTTGCGATCCAACAGCTGCTTGGCTCTGATGCAGAAAGGGCACGTACGCCAGGTGTAAATCTCGACGCTCGGCATGGAGCCCTCATGACGGGACATCGATCTTATGCAGGCGCTCAGCCTGCAAACGGCGGGTGACCTGAGCATCCCGCGCGGGAAGAACCGAGATTCCGCACTGATAAGGTCGCGAAATCCGTTCAACGCACACCGTTGCTCGACCTCACCGACTTCAAGCGCGACCTCTCCGAGCTCACTGATCGCCTGGGCAATGCCCAGGACTGTCTTTGACGTTCCTGCACTGAACGCCAGACAACAAGACCTTGAGCAACTTGCTGCCCAGCCTGACTTCTGGGATGACCAGCAGAACGCTCAGAAGCAAATGCGTCGCCTCGATGAGGTGAAGGCACAGCTGCTGCAGTTAACGACCTGGCAGGGCGCTGTCTCCGATGCCCAGGCCACGCTCGAGCTCTATGACCTGGAGCCCGATGACGACATGCTTGCCGAGGCCCAGGGGGGCCTGGATCAACTGCGCAAGGATCTCGATCGATGGGAACTGGAGCGCCTGCTCAGCGGTGAGTACGACAAAGAAGGAGCCGTGCTCTCGATCAATGCCGGAGCCGGCGGCACGGATGCTCAGGACTGGGCCCAAATGCTGCTGCGCATGTACACCCGCTGGGCTGAAGACCACGACATGAAAGTCACGGTGAATGAGCTGAGCGAGGGCGAGGAAGCAGGCATCAAGAGCGCCACGATCGAAATCGAAGGGCGCTACGCCTATGGGTACCTGCGCAATGAGAAAGGCACCCATCGCCTGGTGCGCATCTCTCCCTTCAACGCCAACGACAAGCGTCAGACCAGTTTCACAGGCATCGAGGTGATGCCGAAGCTCGAGGAGGAAGTCGAGCTCGATATTCCCGAGAAAGACCTGGAGGTCACCACCAGCCGCTCGGGCGGAGCCGGTGGCCAGAACGTCAACAAGGTGGAAACCGCCGTGCGCATCCTGCACGTGCCCACAGGACTGGCTGTGCGCTGCACCCAGGAGCGCTCCCAGCTGCAGAACAAGGAGAAAGCCATGGCCCAGCTCAAGGCCAAGCTGCTGGTGATCGCCCAGGAGCAGAGGGCCGCAGAGATCGCCGACATTCGAGGCGACATCGTGGAGGCCGCCTGGGGCAATCAGATCCGCAACTATGTCTTTCACCCGTATCAGATGGTCAAAGACCTGCGCACCCAGGAGGAAACCAACGATGTGCAGGGCGTGATGAACGGCGACCTCGACCCCTTCATCCAGGCGCTGCTGCGCCAGGGTGTCGACAGCCCCGGACAGGATGAGGACAGCTGACCATGAGCTCAAAGGCCGACGGCATCGAGACTTCGACCGACAGCACCCCGACCACGCCACCGCCCAGCTTCGTGAAGCAGGCCATGCGCAACATGGTGCGCAAGGGCAGCAAGAGCCTGTTTCATCTCGGACTCACGGCCGCAGGGTTCATCGGCTTCATCCTTGTGGTCGCCTGGCTGGGACGTCCAACCCTGCCCCAGTGAGCAGCGCAAGGGCTTTTGCCATCGATCTGGCCTTCACCCCCGCGGAACAGCAGCTGATCCAGGCCGCAGAAGGAACGGAAGCCCATCAGCGTCTCAGCCAGGGAGACACCTGGGCAGCAACCCTGGATCTCTGGCTGCAACACCTGATCAGCGCTGGTGGCGACACCACTCCCAGGCAATTGAGGGACTGCGAGGAAATTTGTCTCGGTCTGCAGTTTGTTGATGATGCTGAGATCGCTGCTTTGAACGGACGCTGGAGAGACAAGCCCAGGGCCACCGATGTGTTGTCCTTCTCAGCCCTGGAAGCGGACATGCCCCCTGACGGCAGTCCCAGCGTTGAGCTGGGAGACATCATCGTGTCGGTCCCAACTGCAGAGCGTCAGGCTCTCGAACAGGAGCACAGTCTGGAGCGTGAGCTCTGCTGGCTGGTGAGCCACGGGCTGCTGCATCTGCTGGGATGGGATCATCCCGATGATTCGCAGCTGGAAGCGATGCTGCAATGCCAGGAGCAACTGGTTGCCATGGCCGGTATCGTTCAATCCCACGGTGAGATCAACTGTGAATCAGCAGATGAAATCACTCCGGACCCCTGACGATGGAGCTCCGTTGAGCGAGGAGATCAGCCAGCGCAGTACCCGACGTGCCCACCACGCTGCCCACAGAGGAGCCTGGAAAATTGCTGGCGACCTGCCGTCCAGCTTCCGCTACGCGGCTCAGGGACTGGGTTACGGCTTCATCAGCCAACGCAACTTCCGCATCCACCTGGGGATCGGCAGCGTCGTGTTCTCTCTGGGCCTGTGGCTGGGGCTGCCGCCGATCCAGCTGGCCGTGCTGGTGCTGACCGTTGCGGCCGTGCTGGTGCTGGAGCTGCTCAATACCGCCATCGAATCTGTGGTGGATCTGGCCATCGGGCGACGCTTCCACCCTCTGGCCAAAGTCGCCAAGGACTGCGCAGCGGCAGCGGTTCTGGTGGCAGCCCTCAGTTCTCTGGTGATTGCTCTGCTGCTGGTGCTTCCGCCACTGATCCTTCGCCTCGGGCTCTAAGCGATGCTGCTTGTCATCGACAACTACGACAGCTTCACCTTCAACCTGGTGCAGTATTTCGGGGAGTTAGCAGCTCAGCACCCTCTAGCCGAGGATCTGCGCGTGGAGCGCAATGATGCGCTCAGCGTTGCCCAGATCCGCGACCTCAGTCCCGATGCCATCCTGTTGTCGCCTGGACCCGGAGATCCTGATCAAGCGGGGGTCTGTCTGGATGTGCTGAAGGAGTTATCACCCAAGATCCCCACCCTGGGTGTCTGCCTGGGCCATCAGGCTCTGGCTCAGGCCTACGGAGGCAAGGTCGTGCGGGCCACACAACTGATGCATGGCAAAACCTCCCCGGTGCTGCATCGCGGTGACGGCGTCTTCTCGGGACTGCCCCAGCCCCTCACCGCCACCCGCTATCACAGCTTGATCGCTGATCGCAGCAGTCTTCCAGACTGCCTTGAAGTCACTGCATGGCTGGAGGACGACACCGTGATGGGGCTGCGTCATCGAGAGCATCACCATCTCCAGGGAGTGCAGTTCCATCCAGAAAGCGTGCTGACGGAGGCAGGTCACAAGCTGCTGGCCAACTTCCTACGCGTGGCTGAAGGACGCATTCAGCACTGCTAGCTTCCTGTGCCAGCAGGCATTCCCCCATGACCATTTTCCTGAAAAGCCAGGGTCCTGGGCGGGCCATCGCTTTCCTGACCGCATCCGCCATCCTGAGCGGAATCAGCGGCAGCGCCGTGCAGGCGGCAGGTGTCTCAATCACCAGTTATGGGCACAGTGCTCTGCTGATTCGTGGCGGCGGCCAGTCGGTGCTGGTCAACCCCTTCCGGGCCGTGGGCTGCGCCGCGGGACTCGCCGAACCGCGCGTCAGCGCCAACGTGACCCTCGCCAGCTCCGAACTCCCGGATGAAGGTGCACGGATCGGTGGTGGAACCTACCTCTCCAAACCGGGTTCCTATCGCGTTGGCGGCATGGACCTGGAGGGATTTTCCGCTCCGCATGACCGCATGGGAGGACGTCGTTTCGGCAACGCCACGATCTGGCGCTGGCAGCAGGGAGGCTTGAACTTTGCCCATCTGGGAGGAACAGCCGCCCCGCTCAGCGGCGAGGACAGGGTGCTGCTGGGTCGCCCTGATGTGCTGATCATCGGCGTTGGCGGTGGAGGAAAGGTGTACGACGGCGATGAAGCGGCCGAACTGGTGAGGCAACTGAATCCACGCCGGGTCATCCCAGTGCAATACGTGAATGGAGAGGCTCCGAGCGGCTGCGACCAGGGTGGGGTCCAACCCTTTCTGGATGCGATGAGCGGAACACAGGTACGCCAGACAGGACCCAGCCTCTCGCTGCCTGGCAACCTGAACGACAGCACAGTGATCGAGGTGATGCGCTGAGTGTCCGCTCAGTGCTCAAGCGTTCGGTAACACTCCCAGAACCTCTGCATCTGCGCCTGGGTGCCGATGCTCACGCGCAGAGATCCGTCGATCTGTGGCTTGCCGGCCATGGAGCGCACCAGGATCCCGGCATCCCTCAATTGCTGCTCCACCTGCTGAGCGGGGGAACGAGG
Source organism: Synechococcus sp. MIT2312 (assembly GCF_059772315.1). NCBI lineage: Bacteria > Bacillati > Cyanobacteriota > Cyanophyceae > Synechococcales > Synechococcaceae > Synechococcus > Synechococcus sp. MIT2312. The sequence goes on along the minus strand of NZ_CM186281.1, from coordinate 2,059,194 downwards.
CCAGACCAGGAGATAGTTCCCTCCGTCGCAATGGAAATTGACACCAGAACGTGTCATTTCAGTGACTAAATAGTTACGCGCGCGTAACACCTCAGCCACATAGCGGTCGGTGTAATCCTGATCGCCCAGAGCCGCGAACGCCGCTGTCACCGCGAAGCTGTTCACGTCGTAAGGACCGGTCACCCGGCAGACCCGATCGACTACATCGGCATGCCCGAACGCAAAACCGATGCGCAACCCCGCCAGTCCGGACGTCTTGGCGAGGGAACGCAGCACCAACAGATTGGAATGCAGCCCGAAATCGACCGTCGGCAACACGCTGTCCCCCGTGAAAGCCTCATAGAGCTCATCCACCACCACGAGCGTGTCGGGGGCGGAAGCCGCCAACTGCAGCACATGCTCCACCGGCAAGCGCGTACCGGTGGGATTGTTGGGATTGCAGAGCATCAGAATCTGTGGTCGGCGCTCGAGGGCGTCGCGGATCTGCTGCAACGGAAAGCGAAAACCTGGCAGCACATGGGGCACTGCTTCGACAACCATCCCCTGCATCCCGGCGCAAGGGGCGTAGTAACCAAAAGTGGGACTGGTGGTGAGCAGGGTGTCGCCCGCTGCTCCATAAGCGTGAATCACCGCATGAATCGCAGCATCCACCCCGTTGAACAGCCCCACCTGCTGCGGCAACAGTTCATGCGCCAAGCCAGCGGGTGAAGCCTGCAGATTGCGGATTACCGCCTCCCGCAGTCCGTCGTACTCGGGATAGACCGCAATCTGATCAGCCGGAAAAGCCCGCAGCGCCTCAGCAACAGCAGGGCTGGGGCCAATCGTGTTCTCGTTGAAGTCCAACCGCAGCAGGCCCCGGCGACCCTCCAGAGGCGCGCTGTAACCCTTGAGGCGCTCCACGTCAGGGCGGGCTGATGGCGAGGGAGTGGGTGCGGTCATGGCCATCAAGCTATCGACATCCATCTCATCCCAACAGTCGTGGCAATCGTGCCGATGATGGGAACACTGAAGTCACCGGCCTGATGCCAGCCAGCTCGAGCGCATCCTCCTCAACCGACACCTTCACCACGTTCGCGGAACACGTCGATTACTCCTTGCTGAGCCAACTCACACCCGATCCCGAAGCCACAGCCAATGGACACGATCACCAGGTGCGTCAGGTGCGATCTGGGCACTACGTGCCGGTGACACCAACACCTCTGCCGGCACCGCAGTACGTGGCACACAGCAACGAGCTGTTCAAAGAGCTGGGACTCAGTGATCAGTTGGCAGAGGATGACGGCTTCCGGCGATTGTTCTCCGGCGACATCAGCGTGAGTCGCGAGCCGATGCGACCGTATGGCTGGGCCACTGGCTATGCCCTGTCGATCTACGGCACCGAATACGATCAGCAATGTCCCTTCGGCAATGGCAACGGCTACGGCGACGGTCGGGCCATTTCCGTGTTCGAAGGTCTCTTCCAAGGACGTCGCTGGGAGATGCAGCTGAAGGGCGGTGGACCGACGCCCTATTGCCGAGGTGCCGATGGACGGGCCGTGCTGCGCTCCAGCGTGCGCGAATTTCTGGCCCAGGAGTTCATGCATGCCCTGGGGGTTCCTACGTCTCGCTCCCTGACGCTCTACGTCTCCCACGACGAGAATGTGCGTCGACCCTGGTACTCGGGCAACTCACCGTCGATGGACCCCGACATCCTGATCGACAATCCAGCCGCGATCACCACGCGCGTGGCTCCATCCTTTCTTCGGGTGGGTCAGCTGGAGCTGTTCGCACGACGCGCCCGTCGCGAAGCTCACCCTAAAGCCCATCGGGAGCTGCAGATGATCGTGCAGCATCTGATCGAGCGGAACTACCGCGAGGAGATTGATCACTCCCTGCCGTTCCCAGCGCAGGTGGTGCAGCTGGCGCGGCTGTTCCGGGAGCGCTTAATCAACCTGGTGTGCCACTGGATGCGCGTGGGCTACTGCCAGGGCAACTTCAACAGCGACAACTGCGCCGCCGGCGGCTACACCCTCGACTACGGACCCTTCGGCTTCTGCGAACTGTTCGACCCGCGCTTTCAACCCTGGACCGGCGGCGGGATTCATTTTTCCTTTTTCAATCAACCCAAAGCTGCTGAAACCAACTACCGGATGTTCTGGTCAGCGCTCAAAACGCTGCTGAAGGATCACCCAGCCGAAACGGCCGAACTCGACGCGCTGCATGAGTCGTTCAGCGGTGCCATGCAGGCCGAACTGGAGGCCATGTGGGCTCGCAAGCTCGGCCTGGTCAGCGTTGCTGCGAAGCTGATCGGCGATCTACTGCAGCTGATGGTGGCGTCGAAGGCGGATTACACGCTTGTTTTCCGTGAACTGGCATCACTGCCGAGGGAGATCACACCGCTGAAGCGGAGTTTCTACGTGCCCGGCGATGCACAGCTCGAGGAGCAATGGAACGCCTGGCTGACGCGTTGGCACCAACAGCTCAGCGGCAGCGGAGAGCCCGAACAGATCGCCGCTTCCATGCAACGCACCAATCCCGCCATCACCTGGCGCGAATGGCTGATTGCACCGGCCTATGAGCAGGCGGCTCGCGGTGACTACAGCCTGGTGCACGAACTTCAGACAGTGTTCCGCAACCCCTACGAACCGCTCTCACCCGAACTCGCCGCTCGCTACGACCAACTGAAACCACGGGAGTTCTTCGGCGCCGGAGGCATCTCCCACTACAGCTGCTCGTCTTAAGCCAGAACGATGAAGATAGTCATCAGAAGCTGAACAGCAGCAAAGCCGAAACTGCCTACTACAGCTCGCATCAGCAGTCAAAGCAGGGCAATGTGCCGAACAATTAGGCGTTGAGCTCAATGCAGAATTCCCTGCACTTTTCGCTATCGCTGAGCGGTGTTGCCGCACTGGCACTCTCCAATGGTGTTTTGCTGCCGGCTGTTGCTCAAGAAGCAGGCAGCGCAGAAGATCTCGGGGTGATGGAGATCAACCTCAAGGATGCAGTCAAGTTCAACTGGGGTTTTCAAGGCGCACTCCAGGGCGCAGGCACACCGAACCAAGTAGGCCTTGGTGGGTTCCTGCCTCTGTCGGTTGGCGAGAACAGCGTCTTCTTTGCTGATGTGCTGCTCAACGCCAACTTTGCTGATTACGGCGGGAACAGCAGCATCGTCAATACAGAGGTTGCTGGCACAACGATCAGCACCTCATCAAGGCTTGGTTATCGCTGGCTGAATAACGACCGCAGCTGGATGTACGGGGTGAATGCTGGTTACGACAGCAGGCCGATGAATACAGGCAATGTTGATTCAGGCATCACGATCTATAACGAGGAAAGTGCCTTCTTTCAGCAGGTCGCAGCAGGTTTAGAAGCCGTATCCGATACCTGGCACTTCAATGCCTATGCCTTAATTCCTGTTGGTGATACAGAGCAACGCCTTAACAGGCTTTATCTCGGCGGGGCACTTGATACCTATGGCCTGGATGTTGGTTATTTCATTACCCCTGCACTCAATGCCTCTGTAGGTTACTACTACCAAAGTGGTGATCTAGGCATAGGAGATGGTTCTGGTGCACAGGTCGCGCTGGATTATCAGATCGCTGATGGTTTAACCGCTGGCATCAATGTTTCCTATGACGAAGCGTTTGAAACCAGAGTTTCAGGCAACATTGAATATCGCTTTGGTAGCAATAGTTCAGCTGCAGAAACCAAGAAAAAAGCATGGCAAAAGCCAACCATTCAGGCTTTATCCGAAAGCATCAAACACAGGAATATCCGCGTTCATGATGCAGCAGCTAGATACTGCTTCACACCAACGGATCGGAGATATAAAAGAGCTAATCCGATTGCAGTGAGTGTTGATAAAATTGCAGGCTCGAGTTACGGGCCGATATATGTTCATTGCAATGGATACTATGACGCACCCGCCTTGGGACCACATTTGTCTGACTGGATAGGTTGGGACTACATCCCAAGGCCGTGAACAAGTAGAAAGAAATATTAAAACACCCCCATAAGTTCAACTTTCCTATATCGCGAATATCGATGCATCCCCCATTGGGGTGATCTATTCATTCGGTCCTTGGCAAGTTGTGCGTCACCAGATCAGAATTGACCCAGCGGATCACACCTGAATCCACGTCGGCGATCTGGAACAGGTTGTGGATCTTTGGATCACGGGCAGCAAAGCCGAAACTGCCTACTACAGCTCGCATCAGCAGTCAAAGCAGGGCAATGTGCCGAGCAATTAGGCGTTGAGCTCAATGCAGAATTCACTGCACCTTTCGCTATCGCTTAGCGGTGTTGCCGCACTGGCTCTCTCTCATGGCGCTCTGCTGTCTGCTGCTGCTCAAGAGACAGGCAGCGCAGAAGATCTCGGGGTGATGGAGATCAACCTCAAGGATGCAGTCAAATTCAACTGGGGTTTTCAAGGCGCACTGCAAGGAGCAGGAACTCCTAACCAGGCAGGTATCGGTGGGTTTCTGCCAATTGCTGTTGGCGAGAACAGCGTCTTCTTTGCTGATGTGCTGCTCAACGCCAACTTTGCTGATTACGGCGGCACCAGCAGCATCATCAACACCGAGGTTGCTGGCACAACGATCAGCACCTCCACTCGACTGGGCTACCGCTGGCTGAATGGTGATCGCAGCTGGATGTTCGGGGTGAATGCTGGTTACGACAGCCGGCCGATGAATACAGGTAATGCTGATTCAGGTGTCACCCTCTACAACAAGGAAAGTGCTTTCTTCCAGCAAATCGCAGCAGGATTAGAAGCTGTATCGGATACATGGAACTTCAATGCCTATGCCTTGATTCCTGTTGGTGATACAGAGCAGCGCCTCAATAGCCGTTATCTCGGCGGGGCGCTTGATACCTATGGCCTGGATGTTGGTTATTTCATCACCCCTAATCTCAATGCCTCTGTTGGCTACTACTACCAAAGCGGTGATCTAGGAGAAGCAGATGGTTCTGGCGTGCAGGTGGAGCTGGATTATCAGATCGCTGATGGTTTAACTGCTGGCATCAATATTTCCTATGACGAAGCATTTGAAACCAGAGTTTCGGGCAACATAGAGTATCGCTTTGGTAGCAATAATACAGCTGCAGAAACGAAGAAAAAAGCATGGCAAAAGCCAACCATTCAAGCCTTATCTGAAAAGATTAAAAACAGAAATGTTCGCGTTCATGACAAGATTATTAAAAGGAGTCACTGCCATACTCCTGGCAAGATAATACATAATTTTATAACACCATTCGCCAAACAAAGAACATATAATTGCACGAAAAAGAGATACTTCTCCCCACACCTTGGCCGTACCATAACAAGAACTTTCTGGACTTACGCGTACAGGTAAACTCATAAAGTCTAGTACTCCCAAGAATACTATCAAGAGTCTTAAAATTAGCCTATCAATACCTGGCACGATAGAGCTCAGTTGAGCAGTGATAGCCGGGGCTTAAGTGCTAATCAAGACTGCAATCAATTAGCAACTCCTGGCAATACTCCTTCAGCTAGCAGCATCACGCCACAAACCTTGCATTATCAGAGGCTGATGACTATTTCATCTGATCGTGATAAGAGATGAATGGCCTTGCAGCAGGGGGCTTGCCTGGCGTGTCATAGCCTAAACATTGATCTATACAATGATTGACTTGATACCAATATTGAGTCTTAGAAGCAAGATGCTGAACAGTACCAAGCGTTTTAAGCAGCACCATCAAGCTGTCTGCACAGAACTCGACGGTGATGTAGCTTTATTTCAAAGCAACACCTGCGACTATCTTGTTCTCAACGAGACAGGTTCAGCCATTTGGAATGCACTCAAGCTTCAGCCAACACTGCCTGAACTTTGCAAGCATTTAGAGGAGGAATATGAAGTCACTTCAGATGAATGCAAGTCCTCTGTTGAATCTTGGCTGGAGGCTGCCTTGGAGAAGAAAGTGATTGCCGTGGTTGACGATTAAAACGAGAAATGTGTTTTAAGCTTTCTAACCCAAACTTCGCCACCAAGTTGATTGCCTCCAAGCATTTGGAACCCAAGTCGTGCAAAATAACGGCGCATGGACGGTTTCTGTAAGCCAGGATTAATGTTTTCGGATAGTAATACCTTTGCACGATGATCACGTTTCTCGACTTCACGATCAAACCCTTGAAGGAATGCTTGAAAAAGCTGATTAGCCAACCGTTGATAACTTAAGTTTAATGTTAGATGTCGGGCAGCTGGAATGATGTACATCCGTTGAAAGTAAGCATGAGTTCCGAGTCCCAGCGAGTCTTCTAGCTCTCTTAACACAACAAATACAATCCCGATAATCGCACCTGATTGATCACGCGAAATTGCAGCTGGTTGTCGCGATATGGGCTTTTTAAGCGGATCCATTTGCTTTAAGTCATGACTTTTTCTTAATGCAATTCTGAAAGATCTCAATTCTTTTTGATATGAGTTTCCATGCTGGATCCAGAAAGCTCTCAGCTCACGATTCAGCTGATCATTCACCTCTCCAAATACAAATTCAATTCGAGGATCAGTCAACTTCTGGACCCTCGTATTCAAACCGCTTCATCGCCTCAGACAATCCATTTGCGAGACGCTTTCGCTGTTCAATTGATAGCTGCTCTGCTCCTTCTCCTGTACGACCTGAACGAAAGAACCGCTCACAACCGGCAGGTTTTTCTGCAAAGCCATCAACATCTTCTTCCAGCTTCTTGAGTCGATCAATGGAGGTATTTTCGAGTGCCTGATCAATTAGATTTGCGTCATTCGGAAGGCCCAAAAAGGTTGCTAATTCAGTGAATGTTTCTGATCCTTTTGATAACATATCTTCATAGCGCATGATCAAAACTGGTAGTTGAGTTTGATCGACCCATGAGCGCACATGTTGATCCCAGCGGCCCATGTGTTGGCGTACTTGATGGCCGCCAAAGCGTTCCCCTGGCACCAGTGCTGCACTTGGATCAAGCAGGAAGTCAACGCATCGATCCAACGGCCAGGAGAAGAAGTGACTGAGTGACACGGCTACGTCTTCCGGGTGGCGCAGGATATAAACAACACCAGAGCAGCCTGTTGTACTCACCACTGAGCGCCCACGGGAATCAGGCGACTTGAATGCGTCATGCACTTTGTGAAAGCGCTCTCCTTCTGCGAATAGCCATGCACTGGCACCAGCACGTCCGCGCAACGGATCAAGTTCACTAAAACTTAGATCGCAACTATTGATTCCTAATTGATCGTCCAGCCAGAGCCTGGATGAAGCAATCGCTCCAGTTTCAATATCCTGATTAAGGTTGAGTTCTTCTCCAGGATCGTCTCCTGCCAGCCTCATCAATTCAGTAATAAAAACTCTACACCAGGTGTTACCTGATTTTGGATACGAGGCTAGATACCAGTAGCTGTGATCTTCAGTCATTGCTTGCGTCCTCTTCTGTAGCTTCTCTGCGCTGTTGGATCGATTCGGGGTTCATCAAATCCACCTCCTTGAGGCTTTCCGCCATTGCTTTGATTCCATCTGGAACGATCAAGGCATGCAACGGCACCGTTCGAGCCAGTGCAGCTGCCTGCATAAACAGCTGTGCTTCTGCATCCATGCCTCGATACATCCTGGCGTGAAAGGCTTGGTTGCGCAGGCGCATTAAGGCATTTGTTTGTGAAAAATTGCGTGAAGCCTTGAGAGAGATTTTCTCCTTATCATCTTCCGCCTCAGTGTCATTTTCTTTACCCGAATCCTCTCTGGCACGATTTAAGCCATAGACCAACCGCAATGGTGTTGGCTGTGGCATGCAAGTTAAATCTTCAGCCAGCAATGCATAGCGCTTTAGACCCTTCCGTACAGGTGGTAGCTGCGCCCAATTCAGCTCCAAAGCCATAGCGGCGTCATGCCAGAGCTTGAGTTGATGCATCCCTGGCTGAACCAGCCCATCAGGGCTCACGGCAACGAGTTCGCTGCTAAGCAAACGCCAACCGTCTTGAAGCAAACACCAGGCCAGGGTGGACTTACCGGCAGCTGGATGGCCTAACAGCAGAATCGCCTCTCCGTCACGCTCCAGCGCTGTTCCATGCAAAACCAACGTGCCACGCTGGATCGCTAAGGCTCCAAGCCCACTGGTGACAGCAAACGTGCGGATGTCGCGATCGCTGACGCTGTCATCCCAGCGCTGCCATTCCAAACGCTCACCACCAGTGGCACGAAACCAGCCAATGCCTTCAAGTTCGAGGCGCCAATCCTCAAGCGCCAACTGAAGCGTTGGCGTGCTGTGAGGGCTGGGCTGAAGAGCTGGCCACTGGCGGTAATCAGCTTCCACAAGCTCCACCAGCGAATCACTGCCGCTGGCTGCAACGGCAGTTGCTGGCATCAATTCCGGCAACGCCAACGACGGCGACGACAGCAGCATGCCGAAAGCTTGATAGATCCCAGAAGACGCTGCAGGCATCAGCTGACGAGCTGGCGTTGAGAGGTCAATGCTCCCAGCTCTGCGCGATCTAATCCAGCCATCAGAGCCAGCAACAACAGCACGCGCGCTTTCTGGGGACTGAGCCGCCCGGCGGGCAAAAGGCCAAGGCGGGCAAATTGCTCATCACGATGCACCGGCCCAGAACCACAGCGATTCGCCCTGAGCATGAGCGGCAGCGGCCCTGGCCAGTTTTCAAGAGCGCAGCGTTCAAGCGCCGACAATTGGCCAGCACCAGTGCCCGTGAACACCAGACCCCGGACGCCGGCCGAAAGCAGGGCAGGTATCAGGGCCGACGGAGGCTCGACGCAACCATGCAGGATCGCCACCTGGGGCCAGGGCTCGTCAAGCTGAAGCCCTGCGAAGGGAACAGAACGGGCTGGCTGCGCTGGAGGCAGGTGCACGCCCGCATCATCCACCCAACCCAAGGGGCCGAAACCAGGGCTTTCAAAGGCACCAACTCCCTGAGTTGCGACCTTGGTGACCTCGCGAGCTGCATGGATCCAGCCATCCATCACCACAAGCACCCCGTGCCCGCGGGACTCCGGCGCTCTGGCAACTTGCATGGCCTGAAACAGATTGAGCGGACCATCAGCACTGAGGGCCGTGGCCGGACGCATCGCTCCCACCAGCACCACGGGCCGCGGGTCATCGATCAGCAAGTGCAGCAACCAGGCGGTTTCCTCCATGGTGTTGGTGCCATGGGTGATCACCACCCCCGCCAGGTCGGGATCAGCCGCATGAGCCTCACGCAACCGGGTTACAAGCCTTTGCCAATGAGCGAAGGTCAGATCCGCACTGTCGACGTTGGCGATCTGCTCCACCTCAATCTCGGCAAGCTGCTTCAGCTGGGGCACCGACTGCAGCAACTCCTCAGCAGCGATGTCGCCTGCTGAGTAGTGATTCAAGGAGGTCACGTCACTCGCCCGTCCGGCGATGGTGCCACCGGTAGCGAGCAGCAGCAGCTTCGGGAGAGCGGTTACGGGTTCATTCAAGGTTTGGAGGGAAACGACGGTGGCTGAGGTGCTGAGGTGCCTTGTTTCGGTGGCTCAAGCAGGAACGGACCATCAAGCAGCGCGCACTGGGCATAGGGCGACCGAGGGAACCAATCGTTGTTTTTCACCACCAGAGGCAGAGCTGGGGATAACGCTTGGTACTCAGCCAACTCCTTGAAAAACCCCTCCAGCACAAGCCTGCGCTCCTGATCAGGACGCTGCGCCGCAGAAGGACCCAGAACAAGAACCAGAAGAAACACCGAAACGGAAGCACACACCAGTGCTTGATTCAGAGACCGGGCGCTGATTACAGCCCATCCAGACGTGAGTATGAGCATTTGCTCAAGCACGACGGCCATGCAAAACAGCAAGAACGGCAGGACCACCATGCCGGCGTAGACATGAAACACAAATAGGTTTTTCATCACCACCACCCAGATCAATGACGTCAGTCCTGTGCTCCAGAGCAGGAGCTGACGGGGGGAATTGACGGCACACAAGGCTTCGGCTAGAGGAGCACCTATTGGGAACGAATGGGCGGTCAACCGAACAAAACACCAGATCATCAACAGCAGCCCCAACACCGTCAAAAGCGGCAACAGGTATTGACTGATATAAGAGGCCATTTTTGGAAGCGCTGCGCCCAACCAGCGCGTGCGCTCCAAGTGACGTGGTTCAAACCCTTCACCACTCAAAGAGAGACGACGGAATGCCGACTGCAACACCGAGGTCTGCGACCAACTGACCTGGTTAAGTCGCATCTCCCAGAGCACGTTGTAAGCGGTTCCAACCAAAACCGAGCCGAAGGCGAGTGGCACACCAAGCCAAATCGAACCGGACGGCTTGGGGGATCGGAACACGGTCAACGTCAGCGGCAAAATCAGGGAAAAGATCAGTACCACGGCCGAACGGCCAGACAGGGCCGCAACCATCAGCATTCCCCAGTAGCAACGCACATCGGGATGGGGCACCAGCAGCTTGCGCACAACCACCAGCAGCAGCAGTGAATAAGCCAACAGCACCGGCTGATCGAAATGAAACATGCTGCGGTATTGCAACACCACTGGAGCAGCGCCGGTGAGCAGAAGCGCTGCCATCGCAACGGAACGCGAAAAGTACATGGCACGCAACCACCACCACAACGCCACGCCCGTTGCGATGAAGATCAGATTCATCCACTGCCTAGCCGAATACATCCAAGCGGCGGCATCACCGGACCAGGGAGCAAGAACCCAGTGACTGAGCAGGGCAAACGGCAATGGATAGCGATTGAAATAGTCGTACCAGATCTGACCATCAGGTCGAATCGCGGCACACGAAAACCCCACACCCCCAACCACCAGATCGCTGTGCTTGGCAATGGCCAAGGAGTGAAGCGAAACCCAGTTGTAGTGGCCTTTCTGAAAGAAATCCACAATGATTGGCTCAGCGACGAGCAGCGCCAGCGACAGCAACAATCCAAGAGCAAACGGCCAAGAGCGCTGACGAAGTTGAGCCAACCAGCTCCTCATCACATCCGCTCCAGGGTTGCAATCCCAAGCAAGCCCAAACCCAGCTTCAAGGTGTCAGCGGTTAAACGGCACAGTGCCAGTCGTGAGGGCAAAGCTTTTGGCTCTGCCTTGAGCACCGGCACCTGGTCATAGAAGCGATTGAACACCTGGCTGAGCTCGAACAGATAGCTGCAGAGACGATTGGGAAGCAGCTCCTCCTCCACTTCGGCAATCACGGCATCGAACTTGAGAAGTTCACGCACCAGCGCCCACTCCTGAGGCTCACTGAACTGCAGCTGAGCCGTTGAGACATCCAGATCACCACCCTTACGGGCGATGCCGGCGATCCGCACCAGCGCATACAGCAGATAGGGTGCTGTATTTCCCTGCAGGGCCAGCATGCGATCAAACGAGAACTGGTAGTTGGTGATCCGGTTCTGACTGAGATCGGCATATTTCACCGCTGCCAGGCCGACGGTGACGGCCACATGATTGATGAAGTCTTCCGGCTCACTGCGCTCTTCGTCCTGGAGGCGCGAGCGCAGGTCCGCTTCAGCGCGCTCCACCGCCTCATCGAGCAGATCGCGCAGACGCACGGTGTCACCGGCCCGGGTCTTGAGCTTCTTGCCGTCTTCTCCCTGCACCAATCCGAAGGGCACATGCTCCAGGCGGGCACCGCCTGGAATCCAGCCGGCGCGCTCAGCCACCTGGAACACTCCTGCAAAGTGATTGGCCTGACCGGAATCAGTCACGTAGATCACCCGGCGGGCTGCATCACCATCGGGAGCCGCGGCGAACCGGTAGCGAATCGCTGCCAGATCGGTGGTGGCGTAATTGAAGCCTCCATCACTCTTCTGCACAATCACCGGCAGCGGCTTGCCGTCCTTGCCGCTGACCCCTTCCAGAAAGACGCACTCCGCCCCGTCGTCGGTGACCAGCAGACCGACCTGCTTCAGCCCATCGATCACCGCAGGCAGGAAGGGGTTGTAAAACGACTCACCCCGTTCGCTGAGGCGGATGTCGAGCCGGTCGTAGATCTTCTGGAACTCGCGCCGCGACTGGTCACACAGGAGTCCCCAGGCTTTAAGCGACAGAGGATCGCCTCCCTGCAGCTTCACCACCTCTTCACGGGATGTGGTCTGAAACACCTCGTCATCATCAAAGCGCTTCTTCGCTTCCCGGTAGAAGGCCACGAGGTCACCGAGGTCGATGGCATCGGCGGTCTCGAGAGCGTCGGGGGCCACCTGCTTGAGATGGGTGATCAGCATCCCGAACTGGGTTCCCCAGTCGCCCACATGGTTCAGCCGCAACACCGGGTGCCCGCGGAACTCCAGCACCCGAGCCAAGGAGTCGCCGATGATCGTGGAGCGCAGATGGCCCACATGCATCTCCTTGGCGATGTTGGGACTGGAGAAGTCCACCACCACCGGCGCTGAATCCTTGACGGGCGGAACGCCAAGCCGCTCATCACCCAGCCGGAAGGCCACTTCAGCAGCAAGACACTCCGGTCGAATCGTGAGGTTGATGAAGCCAGGCCCGGCAATCTGCGGCTCCAGACACAGCTCGGTGAAGGCCGCATCCGCTTGCAGCTGCTCAACGATGGCCGTCGCGATCTGACGCGGCGCCTGCTTCAGCGGCTTGGCCAGTGGCAGAGCACCGTTGGCCTGAAAGTCGCCGAATTCCGGCTTGCTTGCTGGCGCCAACTGGGGGTCCAGGCCAGCCTCCCCCGCCTCAGACCAGGCCTCGGGGAACGCCCGTTGCATCGCACCGCGCAACTGTGTTTCAAGGACGTTTGCGATGCGGAGCATGGACGGATCAACGGGCTTGGCAAGCCCTGATCATCCCCCGGCAGGTGCGAAACGCATACTCAGATCCAGCCAGCGGCTGCGCGTAACCGGAGCGCTGGTGGAGATCAAATCAATGCCTGTGGCGGCATAGGCACGCAAATCCCCGGGCTGAATTCCGGAGGCTTCCAGAATCACAGCCCCGGAAGCAGTCCGCTCCACCGCCAGCTGGCGCAACCTGGGTACCAGGCTGCTCAGCTGCTCAGGCGTGAACTCATCCAGCAGCACAGCATCGGCTCCGGCAATCACAGCCTTCGAGGCTTCCTGCTCGGTTTCCGCTTCCACAATCACCCTCGCCGGCCATGGAGCGGAAGCCCGCACAGCGGCAATCGCCGCTTCAATGCCACCGGCCCAGGCCAGATGGTTTTCCTTGAGCATGGCGGCATCGTCGAGACCCATTCGGTGATTGACGCCTCCACCCATGCGTACGGCGTACTTCTCAAGTTCACGCAGTCCTGGCGTGGTCTTGCGCGTGTCGGCCAAGCGCACTCCGCTTCCCTGCAGTTCTCTCACCAGGGCCGCTGTGGCCGTGGCGATACCGGAGAGACGCATCGCCAGATTCAGAGCCGTCCGTTCAGCACCCACCAGGGCAGTGGCCTGACCGTCGAGACGTAGCAGGGTGTCGCCGGGTTGCACCACAGCACCATCGACAATCAGACACTCCGCCTCGAGCTGTGGATCCAACAGGCGAAATAACTGCACAGCAAGGCTTCCACCACAGAACACACCGTCCTGCTTGGCGATCCAGGTCGCCTGAGCCCGCCGTCCACTGAGGGCCGGCGCGGTGAGATCGCCGCGGCCAAGATCTTCTGCCAGCCAGTGCTGAAGTTGCGCCTGAAGCCGGGGTGTCGTTAGAGGCTGCTCAACGTTCATCACTGCGGAACCGCCCGCTCATAGGCCTGGATCCATCATGCGGGCACGACGGTGAGGACCAGACCCGCAGCGCTCATTTGCCAACGTCATTTACCAATGCAGAAGCGGGAAAAAATACGATCCAGCACGGATTCCGTGAGCTCTTCCCCCGTGATCTCGCCAAGGCTGTGAATGGCCTCACGCAGGTCAATCGTCCAGAAATCCCAGGGCAGTCCATCGGCGGCAACCTGCTCACTGCGATCAAGGGCAGTGGCCGCCACCCGTGCCAGGTCAGCCTGTCGTTGGTTGAGCGCCAGCAGCAGGGAGCCGTCGCTGAGTGCACCGCAACGCTCCAGAAGAGCCTGCACCAGCTGCGCTTCCCCAACACCCGTAACCGCAGAAAGATGCACATCGGCAGGAGCCGCAAGATCACTGAGATCAGCCTTGTTTCCCACCAGCAGATGGGGCACATCAGCTGGGATCTGCTCACGCAACAGCTGATCCTCAGCGGTCCAGCCGTCAACGAGATCAAACAGAAGCACGACCAGGTCGGCACTGGCCAAAGCGTCGTGACTGCGGGCGATGCCCAGCTGCTCAACGGCATCGTTGGTGCTGCGGATGCCGGCGGTGTCGAGCAGCGTGATCGGAACGCCCTCCAGCACGATTTCGCTTTCCAGCAGGTCTCTTGTGGTGCCGGGCAGATCGGTCACGATGGCTCGCTCCCGCCGACTCAGCAGATTCAGCAGTGAGCTCTTGCCGACGTTGGGCCTGCCGACGAGCGCCACCCGCAGCCCCTGACGAAGGGCGACACTGCACTCCCCATCCTCCACAAGTTGCAGCAGCTCGTCGCGCACCGACTGCAAAGCCTTGAGCAAGGCCTGGCCATCGAGAGCAGGCAGATCCTCCTCAAAATCAACCCGGGCCTCCAGCTCACTGAGCTGATCCAGCAGCCGTTCGCGCAACAGCTGGATCCGGCGCTGTATGCCGCCATCCACACCTGCCATGGCCAACTGCGCTGCACGCTGACTGCGGGCAGCCACCAGATCACCGATCGCCTCAGCGCGCGTGAGATCGAGGCGCCCGTTGAGGACGGCTCTCTGACTGAATTCACCGGGCAATGCACGGCGAATCCCAGGCTGCTCGAGCACACGGGCCATCACCCGCTGCACGGCCATCACGCCGCCATGGCAATGAATTTCCACCACGTCTTCAGCGGTGAAACTGCGGGGGGCCAGCATCAACAGCACCAGCACCTCATCGAGTCGCTCCACTCCATCGGCGGCCATCACATGGCCGTAAAGCACCCGATGGCTCTCCCACAGCTGTGCACCGGGGAAGCAAGTGATCGCGCTCACCGCCCGTTGCGCATCAGGGCCTGACAGGCGAATCACCGCGATGCCGCCCTGGCCGGGCGCCACTGCTGTGGCCACGGCAGCAATCGTTTGCCTCTCCAGGTTGATCTCCTGCATCGCAGTGCTGCAACAGCCCCTACCCCACTCCCTACGATCACATCCTCAATGCCATGCGAGAACCGCCGACACTCCCATGGGCCGGATGCTGAGAAAGGCACATCGACGCCTGCAGAGAGCTCTGCAATGGATCTGGCAACAGGAAGGCACTCCAGGACAGCGCGCCCGTGGACTGGCAGCCGGCATCTTCTGCGGCTGCTTTCCGATCTTTGGCTTGCAGACATTGGTGGGAATCGCCCTGGCCAGTGTGGTGCGCGGGAACCATCTGCTGGCAGCAGCTGGCACCTGGATCAGCAATCCCTTCACCTATCTGCCGCTCTACTGGTTCAACTACCAGATCGGGGCTCTGGTGCTCGGCCATGGTCACGCATGGCCAGGCTTCGACGCCCTTCAGCAGGATGGCTTCGGCCAGTTGGGCTGGAGCGTAATCAGCCGTTTGCTGCTGGGCTCCAGCATCACAGGAGCCGTCTGCGCAGTGTTGGGCTGGTGGCTCAGCCTGCGTTGGCTTTTACAGCAACACCACAAACGCTGAGAGCACTGGCGATCGACTTCAGGTGCCGCTGCTGCGGGCGATATCAATCACATCCGCCATGGAACGAATCTGGAGCATGGTGCGCTGCAGCTGATCTGCACTGGCCAGCTCCAGGCGCAGGTCAATCCGGGCGGGCTTTCCATAGCTGGTCTTCACGCGGGCATCACTGACATTGATGCGTCCATCGGAGAGCCGCATCAGGATGTCCTTGAGGATGCCCACACGATCGATCACCTCAATGCGCAGCTGCGCAGGAAAGCGCTGACTTCTGCTCGCCAAAGCAGGGTTCCAGCGCACAGGCAGTCGTCGTTCGCTCGGAATCGCCTCTACATTGGAGCAATCCTGACGATGAACGGTAATCCCATGGTTGCCGAGGGCAACGGTGCCGAGAATCGACTCTCCAGGAAGGGGACTGCAACAACCACCCAGGCGGTAGTCGAGTCCTTCCACACCGAGGATCGGGTCCTGTTGCTCATGAGTCGGGCGGGGAGTGGTGGTTTCGGCCTGCTGCACCAGCTGGCGAGCGACATCCTCATTGCTGAGCGGCGGCTCCTCGATCGTGGCCTGCAGGCGGATCTCCTCTCTGAGCCGATTGAGCACCTGATGCAGGGTGACGGCTCCGAAGCCGAGGGCAGCAAGCAGGTCTTCAGTGCTCACAAGGTTGCATCGCTCTGCAACTCGCGTCATCGCATCACTGCTGAGCAGAGAGTCGAATCCGCTGCGGCCGAGCTCCCGCTCGAGCAGATCCTTGCCGCGCTCGATCGTTTCATCGCGATGGCTGCGCTTGTACCACTGACGGATGCGATTACGGGCCGTGGGCGTCGCCACGAAGTTGAGCCAGTCGAGGCTGGGATGCGCCGTCTTGCTCGTGAGCACATTCACAAAATCACCGTTCTGAAGCGGCGTCGACAGTGGAGAGAGTCGATCGTTAATGCGCACGCCATGGCAGTGATTACCCACTTCCGAGTGAATGCGATAGGCAAAATCCACGGCCGTCGACCCCTTGCGCAAACCCAGCACGTCACCTTTGGGGGTGAAGACGAACACCTCTTCATCGAAGAGATCTTCCTTAATCGAGGCAAGGTAGTCGTTGTGGTCGTCAGCTCCACCCTCCTGCTGCCAATCAACCAGCTGCCGCAACCAGTTGAAGCGTTCCGTGTCTCCACCAGCGGCTGGTGAACCACCCTCCTTGTATTTCCAGTGCGCGGCAATTCCGAACTCCGCGACCCGGTGCATGTCCAGTGTTCGGATCTGCACTTCGATCGGACGGTGACGTCCGATCACAGCCGTGTGCAACGACTGGTAGCCATTGGGCTTGGGCAGACCGATGTAGTCCTTGAAGCGCCCGGGAATCGGACGGAAGGTGTCATGAACAACCGCCAGAGCCCGATAACAAGCCTCAACGCTGGGGGTGAGGATCCTCAGGGCCGCCACGTCGTAGATCTCGTGGAAGGCTTTTTGCTGCCTCTGCATCTTGGTCCAGATGCCGAAGAGGTGCTTGGGCCGGCCGCTCACTTCACAGTTCTCAAGGCCGACAGCTGCCAGTCGATCACTGAGCAACTGAACGGTGACTCCTAAGCGTTCCTCGCGTTCGCTGCGCTTGGTCGCAACTTCCTGCTGAATCTCCCTGAAGGCATCCGGCTCGAGCAACTTGAAGGACAGATCCTCCAGCTCCCATTTGAAGCGACCGATGCCAAGCCGATTGGCCAGAGGTGCATAAATCTCCCGTGTTTCCCGGGCGATGCGCTGGCGCTTTTCCTCCCGCAACGCCCCCAGCGTGCGCATGTTGTGCAACCGGTCTGCGAGCTTCACCAGAACAACTCGAATGTCGCTGGCCATCGCCAGAAACATCTTGCGCAGGTTTTCAGCCTGAGCCTCGGTGCGATTGGTGAAGTGAAGACCTCCAAGCTTGGTGACTCCTTCCACCAGTTCCCGGACCTCCGGTCCGAAATGACTCTCCAGCTGCTCCGGAGTGACGTCCGTGTCCTCCACCACATCGTGGAGGAAGCCTGCAGCGATCACACTCGCGCTGGCACCGATGTCCCTGAGCAGATCAGCCACCGCCACCGGATGAACGATGTAGGGGTCCCCACTGGCTCGGAACTGGCCCTCGTGCAGCTGAAAGGCGAAATCGAAGGCCGCAGCGAGCAGAGCCTCTGAATCGGTGGGGCAGCTATGACCAATCCCTGGCGGCACATGATCGATGCACTCACGCAACCAGGCAGGCAGATCGATGCCGTAATCGTCGGCTGAGCGGATGGGCCGATCTCTCAGAGCCACCAGACCACAAGCCGGTGCAGCGGATCCGTTTCGGATCTGCACTGCAACCGTCTCGGAGGTGGCGTTGAGCATCCGACCCGACAGGTGAATCCATGGTATGTAGCCATGAGCACCTGCGCTTCGATTGCCATGACAACCGCGCCAGGGTCTGTCCTGGAACTCGAACAATTTCGGCTCCGTTACCCAGGAAACCAGACGTGGACCCTCGATGGGCTTGACCTGCGTCTGCATCCCGGCGAACGCCTTGCCCTGGTCGGTCCCTCGGGCTGCGGCAAGAGCACCGTGGCCAGGGCAGCGCTGCAACTGCTGCCCCCAGGCAGCAGTTGCGAAGGAAGCCTGAGCCTGAACGGTCACGATCCCCGCAACCTCAGCCTTGCCGATCTGAGGAGATTGCGCGGTGAGTCGGTGGGACTGGTCTTTCAGGATCCGATGACACGCCTGAATCCGCTGATCACCGTGGGTGGCCACCTGCTGGACACCCTGAGCGCCCATCGGCCAGGCATGAACCATGCAGAACGTCTCCAGAGGGCCGAAGAGCTGCTGGAGCAGGTGGGCATCGGCGCCACTCGCTTCCGCGCTTACCCGCATGAATTCAGCGGCGGCATGCGCCAGCGCCTGGCCATCGCCCTGGCCATCGCCCTGAGTCCACCCCTGGTGATCGCGGACGAACCCACCACAAGCCTGGATGTGGCTGTGGCAGGTCAGGTGATGGCTGCTCTGAGAGCGCTGTGCGAGGAACTTGGCAGTGCTCTGTTGCTGATCACCCACGACCTGGCCATGGCCCATCGCTGGTGTGAACGCATGGCTGTGCTGGACGGCGGTCGCGTCGTGGAGATCAACCGCAGTGATGTGGTCCTGACCTATCCCAGCTCCAGAGTGGGACAACGCCTACTCAGCGCTGCCCGCGCTCGTGAAGGGGGCAGCACCCCTGAAGCACCCGACGCCGACACGGTGCTGGCTGTGCAGGAACTGCGCTGCTGGCACAACCTGGGTGGTCCACCCTGGAATCCAACCTGGCTGAAGGCGGTTGACGGCATCAGCTTCCAGTTGCGAGCTGGTGAAACGCTCGGAGTGGTGGGAGGTTCTGGCTGTGGCAAAAGCACCCTCTGCCGTGCCCTGATGGGACTCACGCCGATTCGTGGCGGCAGGGTGCAGCTCCTCGGCAAGGATCTGCTGAGGCTGCGGGGACGTGAAGCGCGCCAGGCACGGCGCACTCTTCAGATGGTGTTCCAGGACCCCCTGGCCTGCCTGAATCCAGCTATGTCGGTGATCGACGCCATCATCGATCCCCTGCGCATCCACAACCTGGCCTCACCAGCGGCAGCTCGAGAACAAGGCCGTCAGCTGATTGAGCGGGTGGGGCTTGTACCCGCCGATCGTTATCAAAACCGTCTTCCCCGACAGCTGTCCGGGGGCCAGCAGCAACGGGTGGCCATCGCCAGAGCCCTGGCCCTGAAACCGAAGGTGCTGATCTGTGATGAGAGCGTGAGCATGCTGGATGCTGAAATCCAGGCCGAGGTTCTGGCCCTGCTTCGCCAGCTGCAGCAGGAGCTCGGGCTGGCCATGGTTTTCATCACCCACGACCTTTCAGTGGCCAGTGGCTTCTGCCATCGACTGATCGTGCTCAACAAAGGGCATGTCGTGGAGGAGGGGCCTGGCGACCGACTGCTGCATCAACCGCAGGCCGAGATCACGCGAACACTCGTCGAAGCCTGTCCGCGCCTCCCCAACTGAAACCATTGGAACAAAGTGAAACCAGTCCAATGATCACGCCAGGCAGTTAATTCCGAGTTCTAGACATCAGACAAAATCGCCAATAAGAATTTCACAGAAAAAAAATTAAGTCCAGTCGCTTGACCACAGCGCGTCGATTCAAAAACCAAGAGCCGACATGACAGCAAGCCGAAATACATCCGACAAAACAAAGCCCGAGCCAAGCAACAGCAACGCAAACGACGGCTTTTATTTTGGTTGCCAGAGCATCAAATCCTTCATTTGAAGGATGGAAGGAACCAAGCATTTAAGGCTGAATAGGAGAACGACGGATCGGAAAAAGGTCGAACCAAGTCAGATTCAGACACACTCTGAACCGGATGAGTTCTATCTGAATCACATCCCGTCGCTGCACTGAATCTGTACCTCTCATTCATGCCATGACGCCATCTGAGTCACTGCAGGTCTCAATCGGTGGGGACATTTGGTGGGGCGGCTTCACTGCCGACCTGGCCATCACCAATTCAAGTGATCAAGCACTGGAAGACTGGACCATCAGCTTCACCAGTCGCCATCAACTCGATCCCAATGCCTGGGGAGTCGCTCTCGAAAGCGAATCCCTGGGTAACGGACTGACGCGTTACGCCCTCACAGGAGCGGATTGGGGCAGTCGCATTCCAGCAGGAGCAACCATCAATGTTGGCTTCAACGGTTCACAGGGCAGTGACCTTGGACGCGACGGCAGCCTGACCGAACAGATGCTGGTTTCAGAGGCTGACTTGAACACCAGCACCAGCACAGACACCAATCCCGACTCCGCCATGACCATGGCTGGGACGCCGATCAGCGAAACAGCCATGGGTCAAACGTCCATGGAGCAAACATCCATGGAGCAAACAGCCATGGAGCAAACAGCCATGGGCGAACTGTCGGTGAACGCTGCCGGAATGGGCGACCAGGCCGGCCACGATC
Organism: Synechococcus sp. MIT2312; assembly: GCF_059772315.1. NCBI lineage: Bacteria > Bacillati > Cyanobacteriota > Cyanophyceae > Synechococcales > Synechococcaceae > Synechococcus > Synechococcus sp. MIT2312. Next base: position 2,038,622 of record NZ_CM186281.1, on the reverse strand, counting down.
ACTCCATGCATCAGCACGCCGCCACAGCAGGGAATTACACGGATATCAACAGCTGGGGAAATTTCCATGGCTCGAATCACAATTCCGAGCACAACGAGCTGGTCGGAGGGCGAACAGCTATCACCACCGAGGCCTTGGAGGCCTACAACGGCCTGCGGGCTTTCGCAGGACTTGATGCTGTTGGCGTTGAAGCGGTTGGCGAATGGGCTTTTGCCAACGGCCTGACCAACAATTCACAAGCCTGGGGTAATGACACCAAGGGGGTCGGCCTTTGGTATGCCATGCAGGGAGCCAAGGTGGGCTGGATTGCAGATCAGGCCTATGACCCTCAGATCCTCGCGGACATCCAACGAACAGCACGACTGGGATCCCAAGACGACGTCATGGGAGTGGTCCGTGAGTTTGGCCACGAGGGATTTGCCGACTACATCGAGCAATCCGGGCTGAGAGACAACTTCATTAACACCTTGAAAATGGAGCCCCACTACGGAGGCTGGATGCATGGCCGCACCCATGGATTTTTAGACATTGAAGGTGTGGCGATTGCCCATGACATCAATCACCTCACGGTTCTGGGCTGGGATCAGGAGCAACCCTTCATGAATGACACCTTTGACTGGCCGCAATGGCCGGCACTGGATGTTTCTGACCCCACGGTGATCAACTACTACCAGGGAATTGTTTCGCTGGGTAATCCACTCGCTCAGAATCTGGAGGCGCTGCCAAATCCTGGATCCATCAATCCTGAGCCTCAACCCGTTCCTTTGCCAGGACCCATTCTCCCCGCTCCACAGCCTGACGAGACTGATCTTCTGACAGGCGAACCTCTCGATGTTGAAGTGAGTGGCGATCTCTGGTGGGGCGGATTCACTGCCTCGCTCACGGTGACGAATCAGAGCGAACAGCAACTTGACAACTGGTCGGTGAGCTTCAACAGCAACCACAGGTTTTATGGCGAATCCTGGGGCGTCGACGTGGCAACTGAGCAACTTGATGGAGAGCTCTATCGCTACGAACTCTCCGGCGCGGATTGGGGCTCATCGATTGGAGCAGGTCAGTCCATGACGGTGGGATTCAATGCGCTCGCAGGCACGGATCTGGGCCGGAGCGGAGCGCTGAGCGAAGCCATGTTGCTGGCAGCAGGCAGCGAAATCGCACCGCTCTGAGCACGACAATCAAGCTGAAAAAGTCAGATGCCTGAATCATCCTTGGCGGTGCCGAATGGATGACTCAGGCCCCTGAAGCAGGCGATCACAGCAGAAAGCGCATCGTGGATTTGACTAGGAACCACTGCGATGTGGCCTGTGATGTCGAGACGACTTGGAACCGCCCTGATCCTGAGCCTGGGCACCCTCTGGGCTTGTGCGATGGGCGGCCTTCATCAGCCGTCGCATGCCAACAATGAGATCGCGGATACTCAGGATCCTGTGGACGTGATCTGGTTTCCCAATCCTCCCTATGCCGTCAACCGCAAAGGCGTGCCCGCAGGGTTTGAGATCGATCTGTGGCGCATGATCGCCGAAACACGCCAGATCCCTTATCGCATTCGCAAGGCGGACAGCTTTGAAGACTTACTGGAAGCCATCCAAACCAACCAAGCTGATCTGGCTATTTCCGGTGTTCTGATCAACGAAAATCGCAGCAAACAATTCCGGTTTTCCTTTCCCACTGCCAGCAGTGATCTGAAGATCTACACCCTGGACAACCAGGAAGCCGCCGCCATCAAAATGCTGCGCATTTTGTTATCGAAGCAGGTGTTGTTGATCTTCCTTGGACTGATACTGATCGCCTGCATCTTCGCGTTACCGGTTTGGTTCGTGGAGCGGAAAAGGCCTGATCTTGCGGACAAGCGTAAGCGGCACCAACTGATCTTCATCCTTCAAAAAACCCTGCTGCTCTCAACAGATCACACACGCCATACCCGTACCCGTTTGATCTCCATCGGCTCCCTATTTGCGAGGGTTCTGCTCACTGCCTATTTCACGTCGTTCATCCTGAAAATCGCCACCAGCGAAACGAACGCGAACACTGGAAATCAAATGGAAGACCTCAACTTCGAAATCCTGAAGAACAGTACATTTGCCGCCATCCCTGGATATATCCAAACGTCAATCCTGAAAAGCAATGGTGCAAAAACTGTGGATTGCGACGTTGCAGAAACCTGTATCGGCCTCCTGCAGTCAAGGAAGGCCGATGCGATTCTCGACGACATGCTGACAATGCGTTCAGCCTTGAAAACGATGCCTCCAGAGCCGAAGGTGACACCAGCATCGGAGAAACTCATGACCCTGTTCATGGCTTTCGCCATCTCCGACCAATTCGGCAAGGATCCCCGATCCCGCATGATCAATGACGGCATTGCGCGCAGCTATTACGACGGCAGTCACGCCAAGTTGAGTCGAATCTGGTTACTGGAATAAATCAATCCATTGAAACATCAGGACAGCGCAAAACTCACCACTACGATTGATTGATAGCATTCAATCAATCTGCAAAGAATCCAGAGCAAATATAAAGTTACTGACTCCAATTCACGACAACCAACGACACGCGTTCAGCATTGAAACTGTTGCTTCAATCATTAAATCTCAATCAAATGCGTCTCCTGAGCACCATCAGTAATTTCTCCATCACCGGCGGAAGTGGAGATTCAAAAAGCATGCGCTCACGGCTGATCGGGTGATCAAGGCCGAGTTGAAAGGCATGCAGCGCCTGGCCCGGCAACTCAATCGGCAATTTGCGGCAGCGGCTGTAAGTGGGATCGCCCACCACCGGGTGATTCATGTGCGCGCAATGCACCCGGATCTGGTGGGTGCGACCGGTATCAAGTTTGAAACGCAGCAGCGAATAATCGCCGAGTCGCTCCTCCAGGTTCCAGTGCGTGCAGGCATGACGGCCATTGTCCCCACTGACAACCGCATATTTCTTGCGGTCGACCGGATGACGACCGATCGCTCCCACAATCGTGCCGCTGTCTCCTGTGGGCACACCATGCACCACCGCCAGATACTCGCGTGAAGCGATGCGTTTCTGGATCTGACTCTGCAGTCGCACCAGAGCCTCCTGACTCTTGGCAATCACGATGCAACCGGTGGTGTCCTTATCGAGCCGGTGCACGATTCCAGGTCGCAGCTTGCCGCTGATCCCGGGCAGGTCAGGGCAGTGATGCAGCAACCCGTTCACCAGCGTGCCGTCTTTGTTGCCAGGTGCCGGATGCACCGTGAGACCGGCCGGTTTGTTGATCACGATCAGATGCTCATCCTCAAAGAGCACATCCAGATCCATCGGTTGCGGCTTCAGATAGGGCAACGGCTCCGGCGGTGGCATCCAGAGCTGCACCTCATCGCCCTGACGCAGCGGCGTCTTGGCCTTGCCGGTCTTGCCGTTCACACGCACATAACCGGCATCAATGAACTTCTGAATGCGGGCGCGGCTCTGCTCGGTGCGCTGACTCACCAGCCAACGGTCCAACCGCATCGGCAGCGGCTTGGGATAGGTGAGCGACAGCAACTCCCCCTCGCCCTCACCAAACCCATCGGTGAACGTTTCTTCCGGCAGCGGCGGGCGGCTCCAGGCAGGGCTCATCCCGGCAACTCCAAAGCGATGCTGCCCAACGCCGACTTACGAAAGTCATCAAGCAACCTCTGAGCCATCCTCGCTGTATCTGAAGAGGTATGGCGCTGGGCCACGGCCTCAAGCCAGAGGGCCGGGTCTTCGGTTTCACCGGACAAAGCCGTGCCATAACGCCCTTGCAACACAGCAAGCGCCACACCGGAAGACGGCTGCTGCTGCAGGCCGATCAGCAAGCGCAGAAACGCCTGGGCAACCAGTTCACCGTCGTAAGCGGCCTGGCCGATGTCATCACAAAGAGCCAGGTGCAACGCCGCCTGCTGGTCATCAAGCCTGGGCGGCAACACTCCCGGCGCATCGAGCAGGTCGATGTCCTGGCCAAGTCGCACCCAGCGCAGGGTGCGGGTGACACCAGCTCGGCGGGCACTGGCGACCACCTTCTGTTTCACCAGCCTGTTGATCAGCGCTGATTTCCCCACATTGGGAAAGCCCAGGGTGAGTGCCCGTACCGGCCTGGGGCGCATGCCCCTATTCCGCCGCCGTTCGTTCAGCTGATCGCCGGCACGAATCGCCGCCTGCTGCACCTGTTTGACCCCGGTGCCGGCCTTGGCATCACACCAGACCGTGCGCTGGCCCTGGCCCTTGAACCAGGCTTCCCAGAGGGTTCGCGCCTCTGCTGTGACCATGTCGCGCCGGTTGATCACCAGCAGATGCTGTTTGCCCTTGATCCAGCGGCTGAGGTGGGGATGGCCGGTGGCCAGAGGGATGCGTGCATCACGCACCTCGATCACCAGATCCACCTTGTCGAGATTGCGACGGAGTTGCTGTTCCGCCTTGGCGATGTGGCCCGGGTACCACTGAATCGGTGGTGAACTCACGGCACCACCAACACAGGGCAGGGAGCCAGCTGGATCACCCGCGCAGCTGTGCTGCCGCTTTCGGCCTCCAAATTCACACCCCTGGTTCCCATCACGATCACATCCACATTCAACTCATCCGCCACATCGCAGATCACGAAAGCAGGTTTGCCTTCGCGTTCGATCTGCTCGCAGGCCACACCCGACTGTTCAAAACGTTCCCGGGTGCGGCTCAGCAAGGTGGCAACCGCGTCATGGTCATGCATCTCCGGCCGTTCAGGCTGCAGCACCGACAGCAGCAGCACACGACTGCCGTGAGTGCGGGCGAGTTCCAGGGCCTTGCCGGCGGTCTCAAGAGCTTCACGGCTCTGATCGATCGGAAACAGAACGGTCTCGAACATGCACACGCCCTCCGGTCTGAGCCTTAAGCCAGTCCTAGCGCCGGGCCTGCAGAACTCGGGTTAATCTCACCCCGTTTTCTTACCGCACCACACAACCCTCATGGCGAAGCGTTCCCTGGCCAGCCTCTCCGGCGCCGACCTCAGCGGAAAACGTGTTCTCGTGCGGGTCGATTTCAACGTACCCCTGAACGATGCCGGCGCGATCACCGATGACACCCGCATCCGTGCCGCGCTGCCCACCGTCAAGGACCTGATCGACAAGGGCGCCAAGGTCATTCTCTCGGCCCACTTCGGACGGCCCAAGGGTCAGGTGAATGACGCCATGCGTCTCACCCCCGTTGCTGCCCGTCTGAGCGAACTGCTCGGCAAGACTGTTTCCAAGACCGACAGCTGCATCGGGCCCGATGCCGAAGCCAAGGTGAACGCCATGGCCGATGGCGATGTGGTTCTGCTGGAGAACGTGCGTTTCTTCGCGGAGGAAGAGAGGAATGAAGCCGGTTTCGCCGAGAAGCTGGCCGGCCTGGCTGAGGTGTATGTGAACGACGCCTTCGGCGCCGCCCACCGCGCCCACGCTTCCACCGAAGGCGTGACCAAGTTCCTGAAGCCCTCCGTGGCGGGCTTCCTGATGGAGAAGGAGCTTCAGTACTTGCAGGGTGCTGTTGACGACCCCAAGCGCCCCCTCGCCGCCATCGTGGGTGGCTCCAAGGTGAGCTCCAAGATCGGCGTGCTCGAGGCCCTGATCGACAAGTGCGACAAGGTGCTGATCGGCGGCGGCATGATCTTCACCTTCTACAAGGCGCGCGGTCTGTCAGTGGGCAAGAGCCTGGTGGAGGAAGACAAGCTCGAACTCGCCAAGGAGCTGGAGGCCAAAGCCAAGGCCAAGGGGGTTCAGCTGCTGCTGCCCACCGATGTGGTGCTGGCCGACAACTTCGCTCCCGACGCCAACAGCCAGGTCGCTGACATCAACGCCATCCCCGACGGCTGGATGGGCCTGGACATCGGTCCTGACTCCATCAAGGTGTTCCAGGACGCACTGGCCGACTGCAAGACCGTGATCTGGAACGGCCCCATGGGCGTGTTCGAGTTCGACAAATTCGCAGCCGGTACCAATGCCATCGCCACCACGCTGGCTGAACTGAGCGGCAAAGGCTGCTGCACGATCATTGGCGGCGGCGACTCCGTGGCTGCTGTGGAGAAGGCTGGTCTGGCCGAGAAGATGTCGCACATCTCCACCGGCGGTGGCGCCAGCCTTGAACTGCTGGAAGGCAAGGTGCTACCTGGGGTTTCCGCCCTCGACGCCGCCTGATCAAAGCCCAACTGGCGGTGGCACTCAGCCAGAAGCCATTTCCGCTTCAGCCGCTCCTCCGGGGCGGCTGTTTGCTGGCCGGCAGCGCAAGTTCAAGCAGCCTTGAACAGCAAGCCAAGAGACAACAAGCCGGCGGCAGCGATCCAGCTGCCTGCCACACGCACCGCAATGCGAAAACCAGTGCTGCGAGTTGCCGCCACCTGAGCACTGATCAACACAGACAGCACCGCCACGGCACTGACCACCCCCAACACATCGAGGGGCAACCCGATCGACGCGGAGGGCATGGTGAAGCCATTGATCAGTCCAAACAACAAACCTGAGCCAGCCACGGTGAACGCGAACACAGGAGGAGACAGTCGCAGTGACAACGCCACCAGCACACCCACCGAGCTGAACAGCACGGTGGTGAACAACGCCAGCGTTTGATCCAGTCCCCAACGCTGACCAACGGCAAGCCCGATCCACCAACTCAACGGCAGCAGCGTCAGCAGCAGACGACCTCCCTGGGGGCCCTGCTGACCGGCGAGCAACGCCAGACCCAGCACCAGCAACAGATCCGATGGCGTCAGAAATACGTGAGCAATGCCGTCGTAAAAACCGCCGAAACCGGTCTGCATCAAGTGCGCAAACAACAGGGGCATCACGCTGCTCCCACCTGGATCAACGACCAGACCCCCACCACTGCGATCACGGCACCGATCACCTGAAGCAGGCGGTGCCCCCAGGCCAGACGCCGCGCTTCACCCAGACCGATTCCTCCCAGATGCAGCAGGCCCGTGGCAGCGACGAACGCCAGGCTGAACAGCAGCGCATCAGCACCATCCGGAAGCTCCACGCCATGGGCGTAACCATGAAACAACGCAAACAGACCAACGAGCCCGGCAGCCAGAGCGAGCGGCAGGCGCTGCTGCAGCATCACCAATATCCCCAGCACCAGGGCCGACAGGGCAATGCCGGTCTCCACGCCGGGCAACGGCAGATCGAGCAAGCCCATGACGCCACCGAAGGCCATCACCATCGGGAAGGCCACGGGCAGTAGCCAGATCGCCGGCGCTCCCAACACCGCACCCCAGAGGCCGACGGCCACCATCGCCACCACGTGATCGATGCCCGTCACGGGATGGAGCAGCCCAGCCATCACACTGCCGGCGCCGCCCTCCGGCACATGGGCCAAGGCACCAGACGGGAGTAGTGACAGCAGCAGAGCCAGCAGCAACCAACGCCAACGCATCTCAAACGCCTCCTTTGATCAGGGACATCGTGGTCTCGATCGTCCAGTAAGCACCGGCACAACCGATGGTCCAGGCGGGCACGCGCCGGACCCAAACAGGCCAGCGGATCTGCAGCTGTCGGAATGCACGCTCCAGCGCCAGCACCAACACCACAAAAACGTCCTGACCGATCTCGATGCCAACGTTGAACAGCAACAGGGCAAGCAGCAGTTCATGGTGCGGCAAGCCCAGCTCCGCAAGGCCACGGGCATAGCCGAAGCCGTGCAGCAGCCCGAAACCACAGGCCAGAACCCAGGGATGACGGAGCGTGAAACTGGTCTGTCCGCGCATGAACCGCACCACTTCCGTGCCGATGAACAGGATCGACAGGGCAATGGCCGCATTCAGGGGAGCTGCAGGCACCTGAACGATGCCAATGGCAGACACCGACAAAGTGATGCTGTTGGCGAGCGTGAACGCCGTGACTGTTTTGAGCAGCATCCAGCCGTCACGAACAATCAGCACAAGACCCAACAGCAGCAGCAGGTGATCGACACCCAGAAGAATGTGCTCGATTCCCAGGCGCAGATACGACCAGACGCCTGGCTGCTGATCCGCCTCGGAAGCGGTGGGGATGACGGCTTCGGGCTGCTCCGGCTGAATCAGCAGGGTCTGCAGCGCTTCCGTCTGCCACGGACGCACCCGCAGCAGCACCTCCGTACCTGCGGATGCCAACCCATCAATGCTGATCAAGCGGCCTTCCAAAGGCTCACGGCAGCTGAGCTCGGCTCGATACACCAGGGCTGTGGCCTCCTGGCGACTGTCAGGTGCACTCTGCAGCGCACAGTCGTCGGGGAAGCGTGGGGCAATCGGCAGACGTTGCCCCTGCAGCAGCGGCAACTTCCAGAGCACCTGATAGGTGCTGGCAGCGGTGGCCTGCAGTTCGAGAAAGCCAGGAAACAGGTCATGCGCTGAAACCAACCGCGGTATCAGCAGGGCCGCGACCATCAGCAAGGGCACCAGAGCGCGACGGACCATGGTCAGAACTGGGGCACCCGCACGCTGTAACGGGCCAACAGATTGCGGTAATAACTCTCCTGGTGCTCTTGCCGCCGCACGTCTTGCCAGTCACGCAAGACACCATCGCGCACCTGATCCAGAGACGGGAGCTCAGCGGGGGCGATGGACGACACACGCACCAGATGCATGCCGTAGGCCGAGCTGATCGGACCGACCCAGCGGTCCTTTGGCTGTTGCTGCAGAGCGTCGGTGAAGGTGGAGCCGAACTGCGCCAGCATTTCACTGCGGCTTTCACTCTCCCAGCTCGCTGAAGCCATCGCCAGGGGATCCCCTAAGGCCGAAAGATCAGCTGCGGCATCAGCCTGATTGAGCTGGACCATCAACGCCTCCGCATCGCGATTCAACTGCTCACCCCGGAGGGATGGATCGAGAAACACCTGCTGGAAGCTGAAGCGAGGCTCGCTGTTGAAACGCTCCGGATGGGCCTCGAGATGCACCTGCAGCTGTTCATCGCTCGGGGTTGTCAGGGGCTGCTCGCCATGGCTGACAAATTCCATTTTCTGGCGCAAGCGGCGACGCACGATCGTGTCATTCCGATCCAGCCCCAGGGCTATCGCCTCGCGCACGAACACCTCCGTTCGCACGTGGTCATCAAACAAACGCTCCAGCTCCTCCTGCGAGGGGGGGCGTTGCCAGGTGCGTGCGAATGCCTGGACCATCGCCACCGCCTGGTCGTTGCTGATCACGATCTCCTTGTCTCCCTTGGGAGCCTTCGCATCCAAGACTCCCTGCAGGCCAAACAGGCCAACCCCCACGATCAGAAACGGAACGATCGGTTCCTGAAACAGCGTGCGCAGTCGATCAGACCAGCGCATCAGGAGGGGTTGTACCAAATCGGGCTGGTGTAAGCCCGCTCCTGACTGGTGTAAGGAGCCGTTGCAGGCATCTCGTCGTGGAGGTTGTAGTTCTTGCGGTCATAGGCGAGCCAGGTCGGTGTGGGGATCTCCATGACACGGACGTAATAGAAGGCCTTCTGGGTGGGATCGAAAGCGGGATCCTTCCAGTACCCCGTCAAGATCGGTGCGCCAATGGCATTGGTGTAGGTGGCCTCACGCTCATTCACGCTCGAACCGACGGATGGCACCTTGCCATCGGCACCACGTATGCGCTGATCCGGATCACTCCACGACACATCGAACACCTGTTCATAGGTTTCGCCATTGGCATCCAGCCAACCCTTGACCACCTGAATCCGATCGAGATTGGCGCCATCCGGATCTTTCCGGGCCTGCACCAACAAGGAGGGAATCTGACCCTCGGTGGCCGCCATCAGGTCACCACCCATCGGCACACCGTTGGCACAAACCTGCTTAGCCCAGTCCGCCGCCTTGAGCTCCTCACCGGTGAAGTCGTAACCGCCGTAAACACGCACCGTGAGACGCGTGCCGCTGGTGCCGAACACCTCCTTGCGGGCCATCGCATCCCAGAGGGCCGTGCGGGTGTTAGTGGAGGCCCAAACCCCAGCCAGACCTGAAGCACCCAGCTGCAGTGCGGTGAGGTCGAGCGAAGCATCTTTCGACGACTTGATCAGCACATCCTTCCAGCGCTCAGGGCTGGGCTCAAGCGCTGGGGACTTGCCCCACCAGTTGTCTTCGGCTGTAGAGGGAAGACTGGAGTGGGAGTCGGTGGAACCGACCATCCCGAATTTGAACGGGTTCACCCCGAGTTGCTGCTCCAGCTGCAGGCCCCGACGCAGAGCGGCACGGCTGTACTCGTAGGGGAGCATCTCTGGCGTGGTCGCCACAATTCCGCCGAGATTGGAGTTATCGACGATGTTGAAGTTGGCGAACTCATCTTCAGGGGACAGCAGAGGGTGCGTTTCACTCGTGCCTTTGGCCTGCGTCACCTCCACCAACGGCTCGAAGCGATGGCGCATGCGGGCGTAATCGGCATCGATCGCCTTGCCAGTTTTTTGGTGGCTCGGCAGGAACATCGTGCCGCTTGAAAGGTTGCCGTTATGGGGAATAGCGAGCACCCGCCCACCGGTTTTCTCCTCGTAGAAGTTCATGAAGGCCCAAAGATCCTCCACGTCCTCGGAATCGAAATTGGAAAACGGCAGGATCTGATCTGCGAGTGCCTTGTTGTCGCGGAAGACGACAACCCGGTGGAGATTGCCTCCGCCGGGCTGACTCGTCCACTCGTAGCCAATCAATGCTGTGAACTTCCCGGGATCGTTGTAACGCTCCGCCGCCTCGGTGTTGTGTTTCCAGACATTGCGCATGAAGGTCTCGTTCGAGATCTTCGCTTCCGGCCCCTTGGCCATCTTCTGCACCAGCAGATAAAAGGCTTCACGCCCCTTGCCGGCCTTGAGCAACTCGTTGAGCTGCTGGCCGAGAGACGACTTGAGCAGTTCAGGGTCGGAATCCGCCAAACCCTGAGCGAGGCCCAGGTTTTCGGCATGATCCGCGACCACGAGAAAATCGAGAGGTCGCTTCAAAGCAGCCTGCTGACCGGAATTGCTGGTGACCGTTTCACCTCTGGCAAAGCGATAGGCCTCGTCGAGTCCCAATTTCGTGCCCGCCAGACCGGCGTCAGGCGACAGCGCAGTGTGGAGGTGGGTGTCACCGAAGTAAGCGCGGTTGCCACTAGCGCACTGAGCACCCTCGATCACCGCCGATGTCGCGGCCTTGGATTCAAGCAGGGTTCCGGATCCACTGGTGCAGGAAGCCAGCCCGGAGGCCAGAGCCATGACCCCGGTGAGGGCCAGAGCAGGAACACCAGTGCGCATCAGAGTGTGTGGTTATTAACCCTCAACGGTGAGACGAAAACCGCTCAGGGCAACAAAACGGAAGCACAAACCATCAAAACTTTGCACACCTGGGATCAAATCAAGATGGAACAGCCCTGAAGGATCACAGGGAACGACGTGATCGACGTTCGGTCAGAGCCGGCAGACCCAAGCGGCGACGCTCGGCATTCATGACCTCACGCCCCTGCTTCACCAGACGCTGGCGAGCCTGCTTCTGTTGCTTCATGCAGTCCTGAGCGGCTTGCGGAGTCTGAGCCCGTTCAAGGCAGCTCTGGCCGTTCTTGAGCAGAGCAAGCCGTTGGTCGTAGCTGCGCAGTCGCCAGTTGCGGCGGGCCTGGAAGAGTTGCTGCCTCTGACTTTGCGTGAGCTGGGATTCCGGCATCCGCCGGCCTGGAGCCGCTTCGGCGATTCCGCCGGTCTGCTGCAAAGCAGCAGCTGTGAGGGCAGCGCAGGGAATCAGGAGTGCTCGTCGCCAGCGATTGGTGAACGCCATGAAGACCATCAACTTGGAACGCACTCATGTTGCTGCGAGTGCCGGGCCAGGATCTGACTCAAATGGCCTGCAACCATGACCGGATGTGATCTCACGCCCAAAAGCCCAGTGGCCTTCATCGGCCTGGGAGCCCTGGGATTACCGATGGCGGTGAACCTTCAGGCAGCCGGCTATTCCCTGCAGGTTCACACCCGCAGTCGGTTGGCGGAATCTAACCCCGGCCTGGCCGGAGCCTTGCCAGCAGCAAGCCCAGCAGAAGCGGCAGCTGGCTGTTCTGCATTGCTGATCTGCGTCAGCGACGACGCCGCCGTGGAGTCAGTGCTGTGGGGCGAACAGGGTGCAGGGCCCGCTCTGGAGCAGGGCAGCTTGGTGATCGACTGCTCGACCATCAGCCCATCCGCTGCCATAGCCATGGCTGAACGTCTCGCCAAACGAGACATTGCCTACATCGATGCTCCCGTCACCGGCGGAACGGAAGGCGCAAAGGCCGGCACACTGACCGTGCTCTGCGGTGGAGAGACGACTGCAGTGGACAAGGCGCGACCGCTGCTGGAGGTGATCGGCGCCTCAATCCACCATTTCGGCGACGCGGGCAGCGGACAGCAGGTCAAAGCGATCAACCAGGTGCTGGTGGCCGGTAGTTACGCCGCAGTGGCGGAAGCCATCACCCTCGGACAGCACTTGCAGCTGCCGATGCAGCAGGTGGTGGATGCACTGCGCCAGGGAGCTGCCGGCTCCTGGGCACTGGAACATCGCTCCCAGGCCATGCTCAACGACGACTATCCACTCGGCTTCAAGCTGGCACTGCACCACAAGGATCTCGGCATTGCACTCGATGCAGCGCTTCAGACGGGCCTGAAGCTGCCGATCACCAAGGCTGTGCATGACCAGGAGCAGGCCCTGATGGACGCCGGACTCGGGAATGCGGATGTGTCAGCACTGCGCCGAAGTCTTCCTGCGAACCCCTACCGAGCTCAGCAACTCAACGATTGAGCTTGCTCTTGTCGTCGACCACCTGAACGCGTTTGCTCACCGTGATCACTCCATCGGGATGCACCAGCAGAGCTGCCCAGGTCTGAATCCCAGGCTGAAAGGGAGCCTGCACCGACTTGAACAACCCACCACCGCCGAGCGGCTCGAGCTGAACATCGGGGCTCTCCTGCACAAGAACCTGCTGGGCGGTCACCGGGGTGAGACCTCCGGCCAGCATGGCCTTGCCCAGGGGTTGATCCACCACCACATCCACGTCGTAACGACTGCCGGTGAGCACCGTGTCGGGAATCAGCAATGAGATCGGCAAGGGCTTTTTGGAGCTGGTGAGCACCGACTGATCACTGAGCACCTCCTGAGCAGTGATCAGGCCCGCTGCTGTGGAGAAAGCCAGGCGCTGGTTGGCTTTGAAGGAATAGCTGAGCCCATCCTGCTGGCGGGTGCCGCTCACAGCCAGCTGCACCGTAGGACGACCATCATCGAGAGCCTGACCTGGCCTCACGGCCCAACGGGTTTCAGGAAAACGCATGCTGAAGCGACGAAAGCGCTCGATGAGAGTCGTCGCCTGATCCGGTGCCATCAAGGCGGACAGGGCCTGCACGCGATCGTCTGCGTTGAGGGCCAGTTGCAAGCGAGCACTGAGATCAACAGCATCGCCGCTGGCGGCCAGTGCCGGCATGGTGCTGATCAGCGCCGCACTCGAGAGCACAGTCGCCAAAGAGGCTCGCAGGAGCGGAACCATGAATCAGCCTCAACAGTCGAACTAAGTTAGGCCGCGTTTTCGTGGTCCGCTCCCATGCCCCGGCTTCTCATCGCCGCCAGCGGCACCGGTGGCCATCTGTTTCCTGCGCTGTCGGTGGCGGAAGCACTTCCAGCCGACTGGGGCGTGCGCTGGCTTGGGGTTCCCGATCGCCTGGAAACGACTCTGGTTCCTGAGCAATACGGACTGGTCACCGTGAAAGCCGGAGGCCTTCAGGGCCGAGGCCTGCGCAAACTGATTCAGTTGCTGCGGCTGCTGGGGGCCAGCCGCGATGTGCGCCGTCTGATCCGCAGAGAACAGATCGATGCGGTGTTCACCACAGGTGGTTACATCGCCGCACCGGCAATCCTTGGAGCCAGGTGGTGCGGGGTTCCTGTTGTGCTGCATGAATCCAATGCGATTCCAGGTCGGGTCACGAGGCTGCTGGGGCGCTTCTGCACCCGTGTGGCTGTTGGTCTTGATGCAGCAGCAACTCGCATCCCCGGATGTGCGGCCGTGGTCACGGGCACTCCGGTGAGGGATGCGTTTCTGCAACCCCAGCCACTGCCGGACTGGGTCCCGAAAGGTGAGGGGCCCCTGCTTGTGGTGATGGGCGGCAGCCAGGGAGCCCTTGGCCTCAACCGGATGGTGCGCGTGTTGCTGCCGGAGCTGCTCAGCAAGGGCTGCCGGGTGGTGCACCTCACAGGCAGCAACGACCCTGATGTGAACAGCATCGAGCACGCCGTCCTGGTGGAGCGGCCCTTCAGTGACGACATCCCCGGACTGCTGCAACACGCTGATCTGGCGATCAGCAGGGCAGGCGCAGGCAGTCTCAGCGAACTGGCGGTGAGCGGGACGCCCTCTGTGCTGGTGCCTTTTCCGCAGGCAGCCGATCAGCATCAGGATGCCAATGCGGCCTGTGCCGCAGCGCTGGGAGCCGCTGTGATCGTGCACCAGCACGACCCGAACCATCCCACCCTGCGCGTCACGCTCTGGCGTCTACTCGGCACAAGACTGGGCAGCAATGAAGCCGCTGAGAACCACCTGTCGGCGATGCAACAGGCCATGCAGCAGTTGGCAGTCCGAGACGCCGATCAGCAACTGGCCACGTTGCTGCAAACACTGGTGCCCTGATGGAAAGCGTCAGCGCAGTTCCTGCTTCAAGGCTCTGAGAATGCGCAGGTTGCCGCGGCGATCCTGCAGACCAATCCGCAGCCAGTTCTCGCCCAGACCTTCAAACGAGCGGCAATCGCGCAGCAATACGCCACGGCCTGCCACACGCTTACGCAATTCCTGCAGGGAGTGGTTGGCACGCAGCAGCAGATAGTTGGCACTGGATGGCATGGGAGTCCAGCCGGGCAGATGGGTCAACTGGCGATGAAACCAGTTCCCTTCCTGGGCAACCCAGGCCTGTACCCGCTGCAACCATCGATCCATTCCGGTCTGATCAGCCATCACGGACCGACCGGCAGCCAGCGCCAGGCCATTCACCGGCCAGGGGTCGCGCCATTGCTGCCAGCGTTTCAACCGTTCTGACGAAGCCACGGCATAGCCAAGACGCAGCCCAGCAATCGCGAACAACTTGGTGAGACTGCGAATCACCACAAGATTGGGATGGCTCTCAACCAGCGGGATCAACGACTGCGTTTCACCCGAGGGAACAAGAGGCAGAAATGCTTCATCACAGATCACCAATGCGTAGTGCTGCAGAAGCGGCTCGAGCGACGCGCGACTCCAGAGCTGACCCGTGGGGTTGTGGGGATTGGTGATCCAGAGCACCTGACAAGGCTGATCCTGATCTGCAGGCAAGGGCCATGGCTGGGGCCAGGTTCGCGTCCAGCTCAAGCTCAGGGGCAGGCTATGCACAGCACCATCCCAGCAAGCCAGCGCTCGTCGATAGTCGGCAAAACCAGGTTCAGGAAGGCCACTGACTCCGCACTCGACCGCATCCCGTGCCGCCCAGGTGAACAGTTCCGCCGCACCATTACCGGGCAGCACGGCCTCAGGCTCAAGACCATGCCAACAGGCAATCACCTGGCGAAGTTCTTGCTGTTCGCGATCGGGATAGTTGCGTAGAGCGCTGCCATTGATCCCTTGCTTCAGAGCACGCCGCAGAACCCTTGGTGGACGGAAGGGCACCAGCGAAGCACTGGCATCAAGGATCTGTGACGACTTCAAGCCGAGGCGGAGAGCTTCCTGAGAGAGATTGCCTCCATGCGGTGGAAGGCCGCTGCTCAAGATCAACGCAGGCAACACACCCCATCATCCTGCCCAGTCACGCTCGACGCAGGCAGCAGAGCCCGATACAACCAGTCAGCGCAGAGCTGCGGCCCATGAACGACACCGAATACGGCCTGGCCAGCATCCGAAAGCTCTCTCAGGTTGTGATGCTGAGCGCTGTGCTGGGCATGGCCACTAGCCAAGCTAGCGCCGGTGATGCGCTGATTCAGGTGCTGCAGGAGCGAAGCTGCAGCGGCTGCCAACTAGCGGATGCCGATTTAGTTCACGCTGACCTGCGTGATGCTGACCTCAGCGACGCCAAACTGATGCGAGCCAATCTGGGACAGGCTCAGCTCGATGGAGCCGACCTAAGCGGTGCCGATCTCAGCTTCACTAGCCTGCGCGGGGCCTCGCTGCGAGGGGCCAACCTCACGGGGACTCGGCTGTACGGAACAGATCTACGCGATGCGGATCTGACCGGTGCCCAGCTAACTCCCAACGCCCTAGATGAATCCCACTGGCAGGGCGCGAAAGGCATCAATGCTGGAATCCGTAGCCATGCCGCCCTGCACAACGCAGGTGTGGAAGCGTTCCAGGCCGGCCGCTGGTCAGCGGCTGAGCAGCTATTCAGTGACGCGATCAGGAGGCAACCCGGAGAACCTCTGAGCTGGGTAGCCCGAGGCATCAGCCGCAGCGAACAAGCCAAGGATGAGATTGCTGCAGCTGATTTCCGCTATGCCGCAGTGATTTATGAGGAAAAGGGTCAAGCCACCTGGGCATTGCAGCTTCGCAAAGCAGCAGAATCCATCCAAGGCCGACGATTGAAGGAGCAATCACCTGGAGAAGGCAAAGGTCTTGGGATTCAGCTCCTGAACAACACAGTGGCAGGATTACGAATGCTGGCGCCAATTGCAGCAAAGGCGCTCATTCCAATGGGACTAGGGTTTTAGATTTAAGGACTATTTGTATCACAAGCAAAGGGAAAAACATCAGCTGAAATCAATTCATCATTCGTCGAGCCGAAGGAAGATCAGGCTGATATCCATAGCCATAATTACCACCTTGCTCATCATCAACGATCCGAGGAGTCACGAGGATCACCAACTCTCTCTTTGCCCTATCACCAGTAGTTTGCCTGAAAAACTGGCCAATTAGAGGGATATCACCAAGAATGGGCCATTTGCTCACGATTCTGGAGTCAGCATCTGAAATAACACCCGTCAAAATCAACGTTTGTCCATCCCTAACTCTCAGGGATCCAGTGTCCAACCTTCGAACACTTAAAATGCTGATATTACCGCAACCCTCCACTCTCTCTGTGCGAGTAACAGCGGCCAGAGAAGGAGATAGTGTAAAGCTCACAAAACCGTTGTCATCAATTTTTGACACTCTGGCCCCAAAGGTCAGCCCTGCTGTTTCAAATTCTGGTTGACACGTATTGGCAGCGCCATTCTGTCCAGCTTGTACTGTGTAATCGACAATCTCCTGCGTACCCACCGTCACAAACGATTCGTTTGCCCGCTCGCGTCCAATTGTTCCGCTAGACAAAGCCGATTCTGGGTCAGAGACACTGGCAGACGAGCCTCCCTGCAACTCCTGCGGAGACTCAGAAAGCAGCAAAGTTGGGGAGGCAAGTGTTTTTGCACTATTGGACTGAATCTGAGCTCTCAGGAAATCTAGAAATCCATCGGTGAATTTGGCTTGATCTGAATCCGGATAAAACTCACCAGGGTTTACTCTTGCTGGCGCAATAGGGGCTAATACTTTTTCAGCAACAGCCGCATTTTCACCTGACGAAGTAATTCTTTGTGGCTTTCCACTCTCAGCCTCGCCCGCAATTGTATTGAAATTATCTGAATTAGGCGGAAGCTTAGAGCCAAATGCCCCGATCATCTCCCCACGATCACTGACAATAAAGTTATACCCATTTCTGAACGCAAAGCTATTCGAGACTGACGACTCATTATCGAGAGTTATATCCAGAATTTTTACAGACAGCGCCACCTGCCTCTGGCGAAGATCAATTTGCTTCAGATAATTTTCAGCCACTTGTATCAGGCCTGAGTCACCCACAAGTGTCAAGGTCTGCAACCTTGAATCGGTTGTAACCACAAGCCCGCGCAAAGGCCCGACGGAAGCACCAAATGACTCAGTGGCTTTCAATTGAGACTTCTCTTGAGAGGTTGTATTACTGATTTCAGAAGTGCCTTGCGAAGCCGGCTCCCCGGTCGTCACGGAAATCGTATTCGTGAAATTGACTGTTGCCCCAAGGTTTCCTAGATATTCAGCACCTGCTTTCGAACTAACCTGATTCAGTCGAATCACTCTTGAAACTTGAGGGCCAAATGTCTTCGATGAAATAGATGTTCCCACAAGCAACATACGTCCATCGAGCTTGCCTTGAAGGCCTGAAGCAAGCAAAATCCCATTCAACGCTCTTGGATAAGATTCATTCACAAACGCCATCGAAACAGGACGGCCACTTGGGTTCGCTAAATCAGCCCCAGTGTTATCAATATCTTGATTGACGTCGGCATCGTCTCCAACGAAAACAAAGCCGTAACCCCCTAATCGGGCCAGCGCCATCAGCGCATCCTTGGCCGGCGCATTGTTCAACGTGAGTGTCACGGGTGGACCGCTGACATTCACATAGCTGCGGTTCTGCAACACCATCGTCCCCACTGCCATATCCCCCAAAGGTGGTGCCACGGCCCGAGGTCGCAATGGGGGTGCATAGCTCGCCTGGGGAACCATTCCTGGCGTATTGAGATCCAGGAGACCTGTTTGCAGAGCCGGGGCCGCCACCAACCCCGGAAACTTGAGAATCAGGTTGCGACCATCAGCGCTGACTACCGGCTCTTGCAGGGTCTGTCCTGGCTCGGGAACCACCTCCAAGCGGTAGGCACTGCCAGATCCACTGATGGCAACCCGCTTTAGACCTGCGACGGAATCGGAGACCTGTTGACGGCCATTGAGAATTCCAGGGGTCCCCTTTGTCTGCAAACTGCCCTGCCAAACCCGACCGTTGAGCCGTTGCTGAAGCAACGGCTGTGGTCCCACACCTTGGATCACAACCTCCACGCCCCCCTCTCCGCTCCGGACACGCAAGGACATGGACCCCTGAGCCAGCACCGCGCGGGACCCGAATCCCGACGTTGGTTCCAAAAGGCCCAGATCGACAAGGCTGAGGCCTGCGACCAGCAAGACTGCGCTCAGGCGTGAAGGGGTGAAAGTCATACCCTGGCCTGGACGCCATAAACATGGGCGGATGGTATCGATCGGAACCAGGCGAGGCCAGCCCTGATCTCAAAATGGCCGTCTCAATTCAAGAAGGAGCGTTGGAAAGAGGCGGGGGAGTACCTGCAGGATTGCCAGATTCTTCTCGGGAGCCATTAGCACCATTGAGACTCCTTGGCCGTTGATCAAAAAAGGTCAACCTCAACTTCAATCGAGTGCGATGTGAACCAGTGATCACTGGCTGATCTTCAGCTTCGTCTGGAGCATCGATTGCGGTGAGCTCGAGATCACTGGGTTGAACCAACAGCTCGAGCTGCTCCATGCGCCTGAGAAATTGCAGCAATCCCTGGTAAGCCCCCTCCACCTGCAGCAACACGGAGCTTTTCTCGTATCCAAGAGCCTGAAGCGGATCCTGGCTGGATGCCGCACTGTCTGAACCCTGGCCCTGCTGATCCCTTGCGTCCCTAAGATTCGAGACTTCAGATCCACTCGCCGGCACCGGTTCATACAGGTTGATCACCAACCCGCTGGCGGCGGAAATGCGGCTGAGCTGCGCCAGAAACGTCTGTATCTGGCCGCGGCCTGCAACCATATCGACCAGCAGATCCTGCTGCTGCGTCGCTTCACTCAGGGCTTTGTCGCTCTGCTTGAGCTGAGCCTCAAGCAGCGGCAGGCTCTCACGCTTGCTTTTGAGCTCTGCAATCCGCTGCCTCTGCTGATCGAGTCGATCCAATGCCGGCCAGCCCAATGCAGCGAACACACCACCAGCCATCACCAGACCCAGCAGGGCGGGAGCAGCGACCAACACACGCTCCCTTGTGATTCGATGCCGCCAGGCTGGACGATCAGGACTCAGATTGGTCAAGGGGCAACCCCCTGCTGCTCCAGCAAGCGGTACCGCTGCACGAGACCCGTCGCACCAAGCTGCTGAAGCTGCTCAATGGAAGGTTTGGCCGTGGGATCGAGCGACCAGTCGAGGCTGAAGCGCACTGAGGGCACTTCACTGTCATCGCTGGTGACCTTCAACACCTTGACGCCGTTGGGGCGGGAGATCGGCAATCCCTGCAAGGTGAGCACCAGAGCATTAATCCGCTCCAGAGGTCCTGGAGTGCCTCCGAGACCCAACCTCCCGGACACTTTGATCTGGTCGTTCTGCACCGCAACATCCTCCAGCTGAACATCTGCAGGAGTCACACGGCTCAGCTGCTCCAACAGGGGCGAGCCCGCCGGTACGGACACCAACTGCTCAGCAATTTTCCGATTGTCCTTTTCAAGCTTGGACACGCGTTGCCTGGACATACGCAGGCGACCTTCCGCCAATTGCAACCGCTGCTCGAATGGTGACAGCACCTGCAGCTGGGCCTGCTGCTGGCTCTCGATCCCACCCAGCAGAACAATCGAACCCACGCAAACGAGCAACGCTGATCCACCGATCAAAGCCCCGCGCAACAACAGCTGGCGCGTGGGCTGCCAGGCCCCAGCAGGCTCCGGCAAACCGAGCTCAAGCCGACGCTCCCGGAGGAGATCGGGCAGGCTGGATTGTCGAGAGCGCTCAGGCATCACGATCCCTCAGAAACGCTTTCAGAGCCAGCTCGAACAACGACATGTCGGCATCGGAATGCAGAGGTCCCTGCCGGGAATCATGCTCTGCTGCCCAGCAGCCCTGCCACTCAGGTGCGGCGGTGACCCACCACCCCGGCATGCCGGCTGGATCCCAGGCTTCAACGAGCTCCAGCACCTCATGCCTGAGCGCAGGATGCTCCGAAGCCTGCAGGCTGAGATCAAACTCAGGACAACCCTTGCGTAACAACAGCAACCGCCAGCGACCCGCCTGCTCCACCAACCAGACCAGTCGCTCATCAGTACCGGCGTGGGAATCGCGAAGCCCTCGCCAGGCGGCTGACAACACCCACTCAGCACGCCGCAGCGGAAGATCCGCCTCCTCCAGGGTGCTCACCCAGGCCTGCAACAGCAGTCGATCTGTTCCCACGACCAGAGTCGAATCGGCTCGCAACTGAGGGAGCACATCCAGGTAACTGTCTTGCAAAGCCAACGACCAGCCCAGCTCGGGCTGCAGCTGCCTCAGCTCAGCGCCGCAGCTCAGCGCAGCCGATGCTGCCCCCTCAAGCAGACGCCACTGACAACTGGCGAGAGGCAACAGCAGCTCAACCTCAACCTGGGGAAGACTCAGCCCCTGTTCCAGCAGCAGATCAGCAATGGTCTCCCCCAGCGCCTCACGGTTCAGGGGCTGACCGAGGCGGCATAGATCAGGAGGAAGAACAAGATTCGACGAGGACCAGTCACTCTGCGACCAACAGGCCAGATTGAGCGCTTCATCCTCCGGCGCCAGCAGCACTCGGCGTGGATCGAGCAGACCCTGCACCTGCATC
Organism: Synechococcus sp. MIT2312; assembly: GCF_059772315.1. Classification (NCBI taxonomy): domain Bacteria; kingdom Bacillati; phylum Cyanobacteriota; class Cyanophyceae; order Synechococcales; family Synechococcaceae; genus Synechococcus; species Synechococcus sp. MIT2312. Next base: position 2,017,376 of record NZ_CM186281.1, on the reverse strand, counting down.
ACCCAGCTGTCCAGAGCTGGGTAGCGATCACGCAGTTCTGTCAGCACCACGATGCAACTCCATGCCAGTGGGTGCTTCGACCCTGCTGGAAGGGTATCGGCTAGTGCCAGGGAGCGCCGCTACCCACCGCTTCACTGATGTGACGGATGCCGTGACGATCCAGCTGCTCCATCAGCCCCTCCAGCACTCGAGGCACCAGGTCCGGACCTTCAAAGATCCAACCGGTGTACAGCTGAACCAGAGACGCTCCGGCAGCGATCCGCTCCCAGGCGGCCTCGGGCGTGCTGATCCCGCCGACCCCCACCAGCGGCAGTGCTGGGCCAGCGGTGGCACGCAACCGCCGCAGCACCTCCAAAGCCCGCTGGCGCAACGGATCACCGCTGAGGCCCCCCGCCTCCTCGGCAAGGCTGCGGCCGGTTTGACTGAGCACCCGCTGACCCAGCCCAAGCCGATCGAGACTCGTGTTAACGGCGATCACACCGGCGAGCCCCTCCTCATAGGCCAGGCGAGCGATGCCATCGATGGCGTCATCTTCGAGATCCGGTGCGATCTTCACCAGCAATGGCGGACAGCCCGGCAGCCTGCGCAAACGTTCCACCAGTCGTCGCAACTGAGTGGCGTCCTGCAGGTCGCGAAGACCAGGGGTGTTCGGCGAACTGACATTGATCACCGCATAGTCGGCCAGTGGTGCCAGCATTTCCAGCGAAGAGGCGTAGTCATCAGCCGCCAGCTCCAGCGGCGTCACCTTCGACTTGCCAAGATTGATCCCAAGCACGGCGGGGCGCTGACCGCGAGGCGGAAGAGCCTGTCGCTCAAGGGTGCGACGCAGCTCCTCTGCACCTTTGTTGTTGAAACCCATGCGATTCAGTGCCGCACGCTCCTGGGCCAGACGAAACAGCCGCGGCCTCGGATTGCCGGGCTGGCCATGCCAGGTGACGGTGCCGACTTCGGCAAACCCGAAACCAAAACGATCCCAGACCCCAGCGGCAACACCGTTTTTATCAAAACCAGCCGCCAGCCCCACGGGGTTGCTGAAACGGCATCCAAACAACACCTGCTCCAGGCGCAGGTCACGGCGTGTCAGTTCAGACGCCACACCATCAAGGACACCGGATAAACCCGGCCACTGACGGCGAAGACTGCACTGACCCAGCGCCTGAAGGGCAGCTCGGCTGAGCTGTTCAGCATCCACGCCTTCGTCTTTGGCCAGCACAGGTCCCAACCAGCGCCGATAGAAACCTGCGGTGGACATCACCCCGGACGATGACGGCTGGGTCATCTGGGTTCCTCGATCTATTTCGATCCTGCCTCGGCACGGCGCAGCCGCCAGCAATCGCCCTCGGCCGGTTCCACCAGCCAATCACGCCAGCTCCAGGTCTGTTGTCGTTCAGCCAGGCGTGTCAGCGGTTGCTCCACCAGCTGGGCCAGCTCCACCAGGGATAGGGCATATCCACCAGCAGCCAAACGATCAGCCAGTTCCAGCCTGGTGAGCAGCTGTTGCAGGGATTCCGGGGCTAAGTCATCTCCCCCTGTTTGTGGTCCATCTGCTGGTCTGCCGACTTTGGAGGGGGCAGCTTGAGACGCTCGACCAAGCCGTGGCGATGTCCCCTTGGAGAAAGCCACTGCGATCTGATCGACCCGATCGTTATCCGGGTCACCGCTGTGACCTTTGACGTAGGTGAGCGGCACATCCGAGAGGCGGGCAGCGTCAAGGGACTGCCAGAGGTCCTGATTGAGCACGGGTTTGCCCGCTGCGGTTTTCCAGCCCTTGCGTTTCCAACCAGCCATCCATGAGCCCAGACCATCAATCAGGTACTTGCTGTCGGTCCGCAGGGTGAGATCGGGATGACGAGGCAGCTCCGCCAACCTCTCCAACATGGCCAGCGCAGCCTGCAGCTCCATGCGGTTGTTGGTGGTGGCCGGGTCGGCACCGCCGAACTCCTCCACACTGCCATCCTCAAAACGGATCAAGGCCCCCCAGCCTCCAGGGCCAGGATTACCGCTGCAGGCTCCATCGGTGGCAGCGGCCACAACACGACCTCTCTGATCACCCTCAGCCATTGGTCACCCCACGCCTTCTTCGGTACAACACGGTTCTTGAACACTCAGGAGGACTTGGCCATGGGCCGAACCTACTTCCGCAAAGCTGCGCTGAGTGCTGCTGCCGTGGGACTGGCGGCGATGGCCGGGAGCCTGCCTGGATGGGCTCGGGCCCTGTTCGACAGCAATCCGTTGCAAGAAGAACGTTTCGCAATCCTGGCCCAGGCGGTGGGACGAGATCGCTGGAAGCTGCTGGTTCTGGAACAGATCAAAGCCAGACCGCTCTGCTGGGAGGAACGTCCAGACGGACTGATGAACCCTGCTCTGAACAACTTCGATTTCACAGGAATCTGCAGCCGCTACCTCGACAGCAACGGCTACTCGCTGCGCACGTCCGGTAAGGATGTGGACAAGCGCTATCGCCTGCATCTGAAGCAGAGCAAAAACGGTCTGGCGTTGCAGGCGATGGACTCTGCGCGCGGTGGCGGCATCACGGTGGCGAGAGCCAGCACAGTGCGCAGGGATAAAAACGCCTTTGTGAAACTGACGCTGGAGCCGGGCTGGTCGCTCGAACGCCGCAGCTACAAGGGGCGAACGCTGAGCCACGTGTATTTCGCCAATGCGAAGCCGATGAACACGCTGATCGCTGCCAGCAAAGCAAGAACATTTGATCGAAGCCTGACCTTCAGCGCCCGCCTGCCCAAGCCGCCTTCACAGCCAAGTGGACCGGTCCGCCTGACGGTGATTCCCTTCCGACCCTGAGCCGCGGCCTGACGGAAGGACAGTTGACAGAGCGCCCCAGCACAACGCGCAATGTCCAGAGCGATTTTTTACTTTGTTGAAGTGTGAGGAGTGGAAAACGCCTCTTCCGGGTCGAAACAAGGACAGACTCCGGTCATGCGTTTCACTTCTGAGCCCTGCCCAAGGCAGGGCTTTTTTTTGCACAGCTAAATGCGGCGGACTGGAATCGTCCAGACATCAAAAAACCGACCCGAAGGTCGGTCTTGATTGAAGGGAAGGAATCGGCAAGCGCAGGCTGCCGATCCAACAAAATCACTTGAGAGTGACTTTGCCGCCCACCTCTTCAATGGCCTTCTTGAGGGCTTCGGCGTCGTCTTTGGAGACACCTTCTTTGATGGTCTTCGGAGCAGCCTCGACCATGGCCTTGGCATCGCCCAGGCCAAGGCCTGTGGCTTCGCGCACAGCCTTGAGGACCTTGATCTTGGCGGAAGCATCGAAGCTTTCCAGCACAACATCAAATTCGGTCTTTTCTTCAGCAGCCTCGCCACCACCACCAGCGGCAGCGCCGGGGGCAGCCATCACCACACCCGCGGATGCGGCAGCGGAGACGCCGAAGGCCTCTTCGATCTGCTTCACAAGCTCGGAAGCTTCAAGCAGCGAAAGGGACTTCAACGATTCGAGGATTTCGTCGGTTTTTGCAGACATGGTTGGGATTCAGCAACAGATCAAAAAAACAGTCGGGTCGAAGACGTTCAGCTTTCGCCTGAATCGGCGTGCTGCTTGAGCGCCCGAGCAAGACCGGAGGGAACCTCGTTGATGCCCACAGCCACCTTGGTGGCAACGGCATTGATGGAACCAGCGATCTGAGCCATGAGCACTTCCTTGGTGGGAAGGTCACCGATGGCCTTGATCTCGTCCTGAGACAGGAGCTTGCCTTCGAAAAGGCCGCCCTTGGTTTCGGACTTCTTGGTGTCCTTCTGAAAAGCCTGTAGGGCCTTGACCGCACCGCCGACATCGCCCTTAACCAGGACGAAAGCGTTGGTGCCGCTCAGAAGGGGATCGAGGTTGGACCAGGCACTATCACCATCAATGGCGAGACGCATCAAGGTGTTTTTGGTCACCTTGCAAACGCCGTTGCTGGCCCGAAGACGAGTCCTCAGGTCAGACATTTCCTTGATGGAGAGACCCTGGTAATCCAGGACCAATGCCATTTCGGCCTCACCGAGGAGCTGTTTGAGCTCTTCGACGATCTGTTGCTTGCTCTCCAGAGTGCGGCCCATAGGATTTGGATCGGATCGGGGGAACAAGCTGGACACACGGCCGTTCAGTGCTCCCGAAGGAGACGAGGCCGCGTATCGATCCAATCCCAGGAGGGAGCAAAATCGTCGCGTCTGCCTCGGCAGGACTTATGCATCTGGACGGTTGTGGACAACCGCTTGAAGCAACCTGCTGTCTTTGGCCGGGCGCGTGCCCGTTGTCTGGCTTACGCCAGTAGTTGAATTTACAACAAAGCCCCCACCGAAGTGGAGGCAGGCTGTCATCAGGCTGGCATGAGCTGAATCAACCCTCTTTGTTGATGTCCTGAAGGGCTGAGATATCCACTTCCACCGAAGGACCCATGGTGGAGGTCACATAGAGGCTCTTCCAGTAACGACCCTTTGCACCGCTGGGCTTGTTGCGGTCAATGGTTTCCTGAAGCATTTTCAGGTTGTCGAGCAGGTTGGCAGCATCAAAGCTGGCCTTACCGAAGCGCACGTGCACAATGCCGGTGCGGTCAGCACGGAATTCGAGCTTGCCAGCCTTGAACTCCTTGATGGCGGCCGCCAAATCAGTGGTGACGGTCCCGGCTTTTGGGTTGGGCATCAGACCACGGGGGCCGAGCACACGACCCAGCTTGGCCACTTTGGGCATCATGTCCGGGGTGGCGATCAGCAGGTCGAAGTTCATCTCTCCCTTGCTGATGGTGTTGACCAGATCCTCATCACCTGCGAGCTCGGCGCCGGCTGCTTTGGCGGCTGCAACCTTCTCACCACTGGTGACCACCGCGATGCGCACGGTCTGACCGGTGCCGTGAGGCAGTGCCACGGTGGTGCGGAGCTGCTGATCGGTGTATTTGGGATCGATCCCGAGACGCACATGCGCCTCCATGGTCTCGTCGAACTTGGCGTTGGCGTTGTCCTTGACCAGCTGAATGGCTTCAAGCGGCTCGTAAGCACGCTCTTCAACCTTGGTGACGAGGCTGGCCAGGCGTTTTGAAAGTTTTGGCATGGCTTAGATGGGGTTCAGACGACCGCAAGGTCTCCCCCTGAAGAAATTGGAAGTGAGCAATGACTGGCGCTGGAGCGTCAGTCGCTGATGGCGACGCCCATGTTGCGAGCAGTGCCTTCGATGATGCGCATAGCCGACTCAACGCTGGTGCAGTTGAGGTCGGGCAGCTTGGTCTTGGCGATCTCCTCAAGCTGGGATCGCTTGATCGAGCCAACGCTTCCCTTGGCGGACTCTCCGGAACCTTTAGCGATTCCAGCAGCCTTGGTGATCAGCACGGACGCTGGGGGCGTCTTGGTGATGAAGGTGAAACTGCGGTCTTCAAAGACCGAGATCTCAACCGGGATCACGAACCCGGCTTTGTCCTGGGTGCGAGCGTTGTACTCCTTGCAGAACGCCATGATGTTGACCCCGTGCTGACCGAGGGCAGGACCCACGGGCGGTGCAGGGTTGGCTTTGCCGGCCTGAAGGGCCAGCTTGATCACAGCTACGACTTTCTTGGCCATCGGCGGACGGAGTTGAACATCTGCGGATCACCTGGCCCTCGGGGCAGGTGCGGCGGGGTGAAGAACCACCCCTCAGGCCGCCCTCCGCAGGGAGACGGCCGCCGCTGATATCAGTTCTGCTTGCTCACCTGGGAAAACTCGAGTTCGACCGGTGTTTCACGGCCAAAAATGGAGAGGAGTGCCTTGAGCTTGCTGCGCTCACCCGACACCTCGATGACCTCACCCTGGAAATCCTTGAACGGGCCGGCAGTGACCAAAATCTGATCACCCTCGGTGAGATCGACTTTCACAACCGTCTTCTTCTCAGCAGCCCGCTTGAAGATGCGGTCGACTTCCTGACGACTCAACGGACGTGGCTTGATGTGACCGCGTGCTTTACCGGTGGCACGACGATCTTCCGCACCAACGAAGTTGATCACGTTTGGGGTGCTGCGCACGGCCATCATCGTGTCTTCATCCAGCACCATGCGCACAAGCACATAGCCAGGGAACACTTTCTCTTCAGTGGACTGGCGGCTGCCGTCTTTCTTGATTTTGACCGCAGGCGTTTCCGGAATCTCGATCTCAAGAATGCGATTGCTCACACCGAGCGTCACAGCCCGTTGTTCCAGCGTGGCCTTCACTTTCTTCTCGCAACTTGATGCCACCTGAACCGCATACCAGCGGGCAACACCCGTGCGGATTGTGGGAGTTTCAAGGGTGCCCTCTTCTCCGTCATTCGGTGCCGGAAGATCAAGCACCTCAGTGGAGTCCGACTGGCTTTGATCGAGATCAGACACGAGGCAGGGCAGGAGCGAAGGATGAACTGGGGAAATGCACCGGATCAGACCGGGAAAAAGTCAGCGGAACACCTGGGACGCAGCCCAGCCGTAGAAGCGACTCAGAGCGGCAATGGCCGCAGCGGAGAGGCTCACCATCAGGATCACGGCGATGGATTCGCTGAACAGCTGTTGTCGGCTGGGCCAGACCACAAGCTTCAGCTCTTCGAAGGTGGCCTGCAAAAAACCGCCCTTTTTCTCAGGCTGTTCAGGGCCTGATGAGGGGGGCGTCGTCGCTGCTGTGGTGTCCTCGGATGTGGGGCTGGTCACGGATGACGGATCAAAAAGTCGTCTGGGCCGGTGCTGACGCTGGCTTTGAAGGCACGTGACAGCGATTGAATATCGTACCGGACGCCTCAATAAGAGATTATTCAGGTTCGAAGAGGAAAGGGTCGCTGGGAGTCGCTCCAGCCCGCACGCGAACCGCCTGTGCACCGCTGAAACGTTCCTCCAGCAACTCAGTTGCCAGGGGATTCTCCAGTCGACGACGCAGCACCCTCCGCAAAGGCCTCGCTCCATACTCCGGCTCATAACCGAGGCTCACAATCGCTTCAATCACGCCTTCCTCAACGCGCAGCTCCAGCCCCTGCTCTCTCAGCAGCGTGGCCAGATCAGCCAACTGCAGGCGCACAATCTTGTTCAGATCCTCGAGTCCAAGAGGTTGAAACCGGATCACTTCGTCGATGCGGTTCAGGAATTCAGGGCGAAAATGTCGCCCAAGGGCTTCATCCACAGCCCCGTCCAGAGCGGATGAATCAATCGGTGCTCCCGCTTCTCTGTCCTGACGGGCTGATTCGAGAATGGCCCGGCTGGCCAGATTGCTGGTCATCACGACCACGGTGTGGCGAAAATCGACCGTGCGCCCCTGAGAATCGCTGAGACGTCCGTCATCCAGCACCTGCAACAGCACGTTGAACACATCAGGGTGAGCCTTCTCAACCTCATCCAGAAGCAGCAGAGCGTAAGGACGACGACGCACCGCTTCGGTCAGCTGCCCTCCCTCCTCATAACCGACATAACCGGGAGGAGCCCCGAGTAAGCGCGCGACCGCGTTGCGCTCCATGAACTCGCTCATGTCGAGGCGAACCATCGACTCCTCCTCATCGAACAGCTGGCCAGCGAGAGCCTTGGCCAGCTCCGTCTTGCCCACACCTGTCGGCCCCAGAAACAGAAATGAACCCACAGGGCGCCGAGGATCCTTCATACCGGCTCTGGCCCTGCGAATCGCCGCGGCCACAGCCCCTACGGCATCGGACTGGCCGATGACACGCTCCCCAAGCCGCTGATCAAGCTCCAGAAGCTTCTGACGTTCGCCTGCCAGCAGGCGCTGGATGGGAATCCCTGTCCAGCGCGCCACGACATCGGCAATGTCCTCGGCTTCCACCTGCTCCCGCAGCAGTGCCGTGCCGTCCTGCTGGGCCTTCTTGAGCGCCTCCTCCAGGTCATTGCGACGCTGCTGAAGACGATGCAGCTGGTCGTACTGAAGCCGCGCAGCTTCTTCAAGATCGCCCTCCCGCTCTGCTTCAGCAACGGCATGACGGAGATCCTCATCCTCCTGCAGCAGTTGACGAAGTTCCTGAAGCTGTTCCCGCTCTGCCTGCCAGCGCTCGCGCAGCTGAGTGAGCTGAGACGAGGCCTCAAGTCGCTGGCGCTGAAGCTGCACACGCTCCGATTCAGGAGCCTGCTCTGCCGCGAGCACCGCCAGCTCCACTCGACGCAGATCCATCTCGGCGTCCTCCACCACCTGGGGCTTGGACGTCACATCCATCTTGAGTTGTGCCGCCGCCTCGTCGATCAGATCGATGGCCTTGTCTGGCAGGCAACGGTCGCTGATGTAGCGATCGGCAAGGCGTGCGGCAGCCGTCACCGCGGCATCGGTGATCGTCACGCCGTGATGCAGCTCATAGCGCTCCTTCACGCCCCTCAGAATCTCGACGCTGTGATCGATCGAAGGCTCGGAGATCTGCACCTGCTGAAAGCGACGGTTCAGAGCTGGATCCTTCTCCACCGTGCGGCGGTAATCCTCTGGCGTGGTTGCAGCAATACAACGCAGATCGCCTCTGGCCAGAGCAGGCTTGAGCAGGCTGCCTGCGTCGGCGCTGGAGCGGTCGCTGTTGACCACGGTGTGCAATTCATCGATGAACAACACCACTCCAGCCTCCGGATCACTCACCTCTTGCAGCACCTCTCGCAGGCGCTCCTCGAACTGCCCTCGAAATTTGGCGCCAGCGATCAGAGCCCCCACATCCAAGGCCACAAGCCGCAATCCCTGAAGCGATTCAGGAACTTCACCAGCAACGATGCGTTGGGCCAGCAGCTCGGCGATGGCCGTCTTGCCCACACCGGGTGCTCCGATCAGAACCGGATTGTTCTTGCCCCGACGCGAGAGCACCTTGATCAAGCTGCGGATCTCGCTATCACGGCCGACCACAGGATCCAGAAGGCCCTGCGCCGCGGCGGCCGTGAGGTCACGGGCGTAACGATCCAGCGCCATGGGCTCTGGAGCATTGGCCAGGTCAAGCGCCGAATCATCAACGGGATCCAACGTGCCGAGCCCGGTCTGCACAGGGTCGGGCAATGACTGAACGGGTGGAACGGCAGGAGTGGGCACTGCTGAACGGATGACGGGAGCAGGAGGACTGAGCGCTGGAGAGGCAGCGGATGGGGTGGGTCTGCGCAGTTCGGCCTCAAGGCGATCGGCCGGCAAGCCGAAACGAGACAGCAGATCAGCGCCGATCCGGGGGTCACGGCCGATGGCGATCAACACATGCGAAACATCGATCAGCCTTGAACCCCAGAGGCCACGCACCCTGTCGGCGGCCTCGAGCAAGGTCTCAAGGTCTTCGCCGACAAACAGCTCATCACCTCGCGCCATGGGCTGGTCTTCCAGAAAGCCCTCGAGCTGATCGAGCAACTGGTCTTGAGGCAGAGGCAATGCAGCCACGTCCGCCTCAAAGCGTGGATCACTGAACAGAGCCTGGAGCAAATGCTCCACATCCAGATCACCGTGACGCCAGCGACGGGCTGAATCCTGTGCGGAGAGCAACAGCTCCCAGGCGTCGTCGCTGAAACGGTCTGGCTCCACCGTGAGACTGGCTGGAGGTTGAGGGGTCACGCCGAAATCGGATGTCATCGCGGGCGACTCCACTCAAGCGGCCGTCGATCGGGACGCAAGCTCAATCAGCTCCACCTTGTAGCCATCGGGGTCCTCCAGAAAAGCGATCACCGTGCTGCCGTGCTTCATCGGGCCCGGTGCGCGCACGAGCCTTCCACCGCGCTCAGCGATCCCCGAACAGGTGGCATGGATGTCCTGCACCCCGAGAGCGATGTGGCCATATCCATCACCCAGGTTGTAGTGCTCGGTGTCCCAGTTGTGCGTGAGCTCCAGCACGGTGTGAGCCTTTTCGTCGCCATAACCCAGAAAGGCCAGTGTGAAACGACCGGAGGCATAGTCCTTGCGACGCAGCAACTGCATGCCCAGGACATCGGTATAAAAAGTGAGCGATCGCTCAAGATCACCAACCCGAAGCATGGTGTGAAGCATGCGCATGATCGGGATCAATCGCTGTCACCAGCATGGTGCATCCCGAGGATCAGCGGTGGAGAAGCCGCAGGTGTCGTGGCCTGATGGCGGGGATAGGGAATCAACGTTGCAGGGGGACCCATAGGATCGCCAGGTCTTTGATCCGCATCACGTGTTCGATTCCCTCGACCTCGTCATCGACACCATCGTGGCCCGTGAGGTGCTCGACTCCCGCGGAAATCCAACGGTGGAAGCCGAGGTCTTGCTGGAAGGTGGAGCCAGTGGTCGGGCCATCGTGCCCAGTGGTGCCAGCACCGGTGCCCACGAAGCCCACGAGCTGCGCGACGGCGGCGATCGCTACATGGGCAAGGGCGTCATCCAGGCCGTCAATCACATCGAGGAGCGCATTGCCCCCGCCCTCTGTGGGCTCTCCGCCCTGGACCAGGCAGCCGTGGACGCAGCAATGTTGGAGCTGGACGGCAGCGACAACAAATCCAGCCTCGGCGCCAACGCAATCCTGGCGGTGAGCATGGCCAATGCCCGCGCAGCCGCCAATGGTCTTGGACTCCCTCTCTACCGCTATCTGGGAGGACCGATGGCGACGCTGTTGCCGGTGCCGCTGATGAACGTGATCAACGGTGGTGCGCACGCCGCCAACAGCCTGGATTTCCAGGAATTCATGCTGGTTCCCCATGGCGCCCCAAGCTTCCGTGAGGCGCTGCGCATGGGAACCGAAGTGTTCCACACCCTGAAGGGACTGCTCAAGGACAAAGGCATGAGCACCTCCGTGGGTGATGAGGGAGGCTTCGCTCCTGATCTTGGCAACGTGGAAGCGGGCGAGATTCTGGTGGAAGCGATTGAAAAGGCCGGCTACAAGCCTGGCGAACAGATCGCTCTGGCTCTGGATGTTGCCAGTACCGAATTCTTCGAGAATGGTCGCTACGCCTTTGACGGAGGCAGCTACGACAGCGCTCAAATGGTCGGCCAACTTGAACAGTTGGTTGAAAAGTTCCCGATCGTTTCGATCGAGGACGGCCTTGCCGAAGACGACTGGGAGGGATGGAAACTGCTGACCGAGCGCCTCGGCAGCAAGGTGCAACTGGTGGGTGACGACCTGTTCGTGACCAACACCAAGCGCTTGCAGCAGGGCATCGACAGCGGCACAGCCAACTCGATCCTGATCAAAGTGAATCAGATCGGTTCTCTCACCGAAACGCTGCAGGCCATCGACCTCGCCGGTCGCTCGGGATACACCAGCGTGATCAGCCATCGCAGCGGTGAAACTGAAGACACGACCATCGCCGATCTCTCTGTCGCGACCCGAGCTGGCCAGATCAAAACGGGTTCTCTGAGCCGAAGTGAGCGCGTTGCCAAGTACAACCAGCTGCTGCGCATTGAAGACGAACTGGGCAGCCAGGCGGTCTATGCCGGTGCAGTGGGCCAGGGCCCCCGAGGCAAAGCCTGAATCAGTTGATCAGAAGGCAAAGAAGCCGCCATTCACTCTTTCATTTCAAGAGTGAATGGGCATTTTCAAGGGTGCTTGAAACAAAGATTTCAAATCAATCCAACAAGAGCAAGAGAGAATTTTCAAGCCATCAAAAAGATCATTGCATCAATGAATCATGACAGCCACGTTAAGATAAACCAAGCATTCTGAAATGTCTACATAAGACAATTAAGGCTCGAAATTTATATTTTTTGCAAAGAATCTCTATCGAACAATTGTCAAACTTCTGAATTGTTCCCTGCAAAGCAACCAGGGCTTGGCAAGCAATCCGATTTAGCGTTGTGTCGACGACAAGGATTCCATGCGGGCATCCTTGCGGAGTTTCACCTGGAGCTTGAGCCAGCCCATCCCGACCGGGACAGCTGCACCGAGAGGCAGCAGAGCCCAGAGCGGACGAACGCTGGCGCCGATGACAGCCGCCGCCAGAGCCAGGCCTCCGAGCAGCACCGACTGACCAATGGAATGCTGAGCGGTGACCATGCGGCGGAACTGACGATCCGATTCACCCATCCGGATCTGGAGCTGCAGATCTCCCTGTTCGAGTCGCTCGAGACTTTCATCCAGGCGACGAGGAATCCCCACGGCCCGTGAACTCAGGGCACCCACCTGACGACCAAGTTCATTGAAGAGATCATTGGAACCGGATCCACTGGAAGTCATGAGCGGCAGCAGATAAGGTTTGGCGATCCCCACCAGGCTAAAGCCGGGATCGAGGCTGCGTCCCACGCCTTCAAAAGTCGACAGCGCTCGCATTACGAAGATCAGCTCCACCGGCAGCCGAAACGGTTGGCCATAAACCAGCTCGTAGAGATCTCCCGACAATTTGTCGATCACCGAAGCGCTGAAGGGAGGAGTGAGTGCATCCCGCAGCATCAGACGAACCAGACGCCGCACAGGCCCGAGATCCACATCTGCGGCGATCACACCAGCCACCTGCATCTCCTCCACCAGAGCTGATGCATCGCGGGACGCAGCTGCCCGAACCATGGAACCCAGCCGTCGTCTCAACCGCTCGGACAGCTGCCCCATCATTCCGAAGTCGTAGTAGATCAGGGCACCATCGCTTGCAACCGCCAGGTTTCCGGGATGGGGATCGGCATGGAAAAAGCCGAAACGCACCAACTGCTGCAGGTAGCTGGCGGCACCGATCTCAGCGACCTCACTCGGATCGATACCCGCCGCCAGTAGTTCAGGACGGTTGTTGATCTTGATGCCCGGCAGGTAATCGAGGCAAAGGACCTGACGGGTGCTCAGTTCCCAGATCACGCCGGGAACACGAATGCGGGGATCATCCAGAAACTGCTGACGAAAGCGGGCAGCGTGCTGCGCTTCCAAACGAAAATCCAACTCACGCAACAACACGCGCCGGCATTCCTGAGCGATTGCCACCCAGTCACGATCCCGGCCCCATTGCGGATGACGCTGCAGCACAGATGCCACCTGTTGCATCACCTCCAGGTCAAGTCGGAACAGAGACTCCAGACCGGGGCGTTGAATCTTGAGCACCACCTGACGCCCGCTGCGCAGGCTGGCTCGATGCACCTGAGCCAACGATGCTGCTGCAAGAGGGTTCTCATCGAGATCAATGATCTCCGCACAGCGCGCACCCAGCTCGGCTTCCAGCAGAGCCTGGGCCTGATCAAAAGGGAACGCCGGAACCTTGTCCTGCAGATCAGCCAGTTCTGCGACCCAGCCTGCAGGCAGCACATCAGGACGCGCTGAGAGCAGTTGACCGAGCTTGATGAACGCCGAACCAAGGTGGAGCAATTCCCTGGTCAGCCAGCGCGCACGCTGCTGCTGACGGGACTGACGCCGCTCCGTAGAGACGCCACCTGGATATGTCCAGCCACAGCTGTCCCACCAGAGCAGGAACAGCAGCACCACGACCGTGCGCCAGATGCGCAGTGCTCTCAGCCCCCTGCGCCAAGGGAGAGGGCGTGCACGCCAACGACTCAAGACCGTTCCTCCAAGCGCGTGCTCAAGTCAGCAACCTGGGCACGCAGCCGATCGATGCGCTGTTGCAGCGACTCAGATTCTGTGCCAGAGCGATCAGCTGTCGATGCCGTGCGGGGCTGGTCCTCGTGTTGCAAACGTTCAGCTTCTGCCTTCACCTCTTCCTGAAACAGATCCCATTCCTGCCGAATGCGCTCAGGCGCATCCTGCACAGCGACAGCAACACCGGCAGCTGCGTCGGCCACACTTTCACCCACCCGGGCGATCAGACGATTCATCGCCGCTCTCAACAGGGCGTCCGGGGGAGTCATGGCCTGACTAGCGATTCAGGAACTGTGGCAGATACGCCGACAGGGTTGTGACCAAGCTCAGGGAGTCTGTGGTGTCGCTGGTGCAGTGGCCGGTGGTGCTCTGAAGATGAGCGACTCATCGATGACTGGCTGGGCTGGAGCGACCGCAGGCTCGGGAGTGGCAACAACGGCAGGTTCCGCTTCCGGCGCAACTTGAACAGAAGGCTCGATGGCAGGGTCTGTGGCAGCCGACGGCTCAGGCACAACCGGTTCAGCGTCGGGAGTCAAGACCGCAGCGGGCTGAGCCCCATCAGAACCCACCTGCTGGTCAACATCCAGAGCAGGTGCAGCAACTGGTGCAGCAGTGGACACAGGCTCCTCTCGAACCGACCACGGCTCTGGCACAACAGCCTGCTGCGCTTGCTCACCTTGCCGCCCTTGCTTGGCGATGGCCTCGGCCTGTTCATTTGACTTGCGCTGCTCGGCATCAAGAGCCTCCTTCGCAGCAACGTCCCCAATCAACGGTTGATCAGCGCCATACCGTCGTCTCAACCCATCCAGGGTTTCTCCAGGAAAACTGTTCTGGCGAAACGTTGCCTGCTGAGGCTTGTCCCAGGCCTGGCGCATCAACACCACCCGCTGGGTGATGCCGTAACCGAGAGCAAAACAAGCGCCCGCCACAAGAGGACCAACCCAGTAACGAGGTCGCCGAGGCCGCTGCTGATCAGAGGTGGTCGTGGTCATCGCTCTGGCAGGTACGAACAACACCGAACAGTCGGCGCAGCCCATCTTCGCCTCTGATCGCCGGTGCTGCATCACCTCGCTTGTTTGATCAAGTTGTGTAATCGGCGTTGATGCGCACGTATTGATCAGACAGATCACACCCCCAGGCACGACCTTGGCCAGAACCGGAGCCGATCAGCAGACGGATCACCACAGCGTCATCGTCCAGGTAGCGGCAGGAAGCCCGCTCTTGCAGGTAGGTCGACGCCGCCGCCCGATCAAAGCCAAGCGGCTGACCGTTCTCCATCAGATGATGCTCACCGATCCAGAGAGAAACCGCCTGCGCATCAAAGGCCACTCCCGAGCGCCCAGCCGCCGCCACGATTCGGCCCCAGTTGGGATCACGCCCATGCACAGCCGTTTTCACCAGCGATGATCCACATACGGTGCGAGCCATCTGCAAAGCGTCTGCTTCGGATGCAGCTCCCTCCACAAGCACCTCGATCAGGCAGGTCGCACCCTCTCCATCACGAGCGATCGCACGCGCGAGATGTTGAGCGACCAGAGTCACTCCCTGTTCCAGCCAACCGAGCTGATGTGCCGGCAGAGGTTCACCGGCGGCGAAGGCCAGAAACGTGTCGTTGGTGCTGGTGTCGCCATCCACGGTGATGGCATTGAACGATCGCTGCACGGCGCGGCGAACAATGACCTGCCAAGCCTCTGCTGGCACTCCGGCATCACAGGTGAGATAACCGAGCATCGTGGCCATATTCGGGTGAATCATTCCCGAACCTTTGGCCATCCCGCCAATGCGCACTCTGCGGCCTTCAATCTTGGCCTCAACAGCGATCTGCTTCTCCACCAAATCCGTGGTGAGAATCGCCGTCGCAGCCGCCGAACCGCCATCGACTGCCAGAGCCTCCACAAGCGGATCCAGACCAGCCAGCAACAGCTGCATCGGGATTGGAACGCCGATGACACCCGTCGAGCAGATCAAAACCTGGTCAATCGATAGGCCCAGCCGGTCTGCCAGAACCTGAGTGGCGCGCTGGCTATCGATCAGACCACGGTCTCCGGTGCAGGCATTGGCCTGGCCGGAATTGATCAGCACAGCCCTGCAACATCCCTCGCTGGCTTGCAAGCGCTCAGCACAGAGATCCACGCAGGCCGCCCGCACCATTGAGGTGGTGAAAGTACCGGCACAGACGGCACCCTGCGGCGCCAGCACCAGAGCCAGATCCGGCTTTCCGGAGTCCTTGAGACCAGCTGTCATGCCGGCAGCCTGAAATCCGCAGGGGGCAGTGACACCGCCTTCGATCGGCGTCCAGCTGGAAGATTGCGCCATCAAAGGCCTGAACAAACGATCCACATGGCTTATTCAAAACGGCCACGCGGCGCTGTGAAAACGCGCGAGTTACAGACTGGAATCAGTCATCAAGCACGGGCACTTGAGTGCAACATCCCGCTGGCACGGTGCACAGCACCGCATCGGTCTCACCGGTGGCATCGCCAGCGGCAAAAGCAGCGTTGCGCGCTACTTGCAAGACCTTGGGATTGTGGTTCTGGATGCAGACCGCTACGCCCATGAAGCGCTGAATGCTGGAAGTCAGGCCTTTGAAGCCGTGCTGAAGCGTTATGGACGACAGGTTGAAGCTGCACCGGATTGCGACATCGATCGGAGCTCAGGTCAAAGCAGCATCAATCGCCGCGAGCTTGGCAGGATCGTTTTCAACAACCAGGACGAACGACGATGGCTCGAGCAGACCATCCACCCCATGGTCCGTGCGCGTTTTGAGCTTGAACTTGACAAGCATCCAGAAACGTCAACCATCGTGTTGATGATTCCGCTTCTGTTTGAAGCCGATCTCACAGAGATGGTCTCCGAAATTTGGGTGGTTCACTGCCTGCCGGCACAGCAGCTTGAGCGTCTGAAACAGCGTGACCGTCTCAGCACGGCCGAGGCCGAAGCAAGAATCAACGCTCAATGGCCCATGAGCCGGAAATGCGAACAGGCCGACCTGCTGCTCGACAACTGTTCAGCGCCAATCCGCTGGGAACGAGAGATCCAGACGAGGCTTGCGCAGATCAACCCCAGTCAGCCCTTGATCCCCTGAGGCCTGAGCTCTGACAACAATCAGCGCACCCAACCACAGTCAGATCAGACGATTGAAACGAGCTCAGAGTCACACTCAGCGAACGATGGCAGGATTCGATTGGTCAGATCGATCGAACCGATGAGCTTCTTCCGCCAGATCGTCGTATTCAGCTCCTGCCTGACAATCTCACTGATTGGAACGGCTCCGGTTTTTGCTGACTCCCAGAAAGCCACCATCGAGGAAATTCTGGACGGAGACGAACTGTTCATTGACGATCAAAAAGCCAAAGTCGAGCAAAAAGCCCAGCCGCCGCAAGTCATCAGCACAGGACTGAGCCGCGGCCAGATTGGCTTCAGCGGAGGTGCTGTTGGTCGAATCAACCGCCAATCGCTGGTCAAGCTCGGCAGCAGCTGTTTCCTGCTGAACAAAGGCCAGATTCTGATCTCAGGCCGTCAGGACGGTTGTACGTCCTCAAGCCGATTGAGCGTTCGCGGCACCAATTACGTTCTCAAAGTCAGTGATGACGGAAGTACAGATCTGGCCGTACTGGAAGGCTCCGTTGAAGTGACGGACAACAGCGGTGAGCAGGAGGCCGTCACCGTTGAAGCAGGCCAACGCCTTCAACTCAGTCCTGCGGGTGTGGTGATCGGACTGCTGCAATTGGCTGCAGGGGACTACCAGAGAATCCTTGATGGCCCCCTGTTCATCGGCTACACGGCTCCATTGCCGGGGTTGGCTGATCTCAGGCGTTATCTGAATCTGAATGTGCCTGGTTTACGCATCCCCAGCGTGCCGGGAAGCCAGATCCGAATCACACCCAGCCTGCCCAGCGTGCCGAGCCCAGTTCGTTTCTTCTGATGAACTGATCACCCCAACTCCATGCACGATGGCGGATGAGAACCACCGGCAAGGCCAGAACAAGTATCGCGATCACGCTGTTCGGCCTGCTGTGTGGTGGCCTCAGCGGCTGGCCACCGGCTCTATGGCGGAGCTGGTCCAAAGACATCAGTGATCAGATCACACTCTGGGCGGGGCCCAGCAAACCGCCGGCAGAGGTGGTGGTCATCGCTGTTGATGATGCATCTCTGCAACAGGCACGCTGGGTACTGGAGGATGCGAACCCAGCTCCCTGGAGTGAAGGTCTCGAACGCTGGCCTTGGCCAAGAGCGGTCTACGGGAAGCTGATTGAACGCGTCATCGCAGCTGGCAGTCGTGGTGTGGCGATCAATGTGCTGTTTGCCGGCCAAAGCATGTATGGCCCGGAGGATGATGCCCGCTTCGCACAAACACTGAAGCGCCACAGTTCATCAGTGGCTCTGGCCGCCGAAATGATGGAACCGGTTGATCGCCAGGGGGCGGGCGGTCTCTCCCTCGAGCCCCCCGCATCAACCCTGCTGGATGCCCTGGGCGGCTTGCCCTATCTGGGCCTCACCAACATGCTCAACGCCGAAGACGGCAGTATCGGTCCACATCCAGAAGCCTATGGGCAACGGGTGCTGCGGCCCTACAACTTCGAATTGCAGCAATCCCTCCCCTCCGCCCTGCTGAAGATCGCCGGGCTGGAGCCACCGCACGATCAGGCTGATCGTTCGCTGCGGTTGTATGGACCTGAGGGAACCATCACCCGACTGTCAGCCTGGGAAGTGCTGGACCCGCAGCGTTGGCGCAATCACCCCTTGCGAGACAGGCTCCGAGACACTCTGGTGCTGATCGGTCCAACTCTGGAAGACAACCAGAGCAGCCAGTCCACACCGTTTGGGACCCTGTCGGGGGTTGAACTCCTGGCCACAGCAACCGCCAATGACCTCGACGGCAGCGGTCTGCGTCAATGGCCTCAGCATCCCTGGCAGAAAGCTCTATTAAGCGCTGTCTGCAGCTGGCTGATTGCCTATCTGGCCACGCGGCGCCTCACTCTGCGCTGGCGGCTGATCAGCTGCTCACTCGGCCTGAGCAGCCTCCTTCTAATCAGCATTATCACGCTTGTGCAACGCCAGACCGTGCTGCCTTTGCTGGCACCAAGCGCCGGGATCGTTGGCCTGGCTTCCACACTTGCCGTCAGCAGTTTCTGGCGGGAGGAGCAGGAACGTCGACGGCTCCGCCAGACCTTTGAGCGGTATGTGTCCCCAAGCGTGGTCCAGGAAATCCTCAAAGACCGCGACAGCGCTGAAGGCATTCTCAGAGGCAAGACTCTCAACGTGACAGTCCTGTTCAGTGACCTTGAGGGATTCACAGCCCTGACCCGGGAACGATCGCAACAAGGGCGCAGCGAAGAGCTCATCCATCAGCTGAATCGCTACCTGGGCCGAATGGTGGAGGTGGTCAACGAGCATGGGGGCACGGTCGACAAGTTCATCGGCGATTGCGTCATGGCCGTTTTTGGATCACCGGTCAGTCGAGGGACTGAGCTGGAAGCCAGACAGGCGGTTCGTTGTGCCGCAGCCATGCGTCAGGCCCTGGAAGAACTGAATCAGGATTGGACGGAGAGAGGCCTTGATCCGCTCAGCTGTGGCATCGGCCTGGCCAGCGGGGAAGCGGTGGTTGGCCAGATCGGCAGTCCACAACGGATGGATTTCACCGTGATCGGCGACACGGTCAATCTGTCCAGCCGCCTGGAATCACTGACCAGAAAGCTCGGCACGCCCATCCTGATGGATGAGCAAACTGCACTCCTTGCTGGGGCAGTGATCGCCACGGACAATCTCGGTGAGCAGGCGATCAAGGGAATGAATCGCTGCCAGGTCTATCGACCCAGGCTCATCCCTTGAGTTTTTGGCTGAGAATCTGGTTGGCAAGCTTGGGATCTGCCTTGCCACCGGTCTTTTTCATCAGCTGGCCTACAAAGAAGCCCTGAAGCTTGGTCTTGCCGCCACGGAACGCCTCAACCTCGCCGGGATGAGCCGCGAGCAGCTCTTCAACGATGGCGGTGATCGCTCCAGGATCGCTGATCATTCCCAGCCCACGCTCATCCACGATCGCCTTGGGTGAACCGCCCTTTTCGAGCAGTTCAGGGAGGATTTCCTTGGCAATCTTGCCGCTGATCTTGCCGCCGTCGATCAGCTTCACCATCTCCGCCAGCTGATCAGGACGGAAAGGGAGTTCGGCGTAACTCAGCCGGTTGCTGTTCACATAAGCAGCGATGTCGCCTGTGATCCAGTTGGCTGAGAGCTTGGCGTCAGCACCGTCACTCACCACGGCCTCGAAGTAATCGGCCATCGGACGCTCATCGGTGAGCACGCGAGCGTCGTACTGAGACAGACCCAGATCATCGGCATAGCGATGCCGCTTGGCGGCTGGCAACTCAGGCAGTTCCGCCCTCCACGCCTCACGCTGTTCAACGCTCACTTCAATGGGCCCAAGATCAGGATCGGGGAAATAGCGGTAATCGCTGGCCCCTTCCTTGCTGCGCATGCTCTTGGTGAGCTGCTTGCCCTCATCCCAGAGACGGGTCTCCTGAACAATCGGCTCGCCGCTTTCATAGGCCTTGATTTGGCGCTGGATCTCGTATTCGCAGGCCTTCTGAATCGCGGAGAAGGAGTTCATGTTCTTGATCTCCACCTTGGTGCCGAAGGGGGCATCGGGTCCGCGGCGCACAGAGATGTTCACGTCGCAGCGCAGCGATCCCTCCTGCATGTTGCCGTCGCTCACACCGATGTAACGCACGATCCGGCGGATCTCCGACGCGTATTCAGCAGCTTCACGACCCGTGCGCAGATCAGGCTTACTGACGATTTCTGCGAGCGCCACTCCGGCACGGTTGTAATCCACCAACGAATGGGTGGATCCCGCCAGACGATCACTGCCGGCGTGCACGAGCTTGCCCGCATCTTCCTCCATATGAAGGCGCTCAATGCCGATCTTTTTGAGATAGGTGTCCTTGCCCTTTTCAGCCACCTCCACCTCGATCCAACCCTCTTCCGCGATCGGCTCGTCGTATTGAGTGATTTGGTAGTTCTTCGGGAGATCCGGATAGAAATACTGCTTGCGATCGAACTTGCAGTGCTCCGCAACGTTCAGATTCAGGCCCATCGAAGCCTTGACCGCATACTCGAGCACCTTCTGGTTCAACACCGGCAGCGTTCCCGGCAGACCACACACCACCGGATCAATGTGGGTGTTGGGATCATCCCCAAAGGTGGTGGAAGCTGCCGTGAAAATCTTGCTGTCGGTGCCCAGCTGCACATGGGTTTCCAGGCCGATCACAGCTTCCCAGGCCTGTTCAGTCGCTGCAGGTGCCGACATCCGTTGAGAGGATCGATAAGGGCTTGATCCTATGGAAAGGCTAGACATTCGGTCATGACCGCCTCAGATAGCTCAGCCCCTCAAACGGTGCTCATCCTTGGTGGAGGGCTGATGGGACTGGCCGTCGCCCATCAACTGGCACGCCGTGGAATCCCAGTGACGGTGTTGAGCAGACGCCGCAGCGAAGCAGCTGGTTTCGTGGCGGCCGGGATGTTGGCGCCCCACGCCGAAGGCCTCGAAGGAGCGCTCCTGCACCTCGGACAACTCAGTCTGAGACGCATACCCAGCTGGGTCGCCCAGATCGAGGCCGATAGTGGTCTTCCTTGCGGGCTTCGTTCCACGGGCATCGTGGTGCCCTTCCACAGCGCGGACGAACGGGACGCTTACCCCACAGCTGCATTCGGCGAGCACCTTGACCGCGAGCAGCTGTCACAGGAACTGCCAGGCATCAACTCGACCTGGAGGGCTGGACTGTTGTTCGCCCAGGACGGTCAGATCGATAACAGACGTCAGCTCATGCGAGCTCTGGAGAGCGCCTGCGTGGATCGCGGTGTGCAGTTCCAGGAGGGAGTGGAGGTGTTGGAACTGTTCACGGCCAATGACCACCTGAGCGGAGTGCGCACAAGGGATTCGGAGGGAAAGGAAGCAACACTGACCTGCGAACGCGCCGTGCTCTGCAGCGGCGCCTGGAGCGGACAGCTGTTGCCTCAGCTGCCGGTGTTCCCAGTGAAAGGTCAGATGCTGTCGCTGCAGAGTCCGCGCGGTGCCCTCCGGCGCGTGATCTTCGGCCCAGGGATTTATCTCGTGCCCCGCGAAGATGGGCTGGTGGTGGTCGGAGCCACCAGCGAACGCAATGCCAGCTTCAGCGAAGGGCTCACTCCACAAGGTCAAACCACCCTCAAACAAGGAATTGCCGCTCTCCTACCCGAAGCCGAGAGCTGGCCTCCCATGGAGCGTTGGTGGGGGTTCCGTCCCTGCACACCTGATGAAAGCCCACTGTTGGGCACGAGTCCGATTCCAGGGCTTCTGCTGGCCTGCGGCCATCATCGCAACGGCGTTCTCATGGCTGGTGCAACCTCTGAACTGATTGCCGATCTCGTCTGCACCGCGGAGCCGAAGCGGGATCTTGCGGCACTGCTACCCAGCTTTCGCTGGAATCGCTTTCAAGCCAGCTGACGGGTCGACATTGAAAACAAATTGACGCTGGGCTCTCCCTGGCTGGCCGGCGTGCACCATCGCAAAGGAGTGTTGATGGACGCCATCAGTACAGACCTGATCAGACGAGGCAATCCTTGAAAAAACTCAATCCAGCATGGACCGAGAGCTGCTGAAAACCATGATTTGCAGGCACTTTCAGACCCAGACATTCAAACCGTGATCTAGATCACAAGATTGCTTGAGCAAACCGCGAATCAGGCCTGATTCGCATCACAGGATCCGGAGAACTTTGCGCTGAAGGTGAGTGAGTTCGAGAGCAAATGCTCCACTCAAATTATTAGCCATGAACTTCACTGCTCGGGCCTTCCAACGCAACCGCGGCCCCCAGCCTTCTGTTTCCGTCACCACTGTGGATGGACTGACGATGAACACTGGAAATAATCATGATCACATTGATATTCGTGCTGGTGCCTTCAACCGAGGGGGTTACGCCGAAGCCACCGGACTCAACAATTCCTCCATTGCAACGGCAGCAGGCAATGACTCCGTTCGCATTCACGCCAACGCCCGTGGCATGAGCACCAATGCCTGGGCCATGCGTCACAGCACACTGGATGTGGGTACAGGCCACGACAACATTGACCTGCGTGCTGTCACCCGTGCTGGTGCCTTTGATCCTGCCTATGGCATGGACAACAGCTCCATCTTTACCGGCCTGGGCAAAGACAAGCTGCGCATCAATGCCATCGCTCGCGGCAACACCACAGGCACCATCGCCGCCTATGGCGCTCTGAACTCTCAGATCAACACCGGCGCCGATGACGACAAGGTCCACATCAAAGCTTCCGCCACCAATCGCAGTGGTTACGCCGAAGCGACCGGACTCGACCATTCAGTGCTTGAAACCGAAAGCGGTAATGACTGCGTGCGCATTCACGCCAACGCCCGTGGCATGAGCACCAATGCCTGGGCCATGCGCAACAGCACTCTGGATGTTGGTCCTGGTCACGACAAAGTTGATCTCCGTGCCGTCACCCGTGCTGGTGCCTTTGATCCTGCCTACGGCATGGACAACAGCTCCTTTACCTCCGGCCAAGGCAGAGACAAGCTGCGCATCAATGCCATCGCTCGTGGCAACACCACTGACACCATCGCCGCCTATGGCGCTCTCAACTCTCAGATCAACACCGGCGCCGATGACGACAAGGTCCGCATCAGAGCTGCTGCAAGCAACCGCAACGGTTATGCCGAAGCGACCGGACTCGACCATTCAGTGCTTGAAACCGAAGCTGGTCATGACCACGTGCGCATTGATGCCCGTGCCTGCGGCAGCAGCACCAATGCCTGGGCCATGCGCAACAGCACACTCGATGTGGGTGCAGGCCATGACACGGTTGATCTCCGTGCTGTCACCCGGGCAAGCGCCTTTGATCCCGCCTACGGCATGGACAACAGCTCCATCATCAGTGGCTTAGGCAAAGACAATCTGCGCATCAATGCCGTTGCTCGCGGCAGCACAACAGACACCATGGCCGCCTATGGCGCTCTCAACTCTCAGATCAACACCGGAGCTGATGACGACAAGATCGAAATCAGAGCCTCCGTCAGGAATCGCCAGGGCTACGCCGAAGCCATCGGTCTCGACCATTCAGTTCTTGAAACCGAGGACGGTGATGATCTCATTCGTCTTGATGCGCAGGCCCGCGGCAGCAGCAGCAACGCCTGGGCCATGCGCAACAGCACACTGGATGTGGGTCCTGGAGACGACAAGGTCGAGATCAGGGGCAATGCACTGAACAGCACTGTGCGCACTGGTGAAGGCTTCGACAGCGTCAAAGTCACTGGCCTCGAGACCAAACAACTGCTGGTAGACACCGGTGCTGACGCTGATGTCTTGACCGTCGATGGCGGCACTGGAATCACTTACACCTCCGGTACTGGCTCCGACCAGCTGCGATTAACACGCAACTACTTCACGAGCCTGCTCCAAGCGAAAGACTCTCAGGAGCAGATGAGTCAGTTCGAGGATTCAATCATTCAGGACCTCACCCCTGCGGAGGCCGCGAAAGCGCAAACCAATCAGATGATCTCAACGTCTGTCGAGGAATCATCAAACACTGAACACAATCAACAGGCCACCACCTTTGCCTCACCTGATTCACAAAAAGCAGGGGATAAACTCCGCGATCCACTGCTATTCGTCGATTTCGTGACCGGCGAAAATGGCGACACCGTCAACTGCGACGACATCCTGATCGGCCACGGGATTGGTCTCAATCGCCAGTCAATTTTTCAAGATGGTTATTTAAGCTTTGCACAGGAAGGCAGCGACAGCCTCCTGTACTTTGATTCCGATGGTTCTGACCAACAGGAGAACGATAAAGTTGCCTTGGTGATTTTCAAGGACGTCCAGGCAGGCAACTTCAGTCAGCACAATCTGAACTCCAGAATCATCAATCAAAATGATTTCTTACTGAGCCAAGAGAATCATCAAAACATTGATCTAACAATCGATTCAGAGGACGTAGCACCTGGACAACAACTGGAATCTGCAGGCAGCTCAACGATGCTGAATGCCAGCCTCCAACCAGCCAATGAAAGCCCAAGTCTGTTCGGAACAAACCCAACGATTCACGGAATGGACCCGAACCAACTTATGAACAACGATGTTCAAGCTTCGCTTGGAATGGTCTGATAACGATCCCTGGCTCCTTTCAGAAATCGACCGCTCTGCAAATGCAGAGCGGTTTTCGTTTGCAGGTTCAACGATCTTCTGCAGCTAGCGGGCAGACGACTATCAGTGCCGTAAATCCCGAAGAGAACAGAGTTCAACAAAGCCCCAGAACATTGTTCCAGGACTTGAAGTCAATCACTCGATCACCAAGCCATCAGGCCTCAACACGCCAGGCCTGATCGGACGGGGACCAATCATTGAGCTCAGAAGCCTGGAACCAGAGACCGATCTCAAACTGAGCGGTTTCAGGGGCATCAGAGCCGTGAATCACATTGCGGCCGATATTCACAGCCAGGTCACCACGGATGGTGCCGGGCTCAGCCTCGAGGGGCTTGGTGGCACCGATGAGCTTGCGAGCACTGGCGATCACACCATCACCTTCCCAGACCATGGCCACTACAGGACCAGACGTGATGAAATCGACCAGGCCAGCAAAGAAAGGACGCTCCTTGTGAACGCCGTAGTGCTGTTCAGCCAGATCGCGGCTGGGAGTGATCTGCTTCAGGGCAACCAGCTTGAAACCCTTGCTCTCGAAGCGGCCGAGGATTTCACCCACCAGCCCGCGTTGGACACCATCGGGCTTGATGGCGATGAACGTGCGTTCGGTGGTCATGAAAAGTCAGAATCAAGAAGCTTGCCATCTTCTGTGCTCAGCTACCCCCTTGGCAAGCAAGACAGGCACTTACAGGTTTCTGCTGCTCTGAAGCAAGCTCCTTAGATTTGGCCCATTCATCACTGGGCTTTCTCACGCATGGTGCTCGCCGACGCCAACCAACCAAGACGTGAGCAGAGCGACGAACAATCAGCGCCAACCACTGCCTGGAATATTCAGGACAGCTCCGAGCTCTATGGACTCGAACGTTGGGGGGATCCTTACTTCTCCATCAATCTGCGCGGCCATGTAAGCGTGCAACCACGAGGAGAGCGTGGCGGAAGCCTGGACCTGGTGGAACTGGTGAAAGGCCTGCAGGGCAGGAACCTCAACCTGCCGCTGCTGATCAGATTTGATGACATCCTCGAAGACCGGCTCGAGAGCCTCCATGCCGCCTTCGAGCGAGCAATCACCCGATACGACTACAGCGGCCGCTACCAGGGAGTCTTCCCTGTGAAATGCAACCAGCAATGCCACGTTGTGGAGGAGCTGGTGAGCTGCGGCAAGCGCTGGCACTTCGGACTGGAAGCCGGCAGCAAGGCAGAACTGCTCATTGCCCTGTCGCTCATTGACGATCCCGAAGCGTTGCTGATCTGCAATGGCTACAAAGATCAGCGATATATCGAAACGGCGATCCTGGCCAGGCGCCTGGGCAGACGGCCCGTTGTCGTCATCGAACAAGCCGATGAAGTGCAACGGATCATTGATGCCAGCAGGGAACTCGGTGCTGCACCTCTGATCGGGATCCGCGCTCGGCTGTCGAGCCGAAGCACCGGCCGCTGGGGCAATTCGGTCGGTGACAAAGCCAAATTTGGGCTGCCGGTCCCCGAAATCCTCGCGACGGTCGAAGCCCTACGCGAGGCAGGTCTTCTGGATGAGCTGCGCTTACTCCACTTCCATGTCGGCAGCCAGATCAATGACATCGGTGTGGTGAAGGACGCCCTGCAGGAGGCGTCCCGCATCTATGTGGAGCTTCACAAACTCGGAGCTCCGATGGGTTATCTGGATGTGGGAGGAGGACTGGGCATTGATTACGACGGCAGTCGCACAGCCACGGCCGCCTCGACAAACTACTCGCTTCAGAACTACGCCAACGATGTGGTCGCCACGGTCAAGGAAGGCTGTGAACCCCACGACGTAACCGTTCCGACTCTGGTGAGCGAAAGCGGGCGGGCCATCGCCAGCCATTTCTCTGTGCTGGTGTTCAACGTTCTCGGCACCGGCGAACTGCCGCACACCACACCCTCTCGCTCAGAAGCGGAATCGCTGATCGTGCGCAACCTGCACGACACTCTGGAAGGAATCAAAACGCTTCCTGATGACGGAAGCGCGGATGTCTCACGACTGCAGGAAGCCTGGAACGATGCTCTCAAATTCAAGGACGATGCATTAGCTGCATTCAGGCTTGGCTATCTGAGCCTCACCGAACGCAGTCAGGCGGAACAACTCACCTGGGCCTGTGCACGGGCTCTGGTGGAAAGGCTCCCTGAGAACGCCGTACTCCCCGAAGAACTTCAAGCCTTACCGGCTGTTCTTGCACTCACCTACTACGCGAACCTATCGATCTTCCGCTCTGCGCCCGACACCTGGGCCATTGAGCAGCTCTTCCCTCTGATGCCAATCCACCGGCTAGCAGAGAAACCGACTGAGCTCGGCCACTTCGCTGATCTGACCTGCGATTCAGATGGTCGCCTGAACCGCTTCATTGCTGATGGACGCAGCAAGCAACTTCTGGAGCTGCATTCCCTGCGTTCAGATGAGCCGTATCTGATCGGGATGTTTCTGGGAGGGGCCTATCAAGAAGTGATGGGCAACCTGCACAACTTGTTCGGCACCACCGACGCAGTGCACATTCGTCTGGCACCCGGAGGCGACTACCAGGTGGATCACGTCGTGCGTGGCGACACCAACGCCGAGGTGCTGATGGCGATGGAACACAACCCGGAATCTCTGCTGGAACGTTTGCGTGTCGCCAGTGAGCGCTCGATCCGAACGAACCAGCTCAAGATCGCCGAAGCGCGACGACTCATGGACCATCTTGAGATCAGTCTGCGCCAGAGCACCTACCTGCAGAACTGAGCGCCATGACTCTGACTCTGAGCCTTCTGGTCATCGTTGCACTTCTGACGGTCCATCGGGTTTGCAAACACCAGAAGCTCAGCCCGCCGCCTTTGCGAATGCCTTTGATTGCAGCGATCGGCATCCCTTTGTTGAGCAAGCTGGCTGAAATCGTCAGCTACGGCGGTCTGCCGGTTTTGCAGAACTCACTGGCAGCAGCCATCACGCTGCTCTGGGCTCTGAGCCTGATTCGCATCCTGAACTGGGGCATCCTGCAGATTCCCGCAGAGCTGGGCTGGTGGAAACCCACCGCCAAGATCCTGCGAGACCTGCTCACCCTGGCGATCATCACAGCCGTGGTGATGATCGTGATTCACCGCGATTTCCGCGTCAACCTGGTCGGCTTGGCAGCCACCTCAGCCGTGGTCACCGCGGTGATCGGTCTTGCCGCTCAGGAGACCCTGAAAAATCTGTTTGCGGGGATCTCGCTGCAAGTCGACTCACCCTTTGAAGAAGGGGACTGGATTGATCTGGGCACCACACGAGGAGTCGTCACATCACTCCGTTTAATGACAACCCGGGTGCGTGGAATGGACGGGTCAATCACGGTAGTTCCCAACAGCCGCATCGCCGTGGAAGGCCTGCGCCGCTTCAAGCCTGAAGAACCTGTCGGTCAGATCATCGATCTGGGCTTGGATTACAGCCTGCCTCCACGCCAGGCAATCCAACTTCTGCAGCGCACTCTTCAACACAACCGCAAGGTCCTGCGTCACCCCACTCCCAAGGTGTGGGTATCGTCCTTCGCCGACAGCTCCATCACCTACAGCCTGCTGACCTGGCAGACCACTGCACTGGAATTACGCCAGCTGCGAAGCACTGTGCTTGAGCAGATCTGGTACGCACTCCATCGCATTGATCAATCGATTCCCTACCCCATTCGGGACATTCGTACGCAGCCAAGCCCGGCCAGGTTGCCATCCAGCGAGATCACAATGGAGCAGAAGCAAAAGCTGCTGGCCTCAACAGAAATCTTCGGTCACCTGAATGAGCATCAGCTTGAAAGGCTGGCCGATCTTGCAAGCTGCGAGACCTTTGCACCCGGTGAGTCGGTCGTCAGGCAGGGAGAACGTGGTGACAGCCTCTATCTTGTGGTCCGCGGAACACTGGAAGTGTTTCAGCTGAATGCCAACAGCCCTTCAAGGCATCCAGGTCGGCACGTCGCCGATCTTGAAACCAGTGACGCCTTTGGTGAAATGGCGCTCTGCACCGGTGAAGTGCGTTCAGCGAGTGTGATCTGCAAGAGCGAATGCGTCTTGATCGAGATCGAGCGAAAACACTTGCTACCACTGCTCGAGGAACAGCCTGAAATTCTCGAAACCATGGGCTCGATCATGGCCGCACGGCGACAGCAACTCAAAGCGAACCAACAGCAACGTGCTGAGTCCCGGCGCCGCGCATTGATCGCTCGCATGCAGAGATTATTCAGTCTCTCCAGTCAGGAGCAATGAACTGGCAGCGCCTGATTCGCCAGGCCATCCCCTATGCGGCAGCGACAGGACTGCTGGTGGGCCTGCAGCAGTCACCCTTGGTGGAAACCGCCAACCTGCTCGTCTACGACCTGGCCATCAACCTGCGCAACCGAAGCAATGATGACGAAGCCAGAGATCTGAACTGGCCGATCACGGTGGTCGGGATCAACGAAGCCGACATCAAGCGCTATGGCTGGCCCCTCGACGACAGCCTTCTCTGCCGAGCTCTGAAACAGCTCGATACCCTCGGCGCCGGTGCCATCGGCCTTGACCTGTATCGCGACCAGGCCAAACCCTGCCTGCAAAACGAGGTTCAGCGCAATCCCCGCCTGATCTCGATTCGCAATGAACTTAATGGGATCGCAGCGATCCCTGGAGCACCTGCCCAGCAACAAGCCTTCAATGACCTGGTAGTGGATGCCGACCGCGTCGTGAGGCGTGATCTCGTTCACGTGAGTGGGCAGGCGGACGCTGTGCGATCACTGCCGCTGCGCCTGCTGGAAACAGCAAGTCAGACCAGAGACCCGGGCAGACAGCTCGAGCAGCTCAACGAGCAGTACTGGCTGAAAAAGCAATCCGGTGGTTATCAGGACCTCAATGCAGCCGGTTATCAGGCCATGCTCCCGGTCTATCCCCCAGGGCGTTATCCCATTGTTGACTTGGCCGCACTACTCGAAGGCGAAGTGGGTCAGGACATGATCAGCGGTCGAGTGGTGCTGATCGGCAACGTGGCTCCCTCGCTGCGTGATCTGTTCGAAATTCCCCAGAGCCGCTTTGTCAGAGGTTCTCAGTTTTTGGAAATTCCCGGGGTGGAGCTGCATGCACAGCGCCTGGAGGCACTACAGCGACTGCTGCAGAGACGTATACCCGAGATTGTCACCATCCATGGTTGGCAACGCTCACTGCTGCTGCTGGCAATCATGCTGCTCGGCGTCCTGATCGCTGAACGCCCCGCAAGAATCCGCCGCAGTCTGATGCTGCTCTCAGCAGCGGCCATTCTCCTCGTTGGCACAGTGTTCGGGTTGACGCTGGGCGGAATCTGGATCGGGCTGACGATGCCTCTCTCTGGCCTGGTGGTGATCAGCGGCAGCGGCATCCTCAGGCGTGGGATCCAAAGCCAACGTCACCAGCAAGAGATGCGGCGCCTGCTGGGTCAGACCAGCTCTCCAGCTGTTGCACAGCAACTCTGGGATCAACGGGAAGATCTGATCAAAGACGGACGTTTCACGGGTCGGGAACAACAGGTGACTGTGCTGTTCAGCGACACCTGCAGCTTCACAAGTGTGAGCGAACAGCTGAACCCTTCGGAGTTGATGCAATGGCTGAACCGTGGCATGAGCATCGGCGTCGATGCGGTCACGAGTCGCGGTGGAATCGTCAACAAATTCACCGGCGACGGCATGCTGGCCGTCTTCGGAGCTCCTGTCTCCAAGACTCCAGCCATGGATGCATGCCAGGCCGTGGCAGCTGCCCTGACAATTCAGAACAAAATCTCAACGCTGAATGAAGCTCTGGCAAGGGAAGGGCAGCCACCGTTGCGGATGCGGATTGGGATTCATTCCGGGCCTGTACTCACTGGATCTCTAGGCAGCAGCAAGCGTTTGGAATACGCCGTGATCGGCGACACCGTGAACTGCGCCTCTCGGCTGGAAGGCTTGAAGAAGGATCGCCATGAGGGCATGGTGAGGATCTTGCTGTCGGGTGAAACCCAGTGCCTTCTCGACAAAGTCCCCGCCTGTGCGACCAGCGAGTCATGGGGAACAATCCACATCAAGGGGCGCTTGGAACCGCTGGAGGTGATCGAAATCAGAAACACTGCACCATGACGCTCTCCGACCAGGAGTCATCGATGACGACATCATCGAATTGAAACCTCGCCTTCAAAGGCGCCAGGGATGTGGTGTTGCCACAGGCAGCTTGAAGAGCAGCCAACTCAGACTGCTGAGACCGATTCTGCGCCTCGGAACTGCCATCGGGTAACAAGAGGCTGCGGGCCGGTGGTGCCGACGTTGTGATGAAACCGAATTCATCGCCACCATCATTGCCACCACATTGATAGGACGACTCCCAGAGCATGGGCACAGTCGCAGCCGGAATGCTCAACAGCACCAGGCGATTCACAGCCGCAGGAAGCTGCTTGTGCATCAACGGTGCGGCATCAGGGTCAACGATTCCGTTCACCGAGGCAGAGCGCAGCGTGACCTCCAATGGCTGAGGGTCCGGCGACGGCCCTTCCAGCACAGCAATCAGTCTGGCTGTGCCTGGACTGAACACATTGGCAGCGGGCACAAGATGCACAACCGGTCGTGCCGCACACTCACCCCTTGTGCCCCCGCCAACCCTGCGACCAGGGAAAACATTGCGTGGAGCGGCCTCCAGGGCTGGAGCGGACAACACACCCGCCAGTAATGCACTCAGCAGAGACGAGATCAGGACGGTGACGAACGGAAAGCGGACCATGGAACGGCGTGCAGCGGCACGGAGGTGCTGACGGGTCCAGCTTGACGCCTGCCGACTGTCAGAGGGGGTGAGCGCGGTCACAGATTGCTGTGATCTCACTCACGGTGATGCCTCGAAATCGGTGATTACCAGGGTGAACCGATCAGCTCAATGCCGGCCCAGAAAAAGGGGTTCTGCACCCCAGCGGAGATCCGGCGACGTTGACCAGACGTGAGATCGTTGAGCAGAGGCTGCTCATCTGGACCGATCACCTGATCACCCTCAAGGCGAATCAGACCTGAGCCAAACAGTTGCCGGGTGCGTTGCAGCGCGGCCGCCTTCGGCAGGCCCTGATCGAGCAAGCGATAAAACTGCACGAAGAATGCCGAAGTCACCACGTCATCGACGTACCAGAGCGTGCCCACAGCACTACGGGCCCCGGCCTGCAATGCCAACCCGGCAAAACCGAGTTCACTCTCCTGATCGCCGAGAAGTGTGCGGCAGGCACTGAGCACCACGAGATCCAGCGGACTTTGGCTGCGTTTGCGGCGCAGTTCGGCAAATTGCGCCATCGACATCGGCCCCGTGCCGGTGTGCAGCACCGACTGCTCCGGCCCACCAGGTCGAAAGTCGGCATGGGTGGCCACATGCACGCGGGAATAGCGCTGGTCAGAAGCCCCGGTCAGCAGCGCCTGGGGTGAAAAGTCCTCATTGAGATAACGGTCGGCACCGGTTGAGACATCGAGTTGCTCCAGCTCCTGGGGCACGAGCGGCAGTGGTGCCAACCCTTCAAATTCGGAAGCGCCCAGGGCGAGCTGGCCTGTGGGTGATGATTGCGCCGGTGCAAGGGGCGTGAGAGCCAGAGACGGCGTAAGACCGAAGGCATAATCCAGACCGAAGAAGCTGGATCCATCGCTCAGCGCCGCGAAGGGCACGGCCTGGAGGCCCTGATCAGCAGCAATCAGAAGCGTCTGGATGCCCTGGCCCTGAAGCGCATCCTGGATCGGTGCCACCAGCAGTGCGTGCAGCTGACGGGTCGGCGACGTGGGGTCGCCAACCGCCAACGGCTCCTGCCGTGACAGCTGGCGATACAGGGCCTTGAGCAAGCCAGCAAAGCGCTCGCGGTCCACCGTTAAACGCCGAGCCTGGACTGGAGCTTTCGAACTGATCAGGGTCAGGTCGAGGAAACCATCCTGAGCGTTGTCAGATGAAGACGACGTGAAACGCACCTGAAGCACCGCAGGACTGATGCCGAGGCCTTGACGCTCGACCTGATCCAGCACACCCTGCAAATCCTCAACAGTGGGTGTGGAGGGGAGGGCACTCTGAAGAGCTTGGTCCAAGCCAAGCAAAGATGCCGTGCGGCTTGCAGCGGCCTGGTCAGACTCTTGCAACTGTGCAACGGCCTGTTCGGGAGCCATGGTCTGGGTGCTCTCAGCCATCACCGTTGTTTGTGTGGTGACTGCTGTTGCATCCGTCGATGCATCGCTGCCACTGCCGAGATCAACCTGAAGACCGGTTTCAGGACTTTGCCGCTGCGCCGCGAGCAGAGTCACCGATCCGGCGGAGGACGTCTCTGGATCAGAGGCAACAGCAGTTGTCTGATTCGTCAGTTGAAGAACAGGAACATCCTCCACAGCGTTAAGCAGCTCGACCGAGACGATGTCCTCCTCGGACTCAGGCTGCTCTTGGATCACCACTGATTCCGGTTTGGTCTCCGATACAGGATCCAGCCCGTTGTTTCCACCATCGTCATCGCCACTCTTACCGCCGCTGCCACCGCTGCCGTCACCGCTGCGACCGCTGCCTCCGCCGCTACCAGAGCAAAGACTCGATGAACCTGTTCCAGTGCATGTGGCAGTGGTCGGCGACGTTGAAAGCACCTCAAGGGAGCCGTCCTTCACAACGGTGGCTCCGCTGTAGCTGATGGCCGCCGAAGCAGGAAAGCGGAGCGTTCCAGCTCCGGCCTTGGTCAATGCACCAGAGCCTGTGATGGGGGAATCCCAAACCAGCGTGGAACCAGACCCAACGCTGAGCTCACCACCGCCAGCACCCAGCTCGAGGCTGGTGCCGGTCACCGTTTCTGAGCGGTCACGGCGCAAGGACGAACCGTTATCCAGAAAGAGTGACCCCCCTGAAGGGGTCAGCACTGATGATCCCGCCGGCTGATCCATCCAGATCGTGCCACCGCCGGTGGCCTCCCCTCTCTGGACCAACACGGCATTCTTGAAGCGAGCAACACCTGCCCCTGTCTGGAGAAGGTCGCCGTAGGTGGCGGTGGACTGACCATCCTTGAGGTTCAGCTCGGCCTCCACAACCAGTTCACCCACACCAGCCACTGTGAGATCAGAGTTGTAAGCCGAAGAAGCGACATCAACGGCAACAGCATTGCCAGTACTGGGGTTAAGCGTGAGGCTGTCCTGGTTTAAATCAACTGTGGAACTGGATCTGAGCAAAACGGGAGTGGTAATTGTGTTGTCTCCCGACCAATTCGTCAGCGTGCCCCCCCAGAGCTCAATGTTCTCGGCAAGGCTGATCCCACCGGCAACCTCGAGGGTGGCGCCAGACTGAACCTTCGTCACTGAGGAAATGCCCAATGCATTGGCACCAATCACCCTCAGTGCCCCCCCCTGCACATCACTGTTACCTGACCAGGTGCTGCTGCCTCCCGACAAAATCAGTCGGCCGTTCCCTGTTTTGGTCAGTTCACCACTGCCTGTGAGCGTGGCGGCCAGCTCTGGAGACGCGTGACCAGAGGTACCGATGGTGGTGTCACCGGTGGAAACCTCAAGTGGCCCCTTAAGGTCCATGGTGACACTCGAGGCAGACTCAACAAAACCAGTACCGGCCTTGAGAGTGAGGCCTCCGGTGCCGGTTGTGATGTTGGAATTGAGCTGGATATATCCGGCGGCATCAAGAGTGAGATTTCCTGAGCTGTTGGAGTAATCGATCGATGCATCTGATTCCCAGGTGATGTTGCCTCCCTCAGAAGGATCCGTTGATCCAGTGAGAATCCGCACATCGGTTGCGCTGCCAAGTGCCGTCTTGATGTCAGCAACATCCACCCGTGAAGCGGACGCACTGGATTCAAACAACCGTCCCCCACCTAAGGGATCGGTTTGTTCATTGATCGTTCCAGCTGAATTCCCAATCGTGATGTTGTAAGGATCAAGCAACCATTCACCTGCCGATCCCTTGATCGCTGAGACATCAATGACTTCAGGTTGAGCACGCAAATAGGAACCTGATGTTTCAATCCGCCCTCCATCTCCACCAGCGGGCCCACCGCGGGCGAGAAGAACTCCCTCCGCAACCGTCCCTCCAGAGGGATGGTTGAGATCACTCCAAACCACAACTGTTCCGCCGGAGCCGTTACCCGTCGACGACACATCCACAAGAGAGCCACGCTGCATCCATGTCTGGGTTGCCTGGCGCACCGCTGGATCGGTGTTCTGCCAGCTGCCGCCGACCTGAACCAAGCCCCCGTCTCCGGAGCCAGTCGCCAGCAATTCCGCACCATCCCCAATACGGATCAAATCTGCGGCAAGCGTGAGATTGCCCCCATCGCCTGCTGGATTGCCAAGCGAAAGCCGGCTCTGATCCACATCAATACGGCCGCCAGGAGCATCCACGAGCAGAGCCTCGTCGACATCGATGGAGATTCCCTCCATGCGGATCCATGGTCGTTTCCCGGCCAATTCCCCAGACAGCAAGCCCAGCGCACCGGGCAATGGGTCACCAGCCAAAGCTGGAATTGCATGCTGCGGAGTGTGAAACACATCGAACACACCACCGGCAAAGCGCAGTTGTGCCGCTGTGCTCAGCGTCAGCTGAGGGATCTGCTGAAAAGAGGCACCAGGCATCAATTGAATCCCCCCTGGAGAAAGCAGGAACAGATGCGAGGGAGATGTCAGTGAAACGCTTTTGTTGATGAAGCTGCCGTCTGGAGATGTGACTCCCAGAACCAGATTGCGAACACCATCGCTGTTGATCGAGACGCCTTGAATCGCACCGCGGGTGTCGAATTCACTGAGTCGATGAAAGCGGTTGGTGCCGCTGTCTCTTCCACCATCGATCCGGCAAAGACCACTGCTGCAGCGACCGTTCGCCGACCCATTGACCAGAGTTCCCAGTCCATCCGCAGCGCGACCGGCGACATCAGCCTGCGCGGGCGAAACACCGAGAAGGGCAACCAGTGGAAACAGCACCAGTCGTCGCATTGCGTGCTGCCTCCGTGGAGTCCGTGCAACGAATTTGTTGCTTGAAACCGACGTTAAGCCAATTTTGTTTGTTCAACTTTAAAGTTCGCGACAATGCTCAGTTGCCAGGTCAATGCTGCTTCTGCTGGCGCAACTGGTGTCCCCTCCCCTGCAACCAGGTCCAGTTCGCCTGCCCGAACAGGCACCGGTTCAGCAACTTGAGCCAGATCCTTCCAGCACCAAGCCAGAGCTCGACGATCGACAGCTTGTGCCAAACGGTGATGGCTTGAAAGAGCCTGGCCAGCTGCCACTCAAACCAGCTTCAAGAGACGGCGTCTCTTCTTCAGTTGAGATCAAAGGGACAACGCCATACAGCCAGACGGAACTCCGTCAACTGCTGAGCCGTTGCCAAGCAGACGGCAGTGCACAGTCCGACCTGAAACGCTGCGCCGAGGCCCTCAGCGGAAAACTGCAGCAGGACGGCTATGTGAATTCACGGGTGTTCATCGACGACGAACCCGCGCCAGGTCATCTCACTGTCGTGATGGGCCGTCTGGTCGAGCTGCGCATCAACAGCGAGGATCAGCGTCTCGAGCAAAAGGTGCGCCGTCGTCTCGCCAACCTTCTTGGTCAGGTCCTGCACCTGCCCGATCTTCAGCAACAGCTGCAGCAACTGAAACAGCAATCTGTCGTCGGTAGCGTTTCAGGAAGCCTGGGGAAACTTGGAAGTGACCCCACGCAAGCCGTTCTGACTCTCACGGTGACCGCTGCAAGTCATCCCTGGAGGGGAGATCTCAGTGTTCGCAACGACGGCAACGCAGGCAGCGGTGAATGGCGAGCCGTCACTGTGCTGCAAAAACCGAAAGTTCTGATCGATGACGACCTGCTTCAGATCTACGGCGAACTCAACGCTGACCGCGATCCGGAACTGGGCGCCTCACTCGGCTCGATCAGCTACACCCTGCCCTTAGGCGAATCGGTGGACATCACTGGATCCTTTGGTGCCAGTCGCCGCAATCTGGTTGAAGCCCAAGGACCTGCCCACGGCCTCAGTTTTCGTCAGTACCAAGGACTGGCACAGCTGCAATGGACGCTCAAAGATTCGGATAACCAGCTTTGGTACGCCCAGGCCGGCCTCAGCGCCAACCGCAGCGACAGCTACCTGGATGGTCGCTCAATTGGTCTGATCATCGGAGGTCCGGACGGCGACCTGAGCACCGGATATCTGCGAATCAGCCTCGGCCATGCGGGCATGAACAACAACCTGGCCTGGACAGGTCAGGCGTACTGGCTTCAAGGAATCGCGGGCTTCAGCAGCGAAAAACAACTGAAGGATCTTGCCTTCTATGGCATCCATCCCGATCAATCCCGAGCGCTGGGTGGCATCACCACCCTCGGCTGGCGGATGGCGTCCAACCTGCAACTCAATTGGCGGGCAGCAGGTCAGGTGGCCTTCAACGAGCTCACCAATGACATGGGCTTTTCGCTGGGAAGCGATGTGGGGCTCAAAGGGCTTCCAGGAACATTGATCAGCGGAGACACCGGCTGGCTGAGCAGCGCTGAATTGAACTGGTCTTTCTGGCAACAACGCAACAACACTTTCCAACTCGTGCCCTTCTTCGGCATCGGCGGAATTCAGACCACACGCGACACAGTGAGCTTCAGCGACACGATTGGCTCGGGGGGGATCCTGCTGCGCTGGTTGCATGGACGCCATTGGTCACTCGAACTGGGCTGGACAGAACAGTTCAACGACGGCGACAACATCGGTGTCTGGAACGACTGGTTGCTCGGTAGTGGAGCCTATGGAAAATTGCGATATCGGTTCTAGCGATACGACAATCCTTTTAATCAATCAAGCCGCGCTTCTCCAACGGCTTGAGATCAGCCAGAGACAGACGCCCATCCTGCTCAATCACCGTGCCGCGTTGACGCAATTTGCTCAGGGTGCGCGATGCGGTTTCCCTTGCAAGGCCCGCAATCAAGGCAATTTCCTGCTGCGCGAGAGGCGGGATCTGAGCCTGAAGATCGTCGTCAATCGAGCTCTTGCGAGCCAGATAGGCGAGAGCACCCAGCAACCTCGTCGTGGCATCCGCAGTCTGTAGTGCAAAACGACGGTTGAGGTCTCGCAAGCGGTTCGCCTCCAGCTTGGCGAGGGCAAGCGCAAAATCGGCTTGCTGACTGAGCAGTGCAGCAAAGGGTGGAATCCGCAGTTTCACCAAACGCAGACTGGTCAGAGCGACCACATCAGCCGATCGCGAGTCTCCATCGAACACCGCCATCTCGCCAAAGACATCGCCAGTGCCCAACAGGGACATCACGACCTCATCACCATCAGTTGTGTACGTGCGCACTTTGGCCAACCCATCACAAAGCAAAAACAGAGACTCACCCCAGTCCTGCTCCATGACAATCACCTGATCGGCTTCATGAACTAGTTCACGCTGCCGATCAAGGATCTTGTCGAGCAATTCATCATCAAGACTCTCGAAAAGAGCAATAACCCGCAGATCGTCGCGACTGATCATCGGCAGCGCAGAGAAATTGAATTTGAGTCTCTCCAAAGCGACGTCATCGCCATGAAAAAGACTCTGAATCCATAGCACGTCAAAGCTCAGGCTTCATGCGGATGGTGGATATCCACCCAATCTTCAGACCATGACTGAGCATCGGAAACAACCCAAAATGGGCTATCTGCTCAGCATCCATGCAAATCAAACTCGGAGAACGATTACAGAGCCTGAAGTTGCTAGCCAGCCTGGCGGCCTTTCTGAAAAACCCCGGCTCTCTCGACAGTGTCCTCGCCGTGGGCGCCAGCGTGAAGAACAGCCCACTCGCCGAACAGATGACCCGCCATCTGCTGGATAATCCCGACTTCGCTCAACTGGTGAGCGACGGTTGGCGTCCGCAGCCGATTGACTTGACGGCACTCCAGACACTTCCTGCGGGAACGCTCGGACGCTGCTACGCCGATCAACTGATCAGCCAGGGAATTACTCCTGACACACTGATCGACGCTTCACCCATCAACGATGAGCGTGACTACATCACACATCGCCTCAAAGAGACCCACGACATCACCCACGTACTGACCGGGTTTGGAATCGATGGCGTCAGTGAGCTGGGCCTGCAGGGGTTCAACCTTGCCCAGAACCGATCTCCACTGGCGGTGATGCTGATCTTCGGTGGCATGCTCACGGCACTGCAGAATGATGAACCTCTGGCTCCGATGCTGCGCGCACTGGCAAAGGGCTTCCAGATGGGACTGGATGCTGAGCTTGTGATCGCACGCAAACTGGAAGAGGGCTGGGATCGCCCCCTCAGTGCGTGGCGTAGTGAGCTCAGACTGCCCGAAGCAATCCCTGGCTGATCCTTCCATAGGCGCGGGCGTTATCGCACGAATGGAGGTATCACGGAAAGAGCCGCCGAGAAGCCGTGTGGGGAGATGAACCTCAGCTGCAGGCCTTCCGAGAACGACTCAAACTCCTGCTGGTCACACACCAGCAGGAGCTCAATCCTGAGCAGGTTGCCGCTAGCGAAGGAGACATTCTGTTTCGTCAGGGCGACTCGGTGGAGACTTTGATGTTGCTGACTCAGGGTCGCATCGCGGTTGATGTCCACCACGACGATCAAACCCATACGTTGGCCGAAGTCGAAGCCGTGGAATTACTTGGCGAAGTTGGATTCTTCGCCAATGGCAAGCACTACGCCGATTTCCGTGTTGTGGGGGGACCCGCAGAACTTCTGGCCATTCCAGGCCAGGCACTGCTCCAGGCCATGTTGTTTGACACTGATCTCGTCGTGGAGATGCTGTCACTGGTGAGTGAGCGGTGCCGCCGCGGCAATCAGGTCATCGCCATGCTGCTGAGCGGAATCGAAGCCGTGCATGACGAGTCCCAGGACAGGATCGAACAGATCACAACAGAGCTGGGGGGAGTCCACTTCTGCATTGCCAAAGCCAGCAGACAGCTGCTGGAGCTGCAGCAGCAGCGCCGAAGCTGAACGGCTCAACTCAGCGCGTCACCCAGCTCCTGCCTTGCCGCATCCAAGGCTCCATCGAGAGCTGCTCCATCCCGACCTCCGGCCTGAGCCAGATTCGGGCGGCCACCACCACCGCCACCACAGCGTTTGGCGATCCCGCCAATGAACTTGCCCGCTTGCTGGCCGTTGGCGATCACAGCTTTGCCAAAGGCAGCCACGAGAATCACCTTGCCCTGATCGGCAGGGTCCGGCAGGCCACCGATCACCACTGCTGCATTCGCACCCAGTTGATCGCTCAGGTTCTGAGCAGCACCCTGCAGCCCGCTGCCATCGACACCATCAAGACGCTCAACCAGCAGCTGAAAGTCACCAACAACAACCGCCTTGGAAGCCAGGGCTGCTGATTTAGCAACCGCCAACTCCGCCTGCACAGCCTGCAGCGCCTTGCTCGTCGTCTTCAGCTCGTCCTGAAGAGCGCTCACCCTCTCAACGATCTCGCCGGGCTGAGCTTTGAAGCGCTCTCCCAGCTGCCTCACCACAGCATCACGTTCATTGAGGTAGGCGAGCACAGCAGGGCCTGCCACAGCTTCGATGCGACGGATTCCGGCTGCCACTCCACTTTCACTGACAATCTTGAACAGACCGATCTCAGCGGTGTTGGCCACATGGGTGCCTCCGCAGAGTTCCATCGACACACCAGGCACGTCGACAACGCGCACCACATCGGCGTATTTCTCACCAAACATGGCCACAGCGCCAGCGGCCTTGGCCTTGTCGATCGCCATCTCCTGCACCTGGAGCTCATGGGCGTCGGCGATCCAGCTGTTGATCAGAACCTCAATACGCTCCAGCTCCTCGGAGCTCACAGCCCGCGGACAATGGAAGTCGAAACGCAAACGATCGAAGTTCACCAGCGATCCGGCCTGACCAATGCCTGGATCCACCAACTGCTTCAGGGCCGATTGCAACAGATGCGTCGCGGTGTGATTCGCCTGGGCACGGCGACGGCAACTCCGGTCAACACGACCCTGCACCACATCACCCACCACCAGTGTTCCGCGCTCAACCCGACCGCTGTGCACGAACACACTGCGGTTCCGGCTCACTGATTCCACGCTGACAATCAGGCCATCGCCGTCATGGCCTTCACCCGCGAGGGTGCCGCGATCGCCCACCTGGCCGCCCCCTTCGCCATAGAAGGGAGTGGTGTCTAGCACCACCTGCACCGCATCACCGGCAACGGCTTGTTGAGCAGGGTCACCATTCACCACAAGAGCCTGCACACTGCTGCTCTGCTCGAGCTGCTCGTAACCACGGAAATCGGTTCCATCAATCCCCGAGGCCACCTGATCAATGGCGTCCTGAAGCGTGAGGTCAATGCTCACGGCAGCGGCTTTGGCGCGCTGACGCTGTTGCTCCATCGCCAGTTCAAATCCAGCCAGATCAACGGCCAGACCATGCTCCTCAGCAATTTCCTGCGTGAGCTCGAGCGGAAATCCATAGGTGTCATACAGCTCAAAAGCCTGAGCACCGCTGATCTGCTTCGGCTTGGCCGCAAGCACATCCGCCAACAGTTTCTCTCCCCGTTCCAGGGTCTCCAGGAATCGGGCTTCCTCGCGTTGCAGCTCCGCCAGGATCACCTTCTTGCGCTCCAACAACTGAGGATGCACCGCCTGCATCAGCGCAATGGCCGCTTCACCCATGGTCTTGAGAAACGGCTTGTCGATACCCAGGAGACGTCCATGCCGCACCACCCGACGCAGCAGCCGACGCAGGATGTAGCCGCGGCCCAGATTGCTGGCCGTGACGCCATCGCTGATGAGCTGCGTCACGGCGCGACTGTGGTCGCCGATCACCTTGAGCGAGGTTTTGCCCTTGTCGTCGAGCTGGGGGTAGTCGACACCAGCCAGATCAGCCGCTGCTTCAATCAACGGAAAAATCAGATCGGTTTCGTAGTTATTGGGAACCTTCTGCAGGATCTGAGCCATGCGCTCCAGACCCATGCCCGTGTCGATGTTGCGATTCGCCAGCGGTGTGAGCGTGCCCTCCGCATCGCGATTCGACTGCATGAAGACCAGGTTGTAGAACTCGATGAAACGATCGTCGTCTTCAAGATCGATTCCTTCATCACCAAGTTCCGGCTTGAAGTCGTAATAAATCTCCGAGCAAGGGCCACAGGGTCCTGTTGGGCCTGAGGCCCAAAAGTTGTCGGCTTCATCCATCCGGATGATGCGCTTGGGATTGACGCCGACAACATCACGCCAGATCTGCTCAGCTTCATCGTCTTCCCGGAAGACGCTCACCACCAAATTTTTGGGATCCAAGCCGTAGATGACCGTGCTCAGCTCCCAGGCCCATTCAATGGCCTGCTGCTTGAAATAATCCCCAAAAGAGAAGTTGCCCAGCATCTCGAAGAAGGTGTGGTGCCGGGCAGTGCGACCCACGTTCTCGATGTCGTTGGTGCGAATGCACTTCTGGCTGCTGGTCGCACAGGGGGCAGGCCGTTCCTGTTGACCGAGAAAGATCGGCTTGAACGGCAACATTCCCGCGATC
Organism: Synechococcus sp. MIT2312; assembly: GCF_059772315.1. Classification (NCBI taxonomy): domain Bacteria; kingdom Bacillati; phylum Cyanobacteriota; class Cyanophyceae; order Synechococcales; family Synechococcaceae; genus Synechococcus; species Synechococcus sp. MIT2312. Next base: position 1,975,372 of record NZ_CM186281.1, on the reverse strand, counting down.
GTGAGCAGAACCGTGGGGTCCTCTGGCACAAGTGAGGCACTGGGCATGCGCCTGTGACCACGCTGCTCATAAAAAGCGAGGAACGCTTCCCGGATCTCTGCACCGGTGCGGGGACCAGCTGCCTCGTTTCGCGACGATCGTGCAACAGCCATGGCGGGTTCGGGCTTGAACAGCAGGTCCTCCAGCCATGATCGCCTTTGAGCTGCCACCGACTTTGGCCGATAGCATCGACGAGCAGAGTCGCGCAGCGTTAAGACTGCGCTCCCTAGGCTGGGCCCTGATCGCAGGACTGGCGGCAGGGCTACTCAGCCTGCCCTTCGGTGTTGATCAGGTGGTGAGATCCACCGGTTGCGGACTGTTCTACGGACTGCTGGCCTTCCATCTTGTCCGTGTGGACCCGGAGGACTCTCACCTGCAGGCTGGGCTCGTCGGAGCCGTCTGCGGGATCCGCAGTTTGGGAATGTGCCTGCCCTCCCCTTGGGCAGATGCTGATTCCCTGGCATCATTGGTGAAGGATCTCGTTATGGGGTGGCTGCCGCTGATCGGCAGTTCGCTCCTGCTACACGGAACCCAACGCATGTTGTCTGCGTCGCGGCCATGAGCCTGCTGCACGCCACCTGGCTTCCGGCCATTCGTACTCCCAGCAGCTCCGGTCGAGCTGCTCTGCTCGTGTGGGCTGACACCTGGCGTGTGGCCGAGCCGATGGGACCGGGCGCCACGCCCGCCATTCATCCCTTCACCCTCAGCACTGAGGAGCTTCGGGCCTTGCTCACGGATCGTGACCTGCTCCCAGACGGAATCATTGACGCAACGGCCTGCCTGACTCTGCCCAGTCGCAGCGTCAAGCCGAAACGCAGGCGCTCGGCAGCCGCAGAAACACCCTCCGAGGACGACCCCCCGTGGTGCGGTCTGCCGCTGCAGGCCGGTGAACCGATTCCGAAGACCACCGAATGGTGGCCCTGGCAGGTGCAGGGCCTGGCCATCGAACCGATGGCTGCCACCGAGTGGCTGGCCAAGCTGCCGCTTTCAGGTCGTCATCCGGATCTGGCCGATGAACTGCGCTGGTGGAGCCACATGCAGCGCTGGGCCCTGAGCCTGGTGGCACGAGGCCGCTGGCTGCCCCAGGTGGAGCTGAGCAGAGGCGAGGGCTACCCCCACCGAGCCCGCTGGGTGCCACTGCTGAATCGGGAGGAAGACCGGCGCCGGCTGGAGGATCTGGCGGCGGGACTCCCCCTGGTTGCCACCTGTGCCCTGCCCTGGCGCGAACCGACCGGACGACGCAGCAACCGCATGACCCGGCTGCGTCCGGAGGCGATGCGAGCCGCCAATCCCGTGGCCTGTTGTCGACCCCGCAGCGGCCGGCTGCGCGTGGCCACCCTGCTGGAAGACCTTCTGGATGCGCAGCTGCGCAAAGGCTTCAGCCCTGATCAGGAAGGCCTGGACCCACTGCTCTGCGCCTGGGAAGAGGCTCTCAGCTCTGAGACCGGCGTGATCAACCTCAATGATGAGGATGCCGAGCGGTTAGCCACCGCCAGCCACCACTGGCGAGAGGGCGTGGCCGGCAATGTTGCTGCAGCACGGGCCTGCCTCGAACTGGCCACACCGTCTGAGGGTGAGGATCTCTGGCCCCTGCGCTTCTTCCTGCAGGCGGAGTCGGACCCCACACTGAAGCTGCCGGCTAGTGCCGCATGGGCTGCAGGCCCCAAGGGTCTGCAGCTGGGAGAGATTCCCGTGGAGCATCCCAGCGAAGTGCTGCTGGAAGGCATGGGTCGAGCCTTGACGGTGTTCGCTCCGATTGAGCGGGGCCTCGAAAGCGCCACACCGGAAGCGATGCAGCTCACCCCTGCCGAAGCCTTCGTGCTGGTGCGCACGGCCGCACGCCAACTTCGCGATGTGGGTGTGGGCGTCGATCTGCCGCCGAGCCTTTCCGGCGGGCTGGCCAGCCGACTGGGACTGGCGATCAAAGCGGAACTGCCCGAGCGTTCCCGCGGCTTCACTTTGGGCGAGAGCCTCGACTGGAGCTGGGAGCTGATGATCGGAGGCGTCACGCTCACCCTGCGCGAACTGGAACGCCTGAGTGGCAAACGCAGCCCGCTGGTGCGTCACAAGGGAGCCTGGATCGAACTGCGACCCAATGACCTCAAGAACGCTGAACGCTTCTGTGGCGCCAATCCCGAGCTCAGCCTGGACGATGCCCTGCGACTGACCGCCACCGAGGGCGACACGCTGATGCGCCTTCCCGTGCATGCCTTCGATGCCGGCCCCAGGCTTCAGGGGGTGCTTGAGCAGTACCACCAGCAGAAATCACCGGATCCGCTGCCCGCTCCTGAAGGGTTCTGTGGACAGTTGCGGCCGTATCAGGAGCGTGGGCTGGGCTGGCTCGCCTTCCTGCACCGTTTCGATCAGGGTGCCTGCCTGGCCGATGACATGGGCCTGGGCAAAACGATCCAGCTGCTGGCTTTCCTGCAACACCTCAAGGTGGAACAGGAGCTGAAGAAGCCCGTCCTGCTGGTGGCCCCCACATCGGTGCTGACCAACTGGAAACGGGAGGCCGCAGCCTTCACGCCAGAGCTCAACGTGCATGAGCACTACGGACCCAAACGGCCCACAACTCTGGCTGCTCTCAAAAAGGCTCTCAAGGATGTCGACCTCGTTCTCACCAGTTACGGACTGGTGCAGCGGGACATCGAGCTGCTGGAGAGCTTCGACTGGCAGGGAACAGTGATCGATGAGGCCCAGGCCATCAAGAACCCCTCGGCCAAACAGAGCCAGGCCACACGCGATCTGGCACGCACCCGCAAGGGCACCCGCTTTCGCATCGCCCTCACCGGAACGCCGGTGGAGAACAGGGTGAGTGAGTTGTGGGCGCTGATGGATTTCCTCAACCCCAGGGTTCTGGGTGAAGAGGAATTCTTCCGCCAGCGCTATCGCATGCCGATCGAGCGCTACGGCGACATGTCGTCACTGCGTGACCTCAAGTCGCGGGTGGGACCCTTCATCCTCAGGCGCTTGAAGACCGACAAGGCGATCATCTCTGATCTGCCGGAGAAGGTGGAGCTGAGCGAATGGGTCGGGCTGAGCAAGGAACAGAAATCGCTGTATGCCAGGACCGTCGAGGACACCCTCGACGCCATTGCCCGTGCTCCGAGGGGCAAACGCCACGGACAGGTGCTGGGACTGCTGACCCGCCTCAAACAGATCTGCAACCATCCCGCCCTTGCGCTGAAGGAGAAGGACGCAAGCGAGGATTTCCTGCAACGTTCCGCGAAGCTGCAACGGCTCGAAGAGATCCTCGAGGAAGTGGTCGAAGCCGGCGACCGCGCTCTGCTCTTCACCCAGTTCGCGGAATGGGGAACGCTTCTGAGGGAGTATCTGCAACGCCGCTGGCGCAGCGAGGTGCCCTTCCTCAGCGGCAGCACCAGCAAAACGGAGCGGCAGGCCATGGTCGATCGTTTTCAGGAAGATCCCCGCGGACCACAACTGTTCCTGCTCTCACTGAAGGCCGGTGGCGTGGGCCTCAATCTCACCCGTGCCAGCCATGTGTTCCACATCGATCGATGGTGGAACCCAGCCGTGGAGAATCAAGCCACAGACAGGGCTTATCGCATCGGACAGACCAACCGCGTGATGGTGCACAAGTTCATCACCAGCGGCTCGGTGGAAGAAAAGATTGACCGGATGATCCGCGAGAAGTCCAGACTGGCGGAAGACATCGTGGGCTCCGGCGAGGAATGGCTCGGAGGACTCGAAATGGGCCAGCTCAAGGAGCTGGTGAGCCTTGAAGACAATCCGTCCTGACGCGATGACCATCACCCCCAACAGCAGCGGCATCAACACTTCACTGAGTGACGAGGGGCTCGGGCAGCAACCCTGGTGGGTTGAACAGTGGATGGAGCTCATCAACTCCTACCGCTTCAAAAAACGCCTTGAACGGGCCTGGACCTACGCCCGAGAAGGACATGTGACATCGATTCGCTTCGAAGGGCGCCGGGTGCATGCCCGTGTTCAGGGAACCGATGAAGACCCCTACAAAGTGAAGCTCTGGCTGGATGTGCTGAGCGATGAGGACTGGGGCTTCGTGCTGGAAGCCCTGACGCAAAAGGCCCGCTGGTCGGCACAGCTTCTGGCCGGAATCATGCCGGCGGACATCGAACGGGCCTTTGCGGCCAGTGGCCGCCGGCTCTTCCCCTTCAAGCTGCAGGAGGTGCGCAGTGAATGCAGCTGTCCGGATAAGGCCAATCCCTGCAAGCACATCAGTGCGGTGTACTTCCTGATGGGAGAACGCTTCAGTGAAGACCCATTCGTGCTGTTTCAGCTGAGGGGGCGCACGCGCACGAAGCTGCTGGAAAATCTGGCAGAACACCGGCTCAAGGCCCTGCAGGCCAGGGCCGATCAAGCCAAGGCTGACAGCAAATCATTGCCCTCCACCGATGGCGCCGAGTCCAACCCGGACGACACCATCACACCTCCACATCCAGCGGTGCTGGATCCAACGCTCTGGTGGCGTTATGAGGCCAACCTCGACGGTGATCTGGTGGTGATCACCCCCGCGATGGAAGGAGATACAGGCCTTGATGCGGCCGGCGATCTTCCCCTGGCTGAGGAGCCACGCTTCCCCGAATCAAGACCTCGCTTCCTGCAGCATCTGCGTGATCAGGGTCAGGCCCTGGCACAGAGAGCCATGCTGGAAGCCATGGCGGCCGGTGGCTGACTCAGCGCCCTGGCAGACGCCGGAGTCGCAGTGCCTGATCTCCAGGCTGATGCTGTCTCACCAACGGGCCTTCAAGCGACCACTGCTGAACGGTGGAGACCCGGCCAGGGAGTTGTTTAGCTGCGAGATGGCCGTTCTCGCCCACGACAACAGCCAAGATCCCCGCCTGATTTATGCCAATGCCACCGCTCTGCGTCTGTGGGAACGGTCTTGGCAGGAGATGATCGGCATGCCCTCCCGCTACACGGCTGAGACAACAGCGCATGAGCAACGCGCTTCCGCCCTGCAACGCGCACAGAACCAGGACGCTGTCGAGGGCTACAGCGGCGTGCGGGTGTCACGAACCGGTCAACGATTCATGATCAACAACGCAAGAATCTGGACCCTCTGGGACGACAACGGCTGCCACTGCGGGCAAGCGGCAGCATTTTCAAGTTGGCACTGGCTTTGAATGAGATGCGGCGATGTTCGGTTGTCGCGAAAGAGCTGTCGTGACAACCGAATCCGGTGGTCTAGACCGAACAGAATCGGGCGGTTGTCCCCCTGCTCAGAATCAATCAGCCCGCACATATTGGCGTTGTGGGTGATGTCAACACCCCATCAACATCACTCTTCAGGAGTTACCCATGATCACTCTTCGTCAGTCACCGTTTGATCTGTTCGAGCGTCTCGACCAGCAGCTTTCACAGGTTGAACGTGTACCAGCCGCTGAAATTCAGGAAAGCGAAGATCACTACTCCATTCGCCTGGAACTCCCCGGCGTGGCTCACGACAGCATCGACGTCAAAGCCAGCGACCGCAGTCTCAGCGTCAGCGCTGAGCGTTTGAACCCTCAGACCAATGCAGCCGAAGAGGCCGAGGCACCGACCAACAACACCTTGCTCAGCGAGTTTCGCTACGGCAACTGGAGCCGCAGCTTTCGCTTCGCCCATTCCCTCGACCGCGATGCTCTTCGGGCCAGCTACCGCGACGGCATCCTCACGATTGAGGCGCCCAAAACCGATAACCGCACCACCGTGTCGGTGAAGGTGGACAGCTGATGACAGCGCTTTGAGCCTCAACCAAGAGAGAACGGTTCAGCCCTCTGCCAAGCAGGGGGCTTTTTTTGATTGCGAAACCAGGGTCAAATCGGGGCCGATCGATAATCTTGCCCAGACAGCGTCGTCTCCCAGGCGACCCAACCAGGAGCACGTGATGCAACGTCGGCAGCTGCTCCGGACCAGTGGGCAAGCGCTCGCCGCTGCAGCCGGAGCCGGAGCACTGAGCGCCTGCACGATTCGTCGGGCTGAAACAGCTCGCAGCAGTGGCCTTCCCCAGGTGCGCTGGCGGATGGCGACCAGCTGGCCGGTCTCACTCGACACCATTTACGGAGGTGCCGAAACCATCTGCGAACAGGTGAAGGCGATGAGTGGCGGAGGGTTCACGATCGAACCGTTTGCCGCCGGTGAAATCGTTCCCGGACTTGAAGTGCTGGATGCCGTTCAGGCCGGCTCGGTGGAATGCGGCCATACGGCCAGCTACTACTACGTGGGCAAAAATCCAGCATTCGCCTTCGGCACTGCCGTGCCATTCGGGCTTACGGCGCAGCAACAGAATGCCTGGCTTTATCAGGGAGGCGGCAATGAAGCGATGGATGCCTTGTTCGCCGATTTCGGCGCCAAGAGCTTCCCTGCCGGAAATACCGGCGGTCAACTGGGCGGCTGGTTCAAGCGACCTGTCGACAATCTGGCGTCCCTGAAGGGTCTGAAGATGCGCATCCCAGGACTGGGAGGCAAGGTGATGGCCAGCCTGGGAGTGAATGTTCAGGTCTTGCCAGGTGGCGAGATCTATCTGGCACTGGAACGGGGAGCGATCGACGCTGCGGAGTTCACCGGCCCCTATGACGATGAGAAGCTCGGCTTGGCGAAAGCTGCGAAGCACTATTACTACCCAGGCTGGTGGGAACCCGGGCCGAGCCTCACTGCGCTGGTCAACCGCAGTGCCTGGGACAAACTGCCGGAGGAGTATCAGGCCATGTTCAGCACAGCCTGCTATCAGGCGAATCTGGGCATGCTCAGCAAATACGAGCAACGCAACAGCGAGGCGCTGCTGAGACTGCGACGACAGGGAATCAAACTTGAGGCCTACAGCAACGACATCCTGGAAGCGGCCAAGGAGGCCACCAGCGTGTTGTTTGCAGATCTGGCGGCTGATGATGCCGACTTCCGAGACCTACTGGAACGCTGGCGTTTGTTCCAGAAAGAAACGCTGAACTGGAATCGCATCAACGAGCTGCCGCTGGTGAAGTTCAACACCAGCGCCCAGGGAGGTGAAGGATGAGCGAACCTCTCTCCGGTGTGGTGCGCCTGTTCGATCGCCTCAACGCCGCGGCCGCCTGGCTGGCGCGCTGGTCCGTGCTGCTGATGCTGGCCATCGGCATCTGGAATGTTGTTGGCCGCTATTTGGGCTCTGCCATCGGGATCAATCTCAGCTCCAACGGACTGATTGAGGCCCAGTGGTATCTCTTCGATCTGACCTTTCTTCTCGGCCTCGGCTGGACTTTGCAGAAAAAGGGCCACGTGCGTGTGGATGTGCTGCAGAGCCGCTGGTCACCACGCCGCCGCAACCGACAGGAGCTCAACAACATCCTGCTGCTGTTGCTGCCCTTCGCCTTCGGAGTCATGGCGATCTCCATTGCACCAGCGCTGCGCTCCTGGAGCATTGCCGAGATGTCGCCGGATCCAGGCGGGCTGCCACGCACCTGGGTGAAATCGCTGATTCCAATTGGCTTTCTGTTGTTAGGGCTGCAAGGGATCGCGGAAGCACTGCGGCTGCGGCTGGCCCTCGGCAACCCCGAAGCAACTCAAGCTGCCGAGGAGCAGAACCAGGAGGGAGGCACTGCGCTGTGATCGAAATTGAAGCCCTCGGCTGGGTGATCAGCTTTGACCCCTCGGCGGTGCTGGCTCCCGGGATGTTTTTGGCGCTGATCGTGGCGCTACTGAGCGGATTTCCCGTCGCCTTCTGTCTTGGTGGGATTGGCGTGATCTTTGCTCTGCTGGGCATGCTCAGCGGAGAAATCGAACCGCAGTTCGTCACGGCGCTGCCTCAACGCATCCTGGGGATCATGGCCAACTTCACCCTGTTGGCCATCCCCGCTTTTGTGTTCATGGGTTCGATGCTGGAGAGCTCCGGCATCGCCGAACGGCTGCTGGAAACCATGGGCCGGCTGCTGGGACGCCTGCGTGGCGGCCTGGCATTGGCCGTCGTTCTTGTGGGTTCGCTCCTGGCTGCCACAACGGGTGTGGTGGCAGCGACCGTGACCACCATGGGCCTGATCTCCTTGCCGGCCATGCTGAGAGCGGGATACGACAAAAGCCTCGCCACAGGGGTGATTGTGGCGTCAGGCACGCTCGGGCAGATCATCCCCCCGAGCATTGTTCTGGTGGTGCTGGGCGATCAGCTCGGCATTTCAGTCGGTGATCTCTTCATCGGGGCGCTGGTTCCAGGCCTGCTGATGTCGACGGTGTTCGCCATCTACGTGCTGGTGATCAGTGCGCTCAAGCCGGAACTGGCCCCCGAACTCAAGCCCGAGCTCACCGGCCCCAGTCATCCTCTGCAGTTGGTGCAGTCGGTGTTGCCGCCGATCACTCTGATCGTGGCTGTGCTCGGGAGCATTTTCTTCGGCATTGCCACACCGACCGAAGCGGGCGTGATCGGAGCCGTCGGAGCCATGGTGCTGGCAGGCCTCAATGGTGGTTTCAGTCGTCAACAACTGTCGAATGTCTGCGAGGGCACCATGCGCACCACCGCCATGGTGATGGCCATCCTGATGGGATCCACCGCCTTCAGCCTCGTGTTCCGCGGTGTCGGCGGCGATCAGTTGATTTCCGATCTGCTGCTCAACCTGCCTGGAGGACGAGTGGGTTTCCTGGTGTTCAGCATGCTGATCATCTTCCTGCTGGGCTTCTTCATCGATTTCTTCGAAATCGCATTCATCGCAGTACCACTGCTTTTACCCGCAGCTCGTCAGCTGCTGGGGCCCGAAGCTCTGGTGTGGTTCGGCGTGATCATCGGTGCCAACCTGCAGACCTCCTTTCTCACACCGCCCTTCGGCTTTGCGCTGTTCTTTCTACGCGGCGTGGCTCCCGATGAAGTGCGCACGCGCGATATCTATCGAGGCGCCCTGCCGTTTGTCGGACTGCAGGTTGCGGTTCTGGCCCTGATCATCGCGGTGCCGGGGCTGGTCGACTGGCTACCCCGCCTGGCTGGAACCCTCAGCCCGGGTCCGATGGCCTGAAGATCTTCGTAAAGTTGGTCACAACGCGCGATTCGGTCATGGTCACGGCAAGCCTGAACAGCACGAATTCCACTGCTGTGACCCCCCGTCTCTCACTGCAGTGCGAGCCGATCGCTGCAGACAGCACCACGATCCGATCCCTGGACTGGGAACGCAGCCGTTTCGACATTGAATTCGGCTTACGCAACGGCACCACTTACAACGCATTCCTGGTCCGGGGCGAACGCACCGCCCTGATCGACACCAGCCACGCCAAGTTCCGCGACACCTGGGTGCCACTTCTGAAGGAGCAGATCGATCCGAAGGCGATCGACCATTCGATCGTGAGTCACACCGAACCGGATCACTCAGGGCTGATCGGCGATCTGATCGATCTCAATCCCGACATCGAGATCGTGGGTTCGAAGGTGGCGATCCAGTTCCTCCAAGACCAGGTGCATCGCCCCTTCAAATCGCGTGCGGTGAAAACCGGCGATGAACTGGATCTGGGCACCAGTCCAGACAGCGGCGTGCAGCATCGCTTCGAATTCCTGAGTGCTCCCAACCTGCACTGGCCCGACACGATCTTCTCCTTCGATCACGGCAGCGGCATTCTCTACACCTGCGATGCCTTCGGGCTGCATTACTGCTCAGAAGAATTGTTTGACTCGGATCCCGGGGCCATCGCACCGGACTTCCGTTTCTATTACGACTGCCTGATGGGTCCCAATGCCCGCAGCGTGTTGCAAGCGCTGAAGCGCATGGATGCCTTACCGGAGATCAACACCGTCGCCGTGGGGCACGGACCCCTGCTGCGTCAACACCTCAGCCACTGGTTGAACGACTACAGGGAGTGGAGCAGCCAGCGCAGCAAGGGCGACAGCTATGCGGCCGTTTGCTATCTCAGCCAGTACGGCTTCTCGGACCGTCTCAGCCAGGCCATCGCCCACGGCATCGGCAAAGCCGATGCACAGGTTCAGCTGGTGGATCTCCGGGCCACCGATCCGCAGGAACTGACTGCACTGGTCGGCGAAGCCAAAGCAGTGGTGGTTCCCACCTGGCCATCGGAACCGGATGGTGAACTGCAGGCCTCAATCGGAACTCTTCTCGCTGCTCTCCAGCCCAAGCAACTGGTTGGGGTCTACGACGCGTTCGGCGGCAATGATGAGCCGATCGATGCTGTAGCCGAGCAGCTGCGCAATCAGGGGCTGAAACCGGCGTTTGAACCTTTGCGCATCCGCCAGCTGCCCCAGGGCGGCGACTACCAGCGCTGCGAAGAATCAGGAACCGACCTCGGACAGATTCTGACTAGAAAAAAATCGATCGAAGCACTGCGCAGCATCGACGCCAACCTCGACAAGGCACTGGGTCGCCTCACCGGTGGTTTGTACATCGTGACGGCGAGCCACGGCGAAGGTGATGCCCGCCGCAGTGGCGCGATGGTGGCCAGCTGGGTGGCTCAGGCCAGTTTCCGCCCCCCTGGCCTGAGCGTCGCCGTGGCCAAGGATCGAGCGATTGAAGCGCTGATGCAGGTGGGCGACAGCTTTGTGATCAACGTGCTGCGGCAGGACCGCTACAAACCCTTGATGCAGCATTTTCTCAAGCGTTTCCCTCCCGGCGCCGATCGATTCGAAGGGGTGAATGTGCTGCATGGTGCCGCTGAAGGCGGCCCGGTTCTCACAGACGCACTGGCCTACCTGAGCTGCCGGGTGGAACAACGAATGGAAGGACCGGACCACTGGATCATCTACGCGCTGGTGGAGCAAGGCAACGTGGCTGACATCGACGGGAGAACAGCCGTTCATCACCGCAAAACGGGCAACCACTACTGATGGTCACCACCGTCGCGGCCAACTCGGCGTCCGCTGACCGGCAGGTGATCACCCTGCCAATCGACAAGGGCCTGATCTGTCTGCGGGGACTGAGCCCTCAGCGGCTGCGCTTCGAGCTTGAATACGCACTGGAGCGGGGCAGCACGGCCAACAGTTTCCTGTTCGAGGCCGGGCTTGATGCGACGGGAGTTGAGCAACCCGCCGTTCTGGTGCATCCGCCAGGGATGGCCTACAGCAGTGTGTTCCTACCTGCACTGCTCAACGCTTTGCCGGCCAAGGATCAACCCCTGCTGATTGTGGTGGGGCACGTCAATCCCAACCGTGTGGCCTTGTTGCAGGAGCTGGCCGGGATCTACTCAGGGCTCGAACTGATTGCGTCCAATCCGGGCGCCAAGCTGCTGGAAGAGCTCTGGAACCAACGCAAACCCTCGCCCCCCGGTGAGGAAGTGGAACAACCACCACTACCCGATTTCCCGCCGCTGAGAGTGATCCGAGGGGAAGAGTCACAGGCGTTGAGCAACGGGCGCAACCTGCTGCTGCTGCCGGCACCAACACCCCGCTGGCCAGGTGGGCTCATGGCCTTCGAACAGCGTTACGGACTGTTGATGAGCGACAAGTTCTTCAGCGCCCACCTCTGCACCAACAGCTGGGCGGAAGCCAACCGCAGCAGCACCGAAGAAGAGCGTCGCCATTTCTACGACTGCCTGATGGCACCGATGGCCCGCAAGGTCGACATGCTGGTGGAGCGGCTGGAGGAACTGAGCATCCGCACGATTGCGCCAGCCCACGGTCCCGCCATCGATGCCAGCTGGCGCAGCCTTCTGAATGACTACCACCGCTGGGGAGAAAGCCATCAGCAATCCAGCCTGAATGTGGTTCTGCTGTTTGCCAGCGCTTACGGCAACACCTCAGCCATTGCCGATGCCCTAGCCCGCGGAGTGAGTCGCACCGACATCCGAGTCACCAGCCTCAACTGCGAGTTCACACCATCGGAGGAACTCGTGACCGCGATCCAGTCAGCGGATGGGATCCTGATCGGCTCACCCACCCTCGGGGGCCACGCTCCAACCCCGGTGGTCTCGGCTTTAGGGACACTGCTTGCAGAGGGTGACCGCAGCAAGCCAGTGGGCGTGTTCGGCAGCTTTGGCTGGAGCGGTGAAGCCGTGGACCTGCTGGAAACGAAGCTGCGAGATGGCGGCTTCAATTTCGGCTTCGAGCCGATCCGGGTCAAATTCAGTCCTGATCGAGCCAAGGTGAAGGAGCTCGAGGAAACCGGCACCCGTTTCGCCCGCAAACTGCTGCAGGCGGAAAAGCGCGCCCAACGCCGTAACGCCGGAAGCATGAGCGAAAGCCGCAGCGATCCAGCTGTGCTGGCCCTCGGACGGGTGGTCGGATCCTTGTGCATTCTCACCACACGAAAGGGAGAACTCAGCGGCGCCATGGTGGCGAGTTGGGTCAGCCAGGCCAGCTTCACACCTCCTGGACTGACGGTGGCCGTGGCCAAGGACCGCGCCGTGGAAGCCCTTCTGCACAAAGGCGATCGCTTTGCGCTGAACGTGCTGGCCGAGGGGCGAGAAAGTGGACCGATGAAACAGTTCCTGCAACCGTTTCAACCTGGCGCCGACCGGTTCAGCGGGCTGGAACTGGAGACCAGTCCGAATGAACAACCGCTGCTCCCCGACGCGCTGGCCTGGCTTGAGGGGCGAGTGAGCCAGCGGATGGAATGCGGAGACCACTGGCTGATCTACGCCGAGCTGGATCACGGCGGCGTATTGGATCAGGAAGCCTCCACAGCCGTCCACCACAGGCGCAGCGGCGCTAATTACTAAGCAGCGGCCCCAACACGACAACGACCACTCGGCAGTCACTCTCTTGAAAAAGTCGTCACAATTCAAACCTGCGACTTGAACGCTGATCATGAGCAAGCAGAACAGTGCTGATGTGTTGGTGATTGCCGCCAGTAACGGCGAAAACCTCAAACTGGCCCAACGCTTCGTGGATCAGACCCACGAGCAGGGCAGCAGCGCTGATCTCCTCGACCTCACCACACTCGAGCTCCCCCTGTTCACACCACGGGCTAAGGAACAGGGCATGCCAAATGGCGTACAGCCATTGCAGCAACAACTGATGGCAGTTCCGCGATGGGTGATCTGCGCACCGGAATACAACGGTTCAATTCCCCCTGTACTGACCAATGCCATCGCCTGGCTGTCCGTTCAGGGGGATGACTTCCGATCTCTCTTCAACGGTCGGCCGATCGCCATGGCCAGCTTCTCCGGTGGCGGCGGAATGGAGCTGCTGGTGTCGCTGCGGATCCAGCTCACTCATCTCGGCGCACAGGTGGTGGGGCGCCAACTGCTCAGCAACTACTCGAAAGCAGCGAAAGACGACAGCATTGCCGACCTCGTGCAGCGCCTGATGCAGATGAAACCACTGCAGTTGTGACTGAATTGATCCGCCAATGAATCTGAAATAAGCGATCAATCAGGATTGGCCACTGAAATCAAACGGAAATCAATTCAAAAGAGAATCGGGATTTCATACACACACCACATCTAGCGCACTGAAATAGCGAGGTCACTAACAATTTCCATTCCAAGAATGGGCATGACCCGGGATCCTCAGTACGCAGTTCGCTACCGCGGATTTGTTCTCTTGCAACAACGCAACAACAGCTGGCTGGTGAGACCGGAACGAAGCCCGATGAGGCTGTTGCCCTTTCGCACCCCGACCTGCTCGCTGGCGGATGTGAAAGCGCTGTTGGACTGGCGACTGGAGCAGGACAAAAGCCTGATCTCAGTCGCCTGAAAACTCAGGCCGCCTGAGGTGGTGGCGTGGGCGATCCCTGAGACTGAATGGGGATCACCAGCGTTGCCCAGCGGTCAGGACGCTCGGGACGCTGACGTCGTGCCTGACGAATCCCAAAAGGAACTCTCAGCACATTGGTGCCTTCAATCGGCAATGTATGCCCTCGGCCGAGGGCAGCCTGAAGGCAATCAGGAATGTCGGGAAGCTGCAGCGAGTCTGAGGTCTGCTCCGTCAATTCAATTTGTTTTTTGGTGTCGCGACTCATTGATTCCCCATTTGCGACGGTGAATGCTGTGCAGTGTGCTCAAAGTTTTGATTGCACAATTAAAAATCGAAGATTAATTTCCGATTTCGGTAAAATTTAACCCATCGCCTCTGAAGTGGCGGCAGCCATGTCTTCAACACTGGGACAGGTGCAGATCAGATTGCGATCGCCATAGGCGTTATCAATTCGGGCCACCGCCGGCCAGAACTTGCTTTGGCGCTGATCCGGCAACGGGAAGGCAGCCTGTTCCCGGGAATAGGGACGATCCCAGTGGTCGGCCGTGACGGCACTCAGGGTGTGGGGAGAGCGTCGTAAGGGATTGTTATCGCGATCGCTCTCACCGTTTTCAATCGCCGCGACTTCGGCGCGAATCGCGATCATGGCGTCGCAGAAGCGATCCAGCTCTTCGAGGCTCTCGCTTTCAGTGGGTTCAACCATCACGGTTCCCGCCACTGGCCAGCTCACCGTCGGAGCATGGAAGCCGTAGTCCATCAGACGCTTCGCCAGATCATCCACCTCGAGGCCGGCGCTGCGCCTCAGATCGCGCAGATCAAGGATGCATTCGTGGGCCACAAGTCCTCCTTCTCCCCGGAACAGCACCGGGTAGTGAGAATCCAGCCGATGCGCCAGATAATTGGCCGACAGCAAGGCCACAGCCGTGGCTTGCCGCAGGCCAGCAGGGCCCATCAAACGCAGATACATCCAGCTGATCGGCAGGATGCCAGCACTGCCCAGAGGGGCCGCAGATACCGCTGAAATGGACTGGTCACCGCCGCAGGGCTTCAAGGGATGGCCAGGGAGGAATGGCAACAGATGCTCGCCCACACCGATGGGGCCAACCCCTGGTCCTCCTCCGCCATGGGGAATGCAGAACGTCTTGTGCAGGTTGAGATGGCAGACATCCGCCCCGAACGCTCCCGGCCTGCAAACACCGACTTGAGCGTTGAGGTTGGCTCCATCCAGATACACCTGACCGCCATGGTCATGCACAAGGCTGCAGATCTCACGGATACGCGTCTCGAAGACCCCATGCGTTGAGGGATAGGTGACCATCAGCGCCGCCAGAACATCGGCATGCTCAGAAAGCTTGCTGCGCAGATCGTGGACATCGACATTCCCCTGCTCATCACAGCCCACGGGCACCACCCGCATGCCAGCCATCACGGCACTGGCTGGGTTGGTGCCGTGGGCACTGGTGGGAATCAGACACACATCGCGATGGCTCTCGCCTCTTGCCTGATGCCAGGCGCGAATCACCAGCAGACCCGCGAACTCCCCCTGAGACCCTGCATTCGGCTGCAAAGAAACCCCGGCGAAACCGGTGAGCTCAGCCAACCAGCTCTCGAGGTCCTGCGCCATGCGCTGATTGCCCTTCAGCTGATCAGCGGGGGCAAAGGGGTGAATGCTCCCGAACTCCCTCCAGCTCACCGGCGCCAGCTCCGCCGCCGCATTGAGCTTCATGGTGCAGCTTCCTAGGGGAATCATCCCGTGCACCAGCGAAAGGTCTTTGCTGACCAGACGCTGGATGTAGCGAAGCAGCTCGGTCTCACTGCGATAGCGGTGAAACACCGGCTGCTGCAACCAGGGCTTGGAACGCAACGGCAAGCCAGCCAGAGCTGCCTCGTGCTTCGCGGTATCGGACAGCTCTGAAGGATGGCCTCCAGTGGCCTCAGCCACCAGCGACAGCAGCCGAGACACCTCCTTGTTGTCGCTGAGCTCATCCAGGCTGATGCCGAAGCCTTCCGCCTGTTCGATCGCCGCACCATCGGGCAGGACCCGCAGATTGAAACCAGCTCGGGCTGCCAGCTGATGCACCTGCGGCGCCTGGGCGCAGATCACATCAATACTGTCGAAGCGAGATCCCTGCGGTAGAGCGAGTCCAAGCGCGCTGAGTCCTTCTTCGAGCTGACAGCGCAGCTGCAGCACGCGACGAGCGATCAGCTCGAGACCTTCCGGCCCGTGATGAATGGCATAGAACGACGCCATCACCGCCAGCAGCACCTGGGCAGTGCAGATATTGCTGGTGGCTTTGTCTCGGCGGATGTGCTGTTCACGGGTCTGCAACGCCAATCGCAGAGCGACATTGCCTTCGCCATCTTTTGACTGGCCAACGATGCGCCCTGGCACCTGCCGGCGGTAGGCATCGCGGGTGGCAAAGAACGCCGCGTGGGGGCCGCCTCCACCCATCGGTACACCAAAACGCTGAGCGCTGCCCACGGCGATATCGGCACCGAGAGCGCCCACCGGCTCAAGCAGAACCTGAGCCAATGGATCAATGGCCACCGTGACCAAAGCGCCATGCTCATGGGCCCTGGACATACAGGCACGAGGGTCCCAGAGCCGGCCGCAGCGTCCAGGCAGCTGCAACAGCACTCCGAACACATCGTCACCCCAGGCGAACTGATCCGGCTCAGCCACCTCGAGCTGAATCCCGATTGGCTGGGCCCTGGTGCGCAGAACCGCCAGGGTCTGTGGCAACACAGCAGCATCCACCAGAAAACGACTGGCTTCAGCTCGCTTGCAAACGCCAAAGCTCATCGACATCGCCTCAGCTGCCGCAGTGGCCTCATCCAGAAGCGAGGCATTGGCAATCGGCAGTCCGGTCAGCTCACTGACCAAGGTTTGGAAATTGAGCAGTGCCTCCAGGCGTCCCTGAGCAATTTCGGCCTGGTAAGGGGTGTAAGCCGTATACCAGGACGGGTTTTCCAGCACCTGCCGCTGAATCAATGCGGGCGTGACTGTGCCGTAGTAGCCCAGACCGATCAACGATCGGGTCACGCGATTCAGACCAGCAAGCTGACGCAGTTCAGAGAGAGCTTCGGCCTCTCCAACTCCATCCGGGAGCTGCCCCTGAGGCGGACTGGAATCGAGAATGTCCTGCGGGACGACGGCCTGCAGAAAGCGCTCAAGATCGCTGAAGCCGAGCCGATCGAGCATCAGCTGGTTGGCTGCGGATCCAGGGCCGATATGGCGCTGCGCGAAAGGCGGAAGAGTCGTCACTGAAGCGGTCTCCACCATGCGCTGGTCCAGCAGGGTCATGGTGCAGCCACAGAAGGCGCAGACTTTAGGCAACTTGCGCCGAACGACGATGTGATATCAGGTCGCGGCAACCTTGGCCGCGTAGGTGGCGGCGTCCATCAACTGTTCCAGCTGCGTCAGATCGCTGGGACGAATCACCAGCAACCAGCCCTCGCCATGGGGATCCTTCTGCAGTTCTTCGGGATTGGCCAGCAGAGCCTCATTGCGCTGCACAACCGCGCCACTGAGGGGGGCATACATCTCTTCCACGGCCTTCACCGACTCAACGGTGCCGAAACTGGTTCCACGACTGAGATCAGCACCCACCTCGGGGAGATCCACAAACACAATGTCGCCGAGTTGATCCACGGCATAGGCGCTCAAGCCGATGCGGATCGAATCAGCGTCCTGCCAGGCGTATTCATGGCTGTCCGCATAGCGGTAGGAGGCAGGGAAGTCGAAGGCCATCGGGCCGCACCAGCGTCTCTCAATCAGTGTGCGCCAGATTCAGATGTCCTGCCGCAGCCAGGGCTTCCAGCGCCCTGGTCAGCGCAAGCTCGACATGGGCGTGATGGGTCCCGCCCTGAACGTAGAGATTGAACGGCTCGCGCAACGGCGCGTCAGCGGAGAACTCACTGGTGCTGCCATCGATGAAGGTGCCTCCTGCCATCACCAGATCACTGGCATAACCGGGCATCGCTGCCGGCACAGGATCCAGGTATGAGCCCACCGGAGAGCAAGCCTGAAAGGCACGGCAGATCACTTTGAGTGCCTCAGGCTCCCCCAGCTGCACGGCCTGGATCAGATCACTGCGTGACGCGCCGGCAACGGGCTGCACCGGAAATCCAAGATCAGCGAACACACCAGCCACGAGATCAGCACCGATCAAGGCTTCCGCCACCATCTGCGGCGCCAGAAACAGTCCCTGCAGCAGCAGTCGATGCAGATCAAAACCAGTCCCCCCTTCACTGCCAATCCCTGGTGCCGTAAGACGACAGCAGGCCTGTTCCACAAGATCGGCGCGTCCGGCGACGTAGCCACCGGCGGGCGCGATGGTTCCTCCCAGGTTTTTGATCAATGAACCAGCCACCAGATCCGCACCCACCTCGGGCGGCTCCTGGGCTTCAACCAGTTCGCCATAGCAGTTATCTACAAAACAGACGCAGTCAGGCTGCCGTTCATGAATGCGGGCGCAGAGGCGACCGATCGTCTGAACGCTCAGCGATGGGCGCCAGCTGTAGCCACAGCTGCGCTGGATCAGGATCAGTCGACACGGTTGAGCCAGGGCCTGCGCGAGAGCCTGCTCGTCCACGGCTCCGGCATCGCTGAGCGGCAACTCGTCGTAGGCGATGCCGAAGTCCTTCAAGGACCCTTGACCCTCTCCACGCAGACCAATGACCTCTTCAAGCGTGTCGTAGGGACGCCCGGTGATCGACAGCATGCGATCACCGGGTCTAAGCACACCGAAGAGGGCAGCAGCGATGGCATGGGTGCCACTCACGAACTGAAGTCGCACAGCCGCTGCTTGCGCACCCAGCACCCGTGCGAACACCCGGTCGATCACCTCTCGGCCCTGATCACCGTGCCCGTACCCGCTGACGGAGGCGAAATGCTGAGTCCCGACCCGTTCTGCCTCAAACGCCGCCAGTACCTTCTGCAGCCGATCGGACACAGCCGCGGTGCGCTGCCGAGCCAGAGGCTGCTGACGCTCGCGCACAGCCGCGACCTTGCTGCGGGCAAATGCCCTGGCCTCACTGAGATTCATCCCCTGCGCACCGGTGCTCTCTCCATAGCGATTTGAAGCCTGTGCCATGGGAGAACCGCGAAAAGCCTGCTGTTTTCTCTTACATTCACACTCCCAACCAATTGTTTTGGTTTCGGCTGTCGCCGTTTCAACCGCAACAGAACTGGTTCAAGGAGAAACTTTTTGGTTACCACCACTCCGGCAGCTACCACCTCAAACCGCGAACTGCGCATGCGCGCGGCGGTGATGGCTCCCCGTGAACGGCTGCCGCGTAAACAGCGCAAGCTCAAAGGCGGCACCACGTCCTTCATGGTGGCGATGCACGTGCTGGCCACCATTGCTCTGCTGCCAAGGTTCTGGAGCATTCAGGGAGTTGTGGCCCTCGCTGTTCTCTACTGGGCCACGGTGCTCGGGGTGACACTCGGCCTGCATCGGCTGGTGGCACACCGCAGCTTCGAGGTGCCCCGCTGGCTCGAACGGGTGCTGGTGATCATGGGCACTCTGGCCGCACAAAGCGGCCCCATCGACTGGGTGGCCCTGCACCGTCACCACCACAAGTTCTCCGATCAACCCAACGATCATCACGATGCAGGCCGGGGCCTGTGGTGGAGCCACAGCGAGTGGATGCTGCACGAAATCCCCGCTCTTGAGCACAAGGAACGCTTCGGTGGCGACCTGCTGAAAGATCCCTTCTATGTCTGGCTGGATCGCTGGTTCCTGGTGCTGCAGATTCCGATTGGACTAGCGCTCTATTACTACGGCAATGCAGCCCAGGTGCATGGAGGCGGCGTCGGTCTGGTGCTGTGGGCCATTCCTCTACGCCTGGTTGTGGTGTACCACGTCACATGGCTGGTGAATTCAGCGACACACGCCTTCGGTTATCGCAATTTCGACTGCCCGGATCTCTCTCGCAACTGCTGGTGGGTGGCCGTGCTGTCGTTCGGAGAGGGATGGCACAACAACCATCACGCCCATCCGGGCAGTGCTCGCCACGGACTGCGCTGGTTCGAGTTCGACATCACCTGGATGCATATCCGGTTGCTGCAGAAGCTTGGACTGACCAGGCGCGTGCGTCAGGCGCGTTATCCAGGCTGAGCAGCCGCTCTCAATTCGGCCAGAAACGCTTCAGCGTTCTGGCCCTTGCTGCCTTCCAGAGCCATGTGTGTGGCATGAAGGTCAAGAAACTCTCCATCGAGCTCCTCGGCGCTGTACTCCCTTAGACCTGCCATCACTTCGGCAAAGCGATCACGTCGCTGGTTCTTGGTGACTGGATAAGCCTCCATTACCTGATCACGACACTGACGCCAGGCCTGACCGCGGCAAAGGCTGTCGGCAATCGCCGCACTGAGGGCAGCTGCTTCCGTTTGATCAATCCGCCAATCGAAACCTGGCGGCAAGGGTCCGAGGCCGACAAAGATCTCCAGCAGCTCGCCGGCACCGAGCGGCTCCCCATGGGCCGCGAGCAGGGGTACGGCACTGTCGCTCAGCACCCGCAGCAGATCGGGGTGAACTTCCGCCAGCTGATCGCGGATCGGATCCAGGCCCCGATGCAGCACCGCATTCGCCTGGCCGAGCGCGAGAAACACTTCCGGCCCTGGAGAAGAGAGCTTGCCGTTGCGCAGATTGGAGATCTGTGAATTGTGCACACGACCAAGGTCCAAGGCATCAGCCAGAGCAGGCAACACCTTGTGCGACCAGCCATTGCGCTCATGCCACACATGGATCAGATGGGCCATCGCCTGGCGCCCTTCCTCGAGACGCTGGCGGTAACCCTTGGTCACATGATCAGAACCGCTTGCCTTATCCATTGCTTGATACGTATCCGTATCGCGTGTAGTGTGCAGAGATCAACCGGGACCAAGTCATGGCACCAAGCGCGATTAGAACGCCGTCGCCACCCAGTCGGAAATCAGTTTCGCATCGTGGCCCCAAGCTGGCAATCAAGCCCTACCAGCGCCCCAAGAGCAAGGCGCCTATGGTTGCCAAGACTGAAAAAAGCTGGGTAACGATCGGGTTCATGATCGTGATCCATGCCCTGGCACTCCTGGCACTCGCTCCTGGCTTCTGGAGTTGGCCGGCCGTCACCAGCCTGCTGGTTCTGTATTGGGTCACCGCCTGCCTGGGTGTCACCGTCGGTTACCACCGACTGCTCTCACACCGCTCCTTCCGAGTGCCTCGCTGGCTGGAGCGTTTCTTTGCCACCTGCGGTGCCCTGAGCTGCCAGCACGGACCCATCGACTGGGTGGGACTGCATCGGCATCACCACAAGTATTCCGATACGGATGCGGATCACCACAACAGCAACAAAGGCTTCTGGTGGAGCCACATGGGCTGGATGTTCAATGCGATTCCGGCCATGAAGGATGTCCCCCGCATGGCCGGTGATCTGGCCAAGGACCCCTACTACCGCTGGCTGAACAACTGGTTCCTGGTTCTGCAGCTGCCCCTGGCTGGTCTGCTGTTCTGGATCGGCAGCGCCACAGGTGCCGGCGGCTGGGCCTTGGTGCTCTGGGGCATTCCCCTGCGTCTGGTGCTCGTGTATCACGTGACCTGGCTGGTGAATTCCGCCACGCACTGCTGGGGCACTGTGGCCTTTGACAGCGGCGATGATTCGCGCAACAACAAGTGGGTCGCAGCACTGACCTTTGGCGAGGGCTGGCACAACAACCACCACGCCTTCCCCCACTCGGCTCGTCACGGCCTGCAAGCAGGTCAGATCGACCTCACCTGGGAGCACATCCGCCTGATGCGCGCCCTGGGCCTGGCCACCAAAATTCGCCTGCCCGTGAAGTCGTAAAGTTGTCGATCGCTAAACAGACGTCGTCAGGATCGCTCTCCCATGGCCAAGCGCGTACAAGTCGTACTGAATGAGGACGTTCTCAGCCTCGGCCGGGATGGAGATCTGGTGGAGGTTGCTCCTGGTTATGCCCGCAACTTCCTGCTGCCCTTCGGCAAAGCCGTTCCTGTCACCCCCGCGGTGATGAAGCAGGTGGAGCACCGCAGGGCCAAGGAGGTTGAGCGCCAGGCTGCTCTCAAGGAGGAAGCCGTCGCCTTCCGCACCGCCCTCGACACCATTGGTCGCTTCACCGTGAAGAAGCAAACCGGAGAGGACGACGTGCTGTTTGGCACCGTCACCAATGGTGATGTGGCCGAGGTGATCGAAGAAGCCACCAAGAAGGAAGTGGATCGCCGTGACATCACCGTGCCCGACATCCATCGGACCGGAAACTACAAGGTTCAGGTGAAGCTTCACAGCGAAGTGACCGCTGAGATCAATCTGGAAGTGGTCAGCTACTGAGCACAGAGCAAAAATGACTCTGATGTCACCGACAAGGTGCGTCAGAGTGGATCTTCTTTCTGAGCTGCTGCCGCCATGGTGAGCGTTCCCTTGTCAGAGTCCGGTGGCGAGTCCACCGAGGGGGAACGCCGCGGTTTCGGCAAGGGTCGCCGCCGAGAGGAACCCAGCTTCGAGGCACTGCCCGATTCGATCCCGCCTCAAAACCTGGAGGCAGAAGAAGCCGTGCTGGGCGGCATCCTGCTCGACCCGGATGCCATCGGTCGCGTGGCCGATGTGCTGCAACCGGAAGCGTTTTATCTCAATGCCCATCGGGAGATCTTCCGCACGGCGGTGATGCTCCATAGCCAGGGCAAACCGACCGATCTCACAGCGATGACCGCCTGGCTCGCGGACACCGGTGCTCTCGAAAAAGTGGGTGGCAGCAGCAGGCTGGTGGAGCTGGTCGAACGCGTGGCCTCCACCGCTTCGATCGAACAGGTGGCCCGCCTGGTGATGGATAAGTATCTGCGCCGCCAGCTGATCCGCTCGGGCAACGAAGTGATCCAGCTGGGCTTCGATCAAGGGCTGCCGATGGAGCAGGTGCTGGACAAGGCCGAGCAAACCATCTTTGCCATCAGCCAGGAGAAGCCTTCGCAGGGGCTGACGCCCACCGCCGAGATTCTCACCAGCACCTTCAACGAGATCGAAAGCCGCTCCTTGGGCACCTCGGTGGCAGGCATCCCGGTGAATTTCTACGACCTCGACGCCATGACCCAGGGCCTGCAGCGCAGTGACCTGATCATCGTGGCCGGACGCCCTGCCATGGGCAAAACATCGATCGTGCTCAACCTGGCCAAGAACGTGGCCCAGTTGCACGACCTGCCGGTGTGCGTGTTCTCCCTGGAAATGAGCAAGGAGCAGCTCACCTACAGATTGCTGTCGATGGAAGTCGGCATCGAAGCAGGCCGGCTGCGCACAGGTCGCCTGCAACAAGAGGAATGGCCCCTGCTCGGCCAGGGCATCAACACCCTCGGCCAGCTGCCGATCTACATCGACGACAAACCCAACTCCGGCGTGCTGGAAATGCGTTCGCTCTGCCGCAGGCTGATGGCCGAACAGGGCAAGGAACTCGGCCTGATCGTGATCGACTACCTGCAGCTGATGGAAGGATCCAGCCCTGACAACCGCGTGCAGGAAATTTCAAGAATCACAAGAGCGCTCAAGGGCATGGCCCGTGAACTGAACGTGCCGGTGATCGCCCTGTCGCAGCTCAGCCGAGGCGTGGAATCGCGCACCAACAAACGACCGATGCTCAGCGACCTGCGCGAATCGGGCTCGATTGAGCAGGACGCTGATCTGGTGCTGATGATCTACCGCGACGAGTACTACAACCCCGAGACTCCCGACCGGGGCATCACGGAAGTGATCGTGACCAAGCACCGCAACGGCCCGGTGGGCACCGTGAAACTACTGTTCGAGCCGCAGTTCACCCGTTTCCGTAACCTGGCGGCCTAGACCTCAGCATGTGGATTGGGCGCATCCTTCTGCTTGGCGTTGGCTCGTCGTACATCGCACGCTGGATCCTCAGTCCTCAGCGGCATCGCAACTATGTGGCCGGTTGGCTCAAGGCGTTGCGTAAAACCACCGGCTGGATGCCGCGGGGGCGTCACAGGATCCGCCGTTTTGGGCGCAGGACCTTTGTCTCGACCCTGAGCCGCTCGAATCGACGCTGCTCAAATCAACAGTGACTGTGCGAGTGCGCAAGAGTTGCCGCGCTGGATGATTGACAACAATCGCGTACGCATCGGCTCAACATCGCGAACAGTCCTGCGAATGAGGAGCAACAGTTTCAGTGCATCTTTGGATTGTCGGTGATCCAGTTGGACAGGACGTTTTCCAGCTGTCAGGGCTTGCAAAAGCTCTTCCAACCATTGTCGCCCGATCTTGTGGCACTGCAAATGAGCCGCGGACCGTTGCAGGGACGACTACGCGTCTTTCAGCTCGGAGCAATTCGTTTCAATCTGCTGGAAACCAATCAAAGCCTGTTTCTGAGCGGAACCCGCCGGCCAAAACCTTGCACCATGGCCATCCCTTTAGAAAAGGCACAGGCATCGTCGACATATCGCGCACAGGGAATTCCTGTGGCGTGGCCAGCCCTGATGGGATACAACCGCCACCTCACCGACTTTGATCTAAAGATGCCCGCCGGAGCCCGTCTAGCCACAATCGTGATTGGCAAAGAAGTGTTGCTGGAGCAGCTGGAGCGCCGAGGTGGAAGCGAGCGCACCCTGGATCGCTGGGGGAGCACCAATCAACTGGAACTGCTGCCTGAGCTGCAGCAACGCTTGCGGGACCAGCTGAACCAACTGATTCAAGGTGCTGCGCAGAGATGGAATCCCGAAGACCCCGATCGACTGATCGACAGCCTGATTCGGTGCTTTGAGGAGCCCCAGGCACGCACAAAGCAGATTGCCAAACGGGAGGCACGCCATGAAGCTGCCATCGATCTACTGCACTGGTGCGACAGAAACCCAATGAAGACAGTCACCGTTGAAGCACTCAGCGACGAGCTCTTCCAATCTCGTACGTCATTGTTTAAAGGATCCAAGGAGCATTTCGGACAGACACCCCTGGAGTTACAACGCTCCGTCCGCATGGACCGCGTCCGACAACTGCTGCTGGACCCAAGGCGTCGTACCAATCAGGGCCTCAACGGTGTTGGCGACACCGCTGCATCGATGGGCTTCACCAGCCGCAGCCACTTCGCTCGACGCTATCAGGAGCAATACGGAGAACACCCGCAGGACACACTCGCCAAGAGCCTTAAGGACACCACTTGATCCAGGCGGAATCAGTGAGCACAAGCGGCTGCACAAGCAACAAGCCTGCCAAAACCGTGGAAGACAGGGGAACGCCTCGAAGCTGGAACACCAAAATTCAGCCAAAAACAGAAAAGAAGGGCGCAAACGGCAATCGCGCACAAACGGGCTCTTGGGGCGATCAAAGGCAGAAGTGAACTTGCCACAATGAATCTGAGAATTCGATGAGATGTGTCTGGCCCAGCACTGAGAGCAAGCAAGTCAAGACTGGGTGCGGTGCCAAAGTTCGCCGCATCTGGGCCAGAACGTGACCCTCTGAGTCAGGCAATAATCGTTGTCGCGCCAGGGCTGGAGCTTCCAGCATTTCGAGGCGGTCTTGATGTCTTTAGACCGCGCAGCGACTCAGGCTCTCATCCTCTCCAAACGATTGGGGAGGCCATCAGCAAGCGTCGCAGGCAAAGCAAGCCCTTAGGAGAGCTGCACCTTGTTGCTCATGCCAACGGCAATGGCATTCAGCTCGGTGACCAATGGATCAACACTCAAACACTGGATCGCTTTGCCCCAGAGCTCACCAAGTGGCAAATCGACACCCTTGTGCTGTGGTGTTGCGAAATCGGGAACAACAAAACGTTCCTCACAACGCTTGAAAAGCTGACATCAGCTGATGTCTTTGCCACGCCAAAAAGAATTGACAGAAATACAAATTACGTCACCAACAGAAGCAACACAACACACAACCTCACTGAGCTGATTGGAGCTGAAGCACTGAGAACCTGGGATGGCAACCTCAGCTGGATGCAATTAAACGACAGCATTGAAGGTTATAAAAAAAATATACAAACAGGCGCAGCAATCGCCCTATCTAGCGACGGCAACCGCTTTATCACAGGAGCGTCAAAAGATTGGGCACCAGGGAAGCGGCAAGGGAGCGCTTTTGTCTATGAGCGCAATGGAACTGGCTGGAGC
Organism: Synechococcus sp. MIT2312; assembly: GCF_059772315.1. NCBI lineage: Bacteria > Bacillati > Cyanobacteriota > Cyanophyceae > Synechococcales > Synechococcaceae > Synechococcus > Synechococcus sp. MIT2312. Next base: position 1,949,677 of record NZ_CM186281.1, on the reverse strand, counting down.
CAACTGGGCAACAAAATCAAGGGAGAGAACAAGCAGGATTTATTTGGCAATCAAGTCAGCATGTCTGCAGATGGCGGTCGAGTCGCGATCAGCGCAATATACGGAGATAATTCACCTTATATACACAATTCTGGCAACGTACGGGTATTCGAACTTTCGGGCGACACTTGGACGCAATTAGGCGAAACAAGCGATATTAAAGGCAACTGGAAAAACCAAAGACTAGGAAAATCTATCGCCTTATCAGGAGACGGTAATACCATTATTACCACAGCAGTTCGGCACCACACCAGAAAAGGCTATTCCAAAATCCATAGATGGACAGGAACAAAATGGGAACAAGTAGGGAGCAACATTGTAGGGACACAGAAACGGGAAGAGTCTGGCAAGACATCCGCAATTTCTTACGACGGCACAGTCGTCGCAATTGGCAGCACAGAATATCAAAATCCTGACGAGACAGGTAAGCAAAAGGTCGGCAGGGTCAAGGTCTTCGAACTCTCAAATGGAGACTGGGTACAGCGCGGGGCCGACATCATTGGTGACGTTAAAAATGGCAAAAGTGGCTGGTCAATCTCCCTCTCCGACGACGGAAATACACTGGCAGTCGGGGCGCCCTTTGCGAATAATGACTCAGGCTACACAGCCACTTATCACTTCAACGAAACCGAAACCGATAACAGCCAAAAATGGGAGAAATCTGCGACACTCGATGGCACAAGTAATAGTTATTTTGGCGGCGCTGTTGATCTCTCAGGAGATGGATCAACCCTCGTCGTCTCAGCCAACCAAGCCAATGGAGACAATGGCACACACTCTGGAACGGTTTTTGTCTACGAATTAGCCGATAACAGAAACGATGCTGGAGAGCGCTACTGGGAACAGTTAGGCCAAAGCATTGAAGGCGAAGCAAAGCAAAACAGACTGGGGATGGGACCAAGAAGCATCGCCATCAGCAGTGATGGAAGCACGATTGCTTTAGGTTCCCAACAACATGATGGTGCTACTGGAGCAGACACTGGCCAAGTCAGAGTCTTTACCAAATCTGGACTCACGATCACCCAAACAGGCACAACTTCGGGTGATCACCTCCTCACCACAGAAGCGAGCGATTCCTCGTCCTTCTCCGTCGTCCTTAACGCTCAACCCACCGATGACATCGTTGTCAACATCACAGGTGGCGATGCATCCGAATTCTTACTCAGTTCCTCATCACTCACCTTCACCACCAGCAACTGGGAGACACCACAAACCGTCACCGTTACTGGCGTTGATGACAACTCCATCGATGGAAATATCACTACCACTCTCACCGCCACCGCTTCCAACACCGGCGGATTCTTAGGCACTGAACAAGCATCCACAACCGTCATCACCACAGACAACGAAGTCGCCGGCATCACCATTGCCCAGGCCAGCACGCCACTCGTCACAACAGAAGCCGGCTCCACTGCCTCATTCACCGTCGTCCTCGACGCCAAACCCACAGACAACGTCACCGTCGCCATCACAGGTGATGACAGCACAGAACATCAACTCAGTGCTTCATCGCTGACCTTCACCGCCAGCAACTGGAATACAGCACAGACCGTCACCGTCACAGGTGTTGATGACAGCCTCGACGATGGCGATATCACCACCACAATCACCGCCACCGCCTCCAACACCGGCGGTTACGCAGGCACTGAAACAGCCACCGCAACGCTCAAGACATCCGACGACGACACCGCCGGCATCACCATTGCCCAGGCCAGCACTCCACTTGTCACAACAGAAGCCGGCACCACTGCCTCATTCACCGTTGTCCTCGACGCCAAACCCACAGACAACGTCACCGTCTCCATCACCGGTGCCGACGACACAGAGCATTCCCTCAGCTCCTCATCGCTGACCTTCACCACCAGCAACTGGAACACAGCCCAGACCGTCACCGTCACAGGCGTTGACGACAACCTCGACGATGGCGATATCACCACCACAATCACCGCCACCGCCTCCAACACCGGCGGCTACGCAGGCACTGAAACAGCCACCGCAACGCTCCAAACAACCGACGACGACACCGCCGGCATCACCATTGCCCAGGCCAGCACTCCACTTGTCACAACAGAAGCCGGCACCACTGCCTCATTCACCGTTGTCCTCGACGCCAAACCCACAGACAACGTCACCGTCTCCATCACAGGCAATGACAGCACTGAACATCAACTCAGCTCCTCATCGCTGACCTTCACCACCAGCAACTGGAACACAGCCCAGACCGTCACCGTCACAGGCGTTGACGACAACCTCGACGATGGCGACATCACCACCACACTCACCGCCACCGCCTCCAACACAGGCGGCTACGCAGGCACTGAAACAGCCACCGCAACGCTCAAAACAACCGACGACGACAGTTCCGGCATCACCATTGCTCAGGCCAGCTCTCCACTCGTCACAACAGAAGCCGGCTCCACCGCCTCATTCACCGTCGTCCTCGACAACAAGCCCACAGACAACGTCACCGTCTCCATCACAGGTGCCGACGACACAGAGCATTCCCTCAGCTCCTCATCGCTGACCTTCACCACCAGCAACTGGAACACAGCCCAGACCGTCACCGTCACAGGCGTTGACGACAACCTCGACGATGGCGATATCACCACCACACTCACCGCCACCGCTTCCAATTCAGGTGGTTTTACAGGGTCGGAAGCGGCATCAATCACAGTCATGACCACTGATGACGACACCGCCGGCGTCACCATTGCCCAGGCCAGCTCTCCACTCGTCACAACAGAAGCCGGCTCCACCGCCTCATTCACCGTCGTCCTCGACGCCAAACCCACAGACAACGTCACCGTCTCCATCACAGGCAATGACAGCACAGAGCATCAACTCAGCTCCTCATCGCTGACCTTCACCACCAGCAACTGGAACACAGCCCAGACCGTCACCGTCTCAGGCGTTGACGACAACCTCGATGATGGGGATATCACCACCACACTCACCGCCACTGCCTCCAACACAGGCGGTTATGCAGGCACTGAAACAGCCACCGCAACGCTCAAAACAACCGACGACGACATCGCCGGCATCACCATTGCCCAGGCCAGCACTCCACTCGTCACAACAGAAGCCGGCTCCACCGCCTCATTCACCGTCGTCCTCGACGCCAAACCCACAGACAACGTCACCGTCTCCATCACAGGCAATGACAGCACTGAACATCAACTCAGCTCCTCATCGCTGACCTTCACCGCCAGCAACTGGAATACAGCACAGACCGTCACCGTCACAGGTGTTGATGACAGCCTCGACGATGGCGATATCACCACCACAATCACCGCCACCGCCTCCAACACCGGCGGCTACGCAGGCACTGAAACAGCCACCGCAACGCTCCAAACAACCGACGACGACACCGCCGGCATCACCATTGCTCAGGCCAGCACTCCACTCGTCACAACAGAAGCCGGCACCACTGCCTCATTCACCGTCGTCCTTGACGCCAAACCCACAGACAACGTCACCGTCTCCATCACAGGTGATGACAGCACAGAACATCAACTCAGTGCCTCATCGCTGACCTTCACCGCCAGCAACTGGAACACAGCACAGACCGTCACCGTCACAGGTGTTGATGACAGCCTCGACGATGGCGATATCACCACCACAATCACCGCCACCGCCTCCAACACCGGCGGTTACGCAGGCACTGAAACAGCCACCGCAACGCTCAAGACATCCGACGACGACACCGCCGGCATCACCATTGCCCAGGCCAGCACTCCACTCGTCACAACAGAAGCCGGCACCACTGCCTCATTCACCGTTGTCCTTGACGCCAAACCCACAGACAACGTCACCGTCTCCATCACCGGTGCCGACGACACAGAGCATTCCCTCAGCTCCTCGTCGCTGACCTTCACCGCCAGCAACTGGAACACAGCCCAGACCGTCACCGTCACAGGTGTTGACGACAGCATCGTTGATGGCGATATCACCACCACACTCACCGCCACCGCCTCCAACACAGGCGGTTATGCAGGCACTGAAACAGCCACCGCAACGCTCAAAACAACCGACAACGACACCGCCGGCATCACCATTGCCCAGGCCAGCTCTCCACTCGTCACAACAGAAGCCGGCTCCACCGCCTCATTCACCGTCGTCCTTGACAACAAGCCCACAGACAACGTCACCGTCTCCATCACTGGCAATGACAGCACAGAACATCAACTCAGCTCCTCATCGCTGACCTTCACCGCCAGCAACTGGAATACAGCACAGACCGTCACCGTCACAGGTGTTGACGACAGCATCGTTGATGGCGATATCACCACCACACTCACCGCCACCGCCTCCAACACAGGCGGTTATGCAGGTACTGAAACAGCCACCGCAACACTCAAAACATCGGATAACGATAATCCGCCTGCGATCACCGACCAAAGCAAGTCTGAGCTTGAAACTCTTGCTGGTGGCAGCGAAATTCTCGATCTTGCAGACTCCAATTCTGGCAACGACACAGATCAAGATGGCGATGCGATTTCTTATTCAATTACTGATGGCAATAGCGCCAATTTTTTCACGATTGGCGAGACTACAGGAAAAATTTTATTGGCAACTGGCCAATCACTTGATCATGACACAAGTGATCTACACACACTTGAGATCACAGCAAGCTCCACAGGTGGCAGCACAACAGCAAAAGTCGAAATCAATGTTCTCGACGTCAACAATGCACCAGTCGCAGCAGACGACAGTGGCTCCATTAATGAAAACGCAACCTTAAGCCGAACAGAAGCGCAAGGACTCATCCTGAATAATGATTCAGATGCTGACAGTGACGCCCTCACGATCAGCCAATTTCATGCTGGCACTACCGATGCAGATTCACCAAGAATTGGGCAATTTAATACCAGCCTGGAAGGAGACTATGGAACGCTAACGCTACAAACCAATGGATCATTCAATTACGTAGCCGACCAAATATCAGCCGATGCATTACAGGCAGGAGAAATTCAGGACGATGTCTTCAGCTACACATTGAGCGACGGCAAAGATATCGATACAGCTGAGTTAACAATCTCCGTCGCAGGCGTCAACGACCAGCCGTTTCTGATTGATGCAATTAAAACCAAGAAATATACCGAGGGGCAAATTAATGTTCCATTAATTATTGATGGCAGCCTCGATATCCGCGATGTTGACGATAGCAATATCGAAAGCGCAACGGTTTCCATCTCATCGACCACTTTCGTCAGCACAGAAGACACACTTGCCTTCAACAACGCCTATGGAATCAGCGGTAATTGGAATTCCAGCTCAGGCGTATTAACCCTCAGCGGCTCAGCAACGAAAGCCAATTATATCAATGCCCTGCAAACAGTTACTTATACCAACACCAATACCTCTGATCCCCAAGGCGGTGCCAGAGCGATCGCATGGCAGGTCAACGATGGAGATGCGAACTCCACTGCCATTGAATCCAACATCATTGTTCTTGGTCAAAATGATGCCCCCGAAGCCAACAATGACACGGCGAGTGTCGATGGTGGCTCGACAGTTGCAACGCAAACCAATCTGCTAGCAAACGATACCGACCCTGAAGGCCATTCTCGCTCCATTACCTCGTTCAGAATTGGAAGCGAGCAACAATCAAATGCCGGCTTTTCGCCAGGGGCAACCATCACTGGATCCTATGGAAAAATGACCATCCAATCGGATGGGACATACAGCTATCAAGCCCAAGAGACAGCCGCCTACAAATTACTCGCCGGCGAAACAGCCACTGAAACTTATACATACACAATCACAGATAGTCAAACCGTTGACGAAGGAATTGACAGCGGTGAAATCACAATCACAATTACGGGAGTCAATGATTCGCCCACAGCAATTGATGACACCGCAAAAATCAACGAAGACAGTTCAAAACAATTTGAAGATCACCTGGGAATTTTAAAAAACGACACTGATATTGACGGAGATCAACTTTACATCAAAAGTGTTCGAGCAGGAGCCGAAACTAGTAGCAGAAGTTTAAATACAGGCACAGACAGCTCACCACAAAGCAGCACATTAAAGACCAAAACCCAGAACAACGAAACAGTTTCAGAAACTCAAAGTGACAGCTCAGGCAAGGAAACATCAAGTGAAGGCTTAGACACTGAAAATCAAAACAATGAGTCTAACAGCGAAACTCAAAGCGAAAGCTCATTAACGAAAACTTCAGGCAAAACCTCAGACACTGAGATTCAAAAAAAGGAAACCGAAACCGGAACTCGAAGCTCCAGCGTCGATAGTCTAAGCACCGAGATTAAAGGCACTTATGGCAACTTAATTGTCAACCCGAACGGGTCCTATCGCTACACCGCCAACCTGGCCGATGCCTTGGATAGTGGCGACAAAGAGATCGATCGCTTCACTTACACGCTCACCGATCTCAGCAGCGATGACAGCGCAGAAATGGCCATTGAGGTCACCGGCATCAACGATGCACCTGTCTTGGCAGCCGTGACGGCTGGAACAATTGCTGATCAAGCCAACTCATCGTCCCTGGTCAGCAACAACATCTCAGGCAGGCTCTCTGCAACGGATGCTGATGCTTCTGCAGTCCTGAACTATGGAATCAGTGGAAACAGCGGATCAACAGCATCTGGAAATTACGGCACGTTGAGTCTCAATCGCTCGACCGGAGCCTATGAATACATTCCCACCACAGCTGTGATTGAAGCCCTAAATCAAGGTGACAGCGTCTCCGACTCCTTTGAGCTCTTCGTTTCTGACGGCAGTCTTTCATCAACCAGAACCTTCCAGGTCAACATCACCGGTGCCAATGATGCCAGTGGAGGTGGTGGTGGTGGGAGTGAGAACAACAACAGTGATCGAACTCATGCCAAACCCAGTCAACTGATCAGCAACAACGACGGCAGTGGCTTCCGCGTCACCGGCAGCAGCGGTGTTTGGGTTCAACTGGAAGTACTCAGAAACAACTCTGATTGGCAGAACAGCCTGCAAATCATTAGTGCAGATGGACAAGCCATTGGATCCATTGGCGCGACAAGACGCTCATCCAACATGGGCGTCCATGAACTCTTCCTCAGCAGCGGCAGCGAAATCAGATTTCATCAGTCAAGTCATAATCAGAAACTCAATCAATCCCCAAGTCTTCAGATTATTCAAGACATCGACAATAGTTTCTTACTTCATCTTGAAGACAACAAAAATCAAGGTCAAGACTATGACGATTTATCCATCAAAATCACCACCTCTAGGCAGTCCAAAAACATCAACACTTTCAAACTTGCCTCAGAACAACGCCATATTAACGATCCAATCCTGAATCTGACGGATCTCCAGCCAGGAGCAACCAAGCTACGTCTGACACTGAACAGCGACTGCGGCGACACCAGTCGCGTGGCATTTGTGAAACTCACTTCTGATGATGTCAGCGGATTCACGGTTGACGGCATTGCATCGACGGATGGACGCGCCTTTGAACAAGCTGTGCGCGACAGCCTGATCAACCCCGACAACACAGAGATCCTGATGAATGGAGAGAGGACCAGAACAGTCGAGTGGACACTCGATCAAAAAGAGGGAGGATTTTATGCCCCTGTGTTTATCAATCAAGTGACCAATCATCTAGTGACCTATGGCATGGCCAATAGCCTCAAAGGAGAGCACTACATCAAAAATCTGGGCAGCAACTTCTTTGGTTATGAAGACACACTCTCAGCTCAGGAATCCGACTGGGACTTCAACGACATCACCATGCTGGTGGAAATGATCTGAGCTTTTGGGGTAAACAAACCGGTAGCACCGAATCACTAACTCAAAAAGGGACAATGCTTAACAAGCATCTTGAAACCGTGCTGAATTAAACAATATTCCGATCTGTTGCTGACGATCAATCGCGATGAGCACTACAAACCTGGAACCGCTGACCAGGGCATCACCGAAGTGATCAGAAGGTGATGAAGCACCGCAATGGACTGATGAGCACGTGAAACCGCTTTTAGGAGCACAGCTCTCATAGCTGTACAAGCTGGCGGCCTGTGCCACGTGAACCAGCCTGAAGGCAGGTTTCAGGTCAACAACCATTTTGATCCCAATCGTGCAGAAATCAGCTGCCCTCACCCATCAGGGGCATGCACCTAAAGGCAAGACTTCTGAAAATCAGATGTGAATTCTCTGAGACCAGCGTGGCCGCTCCTACCTTCCAGTCAGCGGCCACCTCAACTGACGGCTACACCGTCGTTCTCAGCTACAACGAGGCTCTCTCCTCCACAACCGCAGCCACCACAGACTTCGCTGTCACAACTGCTGGTTCTACCAATACCGTTACCGCTGTTGCCACCTCAGGCACCAACGTTGAGCTCACCCTCACAACGCCCGTCTTAAAAGATCAAAGCGTCACCGTTGCCTACACCGATCCCAACACTGGATCCGACGACGCCAACGCCGTACAAGACAGCGCGGGCAATGACGCCGCTTCCCTATCTGCGACAGCGGTTACAAACAACTCCACCTACGTAAAAGGCTTACAAGTTGAACTCTTTGAAGGAATCAACTTCGATGGCTTGATTCAGAGACAGTATGAAGAGGCGATCAATCTTGATGATACTTACAACTCAAGCATTGCAGGACAAGATGGCGAGACGTGGTCAATACGCGCATACGGAGAAATCCAGGCTTGGACAACAGGAACAAATCGCTGGTATACGCTTAGTGACGACAGAGTCCGGATCTGGATTAACGATGAAGTGGCAGTTAACGAGCCAAATGATCACTCTAAAAAGTATGACATAGTTACGGCAACAGGCCTAACAAATGGCCAGTGGTACAGCATCAAGATTGAATTCGCCGAAAACACACAAGTCTCAAAGTTAGATCTTCTTCAATACCCATATAACGGCCAACTAGTACCTGCAGAACAACTTCGCTTTAATACCAAAGCACCCGTCTTCCAATCGGCAGCCACATCTGCAGACGGCACCAAAGTCGTTCTCACCTACGACGAGGCCCTCTCCTACGAGGAGGCAAGCGACTGGTACGTGGGAGGTACCTCCTCAACCACAGCAACCACCTCGGACTTCGCGGTCACAACCGACAGCTCAGCCAATGCCGTCACTGGCGTTGCAGTCTCCGGCGCAACCGTTGAGCTCACCCTCACAAATACCATCAAAAATGACCAGACGGTCACCGTTTCCTATACCGATCCCAACCTTGGATCCAGTCTTGGAAACAATGACGTCAACGCCATTCAAGGCATCCAAGGCAATGACGCCGCTTCGATTACAAACAAAGCCGTTACCAATAACTCCAACGTCGCCGGTACTCCTCCCCTCATCACCGGACCCTCTGGTTCAGCAGGTGATACAACCTCCAGCAAATCAATCCCTGAAAACACAACTGCTGTTTCTCAACTCACGGCAAATGAAGCCGTCACATGGTCTCTCAGTGGCGGTGCTGATGCAGCCAAATTTCAGATTGATGCCAGTGGCAACCTGAGCTTCCAGGCCGCTCCAGATTTCGAAAATCCAAACGACCTTGGTGACACTGCTAACAACAACACCTACGTCGTCACCGTCCGCGCCACTGACACCGCTGGAAACACTGCCGATCAAACCGTCACCACCACCGTGACTGATGTTGATGAAAACAGTCCCCTCATCACCGGACCCTCTGGTTCAGCAGGTGATACAACCTCCAGCAAATCAATCCCTGAAAACACAACTGCTGTTTCTCAACTCACGGCAAATGAAGCCGTCACATGGTCTCTCAGTGGCGGTGCTGATGCAGCCAAATTTCAGATTGATGCCAGTGGCAACCTGAGCTTCCAGGCCGCTCCAGATTTCGAAAATCCAAACGACCTTGGTGACACTGCTAACAACAACACCTACGTCGTCACCGTCCGCGCCACTGACACCGCTGGAAACACTGCCGATCAAACCGTCACCACCACCGTGACTGATGTTGATGAAAACAGTCCCCTCATCACCGGACCCTCTGGTTCAGCAGGTGATACAACCTCCAGCAAATCAATCCCTGAAAACACAACTGCTGTTTCTCAACTCACGGCAAATGAAGCCGTCACATGGTCTCTCAGTGGCGGTGCTGATGCAGCCAAATTTCAGATTGATGCCAGTGGCAACCTGAGCTTCCAGGCCGCTCCAGATTTCGAAAATCCAAACGACCTTGGTGACACTGCTAACAACAACACCTACGTCGTCACCGTCCGCGCCACTGACACCGCTGGAAACACTGCCGATCAAACCGTCACCACCACCGTGACTGATGTTGATGACAGCGGCATCACCATTACCAAAACCGGAACTGTCAGAGGAACCGACCTTCTCACTACAGAAGCTGGTGGTTCTTCCACATACACCGTTGTTCTTGATAACAAACCTACCGCAAACGTCACAGTTTCAATCACAGGAAATGATGCAACAGAAAACTCTTTAAATGAAGACTCGCTCACCTTCACAAGCACAAACTGGAATACCGCTCAAACCGTCACCGTCACTGGCGTTGATGACAACATCGATGATGGCGACATCACCACCACTCTCACAGCCACTGCATCCAACACAGGCGGTTACGCAGGCACCGAAACATCAACAGTCAGGGTTAAAAACACCGACGACGACACCAACGGCGTCACCATTACCAAAACCGGGGCTACCGATGACTCTGGCAACCTCCGTACGACAGAAGCGGGCTCCACATCCACATTCACCGTTGCTCTGGATGCTCAACCAACCGCCAACGTCACCGTCGCAACCACTGGACTCGATGCCACTGAAAACTCCCTAAGCAGCGACTCCCTGACCTTCACCAGCGCCAACTGGAATACAGCTCAAACAGTCACCATCACCGGCGTTGACGATTCCATCGTTGACGGTGATATCACCACCACTCTCACGACAACTGCATCCAACACTGGTGGTTACGCCGGCAGCGAAACATCAACGGTTACTATCAAAAATATTGACAATGATACGTATCCCAGCCCAAATCCTTCACCAACTCCAAACAATCAAGAGGGATCTGATCAACTCAAAACAATAGCGTCCAAGCTGACTGCTACTGCAGATGGCAATGGTCTAACAGTCTCAGGGCCAGAAAGCACAGGAACCTGGGTCAACTTACAAACCAATTATTCCAATGCCGATTTACAAAACAGCCTCCAGCTGATCAGTAGCAAACGCGGTTTAATTGGCACAATTGGTGCAATATCGAAGGGAACCGTCTTAGGCCAAGCAGAGATTTATCTTGAGAGCGGAGAATCCTTATCATTCGCCCTACAAAGCAGTAATAGTTCACTAGTCAACACACCAGACTGCCAGTTAGTCGAAAAGAATGGAGCCTGGCAATTAGACATTGAAGATGGAGGCTCAAGCGCTGACAATGACTTCAATGACTTAGGCATCACCATCAGCACACACAGCACATGTCAACGACCTGAGGACCATCAAATTGCTCAGCAACAGAAACAGATTACTGATGGACTTTTCGACTTACGAAATATCAATAGAGACACGCTAAATCTACAGATTGACGTGAACAGCTCATCTGATTTCAACAACCGCCTTGCCTTTATACGCCTTGATAACGATACGAACAATTTAAGCTTCAATGGCATCTCCGCATGGAATGAAGCAGCCTTCAAAGATGCTATTACCGGAGCACTCATCGACCCGGCAAATGAACGAATCCAAGTCAAAGGAGAATCCAACACAACCATCACTTGGAACCTAGATAAAGACGAATTTGGTCTTTATGCACCAGTCTTAATTACCGAAGAAAATGAGATCATTACTATCGGCAGCAGCGCATTTCAGAATGGAAATCCACTCCTGAAATCGATCGGGCAAAACCACTTCTGCTTTGAAGATGATCCGAATTCCAAGAATGCCGACTTTGACTACAACGACCTCAGCTTCAAAATAAGCGTTCTCTAACTCAAGCCACTCACGGAACACCACGGGTGCCTCCGTGATCGGATATTGGAGAATGCATGCATGAGCCTTGGCACCATCTCCACTGAAGTCTTCGACGTGATCGTCGTGGGAGGAGGCCATGCAGGCTGTGAAGCCGCCATCACGGCTGCCCGCTTGGGGCTGAATACAGCACTGTTCACACTCAATCTCGACCGCATCGCCTGGCAACCCTGTAATCCGGCGGTCGGCGGACCGGCAAAAAGTCAGCTGGTGCATGAGGTGGATGCTCTTGGCGGCGTGATTGGGCGCCTGGCCGATGCCACAGCCATCCAGAAGCGCATCCTGAACGCCAGCCGCGGCCCGGCCGTCTGGGCCCTGCGTGCCCAGACCGACAAGCGGCAGTACTCGCGCCAGATGCTGCAACTGCTGCAGCACACCCCCAACCTGGCTCTGCGCGAAGCGATGGTGACCGGTTTGGAGATCGACGGGGATCCAAACGGCGGCGGAGAAGCCTGGGATCCCAGCCAGGGAGCAGCCGCGCGCATCACGGGCGTGCGCACCTATTTCGGCAGCGTCTACGAGGCCAAAGCGGTGGTGCTCACCGCCGGCACCTTTCTCGGGGGCCGCATCTGGGTCGGGCACCAGTCGATGGCCGCTGGCCGGGCCGGCGAGCAGGCTGCCGAAGGGCTCACTGAAGCCCTGCAGCAGCTGGGATTCCACACCGACCGGCTCAAAACAGGCACTCCGGCGCGAGTTGACCGGCGCAGCATCGCGCTCGATCAACTGGAGGAACAACCCAGCGACGCGACAGACCGTTTTTTCTCCTTTGACCCAGGTTCCTGGAGCTGCGGTGAACAGATGAGTTGTCACATCACCCGCACCACTGCTGCAACCCATCAGCTGATTAAGGACAACCTGCACCTCACCGCGATCTACGGCGGCGTGATCGACAGCAAGGGGCCTCGATACTGCCCTTCAATCGAAGACAAGATCGTTCGCTTTGCCGACAAGGACAGCCACCAGATCTTTCTGGAGCCCGAAGGTCGCGACACTCCTGAGATTTACGTGCAGGGGTTCTCCACCGGGCTGCCGGAGCCCATCCAGCTGCAATTGCTGCGCAGCCTGCCAGGACTGGAACAGTGCGTGATGCTGAGACCGGCTTACTCAGTCGATTACGACTACCTGCCAGCCACCCAGCTGCTGCCGTCACTGGAAACCAAGCGGGTGGAGGGGCTGTTCAGCGCAGGCCAGCTCAACGGCACAACCGGCTACGAAGAGGCCGCTGCTCAGGGCCTGGTCGCCGGACTCAACGCCGTGCGGCGCATCCGCGGCCAGGAGGCCGTGCACTTTTCTCGCGAAAGCAGCTACATCGGCACGATGATCGATGATCTGGTGAACAAGGATCTGCGCGAGCCCTACAGGGTGCTAACCAGCCGCAGTGAGTACCGCCTTGTGCTTCGGGGTGACAACGCTGACAGGCGCCTGACACCGCTCGGCCGAGATCTGGGCCTGATCGATGACCGCCGCTGGCAGTTGTTCGAGCAAAAACTTGCTGCCATGGAAACCGAAAAGCAACGGCTGCAGAGCCAGCGGCTCAAAGTGAGCGACCCGGTGGCAGCGGCTGTGGAAGCAGAGACCGGCGCACCGATCAAGGGATCGATCACCCTGGCCGATCTGCTGCGCCGACCAGGAATGCATGCAGCAGACCTGGTACGCCACGGCCTGGCCGCTGCCGATTTGCCCCTGCCGGTGCGGGAAGGAGCTGAGATCGACATCAAATACAGCGGCTATCTCCAAAGGCAACAGCAGCAGATCGATCAGGTGAGACGTCAGGGCAAACGCAAGCTGCCCGCAGGGATCGATTACGCCAACATCAACACGCTGTCGCGCGAAGCCCGTGAAAAACTGACCGACGTGCGCCCGCTCACCCTGGGCCAGGCCAGCCAGATTCCCGGTGTCAGCCAGGCAGATCTCAGCGCCCTGCTCGTCTGGCTTGAACTGCAGCAGCGCCGCAACCCGAGCAAGGCATCACTCGCCTCCAACGCAAACGCTCGATAGCGTTAGCGCACTCACCAGTCTGCGGTGCCCACACGTCTCCCCACCTCCAGGGATTACTGGAACCTGCGCGCCGAGCAGGTCATGGACCGCGTGTTCACTGACAGAGACAACATCCTGGAGACCGTGCAGGTCCAGGTCTATCCACAGACAGCTCAGTCAGCGCAGGAAGCTCAAGGAGCTCAGACAGAAGCAAACACCCTCAATCTCCCTGCACTCACCTGGCCGCAAGTGAGCCTCGCTGCCCTGGGTCTCATTGCCGTACTGGGCAGCAGCGGCTTGGCACTGCAGTGGAAGCTGAGCCAGCAGGCGCTGGAGCGGGAAGGCAATCTCGCCTTGATCGAACGATTGCGCAACAACCAACCCGCTCAAAGCAGAAACAACCAAAGCAAGCCTGCTCCAACAACCACAACACAGACAGTCACGGAGCCGTTGACCGAAGCGACTTCAGCAGCAGACGAATTGGAGATCACCGCACTACCGAACACAGCGGCGACAAAACTGGACCCGATCACGGTTCCACTGCCGACAGCCGAGTTCAGCAGCACCGCCTCAATCGCTGACCAAGCACCATCAATCGCACCCCAACCTCTGCTGGTGGGTGTCGTCCACGCTGGCAACGGCGACGGCTCAGCCATCTTTCAACTCGGCGGGCTGTCCCTCTCCACTGTTCCCGGTGAATCAATCGGCAACAGTGGCTGGACTTTGCAAAGCGTCAGCGCCAATGGCGCGGTGATTGAGCGATCGGGTGCAACGCAATCCCTGAGTGTCGGAGGTGCCTTCTGAACACGGTGAGCGCCCTGATCCCCTCGCCTTCCGTGCTGTGGGAAGCCCCGACATCCTCAGTTCTGGCAGGCGACGAGCCTGGCTGGCTGCCGGGCCCATGGAGACTGATGCTGCTCGGAGATGGCAGTCCTACCAGACACCTGCGCTTGCTCACTGGCCACAGCGTGCAAGTGCGTCTGATCGCGATGGACGCAGACGCCAACCTCAACGACACAACAGGCGGACCACGACCAGCAGAGGTTCAGGAACTGCAACCACCCCTGCTGCGCCGCCAGGTGTGGCTGAACTGTGGCGACACCACATTGGCGTGGGCCGAAAGCTGGTGGAACCAGGATGAAGCGGAGCGCAATCTGAGCAACCGTGAGCAGCCGATCTGGCTCAGCCTCACCCAAGGACGCTCGGAACTGTTCCGTGAAGTGGATGGACTGGCGCTGGTCACGGAACCATGGCTGGAAGAAGGCTTTGGTGAACGAGGCCCCTTCTGGAGCCGCCATTACCGCTTCTTCCGTCAGGGCAAAGAACTCACCGTGATCCGTGAAGTGTTCAGCCCAGCACTTGAGCGCTGGCTGGGCGAAGCTCCGAGGCGACCGCTTCATGCAACGTCATGAAGAAAATCAGCGTTTGATGCGGATTTTCACTTGACAACTTGCCGGCTGTTGTGCTGGAGCAATCATGGCCACATCGGCAATGGTTCCATGGCGACCTCCACCTGGATAACCCTCAACGATCTGGGCCGCAATTTCGGCATCTCCTCAATCCACTGCGGACGAGCCCTCGAACATGAAGGATGGCGGGACCGACACGGACATCCCACAGACGCAGCGCTTGCAGCAGGTGCCGTTGATCAACTCACGCCTCATCGAAGTGGGCGTTCGGTGCTCTGGAACGCTGAACTCTGCGCCAATGTCCTGGAGCAATGTGGTTATCGGCCAGTGACGCGATCTGAGCGCATCAGCCAATGGACGGATCTGCTGGAGGCCATGACCGCCGGCTCGCCATCGATCACCACCACAGCTGACCAGATGGCTGAAGAGCTGCCCACCGATCTGGTGGAAGACGTCAACCATCAACTGAGCAGGCGGGGCTGCGGGTTTCAAGTGTGCCGGTCACTCAGCAACCGGCACTGAGCTGTTCGGATCAGGCCATCCGTAAGGCTTTGGCTTGCTTGCGAGCCTGCTCCAGCTGTTCCTTGAGCTTTTCTTCATCCATGTGGCTGAGGCTGGTATGCACCAAACGGGCATTGGGCACATGACGGCGCAGCCGCTCGATCACTCGATCCGGGGTTGAGTCCCGCACAAGCAGAGCCAGTGCCGCACTGCCCTGAGGCAGTGTTTCCGTGAGCTCCTTGAGGAATTTGTCGTTAATGCCAATGTCGCTGAGAGCACCCGACGCAGCGCCGGCACTGGCACCAGCTGCCACGCCAAGCAGCGGATTGGCAAAGATCAGTCCGATCAGCAGTCCCCAGAAGCTTCCGCCCATGGCACCTGTTGCAGTCATGTTGATGGCCTGGCGAAGGTGAACATGACCATCACTGCCATGTTCGAGAACCACTGCATCTTCAAGAGTGATCAGATGCTCTTCCTGGATCGCGACTAACTCCAGACGAACCTGCTCAGCTTCCTCAACCTTGGGGAAACCAATCACAACAAGATTGCTCATCGTGTTGATGCAACGATCCCAACTATAGGTAGAAATGCTGTCGCTCAATCGCGACGGCGACTGGAACGTGGCAAGGGTCGACGGGATGACGACCGAGAGGTCGGCGATGAGGCTGTCGGAGAACTCGCTGTTGGCGAAGAAGCTGTTGGCGACGAACCAGAATCTGTCAGGGCATCACGATTGGCGGATCGCTTCCAGCGCTCCACGCGGAAACTGTCGTCTTCTGGCCAGACATCATCTTCGCCGGACGGACTCGCAGGCGATGTCGAGGTCACGGGCGGAGGCAACACCGGCTGACGGCGAGAGAGCGCCTGAAGTGGCCGTTTGCGTCTTGAAGGCGTTGATCGTTCAAGCGTTGGTGAAACGACCGAAGGCTTCGGGCGTGCGGACTGCCAACTCTGCGGCCGCTCAGACACCTCACGCCAGTCATCCTCTTCATCCAACAGCCAGTCGATTCGGTCACCAACCCAACGACCCATCGCATCCAAGCGGGAGGCGCCATCCAGGCGATCCAGACTGCGTCGCCCCGGTCTGGCTCCGGAGACACCATCCACGAGCTGACGCCCGGTATCCAACCAGCGGTCAAGTCGCCGGTCCAAGGGGTCAGGACTGCGCTGCGAGCGTTGTCGACGTGAATCCATGCTCCGACGTTACCGACGTCTGTGCTGCAACCAACGCTCCCGTTGCAGACCAATCAGCACGATCGAAACGCCGCCTGCCTCCAACACCCAGAGAAACACCTCCATTCCGCTCAGCTCAGCTCCGCTGCAGGTTCGTAGCGAAGCAGACAACTGGCATTCCAGCGACCCCCATGAAGCCGATCGCAGCACAATCGACAGGCCGCCTGACGCATCCTGCGGCGATACGGAGTCTGGTGCCCGCATTGAGGACAGATCGCGATCCAGCGCGGAGAGCTCTGCGGCACAGGGAAGCGGTGGCGCACGCTGACTTCAAATCGTGTCTGAGCGGCATTGATGGTCTCCATGCGATGCCGAAAGCAGGGCCCATGCCCCTCCTCTCGCTTCAGCACCAGGTCCACCCAGGCATGGATCATCTCGTGACAGAGGGTGCTTTCAGTGGCTTCTCTCGGTAGAGGGTCCAGCAAGGGCTTGGACAACACAATTTCACGCTCGAAGGGTGGCGCAACAGCAGGTCCTCGCCGGTAAAGACCGGCTGTACGACGCAAGCGACCATCACTCCAGCGCAACGCCAGCAGGGGTTGATGTCCTTGGCAGAGAGCTCCCTCGAAATGCTCCCGATTCAGGCGATGAAACAGAGGGAGCAGGGGCTCGAGCGGCATGAGTGGCGGCGGCCTTGAACAACATCGTCGGCCCAGTCTGCCTCCATCCAGCGGTCCGTCAGTCAGACTCTGCACTCACTTGGAATCAGCTGATGGATCTGGGTCTGGTGCGTGAGATCGGGAGCAAGGCCCTCCTGGCCGGGGGTGGTGCCCTGCTTCTTTATTGGACGATCACCGCCGTGAAGCTGGTGCTCAGCGCCCGCGGCATCAACCCGCTGATCAAGCAATTTTTCACGCAGGTCGCAGCAGGCCGTGTGGATGCGGCCTATCTGCTCACCACCAAGTCATACCGACAGCATGTCAACCGACAACAGTTCATTCGTTTCCTTGCAGGCCTGAAGCTCAACCGCTTTCGCAACCTCAAATCCGGTCGGCCACGCCTGCAGGAGGGCAGCATGATCCTCACGGTGAAGCTGATCGCGGAAAACAAGGAAGAAATGCCCCTCGACTTCACTTTCACCAAGTTGGAAGACACCTGGAAAATCGAGCGGATCGCCACCGTCAAGAGCTGAGTCGTCCTGCCTGTGACCGCTCCAGCTCCACACACCGCACCGAATCAGATCAGCAAGCGCGCCGCTGAACTGAGGCAGCTGCTCACCCGAGCCGCCCATGCGTACTACGTGCTGGATGCTCCCGAGCTGGAAGACGCGGTCTACGACCGGCTTTACCGCGAACTGCTGGATCTGGAGTCAGCTCACCCCGAACTGGTGATCAGCGACAGCCCGACCCAGCGGGTGGGTGGAACGCCCTCCGAGGGCTTTACCAGCGTGACCCATCGCATCCCGCTGTTCAGCCTCGACAACGCATTCAGCCCCGAAGAGTTGCGCAGCTGGTACGCACGCCTGCTGAAGGTGCTCGACAGAGAGCCACAAACAGGTGCACCCCTGCCGGCACTGGCCATGGTCGGTGAACTCAAGATCGACGGCAATGCCCTCGCTCTCAGCTACGAGAACGGAGTGCTGATCCGAGGCACCACCCGCGGCGATGGGGAACAGGGAGAAGAGATCACCACCAATGTGCGCACCATCGCGTCGGTCCCGCTGCGGCTGCACATCGACCCCCCACCCGCCTGGGTGGAAGTTCGTGGCGAAGCCCTGATTCCAGACCGCACCTTCGCTGCCATCAATGCCGAGCGGGCAGCTCGGGATGAATCGCTCTTTGCCAATCCCCGCAATGCCTGTGCCGGCACCCTGCGCCAACTCGATCCGAAAGTCGTGGCGGAACGTCGACTGGATTTCTTCGCGTACACGCTGCACTTACCGGAAGACTGGGATGGGCCACGCCCGGCCAGCCAGTGGGAATGCCTCAGCTGGCTGAGACGCGCAGGCTTCCGGGTCAATCCCAATGCAGCCCTGCTGCCTGATCTCGCTGCGGTGGAGACCTTCTTCAACACCTGGGACAGCCGCCGTCACGACCTTGACTACGCCACAGACGGAGTGGTGGTGAAGCTCGACGACCTGCGCCTCCAGGACACCGCGGGGTTCACGCAGAAAGCACCACGCTGGGCCATCGCTCTGAAATACCCAGCCGAGGAAGCTCCAAGCCGGCTGGTACGCCTCACCTGTCAGGTGGGTCGCACGGGCGTGATCACCCCAGTGGCCGAATTTGAACCGGTTGCCCTGGCTGGAACCAGCGTCAGTCGGGCCACACTGCACAACGCCGACCGACTCGCGGAACTGGATCTCCACAGCGGCGACACGGTCGTGGTGCGCAAGGCCGGCGAGATCATCCCTGAAGTGCTGCGCGTGCTTCCCGAACTCAGGCCTGAAGGCGCTCAGCCCCTCGACCTTCCCCATCAGTGCCCCAGCTGCAACTCCGAACTGGTTCGGGAAAGTGGTGAAGCCGCAACACGCTGCGTGAACAGCAGCTGCCCGGCAATCCTGCGCGGCGCTCTGCGTCACTGGGTCAGCAAGGGAGCTCTCGATGTGGAGGGAATGGGCGGCAAATTGATCGAACAGCTTGTGGATCGGGGTCTGGTGCAGGCGATCTCCGACCTGTATCGCCTCGATGCCGCACTGCTGAGCAGCCTGGAACGGATGGGGCAGAAAAGCGCCGAGAACCTTGTATCAGCCATGGAGGCATCCCGTGCCCAGTCCTGGGCACGCCAGCTCTATGGGCTCGGCATTCACCACGTGGGCGAGGTCAATGCCAAAGCTCTCTCAGCAGCATTTCCGGACGTTGCCACGCTGTCCAAATCAGCCGTTGATCACCCTGCAGCGATCAGCGAACTGCATGGCATTGGTCCTGAGATCACTCAGAGCCTGCAGCAATGGTTCAACACCGGAGCCAATCAGAAGCTGATTCAGCAACTTCTAGACGTGGGCCTCTCGCTGGCCACCAGTGAGCAAGAGCGACAAGACTTGGCAAGTCGCAGCAGCTCGGATGGAGTGCTCTCCGGGCAGACGGTGGTCCTGACCGGCACACTTCCCTCAATGAGCCGCAGCCAGGCGAAAGAGCTGATCGAAGCCGCAGGTGGCAAAGTCAGTGGCTCCGTCAGCAAAAAGACCTCCCTCCTGCTCGCTGGAGAAGAAGCCGGCAGCAAGCTGGAGAAGGCCAACAAACTGGGCATCAAGGTGATCGATGAAGCGGGACTGATCACCTTGCTGCAATCCATCGAAACCTGAACATCGTTGCCCGTGATTGATGCGTCCGATCACGGGTTGTGATGGCGGAGACTGAACAGGCCGTCATGTTCAGCGTTTAGCCCCAGTGGACTCCTCATCTCCCTTTGGAAGCTTTCTGAACAATCTGTCCGGTGAATGGCAGATCAACCTCGAGAGCCGGATCCCGCGCAAGGAGCTCTACCAGGCACGCATCGCATCATCGAAGCCTTCACTTGGTTTTTTCGTACTGCTGCTCTGCGCAGCGGTGATCGCCACGCTGGGACTGATCGCCAACAGCACTGCAGTGGTGATCGGAGCGATGATCGTGGCGCCGCTGATGGATCCAATCCTCAGCCTCGCTTTTGCACTCTCCATCAGCAACAACAAGCTGGCGAAGCGGTCGCTGCTGACGGTGGTGATCGGCGTGCTCGCCGTGGTCGCCACCTCAGCACTGCTTGCCTCCCTGCTGGATGTGAGTGAAGTGAACCGGGAGATGACCTCCCGCACAGCTCCCAACCTGATCGACCTGGGCGTCGCCGTGGCGGCGGCTGTGGCCGGATCCTTCAGCATGACCCGCGAACGGCTGTCGAATTCGCTGGCCGGTGTTGCCATCGCCGTGGCCCTGGTTCCACCACTGTGCGTTTGCGGCATTGGCCTGAGCATGGGCAATGAGGTGGTGGCGGTGTTTGGTCGCGGCACGGTGGCCGGCATCACCAATCAGATCTCCGAAGGCTCCTTCCTGCTGTTCCTCGCCAACCTGATCGGGATCACGGTGGCAAGCCTGTTCGTGTTCCTTGTGCAGCGCTACGGAAGCGTCCTGCAGTGCTGGCGCAATCTGGTGCTGTGGCTGGGTCTTTTAGGACTGTTATGCATTCCCCTCTCCTCAGCTCTGCACGACTTCAGCATCAAGCAGGACATTGAAAGCAAGTTCGATGCCTTCAAAGCCGGGCAGGTCCGTCAGCTCAAACTCACCAGAGAAAACCCCTATCTGTGGCAAAGGGTTCGGCTGCTGTTCAGCAATGTTCGCGTCAATAACAACAAAGCCACTGTGGATTTGGTGTTCAGCGCACCAAAGGGAGTGCTGACGGAAGACATCGCCAACAATCTCTCTGCAGACTTCGTGAAGCGAGGGAAAGAGGAGTTCGGCCTTGGTGACATCAAGATCACGATCAGCGTGATTCCGAATCAGATCAACAAATTCAGCGATTCCATGACCTTGCCATCAAGCCGATGAATCAAGCCAATCAGCATCATCCGCCCGTGTTCCGCTGGATCAAAACGGAGTGTGGCCGTGCCAAATATGCCGACCTCAAAAGCCGCAGCGGATTCACCGCCAAAGCACGGCTGGGTTGGTTCGTCGTGATCGCCGCTCTGCGTGACTGGCGGTTGCCTGATCCTGATCAGAGCTCAGGATCCTGAGCATCAGCGCCTGCTTCCTGAAGAGCTTTGCGAGCGGAGCGTCCCACCAGCCACACCACACCCACCGTGGCCAGTACGCCCACGACACGAAGCACCCAGGCCTGCGCCGAGGTCTCTCCAGCCAGCACTTCACCAAACCTCGCTGCACTGCCGGCCAGGGCGCCGAGGGCGCAGAACAGAATCGTGCCGGGAATGATCCCGATCAAACCGAGGTTGTAATCCCGCAGACTCACCTCACTCAGTCCGTAAGCCAGGTTCAGCAAAGAGAACGGGAAAGCGGGCGAGAGGCGCGTCAACAACACCAGGCGAAACCCCTCACGACTGACCGCCTTCTCAATCGCCAGCAACTTCGGGAAACGACTCAAACGCTGCTGCGCCCAGCCCCTGAGCCAGTGCCGACCAAGCAGGAATGCAGCCTCGGCTCCAAGGGTCGCCCCAGCAAACACAATCAGGCTTCCCAACCAGGGGCCATACAACGCCCCGGCCAGCATCGATGCCCAGATCCCCGGCAGCAGCAGGGTCACCCAGATGGCATAAAGCGGAATGAACAGCAGGGCTCCTGCGGGCGACTCGAGCCATGCCAAAAGGGCGTCGGTATCGATCAGCTGAGCGATTAATTCCATCCTTCATCCATTGATGCCATCACCGCTTCATGAGCCACAGCCACAACACAACCGCACCACACAGGCTCAGACAACAGTGACATCAGAACACTGACCAAGGCCTTTTCAGGCTTTAGCGTCGTGCTGTTGAATCCGACACCTGTCAACGGATCGATGCGATTCTGGCCGGCTGAAGCAATGCCCCTCCACTTAATCGATAACCGACCGGTGAGATGAACAGCTGATGACGCGTCTCCTCTCAGGACAACCAGTCCATCGTCGCCTGCAGCTGATTGGGATTCTCTGCGCAGCCGGGCTGCTGAGCTCCTGCAGCAACAGCGGCCGAACCCCGATCAAATTGCTGCGGGTTGCCCGCATCCTGCCGACCAATGAAAAAGTCACCCCGGTTGACAGTTCCCGGGACCGGAAGCGTCTGAGCAGCTTTCAGAACAATCTTTGGGATGTGGTTCCAGGCCTGCGCATCCAACCTGCTCTTTATTCCGAGGCTGCCGTCGAAACGGAACTGGAACGCCAGACCTTCAGCGGACTGGGACCGGATCTGGTGATGGGCGATGCCCGGGTCATCCAGGAACTCTCCGAAGCGAAGCTGCTGGACACGGTGCCGATCACGCCAGAGCAACGCAACGCCATCGCACCAGGATTACTGGAACGCGTCACCAACTCCCGTGGCGAAGTGACCGGTCTTCCGGTCTCCCAGTACATCCAGCTCGCCTGTTTCGACAAACGCAAACTCAAGGAGCCGCCAGCAACGCTGGCACTCATGTCCAAGCAGAGCGGCGAGGGTCAGGTGTTTGGCATCACCCAGAATTTTGAAGACCTCTACTGGAGCATGAGCGGTTTCAAGGCCGGCAGCGCACTGGTGCGTTCGCTGCGTGGCCAGCAACCCACTGCACAACAAACCCAGAACTTGGTTCGCTGGCTGAGCTGGCTGCGGGATGCAAGCTATCAGCAGAACGTGATGTTCCTGAGGAATCAGGCGACGTTGCGCAAGCAGCTGATTGGAGGCCAACTCCACTGGATCAGCTGCTGGACCTCGCAGCTACCTCAACTGAGGGAAGCCATGAAAGACAATCTCGGCGTGACCTCCTTGCCCGCTGGACCTGCAGCTCCAGCCACGCCCATCAGCAAACTCCAGGTGTGGGGTCTGGGCCGCAACTCCAGTCCGCGACAGCGAAAGACCGCTGAAGAACTGATGCAATTCATCGTTCAACCCTGGGCCCAGAAGACCTGGTCACTGCGTTACCGCACCAATTACCCAGTGAATCCAGCAGCGGCCACAATCATCAACCGACAAATCCCTGGAATCGAGAACCTCTACATCTTCAAAGGCAAGCAAGAAATCAAAGTTGGCGACGAAATCATTGCTGCCATCGATGGAAATCCAAGAGTCGCAAAAACCATTCAAAACATCATCAATGATGTGATCTTTGGTGCGAAAACTCCCGCCAAGGCAGCTGAGCGACTGCAGACCGTTTTGAGCCCATCCTCATGATGTCGACCCTCTCCAATCTTCTGATCACGGTGGCGCCAGGAGAAATCCTGGTCGAAATGGTCAGCTGGCTGTCGTTTGTGCAGCGTTGGCCTGTTCTGATTCAGCTGTTCCTGGTGCTGTTCGTGCTTCTGATTGCGCGCACACGCAGCATTCTTCTCAGGCGCAACCAAAGCCTGCAGCGCCTGCTGAATCGAGCAGGGCTGCATCAACGTTTCCCAGATTCAATCCGCGTGTTGATGGGACCCTCACTGGTGCTGTTGATGGCAGGAGTCTTCGCGCTGATCCAGGTTCCCTTCGGACTGCTGCGTTACTTCGGACTGCTCTGGCTGGGCTGGAATCTTTTCACGCCCTTGAAAATGTTGGTGGAAAAAACCAATCCCCGCTTCCCGATTGCAGAGATAGAGACCACCCTGTTCAAACCGATTTATGTCTTCACAGCTACATTGTCGTTGCTGAGTCTGCTGGGTAGTCGCGAAAACCTTGCGAGGATCGGAGTCGCCAATCTCTTCGGTGTTGAGATCACTCTCGGCAAAATGTATACGGCCATTGTGGCGATCTATCTGATCGTGACCATTGCCTCCAGGCCAGCAGCACTGATGGCCTGGCTGAGCGGTGTGATCTTCGGAGTTCAGAAACGTAATCAGCGCGGCCTTGAGTTGTTATTCCGCTACAGCGTGATCGGCATCGGCATCATCGGGGTGGCCTATTACATCGGCATCAATGGCAACGCCTTTATTGCAATCGCCGGTGGATTGTCAGTGGGAATTGGATTCGGCACCAAGGAAATTATCTCCAACTTCATCAGCAGTATCTGGCTGCTGTTCGAAGGATCCGTTCGACCAGGGGAGATTCTGATGATCGACGGTGACCCCTGCACCGTGCGCAAACTGGGTCTACGCGCCACACAACTGAGGCGTGGTCGCGATGGCGCCGAACTGCTGATTCCCAATCAGAACTTTTTCACTCAGGAAGCCGCGTCTTACACAGCGACAGAAACCTCGAGGCGCGACAGCGTGGTGGTGGGTGCTGCCTATCGACATGACCCCGACAAGATCATCGACATGCTGCTGGAGATCGCGGCAGGCCATTCCAAGGTGAAAAAGTATCCGCCTGCAGCGGCTTTTGTGACTGAGTTTGCGGAATCCTCGATCAACTACAAGATGTTGTTCTGGGTCGCAGATCCGCTTGATGCCTTCAACGTGGGCAGTGATCTGCGTCGTGCGATCTGGAAACGCTTCGAGAAAGAGAAGATCACCATTCCCTTCCCTCAGCGCCAGATCTACCCGATG
This sequence comes from Synechococcus sp. MIT2312, assembly GCF_059772315.1. Classification (NCBI taxonomy): domain Bacteria; kingdom Bacillati; phylum Cyanobacteriota; class Cyanophyceae; order Synechococcales; family Synechococcaceae; genus Synechococcus; species Synechococcus sp. MIT2312. Next base: position 1,924,512 of record NZ_CM186281.1, on the reverse strand, counting down.
GAGTGGCCGCCCAAAACGCAACAAAGCCTCAGGCCCCAGCTGCAAGCTGAGCAGGTGATTGATCAGGAAGCTGCAGAAGACATGAGCTAGGTTCGCGAGTGCGACGCACGGGTCTCGTGACTGAGTCTCATTTGGCCGCGAAGTTACACCTCCAGTTCCTGCAAACCAACACCGGATTGCTGGCGGGAACCGTGGCTCTTCTCGGCGCCTGGCTCCTGCTGCAGGTCCTGAGCCGCCATGGACGCAACATGGGCAGCCATCTCGCCGCAGCGCTGAGGCGCCCTGTGCTGTTCGGGCTTGGCACCTCGCTCTACGCCAGCTGGATCATCCATCAGCTCAACGAGGGGCTTGAGCTGGGGCTGCTGGCACAAACTGAGGTGAACAGGATTTCCACAACCCTGGTGATCGCCAGCATCACCTGGGCCGTGATGAATGTCGGCCAGACCGTGCTGCAATCTGCCTCGATGAGGCGATGGATCCAGATCGAAGACCAGCAGGATGAATCCATGCTGATCAATGTGATGAGCAGGCTGTACACCATTGGTGTGCTGCTTGTTGTCATCGCGGCTCTGATGGTGAACTTCGGAGTTCCATCAGGAGCCATTGCCACCATGCTGGGCGGAGCCGGCATCGGCTTCTCCTTTGCGACCCAACAAATCAGTCAGAACTTTCTCTCTGGCTTCATGCTGTTTTTCAACCGCCCATTCCGCGAAGGCGACTGGATCAACGCCAACGACCTGGAAGGCACTGTCGAAAACATTGGCTGGTACTACACACGGATTCGCACCTTTGACCGCCGGCCTTTATATATCCCCAATTCAGTATTTGCAACAAACCCGATTCAAAATCCAGGTGAAATGTATAACCGCAGAATTCGAGCCAATATCAGCTTGCGCTATGAAGATTTAGGGAAAATTGACGGCATTACCAAGGAAGTTCGAAAGCTTCTTCAGCAGCATCCTGACATTGATCAAAGTCAAACCATTCTTGTGAATTTCAACGAATGGGATGCATCCTCCATCAATATGATGATTTACTGCTTCACCAAAACAACAGTATGGAAAGACTGGCTCGATATTCAACAATCCATTTTTCTTGATATTGCTGGAATTGTTCAACACAGCGGCGCTGATTTTGCCTTTGACTGCACCACGCTGTATCCACCACCAGGCTCCGATTCCAGCACCCTCATCAATTCACTGAATCGAAACAACCCAACATCATGAAAGCCAAATCAGCTCCATTAGCTGGATGCCGAGGTGTAGTGACGCAGGGCAAACAACCAAAAGCTCCGGGCAGCGGCAAAAAACACTGCTGACAAGACAAAACCCAAAGCCAGCACGGGGAGTGAAGCCCGACCCAGCATCACTTCAGCAGGAACTGTGGTGAGAAAGGCCACAGGAACCACCAGGGTGAACAGCAACCGCAAGGGGGCGGGATAGGCCTCAAGCGGGTAGCGCCCCGACGCCAACACTGCCCGCAGAACTTCCGTGGCATTCCAGGTCTTCACGAACCAGATGCTGGTGGCGGCGATCAAAAACCACAGCGAATAAAGGATGACTGCAGCCACCATCAGCATCAGCAACACGGTGACCAGCACCGCTGGAGTCAACACAACACCGGATTGGTGCGCACCCCAGGCGGCCAGGCCAAAGCCCAGAACAACCTCCGAGAGACCAGCTGGAGCGAAGGTGCGCAGCGACACCCAGAACTGACTGTCGATCGGTTTGAGCAACACGAAATCAAGGGTGCCCTCACGCACATAGGTGACGATCGCTCCCAGGTTGGGCCTCAGCCAGGCGGTCGTCATGCCGTCGAACACGGTGTAGAAGCCCTGCACGATCAAGGCCTGGTTCCAGTTCCATCCCCCAAGCTCCCGGCCGGGACCGAAAAAGAGAGACAACAACAGCAGGCTGCCGCCAAGGCTGAGGACCACGGCCAGCAGCTCCACCAGCACATTCAGCTGATATTCCAGCTGGGTGGCCAGAGCGGTGCCCCAGAAACGGCGCAAGGTTCGCCAGTAGCGCCCCATCTCAGGCCCCCATAGCGCTGTAGCGCCGAACACCGGCTCGCCAGAGCAACAACACCAGCGGCAGCAGCAGCAACACCCAGGACAGCTGTGCCCCAAAGCCTGCGGCCAGATTGACCGGATCACCCGACAAGACCCGAGCTGGAAAATCAATCAGGTAGGGGAATGGTGTCCAGCGCACCCAGTCCTGCACAGCGGGCGGGAAAGCTGTTAGGGGAGCCAGCAGTCCGGAGAAAAACAGAAAAGGCAGAAACAGCAACCGCTCCAGCGCCGTGGCCTTCTCACTCCAAAAACACAGCGATGCAATCAGGCTTTGGAGCAAAAAGGCAATGGCAAAGGCCATCCAGGTGGCGATCCAGGCCAACAGAAACCCACCCAGCGATGGAATCCAGAAGGCTTGCGGCTGAATCAGAAAAAACACACCGGCAATGCCGGCGGCGAAGGGGAGCCTGGTGAGCTGCTCACCCAGGTGCGAGGCCACGTAGCGCCAGAGGGGATGCAACGGTTGAAGCAGATAAGGCGACAGCCTGCCCAGCAGCGCATCCTCCTCGAAGGCGTAGACCATCCAGACCACCGAGAACTGACGCACCAGAAAAGCGCTGAGGAAATAACGGTCGAGAGCCACCCCGTCCAGACCCAGTTGAGAGCGTGCGTCACTGCCGCTCCAGAGGCTGAGCATGATGAACGGCAGCACTCCCGACAGGGCCCAGAGCGCGATCTCAGCGCGGTACTCGAGCATGTGGGCGTACTGACTGCCCAGCAGTGCACGCACAATGCGGCGGTTGAGCCCAAAGATGCGCATCAGAGACTTCCCTGGCGAAACAACTCGCCGATCAACTGATCAATCGGAGGGTCATTCACCTCAAGATCGCGTACCTCAAAACGTTCCAGGATCTGTGCCAGAACACTGGTGAGTGATTCCGGGTCCACCCGCAGGTTGACCTCGCAGTCCTCAAGGCTGTCGAGACGACCTAACCCAGAGAAGGCTTCGGCAGAAGCGGGCTCTTCCAGTTCAAGCCGCACATGGCGCTCCGGCGCCAGACGGCTGGCCAGGCGATCCAGGGGGCCGTCATGGAACAACTGCCCCTGATGAATCAGCAACACCCGGGGGCAAAGAGCCGTAATATCAGCCATGTAGTGACTGGTCAGCAAAACAGTGGCCCCGGTGCGGCGGTTGTACTCGGCCAGAAACTGGCGCACCCGCAACTGGGCGTTCACATCCAGCCCCAGGGTGGGCTCATCCAGAAACAACACCCCCGGTTCATGCAGCAAGGCAGCGAGCAGCTCAGCCTTCATGCGCTGACCCAACGACAACTTGCGCACCGGACGGGTGAGTTCTTCGCCCAGCTCCAGCAGGTCCGACAGCTCGGCAATCCGTCTGCTGGCAACACGATCCGGAATGCCGTAGACCGCTGCGTTGACGCGCAACGAATCCATCGGTGGCAAATCCCAGATGAGCTGTTGCTTCTGGCCCATCACCAACGTGATGCGCCGCAGAAAATCGGGGTGCCGTCGCTGGGGGTGATGACCAGCCACCATCACCTGACCGGAGCTGGGGTAGATCAGGCCGCACAGCATTTTGAGCGTGGTCGTCTTGCCCGCGCCGTTGGCTCCGAGAAAGCCCACCATCTCTCCGGGAGCGATCGCGAACGACACATCCCTTACCGCCGACACATCCCGCTGGCGCCGACGCAGAAAATGGCGCAGGGTGCCGGCCAGGCCAGGCTGTTTGTCAGCAACGCGGTACGTCTTGCTCAGCCTTTCGACCGTGATCAACGGAGAGTCCAGCGGTCAAAAGCAGAGCTGAATGAAGGCTAGGGATCTGAGCGGCCGAAGCGACTCAGCTGAGATCCTGCAGACGCCTGCGGGCCAGATCAGCCTGTGACTCAGCTTCAGCCAAGTTGGCCTTGCATTCCGCCACCACCGCTGCCGGTGCCTTGTCAGCGAAATTGGGATTGGCCAGTCGACCGGAGAGACCCTTGATCTCCTTTTCGGCCTTGGCGATGTCCCTCTCCAGACGTGCCTTCAAGGCATCGAGATCCACCAGGCCTTCAATCGGAAGCAGCACCTGAAGCTCACCGCTGACACCAGCCAAAGCCTTGGTCACCGGTGCTGCATCCGCCTCAGACGGCGTCATCACCTGAACTGTTTCAGCTCTGGTGAGCGCCGTGATGTCGGCCATTCCCCGCTGCAGCACCTCAACAAGATCGCCGCGGCCACTCACGAAACGCACCGGAACGGTCTGGGACGGCTTGAGGCCGGCAACCGCGCGCAGATTGCGCACCACGCGGATGGCGGCGATCAACTCAGTGAATGAGGCCTCGAGATCGTCATCAAGCGCTGCCTGATCGACGGCCGGCCAGGCCTGAAGTGCCAGAAACGTTGTTTCAGGCTCTGCGGTGATGCTGTGCCACAACTCCTCGGTGAGATGCGGCATCAGCGGATTCAGCATCAGGTGCATCTGACTGATCACCTTGGCCAGCACCTGCCGGGCAGTGCGCTGGTCAGCGAGTGCCTCAGAGCTAGCGCTTTCGCCTGGATTGAGCCTGCGCTTGCTCAGCTCCAGATACCAGTCGCAAACGTCGTTCCAAGCAAACTCATACAGACCCTTGGCCGCTTCCCCCAAGCCGTAACGGCTGTAGCGATCTGCTGTTTCGCGATTCACCCTGGCCAGGCGCGACAGGATCCAGCGATCCGCCAACTGCAGAGCAGCAGGATCGGCATCTCCCAGTTGGGCCGGAGTCGCGCCATCCAGATTCATCAACGCGAAACGGGTGGCGTTCCAAAGCTTGTTGGCGAAATTGCGTGAGGCTTCAACGGTGGCGGAGGTGTCTTTTTTGCGGTCGTAATCCAGCCGGATGTCCTGACCGGCGCCAGCCACTTCCCTCACCAACGCGAAACGCAGAGCATCGGTGCCGTAACGCTCGATCAACAGCAGCGGATCAATGCCGTTGCCGGCGCTCTTGCTCATCTTGCGGTTCTGTTCGTCCCTCACCAGACCGTGGATATAAACGTCCTTGAACGGCATCTCGCCGGTGAAAGCACCGGCCATCATCGTCATCCTGGCCACCCAGAAAAAGATGATGTCGAAGCCTGTCACCAGGGTGCTGGTGGGATACCAGCGCTGCAGATCGGCACTGTCAGCGTCAGGCCAGCCCAGAGTGGAGAACGGCCAGAGGCCGCTCGAGAACCAGGTGTCGAGCACATCCTCGTCCTGCTCAATCACGGCGGCTGAACCGAACGTTTCCCTGGCCTTCTCCAGAGCCTCCGCTTCGTTGCGTGCCACCACATAAGGGGTGGTGTCGGTGTACTTGCCACCGGTCTCGCTGATCACGAACCAGGCCGGAATGCGATGGCCCCACCACAACTGACGGCTGATGCACCAGTCACGAATATCCGTGAGCCAATCGCGATAAACCTTCTCCCAGCGCTCTGGGATGAAGCGTGGATCCTGCTGCTCCAGCGCTACACGACAACGGGCTGCCAACGGCTCGGTCTTCACGAACCACTGCGTGGACAGCAGGGGCTCCACAGGGACCTTGCCACGGTCGGAGTGAGGAACACTGTGGCGATAGTCCTCCACCTTCACCAGCAGACCAAGATCTTCAAGACCAGCCACCACCGCTTTGCGCGCCTCGAAGCGATCCAGCCCCTCGAACGCTCCTGCCTCCCTGTTCATCGTGCCGTTCTTGCGCATCACCGTGATCTGGGGCAGACCATGGCGCTGACCAATGGCGAAGTCATTGGGGTCATGGGCCGGTGTCACCTTGACGCAACCGGTGCCGAAGTCCTTCTCAACATGGTCGTCAGCCACGATCGGAATCTCCCGCCCCACAAAGGGGAGCGTGAGGGTCTGACCCACGAGATGGGCATAGCGGTCATCGCTGGGATTCACCGCGACCGCCGTATCACCAAGCATCGTCTCGGGCCGGGTGGTGGCCACCTCCAGATGACCATCACCGCTGCTGAGGGGATAGCGGAAATGCCAGAGATGACCATCCACCTCCCTCATTTCCACCTCCAGGTCACTCACCGCTGAACCGGAGGCAGGACACCAATTCACCAGATACTCGCCCCGATAAATCAGACCCTGCTCATGCAGACGGACAAAGGCTTCTCTGACGGCCTCGCTGAGGCCTTCATCCAGGGTGAAGCGCTGCCGACCCCAGTCCACCGAATAGCCGAGCCTGCGCAGCTGATCGACGATGCGGCCACCGCTTTCGGCCTTCCATTGCCAGGCCCGCTCCAGAAAAGACTCGCGGCCGAGATCGTGGCGGGTCTTGCCCTCCTGCTTGAGCTGCTTCTCCAGGATCGTCTGCACCGCGATCGAAGCATGGTCAGTGCCGGGGAGGCAAAGCACGTTTTTACCCGCCAGGCGCTGATAGCGGACGATCGTGTCGATCAAGGCCGTGTTGAAGGCGTGGCCCATGTGCAGGCTGCCGGTGACGTTCGGAGGGGGGATCACCACCGAAAACGGATCCCCAGGCGCCTTGGGGTCGGGATGAAACGCACCTTGGTCCTCCCAGGCCTGCTGCCAGCGGGCCTCAGTGCCCACCGGGTCATAGGTCTTGGCCAGCTCGGACACAGGACGCGCTCAACAACAGCGACCCATGCTCGCAAAACAGCTGTCCAAAAAAACCAAGGCCGCAATATCAACAAGCTGGGCCAGCGGGCAAGACGGATGGCCCTTGAGAGAGCAGTGGCGAGACAGCCACGAATGTGAAGATCAGAATGACTCGATCAATCACCTCTCCATCGTGCGTGCTCGGCTGGCAGCCAGCGTCTTGCTCTCCACCCTGCTGCTCAGCGTCAGCGGTTGCAGTCGTCTCGGAAATGAGCTGCCGGTGATGCTTTATCTGGCCATGGTGATCGACCAGGACAGCACGATCGACACCGCAACCCAGACCGACTTCCGCCAGAGAATTCAGCTGATCATCAGCGATTTCCGCAGGATCAAACCCAACGTGGAAGTGCAGGTCGCGCTTTACAAGCGCGCCAATCTCAACCAGGAACTCCAGCGCCGCAATGCCTCAGATCTAGGCCCTGATCTGGTGGTCACGGATGCCCTTCAGGCCAATCAATTGCTGAGTGACGGGCTGACGGACGAGCTTCCTTTGCAGGAATTCAAACGCCAGCAAACTGAGACAACCTTGTGGGAACGGGTGAAGCTCAACGACGGACGAATCACGGCCCAGCCGATCGTGATCTACCCGCAGATCGCCTGCTTCAACCGCGAGATCGTTCAGAGCCCTCCCACCACATTGCAGGAGCTTCTCCAACAGGGCGCATCCGGGACCCGCATCGGGCTGGCGGTGAGCTTCTCGGAAGTGCTGTGGACCGCTGGGAGTCTGGGAGCCATCCAAAGCCTGGCCCGCGCCAATGATGACCAGAACCTGAGTGCACAGGACAACGAGACGCTGGTGGCCTGGCTGACCTGGTTGCAACGGGCCAGTGCTCAGCAAAACATCTCCTTTTTCCAGGACCAGGGGCAACTTGAAAACCTGCTCAATGAGGGTGAGCTCGATTGGGTGAGCTGCAACTCCAACAGCCTGCTGCGACTCAGAAAGCTGATGGGCGACAACCTCGGGGTTTCGCCACTTCCCAGTGGCCCTGCCGGAACCGCAAGCCCCATGAATGCTGTGAGGGTGCTGGCACTCGGAGCGAACTCAAGTCCACGCCAACGTGAAGTGGCCGTGAGCCTGGCCCAGTTCATCACCAACCCGATGGTGCAGAGGAATCTGTCGCTGCGCTCCCTTGCTTTCCTGCCCGTGAACCCTGCCGTGGCTGTGCCGGTGCGGAGTTCCCAAACGCTGGCCACTTTGGTGCAGTCCCGAGACGATTCGATGCTGCATGAATCAGCCCTGGCAGGGCTGGCTCACCATCGCAACCTCGATCGCGATGGATCACAAGTGCTGGTTCCACTGGTGTTTGGAACCTCAAACCCGCGCTCCAGCCTGGATTCCCTGCTCAAAGCCCTTGGGAGTGGATCATGAACCAACTCTTGTGGGAAATCCTCGGCTGGCTGGGTTACCTGCAGCGAAGCGCCGTCGTCGCCCAAGTGCTGCTGATCCTTGGACTGAGTGTGGGATGGCACCTGATCAACCCGCAACGGCGGCTTAAGAACCTCCATCCGGCATTGCAATTGCTGGTGGCGCCCATCGCCATGGTGTTCATCGCCTGGCTGATCGAGCTTCCAGGCGGAAAAAGCGGACTGGTGAGCTATGCCGGCTTCTGCTGGCTGGGCTGGAATCTGCTCAACCTCTTGAACCAACTGCTGCAGCAGCTGCTGCCTGCCTCCAGCGTTCATCAACTCGAAAGTCGTCTGCTCAGACCACTGTTCCTGGTTCTGGTGGGCTTGAACCTGATCAGCAAGTTCGACAATCCCGCTGATCTGGGCGTGATCAAGCTGGGCAGCCTCTTCGGTGAGATCCTCACCGTGAACAACCTGGTCGTCGCTCTGCTGGTGACCTATCTGCTGCTGGTGGGCACCAAACTTCCAGCCGCCGGCCTGGCCTGGATGCTGCAGAAACTGCTCAGCTGCAGCGACAGCAGCCGCAAGGCTCTTGAACTGATCGTCCGCTATGTGGTCGTTGGCATTGGCATCACGGCTGTGGGGTTTCACATCGGGCTGAACTCCACGGCACTAGTCGCCATCGCCGGTGGACTGTCCGTTGGCCTTGGCTTCGGCATCAAGGAGGTGTTCTCCAACTTCATCAGCGGCATCTGGCTGCTGTTTGAAGGGTCAGTGCGTCCAGGAGAAATTTTGATGGTGGATGGAGATCCCTGCGAAGTGCGCAAGCTTGGCCTGCGCGCCACCCTGCTCTGGCGAGATCGAGACAACGCGGAACTGCTGATTCCCAACCAGATGTTTTTCACCGCGCAAGCCACCAGTTACACCGCCACCGACCGCATGCGGCGCAGTGAGATCCGTATTGGTGCCGCCTATCGCCATGACCCCCAGCTGGTGCTGAAGCTTCTGGAGCAAACCGCTCTGAGCGTGCCCAGAGTGCTGAATCATCCAGCGCCGAGGGCGCTGCAGGTGCACTACGGCGACTCCGCCATCGAATATTCACTGCGCTATTGGATCTCCGACCCCATGAACAACATCGGCATTGTGAGTGAGGTGAATCAGGCGATCTGGACAGCGTTCAAAAGGGAAGGGATTGAAATTCCTTTCCCACAGCAGGTCAACACCGTGCGTGAGATCCCACCGTTCAGGAACGAGCCAGGCGCCGGAGATAACCCTCCTGTGTCCCTGCGTTGATCCAGCCTGTGGCAATGGTTTTACTGTGCTTCTGTGTGACCCTGCCGCGGTGAATGTGACTGGGGCCAGCAGGAAAGATCACCAGCTTTCCCCGCACCGCCTCCTCGTGATGCTGCTGCCAGTGAAACTCCGTACCGGCCTCAGCCACGCTGTCGCAGTAGAGGATCCAAGCCAGAACGCGATGAACAGGTTCTGTGGCCTCATCGCTGATGGTCCAGTCGCAGTGCCACTGACGAAATCCCTCACCGGGCGCGTAGCGCTGCAGATTGAAGATCGGCAACACGAAGAGAGCCTGGTCAGGGCAGACCTCACGAAACAGGGGGCGTTCCTGCAGGTAGCGATCCAAACCCGCACGAACGCCCCGGACAATCACCTCTGAGAGGGCACAGGACTCCGGATCCTCGCGATCGATGGCCACCAGGCTGATATCGGTGCTCAGCTTCGAAGGCTGCTGATCTCCGGCAGGACCGAAGGCAACGCCAGGTCGGTGTAAGTCGGTGCGTCGATCGAAAAATGCCATCACCGCATCGGCGACGGCTTCATAACCGGCATTGCCGTAGCGACCGATCAGGCTGGTGCCGTTGGTCTCAGACATCAGGCCTTCCAGGGAATCGCCACCACGGCCTCCAGCTGTTGCCAGCGGCTGTGATCGGCAACAACCCGGTCAGTCAGTCCCGCCCTGTCCAGAGCTGCTGAGAGTCGATCAGGCTTGAGCACGGCGGAATCCTGGGGAGCCTGCGACAACAGCAAAACCTGCTGTTCAGCCGGATCGGCCATCACGAGGAGTTCCAGATCCGCCAGCTCTCGCTCAAAGAAGGTTCGACGCAGTCGCGAGGTGAGGCGTTCACCAAGGGCAGCGGCGAAATGCTCAAGGGCGTCGCGTTCTCCGGACAAACCGCAATTGAGCGAGAGCCAGATCATCAACTTGGCCCAGCTATCAACGGTCCAGAGCGGCTGAAAGCTCTCGCGGTGCTGTCGAATCAACTCCAGCAGGGCGAAGTCCACAAGCGTGCCCTGCAACTGTTCGGGATCCGGACGACTCATGCTGACCCTCACTTGAGGACATCCTCTCCCTCGGGGGTCAGACTGGTGTTGCGCGTCTACGCCTGACCATGACCCTGGATCTCAATGATCCCGAACTCGAGTTCTCGGATCTGGTTTATGCCTATCAGAGCTGGGTGATGGCCATCATCAACGACGAAAAACTGGATTCCGAGGACATCCTGCTCACCGACGAGATCGCTGAAGACGCTCTCAATGCCATGCGCTTCCTGCCTGGCGAGGTGACCAGCGCGATCGAAACTTCGCTGGCGCGCGTCTATGACGTGGATGCCGACGAACTCGCTGGCCTGCTCTTCCCCGAAGACTGAGCGAACCCGCGAGACTGATCGGGCGCTGATATCGCCGCATGGGCTGGACCATCGACGACATGCCTGACTTGCGAGGACGGATCGCCCTCGTCACAGGGGCCAACAGTGGCCTTGGCCTCGAAACCACTCGGGCCTTGCTCCGGGCAGGAGCGACTGTGCTGATGGCCTGTCGCAGCCGCCGCAAAGGAGAGGCGGCCCGCGCGGAATTGCTGGAGCTGGGGTCCTCTGGCGTGGACCTGCTCGACCTGGATCTCGCTGATCTCGACAGTGTCGATGTCTGCTGCCGAGAAGTTCAGTCGCGCTACGAGCGGTTGGATCTTTTGATCAACAACGCGGGAGTGATGGCGCCTCCACGGCTGCTGAGTCAACAGGGGCATGAAATGCAGTTCGCGGTGAATCACCTCGGCCACTTCGCTCTGACCCAGGCCCTGCTGCCTCTGATGGAAGGCCGCGAGCAAGCTCGAGTCGTCACCGTCACCTCGGGAGCGCAATATTTCGGAGCGATCGCTTGGGATGACCTGAGCGGTGAAAAGTGCTACGACCGCTGGAAGGCTTACAGCCAGAGCAAGTTGGCCAATGTGATGTTTGCACTGGAGTTAAACCAGCGTCTCGAGCAATCGGGAAGCAGCGTGAGATCTCTGGCGGCCCATCCAGGCCTGGCGCGGACGAATCTTCAACCGCTCTCGGTGGCATCGAGTGGTGCCTGGCAGGAAGCACTGGCTTACCGATTGATGGATCCCATGTTCCAGAGCGCAGCTCAGGGAGCGCTACCACAGCTTCTGGCGGCAACATCCCCATCTGCAAAAGGTGGAGAGCACTATGGCCCCAGTCAGTTTGGAGGAATGCGCGGTGCACCCAAACAACAGCCCGTGGCTCGTGCCGCTCGCAGCCAGGAACAGAGGTCCCGTCTTTGGACAATCAGTGACGAACTGATCCAAACCAGAAGCGCAGCGGCATGAGGTCAGATTTCAGCATGGAGCAGCAAGGATCCACAGGCACGCAACGGCAGCAATTGCTGCTGGAGGAACTGCAAAAGAGTCAGTCCGAAATGACCGGCCAGCAGCTGCATCGCTGCCTGGAGGGGCAACCGGGCGCCATGGGGCTTGCAACCGTATATCGCAATCTGCGCAAACTCCATCAACGGGGCAAGGTGCGTTGCCGGCATCTGCCGACAGGCGAAGCGCTCTACGCACCGGTCGATCGTGATCAGCACCATCTCACCTGTGTGAGCTGCGGCACAACGCAGACACTGGAGCAGTGCCCGATACATGAATTGAAAGTGCAGGCTCCGGAAACGGACGACTTCAAGCTGATCTTTCACACGCTGGAATTCTTCGGGCTCTGCAACAGATGCCTGACCAAGAGCTGAATCACACCAACACCCGATCAAACAACCATTGGGCCTGATGATCCTTTTGAGCAGGGTGTGATCAGACTGCTGAACATGCCAAACCGCAATGGGACCACCCAAGAAGCTCCAGTGAAGTCCGGAGGAGAGGGGTGGTTGGTGAACGGCGCACAAAAGCTGCTGGTGCAGTTCAAACCCGACACGCCATCGGCCCAGGAGCAATGGGTCTCCGTGAGAACTTATGAATGGGTGCCACCCCATCCCCCCGAGCCCCAGTCACGACGACGAATGCTCAGACACAACGCCATCGAAGCTTGGGAGACGATGTTGAGGACAGGCTGGCGACGCTGTTCACCGCCGGTGCACTAGAGATTCGCAGATGTGACTCTCCACAGAAACCATGACTCTCCAGTGACTCTCCACAGGTGTAAACCAGGGGATTTAGTGAGGTCTTCGAATCCGACCCTTTTCGGAGGACTCAACGCGATCCAGCGCAATGTCCATAGGCAGCCTGGAGCTGGTGGCTTGCGAAGCAGTGACAAGCCAGACCACCACTGCCATGACGCTGACCCCTACCAGAACCCCAAAAGCGCGAAGCAGATGGTGCGTGATGTCGTCGGGGTGCCGCTGGGGAGAGCTCGGTGCCATCAAGACTGCGCGGATGGTTCAGTTCTGGCCAACCGAAATCAGCTGGGCAAGCAAATGCGCAATTGTTTCCTGAATTGCTGAAGCATTTGCAGCCCTGTCTGAACCAGGGCTAAAGCGAATGAATGCCATCCATCCCCATGACAAGCAGCACTGACCATTCCGAATCCCTGCTGGAGGATGTCGTCGCAGAGGAAATTGCTCTCCAGGTTGATCACATTGCTGAGTCACTGCAGCGCGAGGGTTGGCCCATGCCGCTGGTGAAACGTTTCATGCACCGTGCGGTCGAAAACTTGCCTGAGTGAGAAGGGGGTCAGTGTCCCGCACTCGGGACAGCGAAGCGGTGAATGTGCTCCCGTGGAACCCGTCTGAAAAGGTCCTGAAACCGAACCTGCATGGGCGGCTGTCCTGCCTCCCAGGCAGACAACAGCAGGCGTAGACCGAACAGGTCCCACACGGAGACATCCATGACAGCAACCACACTTGAAGCACCCACAGGACTGGTGACTCACGATCTTGAGGGGCACGACAACGTCTACCCCAAGGAGCCACTGATGGAACTTGCTGGACCTGACGCCGGTTGGGGGTTCCACGCTCGGGCGGAGAAGTTAAACGGTCGTCTGGCCATGCTCGGATTCATTGCTGCGATCGCAACGGAATTGATCAGTGGCGAGGGCCTACTCCACACCATTGGCCTTTAAGCGGGATCCAAGCCAGACATCGGTGCAGCGTCGATGTCTGGCTGATCAATCACCAATGGTGCCGAACCTGCAGCATCCAGGCTGAAGGTGTGATCCGGAACTGAAACCTCCGCAGCGAATTGATCGGGATCGAAGAGGCAACACAGTTCACTTGTTTGGCCTCAACAAGTGCAGACAACATGATTGTCAAGATCAGTGATCAGTCGATCATCATTCTTGTGTGTCAGATCTGCAAACTCGTCATCCATGAGAGTGCTAGCGCATTATCCAAGAGCATCACAACGCTCGTGATAATCGAGATATTCCCTCACTTGTAGGTCTGGCATCTTCATGATATTTGTCATGAGATCCTGCCTGTAGTTGTAGAGACCTTTGCAGCCTTTCAGTGGCTCGAGCAGCAACTCAAGCAAATGGGCTTTGGCACTTGTTCCTGACATTGATTGTTTCATTCAAATCATTCTGTTGGTTAGAAGGGTGTTGTTGAAAGCCGAATCGGCAAAGGCTTTCGACCACCACGCCATAGTTCAGCTTTTCCAATCAGCGGCAATCGCTGCAATAACGGGTGAGTGAGCTGAAAAAAAAGGATTGCATCTGCAGGCAACGAGTCATGGAAGTCATCACTTCGATCACTCCACCATCGCCGAAACAGGCTGAACTCACATCACCCAAAGGTGTGATTGTTCAGGCCAATGAATCCCCCAACAGAGGTGCCAGGACGAACCAAAGTCGCATCCGCTCGGACATCTGGCTTTGCATTTGGCAATGAAGCCCTACCCCATTGCATTGAGGTCGAAACATAATGAATGATGGGTCTCGACCACCGATCTCAACATGCGCATCGCCATCAGCGGATCTCACTCTCTCGGCAAAAGCACCTTGGTCTGGGATTGGATCAAACGGCACCCCCAATACACACGTGAAGAGGAGCCGTTTCGTGCCCTCGATGGCGAAATGTATGACATCCGGTTCCGTCAGGAAAGCAACCGTCTTCACAACGGCATACAGATGTATTACAACGCCAGTCGCGTGAATCTTTATTCATCAATCAACGACTGTGTGATTTTCGATCGTGCTCCAGTGGATTACATCGCGTACTCGCAATACACAGCTGACAAGAAAACAACCGATATTGATGATGCATTCGTGGAGGCCATGGTGCCGAGAGTCAAAGAGACTCTTCAGAGGCTTGACTTGATTGTCTTTGTCCCCATGACCGATCTCTGGCCGGTGGACATGGAGGATGACGGCATCAGACCCGTCGATCTTCCTTACCGAGCAGAAGTCGATGCGATCTTTAAACAGATCTATCGGGATGAGCGCTTCTCAGTCATGCCAGACAAGAATCGGCCAAAGCTGATTGAACTCTGGGGCTCCCGTGAGCAAAGGCTCGATCGACTCCAGCAAGCAGCAGCATCATGCCTGCCCTGATTGCTTCGCCAAAAGCGATCGGGCCCTGCAGCTGAGCATTGCGAGACATGTGTCCACTGCTTGACAGACACAACGACAGATTTCCGGGAAGGTGTCTTTAACCGCGATGGATCCAATGTCCAGAAGCAGTTGGCTGAAGAGCCCAACACGATGCTCAGCCGCCTCCACTTGGCAGACATCTCCAGCGCAGTCGCAGGAGGAATCCAAACAACGGGTCGAAATGCTCTGGTCGATGCCTTCGTCAACCGCCGAGAAAGTGAAAGAATCTGCCTGATGAAGCAGATCACTGCTGGTGGGCAACGTTGACTAACCCGACGCTGCAATCCGCATTACGCCGCCGGGTTTGTCGAGACGCGCGTGGGCCTTTCATTTCCCCGCGGCGGAATCATGGCAATCGCATGGGTGCTTGCGTGGCTCCCGGTGACTGAACTGACCTCAGATGAATCCGGTCGGGAAAGGTGCTGAAACCCTTCCGGCTGAAAGCGCGACTGGCAGGGGCTCGCCGCTCGCAGATGCGCTGTCTTTCCTTTGCGCTTCAGACAAGACGGGCTGCCGTCGGACTTGAGTCATGGTTGGTCATCACTGGCCGGCTGGACAGCACGGAAATCTCAAGTTGAATACCTGGGACACGGACCCTCACTTCGCGCCCCCTTGAGAAAGGGGCGTTTTTTGTGGGGCTTGATCAGGCCATTCAAGATCTGAACATCGTTCTGAGTTCACTCACGAGTAGGGTCAGCCTCCTCAATTGAGATGGCAATGCTGCAAAGCCTGTTTTCAGTCGTCCTTGCAGCAGTCATGTGGGTGCAGGTTCCGCAATGGCAAGCCGATTGGTCGCAGTGCTCGGTGGACGTACCAGACGTTGACTGCCATTGGTACGTCGTCGCTCCAGACAACACCTTTGGCGAGGGCTTCAGCTGGGAAAACTCCCCATGGTTCAGCGCTGAAGGGCTACTTGATGTCGCCGAGCTGAACAACACCATGAACGCAATCCAGCAGTCCGAACTGGGATGAGCTTCTGTCTAGACCGATTCCCAGACGTGGGGGATTGTGACCACTTCAGAACTGCGTTTTTAAGTGGTGGTTCGGGATGGGCGATACGGGGATCGAACCTGTGACAATCTCCTTGTAAGGGAGGTGCTCTACCGCTGAGCTAATCGCCCGAGAAGCAGATTCTGCCTGATCGAGGCACGCTGGAACTGCTCAACACGAATTGCTGTGGCCTCAGGCCGAGACCATGACAGGGCCACCCTGGCCTGGTGCCTGCCCATGGGCCTGCTGACGGGATGGTGGCTGGGATGGATCAATGGTGCCCTGACGGCGCTGGCCTTCTTAGTGGGAGGCCTCTGGCTGTCACCGGACCTTGACGTGCGCTCGGCCGCACTCAGGCGCTGGGGGGTGCTGGGTGCGATCTGGTGGCCCTATCGACGCCTGCTTCCGCATCGATCTCTTTTATCCCACGGCCCCCTAATCGGCATGGCCCTGCGATTGGCATGGCTGTCAGCCCTGATGCTGCTGGTCTGGATCAGCGCTGCATCCCTGCTCGCACCTGCCATCCCAGCTCCGTCCGAGGCATTGCCAGATCTGGTGGCGGCATTCAGGCAACATCCCCGGACTTTGATCGGCGTCCTGCTGGGCCTGGAAAGCAGCGTATGGCTGCATCTGATTCTGGATGGGGATCCACTGCCTGCGGAGTTCACCAAACCCTGGCGGAGGCGTCGACGTCGGTGAGAGGGTGACCACAAACGTGTTCGGTTTCCATGGCCTCAGGCTCCGCAGTGTTCCAGCACCAGGATCCCCTGCGCCGGCTGGAGGACTTGGTGGCTCGGTTACGCGATCCCACAGACGGCTGCCCTTGGGACCTGGAACAGACCCACCAGTCACTCACCCCTTACGTGCTGGAGGAAGCCCATGAGGTAGCCGACGCAATCCGTCATGGCGATGACCAGCACTTGAAGGAGGAGCTCGGTGACCTGCTGCTGCAGGTGGTGCTGCATGCACGCATCGCCGAGGAAGACAAGCGATTCGATCTGAATGCTGTAGCAGCGGGCATCAGCGAAAAACTGATCCGTCGCCATCCCCATGTCTTTGCTGACGCCGAAGCCCGCGACAGCGCAGCTGTTCGCATCAGCTGGGAGGCCATCAAGGCGCAGGAACGAGCTGGGGCCAAAGCTGCCGCAGTCTCGGCATCTCCCCTCAGCGATCAGCTCGCCAGCAAGGTGCGTGGACAACCGGCCCTTTCTGGGGCGATGACCATCTCCAGAAAAGCCGCACAGGCTGGATTCGAATGGAAGGACATCGCCGGCGTCTGGAGCAAGGTGAATGAGGAACTCGAGGAGCTCAAGGACGCCATCTCCTCAGGCGACAAAGCTCATGCACAGGAGGAGCTTGGAGATGTGTTGTTCACCCTGGTGAATGTGGCCCGCTGGTGTGTCATCAGCCCGGAGGAAGGACTGGCAGGAACCAATCAACGCTTCCTGGATCGCTTCTCACGGGTGGAAGCAGCTCTGGACGGTGATCTGAACGGCCACAGCATCGAGAAACTGGAGGGGTTGTGGCAGCAGGCCAAGCAAGCGATCCGGAGCGAGTCGCAGGATCAGGGACGCTGATCAGCTGATCGGAATCAGTCGTGAGCGGCGATCGTGCCTTCCGTTGTGCCCCAGAGATGGCGCTTGACCTGGTCGGCTTCGCGGATGAACGCAAGGGCCTGTTCACGCGTCGTGCAGCTCCTTGCCCCTTCTTCCAGGCGCATCAGATTGACCAGATCAGCTGAGGGGTGGTGAGTATGCGATTGATTCATCAATCCACCTCCAAGACAGCTTGCTTAAACACACCTTAACCAAGCAATTCATCTGGACCAATGCTTAGTCATCCAGTGAGGGCCGGCCTTGCCGGCGACGTTTGAGTTCGCTGCGCCTGCCTTTGGCATCCAGCCTGCGTTGAACAGCAGAACGCCCCGGCCGTGTAGGCCTGCGCTTCGACGGCGGCGGCTTGAGTCCCTCTCTCAGCAAGTCCGCCAGTCGCGCCATGGCCTTCTGACGGTTCTGCCACTGGGAACGCTCCTCAGCAGAAACCACCCTCAGACAGTTCCCCTCCAATCGCGATGCCAATTGCTGCCGCAACCGGGCCTTGCGAAACGGACCCAGGGCCTTGGAACTCTCCAGGTCGAATCTCAGCTCCACTCTCGAATCGGTGGTGTTCACTCCCTGCCCGCCCGGACCCGAGGCTCTGGAGAATCGCCACTGCAACTCAGCGGCTGGGATCACCAAACGGTCATTGATCGGCAGATCCTGAATCACGCTCCGACTCCGACGAGCACTGACAGTGATATGGGCAGTCTGGGTCCGTTACCAGGCAACGATGAACCAACGCTGTTCTTAGCTGGTGAAAGGAATCCTCCTCAACCTTCATGACCAAGGCATCCGCGGCCACTGGCGGCTGGATCGATGAACACCATGAAGGGGTTCGTTATGGCCTCGCAGGACGGGTTCTGCTGGAGGAGCAAAGCGACTTTCAGCGCATCACCGTGATTGAGAGCGAGCGTTACGGCAAAGGGCTACTGCTGGACGGTTGCTGGATGACGGCGGAGCGCCAGGAACGGCATTACCACGAATCACTGGTGCATCCGGCTCTTTGCACTGCCGCGACCACTGAACGGATCCTGGTGATCGGCGGTGGCGACGGCGGTACCGCCCGCGAATGCCTCCGCCATCCCGGCGTCCAGCATCTCGACATGGTGGAAATCGATGGCCGGGTGGTGGAACTCAGTCAGAAGCATCTGGCTTCGGTGGGTGGAGGCTGCTGGCAGGACCCCCGCTTTCACCTCACCGTGGGTGATGGCATCGCCTGGGCCGCGAACAGCACCCACGCCAGCTACGACGTGGTGATCGTGGACGGTTCCGATCCTGCAGGTCCGGCCGAAGGTCTGTTCAACCGCAGCTTCTTCGAACACTGCCGGCGCATCCTCAGGCCGGGAGGCGTCTTCGCCACCCAGAGCGAATCACCGGAGGCCTTCCGGCAAGTTCACATCGAGACTGTTCGCCTGCTGAAGGATGTCTTCGGCCATGCCGACCCCCTTTACGGCTGGGTGCCGATGTACCCCAGCGGCTGGTGGAGCTGGACGTTCGCGGCGGCGGACGGCCCCCGCTATCGAAACCCCGTCCCGGAGCGGGCGGCCAGCATCGCCGCAGGCTGCGAGATCTGGAGCCCACGCTGGCAATCCGGAGCCTTTGACGCGATGCCAGCCTTCATTGAACGGGAGCTCTTGGCATGAGCATCCCGGGCCACTCACTGTTTGATCCAGAGGGGGCGATCTACATGGGCGCCAGCCGGGATCCAGATGGCTGCAAGGTGGGCCTGTATGGCGTGCCTTATGACGGCACAACATCCTTCAGGCCTGGCACCCGTTTCGGGCCTGCAGCCGTGCGGGAGGTGAGTACAGGCCTTGAGACCTACTGCCCCCAGCTCGACCTTGACCTCGAAACCATGGCCTACGTCGACCTCGGAGCGGTCGAGATCCCTTTCGGCGCCCCCGAGCCAGTGCTGGAGGCCGTCCACAACGCCACGATCCATGTCCAAGACCTACAGCTCAAGCCGTTGATGCTGGGCGGAGAACACTCCATCAGCTCCGGAGCTGTCGCTGCGGTGGCCGAGCGGCATCCTGATCTGGCGCTCGTGCAGCTGGATGCCCACGCGGATCTGCGTGATGAATGGCTGGGATCTCGCCACAGCCACGCGTGTGCCATGCGGCGCTGCCTGGATGTGCTTCCCAGTCGGGAGCTGCTGCAGATCGCGATTCGCAGCGGCACCAGGGAAGAGTTCTCCGAACTGCGCAGCAGCAATCGCCTGGTCCCCATCGATCAGATGGTCTGCCGGCTGCAGAATTTGCGGGGACAACCTCTGTATCTGACTGTTGACCTGGACTGGTTTGACCCGGCCGTGATGCCGGGGACAGGGACGCCCGAACCAGGAGGCTTCCTCTGGCAACACTTCGCTGAACTGGTAAGCGAATTACGCCACCACAACCTTGTCGGAGCCGATGTTGTTGAACTGGCTCCTCAACTGGACCGAAGTGGCATCAGCAGCGTTCTGGCAGCCAAGGTGACCCGCAGCCTGCTGCTGCTGATGGCTCAGTAAAAGTGAGCAGCGCCTAAACGTTGCTCCCGCAATCGTCGGTGCTGGCCACTGAGCAGGCTGAGCACGAGTGTGGGATGGCTGTGAATCAGCTCCAAAAAGCTGTTGCGATCCAGCCGAAGAACCTGAACCGGCGTGATCGCACGCGCTGTTCGGCTGTGATGTGCGTCATCAACCACCAGGTCCTCATAGAAGAAGACCTCTCCATCGCCATAGCGGAGGCGGTCACGACCACCGGTCGTGAGCTCCACCAGTCCACGCTCAATCGCGTAAAGAGCACTCACCGACTCACCCCGCTCAAACAGGATGCTCCCTGTCGGCAACAGCAACAGATCAACATTGCGATGCTCAGCAATCAGCTGAACAGCGGTCGGCATGGGGGTGGGGACCGACAAAAGAAACGCGAATCAGCATCAGTCTCGTCATTGTCGCGGTCGATTCAGGGGTTGTCGTAATTGAAACGACACACCCTGATGGTTCACAACACCCGGGCTGGCTCTCCGGACTGACCAAGCCCATCCACGGAAGATCCAAGATCCAACTGCCGGTCGCCTCCAACAAGAGGCTGGTCGGGAGCCACAAGGCCAGGAAGCACCGGAGCACGAGCCGTCCAGTGATGGCACCAAATCACCCGCGCGAGCTCAACGTGAACCGTCAGATTGCGCAACCTGCACCATCCACCACCCCCACCGCCCTGTGCAGGGATGCAGTGCTGACAGGACTGGCACGAAGACTTGGACAGAAGGCTGTCTCAAAGAAGTAATTCAAGCTAAGGACGCTTTGCTTAGCGGTCGACGCTGGAGGCGCAATCTGCGGCTTTGCTTCCACTTCCAACGCAAACCGGAACGACATCCATAGGATCCGCTGTGAACGCCTGATCTCCGTCATGGATCTGCAACGGACGCCACTCCATGACCTCTGCCGTGAGGCCAAAGGCCGCATGGTTCCTTTCGCCGGCTGGGAAATGCCAGTGCAGTTCTCAGGGCTGATCGCCGAACACAAAGCCGTGCGTGAAGGCGTGGGGATGTTCGACATCTCCCACATGGGCGTGCTTCGAATCGAAGGCAGCAACCCCAAGGACGCGCTCCAGGCTCTGGTGCCAACGGACCTGCACCGGATCGGAGTGGGGCAGGCCTGCTACACCGTGCTGCTGAACGACAAAGGCGGCATCCGTGATGACCTGATCGTCTACGACCAGGGGGACACTGCATCCGGCGACGGCACCGTGCTGGTGGTGATCAATGCCGCCTGTGCAGACAGCGACACGGCCTGGCTGAAACAGCAGCTGGAACCGCGAGGTCTCAGTGTTCAAGATGAAAAGCGGGATGGCGTGCTGCTCGCCCTGCAGGGTCCGAAGGCCATTGGGATTCTTGAAAAACTGAGCGGAGAGTCACTGCACGAGTTACCCCGCTTTGGCCATCGCCTGTTGCACTTGCAAGGGCTGAGTGACCAGGTGTTCTGCGCCAGAACCGGCTACACAGGAGAAGACGGTGCTGAGCTGCTGCTGAGCCGGACAGACGGTCGCAGACTCTGGGCGCAACTGCTGGAACTGGATGTCGCGCCCTGCGGCCTTGGAGCAAGAGACACCCTGCGTTTGGAGGCCGCCATGCACCTGTATGGCCAGGACATGACCGCCAGCACCAACCCGTTCGAGACAGGCCTCGGTTGGCTGGTGCACCTTGAAATGCCGCAAGACTTCATTGGACGTCAGGCCCTGGAGCAAGTCGCCGCCGAGGGAGCCTGCCAGCGGCTGGTGGGACTGAAGCTGCAAGGACGCGCCATTGCCCGGCACGACTACCCAGTGATGCACAACGGAGACAAGGTGGGGGTGGTCACCAGCGGCAGCTGGTCACCCACGCTGGGGGAAGCCATCGCGCTTGCCCTCGTGCCCAAGGAACTTGCCAGAGTCGGAAGCGAACTGGGCGTGGAGATCCGAGGGCAGGTGCAACCGGCAACAGTGGTGAAGCGGCCCTTCTACCGACGTGGATAAAGGGTCCCGGGCTATGGGAAACTCGCCTGTCACCAGCTGATAGTTCCCATGCGCAGCAACGGTTGCGGCGACCTGCGCAAGCAGCACATTGATAAGCAGGTGCAGCTCTGCGGCTGGGTGGATCGACGCCGCGACCACGGCGGCGTGATTTTCATTGACCTGCGCGACCGCAGCGGCACCGTGCAAATCACCGTGGACCCCGACCTGGGCGCTGAAGCTTTTGCTGTGGCCGAACATCTGCGCAGCGAAACCGTGCTGCAGGTGAATGGCAAGGTGCGAGCCCGCCCTGCCGAATCTCTCAACGACAAGCTGGCGACCGGTGCTGTGGAGGTGCTGGCCAGCGGAATCAAGGTTTTGAACAGCGTGAAAGGAAACCTTCCTTTCCCCGTTTCGGTGCACGACGAGGAGAACACACGCGAGGAGCTGCGCCTGCGCCACCGCTATCTGGATCTGCGCCGCAAGCGCATGAACGACAACCTTCGCCTGCGCGCCCAGACCATCCAGGCCGCTCGCCGCTTTCTGGAGGAGCAGAGCTTCATCGAGGTGGAGACTCCCGTGCTGACACGCTCCACACCGGAAGGAGCTCGTGATTACGTTCTGCCCAGTCGCGTGTGTGGCGGCGAATGGTTCGCTCTGCCCCAGTCACCCCAGCTGTTCAAACAGCTGCTGATGGTGGGGGGCATCGAGCGCTACTACCAGGTGGCCCGCTGCTTCCGCGACGAAGACCTGCGCGCCGATCGACAGCCGGAATTCACCCAGCTGGACATCGAGATGAGCTTCATGGATCAGGAAGAGATCCTGGAACTCAATGAATCGCTGATCTGCGCCATCTGGCAGTCGGTGAAAGGAATCGA
Source organism: Synechococcus sp. MIT2312 (assembly GCF_059772315.1). Taxonomy (NCBI): domain Bacteria; kingdom Bacillati; phylum Cyanobacteriota; class Cyanophyceae; order Synechococcales; family Synechococcaceae; genus Synechococcus; species Synechococcus sp. MIT2312. Next base: position 1,901,753 of record NZ_CM186281.1, on the reverse strand, counting down.
GCTGCCGAGACCCTTCCCGCGCATGACCTGGCAGGACGCCATGGAACGCTATGGCACCGACAGGCCCGACACCCGTTACGGCATGGAGTTGGTGACCGTTTCGGACATCGTCAAGGACATGGGGTTCAAGGTGTTCAGCGGTGCGGTGAAGTCAGGCGGCGCGGTGAAGGTGATTGCGGTGCCAGGCGGCAACGACGCCCTCTCCAATGTGCGCATCAAGCCCGGTGGAGATGTGTTCAGTGAGGCCCAGGCCGCTGGAGCCGGTGGCCTGGCCTTCATCCGCGTCCGCGAAGCAGGCGAGATCGACACCATCGGCGCGATCAAAGACAACCTCAGCGAGGAACAGAAGCAGGAGCTGCTCAGTCGCACCGGAGCCCAGCCGGGCACGCTGCTGCTGTTCGGTGCCGGTGACACCGCCACGGTGAACAAAGCCCTCGACAGGGTGCGTCAGTATCTGGCCAAAGAGCTGAACATGGTCCAAGCCGACCGGGACAACGACCAATGGAACTTCCTCTGGGTCGTGGATTTCCCGATGTTCGAGTTCAACAGCGATGAGAATCGTTTTGAGGCTCTGCATCACCCCTTCTGCGCTCCCAACGCCGAGGATCTTGGCAACGATCCATCGGAGTGGGCCAAGACCCTGCCGCAAGCCCGTGCTCAGGCCTACGACCTCGTGCTCAATGGACTCGAACTCGGTGGTGGCTCGCTGCGCATCCATGACTCGGCTCTGCAGCGACAGGTGCTGCAGACCGTGGGTCTGCCTCTGGAGGAAGCCCAGGAGCAGTTCGGCTTCCTGATGGACGCTCTTGATGTGGGGGCTCCTCCCCATGGAGGCCTGGCCTTCGGCGTCGACAGGATGGTGATGTTGCTGGCCGGCGAGGAATCAATCCGTGACACGATCGCCTTCCCCAAGACCCAGCAAGCGCGTTGTCTGATGACGAACGCTCCCGGCGGTGTTGCCGACAAACAGCTTGAGGAGCTGCATGTGGCCAGCACCTGGGTGGACGAGAACGACGAGTCCGCGAACTAGAACCCGAACAGAAACCAGCGGTTCGGAGCACTGGACCCTCAGAGCATCAACCCTGGAAGGACAGTGAGCCATCCAGGGTTTCTTGGCCAAACACGCGCGATCGACGGGGCATGCCCCGATCCGCTGGAGCGGTGGAAACGACCTGCTGCGCCTGTACCTGCAGGACATCGGTCGAGTCGACCTGCTCACGAGCGAGGAAGAAGTCACTCTCTCGCGTCTGGTCCAGGCACGAGAGAAACTGCTGGTGCAGGAGCGGGACCTCAGCAATCGCCATGCCGCAATTCGGATCCTGCTGGATCTGGAGGAACTGCAGCTGCGCGAAGCCAATCAGGTGAGCCATTGGCCCACACGTCAGGAATGGGCGCGGGCGGCTGAATTGCCCCTCGAGGAACTTAATCGTCAGCTGAATGAGGGATACAACCTCTGGGCAGACGAGGTGGGCCTTGAGGCCAAGGAACTTCAGCGAAGACTTCGTGAAGGCCGCAGAGCCCGCGACCGCATGATCCAGGCCAACCTGCGCCTTGTCGTGGCGGTGGCCAAGAAGTATCAGCAACGCGGCATGGAGCTGCTGGATCTGGTTCAGGAAGGCACGCTGGGCCTTGAGCGGGCGGTTGAGAAGTTTGACCCCACCCGCGGCTTCCGCTTCAGCACCTATGCCTACTGGTGGATCCGACAGGGAATCACCCGGGCCATCGCCACCCAGAGCCGAACCATCCGGCTACCGGTGCACGTCACGGAAAAACTGAACCGCATCAAACGCGTCCAGCAGGAGATCGCCACCGAGAAGGGACGGCTGGCATCGGTGAGTGATCTGGCCAGGGAACTGGGGCTGAGCGAAGAAACCGTGCGCATGACGCTGATGCGGGTTCCTCGTTCCGTCTCCCTGGAGACCCGGGTGGGCAAGGACCAGGACACCCAGCTGGGAGACCTGCTGGAAGACGGCAGTGCCACGCCTGAGCAGACCCTCACCCGCGACTCCCTGCATGACGACCTGGAGCACTTGCTGGATGAGCTCACACCAAGGGAAGCGGAAGTGATCCGCAGCCGTTTCGGACTTGAGGATGATCACCCGCGCACCCTGGCGGAAATCGGTGAAGCGATGGCGCTGTCGCGGGAAAGGGTTCGCCAGATCGAGACGAGAGCCCTCCTCAAGCTGCGCCAACCGCAGCGGCGATCCAAGGTGAAGGACTACATCCTGGGCCTGGACTCCTGACTCCAAAAACTGTTATCCCATCCACCTCCATGGCCAGTGCGCCCCAGATCAACATCGGTATCCCTCAGGAACAGCGTGAGGAAATCGCTGCTGGCCTGAGTCGCTTGCTGGCTGATACCTACGTGCTGTACGGAAAAACGCATGGTTTCCACTGGAATGTGACCGGTCCGATGTTCAACGCCCTGCATCTGATGTTCATGGACCAGTACACCGAGCTGTGGAACTCCCTGGACGAGATCGCCGAACGAATCAGGGCTCTCGGCGTGGTGGCGCCCTATGGCGGCGCGACCCTTGCAGGACTGGCCTCCATCAAGGAAGTCACCGAGCAGCCTGCTGCCCTCGACATGGTGCGGGAACTGGTGACTGGCCATGAAGCCGTGGCCAGAACCGCTCGCAGCATTTTTCCTCTGGCGGAGGCCGCGAGCGATGAACCCACCGCTGACCTGCTGACCCAACGCCTGCAGATTCATGAAAAAACAGCCTGGATGCTCAGGAGCCTGCTGGAGGGCTGACCATCAGCGAAACCTCGACCCCTTGGTGCAATCGGTACATTGAAGAATCGACCAGGGGTTCATGGCCAAGTTCGTCTTCGTCACCGGTGGTGTCGTCTCCAGCATCGGCAAGGGAATCGTGGCCGCCAGCCTGGGGCGCCTGCTGAAATCACGTGGCTACAGCGTTTCGATCCTGAAACTGGATCCATACCTGAATGTGGACCCAGGCACGATGAGTCCGTTTCAGCATGGTGAAGTCTTCGTCACTGAAGACGGGGCTGAGACCGACCTCGACCTGGGTCACTACGAACGCTTCACGGATACGGCGATGTCTCGCCTCAACAGCGTGACCACCGGTTCGATCTACCAGTCGGTGATCAATAAGGAGCGCCGCGGTGATTACAACGGCGGCACGGTGCAGGTGATTCCCCACATCACCGGTGAGATCCGCGAACGGATCCATCGCGTGGCAGCCAACAGTGGCGCCGATGTGGTGATCACAGAAATCGGCGGCACGGTCGGTGACATCGAGTCGCTGCCCTTTCTGGAAGCCATCCGTGAATTCCGCGGCGATGTAGGTCGCCATGACCTGGCCTACATCCACGTAACCCTGCTGCCCTTCATCGGCACCTCCGGAGAGCTGAAAACCAAACCCACCCAGCATTCAGTGAAGGAGCTGCGATCCATCGGCATCCAACCCGATGTGCTGGTCTGCCGAAGCGACCGAGACATCAATCCCGAACTCAAACGCAAGATCGGCGGCTTCTGCGGGGTGCCTGAACGAGCTGTCATACCTTCTCTCGATGCGGACAGCATCTATGCCGTGCCGTTGACCCTTGAGGAGGAAGGCCTCTGCCGCGAAGTCCTCGATGTTCTGCAACTGGAGGACCATGACAGCGACATGGCGGGCTGGGCTCAACTCGTGCATCAAATGCGCAACCCAGGACCGACCGTCAAGGTGGCGCTCGTGGGCAAGTACGTGCAACTCAACGACGCCTACCTCTCGGTTGTCGAAGCCCTTCGCCACGCCTGTCTGGCGCAGAATGCCTCACTGGATTTGCACTGGGTCTGCGCTGAGCAAATCGAGAACGAAGGGGCCGAAAGCCTTCTGAAAGGAATGGACGCCGTCGTGGTGCCAGGTGGCTTCGGCAACCGGGGTGTTGACGGCAAGGTGGCCGCCATTCGCTGGGCAAGGGAACAGCGGGTGCCCTTCCTGGGTCTTTGCCTCGGCATGCAAACAGCAGTGATCGAATGGGCTCGCAATCAGGCCGGTCTCGCCGATGCATCCAGTGCTGAGCTCGATCCAGAAACTCAGCATGCAGTGATTCATCTTCTTCCAGAGCAGCAGGACGTCGTCGATCTGGGAGGCACCATGCGCCTTGGCGTTTACCCCTGCAGAATCGCCGAGGGCTCGATGGCTGCACGCCTCTACGGCGATCAGGTGGTCTACGAACGCCACCGGCACCGGTATGAGTTCAACAACGCCTACCGCAGCCTCTTTCTCGAGTCGGGTTATCGCATCAGTGGCAGCTCACCGGATGGCCGCCTGGTGGAGCTGATCGAGCTGCCGGGTCACCCCTTCTTCACGGCCTGCCAGTACCACCCGGAATTCCTGTCACGCCCCGGCAGGCCACACCCCCTGTTCCGCGGTTTGATCGAGGCAGCACAGCTGCGCCTGCCCTCGAGTCCAAGTGAAGCTCTGCGTCAACAGGGTTCTGCCATCGGCGGCCGCGACTTCCCTGAAGCCAGCCTCAACCCTTGAGGATTGCCGAGACCATGAACAGCCTGCCGTTGGTGGAAACCTTCCACTCCCTGCAGGGGGAAGGTCTACACGCAGGTCGCAGCGCTTTTTTCATCCGCCTCGGTGGCTGCAAGGTGGGCTGCAGCTGGTGTGACACCAAGCATTCCTGGTCTGCGCACGTGCACCCGCAACGAAGCGTCGCCGACCTGGCGCAGGATGCCTTGCAGGCCGCCGAGGCGGGAGCAGCGTTCGTGGTCGTCACAGGCGGGGAACCGTTGCATCATCCGCTCGAACCACTCACAAGCGCCATCCGCAGCAGTTGTTCACTGCCCATTCACCTCGAAACCAGCGGCGTGGATCCTCTCAGCGGCAGCCCCGACTGGATCACGCTCTCGCCAAAACGGCACAAACCACCAAGGCAGGATTTGCTCAGCTGCTGCCATGAACTGAAGGTGGTGGTTCATGAAGCTGAAGATCTGCTGTTCGCCGATGTGGTGGCCGCTCAAGCTCCTCAGGCTCACTGGCTCGTGCAACCGGGTTGGGAAAGTCAGGAAGGCCAGAAGCTGGCGGTGAACAAAGCACAGCGGGACGGACGCTGGCGGCTGAGCCTGCAGAACCACAAGTGGCTCGGCGTGCGCTGAATCGATACAACAGCGGAATCAGATCCGTTTGCCATGCGGCGCAACAATCTGCTGATCGCGCCCACGGCGACTGGGATCGCATGGGCCTTCATCGGTCTGACACAGAGCATCTGTGCACGACCTCTCCCTCCCGACAAGGTCCCTGAACGCACCGGTGTTGCCAATCTGGCCTTGCTGAGTCAATCCCGCCCACGACGGCTACCCGATTCGCACCGCCCGTTCCGAAAAGGCGAAACTCTGCGTCTGGTGTATCCGTTGCCTCAACCTGCCCAGGAGGTTCAGCCCTATGGCTGGCGCTACTCAGAGCATCGCCAACGCTGGCGCATGCATGTGGGCCATGACCTGATCGCACCTGCCACAACACCCGTGCTGGCCATGCTTTCAGGAAGGGTGCAGCTGGTGCAAGCGATCAACGGCTATGGACTCACGGTGCTGCTCGACCATGGCCGCGGCTGGCAAACCGTTTATGCACACCTGGAGAGCACTGACGTTGAAGCCGGTCACTTGGTGCGCGCCGGTGAACCCATCGGTCGGGTGGGCCGGAGCGGCTCCGCCAGCACCGACCATCTGCACGTGGAGCTCAGACGACTGGAAGGACGCCAGGCCTTTGCCCTGGACCTTGGCCCGCTGCTTGAACATTGAGGCCGACCTGCAAAAGGAAAATTCTCAGAAAATTTTGGGTGACCAACAAGCAGGCAGTGACTTGAATCAGTCTTGCCGCCAGCGATCTGCATCAGCACAAATTCGCACCAAACCTGATCTGATGTTCAGTGGCCAGAATGACAACAGCTAGCGATAGACTTCCAAGTTCGCCGAATTCACTACAACTGCGCACTTAAAGCAGTCCAAACCATTATTAATTCATCGACAACTGTTAACAATAATTAATTACAGCAACGATTGGTCGCCAGGAAATCTTGATAGTTTGTGAAAAGACTCTTCAAAAGTATGGGCCTGGGAGGCATCACACTCCAAGAGAGTGCGCATACAAATCAAACGTTCAGTAGGCACAACACTAAACCCCTGATTGAACTTGATCTGTATGGTCTACAGCCACAGCTGAACTGGTACAACGCTGCAGCATGTGTTCCGGTATCGATCACCAACGGGATAAAAGCTTTAGCTGGCTACTACAATAATCCTGACTTAATCGCATCTGGAGAACTCTACAATACGATACTGGAACTAGGGAAATTAGTGAGCTGGGTCAAAGGCGGCTCGAATCATAGGGATTACAAAAATACGTTCCCCAATTACTTAAGCAATCGAGGACTTGGCAATTCTGACTATCAATTCGAAATCGATGACTATTCAACCGAAAAACAATTTTCCTTAATCGATAGTTTGCTGAAATATTTCTCGAAAGGTATCGTGCTTATCGGTGGAGACTACATCGACGAGAACGGAGAAGCAGCAGGCGGCGGGCATCAGATGACAGCCACTGGCATAGAAATCAATGATGCCAATGGCAATGCAAGATTGGATCGTGGGGAAGCGTTTCTTCTGATGATTGACCCCTTAGACCCTGCCAGTGCTTATGACCCTCAAGAAATCGAATATCAACCAAACCAGAAGCAAGAAGCCAAATTCGACCAATGGAACAAAACAATCCAGGCCGCAGATGATTCAGAAGCTAATCTCAAAAAAGTTGAGATCTTTCAACCTGAGGACAAAGATTACTTCACGATCATCTATGAGCAATCCGTGATCTTGCCAAAAGAGAAAAGCAGCGATTCATGGCAGGTTTCACAACAGATCAATTCAACACCAGTAGAAATGCGCTGCGGCGACATACAAAGCATCTTTCGGAGCACGCTCGCCGGCAACATTGATGAACGAATTGACATCAGCGATGAAACCAGAGCTGGCTCAGGTTCGATCATTTTTGAATTTGACGATCATTTGAAAGAGAACCAAGTAAGTGCTGAATTCTTTTGTTACTACGATGAAACATCGTCTTACAAGAACGATCTAGGCTTCTATCAGATCCTCGATGAACAGGGCACCATTCAGGATCCGATCAGTGGCGTATACCTGAAGCCTGGAGATGCACAGTATCTTCAGGTCGCAACCAAACTTTCTGATCGTTTTGAAGCCTCAGACGGCGATCCATCCAATGGTGATCTTGGCGATCGTGTCTCAGATGATGTGGCACGCCTGGCAAATTTCAGCTTCAACCTGACAGCCATCGATCAAAGGGCATTGCTCACCCCAATCATCAAAACATCGATGGGTGAGATTTTCACCAGCTTCTCCGCTGCCAATCCTGACGGACTCAATCACTTCCGGAGTCAGGGAGATCTGGACTTCGGATTTGAAGATCAACTCCATCTTGGCGATCGCGACTTCAACGATCTCCATGTATTTCTGTCTCTGATGGAGATCAATGGACTGAGCTGAGCGATCAGCTCTCCAAATGCTGAAACGTCAAAACCAATCAGAGCTTTATGCCGTTCTGCTGACGAGTCTCAGCTTTCCAGACCCGCCAACGCAGTTGAACGTTCTCCGGCAGGTCCACAACGATCGGCCAGGAGGCGTTGTACGGAACCAGGTAGGGCTGCTTGCCCAGCGAGAGGAAAGACGTTCGGGTGGGCTGATCATCGGAGCAGGCCATCTTGGTGCTGATCACAGCAACAGGTTCCTTCACTTCGAACAGGGCCTTACCGGATGCCTTGGGCAGCATGCGCATGGTCATCCCAGAGCCTGAAAGGCGCTTGGTGTTGCAATCGAGGGTGACCACCTGACCCACGATCAACTGAATCCGCCAGTCGAGTGGATGTGCAGAGATGAGTGGATCTGCGCTCTTGGGAAGCAGCCCCGAGGCCTGAATCACCCAACGCTGGAGGCCAGGGGCAGGCTCTGGATAACCGGTCAGATTCAGGCGAGGAATCGCCAGACCTCTCTGCGCAGCCAAAGCGGCAAGCGACAGAGCAGCTCCGAAGCAGGCGATCGGCTTCAACAACTGATGCGGAGGCATCGTCATCACCCCAAGGGCAACAGAATGCTCAGCATGACCGATTTCACCGCGATTGCCCTTTTGTCAGGCGGACTCGATTCCGCCACAGCGGCAGCTCTGGCGATGGAAGCGGGCGGGCGAGTGATCGGGCTCTCATTCGATTACGGCCAGCGCCATCGACGTGAACTGCAGGCGGCCGATGCCATCGCCAAAACTCTGAACCTGGCCGAGCACCACACCATCAGCGTGAACCTGGCCAGCTGGGGGGGATCGTCGCTGACGGATCAGCAGCAGGCATTACCGACCCAAGGAGTGCAGGAAGGAGTCATCCCCAACACCTATGTGCCTGGAAGGAACACGGTGTTTATCAGCATCGGCCTCAGCCTGGCTGAGGCTCGCAACGCAGACCGCGTCGTTCTTGGAGTCAATGCCGTGGACTACTCGGGGTATCCCGATTGCCGGCCCGACTATCTGGAGGCTTTCCAGACCCTTGCAAATCTCAGCAGCAAAGTGGGCCGGGAAGGACATGGCCCCCGGCTCTGGGCACCACTGGTGAAATGGAGCAAGCAACGAATCGTGGAGGAAGCCCTTCGCCTGGGGGTGCCGATTGAGTCCACCTGGAGCTGCTACAGCGGAGGTCGCAGACCCTGCAGCGTCTGCGACAGCTGTCGCATTCGTGATGCAGCTCTGCGCGATGCCGGTCGCCCCGATCTGTGCAGCAGCGACGGCCGATGACTCTGCTGCGCAGGCGTCTGCCCTGGCTCGAGCCGGCATTGGTCGCTGACAACCTGGCTCAGCTTCATGGTGAGAACGGCCTGATCTGGCTTGATGGAGATGGCAGCGAACTTGGACGGCACATCACCCTGGCGGTTGATCCTCTGGAGCAGTACTGCTGCAGAGGACTGCCGGGTGACCCAGGAGCGTCCAATCCCTTTGCAACACTGCGGCAACTCAAGAGCGGCCACTGGACTGGCTGGCTCAGCTATGACGCAGCCGCCTGGACGGAGCCCGGCAACCCCTGGCGTCGCGATGTGATGGCAACCCTCTGGATCGCACGCCACGATCCTGTGCTGCGATTTGATCTCAAAGCCAGAGAGATCCATCTGGAAGGCGTCGACCCCGTGCGCCACGCGGCCATGGCCAGGACCCTGGAACGCCTCACACCAACCCAGACCACTTCAATGCGCGAGAAGACGCTGGGATGCAAGTGGCATCGGCACAGTGACCGCTCCACCTACAAAGCCGGTGTGAGCAAAATCCGTGAGCTGATTGCCAGCGGCGATCTGTTCCAGGCCAACCTCACCAGCTGCGCAAGCAGCACGCTCAGAGACAACGTCACCAATCTGGAGTTATACGGACGGTTGCGCGATCAATGCCCGGCTCCCTTCAGCGGTCTGCTGGTTGGCAGCGGGGCTGCAACAGGTGAAGCGGTTCTCTCCACCTCCCCCGAACGCTTTCTGCAGGTGGAGGCCAGCGGAGCAGTCCAGACAAGGCCGATCAAAGGAACCAGACCACGCCATGCCGATCCATGCATCGACGACGACCTGGCAGCGGACCTGGTGTGCAGCGCCAAAGATCGCGCCGAAAACGTGATGATTGTGGACCTGCTGCGCAACGACCTCGGTCGTGTCTGCCGTCCTGGATCGGTACAAGTCCCTGACCTGGTGCGGCTCGAGAGCTACGCCCGCGTGCACCATCTCACCTCCGTTGTCACAGGCCAGCTGCGTTCGAACGCCACCTGGGTGGATCTGCTGGAAGCCAGCTGGCCAGGAGGTTCAATCACAGGGGCACCCAAACTGAGAGCCTGTCAACGTCTGCACGAACTGGAAGCTCAAGGTCGCGGTCCCTATTGCGGCTCGCTGCTGCACCTTGACTGGAACGGCCACTTCGACAGCAACATCCTGATCCGTACCCTGCTGCGTAAAGACGCACAACTACGGCTCCATGCAGGTTGCGGAATTGTTGCTGATTCCGATCCAGAAAGGGAAGCAGATGAACTCGACTGGAAGCTGCTGCCCTTGCTGGAGGCACTGACATGACTGCAACAGTCCTCGGCTGGCATAACGGCGAGTGGGGCAATGCCGATGCACTGGGCATACCGCTATCGGATCGAGGTCTGCAGCTTGCGGATGGAGTATTCGAGACGATGCTGATCCAGAACGGATGTGCCCAGCTGCTGACTGAACATCTCGAGCGGTGGCAGCGCGGAGCAGCACTGCTCGGGATGGCAGCGCCTCCCGCTCGCTCCTGGCTTGAGCAACTGATTGGTGAAGCCATCAGCCGCGCAGGCCTAAACACAACAGACACAGCAGGGGCGATGCGTCTCAACTGGAGCCGGGGCAGCAATGCCGGCCGTGGAATCGGCATACCAACAGCTGATCCGGATCCAACTCAACACCGCTTCTGGCTCACCCTTCAATCCCATCAGCCCGATTTTCAACCCGCGCAGGCCTGGATCAGTGTTCAGGAACAACGCAACGCCAACAGTGTGCTCAGCCAATGCAAGACCCTCGCCTACGGCCAGGCGATTCAGGCCAGGCGAGAAGCGCAAGCACAGGGGTCGGAACTGGCTCTGCTGCGCAACACAAGCGGTGATCTCTGCTGCGGCGACAGCGCCAACCTGCTGGTGAAACGACAAGGCGCCTGGATCACCCCACCGCTGAGCAGCGGTTGCCTGCCAGGTGTGATGCGAGCCAAAGCACTACAACAAGGTCTCATCACAGAAACGTGCATTGGTCCGGCACTGGAAGCCGGCGACCAGGCACTGCTGATCAACAGCCTGGGCTGCCGATCCCTGAATGCGGTCAACGGAATCGAGCTGCATGCCTCTGCAGAAGCACAGCAGCTGTGGCAGCTGCTGCTGCTTGGCTGAGACAGAACAGGCTTTCAGGCAAGGAGCGTGTTGTTGTCTTGCAACCCTCACCACGGGGCGCTGGCGCCAATTGACTGACCCTCGTCCACGCCGCCCTACAGCTCGAGAACCGGCTGGATCTCAGGCAGAGCTCACACAATCGTCAGAGGTTCTGTGCAGGCAGATTCCACTGAATATGTTGATGTCGATGCACCGATAGTCAAAAGCTCATGAACGTCACCTTACTGGTGATTCAACACATCAATCATGAAAAGCCAGACCTAATTCGAAGACTCGCTATCGAACGCGGGATGCAAGTCCAAACCATCCGCACGGATCAGGGAGAACAACTTCCAGATCCCCACATATGTCCTGACACGATTGCTCTGGTGATGGGGGGACCGATGGGGGTAAACGAACGCCACGTGAAACAACTGGCCTGGCTTGAGAAAGAACTGGAATGGCTATCGACATGGCATGAACTCCGAAAGCCGATCCTGGGCATCTGCCTGGGTGCTCAGCTGCTGGCTCAAGCAGCCGGAGGTTCCGTTGTAAAGCTTCGGGTGGGGGAACCACCTCAACCTCTCAAGGAGGTAGGCATCGGTGCCATTCACTGGTTGAAGAATTCCAGCGAAGAAACCCTGCTTCAAGGACTTGGAACCAGTTCACTGGTGTTGCATTGGCATGGTGATCGAATACGACTACCAAAAGACGCCACATTACTTGGATCATCTCTGCACTGCCCCGAGCAAGTCTTCAGGATCGGCCAACATGCCATTGGCCTTCAGTGTCACCTTGAGGTCTCCAGGCCAAACCTGGAGAGCTGGATTGAAGCCGACCTCAACTTCATTGTGAGTGCCCTTGGTCCAGATGGACCCAGTCAGATTCGCAACAACTGGGGCCAATTCGAGCAGCAAATACAGAACAATGGAAGACTGCTGTTTACCAATGCACTGACGCAGTTGCAGGCCAGCAACACATCAACCTGAAGATCAGAACGGGATCGGCATGGTGACATCGGCCGGCCGTGGCGCACAGGATTCCACCTGCTCATTCACCACATCTCCAACCACAATCACGGAGGGCGATGCAAAGCCTTCACTGCGGGTGAGAGCGGCCACATCTGAGAGCGTCGCCTTGAGACAACGCTGCCCGGCCACAGTCCCCTGCTGAATCACAGCCACTGGGGTCTCGGCACTGAGACCACCTGCCTCCAGCTCAGAAGCGATCGTCGGCAGGTTGTGCAAACCCATGTAGATCACCAGACCATCACTGGCTGTTGCCAGTGAGCGCCAATTCACACTGGGGCGGCGCTTGTCGATCTCCTCATGACCGGTCACAAAGGTGACGGAAGAACCGGCGCGACGATGGGTCACAGGAATCCCTGCATAGGCAGGCGCGGCGATTCCAGCGGTCACCCCAGGCACCACCTCGACCGAAACGCCGTGTTTCACCAAATGCGCAGCTTCCTCGCCACCGCGTCCGAACAGAAAGGGATCCCCTCCCTTGAGACGCACAATGCAGCGATGGCGAGCTGCCAACTTCACCAGCACCGCATTCGTACTCGGCTGAGGAACGGAGTGATGCCCGCGCCGCTTGCCCACGAAATGGCGCTCACAGTGCTTGGGCACCAGATCAAGAACCTCGCGAGGAACAAGGGAGTCGTAAACCAATGCGTCACAGCGACCCAACAGGCGATGGGCCCTCACAGTGAGTAAGTCCGGGTCTCCAGGGCCTGCACCGACGAGATAGACGGTTCCGGTGAGTTCAGCAGTCGTCACGGCAGAGCGGCAAGCAAGTCGATCAGGCCCTGACGAATCAGAGCTAGGTCAAGAAGCGGTGGAAGACCTCCAGCCTCGCTCAGTGCCTCCGTCATGCGATTGGGGGCCAGCGCAAGCATCAACGGGTGAGCCTCGGGGTTGCTCTTCTGATAGTCAGACCAATCATCGAAGGACAGCAGCGGCAGCCCCATTCGCTCGGACAACTCCAGGAGAAAACGATCGGCCTCCTCGGAACTCAATGGGTGATGAACCAGAACCGAGCCCTGAACAGCAAATGGCTGAAGCGCCTCAGCCACGAGAGCCCACCAACATTGCCAAGACCCAAGGAAAGGAAGCAACTCGACGTCCGCACCTTCACGCTGCATGCGATGTCGGATCTCTGGCACATCCGCACGCGCATGCGATCCCGGCCACAACAACAAAGGGACCAACCAACTGGCCTGTTCCGGACACGCCGGAGGTGTATCAGCAGTCAGCACTTCCAGCTGCACAGGAGCCTGACGGCGCTGCTGGAGCGCCTGCTGAAGCTCGATCAAGGGTTCAGGAACGACGCCGCCTGAGCGTCCATGCACAACCAACCTGATCGCTCGCTGACAACGAAGATCGCTTTTCCGTAGCAATGGCCACGGATCAAAGGTCGAACTGACTGTTGTCATCGATGGGTTGTCATTCCTCCTGCCGCAATGTCGCGCCGACGATCCATCGATCGCACCGTCTCTGAAGGTCGGGTCCGGCATAATTCCACCCCTCAAAGCTATCGCTCGGAAAGGGGTCTCCGTCATCGGCATACCGATAACGGGCGCAGCGGCAGCCGCGGTGATGAGCGGTTCAAAAGCGAGCTCGACCGGGATTTCGCGGCCATGAAACGCGTCTGGCGGATGCTTTGCTACGGGGCGATCCGAATGATTGGCGAAGTTGGACGTCAATACTGAGTCCGCGGAAGGCAGCCTTCTAGGGCTGCAACGGGCGGATGAGATGTAGCCACAGTCACCAATCCATCCATCCCATTTGAATGAAACAGTCAGCTGGGAAAACTGTTCAATCCACTACCGACAGCCCCCTGATAAGCCTCTTAACTAACGCGAAAGCGCTCCCTTTCATTTTAAAGCGCAGGTCACCTGGACCCTTTGATTGATCAGCAACATTTCATGACCAATCATTCGCCCCTCGCCGAACAAGATCATGACGATTAGCTCACCTTCGAGGCCTTATCTGGATGGCAAAAAGCTGAATAAGATCGAACAGAACAAGTCGGCCAAAGATGGCCTTTTGGTCGGCAACGAAATTGAGAAATTTGCCGAAATGGGGTGGGAAGAGGTTGATCAAACCGACCTTCAAATGCGACTGAAATGGTATGGAATGTTTTGGAGACCTAAATCACCCGGTAAATTCATGCTGCGCCTAAGGGTTCCTAACGGTGTGCTCTCCGCCCAACAGTTGCGCGTTGTCGGCTCCATTGTTGAGCGCTACGGCGAGAACGGCAGTTGTGACATCACCACCAGACAGAATCTGCAACTGAGAGGAGTGCTTCTTAACGACCTTCCGGAAATCCTGAGGCGCCTTGAAGAAGCTGAGCTGAGTACGATCCAATCAGGCTTTGATAATCCTCGCAATGTGACAGGAAACCCAATCGCAGGAATTGATCCAAAGGAAATCCTCGATACAAGGCCTTACACAGATGAACTTGAGAACTTTTTAACAAATCATCGCAAGGGCAATCCTGAGTACTCCAATCTTCCCAGAAAATGGAATACGGCAGTTGCCGGAGCAAAAGACAATTTCCTTCTTCACAACGACATTGCCTTTCACCCGGTTGAAAACAATGGTGTGATGGGTTTCGGTGTGTGGATTGGGGGCATTCTTTCATCACAGATGAATGCCTATGCCATCCCGCTGAATGCCTGGGTCAAGCCAGATGAAATTTGTCGGATGACCGATACGGTGATTTGTCTCTGGAGGGATAACGGAGAGCGCAACAAGCGGCCGAAAGGTCGATTCAGAATGTATCTCGATGAAGTCGGCCATGACAACTTCCGAAAGCAGGTTGAAGAACAGTTCGGTCCGCTAACACCCGACCCCGGATCTGTCTTTGACACCACTCCCCGATCGCACTACGGGATTCACCCGCAGAAACAGGAGGGCCTGGTCTTTGCTGGTCTCCACGTTCCGGTTGGTCGTCTGACAGCGCAGGATCTTCATGATCTGGCCACAGCGAGCATCAGCTACGGAAGTGGAGAAGTGCGGCTAACCGAAGATCAGAACGTGATCATTGTTGGACTGCCCCAGGCACAGGTCGAAGCTTTTGAAAACGATCGCCTGCTTGAACGATTTCCGCTCAAACCTGGTGCGATTTCGGCAGGCACCGTGTCATGCACAGGAAGCACCTATTGCGGATTTGCACTCACCAACACCAAGGATCAAGCCTTGGCCGCTGCCAAAGAGCTCGATCAGGAGCTTGATCTGCCAGAAGAACTGAAAATTCACTGGACAGGCTGCCCCAACAGCTGCGGGCAGGCCTACATGGGTGCAATCGGCTTAACAGGGGCCAAAGCCAAAAACAGTGAGGGCAAAACAGATGATGGCTACACGATGACTCTTGGAGGGTCCCAGGGACCCAATCCAACAGTGGGTGAATTGCATCAGAAAGCGATTCCTGCGGAAAACATCAAAGAGGTTCTGAAGCAAGTTCTGATCGAACGCTTCGGCGCAAAGCCAAAGGGTGAACGATCAAAAATCTGACCTCATCAATGACTGCGCAGTGTTGGTGCTGACTTTTTGAGACCATCACAGCCATTTCAGCCAAAACAAATCATTCCATTTTCCTTATGTCGGGCAACAGTGATTTTCTCTCAAAACTGGTCAACTGGTTTTCAAAAACTGGCCAAGACAAACCACCGATTTCACGGGCTGCACATCAGCAAGATGCATTCTCAAGACTGATGAACAAAATCAGCGGCTAAGGATTGCATCCTTCACAACATTTACATCAGTTCATTCCCTATCAACAACATTGAAATCATGAGTGTCACTGCTTCGCAGATGGACTACGTCCTACCCAACGAACTTGTCGACGGCATGATCGGTGCCGGGGGCAAAAAATCCACCGTCAGCATCAAAAACCTGTTGGTAAGGGGATTTTATTCCGGTGCAATTCTCGGTCTGGCCGTGATCCTTGCGCTTACCGTTGGCCTCAAAAGTGGCCAACCCTGGCTGGGTTCTCTGCTTTTCCCGTTCGGTTTCGCCAGCATTGTGCTGTTCGGCATGGAGTTGGTCACAGGTAACTTTGCCCTTCTGCCGATGGCCACCTGGGCGGGGAAAAGCACCTGGGGAGCAACGTTCCGAAACTGGGCATGGGTATGGCTCGGCAACTGGATCGGAACTGCCGTTGTTGCAGTTCTGATGGCGATCAGCCTGACCAGTGGAGGCACAATTGAACCTGCATCGGCTGCTGATGGTGGCGGGATGTGGCAGCAGGTGGCAGCAAAAATCATCGCGTTGAACAAAACCAACGTTGTTGTCAAATATGAGAATCTTCAGTCGATGGGATTCTTTCTGGCCGTTATTCGAGGTTTGATCGCCAACTGGCTGGTTTGCCTGGGTGTGACCATGGCCCTGGTCAGTAAAAGTGTGCCTGGAAAGATTCTGGCTTGCTGGCTACCCATCACAGCGTTCCAATCAATGGGGATGGAGCACATTGTGGTGAATCAGTTTCTACACACTGCCGGACCGATTCTTGGATCTGGAGTTCCCTTCTGGAAATGCATTTTCTGGAATTTCCTGCCCGTCACCATCGGCAACATCATCGGCGGCATGGTCTTCATCGGCATGCTCTTCTACAGCACCCACCGCACCAACATTGAAAACGTGCTGCCCAGGGAGCACGATGACAAACTGGAACGTGAACTTGCCGCTGAGCTTGGCGCCCGCTGACTGACATTCTGTGTCTCTACCAGTGAATGAAGCTGTTCTGTGGGAACGGCTTTCCAAATCACGACGAGCTCCATTGGAGCCCGAATGGCTGGGGGAGGTTTACTCTCCCAGCTTTTCAGTTGAGCTACGCCGTGCGCTCTGCGAAAAACTGGGAATGCTCGCTGGACAAGGATGGCTAATCATTGAACGATTGATTCAAGAGCATGGAGCACTTCCCGAGCTTGTAATGGCAACCGGGCTGTGTCACCAGCCGGAAGCGAGGGATTGGCTACTGGATCAACTGAAGAACACCGCCGAATCAACCGAGATCAACCTCTCCATCCTTGAGGCTTTGTCTTGCTGGGGTGCTGATGTTCCAGATCATGTGGTGAAGGAGTGTTTGCATCACCCCGGTCAACATCATCGCTTGGCGGGATTGCAGTTAGTGGGTTTCCGGTCTCACACCCTGAGCGACAACGAATTGCTCACATTGTGCACTGAACCGCTGAATGATTTTCGTGATCCTGTTGTGATTGCCGCAGTTCGGGTGTTGCAACGTCGCGATGGCGCAACCATCAGCGAACGCCTATCAGATCTCTGCAAAACCGGATCGGATAATGTCGCTGCCGCGGCGCTCAGAGCTCTCGGCTGCATCGCAACACCAATCAGTCAAGGTTGCCTGAAAGAGCTCAGTCAAACGCTCAGTAGTGAATCGCGCAAACAATTGGCATTCCAACAGTTGCAACAGCAATTCAGAACCTGAACAAACAAAAGCCCGACTGATGTCGGGCCTGAAATCTTTAGTGCATGACTTCAGTGAAAATATAACTCTGGGGTCACCACTTTTTGTATGGGAGGAACTTTCCACACATCGTAATCTGAACACGTTCACCCTTGGGATCTTCAATTTTATCCACATCCAGGGTGAAATCAATCGCACTCATGATTCCATCTCCAAACTTTTCCTGAATCACATCCTTCAGCGGCATGCCATACACCTGCATAATCTCGTAAAAGCGATAAATCAGGGGATCGGTTGGAATCACGGGCTCAAGGCTGCCTTTGGTCGGAAACTCCTGAATCGCAGCTGTGATTGCAGGGTCCAAAGACAGTAAGGACGCCAGCTTCTCCGCCTCATCGGCAGAGGCTGTGGCCTGTCCGTAAAACAGAGAAGCAATCCAAACCTCATCAAGCCCAAGCGCTACCTCAAGATCCGCGAAACTCATTCCTTTCGCTTTTTTGGCAGCCATCAACGAAGCGGTCAATATGGTCGGCGATGGGGCCGCCAGTGATGATGTGGACATGGACGAAACAGTCATAAAAAATACTGAAATCCAGAAGAGACTGTCGCGCCTTGCACCAAAAAACAGCTACAAAGACAACCAAAACAAAAACCTAATTTGGATGCATTGACTACATCTCGATAAATTCAGAACTGCTTGATTGATTTCACCGAACGTGTGGTCGATGAACACTCTTTTTTGCACACTCACAACACTGCTGAGCCGCCAGAATCACAACTCAAGCATCACCACAAGTTTGGTGCTTGAGCGGCTCTATTACGCCGATGGCCGCCATAATCCCAGCCACCCTCAACATGGACATTTCGAAGGGCTCTCGATGCTTGCGTGAATCGATCGGTAGCAATCGCTACCCCTGAAAGTGCCCTCTCTACAGAACACTGCATGAAACGTTGGTGTCGGCCTTTGACAAGCACTGTCTGCAGCGGCCGCGAACGCTTCAAACAGCACCTACGCAAAGTCGGAAGCGGTGAACACACCAGCAAAGGCCTTAGTCGAGAGGAAGCTGCCGATGCTTTGGCACTCATGCTCAGGGAGGAGGCCACGCCGGCACAGATTGGCGCTTTCCTGATTGCTCACCGCATTCGCCGGCCGGAGCCACAGGAACTCACCGGAATGCTCGACACCTATCGATCGTTGGGGCCCGTTATTCACAGCCCTGCGGATCAGAGAAGACCGCTCTGCTTCGGCATGCCGTTTGACGGTCGGACCAGAACTGCGCCCATCTACCCACTCACCAGCCTGGTACTGGTGGCATGCGGTCAACCGGTCGTGCTTCAGGGAGGTGACCGCATGCCGATCAAATACGGCATCACTGCCCTCGATCTGTTCCGCCTTCTGGACCTCAATCTGAGTGGACTACCCCTGAGCACTGTTCAGGAAGGGTTCAACAATCACGGCTTCGCTCTGATTCACCAGCCTGATCACTTCCGTATCGCGGAAACACTGATTGATTACCGCGAGCAGCTGGGGAAGCGGCCTCCCGTGGCCAGCCTTGAGCTTCTGTGGACGGCCCACCAGGGAGACCACCTCCTGGTGAGTGGGTTTGTGCACCCTCCAACGGAAAGCCGGGCCTGGGAAGCGCTCAGGATTGCAGGCGAAACCGACCTGCTCACGGTGAAAGGGCTGGAAGGAGGAACAGACCTTCCCATCGGTCGGGCCTGCATCACTGCCCGTGTCCGCAATGGTCAGTCTGAACGACTGATCCTTCATCCCCGCGATCACGGATGCCATAACGCAGACGTGGTGTGGTCGTCGGAAAGCACCTGGAGGAGCCAGGCCCTCGAAGCGCTCAGCAACCGTGGTCCGCTCAGCGAAGCTCTGCGCTGGAATGCAGGTGCCTATCTCTGGAACGCAGGGTTGAGCGACAATCTCGACTCGGGCATTGCGATGGCCACCACAGCCCTCGAGCAGGGTCGCGCATTGGATCAGCTTGATCAGCTGCGCAGCTTGCCCAGTGCTTTGTGCATCCGATAGCGCTCGAAGGGCACTCCAGCGATCGTGATCGTTTCCGGAGCAACGAGGCTCCAGCCATAGCGCTCGAACAACGGACGACTGAACTGACTGGCTTCGGTGCGCAGAGATCTGACACCATCCGCGCTCGCATCGGCTTCGATTCTGTCCAGGAGGGCTTTGCCATGGCCCTGACGTGCCGCACGGCCCCGGCAATACAGAAGAGCAAGACGGTCCAGCGGATAACGCAACGCAAAAGCGGCATCCTCGCCACTGATCCAGCCGGAACCCTCCTTCAGGGTTTGATCCAGCACACCCGGCAACCAGGCGAGTGCTGCCCACGACTGCACCTGCTGATCCGAATACATCTGTGGAGCCTGACTCTCGATGGCATCGGCATAGATCTCCCGGAGAAGAATCTCGTCAGCTGGAACGATCAAACGCAAGGCCATGGCCGATGCCTATGGGAATGTGAGTCTCACCTGCCCAGCGGCTGCCTTGCAGCGACCACGCATTCCCACCCTGCTCAGCGCCTTTCTGACGCTGCTCAATGACCGACTCAGCGAAAGCATTTTTTTGCCACTGCTGCCCTTCCTGCTGGAAGACTTCAGCAGCGATGGGAGCACCGTAGGACTTCTCTCAGGCACCTACGCCCTCTCTCAATTCACCGTTGCACCTTTAATTGGCGCGCTGAGCGACCGGTTCGGACGTAAACCCGTCATCAGCCTTTGCGTGTTTGGTTCGGTCATCGGCATGGGCCTGTTCGCCACCACCCTGACCCTGCCATGGCAACAGATATGGCCAGGGGCCGCAGCAGCGGGCTTACCACTCGCCATGTTGTTTCTGGCGCGAATCATCGATGGGGCAAGCGGGGGCACTGCCGCCACTGCCACAGCTGTACTAGCCGACATCACGACACCCGAAAATCGGGCCAAAGCCTTTGGCCTCATTGGCGTGGCCTTCGGCCTCGGGTTTGTCCTGGGACCTGGTCTTGGTGGAGTCCTTGGCGATGTGAACCGCATCCTTCCGGCCTGGGCTGCAACGGCCTTTGCCGTCATGAACCTGATCGTGGTGCTGGGACTCCTCACGGAGACTCATCCGATGGAAGCTCGAAAGCCACTGCCCCGCAGACGCGAGCTCAATCCGATCACACTTTTGGCGCGTGTGTTTGCCAAGCCAGACGTGCGACGCCTCTCGATCGCTTTCTTTGGCTTTTTTATGGCCTTCAACGGTTTCACGACCGTTTTAGTGCTGTATCTGCGCAACAGTTTCAATTGGACCGAAGGCATGGCCGGAGCCGCCTTTGCCCTGGTTGGGGTCATCGCCATGGTGGTGCAGGGAGGTTTGATCGGCCCGCTGGTGAAACGTTTCGGTGAACTCCGCTTAACGCTCACCGGCCTAGGACTTCTGACGTCCGGATGCCTGATGGTGCCATTGGCAACTCCCACCAACTCAGTTCCCGTGGTGTACTCCGCCGTATCTCTGCTGGCACTGGGCACTGGCCTGGTGACGCCCTGCTTGCGTGCCCTGGTCTCTCGTCGTCTTGGCAGCGATGGCCAAGGATCAGCCCTGGGAGGTCTGCAGGGTTTACAAAGCCTTGGCACGTTTCTAGGTGCCTCCGCCGCTGGCTTCAGCTATGACCGAATCGGAGTGACCAGTCCCTTCTGGTTCGGCAGCATGATGTTGATCGGAGTTGCCTTGCTGGTGGCTGGCAGCATCCGGAATCGGCCTCAGGTGAAACAGGTCTGAAGGGACATCCAGAGGCCATTGCAGACGCAACATGATTGCTACTTTGCGAGAAACAGCCTCCGCAACCACTTTTCTTCTGTGATGGCAGAGCGTTCCTTGGATCCTGATCTCTACATCAACCGGGAACTCAGTTGGATCAGCTTCAACGAGCGCGTGCTGATTCAGGCCCTAGATCAACGAACCCCTTTGCTGGAGCAGGCCAAATTCAGCGCCATCTTCAGCAACAACCTCGACGAATTTTTCATGGTGAGGGTGGCCTCCCTCAAGGCCCAGCTGGAAGCGGGGATTGATAAGCGCAGTGAAGACGGCCGCACGCCTCTGGAACAACTTCAGGAGATACGAAACCATCTCACACCTCTACTGAAACGGCAGCAAGAGCATTACCGCAGTCAACTCAGGTGTGAACTGCTCAACCATGGCGCCCATCTTCTCGATTACGAACAGCTCAACGAACGTCAGCGACTCTGGGTCGACAACTACTTCCAGACAGCGATTTTTCCAGTGCTGACCCCGCTGGCAGTGGATCCGGCTCATCCTTTTCCATTCGTGAGCAACCTCAGCCTGAACGTGGCGGCTCTCATCGATGACCCGGAAACCGGTCAACGTCTGCTCGCCCGCGTGAAGGTGCCTCAGACCATCCTGCCCCGATTCGTCGCCATCCCAACCGACCTCGCAAGTGAACAATCAGAGCCTGTTCATACGGCTGTTCCGCTCGAGCAGGTGGTGGCCTTCAACCTCGGCCTTCTCTTCCCAGGCATGAGCATCGAAGGGCACTACTTCTTCCGCGTCACCAGGGATGCGGATCTGGAACTGCGCGACCTGGAAGCTGATGATCTGATGATCGCGATTGAGCAGGGCCTGCGCAAGCGACGCATGGGTGGCGAAGTGGTGCGGCTCGAGGTCGCCGAGGGGATGCCACAGGACGTTGTCGAGATGCTGATGAATGGCATGTCCGTTGAGGAAGCCGATCTCTACAGAGTTGACGGTCCTCTGGGCCTCGACGATCTGTTCGGTCTGATGGGAATCCCATTGCCGAATCTCAAGAACGAGTCCCACTCGGGCCAGACACCCTCAGTACTGCGTCGCGCCCAGCGCAACATGCTCGAAGACGGCTCAATCAAAGAAGAGGAATTTGAGAGCATTTTTTCGGTGGTCCGCCGCCGCGATGTGCTTCTGCACCACCCTTATGACCTTTTCTCCACATCAGTGGAAGAATTCATCAACCAGGCTGCCGACGATCCTCTGGTGATGGGGATCAAGATGACCCTCTATCGCACCTCAAAGGATTCACCGATCATCGCCGCATTGATTCGCGCTGCGGAAAACGGCAAGCAGGTGATGGCACTGGTGGAACTCAAAGCCCGCTTCGATGAAGACAACAACATCCAGTGGGCCAAACATCTGGAGAGCTCAGGGGTGCATGTTGTCTATGGAGTTCTGGGCCTCAAAACCCACACCAAGATCGTGCTGGTTGTGCGCAAGGAAAAGGAACGTCTCCGCAGTTATGTCCACATCGGCACCGGTAACTACAACTCGAAGACATCACGCCTTTACACCGATCTTGGCCTGCTTTCGGCACGACCCGAACTCGGCCAGGATCTGGTCGAGCTGTTCAATTACCTCACCGGATTCTCTAAACAGCAGGAGTTCCGCAAGTTGCTGGTGGCACCGGTATCACTGCGTAAAGGCATGGAACATCTGATTCGCCGTGAGATCGAACATGCTCAGAACAACCGTGGCGGCCATATCCGAGCCAAGATGAATTCACTGGTGGATCCAGGCATCATCGCCCTGCTGTACGAAGCCTCCCAAGCAGGCGTGAAGATCGAACTGATTGTCCGCGGCATGTGCTGCCTCTACCCAGGTCGCGAGGGCGTCAGCGACAACATCAGCGTGGTGAGCATCATCGGTCGCTTTCTTGAACACTCACGACTGTTCTGGTTCGCCAATCACCACGAACCGGAGGTTTACATCGGCAGCGCTGATTGGATGCCCAGAAATCTGGACAGACGCGTTGAAGCCGTGACACCCGTTGAAGAACCAGCGCTTCGGGAGCAACTGGAACGGTTGATGCAGATCTATCTCGATGACAACCGTGGATCGTTCGATATGCAGACCGATGGTTCCTTCAGTCAGCGCCATCCACAGGGCGAAGAGCGTAATTCGCAGTTGGGCCTGATTGAAACCTGGAGAACAGGACTGGTCGCTAAAAACTGATCAAGCAAGACCCGTGTTCATCGATACAGCGAAATTGTGCTTTTTGTCTTTATTTCATATTCGATCCACGAGACTTAACACTGCATCATTGATTCGTAAAAACTTTCGATTTAATCAGCTCACTTTTTGCTCTGGGTGCTAAATTTTTCGCAAATCTAATTTTCAGGAGGCCAGGGTGATGGGGATCCCTCTGGAATCTGAAGGAGTAACTCAAAAAGTTGCTTCATCAGAGCCTGTGTTGCCGACCACTGGTCGTCGTGACAGCAGTGCACGTTCACGTTCAACTTCCGGCCGCTCGTCACGTCAAAGCGGGCGCTTGGCCACTGATTCAATTGGGTATTACCTGAGCAGCATTGGACGAGTTCCACTGCTCACTGCAGCCGAAGAAATCGAGCTTGCTCATCATGTGCAAGCCATGAAGGAGCTGCTCGACATTGCTGAGGAGGATCGCACTCCCAGACAACGTCACCGCATCCGCATGGGCAAGCGTGCCCGCGATCGCATGATGGCCGCCAACCTCCGCCTCGTCGTCAGCGTTGCCAAGAAATATCAGAACCAGGGCCTGGAGCTGCTCGATCTCGTGCAGGAAGGAGCGATCGGCCTGGAGCGAGCCGTTGACAAGTTCGACCCGGCCATGGGCTACAAGTTTTCAACCTATGCCTACTGGTGGATTCGTCAGGGGATGACTCGCGCGATTGACAACAGCGCACGCACCATTCGTCTGCCGATTCACATCAGCGAAAAGCTCTCCAAGATGCGCCGCATCACGCGTGAGCTCTCTCACCGCTTCGGTCGGCAGCCGAATCGACTGGAACTGGCGAGCGCGATGGGCATCGAACCACGCGATCTCGAAGACCTCATTGCCCAGAGCGCACCCTGCGCATCTCTGGATGCCCATGCCCGTGGCGAAGAAGATCGCAGCACGCTCGGTGAACTGATTCCAGACCCCAATGGTGCCGAGCCAATGGAGGGCATGGATCGCAGCATTCAGAAGGAACACCTGGGCGGATGGCTCTCTCAATTGAATGAGCGTGAGCAAAAAATCCTCAAATTGCGCTTCGGACTGGATGGAGCCGAACCACTGACACTGGCCGAAATCGGCCGTCAGATCAATGTGTCGCGGGAACGGGTGCGACAGCTGGAGGCCAAGGCCATCCTGAAGTTGCGTGTGATGACCAACCATCAGCAGGCGGCCTGAGTTTTTGCTCTCGTCCCTGCTGATCATCGGCATCTGGATGCTGCTGGTGCTCTCAGCAGCTCTGGCCTGTCGGAAGCGATGGCCCGAACGAAGAGAGCTCAGTCGCAAGATCGTGCACATCGGCACCGGCCCTGTCGTTGTTCTGGCCTGGTGGCTCTCAGTTCCAGCAGTGATTGCAGTGCCAGTGGCCTTCGCCGTTACCGTGATCACCGCGATCAATCACCGCATTCAACTTCTGCCTGCTGTTGAGGATGTCGACCGCAACAGCTACGGAACAGTGGCGTATGGATTAGCCATCAGTCTGCTGCTGCTCCTGTTCTGGCCCGAACAAGCGGTTGCGGTCTGCGCCGGAGTGCTGGTGATGGCCTTTGCCGATGGACTGGCAGGGCTTGTGGGCCGTGGCGTGTCATCTCCCAGCTGGACCGTGTGGCAACAGCGAAAATCCGTTGCTGGCACAGTCACAATGGGATTGGTCACTGCATTGGTGTTGATTCTGCTGGTGCTGATCAGCCAGAGTCCTCTGTATCCCCTGCGTCTGATCGCAGTCTGTGCACTGGCCGTTGGCCTGGAGCAATGGGGGCGCTGGGGAATCGACAACCTCACTGTGCCGATGGCGGTGGGCCTGAGCTGGATGTGGATGACCGTTTGAACGGCCGCCACCTTGATCAATGTTCAAGACGCAGGAATCCCTGAGGCAGGGGTGCCAGCCTTCTTGACGGATTCAGCCAGCTCAGCGAGCAACTCGGCCGTTGCTTCAATGCTGATGCAGGCATCGGTGACACTCTGTCCGTAGGTGAGTGAGGAGCGATCAGCGCTGATTTTCTGATTGCCTTCAACCAGGTGGCTTTCCAGCATCACACCCATCACATGGGTTGATCCCTTCTGAACCTGAGCAGCCACAGCCCTGAGCACCTCGCCCTGGCGGCGATAGTCCTTGTTGGAATTGGCATGACTGCAGTCGACCATCAAACGATCCGGAAGGCCAGCTCCAGCCAATTCCGAGCATGCCTCCTGAACCGCCTCCAGGTGGTAGTTACTGCCGCTGTTGCCCCCCCTCAACACCAGATGGCCATAGGGATTACCGGTGGTGCTCACGATGGACGCATTTCCCTCGCAGTTGATCCCGAGAAAATGATGGGGACTGGAGGCTGACTGCATCGCATTGATGGCGATGGTGGCACTGCCGTCGGTGCCGTTCTTGTAGCCCACGGGCATCGAAAGACCAGAGGCCATCTCTCTGTGGGTCTGACTTTCTGTGGTGCGGGCACCGATCGCAGTCCAGCTGATCAGGTCAGCGATGTACTGCGGCACCACTGGATCCAGCAATTCCGTGGCAGTGGGCATGCCGTCCCTGGCGAGATCCAGAAGCAGAGAACGCGCCATCCGCAGACCGGTATTGATGTCGTAAGAACCATCGAGGTGGGGATCATTGATCAATCCTTTCCAGCCCACGGTTGTTCGAGGCTTCTCGAAATAAACCCGCATCACCACCTCAAGTTCCCCCCCGTAACGGGCCCTCAAGGGAGCGAGACGGCGGGCGTAGTCAAGGGCCGCATCCACGTCGTGCACGGAACAGGGGCCAACGATCACCAGCAAGCGGTGGTCCTCCCCCCGGAGAATGGCCTGGATGCGCTGTCTGGCGGTTGCGACGGTTTCAGTGGCCCTGGCGTCGGCTGGGAAATCCCCGTGCAGCAAAGCCGGTGAAACCAGTGGCAGGGTATCCACCACATGCAGATCGTGAGTGGTGGTCATGCCCTGAGCAAACAATGAGGTCACGTTACGCAAGCTGCTTCAGAGCGCATGGGGTGAGCATGGAACGGTGACGCAGGAGAATGAAGTGCCTTTGCCGTTCCTGCGCCGATTCAGATGCTGAGCACCTACCGCGAGAACGCTGCAGAACGCCTGGCCCAGGGGATCCCAGCGCTGCCACTCGATGCCAGCCAGGCCAAAGCGCTCACAGAGCTGCTGCAGGACCCGCCTGCTGGAGAAGAGCAGGAACTGCTGCATCTGCTGAGTGAACGCATTCCACCGGGGGTGGATGAAGCCGCCTATGTAAAGGCAACCTGGCTTTGTGCTGTGGCGCAGGGCGAAGCGACCAGCCCGCTGGTGTCTCCGCTGGAAGCGATCCGTCTGCTTGGAACGATGGTGGGGGGCTACAACGTGGCCGCACTGATTGAGCTGCTCAAACACAGCAATGAAGAGCTGGCTGGATGTGCCGCTGAGGGGCTGAGCCGCACGCTGCTGGTGTACGACGCCTTCAACGAACTGATGGAGCTGGCGGCAGACAACCGTTTCGCCAAAAAGGTGGTGGACAGCTGGGCAGCAGCGGAGTGGTTCACCTCCAAACCGGAGCTGGCTGAGTCCATCACCGTGACCGTCTTCAAGATCGAAGGTGAAACCAACACCGATGATCTGTCCCCAGCAACCCATGCCACGACCCGCCCGGACATTCCCATGCATGCCCTGGCGATGCTGGAGACCCGAGACCCTGAAGGCCTTCAGACGATCACCAGGCTGAAGCAAGGTGAGCATCCCGTTGTTTACGTGGGCGATGTTGTCGGCACAGGAAGCTCACGCAAGAGCGCCATCAACTCGGTGCTCTGGCACACGGGCGATGACATTCCACACGTCCCGAACAAGCGAGCCGGCGGAGTGATTCTGGGCGGAAAAATCGCCCCCATCTTTTTCAACACCGCGGAAGACTCGGGCGCGCTGCCGATCGAATGTGATGTCACCGGTCTGAACACCGGAGATGTGATCACCATTCGCCCGTATGAAGGCACGATCGAACGGGATGGTGAGGTGGTGAGCCGATTCGAGCTGAAGCCAGCCACGATCAGTGATGAGGTGCGCGCCGGTGGCCGCATCCCGCTGATGATCGGTCGAGCCCTCACCGACAAGGTGCGCGCAAAACTTGGTTTGCCGCCTTCCGAGCTGTTCATCCGCCCCAGCGCTCCGCAAGACACCGGCAAGGGCTTCACCCTGGCTCAGAAAATGGTGGGCAAGGCCTGCGGCCTTACAGGTGTGCGCCCCGGCACCAGTTGCGAGCCGCTGATGACCACGGTCGGATCACAGGACACGACCGGGCCGATGACCCGCGATGAAATGAAGGAGCTGGCCTGTCTGGGCTTCTCCTCCGACCTGGTGATGCAGAGCTTTTGCCACACCGCGGCCTATCCCAAGCCTGTGGATCTTCAGACCCAGAAGGACCTGCCCGATTTCTTCGCTCAGCGCGGCGGCGTTGCACTGCGGCCCGGCGATGGAATCATTCACAGCTGGCTGAACCGCATGCTGCTGCCCGACACGGTGGGCACCGGCGGTGACAGCCACACCCGCTTTCCACTTGGCATCTCCTTCCCAGCCGGCTCTGGCCTCGTGGCCTTCGCTGCGGCCATTGGCGCCATGCCCCTCGACATGCCTGAGTCGGTGCTGGTTCGATTCAGCGGCGCTCTGCAGCCCGGCGTCACCCTGCGTGATGTGGTGAACGCCATCCCCTGGGTCGCCATTCAACGCGGTCTGCTGACGGTGGAGAAAGCCAACAAAAAGAATCTGTTCAATGGCCGGATCATGGAGATCGAGGGCCTCCCTGATCTGAAGCTCGAGCAGGCCTTTGAGCTCACCGACGCCAGCGCCGAGCGTTCCTGTGCAGGCTGCACCATCAAGCTCTCCGAAGCAACGGTGGGCGAATATCTGCGCAGCAACGTGGCTCTGCTCAAGAACATGATTGCGCGTGGGTACAGCGATGCGCGCACCCTGGCCCGCCGCATCAAGGAGATGGAGGTTTGGCTGTCCAATCCCCAGCTGCTCAGCGCTGATGCCGATGCCGAGTACGCCGAGGTGCTGGAGATCAACCTCGATGAACTCACCGAGCCCGTTTTGGCCTGCCCGAACGATCCCGACAACGTGAAGCTGCTCAGCGAGGTGGCTGGAGCTCCGGTGCAGGAGGTGTTCATCGGTTCCTGCATGACCAACATCGGCCATTACCGAGCCGCGGCCAAGGTGCTCGAGGGAGCCGGTGAAAACAAGGCCCGCCTCTGGGTCTGCCCTCCCACCCGCATGGATGAAGAGACCCTCAAGGCCGAGGGGTATTACGCCACCTTCGAAGCGGCCGGCTCACGCATGGAGATGCCGGGATGCTCTCTGTGCATGGGCAACCAGGCCAGGGTCGAGGACGACACCACCGTGTTCTCCACCAGCACCCGCAACTTCAACAACCGACTCGGAAAAGGCGCCCAGGTTTACCTGGGCAGCGCCGAACTGGCAGCGGTCTGCGCCCAGCTGGGACGAATCCCCACGGCGGACGAGTACCGCAGCATCGCCTCCGCAAAGATCGATCCCCTTTCCGACGAGCTCTACCGCTATCTGAATTTTGACCAGATCAGTGGCTTCGAGGATCAGGGTCGGGTGGTCAGCGCAGATGAGGAGGCCCAGATGCTGGCCGGGGCCTGATCCCCGACTGGCCATGCCATGGTCGTTCTGAGTGAACTAAAACAACGCCGCCACCAGCTCGGCTCCAGCCGCAGCATCCGACGCCTGCTGGAGCGACGCTGGTGGGTTGTGGTGCTGGCCCTGATGCTCACCGGCCTGGGCGCTGCCCTGACCGGTGTGCTGTTCAAGGCCGGCATCAAAGTCTTGAGTGGCTGGCGACTGGAACTGCTGGCGGATCTGCCGGCCTGGGCTGTTCTGCCTGGGCTCGGAGCCCTCGGCGGCCTGATTTCAGGGCTGATGGTGGCCTACCTGGCTCCAGCCGCTGGCGGCTCAGGCATCACCCACATCATGGGATTCCTGAAACACCGGGCGGTGCCGATGGGGCTTCAGGTGGGCCTGGTGAAGCTGGTGGCTGGGATCGTGGCCATCGGCAGCGGCTTCCCTCTCGGCCCGGAAGGACCTGCCGTTCAGATGGGCGGCTCCGTGGCATGGCAGATGGCGCGCTGGTTGAAAGCACCCGTGGCCTTTCGCCGCTTGATCGTGGCCGCCGGCGGCGGAGCCGGTATCGCAGCAGTGTTCAGTGCCCCCATCGGAGGCTTCGTCTACGCCGTCGAGGAATTGCTGCACTCCGCCAGACCGGTGGTGTTGCTGCTGGTGATTGTCACCACCTTCTGGGCCGATGCCTGGGCAGACGTTCTGGGTTTGGCAGGCCTCAATTCCAGTGGAGGAGGCCTCGATGCCACGCAGGGATTCCAGCTTGAACGGGAATACACGCCACTGGTGAACTTCCTGCCGATCGATCTGGGCTATCTGATCGGGCTTGGTGTGGTGGTTGGGGTGCTGGCGGAGCTCTACTGCCGCTATGTGCTCGCCATGCAACGCAAGGGCAATGCCTGGTTCGGCGATCACCTGGTGCTGCGCATGGTGATCAGTGGTGGCGTGCTAGGCGGCGTGTACGCCTTTCTGCCTGAGGACTTTCACAACCTTGAAGGGTTGCAGCACCTGATCGCAGATGGCAAGGCCGATATCCCCATGGCGCTGGGCACCTTCATCGTGCTCTTCTTCAGCACAGGTCTGGCTGCTGCGTCGGGAGCTCCAGGCGGGCTGTTTTATCCGATGCTCACCCTGGGAGGTGCCATCGGTCTGGCCTGCGGCATCTGGGTGGAAGCGCTCACCGGACACGTGCCCAGCACCTATGTGTTCGCCGGGATGGGTGCCTTCGTGGCGAGCTGTTCACGCACGCCGATCACGGCCATGTTCCTGGCCTTTGCGCTCACCAAGGATCTGCTGATCCTCAAGCCGATCCTGGTGGCTTGCCTGGCCAGCTTCCTTGTGGCACGTCTGTTTGATGACCGCTCAATTTATGAGCGCCAGCTGGGCATGGAACTGTTGGAGGAGGATCACCTGGAAGCCCGCAGAGAACGACGGGGTGGCATTCACCACGCCTGGGAGGGATCGATTCGACGCAGAAAATTTGACCCTCCCAAACCATCAACACCTCCTAAAAACAACACCAAAAAACCTGATCCATAGAAGCAACCTTCATTCCGTGGCTCAGACCAATAAAAGGTGTCTGCGGATGGTCTGCTGCAGCCGGTGATGAGCAGGTCTCCACCTCGCGGGGCAACAGCACTGATGGCCTTGGCCGGAGCATCTGAAGCATTGATCCTTCAGGATGAAGATGATCCTCTGATGCCCATGCCCTCCTGAACCAGGAAACGCTGCTGTTTGATCCGGCCGTACCGGAAACCGGAGCCCTGCGCGCGGTGATGGCCTTTCCCAGCACCTACACGGTTGGAATCACCAGCCTCGGCTACCAAATCGTGTGGGCGACTCTCGCCATGCGGTCGGATCTGGATGTACGTCGCCTGTTCACCGATCAGAGCGATCCACCGCATCGGCAGTGCGATCTGTTCGGACTCTCCCTCAGCTGGGAACTGGATGGTCCGGTGCTGCTGGATCTGCTGGAGCAGCAACGGATTCCGATCTGGAGCGAACAGCGCTCGGATCAGGATCCAATCGTGTTCGGTGGCGGTCCTGTGCTGACGGCGAACCCCGAACCGCTGGCTCCCTTTTTCGATGTGATCCTGCTGGGCGACGGCGAAGAACTGCTGCCCAGCTTCATCGACGCGCTTCAAGAGGTGCGGTCTGAATCACGATCCGTGCGCCTGAGGCGACTGGCTCAGGTGCCTGGGATTTACGTGCCATCGCTGTACGCCCCCCGCTACGGAACCGACGGCTGTTTGCAAGGCATCGTCCCGATCGAGACAGATCTGCCGGCAACAATCAGCAAGCAAACCTGGCGTGGCAACAGCCTCAGCCATTCAACGGTGATCACCCCCGAATCCGCCTGGCCCGATATCCACATGGTGGAGGTGGTGCGCAGCTGCCCGGAACTGTGCCGTTTCTGTCTGGCCAGTTATCTCACGCTTCCCTTCCGCACACCGTCTCTTGATGACGGCCTGATCCCTGCTGTCGAGAAAGGTCTGGTGGCAACGCGCAGGCTGGGACTCCTGGGTGCATCAGTCACTCAGCATCCACAGTTCGCAGACCTGCTCAGCTGGCTCGGTCATGACCGCTTTGATGACGTGCGGGTGAGTGTGAGTTCGGTGCGGGCAGCCACCGTGACGACTGAGCTTGCCAGCGGACTGGCCAAGAGGGGAAGCAAATCACTCACGATCGCCATCGAGAGCGGCAGCGAACGCATCCGCGAGGTGGTGAACAAGAAGCTGAGCAACGAGGAGATCAGTGCCGCTGCGCGCCATGCCAAAGAAGGAGGACTGCGTGCTCTCAAGCTCTACGGAATGGTTGGGCTTCCCAGTGAGCAGGAGGAGGATGTGGAATCAACCGCAGATCTGCTGCTGCAGCTCAAGAAGACCACCCCTGGCTTGCGTTTCACCCTGGGAGTGAGCACTTTTGTTCCCAAGGCTCAGACCCCCTTCCAATGGCAGGGCGTGAGACCTGAAGCCGACAAACGCCTCAAACGGCTAGCCAAACGACTGAAGCCGAAGGGAATTGATCTGCGGCCGGAGAGTTACGGCTGGAGTGTGATCCAAGCTCTGCTCTCTCGCAGTGACCGCCGTCTGGCACCGGTGATCGCTGCCGTTCGGGGATCGCAGGAAAGCCTCGGAGGCTGGAAGAAGGCCTACCGGGCTGCGGTAGCAGGCGAACTGCCGGGGGCCAGAAGCGGTGGGGTGGATTTGCCTTTGCCCCCTCCATGGGAGCAGGTGGTGCATGACAACTGGGATGAAACCGTCGTGCTGCCCTGGGACCATCTCAAAGGCCCTCTTGGACAGAAAACCTTGCTCAAACACCAGAGCCTTTCTCTGGCTGGAGCCGTGCCGACAGTTCAGGACTAAAGGACGCTCGCAAACCCGCCAGCAGAATCCAGCCGGCAATGTTGAGACGGCTGTCAAAAAAGGGCAGATCCGTTCCATGCAGAACCATCAGCACAAACAGCGCCGTCCACCAGGCCCGGTCGAACAGTCCGGACAGTCCTCGGCGCAGGCTCACCACCAACAGGGCTACGACAAAGCCCACCAGCAGCACTGCCACCGGCAGACCATGACCAATCGCCAGCTCCAGCGGCAGATTGTGAGCATGGCCATGCCACTGGCCGGTGCGCAGGGGATAGATCACTGAGAACGCTGCAGCTCCCCAACCAAGCCAGGGCCGTTCAGCGATCAATTGCAGCGCAACGGTCCATTGGCTGATACGCGTGGAAGCCAGGACCCTTTCTCCGGCGTACTGACTGTCGTTGAGACGAGCCCAGAGACTCTCAGGCACCAGAGTCCGGGCGGGATCCTGAAGCATCAACGGCACCCCGGGAAGCACGGACAGCAAGACCGGCAGAAGCGCCAGCGCCAGCAGAGGAATCAACCAGGGCCAGCTGGGTGGACCCAGAACGAGCGGCACCACCAACACCAGTGCACCCCAACCATTGCGGGATTCCGTCAGCACCAACGCCACCACCAACAACACGGCCAGGATCAGCACCACCACACGACGCCAGCGGTTCAGCCCCTGCTGCACGAGAGCAGCCAGGGTCAGTGGCCAAACCATGGACAACCAGGCGGACGCGATGTTGGCGTAATCAAACAGTCCCGAAAGACGCCCCTCGGGACGGCCACCTGCTGCCATGAACCACACGATCAATCCACCCAGCAGTTGCCACGGTCCCTGCCATCCCCACCAAAGCTGGCCGAGACCGGTCACCACCACAGGAACACTGCCTGCCACCAACAAAAGGGCAGAGCGGCGCCGGGCCTCACCACTCATCACATAAGGCTGAAAACCCCAGAAACCCCAGAAAAAAGGAATCCAGTTTCCCAGCCCCACCCAGGCGAGTCCCTGGTCATAGGCTCCAAAGCAGCCAAGAATCATCAGGCCCGAAGCCAGCAGCAGCGGAGCATTCCAGGGGTCACGCCAATAGGGCCGTTCACGACCAGCGCAACCAAACAACAGTGCTGTGAACAGCAGCAGACTTCCCAGCAGGGCTGACGACGGCAGCAGAAACAGACCGAGCTGAAAGCAGCGCCAACCACGCGCAGACGCCAGGGAGGGTCGACCTTGATCCAGCCAAACCATCACGCGAACACTGCCGTACGGCCTCGATAGACCATCACCTGTCGGCAGAGATGAAGGCGCAGCGCCCTGGCCAGAGCGAGTCGCTCAGTGTCACGCCCCTTGCGGATCAGGTCCTGTACCTCATCGCGATGGCTCACATGAGCGATCGTCTGCTCAATGATCGGACCGTCATCGAGTTCTTCAGTGACGTAATGGGAGGTCGCACCGATCAGTTTCACGCCCCGTTCCCAGGCACGGTGATAGGGCTGTGCACCCTTGAAGGCGGGCAGAAATGAGTGATGGATATTGATCACATTGGGAAATTGTTCGAGGAAGGTACCGCTGAGCACCTGCATGTACTTGGCCAGCACCGCAAGGTCCACCCGATGTTCGATCAGCAGCTCAAGAATGGTTTGCTCAGCTTCAGCCTTGCTCTCGCGGGTCACAGGCACATGAACAAAAGGAACCCCGAACTCCTTGCAGCTGCTCTCCAGATCAGGGTGATTGGCAATCACGATGGGAACCTGCATCGGCAGTTCGCCACTGCGGGCACGCCAGAGCAAATCAAGCAGGCAATGACTCTGCTTGCTCACCAGAATCGCCACACGGGGATGATCGTCGGAGAAGTGCAGCTGAGCCTCACCCCCGAGCCGTTTTGCCAGAGACTCCGCTGCTGATGGAATCGCCTGACGCGGCAGACCGAAGCCCTCCAGATCCCACTCAATCCTGCTGAGAAACAAACCAGCACCGGAATCGGTGTGGTGATCCGCATGACGGATATTGCCCCCGTTCGCAGCCACCCAGCCGGCGAGTTCACTCACAAGAGCCGGACGATCCGGACAGATCAGCTGAAGGATGACCGAAGCGGAAGACAACGATGTCAGAGAGATGACAACGTTGATTCTGCGCCGGGGCGTGCCTGCGTCTCAGCGAAGATGCAGGTTCAAGTCCCTGGATGTGGCCTGTCGGATCCGAGCACGAATGGTTGGCAGGCCAAGACGTTCATGGGCTGCAACCCTGTGACAGCCGTTAAATCCCCAGAGCTGCCCATCCACCTCCAGCAGATCAATCGGTTCGCGCAAACCCTCCTGGCGAATCGAGGCCATCAGGGCTGCCACCTTGTCTTCATCGAGGAAACGCTGCAGAGGTCTGCGGACGGAAGCCAACGGCACCTTGTCCTCCCTCATGAGCGCACACTCGTAAAGCAACAGGCCAGCTGACTTTAGGTGGCGGTTACACTCGCCACCACTCTTGTGAACACCGATGCTGAGCGCCCTGCGCCGCGTGGCCGCCTTTTGCCTCTGCCTCGCCCTCTGTTTCGGCCTCGCAGCTTGTGATGGCGGCGCCAATGCCAATCCTGCCACCATCAGCCCAGAGGATATGGCTGTGATCCGCCGCCAGGTGGAAGGGTTTACGGCTGCCAGGGACCGGCTGCCTGAACTGGCCAAGCTCGTCGACGAACGCGACTGGACCTTCACTCGCAACCTGATCCATGGCCCCATGCAGGAAGTGGGCCGCGAAATGCTGTACATCAATCAGCGGCTGCTTCCCCAGGACCGAGCAGAAGCCAACAAATTGGCGAAATCCCTGAAGGACGCCATGGCTGATCTCGATGAAGCCGCTCGTCTGCAGGACAGCGACAAACTTCAGAAGTTTTACGACGACCTTGAGGCTGACTTCGCCAATTACGCCGCAGTCATCCCCGAGCAGGCTCTGAGCTGATCGCATCCATCGCCGTCATTGGTGCCGGGGTCACCGGCACCGGCACGGCTTGGCAACTTGCCAAGCAAGGGCACAGCGTTTTGCTGGCAGACCCATCACTGGCTACACCGATCCCAGATAGGCCAGCTGATCGTGATCTGAATGGCAGCACCGCATCTCTGGGCGTGCTGATGGGCCATGCCTTCCGCCGTTCGAGCGGCAGAGCCTGGAGGCTGCGCCAACGCAGCATGACACTGTGGCCAGCATGGGTTGAGCAACTGAATCATCCGGCGTCGCCGCTGCAGCTGGAGACTCCGCTGATCCAACTCGCTGGCAGTGCCGAAGAAGCGCAGCGGATGCAACAGCTTGCGGATGCAAGACCCGATTCAGGACTGCAGTTCATCTCCAACAACAGGCTTGATGAGGCTGATCCGGTTTGGCCCCAGGCTGGTCACGGGGCAATGCTCTCCGAACGAGATGGACGAGTTGATCCTCTGCTGCTGTTGAAGGCCCTGAGGCGGAGCCTGATTGAACACAACGTGGAGCGACGAGCAACAGAGGTCGTGGAACTGCAGCGTCCTGGCAGCACAGCCCAGCGCCAATGGCGCCTCATCACCGCTGAAGGACGGAACGAAGCCGTGGATCTGGTGGTGATCTGCTCTGCTTTGGGCAGCACCAAACTGCTTCAGAGCCTTGGGCATCAACGCCCCATGGATGCCGTGCTCGGTCAGGTGCTGGAGCTACAGCTCAATAAGCCAGCCAAGCAATGGTCAGGGTGGCCAGCAGTGCTCACCTGCGGCGGCATCAATCTGATTCCGCACGAAGGACAAGATCGCCTGTGGATCGGAGCCACGCTGGAGCCTGGCGTGAACGCGGATCCGGCAACCATCGAGACCATGAAACGGTTAAACGACCTAGCCCCGGCATGGCTGGAAGACTCTCAACTGGTCGGCCAATGGCATGGCTTGCGTGCACGACCACGAGACAGACCTGCCCCTCTACTGGAAGAGCTCGAACCTGGACTGCTGCTGGCGTCAGGGCACTACCGCAACGGCGTCTTGCTGACACCCGCAACCGCTGAATGGGTTGGCCAGCACGTTGATCAAGAAACGATAACCAGCCCTTAAATCCGGTCTCCTCACATTGCAATAAGTTCAACTTGAGTGTTCTTCACTCTCCATCGATTGTTTTAGAAGAGTTCATGCAACGCTCTTTTCTCACGAGAACGCTGACTGTCATGTCGGGTGTGGCCGCAGGGCTCAGCTTGGCTGCTTGCTCCACAGGTGGTGGTAGTGATGAAAAAGGCCAGGGCAGGCTCTCCGCAGCAGGCGCTTCTTTCCCTGCAGCCATTTACCAACGATGGTTTCAGGGGTTGTCTCCCCAAGGTGTGAATGTCAACTACCAGTCAGTGGGGTCGGGTGCTGGTGTGCGTCAATTCACGGCGGAAACCGTCGATTTCGGCGCATCCGACAAGCCCATGAAACCTGAAGCCATCGCCAAGGTGAGTCGCGGTGTGGTGCAAATCCCAATGACAGCAGGTGCGATCGCTGTGGCTTACAACAACCCCGGCTGCGATCTGTCACTCACCCAGAAACAACTGGCAGGCATTTTTCTCGGGCAGATCACGAACTACAGCGAACTCGGATGTACCGACAAGGCGATCAACGTTGTCCATCGTTCCGATGGCTCCGGCACCACCTACAACTTCACGAAACATCTGGAAGCCATTAGCCCTGAATGGAAAAAGGATGTCGGTGCAGACAAGTCGGTCAAATGGCCAACCGGTGTTGGAGCAAAAGGCAATGAGGGTGTCTCCGCCCAGCTGAATCAAATCGCTGGAGGCATCGGTTATGTGGAATTGGCCTATGTGAAGGGTGATCTCCAGGCCGCTGCAGTGCAGAACGCTTCGGGTGAACAGGTGAAGCCCACCAATGCCACGGCAAGCGAAGCTCTGGGTTCCATTGACCTCGGCCCCGATCTGATCGGAAGTAACCCCAATCCCAAAGAGGGCTATCCGATCGTCACCTTCACCTGGGTGCTGGCCTATGAGACAGGCAACGACGACAAAACGGCACTGTTGAAGAAGACCTTCAACTACATGCTGTCCGAGGAAGCACAGTCGCAAGCTCCTGATCTGGGCTACGTCTCTTTGCCACCTGAAGTTGTGAGTCAAGCCAAAGCTGCTGCCGATTCCATTAACTGAACGATCGCAACCTCTAGAGCAACTGCACCTAGACCAACTCGCAAATCAAAAGGGAGCGAATGCTCCCTTTTTTGTGCAACAAAAAACCCCCGCCTGTGATCAGACGGGGGAGACAACACAAGGATTCAAGCCACGTGTGATTGGCCTTCAAGGATTACTTGGATTCAGTGAATTCAGCGTCGATCACATCATCGCCAGACTCACCTGACCCAGAACCCCCTCCAGGAGTCGCTCCTGAGTCGCCACCCGGAGCTGCACCGGCTTCAGCACCAGCCTGCTGATAAACAGAGGCTCCAACGGTGTAAAGCTCCTGCTGCAGTTCCTCAAGCAGGGTCTTCATCGCGTCGTAATCCTCCTTCTCAGTGGCCTCCTTGAGCTTGGTGCGCTTCTCCTCCACCTTGGTCTTGGCGTCTGCATCAACTTTGTCGCCAAGCTCTTCCATCTGCTTCTCGGCTTGATAGACGAGGGTTTCAGCCTGGTTCTTGAGATCGATGCGCTCGCGCTTCTCCTTATCAGCACTGGCATTGGCCTCGGCATCCTTGACCATGGTGTCCACCTCGGAGTCGCTGAGGGTGGAGGCTCCGGTGATGGAAATCGATTGCTCCTTGCCGCTGCCCTTGTCCTTGGCGGTGACGCTGAGAATGCCGTTGGCATCGATGTCGAAGGTCACTTCGATCTGAGGCACGCCGCGGGGAGCAGCTGGAATTCCGTCAAGACGGAAAGTTCCAAGACTCTTGTTGTCGGACGCCATCTCGCGCTCACCCTGGAGCACGTGAATCTCCACGTTGGTCTGGCCGTCAACCGCAGTGGAGTAGGTCTCAGACTTCTTGGTCGGCACCGTGGTGTTGCGGGTGATCATCTTGGTCATCACACCGCCGAGAGTCTCCACACCCAGAGAAAGAGGGGTGACGTCCAGCAACAGGATGTCCTTGACTTCACCGGCGAGCACACCGCCCTGGATGGCAGCACCCACGGCCACCACCTCGTCAGGATTCACCGTCTGATTGGGATCCTTGCCAGTCACTCGCTTCACCAGTTCGAGCACCGCTGGAATCCGGGTGGAACCACCCACCATCACGATCTCGTCCAGCTCACCGGACGACAGCTTGGCGTCCTTGAGCGACTGCTCAACAGGTACACGACAGCGATCAATCAATTTGGACGCCAGTTCCTCGAACTTGCCTCGGGTCAGGGTGAGGTCGAGATGCTTCGGCCCTTCTGGGGTGGCCGTGATGAACGGCAGATTGATTTCGCTCTGAGTGGCGCTGGAAAGTTCAATCTTGGCTTTTTCAGCAGCTTCGGTGAGGCGCTGGAGAGCCTGCTTGTCCTGTCGCAGATCAATGCCCTCGTTGGACTTGAAGGTGTCGGCCAGGTGATCAACAATCACCTTGTCAAAGTCATCACCGCCGAGGTGGGTGTCACCCGAGGTCGACAAAACCTCGAAAACACCATCACCAACCTCGAGAACCGAGACGTCGAAGGTTCCACCACCAAGGTCGAACACCAGAATCCGCTCATTGCTCTTTTTATCGAGCCCGTAAGCCAAAGCCGCAGCGGTGGGCTCGTTGATGATGCGCAGCACCTCAAGGCCGGCAATCTTTCCCGCATCCTTGGTGGCCTGACGCTGGGAATCATTGAAATAAGCGGGAACGGTGATCACCGCCTGGGTCACGGACTCTCCGAGGTACTTGCCGGCATCTTCTGCAAGCTTGCGCAGCACCTGGGCAGACACCTCCTCAGGGGCGAACTGCTTCTCGAGAACCGGACACTTCACTTTCACGTTGGAGCCAGCCTTCTCCACCGTGTAACTGACTTCCTTCGACTCCTCATTCACTTCATCAACCCG
This sequence comes from Synechococcus sp. MIT2312, assembly GCF_059772315.1. Classification (NCBI taxonomy): domain Bacteria; kingdom Bacillati; phylum Cyanobacteriota; class Cyanophyceae; order Synechococcales; family Synechococcaceae; genus Synechococcus; species Synechococcus sp. MIT2312. Next base: position 1,862,479 of record NZ_CM186281.1, on the reverse strand, counting down.
ACGGCCGATGAAACGCTTCACGGAATAGAAGGTGTTGTCAGGATTCATGACCGCCTGGCGCTTGGCGATCTGACCCACCAGTTGATCCTGGTTCTTGGTGTAGGCCACCACCGACGGCGTGGTGCGGAAGCCCTCGGCATTGGCGATCACGGTGGGCTTGCCGCCCTCCATCACCGACACACAACTGTTGGTGGTTCCGAGATCGATGCCGACAACCTTGCCCATCCGTGCCTCCTTGCTCCGCGTAGTGACTGATTAGATCCCCTGCATCTTCGGCAGAGGCAATGCCTCCAGGCGAGGTGTGGTTCCCGAACAGACCGATGACGCAGCAGGCTGGTGGAGAGGATCGCGCTTCCCCGAATGATCAGCGGAACCACTGCACTGATCGGCCTACTGGGACAACCAGTGAGCCACTCCCTGTCACCGGTGATGCACAACGCAGCTCTAGAGGCCATGGCGCTCGATTGGCGCTACATGGCATTTCCCTGTGACGCTGAAGATCTGAAGGCGGTGCTCGATGGATTGCAAGCCGTGGGATGCCGCGGCCTGAGCGTGACGATTCCGCACAAGCAGCAGGTGGTGGGTCTCTGCCGAGAGCTGAGCCCCCTCGCCGAACGACTGGGTGCCGTGAACACGCTCACACCCCTCAAAGAAGGAGGCTGGCATGGCCACAACACTGATATGGAGGGTTTTCTGGCGCCACTGCAGATGCAAGCAGAGCAGTGGCAGGGTGCGGAGGCCGTGGTGCTGGGCTGCGGTGGCAGCGCCCGTGCCGTGGTGGCGGGGCTGCAGCAACTACCCCTCACCGCGATCCACGTCGCCGGCAGACGCCCTGATGCGCTGACTGACTTTCTGAACGACCTGCGTGCAGGCCAGGGCAGCGACAGCACGCCGCTGATCGCCATGAGCTTCGATCCGGAAACGCTCAGCAGGGTCTTGCAGCGATCGAAGCTTGTGGTGAACACCACTCCTGTGGGAATGCAGGGGCATGGGGATGACAACGCCATGCCTCTCGGCAGTGATCTCTGGGCAGGAGTTGATGCATCCATGACCCTCTACGACCTGATCTACACGCCACGACCAACGCCTTGGCTTGCACTGGGTCAACAGCGCGGATGCCACACCATCGATGGCCTGGAAATGCTGGTTCAGCAGGGAGCTGCCGCCCTGCGGCGATGGTGTGGTCGCGCAGATGTGCCTGTTGATCAGATGCGGGAAGGCGCTCTTCGAAGCCTGAATGCGCATCAGGCTTAGCCCGAACGATCCCCCCAACTGAATCGAATCACACGCTCTACGCTCGAGCCACTATCGAGGCTGCGATGGCCATTCCCGTCTGGCAACGGTTCCTGGGTCTGCTGGTGTATGTGCTGCCCTGGAGCGATGCGATTCCCTTCGGAAGCCATCTGATGGGTCAGTTCCCCTGGATGCAGTGGCTCACGCTGCCTGCATTGCCTCTCGTGCTGCTCGAGCGGGGCATCCCTTTCGGAAATCTGCTGGTGTTCTTCCTGCTGTTCCTGGCTGTGGTGCGCAATCCAAACGTGCCTTATTTCCTGCGCTTCAACACGCTCCAAGCCCTGCTGGTCGACATCATCGTGGTGCTGCTTGGCTACGCCTTTGCCATCCTGCTGCAACCACTCAGCAGTGGTCTGATGCTGCGCACCCTTTCGAGCACGGTGGTGGTGGCGGTGCTGGCCGTGGTGCTCTTCGCCTTGATCGAATGCATCCGCGGCAGAGAGCCCGATCTTCCCGGATTGAGCCAGGCGGTGCGCATGCAGCTTTACTGAAGGTGTCAACCCTAAGGAGATAAGCTTTTGAATCCGTCGCTCACGCAGTGAGCCATCAGTCCCTGTCGGATCTGTCTCCATGACCCAGACGCCTTACTACGAGACCATGTACATCCTTCGTCCGGACATTCCGGAAGAGGAAGTCGAGTCTCATCTCACCAAGTACCGCGACATTCTGGTGGAAACCGGTGCTGATGTCCTGGATAACCAGATGCGCGGCAAGCGTCGCCTCGCCTATCCGATCGCAAAGCACAAGGAAGGCATCTACGTTCAGCTGAGCCACAACGGTGATGGACAGCAGGTCGCTGTTCTTGAGAAAGCCATGCGCCTCAGCGAAGACGTCATCCGCTATCTCACCGTCAAGCAAGACGGACCTCTGCCGGCTCCCCGCGTGGCTCCAGGCACCGAACCCGCAGCACAGCCTGAAACAGCCGAAGCTTCCGCTTGAAGCAGGGGCATTGATCAACTGCTGACCGGGCGATACCGTTCGGTCATGCAGCCTCAGGAAGCCGACCATCAGGCACCATTGCCTCAATGGAACCCATCACTGGACGTGGTGCAGGCTGATCGAGAGCACGAACACGAAAGCGATGCTCTGCGAGCGCGCATCGCTGAACTCGAGCAGATGATCGAGGGTTATGAGTCGCTGCTGAGTGAGCTTCCAGAGCTGTTTGAGCGCAAGTTTCAGCAACGCCTCGAACCACTGATGGAGCGTTACCGGCTGCTGGCGAGAGCGCAGCAAATGCTGGGTGAACCTGCGTTACCCCTGATTGAGGAGCGCTCCAAGCCGCTGAGCGACATCCCCATTCCCTTCCTGGAACGTTGGCGCAACACACGACAGAGCCATCAACGGCGATCCGATCGGAACGCCGCCTGATTCAGTCCGCGACTCACGCATAACTAACGACGTCGGGCTGCCGACCAGAGCCGAATGGGCAACCCCCAGATGTAGATGAAACCCTCTGCTGCACGGTGATCAAATTGATCGTCGCTGCCATAGGAGGCCATCTCAGGAACGTAGAGGCTGCTGTCGCTGGACCTGCGCCCCGTGACGATGGCATTGCCCTTGTGCAGTCGAAGGCGGACCGTGCCATTCACATGGGTCTGAGTGCGATCCATGAATCCATCCAGAGCTTCCTTGAGCGGTCCGAACCAGAGGCCCTGATACACCAGATCCGCCCACTGCATCTCCAGTTGTCGCTTGGTGCGAAGAACGTCGGCAGCGAGTGTGAGGCTCTCCAGTTCCTGATGGGCCTGAATCAGCAGCAGCAAACCGGGAGTTTCATAGATCTCTCGGCTCTTGATCCCGACCACCCGGTTTTCAATCATGTCGAGCCTGCCGATGCCGTGCATTCCGGCAAGACGGTTGGCTTCACGAATCAGCTCGACCGGAGCCAGCCGCACGCCATCAATGCTCACAGGGTTACCGGCCTCGAAGCCGATTTCAATCTCCTGAGCCTGAGACGGCGCCGCATCCACGGACACGCTCATCGCAAACACTTCCTCCGGGGGCGCAACCATCGGATCCTCAAGCGGACCCGCCTCAACGCTGCGGCCCAGCAGGTTGAGGTCGATGGAATAGGGGGACTTCTTGCTCACTGGAGCGGGGATCCCACAACGTTCGCCGTAGGCAATGGTCTCCTCGCGGCTCATTCCCCATTCACGAGCAGGTGTGAGCACCTTCAGATCAGGAGCCAAGGCAGCAATCGCCACGTCAAAGCGCACCTGATCGTTGCCCTTGCCGGTGCAGCCATGGGCTACGGCATCGGCGCCAACCTCCCGCGCCACCTCCACGAGGCGTCTGGCGATCAGCGGACGCGCCAGTGCTGTGGACAGTGGATAGCGGCCTTCGTACAACGCATTGGCGCGGATCGCTGGAAAAGCGAACTCCTCGATGAAAGGTTGAATCAGATCACCAACCAGAGACTGACTTGCACCAGCGTCCAAAGCCTTGAGGCGAATCGGCTCCAGCTCATCACCCTGACCGAGGTCTGCAGCGAAGGTGATCACCTCGTCGACTCCCCACTCCTGCTTGAGGTAAGGAACGCAGACACTGGTGTCCACACCTCCGGAATACGCGAGCACAACCTTCTTGGCGCGTCCCATCAAGCGGACTCCTGATCTATGTCGGAACTATTCCGATTCTCCACTCCCGCGGGACGACCAGAGCAGCCATCCAGCCATCAGCCCTGAAGGCACGAACAGCAGAGCCAGCACAGGGACGGCACCGGGCTGCAGAGGCTGTGGATGCTGCTGTCCCCAGAAGCGCAGAAGCGCACTTATCAGTAGAGAGATTCCCCAGGCGGAAGCGAGAATCGCCGCTTTCTTCAAGAACAGGAAAAGCGCAGTCTTCTATGATGAAGGATTGGCTCTGAAGATCTTGTCCTCAGCTCTCACAGACTTGAGCGGCCTCGACAACGTCAACCCGGCCCTGACCCGATACGGACGCAAAGAGCCCGCACCGGTGCTTCCGCTGCGCGAGGAGCCTGATTTGTTGAGCTGGCTTGAAACCAGCGGTCGCTTGGTGGAGGACGAGGAGTCCAGTTCTCCCGAGGTGAGCACGGTGGAAGAGGAAGAGCTCTCCGCGCTGATGGGCGAAAAAGAGGACTACAAGGCCGACGAAGAGAACGAAGAAAACTGGGAAGACTGATTTAAGGTCCCTGCGATTCGTCCACGGGACTTGAGCGCTTCTGCAGACCGATCCACTCGTCTCGACGGACGTGTTCCCGCTGCTGTGTTGATCATGGCCGTCGTGATGGCGGCCTTTGCGTCAGACCGCTGGATCCCCAACAGCCTGCTGAGCCTGCCGTTGCTCACGGCCACGTTGATCTCTGCCGTTGTGACCTGGTGGGGAACACCGCGACTGCGGGCACTGAAGATGGGCCAGGTGATCAGAACCGAAGGTCCTGAAGCACATCAAAGTAAATCCGGCACACCAACGATGGGTGGCCTCTTAGTCATCCCCGTCGGCGTGATTGCAGGATGCCTGATCAGCTGGGAAGGACGTAGCGCCGCCCAGTTGTTGGCTGTTGGTCTGGTCACGCTGGCCTACATGGTGATTGGTGGCATCGATGACTGGAGCAGCCTCACCAAACGCACCAACACGGGCCTGAAACCCAGAGGGAAAATTTTGCTGCAAAGTGCAGCTGCGATGGTGTTTCTGGGCTGGTCAGCCTGGCAGGGATGGATCCCTGACACGGTGAACCTGCCCCTCGGCATTGAGATTCCTTTTGGCTGGCTGATCTGGCCACTGGGGTTGTTCGTGTTCCTTGCGGAAAGCAACGCCACCAATCTCACCGATGGACTGGACGGCCTCGCCTCAGGCTGCGGAGCCCTCGTGTTCACAGGTCTGGGATTGCAGTTGATGCTGCGCGGCAACGAGGGTGACCCTGCAATGGCAGCGTTCTGCATGGCGATGGCCGGTTGCTGGCTCGGCTTTCTGATTCACAACCGCAACCCGGCACGAGTGTTTATGGGGGATACGGGCTCCCTGGCGATGGGCGCTTCACTCAGTGCCGTGGCGTTGCTGTCCAACAGTCTCTGGCCGCTGCTGCTGATGGGTGGTGTGTTCCTGGCTGAATCGCTGTCGGTGATCATCCAGGTGTGGGTGTTCAAGGCGACCAAAGGGCCGGATGGTGTGGGACGCCGGGTGTTGCGAATGGCTCCGCTCCATCACCATTTCGAACTGGGAGGAACATCTGAGCAGGTCGTGGTGCCGATGTTCTGGCTTGTGACAGCAGGGCTGGTCTTGCTGGGTATCGCCCTAAGACCAACATGATTTACGAGCGCAAAGAGGTAAACATCACCGGCTTACCAGCTGGCTGAAAAAAATCACAATTAACAGCCCGGGGCTCAAAAACCTATGTTGATTATCGAAGAATTTAAAAATTATGACTTCGTAAATAACCCTGTATTACTGGGGTACATAGTATTATTAATCACTGAAGGAAGAGCATCTCGCCAGCCAAATTGGTCATAATCAATAGATTTAACTTTTCGTGCAATTACGGAGGAGTGACAGTATAAATCTGTTACCGGAGTGCCTCGAAGATGGGGATTAGCTTCATGTGCAAAGCGCCCTACGATAGGATTATCCAGGCCAGAATCAATGATTTCAAAACCAAGCCTTTCATTAAACAAACCTTCCAAAGCATTGGAGTTGAATTGGTAAAAATGCCAAGGCAATTCATGTTCCGAATGAGAAAAATGAGTTTCAATTGCAACATAACCACCAACTTTTAAAATTCTTGCAATCTCTTCAACAACTACCCATGGCATCGCTAGATGCTCAAATACAGCAAAAGATAAAATCAGATCAAAGCTTTCCTTTTCAAAGTGGTTGGATAAAAAATGCGCATCGGCCACTAAATCAACATTCTCACCCTCCATTACATCAACACCCACATATTCGACATCAGGGAAAAAACGTTTCCAATGCGCTTGCGAACAGACACAACGTGAGCCAATCTCGAGAACCTTAGTCTTTGAATGATTAAACTGTGCAGCCCAAGGGTGAATATTTCCATGTCTAGCCAAAGACGAACGCTTACTATTCGACGTAAAAAATCGTGAATCCAGCTGAGAAGGAATACCAACAACAAATCGGTCGCCGATTAAAACTCTTAAGCGAAGATATTTCATCAAGAGCCTAAGCTTAGAGGCAAGTCTAGACTTTAAATTCACCATAAACTAAAATCAAATCGAATAACTAACAACACCTTAGATCACAGCAATCTTTATATACGTAAAATATTACATCAATCTGTGACATAACTAGCAAAACAAACGGTTGCCAGCAATGCATGAAGACATGATGTTTCTCAAATTAACTTTTCAGCAAGTATAGCCCTTTACTCAAAAGAGTCTTATACGTAAATATATAACAAAAGACAGAGAAAGAGCTTGCTTAGTTTGTCTAATATAGACTGACCAGTTAACACAATCAAGCCGTCACTTGCCAGCAAAGACTGAGAGAGTTTGGAAAAAATCAATCTCCTCAAGCAAGTCTTCTTTTTCCAGCCTTGTTATTGTTATTCGATACTTAAACTGCTTTAAAGTGTCTTATTTCACCTGGAAGGAAGCAGGTCTCACCGCCGACTGCGCCAGCCTTGAGGCAATGGCCTCCCGCTTCGAGGAGGCCGCCAGCCTGATGCGCCGCATGGCCGACAGAGGATTCGTGCTGGAACAGCGCAATGGCGCTCAACACATCACCCACGCGGATGCTGACATCTTCCAGTCATGGGGGTTTGTGAACGAGGAACCAGCGGAGCGCCAACTGACCCTGATGCACGACCTCGAACCGTGAGGCTGATGGGTCTCAGACCCTCGCTCGCAGAGCTCCAACCAACCAGACGATGACAAACGCCAGCAGCGACGCACCCAGATAGATCAAGGCCCATTTCTGCACTGTGGCGATCTCCCAGCCGAAAATCAGCCCATCAGCGGCATCTCCAGCCGTCGTGAATGCGACGGGAGTGAAGCTCAGTGATGGGAGCATCAGGCGTGGAGCGAGGATCAATCCATGCTGCCCTGAAAAAGGCCATGACGACGTTTCCCGCCACCGTGATGCTCTTAGGCAGTGGTGAACTGGGCAAAGAGGTGGCCATTGCCGCCCAGCGCCTGGGCTGCAGGGTGATCGCCTGCGATCGCTATGCGGGGGCACCGGCCATGCAGGTGGCAGATCTGGCGGAGGTGCTGCCCATGACCGAGCCTGAGGCACTGCTGGAGGTGGTGCGACGCCACAGGCCCAGCGTGGTGATTCCAGAGATTGAAGCTCTGGCCGTGAATGCACTGGCCGAACTGGAGGACGAAGGCATCACCGTGATTCCCACGGCCCGCGCCACTGCCGTAACGATGAATCGTGATCGAATCCGCGACCTCGCATCAGCAGAGCTTGAACTGCGCACCGCTCGATTCGCCTATGCCTCCAGTGCCGAAGACCTGCACAACGCTGCAGAACCTTTGGGGTGGCCGGTGGTTGTGAAACCGGTGATGAGCTCGTCCGGGAAAGGGCAGAGCGTGGTGAAAAGCGCCGAGGATCTTGATCAGGCCTGGGAGGCGGCCATGGCCAATGCACGTGGCACCTCCAACCAGGTGATCGTGGAGGAGTTCCTGCACTTTGATCAGGAAATCACTCTGCTCACCATCCGCCAACGCGACGGCTCCACTCTGTTCTGTCCACCGATCGGACATGAACAGGCCAATGGGGACTATCAATGCAGCTGGCAGCCGGCCCAGCTGAGCGAAGAGCAGTTGCACCAGGCGCAGACCATGGCCCGCACTGTGACCGACAACCTGGGAGGGGCCGGTCTATTCGGAGTGGAGTTTTTTCTCTGCGGTGACGAGGTGATTTTTTCAGAGCTGTCCCCTCGCCCCCATGACACGGGTCTTGTCACTCTGATCAGCCAGAACCTCAGTGAGTTCGAACTGCATCTGAGAGCTGTGCTTGGTTTGCCGATCCCAACAATCTGTTGTGTCACAGCGGCTGCCAGCAGAGTGATCCTCGCGGATCGCCATGGCAGCCGGGTGAGCTTCAGCGGTCTGGAGTCAGCCCTGAGCGAGCCCGACACCCAGGTGTTGTTGTTCGGGAAAGAGGAGGCCCGCCCCGGCCGGCGCATGGGCGTGGCTCTGGCTTGCGGCAACCACCGAGCTGATGCCCAGGCCAAGGCCGATCGCAGCGCTGGTGCTGTGACGCTTCAGATCGAGGCCTAATCCAGTCGGGACCGTGCGTTGAGGAAGCGGTAGTGCTGGAGACCCTCCAGCACGCCCATCAAGCGCGACCGATTGGCGAAATAAACCCGCTGCTGATGGCGACAGCCATCGAGACAGGGGTCATGATCAGCAGTCACCACAGCCGCCGGCAGACCTTGGACCAGCTCCGCATCCCCTTGCTGACTGGCCACCACAAGAATGTGTTCAAGAGGCAAACCCCAGCGCAGCGAAAGGAAGCGAATCGCCTCGCTGAGTGAGGCCCGCATGGGAAGCACATCAAGGAACCAGTGACAGCGCAATTGAGGCCGTGCAGGCAGGCCGCTCTGGCGCAAACGCTGGCGAATCAGCGGCAACACGGAAGGGCCTGGTTGCTGCAGCAGATAACTGACCTTGAACTGACCCTGATGCTCAGGTTTCTGCAGTTTGATGTGATCGCCAAGATCGGAGAGGGTCTGCTCCACGGACTCGCGTTGCCAGTCAACGCTGATCTGGGCCTGCCAAAAGCGATCCGCCTGCTCTTCTTGGCCATAGTGAATCTGAGTGCCCGCCTGGGAGATCCAGACCTGCGGGTCAGGCAGATGAAGCTCAGCGAAACGCTGCCTGGCCACACCGAGAGGCCGTCCAGTGGTGATGCCGAAACTGGTCTGGGCAGCTTGGGCAGACGGAGCCATCAGCTGTTGTCGCAGACTCTGCAGATCCTTGAGATCCGGCTGTTCAAGACTGCTGTCGAGATCCAGCAGCAGCAGACGGGAGCCGAAAGGACTCAGCCCCGATGGCGTCGCCAACAGTTGCGATGAAACAGTCACCGTGTTCGAGCGCTTCAGACGCTCTTGCATCAGCGCCAGGTAACCGCAGACATGAGCATCCCAGCTGTAGTGACGGCTGACAGCCTCCACGCCGTTGTCACTCCACCGCCGCCAGCGATCTCGATCAGCACCGGCACGCTCCAATCCATCCTGGAGCGATTCCCGGTCGGTCACGTCAACGACAAGTCCGTTATCGCAACGACTCAGAATCTCTCGAGGACCCCCGTCATCGGTGGCGACCATCGGCAAACCTGAAGCCGCAGCCTCCAGCAGCGTGAGACCGAAAGGCTCGGTCAGCGCTGGATTGACGAACAAACCGCGGTGAGCAGCAGCCCAGCGGTAGATGGCCGGAACCTCATCACGGCGATGGTGCTTGGGATAGGCAACGGAGCCGTAGAGGTCATAACGGTCAACCAGATCAAAGATCTGCTGAAACACCTCACGCTGCTGACGATCCATCTGGCGAGAGTCATCACGATTGCCGAGCACGAGCACCAGGTTGTGGCGCTGCCGCAGGACCGCGGATCGACCGAAAGCTTCAACGAGCGCGGGAATGTTTTTACGCCGATCCGCACGGCAGATGGCCAGCAGAGGTGGACGCTCAGGCTCCCTCAGAAACGAACTCAAGAGCTCTGACACCTCAGTGAACTCACTCGAGTTGCCGTGAGGATGAAAACGTCTGCTGTCAACACCCGGTGGCACGACCTCCGCATGGTCAGGGTTGAAGCAGCCATAACGGGCGTATTGCTGATCACGCTCCTGTCGCGTGCTGGTGATCACCAGATCGGCATGAGCAAGAGCCAGTTCCTCGGCATCGATGCGCCGACTGATCGAATAATTTTGCTCGATCTGCTCATGCTCTCCACCAGCCGCAAGCAGACGGCGCAACTTCTCACGTCCTAGGGAATGGCCTGTATATGCAAGCGGAATTCCCAAACGTCGACTGACAAGAGCCCCCACATAGCCGGCGTCGGCGTAATGGGCATGAATCCAGTCGGGTCGATTGTCACTCTCCCGGAGATAACGAACCAACTGGTCGGCCAGCTCATCCAGATACGGCCAAAGCTGTTCCTTACGCAAATAACGCCGCGGTCCAAAACTGAATCGTCGGATCGATGCACCGGGTGCAATCGGCTCGAGAGGTTGGGAATAGTCGAGAGACACTCGCCGATCCTGAATCAGCCGCGTGACGACCTCGACATGATCCACCTCGGCGCGATTGGCCAGGCTGCGGGCCAGTTCCAACACGTAGAGGGTCTGACCTCCAGTGTCCGCATCACGGCCAAGCTCCAAATCCTGCGAGCGAAATAAGCCATGGAGATGAAGATGCAGCAGCCTCAGTCCCACAAGACCTCCAACACGTTCAGGAACAGGTCCTGGTGTCCGATCAAGGGTTAGGTGATATGGAACTGCGAAAAGATGAAAACAATCTGATGACTGAAAGAGAGCAATGCAAAAACATGCCCGGATCGCTTGGCTTCAAACCGGTTTAAGTCCGACCAGCACTGTTACTTGAGCGTTTTGTGGATGTAGAAATGCGGACAAAAAAGTCTTGTTGACAACACCGATATGGCGTAAAGAATTTTCATAGTTGGCCGGTGACATCCACCAGCGGCACGCGTTGATGGCCCCAACCGCCCCCCTGGAAGCTGAGCGAATCGGTGATTCCCGAATGGTCATTGATCCAAGCAAGGATCAGGGGCCCAAGGATCGGTGGTTGTTCAGCACCCACAGGAGCCCAGAGATTGAAGTGATCGCCACCTGAGGCCAGCACAATGCGGTGACCATTGGCCAGAGGCTGACCATTGCGAAGCGGAACGACCGCTTCAGGATCGGATGGAACAACCCAATCGCGGGTCCCGCTCACCAGCAGCACCTTGGCCTGCATCGACGGGCCACTGGCTTCGTCGAACAGCAGTCGCAGAGGTGGGCTCACCACAACCGCAGTCCGAACCCTCGGATCAGCCAACGACCCTTGATCGGCACCTTTGAGCCAGCTGCACTGCAAAATCCAGCTGAGGTTGCGATCTGGATCACGTGGGTCCTGACAGCGAGAACTCAGCTTTCGGCTTGTGGTCTGAAGACCACTCAGCTGCAGAGCCGCGGTGGCACCCCAGGAATGACCAACAACCGCAACGGAATCAGTTTGCACAGAGGAACCTGAAAGCAGGTTGCCGGTCTCGACCGCATCAATCACGGCAGTGACATCCATGGGACGCAAGCGCAGTTCCTCCGAAGCCGGCGGAGGCTGTTTGCCCTTGATCATTAACTCCTGCTGCTTCGCATCACTGCCCGGGTGATCTGGAAGCAACACGGAATACCCATGGGCAGCAAGCAGATAGGCCCAACCCTCAAAACTGGACGGCTCATCCCAAAGCCCATGAGAGATCACCACCAACCGACCGTTGGACCTTGCGGTCGGGACGATTTCCGTGATCTGTAAGGGCTGCGGCCGATGGTTCACCGCAACAGAGCGTTGCCGGCGGGTCCAGCCGGATGCCGCTGCAGCGACAATCGTTGAAGAGACGGGCTTGGCTGCGGTGCCCTTTTGCACCAGGGCCCGTGCATCGTCCTGGTTGGCTCTGAGTCTTTTGGCGTAGAAAGCGAGCGACTGCAAATTGATCGAGAGCTCATCTCCCGGGACTCGACGCAGAAATCCCAGCAGATGGGGCTGATCGTCCCTGTAGGCAGCGGCCAGAGCCTCAGACACCATGCGCCCGCTGGTGTCGGCTGGAAGACCCTTGACCTCAACCAATTCGGAAACAGTCAAAAGCAGCTGCTCAAACAGGGGGTGACCGAGAGATTGGCGAACAATGCTGCCGGTTTCTTCAGGGAGAGGGGCCGTCAGCAGCGATTCGATCAGCGTCTGCACCGATCCATCACCTGCCCAATCCAGCTCCTGAAGATCTGGATTGGAATCGATCAACTCCCGAGCATTGGTGGCTCGACTCAAATCCAGGCTGATGCTCTCATCCAGCACAGGCAAGGTGAAGGTGAGCCGCTCAACCGCTGCCACCGGTTGGGCGACCAACAGCGAAGCCATGGCTGCAGCCAATCCACGCAAGCGAAAACACGGAAAGGACGTCATGCCGCCAGAGGAGCACTCTGAGGAGGATGTTGCTTGAGAACCCTGGCGAGATAGCGACCGGTGTGACTGGTTGGATGCTGGGCCAACTCTTCCGGTGTTCCGCAGGCCACCAACTCTCCACCACGATCACCCCCCTCGGGACCAAGATCGATCAACCAGTCGGAACAACGGATCACATCGAGATTGTGCTCAATGCAGATGATCGAATTGCCCTTGTCCACAAGACGCTGCATCACATCCATCAGCTTGTGCACGTCATAGAAACTCAGGCCGGTGGTGGGCTCATCAATCAGGTACAGCGTCTTGCCGGTGGCCCTGCGAGACAGTTCAGTGGCCAACTTCACCCGTTGCGCCTCACCGCCGGAGAGCGTGGGTGCCGGCTGACCCAGCTTCACGTACCCAAGACCCACATCCACCAGGGTCCGCAGTCGATCCGCCGCCTGCGGAATGGCAGAAAACACGTCGGCAGCCTGCTCAACGGTCATCTCCAGAACGTCGGCGATGGTGTGACCCTTGTAGGTGACCTGAAGAGTCTCACGGTTGAATCGAGCGCCCTTGCACACGTCGCACTGCACATACACATCGGGCAGGAAATTCATCTCGATCACATTGACCCCCTGACCGCGACAGGCTTCGCAGCGACCGCCCTTGACGTTGAAACTGAACTGACCCACCTGATAGCCGCGGGCCTTGGCTTCAACCGTGGCTGCGAACACCTGACGGATTGGGTCAAAGGCACCGGTGTAAGTGGCGGGATTGGAACGGGGAGTTCTGCCGATCGGTGACTGATCGATCACGATCACCTTGTCGATCGACTTGAGACCACGCATCTCCCCAAGACCGTTGGGGAAAGGCACCTTGTGGCCGAGGCCATGCTCCAGAGCGGGATGAAGCAACTCATTCACCAACGTGCTCTTGCCGCTGCCGCTCACTCCAGTTATGGAGACCAGGCGTCCGAGCGGGAACTCCACATTCAGGTCTTTGAGATTGTTGCGATTGCAGTTGAGCAGCTTGAGGCTGCGAGTCCCTGCCGAGCGCCGTTCCGGAGGAGTGGGAATGCTTCGCTCACCACTGAGATAAGCACCTGTCACGGAGTCCTCCGCGTTCAGGAGATCATCCAGAGATCCCTGCGCCACGATGTGGCCTCCGTGCACACCGGCTCCAGGACCGATATCCACCACGTGATCGGCAGCGCGAATGGTGTCTTCATCGTGTTCAACAACCACCAGCGTGTTCCCAAGATCACGAAGACGCTCAAGGGTGGCGAGCAGGCGGTCATTGTCCCGTTGGTGCAAACCAATGCTCGGTTCATCGAGCACGTAGAGCACTCCGGTGAGACCGGCACCGATCTGGGTCGCCAGACGGATTCTCTGCGCTTCACCACCGGACAGGGTCATCGCCGGCCGATCGAGGCTCAGATAGTCCAGACCGACATCCAGCAGAAAGCGCAATCGCATGCGGATCTCGCGCAACACGAGGTCTCCGATCTGCATCTGACGGTTCGTAAGCAGTGGTTCACTGCCCTCGAAGGCACCCTCACCCATTAACTGCTCAATCCGGTCAAGGGTCTGGCCGACGCTCACAGCAGTGAGATCCGTGATTCGGAAGCAGCCCATGCGCACGGCCAATGCCTCAGGGCGCAGTCGTTTGCCAGCACAACTGGAGCAGGGGACAAGTTCCAGATATTTCTCCAGCTTCTGACGCTGGGCCTCACCACTGGCATCACGCAACTGCCGCTCAAGAATCGGCAGGATCCCCTCAAAAGGACGCTGATAGGCACCAGTTCCTTTGCGATAACGGCTGTCGGCCTGAATCAGGATCGGTTCGCGACTGCCATTGAGCAGCACATCCTGCTGCTCTTCAGACAGATCCTTCCAGGGAGTCTTGATCTCAAACCCGAAGGCCTCCCCAACGGAATACAGCAGGGAGAAGTAATAGGAATTGTCTTTCTCGGCCCAGGGAGCCACTGCGGCATAAACCGGCAGTGAGGGATCTGGAACCACTCGCTCAGGTGTGAACTTGCGCAGGTGGCCGATTCCGTGACAGTCCTCGCAAGCACCGTAAGGACTGTTGAACGAAAAAAGCCTTGGTGAAAGCTCTTCCATGATCGCCCCATGCTCGGGGCAGGCGAAATTCTCGGAGAACAAACGCTCCCGGTCGACTCCTTCAGGAAGTTGCTCGTCCTTTTTGGGAACCACCTCAACGATGGCCAAACCATCTCCGCGTTTCAGTGAGGTGCGCAGGGAGTCGGTGAGCCGTTCCTGGATTCCCTCACGAGCAACAAGCCGATCCACCACCACTTCAATGTTGTGGCTTTGGTTCTTGTCAAGTTCGATGTTGTCGGCCAGCTCGCGCACTTCTCCATCGATCCGCACCCGGGCAAAACCTTCGGCGGCTAGCCCGCTGATCAATTTGGCGTGGGTGCCCTTCTTGCCACGCACAACCGGAGCAAGCAGCTGATAACGCGTCGATTCAGGCAAGGTGAGGATCTGATCGACCATTTCATCAATGGTCTGAGGCCGGATCGGACGATCACACCTCGGGCAATGAGGGTCGCCGGCGCGACCAAACAACAGACGCAGATAATCCTGGATCTCCGTGACGGTTCCGACAGTGGAACGTGGGTTGTGACTGGTGGATTTCTGATCGATCGAGATCGCCGGTGAAAGGCCCTCAATGGCATCGACATCCGGCTTGTCGACCTGACCCAGAAACTGACGTGCGTAAGCGGAAAGACTCTCGACGTAGCGACGCTGACCCTCAGCGAAAATCGTGTCGAAAGCCAAGGAGCTTTTACCGCTGCCGCTCACTCCTGTGAACACCACCATCTTGTTGCGAGGGATGGTGAGATCGACGTTCTTGAGATTGTGCTGGCGAGCACCACGAACTCGGATCACGTTCTCTTCAGATCCAATCGCGAGTTTCACCGGCTCCGCCGGAGACGAGGCCTTTGATTTGGGAGCGGTTCGCCCCATACGGCTGGATCTCAGGAACTGAGGATTCTACTGAGATCAGATGATGCTCATGCTGCTTTCTGATCCAGAAGGCTGGCTGCATAGGCCTCGGCTTCGCGGCGCTCACCGCCAGCCAGTTCGGCCAGCTCACGCTGACGCTCCTGAGTGTC
Source organism: Synechococcus sp. MIT2312 (assembly GCF_059772315.1). NCBI lineage: Bacteria > Bacillati > Cyanobacteriota > Cyanophyceae > Synechococcales > Synechococcaceae > Synechococcus > Synechococcus sp. MIT2312. The sequence continues at coordinate 1,846,966 of NZ_CM186281.1, read as the reverse complement.
CCGCAGCTGGGACACTCGCGAATGGGTGACCCCGTCAGACACGTCCTTGCTGACGCGGAAATGATGATCAGCAGCAGCAGCCACCAGCGGCTGATGGGTTACACAGAACACCTGACGATGGCGCGATAACAGCCGAAGCAGATCGGCCATGGCACCGCTGACACGGCCGCTCACTCCAGTGTCGATTTCATCGAAGAGCAGTGTGCTGGATCCATCTACCTCGGCAAGGCAGGTCTTGAGAGCCAGCAGAAAACGCGACATCTCACCCCCGGAAGCCACTTCAGCAAGCGGGGCCATCGGCTGTCCTGGATTCGCTGAGAACAGGAAACAGACCGCATCCGCTCCGCTCTCGCCAGGTTCAGAGGGCTCAACAGCGACCTCGAAACGCACATTGGCCAATCCCATCGGCCTGAGATGGGCCATCAACCGCTCTTGCAGCTCCGCCGCAACAATCAACCGTTGTGAACGCAGCGAAGCATTGCTGCGATCACGGATGACACAAGCCGCCTGCTCCTGGCTGCGCAACTGCTCAAGCAGTGCATCAACACCACCGGACTGCTGACGATCACGCAGCTCATCGCGACGCTTGATCAGATCGATCAGATCCTGACCATGACGTCGTTCCAGGCGCTTGAGCTCGGCCAGGCGATCCTGAAGCACAGACAGACGATGGGGATCACTGTCCAGAGAGGCTCCGTAACCCTCCAGCTCCCTGATCAGATCCTGAACACCTGATTCAAGATCGAGACATCGCTCACTCAAAGGCTTCAAAGACGGGTCGAGACCCTGCATCTGCTGCAGCTCATGACTGCAGGCCAGCAAGTGATCAAGCGTTGAGGGTGCCTGATCAGCACCGTCCTGAAGACGCCCGATCAACAGACCCAGACCCTCCTGCAGACGCACCCCATGAACGAGACGGTCCTGTTCCCGTTCGAGCTGATCAATTTCCTCGGGGTCGTCAAGCTCAGCTCGGTCGAGCTCAGCCAGCAACAACTCCAGCTCCTCACGCTGTTGATCCAGACGCAACCGATCTGTTTCAGCCCGCTCAAGCTTGGACTGACAGCGAAGCCAATCGTTCCAGTGACGGCGAACCTGTCTGAGCTCGGCATCAAGGGAAGCTCCGCCGAGATGGTCAAGCCAGCGTTTCTGCTGACCGGGACGTGCCAGCTGCTGGGTTTGACCCTGAACGGTGAGATCAATCAGCAGAGGACGCAGCACCAGCAGCTGCTGACGATTCACCATCACCCCGTTCAGCCTTGAGCGGCTGCTGAGGCGATCCTCCTGACGCCGCCATTCACGGCTCACCACCAAATCCTCCTCTCCGTCGCTGATCTCCTGTTCAAGCAACCAGCGGCTGGCGGCTGCGCCAGGACGAAAACTGGCCTCGATCACGCCTCGGTCACAACCGGAACGCAACAGACGCGCACCTGCCCCCGCCTGCAGACCTCCAAGCACGGCATCCAAAGCATCGAGAAGGATCGACTTCCCTGCCCCTGTCTCGCCGGTCAGCACAGAAAAACCTTGATCAAAAGCCAGATCAAGGCTGTCGATTAAGGCGATGTTCTCGAGTCGCAGGCCGGTTAGCACGGCAGACCCCGGTGTAGGAGCAGACCGTAGCGGCGGCTTTGCTCGTTTAGAAGGGGTGCACATGGCATTGAGGCCAGTGGCCCCTCAAGAACTCGGAGATTTCATCGAAGCCGCCGGTCTACTGACGTATGACCCGGCTGCCATCACCCGGATCTACGCGGGTCATCCCCAACGGCTGCTGCGACGTCTATGGCAGACATTGGTGCCAATTGGAATGCTGCTGATCGGCATCGGTTTCGACTGGATCTTCCAGCTGCTCAAGGATCAGCAGCGAGCTCGAAGCAGGGCGCGGGAATGCTCTGAACTGCTGGTGGAGCTCGGACCGGCCTTCATCAAAGCGGGCCAGGCTCTCTCCACACGTCCAGACATCGTGCCTCCGGTGCTGCTGGAGGAACTTGCCCAGCTTCAGGACCAACTTCCAGGGTTCGACAGCGCTCTGGCCATGGCCTGCATCGAGGAAGATCTGGGTGCTCCAGTCGACAGCATCTACGCGGAACTGGAACGCGAGCCGATCTCCGCTGCCTCTCTTGGCCAGGTGCATCGCGGAACGTTGCACGACGGTCAACGTGTTGCCGTGAAAGTGCAAAGGCCTGGTCTGCGCGAACAGATCACGCTTGATCTCTACATCGTGCGCAACATCGCCGCCTGGCTCAACAGCAATATCGGCCTGATCCGCAGCGATCTTGTTGCCCTAATTGATGAACTGGGCAGTCGGGTGTTCGAAGAAATGGACTACCTGAATGAAGCCTCAAATGCGGAGAAATTCAGCGAGCTGCATCAAAGAAATCCCCGGATCGCTGTTCCAAAGATCTATCGAGAAGCCACCAGTCGAAGGGTGCTGACGATGGAATGGATCGACGGCGTCAAGCTCACCAACCTTGAGGCGGTGAGAGACATGGGCATCGATCCCGACGACATGGTGTCTGTGGGCGTGAACTGCAGCCTCCAACAGCTTCTTGAGCACGGCTTTTTCCACGCCGATCCACATCCAGGCAATCTGCTGGCCCTCGCTGATGGACGGCTCTGCTACCTGGACTTCGGAATGATGAGCGAGGTCTCGCGGGAATCACGCACAGGATTGATCCAAGCCGTGGTTCACCTGGTGAACCGTAATTTCGGCAAATTGTCCAAGGATTTCGTCAACCTTGGTTTCCTTGCGGAGGACGTGAATCTGGAGCCCATTGTTCCAGCGTTTGAAACCGTGTTCAGTCAGGCACTGGAGGCAGGTGTCAGCCGCATGGACTTCAAAGCGGTCACCGATGATCTCTCAGGGGTGATGTACAAGTTCCCGTTCAGAGTTCCGCCCTACTACGCACTGATCATCCGCTCACTGGTCACCCTTGAGGGGATTGCCCTGAGCGTGGATTCCGACTTCAAGATTCTCGGAGCTGCCTATCCCTACTTCGCGCGCCGACTGATGGAGGATCCGGATCCACAGCTCCGGCAGAGCCTGAAAGAGATGTTGTTCGACGGCGATATCTTCAGCTGGACCCGGCTGGAAAATCTGGTGGCCAGTGCAGCCAGTCAAGACCAGCTGGACCTGGAAGCCCTGCTGGATCAAGTTCTGGATTTCCTGGTGTCAACCCATGGGGGCATGCTGCGCCATCAGCTCGTTGAAACCGCAGCCGATCGCATCGATTCACTGGGGTGGATGACCCTGCAACGGATTGGACGGCGTCTGCCCCGTCCATTGCAACCCTCCCGGCTGATGGCGTCGGGAGCCGAGTTGGATCAGGACTTCTATATGGACCTTGAACCGGTCCGTCAGCTCATCCAGGTGCTGCAACAGCTTCCAGGCTTCAGTCCTGATCTGCTGTTCAGTCGCTTGCCCCGATTGATGCGTGAGCCCGACGCCCGTCGCATGGGAGTTGAACTCGCACAGGGTCTGGCCGAACGAGGAGTTGTCCGACTGGTCAAAGCAGCAGCAGGAGTCTCCCCCTAGATTCCGAGCAACTCAATCTGCCCATGTCTGCACGATCACGCCTTCGCAGGCACGCTCTGGCAACAGGTTCGGCGATGGCTCTGAGCCTACTGAGTTGCTTCCAACCCGTTCACGCCGCGAAGGACGTTGCCCTGGTGAGCGGGGCTTTCATCCGTTCGATCAGTGTTGCGGACCTCGCTTACCTGGCTGAAACCGGCGAAGCTCGGGGACTGCTGGTCGAGCTTCTGAAACTGAGCCGTCAGGATCCCGAGGAGGTTGCAAAACTGCTCAATCAGGAGCTGAATCTGCCACTGGTGCTCACGAGCAGGCTGATGTCCACAAGGATCGGAGATGTGATTCTGACCAGGGTGGCTCGGATCATCTATCCACTGAGAGTTCCCGCGCCCTCGGTGAGTGTTCCAGCCATCCGCGCTGGCGTGATCAACGGGCTGCAGATCGGTGAAGGCGGATTGACAGCCATCAAATTTCTTGAGGCCTATCCATCGGACGTGATGGAAGTGAATATCCCAGCACTCCTTGCCGTGATCGAAAAAGCAGAATCCATCGCAGGCCTGGTGCAGTTCTTCTCAGATTCCCCCCTGGACGGTCTGAAGGACGGCAGCAACTGAACCAGGCTGCAGTGCCTGCCACATAGATTCCTGAGGAACATTGCCCTGCGCAGGTGTCACTGCTCAACAGCTTCCGTCGCCGCTTCTCCCCTGCTCCTGTCATGCAGGACTGGCCAGGGCTGATTGAGGCTTACAGAACCTGGTTACCAGTGAGCAACTCCACTCCGGTGGTGACCTTGAGAGAAGGCGCAACCCCCTTGATCCCCGTGCCTTCGATCGCCGAACGGATCGGAAAGGGGGTGAAGGTCTACGTGAAATACGACGGTTTGAACCCGACTGGTTCGTTCAAGGACCGGGGCATGACCATGGCGATCAGCAAAGCCAAGGAGGCTGGATGTGAAGCGGTGATCTGTGCCAGTACCGGCAACACATCAGCGGCAGCCGCGGCCTATGCACGACGGGCAGGGATGCGGGCCTTCGTGCTGATCCCCGATGGATATGTCGCCCAGGGAAAGCTGGCTCAGGCACTGGTTTACGGCGCCGAGGTGCTCGCCATTCGCGGCAACTTTGATAAGGCACTGGACATTGTGCGGGAAGTGTCGAATCAGTACCCGGTCACCTTGGTGAATTCGGTGAACCCCTATCGCCTCCAGGGCCAGAAAACAGCCGCGTTCGAACTGATCGATGCTCTCGGTGATGCCCCCGACTGGTTGTGCATCCCAATGGGCAACGCCGGCAACATCACCGCCTACTGGATGGGCTTTCAGGAGTATCACCAGGCGGGTCGAAGCCGCACGCTGCCCAGAATGATGGGCTTCCAGGCCAGTGGATCAGCTCCGTTGGTCAACGAAACCACGGTGACCGATCCAGAAACGATCGCCACGGCCATCCGCATCGGCAATCCCGTCAACAGGGAGAAAGCCATTGCCGCACGGTCGGCAAGCAACGGCGCTTTCCTGGATGTGACAGATGAGGAAATCCTTCAGGCTTACAAGCTGCTGGGCGGGCAGGAAGGCGTGTTCTGCGAACCAGCCAGCGCTGCTTCAGTGGCAGGTCTGCTCAAACGCAAAGACGAAGTGCCGGCAGGAGCCACGGTGGTTTGCGTGCTCACGGGCAACGGACTGAAAGACCCCGATTGCGCCATCAACAACAATGACGCTGCCTTCCATACCGATCTGAACCCTGACCTGAGCACGGTGGCCAAAGTGATGGGTTTTTGAGTCCTCACCACAGCCCCAGATGATCTGCATCGCGAAAGAACCCCTCCCGAGAAGGGGTTTTTTGATGTCGAAAGGGCGAAAGGGAACAGCGGCCAGATGACGAACTGCCTGCGGAAGCTGGCGGAAAACCATGCCTGAAAGCTGTGGAGAACCAGACCCAGAAGCCTCCCTCCTCGACCGTTCCAATTTCCCCAGGCTGTTGATTCTGTGAAAAACAGCAGTTTCTCCTCACCGGCAAAAAAAGAATCCCCAGGCCTGTGTGATCAGGAAACGACTGATCAGCAAGGGACTTGATGGTTTTCCACGGTTTCCACAGGCCCTACTACGGCTGTTTTTGTTGTTTCTTCTAAAAGACTTAAACAGCCAGTAATCAGCAAGAAGGGCATGTTCGTTTGGACCATTGCGCTTCGTGCGTCCCTGTGAAACCGTGGGTGACCTCAGGCCTTGCAGCGGACAACGTCGCCATGAAACTGGTTTGTTCCCAAACGGAACTCAACGCTGCTCTGCAATTGGTCAGCAGGGCGGTTGCAGCGAGACCGACCCATCCGGTGCTTGCCAACGTGTTGCTGACCGCGGATGCCGGCACTGATCGATTGAGCCTCACTGGCTTTGACCTCAATCTGGGCATTCAGACGTCTCTCGCTGCGACCGTCGAAACCAGTGGTGCGGTGACACTGCCAGCGCGGCTGTTTGGTGAGATCGTTTCGCGTCTTTCCAGCGATTCACCGATCACTCTGGTCACTGACGCCACCGGAGAGCAGGTGGAACTCACCAGCCTGAGTGGCAGCTATCAGATGCGAGGCATGCCTGCGGATGATTTCCCGGAGCTGCCTCTGGTTGAGAACGGCACAGCGCTCAAACTGGATCCAGCAGCTTTGGTGAAAGCACTGCGCAGCACGCTGTTTGCCAGCAGTTCCGATGAAGCCAAGCAGCTGCTCACCGGGGTGCATCTCCGTTTTGATCGCACCAGCCTTGAGGCTGCTTCCACGGACGGTCACCGTCTGGCAGTGCTCAGTGTTGATGACGCACTGCAGGACCCACTTGCTCTGTCCGATCAGGACGCTTCGGAAGAGGCTGGCCTCGCTGTCACCCTGCCCGCCCGCTCCCTGCGGGAAGTGGAACGTCTGATGGCGGGATGGAAAGGAACGGACGCTGTGAGTCTGTTTTGTGAAAGCGGTCAGGTTGTGGTTCTCGCCGCTGATCAGATGGTCACCAGTCGCACGCTCGAGGGCACGTACCCCAATTACCGCCAGCTCATTCCCGATTCGTTCAATCGCACGCTTGATCTTGATCGTCGGGCCTTCGTGGCTTCACTCGAACGCATCGCTGTTCTGGCAGATCAGCACAACAATGTTGTTCGTATCGGCAGTGATCCTGAGAAGGGTCTGGTTCAGATCAGTGCCGATGCTCAGGATGTTGGCAGTGGTTCGGAGTCCCTATCTGCTCAGATTGAAGGTGATCCCGTACAGATCGCATTCAATGTTCGTTATGTGCTTGATGGACTCAAAGCGATGGATTCGGAACGTGTTCGCCTGCAGTGCAATGCCCCGACAACCCCGGCCATTCTTTCACCATCTGATGATGCTTCGGGCCTCACCTATCTGGTGATGCCTGTTCAGATTCGTTCCTGACCTTGACGCTGCCTGATCCCCTCCTGCTCAGCGATCTGCTCAGGCATCGTGTGCGTTGTGATCAGGGGCTTGATCACGGCATTGGGGTGATGGCCTGGATGCATCCTCCGGTGCATCGCCTGCTGGGCTGGGTGAGTCGGCCTTCGGCTCTGCGTAATTCCCGCACCGTCTGGAGACTTGATCAGTGTCGTGGTCTCGACGATCAGCAGGTGTTTGTGAAAGGGGCGCCGTCAGAGATTGATCAGCTCACCCTTGAGCGACTTCCCACTTTGCTTGACGCCGATTTGCTCGGTGTCGCTGGAGAGCGCCTTGGTCAGGTTGCAGACCTCGCTTTTGTTCCCTCAACAGGAGAGATCCTTCACTACCTGGTGTCTCGCAGCGATCCACGTCTGCCAGGAAGCAGCCGCTGGCGGCTCACACCTGATCGCATTGTTGATCAACAGCCAGGGATGGTCTCCACGGGTCTTCGTGATCTGGATGATCTTCCCGAGGCTCGCGCCAGTGTTCGCCAGGATTTCGTTCGTCGGTCTCGTCACTGGCGAGAGCAGTTGCAACAGTTGGGTGATCGTGCCGGCGAACGGCTTGAAGGTTGGTTGGAGGAACCGCCTTGGGATGACCACCCCTCTCGTCGTGATCTCAACGAACCTGATGATCATCCCCAGCCCATGGATTCAGATCCACTGGAGGATTGGCAGGACGACGACTGGATTGATCGAGAGCCTGCTATGCAGAACCGACGGCCTGTCGAACGCGATGGGGATCCTTGGATCTGATTGGCACGGTCAGGCCGTCGGCAACACTGGGAGCAGATGACCTGTTGACTGTGGCCCAGTCTTCTTCTGTGGCTGAGACGTTTGATGTCGCGGCCGCCCTCCGCCAGGAAGGGCTCACGCAGCAGGATTACGTCGAGATTCAACGCCGCCTGGGGCGAGACCCCAACCGCGCTGAACTTGGCATGTTCGGGGTGATGTGGTCAGAGCACTGCTGTTACCGCAACTCCAGACCGCTGCTCAGTGGTTTTCCAACAGAGGGACCTCGCATCCTGGTGGGTCCGGGTGAGAACGCCGGTGTGGTGGATCTCGGAGGAGGCCATCGCCTCGCGTTCAAGATTGAGAGTCACAACCACCCTTCGGCGGTGGAACCCTTTCAAGGTGCCGCGACAGGTGTTGGTGGAATCCTCCGCGACATCTTCACCATGGGTGCTCGTCCGATCGCGCTGCTGAATGCCTTGCGTTTTGGCCCCCTGGATGATCCCGCCAATGTCGGATTGATGCAGGGCGTGGTGGCAGGCATTGCCCATTACGGCAATTGCGTGGGCGTCCCCACCGTGGGGGGTGAAGTGGCTTTTGATCCCTCCTACAGCGGCAATCCTCTGGTCAATGCGATGGCCCTCGGTCTGATGGAGACCGACGACATTGTGAAATCCGGGGCCTCTGGAGTTGGTAATCCTGTGGTTTACGTGGGCAGCACCACCGGTCGTGATGGCATGGGTGGTGCCAGTTTTGCCAGCGCTGAGCTGAGTTCCGCCTCTTTGGATGATCGTCCAGCTGTGCAGGTGGGAGATCCCTTTCTGGAAAAGGGGTTGATTGAAGCCTGTCTGGAAGCATTCCAGAGCGGTGATGTGGTTGCCGCTCAAGACATGGGGGCTGCTGGTCTCACCTGCAGTTGTTCGGAGATGGCAGCCAAAGGGGATCTGGGAATTGAGCTGGATCTCGACAAGGTGCCTGCGCGGGAGCAGGGCATGACCGCTTACGAATACCTGTTATCTGAATCGCAGGAGCGCATGCTGTTCGTGGTGCGAGCTGGTCGCGAAGAGCCTCTGATGAAGCGTTTCCGGCGCTGGGGCCTACAGGCGGCTGTTGTGGGTCGCGTCCTGGCTGATCCTGTGGTTCGGGTGCTTCAGGCAGGCGTTGTGGCGGCAGAGGTCCCTTCGAGGGCCTTGGCGGAAGACACGCCGATCAATCACCATGATCTGCTTAGTGAGCCTCCTGCTGAGATTCAGGAGCTGTGGCGTTGGTCTGAAGCGGATCTTCCACTCCCAGGCCAAGACCATGACTGGAGTCAGAGTCTTCTGTGCTTGTTGGATGATCCAACGATTGCCAGCAAACGCTGGGTGCATCGTCAGTACGACCAGCAGGTTCTGGCGAACACCGTGGTGTCTTCTGAATCCGCAGACGCAGCAGTGGTCAGACTTCGGCCGCAGCAGGGTGAAGGATCGCTGGATGCCTCAACCAGGGGAGTGGCTGCCACGGTGGATTGTCCCAACCGTTGGGTGGCATTGGATCCTGAGCGGGGTGCCCAGGCAGCTGTTGCCGAAGCTGCACGCAATCTGAGTTGTGTCGGCGCTGAACCTCTTGCTGTCACCGACAATCTCAATTTTCCTTCGCCTGAAACCCCCAAGGGTTACTGGCAGCTTGCGAAGGCATGCCGCGGCATCTCGGACGCCTGCAGAGCTCTCAACACCCCCGTGACCGGTGGCAATGTCTCGCTCTACAACGAGATCAAAAAAGATGACGGCACGCTGCAGCCGATCCACCCCACGCCTGTGATCGGCATGGTGGGTGGTGTCGACGACATCGCGACCGTGATTGGTCTGGGATGGCGACAGGCTCAGGATTCCATCTACCTGATTGGCGTCGGCCCTGATGACGGCGACGCTATCTCTCTGGGCTTGGCAGGCAGTGCTTATCAACAGCTGATCACAGGGTCTCTGGCTGGTCGACCACCTTTGCCGGATCTTCCGATGGAAGCCAAGGTTGGCTGCTTTGTGCGTGAGGCGATTGCTCGCGGTCTGCTGGGCTCAGCTCATGACTGCAGCGATGGCGGTCTCTGCGTGGCTTTGGCGGAATCTTCGATGGCTTCGGGCTTGGGAATTGAGGTCGATCTCAGTGTTCAGGGTGTGCGTGTGGATCGTGTTCTGTTTGCCGAAGGTGGGAGTCGGATCGTGGTGTCGGTCAAGGCAGATCGCATGGGTCCATGGGAAGCTCTGTTAGCTGAGCAGGACGATCTGCCAATCACTCGGATTGGTGTTGTGACCGAGCAGCCTTGCCTGCAGGTTTGTGTTGATCAGGATCCTTGTCTGACTCTGGCCATTGAGCAATGTCGTCATGTCTACAGCAGTTCATTACCGCGAAGAATTGATGGCAACGGGGAGCTTTCTCAATGACCATGCGTCGCTTTGCTAATGTTGAAATGATTTTATCTCCTGCCTTGTTTGATCTTCGAGCGGATCATATTGCCGATATATTTATGAATTCAATGGTCATATTTTGCTCATTCAATAACTTTGATAGCGAGTCGTAGTTATGTGTGGAATTATTGGTGTGTTTTCTGTTGATTCTGTTAATCAGCAGATCTATGACAACCTTCTTCTGCTTCAGCATCGTGGACAGGATTCCGCAGGAATTGTCACGATGGACAACTATACGTTTCACGTCCATAAACAACGTGGACGAGTTCGTGAAGCATTCCGAACGCGCGACATGCGCAAACTGCTTGGAAATGTTGGTATTGGCCATGTTCGCTATGCCACCAGTGGAGCTGCTGCAGCTGAAGATGAAGTTCAGCCTTTTTATGTCAATGCTCCGTATGGAATCACTTTTGTTCATAATGGGAATCTGACCAATACCAGTCAGCTTGAACAGGATCTTTTCAAGATTGATCGTCGCCATACCAACTCCTCCAGTGACACGGAGATGTTGGTGAATGTTTTGGCCACTGAAATCCAATCCCATCTCACTGGTCCTGATCTTTCTCCCGACCAGTTGTTTGATGCTGTGTCGTCTCTGCATCGCAGAGTCAAGGGTTCCTATGCAGCGATTGCTCTGATTTCAGGCCGCGGCCTTCTTGCTTTTCGAGATCCTTTTGGCATCAGACCCTTGATTCTTGGTCGCAGGACCGCGAAAAATGGTCGGGATGAATGGATCGTTGCAAGTGAATCGCTTGTGATTGAAAATAGTGGTTATGAAGTTGTTCGTGATGTTGAACCTGGGGAGGCGATCTTTATCGACTTTGATTTTAATTTGCACCAACGGCAGTGTGCGCAGTCATCTCAGCTTGTTCCATGTGCATTTGAATATGTTTATCTAGCAAGGCCAGATTCCGTCATGAATGGAATTTCTGTTTATGAAACAAGGCTTCGCATGGGTGATCTGCTTGCAAAAACAATCTCTGACTCATTACCAGCTGGTGATATCGATGTTGTGATGCCGATACCAGATTCAGCCAGACCTTCTGCAATGCAGGTGGCCAAACAACTTGGGATTGAATACCGCGAAGGATTTTATAAAAACCGTTATGTTGGTCGTACGTTCATTATGCCAGGACAAGCGGAAAGGAAAAAGTCAGTACGGCAAAAACTCAATGCATTGGGCACTGAATTTGCTGGAAAAAATGTTCTTATTGTGGATGATTCCATTGTTCGTGGCACGACATCCAGGGAAATTGTGCAGATGGCGCGCGACGCTGGAGCGAATCAGGTCACATTCACATCGGCTGCCCCGCCTGTTCGCTTTCCCAATGTGTATGGGATCAATATGCCCACGAGGGGAGAGCTTCTGGCTCATGGACGCTCGACTGATCAAATTGCGGATGTGCTCGCTGCCGATCATGTTGTGTATCAGAGCGTTGATAATCTCAAGAAAAGTATTGTCCACGGAACTGACATCCAGGACCTTGAGATGTCCTGTTTTGACGGTCAATATGTGACCGGAGATATTGATGAGGACTACTTCGAGTGGTTGGAGGGGAACTGCAGTTCTTGAAAAAGAACTTTAAATTCATCTTGGAACGTATTCAGCACAACAGAGGAACAAGTTGAACCAATGTTTCTTCTGTCTTGAATTTTAGCTGTGAGGGTTGATTGCTATCCATGCTGATTGCTGTGTTTTGGATGCGTGCGTGGCGCCCTTTGTTGGTCACCACACCCACCAGTTCTGCGCTTTCACAGACTGAGACCAGGCGATCGGTTTCTTTGTGATCGCCGTTCAGTTTCACAGCGATTTCCCCTAGATCTCCACGTTTGCATCGGCGTAGTTCGCTGAGGGAGAGGCGAATCAGATCACCGTTGTTGGTTCCGATCAGCACCTCACCACTGTTGTTTGATTCAGAACTGTTTGATTCAGAATTGTTGCTGTCAGCGGGTTGGCTGACAGCTCCCACAAGGTTTTCTCCGGGCAGCATGCGCATGGTCATTGGCCCCTGGGCCAACTTGCCCATCAAGGGCAGGCACTGCTCTTCAACAGGAAGACAGAGAATTCGACCGATGTCACTCAACAGAGCCACGGTTCCTCCTTGTTCGCAAATCACTGCTGAAAGCAGTGAGACGCCTTCCTTCAGTTTGAGGATGGTGGCGGCGCGACCCGAGAGCTCCTGAATCTCGTCCAGTGGAAGTCGTTTGAAGCGTCCGTCTGTCGTTAACAGACCAAGAGACATGCGGCTGTTGGTGTTTTTGTCATCGACGGCTGGAAGTCGAAGCAGGTTGATCACTGTTTCGCCCTCTAAAGCGGTCGGCAGGAAACGCTCCAGTCCGCCAGGTTGCTGACCTGCAAACTCCCAGCGCACCAGTGCGATCCGACCACTGGCAGTGAGTGCCAGCAATCGCGGTGCAGGATTGATCGGCAGGATCAGTCGCGCTGGAGAAGGTTCATCGCCCAGATCGACAGCTTCATTGAGATGCAATCGGCCGAGGAGCTGGGGGCTCACCACCTTCACCTGGCCGTCGGTTTGGATCAGGATCCGCGATTCTGGTGGCAGAGCATCGAGGGCCTGGCGGCGTTGCAGTTCGGCATTGGGGCGCTGGCTTGCTGCCCGTTCCGCCAGCAGGTGATCACCTCCTTCCACCAGACGGGTGCGGCGAGGGGTGGCAAACCGTTTTTTCAGCTGGCGGAGCTCCTGAACCAGAGCATCCAGAAGCTGCTCGCGATTGTCCAGTAACAGCTTCAGTCTTTGCCGTTCAGCTCGCAGTTCATCTGCTTCCTGGCGCAGGCTCTCCTGCTCCAGCCCCGTGAGTCGTCGCAAGGGCATGGCCAGAACTGCATCCGCCTGTCGCTCGCTCAGATCCAGCTGCACCATCAGGCTCGCTCGGGCTGTTGATGCATCGCGCGCCTCCTGAATCATGGCGATGACTTTCTGTAGAGAGGCCAGCGCTGTGATCAGGCCTTCCACCACCTCGAGCCGGTCTTCCGTTTTGCGCAGGGCATGGCTGGTGCGGCGGATCAGCGTCAGTTCCCGATATTCCAGGAAGGTCTGCAGCATTCGCCGCAGCGACAGTTGGCGAGGTTGGCCGTCCACCAGTGCCAGCAGGATGGCTCCGAAATTGCTTTGCAGAGACGTTCGGCGCTGCAAGTCCTTGAGAACGGTGTCCGTATCAGCGTCTCGCCTCAGTTCCACCACAATCCGCATGCCTTCGCGGTCGCTTTCATCGCGAATGTCGGCGATGCCACCGATCTTTCCGTCGTTGACCTGTTCAGCAAGCTTTTCGATCCAGCCAGCCTTACTCAGTTGATAAGGAAGCTCAGTGACAATCACCGCATTGCGCTTGTGTTTGCCCTTTCCTGGTTGCACTTCCTCCACGTGGGCCACGCCCCGCATCGGAATGCTGCCGCGACCGCGCAGGTAGGTGTCACGGATTCCGCTGCCCAGCAGGACTTCACCGCCTGTCGGGAAATCTGGACCCGGGATCAGAGCCAGTAATTTCTCATCGCTCAGATCCGGTTTCCGAACCAATGCCACCAGCCCATCCACCACTTCACCGAGGTTGTGGGGGGGAATGCTGGTGGCCATGCCCACCGCGATGCCGGCACAGCCGTTCAGGAGCAGAAACGGCAGCTGTGCCGGCAGGACCGTTGGTTCCTGCTGGGACCCATCGAAGTTGGCGGCAAAATCGACCGTGTCGTCGCCGATCTCATCGAGCAATGCCTCGTGAGCAATCGGTGCCAGTCGCGTTTCGGTGTAACGCATTGCGGCTGGGGGGTCATCGTCCACGGAACCGAAATTGCCGTGGCCATCCAGCAGCGGATGGCGGCTTGAAAAAGTCTGGACCTGTCTGACAAGCGCGTCGTAGACCGCCTGATCGCCGTGAGGGTGATATTTACCGAGAACGTCGCCGACGACGCGGGCGCACTTGCGATATGGGCGATCAGGTGTGAGTCCAAGCTCGTGCATCGCATAGAGGATGCGGCGCTGAACCGGTTTGAGACCGTCGCGGACATCCGGCAGTGCCCGACCCACGATCACGCTCATCGCGTACTCGAGATAGGAGCGCTGCATCTCGTGATGCAGGGCGATCGGTTGAACGCGCTCCTCGGCCATCCGCTCCGGAATCAAGAAGGCAGAAGGCGCTTAGCCTACAGATCTTCCTTCTGAATCACTCAGCTGATTTGGGATCGGCATTGGCTTCAGCACGTTCGACGGCGCCTCTGAGGCTGGGTGTCGTCAGCAGAACGTCAGTCGCCTGGCGAAGTTTCGAGCCCCAGAGCTGATTCTCCTGATGCCCTGGCAGCACGTAATTGGGATCTTCAGCGAGCGCTTGACGAGCCAGTTCAAGCGATTCAGCGTCGCCCGGACTCTGTTGGTTGAGTGCAGCAGCCAAAGCCAGCATCGGCTCTGGGTTGTTCTTGATCGACAGCACAGAGCGCCAGCGTTTGATCGCTTCAGGTGTGTTGCCCATTTCGAACAGCACAAGAGCCTGATTATTCAGGGCTTCCCAGAAGCTGGGTTTGATGGTTGTGGCCTGCTCGAAAGCCTTCAGAGCTTGTCTCAGGTCCGACTGCATCACGCGGGCATTGCCGAGATCGAAGTAGGCACCCGCGTTTTTGGGGTCTAGTCGTAGACCCTCATCGAGAAGTGAGATGGCGTCATCCGGACGCTCGTCGCGCAGTGCAATCGACGCTTCTGCAAACCAGAGTCCGGCTTTTCCCGGTTTCAGTGCCTTGGCCTTGGCCAGAGAGCCGGCGGCCGCTTTGAGTTGATCACTGCGCAGCTGCGCTTCAGCCAGAACCGACCAAAGTCGTTCGTCATTGGGCTGGAGTCTGACGGCCAGTGCGGCAAGACTTGCTGCTTCCTCCGGTTGCCCCAGGCGCAGCAATTGCGCAGCGGTACGGCCAATGCCAACGCCGGCCCCCTCCAGTTCCTGGGCGCTGGGTGTGTAGACGTAGGGAGTCAGAGCTCTCACCGGTGCAGCGCTGAGAGCACCAAGGGTTCCTGTCAGCATCGTGATCATCAGAGCCTGATGCCAGCTCAGTCCTCTACGAGCTTGAACTCCCATTGCTGATCCAAGAATCAGCTCACACTAGGGGGATTGTCAGGTCTCGCTGCAGCGGCATTGCGTCTCCACATCCAGGGTTTGATCCGGCGTAGCGCCGATCCCCGCAGGCGCTCATTCCAGTCCTCGTCCGTCCAGCGTTGGATGTGGTCTGCCTGGAGGTCCAGCAACCAGGATCTCGGTTGCACATCAGGATCATCGCTGGAGGGGATCTCGCCCTGGTTGAAAGGACAGACGTCCTGGCAGATGTCACATCCAGCGACCCAGGGCCCCATGGCTTCGGCCATGGCTGCAGGCAGTTCTGGATTGCGGTTTTCAAGAGTGTGAAAAGCGATGCAGCGCCGTGCATCCACCACAAACGGTTCTGTAATCGCACTGGTTGGACAGGCTTCGATACAGGCGCGGCATTGACCGCACCGCGCTTTGGCTGGTTGATCGGCTTGGAGTTGTTCCGTGGTGATCAGATGACCGATCACCATCCATGAGCCCCTCCTGGGGTGGATCACGTTGCTGTGCTTGCCGATCCAGCCAAGTCCTGCCTCTTCCGCCCAGGCTTTGTCAAGCAGTGGCTCAGCATCCACGCAGACGCGCCAGCGACAGTGAGGTCGGATGGTTTCCAGCCAGCGACCCACCCGTCGAAGTCGCTGATTCACAACTCTGTGGTAGTCCCTTCCCCAGGCGTAGCGGGCGACAGCCAGTCGGTTGGAGTGGCGTTCGGCAGCGACGTGATAGTTCAAGCCCACCGCCAGAATGCTCTGAGCCCCTTCCAAGAGGCTTGCTGCTGAAAGGCGACGCGGTGCCGCCATCCAGTTCATGTCTGCTTGGTGGCCTGCTTCCAGCCAGCGCTGCAATGCCGCAGTCCGCATTTGCAAACGTTGGCTGCCTGGCAGTGAAGCGATTCCAACAGGGTCGAATCCCTCCTCCACGGCCCGTCGCTTAAGGGCCAGGCTCAGCTCTGCAACGTTGGCTGGAACATTCAAAAACCTGACCTTAAAGTTGGGCTCCCTTTTGGCATCGTGCCGTGTCAGCTCCCTCCCAAGATTCTTCTTTGCGTGCCGCGCCCTTGTTGCGCTGGTTGGGAATCACCTTGGTGCTTCTGCTCGCATTACAGATCGGAGTGGTGCTCAGTGCTGCCGACTGGAGTGATGGGGTTTTTCAACAGCTTTTGATTGAACGCCTTGTGAGCCAGGCTCCGATGGGTTTTGTCGGTTTGCTGCTGATGCTGATTGGGTCGCGTCTCGATCACCCGCAGCAGCTCCGCACGCCGATTCGCTGGGTTGTTTGCATTATTTCCGCAGTTCTCGCTGTGGTCATGATCGCGGTGATTCCGCTTGGAATCACAGGCAACCAATCCCTGATGGGAGAGGCCGATCAGACCCTTGAGCAAAGACGCAGTCAGCTTGAGATGGCCCGTCAACAGTCGGCGAATCCAGAGAACGTGAAGGTTCTCGGCGAGCAGCTGGCTCAGGCAGGTCAGCTGCCGGCTGATGCCACCGAGGAGGACAAGATTCAGGCTGCTCAGACGTTCATTGATAAGCAGCTCTCACAGATGACTGAGCAGATTCAGCAGGCGGAACGCCAACGTGATCTGACCCTGAATCAGCGTTTCTTCGGCGGAACCATCAGTGCTGCCGTGTTGGCGGTGGCGCTGGTCCTGCTCGCTCTCGGCGCAGTCCTCTGACCGCTGGTTAGGTTGGTGTGACTCGTTGGCTCCAGGCCCCCGGCGTTCCTTGGTTCAGTCCAATCCAAGACCTGACCTGCCGCTAAGCGCCAGGCTTCAGAATGATCTCAAGAACGATCTGATTGCGGGTCTTCTGGTGGTCATCCCGCTTGCCACCACCATCTGGCTCTCCACGATTGTCAGCAAATTTGTGCTGGCGTTCGTCACATCAATTCCCAAACAGTTCAATCCATTCATCAATCTCAATCCTCTGCTCCAGGATTTGATCAACCTGGCGCTTGGGCTGACGGTTCCCTTGATGGGAATCCTCTTGATTGGGTTGATGGCGAGAAACATCGTTGGTCGATGGCTGCTGGAATTCGGAGAGGGAACTCTGCAGCGCATTCCTCTCGCCGGTTCCGTCTACAAAACGCTCAAGCAGCTGCTGGAAACATTTCTCCGCGATAATTCCCGCCGCTTTCGACGCGTCGTGCTGGTGGAGTACCCGCGGGAAGGTCTTTACAGCGTTGGTTTTGTCACAGGCCAGGTGGGACCTTCTCTTCAGTCCGATCTCGGTCAGAACCTGCTGAGCGTGTTCATTCCGACGGCGCCTAATCCCACCACAGGTTGGTACACGCTTGTGCCTGAGGCCTCAGTCAGAGAACTTGATATTTCTGTTGAGGATGCGTTCAGAACCATCATCTCCGCTGGCATTGTGAATCCGGATGAACGCGAAGCGCCGGTGAATCGCAGTTTTTCCAGTCTGATCTCTCAGCTCAGAGCATCTGTGGCACCCTCATCGTCGTGAGTCGTCGTTCGATACATTCCGCCGCTTATGCAGACCCGAACTCTCTCCCGCGAGCTTGCACTGTTTGTGCTCGGTCAGTGCGCTGAACGAGAGCGTTCCTCAGCAGCGCAGGACAATCTCGAGACATTGCTTCAGAAAGCACTCGACAGCTTGATGCAGCACTGGCGAGAGGTGCTTGACCATTGCGCTGGCGATCTGGAAAAAGCTCAGCAATCGCTGCTTGACAGCGAGTTGCAGGACGGCAGTGCCTCGACTGATCTGGCCTCTGTGCGCACCCATCTTCGCGACACGCTCACAGGAGCGGAACAGGTGCTCAATGGTCTGTCGGCCAGTCTGGAGTTGCCTCGTCTTCTGGCGCTTGCGGATCAGGAACAGGTGCGTCAGGAAGCCATGCGCCGCATTCAGTTAGTCCTGAAGTCTCGTCAGGACATTGACGATCAACTGGACGGTGTGATGGAGGGTTGGAGACTCAGTCGCCTGCCTCGCATTGATCGCGACATCCTGCGCCTGGCAGTGGTTGATCTCCGATCAATGAACACGCCGGCTTCCGTCGCCTGCAGCGAAGCCGTGGAGCTTGCCAATCGCTACAGCGATGAACAGGGCCGTCGCATGATTAATGGGGTTCTGCGGCGTCTACAGAACGCCACTGCTTAGGCGTTGCTCTTATCCGAATGGTTTACGACTGGTTCAATCGAAGCGCCGAGGCTCCCCAGCCTCCTGAGCAGCCATCGAAGTCTGAGCAGACCCTCGATCCTGGAACTGCTCAGGACGGTTCAGGACAGACTGCATCGGTTGAAGATTCCACGCAGTCCGAATCCGAGCCCGCTGGAGCTGAGTCCGTGCAGGATTCAACGGATCAGCCCTCGCCCTCCGATCAGGCTGCCGTTGCTTCGGAAGAGGATGACCCACTTGAGTGGGCACGGCAGGCCTATGCCCGTCTGAAAGCCCAGAAGGAGCTTGAGAAGACCACGCAGTCCGTGACGGCTGAACCGGTGACTGACGAGCCGGTCGCGGTGTCTCCCGAGCCACCAGTGCCTGACACTGTGGTTCCAGCATCGGAACCCGACTCTCCAGAGCCTTCTGCACAGCAACAGCCCTCTGCCCCTGTTGAAACTCCTGCCCCCGGACTGTCTCTGCTTGAGCAGGCTGCGGCACAGCGGCAGGAACGACAGCAGCAGTTGGAGCAGGCTCCAGAACCTGTTGCTGCTGTGCAAGCCAAGCCTGCGTCTGTTCAGCCTCAGCAGACCGCTGATCAATCCGATGAACCCAGTCTTGGCGAGTTCGACGAAACCTTCACCTGGTCAGCAGAGGTTCTTGCCGCCCAAGGTCTTCGCTCTGATCAGATCACCCTGGAAGAGATCGACTGGCTTGGCCGCCTGCGACAGGGCCTGGAAAAGACCCGTCAGGGCTTTGTCACAGGTCTGCTGGAAAACCTCGGTGATGACCCGCTCACGCCTGAGGTGCTCGACGACCTCGAGTCGCTGCTTCTGCGCGCAGATGCTGGTGTTCAGGCCACAGATCAGGTGCTGGATGCTTTGCGAAGGCGCATGAATGAACAGGTGGTGGATCCCACCGAAGGCATTCGCTTCCTCAAGGAACAGTTGCGTGATCTGCTCGACCAGCCCACGCGCGACAGCGGCGTGAAGTTGCTGGCTCCTCAGCGTGATCAGCTCAACGTGTGGCTGATGGTCGGTGTGAACGGTGTTGGTAAGACCACCACGCTCGGCAAACTTGCCAACCTCGCTGTCCGTAGTGGTTACTCGGCGATGATCGCAGCGGCCGACACGTTCAGGGCCGCGGCGGTACAGCAGGTTCAGGTCTGGGGAGATCGCAGTGATGTGCCTGTGATTGCCAACCCTTCCTCCAACGCTGATCCAGCGGCAGTGGTGTTCGATGCCATTGGAGCCGCCCGATCCAAGGGCACTGATCTTGTGTTGGTTGACACGGCCGGTCGCCTGCAGACGAAGCACAACCTGATGGAAGAACTGGAGAAGATTCGTCGAGTTGTCGATCGTCTGGCTCCTGAAGCTCATGTGGAATCCCTGCTCGTGCTCGATGCCAGTCAGGGACAAAACGGTCTTAAGCAGGCGATGGCCTTTGCCAAAACTGTTGGACTCACAGGCGTGGTGATCACCAAGCTCGACGGAACGGCCCGAGGTGGAGTGGCTCTGGCGGTGGCTTCCGAGGCCGGTTTGCCGATCCGCTTCATCGGTGCCGGGGAGGGAATCAGAGATCTGCGGCCGTTCAACAGTTTCGAGTTTGTGGAAGCACTGCTGGCAGGTCGCTGACCGTTGTTTCCAAGGCGGAACTGAAACGTTCAGCTTTCTCCGGTCAGAGTTGCTACCTTGCGGTTCCTGCCAGGGGTTGCCGTGAGCAGCAATCCATCACGGCGCCATCCGGCTTCTTCGCTTCGTTCGGGGCCTCCTTCACTGACGGCGACAACGTCGCTGCGTCAGCTGCTCGACAGTCTTTCCAAGGAACAGCGCGCCAATCAGGAGCTGCTGGTTTCGATCGGTTTTGCGCTGCGCAGTTTCACCAACCTCAATCGCTTCCTTGAGCTTGTGCCCGTGGTGGCTGCTCGTCTGGTGGGGGTCGATGGTGCATTGCTCATTCCCTATCAGGCTGACGGGCGGGTGTGGACTGATCAGTTGCAGATGCAGTCCGTGTTGCGCTCGGAGACGTTGTTGCAGGCGGTGATCAACCATGAGCCTGGACGTTCGTCCGGGTTCGGTTCCGATGATGCCCTCGTGCTTGGCCTCGATCGACTGGTCCAAAGTCACCTCGGATCGGCTGGTGTGTTCGCAACGTCTCTGGTGGCCAGAGGTCGCCAGCGCGGACGCCTCTATGTGTTCAACACTTCTGGTTCGCTGGTCTGGAGTGATGCCCACCGTCGCAATGTGCAGCTGGTGGCGGATCTCACCGGGGTTGCGATCGAAAACGATCAGATGCTTCAGGAGGCCCGCCTGCATGAGCGAATGGATCGCCAGCTCAGCATCGGTGCTGAGATTCAGGCCCAGTTGCTGCCGGATCATTGTCCGGTGATTGAGGGAGTCGAACTGGCGGCTCGATGCCGTCCGGCTTTTCAGGTGGGTGGTGATTACTACGACTTCATCCCCACCCGTCCGGAGTTGATCGGTCGTCGGCGTGAGCGAGGTCGCTGGTCGCTGGTGATGGGCGATGTGATGGGTAAGGGCGTTCCAGCCGGTCTGCTGATGACGATGCTGCGCGGCATGTTGCGTGCGGAAGTGCTGAGCGGATTACCGCCAGACCGCATCCTTCATGACCTCAACCAGCTCGCGCTTGAGGATCTATCCCAGTCGCACCGCTTTGTGACGCTGTTCTATTCGGATTTTGATCCGCGAACGCGTCGTCTTCGCTTCGCCAATGCTGCGCACAATCCGCCTTTGATCTGGCGTGCGCAGCAACGCTGCATCAGTCGTCTGGATGCACCGGGTCTGTTGATCGGTCTGCAGCCAGAAGCGGAATATGGAAGTGGTTCCACGGTGCTCGAACCCGGCGATGTGCTGTTGTATTACACCGATGGCGTCACCGAGGCCCCTGGGTTGACGGGTGATCGCTTCGATGAGGCACGCCTGATCCGCAACCTCGAGACCGCCTGTCGTTCGGGTACGGGTTCGCAGGGCATCCTTGATCAATTGTTCGGCCGGCTTGATCGCTTTGTGGGGCCGGATCGACAGCTCGAGGACGATGCCTCGATGGTGGTTCTCAAGGTTCGGGAAGGGTTGATGTTGCCATCGGTTCCTCGGTCTCCGGCCTGACAAGCTGATTGCATCTGTGTTGAGGGTGGCCCATGGCAGGTGGAGTGACGGGCGGAGGCTCCGCCACCTGGAGTGACCGGTTCGAACAGGGACTGCATCCGGCGATCGAACGGTTCAACGCCTCGATCGGCTTCGATATCCATCTCCTTCAGGAGGATCTGGATGGTTCAGTGGCCCATGCCCGCATGCTGGCTGAGTGCGGAGTCATTGAGACGGTGGAGGCTGATCAGCTCTGCAGTGGTCTGGAACAGATTCGCGCAGAGGCGGCTGCCGGCAGCTTCAATCCCGGTCTCGACGATGAGGATGTGCACTTCGCTGTCGAGCGTCGGCTGATTGCACTGCTGGGGCCGGTGGGAAAAAAGCTGCATACCGGCCGCAGTCGCAATGATCAGGTGGGCACGGATCTGCGTCTCTGGCTTCGTCGTCGAATTGATGAGCTCGACCCGCAGCTGCGGCTGTTTCAGACCGCTTTGCTGCGTCAGGCGCTTGAGCACCGCAACACGCTGATTCCCGGTTACACCCACCTGCAGAGGGCCCAGCCCGTTTGTTTGGCGCACCACCTGCTTGCTTACGTGGAGATGCTCGAGCGGGATCGTCAACGGTTTCAGGATGTGCGCAAGCGCGTTAACCGCTCCCCGCTTGGTGCCGCTGCCCTGGCTGGAACGCCGGTGCCGATTGACCGGCGCAGCACCGCTGCAGCCCTGGAATTCGAAGGGATTTATGCCAACAGCCTGGATGCTGTGAGTGACCGCGATTTCGCTGTGGAGTTTTCAGCTGCCGCATCGTTGTTGATGGTTCACCTCAGCCGTCTGGCCGAGGAGGTGATCTTCTGGGCGTCGGAGGAATGCGGATTTGTGCGTCTGAGCGACCGTTGCGCCACTGGCAGCAGCCTGATGCCTCAGAAGAAGAATCCTGATGTTCCTGAACTGGTCCGTGGCAAGTGTGGTCGGGTGTTTGGTCATCTGCAGGGGCTGCTGACCATGATCAAGGGGCTGCCGCTGGCATACAACAAGGATTTCCAGGAAGACAAGGAAGCGCTGTTTGATGTGGTGAACACCAGCGTCCAGTGCGTTGAGGCGATGACGATCCTGATTGAGGAAGGGCTGAGCTTTCGTCCTGATCGGCTTGAAGCCGCCGTCGGTTCAGATTTCTCCAATGCCACCGATGTGGCCGACTATCTGGTGGCCCGAAAGGTTCCTTTCCGCGAGGCTTATCAAATCGTTGGTTCCGTGGTGAAGCAATGTCTGAGCGATGGAGTGTTGCTGCGTGATCTGAGCCTTGAACGTTGGCAGCAGTTCCATCCCTCGATTGACGCTGATCTGTTTGATGCTCTCGCGCCCCGTCAGGTTGTCGCCGCTCGCCTGAGTGAAGGCGGTACCGGGTTTGAGCGGGTCGAGGAGCAGTTGGCGCTCTGGAGCGATCGGCTCGAGTTAACGAATCACTGATCATTTCGCGAGACCGGGTCTACCCTGAGTGAGCCAGAGGTTGCAGATCCTTTCTTGGATCTTGAACCGATGGCTTGTCTGATCCGATTGGGTCCTTTCTCTTCAGGTCCAGCAGTCAAGTGAGCATTTTTGTCGGCAATCTGCCCTTCCGCGCTGAGCAGGAAGACGTGATCGAACTGTTTGCCGCTCATGGAGAGGTCACGAACTGTGCCCTTCCTCTTGAGCGTGACACCGGTCGCAAACGTGGTTTCGCCTTCGTGGAGATGGTCGATGAAGCGGCGGAGGCCGCGGCGATCGAAGCTCTCCAGGGCGCTGAATTAATGGGTCGTCCCCTCCGCATCAACAAAGCTGAGCCTCGCGGTAGTGCGCCTCGTCGTGGCGGCGGTGGTGGCTACGGCGGCGGTGGTGGTGGTGGCGGCTACGGCAGTGGTGGCTACGGCGGCGGCGGTGGTGATCGACGCTCCGGTGCCCGTGGTTGGGAAGATCGCAGCTATGGAGGCGGTTCCTCCGGTGGCGGTTACAGCGGTGGTGGAGCTGCTGGCGGGGGCGACCCGTCAGGTTCTCCTTACGGAGGCGGTGTTGAAGAGGGTCGGCGCAGTCGTCGTCGTGGTGGTGCTTCCCCGAACGATGGTGGTGGAAGCAGCTATGGCGGCGGCGCTGATGGCGGTGGAGATGACTACGGCGGTTACGGCGGCGCCGAAGGCTGAGTCACTCATTCGTTCAGTTTCAGCGATTAAAGCCCGGCTTCTTTGAGTTGCCGGGCTGAATGTTCCAGCACGCTGAGGTCAGCCCCTGCGCGCTGGGCTTGCTCACCAAGGTCGCGCCGCCAGTGGCGAGCTCCCGGAACTCCTTCCACCAGGTGCACCAGGTGGCGGCACAGGTCCCACAGACGGCCACCCCGTTTCAGGTGACGTTCGGCATGGGGCATCAGGCCTGTAATCACCTCCGATGCCTTCACCGTTCGTGGAGCGTCCCCGAAGATCAGGGCATCCATCGATGCCCAGCGCAGGGGATGGGCGTAGGCGGCCCGGCCAACCATCGCGCCGTCGCAGTGATGCAGAGCAGACAGGCACTGCTCCGGGGTGTCGAGTCCGCCGTTGAGCTCGATTTTGAGCTCGGGCCTGCGTTGCTTGAGCGCAATCACGCGCTCGTGCTGTAACGGAGGGATCGTGCGGTTCTGTTTGGGATCGAGGCCATCCAGCCAGGCTTTGCGCGCATGCACGCTGAAGCGGGTGGCTCCGGCCGCGGCCACCTGGTCCACGAAAGCAGTGAGCAGGGTGTCGCTGTCGAGGTCGTCAATGCCAACCCGGTGTTTCACTGTCACCGGCAGGGCGCTGGCGGCCACCATCGCTTCCACACACCGGGCCACGCGGCCGGGTTCTGCCATCAGGCAGGCTCCAAAATTGCCGGCCTGAACCCGAGGGCTTGGGCATCCCACATTCAGGTTGATTTCGTCGTAGCCCCAGTCCGCTGCCATCCGAGCGGCCTCGGCCAGCAGGGCTGGCTGATCCCCGCCAACTTGCAGTGCGATCGGATGCTCCTCCACATCGAAGTCGAGCAGGCGCTCCCTGCGCTTGCTGTAGTGAAGTGCCTGGGCTACCACCATTTCGCTGTACAGCAATGCATGACGGCTGATTTGGCGCATCAGCTGGCGGAAATGCCGGTCTGTGCAGTCCAGCATTGGAGCAATGCTGAAGCGCCAGCAAGGTTCCCGATCGGTTCTGGTGAGGGAATCCATCCCTCCATGCTGCCTGGTTCCTGGTTCTGAGTTGTTTAGAACGGTCTCAGCAACGACGCGACATCCGTGATGCCCTCCACCTTCGAAAAGTGGCTGTTGAGCAGACGATCCATGCTGTTCGCCACGGTTTCAGGGCTGGTTGGTGTTTTCCGGTCTCCCAAGCAGGTTTCCGCTGCTTCCGATGCGACGGATTCCAAGTGGGATCTCTCCGATCAGGAATGGAAGAAACGTTTGTCCTCGGATTCGTATCAGGTGCTTCGCAGGGAAGGCACCGAACCCCCGTTCACCAGTGAGCTCAACAGCGAGAAGAGATCCGGTATCTATCACTGTGCGGGGTGTGATCTGTCGTTGTTTTCATCGCAGGCCAAGTACGACAGCGGCACGGGTTGGCCAAGCTTCTGGCAGCCCCTGCCAGCTGCTATCGACACGAAAGTAGATTTCAAGTTGATTGTTCCGCGCACGGAATACCACTGCAGCCGCTGTGGCGGCCACCAGGGTCATGTGTTCAATGACGGTCCCAGACCCACCGGCAAGCGTTACTGCAACAACGGCGTCGCTCTGCGCTTCGAGGCCGCATGATCTGATCGTGATCGGGGGTGGTCCTGCCGGTTACATGGCAGCGATCACCGCGGCTGAACAGGGTGTGCGCGAGATCGTGGTTCTGGAGGCCACGCCGGAGCCACTTCAGAAGGTGCGCATCAGCGGTGGTGGCCGCTGCAATGTCACGCATGCCTGCTGGGATCCCGCTGAACTGTCCAGCCATTACCCCCGTGGCAGACGTCCATTGCGGGGTCCATTCAGTCGTTTCGCCTGTGGTGATGCGATCGCCTGGTTTGATGAACATGGCCTCACCCTTGTTGAGGAACCAGACGGCCGCATGTTTCCGCAGCAGAACCGTTCAGAGGCGGTGATCCAGTGCTTGCAGAACGCCGCCACTGGGGTGGGGGTGCAGCTGCGGACCAAGGTGATGGTGCAGCAGGTTGAGGTGCAGACCGATGGTGGTTTTGTGGTTGATGGGCGTGGGCTTGATCAGCCACTCAAGGCTCGCAACGTGATGCTGGCCACCGGTGGTCATCCCAGTGGTCGAAAACTTGCGGAGTCCCTTGGTCATCAAGTGGTGCCGCCGGTTCCCTCGTTGTTCAGCCTGTCGCTTCAGTCCAAAACACTTGCTGCCTGCAGTGGTATTGCCATTGATGATGTGAGCCTTGATCTGAAGCTCGGGGATCAGCGCTTTCGGCAAACCGGTCGGGTCCTGATCACCCATCGCGGACTCAGTGGTCCGGCAACGCTGCGACTCTCGGCTTTTGCCGCTCGGGCGCTGCACGACAGCCACTACAAAGGGGTACTCAAGGTGGACTGGAGTGGGGGCCTGGGCCACCAGGGGGTGGAGCAGAGGCTGCGGCAGTGGCGGATGGAGAAGGCACGTCGCACCTTGATTTCGGCCAAACCGTTTGAGCACTTGCCACGTCGTTTATGGCAGGCCTTTCTGTCTGCCGTTGTTGTGGATGGTGAGCGCCGTTGGGCGGATCTGCCGTTGAAGGCTGAGCGTCAGCTCGTCGATATTCTCTGCGCTCAGCGCCTGCTGATTCAGGGCCGGGGGCCATTTGGCGAGGAGTTCGTCACTGCTGGCGGAGTGGCCCTGGGCGAAGTGAATCTGGCCACGATGGAAAGTCGTCGTTGTCCAGGGCTCTATGTCGCCGGTGAGTTGCTGGATGTTGATGGTGTCACCGGTGGATTCAACTTCCAGGCTTGCTGGAGCGGCGGCTGGCTGGCGGGACAGGCCATCGCCGCTGTCGAATCCCAGGAGCTCGTTATTGAATCTGATCAAACACGCTGAACATCGGCAGATACATCGCCAGCAGGATTGAGCCCACGATTCCCCCGACCACAACAATCATCGCCGGCTCCAGCATTGAGGTGAGTGCCTTGACCGAAGCGGAGACCTCGTCTTCATAGAAGTCGGCCACCTTGCTGAGCATCTGGTCCATTTCGCCGGTTTCCTCGCCGATCGTGAGCATGCTCAGAGCCATGTCGGGTAGAACTTTCTGTCGCGTCAGCGCCGTGCTCAGCAGCACCCCTTCCTGAACCAGCGCTCTTGAGTCGAGGATGGCATCGGAAATGATCGAATTGCCTGCCGTTTCACTGGAGATTTCCAGTGCCATCAGGATGGGAACGCCGGCTCTGGTCAGTGAGCTGAAGATCCGGCAGAACTGTGCGGTCGCCGTTTTCATGATCAGGTCCCCGAACAGGGGCACCTTGAGCATCAAGCGATCCACCACACGTCGGCCCTTGTCGGTCGCGTAATAGCGATTGAACAGCCAGACAGCGACGAGAAGCGCGCCAGCAAAGACGAGAGCGGCTGAAGACCGCAGCAGTTTGCTCAGATCCACCATCAGCTGCGTGAACAGAGGCAGTTCCGCGCCCAGGTCTTCAAAGATGCCGGCGAAGGTTGGAATCAGAAAAATGGTCATGCCCAGGAACACAAGGATGGCGATCACCAGCACCGCCACGGGGTAGCCGAGTGCACCCTTGATCTGGTTCTGCAGGCGGGCGTTGTCCTCCAGAAGCTTGGCTAGACGTTTCAGTGATTCATCGAGAACTCCACCGGCCTCTCCGGCCTCCACCATCGCCACCGTCAGCTGATCGAACACTTTCGGCCACTGACGCATGGCGGCACCCATTGCTGTGCCCTGGTTCACTTCCATGCCCACAGCGGTGAGCGCTTTTTTGAACATCGGCAGCTTCTGCTGGGTGCTCATCAGATCGAGACTGCGCACGATCGGCACTCCTGCA
Organism: Synechococcus sp. MIT2312; assembly: GCF_059772315.1. Lineage (NCBI taxonomy): Bacteria > Bacillati > Cyanobacteriota > Cyanophyceae > Synechococcales > Synechococcaceae > Synechococcus > Synechococcus sp. MIT2312. The sequence continues at coordinate 1,819,552 of NZ_CM186281.1, read as the reverse complement.
TCCACCAGCGCTGCCAGCTTGCTGGCCCAGACCGCTTTCTCCTTCACACCTGGAGGTTTCTGGAATGCTTCTCCCAGATCAATGGAGAGCAAGCTCCCGCCGGATGTTCCATCGGCTTTGGCAGAGGTTTCTTTTTTCCTGTTTCGTCCGGAACCGGTATCACTGGCACGTAACTCGGTGGCTTTGATGCCGCGTCGTCTCAACTGACGTTTGGCCGTGGCCACATCGTTGGCTTTGACCGTCAGCGTTCGCTCCTGACCAGTTGCGGAGGTGTAGGTGGCAGTGAATGTGGCCATGGCGGGAGTGGACCTCTCAGCTGCCGACAAGACGCTCAAGCTCAGCAGGTTTGCTGGCTTTCGCCAATGCTTCCCGTAGATCGATGTCGCCATCACTCACGAGATTTGCCAGTGCTTTTTCCAGGGTCTGCATCCCCTGTTCACCGCCGGTTTGGATCTGTGAATACAGCTGAGCGGTCTTGCCCTCGCGGATCAGGTTGGCGATGGCCGGAGTGTTGATCATGATTTCCTGAGCCATCACTCGGCCGAACTGACCAGGTTCGGGATTGCTGCGACGACAGAGCGTCTGGGAGAAGACCGCCACCAGACTTCCCGACAGTTGCACGCGGATCTGGGTTTGCTGTGCGGGTGGGAACACATCCACCATGCGGTCAACGGTCTGGGCGGCAGAACTGGTGTGCAGAGTGCCGAAGACGAGGTGACCGGTTTCCGCCGCGCTGATCGCCAGCTGAATCGTCTCAAGGTCGCGCATTTCACCCACCAGGATCACGTCCGGGTCTTCACGCAGGGCTGCTCTGAGCGCATTGCCGAAGCTGCGGGTGTCCTCATTCAGCTGGCGCTGGTGTACGAGGCTTCGATCGCTTTTGTAGACGAACTCGATCGGGTCCTCAATCGTGAGGATGTGCTCGGCGCGGGTGTGATTGATGTGATCCAGAAGTGCGGCCAGGGTGGTCGTTTTGCCTGAGCCGGTCGGTCCGGTGACCAGCACCAGACCCCGTGGTCGCTTGCTGGTCTCCACCACCACGGGTGGGAGGTTGAGCAGCTCGATGCTTGGAATCGAGCTGCCGAGTGCTCTCAGACAGGCCGCATAGCTTCCTTTCTGGCGATAGACGTTGACCCGGAAGCGGGCCACTCCCTTGAGGCCGTAGGCGCAGTCGAGTTCCCATGTCTGCTCCAGAGTCTTGCGCTGGCTGTTGTTGAGCATTGAGAAGATCAGCCGGTTGCAGCTCTCCTCGAGCAGGGCTTCATCACGCATCGCCCGCAGTTGCCCGCTGAAGCGTCCGTAGGGGGGCTGGCCGCTCGCGATGTGCAGATCACTGCCTCCGCCTTTCACCAGTTCTTCCATCAGGTCTTCGATCATCAGCTCCATCGCTCGCTCCTCAGTGACGTGGGGTCAGGCAGTAAGGACATTCCAGCCAACCTTCCTGAAGTCCGCCACCACAGCTGCTGCACGTGAGCGTGCTCAGGGCTCTGGCCCGGCGCTCTGATTCCAGGCCGGAATCGGTTAGCACCATGCGGCCCACTTCCTCCAGGGTGGTGTGTCCCTCCCTCACCAGATCGAGGCTGTAGCCCAGCAGAGTCTTCATGCCTCCCTCAAGAGCCAGCTGGCGCACCATGTCCGTGGTGGCGCCTTTGGCCACGGTGGTTGCCAACGCCTCATTCATGCGCAGCACTTCGTAGACGCCGACTCGCCCCTTGTACCCGCTGCCCTGACACTTGGGGCAAGGCTCGGCCTGGCCTTCATGGTGGTTGGCCCGGAAGAAACTGACGTCCGCTTCGTTGCTGGCCATCAGTCCGAAGCGACCCAGTTCCTCGGGATCAGGCCGGTAGGCAATACGGCATTGGGAGCAGACCCGCCGCAGCAGACGCTGGGACACAATCCCGATCAGTGAGGCGCTGACCATGAACGGCTCCACACCCATCTCGTCGAGTCGGGCGATGGCGCTGGGAGCGTCATTGCAGTGGAGGGTGGTGAGCACCAGATGACCGGTGAGAGCGGCTTCGATGGCTGTTTTCGCTGTTTCCAGATCGCGCGTTTCGCCCACAAGCAGCACATCCGGGTCTTGGCGCATGAAGGCTCTCAGTGCCTGACTGAAATCGAAACCTTTTTCCCGGTTCACCTGGCATTGGGTAATGCCTGGCAGGGCGTATTCGATCGGATCCTCCACCGTGGAGATGTTGATTCCTGGTTCGTTGCGTTCCGCCAGCAGGGAATAGAGCGTGGTGGACTTGCCGGATCCAGTCGGTCCTGTCACCAGGATCATTCCGAAGGGTTTGGACCCCAGAGCGCGCACCAGCTTCAGGGCTTCAGGATTGGAAATCAGCTTGTCGAGACCCAGCTGGGTGGCGGAGCTGTCCAGCAGCCGCAGCACGATCTTCTCCCCGTAGCGACTGGGCAGACTGTTCACGCGGAAATCCACCGTGCGGTTCTGGAACCTTCGCCGGATGCGACCGTCCTGGGGGAGCCGGCGTTCGGCGATGTCAAGGTCCGCCATGATCTTGAACCTGGAGGTCACCGCTGGCACCAGTCGGCTCGGAAGGGTTTCGATCTGGCTTTGCAGCACTCCGTCCTGACGGAAGCGCAGTTGAAGCCCGGCTTGCTGAGGCTCCACATGGATGTCGCTGGCACCCAGTTCAAGGGCCTGCATCAGGATGCGATCCACCAGATCGATCACGGGGGAGCGTTCTGCATCGTTGAGGCCGGATTCAAGATCCTGCGGTTTAGAGGAGTCGGCATTCTCCTCATCGGGATCGGCTTCCAGCACCCCGTCGACGGTGAAGTCCTTCAGATAGGAGATGGCTGTCTCAGCCACGCTTTCGCTTTCTGAACCTTCCGGAGCTGACGTCTGGCTGTTGGTCACGACGACGGCGTTGGATCGCTGCGATGGTTCCGTGATCGCCGGTTCCCCGTGGGGAGCTTCGTCACTGACAGCGGATTTCTTGCTGAGCAGCTCCGTCAGCCTGTCCGCAAGCGCGGCATGACGGACAGGATCAAATCCCATTGTTTCCAGTTCTTCGAGCAGCACCGGTTCATCAGCGATGCCGAGATTGCCTGGAATAGACCTCTGAAGAAGCAGTTCCAGTTCCAGATGCCGGCGGTCTTCGCTCACGGATCAAAGTCGCAGAAAGGTGCGGGCTTCCCCCGCTTGTGGGAGGACTGCCTCACCTATCAACATGTCTAGACGTGAATTCGCAACCGGTCAGCATGAGTGGCGATGCTTCCACCCCAGCGCAGGATCCGTCGTCGGCTGGTTCCGACGGCCAGCAACCTGCCGTGACGCCAACCGAAACTCTGGACACGACACCAGTCGTGGATGAGGCAGCGTCCTCTGAAGGCGCAGCCGAATCGGAGTCAGGGACACAGTCCGTCGACAACGAGGCCCGTCTTGAGCAGCTGGAGAAGGAGCACTCCGCGCTCAGAGAGGAGCATGAGGTGTTGCGCGGTCAGTACGTGCGCATCGCTGCCGACTTCGACAACTTCCGCAAGCGTCAGAGTCGCGACCAGGACGACCTCAAGCTGCAGCTCATCTGCAGCACCCTCAGTGAAATTCTTCCCGTTGTGGATAATTTCGAGCGTGCTCGTCAGCAGCTCGATCCTCAGACGGAGGAAGCCCAGGGGCTTCACCGCAGCTATCAGGGGCTCTACAAACAGCTGGTTGAGGTGCTCAAACAGCTTGGTGTTGCTCCGATGCGAGTGGTCGGCCAGGAGTTTGATCCAACCCTGCACGAGGCGGTGCTGCGTGAGCCCAGTGAGGAGTATTCCGAAGATGTGGTGATTGAGGAGCTGCAGCGCGGCTATCACCTCGACGGCCGCGTCCTGCGTCACGCCATGGTCAAGGTGTCGATGGGGCCTGGCCCGCAACAGACGACCGCCAGCGAGACGTCCACTTCTGATGCCGACGTGACGACTGAAGGGGAGGCTTCGGGAGATGCCAACGGTTGATCAGACCTCTGCTTTTACTGTGATCTTCGGGACGTCCAGCTGATGGCCGATTATTACGAGCTGCTCGGAGTCAGCAGGGATGCTGATGCCGACACCCTCAAACGGGCCTATCGGCGTCTGGCGCGCCAATATCACCCCGACATCAACAAAGAACCCGGCGCAGAGGATCGCTTCAAAGAGATCGGTCGTGCCTACGAGGTTCTCAGTGACCCCCAGACCCGTGGTCGCTACGACCAATTCGGTGAGGCGGGACTCGGTGGCGCTGCTGGCATGCCCGATATGGGCGACATGGGTGGGTTCGCCGATATTTTTGAAACCTTTTTCAGCGGGTTCGGTGGTGCCGCCGGTGGTGGTCGTCAGCAACGCCGTCGTGGACCTCAGCAGGGAGATGACCTGCGTTACGACCTCACGATCGATTTTGAACAGGGGGTGTTCGGACAGGAGCGGGAGATTCGTGTTCCTCACTTGGAAACCTGCAGCACATGCTCCGGCAGTGGTGCCAAGAGCGGCAGTGGTCCCACCACCTGCTCGACCTGTGGAGGTGTCGGCCAAGTGCGCCGGGCGACCAGGACTCCTTTCGGCAGTTTCACCCAGGTGGCGGAATGTCCCAGCTGCAATGCCACTGGTCAGGTGATTGCTGATCCCTGCAATGCCTGTGGCGGTCAGGGTGTTACTCAGGTGCGCAAGAAGTTGCGGATCAACATTCCTGCTGGTGTTGACACCGGCACACGTCTCAGGGTGACTGGTGAGGGCAATGCTGGCTTACGCGGCGGTCCCTCTGGCGACTTGTACGTGTTCCTGACCGTTAAACCCCACCCGTCGTTGCAGAGGGATGGATTGACGGTCCACTCCGAAGTGAAAGTGAGCTACCTCCAGGCGATTCTCGGCGACACCATCGAAGTGGACACCGTGGACGGTCCAACCAGCCTCGAGATTCCTGCTGGAACGCAACCCAATGCAGTTCTCACCCTTGAAAACAAGGGCATTCCCAAGTTGGGCAATCCTGTGGCCCGCGGCAATCAACGCATCACGGTGAATGTGAAGCTCCCCACCCGTCTCAACACCGAGGAGAAGGGACTGCTCGAGGAGCTGGCTGGTCATCACTCCGCCAGGGGAGAGCAGCACCATCACCACAAGAGCGGTCTGTTTGCGCGTCTGTTCGGACAGCGTTGACCATGACGGAGCGTCTCCCTGATCGTCAGCTCGATCTCTGTGGGACGCCCTGTCCGCTCAATTTCATTCGCTGTCGGCTCACGCTTGAGAGCATGACTGCCGGTCAATGCCTTCAGGTGGATCTCGATCCTGGTGAGCCAGAAGAGATGGTGGTTCCAGGACTGCGCCGTGATGGCCATCAGGTCCATGTGGAGCGTCTCTCGGATGCACAGGTGCGCTTGAAGGTGATCTGTGCCGGTGATTAGCTCTGAGCTGCATCCGGGCATGGTCGTTGCACTGCAGGCCAACTACCTCGAGGTGGAGCTGGAGGCTCCACCTGCTGATGTTCCTTCCCGTCTGCTCTGCACGCGTCGTACCCGGCTGAACCATCGCGGTGCTGCGGTCCACGTGGGCGATCGAGTGCGTGTGGAAGCCATTGACTGTGATCACGCCAGGGCCGTGGTTGCTGAAGTGGAACCTCGGAGCAGTTTTCTGGTTCGTCCTCCCGTGGCCAACGCCTCCTGCATCTTGGTGGCGGTCGCCGCTGAGCAACCTGCTTTTGATGCCGCTCAGGTCAGCAGGTTCCTGCTCACGGCTGAAAAAACAGGATTGCAGGTGTTGCTCGTGCTGACCAAGTGCGATCTGCTGGATGCCGATGCTCTGTCACAACTGCGTCAACGTCTGCAGGGATGGGGCTATGAACCGATTCTTGTGTCCACTCGTTCGGGAATGGGTCTGGAGGAACTGCGCGCTCACTTGGCGACCGTTCCAATCTCGGTGCTGTGCGGCCCTTCGGGGGTGGGCAAGAGTTCGTTGCTGAATGGTCTCCTGCCCGGACTGGCGTTACGGGTGGGTGCGGTCTCAGGTCGTCTGCAGAGGGGCCGTCACACCACGCGTCATGTGGAATTGCATGCGTTCTCTCCTGGCTCCAGAGTTGCTGACACTCCAGGGTTCAATCGTCCGGAGTTACCGGATGATGTGTCCAATCTGGAGGTGCTGTTCCCAGAGCTGCGTGTCCAGCTTGATCAACACCCCTGCCGTTTCCGTGACTGTCTGCACCGGGATGAGCCAGGTTGTGGTGTGACTCGCGACTGGGAGCGTTATCCCCTGTACCGCAAAGCCGTGGAGGAGCTTCTTGAGATCAGCCGCTCATTCCGGGCAGGTTGAGATCGAGCCCGCCGGTGAGCTCCTGCATTCGCTCCTTCATGGTTCCAGTGGAACGTTCGTAAGCCGACTGAAGTGCGGCGAGTGTGGCGGCTTCAGCGGCTTCTTGCCCTTCGTTCAGCAGGCTGGGATCCAACTTCACACGCAGGGGCTGTTGGTTGCCTGAAAGCCAGATGGAGGCTCGGCCGTCTTCGCTGCTGCCTTCGATCTCCATGGCATCGAGCTCTTCCTGCAGTTTCTGAGCGTCTTGCTGGATCTGCTGTGCCTTGCGGAAGGCTTCGGTGAGCTGTCCAAAATTGGGAAGTCCGAACCCGGCCATGGCATTGCTGAAGGAACCGAAAGGTTAGGCCGACATCTCGAATCCCAGTCGTTTCACTTCCGGCTGGAGCTGGATGCCGTGGGCATCGGCCACCTCCTGTTGCACCAAGCCAATCAGGTTGCGGATATCTGCAGCGCGGGCTCCTCCAGTGTTGACAATGAAGTTGGCGTGCACTTCAGAGACCTGTGCGCCTCCGACACGGCGGCCTTTGAGGCCAAGACCTTCGATCAAACGACCGGCCTTTGCTGGTTCTGGATTGCGAAAGACGCTGCCACAGCTGGGTTGTTTGTAAGGCTGGGTGCTGGTGCGATGGTTGAGGTTTCCGCTGGTGCGCTGTTGCAGCTCGGCCGGATCATGACCTGCTTCCAGTTGAAATTCGGCGGCCACCACCAGGAACGGTTGGGTCTGCAGAGCACTGTGGCGGTAAGCGAAATCGAGCGATTCCCGCTCGAGCCTGCGGATGCTGAAATCATCGCCTTGTAGAGGCACCACATCCACGCTGAGCAGTCGTTCAGCGGTGCAACCACCCTGTGCACCGGCGTTCATCACAGCGGCTCCGCCCACGGTGCCAGGGATGCCCACGGCCCACTCCAGCCCTTGCAATCCTTTTCTCGCCGCACGCCTTGCCAGGGTCGGGATCGGTTCACCAGAACTTGCCCGCACCCTGCCGGTCTGGGCGTCCAGATCAAGTCCCTGCAAACGTCTCAGGCAGAGAGTGAGTCCTGGAAGCCCTGTATCAGCGATCAGCAGATTGGAGCCTGCACCGATCACACGGACGGGTAGTCCTTCGTTTGCTGCCCAATCGAGCAGGGTGGGAATCTGATCGGCTTCATTCGGTTCGGCCAGCCACTGCGCAGGTCCGCCCACTCGCCAGGTTGTGTAGTGGGCCAGGGAGACCTGCTCCTGCAGGATTCCCTGTTCCTTTAGGTCTCTCAAGCTGTCAGTGTCGACTGACATGACGTCTGCTCCTGTAAGGCGTTCGGTGACAGCCGTGACCAGAGACTGTTCACATCACCGGCTCCCATCGCCAGTACAAGGTCATCAGCACAGCTGTGCTCTCGAACCAGATCAGCCAGTTCGTCCATGGTTTCGGCCACCAGAACCGTCTGATCGGCACTGTGTTGCTGAATGCACGCTGCCAGGGCTTCGCTGCTGACACCGGGGATGGGAGTTTCACCGGCTGAAAACACCGGAGCCAGAACAAGGATGTCGACGTTGGAGAGCGCCATCGCGAATTCGTTCTGAAATTCCTGCGTGCGGCTGTATCGATGAGGTTGGAAGACCGCTAACAATCGTTTGGGACTTCGCGGCAGCGGGCTTCGCCCACTGGACACCATGAGAGCGGCCATCGCCAGGGTTGCAGCCACTTCACTGGGGTGATGGGCGTAGTCGTCCACCACCAGGCGTCCCTGCCAGTCGCCGCGGTAGTCAAAGCGGCGTCCAGGTGTCTTGAGTTCATTGAGGTGGGTCACCAGACGTTCGAGAGGAATTCCTTCCAAACGGCAGGCAGCGAGAGCCCCCAGTGCATTGCTCAGGTTGTGCAGCCCAGGCAGCGGCAACGTGATTCGCCCGACGTACTCAGCCTGCTCATAGAGATCTGCAACCGTGTGATCGCCTTCGAGGGCTACTGGCAGAGCGGCGAAGTCAACATTGTCGCTGCGTTGCACTGACCACCAGGCATCAGCTTGGAAATGTTCGCTCAGGATCGGGTCGTCCTGATTGGCAAGCAGTCGACCGCAACCGGCAGCGAAGCGCCGCATGGTGGTGATCAGATCGTCGAGATCCCTGTAGTGATCGGTGTGATCCAGTTCCAGATTGGTAATCACCCCCAGGGTTGCGTTGAATTTCACCAGGGAGCCATCGGATTCATCGGCTTCTGCCACCAGCAGACGGCCCGAACCCGCATGTCCGTTGCTTGCGTAGCAGGGAACGATCCCACCGATGACAGCGGTGGGATCTTCACCAGCACTGTGCAGAAGTGAGGTCACCACTGTGCTTGTGGTGGTTTTGCCGTGACTGCCCGCCACTGCGATCGAAGGCTGTTGATCAATCAGGGCAGCGAGTAGGTCGGAGCGATGCCAGACGGTCAGCTGCAATTGCCGGGCTGCGGCCAGTTCAGGATTGCTTTCGGGGATGGCGCTGCTGATTACCACCAATGGCGTGGCTAAACCCCGTGTTTTCAGTTCATCAAAATTATTTGCAGTCTGCGAGGTGAAAGTCACCATCCCAAGCGACTGAAGAGCCTCCATCGCTGGGGAGAGCTTGCGGTCGGAGCCACTCACCTTGTGACCGCGGCTCAGCAGAATTCTCGCCAGGGCAGACATGCCGATTCCGCCAGCACCGATGAAGTGCACTGAGGAAGGGCTGTCAAGCGATCTGCTCAAGAACAAATGCCATGGACGCGCACCATAAATCAGCATTTCCTGCTGACCACCAATTGGCGCAGACTGTCGCGCTAGCCCACTCAGAAATGCGTTATTGGGGCCCAATCATTGGCAATTAGCGATTTCTGTATGATCAGCGGCCATTCCCTGCGGATTGTCCGCTCCTCATATGACTCTGCGCGTTGCGATCAATGGATTCGGCCGAATCGGTCGCAATGTGATGCGGGGATGGATCAGCCGTGGTGCTGACACCGACATCGAGATTGTGGGCGTGAATGCCACTTCGGACCCTAAAACCAGTGCTCACCTGCTGACTTACGACTCCATTCTGGGCAAGCTCGACCCCAGCGTGAAGATCGAAACCACTGACGATTCGATGATCGTCAATGGCAAGCAGGTGAAGTTCTTCTCCGATCGCAATCCCCTCAATTGCCCCTGGAAGGATTGGGGTGTGGATCTGGTTCTTGAATCGACCGGTGTCTTCAACACCGACGAGAAGGCCAGCATGCACATTCAGGCCGGTGCCAAGAAGGTGATTCTCACCGCTCCTGGTAAAGGCCCCAAGGTCGGCACATTTGTGGTCGGTGTGAATGAGGATCAATACCGTCATGAAGATTTCGACATCCTCAGCAACGCCAGCTGCACCACCAACTGTCTTGCCCCGCTGGTGAAGGTGATCGATCAGTCGATCGGCATCAACCGTGGCCTGATGACCACCATTCACAGCTACACAGGCGACCAGCGGATTCTCGATAACAACCATCGCGATCTGCGTCGTGCTCGCGCCGCAGCTGTGAACATGGTTCCCACCTCCACCGGTGCAGCTCAGGCCGTGGCTCTGGTCTATCCCGCTGTGAAGGGCAAGTTCACTGGTATCGCCATGCGCGTGCCCACTCCGAACGTCTCAGCCGTTGACCTGGTGTTCGAGTCCAACCGCGCTTCCTCCGTCGATGAGATCAAGTCGATCCTCAAGGCAGCTGCTGATGGCCCGATGAGCAAGATCATCAAGTACGGCGATCTGCCCTTGGTGTCCAGCGACTACGCCGGTACGAATCAGTCGACCATCTTTGACGCGGATCTGACCCTTGCCATGGGTGACAACTTCTTCAAGATCGTTGCTTGGTACGACAACGAGTGGGGCTACAGCCAAAGAGTTGTGGACCTCGCCGAGGTGGTGGCCAGGAACTGGAAATGATCAGGATTTGATCTGATTGTTAATCCCTCCCGGCGGGAGGGATTTTTTTTGGTCATGCACCATTCAACGCAGAGCCGAAGTGATCAAACTCTGCAGCGGTTACAGGACCTTTGGTCTCACTCCATACGATCTGATTGCTCTCGGCAGTGATGCAGCCGATGCGCCGGCTGTGAGGTTGATGTTCAAGCCAGCGTTGGGCCCAGTTGGCCGGGAGACTCAGCACCAATTCAAAATCCTCGCCACCGTTCAGGCACCATTGATCCCAGAGTTCTCCAGCGGGCCAGCCTTCCGCTCGCGGAAGCCACTCATGGGTCAGTTGAGCTCCGCACTCACTGCTGTTGCAAAGAGCCCTCACTGCCGCCAGGAGGCCGTCACTGCTGTCTGTGCCGGCCGCTCTCCAGGGCAGGTCTTCAGGTTTGGTCTCAAGCAGCGTGTTCAAGGCATCCAGTCTGGGTCTGGGGCGGCGATGTTGGCTGGTGGCCTGGTGATGAAGCGCTTCCGTCAGTGCACTGGTGCCATCCAGAGTCGGGTCACTTTGAAGCAGTGCTAGCCCTAAACGGCTCAGACCATGGGGTCCGCTGGTGACGAGCCAGTCGCCTGGACAGGCATCACCACGATGAAGGCGTAAAGGGCCGAGTCGACCGAGTGCGGTGACCGAGATCAGTCTTTGTCTGCCTGCGGAGCAGTCTCCTCCCAGCAGGATGCCTCCGTAGCAGTTGAGCGCTTCGCCAATCCCGCGGTAGAGATCCTCAACCCAGCTCCATGGAGTGCTTCCCGGTGCCACCAGCGCCACTGTGATCCCATCCACAGCAACGGCGCCGCTGGCTGCCAGATCCGACAGGTTGGTTGCCACGGCCCGCCAGCCCACATCCGCTGGGCTTGTGGTGCTGTCACTGAAGTGAATGTCATCCACAAGCACGTCGGTGTTCACCAGCAGCTGCCGGGTGTCGGCGGCCAGGGTGCAGGTGTCATCAGCCAGCTGGCCAGGTGGAGCAAAGCGAGCCAGTCGCCTGAGCAGCTCCGCTTCACCAAGCCCCGCCAGCGTGACCGTCACGGAGCTCAGGCGTGTTGCTGGAGTCGATCGGCACCTTGGACGACTTTGATCCGTTTGATCTCGTCGTTGACACCCAGCTCCTCGAGCACATCGAATCCATCAACGACATAGCCGAAGGCTGCATTGCGCCCGTCAACCAGATTCAGCCCTGCTGGTGTCAGCTCCGCCTCGTAGAGAAACAGAAAGAACTGGGATGAGCCGTCATCAAGCGCCTGATCGGAGTGTGCCCAACCCAGCGTTCCAAGGGTCGCAAAGGGAAGCACCGGAGTGGCTTTGAACATGCCGACGTCTTCGAACGTCTGGTTGTAGAGGGTTTCCGGTTCATCGGGCACACGGATTTCCAAGGGCACGTGACGTTCCTGCTTGGTTTTTGGATCCACATAACCAATGTCAGGTCCTTTGGGATCGCCGCTTTGCAGGATGTAGAAATCTTCTGCTCGGTTGAAGGGCAGTCCGTCGTAGAAGCCCTTCAGGCTGAGATCAATGAATGCACCCGCAGTCAGCGGTGCGTTGTAACCATCCACCACAGCGGTGAGATCGCCTTCGGTGGTTTCGATCACAACGGTGGCTCGGCCTGCCAGCCGCGGCAGGTCGTCGAATTCCGCTGGGATATCAGGTAGCCGGTCATCAATCAGCAGTGATTCAAGGTCACCGATCTTGCTGAGGGTCTGGCGGCGCGACTGAATAAACCCAGCTTTGTCTTTGTCTTCAACGCGTTCCTGCAGAACGTTGAGGTTGTCGGACACGGCATCAAGGATTTGGTCGGCCTTCGCTTGATCGTCGCTTGGAATTGCTGTGACGATCGCGTCCCTCTTGTTGCTCAGCAGGGACTGAGTGCGCTTGAGGCCACGTCCGAGAGCACTCCAGCGCTTGGCACGCAGATCATCACTGGTGTATTCGAGCAGGTGCTGAAGATCGCGAAGATCTTCCTGATTCATAGGCAGGGAATCACGCAGGATCGCCGTCGGATCCTGTACGGCATTTCCCTGAGGAAGTCCTGCCCAGGCCGGCGGTGTCCAGGCCAGGCCAACCATGATCAGCAGGCTGATCAGCCATGCTCTAAACCGCTGAAATCCCAACCGAATCGCCAAGGAGAACCCCAGGTGCTGAAAGGACTTTGGCACAGCCGTATGATCCCCTGAACCGTTCGGCGGGAATGATCTCCAGCAACGACTTTCGCACCGGCACCACGATTGAGCTCGACGGTGCCGTTTGGCGCGTGGTCGAGTTCCTGCACGTGAAGCCTGGCAAAGGCTCGGCCTTCGTTCGCACCAAGCTCAAGGCCGTTCAGACCGGAAGCGTTGTTGACAAAACCTTCCGTGCCGGAGAGATGGTTCCTCAGGCGATGCTGGAGAAAGCCACTCTCCAGCACACCTATATGGAAGGTGAGGACTATGTCTTCATGGACATGTCGAGCTATGAGGAAACTCGCCTCACTGCTCAGCAGATCGGTGACAGCCGCAAGTACCTCAAGGAGGGGATGGAAGTGAGTGTGGTCTCGTGGAACGAGAAGCCCCTTGAAGTGGAATTACCGAACTCCGTTGTTCTGGAGATATCCCAGACCGATCCTGGAGTGAAAGGCGACACCGCCACCGGTGGAACCAAGCCTGCGATCCTTGAAACTGGTGCTCAGGTGATGGTTCCTTTGTTCCTCTCGATTGGCGAGAAGATCAAGGTGGACACGCGCAATGATTCCTATCTGGGTCGGGAGAGCAGCTGACGATGCAACTCGATCACGATCAACTGCACAAGCTTTTGGACGCCCTCTGTGAGAGCGATATCCAGGAGTTCCGCCTTGAAGGCGACGACTTCCGCCTGGAAGTCCGTCGCAACCTGCCGGTGACAGCCGTGGCTCCCCCTGTGGTCCCTGTAGCTCAGGCTTCAGCACCGGTCCAAGTTGTTGATGTTCCTGCTCAGGGGGAATCGGCTCCAGCGGCTCCACCTGCGGCGGCGGGTTCCCGTTCTGATCTGGTCGATGTCACGGCACCCATGGTCGGCACCTTCTACACCGCTCCTGCCCCAGGTGAAGCCCCCTTCGTGGAGATCGGCAATCGGATCAATGCCGGTCAGACAATCTGCATTCTTGAAGCCATGAAGCTCATGAACGAGCTCGAGGCGGAGGTCGCGGGCGAAGTGGTTGAAATCCTTGTGGATAACGGCACCCCTGTGGAATTCGGTCAGGTGCTGATGCGCGTCAAGCCCGGCTGAGTTCCCAGGCCGCCTGAATGGCGGCGAGCATGCTTGTTCCTCTTGCCACGCCTTGACCGGCGATGTCGAATCCGGTGCCGTGGTCGGGGGAGGTTCGCAGAAAAGACAAACCCAGGGTTGTGTTCACGGCCTGATCGAAGGCCAGCAACTTCACCGGAATCAGGCCCTGATCGTGATACAAAGCCAGGATTCCATCAGGTCCGACCTGACCGGCACTGTTGCTCCAGGCTTCAGCAGCACTCAACCAGCAGGTGTCTGGAGGGAGGGGGCCTCTCAGTTGCACGTCAGGATGCTCGTTCGCCCAGCGCTTTAGTAGCGGGTTCAGCCACTGCTGCTCTTCACCTCCCAGTTGTCCCTGCTCTCCGGCATGCGGGTTGAGGCCGGCCACAAGCAATTGAGGAGCGTGATTGAAGCGCAGGCAGAACCCTGCCAGTTCATCGAGCTTGCGTTCAACCAGATCCGCTGTGAGAACCTCTGAAACCTGTCCGAGTGGGATGTGTGTGGTGGCCAGCAAAGTGTTCAGCCTCCATCCGGTTGCCGGAGAGACAGCCGTGAACAGCATGGAGGCACTGTTACATCCATCCAGTTCCGCCAGACGTTCGGTCTGACCGGGATAGCGATGTCCGGCTTGATGCCAGGCATGTTTCGCGATCGGTGCGGTCACCAGTGCCCGTGCTTGTTGCTGTTTGACCAGCTCCACAGCTCTGCTCAGCCATCGGAAACCGGCTTCTCCACTTGTTGCTCCTGCGTCGCCAGGCTCGAGAGGCCCTCCGGGTACGGGTAAATCTTCAATGCTCAATGCATCTGGATCTGCAATGGGATCCTGCGAGCACAGTCTGAGCTGGTCAGCGGTCTTCTGCAGGCTGGCCCTGCAGCCGACCAGCAGAGGGATCGGCATGTCCGCTGGCCGCCTGGGATCAGCCAGGGCTTTCAGCGTGACTTCCATGCCGATCCCAGCAGGATCACCGAGTGCGATCACAAGGCGCTGCTTAGCGTCATGGCATTCGATGGATGAGGTCATGCTGCGTTGGCTGGTGATCGGCCTGTTGCTCTACGGCCTGGGAACGGCGCTTCGGGAGGGATGGCTGGAAGTTCAGTGGAGTCGATTTCTGCATGATGCAGGTCTGACCTTCATCGATCCTGATCAGCCCTTGAAGCTGGATCAGGTTCCTCTGCTCAGTCCGAAGCGCTCCGACTCGGATTCCCCATGAGTCTTTCCGCTTCCAGGCAGTGGGCAAGCCCGCTGCGGAAGTTGGGATAAACCATGTTGTAGCCAAGTGTCTTGCAGAGAAGATCGTTGCTCACTCTGCGGTTTTCAGCCCAGAAGCTTCGGGCCATGGCGCTCATGTCAGCTTCAGCATCCGTGTAATTGCGAGTCTCCGGCAGGTCGCAGTTCAAAAGGTCTGCGGCATGGCGCTGCATCACATGACTTGGAGCGGGCTCATGATCACAGAGGTTCACAACGGGAGGGTGCTGTCCTGCGGCAGAGCAGTGCATCAAGTGCAGGCAGGCCGCGGCGATGTCATCGACGTGCACCCGGCAGAACACCTGGCCCGGTTTGTGGACAGGTTTCAGGGTGCCGGCCTTCACCGCCCCAAGGGGTGAGCGACCCGGTCCGTAGATCCCCGGTAACCGCAGAATCTGCACCGGCAGACCGCTGTTCAGCCACTCCTGTTCACAGCTCAGACGCCTGCGACTGCGATCCTGACCCGGTTGCGGTGCATCCGCCTCGCTCACCCAGGCCCCTTCTGTGTCGCCGTAGACGCCTGTGGTGGACAGATAGCCAGCCCAGCGAAGGGGCAGTTGCCTGAGCTGAGGCCCCAGTGTCTGCAACACAGGGTCGCTCTGATCCTGTCCTGGGGGGATGGTGCTCAGCAGATGGGTCACACCATCCAGCTCGGCGTCCGTTGGCAGCACGTTTTGGGCCGTGTCAAACCGTAGATCTCTGCTCTCGGGATCGGGGTTTCTGCGGGTCGTGAGCACTCTGATGTTCAGGGCTTCGGCCAGTGCAGCCAGCCGACGTCCACTGAAGCCGGCTCCAAGGATGCACAACGTGGAACCAGCGGGCAGTGATCGGCAACGGTTGACAAGTGATTCGGTCATGAGTACAAACGTATTAGTGACAATGCGGCCGTGACCAGTTCCTGTCTTCCCCTGATGTCGTCTCAGGTCTCCATGCTGCCTCGAAGTGCCGGCAATCGCAGCATGGCCATGCCAACTGGCGAGAGCACTGCTCTGCGTCGCTTGGCGGCAACCGTCTTCGCCTCCGTGTTGGTGAGTGCGGCCTTTGTGCTGGCACCCGAGCAGCCTGAACAGCAGGCCTCAATCTGTCAGCAGCATCATTCAGCTGAGGCTTGCAGAGTCTGGTGATTCAGGCATCCGCTCGAGTCGATTCAGGCAGCCTCGAGGCCCCAGTCCTGACGCCTCTGAGTGTTGAGTGATGCATCAGGTGCCATTGATGCATTGGTGATTTGATTCAGCTCAGGTTGAGCCCACTGCAGAAGTCTCAGGGCAAGACGCAAATCGCCATCCATCCAGGCACGAATCGCCATGGCTCGTCGCGGATCGTAGAAGCGCTGACGTCGATACCAATGAAAAACATCGGAATCAGATTTATGCCCATTGCAAGAGAGGCAGGCTGGAACGCAGTTTTCAGTAATGCTTAAACCACCCTTGGCTCTTGGAAGAATATGGTCGATGGATTCAGATTGTTTTCCGCAGTAAATACAGCTCTTGCCGGTGTAAGTATGTAGCGATTGACGCCATCTTCGGACTCGCAGTTTGGGGCATAGATCTTCAAGGAAAACCGCGTCCCTGTTATGCATCCGAATGATTCGGTTGAAAGAATTCTGGCGCTTTCTCTGGGTTCGTCAATGTGTTCTTGGCTGCATTTTTGGCACTTTTTGAAGTGTGATCTTTGAGCCTCAAGCCTCTTGTGGTGATCACAAGAAGCAATACAATTGCATTTGCTGAATTGTCGCTACGGCATCATCAACGTCCTGCTGCAGCCTGGGGCTGACCCCTTCAGGACTGGTGAGGGTCACCTACCCCTTTGATGCCGTCACCCATGCGCAGATGGGCCGGATCAGGCCTCGCGGACTCTGGAAAGGCTCGCAGCATGGCTGGGAATTTCCACTGGCCGCAGCTGAGTGTCTGCTCGACCGTTTGGGTTCACGTTTTCAGGTTGACGACGAACTGGTGCGTTGGCTGGACTGGCACCGTCATCCACTGCCACCCCTTCCTCGTCACCGCGAGCTGATGGCCAGTGCCGACCTGGATCAGCCTTTAGCTGATGGCCGTGTACCGCTGCCTCATCAACGGTCGGGTGCTCGATGGCTGCTGGCACGCCGCGGAGCCTTGCTTGCTGATGAGATGGGTCTGGGAAAGACGCTGACGTCGCTGCTGGCGGCTCGCGCACTGATGCGTGCCGTGCCTCTGCGCTTGATGGTGATTGCTCCCGTGGGACTTCACCCGCACTGGCAGCGGGAAGTGAAGTCGCTCGATCTCGACTGCACCCTGCACAGCTGGGCCCGGTTGCCGGCCGACCTTCCTGAAGCCGGGACACTTCTGGTGGTTGATGAAGCGCATTACGCCCAGTCGCTTCAGGCTCAGCGGACCCAGGCCCTGTTGCGCCTGGCCCGCCATCCGCGCCTGCGGGCGGTGTGGATGCTCACGGGCACACCCATCCGCAATGGTCGACCGATTCAGTTCTTTCCGCTGCTGGCGGCCATGGATCATCCACTGGCTCGCGATCAGCGTTCCTTTGAGGAGATCTTTTGCCAAGGACACTGGACTGAACAGGGTGGTCGGCGATGCTGGCGTGCCGATGGTGCAAGTCGTCTGGAGGAACTGCGGCGCCTCACCCGACCCTTGGTTCTGCATCGACGCAAGCAGCAGGTGCTGGGTCTGCCCGCCAAGCAGCGCCGCTGCCATGGCATTGCACTGGCTGCCGATCAGGCACTCGGATTCGATCACCGCCTGCGTCTTGTGGTGGAGGACTATCGCCGACGTGTGCAGCTCGGTGAAGTGCGTTCGGATGCTGAATCACTGGCCGTGCTCACCTCCCTGCGCATGATTGCGGCCGAATTCAAGCTTCCTGCTGCTCAGGCGCTTGTGGAGCAGTTGCGTGCTGATGGTCAGGCGATCGTTCTGTTCAGCTCCTTCGTGTCACCGCTGCAGCTCCTGCAGGAGCGGTTGGGTGGTGAACTGTTAACCGGACGGCAAAAACCGGAACAGCGACAGGCTGCGGTCGATCATTTTCAGGCTGGTGGAACCGACCTGCTTTTGGCGACCTATGGCTGCGGAGGGTTGGGATTCACACTGCATCGGGCACGTCAGGTTGTGCTTCTGGAGCGGCCTTGGACTCCGGGCGATGTTGACCAGGCTGAGGATCGCTGCCACCGCATCGGCATGGACGGTGGGCTGACCAGCCATTGGCTTCAGCTTGGTTTGGCCGATCAACTGGTGGATGGCCTGGTGGCGAGCAAAGCAGACAAGATTGAGTTGCTGCTGGGCCCGCGTCGCATCAGCGTGGAGCGTCAGCCGTTGCCGGCCATGGTGGCCCGTTGTTTGCAGGATTGCTGACGGACCTCCAGCTCATGCTGGAGCAGAGGATCTCTGGATTGGTTCCGGCCGTTGAGCATGGAGATGGCCTGGATCACATCAGCGCAGGCCTCGTCGTCACGCCCCATCAGTGTCTGGATCAGTGACCTGTCGGTCAGCGGCACTGGATTGTCAGGGTGACTCGCCACAACCGCATCGCAATACTCCAGAGCCTGGTCCAGCCTCTCCAGGTTGATGTTTTCAAGGCAACTGGAAGCTTTCAGCTGGGGATCTGGTGATGCAGCTTGAGGGCTTTCGGCGTTCTTGCAGGCCTGAATCGTGAGCAGCAGAACACCGATCAGGAGAGCCGACTGCGGCCATCTGGACCGCCAATCGGCTTTCGCAGGCCTACGCAATGACAAGGGTTTCAGTAGCTGTATCGATCATCAGCATCCCAGTCCGTTGAAGCTTCACTGGTAGAACCACTGCTGGTGATTGTGCTCTCACTGGTTGTGCTTGAGGACTTCTTGGAGCTTTTGCCTCCAAACAGATCGCCAAGATACCGACCGCAATCCGGGTAGCTACCGGGTTCCTCCACCACGGTTTCGGTGATCATCACGGCCGCATGCTCCGGAGATGTCTTGAACACCCCACTGCTTTGCCGCTTGATCAAGGCATAGGAGGCTTCGAAGCTCACTGCGTGATCATTGCCGTTGCTGCGCATGTAGCAATAAACCTGAGCGCCTTTTTTGGAGTCGGTGCTGGCTGCCTCAACAGGTGCAGCTGCGAGCAGCATGCCCGCCAGAGGCAGCAGGACGGCAAGGCGGGTGCGGAGGCTGGCCATTGATGGACAGAGAAGGCGGTCTGCGTCAACGTATCGGCTCGTGTTTGGCTGTCCAGAGGGGAATCAGGAATTTCCCAGTCCGAGAGGGGTGAGCAGTTTCACCACCAGTGGCAGGACCAGAAGCACGGTGATCAGTCGCACGGCATGCAGCGCCGCAACAGCAGCGCCAACGCCGTAATCCTCGCCGACCAGGCTCATGCCGCTGATTCCACCAGGCGCTGCTCCCAGCAGGGTGATGAGTGGATCAACCCCAAGCAGACGACTGGTCCAGAGACCAATCACCAGGCCTGTCATCACCAACGTGAGAGTGATCAGCACCGCAGGCTTCCAGAGATGCTGCAGCTGCTCAAGAGATGTTCGTGTCAGTCCGGTGCCGATCACAGTCCCGATTCCGATCTGAAGAGCGGTGCGTGTACCCGCCGGCCATTCGGCCATCTCAAGACGTCCGCTCATGCTCACGATTGCCGCACCGATCAGTGCGCCCGCAAGCGGTGCTGCAGGAATCCCAGTTTTCATGGCGAGCAGTCCCATACCAGTTCCGGCCAGGGCATACACCAGCAGGGTCATCAGAGAAGGCATGGCACCCGCAGGCAGCAGATCTCTCAGTTTGAAGCCAGAGCGGGATGGCCCTGTTGCACTGCTCTTGAGAGTTGGCCACTCATGTGTTGTCATCAGGCCAGCACTCGCCTGTCTTCGGATGACTCAGTCCGTGTCCTTCCGCATCACTCGTACGGCGGAAGATGTCGCCCAGATGCTCAACGCTTTGTCGCAGCGTTTGGTGAAGCTTGAACAGCGGCTGGAGAGTCTGGAGCTGCAGGTGCGTCAGCAGCGCAGCGAGGCGGAAACCATGCCTGCTGAAGAACGGCAGCGCCTCGATGATGTGGACCAACTTCTGCTCGATTGCCAGGAGTTGCTCAACAGCACTGAGCTGAGTTCGGCTGCGGTTTCCGACTCGGCAGCAGTGTTGTCTCAGCCTTCGGCGAGTGAGTCTGAATACGAGGCTGAAGCTGCATAAAGCTGGTCACAGGTGGCAAAATGAAAAGAAAGCTGACCATGGCACCCACCACTTTCTCAACCTCCGGTCCTCGCAAGACCGGTATCAGCCGTTGTACTCACGCTCCAGGTTCACCCGGATTGTCATCTTCGAGCTGCAGCGGTTTCTTTGAGGGCGGTCATCAGCTTGAAAAGCTTGAATTTGCCCTAGCCGTAGCCATTACCCGAGGTGATCAATCAAGATCTGATCAGTTGCGTGCTCAGATCGCAGACCTGGGCGGCAATATCGAAGAACCAGGCACTTGAGTTGTGATTGCTCGCATCGCAATGAAACGGGATTGAGATGTGAAAAGCCTGAGTTCATATATTCGGCATCCTCGCGTTTTTGTGAATTGATATTTTCCGCGATCGTTTGATATTATTTGTGCAATTATTCCATTGTCGCTTTGACGGCGTTGTTGAAATCTGCTGTACCTCTTCAATCCGTAGAGCCTGACCGAGAGCAGCTGCTAACTCGTGCACGTCAGTGGTTTGATCAGGCGCGCGCTCAGGCAAGCGAAGGAAATACTGCTGGATCCGCCCAATTGATCTTGAAGGCTCTCAACCATGAACGCAGAGCTGGAAGCGTCGGCCCACAGGTTGTACAACTGATTAAGCCCAGGGCTTCAACATCCAGCTGGGGCAATCGAAGTTAAAAAGATTATTATTGATCAATGAATGAAAGCGGGTGACCGGATTTGAACCGGCGACGTTCAGCTTGGGAAGCTGACATTCTACCGCTGAATTACACCCGCATCCGAATATTCTAGCTCATGCTGGAAACTTCTTGACAGTAATATTCGCTTTTCACTGACTCAAAATTTCTGAAGCTGCACTCAATCCAGTGCCCATCGTGCCCTTGTGGAGGCCGAGTGATTGCAGAACTGATTCGATTGCTGCCACTGCCGTCAGCACGTCTCTGTCGCAAACAAATCCAAGGTGTCCGATCCGGAAGACTTTGCCCTTGAGATGATCCTGACCGCCGGCGAGCAGGATGTCGTAGCGGTCTTTGACAGCCTTGCGTAGTTGTTCGGCATCAACGCCATCGGGTGCCACAGCGGTGATCGCAGGACTGCCATACCCTTCCGCGGCAAACAGAGGCAAACCAATCGCCTTCATGGCTGCATGGGAGGCTGCCCGATGCCTGGAATGGCGAACAAAAATGGCCTCCAAGCCTTCGATTTGCATCATCTCCAGCGCTGCTTCCAGTGCGAAGTAGAGATTCACTGCCGGGGTGAAGGGGTTGCTGTTCTTGGCGGCTGTTTTCCGATAAGGGCCAAGGTCCAGGTAGAACTTCGGGAGATCGGAGTGTTCGTAGGCCTTCCAGGCTCGATCGCTCATGGCAACGAAGCTCAGGCCGGGGGGCATCATGTAGCCCTTTTGGGAGCCGGAGGCGACGACATCCAGGCCCCAGGCATCCATCGGCACGTCGGCAGCTCCAAGGCTTGTGACGCAGTCCGCAATGGTCAGAGCCGTGCCATGGGTTTTGACATGGCCGCTGATGGTTTCCAGGTCATTGATCACTCCGGTGGAGGTTTCGGAGTGGGTGAGGATCACTGCCTTGATTGATTTGGCCGTGTCAGCTTCCAGTGCGCTGCGAAATGTGTCCGGATTGAGCGGTTGACCCCACTCGGCTTTGATCACTTCCACATCCAGGCCGTAGGCCTGTGCCACTTTCACCCAGCGTTCGCCGAACTTGCCATTGTCACCACAGAGAACCTTGTCTCCGCGGCTGAGTGTGTTGATGATGCCCGCCTCCATGGCGGCAGTGCCGCTACCGGTGATGACGAGCACATCGCTGCTGGTTTGATGCAGCCAGCGCAGCTGTGCATTGGTGCGTTCCACCACGGCCTGGAACTCGCCGCTGCGATGGCCAATCGGGTGGCGGCCCATGGCCTTGAGCACTGTTTCGGGCACCGGGGTGGGTCCCGGGATCATCAGGGTGAGCTTGTCCTGCACGGGCTCGATGGGTGCCAATCGTTCATCCTAAAAAACGATCTGCGGGGTTCCCCATCGCCACAACATCTGCCGATGGAGGCTCCGGGCTGACCCTGCCTGTTTGGGTGGCGGCTGCGGCGCGCGCTGCGGCGCTTGTTCTGGGTGGATCCGCAGCGCCTTCGAGCATTGACCTCAGGATTCCTGCTGAACAGGGGCTGCGTCGTGTGGAGCTGCATGCGGCGTCACTGCTGGATGGCGGTCAGAAGGCACTGGCGATCAGCATCTGCGATCCCGGTGATGGATTGGATCTCACCCGCGGCCTGGAGATCTGGGTGCTTGTGAACCGAAGTTCCTCCAGGGAGGGATTGCAGATCCACGCTGGCGAGGGCGTTGGTCGGCTAGAGCAAGACGGTTCACTGTGTATCTCAGGTTTCGCCCGGGAGTTGCTTGAGCTCAATCTCAGCGATCTGTTGCCGGTTGTGGGCGGTCTGGAGGTTGAGGTGGTGTTGCCCCGCGGAAGGGAGTTGGCATTGCGTACCAGCAATTCGGCGTTCGGAGTGGTTGAGGGTCTCGCGTTGATTGGCACGCAGGCGGAGGTGCAGACCAGTGCTTCCCCTGATCAGCTGCAGTTGGCTCGTGAGCGGTTGCGTCAGCTCACGGATCAGAACGGTTTCGCAGGTCGGTTGACGCTTGTCATTGGTGAAAACGGTTTGGATCTGGCGCAGCAGCTGGGACTGTCCGATCAGCAGCCACTTTTGAAGTCAGGCAACTGGATCGGGCCCTTGTTGGTGGCTGCTGCTGAATCCGGAGTGCGGGAGCTGCTCGTGCTCGGATATCACGGAAAACTGATCAAATTGGCGGGAGGGATCTTTCATACCCACCACCACCTCGCTGATGCACGCCTGGAGGTGTTGGCTGCTCTGGCCGTGCAGCAGGGTCTCAGTCTGGAATCCATTCGCGCCCTGCTGCAAAGCGCCTCGATCGAACAGGCCTGGGGTTGGCTGCAAGCCCATGATCTCGAGCAGGCCATGGGTCTCTGGATGGCCGTGGCTGAGGCTGTTGAAGGGCGGAGTGAGGCTTATCTGAAGCGCTATGGCTGTACTGGCATGCGAGTCGGGGCAGCATTGTTCAACCGCGAGCGTCAGTTGCTTTGGGCTGGGCCTGAAGGACGACTGATGCTTCGGCATTGCGGCGTTCAACTCCATCCTGTGGCTGCTGATTCAGGTCAAGGCCCTTCTCTACGCTGATTCATTGGCGGCCGATTTCCGCGGCCTACCGTTCCACGGCTTACGTGCGAGATGTCCCAGGTTCCGATTGAAGGTCAGCGTCAGCCGGCCATCGTCATTCTTGATTTCGGCTCCCAGTACTCCGAACTGATTGCTCGCCGGGTCCGAGAGACCGAGGTTTTTTCTGTGGTGCTGGGCTACAGCACATCCGTTGAAGAGCTGCGTCAACTCGCGCCTAAGGGGATCATCCTCAGCGGCGGCCCGAGTTCTGTGTATGCCGAAGGTGCTCCTCTCTGTGATCCACAGATCTGGTCGATGGGGATTCCGGTGCTCGGCGTCTGTTACGGCATGCAGCTGATGGTGCAGCAGTTGGGCGGACGTGTGGTGGCAGCCACCGGTAAGGCGGAGTACGGCAAAGCACCGCTCGAGGTGGACGATCCCACGGACTTGCTCACCAATGTGGATCACGGCTCCACGATGTGGATGAGTCATGGGGATTCGGTGGAAGCACTGCCGGAGGGCTTCGTGCGTCTTGCCCATACGGCCAATACTCCCGAGGCGGCCGTCGCTCACCACCAGCGTCAGTTGTATGGGGTGCAGTTTCATCCCGAGGTGGTGCATTCCACCTGCGGCATGGCGATGATCCGAAATTTTGTTTATCACATCTGCGGCTGCGAGCCTGACTGGACGACAGCAACGTTCATTGAGGAAGCTGTCAAGCAGATTCGCAATCAGGTGGGCGAGAAGAGGGTGCTGCTCGCTCTCTCAGGTGGCGTGGATTCCTCAACCCTGGCCTTTTTGCTCAAGAAGGCCATTGGTGATCAACTCACCTGCATGTTCATTGACCAGGGCTTCATGCGGAAGGGTGAGCCTGAATTCCTGATGGACTTCTTCGATCGCAAGTTCAACATTCACGTTGAGTACATCAAGGCCCGGCAACGATTCCTGACCAAGCTCAAGGACGTCACGGATCCTGAGCAGAAGCGCAAGATCATCGGCACCGAATTCATTCGTGTGTTTGAAGAGGAGAGTCGTCGTCTCGGTCCTTTTGATTACCTGGCTCAGGGCACGCTGTATCCCGATGTGATCGAGAGTGCCGGAACCAATGTGGATCCCAAGACCGGTGAGCGTGTGGCCGTGAAAATCAAGAGCCACCACAACGTGGGTGGTCTGCCCAAGGATCTTCAGTTCAAGTTGGTGGAACCGCTGCGCAAGCTGTTCAAAGACGAAGTGCGCAAGGTCGGTCGCTCGCTAGGCCTTCCTGAGGAGATCGTGCGTCGTCACCCCTTCCCTGGTCCGGGTCTGGCCATTCGCATTCTTGGTGAAGTCACAGCGGAGAAGCTCGACTGTTTGCGTGATGCTGACCTGATCGTGCGTGAGGAAGTGAAGGAGGCCGGCCTGTATCACGACATCTGGCAGGCCTTCGCTGTGTTGTTGCCTGTGCGATCGGTGGGAGTCATGGGTGACAAGCGCACCTATGCCTGGCCGATTGTGCTCCGATGCGTGTCCAGTGAGGACGGCATGACCGCTGACTGGTCGCGCTTGCCTTATGACCTGATGGAGACCATTTCCAATCGCATTGTCAATGAAGTGAAAGGTGTGAACCGTGTGGTTCTGGACATCACCAGCAAGCCCCCCGGCACGATTGAGTGGGAATAGTGCATCGATTCCAGAGAATCGCTGACTGAATGCCTGCCTCTTGCAGTTGCTGGGTCTGGAGTGATCTCTGCATTTTTACTTTATTCATCATGAGATAGACACTTTTGCGACTGTGGTCTTTTGAAATAGGGTGAATCTTGTTTGGGCGACGCCAGCATTTGTAAGCTAAATCCGTGCCAAATGTGTCAAGTTCGTATTGATAGAGGCTTGTTGACCCATTCTGATTTTGCAGTCGTTGATGTAAGTTTTTTTACTTGTCCTGTTGCGGCTTGATGTCTACGTTCAAGATGATATTGCTTGTTGCAATGAATTACTTAAAGAACATTCGCTGTGTTTCCGTTTCTGCTGCTGTGGTTGCAGGAGGTCTTCTGGCAACGTCAATCGCGACGGATACGCATTCGGCAAAAGCGGCTGTTGAGGATTACGAAATCAACGCAGCGACGATCTCTGGAGACCAGCAAAACACCGATTTCATTAATCGTGTTGGCGCAAAGCAGCTTGCCAATGATCTTCGCCGAGGCGGCTATGTGATCTATTTGCGTCATGCAAGAACCAACAAGGATTGGGGCGATCAGGTCAGTCCAAATCTGAATCTCGCTGAATGCAGCACGCAGCGTCGATTGAGTCCGGATGGCAAAAAAGAGGCAGTGCAGATTGGTAAAGGCATTAAGGCCGCAAGAATTCCTGTTGGTGATGTGATTTCCAGCGACTATTGCCGTGCCTACAACACTGCACAACTGGCATTTGGTAAATACACAAAAAATTCAAATCTGAATTTCCTGCCTTGTGTTGATTGCACGCCTCAGGATTACAAGGAATATGCCAACAGAGTGTCTCCACTTCTGTCGGCAATGCCGGCTTCAGGTACCAATACATTCCTCGTTGGTCATGATGATCCTTTCCAGGGAGTCACCATGGGAGTGATGCCGCCCGATGGCATTTATCCCGACCCAATGGGTGTGTCCTATGTGGTGAAGCCGCTGGGAAATGGTCAGTTTGAACTGGTGGCCAAACTTCTTCCCACACAGTGGAGAGCATTGGCTCAATTCTGATTCAGATCGATCGTTGATCTGATCCCGTTTTGCGTTGGTTCTTCGCAAGGAACCAACGCTTTTTGATGCCGTTCAATGTCGGGCGGGGATGAGAGTGTCAATGAGTGCCTTCAGGGGGCTGGTAGGCCGCTGCCAGCACCGATAACCTTGGCCCCCGGCTTCAAGGATGTGACCGCTGCCCAACAGCAGGACCAGCAACTGCAGCGACGTCTCCAGCAGGACAGCATCCAGCTTGCTGGCAAGACCATCTACATCAATCCGTTTCTCTACTGGCGACGCTTCGACAGCAACACGGATCGCTGGCTGCGAGAGCCTGGACAGCTGAATGAGGATCAGATTCAGCAGAACCGCGGTCGTTTTTATCCGGAGCTGGAGTGGGCTCTGCTCGATCCCACTGATCAGGAGATCAAGGATGGCGCTGTGGAGATGTTCCTCAAAAGTCTGGAACTGATCGGGACGTTTCACCCTGAACTCACTTCAGGCCAGCTGCTTGAGGTCGAGCGCAAGATGGCGATCACCAAAAAGCGCTCCTTCGAACGCTGGGTGGAGAAGTCGTACCGAAGGCGGGTTCGACTTCAAACCCGGGAGAGGCGTCGGTTTGCCCGTGATCGTTTCTGGCGTGGCTGGTCTGAGTGGATTGCCCTCGAGACCACGCATCATGCTTTGGTCCCGATCGTGGCGCTTGTTGTGCTGTCCGGTGTGATCGGCTGGTCATTGGGATCCTCTCGTTCAGCCTGTCCGACACTTGTTCTCCCTTCGGAGCAGACTGGACTTCGTTGAATCATCAGGCCCGCCTCTATGGCCGACAGCCAACCACTCGATTCACTTCGCCTGGCGTTGATGCAGGAGGTTCTGCCGATGGGTCTGGCGTTTGTCGATCGCGTCCGCACCGATGGTCCTGCCAAGGCCGTGGAGTCTGTTGCCAGAGGGGATGATCCACTTGGCGATCTGCGTGAGCAGGGTGAAGCCGCGGCACGCGAAGTTCGCGAACGCTTGGATCTGATCAGCCCTGGGCTGGGAAATCCTGTGATGTCAGTCCAGGTGGAGGTGGATGAGCCTGAAGCGCCGCAAGACAGTCTGGAGTCGAATCACATTGACGCGTCGCAGTTGCACGACGTCCTGGCACGGATTGATGGGCGTCTGCAGCGGTTGGATGCGCTGATGGACAAGGTGAGTTGACTGGGATGGCGGGTTCGGGTGTCTCGCAACGGGATGGTCAGCGTCAGAGCGGTTTGCGCCAGCAGCCATTGGTGCTTCTGGGGCTCGTGCTGCTGGTGAGTGGGGCGATGGTTTCCCGCCTGGTTTGGCTCCAGGTGCTGGAAGGCTCCCGCTACCGCGAACTGGCTGATGAGAATCGCATTCGCCTTGTCCCTCGTTCACCGACACGAGGACGGCTGCTGGATCGCAAAGGTCGGGTGCTGGCCTCCAGCAAATTGACCTATTCCCTTTACGTCGAGCCTCGCTTGGTGGACGACGCCAGCTGGCCCGACCTGCGCGATCGTCTGGCCCGCTTGCTGAGTCTTGATGCGGCCGTGCTGGATCAGCGCCGTGGCAGCGGACTGGCACGGGACGGTTACCGCATCAATCTGGCTACTGATCTGAAGCCGGAACAGGTTCTGCGTTTCCGGGAGCAGTCGCAGGGGTTGAAGGGGGCCCAGGTGGATGTGGACATCCTGCGCTTCTATCCCCACGGAACCCTGGCGGCCCATGCCCTGGGCTACACCCAGCCCATCACGGAGCAGGAATACAAGACCCTCGCCGAAAAGGGATACAAAATCCGAGATCGCATCGGGCGCATCGGCGTGGAGGCTGCCTATGAAACCCATCTTCGCGGCGCCTGGGGTGGGCAGATGCTCGAGGTGAATGCCATGGGTGAGGTGCAACGTCATCTCGGCGATCGGCCTTCGGTTGCCGGCAAGGACCTCAAGCTCACGCTGGATCTGGATCTACAGAAGGCAGCAGAGCAGGCTTTGGATGACAAGCCCGGTGGTGCGATCGTCGCGATGGATCCCAGCAATGGCGCCCTTCTTGCTCTTGCCAGCAAGCCCACATTCGACCCGAATTTCTTCTCCAAGCTCGTCACGACCCAGAAGGAGTACGACGCACTGTTTTCCAATCCGAAGAAGCCATTGCTCAGTCGGTCCATGAATGCCTATGACCCCGGCAGCACCTGGAAGGCCGTGACGGCGATGGCCGGCATGGAGTCCGGCAAATTCCCTGCTGATACGCAACTTAACACCACCGCCTGCATCACTTACGGAGGTCATTGCTTCCCTGATCACAACGGTGCCGGATTCGGCCGCATCGGCTATGCCGATGCGTTGCGTTTTTCCAGCAACACCTTTTTCTACCAAGTGGGTGTCGGCTCAGGATCCCTTGCACTGAAAAAAGCGGCGGATGCCCTGGGTTTCCAACAGAAGACCGGCATCGAGATCGGTTGGGAGGAAAGTGTGGGCCTCGTGGGTGATGAAGACTGGGCGGCGGCCGGTCGTGGCTGGGCTGACCCAGGGACGACCCCCTGGATTCCGGAAGACATGGCCAGTGCCTCCATTGGGCAGTCGGTGGTGCAGATCACGCCCCTGCAGTTGGCCAGGGCCTATTCGGTGTTCGCCAATGGTGGCTGGCTGGTGACCCCCCATCTGGCTGATCAGGGGCTGGACTGGACTGACCCTGCCCGGCGCACAAAGGTCGACATCAAACCATCCACGCTCAACAAGATTCGCGAGGGTCTGCGCAAGGTGGTGTCTGATGGCACCGGTTACGGATTGAACGGTCCTGGGATTCCACCGGCCGGAGGCAAGACGGGTACTGCAGAAGACAGCACAGGTGGACCGGACCATGCCTGGTTCGCCACCTATGCCCCCTATCCGGAGGGAAAAATCGTGATCGTGGCCTTTGCCCAGAACACACCTGGCGGAGGATCAGTGCATGCACTGCCGATGGCCAAAAAGGTGATGGAGGTCTGGAACCGCACGCGCGGCAAGCAATGATTCAGGCGGCAGCGCTCAGTTGCTGCTTCTGGAGAACGTTGCGGTAGTAGCCGCGCAGTTGTTCAGTTGCGCCTGCCCAGCCCCAGCGTTCTGCTTCTTCTCTGGCGGCTCTGCGCAGGGACTGGCGTTCGATGTCATTGCCGAGCAGGCGACGCGTGGCTGTGATCAGGCTGGCAGCACCTCCGTCGTTGCCGTCAGGTTCATACAGACAGCCATTCACGCCGTCGGTGATGATGTCGGGAATGCCGCCGCGGTTGGCTCCAACCACAGGGCAACCGGCCGCCATGGCTTCCAGCAACACCAGTCCGAGGGTTTCCGTGCTGGAGGGGAAGAGGAAAGCATCACCGCTCGCATAGGCGCTTGCCAGCTCTTCACCGGCTAGGTAACCCACAAATGTGGTGGCCGTGCCTTCGAAATGTTTTTCCAGCTGCTGGCGGTGGGGTCCGTCGCCGACCAGCGCCAGACGAGCATCGGGCAGAGCTTCGAGCACAGGTTTGATCCGCTCGATCTGTTTCTCTGCCGAGAGCCGGCCCACGTAGAGCAGTAGTGCGCCGCGGTCGTCTTGATCGCCCATCAAGCGTTGACGCATTGCATTGCTGCGCAGCTCAGGGCTGAAAAGCTCGGTGTCCACCCCTCGCTGCCAGAGATCCGTGTGCTGGATGCCCTTGTCACTCAGCTCCTGAACCATGGCCGTGGAGGTGCACAGATTCAGAAGGGCCTGGTTATGGGCGGCTTTCAGCAGTTCCCAGAGCAATGGCTCGAGCATGCCCATGCCGTAGTGCTCGAGGTACTTGGGCAGGTGGGTGTGATAGCTGGCAACCAGCGGGATGGATTTGGTCTTGGCGAGCCAGATGCCTCCGAGTCCCAGCACCGCTGGGTTGACAACATGAATCAGGTCTGGCGCAAAGCTGTCGATCGCTTCGGAGACAGCTGGCCGCGGCAGAGCCAGCTTCAGCTCCGGGTAGAGCGGCAGAGGCATCGCTGGCACACCGATCAGGCGGGCGCCCATGTACTCCTCCGGACAGCCTTCCGGACAGAACACCATCACCTCATCGCCGGCGTCCACCAGATGCTTCACCGTTTTGGTGAGGCGGGTGACGATACCGTCGACCTTGGGCAGGAAGGTTTCGGTGAAGAAGGCGATTTTCAAGGGAGGGGCCTGATCAGGAGGCGGAGCCGATGGCTTGTGCCTGGGTTTTGGTCCAGGCAGAGGTGCAGAGGATGCGGTTGCGATCGCAGCGATCGGCGTAACGGGTGGCGATTTCCACCACTTCCTTCAACAGACCATCATCCAGTGTGGTGGGGTTGAGCCCCAGCTCAATGAAACAACGGTTGTCCACGATTAGGTCGTTTTCAACGGCTTCATTACGGGGGTTGGGCAGGTTGTTCACCTTGGCTCCAGTGAGGGCTGCAACCTTGTTGGCCAGTTCGCCCACCTGGTGGCTTTCGGTCATCTGGTTGAAGATCTTGACTCGTTCGCCTTGTTCTGGCGGGTTGTCCAGGGCCAGCTGAACGCAGCGCACGGAGTCGCGGATGTGAATGAACGCACGGGTCTGGCCTCCAGTGCCGTGCACGGTGAGTGGATAGCCGATGGCCGCCTGCATCAGGAAGCGATTGAGCACTGTTCCGTAGTCGCCGTCGTAATCAAAACGGTTGGTCAACCGAGGGTCGCGATCGGTCGCCTCTGTGTTCGTGCCCCAGACGATGCCTTGATGGAGGTCGGTGATGCGGACCTTGTCGTTCTTGTTGTAGTAGAGGAAGAGCAGCTGATCCAGCGTCTTGGTCATGTGATAGACGCTGCCCGGGCTCGCAGGGTGGAGGATTTCCTCCTCGAAGCGACTGCCATCGGGCTGGGGGACTTCAACTTTCAGGTAGCCCTCAGGAATGGTGGCACCTCTGTGGGAGCCGTATCCGTAGACGCCCATGGTGCCCAGGTGGACCACATGAATGTCTTGGCCGGATTCCACGATGGCGGCCAGCAGGTTGTGAGTGCCGTTGACGTTGTTGTCGACGGTGTAGCGCTTTGTCGCGCTGCTTTTCATCGAATAGGGAGCTGCGCGTTGTTCAGCGAAGTGCACAACCGCTTCAGGTTTCTCCTGGTTGAGCAGATCCACCAGGCGCTCGTACTCGTGGGCGATATCCATGTGCACGAAGCGCATGGGTTTGCCGCCGGTCTCGTCCCAGGCTTTGAGTCGATCACCGATGTTGGCAATCGGTGTGAGCGATTCAACCTCCAGGTCGATGTCGATCTTGCGGCGACTCAGGTTGTCCACGATCACAACATCGTGGTCCTGGTCCGCCAAATTCACGGCGCAGGGCCAGCCGCAGAAGCCGTCACCACCGAGAACGAGAACTTTCACCCCAAACTCCTGCTGAAGCGTGCGAGCCGCCAATGAGGTGCAAGCTACTACAGGGTTTTCAGCTGATCGCCACGGTTAGGGCCATCAGTGCCACCACCAGCAATGAGCCGCTGATGATCAACGCTCTTGAGGCACTGCTGCGGCTGGTTTCCTTGGCCATGACCTCCATGCGGGGCTCCTTGGCGAAGGCATTCAGACGTCCACCTTCTTCGGTTGTGACCTGCATGGGTCCGTTGTGACTGGACGGACCTTATGAGTGCAATTGC
Source organism: Synechococcus sp. MIT2312 (assembly GCF_059772315.1). Lineage (NCBI taxonomy): Bacteria > Bacillati > Cyanobacteriota > Cyanophyceae > Synechococcales > Synechococcaceae > Synechococcus > Synechococcus sp. MIT2312. Next base: position 1,788,207 of record NZ_CM186281.1, on the reverse strand, counting down.
TCAATGACCACTTTTATGTCGCTTGCTTCATGTGACTTCACCAGTCGTTACTTGACCAGGCCGGTTGTCGGGGAGCTGGCACTGGCCTGGTCAAGTTTCGGCAGTCGACCAGAAAGGTAAGCAGTGCGGCCCGCTTGAACCGCCTGACCCATCGCTTCAGCCATCGCCGCAGGGTTGCCTGCTAGGGCAATGGCGCTGTTCACCAAGACCGCATCGGCCCCCATTTCCAGAGCGGCGGCGGCTTCACTGGGGACCCCGATCCCGGCATCCACGACGACAGGAACACCGGCGTTCTCGATGATGAGCGCGATGTTTGATGCGTTGCGCAGCCCCTGCCCGGATCCGATCGGCGAACCCAGGGGCATCACTGTTGCGCAGCCCACCTCTTCAAGCCGTTTGGCGAGCAGCGGATCGGCATTGATGTAGGGCAGCACTGTGAATCCTTCCTTCACAAGCTGTTCAGCAGCCTCGAGAGTTCCGAAGGGATCCGGCAAAAGATGCCGGCTGTCGGGAATCACCTCCAGCTTCACAAACGTGTTGTCTTCCTGACCTGCCAGCTTGGCCAGCTCGCGGCCCAGCCTGGCCACACGCACGGCTTCATCTGCGTTGGCACAGCCAGCAGTGTTAGGCAGCATCCAGATGCGTTTCCAGTCGATGGCATCCATCAGACCGGCGTGGCCGGCTGCCACGGTCTGAACACGCCTGACGGCCACGGTCACCATGTCGCAATCGGAGCGAACGAGGCTTTGCTGCATCGCTTCCAGATTCGGATACTTGCCCGTGCCGGTGAACAGCCTGCTGTTGAACTGCCGACCACCGATCAGAAGTGGGTCGGTGCTGGACGGGGTCGAAGCCATTGAATGAGCTGCGGACTGGTGGGGAACCGGATCGGAAGTCGAACAGGCCACGGCTGAGGGACCTACCCTGCGGCCATCATCCGTTCACGTCATGCCCATTACTATGGACATGAACGCGCCGATTGAGATCCCGGCGACGTTCGAACCGTCATTACCTCTCGATGCCTCCGCCTTGACGGAGCCACTTGATCTTGAAGGTTCGGTTCAGCGTTTTGATCCGATTGCCAGGGCCGCCAATATCGCAATGTCGATGCCGAGAGAGTGGTGTGGCAGTTACATGTCGTTTTCAAGCGGCAACAGCGTTGATGTGAAACTCACATTTGCAAGTGTTCAGCCCATCGGCCAGATGGTTGATTTGAGGGGAAACATGCAGATCGGAGAGATCAGCACGCCTGTGCAAGGCAATCTCAATGCCTCATCGGATCAGGTGGATTTGCTGCCGCTCGCCAGCCAGCTCACGGACGACCTCGAGCCTGGTGGTAATTACCTCGCTCTTCAGGGGATATCGCTTTCGAGCTGGCAGGCTCCACGGCTCACCAATCGCGGCGGCAGCCTGAGCTTGGCTCCAAGCTGCCCTGGTTCAGAAGCCCCTGCTGTCAGAGCTCTCTGGTGAGTTCTTCTGCGATTCGATGAATGAGCTGGTTGTTTTGCCGCCTGCTGCTCGTTCCAAACGTTTGAGTCGGTTTTTTGCCGTTTTGTTCGTCGGCTCAAGTGCCAGTACTTTGCGGTAGAGGTCTGCTGCTTCCTCCCTGTTGAGCAGTCGCTCCTGAGCAAATGCGAGATTGTTCAGAGCCACTGGATAGTCCTGTTTGGCCTGCAGAGCAAATTTGTAATGCTTTACCGCTCCTGAAAAATCCTTCTGAGCAGCCAGGGAAAATCCCAAGGCGTTCTGGATCAGAGCCCGAGCTTCCTGAGGTTCATTGTTCAGGCGTTTCACGGCCTGACGCAATGTTGCTGTGGCCTTGGGATAAAGACGTTTGCGTAATTGGACGGAGGCAAGCTCATACAAATCACCAGCATCCTTCGAGGATCCTGCTTCGGATTGCTCGAGTCTGTTGAGCTCTAATTCATCACGTCGAACCCGCAGAAGCTGACGCCCTGCAATCACGGCAGCAACAGCAAGCAGGCCAATCAGTCCAAGCAGGTAGGTCTGAGGCAGGAAGGAATTCATGAAGGCTGGCTGAGCTCCCGTGAAGGGACGCTATTCAACCCTGGGTTGCATTCACCACACTGGCGAAGCTGGAGGGGTCCACCACGGCCATTTGTGCCAGCATTTTACGGTTGATGCGTACATCAGCCTTTTTGAGGCCACCGATTAAACGGCTGTAGCTCACACCGTTCAAGCGTGCTGCTGCATTGATCCTGGCAATCCACAGACGGCGGAAGTCGCGCTTGCGTCGGCGCCGGTCGCGGTAGGCGTTGCACAGAGCTTTCATGACCCGCTGATTGGCGGTGCGGAAGAGAGTTCCGTTGCTGCCTTGGAAGCCGCGAGCCAGACGGAGAATCTTGTTGCGACGCTTACGGGCGACGTTGCCTCTTTTAACGCGTGCCATGGGTCTTGAAAAAGGGAATTAAGGGGAGATGTGAATTGAGTTACTGCTAAAGAAGCAGGCCGCGACTCAGGCGTAAGGCATCATCAGGGATACACGCTCTTCGTCGGTTCGATCAACGACAGCTTTCGTTTTCAGGTGTCGCTTCAATTTCGGGCTTTTGTGATCCAGCAGGTGATTGTGAAACGCCCGGCGTCTCAGGAATTTGCCAGTGCCTGTTGCTTTGAACCGCTTGGCGGCTGCTTTGCGGGTCTTGAGCTTGGGCATTTCTCTGGCAGCGCGTGGCACAAACGACAAACATAGAACCTCACCCTGCCTTCAGCCAAACCCTTTGTTCAGGTTCATGCTCAGATCAGCTGTCCAGTCCGCTGTGATGCCCCGTTCCGCTCCAGTTGCAGTCTTCAGGCTTCTTCCCTGGATTTGGCTTCCGGTCTGGGCGGGCCTGGGTTGTCAGGCCCGGGTCATCGAGCTGTCTTCGCCTACGCCTGAAGCTCGAGATGAGGCTGTTGTGGTGCCCACTCATCGAAGCGTGCCCTTGCCGCCCTCGGCCAGGAATTCCGTTCTCTGGGTGTCACTTGACGATCATCTCGGTGCAGGAACTCGGTCCGATCGATCGGCTGCTCAATTGACGTTGATCAGCGCGGGAGCTGCTCCTCTGCAACTGCTGGATCAGGCCGGAAAGCTTGTGTTGTCGGCTGACCGTCTGCGCTTCAGCTGGCGACGCGTCGCTCTCCCGGAACCTCTCGATGTGGCCCGACGTGTTGCCGGACCCTTTGCGAGTTTCGAGTCAGCCGATCAAATCGCTCAGCGATGGCGTGGTCAGGGGGTGGAGGCTCAGGTGGCCCATCCAGGCGAATGGGAGGTTTGGGCTCCAGCTCATGCGCTTGATCTTGCAGGTGTGTCCCTGCGTGAGGTCAGTCAGCGCATCAGCAGTGTTGTGATGCCCGTGCTCGAGGGGCCCGAGGGAGGACGCACCCTGCAGGGGCCTCTGCAAGTGCAAGCTCCTGATGGCATGCGTTGGAACAATGGTGTTCTGCGCGGACCGTTTCGTCTGCAGGCGGACGCCTACGGCAGCTGGACGCTGCTGGAGCAGCTTCCGCTGGAGCGTTATCTCGAGGGGGTGGTGCCTCATGAGATCGGAGCGGGATCTCCAGCGGCTGCACTGCAGGCCCAGGCCGTGCTGGCCCGCACCTGGGCTTTGGCCAATAGCCATCGTTTTGCTCTGGATGGATATCACCTCTGCAGTGACACTCAATGCCAGGTGTACAGCGATCCACGGCTGGCAAGCCCAGCAGTTCGCCAGGCCATCCGTGCCACCTCCGGGGAGGTCTTGTTGTGGGATGGCCAGCCGATTCATGCGGTTTATCACGCGACCAATGGCGGAGTGAGTGCGCTCGCAGAGGAGGCCTGGAACATGGATCCACTTCCTTATGTACAGGTGCAGGCGGATGGTGCGGCCGTTTGGGGTCAATCCATCTCCTTGCCTCTGCGCAGCAACCAGGACGTGAAGTCTCTGTTGAACAACGGCGGTGGTGCCTATGGAGCAGGTCATCCCCGTTTTCGCTGGAGCCGTGTTTACACCGCAGGACAGCTAGGTCAGGCCCTGGCAGCAGCAGGCCAGGGAGATGCAGCCCCGACATCGATGAGCGTGCAGAAGCGCGGGCCCAGCGGACGGGTCCTGGCCCTTGAGATTGATCGAGATCCTGGCGCCGAACCTGTGGTCTTGAAACTGGATGCCATCAGGCGCACCCTTCGCCGTTTGCCCAGCACGTTGTTCGTTGTTGATGTTGAAGGGGCAGGGGTCTGGCGCTTCCAAGGCGGGGGATTTGGCCACGGAGTGGGGCTGTCCCAGGCAGGTGCAATCGATCTGGCTGATCGCGGTTGGAGTGCTCAGCGAATCCTGCAGCACTACTACCCGGGAACTCAGTTGGGGCCATTCACAGCCCCTGCTGGGTCGGCTCCTGCTGAGGCCCCCTAAAGTCGCCATGTTTCGTCGTGGTGGGAGGGTTGTGGCCGCAGGGACTGGAGATCACCGCCGCGGCAAGACGGTCTTCTTCCTGGCGGCCTGTGGCTGGGCCGGCGCGGCGCCCCATTGGCTGGATCCATCCCGGAGCCTGATTCCTGCCTTCACTCTGGCGATGTTGCTTGGCGGATACGCCCTGCGCACCCTGATGCGAGGTTCTGATCAGCAGACCACGCAGAGCACTGGCAGCGACCCGGACGATTCCCTGTCCATGTCAGCGGCACTATCAGAAAAGGTCTTCCCCACGCTGGATGTGGTGGTTGCCGCCCGTGATGAGGAAGCGGTGGTCACTCGCCTGGTGGAGCGCCTCAGTGCCTTGCGCTACCCCGACGGTCGACTAAGCCTGTATGTGGTGGACGACGGTAGCGAAGACCGCACTCCCGATCGTCTCGCAGAGCTTCAGACCCGTTTCCCGTCCTTGCGGGTGATCAGCCGGCCTCGGAATGCCGGCGGGGGAAAGTCGGGAGCTCTCAATGCCGCTCTGGCTCAAACCCAGGGTGAATGGCTGCTGATTCTTGATGCGGATGCACAGCTGAGTGCAGATCAGCTGGAACGGCTGATGCCCTTCGCAACTAGCGGTGATTGGTCTGCAGTTCAGATGCGAAAAGCGGTCACGAATGCCAGCAGCAACTGGTTAACTCGTGTTCAGGCCATGGAGATGGCCTTTGATGCCCAGCTTCAGGATGGGCGGCTTGCCGGTGGTGGTGTGGCTGAACTGCGCGGCAATGGTGAGCTGTTGCGCCGGGATCTACTGGAGGCCTGTGGTGGTTTCAATGAGGACACCGTCACTGACGATCTGGATCTGAGTTTTCGATTGATGCTTCAGGGAGCTCGGATCGGCATCCTCTGGGATCCACCCGTGCAGGAGGAGGCCGTTGAGTCGCTTCAGGCACTCTGGAAGCAGCGCCAGCGTTGGGCTGAAGGAGGCTTGCAACGCTTTCTCGACTACTGGCCGGGATTGATTTCTTCGCGTCTGACCCTTTCTCAGCGCAGGGATGTGGCCTGTTTCTTTCTGCTTCAGTACGCCCTTCCCGTGGTCTCATGGGCGGATCTGTTCACGAGTGTGATCAGCCGCACCACTCCGGCTTACTGGCCTCTGTCGATCGTGGCCTTCAGCGTGTCTGGGGTGGCATATTGGCGCGGCTGTCGACGCCCCAGTGAAGGGCCCGATTTGCCCTCGCCGGGTCTGTTGAATCTTCTACTCGGCATCGCCTATCTCGGTCACTGGTTCCTTGTGATCCCCTGGGTCACCTTGCGCATGGCGTTTCTTCCCAAACGACTTGTCTGGGCCAAGACCACGCACAGCGGACAGGACGAGACGCTTCAGGCTTCAGAACCTGGGATCTAGTTGTTGAGGTCCACGTCCAGGACCTGACCATTGAAGAAGTCAGCGAAGCGCTTCACCTTTTCATCCATGGCTGAAGGTTCAGGGCGCACTGGCTGGAGTGTTGTTGGTTGAGTCGACACGGCGCCAGTGCCTGTCTGAACCGGTGCTGCCTGGCTGGTGGCAATCGAGGGGGCTGCAGTCGCCGGCGGCGGCTGGGCAGCCGTTGCTGATGTGGGTGCCGGTGATGCTGGATTGTTCGGCACCACAGCGGCCGATGGAGGGGGGGAAGGCAGTTGAACGCCGTTGCCGGGAGCTGGTGCCGGCGGTGGTGCCGGTGTGGATGCTGTTGGGTTCGGCATAGCTGCCATGGGTGCTGCGCCTCCATGGTTTTCGAGCACCAGCTGACGGTTGCCTCCCATGGCAGTTGCAATCGCTTTTTCCAGCAAGGTTGCGCGGCTCTGCACCATGCCCATCCAGTTCCCGGAGACCTGCACGACGGCACGGTGACTGTCGATCCGGACCAGCCGGGCCTGCTGCGACAGCAGCATGCGCGTGGAGGGGAGTTCCAGGCTGGCCAGGATTTGTTGCCAGAGCTCTCCGAGGTCTTCGCTTGGGGCGGGAGTGGTTGCAGCTGTTTCAGCTGGGGGCTCGGATGCTGCTGCTTGTGAAGGCGGCGTGTGGGCGTTGGATGTGTCGGGAAGGCTCACCGCTGGCACACCTGATGAGCTGTCGGCTGTTGAGGCAACGGCTGTTGAAGCGATGGCTGTTGAAGCGATGGCTGCTGAAGCAACAGCTGGTGCTGGGGCAGGCGCTGATGTTGGAATAGCTGCTGAGGCCACAGGAACCGCAGATCTCACTCGAGCTGGTGCCGGTGATGAGGTTGCTGGGCTTGTCGCGGCGGCTGGTTCAGCCAGCAAACCGAGCAGCAGTACCTCCAGCCAGAGGCGAGGTTGAACGCTCTGACGCAGCTGTTGTTCAGCGCCTCGAAGCTGGGCCTGCCACTGCAGCAGTCGTGTCCGACCAATCGATTTGGCCAGGCCCGGCAGCTGATCGCGGAACTGTGGGGAGACACCGGTGAGTTCAGGTCGATCTGGAGCAGCGGCCATCAGCACGAGATCCCTCAGGATCCCGGCCATGCCCTGCAGTACCGATCCGGCATCACGGCCGCGGTCAAGCAGTTGCCGGCTCGCTTCCAGCAGCGTGACTGGCTCACTGGTGCTCATGGCCTTCACCAGCTCCAGCAACTCCTGCTCAGGAACTGCTCCCAGCAGATCCCATACCGCTCCGGCTTCGATCGGTCCTGGCAGGAGGCTGAGCTGATCCAGCAAGCTCTCTGCATCGCGCAGGCCACCCTGGGCTCGTTGGGCCACCACATGCAGAGCATCCGGTTGGATTGGAATCGATTCCTCCGCAGCGATCCATTGGAGGTGCTGCTCGAGTGCATCGAGAGGAATCCGCCGAAAGTCAAATCGCTGGCAGCGGCTGAGGATGGTGGGTAGAACCCTCTGTGGGTCGGTTGTGGCCAGCACGAACACCACCTGTGGAGGTGGTTCCTCCAGCGTCTTGAGCAGCGCATTGAAGGCTGCGGTGGAGAGCATGTGGCACTCGTCGACCACATAAACCTTCCAACGCGCCTGCACCGGAGCGAACCTTGAACGCTCGATCAGGTCGCGGATGTTGTCGACGCCGGTGTTGGAGGCGGCATCAATCTCGATGACATCCAGTGCTGTGCCTGAGGCGATTGTGTTGCACAGTTCGCAGTTGCTACAGGGTTCCGGCGTTGGGCCGTCATTGCTGAGGCAGTTGAGTGAACGGGCCAGGATGCGAGCGCTGGAGGTTTTACCCGTTCCCCGAGGTCCGCTGAAGAGATAGGCGGGGGCAATGCGTCCGGTGCGCAGGGCATGGCCGAGGGTGGCCGCAATCGCTTCCTGACCCACCAGCTGATCAAGCCGTTGGGGCCGGTACTTGTGATGCAGTGGCTGATACGGCTGGCTCATGCACTGCCGGCAGGATTCTGAGGCTACCGAGGTTCAGGTCGTCAGACTGTGTTTTCTCTTTGAGAGGTCTCATCCAGCAGTGAATGGAGCTTGTCTTCCATGTCTTCAACGGCTGCGAGTTCATCGGCGATGCTCCGGCCTGTGAGCAACAGCTGCCGACTGCGTCGATTCACGCGTTGATCAGCCCCCTGACCAGGCATGCCTTGCATCCAGTTCTCCGCCTGTTCCAGGGTGCTGTCCAGTTTCTGCATCAGATGGATTCGCAGTTTCTGGAGTTGTTCCAGAGCTCGCTTGGCACGTTGGCGTGACTGCTCATCGATCATTCCCTTGCGCAGCAGCACACCAATGCCGGTGAGCAGGGCCGCAGGCATCAGCTGGCCGAGTGCCAGTGCACCGAGGCTGCCTGTATGGAGCCAGTCCTCCACCTGACCGCTCCGATGCCGCCCTGTTTTGCACCAGTTGGCGAAGTGCTCGCAATTGTTGAACAGCAGGTTGTAGTTCTGTTCGCCAACTCTGCTCATCGCCCTTCTCAGAGTCACCCCCGCCGGTGATGCCTGTTCATGGCTGACCATGCTCACCTCCTGCCCCCTGCTGAACTCTTCGAGTGAGCTGCGCAGGATTTCCCGACCTTCCAGGTAATGGGCGACCGAGCCATCGCCCAGATCGATCCCGTGATGCAGGAACAAACCGTGCTGACGAGGAACCCTCAGATGGTCGGCGGTGGCCATGGCCTTGATCGAGGGCTGAACTGAGTCTCTCGCGAAGTTCCTGCTCAGACAGGCTCAGAAAGTGGGGGTCTTCCGAACCGCATCGGTTGGGTCTGAGGGCGGCTTGTTAAGCATCACCGAAGCTGTGTTGTTCCGATCAGGCTGATTCCTGCTGGCGATCGTTGCCGGGCAGAGACACCACCTTCCCGCCTGTGTGCTCCTCCACCATGGCGCGGGTGATGGTGAAGTCAGGCACGTTTTTGCGAGAGGGGAGCTCGTACATGAGGTCGAGCATCAGCTCTTCAACAATGCCGCGCAAGGCTCTAGCACCGGTTTTGCGTCGATGCGCCTCTTGAGCGATGGCTTCGATGGCTCCCGCCTCGAAGTCAAGTTTCACGTTGTCCATGCTCAGCAGCGTTCGGAACTGCTTAACCAGAGCATCCCTGGGTTCGGTGAGGATGGATTCCAGAGCATGTTCGTCCAGTGGATCGAGAACAGCGCTCACCGGCATGCGACCGATGAACTCAGGAATCAGCCCGTATTTCACCAGGTCATCCGGCTCGAGGTGACGCAACACCTGGGAAGCCTGAAGATCGCGTGTTGCCTTGCCGCGACCGCGGCCGTCGCTGGGCACGAAGCCAATGGCGTTGCGCCCCATGCGTTTCTGCACCACATCGTCCAAACCCACGAACGCACCGCCACAGATGAACAGGATCTGGCTGGTATCGATCTGGATGCAGTCCTGATAAGGGTGCTTGCGGCCGCCCTGGGGTGGAACATTGGCCACGGTGCCTTCCAGCATCTTGAGCAGTGCCTGCTGCACCCCCTCACCGGAAACATCCCTGGTGATCGATGGGTTTTCGCTCTTGCGGGCGATCTTGTCGATTTCGTCGATGTAGATGATCCCCCGTTGGGCGAGATCCACATCCATGTCGGCCTTCTGCAGCAGCCTCAGCAGAATGTTCTCCACGTCTTCGCCCACGTAGCCCGCTTCTGTGAGGGTGGTGGCGTCGGCCACGGCGAAGGGCACATCCAGCATCTCCGCCAGGGTTTGGGCAAGCAGCGTCTTGCCACAGCCCGTGGGGCCGATCAGAAGAATGTTGGATTTGTGCAGCCGGGTGGCGGTCTGTTCCGTTTCCCCTTTGCCATCGCCCTGCCAGGCCAGGCGCTTGTAGTGGTTGTAAACCGCCACTGACATCACTTTCTTGGCAGCGTCCTGTCCCACGACCTGCTGGTCAAGGAAACCCTTGATCTCCTGTGGTTTGGGAATGGAGGCGAGGGTAGGGGCAGGTTTTGTGGTCTTGCGGGTCTGATTTGAGCCGCTTTTGCGCGTCGGCTCACTGCCTTGCCGGCCACCACCCTGCGCGTCGATCAGTTCCTCATCCAGGATCTCGTTGCAGAGATCGATGCACTCATCACAGATGTAGACACCTGGGCCTGCAATCAGCTTGCGAACTTGCTCCTGGGACTTTCCGCAGAAGGAGCACTTCAGATGGGCGTCGAACTTGGCCATCGGGCGCTTCGCAGGTCAGTCGGAACACAGAGCTGGGTCAGACGGATCTCAACCCAGACACTGAGGATCGCGACAGAACGGGCTGATGTCAGCCCTCCGTAACGATTTCTCCGTCTCCGAAACTGTCCACCACTCGATCAATCAGGCCGTAATCGACGGCCTCAGCTGGAGACATGAAATTGTCACGGTCCGTGTCTTCGGCGATCTTGTCCAAGGGCTGGCCGGTGTGATCGGCCATCAGACCGTTGAGAGTCTCCTTGAGGAACAGGATTTCCTTGGCTTGGATTTCAATATCAACAGCCTGGCCCTGAGCACCACCGAGGGGTTGGTGAATCATGATTCGTGCATTGGGAAGCGCCAGTCGCTTGCCTTTGGCACCTCCGGACAGCAGGAAAGCTCCCATGGACGCTGCCAAGCCGTAGCAGATGGTGACGATGTCAGGCGCCACCTGCTGCATGGTGTCGTAGATCGCCAGACCCGCTGTCACAGAGCCGCCTGGGGAATTGATGTAGATCTGAATGTCCTTTTCGGGATCTTCCGCTTCGAGGAACAGCAGCTGAGCCACAAGGGCGTCCGCGACCTGATCGTCCACACCGGTGCCGAGAAAGATGATCCGCTCCCGCAACAATCTGGAGTAGATGTCAAAGGCGCGGTCTCCTCGACCCGACTGTTCAACCACCGTGGGCAACACCCCAGGAGCTGCCTGAGGATGCTGCGACACAGGTTGAATCCCCTGCCAGCGGTTCTGAATTGGATGGTGACTGCGGACGTCGATCACTCGGCGGCTGGCGGGCTTTGCATGCAATCTATGGCTGCAGATCAGGCTTCGGCGTCATCACTGCCCTTCTTGGCGCTTTTCGCCTTGGTGGTTTTTTTCTTTTCAGCGGGTTTGCCACTCTTGGCTGCGGCTTTCTTGGCAGTTCCCTTGCTCTCTTTGCCTGAGTCGTCAGGTGCTTTGTCGGTGACGGTGCTGTTCTCTTCCAGCCAACCCAGCAGTTTCTCCTGAAGCAGATCGTCCAACACGGCCTCACGAAGACGCTCGGGGTCGATGTCGCGTTCGCCCGCGAGTTGCTGCTTCACATCCTCGAGCTTGGCGTCAATTTCACCGTCGTCGACTGTGAGTTTTTCACTCTCTGCCAGGGCTGTTAAGGCAAGGCTTCGGCGCAGGCGCTCCTCCGCTTCAGGGCGTGAGGAGTCCATCAGGTTGCGGACCAGTTCAGGAGTGAACAGAGATTTCACATCCATTCCCTGCTGGGCAAATTGTCCAGCGGTCTGTTCCACCAGATTGCGAACCTCCTGCTGGATCAGGCTTTCGGGAAGCTCAACCTCGAGCTGTTCCACGAGTGCGGCCAGCAGGGCGTCGTGCCGGTTGCTGCGTGCGCGGCGCTCGGCGTCATCCTTCAGACGCTTTTCAAGGTCGCTGCGCAGATCAGCCAGAGACTCCTGTTCGCTGGCCTGCTTGGCGAAGTCGTCGTTCAGTTCAGGTAGCTCGCGGGTTTTGAGGTCCTTCAGTTCGATCTCAAAGTTGGCCTTGCGACCGCGTGCATCCTCCTTGGGATAGTCATCGGGGAATGTGCACTCCACGGTTTTGCTCTCGCCGACCGCCATGCCCACCACGCCTTCAATGAAGCCGGGGATCATGCGGCCGTGCTCGAGGTCCACATCCATGGAGTCAGCGCTGCCGCCCTCGATCTCACTGCCGTCGTCGCTGTAGCTGCCCTTGAATCCCACAACAGCGATATCTCCCTTCTCCGCTTTGCGTCCTTCCACGGGAACCACGGTGGCCAGCTGGCGGCGTGAATCCTCGAGCATCTCGTCCACGCGGGCCGGGTCGTAGCTGACACTCTCCGCCTCGGCTTTCAGACCTTTCGTGCTCTTCAGCTTCGGCGTTGGAGCCACATCGGTTTCCAGCGTGACCGTGATGCCTTCACCCGGTTTGAAGCTTTCCAGCAGTTCATCGAAGCCGCCGCTCAGTTCCGGCTGGCCGAGAGCTTCGATGGTTTCCTGTTCAAGGGCATCGCGCCAGACGCTGTCGACCAGCGTTTCCAGCGCTGTGGCGCGGATCCGCAGAGCTCCCAGCTGCTGCACCAGAACGGTGCGGGGAATCTTGCCTTTGCGGAACCCCGGCAGATTGACACTGCGGCTCAACCGCTTGATCGCTTCCTCATAACTGGCTTCGCAGCGTTCCGCTGGAACAGCGACCTCCACAGCCAGTCGGCTACCGGGACGGGAGGAGGTGGAAACCTTCAGGCTGGCGGCACTCATCGGCTGGGTCGCAGGTACAAGCAGCCCAACACATTAATTAAGTGCCCGACCATCACCCCCGCGTAAGCTGCTTTGTAGGAAAAGCCACACCCTGGCTTCAAGTGTTCAGGGTCGTTGCAGCCGGTGGTTGCACCACCTGCCCGTCAGTCTCTGTGTCACCGTCCGTTTGACCCCCGTTTACTCGTTACCGAATCGACCTTTAACGGTGGCCGTTCTTGGTGCCAGTGGTGCGGTGGGGCAGGAATTGCTTCAGCTGCTTCAGGAACGCAACTTTCCGGTTGGTGAGCTGCGTCTGCTGGCCTCTGCCCGTTCCGCTGGGCAGGTCTGTCAATGGAACGCAGAGACGATCACGGTTCAGGAAGTCTGCGAGTCCTCGTTTCAGGGCGTCGATCTGGTGCTCGCATCCGCTGGCGGTTCGGTGTCGCGCCAATGGCGTAAAGCGATTGTTTCCGCCGGTGCCGTGATGGTGGATAACTCCAGTGCCTTCCGCATGGAGGACGGCGTGCCCCTGGTGGTTCCTGAGGTGAATCCGCAGGCTGCTGCTGAGCACAACGGTGTGATCGCCAATCCCAACTGCACCACGATCCTGCTCACGCTGGCTCTGGCCCCTCTGGCTGCGAAGCGTCCGATGCACAGGGTGGTCGTGAGCACTTATCAGTCAGCGAGTGGTGCCGGAGCCAGGGCCATGGAGGAACTGAAGGATCTTTCCCGAGTGGTGCTTGATGGCGGCACGCCCAAGAGTGAGGTTCTCCCCCACTCATTGGCTTTCAACCTTTTTCTGCACAACTCTCCACTGCAGTCCAACAGTTATTGCGAAGAGGAAATGAAAATGGTCCATGAAACCCGCAAGATCATGGGTTTGCCGCAGCTTCGATTCTCGGCGACGTGTGTACGGGTGCCGGTCCTGCGCGCCCATTCAGAAGCAGTCAACGTGGAATTCGCTGAGCCTTTCCCCGTGACGGAAGCCCGCGAGTTGCTCGCCGCTGCCCCCGGGGTGGATCTGCTCGAGGACCCTGCCAGCAATCGCTTTCCCATGCCGACGGACGTGACTGGCCGTGATCCGGTGGTTGTGGGGAGGATTCGACAGGACATCAGTGAAGAGAACGCGCTTGAGTTCTGGCTGTGTGGAGATCAGATCCGCAAAGGTGCGGCTCTCAATGCCATTCAGATCGCTGAACTGCTGTTGCCCGCCGCCTGAACGCCATGAGCACTGCTGCAGAACTCTCTCCCACCCCTTTTGGCCGTTTGGTGACAGCCATGGTCACCCCTTTCGATGCAGAGGGTGGCGTGGATCTGGCGCTCGCTGGTCGTCTGGCACGTCACCTGGTGGATGAGGGATCAGAAGGCCTGGTGGTGTGCGGCACCACCGGCGAATCCCCCACGCTCAGCTGGAGCGAGCAACTGAAGATGTTTGAGGCAGTGCGTCAGGCCGTGGGGCCTGGCGTGCATGTGCTGGCGGGAACCGGCAGTAACTGCACGCGTGAGGCGGTGGAGGCGACCCGTGAGGCGGCGGCAGCCGGTGCCGATGGTGCATTGGTGGTGGTGCCCTACTACAACAAACCCCCTCAAGACGGGATGGAAGCCCATTTCCGTGCCATTGCCGAAGCTGCTTCTGACCTGCCGCTGATGCTGTACAACATCCCCGGCAGGACAGGTTGCAACATGCAGCCGGCCTCAGTTGCCAGGCTGATGAATTGCGCCAATGTGGTGAGCTTCAAGGCCGCCAGCGGAACCACGGAAGAAGTCTCCCAACTACGACAGGCCTGCGGTCATCGCCTGGCGATTTACAGCGGCGACGACGCACTCACCCTGCCCATGCTCTCTGTGGGCGCCGTGGGCGTGGTGAGTGTGGCCAGTCATGTCGTGGGTCGCCGACTGCGCAACATGATTGAGGCCTATCTGGCTGGTCAGAACGCTGTCGCCCTTTCGCAGCATGAGCAGTTATTGCCGCTGTTCAAAGCCCTGTTCGCCACCACCAATCCCATTCCGGTGAAGGCCGCTCTCGAGTTGAGTGGCTGGCCGGTGGGTGCTCCCCGACTTCCCCTCGTTCCACTGGAGCCCGCCATGCGCGCTGCCCTCTCCGAAGCCCTTGATGCCCTGCGTCAGACCTGACGCCAAGGCTGCTTACAGCGCTGATGTGCGCCTCCCTGATTGATTTTTTCCATACGCAAGCGAACCCATGACCGTCACAACTGCTCAAACCAAGCAACCCACCCTGAGAGTGATTCCTCTGGGAGGACTGCATGAAATCGGCAAGAACACCTGCGTTTTTGAATACGGCGATGACCTGATGCTGGTTGACGCCGGCCTCGCCTTCCCCGGCGATGGCATGCACGGTGTGAACGTGGTTCTGCCCGATACCAGCTTCCTGCGCGAGAACCAGAAGCGCATCCGCGGCATGATCGTCACCCATGGTCATGAAGACCACATCGGTGGCATCGCTCACCATCTCAAGCACTTCAACATCCCGGTGATCTATGGGCCGCGACTGGCTCTCTCGATGCTCACCGGAAAGATGGATGAGGCGGGCGTCGCCGATCGCACCACCTTGCAGACCGTTGGACCTCGCGACGTGGTGAAGGTGGGTCAGCACTTCTCAGTGGAGTTCATCCGCAACACCCACTCGATGGCCGACAGCTTTTCGCTGGCCATCTCCACACCGGTGGGAACCATCATTTTCACGGGTGACTTCAAGTTCGATCACACCCCTGTCGACGGCGAGCATTTCGATCTGGCTCGGCTGGCTCACCATGGTGACAAGGGAGTTCTCTGTCTGTTCAGCGATTCCACCAACGCCGAGGTGCCGGGTTTCTGTCCTCCCGAGCGGTCTGTGTTCTCCAACCTTGACCGTCACATCGCCGAGGCCGAGGGGCGTGTCATCGTCACCACCTTTGCCAGTTCCATTCATCGTGTGTCGATGATCCTTGAGCTTGCTCTCAAGAACGGCCGCAAGGTTGGCCTGCTGGGTCGCTCCATGCTCAACGTGATCGCCAAGGCCCGTGAGCTGGGCTACATGCGTGCTCCGGATGAGCTGTTTGTGCCGATCAAGCAGATCAACAATGTCTCCGATCGTGAAACCCTGCTGCTGATGACCGGCAGTCAGGGTGAGCCCCTTGCCGCACTGAGCCGCATCTCCCGCGGTGAACACCCGCAGGTGAGAGTCAAGAGCTCCGACACGATCATCTTCTCCGCGAGTCCGATTCCCGGAAACACCATTTCCGTGGTGAACACGATCGACCGACTGATGATGCTGGGCGCCAAGGTGGTGTACGGCAAGGGAGAGGGCATTCATGTCTCTGGCCATGGCTTCCAGGAGGACCAGAAGCTGATGCTGGCTCTCACTCGTCCGAAATTTTTCGTGCCCGTGCACGGTGAGCACCGCATGTTGGTGCGTCATGCCAGGACCGGTCACTCCATGGGCGTTCCTGAAGACAACACGCTGATCATTGATAACGGTGATGTGGTTGAGCTCACCGCAGACTCAATCACCAAGTCGGATCCTGTGAAGGCTGGTATCGAGCTGCTCGATCAGTCGCGCAACGGAATTGTTGATGCCCGCGTGCTGAAGGAACGTCAGCAACTGGCAGAAGATGGCATCGTCACGATCCTTGCTGCGATCAGCACCGACGGCGCCATGGTGGCTCCACCTCGCGTCAATCTTCGCGGTGTCGTCACCACTGCCGATGCCCGCAAGATGTCGCTGTGGACCGAACGGGAAATCAAGTGGGTGCTTGAGAATCGCTGGAAGCAGCTCACGCGCAACACCGGTGGCAAGGCCCCGGATGTCGACTGGATGGGTGTGCAGCGGGAGGTTGAGGTTGGCCTCAGCCGCCGCATGCGCCGTGAACTTCAGGTGGAGCCTCTGATTCTCTGTCTGGTACAGCCGGCACCAGCAGGAACACCTGTGTATCAAGGCCGTGCGGACGCCGAGCCGGATGACCGTCCAGCGCCCCGTGGACGTGGTGGTCGCCACGGCGGTGGCCATGGAGCTGGTCGGCACGGTGGTGGTGGTGGCCGAGATCGCAACCGCGAAGGCACTCCAGCGCGGGTGATCACGACAGCTCGCTCAGCTGCTGTTGAGGCCAAGTCGGCCCCAGCGAAGCAACCTGTGGTCGCCGCTTCGCAAGCCCCCGCACCAGCCAAGGAGCCTGCGCCCGCTGCACCCACCTCTGCGGCGCCTGCAGTCGATCAAGACATGCCCGCTGGCCGTACCCGTCGTCGTCGCTCAGCTGCGGCGTAGGGCTTTTCGCAGCCAAGACCATCGGCCAGTGGCCTGGCCGCTGTCCGAGCTGTCCTCGGATGGCGGTAAGTCTTTTTCTGGAAGTTTCACCACGATCCTGCCTTCCGCTAAACGATTCCGGATTGTGTCGCTGATCTCCGGGTCGGCATTGGGCTTGGTTGCTTTGATTACGGCTTCAGTCGCTGACATCTGGACGAGTTCACCATCTCGTTCAGGTTCGGTTTCTGGCTCAGGTTCCTGTTCACTGATGGGCTGAGGTTCAGCTTCGAGCTCAGGCTCAGCTACAGCATCGATCTCGATGGAGATTGTTTGGTCGTGACTGTCGTCTGATTGTTCGTCGTTGAGCTTGGTGATCACTGATGTTGTCTCTGGCTCAGGTTCCTGTTCACGGATGGGCTGGGGTTCAGCTTCGGGCTCAGGCTCAGCTACAGCGTTGATCTCGATAGAGATTGTTTGGTCGGGACTGTCGTCTGATTGTTCGTCGTTGTTGAGCCAGGGCATCGCGGTTGTGACGGTGCTTGGCCGCGCCGAGCTCATCGCCGGGGATGCCTCGTTGACAAAGGGGTCAGCCACCAAGGAAAGCGAGCCCTTGGTTGGCAGAGACTCCGTGCGTTGATCCTCACCTGGATCGCTCGCCTGCGTGGATCTGGTCACCAACTCACGTTCGTTCCGGATCCGTTCCAGGCCCTGTTCCGCCAGTTCCCGCAGGGTGTCCTGTGGGTGACTCGCCAGCACCAGCTGGTAATGCCTTTCAGCTTGATCAGGGGCTTGAAAGCCGTAGAGGTCAATGTGGCCCGCCAGTAAAGCCACGAAGGCTCGCCAAGCCAGAACCGCATCCCGTTCCGCGCCCTCTTCGGCTACTGGCTCCAGCTGGTTGAGCAGTTCAACAGTGATGGATTGCGCCGTCTCAAAGTCACCAGCGCCGTAGGCCTGTTCAGCGGCGAGATAGTTGCTCTGGAAGTCGCCGTCCAAGTGAGTTCAGTTTCTGTCTTCCAGTTGTACCCAGTCCCGGCACCAGTGGAGTCGCTTCCGACCGGCCAGATGACGCTCACCGGGCGGTTGGGTTGGACCGAGGGCAGTGCTCAGTTCTTCAAGCTGCCTGGCCGAGAGTGCTGGCAAGCCTTGGGTCTGCAGCCATCCGTGCAAGAGCAGTCGTCTTGCTGAACCGGGAAGTTGTTGCAGTGGAGACCGTCTCAAGGCTCCGTCCTGTCGTTTCAGGTTGTCCAGACTCAGCGTCACCAGTGCGCTCTGGGTGTCCTGCAGCTGGGACACTCGCTCACTCAGCTCAGCCATCCGCCTGCTGCATCCGGGATGCAGGGCCTCCAGCACCGGTAGGACCTCCTGACGGATGCGGTTGCGATCGAAGCGTGGATCACCGTTGCTTGGGTCTGTCCAGATCGGTAGTTGCAGGTCCTGGCAGATGGCGGCCGTTTCGTCACGGCTGAAGTGCAGCAGTGGACGGACCAGGTGAATGTCATCCGTTGCTGAGTCATTGAGGGGGCGCTGCCAACGCAGGTTGCCCAGCCCGGCCAGGTCTGTGCCCCGGCTGAGTTGCAACAGCAGTGATTCGGCTCGGTCGCTGGCGGTGTGGCCAGTCACGACCGTGTGGCAAGGGTTGGCAGGGCTGTTGAGGTTGAGCTGCTCACAGGCCTGATGCAGCTCGGTGTAACGCCAAGCACGGGCTTTGGCTTCGCTGCCGGTGGTGCTGACAGTGCTGGTGCTGATCAGCAGGGGCAGCTCTTGCGTCTGGCACCAGCTGGCCAAATTGCTGGCAATGGATGCGGACCCTGGATGCCAGCCGTGGTCTCCATGCCAGAGCTGCAGAGTCCAGTGATGTCGATCGGACAAATCCCTCAGCAGCCCCAGCAGAGCCATTGAGTCCTGACCGCCCGAAACCGCCAGCAGCAGTGTTGAACCATCTGGCAACAGCTCGGGATTCCGCAGAAGTTGGCGGTGAAGTCTGTCGTGCCAGTTCAGCCAAGGCTCGCCGGCTCTCATCGCTCTGGGTGAATGTCGATTCGATCCTGCCTGTTCGTGCGGTGTGAGAATGCAGTCATCTGATGTCAGCTTGATGTCCCGCCTTGCTCTGCTGCCTGCTGCCCTCCGCCGCAGCCTTGAACAGCGTTCCGCGCTGAAGGTGATCGCCGGTCTGATGAACTTCGATGCGGATTCCGTCGCTCGCGTGTCCCGCGCCGCTGGATTGGGTGGAGCGGATCTGATTGATGTGGCCTGTGATGCGCAACTGGTGAAGTTGGCGATTGAGGCCTCCGGTGGCCTGCCGGTCTGCGTATCGTCTGTGGAGCCCGAGCAATTTCCGGCTGCTGTGGCTGCAGGTGCGGTAATGGTGGAGATCGGCAATTTCGATGCCTTTTATCCCCAGGGGCGCATCTTCGGAGCTGAAGAGGTTCTGGAACTCACACGCCGCACCCGCGGATTGCTGCCTGAGGTGGTGCTGAGCGTCACCGTTCCCCACGTGTTGCCGATGGATCAGCAGGAACAGCTGGCGGTTGATCTGGTGGCGGCCGGTGCCGATCTGATCCAGACCGAAGGTGGCACCAGTGCCAAACCCTTCAGCGCCGGCAGCCTCGGTCTGATTGAGAAGGCTGCGCCCACCCTGGCCGCGGCTCACAGCATCAGCGCTGCTCTGCATCACGCCGGTGAGACGGCCCCGGTGCTGTGTGCATCGGGTCTTTCGGCTGTCACCGTGCCGATGGCGATCGCAGCTGGCGCAGCCGGTGTGGGCGTTGGTTCTGCGGTGAATCGCCTCGATGATGAGCTGGCCATGGTGGCTGTGGTGCGCGGTCTGCGTGAATCCTTAGGCAGTGAGGTCACCAGCCGGGTCTGATTGCTGCGGACACGCGCGCCCCAATGGGCCCCGTAACGTGGGTGCCCCATTCAGGGTTTACAGCGCGAGGAACATGCCTGCCTACGACCTGACTGCGCCCTACACCCCCAAAGGTGATCAGCCGACGGCGATCACACAACTGGTGGAGGGTGTGAATGGTGGTCGTCGTTATCAGACTCTTCTGGGTGCGACCGGCACGGGCAAGACGTTCACGATGGCCAATGTCATCGCTCAGACCGGTCGTCCTGCCTTGGTGTTGGCTCACAACAAGACTCTGGCGGCACAGCTTTGCAATGAGCTGAGGGAATTCTTTCCCAACAATGCTGTGGAATATTTCATCTCCTATTACGACTATTACCAGCCGGAAGCGTATGTGCCGGTGAGTGATACCTACATCGCCAAAACAGCATCGATCAATGAAGAGATCGACATGCTGCGCCACTCAGCGACGCGATCGTTGTTTGAACGCCGTGATGTGATTGTTGTGGCTTCCATCAGCTGCATCTACGGCCTGGGAATACCCAGTGAATACCTGAAGGCATCGGTGCAGTTTCGGGTTGGTGAATCTCTCGATCTCCGGGGCTCTTTGCGCGAACTGGTGAATAACCAGTACAGCCGCAACGACATGGACATCACTCGCGGCCGCTTCCGCGTCAAGGGCGATGTGCTGGAAATCGGGCCTGCTTATGAAGACCGTTTAGTGCGGGTGGAGCTGTTCGGTGATGAGGTGGAGGCGATCCGCTATGTCGACCCCACCACCGGCGAAATCCTGCAGAGTCTGGAAACCATCAACATCTATCCGGCCAAGCACTTTGTGACGCCGAAGGATCGTTTGGATTCGGCGGTGAAGGACATCCGCCATGAGCTCAAAGATCGACTGGAGTTTCTGCAAACCGAAGGCAAGCTGCTGGAAGCTCAGCGCCTGGAGCAACGCACCACCTACGACCTGGAGATGCTGCAGCAGGTGGGCTATTGCAATGGCGTTGAAAACTACGCCCGTCATTTGGCTGGACGTGAACCGGGCTCCGCGCCGGAATGCCTGATCGATTATTTCCCCGACGACTGGCTGCTGATTGTTGATGAGAGCCACGTCACCTGTTCACAGCTTCAGGCCATGTACAACGGCGATCAGGCCCGCAAGAAGGTGTTGATCGATCACGGCTTCCGCCTGCCCAGTGCAGCCGACAATCGGCCGCTCAAAGGCGAAGAGTTTTGGACCAAGGCACGCCAGACCGTGTTTGTGAGTGCCACGCCCGGTGACTGGGAAGTGAAGGTGAGTGATGGTCAGGTGGCGGAGCAGGTCATCCGCCCCACCGGAGTGCTGGACCCGGTTGTGGAGGTGAGGCCGACGACAGGTCAGATCGACGACCTACTGGGAGAGATCCGTACGCGGGCCGAAAAGCAGCAGCGCGTGCTGGTGACCACGCTCACCAAGCGCATGGCGGAAGATCTCACGGATTACCTGGCCGAAAACAAGGTGCGGGTGCGCTATCTGCACTCGGAGATCCATTCGATTGAGCGCATCGAGATCATTCAGGACCTGCGCCTGGGTGAGTACGACGTGCTCGTGGGTGTGAACCTGCTGCGAGAAGGCCTGGATCTGCCCGAGGTGAGCCTGGTGGCAATCCTGGACGCCGACAAGGAAGGATTCCTGCGAGCGCAACGATCACTGATTCAGACGATCGGCCGTGCTGCACGGCATGTGGAGGGTGTTGCGCTGCTGTATGCCGACAACATGACGGATTCGATGGCCAAGGCGATCGAGGAGACCGAACGGCGGCGCAAGATCCAACAGGTCCATAACGAACAGCATGGAATTGTGCCGACGGCAGCCGGTAAAAAGGCCAGCAACTCAATCCTTTCGTTTCTGGAGCTCTCCAGGAAACTCAAGACCGATGGCCCCGATGCCGACCTGGTGCAGGTTGCCAGCAAGGCTGTTCAGGCCTTGGAGAACGACACTGATGGCATGGCTCTCGATGCCTTGCCCGAACTGATCGATCAGCTTGAAGTCAAGATGAAAGACGCAGCCAAGAAGCTCGATTTTGAGGAGGCTGCCAACCTTCGCGATCGGATCAAGAAGCTGCGCCAGAAGCTGGTGGGTCAGAGCTGAGTTGCTGAGGCTCCGCTAGGCCACCAGAGGTGATTCGCTCCCTTTTGCGGCATGGCGGGTGCTGCCGCCCAGCTTGAAACCGGCATGCACGGCCTGAAGTGCTGCCACACCATCGGCCTCAGCGACTACGCAGCTGGTGCGGATCTCACTGGTGGCGATCATTTCGATGTTCACGCCTGCTTCCGCCAGAAAACGGAACATTCGTCCTGCGGTACCCGCCGTGGCGGGCATGCCCGCGCCCACGGCACTGACCCTGGCAATGGCTGGACCGTCTTCGAGCAGGGCTCCAGGCCACTGACCCAGCAGAGCACTCAGGGCGCGATCCGCCGCACTGCGGTCGTCACGTTTCAGGGTGAAACTGATATCTCGGCTGCCATCGGCGTGCTGGCGTTCCGACTGGACGATGGCATCGAGGCTGATGCCCGCGTCGGCCAGCGCGTTGCAGAGGGCTCCGGCGGTTCCTGGTTTGTCAGGCACATGGCGCACGCTGACCTGGGCCTGGTCACGGTCGAGGGCCACGCCACGCACTTCCGGCTCAGTTTCGCCGCTCGCGCTGGGATTGAGGTTGATCTGACCGGGCTCCAGTTCGAAGGCCTCCTGGGTGGCTTGAAGGGCTTTGCTGCCAACGTCGGCGTTGATCACACAGCTGACCTTCACTTCACTGGTTGCGATCACACGCAGATTGATGCCAACCCGGGAGAGGGTCTGGAACAAACCGGCGGCAATGCCCGGGCGGCCCATGATTCCGGCGCCGCTGATGCTCAGTTTGCTCATCCCGGACTGGGCGACCAGCTCACCGCCCAGCTTCTGGATCAGGGATTCACAGATGCTGCGAGCCCTTTCCAGGTCAGTTTCAGCCACGGTGAAGGTGATGTCGTTGCTGTTGCCGTCGTGGGTGGCCTGGATGATCAGATCCACATTCACGCCGCCCTCAGACAGGCTTTCGAACAGCTGGGCGGCAACGCCCGGCTGATCGGACACCCGTGAGAGAGCCAGCACGGCTTGATGTTCCACCAGTTCGGCGCCGTCCACCGGTCTGCCCAGTTCAAGGCCTTCGCGGCCAATGGGTCGCGAGTTGCGGCTGGTGAGTGTGGTGCCTGGTTCATCACTCCAGCTGGAGCGCACCACCATCGTGACGCCGTAGTTGCGCGCGATCTCCACGGCGCGCGGGTGCAGCACGGCGGCGCCAAGGCTGGCCAGTTCGAGCATTTCGTCGCAGCTCACCTGAGGCATCAGCTGGGCGTCCTCCACCTTGCGGGGATCGGTGGTGAGCACCCCAGGTACATCGGTGTAGATCTCACAGGCCTCCGCGCCCAGAGCTGCTGCCAGGGCGACGGCTGAGGTATCAGAGCCTCCACGGCCCAGTGTGGTGATTTCGGCGGTGCCGCCGCTGCTCTGGCTGGTGCCCTGAAACCCGGCCACCACCACTACGCGGCCTTCGGCCAGTCGGCTGCGCAGACGATCGGTGCGCACGTCGAGGATGCGTGCCTTGCCATGGGCTGATTCGGTCACGATGCCCACCTGGGGGCCGGTCATGGAGATGGCCTGCACGCCCAGCTCATGCAACGCCATGGAGAGCAGCGCAATCGACACCTGTTCACCGGTGGCCAGCAGCATGTCCATCTCCCGCTGGGGTGGATTGCTGCTGATGGCGTTGGCCTTGGCGGTTAATTCATCGGTGGTGTGACCCATGGCTGAGACCACGATCACCAGATCGTGCCCCTCCTCCTTGCAGTTGGCGATACGCCTGGCCACGGCCTGGATGCGCTCCACGCTGCCGACGGAGGTTCCGCCGAACTTCTGCACCAGCAGGGCCATCCATGCCGCCTCATTTCGCAGGCGATTGTCTCACTGTGCTGCTCCCAGCAGGCCATCCCGGAACGCATCTCCGGGCTGGGTGCCGCGTTTAAGGGCTGCTTCCACATCCAGCAGGCGGCCAAGCAGGTTGAGGCAGCGCTGGGGTGAACGCCCCTGCAGCTGTTTGCGCATCACGTAGATGCGCTTGGGGTTACCGATTCCCGCCGCTTTGGCGATCACCCCCACGTCCCGCTCTCCCTGTTGTTCCAGCAGCATCACCCAAAGCCAGCCTCTGATCTGGCCGGTGAGCGTGGCCACGATGCGCAGGGCTGGTTCGCCGGCATCATTGAGGGCATCCAGCAAGGCAATCGCCTGGCCTGGATCGCCAGCCAACAGCGCGTCCCCCACCTGCAGAGCGTTGGTGCTGAGCCCCTCGATCAGGCTGTCAACGGAGCTGGCACTGATGCGTGCCTCTCCGCTGCTCTCAGCATGCAGAGCCAGCTTCTGCAGTTCCATGGTCAGCCTGGTGCTGTCGTTGCCAATGGCATCGATCAAGGCATCCACCGCACCAGGCTCCAACTTCAGGTTCAGCTCCTCAGCGGTGCGCTCCACCAGCTCGCGCTGGCCGGCCCCGTCCCAGACCGCCGGCAACTTGAAGCTGCGCTCGCAGGCCTCTCCCGCCTTGATGCGTTTCATCAGGGCTTTGGTGGTGCGCAGACGACCGTCAGGTTTGGAGGGATGGCAAAGCAGCAGCTGGGTGCTTTCAGGGATGCCATCCAGAGAGGCTTCGAAGCGCTCGGCCAGCTCACTGGGACAGGCGTTGCAGAAGGGAGATCGCTGCAGCAGCACCACCCTGGAACCAGCACCGAACGGTGGTGTGCGTGCCTCTTCCAGGGCCTGCCTGGCCTGTCCTGCCTCGCTGCCATCCAAGCGACTCACGTTCACGCTCGCCCAGCTCGGATCCACCGCCTTCTCGATCAAGGCCTGAACCGCCCGTTCCAGCGCGGCTGAATCATCGCCCCAGAACAACTGGATCGGCATTGAGGCGTGTCGTCGGACAATGACAAAGTCTGCCCTGACTGGCAGTCCCCGTCAGAGCAATGTGCAGCAATGGCCGACCATCCGATCTTCACGGAAAGCATCCGCCGAATTCGGGTCTTGCTGGGGGAGACGGGACTCGATCCTTTGCAGCAGCAGGTGTTGGAACGTCTGGTGCACAGCAGTGGAGATCCTGGCCTGCAGCCGTTGCTGCGGTTCAGCGAGGGGGCCTGCGAGCAGGGACTTGCGGCCTTGCAGAGCGGGGCAGCGATCCTCACCGATACGGCGATGGCCGCTGCTGCCGTGACGCCGATGGCCATGCGCACACTGGGCACGTCCGTGTGCTGTCTGCTCGACTGGGCTCCTGAGGTTTCACCGCAAGACTCCACCCGTTCCGCCGCGGCGATGCTGAGGGCTTGGCCGGAGCTCACGCAGGCGGCAAGCGCGAAGGGCCAGCCCATGCCGGTGCTGCTGGTGGGCAGTGCCCCGACGGCGTTGGAGCAGTTGCTTGATCAGCTGGATGCCGGTGCCCCTGCCCCTTCGCTGGTGATCGGCATGCCGGTTGGCTTTGTGGGCGTCCCTGAAAGCAAGCGACGTCTCGCGGCTACGGCCCTGGCTCAGATCCGCCTGGATGGAACCCGCGGTGGCGCCGGTTTGGTGGCTGCAGCAGCCAATGCCCTGTTGCGAGCTGCTCAGGCCGCCAGCTGATCGAGCACCTGCCGGGCCCGTTGCACAACGCGGGAGGGCACCCCGGCCAGGCGGGCGGCTTCGATGCCGTAGCTGCGGCTGGCACCGCCGATCTGCACCTGGTGCAGGAACACGAGGTCATCGCCGGTTTCCTCCACCATCACCTGAAAGTTGGCCACGTTGGCCCGCTGCTCCGCCAGGTTGTTGAGCTCGTGATAGTGGGTGGCGAACACCGTTCGCGCTTTGAGATCGCCGGCCAGATGTTCGCTTACCGCCCAGGCGATCGAGAGACCATCGAAGGTGGCTGTGCCGCGGCCGATTTCATCAAGCAGCACCAGGGAGCGGTCGCTGGCATGGTGAAGGATGTTGGCGGTTTCGGCCATTTCCACCATGAAGGTGGATTGACCTGCGGCCAGATCATCCACGGCGCCCACCCGCGTGAAGATGCGATCGGCAAGGCCGACCTGAGCGGATGATGCAGGCACCCAGCTGCCGATCTGGGCCAATAGTTGGATCAGGCCGATCTGGCGCAGATAACAGCTTTTGCCGCTGGCATTGGGCCCTGTCAGCACGATCAGGTCGGTGTCACTTCCCAAACCAAGATCATTTGGGGTGAAGGCAGCTTCCACCAGCAACTGTTCCACCACGGGGTGGCGACCAGCGGTGATCTTGAGGGCGCGATCGTCGCTCAGTTGCGGAGCACACCAGCCTGCTGTGGCAGCCGTGTCGGCCAGGGCTGTGAGTGCGTCCAACCCCGCTATCGCACGGGCGGCCTCGCGGACTGGTGTTGCCATGCCGCCCACCTGGTCGCGCAACTTGCAGAACAGCTCGTATTCGCGCTGAAAGGCCCGTGCCCGCAGCTGGAAGATGCGGCCTTCGCGCTCCTTCAGTTCGGGCGTGATGAAGCGTTCTTCATTGGCCAGGGTCTGGCGGCGGATCCAGTGGTCGGGCACGGAGGACGCCTTCGCTTTGCTCACTGCCAGGAAATATCCAAAGGTGCGGTGGTACTGCAGACGCAGATTGCTGATGCCGCTGAGCTCTTTCTCCAAACGCTCCTGCTCGGCCAGCCAGGCGTCCTGGTCATCGAGTTGATTGCGCAGGCCATCCAGCAGCGGATCCACCCCGTCGTGGATGAGCCCGCCTTCGCTGAGGGAGAGGGGCGGGGCGTCCACCAAGGCATGGCGAACGGAGGCAGCCAGTTCAGCGAGCGCCGGGTTGGGTGGCAGCAACGCCTCCAGAACCTGTGGCCATCTGTCCAGGGCCCCCTCCAGGCGACTGGCCAGTCGTGGCAGGCGTTCCAGACCATCGGCGATGGCCACCAGGTCGCGGGCGCTGGCATGACCGGCGCCGGCTCGACCCGCCAACCGTTCCAGATCGCCCATGGGCCTGAGCAGCCGACGCAGGCTCTGGCGCAGGGGCCTCTGGTTCACCAGCAGGCTCACCACACTTTGCCGCTCCCGGATGGCATCGAGGTCCATCAGCGGTGCTTCCAGCCAGCGGCGTAGACATCGCCCACCCATGGCGGTGAGGGTCTGGTCGATGGCCCAGAGCAGTGAGCCCTGGAGTTGCCCGTCGCGTTGGGTCGCCGTCAGTTCCAGATTGCGGCGCGTCTGGGCATCGAGCACCAGGGCATCACCGGCCTGCACGATCTTCGGCACATCCAGGGGCACCCGCGTGGCCTCTTCGAGCGGCTGGGTGTCATTGACGTAGTGCAGCAGCCCACCAAAGGCCCTCAGGGCCAGAGGCAGTTCCTGCAGGCCAAGGCCATCCAGGCCAGCCAGCCGGTAGTGCGTGATCAGGGCTTGTTCGGCCTGGGGGCGGCTGAAGGGTGTGAGCGCCATCGGGCTGAGCCTCAGCCGTTCAGGACACCAGGCAGGTCGTTGCGTGTTGGTGTCGTCGCTGGCTGCCCAGAGCAGTTCCGAGGCCTCCAGCTGGGCCAGGTGCTGGTGTAAGGCATCGCTGCCACTGCGTTCCATCACCTGAACGTCGCCCGTGCTCACATCGGCGCTGGCTAGGCCCCAGCGCAAGGGTTGCTTGCTGCTGGCAGGTTCCACCACCACCGCTGCCAGCCAGTTGTTGCGGCGTGCAGCGAGCATGCCTTCTTCCAACACCGTGCCCGGGGTGAGCACTCGCGTAATTCCGCGCTTGAGCAGAGCTCCCTTGGCTGGGGTCGTCTCCAACTGGTCACAGAGCGCCACGGAGTAGCCGCGTCGGATTAGCTCAGCGCAGTAGCGCTCGGCGGCGTGATGGGGAATTCCCGCCATCGGCACGCGTCCGATCGCCTTGCCTCCTTCTTTGCCGGTGAGAGTGAGTTCCAGCACCCGCGAGAGCTCGACGGCGTCCTCGAAGAAGCACTCGAAGAAATCACCGAGTCGGTAGAGCAGCACGCGCTCAGGGTGCTCTCCCTTGAGCTCCACGTAATGGCGCAACATCGGCGTCAGCAGGGTCTGATCCACCTGTCTGTGGTGGGCCCAGGGTGGGGCATCGCTGTCGTCGCCGTCTGAGCCGGTCAGCTCCTCGACCTGATTGAACGCTTGGTCGAGATCACTGTTGTTGCCCTGTCGCTTCCTGGGGCGGGCAGAGGCATCAGCGCTGAGGCTGGCGTCAGTGAGCTCAGCCAGTGCATCCGTGCCCAAGGCCTCAGAAGCCCTGGTGGAGCTGGCTGTGGGTTGATCAGTGGGTTCCGGAGCGCCGAACAGATTTCCCTGCAGTGACTGCTCCTCGGGCTGGGGGCAGGTGCGGGGCATGGGACATCCGGAAGTGGCTGGATCGTACCGATGGTGTTCACCACAAGCTGTGAAGCTTGATGCGCAGACGACGAAGACGACTCTCCCTCACATGTGAGAATCCCCGTGAACGACCTGGCGTCGACCGATTCACCATGCAAATCCTTAACACCCTCACCGTTCTGGCATTGGTGGTGATGTCCTTTGCGTTGATCGTGGCTGTGCCTGTTCTTTACGCCTCGAATGAAGACAGCGGCCGCTCGAATCGCTTGATCCTGCTCGGTGGCATCGCCTGGGTGGCCTTGGTGCTGGTGAACTGGGGCATGAGCTTCTTCGTGGTCTGAGACCAGGCCGACGCGCATCTTTTTTATCCAGTTCACGCCGGCCGGGTGTGAACATGGAATGAACGGATCAAGGCGTCATGGCCACCTTTGAAGGACGGTTCACCGATGTGCAGGGCCTGCGCATCGCCGTCGTTGTTGCCCGATTCAACGATCTGGTGACTGCCAAGTTGTTGAGCGGCTGCCTTGACTGTCTTGGACGCCATGGGATTGACACCAGCGCAGACAGCACTCAGCTGGATACGGCCTGGGTGCCGGGTTCTTTTGAGCTTCCCCTGGTGGCCCAGCAGTTGGCTCGCAGCGGTCGCTATCAGGTGGTAATCACCCTTGGAGCTGTGATTCGTGGGGATACGCCCCATTTCGATGTTGTGGTGGCCGAAGCCAGCAAGGGGATTGCCAACGTGTCTCGTGACACCGGTGTGCCCGTGATCTTCGGGGTGCTCACCACCGATACGATGCAACAGGCGCTCGAGCGGGCAGGGATCAAGAGCAATCTGGGATGGAGCTATGCCCTGCAGGCTCTGGAAATGGGTTCTCTTGTTAAGGCACTGCCAGCGGCTTGAACGGTGGATTGACCAACGGCCCCTTGGTGGTGCATGCTCATCGGGTCGTCAGGTGACATTCACCGGCTGGCCTGCGGATGTAGCTCAGTGGTAGAGCATCTCCTTGCCAAGGAGAGGGTCGAGAGTTCGAATCTCTTCATCCGCTTGTTGAATCATTGCTTTCGGATCAGCAAGTGCTGAGAGGAAACGCTGCTGAATCCCGTTTGTTCATAAAAACCATTGCTGTTGGTTGTCATCAGATACACCCGCTCGACCTCACGCAATTTGGGAGAAGCCAGCAACGCTTCAACGACCCGCCTTCCGAGTCCACGACCCTGCAGGTCGCCCGCCACCACCACATCCCAGAGCACGGCCCGGTAAATCCCATCGCTGCTGGCTCGCCCGAAGCCCACCATGCGTTTGCCGCGCCAGAGGCTCACAACCACCTGGCTGCCTTTGAGCATTTCACGCAGTTGTTGACGGCTGCGGCCCTGGGCCCAGAAGGCGTGTTTATTCAGCAAGAGCCGAAGTTTGAGCAGACCGCGCGTCGGGCGTAGGTTTGGCCCCAGCCCCATCAGGCGCAGGCCTGGGGCTCCTGGTGCATGTTCAACCAGATGGATGCGGGCCATGGTCATTTGATGCAGGCCTCATCATCCGTCTCCCTGTGTCCTCACTTGTTGTGTGCAACAAAATTCACTTGTTCCAAGGCTTTGATGCGCCGAGGTCATGACGTCAGTGCCTGGTGAACAGCGGCTGATTGAACAGCGGCCCCAACCCATCCAACAGCTGCTGCGCGAGTGGCCACCGGGGTATGGCGGGGTGGAACGGGTGGCTCACGAGTTGGCCATGGTCTGGGGGGGGGCGGTCTGGAGCTTGGATGCGCAGGACCGCAGCCTGAGCGAACAGGACGCAATCGCAGCCCACTACCCGCGCAAACGGCTTGCGCGGACTCCTCCCCTGGGGCGACTGGTTTTGCCGCTGCCGTCGGCGCAATTGTGGTCGTTGTTGCGCTCGCACCAGCCTCTGCATGGCCACCTGCCCTCCATCGGGGTGCTGTTGGTTCTGCTCTTCGCCCGTCTGGTCCGTCCTCGGCGTCGTGTAACGGCCCACTGGCACTTCTTTTTTGAACCTGCTTCAGGATTGAAGGGACGCTTTTTCGGCGTCTACCAATGGCTGGCGCTCAGGATTGTGTCCTGTCTCTCCGGGGTGATCACCACCTCGCCTTTGCTTCAAAAGGAATTGGTGCGTTGCGGTTGCCGGCCTGAACGAGTTGCGGTGCTGCCCTGCTGCCTCAGCCACGACCAGGAAGCTGCGGCACTGGTGGCGACGCATTCATCGGACCAGATGCACGCCAACCCGGTGATGCGGGTGCTGTTCATCGGTCGCCTTGGCAGCTACAAGCGTTTGGATTGGCTGTTGGAAAGCCTGGCGAGTGTTGAGAGCTCCTGGTTGCTGAATGTCGTCGGAGACGGGCCGCGGCGGGCTGACTTTGAAGCACTCAGCGATCAGCTGATGGCATCGTGCACTGCTGGCGTGGTGCGATTTCATGGTCGCTTGCCTGAGGCCGACAAATTGAGCCAGCTGCTGGCAGCTGATCTGCTGGTTCTGCCCTCGGAAAGTTCCAATGAGGCATTCGGCATCGTTCAGCTGGAGGCGATGGCTGCTGGTCTGCCGGCACTGGCTTTTCAGCGTTGGCGCTCTGGCATGGGATGGGTCTGTCAGCTGGCTGATCTCGACTGGTCGCAGACGCCGGAGGATTTGCCGCGCGTGCTGCAGAAGCTGGCTGATGATCCGGTTTTGCGACGCCATCTTGGCGTACAGGCACGGCTTCGTTATCAGCAGCTTTTCTGCCGCAGGATCTGGCTGGATCAGCTCAAAGGCTGGAGTAACCCCATGAATTGTTCCCAGACCCCGGTAGGCTTTCGGGCTCGAGGGTAGTTGTTAACACCATGCTCAAGCTCCTGCTGGGTGACCCCAATGCCCGCAAGCTGAAGCGGTATCAGCCGATTGTTTCCGACATCAATCTGCTCGAAGAGGGGATTGCGCCGCTCAGTGATGACGAGCTACGCGCCAAGACGACTGCGTTTCAGGAACGTCTGGCTGAGGCTGGAAGCCTTGAGAATCAACGCCCAATTCTTGATGAGATCCTGCCCGAGGCCTTCGCTGTGGTGCGAGAAGCCGCCAAGCGGGTGCTGGGCATGCGCCATTTCGATGTGCAGTTGATCGGCGGAATGGTTCTGCACGAGGGCCAGATCGGTGAAATGAAAACCGGTGAAGGCAAAACCCTCGTGGCCACGCTGCCCAGCTATCTGAATGCTTTAACGGGCCGTGGCGTTCACGTCGTGACTGTGAACGACTATCTGGCTCGCCGTGATGCTGAATGGATGGGCCAGGTGCACCGTTTCCTGGGCCTTTCAGTGGGTTTGATTCAGCAGGACATGGCTCCGGCAGAGCGCCGCATTAACTATGGCTGTGATATCACTTACGCCACCAATTCTGAGCTTGGTTTTGATTATCTGCGCGACAACATGGCTGCGGATATCAGTGAAGTGGTTCAACGCCAGTTTCAATATTGCGTGATCGACGAGGTCGATTCGATTCTGATTGATGAAGCTCGAACGCCTTTGATTATTTCCGGTCAGGTGGAGCGTCCGCAGGAAAAATATCAAAAGGCTGCCGAGGTAGCGACCGCCTTGGTGCGTGCTGCGGAGATGGGCAAAGACGGCATCGATCCTGAAGGTGATTACGAAGTGGATGAGAAGCAGCGCAGCTGCACTCTCACCGATGAAGGCTTTGCCAAGGCCGAGCAGATGACGGGAGTGAATGATCTGTATGACCCTCAGGATCCCTGGGCTCACTACATCACCAATGCCCTCAAGGCGAAAGATCTCTTCACGCGCGATGTGAATTACATCGTTCGCGATGGTGAAGCGGTGATTGTCGATGAGTTCACCGGTCGGGTGATGCCTGGTCGCCGTTGGAGTGACGGACAGCACCAGGCGATTGAAGCCAAGGAAGAACTGCAGATCCAGCCCGAAACCCAGACTCTGGCGTCGATCACCTATCAGAACTTCTTCCTGCTTTATCCGCGTTTGGCAGGAATGACCGGCACAGCCAAAACCGAGGAAACCGAGTTCGAGAAGACCTACAAGCTTGAGACCACGATCGTGCCCACCAACCGGGTGCGTGCTCGTCAGGACTGGGTGGATCAGGTGTACAAGACCGAAGAAGCCAAGTGGCGGGCAGTAGCTCAGGAGACGGCTGAGGTGCACCAGCAGGGCAGGCCGGTGTTGGTGGGGACCACCAGCGTGGAGAAGAGCGAGTTGCTCAGCTCCCTGCTGGCGGAACAAAACATTCCCCACAACTTGCTCAACGCCAAGCCGGAAAACGTGGAGCGGGAGGCTGAAATTGTGGCTCAGGCCGGCCGCTCCGGTGCCGTCACCATTGCCACCAACATGGCCGGTCGCGGTACCGACATCATTCTGGGCGGCAACAGCGACTACATGGCCCGTCTGAAGCTGCGGGAAGTGTTGTTGCCACGGCTGGTGCGTCCGGAAGAGGGCCATCGTCCGCCGGTGCCGTTGCAGCGCAGCACGGATGGTGGTGATGGCTTTGCCGCAAAAGCAGCGCCGGCTTCCGGGCCCCATGGCAGTGCCCCCAGCGAAGCCAGAGCCATCGGCAGCCTCTATCCCTGTCAGCTCACGGACAGCACGGACCAGGCTCTTGCTGATCTGGCCAGGGATCTGGTCAAGGCCTGGGGCGATCGTGCTCTCACGGTGATCGAACTGGAAGACCGTATTGCAACGGCGGCTGAGAAGGCTCCCACCGACGATGACCAGATTGCCGCTTTGCGTACCGCCATCGCCATGGTGAAGGGCGAATACGACGAAGTCGTGAAGCAGGAAGAGGGCCGGGTGAGAGAAACCGGAGGCTTGCATGTGATCGGCACCGAGCGCCATGAGTCGCGGCGCGTCGATAACCAGCTACGCGGCCGCGCCGGGCGTCAGGGCGATCCGGGATCCACCCGATTCTTCCTGTCGCTGGGCGACAACCTGCTGCGCATCTTTGGTGGTGAGCGCGTGGCCGGTCTGATGAATGCCTTCCGCGTTGAAGAAGACATGCCGATTGAATCCGGCATGCTCACCCGCTCTTTGGAGGGGGCTCAGAAAAAAGTGGAGACCTACTACTACGACATTCGTAAGCAGGTGTTCGAGTACGACGAGGTGATGAACAATCAGCGCAAGGCGGTCTATTCCGAACGGCGCCGTGTGCTTGATGGCCGCGAGCTCAAGAAGCAGGTGGTGGGTTATGGCGAGCGCACCATGAATGAGATCGTGGAGGCCTATGTGAATCCCGATCTCCCGCCCGAGGAATGGGATGTGGCGGAGCTGGTGAGCAAGGTGCAGGAATTCGTGTACCTGCTTGAGGATCTCAAAGCTGATCAGCTGCAGGGACTGTCGATGGAGGAGCTCAAGGCGTTCCTGCAGGAACAGCTGCGCAATGCCTACGACCTCAAGGAGGGACAGATCGAACAGCAGCGGCCTGGCCTGATGCGCGAAGCCGAGCGCTTCTTCATCCTTCAGCAGATCGACACGCTTTGGCGTGAACATCTGCAGGCCATGGACGCCCTGCGTGAGTCAGTCGGTCTGCGCGGCTACGGCCAGAAAGACCCTCTGATCGAATACAAGAACGAGGGCTATGACATGTTCCTGGACATGATGACCAACATGCGTCGCAACGTGATCTATTCCATGTTCATGTTCCAGCCGGCACCGCCTGAAGCGCAGAGGAGCACAGTCGCTTGAGGCTGAGCTTGATGCAAAGCTTGCGAAAGCCTCGCTGACCTGAATGCCCGATCACCGGTCGCTGCTGTTGCGCGCCCTGATGTTCGACTGTGTCGGGCAACTGCTGATCCTGGCTCTGTTTGTGCTGTTTCCCACCCTGACGGGTCTGCCGACTGGTGATTTCGCTCTGAGCGACCAGGGGGGATGGTTGCTGTTCATGCTGGTGCTGTACCCAGCCCTGGGCTGGTTGTTTGGCAGCTACACGGTGTTGCGTTGGCGCCAGTTGCCGTTGGTTGTGCTGCTGCAGCGCCTTCTGCTCACAGCGGTTGCAACTCTGGTGGTGGTGGCCATTGCTCGCTGGCTGTTCAACCCAGGCGTTGAGGTGTGGTTGGTGCATCGCAGAGTCCAGCTGCTCTGGATGGCAGGGGTCATGGTCTGGGCTCTGTCGGTGCGGCTTGGCTTGCGTCGAGGAGTGTTATCACCAGAATCACCGCGGTTGCTGTTGTTGGCCAAGTCCGACGAAGTGACCTCGATCATGCGGGCCTGGAAACGTGTTCCGGGGCGTCAGCGGTTGAAATCCATCCAGCCTGTGGCCCTGTTGGCACGGATGCAGCACTCTCAGGATTCCTTGCTGGTTGCGATCACTCCGGCATTGCGCCAGGCCCCTGAGCTACGTCCGCTGCTGGATCGTTCTGAGGTCAGTGATCCCCGGCAGCTGCGGGTGTTGTCGTTGATCAGCCTGTTTGACCAGCAACAGGAGCGCCTCCCTCCTGCATTCATTGCAGAGGATGGCCTGGCGTATGACGACCTCCCCTGGGCGGCCACGTTCAGTGTGCAGGCCCAGCTCAAACGTCTTGCTGATTTGCTTGTGGCAGCAGCATTGCTGTTGATCACTGCGCCTTTTGTGTTGGTGTCCGCAGTGTTGATCTGGTTCGATGATCGAGGCCCGATTTTTTATGCACAGCAGCGCAGCGGCTGGTTGGGGAAGCCTTTTCAGGTGCTGAAGTTACGCACGATGAAAGTCCAGCCAAGCGACGCGCCGGCTATTTGGACCACACCTGGCGACCACCGGATCACTCCAGTGGGTGGATTATTGAGGCGGTTTCGCATTGATGAGTTACCGCAGCTGCTCAACGTGCTCAAAGGCGAGATGAGCTTGATTGGCCCAAGGCCTGAGCGTCCGGAACTGGAGCAGAACCTTGAACATCAAATTCCTCATTACCGAAAGCGTCATTGGATGCGACCGGGCTTGAGTGGTTGGGCTCAGGTTTGTGCGCCCTATGCCAGCAGCGTGGAAGATTCTGATCTCAAATTGTCGTACGATTTGTATTACCTAAGGCACTTCAGTACCTGGCTAGATCTAGTGATTTTGTTTCGTACGATAAAAACAGTTCTGAAGGCAAGCGGACGCTAGTTTGAATTCTTTAAGTTATTGATCTTTGCTTTTAATCTCTCTATTTGATTGACACTATTTAGAGAGCCATAGACTTTGTTTTCCCAGTCTGCCCAGGCCGGATTGTTTTGATAAATACGTTCTAGATCTTTACCTCCAAAGAAGCTTTCAATCTTATGACTGTACTCATTGGTGTTGACACGAGGGAATTGCAATGGCTTGGTTCCCTTAGGTAAGAGAGGTAATACAAAGCGATTGCTGTCTTCCTGTAAATGTTCCAATCGCACCACATCAGTGCATGATCTCGCATTGAAATAGTGGATCCAATAATCGGCAGCAATCCAAGTTCCGCCAAGGCGCAAAGAGTAAAAGAGACCGCTTTTTACTGGTTCAAATGGAATATTAAGTCCCATTTTTTTAGTTTTATGGTGCCAATCACTTAATAACCAGCCTGCCAGACGACGTATTGTGATTATTGTTTTTTTGTCATGAGCGTAGTTGACATCACTTAGTCGAGTTTCAATTGATTCGTGCTTGGCATCGATGTCATCGGGATCCACGCTAATGCCAGGGATGTTCAATTCTCTGAAAAGTTTTGCTGTGCTGGTTCCACCAGTTTTAGGTAAGTGCAGCCAGATAAAACGGTTTGAAATAAGCAAAAAGGCCTCCCTCAAGGATGGTTGCATCAAGATCAGTAATTATAATTACATACTGAAAAGCGACGATTTTTAGGCAATAATTGACTTAAGTCAGGCAAAGTATTTCCCCTTATAGAATTGATGCTATTGATTTTAAATGTTCGCCATTTCACTAATTTGCCATTCATTTAAAAAATAAATCATTCTTTCGTGGTATTTGCCAATAAAAAACCCCTCCCAAAGGAGGGGCTAAGATGTTCACTTTGTGAACTAAATCATGCAACGAACGTGTAGTTGGCAGCAGTCAGATCTGCGATCGATCCGTTGTTGGAGATGTCAGCAAAATCCCAAGTATCAATCTTGGTACCAGTAACGGCAGTAGCCTCACCAATTGCGAGTTTTTGGACTCCTGCAGCAGTGTTGTACTGGAATACAAACTGGTCGCCAACTGCTGCAGCACCAGTCAAATTGAACGCAACAGCTGAGACTGCCGTATCCAATGCGGCCGCGTCAGCGGCACCAGCGGTTGCAGTCCAGTTGATGACGTTAACTTTCGCAGTAATCGTAGTGGCCCCAGACACCGCCTGAACCACCGCTGCATCCCCGGCAGCTACAGCATCGCCATTTCCATTAGTGAAAGTACCGCTGGTGGCTGCGTTGAGTGCAGAAATGTCCATCGAAGCGATGTCATCAGCAACTGTGAAATCTTTCACAGTATCGGCTGTTGCGGTCGCGGTGAAGACGACAGTGTCCTTGCCAAGTCCAAGTGTGATGGTGTCTGCACCAGCGCCACCAGTGATGGTGTCTGCGCCACCACCACCGAAAAGCTTGTCGCCAGCGGAACTACCAAGCACTTTGTCAGCACCATCATCTCCGTAGAGAGAAATGCCTGTCGCTGAGTCAGAAGCGTCGATGGTGTCTGCCTGAGAACCACCACGAACTGTGGTGTCTGAGCCGTTTTCAGCAATATCG
This sequence comes from Synechococcus sp. MIT2312, assembly GCF_059772315.1. NCBI lineage: Bacteria > Bacillati > Cyanobacteriota > Cyanophyceae > Synechococcales > Synechococcaceae > Synechococcus > Synechococcus sp. MIT2312. The sequence goes on along the minus strand of NZ_CM186281.1, from coordinate 1,751,855 downwards.
ATTTTGTCTGAACCGACTTGGCCATTGACAAAGTTCAACTGGCCCAGTGTCAGGGTTTTGGTTGCACTGCCAATGACGTCGTTTTCGCTTCCGCCAACGATTGTGGTCAGAAGACCAGTTGTACCTGAGAAAATGTCTGCACCCTGTCCGCCAGCGTAGCGAGACCGAGTTGTGCGGGTCGCTGAAGCTCCGGTGAGAGTGAAGGTGTCAGCGCCGCCTTGGCCGCCAACAGTAATACTGGCATCGTCACCAACTGAAACGAATGTATCGGCAGAATCACCCAAGGTGATGTTGGTCTTTTTAAGTGTGCCGCCAGCATTGACATCCACTTTGTCTTTGCCGCCGCCCATACCAATATTTCCTGAAGAAATAGAAGTAGTTACGTTGACAATGTCAGCTTCTTGAAGCGAGGAAACCTGAATGTCTTTGGTGATACCCGTTGTCGCCGTGAGGGTATCAGCTTTTGCGGTTCCGACCAGAGTCGCGGAACCACCTGATGTTGTAGATGTGTAAGCCAAGGCCTTTGCAAAGATAAGGGCTACCGAGAGAGCATATTAACAAATCCCTTGCGTCGCAACTGATTAAGACACTTTTGCGAGTGGTTTGTGCTGAGTCGCTGACAGGGGTCAAAGCTGTCGTAGCGAATCGACTTTGTCCTGAAATGTGCCTAGCAAAAGTTGTAAATAGCTGACTTTCCTCAACTTGATATTGGAGGTGAGGCTCATACCAACTTGGAGTGGGAGCTGCTTCCCATCTTTGAGTTTTAGCTGTTGGCGATCAAGTTGAATCGTTGCCGGGTAGCGGTATTCAGGCCGATTGTCTTGTTGGCTTGGGGGTAGTGCATCTGAACCCACGCTTTTGACTTGCCCTTCAAGAACCCCGAAATCAGTTGCAGGAAATGAATCGATACTCATGTCTGCCTCCATTCCTGCCTTGACAAAGCCGATCTGGCTGCTTGGAATCTCAACTCTTGCTTCGAGAGTGTCATAGGGCACGATTTTCATTACGGTCTCAGTACCTTGGGCCACGTAGCCTTCACCCCTTGGCTTGAGATCGAAAACGATGCCGTCGACAGGCGACCTCAAGAGCTGGTAGCGCAAATTCACGGATGTCTCAGTAATCCGAGCCTGCAACTCCTGGAGTTCCGACTTGAGTTGTTGAATTTGTTGATCTTGCAAGGCTTTTTCACGGAGGCGATTGACACGGGTTTGTCTCAACCTTCCGTCTGTTTCGGCAACCTTATTGAGTTGCTCGAGGTATTGAAGTTCACCCGTCGCGCCTTCTTGGTTGAGCATTTCGTAGCGACTTAACACTTCTTTGTTGAGTTCAAGATTACGCGTGAGAGTTCTTATTTCTTCGTCGTTCAGTAACAGATATTGTTTAAGTTCTGTTTGCTTCAGGGAGAGCTGTTTAGTTTTTAGCTTTTGGCTTTCTTTCAATGAATCCAGCTGTTGCTGTGTAGTTTCTGCATCCAGTTTCATCACGATTTGTCCTTTTTTCACTTCGTCGCCGTCTTTCACTAGGATCTCCGAAGCAATGCCGCCCACGGGCATTTGGATTTCTTTGACTGAACCCAATGGTTCCAATTTTCCGCTCACCGTGACCACCTCATCGGTTTTGGCGAGGGCTAGCCAGCCCACAGCGAATGCGGCAGTTCCAATTAATCCCCAGGTTGTTGCTCGCATCCAGCGTGGCGATTGCTGAATTGCTTCACCTTCGGTGTCGCGTTCTTTGAAAAACCCCTCCACAGCATCTTGGGCCGATTTCATGGGGTTGAAGACTTGTTTGGGTCTAAAACTTTTTCGGTTGGTTGCAGAATTTTTTTCGATTGATGCCTTGATTGGGTCTGGAGATTTAGCCATCTCAGCCTGCCTCCTGTTGTCGCAGCAGAGCGTAGTAGCGGCCTTGAAGAGCCATCAATTCTTCATGTGTTCCTACTTCAACAATGGCGCCTTGGTGCATCATGACAATTTTGTCTGCATTTCGAATTGTCGAAAGTCGATGGGTCACAAAAAAGACAGTGCATCCTTGTAGTGATTCACGCAGGTTCTGGCAGACACGACGTTCGGTGTCGTAGTCGAGTGCACTGGTGGCTTCATCCATCACCAGCAACTTTGGATTCGCTAGCAAAGTTCGAGCGATGGCCAGTCGTTGGCGTTGCCCTCCGGAGAGGCTTGCGCCCCTTTCGCCTAGTTCAGTGCTGTAGCCGGAAGACAAATCCATGATGAATTCATGGGCGCAAGCAACCTGTGCAGCTTTGGCAATGTCTTCTCCGCTGGCATTGGGATCAGTGAGTGCGATGTTGTCGCTCACGCTTCCCGAAAATAAGAGTGGATCCTGAGGAACGATGCCGATCTGTCGTCGTAAGGAATACAGCTCCACTTTGTCGATGTCATAGTCGTCGATCAGAATTCGCCCTTCTTCCGGTGAATACAGGCGAGGCAGAAGTTTCATCAAGGTGCTTTTACCGCTGCCGCTTTGGCCCACCACCCCTACAAACGTTCCTGCTGGAATCTCGAGGTTGATGTTTTTCAGCACTTGCGGTTTGCCAGCTCCGAATCGGAATTGAAGATCCTCAAAGGTCACCCTTCCACTGATCGGAGGCAGTGGGATCTTGCCTTGATCCAATTCTGTGGATTCTTCAGGAGTGTCGACAATGTCGGCCAGCCGTTCGAAGCTCACTCTCAGCTCCTGGATCCGCTGCCAGATCGTGGACAAACGCAGTAGAGGTTGCGTCACATAACCACTGATGATTCGGAAAGCAATCAGCTGGCCAAGCGTCAATTGACCGTCTAAGACCAGGCTTGCTCCCACCCAGAGCACCATCAACTGAGACAGCTTTTGCAGCACCTGACCGGTTTGGTTGAGAGCGGTTCCGGTGATCGTTTTTTCATAGGTGCGGTCGATGTACTTTGCGTAACGTTCCTGCCACTTCCAGCGGCTCACCATTTCAACGTTCTGTGCCTTCACCGTCTGGATGCCGGTGAGCACTTCCACGAGGTGAGATTGGGTTCGTGCGTTTTCTTCAGCCGATTGGCGGAATTGCCTGCGGAACAGGGGAGCTCCAATCAGGGTGATGGCAACTTGGATCGGCACCACAATCAGCGCGATCAAGGTGAGCACCCAGCTGTAAAGAGCCATCACGGCGATGTAGATCACCGAGAAGGCGGCATCAATCACCGTGGTGAGTGCTTCACCAGTGAGGAAGTTGCGAATTTTCTCCAGTTCTGCAATCCGAGTACCCAATTCACCCACCGGGCGACGATCGAAATAACCAACGGGTAGTCGCAACAGATGGTCGATCACTTCGGCACCGAGGCGCATGTCGATCCGGTTGGTGGTGTCCGCAAACATGAAGGTGCGCAGGCTGCCCAGCAGGCCTTCAAAAATGGTGACGGCAACCAAAGCGATTCCCAGGACTTGCAGGGTGTCGAGGCTGCGCTGAGCAATCACCTTGTCGATGATCACCTGGATCAGTAGTGGATTGGCCAGGGTGAATAACTGCACCACAAAGGATGAACCCAGCACCAGTAACAGGGTGGAGCGGTAGCGCTGAATAGCAGGAAGGAACCAGCCGAAGTTGAACTTCGCGTCTGGCGTGGCGCTGGTGCGATCTACCAAGATCACATCGAATCCTTCAGGGGCAGCTTCTGCCACCATTTCAGGACTGAGTTCCAGCCAGCCAAACCGGGGATGGGCCATCAGCAATCCCTTGGCATCGCTGCGCACCACAACTCCGAAGCCATCACTCCAGCTGATTAGGCAGGGCACATTCATGCGGGTGCAAAGTGCCGCCGGCACTTTTGCACCAGAGGCGTGCAGACCCATGCCGGCCATAAGTTGACCCATCATCGGCAAACTCGGTTGTTTGCCTCGTCTGAGCGATTCGCGGATGGTTTTTTCCAGTGCGTCGCGCCGGAACGGCAGGCCCATGATCTGGGCGAGCATCCGAAAACAGGCCATGCTTTCTCGCAATGGTCCTTCGGCTCTGATCAGTGCGACGGAGTCGCGGGGATCCGAGCCACTGAGATCCAGGCTGGATCGAGACTGCAGTTGAGCGAGCGGGTTTTCTTCGGTTTCCTTGCTGGCAGTGTGCTCTGGTTCGGAATCGTTGGCCTCGCTGCGTCCAGCCAGGATCTGATCCACCATCGACCGAGGCAGCGTCAGGAGTCGCAGGCTGAATTGGCCCTGGCTAACTGGAAGTTTGCTTTGAGAATCAATCCTGCTGTTCAGGCTTGCCGTTGTGTTGGCACTTCCAACGAACACCTGATCATCTGGATCCAGGTTGTTGAGCGCATCGTCTGAGCCGGCCAAGGCTTGAGCTTTCGGTAAAACGTGCCGAAGAACATCAAGCAGTCCGTAGGGCGAGCGCTCACTTTGATTCACCAACGTTTCAACCAGCTTGGCCAGTTCAGCTGGGAAGACAGTGGTGTTGCACCAAGTCCGGAAGCTGACGTCGCTGCTGTAAATCTCAGCAATCAGCCCATCGGGTAATTCCAGTGCTTCCAAAGTTGTTGAAGCGCTGACTTCTTCGCAGCCCTCAGCTCGCAAAAGGGAAGGTAGACCCACAAGGTTTCCGGGTCCAAGCAGCGCAAGCGTGTTGAGCTGGCCGTTGTGCTGACCCAGCAACCGAGCTTTACCGTTCAAAATCAGCAGTACCCGGTCAGGAATGATTCCCGAGCTGCTCAGGGCCTGTCCGATCCCGAACCGAACAACGTTGCCATTTTCAGTAAGACGATCAAATGTCGACTCAGAGCATCCCTGAAACGCAGGAATTTGTTGAAGTGCGTTGGTGATTGCGGAAACGGTCATGCAGCTGCGATTCCGCTAGCCAATCAAAGTCGCGCCAGCATACAGAGAACTTCTTCATTGATCCACTCCTGGAACAGTTCCATCGTCATCTGTTGTGCTGTGTCCTCGTCGAAGCGGGCTGCTTCATAGCGTTCCAGCCGTGCCACCAACCACCACTGCTCAATGTTGAACGGTTCCAGCAGTTGCCCAGGCTGGCTGGTGCGAAGCCGTTCACTGAGAGCTGGGTGAGCCTGCCTCATTGGCACCGGGCCCACGATGCCTTTGGTTTTGGCTTCTGGCCCTTGGCTGTGTTCAGCGGCTAAATCAGCGAAATTGGCCTCTGAACCTGCGATGCGCAGATAGAGCTCCCTTGCTAGAAAACCGTCGTTAACCCGCAAAAGGCTGTACACCACGCGATCGAGCTGTTCTTTACGGGCCAGAAAGCGTGCTTCGGCTTTGTGCTGAAAGTGCTCCTGGCTGTATTGGCGTACGCGTTCCGGTAACTCCAGTTGCCAGCGCAGACCGTCGGCTGACAAGCCCCGCGTCTGCAGGTGCTTGTTCAGTGCAGCGTCATCCTCGATGTTCTGTTTGTTGAGGTAAGCGTTCCAAAGCTGTTCACATTCGTCCTGCGGCACAGCAATTGATTCCACCGCCTTCGCCGTCACGTCGGCGCGGACCAAAGCTCCTAGGAGGTTGTGCCACCGCAAAAGAGCCAACGTTTCCTGGGAGAGATCGTGAAAGGAGGGCTCGCTCATCCGGCTTGAAATCTGTTCATCAATCTATGGCGCGCTTTTGCTCGCTCGATGCTGTGTGGATGAGTTCTGGTGCGGTGCTGGAGAGATCCACCAGTCCGAATCCGAAGCTGGCCTTGCGCGGAAGCAGAATCCGAATGGCGCATCCATCCACGATTCGATGTAAATAAATTTTTTCTGGGCAGTTCCACGCGCCTGCATTAAGGAAATACAGCCCCGGCTGCAGGCAACCATCGAACTTGAAGCGACAGGAAAAGCTCGTACCAGCGCTCAGGGGGGGCAGGCTCTTGCCCAGTTCAGGGAAGCGCTGGCCCGTGATCAACTGTCCAGATTTATCGGTGATGCTGCAGGCTAGCTCTACATTCTCGACAGCCTCATCAGCGTGGTACTCCAAAGCCACGTGAAACTCGTCGCCCTGGTGCAGCACGTTGCTGGGGTTCCCTTTGGCATCGAGGATTTGAATCGTTTCGATTGTTAGACCGCGGCTGGGATAAGCCATCGTGCTTTCTGGTTTCAGGTTCGGGTCGAAACCGCTGCAGTCCGACTCCGGCGAAGATCCAGCCTTTGCTTCACGGGCTGGATCCGGCAGGTCTTCATCGGCTTCGAGTTGATCGAACAAACTCTGGGCCTGAGTTCGCCAGCCCTCTTCACCGCTGTTGTTCAGACGTTGGTAAATCGTGGTGATGCTTTTGGGATGACCGATGAATTCCAGTTGTCCTCGGTGCAACAGCATCGCCTGATCGCAGTGCTGCAGGATCTGTCCGCAGTTGTGCGTAACCAGCAGAATTGATGTTCCTTTGTCCTTGAGTGCTTCCAGGTGTTTGAAGCACTTGCGTTGGAAGAATTCATCGCCAACGGCCAGAGCTTCATCCACCACGAGCACGTCGGGCTTGATGTTGGCCTGCACTGCAAAGGCCAGCCGCAGGGCCATGCCACTTGAGTACGTCTTGACCGGCTGGTGAACGAAGTCGCCGATGTCGGCGAAGGCGAGAATCGAATCCAGATTTGAGTCGGTTTCCTCCTTGGTGAGACCCAGCAGAGCCGCATTCAGGTAGATGTTTTCCAGGCCTGTGAACTCGGGGTTGAAGCCGCTGCCCAGTTCCAGCAGTGCAGCCACGCGCCCTTCGATCGTCATAGTGCCGCTGCTGGGTGTCAGTGTTCCGCAGAGCATTTGAAGCAGGGTGCTCTTGCCGGATCCGTTGCGCCCCACCACACCCATGGTCTGGCCGGCTTCAAGCTGAAAGCTCACATCCCTGAGTGCCCAGAAGGGCTCATAAAACGTGCGGCTTCCAAGCCAAAGCCCCTGGGCGAGGCGGGCTCTTGGTGAGGAAAACACCCGATAGCACTTGCTCAGCTGCTCAACTTGAATCCTGATTGGGTTAGCCATCGTTCACATCACGTCAGCGAACCCACGCCGGGCCTTCTGGAACATCCTGAAGCAAAGTTCACACAGCACAACGCTGAGCGGCAGGCCCAGGCAGAGATAGAGCGTGGATGGCTGCTGTCCGCTGACCAGCACGGCCCGGGTCTGTTCGATCACGATCACCAGCGGATTGAGGTTCAAGACCGGTTGCCAGCGCTCCGGCAGGGCTGAAACCGGATAAAAGATCGCGCTGAGAAACATCAGCGTGGTGAGGCCCACATTCACCAACTGGGGCAAATCTCGTAGATACACCCCCAGTGCTGATAGCAACCAGCACAGCCCAAGAGATCCCAGCAACAGCGGTAACCACACCAGTGGAAGCCAGAGCGCAGTGAGTGGGATTGCCCCTTGGGCGATCAGTTCAAACAGACCCAGCACCACCAGGCTTGTGCAGGCGTGGAAGGCTGCTGCACCCACTGCCACAGCGCTCAATAGCTCAAGTGGAAAGATCACTTTTTTCACGTAGCTCGGCTGACCCAGCACCAGAGTCGGCGCTTTGCTGATGCACTCGGCAAACAGGCTGTACACAATCAGCCCGGCGAACAGGTTGATGGCAAACCCGATCGGACCGGCCTCCTGCAGGTCGGGCCAACGCGCCTTGAACACAGTGGAGAACACAAAGGTGTAAACCGCCAACATCAGCAGCGGGTTGAGCAGGGTCCAGCTCCAACCCAGCAGTGATCCCCGGTAGCGCAATGCAACCTCTCTCTCGGTCAACCGCCAGAGAATGCTGGGGTTGCGGGTCAGAGCGTCGTAGGCCTGTAGCGATCTCTGGATCGAGAAGGTCATGCTTTGTTCAGCGCTTGTTCAGCTGTCTGCTGTTGAGCGATAGGCAGGGATTGATGGGGGAATGACCCCAGATAGCCGCGAAAAGAAGGGTGGCCGTGTTCCAGCTGCAGGAACTGCCAGTTCTCCAAGTTGGGTTTCATCACGGGATAACGATGCAGCACCGTGAGAGTTGCAGCAGTTTCCAGGGGGCCGACGAATCCCTCCCTGGGCAGTTCGTGTTGGCTGAGTTCCTCAGCCTGTTGAGCGCTGATCACAAAACAGCCGGAATGGGGGTTGCTGGTGAGGTCAAAATGCACCTTTTGATGCCCGCCGTAGAGGCCTTGGGCGGCATCGAGCTGGGGTTGCATGAAGCGCCCGATGAACTGGGGTGAGAGGGGGCCATCCACCAGCAACTGGTTGATCGCTCCTTGATGCACCGGTTCGTAGCGATGCGGCATCAGGCAGAAGCGGTGGTCGGTTTTCTCAAGAAACCAGCGCTGCTTATCGAAGAAGGCGGGATCATGGATCACCAGATCATCTTCCAGATACATCATCAGGTCGGCCCCGGAACGGTTGCTGATCAGATGATCTCTGCAGGCCAGTGGCAGCAGGCGGGGATCATCGGGTTGCAGCTCAACTCTCTCAACCTGCGGACTGAACAGATCGAGCACCTCATTCAGCTGGTGCTGGCCGTCGGTGCAGACGCTGATTTTCAACTCAAGCGGTGAATGGTTGGCTGGAAAGTGATCGATGCACTTTTTGTCGATATTCAGCACGGTCATCTCCGCTTGTCGCTGCAGGCCCAACAGGCCGTGCAGGCAGCGACTCAGAGCCAGGGAGCGTTGAAACTGAGAGCCGGCCCGAAGTGATCCGTAGCCATGGGGATTAGCGGCATCATTGGCCTCCTCCCGGGCGTAATGGGGAATACAGATGTGAACGCGCATGGATCGTTCGAGGGCTGAACTGGCGTTCCTGCGGGCCAGATTACCTGTGTTGTCAGGGCTGTTTCATTGCGAGTCGCATGCGAGCATCTGCCCAGTGCCGATCAGACGCGTGCAGCAGCGCAAGGGGATCATTCTCGCCGGTGGTAGCGGAACTCGACTGCACCCGATCACGCTGGCGGTGAGCAAGCAGCTGCTGCCGGTGTTTGACAAGCCGATGATCTATTACCCGCTCAGCACTTTGATGCTGGCGGGTATCCGCGAGGTGCTGATCATCACCACGCCCCATGATCGTGATGCGTTTGAGCGACTTCTGGGAGATGGTCGTTCCTGGGGGATGGAGATCACCTACGCCGTTCAGCCCAGCCCCGACGGCCTTGCTCAGGCTTTTGTGATCGGAGCAGAGTTTCTGGCTAATGCTCCTGCGGCCCTGGTGCTGGGCGACAACCTCTTCCATGGTGGTGAGCTGGTGCCCCAATTACTGCAGAGCAACCAGGCCAGCCAGGGAGCAACGGTGTTTGCATACCCGGTGCGCGATCCCGAGCGTTACGGAGTGGTGGAGTTCGCCTCCGATGGCCAGGTGATCAGCATCGAAGAAAAGCCGGAGCGGCCAAAGTCGCGCTATGCGGTGACGGGTCTCTATTTCTACGACGACTCTGTGGTGGAGCGTGCCCGGCAGGTGAAGCCCTCAGCACGCGGTGAACTGGAGATCACTGATCTCAACCGTCAGTACCTCGATGAAGGCCTGTTGCAGGTGCAATTGATGGGGCGCGGCATGGCCTGGCTGGATACGGGCACTTGTGATTCCCTGCAGGAGGCCGGCAGTTATATCCGTACCCTGGAGCACCGCCAGAGTCTCAAGGTGGGTTGCCCTGAAGAGGTGGCCTGGAGGCAGGGCTGGATCAGCGGCGAACAGTTGAAAAAGCTTGCGGAACCGCTACGCAAGAGTGGCTATGGCGATTACCTGCTCCAACTGATGGAGTATCCCGATGCAAGCTGAACGGCTCACCGCATCCTCGGGCTCGGTCCTTGGCGGACCGTTGTTGATCACTCCAAAGGTGTTCGGTGATGGCCGGGGATTTTTCTTTGAGAGCTGGAATCAGTTGGCGTTTGCTGCAGCCATGGAAGCGGATGGTCAGCCTGTGCCTGACTTTGTTCAGGACAACCATTCCCGCTCCAGTTGTGGTGTCCTGCGTGGTCTTCACTATCAGGTGGCCCCCCATCCCCAGGGCAAACTCGTGCGCTGCGTGCTGGGCGCGATCTTTGATGTGGCAGTGGATCTGCGCCGCAGTTCAGCGACGTTTGGTCAGTGGGTGGGCGCTCGGCTGACGGCTGACAACCATCAGCAGCTGTGGGTGCCGGCCGGTTTCGGCCATGGCTTCCTCACCCTCAGTGATCACGCTGAGGTGCTTTACAAAACCACGGACTTCTGGAGCCGCGAGTGCGAGCAGGCGGTGCGATGGGATGATCCCGATCTCGCCATTGCCTGGCCTGCTCTTGAGGGTGCTGTAGCTGGGAGCTCTCCTTTGCTGTCTGAGAAAGACGCAGACGCTCCCTTGTTGAAGGATCAGCCATGCGTGTTCTGATCACCGGTGCAGCCGGCCAGCTCGGCCAGGAACTGCAGCACACCTGCCCGCCCTCGCTGGAGTTGCTGGCCTTGGGTCGTGAGCAGCTTGATCTTGCGGATCCTGTTGCTTGTCGTGAGGCTGTGGAAAAGCATCAGCCGGATTGGTTGATCAATGCCGGGGCCTACACAGCCGTGGATCGCGCTGAAAGTGAGCCTGAGCTGGCTGATCGGGTGAATGCGCAAGCGCCGGGAGCGTTCGCTGCTGCTTTGCAGCAAACCGGTGGTTCCTTGCTGCAGGTGAGCACTGATTTTGTCTTTAACGGACAGCAGGGACACCCCTATCGGCCTGATCAGCCCTGCGATCCCATCGGCGTCTACGGCCGCACCAAGGCAGCTGGTGAGAAAGCTGCTGCTGAGGTTTTGGCCCCAGAGCGATTGGCGATTCTGCGCACCAGTTGGGTGTACGGCCCAGTTGGGCGAAATTTCCTGCTCACCATGCTGCGGTTGCATGCGATCAAGGCAGAGGCTGGTGATTCCCTCAGGGTCGTGGCGGATCAGGTGGGCTGTCCTACAAGCACCACCACCCTCGCTCAGGCCTGCTGGGCGTTGATCGAACGCGCTGCCAATGGCATGCACCACTGCAGTGACTCTGGAGCTGCCAGTTGGTACGACTTTGCAGTGGCCATCGGTGAACTTGGCGTTGCGGCAGGTCGGTTGAGCTCGGCTGCTTGTGTTGAGCCGATTACGACTGCTGAGTACCCCACACCTGCTCAACGGCCGGGCTACTCACTGCTGGATTGCAATGCCACGCGTTCGTTGCTGGGTTTGCCAGCCCGCTATTGGCGGGATGCACTGGCTGAAGTGATCGGCCGAATTCCCTGAATTCAGTGGCCAATCGCTCTTGATGCCACAAGATCGATCAGATTGAGCTGTCGTGGCAGACAGCGCTCGAGGCTGTAGTGCTCCACAGCATCGCGGTGAGCCTGATGGCCCAGTTGTTTGGCCAGGCTGCGATCTCTCAGCAGCCGGTCCACCTGTTCGGCAATGTCCTTTGGACTAAAAAAGTCCACCAGTAGCCCGTTGTGCTCGTGATCAAGCACCTCCATCACAGGTGCCGTCGCTGAACCCACGATGGCGCAGCCGATGCTCATGGCTTCCAGCATGCTCCAGCTCAGCACAAATGGATAGGTGAGATACACATGGGCTTTGCTCAGTTGCAGCAAAGTGAGAAAGCGTTCGTAGTTGATGCGTCCCACGAAATGAACCCTTGAGGGGTCGTACTGACCTTCGATCTCCGCGAGGAAACGATCGCACCATTCGCCTTCATCACAGACTTTTCCATAGCTAATTCCCTTTCTTTCACCAACCACAACGATCTGGGCCTCAGGTTGTAGTTCCTGAATCTTGGGGATGGCTCGAATGAAGGAGTGACAACCGCGATAGGGCTCGATGTGGCGGTTCACGAATGTGATCAATTTGTCAGCGCTGCTGAGTGTGAGTTCGTCATTAATTTCAAACGACAACTTGTTGGATTTTTTGGCTGGCCTGGCTTCATTGGAAATACCATCGTGGATCACCGAAAAGCGATGGTGAAAGCGCTCTGGATACGAGCTTTTCTGGAACGATGTGGGTGTGATATTCCAGGTGGCGTGATCAAGATTCAGCAGGGTATTGGCATTTTTCATGTGAATTCGACCTGAATTGATCCAGTCGTTGTCGTCAGGCTGTAACTCACGATCAAACGCACAATCAAAACCGTTCACGTTGTAGCAGAACTCCTGATACATCAGGATTGGAATGCCAGGCCAGATGTAGGGAAGGAAAAGCAATTCGCCCCAGCCGGGATGTCCGCAGATGATGTCTGGCGTGAAGCCTTTGCGTTTGAGTTCCGAGCAGAGTTCTGCGCAGGCTTCGGCGCGGATGACCTTGGTTTCTGAGTCGATAATTAAGGGGTGAATGTCTGCACCGTTTCCACGCTTGGGCTGGTAGATGTAATGGTGATAACCCTTCACTTTCGCAATGCTGCTTTCGTTCATGCTGACCGACACCACGGTATTGCCACTTTGACTTAAAAATTGCCGGCAGATATGCACATATTGGCCTGGAAAGTTCTGATGAACGAAGAGAATATTCATGTCTGGTTCAGTGAGATGACGATGGTTTTGTCAGCTGTCTGCTGCGACAAGGGTGCTGGTTCTGACTCTGGATTAATGTCAATCAGATTAATTTTCGACTATGTCCGAGATTCTGTTGCCCCCTGGCACACGCGTGCTGGTAACAGGTGGCGCGGGATTCATCGGCAGCTGCGTGGTGAGGCGTTTGCTCAGCTGGCCTGGCATTGAGGTGACCACGCTCGACAAGATCGGTTACGCGAGTGATCTCACCAGTATCGATCAGGTGCTTGATGGTTTGGCACCTTCGGATCCCCAGCGCCATCAGTTGTTGAAGGTTGATCTGGTTGATGCAGTTGCAACCGATCAGGCCATTCGGCAAGCGGATCCAGACCTCGTGATGCATCTGGCTGCTGAAAGCCACGTCGACCGTTCGATCGATGGCCCTGGCGCCTTCATCGAGAGCAATGTCACGGGCACCTTCAACCTGCTTCAGGCCGCTCGCCGTCATTGGCAGGAGCTGCCCACAGAGCGCCAGGAGCGTTTTCGTTTTCATCACATCAGCACCGATGAGGTGTTCGGTTCCCTGGGCGAGTCAGGCCGTTTTTCAGAAACCACGGCCTATGACCCGCGAAGCCCCTATTCCGCCAGCAAAGCGGCCAGTGATCACCTGGTCAGCGCCTGGCATCACACCTTCGGGTTGCCTGTGGTTCTCACCAACTGCTCGAACAATTACGGACCTTGGCAGTTCCCCGAAAAACTTATCCCAGTGGTGATTCTCAAGGCGGTGGTCGGTGAACCCATTCCTCTCTATGGCGATGGCGCCAATGTGCGCGATTGGTTGTATGTGGAGGATCACGTTGAGGCCTTGCTGCTGGCCGCTACTCGTGGCCGGTTGGGAGATAGCTATTGCGTGGGAGGGGCTGGTGACCATGGCTCGCCCAGTGAGCGCACCAATCGGGATGTTGTGGAAACGATCTGTTCCCTGATGGATCAGCTACGGCCAGACGGTGCGCCCCACGCACGCCTGATTACGCGTGTGGGCGATCGTCCTGGCCATGACAGGCGCTATGCCATCGACGCCGCCAAGATCACCAGGGAATTGGGCTGGACGCCCCGCCACAGTTTTGAGCAAGGCCTTGAGGCCACCGTGCGCTGGTATCTCGATCATCTCTCTTGGTGCACAACGGTGCGTGAGCAGGCCGATTACAGCGGTGAGCGCATTGGCGCCAAGGTATGACTGGGTCGCGGCTCCAATGTCATGGATAGGGATCAACCCGAAACTGTTGGTGCGCCAAAGCGACAGCTTCAACTTCTGTTCGTGGCTTATCACCCCTCGCAAGGGGAAGTCGAGCAGCTTCAGGCTTGCCTGGCTGAGCTGCCTCCGCATTTCGGTTACGCGGTGGTGGTGAACGACCACCGTCCTGGTGAGCCGGTGGAGCAGTTGCAGTCAGAGGCTGATTGTTTCTTGGTCAATCGTGACAACCCTGGTTATGGGCGCGCAGTGAACCGTTTGGTGGAGCGTCTCGGCGTATTAGCCCCTCATATCGGTGTGCTGAACACCGATCTTTCTTGGCAGCAGGGCACTTTCGAGCAGCTTCTTGGTTGGCTGCAGCAGCATCCCAAGGTGAGCCTGGCGGTGCCTCAGATCCTCGATGAAATAGGCGAGCCCCAGCAGCTTTGCAAGCAACACCCCACAGTGCTGGGCCTGTTCAGTCGGCGCTTCTTGCCCAACTGGCTGAAGCCCAGATGGCTCAAGCGTTATGACCGCTGGTATGTGATGGCGGAACAGAACTACCAAGAGGTGTTTGAGGTGCCTTATCTCAGCGGGTGTTGCATGTTGATCCGCAGTGAAGCCTTCCGCCGTGTTGGCGGCTTCGATGAGCGTTATTTCCTCTATCTCGAGGACGCAGATCTCACGCGCAGGCTCGCTCGTGATGGCCAGTGTGTGCACCTGCCGATCACCGCTGTGGTGCATGGCTGGGGCCGTGGCAACTATCGCAACCTGGGCCTGATGGTGGTGAATCTCACCAGTGCCTGGAAGTACTTCTGCAAGTGGGGTTTGGCGCTCTGGTGATCGAGGTTGTGCTTCCCACCTACAACGGCGCTGCCTTTCTCAGGCAGCAGATCATTTCGATCGATCAGCAGACGCTGCGGCCCCAGCGACTGCTGCTACGTGATGACGGTTCCACTGATGGAACTCCGGAGTTGTTGCTTTCTCTCAAGCGTGAATACGGCGACTGGCTGGAGCTGTTGCCTGCCGACGGCAACCTTGGCTGCACTGCCAACGTGAACCGCCTGCTGGAAGCTACCCAGGCTCCTTACGTGGCGCTTGCTGATCAGGACGACGTTTGGCTGCCCCACAAATTGGAAGCCTCTCTGGCCTTGCTGCAGAACATGGAGCACCGCCATGGGGCCGAGATGCCTCTGTTGGTGCACAGCGATCTTGAGTTGGTCGATGGTGAAGCGACGTTGCTGGGATGCACCTATCTGCAGCGTCAGCAACTGGATCCCCTGCGCACGGCTCCAGAGCATCTGGTGCTCACCAACGTCGTGACCGGTTGCACTGTGCTGCTCAATCGCGCGCTCTTGCACAAGGCTCTGCCGATTCCTGCTGAGGCGCTGATGCACGATTGGTGGTTGGCTCTGGTGGCCAGTGGTCTGGGCGAGATTGCTTTCCTTTCCGAGCCAACGGTCCTGTATCGCCAGCACGGGAGCAATGTGCTCGGAGCCCAGGGCCTCGGTTTGAGCTATTGGATGCGCAGGCTGAGGAATCTGTTCTCGGATCCCTCGGCTGGCGGCCACACCAGGGCTGCTTTGCGACAGGCGGAGGTGTTCGAGCACTGCTATGGCCAAGCGCTCTCAGCTTTGCCCGAACTGTTGCAGCTGCCGCGCAGGCGACGTTGGCGAGCGTTGCTGGAGCTTTCTGCCGAAGAGCGACCCAGTAAACATGGTCCTTTGCGTTCATTGGGGTTATACGGTCTGCTGGCTTGGCTGCCGCGATGAAAATCCGCTCCTTGATCCGTCGATTGCGCACCTCCGCGCTGGTGATGCGGACTGATCCTGCGATTTTGCTGCGTACGCCGCGGTTTGTCTGGCAGGCCCTGAAGGATGGGCCACGAGCAAGTCTTGATCGTTTGCGGCGTCTCAGTGATCCGCTGCAATTCGCCCCGGATTACGCGGAGTGGATGTCGGAATTCAGCACGACTGAGTCTGAAAGAAAGGCCATGAAGATCTGGGCCGCGTCAGTGCAGGCACCGGTGCAGATTGCCGTGCTGATGCCGGTGTTCAACCCCAGGCCTGAGTGGTTGCAGGCGGCAATTGACTCTGTGAAGTCGCAGTTGTATCCCCACTGGCAGCTCTGCATCGCAGACGATTGCTCCACGGATCTACGGATTCGTCCGTTGCTGGAAGCCGCAATGGCAGCTGATTCCAGGATCCAGGTGGTGTTCCGAGAGTGCAATGGTCATATCTGCGCCAGTTCAAACAGCGCCTTGGAGTTGGTCAAAGCGCCTTGGCTGGCATTGCTGGATCACGATGATCTTCTTCCGGACGACGCATTGATCTGGGTCGCGCATGCCATTCAGGCCTGCCCGGACGCGCGGCTGTTCTATTCCGATGAAGACAAGATCAGTTCCGACGGCAGGTTCTTTGACCCTTACTTCAAAGGTGACTGGAATCCTCTGTTGATGGAGGCCCAGAACATGTTTTCCCATCTCGGTGTCTACAGCACGGAACTGGTGCGGCGATTGGGCGGGTTCCGACAGGGTCTGGAGGGGTCTCAGGATCATGACCTTGTTCTCAGATGCAGTGAGCAGCTACAGCGCAATCAGATCGTGCACATCCCCCGGGTGCTTTACCACTGGCGAGTTCACCCTGAGAGCACGGCAGGTGGTGCGAAAGCCAAGCCCTACACCGTGAAGGCGGCCGAGCGGGCAATCACGCAGCATCTGCAACGGCGCAACCTGCCCTTACGCCAGTTGAGCTGGAGTCCTGTGGGTTTCCAAGCAGATCTGGCATTACCAGACCCAGCCCCACGAGTGAGTGTGATCATTCCTACCCGGAATGCACTCAAGGTGCTCGAGCCCTGTCTCACCAGCCTGCTTGAGCTCACGCGCTACCCCGATCTGGAGGTGCTGGTGGTGGATAACGGCTCCGACGATCCAGCCACGCTTGAGTTCCTCGCCAAGCTCGAGCAGCGGGAGATGATCGGGGTTCTGCGCGATTCCAGTCCGTTCAATTATTCAGCGCTTAACAACAAGGCTGTCCTGGAGGCTAGTGGGGAGGTCATTTGTCTCCTCAACAACGACATTGAGGTGATTGAACCCAACTGGCTTGAGGCGCTTGTCGTTCAGGTTCTCCGGCCTGGTGTGGGTGCTGCGGGTGCGCGCCTGCTGTATCCCAATCAGACCCTGCAGCATGCGGGAGTGTTGCTGGGTGTGGGTGGGGTCGCCAATCATGCTCACCTCGGCTGGCCCGCTGAACATCCCGGCTATTTCTCAAGAGCCCAACTGACTCAGGAAATGGCCGCAGTCACCGCCGCATGTCTGGTCGTTCGCCGGGATCACTACCAGCAAGTGGGTGGTTTGGATGAAGACAACCTGAAAGTGGCGTTCAACGACGTGGATTTCTGCCTGAAACTGCGGGAAATCGGGCTGCAAAACGTCTACGTGCCCGCTGCAAAGCTCATCCACCATGAGTCGGTCAGCCGTGGCCAAGATCTCAGTCCTGAGAAGGCGGCCCGTTTTGCGTCTGAGGTGGCTTGGATGAAACAGCGCTGGGGCGATCAGCTGGATCGAGATCCTGCCTACAACCCCAATCTGTCTTTAATTGGTGAGTCTTTTCGTCTGGCCAGGCCGCCGCGTCTACAGCGCTGGCCTGTTGGAGACGACGATCAGACCTAGGCCTTGGAGTGGGGCCAGATCGCCTGGTCATGGCACTGCGGCAAATCGAGCCATGAATGGCGCGCCTGTAATAGACGACTGAGGCGACGTTCCTGAATGGTTGTGCTTTTGGCTCGCATCGAGCTGTCATGACTGGTGTAGGTGGCCAGGACCTGGGGGCACAGAACGCCGTGCCAGCCAGCATCAATAAGGCAGCACCAGAAATCGAAATCCTCCCAGCCTCCGGGAATGTGGGTATATCCCCCAATGGCCTTCCAGGCCTCGCGTCTGACCAGAGCCATCGCATCGATGTAGTTGCCGCTGCGGAACAGCTGCTGTTGCCAGGGAGCATCGCTCACCAGCACTCTCGGGTCATCACTTCCCTTTTCAGGCTTCACGCGCACCAGGCTGTGGATCACTGCACAGTGAGCATCTGCCTGCCTAGCGAGATGCCCACAACATGCAAGTGCTTCGCAATCGAGCTGGTTATCGGCATCCAGCACGAAGCACCAGCGACTGGTGGCGGCTCGAAAAGCGGTGTTGCGAGCAGCAGCAAGCCCGCCGTTTTCAGTGTGTTGAAGAAGTAAGCAGCGCCCCAGCTGTCGATGATGATCGCTCATCCATGTCTCCACCACAGCAGGGCTGTTGTCGCTTGAGGCATCGTCAACCACGATCAGCTCGACTGTGCCGGCATCGCTCTGCATCAACACGCTGTTCAGGGCATCGAGAACGCGTGAGCCATAGTTGTAGAGGCTGATGCAAACGCAGATCGTCTCGACCAACTGCGCTTCATCGCTCTCATACAGCACGTTGGAATCTGGCTCAGGGGTGTGACAGGGCGAAGGGGTTGGGCAGCCTTGGCGATACCAGCGCAGCTCCTCAAGCAGTTCTTGGGCGCTGATCGGCTCGTTCAGGATCAGCACTGGTGCTGTCTGTTTGTGAGTGAGTTGCACTAGAGCTTGCCAACCGTGCTTTTGCTCTTCTTCTGGCGTCTGTTGTTGACGCACGATCTCCAGCCCGGAATGCAGGCAGCTCTGCAGCCATTGCGCCATTAGCCGAGCGGTGTCTGGATTGCTGGAGGCAAGGCCGTTGAAACCAGGGATGCCGAGCAGCGGGGATATCATTTCGCGGTTCAAACCAGGGTTGTTGCTGCCCAGGCACAACGTGGATCCCAGCTCTGCCAAATGCCTTGGTTCAGCAAGTCCGAGCGAGGCTGCGCAGGCATCCCATGTTTGGTCGGATGGATTCAAGTAGTCATTCACATCAGCAGTTGGCGCGATCCAGGAGGCATTGATCCCGAATTGACGCAACAGCCTGACCTGTTTGCGATTGGGATCCCAGACCCGCTCCAGCTCAGCCAGCTTCAACAGCTCAATCGCACCATCGTGGCCGCTGGAGACCTCGACCAGGTTGAGAGCGATCGGGCTCGCCTCCAGGCTGCCTAGAGGCCTCGCCTCAAAGCTGCTCATTCCTTTGGTTTCGACCGGACAGTGCTGAATCCAGGCGTGCACAGGCCATTGGTTCAGGTCTGCTCCGCGAACCTGAATTGTGATGTTGCCATGGTCTGAGCTCCAGTGTTCAGCCTCAGGAACAGGTCCAGCCAGATCAGCAATGTGCTCCAGTTCGACATCGGTGAAACCCTCCAGCTGCCAAATTTGCAGCTGAAGCTTCGCGGCCTGTCCCCGTCTGCCATACAGCACAGTCGCCAGGGCGCTCCAGGGGTGTGCGGCCATCGCAGTTTTTGGTAGTTGCCCCCTTCGCAAGATCTTGATGATGCGCTTGAGCTGACTGCGCCGTCGTGCTGGAGCAAAAGCCGGAAGCTCGGGCTGCTGGAGTAACCATCGCTCCAGGCTTTGTCGTTGATTCGGTTGACGCGCCAACGTTTCCAGACGCCTGTAAAACGCTTTCACAGGGACTGCCAAAGCCGCAGGTAGTTCGTTCTGGCGGCTACGACGGTGTTCAGGTTTGATGGCAGCTAAGGCTTGACGTTGTTGTTCCCTGGAACTCCATGGAGCCAGTTTGCGTACTTGTTTCAGGGCTCGGTGCGGATCAAACCAGTGGCTGTAACTCACCACTTGCAGCGGGAGATCAGCTCCGTCACGCAGTACCTGCGCGTTGTGATGCCACCAGAGGCGCTGTGCTCTCCAGCCATCCATTCCAGTGACCGCCTGATCTCGCTTGACCAGCGACACCATCACTTCGGCGGGATCCCGAACTGCCAGCAGCAGCTGCAGGGGGATTTTCAGGTTTCGGCATGCTTGTTTCCAAAGTGGCAACAGCAGACTCGAGCGCGGATCCTTAATGGCCCATGGGCCTTCCTGGCAGGCAGCCTCAGGCCTGAGTAATTCCATCAGATCGTGTAAGGCCCGCTGGCCTCGAGCACTGTCAAGCCATCCTTGAGGCAGTGGTTGCATTCCTCTCGACGAGGGCCACCAGCGCTCCAGATCGATCAGCAGCTCTTCCTGGAGAGCGGTCACGTCGGCGTGCTCGAAGTAGCCCTCGGGGTTGTGATCATCACCGTGCAGCAACGGTCCGGGCATTGCAATGCCACAGGCAGGCAGCAACGACCCCAGCAGTGACGTTCCGCTGCGATGCATGCCCACAACAAGAGTGAGAGGTGCTCGCTGGTTCATTGTGCTCTCAGCTTTGCAGCGACCAATGCGGCCCAATGGCTTGTGCTGAGAGGCCCGGGATGGTTGTCGAACGGTTCGAGATTGTCGCGGGTCCAGAGGCCATTGCCGCCGCGCAGATCCAGAACGGCCACACCCTTCTGCTGGTAGTGGTTGATCACAGCACTGTTGTTGTCACCCTGTAGCCAGAGCACTGTGGGAGTGGCCTTCAGAACTGCGATTTCCTGGAGGATTGCATCAATCAGTGCCGTGGTGACCCTGATCTGTTGCTCGCGTCCTGGATCCTCTCCGCGATGGTCCTTGAACAAGGGGATCTGGCTGACGGTGAGTGAACCGTTAATCAGAGATGCTCTGGGGTGTGTGTAGGCCTCGGCAAGGGCAGGCTGACGTTTCAACTGTTGTTGAAAGGTTCCGCACTTGGGGTTGAAGGTTCTCAGCCGAGACGGTGCTGCCACGTTGCGCTTGAGGTAGTAGTCCGCGTGGCCCAGCAGAACGTGTCCTCCCTGCAGTTGCTTTTGCAGGTCTTTCGGGATCAGCGTTTGGGCGTTGTTGGCATCACGCAGCATCAGCCACTGATGCACCGTGCCGAATCCACCACCGGCGTAGTTGGCGACGGGTTGATCCGGCAAAAGGCTTTGCAGCTGCCAGGCCAGTGAGGCGTTATCCGAGAGGCCAGCTCCCAACACGAAGCTGTCGCCAAGCACCAACACTGCGGGCGCTGTTCTGGCGGGAGAGTTTGCAGGTCTGCTGAGACGTTCACCTTGTCTGCCTGTGCTCAGCGTCCATTGATATCGGTCCACTGTTCCAGTGATGCCCACACGTTGAACTTCTTCGGGCAGCTGAATCGTGGCGGTGCTGATGCTGTTGGTTTTGTACCAGTAGCCGAGTATTGGCTCTGGCACGTAGGGGGATTCCGGATCCCATGAAGTTTTGCGCTCACAGGCGTCGGCTGCGGTAGGCGGCTCGATCGTGCTGCCGCTTTTGAGTTGGCGGGCCAGTCTTACCAGCGCAAGGGGCTCGCCTTGCTGTTGAACGATCAATGCTGCAATCACTTCAGCGATGGCCAGCAGGCTGGCCAGGATCAGCAGGTTGACGACCAGAAGTTTGCGCATCTGAGTCGCGTCAGAACAGGCTGTAAATGAAGGGAGCCACAACTGTGCCCTGGGTGAACACCAGCAGGGCACCCATCAGCACGAGCGTGACAATCAGAGGCACAAGCCAGTACTTTCTGCGCGCTGCCATGAAGGCCCACAGATCTCCGAGCAGATCGAGCAATGCGGCCATGGCCTGTGGAGTCCTGCTCAGAAGGGTTGCCTGAGATTAGTCCGCCTTCCCTGGATCTCTTCGCGATAACTGTCGCTGGATGCATCCCAACGCTTGCGCAGCGGGTCGTGGCCGAGGCATCGCATGATCAGAGCAATCGGTTGCAGCACGAGCACGAACACAACTCCAAGGATCAGGTGACTGTTGATAAAGCCAAGAATGTGTCCAAGAGCCATCCAGCCTCGATAGGCAAGGTTGAGTCGTTGCGGTGCAAGCACACCCAGCAAGATCAGGATCACGCCGATGCCCACTGGCCACAGTGGTGCTGAATGGCTGTGTAATGCAGGCAGCAGCACGCAGAAGAACAGAGGAATCAGGAATCCCAGCAGTAATCCGAATTGGCGCAGTTGCTTTCGGTTCGGGGTTGATGTCGATGCCATCAATCGAGTTCGAACTCCGTCATCCAGCTGTGATCACCCGTTTGTTCGGGTTGGTCTTGTTTCAGCAGCAGCTGATTCTCGAGCACCAGCACATCCATTTCTGTGCGCATGAAGCAGCGATAGGCATCTTCGGGTGTGCAGACGATCGGCTCCCCGCGGACGTTGAAACTGGTGTTCACGAGCGTGGGACATCCCGTGCGGCGATGAAAGGCGGAAAGTAACCCGTGGAAGCGTGGATTGGTTTCGGCATGAACGGTTTGCACACGGGCGGAATAGTCAACATGCGTTACTGCCGGTAATGAAGAGCGCGGCACATTCAGCTTGTCGATGCCGAACAATTGATTTTGTTGTTCAGTCATCGGAATACAGAGTTTGTTGTTCACCGGAGCAACAATCAGCATGTAGGGACTGGCCTGATCCAGTTCGAATTGATCATTTACGTGATCGGCCAGAACCGATGGGGCAAAAGGGCGAAAGCTTTCGCGGTATTTGATTTTCAGATTCATCACGCTTTGCATTGCCTGACTGCGTGGATCTCCAAGAATCGAACGGGCACCAAGCGATCGTGGACCGAATTCCATACGTCCGTTCAGCCAACCCACAACCTTGCCCTGTTCGAGCAGGCCAGCGACGGTTTCGAACAGTGGGCCGTCCTCGTAGGAGTTGAACGGAGCCTTCTGACTGTTCAGATAGCTGCAGATCTCGTCATTGCTGAAGCAAGGACCCAGGTAGGCGCCCTGCATCGCGTCACCTCCTGTGCAATGGCGTGGCTGATGGCAATGCTGATGCCAGGCCACAAGCGCGGCGCCAAGGGCCGATCCCGCATCACCACTGGCGGGTTGTATCCAGATGTTGTCAAAGGGTCCTTCACGCAGCAAGCGGCCGTTGGCGACGCAATTCAGTGCCACTCCACCTGCAAGGCACAGATTCCTGGCCCCGGTTTCCTTGTGAAGGCTGGTTGCCAGAGCCAGCACTATTTCTTCAGTGACCACCTGAATCGAAGCGGCCATGTCCATGTGAAATGGCGTCAACTCACTTTCCGCTTTGCGCGGTGGTTGACCAAACAACGCATGGAACCGGCTGCTTGTCATGCGGAATCCACGGTGAAATTTGAAAAAATCGAGATTCAGCCTGAAGGTTCCGTCGTCTTTGACATCAATCAGGTTGTCGTAAATGACATCGACATATTTCGGAGTTCCATAAGGGGCTAAACCCATCAATTTGTATTCCCCTGAATTCACCTTGAAGCCGCAGTAGGAGGTGAATGCCGAATAGAGCAGGCCCAGAGAGTGTGGGAAGGAAATTTCCCAGAGGGGATTCAATTGGTCGTCTTCTCCCAACCAGGCAGAAGTGGTCGCCCACTCGCCCACTCCGTCCATGCACAGAACAGCTGACGATTCAAATGGGCTGGGGAAAAATGCGGCCGCGGCGTGCGAAAGATGGTGTTCGGAGAAAAGAAGTGGAGGAATCGTTGCGTCCTCCCCTGCAATGGCTTGCAGGTTTTTTTTCATGATCTGCTTCAGGAAGAGCTTTTCATGAAGCCATGTCTGCATGGCTGCCACGAAAGAGCGCCCTCCCCGGGGAGAGGCTCCGATATAGGTCTCAAGCAGCCGCTCAAACGTCAGCAGCGGTTTCTCGTAATACGTCACTGCCTCTAGCTGGCTGATGCTGAGTCCGGCCTGATCCAGGCAGTAGCGAATCGCCTGGTCTGGAAAGCGTGCGTCGTGTTTGCGTCGACTGAAGCGTTCTTCCTGAGCTGCACAGATCACCTGTCCATCGATCAGCAGAGCCGCTGCGCTGTCGTGGAAATAAGCGGAGATCCCCAGGATGGCCTTCATGACGATCGCAGCAGGATCTTGAGACGTTGCGGCACCTTACCGCTCAGATCACTCTCCGAGAAACTCAAGAATTTCCCTGTCTTTCAAGTTCTGTGAAGCCCCGGCGCAGACTTCGCTGATCGGTTGCCCAGCAGCGATGGCTCGCAGACAAGTCTGCAAGGTGCCCACCTGGTTTTCCAGTTGATCAATCCGTTCCATCAGATTGCGGATCACGTTGGCTTCAGCATCAGGCAGAGCTGAGTGGGCCAAGGGATTGATCCGCACACCGCTCTGATGGATCACACGACCAGGGATGCCGACGACGGTGCAGTCGGCACTGACATCACGCACCACGACGGAGCCGGCGCCGATTCGGGTGTTGGTTCCGATTTTCAGAGCACCCAGCACTTTGGCGCCAGCACCCACCACCACGTTGTCGGCCAGGGTTGGATGGCGTTTGCCGCTTTTTTTGCCGGTGCCGCCGAGCGTGACGCCTTGATACAGCAAGCAGTTGTCACCTATTTCCGCCGTTTCACCGATCACCACACCCATGCCATGGTCGATGAAGACGCCTCTGCCGATGCGTGCTCCAGGGTGGATCTCAATGCCTGTGAGTCCACGGCCCAGCTGACTCAGCAATCTGGACGGAAGTTTGAGCGGCAGCCGTGAGAGCCACATGCGGTGGCTGAGACGGTGCAGGGTGAGGGCCTGAAATCCTGGATAGCAGAGCAGGATCTCCAGCGGTCCGCGGGCTGCTGGGTCACGTTCGCGGATGATCGCCAGGTCGGCTCGGATGTGATTGAACATGCCTTAGAGCCGCGCCCTCAGCGCTTGAAGGCGTCATTTTGACAGTTGGCAGTCTTCAGTCGCTTTGCAGGCCAATCTCCTTGCGCAGCAATTCGATTGTGTCTCCACTGAGGTAGCTCTGGGAGCAATGCACCTGGGGCATGCGCATCAACTGGGATCGGTTTTGGCGCAGGCTCTGCTCCACAAGAGGCAGGCTGGGGCGATCGCAGAGAACATGGCTTGAGGCCCTGAGCAGGGCCAGAAGACGACTTCCGATATCGGGCGTGGCTGTCATCAGC
This sequence comes from Synechococcus sp. MIT2312, assembly GCF_059772315.1. NCBI lineage: Bacteria > Bacillati > Cyanobacteriota > Cyanophyceae > Synechococcales > Synechococcaceae > Synechococcus > Synechococcus sp. MIT2312. The sequence goes on along the minus strand of NZ_CM186281.1, from coordinate 1,727,384 downwards.
AGCAGTTCGTTGCCGCGCATGCTGTGAAGGATCACTTCCGCAGCGCGCAGGATGCCTGGGCTGATGCTCACAAGGCCCACACAACTACCCTGACGCAGCTCCTTGAGCATGGCGAGCTCCTCTCTGAAGTCGTTGAGATCCACGGCCACAGCGCGGACGCCATGGCGCTTCGCCAGCTCTTCCACCGGTTGCAGGAAATAACGACTGGTCACAACGGTGCCGTTGCTGGCGCTTTCCAGAATGCTTTCCAGCTCTTCCATCGGCACCACTTCCACCGGGACATCGAGGCAGGGTTCCAGTTCCTCGGCGATCAGCATCGAAGCTCCGATGTCTTCCCTCGGCGTGCTCACCAGGACCCTGGCACCGCAGCGCAGACGCCAGTCAATCTCCCGGGTCAGCAGATCTCGGGTCTGCTGCAGGGTGCAGCCCGCATTCAGCAGACCATCGACGCACTTGCGAACCTCGCGGTCCACATCCGTGACGCCGCGATTGCGGGGATTGGTCGGGGTGCGCATTTCCCTTGGCTTCTGCTGGTCCCGCACGTAAATGCCAGAACCGGCCATGGCTTCGACCACGCCGTCGGTCTCAAGCTGGCGATACACCTTGCTGATGGTGTTGCGGTGCAGGCCTGTCTGCATCGCCAGTTGACGCGTGCTGGGTAGACGGTGACCCGGTGGGTAGTGCCGAGCAGCGATTGCGAAGCAAATCTGGTTGTAAAGCTGGGTCGACGCCGGGATGTCGCTTTCCTGTTGGATGTGGAATCGCACGCCGGTGGGCCAGATCAAGATGCGGCCACCTTAAGGAGTGAACGGCTCGGTGACAATTCCTTGTTTGGTCTGTGACCTTGTGCCGATTGCTGCGAGTGCTCCGGTTTCAGTTGCAGCCTGCTGAGATCCAGGCCTGAAGATTTGGACGACAAGGTGTGTTTGTGTCGCTGGCTGGTGTTGATTGCGTTAGGTCTTTAGCTCGCCATGAGAACGTTCTCTCTGGATTTTTTGCGTTGCTCAGCTCTCTGTGAGGCCATCGAAGCAGCGAGTGTGCTGACTATGTTTTGTTGAAGCCAATCCATCACAGAGCAACCAGTTCATTTGCGACGAGCTGTAAGTGACGTAATTGATCGTCCACCAATTGCGAAAAGGGTGGATGCCGAATTGCACTGATTGTTGATTGGATCGGTCAGCCGTTCCCAGCAGGCTTGCTGATCTGCCTGGCTGCTGCTGCGCGCGGAGGAGCTGTGATTGTGCGCACAGCTTTGTTGGCAGCTTCTTCTTTTTCGTCTTGCTTGGCCAGGGGGGTTTTGCGCGGTGTGAGGAACATGATCATGTTGCGGCCCTCCCGTTTGGGAGGCTGCTGAATCTCTGCAGGCTCCTCGAGATCCTTAGCCATGCGTCTCAGCAGAACCTCAGCCAGAGCAGTGTGTTGGATCTCGCGGCCGCGGAAAATCACGGTGCATTTGACTTTGTCGCCAGCCTTGAGAAAACGCTGGGCCTGGCCGATCCGAACGTCGTAATCGTGCTGATCAATTTTGTATCGCATCTTGACCTCTTTAACTTCGGTCTGATGCGATTTTTTCTTGGCTTCCTTGGCTTTTTTCTCTTGTTCGAATTTGTATTTGCCGTAATCCATGATCCGGCAAACCGGCGGATCAGCCTTTTCGCTCACCAGAACAAGATCCAATTCCCGTTCTTTGGCCACGGATAACGCTTCTTCCCGATCAATCACTCCAAGTTGAGTGCCGTCTGCATCCACCACACGAAGCTGTGGATAGTTGATGCGATCATTGATGTTGGGGAGCTCCCTGACAGGAGCACGGCGGTCAAAACGGGGACGTGGTGGCATTCAGTGATGAAGAGGCGGCCGGAGAACAATCTGGGCCCGGCTGGGTTTCACGACTCACCCTAGACCGGCTTCGATCTGCTGACTGGCATCGTTCAAGGGATCGGTATCACTGAGCCAGTGGGGCTGATGTTGACGTCTGAACCAGGTGCGTTGGCGCTTGGCGAACTGTTGCGTGCGCTTGGTCGTTTGTGCGATGGCGCTGGTTCGATCGAGATGCCCTCCTAGCACCTGCAATGCTTCGCCGTAGCCAATGGTTTGCAGAAGTGGCAGGTCAGCTCCGTAGCGCTGCTGAAGTTGCTGGGTTTCTTCCATTAGCCCCTGGTCATACAGCTGTTCAGTGCGTTGACTGATCCGCTGGCGCAGGTTGGTTGGATTGAGGCCGAGTTCGAGAACGCGCCAGGGAGGCGGGCTGGCACTGGACTGAGAGCTCATCGGCCTGCCAGTGGCATAAAGCACTTCCAGGGCGCGTTGGGTGCGGACTGCGTCCGCCGAGGCGATTCGTTGGCCTGCCGCAGGGTCTGCATCTTTCAGGAGTTGATGACAGGCTTCCTGGCCCAGTTGCGCAAGTTGCTGACGCAGTGCCTGTTGAGGTGCGACCGAAGGTGGCTTCAGCCCAGCGGTGAGCGCTTTGAGATACAGACCACTTCCCCCCACCAGGAAAGCAGCCCCTCTTTGTTTCAGGCTGTTGTTCACCGCTGCAAGGGCTTCGTCTTGAAATTCGCGCAAGGTGATCGGTTGGTCAGGTCGGCGCAGGTCGAGCAGGTGATGGGTCACCCTTTCTCTTTGCTCGGCGGTGGGTTTGGCGGTGCCCACATTCATCTCTTTGTAAAGCTGGCGCGAATCAATATTCAGAATTTCCAGTTCAAAGAGTTCTGCCAGCTCGAGAGCCAGTGCCGTTTTACCGCTGGCAGTGGGTCCCAGCAGTACCACCACCAGTGGTGTGACTTGCGCTGATCCTGACGCTGCTGGTGGGCTGGGGTCGGACATGACGAGGAACGGGGGTGGAACCCCAGAAAAAATGATGCCTCAGAGGCCTCTGCAAGCGCCTCTGGCACGCCGGTGGTAGATTCAGCCTGACAGGAAGCCTGGCCGACCTAGATCGCATGAGCGAAGCCGCGAAAGTTCAGGCGGCCTACGGCGCCGAACAAATTCAGGTGCTGGAGGGTCTTGAACCCGTCCGTAAGCGCCCCGGGATGTACATCGGCACGACCGGGCCGAGGGGATTGCATCACCTTGTTTATGAGGTGGTAGACAATTCGGTCGATGAAGCCCTGGCCGGCCACTGCACTGAGATTCAGGTGGTGCTGGGCGAGGACGGGTCCGCTTGCATCACCGACAACGGTCGCGGCATCCCCACCGACGTTCACCCTCGCACTGGCAAGAGTGCGCTTGAAACAGTTCTCACCGTTCTGCACGCCGGAGGCAAGTTCGGCGCCGGTGGGTACAAGGTTTCCGGCGGCCTTCACGGTGTTGGCGTGTCGGTTGTCAACGCCCTGAGTGAATGGGTGGAAGTCACTGTTCGTCGACAGGCCAAGGTGCATCGTCAGCGCTTTGAGCGCGGTGCGCCTATCGGCAGCCTGAAGTCTGAAGATCAGCCTTCCTCTGAGAACGGTCTGACTGGCACCAGTGTTCGCTTTAAGCCCGATATTGAGATTTTCACTGTCGGAATCGAGTTTGATTACGCGACACTTTCGGCCCGTTTGCGCGAACTCGCTTACCTCAATGGAGGAGTGCGGATTGTCTTCCGTGATGAGCGAGAGACTGCTCGCGATGCCGAAGGCAACCCCCACGAAGAAATTTATTTCTACGAGGGTGGCATCAAGGAATATGTCGCCTACATGAATGCTGAAAAAGATGCATTGCATCCTGAAATCATTTATGTGAATGCCGAAAAGGATGGTGTTTCGATTGAAGCAGCTCTGCAGTGGTGCGTTGATGCTTATTCCGACAGCATTCTGGGATTTGCAAATAACATCCGCACTGTCGATGGCGGTACCCATATCGAGGGTCTGAAGACCGTTCTTACGCGAACACTCAATACCTTTGCTCGTAAGCGTGGCAAGCGCAAAGAGGCCGACAGCAATCTCGCCGGAGAAAATATTCGTGAGGGTCTAACTGCGGTGTTGTCGGTCAAGGTGCCCGAGCCTGAATTCGAGGGCCAGACCAAAACCAAGCTGGGTAATACGGAAGTACGTGGCATTGTCGATAATCTTGTTGGTGAGGCTCTCAGTCAGTACCTGGAATTCAATCCGGGAGTGATCGATATGATCCTTGAGAAGGCTATTCAGGCCTTTAATGCTGCAGAAGCTGCTCGCCGCGCTCGCGAGTTGGTGCGGCGCAAGAGCGTGTTGGAAAGTTCAACACTGCCAGGCAAGTTGGCAGATTGCAGTTCTCGCGATCCTGCTGAATCCGAGATCTACATTGTTGAGGGAGATTCTGCTGGCGGCTCCGCCAAGCAGGGTCGTGATCGTCGTTTCCAGGCAATCCTGCCTTTGAGAGGCAAAATCCTCAATATTGAGAAGACTGATGATGCCAAGATTTATAAAAACACTGAAATCCAGGCCCTGATTACTGCGCTTGGCTTGGGTATCAAAGGGGAAGATTTTGATGCCAAGAATCTGCGTTATCACCGGGTCGTGATCATGACCGACGCTGATGTGGATGGAGCCCATATTCGTACCTTGATTTTGACATTCTTCTATCGGTATCAGAAGGAGTTAGTGGAAGGTGGATATATTTATATTGCCTGTCCGCCTCTGTACAAGGTTGAGCGCGGCAAAAAGCATTCTTACTGTTACAACGAACAGCAACTGCAAAAGACCTTGGATGGTTTTGGCGAAAAAGCCAACTACAACATTCAGCGGTTCAAGGGTCTTGGTGAAATGATGCCCCAGCAGCTCTGGGAAACAACGATGGACCCCTCGACTCGCACAATGAAGCGCGTTGAAGTTGAAGATGCGTTGGAAGCAGATCGCATCTTCACAATCCTCATGGGAGACAAAGTCGCGCCACGTCGCGAATTCATTGAAACCCACAGTGCTGAGCTCGATATGTCAGCACTCGACATCTGAATGAACCACTCCGCAACGATGATGCTGCGTTGGAGCTGGTTGCTCGGCGTGTCGTTGTTCGGGCCTGTGGCTTTGCCGGCAGGTGGGGCTGAGCGTCGCTTGCCACAGGTTCGTCGTCAGCAGGGCAACGGTCCTCTGCTCAGTGGCAGCGACTGTGTGCTCCAATCCAGTCCGCTTGTGGCAGCTCCTGCTTTGCGGCGACTTGAGATCGGAACACCGTTGCAGTTGTTGCGACGCTGGCGCAGTGAAGACGGCAGTGACTGGATTCAGGTGAAGGTCAGCTCCGGCCCTGCGCTCGCTGATTCCGTCGAGCGGCAGCGAGGTTGGATTCATCACTGAGTTCAGTCCCTATCAGGCGTTGATGGTTGGGTTGGGTGCCATCCCAGGGGCCTGGCTGCGCCTAAGAGTGGTGAACCACTTTGAACCGTTAGTTCCGCGCAAGCACTGGGGAACCTTTGTGGTGAACCTTGTGGCTGCCTTTGCCTTGGGTCTGGTGCTCGGCCTTGAGCGCACCGGTCGTTGCGACCAGCCCGCCGGTGCATCTCCACTGATTTTGCTGGTTGGTACAGGCTTTTTTGGCAGCCTGAGCACCTTTTCTACGTTTTCCGTGGAGGTTCTCGCCACGTTGCGTGAACGCCGCTGGGGCGAAGCCGCTTTGCTCACTGCGGGCTCGGTGATCGCTGGTCTTCTGGTTGCTGCAGCAGGTTTAAGTCTCGGGCTCGCCAATGCCTGAACAGTCGCCTTCTCTGGGAACGGAGCTTCAGGAGCTGCTGTTGGTTGCCGTGGGTGCGGTCCCTGGAGCCTTGTTGCGCTGGCAGTTCGTTGTGGTGTTTCAAGACCGAGATGTGTTGGTCAACGTGCTCGGTTCTCTGATTTTGGGTTTGTTGCTGGGCTTGCCCTATCGGCCCCGGATTCAGTTGCTGGTCGGAATTGGATTCTGTGGTTCATTGACCACATTCAGCAGCTGGATGGTCAACAGCGTGGATCTGCTTGTTTCGGGCCAACAGCTCGCAGCCCTTGGGTTGATTGGCATGACCCTTGGGCTGGGCCTTGGTGGCGCAGCCCTGGGTTTATGGATTGGCCGCAGGTTTGATGCGTTGATGATCAAGCCTTAAGAGCCGCCTCAATAGCGCTGCTGAGCTCAGCATCTTCAGGAGCCACTCCGCTTTTGTAGCGATTGAGAACGGTGCCGTCTTTGCCCACGAGGAATTTTTCAAAATTCCAGGCCACATCTCCAGCAGGTTCTGTCTGGTTGAGCGTGGTGTACGGCTCGGTGGTGCTGCCTGTGGCATGCACCTTGTCGAACAGTTCGAAGTTGGCGCCGTAGGTGGTTGAGCAGAAGCTCTTGATTTCATCGAGGCTGCCAGGCTCCTGGGCTCCAAAGTCGTTACAAGGAAACCCCAGAACGCAAAGGCCCTGTGCGCCGTATTTGTCTTGCAAAGCCTGGAGGCCGGCGTATTGCTTGGTGAAGCCGCAGCGGCTGGCCACGTTCACGATCAACAGCACCTTGCCGGCGTAAGCACTCAGAGACTGCTCAGAGCCTGTGGCGCTTTTCACCACAACCTTGGAAATGTTGACTGACATGCGCGATTCAGAGCTTCGCCAGGACCTTAGCCACGTCGTACTCTCCCTTGAACGAACGTTGAACCCCTGGATCAGTCACCATCCCGTGGCGTTTTCTACGAAGGGATCGATCTGTTGCGTGCAGGTGCAGTTTTTCTTGTGCTTTGGTCGCATGCCGGGCCTTTGCTTCCTGAATCCTGGCGGCATCTTCTCTATGCCAACTGGTTTCGACCTGGTTTCTGGGGGGTGACCATTTTTTTCGCGATCAGTGGCTTTCTGATCATCGGGCAGTTGTTGGATGTGGTGACGGGTCGCCGCCAGGAAACCGTGAAGGTGTTTGTTCTGCGTCGCTGGTTTCGAACAGTTCCAACCTATTGGATTTTATTGCTCGCTCTCTGCGGCACTGGGGTTGTGATTTGGCTTGGTTGGCGCACGTTGATCTTGAATGCTTTTTTTGTACAGGGGCAGTTCATTGGTGTTCCTGCATTGTTGCCAGTTTCGTGGAGCCTGGTCATTGAGGAGTGGAGCTATTTATTCTTTGCAATTTTTGCAGCGCTGCTGCTGTTCTGTCGACGGCGATATCAATTGGCGGCTGGCTTGTTAGAGCGATTGTTTTTTGTTTTGCTATTGATTTTGCCATTGCTAACTGGCGTGTTGCGTTGGATCGCTCTCGATCAGGGTGCGTCTGTGCAGATGCTCAAGCAGGGTCTTTTTCTGCAGCTGGATGCACTTTCTTATGGTGGATTATTGGCGTGGTGGCTGCGTCGATCTCCCGACCATTTTCACCGCTTTGCACGTTCTGGGGCCGTGATCATACCTCTGTTGATTGGTGTGACTTTCCTTGTCTCCGCAACGGTTCCGGATTTGTTTCGCAATGTCATGAATCCTTTGCCGGAGGCATCAAGATTGTGGGTCGCCTTTGGCTTTTATCCGACGGTTGGTTTATTGGCTTCAGCCTCAATAGCAGCAAGCTGGAGGTTCAGGTATTCCCTGCTCCCAATCACGTTTCAAAGAGCTTTTCGGGAGCTTAGCCGTTGCAGTTATTCGGTGTATTTGTTGCATATGCCATTTGTGAGCTTGCTCTTGCGATTCTCGATGCCAATCGTCTTGCGCTTGTTCCTCTATCTGTTTGGCTCGATTGTGATTGGTAGTCTCAGTTGGCGATATCTTGAGCGACCTTTCATGCGAATTCGCTCTAGGGTATGTTGAAGTAACGTTTGGCAGAATTTGCGAATTTAGCTTTCGGCTGTGCGAACAAATTGCAGCATTGTTTCATGCTGACATGGATTGATTCAGTGCATCATATGCATACTTTTTGGTTGGTTTTGAGCCAGATCATTTTACTCGGCATTTGAATTGAGTTCTTGGGTGACCTGATTACACTCGTGAGAGTGCGTTGTTGCGGCATCGATGACGGAAAAGCCCGCAGCGCCTGTTAACACTCGGCTCGATTCGGACGCGTTGCTGCTTGAGCTCCAGGGTTTGTTGGAGATGGGGAACTATGACGCTGTCAAACCCTTGTTGTCTCCTTTGCAAGAAGTGGATATCGCTGAGGTGATTGGTGGTTTGCCTCGGACGCTTCAGGCCCTTGCATTCCGTTTATTGAGCAAAGATGAGGCGATTGAGGTGTATGAGTACCTTGAGCCTCCTATTCAGCAGGGCTTGCTGGAGCTGCTGCGCTCAGGTGAGGTGCTTGAGCTTGTGGAGGAGATGTCGCCCGATGATCGGGTGCGTCTGTTTGATGAACTGCCAGCGAAGGTTGTGCGCCGTCTGCTTTCGCAGCTGAGCCCCGTGGAGCGTCGTGTCACAGCACAGCTGCTTGGTTACGCCAGCGAGACGGCCGGACGTCTGATGACCACTGAGTTCATCGACCTGAAGGAGTTCCACAGTGCCACTCAGGCGCTCACGATTGTGCGCCGTCGTGCTCGGGACACTGAAACGATTTACAGCCTCTATGTCACCGATGCTGAGCGTCATCTCACCGGAATCCTGTCGCTGCGCGATCTCGTCACGGCTGATCCTGAAAATCGCATCGGTGATGTGATGACCAGGGAGGTGGTGAGCGTCAACACCGATACGGATCAGGAGGAGGTGGCTCGGGCGATTCAGCGTTACGACTTTCTGGCTTTGCCGGTCGTCGACCGGGAGCAGCGTCTGGTGGGCATCGTCACCGTGGATGACGTGATTGACGTGATCGAGCAGGAGGCCACGCGCGATCTTTACGCCGCAGGTGCGGTTGAAGCTGGTGATGAGGACGATTACTTCCAGAGCAATCTGTTCACCGTCGCTCGACGCCGGGTGGTGTGGCTGTCGGTGTTGGTTTTGGCCAGTTTCGTTACCTCAGAGGTGATCGCTCTCAATGAAGAGGTGCTCAAAGAAGTGGTTCTACTCGCTGCTTTCATTCCGCTGTTGGCAGGAACCGGCGGCAACGTGGGTGCCCAAAGTTCCACTGTGGTCATCCGTGGTTTAAGCACGCAAAGCATCACCTCCCTTGGCCAGTTCAGGGCTGTCGCTCGTGAAGCGACTGCCGGGCTGCTGCTTGGCCTGTTGATGATGCTGCTGGTGGTTCCTTTTGCCTGGTGGCGTGGTCAAAGCCCGCTGGTTGGTCTGTCGGTGGGCACCAGTCTGTTGGCAATCACCACTTTGGCTGCAACGGCCGGGGCGGCGTTCCCCCTGATGTTCAACCGTCTGGGGTGGGATCCGGCGCTGATGTCCACACCATTCATCACCACCTGCACGGATGTGGTGGGGACTCTTATCTATTTGAAAACGGCGCAGTGGCTGCTGTTGAACATGCCGCAGCTGCTCGCCAGCGCAGGTATTTCTACCCAATTACTCGCTGCCGTCCATTTCTGAGAGGACGTTTACGTTTCTTAGGAGTACGCTTTACACAACTCAATGAAGCGTCATGGCTCTTGCTATCGCCGCTGCGCCCGTAGCGACTCCTCTCAAATCCGTACCCTCGAAAGCAGCCCCTTCCAAGGGTTCTGTCGGTAAGACAGTTGCTGTCCGTTCAACAGGTGCTGACGTTGACCTGGTGCGTTCCTACCTGCGTGACATCGGCCGTGTGCCGCTGCTGAGCCATCAGCAGGAGATCACGCTGGGTCGTCAGGTGCAGGAGCTGATGGAGCTGGAGGCCCAAGAAGCAGAGCTGAGTGATCAGCGTGGCGGCGAGATCGTGCCCCCTGCAGAGCTGGCCAAGGCAGCAGGACTGAGTGCAGCGCAACTGAAGCGCAAGCTGCAGGCGGGTCGCCGCGCCAAGGAGCGGATGGTGGCCGCGAATCTGCGCCTGGTGGTGAGTGTCGCCAAGAAGTACACCAAGCGGAATATGGAACTGCTGGATCTGATCCAGGAGGGAACAATCGGTCTGGTGCGGGGTGTGGAGAAGTTCGACCCGACGCGGGGCTACAAATTCAGCACCTATGCGTACTGGTGGATCCGTCAGGGGATCACGCGCGCGATTGCGGAGAAGAGCCGGACGATCCGGTTGCCGATCCACATCACGGAGATGCTGAACAAGCTGAAGAAAGGTCAGCGTGAACTGAGCCAGGAGCTGGGACGGACACCGTCGGTGACGGAACTGGCGGGCTTTGTGGAGCTGCCGGAAGAGGAGGTGAAGGAACTGATGTGCCGTGCGCGCCAGCCCGTGAGCCTGGAGATGAAGGTGGGCGATGGTGATGACACCGAGCTGCTGGATCTGCTGGCCGGTGATGGTGAACTGCCGAGCGAGCAGGTGGAAGGCGAGTGCTTGAAGGGAGATCTGCGCGATCTGCTGGGTCAGCTGCCTGAATTGCAGGAGCGTGTGCTGCGGATGCGCTACGGGATGGACGGGGAAGATCCGATGAGCCTGACGGGCATCGGCCGAGTGATCGGAATCAGTCGCGATCGTGTTCGTAATCTGGAGCGTGATGGCTTGGCTGGACTGCGTCGCCTCAGTGATCAGGTTCAGGCTTACGTCGCTTGCTGAGCTCTTTCAGTAGCTTACAAGTTCTAATTTAGTTGAGAACAATAGAAGATACTTTTATGCCCAAATTAATATATTTTGAGTATGTTGAGTAATTGAGCATTGACCTCGTTTGGGCTCTCGTCATGAGGGCAGTGACCTGCATTGTCCAATACTTTTAGTGATCGAATGCAGCTAAAACGTTGTTCCCACTCCTGGGCTTCGGCCAGAGGTTCCCAGGGATCTCTCTTGCCCCAAATCAGATCCACGGGCTGTTGAAGATTGTCCAGTAAATCCGGCGCTAGGTGGTCATTAAACAAATTGATGAAGCCGCGAAATGCTTCTGCTGCTCCAGGTCGTTGTGTTGGCTTGTAGAGAAGTTCCACTAGCTGATCATCAATGTTGTTGCCACTGGGGTAAGCCTGTTTCAAAACGCTTTTGATCACCCTTGGTCGTGCGGCATTGCGGAACAAAGCTGTACTCAGCCAGCGCTGGCTGACCAATGTCTTTAAGAGCGGCCTGATCCAGGCCATCCAGGCTGGTTGGGTCTCCAGTTGCTTGTCGTCCATCAGCCGTTGAGCGCAGTCGATCAGCACCACTCCTTTGCAATGGTCTTCAAGCAGCTGCGCGGCGCGTAACGCCACGACTCCGCCGATCGAGTTGCCGACCAGAACCACCGGACCTTGCACCACTGCTTTGCAGAAGTCGGCAACCTGCTGGCCCCAGAGATCGAAGCTATAGACGAGGGATTGACTGCGATCTGCCTGGCCTGAAGCAGGATGCTCGCCTGTCAGCAGTGCCTGAGGCTGGCTGCTGCCGCCAAAGCCGATCAGGTCGAGGGCATACGTCTGGGTTCGTTTCCCCAGAACAGGCAGATTGTGGCGCCAGTGGTTGCCGCTGGCACCGAAGCCATGCACCAGGACGACGGCGGGAACACGGCTGTTTTGGCCTTGCTCCTGAGTGTCTGCATGGCATTGCCAGGCGACCTCAAGATTGCTGCCATCGGCTTGTTTCCAGGTCCAGATTGAGTCAGCTGGCACCAGCGATTGATCCATCGTCTCTGCCATCCTGCTGCTTTTGGTTGAACAACCGCGCCTCTAGACCTTTGATCACGACATAGAAAGGTGGCACAACACCTAAAGAAAGCACTGTGGCAACCAAAAGCCCACCGAAAATCACAGTTCCCAGCGACTGCTGACTGTGAGCCCCGGCTCCGTTGGCTACGACCAGTGGAAGAAAACCGGCGAGGGCCGCGATTGCTGTCATCAGGATCGGACGAAGCCGCGATTCAGCAGATTCGATGACCGCTTCCGCAGCAGACTTGCCTTGTTGTAGGCGTTGCTCGGCGACCTCAACGATCAAAATTCCGTTTTTGGCGGCCAGACCGATCAGGGTCACAAGCCCGACCTGAGCGTAAATATTGAGATCAATCGAGCGCAGACCCAGGAAGGCCAGCGCGCCGAGCATCGCTAAAGGAACCGTCGCCAGGATGATGACAGGTGTCACGTAGCTTTCGTACTGGGCTGACAGCACCAGATAAACGATCAGCAGGCCGAGTCCGAACACCACCAGGCTGGCGTTGCCGGCGGAGAGTTGCAGCGCTGCAAGACCTGTAAAAGCAGAACCGATGTTGGTGAAATTCTCCTTTCTGAAGATCTGCTGCATGGCGTCCAGTGCCTGACCGCTGCTCTTGCCGGCGGCTTCAGCACCCTGGATCAAAATCGATCGGTACAGGTTGTAGTGATTGATCACAGGGGGTGCGCTGCTGAGATCAACGCTTGCGAACTGGGACACCTGGACCAGCTCACCATCTCTATCGCGAACGTAGATATCAAGGATGTCGTCAAAGTTCTCCCGTTGCTCCGGAGTTCCCTGCACATAGATGTTGCGAACCTGGCCGCTTTCGTAGGTGAGCCCCGAGTAGTTGCCACCCGTCACGATTGCGATGGTGTCCATTGCTTCCTGGTAATCGACGTTGAGGGCACCCATCACATCGCGATCAATCGACAGACCGACGGCTGGAGAGCTGGGATTGAACTGGGTGTAGACACTGGAGAAATCACCGCTGGCATTGGCGGTCTTGATCAGCTTTCCGGCCATCTCCGAAAACTCGTTGAAGCCGTAGCTGCCGTTGCTGAGATCGTTGAACTGGAAATAGAACCCACCTGAAGGAGAAAATCCCGGAACTGCCGGTGGACCGATGGCAATGGCAAGCCCACTGCTGAGTTCAATCAGCTGTGCATTCAGCCGTTTAATAATTGCGTCTGCACTGTCTTGGGCACTTCTGCGTTCCGAGAGCGGTTTGAACCCATAGAAAAACAGACCTTGGTCAGGGCTTGAGCCATTGAAGCCAGCGCCGTTGATCACGGAAGCGTTTTCGATGTCATCTTCTTTGCTGAGAATTTCAGCAATCTGAATCCCCACCTTTTGGGTCTCGACCAGGGAGGCACCGTTCTGCAGCTGGAAAATACCCATCCCGTAGCCCTGGTCTTCCTCAGGAATGAACGCCGCTGGGATGGCTGTGAAGGCCAGCAGGGTGAGCACCATGCCGGCCACCAGTCCTGTCATCACCAGCTTTCTTGCTTTGATCAGCCGTTGAAGCAGAGAGGTGTAGGCCTTCTGAAGCCGATCAAAGCCTGCATTGAAGCTTTCGAAAATCTTGGTCAGATTGGCACCGGCGAAGCCACCCACCAACACACCGGCGACGTAGGTCCAGCTCCCGAAGGAGTTGGCGCTGAATTTTCCGAAGGCGAGTCCCACGATCACTCCGGCAACGATCCAGCCCCAGCCCTTGGGTTGTCTCGGCTGCTCCTTGGGCAGGATTAGCCCTGAAAGCATTGGTGAAAAGGTGAGGGCGTTGAACGCAGAGATGGCGATGGAAAAAGCGATCGTTAATGCGAATTGCTTGTAAATAATGCCGATGCTGCCTGGGTAGAAGGCCACAGGCACGAACACGGCCATCAGCACCAGGGCTGTTGCCACCAGAGCACCAAACAGCTCTCCCATGCACTCAAGCGCTGCCTGTCTGGGCCGCATTCCCTTCTCGATGTTGGTGGAGACCGCCTCGATCACAACGATGGCGTCGTCCACAACCAGGCCTGTGGCCAGTACCAGGCCCAGCAGCGTCAATTGATTGATCGAAAAGCCGAAGGCCTTCAGAAAGCCAAAAGCGCCCACCAGCGAGATCGGGATGGCGAGGCTGGGAACGATGGTGGCCCTCCAGTTCTGAAGGAACAGGAACAGGATCACCAGCACCAGGATGATGGCCAGGCCGAGCGCATCGATCACACCTTCAACGGAGGATTCAATGAACTGGCCGACGTCATAGATCTGATCGACCTGCACGCCCGGGGGAGCAGTCGCGGCGAATTGATTCATCTGTGCAACGACCGCCTTGGAGACGTCCAGTGCATTGCTCGTTGGCGTCTGAAAAACAGCGACAGTCAAAGATGGTTGACTCCGTTTGTCGGTGGACTGAACGGTGTAAGTGTTGGTCCCATAGCGCACTTCTCCGACATCACGGAGCTTGAGAAGGTTTCCTGTCTCTGTTCTGCTGATGATCAGATTCTCGAACTGTTCGAGCGTGATCAGATTGCCGTTGTCCTCAACCAGGATTGGATAAGTGAATGTTTGATCGCCTGAGGCTGGCGGTCCTCCGATGAGGCCGCCGATCGCCACGCTGTTTTGTGCTTTAACAGCAGAAATCACATCTTCGGAAGTCAGCCCATTGGCGGCCAATTTGTCTGGATCGACAAACAGCCAGAAGGCTGGAGTGGCTCCGCCATAGACGGTCACTGTGGCGACACCTTCGACCCTCGAAAGTGGGTAATAAAGCTGCTCGTAGATCAGGCCATTGAGATAACTAATGTCGAACTGACCTTCGCTTGAGCCCACCTGGTAGGCCAACAGGATTGAAGGTGTGCTCTGCTTGACTGATACCCCTGTGTCAGACACTTGTCCGGGAAGCTGGGGCATCGCCAGGTTCACCCTGTTCTGCACATTGACCTGATCGATATCGATATCTGTTGTTTCATCGAAATAGACACTGATCGAGCTGTTTCCCTCCATGTCGCTGTTGGAGGTGATGTAACTGACTCCTGGTGTGCCGTTGATCTGTTGCTCCAGGGGATTGGTCACTGCCTGCTCGGTCACCTCCGCATTGGCACCGCTATATCCAGAGGTGACCTGAATCACCGGATTGGCGATGTTTGGAAGATTGGCGATCGGAAGCGTAGGAATGCTGATGACACCCACCAGCACGATCAGAATGCTGCAGACCGTTGTCAGAACCGGCCTTTTAATGAACTTGTCTGAGAAGGACATCGCTGCTTAGTCCTTCGTTGTTTTCTTCGGCAGGGCTCGCTGCGATGAGCTCGCAGGTGCCACTTTCACCGGCATACCGCTGCGCAGTTGACTGGTGTTGCTCACCGCCACTGTGTCTGCTCGGTTGAGCCCTGATTGAACGGGGTAGAAATTGTTTTGCAGTTGTCCCAGCTCCACCTTGGTTTGCACCACAATCGGTGTTGCGGGGGGCAGCTTCTCAAGTGTTTTCTTTGTTGCTTCTGGAACGTTTGCTGAAGCTTTGATCCCAGGCAGGGCTCTGCTCAGAGGAATCAACTTGTAAACGAAAGGTTGTTCGGCCTGCATCATCACGGCCTGCACGGGCACAGCGAGAGTCTGTTTGCGTCCGGTGATGATTGCGCTTTTCACGAATTGTCCGGTTTTCAACTTTCCGGTGAGATTCGGGAATTCCGCTTTCACCAGCACGGTGTTGGGCGCACTGGAATGACTGCTCGTCCCGAAGTAGGGGGAGATGAAGACGACCGAACCCTCTCCCTGCACAGGGGGATTCCCTTGGGATGCAACCTTCACGGTCTGGCCGATTGCTACGTCTCCGGCATGAGTGGCTGGGATCTCCATCAAAGTCCAGAGGGTTGAGTTATTCACGATCCCGGTAATTTCTTGACCGGTTTGGATGTAATCGCCGAGCTTCACTGTGTCGAGGTTGCCGATCACGCCATCGATCGGTGAGCGCACGAATTTGTATCCGAGGTTTGCCGCTGCGGTGCGTGCCTGATCACGGGACGTGATCGCCTGGGTGGCGTACTGGTCACGCAGTTCGGCTGAGGTGGCTCCGTTTTTGAAGAGGAACTCGTACCGCTCGGCATTGAGCTTGTCGGTGAGGGCCTGAGCCTTGGCAGCATCCAATGCAGCGCTTTCCTGCACGTTGTCGAGCACCAGAATCGGCTGATTGGCACTGACCTTCTGGCCATCCTTGACCAGTACCTGCACCACCCGACCATCGGTTTCCGGCATCAGCGACACGGTGGTGGTGGACTCCAGCAGGCTGATGGCCTGGATGTTGGGTTCAAAGGTGGCGTCGGTGATCGTTGCCGCCTGCACTGTCAGCATTGATCGCGCAGCCTGTTTGGGTTTGCCGCAGCCGGTGAGCAGTCCCACGGCGACAAGAGCGCACAACACGGATCGCCGCACTGAATCCCACGCAGATGCGTCGGACGTTACCGGTTTTTTTCAAACCGCACCGCATCAGAGAGCATGCGTGCACATTTCTGTTGGACGGTTATCGAGACTGCAGCAATTGATGATTCTGGTGAGCCGATCTGGATTGATCAGCAGCCGTGAACAACGATTGTTTTCGGGCTGGACCGAGGGGTTTTGCACAGTTTTTCCACAACACTGTTTGGGCAGATCTCAGCTGCGGGAGTGGCTTTTGGTTGCGGCAGGGGAAAAGCCCCTAACCCCTTGACGGAAGGTGCAATGGCCGCTCCTGCCAGTGAAATGTTGCTTTTGAAAGCAGGCAAAAGCCCCTTCACCACTCGCTTCTCGCGATCAGTGGTTTTTTGCTTGCCGAGAATTTGCTGTTTTGACAGCTAGTCGGTTGGCATGGCCTGATGGATGGGTTGACAGCCAACGGCCTGAGTTGCACGAGACCCCGGATGCGATGCCTGCACACGTCAGTGTGGAAAATCAGTTAACGGAGGATCTGCATCGCGCCATGGGGATCTTTATTGAAGAGCATCCCCAGTGGGATCAATATCGATTGGTGCAGGCAGCCATTGCTGGCTTCCTGTTTCAGCAGGGTTGCAAGGACCCTTCGGTGCTGCGTCACTATCTCGGCGGGTTGTTCTGTCGGGAGGAGTCCTGCACGCTGTGAACGATCGATCCACAGCCCTGCTGGAGCGGTGCAGGGAACCATTGTTGTCTCCAGCAAATTCGGAATGGGCAGCGCGGTCTTTGTTGAGTTGGTGGCAGCAGCACGGTCGCTGCGATCCAAAGCAGAAGCCCTGGATGTTCAGGGCAGATGGTCGGTGGCCTGCTGCTGAGGAGGGCCTTGATCCTTACCCGATCTGGATTGCGGAGGTGATGCTGCAGCAAACCCAGTTGCAGGTGGTGCTGCCTTACTGGCAGCGATGGATGCAGGCTTTCCCAAGGCTTGAGGTGCTTGCCGCGGCGTCGGAGCAGCAGGTGTTGTTGCTTTGGCAGGGCCTTGGTTACTACTCACGCGCCCGCCGTTTGCACGCCACATCTCGGTTGCTGCTCACTGAATTGCAGCGCCATCAAGGGGATGTGAACGATCCGGTGACTGGCAGTGATTGGCCTTTCGACCTGGAGACCTGGCTGGCATTGCCCGGTATCGGCCGCAGCACAGCCGGTGGCATCCTGTCGTCGGCCTTCAATAGCCCTCTGGCCATCCTCGACGGCAATGTGCGTCGGGTGCTGGCCAGGTTGCATGCCCATCCAGAGCCTCCAATGCGAGCGCAGGCTCAGTTTTGGGTTTGGAGTGAGGAGTTCATTGATGCCGTTCCCCGTCTGAGCCGTGATCTCAATCAGGCACTGATGGATCTTGGTGCCACGGTCTGTACTCCCCGTCGTCCTTCCTGTGAGCTTTGTCCCTGGGATGCGCACTGTGCTGCTTACGCTTCCGGTTCTCCTCAGCAGTACCCCGTGAAAGAGGCACCACGTGACATCCCTTTCCAGGTGATTGGTGTGGGTGTGGTTCTGAATGACGCAGCTGAGGTTCTGATCGATCAGCGCCTCAATGAGGGACTGTTGGGCGGTCTCTGGGAATTTCCAGGGGGCAAGCAGGAGCCTGATGAAGTCATCACAGACACCGTCCGCCGTGAGTTGCGCGAGGAGTTGGCAATTGAAGTCAGAGTTGACCACAAGCTGATCACGGTGGATCACGCCTACAGCCACAAAAAGCTGCGTTTTGAGGTCTATCTCTGTCGATGGCTTTCAGGAGATCCCCAACCTCTGGCCAGTCAGCAGGTGCGCTGGGTGAAGCCGTCCGACCTCGCTGATTACCCCTTCCCTGCCGCGAATGGGCGCATCATCACCGCATTGCTCGAGCACCTTGCTTGAAGCTGTTGATTGCACGTTCTGTCTTGATGGATCACTGAACGAGCCTTGAAGCTGAACAGCGATTGCGCTGCCTGACGTCTGTGGAATTTCTGGCCACGCTGCTGATAGCCGCAGCAGGTCTGATGTCTGATTCCGCTCCGCAGGTGCTGTGTCTCGGTGAAGCCCTCGTGGATCGACTCGGACCACTGGGTTGTGACCCTGCTTTGGCTGCTCCACTGGATTGTGACGACCGTCTTGGCGGCGCTCCTGCCAATGTTGCTTGTGCGTTGGCCCGGCTTGGGACACCGGTCGCCTTTATCGGTCGGCTGGGTTCCGATGCCATCGGTAACAACTTTCAGGAATTGCTTGGTAATCGAGGTGTTGATCTTCGCGGCCTCCAGATTGATTCTCAACGACCCAGCCGCGTGGTGCTTGTGCGCCGTAATTCTTCTGGAGAGCGTGTCTTTCAGGGATTCTCAGGTGATCGCGGCGAGGGCTTCGCCGATCAGGCTTTGAATCAGACCAGTCTTGATCCGATCTGGTGTGCCCTGGCAGCGGAAGCACGCTGGCTGTTGATCGGCACCATTCCTCTAGCCACAGAGGCTTCTGCAGCAACTTTGCGCTCCGCGGTCAGTCAGGCCGAGCGGGATGGAGTGCGGATTGCCCTCGATGTGAACTGGCGCCCCACGTTCTGGGATCCGTCAGCGGACCCGGTGGCAGGTCCTCCCCCGCAGGCTCTGGCTCTGATGCAACCTTTTCTCGAGAAAGCCGGATTGATCAAACTGGCCAGGGAAGAGGCGGAGTGGCTGTTCAGCTGCAGTGACCCCGCAGAGATCAGTGCCTCGTTGCCTCAGCAGCCCGATGTTCTGGTGACTGACGGCGGTCACCCCGTGAAGTGGTTCATGGCCGGCCACAAGGGTTCGATGACGGTTCTGGCGCCTGCTCAGATCGTTGACACCACTGGTGCTGGAGACGCTTTTACAGCTGGACTGCTGCATCAACTGGTGACACTGACCCCGTCCATTGGCCAGCCACTTCAGCTCAGTGCAGCGGTGGTGGAGCAGGTTGTTCGCTATGCGGCCGCATGCGGGGCGCTGGTCTGTTCCGGTGCCGGGGCAATCGATCCACAACCTTTGCCCAGCATGGTTGTGGAGTTTCTCGATCAACTCGACTCCTGATTGGTCTGGGTTCTGATCTGATCGCTTTTGTACAGAGTTGCCAGCCTGCCTCCCTCGCTTCGGTGAGTCAGCTTCACTCTCCAGGCTTCCGGAAGGGCAAGGCTGAGTCGTTCCGACCATTCCACAACCAGGATGGCTCCCATCCCAATCGCTTCTTCCTCTTCCTGAAGGAACAGGTCATCCGCAGCTGCTGGTAACTCCAGCCGGTAGAGATCCAGATGAACCAGTGGTGGTTGCCCCTGGGGGTAGTGCTGAGCAAGGGCAAAGGTTGGGCTGGTAATCGGTTCGTCGATGCCCACAGCTGAGGCGATGCCTTGCACCAGTGAGGTCTTTCCTGCACCGAGGGTGCCCTCGAGCAGCAGGAGTGATGGACGTTCAGGCTGTTGCACCAGATACCCGCCCAGGGCTCGTGTGGCCTCCAGATCCTTCAGGATCCAGCTCCAATCAGTAGATTGCTTGATCAGCGAGCCCGAAGCCTCGGCGTCTCCGCAGATATTCAACTCCACACTCTTTTAGGGAGCACACAAACCATGGTGGCAGCGCCCACGTCCGCGGCTGAGCTGAAGCTTGGCGTCGATTGCGTCATTGCTGATATCAACCAGGCTGATTTCGGCCGCAAGGAACTCGATATCGCCGAGACCGAGATGCCTGGCCTGATGGCATTGCGCAAAAAATATGGCAGCGAAAAGCCCCTCAAGGGCGCCCGCATCGCCGGGTCATTGCACATGACGATCCAGACCGCTGTTCTGATTGAAACGCTGGTTGAGCTTGGCGCCGACGTGCGTTGGGCCTCCTGCAACATTTTCTCGACTCAGGACCACGCTGCAGCTGCAATCGCAGCCAAGGGAATCCCCGTGTTTGCAGTGAAGGGCGAAACTCTCGAGGAATACTGGGAGTACACCCACCGCATCCTCGAGTGGGGCGATGGTGGCTCACCCAACATGATTCTCGACGACGGTGGCGATGCCACCGGTCTGGTGATGCTGGGAAGCAAGGCCGAGCAGGACATCACAGTTCTCGACAACCCTTCGAATGAGGAAGAGACCTACCTCTTTGCCTCCATCAAGAAGAAACTTGCTCAGGATTCCAGTTTCTACAGCCGCACAAAAGCGCAGATTCAGGGCGTCACTGAGGAAACCACCACGGGTGTGGCTCGTCTCTACAAGATGCAGAAGAGCGGCGAATTGCCCTTCCCTGCAATCAACGTCAACGACTCGGTCACCAAGAGCAAATTCGACAACCTCTACGGTTGCCGCGAGTCACTGGTTGACAGCATCAAGCGTGCCACCGACGTGATGGTTGCCGGCAAGCAGGCGCTGGTGATCGGCTATGGCGATGTGGGCAAGGGTTCCGCTCAGTCCCTGCGTGGACTGGGTGCAACCGTCTGCATTGCTGAGGTGGATCCCATCTGTGCCTTGCAGGCAGCCATGGAGGGCTATCGCGTCGTCCGTCTGGAGGATGTTGTTGAAGACATGGACATCTTCGTGACGGCCACCGGCAACTACCAGGTGATCCGCAATGAGCACCTGGTGAAGATGAAGGATGAGGCGATCGTCTGCAACATCGGTCATTTCGATAATGAAATTGATGTTGCTTCACTCAAAGATTATGAGTGGGAAAACATCAAGCCTCAGGTCGATCACATCACTCTTCCCAGTGGCAACAAGATCATCCTGCTGGCAGAAGGTCGTCTGGTGAATCTGGGCTGCGCCACAGGTCATCCCAGCTTCGTGATGAGTAACTCTTTCACCAACCAGGTGTTGGCTCAGATTGAGATCTTCACCAAGGGCAAAGAGTATGGAAAGGAGGTCTACGTGCTGCCGAAACATCTCGACGAGATGGTGGCTCGATTACACCTTGGCCGTATCGGTGCCCAGCTCACCGAGCTCAGCAAGGATCAGGCCGATTACATCAACGTGCCGGTTTCAGGCCCCTACAAGCCTGACCATTACCGCTACTGATTGTTTGTCGCACAAGCTTTCTCGCTTGTTTTCTTCAGCCAGGTCACTGTTGTGATCTGGCTTTTTTATTGGATCAAGACTTCAACTGAAGTTCTGATGGTCTCAATCTGCGCTTTCAGGGTTGCTTCATGGAAGACTTGCCACGACTTCAGCATGCTCCATGGGGCTCACCGAATTTGTTACCCAATTGCCCGATTGGATCGGCCAGGCCGTGGAGGCCAATCCCTGGGCGGGTTACGCCGCAATTTTCGCGGCCATGTTCCTGGAGAATCTGTTTCCGCCGATTCCTTCCGAGCTGATCATGCCGCTCGGAGGTTTTTATGTGCAGCAGGGTCAGCTGCAGTTGATTCCCGTGGTGATTGCGGGTTTGCTGGGGACTGTCCTTGGCGCTTTGCCCTGGTATGGGATTGGCCGCCTGATCAATGAAGAACGCATTGAGCAGTGGCTCAGTCGTCATGGTCGCTGGATCGGCATCAGTCCGGAGGAGTTGTCTCGAAGTCGCCGCTGGTTCAGCCGCTACGGAACTGCCCTGGTGTTTTGGGGGCGACTGGTGCCAGGCATTCGCACTTTGATTTCAGTGCCAGCTGGGATCGAGTTGATGCCGATCACGCCTTTCCTGATCTGGACGACTGCCGGCAGTTTGATCTGGACCTTGTTGCTGACTGTCGCCGGCATGGTCCTTGGTGAGGGCTACAGCAACGTGGAGGCCTGGATCGATCCGGTTAGCAAGGTGATCAAGGTGTTGCTGGTGGTCGCCGTGCTCGCTGGTGGGATCTGGTTGGGTCTCAGGATTTGGAGGCGTCGCCAGTCCGCCGATTGATGGCGGACTGAGCAATCAGGCCAACATCAGAAGGGCACTTCTTCGTCGCTGGGGCTTCCGCCGCCAAAACTGCCGCCTGCTTCCTGGTTGTCTCGCTTCGAGCCCAGAAGTTCCAGTCGATCAACCCGAACCACGGGTTTGCTGCGCTCTTCACCACTGTTCCGGTCGTTCCAGCGGTCCAGCTTGAAGCTGCCGATGATGCCGAGCAGAGAACCCTTCTTCACGTAGTCGGCTGCCACCTGAGCCTGTTTTCCCCAGATTTCCAGGTTGAACCAGTCGGGCTCGTCATCGCGGCTGCGGCGGTTCACGGCGATGGTGAGGTTCGCCACCATGCTGCCTGATTCGAAATACCTGACTTCTGGATCACGGCCGGCACGGCCGACCAAAGTCACGGAGTTGACACCCATTGAATCTCTCCTGTTTGTGGGTCAATGATGCGCCACGGTTGTCAAAACTGACGGTTGTCGTGGCTGCCTTCTAGAAGTTCCACCTTCGATCGAATCTGTAACAGATAGGGCCTGAGACTGCCCCTATGATTCGCCGAAATGTGTTCTCGCCAGTGCTGTTCCGCCGTTTCCAGCTGTCCCGCGATATCGGCATCGACCTGGGCACTGCCAACACCCTGATTTACGTCTCGGGCAAGGGGATCGTGTTGCAGGAGCCCTCTGTGGTGGCCCTTGATCTCGAACGCGGCGTGACCATGGCCGTTGGAGACGAGGCCAAGCTGATGCTGGGCCGCACGCCCGGAAATATTCGTGCTGTTCGCCCCCTTCGCGATGGTGTAATTGCCGATTTCGACGCGGCTGAGCAGATGCTGAAAACCTTCATTCAGAAAGGCAATGAAGGCCGCGGCATCGTGGCCCCTCGCCTGGTTGTGGGGATTCCTAGTGGTGTCACCGGCGTGGAGCGGCGCGCGGTGCGGGAGGCCGGTCTTGCTGGAGCACGGGAGGTTCATCTCATTGATGAGCCTGTCGCTGCTGCAATCGGCGCCGGTCTGCCGGTCACGGAGCCTGTTGGCACGATGATTGTCGACATCGGCGGCGGCACCACGGAAGTTGCGGTGCTCAGCCTTGGTGGCACCGTGCTCAGTGAATCTGTGCGGGTTGCCGGAGATGAGATCAGTGATTCCATCGGCGTCTACCTGAAGAAAGTGCACAACCTCGTCGTGGGTGAGCGCACTGCAGAAGAGATCAAGATCCGCATCGGTTCCGCATTCCCCGATGACGAGTTCGATCAGACGGTGATGGATGTGCGCGGCCTGCACCTGTTGTCTGGACTGCCGCGCACCATTCAGCTGCAGGCCGGAGATCTGCGTGAGGCCATCGCTGAACCTTTGAACGTGATTGTGGAGGCTGTGAAGCGGACCCTCGAGCGCACTCCGCCCGAGCTTGCTGCCGACATCGTCGATCGCGGAATCATGCTGGCCGGTGGCGGTGCGTTGGTGCGCGGCATCAGTGATCTGATCAGCCATGAAACGGGGATCTTCACCCACATTGCAGAGGAGCCACTTCTCTGTGTTGTCAAGGGTTGTGGTCAGGTTCTTGAGGATTACAAGCGTCTGCAGAGGGTGCTCGATACACCTGAATTTGTGCGCTCCGCTGCCGCTATCTGATCGCCATGGGTTCCTCCCAGAGGCCCCAGGGGGCAAGGCTGCGATCCATTCAGCGGCTATGGCCATGGTTGTTGTTGTTGCTGGCTCTTGGTCTGGTGCGTCTGAGCAAAGGGGCTGGCTTTGCTGATGCCTTCGCCTTGTTGAGCCGACCCTTCTGGCCGGGTGCTGCTCAGAGCGAGTGGATTGAGACTGCCAAACAGCAGGAGCAGCTGTCCCGCCTCGAACTTCTGGAGCAAGACAACGCACGCCTGAGGGGGCTGTTGGCGCTGGATCAGCAGTCGTCGGGAGACTGGCTTCAGGCTGCGGTAATTTCCCGCACAGCATCAGGCTGGTGGCAACAGTTGCTGCTGGGCAAAGGCTCGATTGAAGGTGTGGGGAAAGATGATGCAGTGATCGGTCCTGGAGGCTTGGTCGGCAGGGTTCAGAGCGTCACACCAGCCACCAGCAATGTTCGTCTGCTGACGGCCCCTGGCAGTCGCATCGGCGTCTGGTTGCCGCGCACCCAGCAGCATGGGCTTCTGGTCGGCCTTGGAACAGCCCGGCCACAGTTGCAATTTCTCGATAAGGACATCCAGGTCCGTCCAGGTGATCTGGTCAGTACTTCTCCGGCGAGCACTTTGCTGCCCCCTAATTTGCCTGTGGCAGTGGTGCAGTCGCTCAATGCCAGGTCGGTCCCTGCTCCAACCGCTCTTGTGCAGCTGATCGCCCCGCCTGATGCCATTGATTGGGTCCAGGTCAAGGTGCGCTGACGGATGACGCGTCTGCATCGACAACCCATCTGTGTGGCTTCTGCCCTCTTGGTGCCGGTCCTGCAGATGGCAGCACCGTCCTGGATCAATCTGGATGGTGTTCCGCCCAGCTGGGCGATCCTTTGGTTGCTGCCCTGGTCACTGGTGGATGGTCCGCTGGCCGGTGCGATCGCAGGAGCAGCGATTGGGCTTGTGCTTGATGGTCTGAGCCTCGGGGATGTCAGTCAGGTGCCCGCTCTGGTCTTGATGGGTTGGTGGTGGGGCCGTCTGGGACGCCGCGGCCCGCCGATTCAGCGCAGCCTCAATCTGGGATTGCTTGCCTGGATCGGCTCGCTGGTCTTGGGTTTGTCCCTGTGGCTCCAGTGGCTGGTGCTGGGATTGTCCGATGGTCTGATCCAGTCGTGGGCGCTGCACACCACGCTTGCCCAGGCTCTGATCACTGGACTGCTGGCGCCGTTGGTTGGATCCTGGCAGCTGCTTTTGTGGCGACGGCGAGCACCCGCATGATTGTGTCTTTGCGACGGCGCCGGTTTCTGACCGGCCTGGCTCTCTCCGGTTTGGCAGTGTCCATCTGGGGGTGTCGTCCGGGTTCGCTCCCGGAGGGAACTCTCCAGCTTTGGACGCTGCAGCTGGCCCCAAAGTTCAATCCTTATATGGATGACGTGCTTGGGTCCTGGGACAAGCTCCATCCAGAGGCACAAGTGCGATGGACAGATCTCCCCTGGGGATCGGTGGAGCGCAAGCTGTTAGCGGCTGTGTTTGCACGCACCGCTCCGGATGTGGTGAACCTCAATCCACCTTTCGCTGCCAATCTGGCCAGCAAGGGTGGCCTCACTGATCTCACAGCTCTTTTGCCGCCTGGTGCAGAGCAGAACTACCTGCCATCGGTCTGGGAGGCAGCCAGGGATCCTGAGGCGGGTCAGATCGCCATTCCCTGGTATCTGACTGTCCGTCTGAGCCTGGTGAACGGAGACCTTCTGCGTGAGGCGGGTCTTTCCAGGGCTCCTCGTCGATGGGATGAAGTGCCTGCTTATGCCCGCAGCATCCGCGAGCAAACGGGTCGTTACGGTCTTTTTGTCACTGTGGTTCCCGACGACTCCGCAGAGCTTTTGGAGTCGCTCGTGCAGATGGGCGTGAATCTTCTGGATGCACGTCAGAGAGCCGCATTCAACACGCCGGCAGGTCGCAAGGCCTTCGCGTTCTGGACTGATCTGTATCGCGAAGGTTTGTTGCCCCGCGAAGTGGTGAGTCAGGGACAGCGGCGGGCCATTGAGCTTTACCAGAGTGGTGAGCTTGCATTGCTTGCCAGCGGCGCTGAGTTTCTGCGCAGTATCCAGACCAATGCCCCCGGTGTGGCTGCGGTGACCTCGCCTCAGCCACCTCTGACTGGCTCGGACGGTACGGCCAATGTTGCCTTGATGACGTTGGCCGTGCCCCGGCAGAGTCAGCAGGCTCGCGATGCTGTTGAGCTGGCCCTGTTCCTGACCAACGGAACCAATCAAGCTCGTTTCGCTCGCGAGGCGAGAGTGCTTCCCTCTTCTCTTGAAGCGCTTGCTGCGATTCGTGCAGAGCTTGTTGCTGAGCAGCCATCCAACCCTGCCGAAGCTCAGATCCGTGATGCACGTCTGATGTCGGCCGAGACCTTGAACAGTGCCCGGGTGCTTGTGCCTGCGACTCCGGGTGTGAAGCGCTTGCAGAGCATCATCTACACCCAGTTGCAGCGGGCGATGTTGGGTCAGATCAGCAGTGATCAGGCCGTGCTTGAAGCAGAGCAGCAATGGAACCGTTATGCCAGTGCCCGTTGGCCCTGAAACCCTTGTTCGCTGACTGCTTCAATTCTTAAAAGAAGCCAAAACCTGTTCCCGGTTTGGATCGCGGAGCTCGATCCGTTCGCGTCGAACGGTAGGGTTGCAATTCTTACCCGATGGAGTGTATGCCCGAAGGCCCATCCCACCAACTTGATGGCGATGGGTCTCTCCAGGGAGCTCCAGAGTCTGTCAAGGCCACATTGTTAGTCGTTGACGACGAGCCTGCAGTTCGTCGTGTCCTGGTGATGCGACTTCAGTTAGCTGGCTACCGCGTTGTCTGTGCGGAAGATGGCGAGGAGGCCCTTGAGGTGTTCCATCGCGAATCGCCCGACCTCGTCGTTCTCGACGTGATGCTGCCGAAGTTGGATGGTTTCGCTGTTTGTCGGCGTCTGCGGGCTGAATCCTGCGTGCCGATCATTTTCCTGTCGGCCCTTGAAGCCATTTCTGAACGAGTGGCAGGTCTTGATCTCGGTGCAGATGACTACCTGCCCAAACCGTTCAGTCCCAAAGAACTGGAAGCCAGAATTGCCACGATTCTGCGTCGCGTGGGTCGAGGATCAGCCACAGCTGAGCCTCGTGAGCTGCCGACAGGCCAGGGTGTCGTTCGCGTTGGTGACCTTGTGGTGGACACCAATCGTCGCCAGGTGACACGCGGCAGTGAGCGCATTTCGCTGACCTATACCGAATTCAGCCTGCTGGAGCTCCTGTTCAGGGAACCCGGGCGGGTCGTTCCGCGTGCGGAAATTCTTGAGCAGCTCTGGGGTTACCCGCCTCGCCGTGCAGCGGACCTGCGAGTGGTTGATGTTTACGTCGCGCGATTGCGCGGCAAACTTGAGCCGGATCCGCGAAATCCTGAACTGATTCTCACAGTGCGCGGTATCGGTTATTCCTCCCAGCGCATGGGCGATAACGCTCCCGCCGCAGTGGCCAGTTGAGATTGTCCTGCTGACGCTCTGACGCCGATTTCTCGCTTGTGGGGACCATCGACCGGCAGGATGGCGCCCAAGTGCATTCTTTGTCGTGTCTGAACTGCGAGAGACCCGTTTGGAGAAGGCGAATGCACTCAGGGAGCAGGGTGTAGAGCCGTATGCCCTCCATTTCGATCCAACCGATCGGATGGCTCAGTTGCAGGCTGCCCATACTGATTTACCCAACGGGGAGGAGCGGGATCTCAACGTGGCCGTCGCCGGTCGGGTGATGACGCGACGGGTGATGGGCAAACTTGCTTTCTTCACCCTCTCTGATGAGACGGGCACGATCCAGCTGTTTCTGGAGAAATCGACTCTGGGGGAGTCGTTTGCTCAGATCACGTCGCTTGTGGATGCAGGCGACCTCATAGGTGTGCGCGGCATCCTGCGCCGAACGGATCGCGGTGAGCTCTCGGTGAAAGTGGCGGAGTGGACCATGCTCACCAAGGCCTTGCAGCCGTTGCCTGATAAGTGGCATGGTCTCGCCGATGTGGAAAAACGCTACCGACAGCGCTACCTCGACCTGATCGTGACCCCTCAGTCGCGGGAAACGTTCCGGCGGCGTGCGCTAACAGTGAGCTCAATCCGGCGCTGGTTGGATGATCGCGACTTCCTGGAGATCGAGACACCCGTTCTCCAGAGCCAGCCGGGGGGTGCTGATGCTCGGCCCTTTGAAACGCATCACAACGCTCTGGACCTGCCGCTGACGTTGCGAATCGCCACGGAATTGCACCTCAAGAGACTGGTTGTGGGGGGCTTCGAGCGTGTGTACGAGCTGGGCAGGATCTTCCGCAACGAGGGCATCAGCACTCGACATAACCCTGAATTCACTTCTGTGGAGGTGTACCAGGCCTACTCCGATTACCTGGGGATGATGGAGCTCACTGAGCAGATGATCAGTTCTGTCTGCCAGGAGGTCTGCGGTGGTCAGACCATCACCTATCAAGGCACCGAGATTGATCTGACCCCTCCCTGGAGGCGGGCAACCATGCATGAGCTGGTCCAGGACGCAACCGGCCTGGACTTTCATGCATTCAGCACTCGAGAGGAAGCCGCAGCGGCCATGGCGGCCAAGGGGCTGCACGTTCCTGCATTGGCCGATTCCCTGGGACGGCTTCTGAATGAAGCGTTTGAACAGGCTGTGGAGTCCACTCTGATCCAGCCCACGTTTGTGATGGACTATCCCCTGGACATTTCGCCCCTGGCTCGTCCGCATCGCAGCAAGCCCGGTTTGGTTGAACGGTTTGAACTGTTCATCGTTGGCAGAGAGCACGCCAATGCGTTCAGTGAGCTCACTGATCCTGTCGACCAGCGTCAGCGCCTGGAAACACAGCAGGAGCGCAAAGCCGCTGGCGATCTGGAAGCGCAGGGTTTGGATGAGGATTTCGTCAATGCTCTGGAGGTGGGCATGCCTCCCACAGGTGGCCTCGGCATCGGCATCGATCGATTGGTGATGCTGCTCACGGACAGCCCCTCCATCCGTGACGTGATTGCCTTCCCGTTGCTTCGCCCCGAGGTTTGAGTGTGTTGGGAGGTTGCCTTGTGCCCTCAGGGTGGATAATGGAACACAGTGGCATGGTCCCTTTCCAATGAGTGGTGAGCGCGTAGGTTTCCGCTTCAAGCACGCCGATGCGGTGGTCAAGCGCAATCCCCAGGGGCGCTCCCGCCGCGGCTGGGTGATGGAGCCCGTTGAGCAGACCACCAGCCGAGGCACCAAGATGCCCGCCTATCGGATTCGCTGGCGCGACAGCGAGCGTCCTGAGATTGTGCTTCAGCACATGCTGATTGCCGATCCTGATCCGACCCCACCGCCCGAGAACGTCAGCCTCGAGCCTCCTGCTCCCAAGGCCTGATTACTTCAGGAATCAGCTGAGCCCCTGGCGACGCCTGAGGTCTTCTAGCTCTTGGTGAGCTTCAAACAAGGCCCAGTCCTCATCAAGGCTGCGATGTCCTCGTTGTTGTGAGGCCTTCTGATTGAGACGGGAAATCTGTTGGTCCAGATCTCGGAAATTCCGACCCAGTTCATCCAGTTCATTCCAGAGATCTCTGCCCTGATCCATCAGGCTGTTGACATGCTTTTCAGCACGCAATGCCAGGTCATCGGCTCCGGCATCGCGTGCTTTGTTGGTTCGTTCTCCCCAGGCCTGCACTTGCTCTGCGAGTGACAGCAGCTGCCGACGCAGGTCTCGGGCTTGGATCTGCATCAGATCGCGGCGGCTGCTGAGATCGCGCTGTCGGTCCTGCAGATGCTGCTCCTGCAGCAGGCGGTCTTGATCGGGATTGGAGTGCAGAAAGGCATCCAGCCGCTCTTCCAGGTTCTGTTCCAGCTGATCCAGCCAACTCGGCGACATCACCCAGCCCTGCCAGCGTTGCTCATGCTCATGCTCATGCTCATGCTCATGCTCATGATCAAATCAGGGCTGAATGTGTCTTTGTTTAGTCTGCCGCTTCCAGCCAGTGCAGGGAGAGATCGTCAGCAGGATCATGCCAGCGCTGGCACCAGCGCCAGCCTGCGTCCTTGGCCAGCTCACGGGCCATCTCCACGGAGTATTTGACGCTGTATTCGGTCACAAGCGGTTGCCCAGCGCTGAAGGTCCATGGTTCACCAGCCACCGACACCGTTTGATCGCCTTCGCTGATCAGGGCCATGCGCACCCGGCTCTCTGCTTCCTGCCAGATTGCCTCATAACGGAACTTGTCTGGGATGAAGTTTGCGCCCAGATCCTTGTTCAGTCGTTGCAGCAGGTTATGGGCGAAGGCGGCGGAGATGCCTGCCGCATCGTTGTAGGCGGCCTCCAGTCTCGATTTTGATTTGGGCTGGTCAAGTCCCAGCAACAGCGGACCTCCATCGAGCAGGTCCCGGAATCTGCGCAGCAGCGCAATGGCTTCGTTGCGAGTGAAGTTGCCGAGGGAACTGCCAGGAAAGAACCCAACACGCCTTGTCCCACGGATCAACGGATGGTCTGGAAGCAGATCAAGCTGACTGTGATCGCAGCAGATTCCCAGCATTGGCACCCCTGGATGTTGGGTCTGAAGTGCCGCCGTTGACTGGCGGAGGTGCTCGGCGCTGATGTCGAGGGCCACATAGGCGGCAGGGCGCATCGCCTCCAGAAGCGGCCCCACCTTGCGGGCACTGCCTGCGCCAAATTCAACGATCACCCCTGATCCAATGGCACGGGCCATGTCGGTTGCTGCTGATTCCAACAGGGCGATTTCCGTTCGGGTGAGGCTGTACTCGGGTTGCTGGCAGATCAGATCAAACAGGTGCGACCCCTCGCTGTCGTAGAGGAACCACGCCGGCAGCTGACGCGGCTCGCGTTGCAGACCGTCCTGCACCAGTCGACGCATGTCAGCGCTGGGCGGATGCAGATCGATCAGTTGAGGACGCGCAGGCGTTTGGGTTGTCATCGGGCCAGGCGTAGACCTGCCGCCATCCAGCGGCTGGCCGGGGTGAAAAAGTTCCGGTAAGTGTCGCGGGAATGGCCTCTGGGTGTGAGCTGGCTGCTGCCGCGCAGTACGAACTGGGAGGTCATGAATTTGCCGTTGTATTCGCCCACAGCTCCCGCCGCTGGTTGAAATCCCGGGTAAGGGCGATAGGGACTTGAGGTCCATTGCCACAGCTGGCCATGGCTTTGTTCAAGTGATGAGCCGTGCTCATGGCTGGCTAACTCCCATTCCGCTTCGCTGGGCAGTCGGGCGCCGGCCCAGCGCGCATAGGCATCCGCCTCGAACCAACTGAGGTGACGAACCGGCAGCTGATCGTCCAGCGGGCAGCGGCCAGCGAGGGTGAACTCCCAACGCCAGGGACCTCGGTTATCGGGATCATGTCGCCAGTAGCGGGGTGCTTCCCAGTTGCGCTGACTGCGCTCAGCCCAGCCCTCGCTCATCCAGAGCTCAGGGCGTTGGTAACCGTCATCGTCGATGAAGCACCGGTAATCAGCATTGCTCACCAGGCGAGTCGCAATGCTGAAGGGCTCCAGCCAGGTTCGATGCCGTGGGCCTTCGTTATCGAAGTGGAAGGCATCACCGCTGTGGCCCACTTCCACAAGGCCCCCACGGCAATCGAGCCAGCTTCCGTTCCGTTTGGAACTTGTCGTTTTGCCGGTTGGGCCGGGCTGATCATCAAACGGTTCAGTCCAGTCGCTGCGATAGGCCGGTTCGAGCGGCTGACGGCTGAATCCATCCAGCAGGTCCATCAGCATCAGCTCCTGATGCTGTTGCTCATGGTGAAGGCCCAGTTCCACCAGGCCCAGCCACGGTGCCTCGGGATGGCGCTCCAGAAGCTCTTCCAGAGCAAGATTCACCCGCTTCCGCCAGGCTGAGACTTCCTCCATCGGCGGTCGGCTGAGCAGTCCTCGCTGAGGTCGCGGTTGGCGTGGGCCAACAGCGTCGTAATAGGAGTTGAACAGGTAACTCCAACGGGGGTCCGCGGGGACGTAGTCCGGATGGTTGGGCTTCAGCACAAAGGTTTCGAAGAACCAGGTGGTGTGAGCCAGGTGCCACTTGGGTGGGCTGGCATCGGCCATGCCCTGGAGGTTGAGGTCTTCGCTGTTGAGGGGCTCAATGAGCGCCTCACTGGTACGACGCACCTCCATCAGTCGATTCAGGAGTGAGCCGGAGGCCATGGGGGGAATCATGCTGGCGGTGACGTTAGTGGGATCCCCGCCAGGTGTCAGCGCAAGACTGCCCCTACCATCGGCCCAAATCGCCTCTCCCTTGTGATCGGCACGTTGTTGGCCGACCGGTATCGCCTGGACCGCTGTCTGTCATCTGATCCAGACCATCCCCAGGGGATTCTCTGGCGAGCCGCTGATCAGATGGCGGGCGATGCACCCGTTGCGTTGCGGCAACTCGACAATCAGGCGACTCAGGATCGCTTTCGCAGTCTGTGGCCGTCGATGCAGTCATTGCTGCATCCCCAGATTCCACGC
Source organism: Synechococcus sp. MIT2312 (assembly GCF_059772315.1). Lineage (NCBI taxonomy): Bacteria > Bacillati > Cyanobacteriota > Cyanophyceae > Synechococcales > Synechococcaceae > Synechococcus > Synechococcus sp. MIT2312. The sequence continues at coordinate 1,695,579 of NZ_CM186281.1, read as the reverse complement.
TTCGGAGGCCTGCTTGAGCAACAGGGCAGTCTCTGGCTGGTGCGTGAGTGGCAGGAGGGTTCAATTCTGGGTCAGATCCAGACTCAACGCCTTCAGCGTCAGTTGGTGTTCGGCCCTGGTGAGGTGTTGCTGCTGATGAGGCAGTTGTTGCCACCTCTTGCTGTGCTGCACGGTCAGGAGCTGGTTCATGGCGATCTCAATCCCCGCAATCTGCTGCGGCGCGATCAGGATTGCCTGCCTGTGCTGTTGGATTTCGGGTTGCTGCAGCGCTGCGGTCAGCAGCCTCTCATCGCAGCCTCACCGGCTTTTGCACCTCGCTCTCAGGTCCGGCAGGACCCTGCAGCTGCGTGGATGGATCTGCATGGTCTCGGTGTGTCGGCTCTGACCCTGCTTACCGGTCGTCCCCCTGCGCAGTTGTTGCAGGCTGATGCAGAGGGTTGGTTGCTGCCCGACGATCTCGATTTGGAACCTGCCTACCGGCAGGTGTTGGAACGGTTGCTCTCCGAGCAGCCTGAACGCCGTTTTGAGCTGGCGTCTGATGCCCTTCAGGCTTTGCAGGCTGTGTCGATGCCTGAAACAACAGGTCCTCAGGCGCGGGCTGAGCGCACCCTGGTTCTGGCTCCGGCTGTTTCGGATGACTCACCGCCTGTGGCGAGTGAGTCTCCGGATTTGCCGTCGTTCAATACATCTCGCACTACAGCTCGTGAGCAGGCACGGCGCCGACCTTCCGCGGAAGAGCGACAGCTTGCGGCGGAAGGCCGTCTATGGCCCGTTGTCGGTGCCCTGTTGGTCTCGGCTCTGGTGGGAACAGCCATCGGTTGGTTTCTGCTCACTCGCGGCAATCCCCCCGCTGGTGCCCCCTCCACGGATCGCGATGTGATCGGCCGTTCCCCTTCCGCAAGCCTTCCGCCTGCGGAGGTTGATCAACGTCAGCAGCTGCTCAGTCGTCTGCGAGCTCTGCAGGTTGATCGCAGTTGGTTTCTGCAGTTGGTGGATGCAAGCCTGATGGCCCGTTTCCCTGAGCGTGGCGGTCGTCTGCCCAGCGATTCCCTGGAAGACGCCCCTTTGAGGAGTGTCTGGAACGAACTCGCCGAGGAGTGGTTGGCCAGGGTGGAGCAACTGCCGCCGGCGCTGCGCAGTCGTCTGGGACAGCTCAAGCCTGCCGACTGGCAAAGGCAACGCCAGGCCCTTGTGTCGCAGGGTGTGAACAACAAGGTGGTGGAGCAGCTTGTCAGCGCTTCGGCTCAGGCGTTGCTTCCCGGTGTTCCGGCAGGGGTGAAGCCGCCTGAGCCTTTCCGTCAGCTGTGGATCGCTGCCGCAGTGCGCAGTCTTGAGGATGTGCGGATTGAACAGGTCAAAGCGCGTGCGCAGGCGCCCACGGTTCTGTCCAGCCGGGTCTCCGCTGGTGGTGCCCGCCTGATCTCGATCTCGGTGCCCGCTGGTCGTCGCCTGGTGCTGGGCATCAACGGCACCCCTTTGATGCAGATGACTGTCTATGGCTCCGATGGGGAGGTGGCTGCCGATCGTGGACCGCTGCGTGTTGTGACCCTGCCTGTGGAGGCAGGTTCGCCTGTGCAGGTGCTGGTCACCAACGACGGCGTCTCGTCCGGTTTGTTGACGCTTTCCTGCCGCGCCGATGCGCCAGCACCGAAGCCGTTGCCGGAGATTGATCTCAACCCGATTCCCGATCCGGCCACTGGGGCTGAGGGCCCTGTCGAGGCGCTTCCGGAACCCCCCGGTCCCCGGCCTGCAGGTGCTGAGGATCCTCCTGTTGAAGAGGCCGATGCTCCTAATCGAATCACCACTGAATCCACCACTGATTCCACTGCAGGACCAAATGAGAACAGTCAGTAGCGGGCAATGGCAGCCCGGGTCTCTTTCTTGATCTGTTTGTCCTTTTCGGCAGCGCGCTTGTCATGCAACTTGCGGCCTTTGCCGAGACCGATGGTGAGTTTGATCCAGGATCCCTGCAGATGCATGTTGAGTGGGATCAGCGTCAGCCCTTTCTGATCGAGCTGTCCCCGCAGTTTGTCGATTTCGCGTCGGTGGGCCAGCAACCTGCGCACGCGCAGGGGGTCGTGGTTGTAGTACCCGCTTGCATGGGTGTGGGGTGAGATGTGCACGTTGTGCAGCTGCATTTCACCCTTGCGGATCAGGCAGAAACCATCCCGGAGATTGGCCTGGCCGGCTCGAATGGATTTCACTTCGGTGCCCACCAGTTCAATGCCGGTTTCGAGCGTTTCCAGGATGTCGTATTGATGTCTGGCCAGCCTGTTGTCGGCCAGTAAGCGATTGGCCGCTGCCCGAGCTGCCGCGTTTTTCTTGCCTCCACCTTTGGCCATAGCCTGTTTGGCCTTTCGGCCGCTTGATGCTCCGACCCTATCCAGGTCTCGGTACTCTTCCCACATGGCCATTGTTTCCTCAAGCGCAGGATCCCCACGTCCACGCAAGGAGCGTGAGCCCAATCGGGTGGTCGACGCAGCCCGGCAGCCAGGAGACGATCTCAATCCAGCGGCGCTGGCCTCTCGCGACGACGGCTTAAGGCCCAAGTGTCTGAAGGATTACATCGGTCAGCGTGAGCTCAAGCAGGTGCTTGGCATTGCGGTGCAAGCCGCGCTGGGCCGCGGCGATGCTCTCGATCATGTGTTGCTCTACGGCCCGCCGGGTCTTGGCAAAACGACCATGGCCATGGTGCTGGCTGAGGAGCTGGGAGTGAAATGCCGCATCACCAGTGCCCCGGCGCTTGAGCGCCCCCGCGACATCGTTGGTCTTTTAGTGAATCTGCAGCCACGGGAGCTGCTGTTCATTGATGAGATTCATCGACTCAGTCGGGTGGCCGAGGAGCTGCTCTACCCGGCCATGGAGGATCGTCGACTCGACCTCACCGTGGGCAAGGGAAGCACCGCACGAACCCGTGCACTGGACTTACCGCCGTTCACGTTGGTCGGTGCCACAACCCGTGCAGGTGCATTGAGTTCACCGTTGCGCGACCGCTTCGGCTTGATTCAGCGTCTTGAGTTCTACGGCCTGGAGGACTTGCAGTCGATTGTCGAGCGGGCCGCCGGTTTGCTCGACCTCGATCTCACGGCTGATGCCTGCGCTGAGATTGCACTTCGCTGCAGGGGGACGCCTCGCATCGCCAACCGACTGTTGCGTCGGGTGCGAGATGTCGCGTGTGTCCGTGACTGCTCCGGAGCAATCGACAGAGTGTTGGTCGATGAAGCCCTCACCTTGCATCGGGTGGATGGCCGCGGTCTGGATGCCAGTGATCGCAGGCTGCTGGAGCTGTTGCTCCAATCCCATGGAGGCGGTCCCGCCGGACTGGATACTCTCGCGGCGGCTCTAGGAGAAGATCCCACCACCTTGGAGTCTGTGGTGGAACCGTATCTGCTTCAGCTCGGCTTCCTGCAGCGCACTCCGCGTGGTCGGGTGGTGACGGCTGCGGGCCGCGACCATCTCGCTGCTGCTTGATCGCTTCTGTTCAGTCGCGCAGACCGACCTGAGCCATTCAACAAGCGCTCTTTCTCAATCAAGGTCAAAAACGTTGTGCTCCAGCCCCGGAGATCCGAGCTTGCCCTGACATCGGATCGTTCCGTTCTCAAGCAACACAATCGTGTTGGCGATCTTTAATTCACTCTGATGGCTCGCCACCAGCACAGTCGTGCATTCCTGGCTTTGGATCAGCGCGAGCAGATCAGCATGCGCCTCCTCGGCAACACCGACCAGAAATTCATCCAGCAGCAGAGCTGATGGCTGCCTCAGCAGAGCCCTGGCCAGTGCCAGCAGCTTGCGTTCCGCACCGTTGAGTGGCTCTCCCTCACCCTCGAGTTGGGTATTCAGCTGCTGAGGGAGAGACCGGATGCGCTCGTTCAGTCCCACATCCCCGAGCATCGCCCAGAGTTTGTCATCGCTGTCATCACGATTCTCACGAAGCAGGTCTCGAATGCAGAGGCTCTCCAGAACGACCTCCTGAGGTAGATAGCCAACCTGTCGCCGCAAGCCTCGGATCGCAAGTTTGCTGATCGGAATGGAGTCGATCAGCACTTCGCCGAGGTCGGGAGTTGTCATGCCGATCATGGTTTTCAACAGCAATGATTTTCCGGAGGCTCTTTCCCCTGCGATTGCAAGAATCTTGCCGCTGTCGGCTGTCAGGCTGATTTTGTTGAGCAGTGGTGAGCGCAGCCCTGATGGCTGGAGGCGAATGTCTCTGAGACTGATTTCGCCTTCAAAAACATGGTTAACGGCTTCAACTCGCCAGCCATCTTCAATCGGTTCATCCAGGATCGTTCTGGCTTTTTTCCAGAGAACCGAAACCGTGGCAAAGACCGTGGTGAGGTTGGAAGCGGCTCCTGCGATTGATCCTGTGAATGCGGTGAAGGCGGAATAAAAGGCGATGAAGCTACCCACAAGCCGTGGGTCTCCTGTCGATTGGGGTGAATTGAGGACCTGTAAGACCGCCACCGCGAATAGAACGACGGAACCCAGTGGAGACAGGAAGAGCAAAATGACATCGATGGCCTGCTCCAAGGCATCCAGCTTGAGCGAGGTGTTGGCCATCGTCGTGTAGCGCTGCATCCAGCGCCGCAGCATCGGCACCTCCGATGACATCGACCGAATGGCCAGAGCATTGAAGCTGAGCTCATTGCTCATGGTGTTGAGCTCTGCCTTGAGTTCAAACACCTCCTCATTGAGCTCAATGGACTGCCTGGCGATTTGGAACACCACCACCAGCGCCGCCATGACGACGAGAACCATCCAGACGGCAAGGCCTGGGCTGTATTTGATCATCAGCGCCAGGAAGGCGAAGGAAAACAATGCGGAGAGTGCCGAAGTCAGGGCGCCCGCTCCGATGTAACGACGGATCTTGGAGATGGCGCTGAGCCCGACGTAGATCTCCCCTTTGCTGTGATCAGCTGTAAAGCCAGATGGAAGCTTGAGGAAATGCTCCCAGAGTCCGATCTGCAGGCGTTGGTTGCCGATGGTTTCCAGCCTCAGGATCATCAGCCCTTGCAGGTATTGGCTGGTGATGGAAGCCACAACAACCATGGCGACCACCAGCAGGCTTTCGGCCAGCCACCCGAGATCGCTCTGCGGAAGCACCGAGGAGACCAGTGTGTTGGTGAGGATGGGAATCGAGAGGCTGAATCCCAGCACGATCAGGGAGATCAGTAGTAGTAGGCCAATGGCACCTAAATCCGGCTGGTAAGCGAGACGGGCAATCTCAGTGACTCCGTCAATCCGGTCGCGAAAGCTGCGATGCAGCTCGTGTGCGGTGTCAGCGAAGACGGGCCATGATGTCTGCGGGATCTGAATCGTGCGGCCGTTACGGATGGTGATCAGGCTGTTTTTCTGTCCATCTCTGTAAAGCAAGTAAGGCTTGAGATCGTCAGCTTGATGAATTAGTAAGAGGGGGTATTCACCCTTTTCAAGATCCCCTGGGAGGGAAACAGTTCTGTAGTAAACGTTGTTGAAATCCAGGCAGGTAAGGATGTCGCCTTCGACCCGATCCAGACGTTTGTTAGTCAGATTGAGCAGGCGTAGAGCAGCGCTGATCAACAGCACTGAGTCACCGGCAGTTCGTGATTCTTCTGTCTGTCTGGGACGCAGGGAATAAATCTGCCGATCAAGCCTGTTGAGATAACCTCCGTCGCTTTTGCTCATTTCACGTCTCTCCCTTCAAGCGTCATCACGCGGTCGTAGCTTTTGGCATCCCCCCGTTCAGAAAGACTCACAAGGGTGATGCCTTCTTCACGGCAATGAGCGTGAATCCGTTGCTCATCCTGTTTGCGCAGTTTGCTGGTGTCGACATCCAGAAGAAGCACCCTTGGACGCCCGCAAAGGGCTCTGGCAATCGCAAACTGAATTTTCTGGCTGCTGCAGAGAATCTGATCAGCATTATCAAGATGATGCTCGAAACCTGCTTCGAAGCGTTCGATCCAATCGGTTAATCCAACAACATCGGTGGAGCGTGTTGCATCACTTCGCTTGCAATCTGTTCGCCATGCGGTGATGTTTTCAAGTAAATTTGCTGAAAATAATTTTGGATTGTCATCGACATAACTCACTTTGCTGTGCCACTGCCGGCTGTCCATTGATGTGATGGATCGTCCGTTCATCAGCAACTCTCCTTCGGTGTGTGCAAGCAGTCCGCTAAGGATTCGCAGTAAGACTGTTTTGCCTGATCCACTGTCGCCACGCAGCAAGATCTGCTCACCTTGGCTGATGTGATCGCTGAAATTGTTCAGGACGGGTTCGTCGAATTGGCTGAAACGGCAGCCAAGATCCTTCATGGTGATCTCCAGGCTGTTCATCTCATCGGATGTTTGTTCGCTTGCGCTGCCATGATCAGCACGATCGAGACCGCGATGCCAGGTATCCCGTTCTCCCTGGCAAAGGTCGTCGTAGAGCAGCAGCAAGCCCTGAAGTGACTGCCAGCCATTGCTGATGGCTGGGATGGATTGCATCGAGTCACTGATCTGCCCTTGAATAAAGACGAAGGCAAGCAGACTGCCCAGCGATACGCTGCCCTGAATGATCAGCAGGCCGCCAACTCCGAGCAGCAAGACTTGTGTCGCGAAGATGGTTCCATTGATGGTCACATTGCGGTTGACCTTTTGCTTGCCAATGATCTGATTCTGGTTAACACCTTCTGCAAAAAAACCTTGCCACTTCTGCAGCATGCTGAACTCAGTTCCGCTGCCTTTGAAGGAGTGAAGGTGATTAATCAGTTGAAATGCAATTGCATAGCGTGAGTTGTTGGCTTTTTGGCGGATGGTCAGGTTGTCAGCAGTGTTGCTCGTTACGACGTAGGAAGCCCTCAGAACCACTGCAAAACCCAGCAGGAGCAGCAAAAACAAAGGAAACGAAATAAAAGCTGAAAAGATCACAATCAGCAGGGCAGTCCATAATCCAAGGATTGGAGAGAGGAATGAAAAAATCCCAGTGCCGGGTATGTAATAGGGATACATCAACCGTGAAGCCAGATCCCCAGGATCGCGCAGAGTTAGGAAGCCATAGCTACGGGTGAAAAGAGTCTCGAAGACTTCATCGGCCATCCGTCTTTCAAGCACGAAGGCCATCCTTCTCAGCAGCAAGTTGGAGAGCAGAGCCATGCAGACACTCAACGACAGCGCGATCAGTGCCAGCCAAACAATGGGGATTCCGAACGAAAGACGGTTTTGTTGTAGAAACTGATCGATGAACTGCGAAGAGCAGGCCGCAATCATCAAGGTCGGAACAACCGATCCTGTTGCCAGGAGAAACAACGCCAGCACAGACCGGCGTAGTGGATTCAATGATTTGAGACTGCTTTGCCAGAACGGCGTTCGCTGGCTCCTCTTGAAACTTTCCGTTGTTGTCAACGGCAGAAGCTGGGTCCCTCTGAAGTTCTTGAGACCTTGTTGTTGTCTGCCCTTGGCAGTGTTGTAGATCTCTGCAGAGTCTTGGTGGCTCGAGAGGATGAGGCAATAACAATTGCGGCTGTCAAGGCTGATGGCCGGTTCTTTCAAGCTTTGGATCCGTTTGTCGCTGGTTTCGTCGTTGCTCAGACGTTCCCATTTGCCGCTCAGTCCAAAGGATTCGGCGGCCTTCACCAGCTTTTCTGGTGTGGTGCCATCTCGGGTGATGCAAGAGGCTGAGCTCAGCTCGCGAAGAGTGCAAGTTTTCCCATGGCAAGCCAGAGCAATGCCAAGAGCAACAGCTCCGGATTCGGCCTCCACACTTTGCAGAAGTTGGGGCAATTTGTACCGAGGCTTTTCTGGCATCGTTTCAGCGTTAAGTTGCGCCGCCGCGCTGAGGAGTGAGCATCGGTGCACTGGTTCCGCTGAATTGTCTGAGCCACGGAATCAGCAAACTGATTGGCCGTACTGTTTGCGTGGTGATCTGCAGACTCAGCAGATCACCCTCGCGGACCGGATAGGGGATACGTCCTGCTGAGGACCACTTCAGGCCCTCCTTGTTGGTGTCCTTGTTCGTTGGATCTTCTTCAAGTTGGATCGTGATCAGAATGGGTTGTGGGATCAGGTTGGAGATTTCGTTGGCCTCTCCTTCACTACCAAGGCTCTGCCTGATTTCAGTCAGAGAGGCCGGTAACACTTCCACGTTCTTCACCTTGGCTACCAGCCCTCCGTACTGAGCCTGGCTCATGCCTGTGGGGGTCGCTAGAACCTTCATGCCTGGTCGGACCTGTTGAGCAGCCGCCTGCGACAGAAATCCTGGAATTTGTTCAGGCATTCTGCTGAGAGCTTGTCTTGAGACCCTGAGTACCGCGTCGTTTTGTCGCACCTCACTCAGGTGCGGTGCCAGGACATCGGTGATGAATAAATCGTGTTTGGCAAAGATCAGGCTGACGTCGGCATAGGTTCGAAGTGCTTTGACGAGTTTTGTTTCCGCTGAATCCACCGCGACCCTGGACTGCAGCAATTGCGCCTGGTTCGCAGCCAGGCGCTCCTGATGCGACAACACCTCGCTGCGGATGGCATCCACGCGAGTTTGCTGGCTGAGATACTTCGCCCGGCTTGCATAGCCACGCGTATTCAGTTGACGAATGGTTTCTAAGAATTCAGTCTGAGTTACAACTTCGTTCTTCAGCAGGTTGATTTTTTTCTTCAATGCGAGGTCGATCGCTGTGAGTTCCTGTTCCGTTAAGCGCAGGGTTTTTTCACTGAGTCGATAGGCATCCAGGCTGTCTTTCAAGACAGCCCATTGAGCTGGTGATTCCACCCAGCTGAGTAAGGACCCTCGTGCGATTTTTTCCTTGCTCAAAGTGCCGTTTCGATTGAGCTTCGGGGCGGCAGTCAGTGCCAGGACTTGCTCAGCCAGCTCAGCTGTTTGGGCAGCGGTTTTGTTGATTCCAAGCTCGCTGAACTCAAACAGCTCTCGGTTGCGCTCACGGGCCTGTACGCCACCGGCGTTGAAATTGTGGTGGAGTTCTCCTTCAGTGAGGCTGAGCAACCGGCGGTTATTGCCTCTGAGGATCATCAGGCCAAATCCGTTCACGTAGATCGGAACTTTCGCAAAACAGGCCCAAAGTAGTCCTCCAGTGCTGATCAACAGCGTGATGATGATCGCCGCCCTTAAAGGCGAGGAGATCAGACGGACCGAGGTGTATTCGCTGGTGGCGGGTTTGTTCATGGATCAGTTGTCTTTGACTTCATCAGGGCATTGATCTGTGGTTGAAATGGTTTGGGCCACTGTGCCGAGTAGCGGTAGAGCTCTGCGATTGCATTGCGATAGATCAGACGCAAGGATTTGTTCTGTTCAGCAGCGTGGCCAAGCAGTTCTGTGGCCTGCACCACGGTGGTGATGTCACCAACACCGGCTGCATAACGCGCTGATGCGACATTGACTGCCTGCTTTGCTGTCTCCATAGCCTCCTGCGACTGAGGCAGAGCAAGTTTGGATGTCAGATAAGCGGAATAACTTCGACGAATCTGGTTACCCACCAGGTCGCGATCCTGTTGGGCTCTTTGTCTCTGTGCCTTCGCCAAGCTGCGATTGGCTGCAGCCCGTGCTGTCTGTACGCCACCATCGAAGAAGTTCCAGTTGAAGCCGAGGCCAATCGCCAGATCAGTGTCGGTTGAGTTGCCACTGTCACCGGAGTTGCTGCTCCCAATGGTGCCATCGATGATTCCTTCCGAATAGATCGCGTATCCGTTCGCTGAGAGAGACAGCACTGGCAGGTAGACGTTTAAAAGTCGCCTGGCCTCCCAATCATCAGCTTCAGCTTCAGCCAGAGAGACGCGGATCTCCTCTCGAAGTGCTAAGCCCTCAGCGATTGTTTGTGGCAAAGAGAGTTCCCAGCTGGCGAAATCGTTGCTGCTCAGCTCTGCCGGAATCACGGAACTTCCTGGTGGTCGACCCATAATCCGTGCCAGGTCGGATGCGATCTGCAGCTGCAACCTGTAAAAACCGTCGAGAGTGGTGAGCTGGCTGAGCAGTAGTGTCTTCTGCTGAGAAACATCTCCAATGTGGAGCAGACCACCTCTGAATTGCTCCTCAATAATGTTGAGCTGTCTAAGATTCTGCTGGTAAATATTCTCGTAAATCTTGATTAATCGTTGATTTTCTTGCAATTCATAATAGCTGATCTGGGTGTCAAGAACAATGCTCCTGGCAATTACGTCGAAAGTGAACTGTTCTGCCTCCAGTAAAGAGTTAGAGCGATTGATCGCTGGCTGGCGAGTGGGTTCTAAAAAGTTCCAATCCACTTTCAGGCCAAGTGACCCTAGGGCGTAATTATTGAATTCATAGGAGGAGCTTTCATCGCTATCTTTCGGATAGGAAATGATATCAGTCTCAAAATATTGACCCAGCAGTGGGCTTGAATCGCTGTAGGTGAAGAAGCCTGCTGTGGGCAACCAGCGGCGTTTTTCAGAGGCAAGCAGAGAGCGGCGAGCTCTGATCGTTTCCACAGCTGCCAAGAGTTGTGGGTTGTTGCGCAGAGTTGCCTCGATCGCATCGGCAAGATTGATCTGCTCTGATTGATTCAAGAGCTCCCGTGCAGGCTGTAATTCTGATGGCACTGGCGGTTGCGAATAACCGAGTCCCAGAACCGCCGCACTGACTCCAAGACACAATCTCAAGACTGCTGTTTTCATCAGCGAAGTGAGGATTGTCTTCTGCACAATGACCGGAACTTAATGGTTGCTTTATGCGCTGGCAAGACTCTCTATGAGCCTTGTTTCAGCCTCGTGACTCTCGTCAAGTCGATCGTCATGATCAGTCGACTCGCTTTCAGTCAACTGATCTCGATACGCTGGCTCAGCTTCAGAAGCACCTGTCACCAGTGGTTACTCCTCTGTCGGCCAGCTTGATCGTCTGAAGCGTACTTTTGCAGAGAGGCGGTCTTGATGTCGGCACTTGATTTTCAACACTTTTTGGATGCACAGGAGCCGATGAGATGAGGTGGAAGCGGGGTCTGTTCGGCTGGTTGGCATCACTGCTGGTTCTGCTCATCCCTATCTCGGCGGAAGCGTCTGAGTTGGATTCGCTGCCTCAGTTGTTCGATCGTGCTCTCGCTCTCAGCCGTGCCGGCGACCCCCAGCAGGCACTGCCGGCCTGGAATCAGGTGCTTGATCTTGCTCCTAACGATGCGGCAGCTTGGAGCAATCGCGGCAATGTACGCCTGATGCTGGGTGATCCGGAGGGTGCCATTGCTGATCAAACTCGCTCCATGGAGCTAGCTCCCAACGACGCCGATCCCCATCTCAATCGTGGTACCGCTGAAGAGGCTTTGCAGCGCTGGTCTGCAGCAGCAGCCGATTATGACTGGATCCTGGAACGAGATCCGAGTGATGCTTCAGCTCTCTACAACCTCGGCAATGTGCGTGGATCAGAGGGAGAATGGCAGGAGGCTCAGCGTCTTTATCGCTTAGCTGCTGATTCAAGGCCAGGTTTCGCGATGGCCAGATCCAGTGATGCTCTGGCTCTCTACCAACTCAACGATCTGAAAGAAGCAGAACGAAACCTGCGCAATCTGATCCGGCGCTATCCATTGTTCGCCGATGCGAGAGCGGCTTTGAGTGCTCTGCTCTGGAGTGAAGGTTCGCGTGGTGAAGCGGAAAGTCATTGGGCTGCTGCCTCAGGTCTTGATCCCAGTTATCGCGATGCCGCCTGGCTGGCCGAGGTGCGTCGCTGGCCGCCACGGCCGATTGCCGATCTCGAGCGCTTTCTTGCTCTGGAGGTGTCATGAACCTCACTGCCACCTGGGCTGAGCGTCTGGATGCTCTTTTGCCGGAGCTGATTGAGTTTCGCCGTCATCTGCACGCCCATCCTGAGCTCAGTGGGGAGGAGCACCAAACTGCAGCGCTGATCGCCGGTGACCTGCGGGAGCTCGGTTGGCGGGTTCGTGAAGGTGTTGGTCGCACGGGTGTGGTTGCGGATCTTGGGCCTGAGCAAGGGCCAAAACTTGGTCTGCGGGTGGACATGGATGCCCTACCCATCGAGGAGAAAACAGATTTGCCCTTCGTCTCCCTACGGCAGGGAGTGATGCATGCCTGTGGTCATGACCTGCACAGCACCGTTGGGTTGGGGGTGGCCCGATTGCTGGCAGCTGAGCCTCAGCTACCCGTTGGTATGCGTTTGTTGTTTCAACCTGCTGAAGAGATTGCTCAGGGTGCTCGCTGGATGCGCGAGGCAGGAGCTACAGAGGGGCTTGACGCTCTGTTCGGTCTGCACGTTTTTCCCTCCTTGCCGGTGGGAACTGTGGGTTTGCGCAGCGGCAGCCTGACGGCCGCGGCAGGCGAGCTGGAGATTGAGATCAACGGCCAGGCTGGCCACGGTGCCAGACCCCATCAGTCGGTGGATGCGATCTGGATCGCTTCGAGGGTGGTCACCGGCCTACAGGAAGCCATCAGTCGCAGGCTTGATGCCCTGCAGCCAGTGGTGGTGAGCTTCGGGCGCATCGAAGGAGGCAAGGCGTTCAACGTGATTGCCGATCAGGTCACCCTGCTGGGAACGGTGCGCTGTCTCTCCAATGAGCTTCACGATCATCTGCCCCATTGGATCGAAGAAACCGTGCGAGCTCTTTGTGAGGGTTTCGGTGCAACAGCAACGGTTCGCTATCGCTGTATTGCTCCGCCGGTTGACAACGACATCAGACTCACTGCACTGCTGGAGCGCTGTGCCATCGAGCAGCTTGGCCCGGATCAGGTCTTGCGTTTGGAACAGCCATCCTTAGGCGCTGAAGATTTCGCAGAGTTGATCAGGGATGTGCCGGGCATGATGTTTCGTCTCGGTGTGGCAGGCCCTGAGGGATGTGCGCCGCTTCACAACGGACACTTTCTGCCTGATGAACGCTGCCTAGGGATCGGAATCCGGGTGCTCACAGCAACGATGCTGGCCTGGGAACCGACGACATGAATCGTCCGCCTCGCACTCGTTTGCATGTTTTGTTGTCTTTGGCTGCACCCTTGCTGGTGTGCCTGGGCGTCTTAGCGCTTGTTCAGCGGGAGGGCACCGAGCGTTGGCAGTCTGTTCCTGCCATCCTGGTCGGCTCTGGCTTGGTGATCCATGCAGTAGTGGGTCGTCGCCGACGGCGGCACAAGCTGCTGGTGGCCTTGCGAAGCAGTCGTTTTCAGGAGGATTGAATTGATGGCGTCCACACCGCAGCAGCCTCAGGGCGGTGAACCTGATCTGAAAGCCCTGAAAGAGGCGATCGGTTCTGGTGATCCATTGCGAGCCATGCCGGCTCTCACTCAGTTGCGATTCTGCAGTGATGAAGATGCTGTTCCTCTGTTGGTGCTGGGCAGTGAGCAGGAGGCTTTTCTCGTGCGCTCCTTGAGCTGCAGCGGTTTGGGCTACAAGCGCACCGAGCAGGGTTGGACCGTGTTGGAGCGGCTGCTGCGCAGTGATAGCGATGCGAATGTGCGTGCCGAAGCTGCCAATGCCCTGGCCAGCTATGGCGTTGCTCGAGCCTGGCCCTTACTCAAGGCTGCATTCGATGCCGACAGTGCATGGCTTGTGCGCTGCAGCATTCTTTCGGCTCTGGCGGAACAGCCTGAGATCGATTTCGGTTGGCTGCTCGATCTGGCCAGTGCAGCGATCACCGATGACGACGGAACGGTTCGAGTCAGCGGAGCCGAAATTCTGGGCCGGATTGTTCGTGAAAGGGCTGAGCAACCCATTGGTGAGCAAGCCAGAGCGCTGCTGATACCACTGCAGCAAGACAGTGACCACCGGGTTGTGGCAGCTGCACTGAACGGATTGCAGCTGCGTTGACGGTGTGTTCTCAACGGCGTTGCTAGTAATTGGGCACCACTAGGGGTGCCTTGGATCGTTCGCGATCCACCTGGCTGAGATCACACCCTCTGAACCTGATCCGGGTCATTCCGGCGATAGGGAAGTGACCAATGTGATCTTCGGTTAGCTGGCTGGCCCCTGGCAGTTCCTTCGCTGAATGGATCATGCGTGCTTCCTGGGTTCAGTCCCGTCGCGGACAGTCCAACGTTTCCCAGATGCATTTCGCCCGTCAGGGCGTGGTGACCGAGGAGATGGTCTACGTGGCCAGGAGGGAAAACCTTCCTGAAACCTTGGTGATGGAGGAGGTGGCACGGGGCCGCATGGTCATCCCCGCCAACATCAACCATGAAAATCTTGAGCCAATGGCGATTGGGATCGCCAGCAAGTGCAAGGTGAATGCAAATATCGGCGCATCTCCCAATGCCTCGGACGCCGAGGAAGAGGTCAAGAAGCTGAATCTGGCGGTGAAATACGGTGCCGACACCGTGATGGATCTGTCCACCGGCGGCGTGAATCTTGATGATGTTCGCACCGCGATTATCAAGGCTTCACCCGTGCCAATCGGCACCGTTCCTGTGTATCAGGCGCTGGAAAGTGTGCATGGTTCGATCGAACGTCTCTCGGAGGATGATTTTCTCCACATCATCGAGAAGCACTGTCAGCAAGGAGTCGATTACCAGACGATTCACGCTGGCCTGCTGATCGAACATCTGGTCAAGGTGAAAGGCCGTATCACCGGGATCGTCAGCCGTGGCGGCGGCATCCTCGCCCAGTGGATGCTTTACCACCATCGTCAGAACCCTCTTTACACCCGTTTCGACGACATCTGCGAAATTTTCAAGCGCTACGACTGCACGTTTTCACTGGGTGATTCCTTGCGGCCTGGTTGTCAGCACGATGCTTCGGATGCGGCGCAACTGGCTGAGCTGCACACGCTTGGTGAGCTGACACGTCGAGCCTGGGAGAAAGACATTCAGGTGATGGTTGAGGGTCCAGGCCATGTGCCGATGGATCAGATCGAGTTCAACGTCAAGAAGCAGATGGAGGAGTGCAACGAGGCGCCTTTCTATGTTCTGGGCCCTCTGGTGACGGATATCGCTCCTGGTTATGACCACATCACCTCAGCGATCGGTGCGGCCATGGCTGGCTGGCATGGCACGGCAATGCTTTGCTACGTGACACCAAAAGAGCATCTGGGGCTTCCCAATGCCGACGATGTGCGTGAGGGCTTGATTGCTTACAAGATCGCAGCGCATGCAGCTGATATCGCTCGGCATCGCCCCGGTGCGCGTGATCGAGATGATGAGCTCAGCCGGGCTCGCTATGCCTTTGATTGGAACAAGCAGTTTGCGTTGTCTTTAGATCCTGAGCGAGCCAAGCAGTATCACGATGAAACTCTGCCTGCCGATATCTATAAGCAGGCTGAATTCTGTTCGATGTGTGGCCCCAAGCACTGTCCGATGCAGACCAAGATCACCGATGAGGATCTTGAAGGCTTGGAGAAGGTGCTGGAAGTGAAAGGTGGTGCTGAATTATCCGGGGTGAAGATGGATAAGGCTGAATGATTGAGCTTTGCTCTGAATCACTGCCAAGAGCAAAATTGATTGCTTTTGGTGGTGATTCATTGGGCTGGTGATTTATTCGGCTTTCTTTTCGAGTGCTTTGCGGAACCAGTCAATGGTTGGTTTGAGCCCTTCTGCGAGCGGAATCTTGGGCTCCCAGCCCAATTCCCGCCTGGCCAGATCAATCACGGGTTGACGTTGGAGTGGGTCATCCTGCGGCAGGGGCTTGCTGATCAGTTCCAGGTTGGGATTGATCTGATCGCGTACGAGCTCGGCTAACTGTCGGATCGTGAATTCATTGGGATTGCCAATGTTGACCGGGCCAGTTTTGTCCCCATTCATCAGTCGAATCATGCCTTCAATCAGGTCATCCACGTAGCAAAACGATCGGGTTTGATTGCCATCTCCATACAGCGTCAGCGGTTTTCCCTGCAGAGCTTGAACGATGAAGTTGCTGACAACCCGTCCATCATTCGGAAGCATGCGCGGGCCATAGGTGTTGAAGATGCGCATCACCCGGATCTCTGTAGCGTGCATGCGCTGGTAGTCGAAACAGAGGGTTTCGGCGATGCGTTTTCCTTCGTCGTAACAGCTGCGGATCCCGATTGTATTCACACAGCCTCGATACTCCTCCGGTTGGGGATGAACTTCTGGATCTCCATAAACTTCGCTAGTGCTAGCAAGTAAGAATCGTGCGCCAACGCGTCTTGCAAGCCCAAGCATGTTGTAAGTGCCCAGGAAGCTTGTCTTGGCTGTTTTGATTGGGTTGAATTGATAGTGAATTGGAGAGGCTGGGCAGGCTAAATGCCAGATCCGATCAACTTCTAATTTGATTGGTTCTGTGACATCGTGGCGAATCAATTCAAAGCTGGGATGTCCTATCCAATTGCTGATGTTTGCTTTTCTTCCGGTGAAATAGTTGTCCAGGCAGATCACTTCTTCGCCGGCTTCCATGAGGCGATCAGTTAAGTGGGAGCCAAGGAACCCTGCGCCGCCAGTAATGAGATTGCGCATTTGATCGAAACGTCAATGGTGCTGATCAAAAAAAAGCGGAGGAATGCATCCTCCGCTTTTGCATTTGCCTAAACCGTGCTTAGCCCAGCAACGCTTTGGATTTAGCGACCACATTCTCCACGGTGAAGCCGAACTTCTCCATGCAGGTGCCTCCGGGAGCGGATGCACCAAAGCGGTTCATCGTGACGCTGTCGCCATCGAGGCCGATGAAACGGTGCCAGCCAAAGGATTCTGCGGCTTCCACGACGATGCGTTTGCGAACAGAGCCGGGAAGAACTTCTTCCTTGTAGGAATCACTTTGTTCGTCAAACAGTTCGACGCAGGGCATGGAGACCACGCGCACTTTGTTGCCATCGGCGCTGAGCTGTTTGGCGGCTTGTACGCAGAGGTCAAGTTCGGTGCCGGTACCGATCAGGATCAGATCGGGCGTTCCATCACAGTCTTCGAGGATGTAACCACCCAGGGCCACTTTCTCAATAGAGGAATTGGCTTGATTGACCATGCCTTGCCGGCTGAGGCACAGCGCACTGGGACGGTGACGGTTGCCGATTGCGAGTTTGTAAGCGCCGCTTGTTTCGTTGCCGTCGCCGGGTCGGAACACCAGCAGACCTGGCATGGCCCTCAATGAAGGGATGGTCTCAATCGGTTGGTGGGTAGGTCCGTCTTCGCCAACACCAATTGAATCGTGGGTGAGCACGTAAATCACACCCAGTTCACTCAGAGCCGAGAGGCGCATCGAGCCGCGCATGTAGTCGGCGAACACGAGGAAGGTGCCGCCGTAGGGGATCAAACCACTGTTGTGATAGGCGATCCCGTTGAGCACAGCTGCCATGGCGTGCTCTCTCACGCCAAAATGCAGATACCGCTTCTCGGGGGTCTCTGGCTGGTAGGAACCTGTTTCGCCCTTGATGTCGGTGTAATTGGAGTGGGTGAGGTCGGCAGATCCACCAATCAGCTCCGGCAGATTGGGGCCCAAAGCACCCAGACAGATCTGGGAATGCTTTCGTGTGGCAAGTCCCTTGTCGTCTGGTGTGTAAGTGGGCAGATCCTTGTCCCAACCTTGAGGGAGTTCGCCGCGCAGCATGCGCTCAAATTCGGCTGATTCCGTCGGGTACTTGGAGCGGTAAGTCGCCAGGGTTTGATTCCACTCGGCCTCCAGGCTGGCGCCGCGATCGATGGCCTGACGGAACTGGTCGTAGGCGTCTTGAGGTACTTCAAACGGACCGTAGTTCCAGCCCAGTTGCTTGCGGGTCAGTTCCGTTTCTTCGTCACCGAGGGGAGCACCGTGCACACCCGCTGTGTCGCTCTTGTTGGGTGAGCCGAATCCGATTGTGGTTGTGATCTTGATGATCGAGGGCCTGTCGGTGACGGCTTTGGCTGCTTCGATGGCCTTGGCGATGGCATCGACATCCGTGTTGCCATCAGCCACATGCTGAACATGCCAGCCGTAGGCCTCGTAGCGCTTGAGCACGTCCTCGGTGAAGGACACGTTTGTGCGCCCATCAATGGTGATGTGGTTGTCGTCGTAGAGGGCAATGAGCTTGCCCAGCTTCAGGTGGCCAGCTAAGGAGGCTGCTTCGGAGGACACACCCTCCTGGTTGCAGCCGTCACCCATGATCACGTAGGTGAAATGATCAACAACAGTGGCGTCAGGCTTGTTGAATTTCGCCGCAAGGTGAGATTCGGCGATGGCCAGACCAACTGCGTTGGAAATACCGGCACCAAGGGGGCCTGTGGTCACCTCAATGCCGGGAGTTTCGAATGTTTCAGGGTGTCCAGGAGTTTTGGAGCCCCATTGCCGGAACTGTTTGATGTCATCGATCGACACGGAGTCGTAACCGGTGAGATGCAGCAGTGCGTACTGCAACATGCAGCCGTGACCGGCCGACAGCACAAAGCGATCTCGGTTGAACCACTTGGGGTTCTTCGGGTTGTGGTGCAGGAACTTGTCCCAGAGCGTGTACCCCATCGGGGCACAACCCATGGGCAGACCTGGGTGGCCGCTCTTGGACTTGTTGATCGCATCAACGGCCAGCATGCGAATGCTGTTGATGCAGAGGGTGTCGAGAGATGCGGGCGCGGCGACCATGGCGTGAGATTCGAGAAGCAGTAAGGAGTTGGATCAG
Source organism: Synechococcus sp. MIT2312 (assembly GCF_059772315.1). Lineage (NCBI taxonomy): Bacteria > Bacillati > Cyanobacteriota > Cyanophyceae > Synechococcales > Synechococcaceae > Synechococcus > Synechococcus sp. MIT2312. The sequence continues at coordinate 1,677,137 of NZ_CM186281.1, read as the reverse complement.
TCTGAAACAGCACGGTCAGCGTCACCGAGGTGAACCTGACCTCAGGATTCAGTTCATGCGCTGAAAGGCAAGGCAGACGTTGTGGCCGCCAAAACCGAACGAGTTGGATAACACTGTTCCCAGTGTGTGCTCGCGGGCGGCGTTGGGCACCACATTCAGATCACAGTCGGGATCGGGATTGGTGTAGTTGATGGTGGGAGGGACAACATTGTGCTGCAGAGCAAGCACACAGGCCACGGCTTCGATGCCGCCGGAGCCACCCAGGAGATGTCCGGTCATTGATTTTGTGGAGCTCACAGGAATCTTCTGGGCGCGTTGGCCGAGAGCACTCTTGATCGCTGCGGTTTCGTTGCTGTCGTTTGCCGGGGTGCTGGTGCCGTGGGCATTGACGTAGTCGATGCTGTCAGCACTCAGGTTTCCGTCCTCCAGGGCGAGGCGCATGGCGGCTGCCCCGCCGACACCACCGGGGGTTGGTGAAGTGATGTGGTGCGCATCACAGGTGGTTCCGTAGCCAACGATTTCGGCCAGGATCGTGGCGCCGCGGGCCTGGGCGTGACTGAGGGTTTCAAGCACCAAAATGCCTGATCCTTCACCAATCACAAAGCCGTCGCGTTCTTTGTCAAATGGTCGGCTGGCGGTGGCTGGATCATCGTTGCGGAATGACAGTGCCTTGGCACTGGCGAATCCAGCCACTCCCAGAGGAGTAATGGCCGACTCTGCCCCACCGCAGATCATGGCGTCGGCCTTGCCCATTTGCAGCAGACGGAAGGCATCGCCGATGGCATTGGACCCCGCGGCACAGGCCGTGGCGACAGCTGAGCTTGGCCCCTTGGCTCCGAGCGCGATCGCTGCCAGGCCCGTGGCCATGTTCGGGATCATCATCGGCACCGTGAAGGGGCTGACTCGCCCTGGCCCTTTGCCCTCGAGAACGTGGGCTTGGGTTTCCATCGTGAGCAGTCCGCCCACTCCTGAGCCGATGCTGACACCGATCCGCTCGGCGTTGGCTTCGGTGATCTCCAGCCCTGCATCGGCAAGAGCCTGTTTGGCCGCAACAACTCCGAATTTGCAGTACCGGTCCCAGCGCTTGGCTTCCTTGGGCTCAATGAATCCTGTTGGATCGAAATTTTTCACTTCCGCCGCAAATCGGCAGGCGTGCCGAGAGGCGTCAAACAATGAAATTGATGCCACCCCATTCCTGCCGGAGGTGAGACCGGACCAATAGTCGGAAACGCTGTTGCCGATCGGTGTCACCGCGCCGAGGCCGGTGACCACGACGCGTTGGAGACCCTCCACCATGCTGCCGATCCTCAGGCCTGCTTGTCTTCGATGTACTTAACGGCGTCGCCAACTGTGGCGATGCCTTCAGCGGCTTCGTCGGGGATTTCGATGTCAAAGGCTTCTTCCAGTGCCATCACCAGCTCGACGGTGTCGAGTGAGTCGGCGCCGAGATCATTCTGGAAATTCGATTCGGGCTTGACTTCGCCGGCATCGACGCTGAGCTGCTCAGCCACGATCGAACGGACTTTTTCGAGGATCGCTTCCTGGGACATGGCCGTGAAGACGGGACGCCGCATCTTACGGGCTGGCCTCTGTCTTTCCAATTTTGGGCTCGAAGAACTGCCTGGCGTTAACAACGGTGACGGCCGGGCGCGCGCTCGGCCTCAGTGTCGCCAAGGCCCAGTACGTTATTGCCAAGTCACCTGCTCTCAGAGGGATTCATGTCCCACGCCGTCAAGATTTACGACACCTGCATCGGTTGTACCCAGTGTGTTCGTGCCTGTCCTCTGGACGTGCTCGAAATGGTGCCGTGGGATGGCTGCAAGGCTGGTCAGATCGCGTCCTCTCCCCGCACAGAAGATTGCGTTGGTTGCAAGCGCTGTGAAACCGCATGCCCAACGGATTTCCTCAGCATCCGCGTCTACCTCGGTGATGAGACCACCCGAAGCATGGGCCTGGCCTACTGAACGTCTCGTTCGTTTTCTCGTTCAATTACCCATAAGCTCGGCCCGGCATTGCCGGGCTGTTTTGTATGTGCGGAATCGTTGCGGTGATCGGCTCCAGAGAGGCAGCACCGCTCCTGCTTGAAGGGCTGCGACAACTGGAATATCGCGGTTACGACTCCGCTGGCATCGCCACGATTGAAACGTCGGCAAACGATGCGAATGCCAAGTTGCACTGCATTCGAGCTAAGGGCAAGCTCGTCAATCTCACCGCAAGGGTGGAACAGGAGGGTGCGCCAGGTTTTTGTGGAATCGGCCATACCCGCTGGGCGACGCACGGCAAGCCGGAGGTGCACAACGCCCATCCCCATTGCGATGGTGCTGGTGATGTGGCCGTGGTGCAGAACGGCATCATCGAAAACCATCGGGCCCTGCGTGACGAGCTCACGAACGCTGGGGTCAGCTTCCGCTCAGACACTGATACCGAGGTGATCCCGCATCTGGTCTTCGCGGAGCTGCAGCGTCTGTGTGCTGCTGGCCAGCCTGCTGAGGGCAACACGCTGTTACGGGCCGTGCAGGTCGTGTTGCCAAGGCTTCAAGGCGCCTACGCCCTGGCGGTGTTGTGGGCAGAGGTCCCCGGTGCTGTTGTGGTGGCTCGCAAGGCGGCACCATTGCTGATCGGTTTGGGCGAGGGCGAATTCATCTGTGCCAGCGATACGCCTGCGCTGGCTGGCTTCACCCGCACCGTCCTGCCGATGGAGGACGGTGAGGTGGCGTTGCTCAGTCCGCTTGGCATTGAGCTCTACAACGATGTTGGTGAGCGTCAGCAGCGCAGTCCGTCGCTGCTCAGCGGCCAGGAGCATGTGGCCGACAAGCGCCAGTTCCGCCATTTCATGCTCAAGGAGATTCATGAGCAGCCGGAGACCGCACGCCTGTGGGTCGAGAGGCATCTGCCGTTGAATCTGCAGGCTGCCAATCCCGTGGCCTTGCCTTTCGACGATGCCTTTTATGCCGACATTGAGCGCATCCAGATCCTGGCTTGTGGAACGAGCCGGCACGCGGCGCTTGTGGGAGCCCATCTGCTGGAACAGTTTGCGGGGGTGCCAGCCAGTGTTCATTACGCCAGTGAGTTCCGTTACGCGCCCCCGCCGCTGGCTGCCTACACGCTCACGGTCGGCGTCACCCAATCCGGTGAAACGGCCGACACCCTGGCTGCTCTGGCCATGGATGCTGACCGGCGGCGGGTCCATGACGATCCTGCCTATGCCCCACGTCAGTTAGGTGTGACCAACCGGGTGGAGAGTTCTCTGGCACGTCAGGTGCCCTACATCCTTGACATCGGTGCAGGCATCGAAGTGGGGGTTGCAGCCACCAAGACCTTCCTTGGCCAGCTTTTAGCGTTCTACGCGCTGGCCCTGGCCTTTGCGGCGCGCCGCGGCACCCGAAGCGAAGCCGAGATCGCTGCCCTGGTCAATGAGCTGCGCGGTTTGCCTGATCAGCTCAGTGCGCTGGTGAAGCAGCATGATCAGTGTTCTGAGGCGATGGCCCATCGTTTCGCTGAAACCCAGGATGTGATCTTCCTGGGGCGTGGCATCAACTACCCGATTGCATTGGAAGGCGCTCTCAAGCTCAAAGAAATCAGTTATATCCACGCGGAGGGTTACCCCGCAGGTGAGATGAAACATGGCCCGATCGCCTTGCTCGACACGCATGTGCCGGTGATCTCGATTGCCGTACCAGGCGTGGTGTTCGAAAAAGTGCTCAGTAATGCCCAGGAGGCCAAGGCCCGCGATGCCCAGTTGATCGGTGTTGCCCCCATTTGCGCTGACACGGAATTGTTCGATGAATTGCTGCCGGTGCCTGAGGTGAGCGAATGGATCAGTCCTTTGCTCACGGTGGTGCCGATGCAATTGCTCAGCTATCACATTGCGGCCCATCGAGGCTTGGATGTTGATCAGCCACGCAACTTGGCCAAGAGCGTCACTGTGGAGTGATTGCCGCCCGCGCTGCTGCTTCCACATCGCTGCGGCCGTAGACATCGTCGAAGCGCACGATGTCGTCTTCTCCCAGATAAGCGCCGCTCTGCACCTCGATCAGCTCCATGGGGATGCGCCCAGGATTGGTCAGTCGATGTTTGCAGCCCAGTGGGATGTAGGTGCTCTGGTTCTCACCAACCAGCTCAGTCGTCCCGTCGCGTTCCACCAAGGCCGCTCCACTGACCACGATCCAGTGCTCAGCGCGGTGGTGATGCATCTGTAGGGAGAGGCTGGCTCCTGGCTTCACTGAGATGCGTTTCACCTGCCAGCGGCTGTCTTCCACCACGCCTGTGTAGTGCCCCCAGGGGCGATAGATCTTGCGATGTGCCTTGCCTTCTGGGCTGCCATCAGCCTCCAGCTGCTTCACGATCGTCTTCACATTCTGTGCCTGGTTGCGTTCCGCGATCAGCACGGCGTCGTCGGTTTCAACCACCACAAGATTTTCCACACCGAGGCCCACCACCAGACGGTGTTCGCTGCGCAGGTAGCAGTTGCGGCTTCCCTCACTGATGACTCTGCCGCGCAGCACGTTGCCGTCGTCATCGCGGTCGGCGGTTTCCCAGAGGGCACTCCAGCTGCCCACATCACTCCAGCCTGCGGCTAAGGGCATCACTGACCCGAGCTTGGTCTGTTCCATCACAGCCACATCAATGGCCACGTTGGGACATTTGGCGAAGGCTTCACGCTCCAGTCGCAGGAAGTCGAGGTCTGCCACATCCTGCTCAAGGGCGGCCCTGCAGCAGCTCACCACTTCCGGTGCCAGGCGTTCCAGCTCCGAGAGCATGGCGCTCGCTCTGAACAGAAACATGCCGCTGTTCCAGGTGAAGCGTCCGCTGGCCAGGAACTGTTCGGCAGTCGCCTGGTCTGGCTTTTCCACAAAGCGGGCGATTGGTACCGGTGTGAGGGTGTCTGTCTGCAGCGATTCAGCGGCCTCGATATAGCCATAGCCTGTTTCCGGAGCCGTTGGCACGATTCCGAAGGTCACCAGACGGCCTGCCTCAGCGGTCCTGCGACCGGCTTCGATGGCGCTGCGGAAGTGTTCGGCGTCACGAATGACATGGTCAGCTGATAACACCAGCAGAAGGGGGTCCTCTCCGTCGGCTGTGGCTTGCAGAGCTGCAATCGCCACCGCTGGAGCCGTGTTGCGTCCCATCGGTTCCAGCAGGATGGCACCTGGCTGGATGCCGATCTGGCGCATCTGTTCGGCCACGATGAAACGGTGGTCGTCGTTGCAGATCAGCAGAGGATCGCCCAGCGCTTCGATCCCTTCCAGACGTTGCTGGGTCTGCTGCAGCAGGGTTTCATCACCGTTGCCGCCGAGTGCCCAGTACTGCTTCGGGTAACTGGCTCGGGAGAGGGGCCAGAGGCGCGTTCCTGTGCCACCACAGAGGATCACCGGAATCAGAGGGGTGGTCACGGCACACGCTTGGTGTTTGGCGCCATTGTTGCGCAGCTTTTTCGCTGTTGTCACCCTGCAGGCGTCAGAGGTCCAGCAGTCCCGGCGGCGGGGTGATCAGCAGCCAACCCTCTGTTTGATGCACCTCAGGAACAATCTGCTCCACAAAGGGAATCAACAGCTTGCGCCCATCCGCTCGGGTGATCTCCAGCAGGTCATTGCCTCCGCTGATCAGATCGCTCACGGTGCCGACCACAGCGCTGTCGTTCGCATTGAGACGGGCTTCCAGACCTACAAGGTCGAGCAGGTGGAACTCTCCCTCCTCAAGTTCGGGCCTGTCGTTGGAACTCACCAAGAGCGTCTGACCCACAAGAGCTTCTGCAGCGCTGCGGCTGTCGACCTCCTTGAAGCGCACGATGAACAGACTTCTCCCCGGCAGTTGCCGACCGCTGGTCAGCGTCATTTCCTGTGCAGCGGCGCCTTTGCGCTGAAGCCAACGAGGCCCTGGCTTGGTGAAGCGTTCAGGGAAATCACTGGCCGGGTTCACGCGGAGCTCGCCGTTTAAGCCCTGCGCAGCCACCACCGTGCCAACGGCCAGCCATTCTTCGCCCGCTGATGCTGTCTGGATATCGGAGTCTGAGGCCACGGATGACAGCTCTGGAGGCACTTGTCGATAATGGCTCCACGACCGACCTGCGATTTCATGGCTTCCGCTGCTCCGATCCTGCCCGGTGCCACGGTGACGGTGGTGGATCAGCGCTCCATCTACAACGGATACACCGGTTTCGTGCAGCGCATCAGTGGGGATCGGGCCGCCGTGTTGTTTGAAGGTGGCAACTGGGACAAGCTCGTCACCCTGCGCCTCAAAGATCTCAGCGCCGACTGACGCCGATGGAGGTCGCTCTGCGCCAGAGGCTCCGGCGAGTCGTTCTTGATTCCGATACCCGTCCAGGCAGGATTTACAACCTGGTGATTTTCGGGACGATCCTGCTCAGCGTGGCAGGCCTGCTGGTTGAACCGCACCCGATGCGTGTTGCGACCCCTGGTGAAATTCCGTCTTGGGTGGAGGGGCTGGAGCGCCTCTGCCTTCTGGTGTTCATGGCGGATTATTTGCTGCATCTGTGGGTGTCACCGAAGCCCTTGGCCTATGCGCGCAGCTTCTACGGACTGATTGATCTGTCAGCCGTCCTGTTTTTTTTCGTGCCGCAGATTCGCAGCGGCCTTGTTTTGTGGGTCTTCAAGTTCGCCCGCGTGTTGCGTGTGTTCAAGCTGCTGCGTTTTCTGGATGAGGCGCAGATGTTGGGCCGTGCACTGCGCGCCAGCGCACGCCGCATTGGCGTGTTTCTGTTTTTTGTGGTGATGGCGCAGGTGGTGCTGGGGTATCTGATGGTGTTAATCGAGAGCGGTCATCCCGACACCCAGTTCCAGACCGTTGGTCAGGGCGTGTACTGGGCCATCGTCACGATGACCACGGTGGGCTACGGCGATTTTGTGCCCCAGACCGTGCTCGGCCGAATGCTGGCGGCCGTGGTGATGTTGCTGGGTTTCGGGATCATCGCCATCCCCACAGGCATCGTCACGGTGGAATCGATTCAGCAGGCCCGTCTGGACAGGCGTGCCTGCAGCAGTTGCGGTTATCGCGACCATCGCAGCGAGGCCAGCCATTGCGATCAGTGCGGAGCTGAGCTTGAGGGCGCTGCTCAGCTGCCAGTCAGCTGATCCAGCGCAGCGCGAGCAGCCTGTTGCTCGGCCTCACGCCGTGAGCGGCCCCATCCTTCTGCTGCCAGCTGCTGCGGCAGGGTCACCCTGCAGCAAAAGCGGCGCGGGTCACCATGGCGTTGGCTGATTTCTTCGCTGCTGTAGACGGGCAGGCCCAGGCCCTCTCCCTGACTCCATTCCTGCAGGGCGGATTTGCAGTTGCCGCGGTGCGGGTCGGAGAGAACGGCCTCAGCGCTGCGTTGCCAGTGAGGCGTCAGCCATTGCTGCACGGCGGCCAGCCCGTTGATTCGGTAAAGCGCACCGATCAGCGCTTCGCTGAGTTCTGCGCGGATGGTGGCTGCTGCAGTGGCGTCGCCACTGGCTTTGGGGCCGATCTGCCACCAGCATTCGATCTCGATGTTGGCGCCCAGCTCCGCCAACCAGCGGTCGCTTACCAGTTGGGCCCTGAGGCTGGAGCGTTCGCCCACGGGCATGTGGGGATAGGCGGAGGCGATGAATTCACTAGCGGTGAGACGCAGCACCGCATCGCCGAGAAATTCCAGCTGCTCGTGATGAGGGTTGAGACCACTGGAGGTATGGGTGAGAGCCTCCTGCAACAGGGCAAGGTCGGCCGGTTCAAGGTTTTTGCTGGGCTGGTTGAGCGCGTCCCAGAGCTGCTGCAGTGGCCGTGTTGTTTGGCTCATGTGGCTAGGACATTCCCCTTGCAGCAATACACAAAATCGCCACTGTCAGATTTCAGAACTACCTTGAAAAAGGTTGCTGGTTAAGGAGTCGTTTGGACGGAACCATTGACTCATTAGATGAGCCGATCCGGCTTTTTGGGGATGTCCCTGAAACTTTGGGAGATTCTGCTGCATCGCCTCAAGCAGCTGATCTCGGATTGGACGCTGATGGTGGCAATGACTTTTTCAGTGGTGCGGATTCGGGATTCGATGCAGCCGAACCAACAGCTGCCAGTGAATCATCAGGCCTTGCAACAATTGAAGCCTCTGCAGGTGCAAGCTCTGATCTGAACAAGGCTCCCGTTCATGAGCCTGTGCTGCATGCGGCTGGATGTGCCTGTGCGGCCTGCCGTGGTGGACCTGCAGATTCACAGCTGGGTTCCGGTGCAGGGTCTGGTGATGACCTGTCAGCCGCCTCATTGGGAACACTGGACCAGCTGTCTAACTATCTGGAAACGCAGTTTTGGAGCGACTTCGGGACAAGTAACCGTAATTTCAATCTTTCAGATACTGGTACTTACGCCAAAGATGGAGATCTCACTTACAACACCAGCGGTAATTCTCAGGATTCCGATGGTTTGAGCTCAGGTCGTGCGGACCTAGTGGATGAAGCTTTCAAATTATTCGAAGCCATCCTTGGTGTTGACTTCCAGACAACAACAGCCAGTGGAGCTGATTTTCGTTTCGGTGATAGCGACAGTGGTGCTTATGCATCTGCCACGCGTAGTGGAACTACTACCCAATATGCCAGTATTAATGTTGCTTCCAGTTGGCATTACGGCAGTACTGATCTCGGTGATTACGCATTCCAGACCATCCTGCACGAAATTGGTCATGGACTTGGTTTAGGCCATCAAGGCCTTTACAACGGATCAGGAAGTTATTCGACGGATGCTGACTTCACGAATGATTCGTGGCAGGCATCGATAATGTCGTATTTTTCGCAAACTGAGAATACATCGATTGATGCCAGTTATGCCTTTTTAAGTACACCCATGGTGGTGGACTGGATCGCTCTCGATGATCTTTATAGCGCTGATGGATATGGCATCAGTAATGCTTTTACTGATGACACAACCTACGGTTTTAATACGACAATTTCGGCGAGCACCAGCAAAGTTTTCAATGAACTGAAGGATTGGATTCCCTCCACCGCCTTCACTGTGGTCGATAGTGGTGGTGCTGACACGCTCGATTTCAGTGGTTTCTCTTCCACCCAGCTGATTGATCTTCGGCCGTCGGATGAGTCTGCAACCAATGTGTATGCCTCCAATATTGGTGGCAAGACGGGCAACCTCACATTTGCACCTGGCACTCTGATTGAGACTGCGATCGGTGGTTCAGGTTCAGACACGTTTCGGGGGAATAGTGCCAATAACAGCTTCGATGGTGGCGGCGGCACTGACGCAGTTCTGTATAGCGGTTCGCTCAGTGATTACAGATTGTCGCTGTCAGGCAGCAGCCTGCAGATCACTGATCTGCGTAGCGGTAGTCCGGATGGCACTGACACACTTGCCGATATTGAATCCGTTGATTTCAACGGGGATACGCGCAGCTGGGCAGCTTTGCTTGGTCTTGTTGACACCACGGCTCCTTCGATCAGTGGACCATCGGGGAGTGCTGGAGATTCCACATCATCGGTATCGGTGAATGAAAACACCACATCAGTGACGACATTCAGCGCGAATGAAAGTGTGACTTGGAGTCTGTCTGGAGGAGCTGATCAGGCGCGATTCAGCATCAATAGCTCTAGTGGTGCGCTGGTATTTGCGAGTGCTCCTGATTACGAATCACCGCAAGATTCTGGCAGTGATAACAGCTATGTGGTGATGGTTCGTGCGACGGATGCCTCGAATAATGCGTCGGATCAGACGGTCACGGTGAGTGTGCAGGATGTGAATGAATCTTCCGGCGGCGGTGGCGGCGGTGGCGGCGGCGGTGGCGGCGGCGGAGGCGGTGGCGGCGGCGGTGGCGGTAGTAGTACCCGTAGCGGTGGTGGTACCACCAATGTCGTGCAGTCCATTGAAAACACTGTCATCAACGGACGACGATATTTCACCAATGGAGTCGAAGTTTTGGGTGGTCAGTCAGCGATCAATTACGGCATGTTGGGCGGAAATGATTTTCTTGAAGTCGTCGGTGGTAAGAATAACTTTGCTAATGGAAATAATGGTGACGACCATATCGTTTTGCGAGGCGGAAAGGGCCGGTACTTGGGTGGCGAAGATAATGACAGGATTGAGGTATTCAGCTCAAAGTCTGGATCCTGGGTGAATGGAAATAATGGGGCTGATGTCGTGATTGGTTCTGTCGATGGCATGGTTTACAGGGGAGGAGCCCATAATGATCAACTTTTGGTGAGTGCTGGATTGGTGTGGGGTGATAAAGCCGCGGATACGTTCCACGCTGTAGCGGGCGCAGGAGTAGCGCAAGTTCAGGATTACACGGTTGGAGAAGATGTGATCAAGGGTGTGGCAGGAGGCGTTTTCATTCAGACTGATCAGGGGTTGTCTTATGGCGCTGGGGGTGATCAGATGTTACTGCTTTTGGGGGTCTTCAATCCCTCTCAGGTTACTGTGATTTAATCCAATTCCGATTACAACAGTAGGCTGTTATCTGATGAAATTTAAATTTTGATTCACTGGATGCCAGCCCTCGAGTTAATGAGCTGGGTTTTAAAAAATCAGCTTAAGTCTTGAATAATGAATCCTTCTAATGTGCTTGATCGCATCTTTCTTTATCCAAAAGTGTGAAAGCAGGTCATAAGCCGGGTTCTGTTCTCCTTCCCAAAGAAAGGGGGTGATCATCTATCTGGGACCGTCGTCTCCGGCGGCCTCTAGCGGCTCACTTGTCGGAACGGGACAGATGGCCAGTCGTCGTTCCTTGGCCTTGCTCCCAGCCGGGGTTTACCTAGCCAGCACCTCTCGATGCTGCTGGTGCGCTCTTACCGCACCCTTGCACCCTTGCCTGTGCCGGCGAACCAGCCATCGGCGGTGTGTTTCTGTGGCACTCTCCTCACGGTCACCCGCACTGGGCGTTACCCAGCAAGCCTGGCCATCGGGGAGCCCGGACTTTCCTCAACCGGATCTCAGCACTGGGCTGGAATTCGGTTGCGATCACCTCTCCTGCTTTCAAACCCCATAATGACCCTTGAGGGGGCTGTAGCTCAGCTGGATAGAGCGACGGTTTCCTAAACCGTAGGTCGTGGGTTCGAGTCCCGCCAGCCCCGTGATTCAGTCCTGTTTTGAGGCACTTTCGCAAGATTTCAGCGGCTGTTCTCCAGGCATTGAGTTGTTTGTCGCTCTGGTCTTCGAGCTCTGATGCTTGTCGGGCGCTACACCTGGGTTCGCGTGAACGTGTAGCGGTAGTTAGCACTACATTTAGTGGGGTAGCCAGGCTCGACGCCCTCGCTAGCGTTGTAGTAGTGAATCCGGCTCCATGACCCAGCTTCACGATTTACGGCTTCAGCTTCTGGTGCAACAGGAAAGCGAGCGCATCGCCGACTCGCAGCCCACCGAACTCGATCTGTCTGTGGTCCAGGCGCGTTGCCTCTGTTGGTTGGCTTTGCTGGCTGAAGCGCACGATGATCAAGCCAGTGACGCAGAACGTCGCGGTGATACAGAGCAAGCCATGGGTTGGTTTGCCGATTCCATGCGCTTGAGAGATGTGATCCAAGTGGTGACCTCGATCGAAATCCCTTTGCCAGGTCTTGCTGAAGGAGATGCTGACAACCGTTTTGATGGAGGTGGCGATAGCGACGGTGGGTTTTCGTCTGAGCCTCCTCTTGCAGCCTGATCAGATGTCATGATGGTTCTCGAGCTTCGGGTTCCACGTGCCAGAAGAACCCTGCCAATGCCCCGACTGTCAACGCTTCTACAGAGAGCACGACAGGTTGATCCGCGAGAATCCCACCCTCCGTCAGCAGCAGGAATTGAGCTGGGCAGCTCTTCAAGCCTTCCGCACACTCTCAGGCCGTGTGCTGGAAGACCTTCAGAAGCAGCACGGTCCTCGCTCCAGTGATGGCCAGGTGCATGCCACTCCTGTTGGCAGTGCTGATGAGCCCACGGATGCTCTTCAGCAGGCTATGGCTGATATGGAGAACATCAACGCGCATCTTTTCTCGATTGAGGCGTTAATGGAACGGATCTTTGATGTCCGCGTTCCTGAGGATATTGAGCAGAAATTCCGTGAATTGGCTGGCGAGCTGGCGCCTGATCCACTCAATGCTGATCGGCTGCGGTTAAACCGGCTTCTCCACCAAACCCCAGATTTGCCTGATCACAACTGAGAATCTGAACAAGACGAATCTGAATAAAACACCCTTGAAGGCCCTGGTTGTTGATCAGGGCCTTTTTGTTTTATGAGAGACCTCAGCGGATGTCGCAGGTGATGTCCACAGGCATCGGCTCCACGTTCCAGATTTCACGGCAGTAATCGCGGATGGAGCGATCCGAGGAGAAGAAACCTGTGCGAGCCACGTTCAGCACACTCATCCGGTTCCAGTGCATGCGATCCGTCCAGGCGCGGCTGACCGCATCCTGAGCTCTCAGATAGGCCGCGAAGTCGGCCATCACGAAGAACGGGTCGTTGCCGGTGAGATTGTCCAGCAGTGGTCTGAACAGTTCACCGTCGCCATTACTGAAGTGACCCATCTCAATCAGGCGGATGGCTTCTGCCAGCTCGGGAATCGCTCCGATCACCTCGCGAGGGCGGTAGCCGCTCTTTTTGAGCGCAGCGATCTCTTCCACTGTCTTGCCGAACAGGAAGAAGTTCTCTGAGCCCACACGATCGCGGATCTCCACATTGGCCCCATCGAGGGTGCCGATGGTGAGCGCCCCGTTCATGGCGAATTTCATGTTGCCGGTGCCGGAGGCTTCCTTGCCAGCCGTGGAGATCTGTTCGGAGAGATCAGAGGCTGGATAGACCTGCTCACCCAGCTTGACGTTGTAGTCCGGCAGGAAGACCACACGCAGGCGGCCGTCCATATCGGGATCGGCGTTGATCGTTTCGGCGATGCCGTTGATGAAGCGGATGATCAGCTTGGCCATGTAGTAACCAGGCGCTGCTTTGCCGCCGAAGATCACTGTGCGTGGAGCCAATCCATCGGCCTGGCCGTTCTTGATGCGCAGGTACTGGGTAATGATCTGCAGCGCATTCAGGTGCTGGCGCTTGTATTCGTGGATGCGCTTGACCTGCACATCAAACAGGCTGGAGGGATCCACCAGAACACCGGTGTTGCGGTGGATGTAGCTGGAGAGCTTGCGCTTCACCGAGAGCTTGGTGTCGCCCCATTGCTCGAGAAATCCATGGTCGTGCTGACGTTCTTCGAGGCAGCGCAACCGATCCATGTCGGTGACCCACTCCGGTCCCACGTGTTCATCGAGCAGCGCCGAGAGCTCGGGGTTGGAGAGGGCCACCCAGCGACGAGGCGTGACGCCATTGGTCACGTTTGTGAATTTTTCGGGCCACAGCGCGGCGAATTCCGGCATCAACTGCTGTTTGACCAGGTCGGAGTGCAGAGCTGCAACGCCATTCACATGATGTGCGCCGATGGTGGCCAGGTGGGCCATGCGCACGGCCTTGCCGCCATCCTCATCAATGATCGAAAGTTTGCGTTGAATGGCATCGTTTCCTGGATAGCGGAGGCGCACCTGCTGCAGGAAGCGACGGTTGATCTCGTAGATCAGCTCGAGGTGGCGTGGCAGCAGGCTGCTGAACAGGTCCAAATCCCACTTCTCCAGCGCTTCAGGCAGGAGAGTGTGGTTGGTGTAGGCCACCGAGCGGCTGGTGATGTCCCAGGCTTTGTCCCACTCCAGGTGGCGGTCGTCGATCAACAGACGCATCAGCTCGGCCACAGCGATGGCGGGGTGCGTGTCGTTCAGCTGAACGGTCCAGTGCAGGGGGAAGTCCTCCACGGGCAACCCGCGGCTGTCGAGGCTGCGCAGCATGTCCTGCAGGGAGCAGGACACAAAGAAGTGCTGCTGTTTCAGGCGCAGGCGACGTCCCTCATCGGTGCCGTCGTTGGGGTATAGCACCTTGGAGAGGGTTTCGCTTCCCACCTTTTCCTCCACGGCGCCGTAGTAATCGCCGATGTTGAAGGCATAGAAGTCGAAGCTTTCGGTGGCATCCGCTCGCCAGAGACGCAGGCGATCGCAGGTATTCACGCGATAACCGAGCACCGGCACATCGTGAGGAACGCCGATCGCATGTTCCGAGGGGATCCAGCGCGAGCGGTAGTTGCCCTTGTCGTCGATGTAGCTCTCCGTGCGGCCGCCGAAGCCCACGAAGCAGGCTTCATCGGGTTGGGGCAACTCCCAGGGCCAGCCACCCTTCAGCCACTTGTCGGTGACCTCCACCTGCCAACCGTCGCGGATCAGTTGGTCGAAGATGCCGAACTCGTAGCGAATGCCATAGCCGGTGGCAGGAATTTCAAGGCTGGCCAGCGATTCCATGTAGCAGGCCGCCAGACGGCCGAGCCCGCCGTTGCCAAGGCCGGGTTCCTCTTCGACTTCAAGAATCGGTTGCAGCGATTCGATCCCGAAGCGTTTAAGCGCCTCTTCCGCTTCCTTTTGGATGCCCAGGTTGAGCAAATTGTTGGCCAGCTGTGGACCGATCAGAAACTCAGCCGAGAGATAGGCCACGGTTTTCTGGGGTCTGGCGCGGATCGCTTCCTTGCTGGCCAGAAAGCGCGTCATCAAGCGGTCGCGCACTGCGTAGCTCAGCGCCATGTAGAGGTCATGGGGGCTGGCCGATGGTGCGAGTTTGCCGAGCGTGAAGAACAAGTGCTCGGTCATTCCATCGAACACGGAATCGGCATCGAGCCCAGCTCGTTCCGGATCCACGGAACATCCCGGAGTCGGTAATCGCAGGTCGAGGGGCTCGGAGGTGCTCATCGCTTCTCGGGATATCTCTTGAGGTTGGCTCGGATCGCACCCTTAATGCAGGAAATTCAGGGTTTCCAGTCAGACCATCTATCTCTTTTGGTGCAAGTTTGTAGATCGTTAGCTCTGTGCAGCTGCACTCTCAGGATCAGTTCAGGGCGTGATGCTCTCGCTGAAGCGGCAGCTTGAGCATTGCGGAAACCCGTTTAGGGATAAGGTCCCACCGAGAGGAATCAACATTTCTGATGCTCGCTGCTGCGATGCCGCCCTTACTCACGCCATTGCTGGCTGAGATTTCGCCTCATGATCTGGAGATGGCGGAAACCCTGATCGGGGTGGCCCGATTTGTGCTGATCTTCGTGGCAGCCCGCGTTCTTGCCGAAGTGTTGGTGCGTCTACAGTTGCCCACGATCCTCGGTGAGCTGCTGGCCGGTGTGCTGATCGGTGCTTCCGGACTGCATCTGCTGGTGCCGCCGGAAACCCAGGTGGAGCTCAGTCAAGGGTTGGTGGGGCTGGTCAGCGGACTGGTCAATGTCCCCCCGGAAGTGGTTCCGGAGATCTACAGCGAAAGTTTCCCTTCGCTGGAGTCGGTGGCTGAGCTGGGTCTCTATGCCTTGTTGTTTCTCACCGGTCTGGAGAGTGAGCTGGAGGAACTGATTGCTGTCGGCGCCCAGGCCTTCACCGTGGCTGTCGCTGGTGTGGTGCTGCCCTTCGCCTTTGGCACCTGGGGCCTGATGGCGATTTTTCACGTGGATGCGATTCCGGCAATTTTTGCCGGTGCCTCGATGACGGCCACCAGCATCGGCATTACCGCCAGCGTGTTTGGTGAGCTGGGATATCTCAAAACCCGTGAAGGTCAGATCGTGATCGGCGCTGCCGTTCTCGATGACATCCTCGGCATCGTGATCCTGGCCATCGTGGTGGCCCTGGCTGGCGGGGGCTCCCTGGAGATCGGCCCGATCGTGAAGCTGGTGGCTGCTGCTGCCGTGTTCGTTGTGGCGGCCATTGGCCTCAGCCGTACTGCCGCACCGGCATTTGACTGGTTGATCGACAAGCTCAAGGCCCCTGGCGAGGTGCTGGTGGCCTCCTTTGTGATCCTGGCCATCAGTTGTTTCGCAGCGACGGCGATCGGTCTGGAGGCTGCTCTGGGCGCTTTTGCTGCCGGTCTGATTCTCAGCAGCTCGAAGCACAACCGCGCCATTCAGGAGGCGGTTCTGCCGATCGTGACGCTGTTCGCCACGGTGTTTTTCGTACTGGTCGGCGCGGGGATGGATCTCTCTGTGATCAATCCATCCGATCCCTCCAGCAAGACAGCTCTGATCGTTGCCGGCTTTCTGCTGGTGGTGTCGATCATCGGCAAGATTGCCTCGGGCTGGGCCTTTGTCAGCAAGCAACCCACCCGGCGCCTGGTTGTGGGCCTGGGCATGATGCCCCGAGGTGAAGTCGGCCTGATCTTCCTGGGTCTTGGCACCAGCGCCAAGCTGCTGTCTCCCTCTCTCGAGGCGGCCATCCTGTTGATGGTGATCGGCACAACCTTCCTGGCTCCCGTGCTTCTGCGTCTGGTGATCGGCGACGACAAACCCGACGATGACGACAAGGTTGATGACGAGGTGGCCGCTGATCCTGTGGGTCTCCTCTGAACCTCATTCCTTCCGCGCCAGGGACAGAAACAGACTCCAGCCGATGGTGATCAGCGCCAGGCTTGACGCCCAGCCAGGACCCAGAGCCCAACCCAACAGCAGTTGGATCACCACGCCAACGGTGAGTGCCAGCAGCAAGCTGCTGATCACCAAGGCGACCTGCCGCCATTCTGCGCTGAGCGGACCGCTCTCGAGGCTCGCTTCAAAGCGGCTCAGTGGTGCGCTCAGTGGCAGATAGACGGCAATGGCCCAGAACAGGCCACCGCTGAGTGTGCTGCTCTGCAGAAGCATGCCTGTGGTCTGATCGAGCATCGCGGCGATATCGGCCCGGCAGGTCGATGGCGAAAAAGGATGCTTAGCATCGCCGCCCGAAGCAAAAGTTGTGGTGAGCGAGGCCCAGCAGCCCTGGTGGCAGTTCCAAGGTCATGCCGTGCATGGTCTCTGTGTTGGGCCTGATCCAGAGTCGGACCATCGCGAGCGTCCTGCTGTGTTGCTTGTGCATGGTTTTGGCGCTTCCACCGATCATTGGCGCCACAACATCCCAGTGCTGGCAAGCACGTATGAGGTTCATGCCATCGATCTGCTCGGTTTTGGTCGCAGTGCCAAGCCTGAAGGTCTGGCCTATGGCGGTGCTCTCTGGCGTGATCAGTTGGTGGCCTACGTGCGTGAACGCATTGGCCGCCCCACAGTGATCGCAGGCAATTCACTGGGTGGTTTTGCTGCTCTTGCCGCTGGAGCTGAGTTGGGGGATGAAGCGGCCGGTGTTGTCTTGCTGAACGCGGCTGGCCCTTTCAGCGATGAGCAGTCGGCGAAACCCAAAGGCTGGTGGCCGAGTGCACGGCGCTCGATCAGCTCAGCACTTCTGAAGAATCCTGTCCTGCAGCGGCTGCTGTTTGAGAACCTCAGGCGACCCGCCACGATTCGCCGCACCCTCAATCAGGTGTACATCGATAAGACCAACGTTGATGACTGGTTGGTCGAGGCCATTCGTCGCCCTTCTCTCGATACCGGTGCTTTCGGAGTGTTCCGCACCGTGTTCGATATCCCCCGCGGACAGCCGTTGGATGAGTTGTTCGCTTGTCTGAAGTCTCCCTTGTTGTTGCTGTGGGGTATCCGCGATCCCTGGATCAACGCTGCAGGCCGTCGGGCCAGCTTCCAACGCCATGCTCCTGCCGCCACCACCGAGGTGGTGCTTGAAGCCGGTCATTGTCCGCATGATGAGGTGCCGGATCAGGTGAATGCGGCATTGCTGGAGTGGTTGTCGACCCTTGCCGGGGAAAACAAGCATGATCTGCAGCCTTCCCGGTAGTTTCTGGCCAATCTTGGGTGTCCCGGTCCTGTGGCCATGACCTTTCGCCAACAGTCCGCTCCCTACGCCCACTGGGAGTTTGTGCATCCCAGCAGTGGCGATCGCTTGCGGGTGGTGCCCGAACGTGGTGGCCTGGTCACGGAATGGCTCTGCAACGGCCGCGAGATGCTCTATTTCGACCAGGAGCGCTACGCCGATCCAGCCAAGAGCATCAGGGGTGGCATTCCGGTGCTGTTTCCAATCTGCGGCAATCTGCCGAATGATTGCCTGCCGCTCGCCAGTGGAGACTTCACCCTCAAGCAGCACGGTTTTGCCCGTGACCTGCCCTGGCAGATCGCGTTGTTGGCTGATCAGAGTGGCGTGATGCTTTCCCTCGAGGACTCTGCAGACACCCGCAAGGCCTATCCCTTTGGATTCAGGATCCAGATGGAGATCAGGCCGCTCAATGCTGCTCTCGAGATCTCCATCAGCATCAGCAACAGCTCCGAGGCTGAGACCGAGCCGATGCCCTTCAGCTTTGGACTTCATCCTTATTTCAATGTGAGTGATCTCTCCCGCAGTGCAGTGGAAGGTCTGCCGGGCCGTTGTTTCAATCATCTGGAGATGGCTGAAGCCGAGACTGCCGCTCAGTTGAGACGCCTGGCTGAGGGGGTTGACTTCCTCGCGCACGCCACTGGACCGGTGACGCTGGTGGATGAACAGGCAGGCACCCGGTTGCAGCTCCAGCATCACGAGCCCATGGATCTCACGGTGGTTTGGACCGAGCCTCCTCGATCGATGGTTTGCCTTGAGCCCTGGACAGGCCCGCGGCAGGCGCTGATCAGCGGTGATCGAAGGCTGCAGCTGGGCGTTGGCGAGAGCACCACGCTCTCCTGCCGCTACAGCGTCAGCTGACGCATGCTCATGCACAGGAACAGGCATTGGCGAAGCCCAAGGGCCGCTGGCGGACCGCTGCCGTGAGCAGGGTCGAAACTGCAGCGGCCGAGGCTGCCTGGAAGATTGTGGTGATCGACGACGATCCCACCGGATCCCAAACGGTGCATAGCTGTCCCTTGCTGCTGCGCTGGGATATACAGACCCTGCGCCAGGGACTGCGGCACCCTTCTCCGTTGCTGTTCGTGTTGGCGAACACCCGTGCTCTGGTGCCGGAGGCAGCCGCTGCACGCAATCGTGAGATTGTTGCTTCGCTTGCGCAAGCTCTTGCAGCGGAGGGGATCGCTGACCAGCAATTGCTGCTGGTCAGCAGGGGGGACTCCACCCTGCGTGGTCATGGGGTGCTTGAGCCCGCTGTGCTGGCGGCGGAGCTGGCTGATCGCTTCGGTGCGGTGCAGGCCACGCTGCATGTGCCTGCGTTTCTGCCCGGTGGACGCACCACCGTGAATGGGGTGCACCTGCTCCATGGTCAACCGGTCCATACGACCCCCTTCGCACGCGACCGCAGCTTCGGTTTCAGCACCAGTTGTCTGGATGCATGGCTGGAGGAAAAGAGTGGCGGCGCTATCGCAGCTGCTTCGGTGCTGCGCTTGCAGGGGCAGCAGCTCGACGATGCTGCTGCTCAAAGGAAGGGCGATCCCTGCACTGATCGCTCGAACGGATTCACAGCGCTGGTGAGCTGGCTTGAGGCGCTGGATGGCAATTGTTCAGTGATCGTGGATGCCGAGAGGCAAGAGCAACTGGATGCACTTGGGGCGGCAGTGCACCATTTGCGGGGCAGACGCAGATTCCTGTTTCGTTCAGCGGCCAGCCTGATCAATGGGCTGGTAGACGGGGGCAGACAGCCACTCGGTCCGCAGCCTCTCAAGGTCGATGATCTGGTGAAGCTGCGTCGTTGTGGTTCAGAGGGCACGTTGCTTCCTGGGCTCGTCGTGGTGGGCTCCCATGTGCCTCTGGCAGACCAGCAGCTGGAGGTTTTGCTTGGCGAATCAGGGTGCACTGGCCTTGAGCTGCCGGTGGTCCGGATCGCCAGGGTGCTTGAAGGGGGTACCCCAGATCTGTTGCTGGCTGATCTGGAGCTGGAATGGCTGGACTGGATTCGGGTGGTTCTGGATCGGCAACAAACACCTGTGCTCTACACCAGTCGTGGGGAGTTGCAGTTCGGTGAGGGGCCGGCCGCCGACCGTCGTCGTTTGCGCTTTGGCATGGCTCTTGCTCAGCTCACAGCACGGCTGGTAGCGGCGATCGCTCCACAGCTGGGCTATCTGATCAGCAAGGGAGGGATCACCACAGGCAGCGTGCTCGCTGATGGGCTGGGCCTGGGAACAGTGCTGCTGGAGGGTCAGTTAATGCCGGGGCTTTCGATGGTGCGGCCGATGCCTGAAGACGGCATCGCTGGTGTGAGTGGTCTGCCTGTGATCACATTTCCCGGCAATCTCGGTGATGGTCAAACACTTGTGAAGGCCTGGAGATTGATGGAACAACTTGAAGCTGGCTAATGGCAATCGATTGTTCAGACCAGGTCAAGTTGTCGTATTAATAATTCGGTAGAGCTGAAATCACGAATGGTCGTTGCCAGGATCTTTGGCCTGATGCTGCTTGTTCAGCATCCCCAGGATTGAGGGGTTTGAATGTATGAATGGTCAAGTTTGTGAACTGAATCACAGCCCAGCAATTTCATCGTTCTGACGATGTCTGTTCTCAAGATTTCGATGGCACGTGCAACGCCAGGGCCACCTCCAGCAGCAAGCCCGTAGGCATATGCTCTGCCAATCAGCACGCCTTTGGCTCCCAGGCAATAAGCCTTTACGACGTCACTGCCTCGTCGGATGCCACCATCCATCAAGACATCGATCTCTCCGTTCACGGCCTTAACAATTTCAGGCAGAACACGAATCGTTGGTGCAACGCTGTCCAGTTGTCGAGCACCATGATTGGATACAACCACAGCGTCGACTCCAAGGTCGACGGCTTTGCGAGCATCGTCACCAATATGAACTCCTTTGATGATTAATTTGCCTCCCCAGGCCTCGCGGATCCATTTGAGATCGTCCCAAGTGACAACAGATTGCTCCAGTGCTGGTCCGATTTCGGTGTATCCCATCGGTCCATTCTCAAGGACCACATTGGGGAAATTCATTAACCCTCCATCTCCGAACCACTGACTCAGCCAGCAAGGCTTTGCCAACATCTGCGGCAGAAATGGCAGCATCGTCAGAGGATTCTGAGACAGCAGTTCTTTGGTTCCGTTGCGAACATCGAGCTCACGCAAGCCAGAGACAGGCGTATCGATGGTGAGCACGATCGCTGAAAATCCAGCTGATTTTGCACGTTCAATCGTTTTAAGAGCGACGTCTCGACCTCCAAGCAGGTAAAGCTGATACCAGGCAGGACAATCAGTCGCCTGTTTCACATCTTCCAGTCGGCATCCTGAAAGTGTCGAGAGGGTATATCCAGTGCCTGCTTTACCTGCTTCTCTTGCAGCAATAACTTCTCCTTGAGGATAAAACATTCTGCTGCTGCCAACAGGACCAAGCAGGAACGGAAGTTCAAACTGTTGACCCAGGACTGAAATCTTTAATTCAACATCAGGGGTCGCAACAGCACAACGTGGCCTGAATAGGATTTCATTGTAGGCGCTGCAATTCTGCGAAAGAGTCTGCTCCCTGTCGGCACCACTGTCAATATAGCCAAAAACCATTTTTGGCAAACGTTTCTTGGCAAGATCACGGAGGTCCGAGACATTGACCACGCGTGGGGCGGAAACGTTTTGATTCATCCCAGGCAGTGGATAACATTCAGTCTGATGAGTTTACCCCTTAATGACGAATCAGAGGTTTTCTGATGAAGTTCTGCATATCAGCTCTTTTCTCGAATTATCCTGGAGTCAAGCGTTACTGATAGTCCTTTGACTTTGACATCTTGCCGATTCCGGGGTTGAAGCTGTTGGTTGGATCTATTTTTTTATAAAAATTGGAGAGATCTGTTTCGGCTTTGTACAAGTGACCAACGTTGTGTTCAGCAGGATATTTAGCACCTGATTGATCAAGCAGATCTAAAATTTGCTTTTTTAATTTGGCTGTATCGATCCCTTTCTTTACTACAAAGTCCCAGTGAAAGACCATGCAGAGGAAATGTGCCATCTGGAACGATTCGGCCATCTGCGAGAGAATTTCTTCAGGAAGAATCTCGTGCCATGTTTCGCAGTTGCGGGGCAAGGCAACATCAAGCGGTAGCAGTTCGCCAGAAGCTTCTTGGTTTAAGATCTGATAGCGCGCTGGTGCGTTTCCAGCGACATAGCGATGCAATAATGCAGCTTTGCCTTCTGTTTCACTGCATTCAAAATAGGCACGATTTTCATTATTTTTCCAATTTTTTTCGAGAAATTCTAGAGTTTCTTTGATTGATTGGTCGCTTGCAAGAATAATCATATGGTGTTCATATTGGTTGCGAAATGATCTCATTCTTGCTGGAAGATGATCAGGTGTGAGTCGAGAGATGCATTGCAGCGTTCTGTCGGAAAAATGATCTTGAAACAGTGTTGTTGGCCATTGGGAAACGATTCGATCGACGTTTCGCTTGATTCCGAATAGCTTAGGAATGAATCCAGTGCCAAAATATTTTATTGCTAGATAAGCATCTTTGCAATAAAGATCAGCGCCGTCAAAATAACTGCGATGAAGATATTCACCCATGTCCGGCAGAACTTTGAAGTTGGTAAGGATCTGTTTGCGTAGTTCGGTTAGGTCTTTAGGCTGATTGGTTCCCAGGTAAAAGACTTTTTCTTGTTTGGGTTTGGGAAATGTATCGAGACGGACCGCAAAGACTGCCAGTTTTCCTGCGCAACCGCTGGCTTCACGTAAGCGCCTGCTGTCAGCATTGAATCGTGCAGGAACTGACGATGTGATCTCTCGGACCCGCTTCTGGTACTCATGGTCAGATGCCAGTCGCTCGCAATCTGCTAACTCTTCTGTGTTGAAATCAGCTTGTTGAAGAGTGGTCAGAATTTCTTCGGGGGTTATTCCAAGTTCGATGCCGAGATGATTCACCAACTCGAGATCACCCTTGCGATTGAGTTGGGCGAAGAGTGAGTATTCAGTGTATGCGGGGCCTCGATTTACAAGATTTCCGCCCGAGTTATTGCAGATCCCCCCGACGACGGACGCGCCAATGCACGATGAACCAATGACTGAGTGAGGGCCTCGACCGAGGGGGGAGAGCTCTTCTTCCAGTTGATATAAACTAGAGCCAGCAAATGCAACAACCTGAGTTCCACCTCTGAGTAATATTAATTGATTCAGATTTAATGTGTTGATGATCACGATATCCCTGTCATAGTTATTCCCGTCGGGAGTTGATCCACCGGTTAGGCCAGTGTTCGCAGCCTGAAGAATGATGATCTTGTCGAGCTTCACGCATAGTTCCAGTGTTTGCCACAGCTGCAACAGAGTCTTCGGGATCACCACTGCACAGGCATTCCCCTGGCCAACGCGAATTCCAGTTCGATAGGGTTTGGTTTGTTCGGGGCTGGTGAGAACCTGCTGTCGCCCGACGAGAGCAATCAAGCCATTCTCCAGTTCCTGTAATCGGTCCTGTCTCATCGTGGTGCGGTTCGATCCGCATCTTGAGCCTGTATTGAAGAATCTATTCGATCAGCTCCAGTTTGTTTGGCGTTGCTGTATCGATTAACCACTTTCTTCAGACTTCAGCTGATTCAGTTTTTGAGGCTTGATGCGTCATTGATGTCTGTGGATGTTGTGCGTCTTCACCAGCATCCTGAATTTTTCCGTTGAATCGTTTTTTGTTTGAGCATGCTCTGAGGATGCTGTGAAGCTCTCTTGTCTTTTTGCCTGGGCCCCTGTTCTTCTTCAGCTGATTTCTTCGATGTGTGAATGATTTAGTCCTTGTGGTTTGGATTCAATTGGTGGTCGCTTGGACTTAATCTTATTGATGTATCGATTCAGGCTCTAGAATCTTCTTTGTATTGGATGTTCGGCTTTTGATTGAATAGCTTAAGGGGATTCTGCTTTAAGAATTGATTTCAGTGATTCTGAGAATCAGGCCGCTTCGCTGGGTTGGGTTGTGGCGATAAATTATTTTAGTTTCCATATTTTTCAAGATTGGCTTGAGTACGTCGATGTCTCTATCGAGGTTGGCTATAAGATCTCCTTTTTTTGGTGTGTAGATCTTTCCTTTTCCAGCTCCATCCTTAACGATGAACTCAGCACGTACAGGTTCGTATTCAATCAGTGATTTGTAGGGAATTCGATTCAAGTGGCGCTCAGAAGACAGTCTTGAGTCTTGATGGATGATGATGTTCACATCATCTCCTGTTTCGCGAATTTTTAAGCTGACTTTGTACAGCTTTTCGTAAGTTGTTTGTACAGTGGCTTGTTCAAGCTTTTGCTCCGATAGCTTGTTTGAAAAAGTATTTGCCGTGGTTGTATGGTCAATTCCCAGGATCAGGACTGATGTCAGTGCGGCTCCACTGAGATTGATCATGGGCTTGTTTTTAAGGCGATTGTTCCGTTCGATTGCCTGAATCCAGAGCCATCCAATGTTGATGGTTGCGATGAGTTGAAATGGAAGGGCAAGGTAGCTGGTGGCGTTAAATTTGTAAGTCAATCCGAGTGCTGTGGCATAAGCAAATCCGGCAACATTAATTCCGTCTAAAAGATTGAAACGTGTTTTGTCTTTTTGAATGAGTGCAACGCGCGTTAGCGCAATCATCGCAAAGACGTAAACACGGAAATCAAGGATGATTTTGTGCGTAGTGTCTTCGTTGTATGCGCCTTCTACCGCGTAGCCGCTTGGTATTAATGCCAAATAGATGTAGCTAGTTGTGAATATGAGGATTAGGCTTATAAGCCATTGTTCAAGCTTGTTGTCTTGTGGAACTTCTTTTCGAGAGACTATCGTTTGATCATCTTTATGCTTATAGATTTTATCCGCCAGCCAGAGGGAGCCTGCAGGAATGATAAAGAGCACAATGGCAATATCTTTGATATAGATTCCTAGTAATGCCCATAGAATAGTTAGGAACTTCGACGACGATTTTCTCGTGTTGCGATAGTCAAGATAGGACGTGATGTAGAGCATGAAGATTAGACAAAGCAACCGCTCGCAATAGATCACATGAAAGAATGCGGTTCCTGTGGAAGGGTGAATGAGGAATAGACAGGTGATAAGAAGAATCGCGGACTGTTGAGCTGGTTTCCCGGCTTGTAGGCCATTGAGGAATTTGATGGTTAGCGCAACGATGCCGATTAACTCAGCAGCACTCAATAACATCCAGGTTTTGATGTGGATGGTGAACCAGCTCAGAATATGAAGGTCCTGATGAGCAAGTGGAAAGAAGCGGTAGTCGCTTCTGCGCATGGTTTCATCGACGAAGCTCTGTCGGATGGAGAAGTTTTCTAGAAAATGGCCCTTCACCAAGTCTGGGTACCAACCTGTCATGTCTTTGTACAGGTAGGTTGTGCCTGAAATCATCCCTATGGTGTAAACCATGATCAGGATTGTGGTGATCGGATTTTTTTTGACAAATTGCAGAATATTGCCAACAGTTTGACTGTTTTTATCTCGCTTGCTGAGTTGTTCTTTGTGCTTGTTCTTGTAGATCTGGTAAATCAGGTAACCCATTGCAAGGAGCAGAAGGATTAGCCAGATTTCATGTGTGATTTGTTGGTATTGGCGTAGAAGTGTTCGACCTTGTTTCGAGTCTGGTGGAGGTAGTGCATCTTGGTGTTGCTGAATCCATTGCCAGAGTCCAATTCCGATTGCACTGAGAGCAGTCAGTGCAGCCACAAGCTTGATCAGCATGTGGGTACTGCAACTGTCACTTTTGGCGCAAACTCGTCCACTCATGAAATTGTGATGATTGGTGAGCTTGATCGGTGATTCACGCCGGGATTACTCGTTCAGTTCACGCACTTCTCAGAAGTGTTGAATCACCGCATCAGCAAAACCACTGCAGCTCACAGGTTCGACCGGCGGGTCCATCAGTCGGGCCAGGTCATAGGTGACCTGCTGGTCAGCGATGGCTGCACTGAGGCCTTTGGTGACCAGATCGGCGGCTTTCTGCCATCCGAGAAACTCCAGCATCATTACTCCGCTCAGGATGACTGAGCCAGGGTTGATGCGGTCGAGTCCGGCATGTTTTGGTGCCGTGCCGTGTGTTGCCTCAAAGATTGCTGCTGTTTCACCGATGTTTGCGCCCGGGGCCATCCCCAGGCCACCCACCATTGCGGCGGCTGCATCGGAGATGTAATCACCATTGAGATTGAGGGTGGCCAGGATCGAATATTCCTGAGGTCGTGTCTGGATCTGCTGGAAGATGCTGTCGGCGATGCGGTCATCGACCATCACCATCTTCTTCCATTTGCCGCCTCCATGACTCGCCCCGATTGTGTCGATCACGCTTTGAACTTCTGAGTCGATTTCAGCCTTCTTTTCGGGTGTGAGGCTGTCGTAGCCGGGCTCGATCATGCGCGCGTTGGATTGCGCACTCAAGCCAGGATCTTGATCCAGGTTCCCGAGGATCCAGCTTTCCCGCTCGGTGATGCAAACGTTGCGAAATTCAGTTGTTGCCAGCTCGTAACCCCAGTCGCGGAATGCACCTTCGGTGAACTTCATGATGTTGCCCTTGTGCACCAAGGTGACGTGGCGTTTGTCGCCTTCCAGGCGCAGGGCGTGTTGAATCGCTTTGCGGATGTGACGTTGGCTGCCGTGCTTGCTCACCGGCTTGATGCCGATCCCTGAGCCTTCAGGAATCTGGCGCTTGCCGAGTTTGCCATTGGCAGGAATCACCACTTCATTCAGGTGCTTGCGAAGCTCCTGACCCACAACGTCATTGGCTTCCCACTCCACACCCATGTAGATGTCTTCGGTGTTTTCCCGATAGACGATCACATCAAGATCCTGCGGTCGTTTGTGCGGACTTGGTGTGCCCTCGTAGTAACGACAGGGACGCACGCAGGAGTACAGGTCAAAGATTTGGCGGAGCGCCACATTCAGTGATCGGATGCCTCCGCCAACAGGGGTGGTGAGGGGGCCTTTGATGGCAACGCCGTAGGTGCGGATCGCTTCGAGGGTGTCTTCGGGCAGGTATTGATAGGTGCCGTAGCGATCACAGGCCTCATCACCGGCGTAGACCTTGAACCATTCGATGGTTTTGTTGCCTGAGTAGGCCTTGGCTACGGCAGCATCCAGCACTTTCTGCGTCGCCGGCCAGATGTCAACGCCCGTTCCATCTCCACGGATGAAGGGAATGATCGGGTTGTCGCTCACGACCGGCTGTCCATTCTCGAAGCGAATCGGCGTTCCCTCTGTGGGGGCTGTGAGCTTCTCGAACTGAGCCATGGCTGGGTTGCCGCCGGGCGACATCACGTTGTCGCGAGCCTATGACTTGAAGGGTGATCCCTAAAGTCACTTTCGATCCGACCTTCATCCCATGCCGAAGTCAGAGGGTGTCTGGGTCGTGGCGGCTTGTTTCAACGAACAGACGGTGATCACGCGTTTTGTGGAGCGCGTGTTGGCAGTGCCTGGTGTGGATCAGTTGGTGCTGATTGACGATGGATCGTCCGACGCAACCGTTGAATGCATCCGCGCCTGGATTCAGGATCATGCGGGTTCGCCAGTGACCTTGCTGGAACTCACCCGTAATTTCGGCAAGGAAGCAGCGATGCTCGCAGGCCTTGACCATGTCAATGGCCGCTGCGGCGCAGCCGTGTTGATTGACTCAGACCTTCAGCATCCCCCCGAGCTGATTGAACAGATGGTGCGCGAATGGCGTGCCGGAGCTGAAGTGGTCACGGCGGTGCGTGATGACCAGGATCAGGAATCTCGCCTCAAGGTCGCCAGCGCGCACTGGTTTTATCGAGTGTTCAACAAAGTGGTGGATTCGATTGAGCTCCAGGAGGGAGCCGGTGATTACCGCCTGCTGGATGCAGCTGTTCTTGACGCAGTCACCCAGTTGCGCGAGTCCAGTCGTTTTTCCAAAGGCCTTCTTCCCTGGACGGGCTATTCGAGCGTGGAGCTGCCTTATCAGAGGGTTGGCCGGCAGGGAGGGCAGACCTCCTGGAGTCCGCTCAAGTTGTTTGGCTACGCGTTCGATGGGATCTTTTCGTTCTCTGTTCTGCCTCTGAAAATGTGGACAGGGATCGGCGTTTTGGTCTCCTCCCTCAGTCTGTTCTATGCCTTGGTGATCATCCTGCGTACGGCCCTGTTTGGTGTGGATGTCGAGGGTTATGCATCCTTGATGGTGGCGGTGCTGTTCATCGGGGGGATTCAGCTGATCGGCATCGGGGTGCTTGGTGAATATGTCGGCCGCATCTATGTGGAAGCGAAGTCACGCCCGCACTACTTCATCCGCCGGGTTCACAAGTCCTGAAGAGCCTGCCATTCGCGCTGTCGCCAGATTGAAGCGGCGAATGTCTGGGATACGGAGAATCCTGCTTTCACCAGATCGAGCTTGAGTGGCGCCCCGGGGTGTGCCAGCAGCAGCGGCGGAGTGGCTCCAGGTTGTGGTTCCACACTGCTGAGCTCCCTCCAGGCAGCAAGGATTGGAGCTCCTGCCATCTGGCCGGTGAACAGCACGCCGGCGAAGCTCTGATTGCTGACAAGCCCGCAGCGCCGGATGGCGGGCCGAGCTCTGCGGCTGAGCAGCTGGAGTATGAGCCACTTCAGCAGTCCTGACTGACGGATGGCTTCTCTCCAATAGCGCAAGGGCAGACCAGTGGGCAGTGGCTCCTCCGTCAGGCGCATCCAGGTGATGCCGTTGTCGCCAGCCCTGGCCAGAGCGGCTTTCAGCACGATCGGCACCAAGTGAATGTGTTGATGGCCATCCAGATGAATGGGTGCATCACCGCAGAAGCTGCGGAAGCTTTTGATTTGGGCGTCTAATTCCAGTCCCAGTTGAGCTTCGATCCGACGGCGGGAGGGATGTCGGCGCGGTAGCAGCGACAGCAACAACCATTGTCCGAACGTTCGCTTCAGATGGCCGTGTGAATCCACAAGGTCAGGCAGCAAAGCGGGGTCAGCGCTCGAGGGTCCTTCGGTCAGGCAGAGGTGCAGACAGATCTGCAGCTGAGGATCGGTCTGTGTCAGCTTCTGCCAAGCGTGAAAGCCGTCGGCTGCGACAGGGCCATTGACCAGCAGGCTGCTGCTGTCCAGCCTTCCTTGACTGGCGAGTTCGAGAATGGCCTGGTTGGTGGCAGGACTGAGTCCGAGATCATCGGCATGGCGTCGTGGCGTGACGAGGCAATCCCTCCGCCGCTTGCTGAACCGTGCCGCCCGTGACCAGATCAGGGCATTCAGCGCAGTGGGTGTGAACACCAGGATGGCAACACGCACTGGCTCGCCCAGCGCGTTGGGCAGGGCGAGAGGCAAGACGCCGCTCACCGTGAGGTTGACCACGTATTGAATGATCAGCCAGCGTCGAGCGAAACGCTGGCCACCTGTTTCCGGGCGGAAGGTGAATCGTGCGTGCCCCAGATAGCCGGCCAGCGATGCTGCAAGAAAGGCCAGGGGATTCGCCAGCCACAGGGGCATGAACAGGCCCAGGCCCAACAACACAAGGGCATGCACGGCTGCGGCCACCACGCCCACCAGTCCATAGAGGCTGAGTCGGGAGCTGAGAGTGCGCGGAATCATGGTCGCAACCGTAACGGTCACTGGCGCTTCGGGTCAGCAGCCTTCAACCTGTGGTCATCGACGATGAACTGGTGAACGCAGGAGAAGCGGTCGACAGCGTGCAGCTCGCCCAGGCTTTGGCTTCGGCCGTGACCCTGGTGAGAAATCGTTTCCCAGCCGCGACTGTCAATCTCAATCCCTGGCGGGATGATCCCCAGACGCGCCGCTGGCAGGAGGATCAGACTCTTGACCTGGCCTTTCACTTTCCCGGTTGGAGTCCTCGTCTTGAGTGCCGCAGTCTGCTTCTCCAATTAAGGCTTCAGCAGAAGTCTGATTCGGCTGGATCTCCGGCCGCTCCGGATCTGCTTGGGGTGTTGATGCGTGGCATGACCTACGACGGAGAACGCTGGCGTCTGGTGACGATGGGTGATTGGCAGCCTGAGGGCTCGCACCTGCCTCAGCCCGAGCAGGTTCAGCAGCTGCGTGGAATCTGTCGGGACTTGTTTGATTTGTTCGCCAATCCGGCAGCGACGGGCACAGCGGCGTAACCCTTCGCAACCCTTCGGTCTCTCAGACGAAGATCGAATTTATGGTTGCCTACACCGATCAAGTGTCCATCCCATGTCCGTAGCTCTGGCTGCTCAGCTCCGTGAAGGCACCAAGAAAGCTCACACGATGGCCGAGAACACCGGTTTCGTTAGCTGCTTCCTCAAGGGTGTCGTCGATAAATCCAGCTATCGCAAGCTTGTTGCTGACCTCTACTTCGTTTACTCCGCCATGGAGGAAGAAGTGGGTCAACTCAAAGACCACCCTGTGGTGGGCCCGGTGGGGATGGAACAGCTGAACCGACGTGAGTCCCTTGAGAAGGATCTTGTCTATTACTTCGGTGAAAACTGGAGCGAGGAGATCCAGCCCTCACCTTCCGCAGTGGCTTATGTCGAGCGGATTCGTGCAGTGGCGAAGGAGTCACCGGAACTGCTTGTCGGTCATCACTACACCCGTTACATGGGTGACCTCTCTGGTGGTCAGATCCTGAAAAACATCGCTCAGAAAGCGATGAACATGGATGGAGATGACGGTCTGCGTTTCTACGTGTTCGATGAGATCGCCGACGAGAAGGCCTTCAAAACGACCTATCGCGCCACCATGGACGAGCTGCCGATCGATCAGGACACCGCTGATCGCATCGTTGAGGAAGCGAACAACGCTTTTCACATGAACATGCACATGTTCAAGGAGCTTGAAGGAAATTTGGTGGCGGCCATCGGCAAGGTGCTCTTCGGCTTCCTGACCCGCCGTCAGCGCAGTGGCAGCACTGAAACCGCCGCTGCTTGATGTCATCCACTGAGCCTTCGCCTGGAGGGTTCAACTCCATTCGGGTTCTGGTGCCTGGCACCGGAACCCGTTTTCGTTGTGGCGGATTGAGTGTGGCGTTGCAGACCGCACGTCTGCTTTCCACTCTGCGTCCAACAGAGGTGGTCACCTACAGGGAACGCAGTGACGGCCATCCCTACCTGGATGACGTCTTGCAGGCAGAACCGTCTCCCGGCCGATCTCTTTGGATTGTGAGTTGGGGTTTTGATGTGCCTCGTTCTCTCGCTCGTCTGCAGGGACGACCAGTCGTCTACCAGGCGCACAGCAGTGGATACGGTTTTGGTCTGCCCCCGGGGGTTCCTGTGGTGGCGGTGAGTCGCAATACCCTCGGTTACTGGGGCGACCGTGCTCCACGAAACCCGTTGTTCTGGGTGCCCAACGCACTGGAGCCACAGTGGCTGGAGCGGGGTGCTCGCCCCTCGTTATCCGACAGGGATGAAGTCACCGAGCGGCCGATCGACGTCTTGGTGCAGAAGCGTAAGAGCAGTCCTTATGTGTTGGAACAGTTGGTTCCCGCTCTTCAGGCCAAGGGGCTGAGAGTGGAAGTTCAGAGCGGCTGGGTCGATGATCTGGTTGACCTGTTCAACCGATCCAAAATCTATCTGTACGACTCGGCTGAGTACTGGCGTGGCCGGGGAGTGAGTGAAGGTTTCGGGCTCCCTCCCTTGGAGGCACTGGCGTGTGGTTGTGTGCTGTTCAGCAGTTTCAACCATGCTCTCGCCGATACCCTCACGCCTGGCGTTACCGCCCATCAGATCGGGCAGGGAACCTTGGACAATGATTTGGCGCGGATCGTCGCCGCTGCTCAGTGCCCGCACTCATGGCTCCCAGGGGCAGAATCGCTCGAGTCGCTGCTTGTCGAGTCCAGTGAGGCCCGATGGTGTGAGCGCTGGAATGAAATCCTGGCTCAATTGAACGACCTTGCTCGCCATGGAGCGATGAGCCAGATGTCTGAGCTGGTTTTGCGCTCGCCCTCGACTCGGCGTCTGCGCTGGTCCCAGCGCCAGGATCGACTGCGGGGCAAGGTGGTCAATCGGTTCTCCGGCTGGCCTTGGCGTGCAAGCTGATTGCTGGCTGCGCTCTAACGTTTCAAAATCGTGGATTTCTCCTTGAGCGTTCAAGGTTGACCAGCTGATGGCGTTATTGCCGCTTCAAAGCCAGACCTGGAACAACCTGAGCAAGCTGCTTGCTTATTTGCCTCCCCAGCGCAATCGTCAGCTGGTTGTGGTCATGTTGGCTGCTTTCTTTCAAGGGGTGATGGATATTGCCCTGGTCGCTCTTTTGGCGCGCCTGGTTGGATTGCTGGCAGGGAACAATCTTCAAGACAAGATCCCTGGTATCAAGGTTTTTGGCGGTGTTCTTCTTGATCAGGCGGGCTGGATTATTGGCCTTCTGATCTTGTTCTTTTGGCTTGCCTCTGGTGTGCGGTTTGGTGTTGCGTTGATGCAGAGCCTTCTCAGTGCTGAGATTTGGAATGATCTCGTCAATCGTGTTTATTTGTCGTTAATGCGCCAAAATTACGACTTTTTTGTTGGCGGTAAATCAAGAGAGATAGCACTACAGTTTAATAGAATTTTCAGCAATGTTTCCACTGGTGTCATAGCTCCTTTGATTGCAAGCGCGGGAAGCTTGGTGTCTATTCTTTCTTTGATTACGGGAATTGTTCTTATTCTTGGGGTCAAGGCATTCGTCATATTTTCTTTGATGGTGTTTTGCTATTTATTAGCCTCTAAGTTGATAACTCCTTACTTGAGATTGGCTACAAAACAGCGAATTCGTTATAGGAAAAGAATTTCAATGATTCTCAGCGAATCAATAGGCTCAATGCGGGAGGTTCAGCTGTATGGTGCTGAAAAATATTTTTCATCGAGATTTTCCAGGGATGGTGGAATCGCTAAGCGCTATGACCGTATTAGCAGGCTTCTGCCAGATATTCCTCGATTGGTTATTGAACCAGCAGGGATAACGATTCTTTTTGTCGTTTTCGTTGGTCCGGCATTATTGCGTGGAGATATGAATTCTTTCCAAGAAACGATTCCTGAAATTTCGGCAATTTTAATCGCTTTGCTCAGAGTATCTGGCCCATTGCAATCATTATTCCGCAGCGTCAATCGTCTGCGTGGAGGCCTGCCTCAGATTCAGGAAGCTTTGGAATTATTGGAACTAAATCCTGATCGTCTTCTTCTCGATTCTCCTGGAGTGCCTTCGGCTAGTGGCTTGATTCCTCAGAGATTCATTCAATTGAAATCGGTCAGCTTCCGTTTCCGTCAGCCTGAGGTTGATGTGATTCATGGGATTGATCTCACTATTCCTAGTGGTTCACGGATAGCTTTTGTCGGAAAGACCGGTAGTGGTAAAACCACTCTTGCTCATCTAATTCTTGGTCTTTATCACCCTTCGGCTGGCGCATTGTGTATTGATGGAATACCTGTTACTTCTCAAGAGCTTCCAGCTTGGCAGGCGAATTGTTCGTTTGTGCCTCAGAACGTCAAACTGACGAATGGAAGCGTCCGTGACAATGTTGCCTTCGGCCAGGAGTCTGATTCCATCGACGATGACAGAGTTTGGGCCTCTTTAGAAGCAGCGCAATTTGACGATGTTGTCGCTGGCATGACTTACGGTCTTTACACCTTGGTTGGTGACGATGGGGCCAAGCTTTCCGGCGGACAGAGGCAGCGTTTGGCGCTTGCGAGAGCCTTTTACCGCGATGCCAGAGTGCTTGTTTTAGACGAAGCGACAAGCGCCTTGGATAATAAAACCGAGCATGATGTCATGCAGGCCCTGGATATTATTGGTCGGCGCTGCACGACAATTGTGATTGCTCACCGTCTTTCGACGGTCAAAAAATGTGATCGCATCTATGAAATCGATCGCGGTCGAATCGTTGCGAGTGGCAGCTTTTCCGAGCTTTGTGAGAGGTCTGAAAGTTTCCGGGCGATGACATTGCTAGACATCACGAATGGCTGATGTCGTGCTGTTGTCCACGGCGGACTGGGATCACCCCCTTTGGACCAATAAGCAGCACCAGGCGTTGTCACTAGCAGCTCTGGGCCATCGCGTTTTGTACGTCGATTCATTGGGTGTGCGGGGCCCGAGACCGGATCGTTCAGATTCGCGTCGGATTTGGCGTCGTCTCCGTCGGGGGCTGAGAGGGCCTCGACAGGTTTCCGCAAACCTTTGGGTGGTGTCGCCACTGGTCATTCCTGGCCAGACACGAGGTTTCTGGGGTTCAGTTAATCGCTGGAGTTTGGCTCTTTCACTCCTTGTTTCTGATTGGTTCTTAGATTTTCGACGACCATTGCTGTGGACATTTAATCCGCAGACCAGGTCTTACTTGAGTCTGAAGAAATTTCATTCCACGATTTATCACTGTGTTGATCGCATCCAGGCACAGCCTGGAATGCCAATCACTGCAATTGAAATGGCCGAGGTCGATTTGTGTGGCGCCACCAATGCAGTCTTCACAACCTCGCCGGAGTTGCAGCGTTCCTTATCTCCTCGCAATGCCGGTACTCACTATTTCGGCAACGTTGCTGATGCCGCGCATTTTGCTCAAGCACTCGATCCGAGTCTCGCTACGCCTCCGGACTGTTCAAAGAGATTGTTCAGTGGACCACTGTTGATGTTCATTGGCGCAATTGATGCTTACAAGCTTCACTTACACCTCTTGGAAGTGTTGGCAAAGCGCCATCCTCATTGGACCTTTTGTTTGATTGGTCCTGTTGGGGAGGCAGATCCAACAACTGATGTGTCTGCATTGGCTCGGTTGAGCAATGTGCATTTGTTGGGCCCGAGACCTTATCGAGACTTGCCCGCCTATCTCTCTCAAGCGGATGTGGCTTTGTTGCCGCTTCAACTCAATGACTACACGCGCAATATGTACCCGATGAAATTTTTCGAGTACCTCGCGGCTGGTTGTTCTGTGGTGGCTACAGAGATTCCGTCCCTTCAAGATCAAGCGGATGTGGCCTTGTTATGCCCTCCTGAGATCGAGGCTTTCGAATCGGCCATTGAGCATGTTCTGTCTGGCAATTCCCCACTGCAGTCCAGACGCCTGGAGCGAGCTTCTTGCCACACCTATCACCAGCGCACTCAGGCGATGCTGGAGTTGCTCGGGCAGCACGGACTACTGCCTGATGAGCCGCTCCCCCCTCAGGCTCCCCCATACCACCAGTTGAGAGCGCAGTGTCGATGGTCTTGGTTGTGGGGTCAGTGGACGCTCTTGATCGTGCGCAGCCTCGAACGTCTGGGAGCGACAGGTTGGGCCGAGCATTGGCTGCGACGAGTTTTGCGGGTGCATCCCAGCAACATCGTCCTGCTGGGTGGTTTGACGCAGCGGCGTTTACAGGCGGGTGACTACGGCGAGGGGTGTCGCCTGATCGAACGGATCTGGCTTGAGGATGGAGAGGCGGAACTGTTGCATCAGCTGTTGTTTCGACGCGGTTCGCGGCCTGGCAGCAGGATCGACCAGCTGGCCATGTTCGACGCATTGGCTGCCAGTGCGGTCCTGCCGTTTCGCTACACGGGTTACTGCCGAGTGGTGCGGACTTATCGCGCCATTGATGCGAAGGATGAGGTCGCTTTACGGCAAGGGGTTGAGGGTCTGTCGGACCTCGTGCACCAACTTGAGCAGGACCCTGATACCTATCGCTGTCTCAAGCCCAATCGCGAAAACAGGGCCAAGTTGCTCATTTCTGCGCAACTCACTCGACTGCGGGCCCTCATGGCTCTGAATGACACCCGAGGCCTTGAGCAAGCTTCGCTGGATTTGATCGACAGCGCGCAGCGCTATGACCCCTTTGCCATCGATCGCAAGACGGCTGTGCGAATGACGCGCAACATCTTGCGCAGTCTCACGGTGGCGGCGGTGATGGCTTGGCATGCCAAGGATGCAGAACGCTATGACCGGGTGATCAGTGAGGTGTCTCGTTTGCGGGATGCTTGTTTTCACGAGCGCTTTGAACCGATCATTCACAGCACGCAGGAAGATCACCGGGCTTTCGCCGATTCACTCTTGAGCTTTCTCAGTGACGCGCGCTGGCCAAAGGATGCCCCGGAGCAACGACCGGATCTTGAGCAGCTTGTCGACCCGGTGCTGCTGGTGTATTTCCCCGATTTGCGCCGTCAGCGTGCTGAAAAGGCTCGACGCTTTCTGCAGTCGTTGGATCCAATCCCAGAGAGCTGATGCGTTCGGTGCGGATTGCCTTCAGCATCGATTCCCTCAAGTTGGGTGGGGCCGAGCGCGTGCTGTTGCGTTGGGCCAGCTGGTGTCAGCAGGCCGGTTGGGAGGTGGTCGTGATTACCCGCCAGTCTGCTCAGCGTGATGTTTATCCCTTGCCTCCAGGGATCAGGCGTTGCCAGGAGCCCTCATTGCCGTGGCCTTGGGAAGGACTGGGCTGGTTTGCCTTTCCCATGAGGGTGATGAAATTGCGCCAGCTCCTGCATCAGGAAGGTTTCTGTCTGGCGGTGGGTGTCACCACGCTTCCTGCAGTCAAGTTGTTGCTGGCTTGTCTGGGCTTGCCGCTCCGCTGCGTTGTCTCGGAACGCAATTACCCGCCTGCCAAACCTCCGCTCCTGCCCTGGCGCTGTCTGCGGCGCATCACCTATCCCTGGGCTGATTTGCATCTGGTGCAAACACAGATCACCGGCAATTGGCTGCGTCGCCATTGCGGGGCGCGTCGTCAGCTGCTGTTACCCAATCCGGTGACCTGGCCTTTGATCGATCGTGAGCCCTTTGTGGACCCGAACGACTGGTTACCTGAGGATGTGCCCTTGCTCCTTGGGGCTGGAACCAAAGCACAACAGAAAGGGTTTGACCGTCTGATGCCGGTGTTTTCAGCTCTCGGCTCCAGATATGCCGATTTACATCTGGCCCTTGTTGGTCTGCCTCAGACCCCCTATCAGTGCCTGGATCAGCAGGCTTGGTTGCGAGCCACTCTGGGGAACGACGCTGATCTGCAGCAGCGACTGTTGTTGCCAGGGATGGTGGGTTCCATGGCCTCCTGGTATGCACGGGCAGACGTGTTTGTGCTGCCTTCCCGCTACGAAGGTTTTCCCAATGTGTTGCTGGAGGCGATGGCCGCAGGCTGTGCCTGCGTTGCCAGCGACTGCCTGACCGGTCCTGCCGAGTTAATTGAGGATGATGTCAATGGTGTGCTGATGCCGGAGGATGCTTCCAGCGAAGACTGGGTGCTGGCGATTGAACAGCTTCTGCTCGAGCCTGAGCGCCGTCGTCGCTTGGCCCGTGAGGCGATGGAGGTGCGTCAGCGATTTGCACCTGAGCGGCTCCGCCATGATTTTCTTGAGGCACTGCGACCACTGAGCGATGGATGATCTCTGGGTCGTGCTGCCCCATCTCGGGGCTGGTGGCGCACAAAAAGTCGGTCTGCTTGCCGCTGAGCATTTTGCGTCTCAGGGTTTGCGCGTGAGGGTGCTGTCCCTCAGGCATGGCCACCCGATCAAGCATGCGCTTCCCGCCGAGGTGGACGTGTTCGATTTAGGTCCGGATGAGGCCGCGTTGCACCCTTGGCTGTGTGATGTCGCCAACCGATCGTTGCTGGCCCGTTCCCGTCGCTTCAGCTTGGCTCAATTGATCAAGTTGCAACGTCTGTTGCTGCGAATCGCCATCGCGCTTTGTTGGCCGTTGATCGAGCGGCAGATGCATCCTGAGCAAAGCACCTGGGCGACGCGTTTGTTGCAGCGTGGGATGCCCCGTCTGGCCGGCTTCCGCTATGCGCGTCTTCGCCAGCTGATTGTGGAGCAGCGTCCCAGACGCATCCTGGCTCTGCTGACCAAAACCAACATTCTCTGTTGTGCAGCTGCGTGGGATTTGCCTCTGCATGTGGTGGTGTCGGAACGCAATGATCCTCACCGGCAGCTCCTGGAGCCGCTTTGGAGCCGTTTGCGTTCTGTTTATTACCGCCGGGCTGATGTGGTCACTGCCAACACGCAAGGGGTGATTGATGCCTTGCAGGTCATGGGCTCATGGCCTCGCTTGGAATTGTTGCCCAACCCTCTTCCGGCTGGTCTGGCTCGCGTGGATCAACAATCTCCTGTTGTTCGCGAGCGCGTGGTGCTGGCGGTCGCCCGACTGGTTCCTCAAAAAGGATTGGATGTTCTCCTCCAGGCTTTCGCGGCCCTGCCAATGACCTGCCGTGGTGGCTGGAGGCTGATCCTGGTCGGTGATGGCCCTGAGCGCCAGGCTCTCGAGCAGCAGGCTCAGCAGTTGGAAATCTCTGCTTCCGTCAGCTTCGCGGGCTTCCGATCGGATCCGCTCACCTTTATGCAGAAGGCCGCCATCTTCGCTCTTCCCTCACGCTTTGAAGGCATGCCCAATGCGCTGCTGGAAGCGATGGCTGCCGGATTGCCGTCAGTGGTGAGTGATGCATCTCCCGGTCCACTGGAAATGGTGCACGACGGCGTGCATGGTTGTGTTGTGCCTCGCGAAGACTGGCGTGCCTTCTCAAAAGCCCTAGAAAAGTTGATGCTGGATGAGGGGTTGCGAAAACGCCTTGGGGCGGCAGCTCGCCAAAAGTTGCGTTCCCTTGACTGGGAGATCGTTGAACCACACTGGCGCTCAGTGCTGGCGCTCCCGACGCAAGGATCGTGAGCACTTCACTGGAGAGATTCCGCTTGATGGTGCTCGCACCCAGCCGTCGCGCAGCCAGTGAAACTTTTGTGCGGGCGAATCTTGAAGGTTTGCCCTTCGCCGTGACTGCTTTTTTCGGTGATGAATTTCCCCTGAACGAGCCTTGGCGCCTGGCTTACGGACTGGCCATCCTGCTGAGCAAGGTGCTGACCAGGCTCCGGCTGTTGCGTCTTGCGGCCTGGCCGGCGTCGTGCATCACCTGGGTGCTGATGCGTCGCCATCAACCCGACGTGGTGATGGTGGAGTTTGGTTTTGAAGCGGTCCGGGTGATGGAAGCCTGTGGCTGGAGCCAAGTGCCCCTGGTGGTGCATTTCCGTGGCTCCGACGCCTCAGCCCGTCATCGACTGGAACTGTTGAGGGGGCGCTATCGCCGTCTGATGCGTCTGGCTTCCGGCGTGATTGCCAAATCACAGCCGATGGCCGAAACCCTCCTGGCCCTGGGTGCTCCTGCGGAACGCTTGCTGATCAGTCCATCGGGTGCCAACAGTGCTTTGTTTGGTGGCAGTCGTCCGGCTGAGGTTGGTCCGGTGTTGCTGGCGGTGGGTCGTTTTGTGGAAAAGAAGGGGCCCTTGTTCACCATTCGTGCCTTTGCTCAGCTCAGCCAGCAAGTTGGCGTTGGGCATGATCAGCCGCAGCTGTGGATGGTGGGTGATGGCCCGCTACTCGAGCAGGCCAGGATCCTGATCAACTCGCTTGAGCTCAGCGAACGGGTGCATCTGCTTGGCGTGCGCTCCCAGAACGAGGTGGCTGAATTGATGCGTGCAGCCCGGGTGTTTGTTCAGCATTCCCTGGTCGCCCGCGATGGTGATAGTGAGGGCAGTCCCGTGGCGGTGATGGAGGCACAGCTGAGTGGTTTGCCGGTCGTGGCAACACGTCATGCCGGAATCCCTGAGGTGGTGATTGATGGCGAGAGCGGTTTTCTGGTGGATGAGCAGGATGTGGTCGGCATGGCCGCGGCGATGGCCCAGCTTGTGGCCCAGCCCCAGCTCGCCGCACGTCTGGGAGAGTGCGGACGCCGTCGGGTTCAGGAGAGCTTCACGATCGACCATCATCTCCGCCAAGTTTCGGCGCTCCTGCTTGAGGTGATTGAGGGCTCGCAGTGATGAAGAAGCTTCTGTTGATCCGCGGTCTCGGTCACAGCGGCACCACGATTCTGGATCTGGCGCTTGGTGCGCATCCGCGCATGGTGGGCCTTGGGGAGGCCGCGCGCATTCTTGAACGGCCATCAATCTCTGAGCGGGATCGAGGCCCAGCCCGTTTACGCGGTGATCTGCGCTTCGAACGCCGCTGCACCTGCGGCGAAATCGCCGCTGACTGTCCGGTCTGGGGCCCTGTTCTGGCCTGGCTGCCCGAGCACGATCATTGGCCGCTTGCCGCAAAGATGCAGTTTTTGCTTGAGGCGATCGAGGCTGCCCGTGATGCGCAGCAACCCGCACCGGCCTGGGTGGTGGACTCCTATCAGGGGGATTTTGAGCTTCCGTTTGAGCAGGACCCTGAGCTGGAGATCCGCATCGTGCATCTCACACGGGATGTGCGTTCCTGGGTGCATTCCCGTGCGCGCCACGGCCGTGAACGGGGGCAGTGGATGCCAGGTCTGAAGCCGCTGTTGCGGTGGTGTCGGGTTAATTCCCGCCACGATCGCTTGTTGCAACGCAGTCCCCACCCTGTGTTGCGCCTGGGCTATGAGGAACTGGCTCTCCAGCCTGAAGTCACGCTTCGCCGGATTTGCAGCTGGTTGGACGTGGAGATGTCGGATCAGATGCTTCAGCCGGGCTGCTTCAGTCGCAGCCACCTGCTGGCGGGCAATCGCATGCGTTTTGACGCGAAGCGCAGTGCTGCCATCCGCTACGACGGTTCTTGGATGTCGGTTCCAGCCAGTGTGGCTCAACTGGCTCTGTGCATCCCCTGGGTTGCGGCCCTGAATCGCCGCCTGGTTTACTCCAGCGTTGCGGGGTCTCGGTAGCGGTAGATCTTGCCATTGCGGACGCTCTCGCTGTAGCGGAACACCTGTTGAAAGTTGTTTAGCGCGTCACCGAGAAATCCCAACCCGCCTTTGTCGATGTTGATCAGTAGATCTCCGTTTTGAGGTTTGTAGTCAGCACCTTTGTTGATGCCATCAACGATGCTGTACTCACCACTTTTGGGATCGAGATAGATCAGACGGTCGTAATGGAATCGGTCGAGATGGCGTTTACGGCGAAACCAGGATTTGGTGAAGATCAAGTTGACTTCAGAGCCATTGCGTTTGGTGGTCAAGGTGATCTCATTGATCTTCTCCATGGTCTTCAGCCATGAGATTTGTCTGGTTTTCAGGGTGGACACGCGTTTGAAAAAGTTGTCCTCCCACTGATGTTCGAGAGCGATGGCGCCGGTGCAGCCGATAACGCCCAGCGCTGCCACAGCACTGGCGTTGCCCAGGGATCGAGAAAGTCGAGGGGCGACCCAGTTGGTCCAGGCAAAGGCAAGATCGAGTACGGCGACTACTTGAACGGGTAGGGCCATATAGCTGCCGCCCTCGTATCCCACCAGGGCATAGAGCGCTCCTCCATACAGCAGCGCCGCCGCATTGAGCCCATCGAGCAGTTGCACTCTGTTCTTCTGCAGAAACACGCTGGCTGCACGAATCATCAGGTATGCCAGGGGAATCCAAAGGCGTGGATCGGCGTCCAGTTGGAAGGCGTCGTTGGATCCGTAGGCCTCCTTGCCGTGATAGATGCTCGGCAGATAGCTGAGGTAGACGTAAGCCAAGGCAACCACCACCAGCAAGCTGCTGATCCAGAGTTCAAGCTGATAAGCCTGCAACCAGCGTTGGAGATGGGCGGTTTGTTCGAGTTTTGTCCTTCCTTGAAGTCGCAGGGCTGGCAATCCTTTAAACCGTCCTGCAGCCCCGGCAACCAGTGTCACCAGAGCTGGTGCGACAAACAACAGCACGGCAATTTCCTTGAAGAACAGGCCAAGAAGGGCAAACACCAGGGTGAGTGCCTTTGAGCGACGGTTTCCTGTCTGCAGCGCGTCAAGATAGCTGGTGCTGAAGGCGATGAAGCAGAGCGTCAGCATCCGCTCGGCGTAGATCAACTGGAAGAAGGCGAAGCCTGTTGCTGGGGCTGAAAGCATCAGCAGGCTGATCATCAGCAGTAGTCCCTTGGCCGGGGGAGCAGGGCTCAGCCGCTGGATCAAGCGGTAGGCCAACAGCACGATCGCGATCAACTCGGCCGCGCTGACCAGCATCCAGATTTTCACGTAGGCCGTGAACCAGCTCAGAACATGCAGGTCCTGGTGGGCTAATGGAAAAAAGCGATAGTCGTTGCGCAGCATCGTTTCAGCGATGAATTCGAAGCGAACGCTGAAGTTGTCGAGCAGCTGGTGATCGATGATCCCGTCGTACCAACCCACCAGCTCCGGGTAGAGCCAGTTGGTGCCATTCACCATGCTCACGCTGTAGGCAATGAACAGCAGCAGCACCAGCGGGTGTTCGCGGCCGAAGCTGATCAGCTGCTGGTTCCAGGGTTTGGTTGCACGACGGTTGCTCTCGCCTGAATCGCTTTTGCGCTGATCAGCGCGGCTGAACCAGAGCAACCCCAGAATCGTGAGCCCCAATAAGGCCAGAAACAGATCGTGTGAGCTGCGGTTGTATTGATACAGAAGCAGTTTTCCGCTCTCGCTTCGCGGTGATGGCAGGCTGCTCAGCGACTGTTGCAGCCAAATCCACGCCACCAGTGCTGTGCAGCTCAGGGCAGCGCAAAGCATGAGCATCCAGAGCCAGGGCTGGCGGAACCTTTGAACAAGCCCCTGAAACATGTGTGAGAACGGTCAACGGTGGCGGAAAATTCGTCCGCCGCGTTTGCTGTTGCCGTGGCGGGCGATCTCTTCAAAAGCTTCACCACTCTGCCCGAGGTCTTGGCGCTGGCGCTTATCAATGATCAGCAGGAAGTCACCGCTTTGGGGCTGATAAGCCTTTCCCTTGTGTCGGCCTTCGACCACCTTGAATGTCTCTCGCTGGCGGTGGTATTCGATCAGGCGATCCGCTTTCAGGCTTTGAAGGGTGTGCTGGTTGAAATAGGAGCGCATGAAGATCACATTGACGGCTTCGCCTCGTTCACGCGTTTGCCGAACCAGGTCCGTCATGGTCGTGAAGGTCTGTTCCCAGCGCGATTGGGTCGCTTTGATCCTGCTTACCCGCTCGATGAAGCTGTCGGGAGCGCGATGCTCGAGACCCAGCAGCATCAGACTGCTGGCTGCGCCAACTCCTGTGACCGTTGCAGCGCCCCATCGCTTGCCCAGATGGGGTGCGATTCCACGGCACCAGATGAAGCCGAGATCCATCACCGTGACCAGCTGAACTGGAAGTGTCCAGAAGCTGGCGTAGGGGTAGCCGACGCTGGCCCAAAGGGCCAAGGCGTAAAGGATTGATGCCAGATTCAGCCCATCCAGCAGGGTGGATCGCTGGCGACGGCGAATGATGGCCTCAAGCCTGAAAGCACTGAATCCCACCAAGGTCAGCAGGCGCCAGTCGGCTTCAACGGTCCACTGTCCGTCGCTGCTGAATGGCGTGGCCTCGGCGATCACGCTGGGCACAAAACTGAGGATGCC
This sequence comes from Synechococcus sp. MIT2312, assembly GCF_059772315.1. Classification (NCBI taxonomy): domain Bacteria; kingdom Bacillati; phylum Cyanobacteriota; class Cyanophyceae; order Synechococcales; family Synechococcaceae; genus Synechococcus; species Synechococcus sp. MIT2312. The sequence goes on along the minus strand of NZ_CM186281.1, from coordinate 1,634,317 downwards.
ATAGGCGACTGCCACCAGCGGTAGCAGGGCGATCAGTCCTGTTTCAACGCTGCGCCAGCGTCGGGTCTCAGCCACGGTGATCCATCGGAGCAAGGCCGGGGTCACAATCAGCAGCACAGCGATGTCTTTCACGAACACCGCCACCAGACCGAAGGCGAGGGCGAGGGCCCCGTGGCGTCGCCGGCCAGTCCGCTGATAGCTCAGAAAGAAGTAGGCGTAGCCGGTTAGCAAAAACGTGAGCAGACGCTCGCAATAAATCAACTGAAAAAATCCCCACCCTGTCGCTGGAATGAACAGGAACATCAGCGCCATCAACAGCAGCAGTCCGGGGCGTTCTGGTGGACCCGCCAACGTCTGCACGATTCGTGTGCTGAGCACAACGATCGTGATCAGCTGTGCCGCACTCACCAGCATCCACACCTTCACGTAAGGGGTGAACCAGCTCAGGGCATGCAGATCCTGATGGGCGAGAGGAAAGAACCGGAAGCTGTTGCGCTGCATCGTTTCGGCGATGAAGCGCTCGTGCAGCTGAAAATTATCGATCAAGGGGCTGTTGATGATGCCTTGATACAGGTCTGGGAATTCCGGGTAGAACCAGCTGGTGCCGTGCAGCATCGCCAGCGTGTAGGCGGCGAACAGCGCAGTCACGACAGGGTGCTGACGCATTCCCAGCCAGAGTCGCCGCTGCAGGGGTATGGCGTTGGGGCCTTCGGGGGCAGGATCGCGACAGGCCACCACCATGAGCCAGGCCAACATCAACCCGACCAGAGAGAGCACGGCCGCATGGCTGATCTGGTTGTAGGCCAGAAGCCATTGCTTGCTGGCCGCGCCGGTCATTCGATGCTCAGGGTTGGTAGGGATTTCACGAGGTCATCAATGGCTTTCACTTGCGTCAGAAATGCTTCCAGTTGTTCCAGGGGAAGGGCGCTGGGTCCGTCGCAACGGGCCTGATCCGGATCGGGATGGGATTCCAGAAACAGTCCTGCCAGGCCAACTGCCATGCCTGCCCGTGCAAGATCGACGACCTGGCTGCGACGACCGCCGGAGGCGGCGCCACCGGGATCACGGCACTGCAGTGCGTGGGTCACATCGAAGATCAGCGGCAGCCCATCGCAGCAGCGTTTCATCACCCCGAAGCCAAGGATGTCCACCACGAGGTTGTCGTAGCCGAAGTTGCTGCCCCGCTCGCAGATCAGCAGTTGCTCATTGCCGCATTCCCGGAACTTATCCACCACGTTGGTCATCTGAGATGGGCTCAGAAACTGCGGCTTTTTGATGTTGATCACTGCGCCGGTGCGTGCCATCGCTTCGACAAGGTCCGTTTGCCGCGCAAGAAATGCGGGCAGTTGGATGATGTCGCAGACCGCGGCAGCCGCTGCAGCTTGCTCCGGGCTGTGGACGTCGGTGATCACCGGGATCCCGTAGCCGCTTTTCACGGCGTTGAGGATGGCAAGGCCTTCCTCCAGCCCTGGACCTCGGTAGGAGTGAATCGAGGAACGGTTGGCTTTGTCGAAGGAGGCCTTAAACACCAAAGGGATATCCAACCCGCGGCAAACCTCTGCGTAGTGACCGGCAACCTGCAGGGCGAAGTCCTGCGACTCCAGCACGTTCACTCCACCGATCAGGACGAACGGGGCATCGTTGGCGATGGTGATCGATCCAACACGGACCCGCTGCGCTGCCATGGTTCTGTTCGCTGAATCGAAAGATTAGGCCTCATGCCGAAGCGGGCCGTAATCTGCGCCATAGATCAAGACCGCCGGTGACGACACCCGCTCCGATTCCAATCTTCATTGGGTATGACCCGCGAGAGAGGGCTGCCACGAATGTGTTGATCGACAGCCTTTATCAGTTCAGTTCCACTCCTCTGGCCATCACGCCGTTGGTGACTCCCCAGTTGGAGGCCCAGGGCTTGTTCAGGCGTGAACGCGATCCCAAGCAGAGCACCGCCTTTTCCTTTACCCGCTTTCTGGTACCCCATCTGATGGGATACGAAGGCTGGGCTCTTTTCATGGATTGCGACATGCTCTGCCGTGCCGATATCCGAGCGCTCTGGGACCAGCGTGATGACCGTTATGGGGTGATGTGTGTGCAGCATGAGCACGTCCCAGGGGAGACGGTCAAGTTCCTGGGGGAGGTGCAGAGCGCTTATCCCAAGAAAAACTGGAGCTCTCTGATGCTGCTCAATTGCAGCCGTTGCACCAAGCTCAGTGTTGACTACGTCAATACGGCCAGCGGCCTGGAGTTGCATCGCTTTCATTGGCTTGAGGGCGACCATGAGATCGGAGCTCTTGACTCCGGCTGGAACCATCTGGTGGATGTGCAGGATGCACCCACAGCTGCGGCAGAGGAAGGCGGCCCGCAGCTTTTGCACTGGACCCTGGGTGGTCCCTGGTTCCAGGCTCAGCGAAGCATGGGTGGCGTTCTGGCAGCCGAGTGGTTCGGAGCTCGGGATGACGCCATGAAGCTGTGGGATTGATGGCGATCCAGCGGTCTGTCGTGGCGGTGCCTGCTCGGCTGGCTTCATCTCGACTACCCGACAAGGTGCTTGCAGAGATCGGCGGTCAGCCGATGATTCAGCGGGTGCTTGAGCAATGCGCTAAGGCCAGTGGCCCCGCAGTTGTGATGCTTTGTACTGACAGCCCGCGCCTGCAGCAGCTGTCTGAGGGCTGGGGGTTTCCCGTGCTGATGACATCCCAGGACTGCAGTTCCGGGAGTGAACGGATCGCATCCGTGGCCGATCAGTTGGTGGCCCGCGCCTGGGGTGAGCCTGCGGATGCCTGGGATTCCGGCTTGCGCGCCCAGCGGCTTGCCAGTACGGCGGTGATCAATGTGCAGGGAGATCAGCCTTTTCTCGACCCGGATGTGGTCACCGCGATGGTCGAGGAATTCGGCCGGCGTGAACCTGTTCCAGCGGTGGTGACGCCGGTCTATCGGCTCAAGCCCGACACCGTTCACAACCCTGCGGTGGTGAAGACGCTGCTGGCCCATGACGGAAGGGCGCTGTATTTCTCTCGCTCCGCGATTCCCCACGTGCGCGACGTGGACCCGGCTGAATGGCATCAGCACACGGATTACTGGGGCCATGTGGGCATGTATGGCTTTCGCGGTGATGTGCTGGCGTCCTGGGATCAGCTCCCCACCTCACCTCTGGAGGATCTCGAGCGTCTGGAGCAGTTGCGTTTGATCGAAGCGGGCCACACGATCGCCACGTTCCAGGTGGAAGGGACTTCGCTGTCGGTCGACACGGCTGAGCAGCTCGCGCAGGCCCGCTGGATGGCGAATCAGTCGGCATGAAGGCTCAGCTTTCGAGGTTGAGTTCCATTCAGTTAGCTCACTGGCTTCGAGGTGGATTCATTGTCTTGGTCGTCGCCCTGATCGTTCAGATTCTTACGAAGGACTGGTTGCTGATTGATGGGGAGCGTCTTGGAAGTGACGCAACTCAGAATTTAAATTCTGCGGTTAATTATGTACTTCACGGGATCTACAGTGAGCAGACTGTTTCTGCTGATATAGAGCCCGGATTTCGCAGAGAACCTTTCCCTAATTTGGTTTTGGCATTGATTCTGGGAATCGTCAAAAATCTATTTCCAGAGTATCTCGATTTGGAAGCGCAGCCCTTTCGCTCTGACCTGTTGATCTTTGCCAAGAGCTTGAATCTTTTCTACGCTGGAATTCTCTTCTTTGGCTTGTGGGCCTGTCTTTTGTTGGTTTTGAAGCCCGCATGGCTTGCCTGCGGTGCCTCTCTATTTGTGATTTCGGCATCGAACCACTTTTTTGTGAAGCCTCAGCTCAATAATCTCAATACAGAATTGGTTGCGGGCGTTCTGCTGGTTTGGATCTCAGTGGTTTTACTGAAAGCACAAGAGAGTCGTCTGGGTCGGTGGGCTGTTCTTGGTGGAATTCTCATTGGATTCATCGCACTGGTTAAGGCAATTGGTGCATATTCAGCATTGTTTTTATTGCCAGTGCTGGCATTGTTGCTAACGCGAGTTGGCAAGCGCTTTTGGGCTTCTTTCTTTGCGCTGACGCTTGGTTTTCTGATTGTGGTGATGCCTTGGGTGGCTCGTAATTATTATCAGTTCGGAAGCACTGCTATTGCAGAGGGTGCTGGTGATGTGTTGTTAATACGATCGGTTTATAACGAGATGGATCGCCAGCAGCTTGCTCATTCATTTTTTGCTTTTTCGCCAGTATTTTTCCAGGAAGCTGAAATTTTTTCGGCATTTGGCATCAGCGAAAGCGATCTTAAGTGCGGTGGTTCGCTGCATGTTTTTGCACGATCTCTGGACTGTGATAACGAAGCGATTGCCCAATCGCGGTATGCAGATGTTCGATCATTTTATCAACGTGGGAAACGAGCATTGCCACGATTGCTGGGGTTGACGCGCGAAGAAAAGAAAGACTTTGCGATCCAAAGGATCGTGAATAATCCCCTGCGACATCTGATGGCAACGCCTTCCTTTGGATGGAGGGGTTTATGGCCTTTTGAAATTAATCACTGGGGAGACGCGTTTTTAAATTTTTCAGCTTTTGCCTGTTTGTTTGCTGCTCCTCTGATCGGTTGGTGCGAAAAACGTATCGGTTGGATTCTTGTGAGTGCTGTGCCGTTGAGTTATTTTTGGATGTATGCAATCACAAGCCATTTTATCCCGCGCTATTCAAGACCACTCATTCCGATAGCTCTTGTGTGCATGGTCATGGTTGCTGTCGATTGCTTCTCACGTTTGATTGATCGCGAACAAGCGGGACATCAATCTCTTGTTGGTTTGCGCTGTCGTTGAGATTAATTGCTTCGCTTGTCAATCATGTCTGCGAGCAGAGCAAACATGGAAACATTCAGGCCTGCGAACCCCAGGAGGATTGTTTTGTCGGTCAAGTTGTTCAAAGCTAAAACGTCGTAAAAAGCGCTGATGATGAAAAGAGCGGTAAGAGCAACAATGAGTGGCGAGAGAAGTCGGATTGGCGCGAAATACATCCCTGTGCGCAGGATCAGTTGGCTGAACCTTAATGTGTCTTTAAAAGGCTTGATATGGCTTTTCCCGATCCGCTTCGAATATCGGATTGGTGTGAATTGAACGGAATATTTATTCCTTAGCAGGCAGATGGTGATTGTTGTTGTGAAGCTGAAGCCGTCTGGAAGCAGGCTCATGTAGCGCAGTGCCAAGGGTCGCCTGAAGACTCGAAGCCCTGAATTCATGTCCGGCACGTCGGTTCCGCACAGAAATGAGACCCATGGCACGAGAATTGCCTTGGGGATTGACCGGATTTTTGAGTAGTCCACGTCGGGGCCGACTCTTGCGCCTACGAGCATGTCTAAGTCGTTAGACGTTGCCTCTCGGATCAGTTCCGGAACTCTCTCATTTGGATAGGTGCCATCGGCATCGGTGATGCAAATGTAGTCGGCTTGGCTACGGCGAATTCCTGATTTTAATGCAGCTCCATACCCCTGATTGCGCCTGTGGTGAAGAACAGTCAATCCCTGTGATTTGTACTCATCCTGAAGTGCGTTGAGGACTTGCTGGGAACCATCTGTCGAACCATCATTGACAGTGATGATGTCTACATCTTGAAGATTTGACTCGTGAATGGTGCCAATCAGTTGTTCAATAGTGTCCCTGATTGCCTCTCTTTCGTTGTAGCAAGGGATGACGATTGACGTGCTCATAAATTGCCTTGCTAGTGAGAAGTTGGAGTCGGGCTGCCTGATGGTGATCGCTCAGGACTGAGACCAGCGGCTGGTGGTTGGCCACAGCCGCTGGACGTCCAGGTCGGGTAGTGCCTGCTGTGCCCGTTCGAGGTCCTCGGCGTGTTGGCGGCCCATGTCCGCCAGCAGGTCATCGGGTATCACAGTTGCTGTTGCGCTGACATTGACTTTCTCTCCCCAGGCGGGTTCCAGATAAGGGATCTCCAGAAAGCGGCAGAGCTCGGCATAGGTGGTTTCGGTGAACAGGGTTTCGAACAGGCCGATGAAGCAGTGGTCCAAGCCAAAGGCGTTGTCGAGGGCGTCGAGGGTCTGCCCGTAGTTGCTGCGAAGCCCACGCCCTTTGGCCACCCGTTTGCGCAGAGTTGCCACTTCTGTTGCAGCATCTCGCAGACCTTGCTTGCGCAGTTTCATGCGTTGGCTGGAGATCAGTCGTTCGATCGGATCACGCATCAGAAACACTGGTTTCACTGGGATGTCGCGCTCTTGGAAGTTGGTGTTGATCTCCTTCAGAGTGCCTGCACTCAGCAGGGCATAGGAGGGGGTGATGTCTCCGGTGAGTCTGATCTGCGCCCCCCGCAGTCGAGGCCTCTTGAGCAGCCAGTTGAAATACTCCGCGTAGTGACTCGGGTGATGGATGAACCACTGGCGCAGCCAACTGCGGGGCTGAACCCAGGAGCGCGGTCGCAGAGGTTTGTACTGGAGCTGACGGAATCGCTTCAACTCGGCAATGCTGCGGGCATCGTGAACGTGATATTCCTTCAGGCAGCCGAAATCGGCGTCAGGGCGGCTGTTCAGCTGCTGATGCAGCCAGGATGTGCCTGCTTTCTGGGCACCCACCCCCAGCAGGAACACGCCGGGATTGTCGGAGCTGAGATCAGTCATTGCGGTCTCTCCAGCCGTTGCGACTCAGATCACTCCAAAGGCCTCGGGCTTTAAGGATGTGTTCGGCTAGTTCGCGCACGGCGCCATGACCACCTCGCCGAAGCAGCACCCCGTCGGCCTGCCGTTGTAAGGCAGGGCAAGCATCGGCTGGTGTGATCAGCAGTCCAACCTGATGGCGCACGGCCAGGTCGTTGAGGTCGTCACCGATGAAAGCGGTTGTGGCTTTTGTGACACCTAATTGTTGTTGCAGCTTTTGCAGGGCGGCAGGTTTGTCCTTGATGCCCACGAGGCAGTATTCGATGCCCAGTTGCCGGGCTCTCACCTCGGTGGCGCCACCTTTGCCGCCGCTCAGAAAAGCCAGTTGCAGGCCCGCCTGTTGCAGTAAGCGGATACCAAGGCCATCACGCACATCAAAGCGTTTCTGCAGCAACCCATTGGGGTCGAACCAGAGGCCCCCATCGGTGAGCACTCCATCGACGTCAAGCACCAACAAGTGAGTGCGGCGAAGGGATTTCTTCAGGAAAAACCATTGACATCGTCTTGGGAGGTATCGCGCCAGGTTTGGGTGTATGTCAGCGATGCGCACAGCAGATGAAGTCGGTGAATCGTTGGGGTCGTTGAGTTCAGATTTTCACGAAAAACTTACTCCTGTATAGCCAATACAATAGGCTGAGGGTGGCAATCATGGTGATCAAAATTTCTGGAATTGCGCTGTCAATTTCGAAAATTCTTGATAACTGAGCACCTAAGTCATTCGTGAATTGCTCATAGTCAAAAAAACGGAGTGAAATGTATGCAATAAGCGAATTGGCTCCGATCACTTTGAACATAAAAAATGGCTTTTTAAAGTCTTTGATGTCAGTGATGTAATAAATTAAGAGGTAGAAAAGGATGCTAATGCCGCCTGTCAATGCTGCGAATGGTACGGTCCAGATGTTTTTGACAATGGGGTAGACGTTATCAGCCAAGAGGCTAGCGGCAATGAGTGATATTCCGAGAATTATCGCTTTTAAGACAGGACTTTTAAGGCCCTTTCTCTTTCTATTTTGTGCGGCGAGTTGGCTAGAGGTCCAGGCGCCCAGGAGGCATACAGAAGAAGCGGAAATCCAGTTTAAAGGCCCCTCTGGGTCAAAGCTCTTGTTGAGTAGCCGGCCAGGAATGAATGTCGAATCAATCCAGCTATTGATGTTATTTTTGGGATTAATGTTTTTATCGAGCGATGCTTTTGCTGGCAGCAGTTGAAGCGTGGCGATGAGGAGCCAGATCGCGCCGATTGATGCCAGAAGCCCCTTGCTCCTGCGGTTGGCAATGTAGATGCAGGTGCAAATAAAATAGCTGGCACCAATTTGACCTAAAACACTGCAAAGCCTTGGATTTAAAAATTGGTGTCCGTGCCATTCGTTGTAGATGACGCCAATGATCATGAGAATTATTGTGCGCTTCAGGGCAATTCCAGCAATCTGAAAATTGGGTATTTTCTTGTCTTTGAGTCGGGCGATCGAGAACGGTATTGTCGCGCCTGAGGTGAAGATGAAGAGGGGAAAGATGAGGTCATAAAATCTCAACCCTTGCCATCCGGCGTGTCTCATTTGCACAGCCATGCCTAGGGCTGATGGGTTGTGGACGGCGATTTCTTTGATCAGTGCTGCACCACCGATCAGCCAAAACATGCTGAAGCCACGCATCACGTCGAGCGAGTCGATTCGTGGTTTTTGAGCTGGATTGGGTTTGCTTTGTTGTGGATTCACTGGTTGGTTGGCCCGTGGTGCTCCTCGAGCTGCAGCATCACGTCAGCCCTGCCTGGACCAAGTCATGGAGCCGCAGCAGGCCTTCCAGTTCTCCGGCAGCATTCACCACAGGCAGCACGGAAATGGGTTTGCGCCGGTTGTGTTCCATGCGTTGGATGGCGTCCACAGCCATGAGCTCTGCTGTCACGGTGATGGGATCGGCCGTCATCAGATCGCTGGCTCTCAGCTTCGACCAGGTGTCACTGCTGTGGTCTCGCAGTGCCCGTCGCAGATCACCGTCAGTGATGAGCCCGATCAACTGTCCTGCATGGTTGGGATCTTCCACCCAGCCACTACCGATTGCTCCCTGAGTGAGTCGGCTGATGACCTCAGGCATAGGAGTGCCTGGGTCGAGGGCTGGTAGCTGCTCGGCAGGCACCATCAGATCGGCCACGGTCATGGTGAGTTGTTTGCCCAGTGAGCCGGCTGGGTGATTGATGGCGAAATCGGCAGGAGAGATGCCCCGTCTCTCCATCCACACCGCTGCCAGGGCATCCCCAATGGCCATGGCCACGGCTGTGCTTGCTGTGGGGGCGAGATTGAGTGGGCACGCTTCGCGATCGACTGAGGCTTCCAGCACAACATCGCTGCCTTGGGCCAGGGATGATGCTGCCCGCCCCACCAGGGCAATGCGTGCTGTGCCTCGCCGTCTGAGGTGGGGGAGCACCTGCAAGAGCTCGCTGGTTTCACCGCTGTTGGAGAGCAATAGGCAAACGTCATCGGGGGCCACAACACCGAGATCCCCGTGCAAGGCATCAAGGGGATTGAGGTAAAGGGCCATGAGGCCGATGGAGGAGAAGGTCGCGGCGATCTTGCGGGCCACGATGCCGCTTTTACCCACTCCAGTGATCACGAGCTTGGCCTTGAGGTCTGCGCAGCGTTCCAGCAGAGCTAAGGCCCCTTCCACCTGATCGGCACTGAGACGGTCAGCCGCGGCAGCGATGGCAGCTGCTTCCTCCTGCAGGCAGCGGGTGAGTGCAGACAAATCAGATGGCGTTTGCGTGAATCAATTCTGAGCCCTCGTGCTGCTCTTGGCCTTTTGCTGGTCACCGGCACAGCAGTGCCGTTGTGACTCCAGCGGGATGTTCCTTGTTTCAGGCCCTGCCTGGGCCTCTGAGGGGTGTGATTGCGCAGCGCCTGAATCGGCCAGCCACTGTGATGGCTAAGCGATGGAGCAAATGTGCGCTGAACAGGCTCCGGATCAGGTTTGCCATGACAATGCGCTGCTGCGGCACATGGATAGTTCGATATTTCGCTGGTCGCTGTTCAGTGGTAAGCGTTTGGTTGATGACGCCGGCAACGATCTCGCTTATGAAGCGCTCCAGCACCCATTGGAAGGAGCAGGCCTGCAGCTGAATGGGAGTTCGCGCTTGGTTCCGTTTCGGTCTTGGGCTTCCGGCCCCAAAGCGTTGGCCGCCACCGGTGCGTTGTTCGGCGCAGGGGCCTCACCGTCTGATCGCCTATCTCACCGAGGGTTCCCAGGGCTGGATCCTCGAGTTCCTCTGGCGGGATCTCATCGCGACATCAGTCTGGGGTGTAGACCATGCCCCCGAATTGCATGTGGCGTCCGATCGCGACAGCCTTGCTGAAGCGATGGAGGGGGCCAATGCCTTGGTGGTGGTGATGTTCCAGGGCCATCTGCAGCGTTTGTTGCGCGATGGGATTCCGGCGGAGCGAGTGATCCTTTACCTCAGTCATGTCCGCATCGGAGTGGCGCTGCCTGATCTCAACAGGCTGCATGCCGTACTGGCGCTGAATGGTCAGGAAGAGGCTTTACTGCGCATCGCGGGGGTGGAGCCAAAGCGGTTGCACCGCTTCCCTGCGGGCTACAACCCAGGTCAGTTTTTTCCTGGCCCACCTCTGGACCAGCGTCCATTCGAGGTGTTGTTGGTGGGGCGTTATGTGCCCAAGACCAACACCGGTTATCACGAGCGCAAGCGTTTTGCCCTGCTGTGCGAGTTGGTGGGATTGCTGCATCAGCAGGGTCTTCGGGTGGTGCTTCTGGGTAGCGGTTGGCAGGCCTGTGAGTATCCCCTCCCCTCAGCTGTTGAACTGATGGATCTGCCGCATGGAGCTTCTGGGGCGATCTACCGCCAGGCCCGGCTGGTTTGCTCGGTGTCGGCGCAGGAGGGTGGGCCAGTGTCGTTTCTAGAAGCACTGGCCAGTGGTTGCTTGATGCTGTCGGTTCCCACAGGGTTTGCGGCCGACTTTCAATCTGGTGTGGAGGGCGTCTGGCATCTGCCCTTGTCGGCATCGGCCACTCAGTGGTGCCTGCAGATTCAACACTGCTTACAAATTGCTCAGGCGGATGCTGTGTTGTCGGCAGGTGGCGGTTCCCCACTCCGGCAGGCCTATCTCCAACGCGCTCAGTTCGAGCAGTTGGCCTTGCAATTGCGCCAACTCTGTGATCAACCGGTGGCAGACGGCAGCATGGAGGCATCCCATGGCTGATCAGCTGTCTGTGGACCTGCCTGGTGTTCCTGAGAGTGTGCTGGTGGCGTTGCGGGAGCAGGCGCGTCTGCAGGGTTGTTTGCGGCTGGCTCTGGTCGGTGGTGCAGTGCGCGATGCCCTTCTTCATCACAGCCACCGGGCTGCCTGGCGTGACCTCCCGGATCTGGATTTTGTGGTCGAGGGCAGCACCGAAGCCCTGGCCAACGGGTTACGCCAACGGCTTGGTGCTGAGCGGGTCCCGGAGCTGCGGGTGCATGGCAGTTTCGGCACGGTGGAGATGGTGCTCGATGGTGTGCTGCTGGACCTGGCGCAGTCTCGCCAGGAGCTTTACCCCGCGCCTGGCTTCAATCCTGTGGTGGAGCCAGGTCTGCTCATCAACGATCTGGCGAGGCGCGACTTCACGGTCAATGCCATGGCGCTGGTGCTGGGTGGTGAAGGCACTGAGCAAGAGCTTCTGGATCTTCACGGGGGTCAGAGCGATCTCGCTGCCCGTCAGCTGAACTTCCTGCACGAGGGAAGTGTGCAGGACGATCCCACCCGCGTGGTGCGGGGGGCGCGTTATGCCGCCCGGCTTGGGTTTGGCCTTGGGCTCCAGGCCCTGCGACAGGTCCAAGTCACCGTGGCGGCTTGGCCGTGGCATTGGCGCCCAGGTGATGCGCTGGATGGGGTGCCCCCCGCCCTGGGCACCCGCTTACGAATGGAGCTGGAGTTGTTGTTTGATCAGGAGCCCTGGCAGCAAGCCATCAGTCACTTAAAGGACTGGGGTGCTCTGCCCCTGCTTGACCGAAAGCTCCAGAACGACCGATTGCTTGTGCTTCGTCTGCGGTGGGCCGAGCGGTTGGGCGTGCCCCTGATTTGTGCCCTGGTGGCGGCCTCCGCTGCCCCCTTGGCTCTGGCCCAGCGACTGCAATTGCCATTGCAGCAGCAGCGCTGGATCGATCAACACCTGGCTTTTCAAGCCTGGTTGGCCGAGCAGGTGTTGCCTTCTCCCTGGCATGGCTGGTCTGCAGCCCGTTGGAGCGAGGCCTTGGAAGTCAGGCCCTGGAGTGCCGAGGTGGTGGCGCTGGAGGTGGCCTTGATGAGTCCCTGCTGGAGGCCGTTGTTGCGATGGTGGGGGCGTTGGCGTCATGTGCAACCAGCGCAGACGGCGCGTGAGTTGATCGCTGCAGGACTCCAACCCGGCCCCCAGCTCGGGGAGGCGTTGCGCCGATCTCGGCTGCAACGCCTGGAGACGATGCGATGAGCGGCGAGATGGCGGCCTGGCGAAGCCGTTGGGTCATGGCTGTGGTGGTGTTCGTCTGCAGTGCGTTTGCCCTTCGGGCTTTGGCCCTGATCGATGCCACAGATCTCTGGAGCGATGAGCTCTACACCGTGGGCAAGAGTTTTCAGCCCAGTTACAACGCCCTGCTGGCGATGTTGCGGCTCGATACCCATCCGCCTTTTTATTACTCATTGGTGTGGATCTGGGGCCAGCTGCTGCCCGCCTCTGCGGTCACGCTGCGTCTGCTGTCCTGGCTGGCTTACCTGGCGGGGGGCCTTCTCATCACCGCCCAGGCTCGAGCTCTTGCCAGCCAGCTTGCGTTAGCTAGGCCGCGGCTTGCAGTGGCCGCCGCCGCTCTGATGGCTTTTTGCTCGCCCTACCCCGTGCGCTTTTCGATTGAGGGCAAGGGCTATGCCCTTTTGGTGCTGTTGGTGGCTTTGGCCTGGTGGTGGCGCCGGAGCCATCAGTGGCTGGGTTATGGCCTCAGCGTCATGTTGGCGGCACTCACGCACTACTACGGACTTTTCTTGTTTGCTGCCACCGCTGTCTGGGATGGCTGGCGAGGCCGGCGCGTCTCTTTAATTGCTGCCGCTGGGCTTCTCCCCGCTTTGCTTTGGATGGCGTATGCCTCGGCCTATCTCCTGCGCAGTGGCACAGGTGCCTGGATCGGTCGGCCCGATTTCGCTCTGCTGGAGGACACCCTGGCCCGGGCTCTGGGCCTTTGGCCTCTGCCAAAGCTGGGCGTGTTGCTGCTTGTGGCTGCTGCCATTGCGAGCAGTGGTTTGAACGCAGGCAGGGCTGAGCGCAGGGCCTCTGCACGTTCCCCGCTCGCTTTGACAGACGACAGCGGTCTTGGCCCCAGCTTGCTGATGGTGGTCGGTGTGGTGACGATCTCGTTTTGGAAGCCGCTGGTGTTCAGTCGCTATTTCGTTGTGCTGCTCCCTGCCATGATTCCCTGGTTGTCGGTGCGGCTGGCGCTTTTGCCGTTGACACAGCTGGGTCGTTGGTTGGTGGCCCTCACTGCTGCGGCGCTCGTGATCAGTTGGTGGTGGCACAGCTTCCGCGATTTAGATCCGATGGTGGGTGGCCACAGTGCTCGGGGAGCAGACCAGTTTCAGTTGGTCAGCCGTGCTTTGGCCGCAGAGCCCCTTCGCTTTTCCCGGCGAGAGCGTCTGTTCAACCTCAGTGACCGCATGGAGGTGGCGGCTGGTCGGATGGCCCAGCCAGCGCGCTCCTGGGGTGGGGCTTCAGATCTGGATCAATTGCTGGCCTCTGAGGCTTTACCAGACCATCTCTGGCTGGCAGACAGCGGTTCTGCCGAGGCTGTGTGGCCGCGGTTGGAGGATTTGCGAGCCAGGGCTCACTCGGCTGGCTACGTCTGCGCAGTGGCCGAGATCCAAGAGCTTGATGTCGCCCCCTATGCCCACGTGCAGCAGTGCTTGCTGGAGGCACCCGTCGATTCAGAGGCCCATTGACCATGCCAAGACCGACCCTGCCCCTGCGATGACAGCCTCTTTGTCTTGAAGACTTCTGCTTCCCAGGTCTGGCAATCTGAAGGGCCACAAGACCCGTCTCTCTTGCCAGGACTGACCGACCGTCTGGCCTCTCCCTGGCTGGACCTGTTGCTTCCTCTCTCGCTCTTGGGCCTTGTCTGGGAACGCAGCGGGAATCCTGCCGGAATGATCTGGATCCTGGCGATCTGGTGTGGTCTCAAATTTCTGCGTTGGCTGCCTGCGCAACCGTTGTATGGCGTATTGGTCGGCGTACTCGTTGTCAGCCTCAGTGCTGTTGTTCATCCGATCAGCGGCTCGGCCCCCACCGATCTCATCCTGGTGTTGCTGGCCTTCGCAGCGGGTCTGCAGCAGTCAAAAGAGCAATGGAGAGGAGGCCTTTGGTTGGTTCTGGCCACGGTGGTCGTTGCGTTGTTCTTTGTTGAATTTGATCGATACAACAGCAACCTCGACGCCATCCCCTGGTCTGTTGTGCGTGATGTTCTGCCACAGGAAGCGGTTCGCATTCAGAAGATCACCATTAATCGCTCTGGATATCTCTTCGGGCTTTTCGCCTTGGTTGGGTATGGACTGTCTCGTGCCGAAGTGCGCCCCTGGCTGTCTCGTCTGGCTGCGGTCGTGGGGGTGCTCAGTTTTGTTCTGGCTTTGGGGGCGGCATCGCGCGCAGCAGTTCTGTTTCCCATTGCAGCGTTGATCGTGACCGAACTGTGCTGGCGAAATCGTCAGTGGGTGGCCAGGCGCTCCAAGTCACTGGCAGCAACGGTGTTGATCCTTGCTGTGCTGTTCAACCTGGCTCTGTATTGGCCTGGCAGTCCATTCGTCGCTGAGGAGGTCAGCGACGTTGGCCGCGCACAGGTGGCCCAGTGTTTTGTGAGCCGCTCCCTCCGATCGCTGCCCGAGTTTTTGCTGGGACAGGGCTACGACCGGGTCTCCGACCACTGTGCAAGCAGGGTGTTTCTTCCCGGTCGAACCGAGGGAATTCCGCATGCTCACAATGTGTTCCTGCATGCGCTGGCAGACCAGGGTCTAGCGACCTTGGTCATGATGCTGATCGCCCTGGGATTGGTCTTTCAGCGTCTGTTTTTGGGCCTCGCAGGTGAGGCCGGATCGCTCTGCAGGACTGGCCTGGCCTGTGCTTTGTTCATTTTGGCTTCCTCCTTAGTGGAGTCCACGCTGCTCAAAACTTCGCTGCAGCAGATGATCAGCGGCTACTTGCTTGCCATCGCCTGGGTGACTCCGAACGCCTCGAAGCAGGAGAACTTCCGTACCATCAGCTCATGAGTTTTCTTGCCGGTCTCAACGACGCCCAGCGCCGGGCAGTGGATCATCACGAAGGCCCTCTGTTGGTGGTGGCAGGAGCCGGCAGTGGCAAGACCCGGGCACTAACGCATCGCATTGCCCATCTGATCGGTGAACACGGAGCCGATCCATCCCAGATCCTTGCGGTGACCTTCACCAATAAGGCGGCCCGGGAGATGAAGGAGCGGCTGGAGCTGTTGCTGGCTCAGCGTCTGGCGCAGAGTCAGTTCGGGCAGCCCTGGAGCACTCTGCCGCCGGTGGAGCAGCGTCAGCTGCGTACGTGCATTTACCGCGAGGTCACTAAGGAGCTTTGGATCGGCACCTTCCATGCCTTGTTCGCGCGCATGCTGCGCTACGACATCGACAAGTTCAAAGACAAGGAGGGGCTCACCTGGACCAAGCAGTTCTCGATCTACGACGAGGCTGATGCTCAGAGCCTTGTCAAGGAGATCGTGACCCAGGAGCTGCAGCTTGATCCCAAGCGCTTCGAGCCCAAAAAGGTGCGCTGGGCGATCAGCAATGCCAAAAACCAGGGCTGGCTGCCGGATCAGATGGAGGCCAATTCCGAAGGGCAGCGGGGCAAGCTTGCAGCGGATGTCTACCGCCGCTACCGCAAGGCGCTGGCTGCCAATAACGCTCTCGACTTCGATGACCTGCTGCTGCTTCCTGTTCAGCTGCTGCAGCAGAACGAGCAGGTGCGCAGCTACTGGCATCGCCGCTTTGCACACGTGCTGGTGGATGAATATCAGGACACCAACCGCACCCAGTACGACCTGATCAAGCTGCTGGTGACCGACGGTAAGGATCCCCAGGGTTACGACAACTGGTCGGGGCGGTCGGTGTTTGTGGTGGGAGATGCCGACCAGAGCATCTACAGCTTCCGCGCTGCCGACTTCACGATCCTGATGGGCTTTCAGGACGACTTCGGCGACCAGGCCCCGGACGACGCCACCCGCACGATGGTGAAGCTGGAGGAGAACTACCGCTCCACCGCCACGATTCTGGAGGCGGCGAACGCTTTGATCGCCAATAACAGCGAGCGCATCGACAAGGTGTTGCGTCCCACCCGAGGTGAGGGCGAACTGATCTCGCTCACCCGCTGTGATGACGAGATTGCAGAGGCCGAGGCCGTGGTGCATCGGCTGCGCATGATGGAAGCTGCCAACCCTGAGCTGAGCTGGGGTGACATGGCCTGTCTGTATCGCACCAACGCCCAGTCGCGAGCACTGGAGGAATCGCTGGTGCGCTGGCGGATCCCCTACGTGGTGGTGGGTGGTCTGCGCTTTTACGACAGGCGTGAGATCAAGGATGTGCTGGGCTATCTGCGCCTGATGATCAACCCGGCTGACACCGTCAGCCTGCTGCGGGTGATCAATGTGCCCAAGCGGGGCATTGGTAAAACAACGATTCAGCGGCTCACGGACGCGGCCAACCAACTGGGAATCCCGCTCTGGGATGTGGTGAGTGACCCTGAAGCGGTGCGCTCCTTGGGAGGCCGTTCTGCTAAAGGGCTATTGCAGTTCTGCGAACTGATCAACGGTCTGCGCGAGCGCGTTCACAACACGGCGCCCTCTGAACTGATTCAGCAGGTGATGGAGCAGAGCGGCTATGTGAGCGAGCTGATCACTGAGGCCACCGATGAAGCCGAAGAACGGCGGCGCAACCTGCAGGAGCTGGTCAATGCCGGTTTGCAGTACCAGGAAGAGAACGATGAAGGCGATCTCGAAGGCTTCCTCGCTTCGGCTGCCCTGGCCAGCGATGCCGACAGCAAAGACACGGCAGCTGATCGGGTCACGTTGATGACCCTGCACAGCAGCAAGGGCTTGGAGTTTCCTGTGGTGTGCCTGGTGGGGATGGAGCAGGGACTTTTCCCCAGCTATCGATCGCTGGATGATCCCGCCTCCTTGGAAGAGGAACGACGCCTTTGCTATGTGGGTCTCACTCGAGCCAAGGAACGGCTGTTCCTGTCCCATGCCAGCGAGCGGCGTCTCTGGGGCGGGATGCGTGAACCTGCGGTGCCCAGTGTGTTTCTGTCCGAGCTGCCGGAAACTTTGGTCCAGGGTGAAATTCCTCGGTCTGGCGGAGCTGCAATCCGCCGTGAACAGCGTTTGGATCGGCTCACCCGCGTCGATCGCGACAAGCCCAGCAGCAGCAGTGCCCCGGCCAACGCCGTGCGTCGTCGTCAGGCGGGACCAGCACCCGGCAAAAGCTGGAGTGTGGGCGATTGGGTGATGCACAGCAGCTTCGGGGAAGGCGAAGTCACGCACACCTTCGGGAGTGGCGAGAAGGTCTCGATTGCGGTGAAATTCAAAGGGATGGGGCCCAAGATCCTCGATCCGCGTCTGGCGCCGATTGAAGCTCTCGAGAGCTGATGCCGGTCTGAATCAGCGCTTTTGCACGCTGCCGATGTCTGTCCAGGCGGTGTTGGGTTGAGACGTCAGCTGTTGGGCGATGTCGGCCTGAACGCTGATTAAGAGAGGCCCGCAGGTCTGGGGATCCACCAGCAGTTGAAGCAGGGCTTGATGCTGCTTGCTGGTTGGATCTATGCCGTCCAGGTGCAGATCCACGGATTCGTTGTCCAGCAAGCTCCAGGCGCGTCGGTTGGCGGGGGCCAGGCTGCTTGCGTAGCCCTTGGCCAGTAGTGAGAGAGCTCCTGGGAACGCTGGGATCTTGGGGCCGTTGAGCACTACTTTCAGCGTCGGATTGCGCAGCATTTCGCCTAGATGCCCCAGCAGCCCGAAGCCGGTGATGTCTGTCGCTGCATGGATGGCATTTAGATGCTTGGCTTGCAGATCCAGAAGCTCTTCCAGCAAACAGTGCTGGCTCGTGCCCATTTGTTGGAGGGCTAAATCCAAATCTGGAGCTGGAGTTGCACCTGCCATGGCCGCGGCGAATAGCACTCCTGTCCCCAGCGGCCTGCTCAGCAGCAGTCGGTCTCCATCTTGAAGTCCCGCTTTGGGCCAGACCGTCGATTCGGGTTGTCCGCTGACGCTCAGCACCACCTGCACCGCTCGGCTCAGCGGCGGTTGGGCGAGGCCATCGCGTGCCTCCAAAGTGTGACCACCGATCAGCTGGGCGCCCTGAGGATCAAGGGCGGAGCGAATCCCTGCCAGCGTCTGGGCTAGCAGGGTCTCTTGGATTGGTTCGCTTGTTTGGGGCAGCGTGACCACGGCTTGGGCAGCCAGCACCTGCGCGCCGCAGGCCCAGAGGTCGGAGCAGGCATGTAGGGCCGTGAGTCGTCCATTCAGCCAGGGGTCACTGACCACGGCTGGAAAACCATCCACGCTTTGCAGTACTGGAGCGCTGCCCGCAGCGGGACGTAATGGCAGCACTGCAGCATCTTCAGGATCTGTTCCCAGCGCTGCGATGCCGGCTTGCTGCAGAGCACCCTCCAGGGGGCCAGCAGGAAGCTTGGCGGCGCAGCCCCTGCAGGCCATGGCTTCGGCGCTCTCCATGGATCCGCTGCGCTGAAACATCGCCATGAACCGCGCATCAATCGCTCTTTTCCAGAGCCAGAGCAGGGGATGAGGGCCAACCAGGCTTGATCCTCGGAGTGCCCAGGCTGTGGGGTGCCCATTGTTGAACCCGCCCAGCAGTTGCAGCGCCTGGCGTTGGGGGCGCCAGCGTCGTAAAGGTCGACCTTCGCAAGCTGCTTCCAGGTTGCGGACCAATGGCGCGGCGGCCCGCACGGCCCAGACTCCTGATGGCGCGCGGGGCTGCGCATCGATCACAGCGCAGTCGCCTGCGGCGAAGAGCTTTGGCTGTCCAATCGCCTGGAGGCTGGCTTCGGTGTGGACCCGACCGCTGTTGGGGCAGCAGGGAAGCCCGCTCTCTGCCAGCCATTGGGGTGCTCGGCTGCCGGTGCAAAGCAGCCCTGCAGCGGTTTCAAGCTGATTGGTTTGATCGAGGTTGCGTGTTTCAGTGAGCTGGATGGATGCCTCTTTCAGGGCCCGTTTCAGTGTTGGTTTCAGCTGTGCCGTGTGGATGCGCAGCACGAGAGGTCGCCTGGGCCAGCGCTGCCTAAGTGCAAAGACTGTCTCCACTGCGGCCAGGCCGCTGCCGATCACCTGAAACGGCGAGTTTGCAACAGCCGGTTTGCTCATCTGTTCGTCTTGGTCGGCCAGAAAGGCCAGTGCTGGTTCCAGCGGTTTGATCGGCACTAGTCCTGGAGTTGGCGCTGGGCTGCTTGACGTCACGGCGCCCAGGTTGAGGCTGAGGTGCTCGTAGGGCAGTGCTGGGCGTTGATCCAGTTGCAGTTGCTGGTTTTGAAGGTCCAGACCGGTGATCTCGGCCACCACCAGCGCCACGCCGGCCTGATCGGCCAGGTCGCGCAGGTCAACTGCCGCCTGGTCGCGTTGATAGACCCCTGCAATCAGCCCAGGCACCATGCCTGAATACAAAGCGGTGCTCGTGCGGCTCACCAGCGTGATCAGTTGATTGGGGCGCTTGCTTGGCTTCATGGCCCAGCGTCGCAAGACCAGTGCGTGACTGTGCCCGCCACCAGCCAGCACAAGACCGCTCATTCTTGATCGCTGTAGCCCGATGGATTGGCCGACTGCCAGGCCCAGCCGTCACGGCAGATCTCATCAAGGCCTCGCTTTGTTTGCCAACCAAGCCGTTGAAAAGCCTTTGCGGGATCGGCAACCGTGATGGCTGCATCTCCATCGCGACGGGCCACCACGTCGTAGGGCACTGGGCGACCGCTAGCGCGTTCAAAGGCACGCACCACCTCCAGCACCGAGGCACCCTGGCCACTGCCCAGATTGAGGGTGAGCAGTTGTGCTGGTTCAGCGAGCATGCAGTCGAGAGCAGCTCGGTGGCCTTCCGCCAGATCCATCACGTGGATGTAATCACGAACACCGGTGCCATCGCTGGTGGGCCAGTCGCCTCCGAACACCTGGAGAGATTTGCGCCTGCCCACGGCCACCTGACTCACGAAGGGGAACAGGTTGTTGGGAGTACCCAGCGGATCTTCTCCGATCTTGCCGCTGGGGTGCGCTCCTACGGGATTGAAATAACGCAGGCAGGCAATGCGCCATTGGTTGGGAGCACTGGCGGCCAGATCGTGTAAGAGCTGTTCAACCGCTGCTTTGGAGTGGCCGTAGGGGTTGATCGGCTGAATGGGCGCTGATTCTGGGATCGGGATGTCTTTTGGGTAGCCGTAGAGCGTGGCGCTGCTGCTGAACACCAAGGTGCGGCAGTGATGGACGCTCATGGCAGCCAGCAGACATTGGCTGCCAGTCAGATTCACGTCCCAATAACGCAGCGGTTCACGCACCGATTCACCAACGGCTTTCAGCCCGGCGAAATGAATGACAGCCTCAACGGGAGCGCCCTCTGATTTGGCTTGAGAAAAAAGGGCTTCGAGGCACAGCGGATCGCGAATGTCCCCTTGCCAGACCTTTAAACGCGTCTTGGATGCGTTGTGATCGAGCTGGTCGAGTGCACAAACCCTCTCAAGGGCTATCGGAGAACTGTTGCTGTAGTCATCCAGAACGATCAGGTCATGACCTGACTTCAGCAGAACCAGACAGGTATGGCTGCCGATGAAGCCAGCCCCGCCTGTGACCAGCAGCCGCGCCATGGATCGTGCTTATCAATCGGTCAAATCTATTGGCCAAGGATCGATCGGGCTTTTGCTGCTCCTTGATCGCGGATTTTGGTAGTTTCCGCTCTTGGATTAGGCGTAACAGGCGTGAGAACCTTGCTTGATGCGGGTCTTGATTTTCACGTCCAGTGGCGGCACAGCCCATGACGCCGCCGCCTACGCCCTGCAGGCCTGGATCAAGCGCTGGGATCCAACCGGTGAGGTGTGGGTTGAGCACGTGCTGGAAAATGCCAGCGTTTTTACTCGTGCGGGAGTTGCTCTCTACAACTGGATTCAGCGCCATGGGCCCTGGATGCATCAGATCTATTGGCGGGTTGTGGAGTGGGAAGACGTCACCAAGCCAGGAACGCTGCTCGCCGGACGTTTTTATGTGATCCGTTTACTGCGGCGACTGCAGCCGGATCTGTTGATCTCTACGCACCCCCATATCAACCGCGGCCATTTCGATCTGGCTCGGAGGGTTCTTCCAGGTCTGCGCTGCATCACTTGTTGCACGGAGTTGGAGGGTGGCTTTGGCTTCAGTCGCAACTGGCTAACGCGTCGGGCTGAGGCGTTCTGGACCCTCTCTCAGGAAGTCAGCGATGACGTTCGCCGACGTGGCTACCGCTCCTTGCCTTCTCCGGCGCTTGGTCCGTTGTTCGATCCCGCGTTTGAGGAGGAGCTGGAGCGAGAGATTCCGGAGAGTGACGTCGAGCAGCTGCCACTCCTGGTGCTGGGAGCTGGGGCCAATGGTGCCAACAACCACATTCGTTTGCTGGAGACGTTGCTGCCCTTGGCGGGGAGGATCAGAGTTAGCGCCCTCTGTGGTCGTCGTCAGGCTGCATTTCGGCAGGTGCAGGACTGGGCGGTGCAGCATCCACAGCTGACCGTTGAGCCGTTGGCTTTTCAAGGCCCAGCAGCGATGGCGCGGCTCTATCGAACAGCCTGGGCCATGGTGGCGCGGCCAGGGGCACGAACATCCACTGAAGCTCTGGCCACTGGTTGTGTGCTCATTTTCAATGGCTTTGGAACAACGATGCCTCAGGAATTATTGGCTCGCCGCTATTTTAAGGCTCGCAAGATCGATCGTTGTATCCGTCAGCCCAAAGATCTTGTGGCGCTGTGTGGGGCATGGCTTGAGCAGCCGCACCAGTACCAACAGTTGAAGGCACGCATGCAGCGTTACCGACTCAGCGTTGATCGTTTGGCGATTCGTCAGCTTCTTTTTGATGGTCCGCAGGCACTGGCCTGATGTGGGTTCAGTCTTCTTCGTTGCTTCTCTCATTGTTGCTAGATCTTTCCAGTGGCTAAAAGATCCAGCCGCCTGTTTCGCTACCTCTGGGGCGGCCAGCTGATTTCCAATCTGGGAACTCAGACAAGCCTCTATGGAATCGGGCTTTGGTTGTTTGCCCAGTCGGGCCAACTCCTTGACTTTGGCTTGGTGGCGATGGTGGTGCAGGCGGCACGCTTGCTCGCGTTGCCACTGTTTTTGCGTGTTTTTTCGGCTTGGCGTCCTGGTCGATTGATGGTGCTCTGCCATGCGACGGGTGCTGTGTGCACGGCTTTGTTGGCTTTTTTGTTGCTCCTCTCTTCAGGGGATGCTCCACCCCCTTTGCTCGGAGTTCTAGCGATTCAAGCCTTGGCTGCTGTGGCTGAAGCCCTTCTGGTGGTGCGTCTTTCCAGCCTGATTCCGCTGTTGATTTCCGATCAAGAGCGCTTACAGCGTGCCAATGGATTGTTCGCCACGGTGGATGGTTTGGTGATCACCATGGCTCCTTTCCTTGGCAGCTGGCTTGTGGCCAGTCAGGGCCTGGGTGGAGTCTTGCTGGTCGATGGCATCAGTTTTGTGTTGGCCCTGTTGAGCGTTGTTGTGGCGCCTTGGTCGCGGGACGCCCGGCGCCTTGATCCGGTGACTGCAGCGGCGCCTGATCAGTTCATTGCTGCTGGCACGTTGCACCGATTGTTGGCGCTCTGGCAGCGCTCGTTGCAAGCGCGATCAGCTCTTGTTTTGACGGCGCTGACGGCCTTTGTCTATGCATCCCTCGAAGTGCTTTTTCCTGCCTGGGTGTCACTGGCCTATTCGCCTGAGTGGATGGGTTGGGTTCTCATCACAGGAGCCTTGGGATATTTGACTGGGTTCGCATGCTGGCGATGGCTGCTGGGAATGCGCTGGCGAACCGTCTTGCCTTGGGCCCTCGTGGTTCAGGCATTGATTTTGATGGGCGCTGGCTTGCAAGCCTTTGCGCATCGAACCGCGTTTTGGTTTGGAGCCGTCCTGGTCTTC
Source organism: Synechococcus sp. MIT2312 (assembly GCF_059772315.1). Classification (NCBI taxonomy): domain Bacteria; kingdom Bacillati; phylum Cyanobacteriota; class Cyanophyceae; order Synechococcales; family Synechococcaceae; genus Synechococcus; species Synechococcus sp. MIT2312. The sequence continues at coordinate 1,611,548 of NZ_CM186281.1, read as the reverse complement.
AGTGCTGCTTTGCCCGTTGTGATGGCAGCTCTTCACCAAGCCTGGGTGACCCTGGCTCCTCGGGAGTCACTGCCTCGCTACTTCTCACTGCGGTATGGGTGCGAGTGGGCCACCCGGTTCTGTGCATTTCTGGCTGTGCCCCTGCTCGTTGACCGTGGCTTGCGGCCAGCACTGGGTTGGCCGGTGTGGCCGTCTTGGTTGCTGGAGACGCTGGGAACGGATCAGGGTCGTGTGATGGCCATCGCCATTGGAGCTCTGGGGTGGGTGATCGTCGGTGGCTTATGCGCCAGACGCCTCGCTTTGGTTACCAGCCCGTCTGTTAGTGCTGCCGGTCCTTGAGTTGATGCAGGTTCGGCTACGGAAAGTGCCTCAAGAGTGGGCTTCCGGGCCGGGGCTGTGTTGGTTTTGAATGGTTTGTGATCCAATCAGGTCCAACAGCTTTGGTTCTTCAGTTCTTGCTGGTTAATTGGATCGCTTGCCGCATTGAAAATGTCGAAGAACCGTCACGGTTCTGGCCTCGCTGGCTCGACCCACTGAATGGTTTCCGTGAGGGTGTTTATCCCATGCGCCTGAACGGACAGCAAGTCCCGGGCGCATGAATCAGCAGATCCGTCCGGTTTCACCAACGCAAGAGCCCATTGCCGTTTTGGGGATGGGTTGCAGACTCCCTGGCGGGGTCGAGAGTCCTGAACAGTTCTGGCAACTGCTGGCGGAAGGTCGTGAGGGGATTGACGAGATTCCCGTAGATCGATGGGATCTCCAGCGTCACCATGATCCCGATCCGCGCACGCCGCTGCACCAGCATGTGCGCCGAGCAGGGTTGGTGGATGGGATTGATCAGTTTGATCCAGCGTTGTTTGGCATCAGTGGCAGGGAAGCCCAATGCATGGATCCTCAGCAGCGCATGTTGCTTGAAGTGTGCTGGAGGGCGATGGAGGCGGGTGCCCAGCCCCTGGAGCAGTTACGTGGACGCTCAGTGGGGGTGTTCATGGGCATTTCCAGCGCTGATTACAGCGCCTTGCTCTGGGCTTCGGAAAATCAATACCTCACACCTGATAACGAACCCTTCATCCTCACCGGCAACACCGGTTGCATCGCGGCCAACCGCATTTCCTATGCGTTTGACCTCAAAGGGCCCAGTTTCACCGTTGATACGGCTTGTTCCTCGTCTTTGGTGGCGTTGCATTTGGCCTGCGAGAGCTTGAGGCGGGGTGAGTCGGAGTTGGCCTTTGCGGGTGGCGTTCAAGCTCTGATTCACCCAGGCATTCAGATGAGTTTCTGCAAAGCCGGTTTGCTGTCGCCCGAGGGGCGTTGCCGCAGCTTTGATGCTGCTGCTGATGGTTATGTGCGTTCCGAAGGCGCGGGGGCTGTGTTGCTCAAGCCCTTAGCGGCGGCGATGCGCGATGGAGATCCGATTGAAGCTGTGATTCGTGGCACAGCTGTGAATTCCGATGGGCGTAGCCAAGGCCTGGCTGCGCCTAGCCAAAAAGCTCAGATCGCTTGTGTGCAAGCCGCCTATGAAGGCTCTGGCTTGTCCCCGGCTTCAGCGCAATTGGTTGAAGCCCATGGCACCGGCACACGCCAAGGGGACCCCATTGAACTCAGGGCCCTTGGAGCGGTGCTGGGTCAGGGGCGGCTAAGCAATGACCCCTGTTTGCTGGGCTCGGTGAAAACCAATGTGGGTCATTCGGAAACCGCTGCAGGCATTACGGGTTTCATCAAAGCTGTGTTGTGTCTCAGGCAGCGCATGGTGCCTGCCAGCCTCCATTATTCGCAACCCAATCCCAGTGTGGATCTGCCTGCTCTGGGCTTAAAGGTTTCGACAACGCTGCAACCTTTCCCAAAACCTGAGCAGGAGCTGGTGGTCAGTGTCAGCTCGTTTGGATTCGGTGGCACCAATGCTCATGCGGTTCTAAGCAGTGCACCTCTTGAGCTTTCTCAACCCACGTCAACGCTGTTATCAGAGCCTTCATGGCATCTGCTCTGGTTAAGCGCGCGTAACGAGGAAGCTCTTGATTTGCTTCGTACACAAACAGCGGATTGGCTTCAGGCTCATGCAGCGGTCAGCTTGCAGGACCTCTGCGCCAGCATTCATCTGCGACGCTCCCCATGTCCCCATGCGCTGGGGGTGATTGCGAGCAGTGTTCAAGACCTGGTCCGCCAGTTGCGCGGGCAAGAGCCTGCGGCGTGGACCGGTGTCGTTGCTGCGCGTGGACCTGGGGGACTGCCAGAGACTTTGAGAGACCTGAAACAGGTGACTCTTTCTGAGGGTGCCGTTGGTTTTGAGCAGCTCCAGAAGCTTGTCCAGGCTTTGGCTCAAGGAGCCTCGATGGATTGGTTGGCATGGCATCAAGGTGCCTCATGGCATCAGCTGCGGCCTCCAGGTCATCCTTTTCTGCGTTCACGTTTTTGGTGGACGCCACGGGATCAGGGTCGGGACCAAGGCAAAGCGAGCCTTTGGTTGGATCACGTCGGCTTTGCCAGCAGTGTCACTGCTGAGCAGTCAGGTCTGGCTTTGCAGAAGTTGGACCTTCCAGGAACGTCAGAGCATTGGCAGACCGTGTTGGATCCGGCTGAGGCTCGCGACCTTCCTGACCATGCGTTGTGCGGCTATCCCCTGTTTGCGGCAGCGGGTTATCTCGCCCTTCTCCTGGATTGGTTGAACGATCAACAACAGCCACTTCAATGTGCTGATCTCAATCTCGATCGTCCGCTGTGGTTCAACCCCGGTTCGGTACAGCTGCAGGCTGTACGCAACGGTGATGCGTTCAGCTTCCATGCCCGCTCCCCGCAGGCCGAAGACGGCGGCAGCTGGCAGCTCCACGGCCAGCTTCGGCTAACAACAGCTGCTGAGCAACCCATTCAGTCCCTGCAGGCTTTGGACTCTGACCCTGATGCTGGCCTTGATGTTGCCAGTTTCTACCGCTCCCTGAAGAGTCTTGGGCTGGATTACGGCAGCTGCTACCGGCCGCTTGTTGCTTTGCACGCGAACGCCACAGTGGCCGAAGCACTGCTGCATCGTCCCGAGGCGGCGCCTGATCGCTGCCTGATCGATGGTTGTTTTCAACTGGTGGCTGCGGTTCTGGCTCAAACGCACGCCGATGGCCAATTGCTACTCCCTGTGGGAGTGGAGCAGATGCAGATGTTGCGATGGCCATTGCCTGACCAGCTGCGGTGTCGCTTACAACTTCGTCAGGATGATCTCAGCCAGGGAGATGACGGAAGTCGTGCGCATGTGACCGCTGACTTGGATGTTCTTGATCTCTCCGGGGACCTGATCGGTGCGATCCGTGGCCTGCAGTTCCGGCGTCTGACGCGAACGTTGCTGGAGTTGATGCTGCCTGAGGACCCTTCCAGACCTGCCGCACAACTGCTGGAGGAGATCTGGCAACCCCTTGCGGCTCATGCACTCAGCGACTGGAGCCCAAGAGCGGCTGAGCCCATCAGCCTGATCGCGATTGGGTCATTGCCAGATGCCGTTAGGGAATGGAGCGAGCAGCAGGCGATCACGCCTTTTGAACTGGAATTACAGGCGGATCCACAATCGGTGACCGCAGAGCTGGTGCAACAACTCCAGGCGCTTCCTCTCACTCAGCCGCGCCAGGTGCTGTTGTGGATTCCTGCTTTGGCTACACCTGCTGCTAAGGCGGTCCAGGCGGCAGTGCGTTCCCTGGCCCAGGACTGTTCCGCATGGCGTTGCAGCACGATCACAGCGTCCCCTTCTGCCCTGGCTGCAGGGCTGTCATCCGCTGAGTGGCACCAGCTTTTGGCTGCTACCGCCGGTGATGCTGAGGTCCGCTGGTGTGGTCCTGATCGCATTGAAACCCGCAGTTTTCAGCCGATTGATCAAGAGCGTTTTCGCATGCTCTCCGATGGAACGGGTCGACTTGAGGGGCTGCTGAAGGCGCCCTTGCCGCTAGCGCGTCTGCAGCCAGGAGAGCTGGAGTTGGCAGTGGAGGCCACGGGGCTGAACTTTCGCGATGTTCTCAACGCTTTGGGGCTTTTGCAAAGTCACAATCAATCCCTCGGGTTGAGAGCCAATGCTCAATTGCCGTTCGGTGGCGAAGCCGTCGGGCGGGTGGTCGCTGTCGGTCCCGGGGTGGATTCCTCGTTGGTGGGCCAGCGGATGCTTGCTGCGCTCACCCTGGGAAGCCTGGCAAGCCACGTAACTTGCAGAGCCGTCCTCTGCGTGCCCTGGCCGGAAGAGTTGGATCCCGTGCTGGGGGCAAGCCTTTCAACGGCCTATCTCACGGCAGAGCATGGGCTCGAGCAGCTGGCCCGGCTTCAAGCTGGGGAAACGGTGTTGATTCATGCGGCTGCCGGTGGCGTTGGGCAGGCAGCTGTGCAGGTGGCCTTGCGCTGCGGTGCTCGCATCCTGGCCACCGCCAGTGAGGCCAAACAGGCTGGATTGTTGGAGCAAGGCGTGGAAGCGGTCTTCGATTCCCGCTCCACGGATTTCGGTGAACAGGTGCTCAGGCACACCGAAGGCCGCGGCGTTGATGTGGTGCTGAACAGCCTGAAAGGTGAGTGGGTGGATGCCAGTTTCCAGGCGCTTGCTTCTGGCGGGCGCTTTGTGGAGCTTGGCAAGCTGGAGATCTGGAGCGACCAGCAGGTGCGCGAGCGAAGGCCTGATGTGGGCTATTTCCGCTTTGACCTGCTGGAAGTGGCCGCTCGCGATCCACAGCCCTTAAGGCAGCGATTGCTACGGTTGCTGAGGGCTGCCCAGGACCAAGCCCTGCCGGCTTTGCCGGTCTCAGCCTTTGCTGTGGAGCAGTGCAAGGACGCCTTCCGGCGTATGGCGCAGGGCAAGCATGTGGGCAAGTTGGTGATCACCCTGCCCAGCCAAGCCCCTCCTCGTTCCATTCGCACCGACGGCACTTATTTGGTGGTGGGCGCGTTTGGAGGGATCGGGCAACGTCTGCAGTCCTGGTTGCTGGATCAGGGTGCGCGCTCGTTGTTGTTGGTGGGTCGACGTCTGCCAGCACCAGGCTCGGACACGGCCGATTGGTTGAACCGCCTCCGTTCTCAGGGTGTGCAGGTTGAGGCGCTCTGCTGGGACGATCTTCCTCAAGCACTCACTGAATTGCCTCAGGACCTGCCACTGCGGGGCGTCTTTCATGCTGCTGGAGCGCTGAAAGATCAGCGCGTTGGTGAAATTGAACTCACCAGTCTCAATGCGGTGTTTGAGGCCAAGTTTGGCCCCCAGCAGCAACTGGACAAGCTTCAAAAGCTGCAGCCAGCAGCTTTTCAACACCTCGACTTCCAGGTGATGTTTTCGTCAATTGCCGCGGCACTGGGTTCACCTGGCCAGTTGGTCTATGGCGCTGCTAATGGGGCTGTTGAATCCAGCTGCCGCAATGCGGACTCTGAAGGTCCTGTTCAGCTGGCGATTCAGTGGGGGCCCTGGGCTGGCTCGGGCATGGCTGAAGGATTGGAGCGCCGCTTTGAATCCGTAGGCCTGCACTTACTGGCTGAAGACGAAGCGTTGTCGGCTCTGGAGTCATTGCTGCAACGAGGTCGCAGCGGAGTGGTGACGGTGATGGCAGCCGATTGGCCGCGGCTCGCTGGTCAGGCCTTGCCGCGTCAGGCGGCTTGGTTCCGGTCCCTGATCCATGACGTTCCGGGCCGATCAGAAGCCCAGGTTCGCGCTCAGTTGCAGGCCTTGGCAGCGGATCAGCGCGGGCCATGGCTGCTGTCGACGCTTCAACAACTTCTGGCCGCAGTGATGGAAGAACCGGAAGCTCAGCTCGATGCACAAGCCAGCCTGTTTGATTTAGGGCTCGATTCGTTGATGGCGGCAGAGTTTGCTGCCGAAGTGCAGCAAGCCTTGGGCTGGCGCCTCGATCTGGCTGCGTTCAGCGACGCCCCCTGCCTGGATGACCTGGCCAGCATGGCTCTCGAGCGCTTGTTGCCAGATGGCTCGGCAGCGGCACCGGAAGGATTGGACCTCAATCAAGAGGCTCAGCTGGAGGAGAGTTGGTCATTGCCGGAGGTCCCCCCCGTGGAGGCTCCTGGAGAACGCGTCCTGCTCACTGGCGCGAGTGGCTTCCTGGGCGCCTATCTCCTGGCGGGGCAACTCCGCCAATGGCCGGATTTGCGGGTGCGCTGTTTGGTGCGGGCAGCCTCTGAGCAGCAAGGCATGGAGCGATTGGAGCAGAACCTGCGCCGTTATGGGCTTTGGCAGCAGGCCTGGCAAGAGCGGTTGGAGGTGGTTCTTGGTGATCTGGCCCAGCTTCGGTTGGGCTTGGATGCCGATCAGTTTGCTGCACTTGGCATGGGCATTGGCGGCATCCTCCACAACGGTGCTCAGTTGAGTCAGATGGCGAGCTATGCCCAATTGGCGGCCACCAATGTGAGCGGAACGCGCGAGCTTCTGCGATTAGCAGCTGCGGATTCACCCAAACGCTTCGCCTTGATTTCCAGCGTGGCGGTGTTTGAAGCGGATGCCTGCCGTGATCAGTTGATTCTGGAAGACGATCCGCTTGAGGATTGGCGAGGCATCCAGCTCGGCTACTCCCAAACCAAATGGGTCACGGACCGGATGGTGCGCCGGGCTTCAGCAGCCGGATTGCCTGTTTCGATCTACCGGCCCCCGTTGATTGCAGGTCCATCCTGTGGAAGTGCCTGGCACCAGGGAGACTTGCTGCAGCGCTTGCTGCAGGGCTGCTTGGCGTTAGCTGCTTCGCCTGATTTGGCCTGGGAATTGGATGTGGTGCCTGTTGATTACGTCGCTGATGCGGTGTCGGCTTTGGCCTGGAGTGATGAAGCACAAGGCCGTGCGTTCCATCTCCAGCATCCTGAACCGCTCCTGCTCACCACTCTGTTAAGGCAACTCACCGATGGCATGGATGGTTGGCGCGTTTTGCCGATGCAGGAATGGATTATTGAGATTGAGCGGAGCCCAGGAAATCCTCTCCAGCCTTTGCTGCCCTTCCTTCAGCAGAGCTGGGGCGACGACGGGTTGACCTATCCCGAGCGCAACTGCGTGGGTCAGCGGGCTCGCCCCAGTTGTGCCCGCACGGCCCAGGTGTTGGAGGCCCATGGTGTGCGCTGCCCCCCCTGGCATCAGTTGATTGGGCCCTGGGCTTCAGTGCTGCTGCTTCAGGAGCAACTGGCTCGCTGATGCCGGCCTCGCTGTTGTTGTTGGCCCTATGGCTTGGGCAAGCCCTGCTTGTCTTTGCGTTCAGCCAACGTTTGCGGGTTTTGCGTCGCTCCTCAGATCCAGCATCTCTTTCTGAAGGTTCTTGGCCTTCCTTGGAAGTGGTGTTGTGTTTGCGGGGTGCTGATGCCTGCCTGCCGCGGTTGCTGGAGGCATTGGCTGATCAGACCTATCCCGCTCCCTGGCGGTTGCAGGTGGTGGTGGACAGTGATCAGGACCCAGCCTGGGCCATGCTGAAGCCCTGGCGAGCCCGTGAAGATGCGGCCTGGGCTGAGTTGCGCTGCTCCACCCTGCTTGAGCGCCCAGGCCAGGGTTCGTTGAAATGTGCGGCACTACTCCAGGCGTTTTCTCAGCTTCACCCCAGCAGCGCTTTGGTTGTGCTTTTGGATGCCGATATTCGTTTCCCAGCCAACGGCTTGGAACGTTGTGCACGCTCTTGCCTGCAACCAGGGGTGGGTGCCATCTCGGGGAATCGCTGGTTTCGGCCCCCTGCCCCCAGTTTGGGCGCTCTTCATTGGAGCAGCTGGACGCGAGCCGTTTGGAATGCAGGGGCCGTGGTGCTGATGACGTTGCTGCAGATTCCCTGGGGCGGCACCCTTTGCGTTCGCCGTGAGCTGGTGGAGGCCGGTGATTGGAGCGAGCTTTTAAGGCGTGGTTTGTGCGAAGACACGGGTTTGCTCGGTCCATTACGGCAGTTGGGGTTGGGCTACCGCTTTGAACCAAGCCTGCTGATGGTCGATCCCGATCCAGCCCAGCCCATGCTGCCGTTGGGCCGCTGGATCACCCGTCAACTGCTCACAGCTCGCCTGCACCACCCCGCTTGGCCACTGGTGGCACTCCATGGTCTTGGCAGCGTGCTGCTGTTGGCGTTTGCTTTGTTTCAAAGAGCCTGGTTGGCAGTGCTGTTTTATGAGCTGGGATGTGTGTCCCTGCTCTGCTGGATCCAAGTTCTGCTGCGCCCACAGGACTCTGTTCGGGTTTGGGGCTGGCTTGTGGGACTTCTCCCTGGGCAATTGGTGGATGGACTGGCCACCTTGTCGGCCTTGTTCACGCGCCATGTCTCATGGCGTGGCATCGACTACGCCGTTCATTTCAGACCATCTCGCGTGTTTTTTTGCAGGGACCGGGGTGTTGAGGTTTAGTTGTTGGCCTGCATCAGCCCACTCAGGCGTTGCATCGATTCACGCAAGCTGTTGCGAGTGAGTTCAGCGAAGACCGGTTGCAGCATGCCTGGCAGCTCTGGAACCAGGGTGATGGTGTGGCGCAGACGAGTTCCCGTTGGTGTTGGCGTGATCGTCCAGCTGCCATTGAGCTTGCGAATGCGATCGCCTTGAAGCATCTGAAAGCTGATCGCTGTTTTTGGGCTTTCTTGTACGGCCAGGGTTGCGCTGATTTTCAAGCCGAAGGTGTACGGCGCTTGATAGGTCTGGCGCATGCGAATCAGGTTGCCTTGACGGCTTAGCAGTTGGACCTTGCTGATGTCAGGCATCGCCTCTCCCGTGGCCACATAGTTCGTGAGCACTGACCAGGCATGCGCTTGTGACACGGGCAGCGTCATCTCAGCTGTACGAGTGTTGCCTGATTGTTGGATCTGGATCGACGTTGCTTGCGCAGCGTCCGCTGGCGTTGCTGGTAGATGTGTCAGCACGATCCCCAGCCCGAGCAATGCAGATCGCAGGTGAAGCTGGATGGACATGGCTGTGAATCGAGCAGACGAGTTGAAGACGACCGGGTCATCGTGCAGGCGACGCACGTACTTCCTCAGCGGGTTTGACCCCCGAGGTGTGGCGCATTATCAGCGCTTATTTGCGCGGCTGCTGAAACAGCGTGGTTGGCGTTTGGGGTCTCGTCAGGAAGGTGAAAGGATCACCCGTTGGCCCTTGTTGGATCCAGAGGTTGATCAACACTATGAGCTTGCTTTTTTGCATTGGGATGACATCGCCCGTGCGAACTGGCCAAAGCACCCCTGGCCGTTGCTGACCCAGTTGCTTGGATTTGCGCGGGCCTATCTGCTGCAGGGGGGAGTTGTGCGCACGGCGCGGTTGTGCCCTGGTGTGGCGCTTTGTGGGCTTTACCCCGTCATGGTTTTGGTGTTGGTCACGCTTACAGCGACTTCCGCCGGAGTCTTGGCTGCCTTGCTTTGGCTTCCGTTGATGCCGTTGGTGGTGGCTGTTGTGCTCTGGCAAGGCTGGCGGCTGGCGGATCGTTTGGGTGTGGTTTGGCTCTGCCGGTCCATCTTGTTCACCCATCGCCTGGGCAGCCTGAGAGACACGATGTTGCGCGAGCGGGTGCAGGAGTTGGTCGAGGCATTGCTGGCCTTGGAAGACAACAATCCCGCTGATGAAATTCTGTTAGTGGGTCATAGTTCCGGATCGTTTGTGTTGGCGATGGTGGCAGCTGAACTGCGACGCCATCCCAATTCGATGGCCATTACGCCCAGGCTGCGTTTGCTGAGCCTGGGGCAGAACCTGGCCAATCTGGGCTTGTATCCAGGTGCGGAGGCTTTTCGAGATGATCTCAAGACGTTGGCGCTTGAGCCCTGTTTGCCCTGGCTGGATGTCACCTCCTTCGATGATTTGTTGTGTTTTGCGGGAGTGAATCCCTACCAAGCCTGTGGTTTGCCTGTGCCAACGAGTGACGGCAGTGACTACCCGCGGATGCAGTTGCTGAATCTTCGACAAGCCAACGGTTTAGCGCGCAAGCGGCAATGGCTGGCCCAGCTGTTTGACCTCCATTTCGACTATTTGACCAACTCAGCCACGGGCCTGGATCTCTGTGGACTGATGACTGGTGAGAGCGCGAGCTGATGGCCATCACACCCCCTTGGCCAAAGCCCTTGCCCTACACCGCCAACGTGCTGCGTCGCTTGATGCGGGGATGGAGCAGTTGGTTTGGTTTGCTCAACGAATGGGACTTCCGCATCGCTTTAGGTGAGCTCAATCTGCTGGGCCTGAGGGTGTTTTTGGTGAATGATCGAACACTGCTGAGGCGCGTTCTTGTGCAGGAGGTGGAGGCCTTTCCAAAGCACCCCTACACGCTGTGGATTCTTGAACCTCTGATTGGCCGAGCCATCTTTTCTGTCAATGGAGACGAATGGGCACGCCAGAGGCGTTTGGTTGATCAGGCGTTTCAGGTGGCCCAGTTGGAGCAGGTGTTTCCTGCGATGGAGGCTGCAAAAGAGGCCATGTTGGAGCGGCTTGCACTACAGCTTTCCGAGCAAGGTGAATCCAGCGAACAAGGCGCTGAAATCGATATCGAGGCTGCGATGACCTGGGTCACCGCTGATGTGATCGTGCGCACGATCCTCAGCAGACCGGTGCAGGAGGGAGAGGCGCGCGAGGTGTTTGAAGCCTTTGGGCGCTATCAACGCAAGGCTGCCCGGGCACTGATCTTGCGCTTTGCGCGTTTGCCACGGCGTTGGGTGCAGCGCTCGCTGACACGCGATGCGCTGGTGATTCGTCAGTGGATCCAAGGCGTGATCGAGGAGCGGCTCGCGCAGCCTGAGTCTGGTGGGAAGGATCTGCTGGGTGCCCTGCTTGCCGCTGAGGATCCACAAACCGGTACTTCTTTCACGGCTGAGGAATTGGTGGATCAGATTTGCTTTCTGTTTCTGGCCGGTCATGAAACCTCAGCCAGTTCCTTGAGCAGTGCCTGTTGGCTGTTGGCTCTGGATCAAGAGGCTCAGGGCCAGTTGCATGCCGAGGTGGCATCTCTGCCTGAGGTGGTGACGCACCAAAGCTTGAGGCAGCTGCGCTATGGGGCTGCGGTGTTTCAGGAAACCTTGCGCCTCTATCCGCCGGTGAGTTTCTTCATCCGTGAACGCGTCAATGAAGACACCGACCTCTCGGTTCCATCGATGGAATGCCCGCAGCAAGCTCCAGCGATCAGCCGATGTCCGGTTGGCTCATTGTTGACGTTTTCGCCTTGGGTGATTCATCGTCATGACGACTACTGGCCGGAACCTCATCAATTCCGCCCGGAGCGATTCCTTGACAGCAGCGCGACGGAGCAGGAGATCCTTTGCCGAAAAGAAGCTTGGCTTCCCTATGGCCTAGGCCCGCGCAAATGCCCCGGAGCTGCGTTTGCCCAGCAGGAGGCGCTATTGGTGCTGGCTGAACTGATCAAGCACTTTCAGCTCTTTCCTGGTGATGACAGCCTTGGCCCTGAATGGACCGGGCGTCTCACGTTGCGCAGTTCTGCGGGTGTTGCGTTGAGGCTCGTCCCGAGATCATCGGTTAGAAACCGATAAGTAATCGTCCGCCCCAGCGCACCTGTTCGGCATTGATCAACTGACCAATGTCCAGAAGTGAGGCGGCAGTACTTCCATAGGCTTCGAGCGCAATGCTGTCCGTGGCGTGCCAACGAAGCCCCAGGGTGCCGTTGCTTTGGGACAGTTGATTGATCACGACATTGCCTTCAGGCACCAGCTCCCAGCCTGGGAAGAGTTGCAGATTGGAGCTGATCCCTAATCCCCAGAGGTTGCCTGCTCCGCTCAAGGCCACTTTGGGGTTGAAGTTGATCGCCAATCCCCTGGTGGCTTCCCAGGTCGCCATGGTTTCTGCGAACACATAGCCCTGGCCACTGCTGCTCTCCTGATTACTTCTTCCCAGGGTGATCCGCCCACCTCCCCAGAAGGGAGCACCACGAAGAGGGCTGAAGGCCACAGCTTTTCCGCCAATACGCCAGTTCCAGGCCCCATCGTTGGCATAGAGCCGTGCCTGGGGAGTGGTTTGGGGCACGTTGTTGTAGAGCCCCCCACTGAAGAGAGTCAGCTGGAAGATGTTGGAGAGGGAATAGCCAACGAAACCGTTGACGTTCCCGCCGCTATCAGCATTGATCCAAGCCTCTGTTTTGGTGTCCGGTGGTACCAGGGCGGTGTTGACTGTGAGCCCCCCTTTGGCGAGTGATTGCTGCCTTGGTGTGAGCGGCGCTTGCGGTGTGTCTGCAGTGCCAGGGGTGAACACGAAGCTGGCTGAGTAGCCAAGCCGGTTGTCCGAGGGCAAAGCGAGCAATGCCGTGGCTGGTGTTGCTCCGAAGCCATTGGTGATCAAGCCTTTGAGCCCGATGCGCGGATTGAGATCCCAGTTGATGCCTGCGGACAGGATGGGAACGCGAGAAAACACCAGATCTGCATCGAAGCTGTTGGTGCCGCTGCCGATTGGTTGGGCGATGCTGGCGGTGAAGCCCAGCTCCGGGAAAGGTTGGAACAGCACTCCGCCGCTGACGTAGGGGTTGATGCCATAGAACGTTCCAGCTCCACCCTGGCCAGCGCCTTGCGTTGCAGGCAGGAAGCTCACACCAGGGGCAAAGCTGAATTGCCACTGTTCACTGGCTTGCCAGGTCGCCGGAAGGCTGAGGGATCCGACGAAGTTACGGGTGAAGACTCGGCTGCCTGAGTCATTGAAAATGTTGGGGCTGGCATTGTCGCCTGAGTCGGAGAAGGAGTCGTCTCCGCCACTGCCTACTTCCCAGGCTTCAAGTGAGCCATTGATGGCCAGCTTCCAGTTGTTTTGGTTGAGAATTTGCCACTGGGCCGCGGCACCGTAGCTCTGCCAAAAATTGCCCGGTTGTACTGCGAAACCGGTGAGCGGGGCATTGAGCGGATCATCGGCCTGACTGATAAAGAATGACAGCATCAGGCTGTCGTTCAAGCCAACATCAAGGTTGATCGAATAATTCTGATTGCCAGTACCGCTTGCACTCTCAAAGGGCGAAATGGTCCCAAACGAGATGCGCCACTGATCAGCGGGCAAGTTTTCTGCTGTGGGGACTGAAGGTGAAAGCCTCAGCAGTGGTAGGTAATCGCTGGGTTTCAGAGGGATGGTGCTGAGCAGCGCTTCAGCTTCTTCCACGCTGGCGGGTGGATTGATCTCAGTTGTCGACGCAGTCTCCGAAGTTGGGAGATTGGTTGCATCATCTGCATCAAGCAATTCCCAAGCCACAACCGTCGATGGTTGATCTTGTTCCTTCGTTCCAGGCACAATTTGCCAAGAAACAGCCGTCAGTGACGGATCTCGCTCGTCTGAGTCAGAGACGGGCTCCCAGACCACAGGTGGGGGGGGTGCCACAGGCGAGTCGATCGGCTCCCAGACCACCTGCGCGTGTGTTGCTTGAGTCCCAAATCCACTGAGCCCGATTGTTAGACAGGAGCTCGAGATCAGAAGTCTTCGCACTCTTTTTGAGAGAGGAGGTTTGTTTGTCACCCCACATCCAGCTCAGGATCAAGTAGCACCCAACCGGCAAGGGGAGCTCCCTGAAGAGCAAGTTTTTGGCTGAATTGCGACAACTGTGTGCGAGTCACAACTCCTGGTGCCGCGAGAAGCAGTTGGGTGGAGCACTCGCTTGTTTTACGCAAATCGATACTCACAAGCAGCTTGCGTCCCTTAAGGGCGCGACGCAGTTCTGTACTGAAGGCTTCGAGCTGATCGCTCGGCATGTTGCCCAAGGGGATCAGTGCGATGTCAGTGTTTCCACCGGTTTCTGCCAAGGGGCCCGAGGCGAGCAGGTCTGCTGCATCGGTCCAAGTGTCTTCGGCCATGGCTGGCAAGTGCTTAAGAAGCGGACATGGCAGCAGGCTTTGCAGTTCATCGGTGCTGAACACAAGGCCCGTACGGCGATCCACCACTAGTGCAGCACCACTTCCAGCGACCAAGCCCGCCAGCAATCCGAGCGCCATGATCCGTGTTTTGCGAGGGGCTACTGGTGTGTCCAGCAGTGTGGGAGTTGAAATCAGCTCCCAGGGTTCTCCTTGACGAGCTTGTTCAAGCTGCATGACCTGAAGCTGACCTTCTAATTCGGCAATGGTTTTTTCGTCCTGGAGAGCCGTGCGTACCAATTCACGGTGCTTCAGGATTACATCATGGGGGCGATTGAGGGAGGCCAGTTGAGCTTGGGCTGTTTGTAGCTCTCCAGTCAACAGGCCTATAGTTTGTTGATTAATCACAGAAGTAAGCGATTGGCGTTGTCGCTTTAGAGCGCGAATGCTCGGATCGTTAGGTAAAAACAGGGATGACTTTTCTTGTAGTTTGGCTTCTATTGATTGGAGTTGTGCATATAGATCCTCATTTGCTGCAAGTTGTGGCGCAACATAAACACGATTTCCGCCGCTGGCTTTCGCTTCATTCAGTTGCTGCTGCAAAGCGTTCACTTTATTTTTAACCTGATTGCGAATGTTCTCGACCGACCCGCTCGGAATAATCCCAGTCGATGCGCTGGATGTTGTTGTGCCTGCTCCGACTCCTAAACCATCTTTCACTCCAAGATCATTGGCCAGGCCGAATTTTTGTGCTGCACGCATTGAAGTATTAGCTTCAACCTTGAGCTTCTGAATTTGTTCTTCGAGATAAGTTACGGCTTGGTTGAGGCCCCGAGTTCGATCACGGTTGGAGTAAACCTGGTAAGCCTTAGAAATGCGTTTAATTACTGGGAGAATCAAGTTTTCTTGGGTATCCCTATAAGCAATCTCAAGGACTGATGTTCCTTTTGCGAGTTCAATTGTTAAATTATTTCCGACCCAATCTGAATAGCTCCATCCGCTGACATCTTCTCCTTCTTTGACTCTGCTGGCCTTCACATAATCGTATACAGGTTTTAGTACCGAAGGGCTTTCGAGGATTTTTACTTCAGTTTCAAGTTGGCTTTCTCCGGCATTTATGCCGACTAAATTTGCGAGTCCTGGATTGCTCTGAATGAGTGCGGCAGCTCTGCTAGTGGGTTGATTGTTGTTTTGAAGCACAATCTGAAAATGACCTTCCCACACAGGCTTTCGAGTGAAGGCGTAAAGTGTAGATATAACAAGAGCTGATCCGGTAATAGCAGCGATTAGGCGCTTGTGGCGAAGCAGAGCCCCGCCAACTTGCCTAAGATCAATTTCATCGTCAGCTTGCGCGCTTGCAACATTCACTGTTTGGTTTGAGGAAGGATTCTTTGTCATTGGCCAACCTCGTTGAAAAGTGAATAAACGGAGTAGAGTCCAACAAATGGTCCGGTCAATTCATTCAAGACACCGACTGCTCCGCTTAAGAGAGAATCTTGGATGCGAATTAAATCACCAGCTGCCAAAACTGGATTGTTGGTTGCGTCAGCAGCTGCACCGGGTTGATAGGCGAATATTCTCCTGTCGATCGTGCCTTCTCGGTTGAAACGCACAAACTCCACCTTGCCCTTAATGATTTTCACTCCTCCTGCCAAGGAGATAGCCTGGTTGAGAGAGCTGCCTTGAGGAACTTGCACGCCACCGGGAATGTTGACGCGTCCGGTGACAAAAACTTCAAGGAACTGGGGGCTGAGATTCGATTGCCCAGCTTTTAAAAGCTGATCTTTCAGCACAACAGAACTCTTGCCGACGCTCAGCACATCACCATCAAAGAGACGGATGTTTTGAGACTCGTTGCCTTCGGTGATCAGAGAAAGGAAGTCGAGATTGGTGCGGATGCGACCGCCACCTAAGCCTTCAGCGCGCCTGCGCGTAACTTGCACTTCGGCGAGTTTTGAATAGGGGGTGATTCCTTGCGCCGCTCGGATTGCATCAAAGACGGTAGGGAACACTGCCCCAAACGTGCTTAAACCATTTGCTCCAGGGCTCGGGGAGGCACCGCCAGGCAACTGGCGCATTACGCTGCGGGCAATTTCGGTTGCATTACCTCTCTTCAGAATGTTGGTTTCTGCTGATTCGGAGATGCGAGTTAGATCGTTCGCCCCACTCAAGGTGTAGTAGCCAGGTCGCCTGACCTCTCCGCCTACGTAAACGCGGATCGGTCGGTATTTGACGGGGCGCACGTACACCTGAGGTTCACGCACATAAGTACGAAATTGTTGAGTGAGGAAATAGCGAAGTTCCTCGACGGTGAGTCCCTCCACATAGAGAGCACGCAGGCGAGGTAAGTAAAGGGTCCCGTCGGGACCAATCGAAAACGTTCCGCTGAGTTCTGGCAGATCAAGCAACTCAATCTGAAGCCCATCACCTGGGCCAAGAATGTAGGCGTCGTAGGAGATCTGAGCTCGCTGTTCTAAAGGGAGGGGTTGTTGCCTCGTCGTTGTCTCCTCTATTTCAATGAGCTGCTGAGCATTCACTGCGACTGGCTGTAGCGCCAGCAAGGCTCCTGAGGCGAACGCTGATAGGAAACGGGCTTTCAGCAATGCTGAACCGATCGGGATTTTGGGAACTTATGGCATTCCGCTCCTAGATGAAAGCGGGCTGTAGCCAGGGTTGGAATTGGGTCTAGTAAGGGCGGCGATGCGGCCGGGCAAAATGGTCTCACCCAAGCAACAACGGTGTGAGTCAGCTGCAGAGCCTTCGTGGCATGGTCGATCTTCTGCCCGATCAGACCCGGCGTTGGCAAGCGGTGGAGGCTGTGGCACGTTCCCATTTCCTGCGCTCAGGAGTCGAGGAGATTCGAACGCCTTTGCTTGAGGTGACTGATCTCTTCGCTCGGGGGATTGGTGAAGCCACTGATGTGGTGGGCAAGGAGATGTACTCCTTTTTGGACCGCGGCGATCGCTCTTGCACGCTTCGACCTGAGGGCACCGCCTCGGTTGTGCGCGCAGCAGTGCAACACGGCCTATTGAGTCAGGGAGCTCAGAAGCTTTGGTATTCCGGGCCCATGTTTCGCTATGAGCGTCCTCAGGCCGGACGCCAACGCCAGTTTCATCAGATCGGCGTTGAATTTCTTGGAGTGAATAGCGCCCGCAGTGATGTTGAGGTGATCGCTTTGGCGTGGGATTTGCTTAGTGACCTGGGTGTATCCGGACTGGAACTACAGATCAACAGCCTTGGCACCCTGGAGGATCGTCAAAACTATCGCCTGCAGTTAGTCAACTGGCTAGAAGCTCGAGTCGATCAGTTGGATGCCGATTCTCAGCAGCGATTGACCACTAACCCTTTGCGCATCCTCGACAGCAAAAATCAATCGACTCAGGCACTGCTCGCAAATGCCCCTACATTGCTGGATGCACTCAACGAAGAAAGTTCACAGCGTTTTGAGGCTGTACAGCGTTTGCTAAGTCAGTTAGCCATTCCGTTTCAGCTCAACCCCCGGCTTGTTCGTGGGCTCGATTACTACTGCCATACAGCTTTTGAAATTACTAGCAATCAGCTTGGCGCTCAGGCCACAGTGTGCGGAGGTGGTCGATATGACGGATTAGTCCAACAGCTGGGCGGCCCTCCCACGCCTGCAGTGGGTTGGGCACTTGGGATAGAGAGACTCATGCTCGTGCTGGAAGCGGCAGCATCAGCAGACGCCGATGGAGCTGCCGCCAGGCTCACATCCGAAAAAGCTCCGGACATTTATCTGGTGAACCGCGGCGAGCAAGCTGAGGCCGTCGCTTTGAGGTTGGCCAGGCAGTTGCGTGCTGCTGGTTTGTTCGTTGAACTCGATGGCTCTGCCGCTGCCTTTGGAAAGCAATTTAAGCGCGCAGATCGCAGTGGTGCTGATTGGGCTTTGGTGATTGGTGATGAGGAAGCAAAAGCCGGCGAACTACTGCTGAAACCATTGCTTGTGAACGGCGAAGAGCGGCGTTTCACGCTGGATGATCCTGATGCATTGGTGGCCCACATGATGACTGCCACTTAAGTGCTTTTTCACTGATTTATCCGAGCGGGTTTTAAATAAACACCCATTTTCTCGAGATTGGTTCAGAGCCTAGGTAAAACTGATTCTCAGCTTGTAAGCATTGCCAATCGTTTTGATGTTCCCGGCGAGTTGGCTTTTGTGTGGACTGGTGTCTCCTGACCCTGACGACTTTTGTGGTGACCAAACCCGTTACCAGCTCTAATCCGAATGCGCGTTAATCACGAGAGTAATTCTTATATCTTGAACTGCTGTAGATTAATGACCGAGAACATCACCAATTCATTGAGAAATTTTTGTGATGGAAATGGTTTAAAGTCATTGTTCATTATGAACAGCAGGTCTTCAAAAACTCTGTTTTCAGCTGCCAAATCACGAAGCAGAAGCCCTCTGCCACTCTGGCACCAATTCAGACAATATTTCTAGAGCAGATTCAACTTCCTGCTGAGCTATTGCCGACTCCAGTTCTTCTAGCTGTGGCCAAAGCTGTTGTGGTGGGATGGCTCGCTCCTTAGCTCGGTAAATCAGCGGGTGGTCCGTGGGAAGAGATTCGGCTTCGATCAGCAGCTCTTCGTATAGCTTCTCACCAGTTCGTAAACCAGTACAAACAATTTCAATATCACCGCTTTTGTTCGTGATGTCCCGCAAAGAGAGACCACTGAGCCGCACCATCTGCTCGGCCAAAGTTTTGATTCGTATAGGTTCACCCATGTCCAGCAAGAACACATCACCACCTTTGGTCATCACTGTTGATTGCAACACAAGTGATGCTGCCTCTGGAATAGTCATGAAGTAGCGGATGATTTCTGGATGAGTGAGGGTGATCGGACCACCTGCTGCAATCTGACGGCGGAACAGGGGCACCACCGAACCGGAAGAGCCGAGGACATTTCCAAAGCGCACCATTGCAAAGCGGGTACCGCTTGTTTCAGATGCATGAGCCTGCACCACCAATTCCGCTAATCGCTTTGATGCCCCCATCACATTGGTGGGGCGGACTGCCTTGTCGGTGGAGATCAACACCACCTGGCTCACTTCAGTAGCTAAGGCAGCACGACAGACCTGATGGGTTGAACCAACGTTGTTGGCTAGACCTGCCAATGGATTGGTTTCCACTAGGGGAACATGTTTATAAGCAGCAGCATGAAACACGACCTCTACAGCCTGTTCGGCAAACAAGTGCTGTAGCAGTTGTGGATCAGTCGCACTGCCCAACACCGCCTGAAGAGAGTTCACATCTGGAGAGAGCGAACGAAGCTCTTGCTCGATGCCATAAAGAGAGGGTTCACTGTGCTCCAGTAAAATCAGTTTTTTGGGTTTTAAGGCAAAGATTTGGCGACATAGTTCGGAGCCGATCGATCCGCCAGCACCGGTGACGCAGACGACAGCATCACGAATGCCGGGTCCTAGCAACTTGGGATCGGCCGGCACCACATCACGGCCGAGCAGATCTTCAATCGCGATCGGTCTTAGGGCATCTATATTTGCTCGGCCAGAGGTCAGGTCATCTACCGAGGGAACCTGTAGGACGTCGATGTTGCGTCGCTGGAGGTCATCGACGATGCGGCGTCGTTCGCAGCGAGGCAAGGAAGGAATCGCCAGCAGTACCTGGTCAATCGATTCATCAAGAGCAGCCAATGCTTGGGGAGGTTGAATTGATACTCCGTTAATCGTTCGAGTCCAGTACGCGGGGTTGTCATCGAGAAAAGTTACGATTTTGTGGTTACCAGCTAGGCGTAAGGCTGCAGCTAACTGGGCGCCGGCTTCTCCAGCGCCATAAATGGCGACGCGAAATTGTTGCTTGTACTGAGTGCAACGCAAGTTGTGCAAAGCATCGCGCAGAGCAAAGCGCACAGCCCCTGTAAAACCAGTGAGCAGCAACCACAGCAGAATCCAACTGCTACGGGGCGGCATTGGCTGCCGCAGCATCACACCGGTGCCTATTAGCAACATCACTAGGAGACCGTTACGACCGGTGAGGCGGTAAAGCGCGGCACTTCCGACATAGCGTGTGAGGCCTTTGTATTGCCCCGTGATGGCGTAAAGGGGAAGACCGATGAAGAGCACGGCTAACACCAACCAACTTCCAGCGGTGGTGAAGCTGGGATGGAAGGGATGCGCTAACCGCAGCCAGTAACTAAGCCACACCGCCAGCGGCAGCAGTAATGCATCGACGGCGATCAGCAGCTGGCGACGTTGCCTTGGAGGTAGCCGCAACATCCGATTGGTGGCAGCGCCGAGGGGGTTCAAAAATGCTTCTGCCAAAACAGCGTTAAAAATTATGCCTGCATCCCAAAGCGTCTGCACCAAGTGGCGCGCAAATTGCCAAAAGCTGTACTGCTACAGAGCGCGAAGCAATCACTTGATATTAATGGAGTTTAGTGAGAGCTTTGAAACATAGTGACTTTTGGAGGTAGTGGCCGCAGCCTGCGAGCCGGTCAACTGAAATTTACAATCATTCATCAGAGAACCACGGTAGACGATAGTCTTTAGAAGCAATATTTTTGCCATGATCTCCGCGTAACCAGCAATTCACTACATTTAGCAATGCACTTTTATTCTAAAGGCGCATGGCTTTGGGCCTAGAGGGTAGAGAGGTTGGACAGTTATTAATCAGGGGAATGGACTGACGTTAGTGGTGCCGGTTCATGAGGAGATTGCTGCCGGTGATGAGCATCGTGGGAGCGTTAATGACTTCGTTCATTCTCATAAGTCTGGCATCGGCCAAGCAAGCAGGTATGTTTCTTTGATGCTGTAATAAAGTCGCGCACGGCCTTGAATTTGTCTTGCATTACTAATGGCAATTACTCCACACCGCCTTCGAGGAATTCCAACGCCACTGTTGGGTTAAAGCATTAGTTAGCTAGCAGAAATTAGGTTTTGGTCACCAAGCGTTCTCTGCTGAGTATGGCTAGCAATGCTTAGAAAGCTACTCCAGATTCTGGGTCGAAACCAAAACGTATTAACGGCAGGCTTGTTTCACCACAAAATGAACAACTTCGGCGTAGGCCGCCATTTGTTCGGGGGTGATTGTGGGGTGCACCAGGAACATCAGACTTGTCTCGCCAAGCTGCCTGGCGACAGGCAGCCTTATAGCCGGAGTAAGCCCAGCGTCTTGAAAGCACTTTTCTAAATATATTTCACTACAGCTTCCAGAAAGAGCTGGATAACCGAGGGCCGCGATCTCTGAAAGGATGCGATCACGGGACCAGCCATCTGCCAAACATTCGGCCCGCACGAACGCGTAGAACTTGTACCAGGCGTGGGTAATGCTCTTTTGGGGCAGGGGTACACGGACCGCAGAGCAACCGGCCAAGGCATCAGAGAGTAAGGTGGCATTACGGGCGCGGGTGGCGGTCCAGTTGGGCAGGCGCTGGAGCTGAATGCGTCCAATTGAGCTCTGGAGCTCGGTGAGGCGAAAGTTGGAGCCGAAGCGTTCGTGCAGCCAGCGAAAACCAGTCGGATGCTCGCGACCGAAGACCGCTTCGTGGGTTTTGCCGTGGTCCTTGAAGGCCCACATGGCATCCCAGATTTCGGGGCATGAGGTGGTCACCATTCCGCCCTCCCCGGCTGTTGTGAGGATCTTGTCCTGGCAGAAGCTCCAGGCGGACACATCCCCGAAGCTGCCCACTGATTGACCGTGAATGCGGGCGCCGTGGGCCTGTGCACAGTCCTCGATGACAGCGATGCCGTGGGCGCGGGCGAGATCACAGATGGGAAGCATGTCTGCTGGCCAACCACCTAGGTGCACCACGGTAATGGCCTTGGTGCTAGGGGTGATCAGGGGGGCGATGGTGTCTGCGGTGATCGCACCGGAATCAGGATCCACATCGGCAAATACTGGCTTAGCTCCGAGCAACACAGCGCTGGAAGCAGTAGCGATGAAGGTCCTCGGTGTAGTGATCAACTCATCGCCTTGGCCCAAGCCAATAGCCAAATATGCAGCTGAAAGGGCCAAGGATCCATTGGCCATAGCGATTGCATGACTATTGCCGCTCCACTCGGCAAAGTCGTGCTCAAATGACTTCGTTTCCTTACCTGTCCAAGTATTCACCTTGCCTGAGGCAAGCACACGGCTGACTGCCTCGATCTGCTGGGCATCAAATTGTGGCCAAGAACTAAGAGTCACTTTCGCAAGTAGTTAATTCAGTGTGAGTACAACGGCCGTGCAGGAACACCTACGGCAGTCACACCATCCGAAAGATCGCTTACCACCGCAGCTCCAGCACCGACTGTGACATCAGAGCCGATGCACACCTGCTGGATGACGGAAGCACCCAAGCCAATGCAACTGCGATTACCGACTTGCACCCCACCGGCCAAGTGAGCACCAGGGCAGATGTGGACACCATCAGCAAGCTTGGCATCATGATCAACACTGCAAGAAGTGTTCAGAATTGCGCCAATGCCGATTTCCGCCTGGGCTTGAACAGCCGCTTGGGCAAACACCACTGATGCAGAGCCGATCCTCGCTGAGTGCGATATGTAAGCAGTGGGATGAATCAAGGATGGGAGGTCGTAAGAGGCTGTTTGAAGCTTCTCTATGCAAAGCAGGCGAGTGACGGCATCGCCAATAGCCACAACAGCCGCGTCAAACTGATTTTTAGTGTCCGTCTGTAGGGAGAAAGCCAGAGGACCTATAACAGGCCAACCAAGAACAGGTGGACAGGAACCAGAATCAGTAAAGGAGTCATCCAGGAAGCTAACCCTGGTGGCAACGCCACTAGCTATTGCGGTCTCAGCGATAACTTTTGCATGACCACCTGCACCGAGTATGAGTAATGGTTTCATCGGTTCACATGATTGCCTGTAAAGGGTGCCGCTGTGGCTTCACCATTTGCGCTTACACCCTCGCGTCGAATCACCTTCCATATCGTGACCAGAAAAATTCGAAGGTCTAACCAAAAACTCTGGTGGTTGACGTACCACACATCCAAACGGAATTTTTCATCCCATGAGATGGCATTGCGACCATTAATCTGAGCCCAACCGCTAAAGCCAGGCTTGACATCGTGGCGGCGAGCCTGCTCAGAGGAATATAAGGGTAAATATTGCATCAGTAGAGGCCGGGGTCCAATGAAACTCATATCGCCGCGTAGAATGTTCACCAGTTCAGGTAGCTCATCAATTGAGGTTGTGCGTAATAATCTGCCTAAGGGAGTGATCCTCTGGGAATCTGTAAGCAAATTACCACTGGAGTCTCGCGAAGTAGTCATTGTGCGGAACTTGATAAGGTAAAAAGGTCTTTTGCGATACCCTGGCCGCTGCTGACGAAACAAAACAGGTGATTTCATTTCAATATAAATGAGTAAACTTACTAACAGAAGTAACGGCGACAAAAGAATGAGTGCTAAGAGCGCGCAAATACGGTCAACAGTCTCCTTAAAAAATGGATAACAGTTTTTCATAATTTAAGTGCTTCAATCATAGTAGTGTTTACCTTACGAACGTCATATCTTTCTCGAACTAGTGCCAGGCTGGCTTGAGCCATCCGTTCAGTTTCATTCTCAGCTTGTTCAATCAATAAAAACATAGCTTCAGCAAGAGCCTCTATGTCACGTGGTGGTATCAAATAACCATTTAAGCCATGAATGACTGTTTCTCGACAACCTGGGGCATCAGTTGTAATTATTGGCCTGGCTGTTGCCATAGCTTCTAATACAGAACGTGGCGTACCTTCTCTATAAAACGATGGAAGAACATAATATCTACATTTTTTAAGAGCTTTGTCAACCTGTTCGAGTTCACCAAGATACTCAATCTGCTTATTAGCAATCCAAGAATCTAATTCTTTCTCGCTAATTCCAGATGGATTTGGATCTCTTGGACCTGCAAGCTGAAATAGAGCCTTAGGATAACGATCTTTGACAATTTCTGCTGCTTGAACGTATTCACGCACACCTTTATCAACTATCAATCTAGCCACCATCAGAAAAACGTGATCTTTTGGAATAGGACAGGGAGGGAACTGATTAAGATCGACCCCTGATCCCCATAACCGCATTGATTTAGCTAATTTTGGTATGAGCCCTGATTTCTGAAAAAGAATTTGATCGTCAGGATTCTGAAAGAAAACAAGCTCTGTTCCCTTCAACCCCTCACGATAAAGAAACTTTAAAATCCGTAGCAATAAAGATCTTTTCCAATGGTTCTTTTCATCTATTTCAACAAACGCATAGCCAAGTCCGGTAATTAAAGCAGCGTTACGAATAAATAAACGATGGAAGGTAAGAAATCGGAATAATCGAATGGCTAAGCCTACATAAATAACGGGCTTGGATGTATAAGAAATGATATAATCAGGCCTGATTATCGTCAAAAGGTAAATTACACGAATTAGAGACCATAAGTCAGAAAAAGGGTTAAGACCAGCCCTTGAAAATGGAACGGTACGATAATGAACACCAATATAATTTAAACGCTTTATAATAGCATCTATGCGTAGACATTTTGGCGCTATAGCAAAAACACAATGATCACGTAAAACCAATGATTTTAGCAATTCACCACGAAAATTAATTAGAGAAGGCGCATAGCCTCCTACCACAAAGACCTTCACCTAACTAAGACCTACATACTCAATCAATCTTAGTGCTTTGAGCAATAAAATGTCAAAGTTAACAAGACTATTTTCTTAGTTCAGGCAGACCGCTTCAAAGGGTACGATTGATGCAAATATCAAAAATATGGCGTAGCTAGCGAATCCCAGAAGGTAATAAAGCATTTATCAACCTTACCAGTTCAAAAGCCCAAGACTAACGAGACTTGCCGAAGAATCGCATCAAAATAAATAGGATTCAATGTGAATTTGAAGCTTAATCATGATTTCTCACGACTCAATTGGTTGTATTGAAAAAAGGCTTTATATAAGCCTAAAAAGACCTAGCGATAGGCAAAGAGCAGATGATTAATGTTGCGCTTGTGTCTTTTAGGAAAGACGTCACTTGTTTGTTTCCGTTTTGAATAGTCTCAAAGGCACCTTCTATGAGTCGCATGGCCGAATTGTCGTCGGATTCATTAAAATATATTTAATGTAAGCACAAATTGATGTACTAAATATTTAGCGGATTCGTAAGATTATATTAAAATATTAGCCGGAAATAATCAAGCCTCTAAGTACTCGAAAGAAAAATATTTGATTAGCTAATTAAACCAATTAATTGTACACCATAAGCTATATCACACAAGATTCGACCAAAGTCTAGAATAAGAAGAAACCATTGTAGATAATGAAAACAAAGAACTAACACGATCTATGCAGTCAGAAGATTTTTCTAAATAATAATGTGAATTGTGAATAGCAAGCGCGGAGTTGATAGCTTTAGCGAGGGAAGAGGGAGAAGAAGGTGGACATAGCCAGCCTGTGTCAGACACGATTGTTCTTGAATCACCTACATCAGTTACTATGCAAGGAGTGCCGCATGCCATTGCTTCGGAAACTACGTTTGGAAATCCCTCAGTAAAACTAGATGAAACTAAAAAGTCTATTGCATTCATAATGAGTGGAATATCGTCAAAAGAATCTATAAGGGTGATATTATCAAGTAATTCATATGAATGCAAAAGTTTCATGAATTTGGTATTGGCAGTTGAAATGCCTGAACCTACTAACAAAAGATGGAAAGGTATTGGAGATTTACGACAAATATTAATCGAAGAAAATAAGTTAGGATGGTCCTTTGAGGGATGAAAACGCCCTACGTGCCCAATTAAAGGCAAAGACGAACTTATATTATATCTCTTTCGAAAGGAATAGTAAAGCGAGCTATCCGGATAAAAGCGGGAAATATCTACACCGTTAGGTATGTAATACATATTATGTTTAGAGTATCCTAGGTTAACATGAAAATCAATTCCAGATAACGAACAGGCGACAACTTTTGCGGGAATAACATAAGAGAATGCTGCTAAGATACGTACTAATAAATACGTGAGCTTAGATACGTCCGAAGCACTTATAGATGAACGCCTTAGATTCCAAACTACAGGTCGAGAAATTGATGAAAGCTTAGAAGCGAGGCCACCAAAAAATGCGGCATGATACATCCAAGTTTGGACAATATCAGGTCTTTGTCTAGTTAAAAAGCGTACAAGAAAAGCAAATTTAAAGAAAAAATTTAAGAGTGTTATGTTTAAGCAGTAAACAGGAAAGCCAGAAGATCGGAGAGGTGAAGCATATTTTCCTTCGCCAGTTAAAGAGATTACAATATGATCAAATTCAGGTGTATCAACACATAGTCTGTAAAGGACAGATTCGGCGCCACCATCATTTAGCCCAATGATTATGTGGATGACTTTTGTTTTCAAATCAAACAATCACAAAAAGAGATAAAAATTCGAATTCAACGGCAAAAAACTACCATATAGATCTACCTCCATCTACAATAAGGTTGTGGCCATTCATATAGGAAGATGCATCACTACATAAAAACTGAATAGCAGAACGGTATTCATCAACATCTGCCATTCGCCCCATAGGAATAAGATTTGACAGATTTGAGACAAATTGTTCGGATTGAGTGGTAAAAACACCTCCAGGTGAAAGAGCATTGCAACGTACGCCATTGTTAGCCCAGTAAGTAGCAATGTATTTTGTTAAGCCAATAAGTCCATGTTTAATAACGGAATAAGTAACCGGTTTGACAGATTGTTGCTCAATAAGTAAATCAGGTGAAGAGTATATACGCTGATCTGGAGCAATAACAGACAAGTCAGAAGCAATATTAAGTATCACCCCTCTCTTATTAGATTGAGCCATGGCTAAACCAAATATTTGCGAGCACAAATAAGCACCTGTAAGTCCAATAGAAATCTGAAAATTCCAATCTTCTAGTGGAAAATATTCTAACCTAGAAGAAGAAATTAATTGACTTGATTGCGTTACCTTTGGGTCAATTGCTGCATTATTTATTAATATTTCAGGCAAAAATGAGTCTGATTTTAGTAAATTAAATACCCTTGAAATTGATTCTTTGGAAGATACGTCCATGACGTAAGAGCGTATGTCAGAATCAGGAAATAATCCATGAAGAAAAGAATATTGTTCTGATAACTTAACTTCAGAAATGTCAGTCAAAATCAAATCGGAACCAACTTCAAGCAATGCTTGAGCATGTTGGTAACCAAGCAACCCACAAGATCCGGTAATTAATGAACGTCTGGAAGAAAGTTGATAACGGTTAGGGAATTCCACGTTTATGAAATCATTTCAACAAATTCAACTCTAACATTATCAGGGTCCAAACAAAAGAAAACTTTGGCAAAACCTTCGGAGGACAAAATGGGCTCACTTAATGGTGTAATACCATGACTAAGAAGATGATTATAGGCCTTAATCGCTGATTCTACATGTATAGCAATATGTAAAATGCCGACATTCAAAATTCCAAGTTCATGCCTAGATGTAGGATGAGTTGGATATTGTAAAAGTTCGAGAGTATATCCGTCATTTGCTCTTAACTTGATAAAATCTACACTTCCATTAGTGATTTGAGTGATTGTATTTATATATTCACTATTATCTGAAAACTTTTGAATTACTTGGAGCCCTAATATTGACTCATAAAAGAAAAGCGATTTAGCCATATCAGAAACAATAATTCCGGTATGACGGAAGCCTAAGACATTAAGAGCCATAATTGTTTAAAAAGGTTTTGTGGCAAATGATAAAAGCATTATTTCTTTTGAAAATCTAACCCATTTGTATTTTTTGGATAAAGATATAGGGGCAAGCATACGAGTTATCTCGGACAAAGGATAGAACAGTAATGAGTATTTTCCCCATAGAATAGGTAATTGTCTGAAAAAATTAACTGAAACATTGCTAAAGCCATGGATGCGGTGAATATCGTTAAGAGATTGCATCATAAAGGGCGTTCTATGTGTATAATCTTCAAAATAGTTGCGGAAACAATACTCCCATGATGGTACCAACGTAATAACAACTCCTCCAGGCTTAAGAATTCGATTTATTTCGGAAAAAAGTTTGTCGGGGGAATAGAAATGTTCTATTACACTCTTTGAAAATACTATATCAAAAGAATTGGGAGGAAATGGAAGCGGATCCGACTCTAAATCGGAACATACAAATGGAATATTTGGGAATGTGGAAGTTATGAGGTCAGAAGCATCTACACCAGTACAATAAAATCCGCGAAGCGAAAATTCATTAACAAAGTCACCTCTCCCGCAACCGACGTCTAGCAAAGATGATGATGGAGAGAGGTTAAATCTATTTATTAAGTGCTTAATAAGCTTGGATGGGTAATAAGTTATTGGTCGTTCAGAAAAACCATAAATTGTTTCTGTATATCGAGATGAAATATTGTTAATTTTATTAGGCATTGGAAATTTGTGAAATTGCTGATTGAATTGAGTCTTCAAATACGTCTAAAGCTTCGTACAGAGCTTCAAATGGAATGGTTAAAGGTGGACCAATTTTAATCGACTCCCTACCTGTATGAGTGACTAACAATCCTTTCTGCATACAAATCTGAGCAACACGACTTGCGAAGGATGGAAATGGAAGGTCTGTTAGTGGTTCTTTAAATAATACAGCAAAAATCATCCCTCTACCTAACACATAAGAAATATATTCTGGAAACTTATCTTGAATGTCTTTAAGTCTTTTCTTGAAGTGAATTCCTTTATTTAAAGACGTGCTTACAAGATCCTTGGTTTCGATTTCATCTAGTACTGCAAGTGCAGCTGAACATGAAAGTGGGTTTGCCGAATGCGTGCTGCTCATATTTCCAACCGAAGGTAAATCCATTAGTTCAGAACGACCAATTACGCCTGAAATAGGGACCCCTCCACCCATAGCCTTGCCACAAGCAACAAGATCAGGGAGAACTTCGTAATGCTCAAAACCAAAATTTTTGCCCGTTCGACCGAAGCCTGCTTGCATTTCATCAAAGGCAAGGAGAATATTATGGTCTTTACAAAATTCTTTAAAGGTCTTTACAAAAGATTTGGGATAAAAGACTGCTCCCCAGCCTTGGAATGTCTCTAGCATAACACCACATAAATCTGTGGATGGATCTAAGGAGTGGGATGTTATTAGTTTAGAAATATGTGTTTGAAAAAAGCTAGAGCCTTCCTCCTCACTAACCAACCATGGATATGGAAACGGTATATAGTAAATATCTGGATCTTGAAAACCTATCCATTCTTTTTGATTTATATTGCTACTCATCATTTGAGCACCCATAGTCCGCCCATGCCAATTCCCCTCAATACATATTATGCCCAATTTACGTTTCTTTGATTTCTGTCCATACATACGCATAAGTTTCAGGACTGCTTCAGTTGACTCCGTACCAGCTGAAAGTAAAAATGCCTTATCTAAACCATTTCCAGCAAACTTGACAAGCCGCTCAAGATATTCCGATCTGACTTGATTAGCATATACATAACAACTATATAAATTAAAATCTAGACATTTCTGCATTGATGAAGTTACCGCAGGGTTAGAATGCCCCACATTGGCAATAAAAATACTTGAAGTAAAGTCAATATATTTGTTGCCTGCTATATCGAATATGTTGAAATCAATGGCTCTATCCCAAACTATTGGAAGCTGGCCATGCATAGATCTTGATTCATTTTTATATAAACTTTCGAGCACTTGAATAGTTCCAGGTGCTGGTATCTGAGTATGGATCTTTCTATGCTTAGAAGAAACCGTTGGGACATCTTGAGGCTCTACAAAAAAATCGAAGGACATGTGTGTTAGTTAATGGGGAGGAAATGGTCGATCAATTCGAAAGAGTTTGACAGTGGTTGAATACTGGGTAGTATAACCATCAAATATGAAGGAGTGCTTTGTCAAAAGCTTTTCAGATGCAATATTATCAGGAAATACGGTTGCTACAACTGAGGTTATATGTGGCAAATTTTTGAGAAATTGAAACCACGAACGCACAATTTCAGAACCCAGACCTTTTCTCCAGTATGATGAATTTAATCGGAATCCTATATCAAGGGAATCAGAGACATTATCAATACAATATAATCCAGCATCTCCTATATACTCACCTGTTTCCTTGTGAATAACAAGCCATTTACTGAAGCCGTGAAAGTCATTGTGTCTGACATATCTGTTAATTCGTTTTTTCAAACTTTCATTATCGTCTACACCGCCAAATGTTTTATTCATCACATTTGGATCAAAAAACCATAGCATTTCTGATAAATTGTCAGTCAATGCGAAAGGTCTCATTGATAAGCGGGAAGATTCTAATGAAACTGGAAGGTTCATTTGAAAATATTAAGGTATTCTGGACGCGATGCTACCAGAAAATCAAGGAACTGAAAGTCTGATTCATTATCAATTTCATGAACATAATTAGTTATAAAGGGTAAAACATTATTGCCATGAAGCGTGCCGGTGCTTATAAGATGCTTTACTGAAATAATATCAATGCAACCATTGGCAACATAGGTTTCGGGAAATGATTGTCTTGCATCATTGCTCTTATCCAAGTCAAAATCATTGTCAAATATTGTTGTAAGCATACCTGAATCAGATAATTCAAAACATTTATAAGCACTTTCCGACATCTTGTGAACTGAACGTGATGATGTATATGAATTAGTGTTAGCAAAAGCATGAATTGCTCGGTCTAAATCAGAAGGAAATCTTAGTGGTGACGTAGGTCTGACATGAGCAATAAAATCTGGAAATATATTGTTTTCGTGGAACCATGAGATAGCGTGTGATATAAACTCGTAGTCTTTAGAAGAATCACCTGAAATAGATGACGGCCTAAGAAAAGGAACTTTAGCTCCAGCTGCAAGGGCTATTTCTGCATAGTGTTGAGAATCAGTTGAAACGTATACATCTGAGATCAGATCACTTTTTCTAGAAACAGTAATTGCCCAATTTAAAAGTGAAAATCCCCCAACTTCTCTGATATTTTTATCTGGAACTGACTTCGAGCCAGACCTTGCTGGTACGATCGCAACAACAAGAGGATTCATCTTTAACTGTTGATATCCCAAGACAAGTGTCCACGGAGTTTTTGTGCTATCGGAATTTCAGCTTCTGTTATAGATTTTGAACCATCACCCATAGCTGCATTAATCTTGCGTACGCCACCTACTAATTGACGAAGTCCAGATGGCTCTAAGGAGGCTGATTGATCAGAACCATACATCGCTCTACTCAGGGTGATATGCCGTTCAAGAGATGTTATGCCCAAAGCTGATGCTGCATAGGATATTGCTAATCCGACCTCATGTCCACTGTAACCAACATTACATTGATATCGTTCACGCAGTGTCGCTATTGCATTTAAATTCGCATCTTCATCATTCATTGGATAGGTAGACACAGCATGCATCAATTCAAAGGGACAATCGTATTCTTTGAATATATCAACGGCACGGTCAATATCCTCAAAAGTAGACATCCCAGTGGAGATGAACGTATGTTTTTGTTCACTGGCTATTTCTCGTAATAGTTCAATATTCACAATCATAGGAGATGCTACTTTGTTATATTTTGAGTTGAATTGACGCAAGAATAGTTGACTCTTTACATCCCAGGCTGATGCGAACCATATGATGCCCTTTGATTCACAATAATGATCAATTTCTAGATAGTCATTTTTATTAAATTCAAGTCCAGCTTTTTGGTCACGTTGGGTTTTTCCCCAAGGACTTTCTCGATGACTTGATAGAAACTCTGAGGTATAGACGCTATCAATATCGCGCTTTTGAAATTTAACGGCATTACATCCTGCATCACAGGCTAGATCAATTAGATCTTTGCATACATCAAGACGTCCATTGTGGTTAATGCCAATTTCGGCTATTATGAAGATTTCAGTAGTCATTTTGAATCAAATTCCAAGAGTTGAAAAAGTTCTGTAGATGACAAATTTTCGATATTACAAAGAAGTTCAATGAATCCTCGTACAAATCCATACCCTCCATTGAACTTTAACACACAACTGGCCTTCGAGAGAACTAAGGGATGTGCATCATACGGTGCGACAAAAAAGCAATTTAATTTAGTGATAGGAAGATCATTTAAATCATTGCCTAAATAAACAACACCAGAAGGATCAAGATTCTTATTTTTTAAATAATTTTGCAAGAAAGAGAGCTTATTTCCAACATTTTGGTGTGACTTGAGTTTGAGCTTTTTAGCACGTGCGCTTACTACATCATTCGATTCGGTTGACAAAATGAATATTTCAGGATCCCATGCATTCTTAAGCATGAATTTGCGTAGTATATCAAGCGCTAAGCCATCAGACCTGTCACACATAACAGACTCTCGACCAAACTGATCAACATAAACTTTATTATCAGTAAATACTCCATCAAAATCGAAGATGATTGTATGTATAATTGACCAGTTTAAGTTCATATAGTAGGAATTTCAGAGAAATCTTGGTCTATTATACCGCATAGCATATGCCCGATCATAATATGCATTTCTTGAATACTGGCAGTATTGGATGATGGAATTATCAATGGTAGGTCAACTACTTTGCCAACTAAACCACCGTCATAGCCGAGTAATCCAATAGTTGAAATATTTTTTTTCTTCATTAACAATGAAGCTTCAAGTATATTTTGGCTATTTCCAGATGTACTGATAAATATAACTACATCATTTTGCTCAGCCAATGCATCTAGTTGACGTGAAAAAATAGACTCAAAAGAAAAATCGTTCGAAATGCACGTTAACACGGAAGTATCTGTGTTTAATGATAATGACTTTAGGGGCTTACGATTATACTTATATCTACCTATCAATTCGGCTGCAAGGTGCTGACCATCTGAGGCACTTCCTCCATTGCCACACCAAAATATAGTTCCGTTATCTGTAATTGATGAATGAATTAATTCATATGCTTTAATGATTTGCCCACTTAAAGCGTAGTCAATACTTGACAGTGCTTCTTTATGTGAGTTTAAATGTTCCTTGATAAAATCGGAAGGATGTTTCATTTACTGCTCTTTAGATGACTATTCAAGGAAGTATGGAATCAATTTTTGATTTAATAATAAGTGGTTTAGTCATATACAGTGTGTTTTAGTCTCCAGTCATTTTTTGCATCTTTAGTCCATATATGCGGTGATCTGAATGAGTCTACTATTCTCCAGAATTCTTCCTCATCAATCTGAATATACTCAAGAAAGTCTTTGAAGTGCTTATCTGGAAATTCATTATCATATTTTCTTACAAGATGAGATGCCTCCTCTCTAGTAATTTTGCCGTTCCTGACTTCTTGCGAAGCATCATACGTAGCACGACCAATTCCAAATTTTATCAGCGTTGTGAAATAATGAAAACTATCTATTTTATCGTCAATACTTGAATATTTTGAATAACTACCTTGTGTTCGTGATGTGTTAGCTTTAAAGCCAGTATTCTCCGTTGCATAGTAATAGCATTCTTGGGGATCCCACGGCAAATAATACCCAAGGTAGTGAACTTTTACATTTGCTTCGTCTAGGCTCTCTGCAGAAGGTGGTATGTATGGCTGAAAGTCATTTAAACTAAAATGCGTAGAATCAATTATTTCACCAATAGACGCACCGCCTAAAACAATAGATAGTGAATTTATATTAGTAAAGAATTTTGGATCCATTGTTGGAACATAATTTTCATTAATGTTGTTTCCATACTCGGCTTGATTTTCGCCATACATAACTAGTTTTATGCCATGCTTCTGTGCGATTGAAGGCCCAATAATTCTTTGACCAATAATAAAAGGCTGAAAAGGATGGAGTAAATTTTGAAATGCTAACTTGGTGAGATGGCGGTGAAGTTTACCATTAGGAGTGAAAAGTATATTATCGTGGCCTCCAACATGTGTCCAGTTTGTAAAATTTTGCCAACCAATTGGAGTATATAAATGTGGAGCCCATGTCACGGTAAGAGGATTCATCCCATATTTATATTTCAGGACGTGAGATGTAAAAGCACTATCTTTACCGCCACTACCTGGGACAACTACGTCGTACGAACCGTCAGTGCTTCGATATTCATCCAGTAATTCTAAGAGTTTTGTTTCTCTATCAGCCCATGAAATCTCGGAAGACTTCATCTCATGGTACTTGCAAGCATCACATATTCCATCTTCATCAAATCCAATCGTTGCTTTTTTTTCTTTTTTTGAATGTTTGAATTCGACTGTTGACTGTGGCCTTTGATTTGATATTACACATTTCTTGCAGAAGTTTACAGTTTCAGGCAATCCGAAATAGGCGTTGTCCGATATACTCATAGTTTGTGAAATTTTGAGAAATTTAAAATCAGCCTGAGCCCTTGAGGACCGCTTTTTTCGGGATGAAATTGAGTACCTATTATACCACCACACCCAATTACAGATGTAAATGAGTTGTTTTCATAAGAAGATATGCCAACAGTATGGCACGCATTAGGTTCGATGCAATATGAGTGAATAAAGTAAAACTTTGCTTCATTTTCAATACCTTCAAATAACCAGTCATATTCAGCGTTGACTCGTTTCACTTTCGTCCATCCAACATGAGGTAATCGCAGATTTTTTTTCCCTGATGAAATAATATTTGCAGTACCATCTAAAAGATTGAGACCTGGTGTTAGCTCAAATTCTGTGCCTTTATTTGATAGCATTTGCATCCCTAAGCAAATACCAAGTATTGGTTTTTTGGATGCTGCATACTTCTTGATGAATTTATCTAGTCCTTGTGACTGCAATAATTTTATACCGTGAGAAAAAGCTCCAACACCGGGCAAAATCAAATGTGATGTTGTCTCTAACACTTTTTCGTCATTTGATAAAATATATTTAATACCTAGCGAAGCTAAAGCATTGGAAATACTGCGAATGTTGCCAATACCATAGTCAACAATACCGATACAAGTTGAATTCATGGCCGTGCAAGATTAATTTCTGAAACAATAGACTTGATACTATTAATCGTATCTTTTTTATAATGCAAGCAGCTTGCTATTGCGATGGCTGATACTTCAACTTTTTCAAGTAGTGATTTTAGGTGGTTTGCCTCACCATACCCACCTGATATTGTTATGGGGCAACTTACAGCATTATTTATTTCTGAGGCTAATTTAATATCAAATCCAGATTGTGTACCTTCCTTGTCGATAGAAGTAACAATTATTTCACCACAGCCCGATTCTGCTAGTTTTTTTGCCCAATCGATAACATCAATTCCAGTATCTTCTCGGCCATTATCAAAATATGCTAACCAACCGCAATCGGTTTCTTTGGCCTCAATAGAACCTACGATGCACTGAGATCCGAAAGTCTCTGATGCTCTTTCGATTATCGTCAAATCATGTACAGCGGCAGTATTAATAGCCACTTTATCAGCTCCGCTATGTAGTGCTTTTGAGATGTCGTTGAGTGTTCTGATTCCACCACCCAAGCATATCGGTATAAATACATCACGCGATGCTTTTTCGATAATATCAAATAAATTATTTCTATCATAAAGGCTTGCTACGGCATCCATAAAAAGCAACTCATCTGCTCCAGCTTCATAATATGAGCTTGCGAGCTCTGCTGGTGAACCAACTTTTCGAAGTCCTTCTAGATGGACACCCTTAATAACAAATTCATTTTTAATATCTAAACGTGCAATTGTTCTAGTCATTATCTGAAATAATTAATGATTGAGATGCTAATATGAAATCATTATAACAGTCAATGTCAATGGAACGTGAACAGGGCATTGTAATTGTACCTATATTAGATGATGGGAATCCATTGTTTCTTAAAAAGGTTTCGCTATTAAATATATAAACCGCACCATTTGGTTTGTAAACTTCAGGCAGTTGTTGTGTGTTGGAAAAACAATACTCAGGAGATGCTATAGGTATAAATTTTTCTTGTTTTAGTATGCCATATTTCAGACATGAATTGTCGACAGTTGAGACTGAGATGACTAATTCGTATGATCTTTTTTTATATAAATTTATTGCTGCATAGATATCCGAGTCTTGTCGTAATGGCGAAGTTGGTTGCAGTAATGCCAAATCCTGTTCTGAAAGTTTTAGTGTTGTTAGCATTTCCATGATCACTTCCGATGAAGTTATAGTGTCTCCCCCAAGGCTTGTAGGTCGTTCGTATAGATATACATTTTTAGGAAGGTTTAATTCAGTGGAGGGAATATCCGTATTTAATATTACATTGCCACATGTTCGTATGCCTTGGTTTACTGCATGTAAGTACAAAGGAAAATTATTAATACATAATTTGTTCTTTCCTGGTAAACGCTTAGATCCATTTCGTGCAAGAACAATTGCAGTATAATCGGTAGGCATTAGGTTAATGTATCGACAAAGTATTTTTGGAATGATTGCCGCCAAAAACTTTCATCTTGAATTATACTAAGAAATAAATCTGAAGACTGACCAATGCCAAAAGCCGAATTACGTGGGAATTTAACGTTCCAATACTCGTCAATAAATTTTGTTATTGATGAATCATCGAAGGCTGTAGCTTGTACCACTGATTCAGATACTGCTCTATTGGTTTGACGTGTGCCAATATTAAGAGATGGAATTCCTAGAAATGGCGCTTCCCTAACTCCAACACTTGAATTTCCAATAATACATGATGAATTACGCAAAAGTTCAGAAAAATACAGAAACCTCATTGACGGTAATACTCTAAATTGAGACTTAGGGAGCCTACTTATTATTTCGATCAATCCTTCAGTTCCAGGATCATTATTAGGTAGTATGACAACAAATGGCTTCTCTGATCGCTCTAGTGCTGAATAAAGTGAATTAGCTTGATCCCTCAAAGTTTCTATTTCTGATGTGACTGGGTGGAAGATACATATACCAAATTTATCAAATGATATGTCATATCTGGTTTTCACCTCAGATAGAGGTAAGCCAGTTGGTAAGCCATGTATATCAAGTTCTGGAGATCCTATGTTATAAATTCGGTCTGGATGTTCACCTAGTCTACAAACACGATTTTTTGCTAAGTCTGAACTTACTAAGTGTGTCCAAGCTAACTTGGTATTACAATGACGAAATATCTCATCTATTGTTCCAGAAACTTCACCGCCCTCAACATGCGCACATTTAATATAGTTTGTTGCGCATACTAGTGAAATAGCCAATGACTCGATACGGTCACCATGTACTACGACCATATCTGGTGTTTCTTGTTGTATATAATCAGAAAAACCTAAAATAGTTTTAGCCAAGATTATGTCTAATGGATCCCCTGGTCTTTGATTAATAAATTCCGTTACCAGAAATTCTTTTCTTGCATGAACCTCACATTTGGTAAGCCCATATTGGTCAAACATGTGCATTCCGGTTACAAAAAATGTTACCGTGAATCCATTTTTGTGAGCAGTTAGAGCTAAGGGTTCAAGTTTTCCATAATCCGCTCGAGTACCCGTAATGAATAGTAGTTTTTTTGGTGAAATAGTATCGGTCATAAATGAAAATCGGACCAATTAAGCTGCTTGTTTCTTTTAATTTCTTTATTAGTTCGTCTACCTACTATATCATAAAAAGATGACACTGATATTTCCCCTGAACCAGGCCGACGTGCCCATATATCATTTTCAGTTATTATATGGTTAGACGGAATATCTCTATCAGCGACAATAGAGGATCGAGCAAATAGGTAAACACTTTCCTCTGGGTTTGTTCGTCGCTTTGGATTGTGAAGTGCAGTATGAATTTCCCTTGAGCGGTTAATTAAGAATGTTAATTCAGCCGGATCCATTGAACAAATAATATCTGGACCCTTCCTGTAACGTGTATCTGTAAAGTGTCTTTCAATAATTGACGCTCCTAACGCAACAGATGCGAGTGCAATTGATGGACCGATACTATGATCAGAAAAACCAACCACAGCATTTGGAAAGTGTTTTTTTAGTTCTGTAATTCCCGAAAGGCTAACAATTTCGGGCGGTGAAGGATATAAATTTGTACATTCAAGAAGTGCATAGGGAATTGAGTTTTCTTCAAGTACTTTAACAGACGGTTTTATATTTTTTATATTTTGCATTCCTGTGCTCATTATAATTGGTTTCCCATATGAACAGATATGTTTTATTAGCGGTAGATGGTTGCATTCTCCTGACCCAATTTTAAATGCAGGAACTTTTATTTCAGCAAGAAAATCTGCAGCTAATCGTGAGAATGGTGTCGATATATAAATCATCCCAAGATCTTCAGTGTATTGCTTGAGAGCAATTTCTTCGTCTTGTGACAATGATGACGATTCCATTACTTCCCATATCGAACAATCAGCGTTTGGAGGGAATATCTCTTTCGCATCAGGTGTCATTTCATCATGGACAAAGTGTGTCTGATGCTTGATCATCTCACAGCCTGCACTGAAGGCTCTTAGAACCATACTCTTTGCTGTTGTCAAGCACCCTCCATGG
The DNA here is from genome assembly GCF_059772315.1 of Synechococcus sp. MIT2312. NCBI lineage: Bacteria > Bacillati > Cyanobacteriota > Cyanophyceae > Synechococcales > Synechococcaceae > Synechococcus > Synechococcus sp. MIT2312. The sequence goes on along the minus strand of NZ_CM186281.1, from coordinate 1,573,430 downwards.
TTTATACCTATTTCAGCTATCACTAACGGTGGCTCCAAATCACCTATTTCCCTCGATGAGATTGTAATATTATTGGTTGAAGGCACTGGGTTGCTATTTGTTTATTCCATATCATACAAGACTATTGAGTTATAAACATACTTGATATCCGTTTTGTCCTTCCAAGCTTAATCAGTGCACTTTTGAAGTCCTAAAAAATCTTTGTAGACGTTTATGTTTGTTTATCATTCTGTCATGCCTCCTGTCGTACAGAAAGCTTATTTGCTTCTTAAGTCTATACTTCATTCTCTAATTGACCTGATTCGTGTCATTAATATCCCTTCTCATAGTATCTATAATTCATTGAAATGTTTACCTGTGTCTGCTACGAAATGATCTTGATTAGGGTTATTTCATTTCTTTATGAAAGAACAACCCTTAATCATGCTCTTTCGTATACACTACATTATAATGTGCAAGGAGAAATTTCATGAATTAGGTTACAAGTGCTTCTATAAAGCTAAGTTTATGCAACAGTTTTAAGTTGGAGCAAATTCTTAAATATTTTTTGCGAATCATACCAAATTTTTTATGTTCTAGGTCATGTGAAAGCATATACGGTATTGTAATATCTTGTTCCCAGAGACAGTCTTATTACAACATGAATCGGTTTTACTTATAATCGTATCAAACCTTTTTTAAGAAATTACTTTAGCTGTATTAGTGGACTTCATTCATTAGAAGCACTCAGTATCAGCAAACCGCTTGGTTTAAGTAAGTAATCTGCTGTTGATGCAAAATTTTCCCATGCTCTATATGATGATATGCCTATTCTATCCATATTATATCAAATGACTCTTTATACTTTGAAAGACTAGGATCAAAAAATCCAGATTCTTCGAACTCACTCTTTAGATTAGTATCGTGATATGAGCTGATAAATTTCAGTCTTGCATTTGTAACCTTTAATCTTTCTTGTTTAATATCTAATCCTATTACATCACCACCGGGTAAAGAAAAATACAACGATTCAGTTCTGCAACCACAACCTACCTTAAGGATTATGTGTACTGCCCCATCTTGTAGTTTGATATGTTTAATGATTTCATGCGTTTGTCTTGAATAATGTCTTTCAATATATCCCGGAAAATTATTAGCATATGATTAATAATATGCCTTCAAGGTTTTTACTCTCTGCATTCGTTAATATCTCTGAATGCCTTAGCGAAAACTTTAAAATTAGGCTATAGACTGAAATTGATTATTAATAATTTTTTTCAGTGTCGAGTTGAAAATAGTAAATGATTAATTTATCTGACAGTTGCTGTTCATCAATAATACCTATCTCTCATAATAATTTTTTTTAACAAATACCTCTACAATTTTTCTCCTCTCAAACCCTCCTAATTCAAAAGGGATTGCAATTTGCTTTACATTAAAGTCGTTTATGTAATTATTGTTTCGTAAATGGTTTTCAACGAGGATGTACCCGTCCATAGAATCCCATCCAGCGGCATGAAAGGCCCTCAACCAATCCTTATGTCTGTATTCATGTTCACCATTGTCTTTTCTTGAAAAAACAAGGTCAGTTGGCAGACCGTTGGCTTCTAGAAATGTAGTAGGGTAAAAAATATTTTCCATCCTATCTAACTCTTCTTGAGGAGTATCATTATTGTGAGCACGGTCAACCAAAATAAAATAGCCTCCCGGCTTTGTAATCCGATTAGCTTCTGTTAGTGTCTTTACTAATGAGTTTGAATGATGCATTGAGTCCCATGCTATGCAAAAATCGTAGATATTATCTTTTGATCCTGTTTCATCAAAACTCCCCTGCATTAAATTTACTCTTGCTGTTATATTTGATGAAAAATATTTTTCAACTATAGGTTTTGATAGAGTAATGATTTCTTCTACTATTTCTAGAGAATCAATGAAAATATTGGAGTATAAGGATGCTAGTGAATGTGCAATCAGACCAGGTCCTCCACCCAGGTCAATCCCGCGTCCTTTGAAAATATTTATTTTATTAGGAATGAACGACAAACATTCTATTATTTGTTCTGGCAAAATATGTGTGTATTGTTTCGCTAAATACTCAAATGTTCCATTTTTTGCACATTTTTCTGCTATTAACTTATTTAAATTGTATTCACTAAAAGATGCTTTTACCATATTAAATTCAATTATATATATTCTTCGATTTTAGCACATGATTTGTCGAAGCTCCTATGCCGCAAGCCTTTCTGATAAAAAATAGAATTTTCCTTTTTGAAGCGTCTGCGTGTAAGTATCCTCATTGAATCATAGTAATTGTAAGCATCTTCATTCAGACTATAGTTCATTGGCCCAATCTGACCAAATGGATTGAATAACTGATTGCTAAATTCAAATTGCATAATCAACCGGTTCTTATCAGCTTTATTATAAGCACCTCTATGTAAACCATTCGTATCAAAAATATAGTTCATCCCATATGAAACTGTTATTTGCGCTTCTTTTGCGGTATTAATAACGTTATCGCTCATTCTTTTTCCGCCAGAACCAGGAATATTATCATAGCTTTTCCATTTATAATGGTTAGTTCCTTCTAGATAACTGGTAGGAAATGGAATATTTCCAAATGAATTTAAAGGTACGAAAAATTTTAGGCGATGACCTACAGAATCATGATGATACTGTGAGGATGTGTTATGAGTTACGGTTAAATCAGACGATGAATTAAAATAGCCTAAGTAGACTCCATCGAGTTTGGAAAATGGTCCGAGGTATGCGCGAATATCGCATACAATTCTTTCATCAATTGCATAACGGAGACCAGGATAATATGCCAGGACATCAGTGAAATGAATTACGTAGCCGTTTGGTTGCTTTGCAAATAAATCTTTTATTATCCTATTGTTCGCAAGAAAATCTAACAATTTCAATCGATCATTTTCAAATTCATCACAGCTTATGGAATCATAAACTAAATAACCTTTTTTAGATATTGGCCCCTTCTTGGGTGGCAAATAATCCCAGGTTCTAAAATACAAGTCTTTAATAATCTTTTTGATATGCTTTGACTTAATCATTTTTATATACCTCATAAAGAGAGTTATTATAGCTTTTGACTTTTACTTTTAGTGTTTTTGAATAGCCTCCAATAAAGTCACTATCTGTTACCTTTGATTTGTAAAAAGTGTATCTATGCGATTTATTTAGATAGGTATGTGTCGCTACGTTTATTAGAGTGTCTATGAGTACATAAATATATTTAAAGTACTTAATCCACAATATATTTGCAAAATTCTTTGGTAGCGGCTTTATCTCTTCAAAGCAGTTTAGCGCGGTCTCGAAATTATGTTTATTCATGTTTAAATGTTTTGTGACATGTTCTTTGTTGATTTCCCCCATATTGTTTCGGTTATCATCTGTTACATGCTTATACGCGTCCTCTATTGATAATATATTATTAGTCAATTTATAAAGTATATGTTTTCGATAAAATGCTGTAAATGGTGAATCAGAATTTACTAATAAGCAACTCGGCCTTTTCTTCAGAAGTGATGTTTCAAAAATTGATGTAGAGCAGCTACCAATAAATATCTTATCTGCATCCATGATTTCTAATGCCAATGGTCGCTCCCTAGTTATTTCAATGTTGTCAATTCCCGCAAATAATTTTGTGTATAAATCAGAATTTTCTGAAGGATGTGGCCTGATGGTTATTATGTATTTATTTGGATTACATTTTATGATTTTTGATATTACTCCAATAAATGCAAGCAAATCTACATGTGAATCATAAGCCCATTTTTCTATCTTCCGTACGTTTTCCTGATTCATTCCCTCCTTTTCCAGAGACTTGATCATATCTTGATAACTATATAACCAATGGAAATGTATTGAAGTTGCGGATGTTACGTATAAAATCTTTGTCTTTTTACTTTTCGGTTTGCGTTCTTGGCATAATCTTATAAATCGTGGATCTAAATAGTGATACAATCTTAATGGTCCTGAAATTATTGTTTTACAGTTGTTTTTCTCCTTAATTGCTCTTTCTTCGTTTTGAGTTGAACATAAGATCGTATTCATTATTCGTAGCGTCGAACATGATTTCATGAATAAGTCATATTCTCGTTCGTCATCAAAGGTTGCTAGTGCTTCGATATCTTGAAGAAATAGTGTAAACTTTTTTTTGGATAGTTTAAGTGCGAATGGTAATACATATCTTTGAGCACTTTTAAATAACCATCCACCTGGTTTCAACACATTCCAGCGTACTGCAGATCGTAGTGTTCTTGACTTTCCTATATAGACCCTATTAACGATACCCTTATTCACTAAATGCTCGGATATGTGTAATAGGCCTATCAGCTCCCTTGAACTAATTTCATATGGAATATAAAGTATTTTCATTTTATAGTTTTCTTGAATTGGTGAACTGGAAAATCCTTAGATAAAACTGTTTCTTTTTTTAATACCGTGAAGTTTAATAAGTTTTTCATTTGTTTAAAGCAGTGTGGTACTATCGTATGAACCATATATATGTTCTTTTAAGCAAAATATTTTTCATTATTTGATATTCAAATTCCATTCTTGGTTTTCAGCTGTAATTGATATTGTTGCCCATTTTTCTTTAATACTATGGTTGACATATATACCGGCAATAATGATAAGAATAAAGGGTAGCCCAGTCTTGGTCCGTGCACCTTTACACCCCCTCCTATTAACCCCATAACAATAACACAGATTATAATTGTCTTAATCATATCCTTAAGCAAGACGATTTGACTTATCAGATTCCATCTTATCGTAATTAACAGTCCAAGTCCTAGTGATATAAAAAACCTTATAAAAAACCAACTCGGTGCATATGATGCGTCTGAATTAAGCGACCCATTCATTACTTTGCTTATATTCCAAGGGGCTGGTGAAAGAAAGTATCTATACATGGTGTTTAAAACATTATAGTTACTCAAATTAATTGATGACAGGAAGTACCATGTTTCATATCTGAAAAATAAAATCATAGTGGTAATTATCAAAGTTGTAAATATTACACTCTTCCGGTTTAGTTTCCATGATCTATAATTTACTTTTCCAATGATATATGCCATTGTAAACAGTAGTGGCAATTGTGGCCTTGTTGTTATTAATGTAATCAGTGAAATAATTATTGAATAGTTAAGCAATATTGTACTTCTTCTGTAATTTATTGCTGATATGATCGCTACTGTAAAAAGGCAAAATGAATAGCTTATTAAATCGTCTCTTAGCATGTTTTTCGATATACTATATAGAAAGGGATCTATAGTTAATGCGATAGCACAAATCAATGCAATATTTCGACCCATCCGTGTCAATGAGATTACCTTGTAGTACATAATAATTAGTGCACCACTTATTAATTGTTTTAATGCAACATAGACCCCTAGATCTGTTCCCAGCCACCGCGAACTAAAGCTTGAAACTTTAATGAGAATAGAATTTAATATGTATTTGTTTGCTATCAAATTTATTACTGTTTGGGACTGGTTGAAGAATGTTAGTTCGTCACTTCCATATTTATTTGCATATTGTTCAAGTGAAAGCTGGTGTGTTGTTACTTCGAGATAAGCCAGAGCTGCTCTTATGCACAACAAGGTTATCAAAATTAGTTCGTTTCTTCCTAAAGTTGATTTTATTCTCATTTAATAACTTCTATTCTCTTGATACTATTTCTTATCGCGCTGTTTTCGCAATATGTTGTCATATACTTAAATCATTGTCAACGACTATCCCGCTCTGAATTTATTTATTATTTGATATTTTTTTACGCTGCTTTGTGTTTTCAATCCACAATAATCCAATATCCGTCATCTTTCTTGCTCATACAGGTTCTCTTTCAGATTTATACACCCATTTTTTATCTCATATACTCTATCGCAAAACGATAGAGTACTTAGTCTATGAGCGATGATAATAACAGTCAGTTTCTCAGATGCATTAGCTATTGAATTCATCACCATTTTTTCTGTCTGAATATCAAGTGCACTTGTCGCTTCATCAAGTACCAAGATTTTTTTCGAACGGTACATAGCTCTTGCGATGCCTATTCTTTGGCGTTGTCCGCCACTTAGTCTTATACCCCTCTCCCCCACGAATGTTGAATACCCAAGTGGCAATGACTCAATAAATGCCGATATTTGTGCTTGCTTCGCTACTTCACGCACTCTTGTCATATCAATTAATTCTACATTCTCCCCAAAAGCTATGTTTTCGGCTATTGAGTTATCTGTTAAGTATATACTTTGCGGTACATGCGCTATTAAGGATCTCCATGAATATGTTATCGATTGTGTTTTGGAGCCAAATAAATTTACGTTGTCGACATAATATACTCCTAAAGTTGGCTCTAGCAATCCCATTATTAAGTCAACAGCTGTGCTTTTTCCACTACCCGTACTACCTATGATCCCAATTCGCTCTCCAGCTTTAATTTCTAAATTAACGTTTTTTAGAATATATGGGCTGTCTAAGGTATATCGGAAGTATAAATTTTCTAATTTAATTGACTTCTCAAAATTATAGTTCTCAATTATTTCCATGTCTTGCGGGACATCTTGTCCAATGAGTTTGATTACAGCACTCATTGCCCCGTTATAACCTTTTAGCGAAGCCCAACTCCCATATACTTGTTGTAAGGCAGGTAGAAGCCGTTGTGCTCCCAGCGCTAAAGCACCTAATATCGCTATCACGTTTATTTTTTCACCGCTTTGAAGAATTAGATATCCACCTAGCAGCGATATGCACACCATTCCAAGAGCCTCCAATGCAAATCTAGGAAAAGACCTTAAAAAGTTGTTCTTTGCTTGAAGCTTCCTTTGAGGTCGATCAGCTGTTTGGTAAATCTCTAGATATGTTTTTTGTGTATTCTCAAGTAATACATCACGGATTGCGCCTAGCCCCTCCTGTAGAGCTTTAAGTAGTTGATTTGACGCTTCGGTAATCTTTAAACCATTTGTAAATAGTTTTCTGCGAACGTTTACCGCTAGAAGCCAATACGCGCTTCCGAATAATGATATCGCTAAAAATGCTATACTTGCATCTATTAGGAATAGTCCAGTAAATATTCCTGCCGCAACTATTAGAGAGGTTATTAGTTGCAAAAAAGCATTAATTGCTGCCACTGTTAGGTCAATTTGACTTGTTGTAACTGCTATTATTTCGCTTGAATTTCGACTTACATGTACTTTGTACGGTTGATATAGCGTTCTTCTGTACGCCTCGCAGCTTAGGTCCGATCCGATTGAAGCCGCAAGTTGTCCGTTTAGCCATAAATTTGCAAGTCTTACTATTGCTGCGAAGACTGCCGATACCTGAAATAAGATTATAGAAGGTATCAATAATTGCTTGCTTGTAGTGATTCCCGCTCTTATTGAAAATTCCTGTATATATGGTATTTTCCAGATTTGATCGGGGTTGCTGAGGACTGCTAAAAACGGAAGCACTGAGCCAATAGTCACAAGTTCCGCCACACCACTTATCAGCATTACTATTACGAGCAAGCCAATTTGTTTGCGTCGCTTAGTTGTTAAATGCCTCAAGAGGGCCATCAGTAAATTTTTTGTGCTCACTTTTGCTCATCTACAGACAGGAACTGAAGTTTAACAGTCATCATCTTTTTGGGTTTATTGGGTTGTTAGTTTTTCATAGGCGTAGGGGCTCTAAATTGCGAGGTACGATCCCTTTAAGGTCTAGAATTACACCAGATGGAAGTAGTAGTTCCTTCCAATCATTTTCCCTTAATTCGGTAAATTGTCTATGTCCAACAGCCGCCGCAACAGCTCCGTAGCAACTATTTTTGGGTATTTTGTTTAGTACATTTAGGTTGTATTCTTTATTAGCATCTTCTTTGTTTATCCACGGGTCTACAACTACTACTTTTATTCCATAGCGCTCGAGACCTTGTATAAGATCTACTACCTTGGTATTTCTTAAATCCGGGCAATTTTCCTTGAAGGCTAGACCCAGTACAAGTACTTCAGTTCCAACGATATTTGTGCGGCGACGCGCTAGTTCGAGTACCAGTTGTTCTGCCAACCAACGTCCCATACCGTCATTGATTCGTCTTCCGGCTAGAACTACTTGTGGGTGATATCCAAGTTCTTCAGCTTTGTGTGTTAAGTAGTACGGGTCAACTCCAATGCAATGGCCTCCCACAAGTCCTGGTCTAAATGGTAAGAAGTTCCACTTTGTTCCTGCTGCTTCGAGTACATCGAGTGTATCGATTCCCATCTGTCGAAAGATGATTGCCAGTTCGTTTACTAGAGCAATATTTAAATCCCTTTGTGTGTTCTCTATTACCTTTGCTGCTTCTGCCACTCTTATATTTGGAGTCATGTGTGTTCCAGCCTGGATGATTGAGTTGTATAGGTTGTCCACCCAGACAGCTGCTTCATTTGTGCTTCCACTTGTGACTTTTGTTATTGAAGTGAGCTTATGTATGTTGTCGCCAGGGTTGATTCGCTCTGGGCTGTAGCCGCAACAAAACCCATCGTTGAAAATCAGACCAGATTCGTTCTCTAGGATCGGAACGCAAACTTCCTCTGTTGCCCCGGGGTATACCGTACTTTCGTAGATTACTACAGGTTTGTAGTTAGATCTGTTTTCCTTCAGGGCACGTCCTACTAGTGAACTCGCTTTCTCCAGTGGCTTTAAGTCTGGTCTTTTTGCTTTGTCTATCGGTGTGGGTACCGTCACCACGTATACATCTGCTTTTGTTAGATCTGCAGGGTTATTTGTGAATTCCAAAAAACCTGCTTCCAGTTCTTTGGCACTTGTCTCATTCGTGCGGTCTATTCCCAGTCTTAGCTCTCCTAGCCGTTCGGTGTTGATGTCAAAGCCGATTACAGTTCTTTGCAGCAAGGCACCTGTCCGACTACAAATTCGCTCTTTGGCGAATTCCACAGCCAGTGGCAGGCCTACATAGCCAAGGCCTATTACCGCTATGTTGCAGTTATTAAGAGGGGGCAGGTCTGTTGTCATAAAAGAGCTCCCGGTGAATTGAGGAGAGCAGATGTTGTTGCTGGTTGAATTTTTCAGACTTGGTAGTATTTTCTATACCACCTCACAAATCGAGCTACGCCAATATTTACAGGTGTGTTCGGCTTAAAACCTGTCCAGGTTTCTAGCGATGTTGTGTCGGCAGCGGTGGCAGGTACATCGCCGGGCTGCATCGGTAGGAACAATTTTTTGGCTGTGATGCCCAGCGCTTCTTCAATCGCTTCGATGTACTCCATGAGTGGCGTCGGATTAGAATTACCAATATTGAATATTCTGTGTGGAGCCCAGCTTGTTGCGGGATTTGATTGACTTGTGTCAAAGGTCGGATCTGGAGCTGCGGGTTTGTCGAGCAGCCTCATCATGCTCTCGATGATGTCGTCGACATAGGTGAAGTCGCGCACCATTTGGCCGTTGTTGAATACTTGGATCGGCTCCCCGGCAAGCATTGCCTTGGTGAATAAGAACAAAGCCATGTCAGGCCTTCCCCAAGGGCCATATACTGTAAAGAACCTCAAGCCGGTGACTGGCAATTTGAATAAATGGCTGTAGCTATGTGCCATTAGTTCGTTGGCTTTCTTGCTCGCTGCGTAGAGGCTCACCGGGTGATCTACCCCTTGATGTTCTGAAAAGGGCATGTTGGTATTACCCCCATACACCGAACTGCTGGATGCATATATAAGGTTCTCGATGCTGTGTTTTCGGCAACTTTCAAGAATGTGGCCAAAACCTACTAGGTTGCTCTTTATGTAGGCTGCTGGGTTTTCGATTGAGTAGCGCACTCCAGCTTGGGCCGCCAAGTTCACCACCTTCTTGGGTTTGTGGCTCTCGAACGCTGCCTCTACCGCTTGATTGTCTTCTAGATCAGCCTCGATCAGTTTAAAGCTCGTGTTCGTTCGTTGCGCTGTTAACTGCAGTTGAGCAATCCGCGAACGCTTCAAAGCAGGGTCATAGTAGGGATTAACATTGTCGAATCCCACTACCGGCTTTCCAAGCTCAAGCAACCGTGTACTCAGATGGAAGCCAATGAAACCTGCTGCGCCTGTGACTAAAACGGTCATGTAGTCCTTGAGAGATACAAAAGAAAAAAGACTTAGAGTTCACTTGCTACAATTGGCGATCGATCCTTGTGGTGTTGATGCTGTCAGCCTGGCACTTGGTCACAATTACCAATAGCCCTACTCCAGTTTGAATTGACGTGTTTTGTGGCCATTTTGCCGGGTGATTCGCTCTCTTAGGGGGTTTTTTGCGAGGGTGGTAGCGGAAGTGGGCATTGAATTTTGGAGACATTCAGCAAACTCACCAACTCTGTCTTCCGTCACAGAGGACGGGAGCAGGGCTCAGCCGTCTAGGCGGTGACGTGTTGACGAAGAGCTTGCCACAGCGTTCATCCAGATCTGATTCACTTTTTGTTGTAAAACAATCTTCATATTGTTTCTGAAGCCTCCTATGCGTCAATAAATGGGTCAAATGCCATCGTCACTCAGATTTCTTTGTCAAGCCAGATGCACTCTTAAAATTTCACCCCCAATGAAGCATGGCTATGTACCAATACTTTAGTGGCACATTTTTGCGGAATCTCAGTTGGACAAAGCTATTCGGCCCTTCCATCCTCCTGATACATTTGCATTGGAGCCGTTTGTCAAACTCTTTCATTGTGTTAGTCCGCGAGGCTTAATTACCTGCTTTAAGTTCTGTGTTTATTAGGTTTTTCATTTCTTGATAGGATTCTAAGCAATGTTGAGTTGGGAATCGGGTTTTCTAGTACATTAGTAGGCCCCCTGGACGTTAGACCTTGGTTCGGCGGGTGAGAGAAGAAGGCAATCAGCAAATCACCATACAATTTTTATCATTCTAAGCATCAGCGATATCATTAATTAACCCAAGCCTTATCACCACAACTTAATGCTTGATGCCTCAATCCATTCCATCTGCTGCATCGGTGCCGGTTACGTGGGTGGTCCGACCATGGCAGTCATAGCTGATCGCTGTCCTGAGGTTCAGGTCACAGTCGTTGATGTCAATCAGTCCCGCATCGATGCCTGGAATCACAGCGATTTGAGCAAGTTGCCGGTGTATGAACCAGGCCTGGATGCCGTGGTGGGGCGTGCGCGAGGCCGCAACCTGCATTTTTCAACGGCTGTGGATGAGGCGATCGCCGCAGCAGACTTGGTTTTCATCTCCGTGAACACACCCACCAAAACCAAAGGGCTTGGCGCTGGTCAGGCCAGCGATTTGCGCTGGGTGGAAGCCTGTGCTCGTCAGGTGGCTAAATCGGCCACCGGACACACGATTGTTGTGGAGAAGAGCACGCTGCCGGTGCGTACCGCTGAGGCTGTGAAGGCCATTCTTTCTGCTGCAGAGCAATCCTCTGATGGCTCAAAAGCCACCTTTGCAGTGCTTTCCAACCCTGAATTTTTGGCGGAAGGTACTGCGATATCAGATCTTGTCTCGCCTGACAGGGTGCTGATCGGCGGCGAAGACCCTGAGGCCATCGATGCTTTGGCATCGGTGTATGGCCATTGGGTGCCTCAGGAGCGCATTCTGCGCACAAACCTCTGGAGCAGCGAGCTCTCAAAGCTCACGGCAAATGCGTTTCTAGCTCAGAGGATCAGCTCGATCAATTCTGTCGCGGCCCTCTGTGAAGCGACTGGCGCTGATGTGCGTGAGGTGGCCCGGGCGATCGGCAGCGACAGCCGCATTGGTTCGAAATTTCTTCAGGCCGGTCCGGGCTTTGGTGGAAGTTGCTTTCAGAAAGACATCCTTAACCTTGTGTATCTCTGCAGGCATTTCGGGCTGCCCGATGTTGCCGATTACTGGGAATCGGTGGTGCAGCTGAACAGCTGGCAGCAGCACCGCATTGCTCGCACGGTGGTACAGAAACTGTTCGGCACCGTCACAGGCAAACGTTTGGCCATCCTTGGTTTTGCCTTTAAGGCCGACACCAACGATACCCGTGAAGCTCCGGCTATACGCATTGCCAATGATCTGCTGGAAGAGGGTGCTCAGCTCGCCATTCATGATCCCAAGGTTGCTGCCGATCAAATTGCCCGTGATTTGAACTTGCCGGCTAGTACAGCGCCGGATGCCGAGTCCGGACCTACGCGTGCCGCACTCAGCGGCGAGGGCACCTGGTGGCCCAGTCATGACATTGCCTCGGCGTTGAAGGGAGCTGATGCCGTACTCATACTCACCGAATGGAGTCAATACCAAGAGCTCGATTGGTCAGCATTGGCTTCATTGATGCGTCAACCGGCTTGGGTGTTTGATGCTCGATCGGTGGTCACACCTGCTGAGGTTCAGGCAGCTGGGCTGAACCTTTGGCGTGTGGGAGAGGGCCAGCCATGACAGGCCCTGTTCTGGTTACTGGTGCTGCTGGCTTCATTGGAGCAGCCCTCAGCCTGCGTTTGTTGGAACGCGGCGAACGGGTGGTTGGTATCGACAACCTCAACAGCTACTACGATCCCCAGCTCAAACGTGCGCGCCTTGCCAGGATTGAGGGAGCAGCTCCTGCAAATTCCTGGCGTTTTGAGCAGCTGGCGCTGGAGGATGGGGAAGATTTGATGGCTCTGTTCGCGGCAGAGCAACCAAGGGTGGTGGTCAACCTGGCAGCACAAGCTGGTGTTCGTTATTCACTGGAGAATCCAGCGGCCTACATCCAGAGCAATTTGGTGGGTTTTGGGCACATTCTTGAAGGTTGCCGCCATCACGGAGTGGAGAACCTGGTCTACGCCTCCAGTAGTTCGGTGTATGGCGGCAATCGCAACCTGCCGTTTCATGAACAGCAGCCGGTGAATCACCCGGTGAGCCTCTACGCGGCCAGCAAAAAGGCCAACGAGCTGATGGCTCACACCTACAGCCATCTCTATGGCTTGCCTTCCACAGGTTTGCGTTTCTTTACCGTGTATGGCCCCTGGGGCCGGCCGGATATGGCGCCGATGCTCTTTGCTAAAGCCATCCTTGCCGGTGAGCCGATCAAGGTGTTTAACCATGGCAAGATGCAGCGTGATTTCACCTACATCGACGACATTGTTGAAGGGGTGGCGCGCTGCTGCGATAAACCAGCAACCAGCAATCCCGATTTCGATTCGCTGCAGCCTGATCCGGCAACAGCAGCAGCGCCTCATCGGGTGTTCAACATCGGCAACAGCCAGCCCACCGAACTGCTGTGCTTCATCGAGGTCATGGAGCAGGCGCTGGGCAAAGAAGCGATCAAGGATTTCCAGCCAATGCAGCCTGGTGATGTGGTGGCGACTGCTGCGGATACCCAGGCTCTTGAGGAGTGGGCGAGTTTCCGTCCCAGCACCCCGATCGAAGAAGGTGTGGATCGCTTTGCACGTTGGTACCGGGGGTTTTACGGCGTCTGAGTCTCACAGCCACGGGGTTGAACGTTTTCTATGGCTTTTTGGCTGAGCAAAATCATGCCTCTTTTTGTGTTGCCCCTTGGACTCAGTCTGATTCTGCTCTTAGTTGGGTTGATCGGTCGTTGGCGCTGGCCAGTGATCACTGCGGTGGTGTTGCTTTGGCTGTGTTCTCTGGGGCTGGTGAGTCAGACCCTCTGGCGCTGGTTGGAGAACCCTTGGCAACGTCAACCTGCAGCCAAGGCTGCGCTTGCTGATGCGATCGTTGTGCTCAGTGGTGGGCGTCATCCTGCCCCAGGTACTGCCAAGGTCAGCGAGTGGCATGACCCCGATCGATTCCTGGCAGGGCTTGATCTGTATCGGCATGGCAAAGCACCGCGCTTGCTATTTACCGGTGGTGCCAGTCCGTTTCGCCCCGGCCAGTCACCGGAGGGGCAGCGGTACTTCGAGGAAGCTCAGCAGCTGGGCATCCCTGCTGCGGCGATGCAAAGTACGCCGCCCGTGGTCAATACAGCGCAGGAAGCCATCGCAATTCGCAAGCTGTTGCAGGGATCTGTTCGTGAAGTCATCAGCCCACGCATTCTTTTGGTCACCAGCGCGTTCCACATGCGCAGAGCCCAACGCTTGTTCGAACGCCAGGGGCTGAAAGTAGTTCCGTTCCCGGTTGATTTCCAGGCTCGTGGCCAATGGGCAGGGCCGATTTGGTGTGATCCCACCCAGTGGCTTCCGACCGCTGCGGCTCTTGATGGCAGCTCACGGGCCTTGCGTGAGTTGCTTGGGAGACTGGTTTATCGGGCCTGGTAGCTCTTCGCTTCAGCGCCTGGAGTGGATGGCTAATGAGCTGGCTCATGAGCTCTTCGCGGCGAGCGCCCTCAATGGAGACCTAGCCAGTCTCTGAGAGCCAGCTTCAGCTAGTCCATCACGTTTGTCTCCAGGTAGCCAATCGAGCCGCCGATGTCGCCGATTGGAACCGTGAAGAGCTTGTCCACCATCAACTGGGATCAGTGCGCAAGAAAGGCACAAAAAAACCGGGCATGAACCCGGAGAATTTGTTTGTAATTCCAATACCAAGCAAGTCAGGCGGAACCCACACCTGTGTAAGAACCGTAGAAGAAGAGTCCAACCACAAAGATTGCAGCCATCCCTCCTGCTGTGGCAATCAGCCACAGAGGCAATGTTCCTTCAGTCCAGCGTGAGCGCCACTTAACAGCAGGGGTGCCGTCAGGAAGTCGGTCGGGTATGCGACCGTCTGGAAGACCGGATTTCTTACCGCTCATCGTTTAAATCCTCAGTTGAAGAAGTAGCTGGAAAACAGAATGCCTGTGACGAACACAACCAGCAGACCCAGATAAAGGCTGGTCCGGTTTAGTTCAACCGGCAACGAATTGGGATTTTTGTTGCGCTCCATGATGTCTCAGAACGATTGGGGGATCAGCGACGAATGAATTGCATGGCGGCCAAAGCGCCAATGAAGAACACCGCGGGGACTCCCAGGGTGTGCAAAGCAAGCCAGCGCACCGTGAAGATCGGATAAACGCGTGGCTTGGAAGAGGTGGGTGTTTGAGTCATGTGATTTTTATTTCAGCCGTGAGTCGAGGCTCGACTTGCCTTCGAATCGCTGACCAACCACGGGAGCTTTGCTCTCGCTGACTTGGTAATACGAGTCAGGGCGAGGAGTTCCAAAGGCGTCATAGGCAAGGCCTGTGGACACAAACAGGAATCCGGCCAGGAAAATCGAAGGAAGTGTGATCGCGTGTATCACCCAGTAGCGGATGCTGGTGATGATCTCGAAAAACGGGCGTTCCCCCGTTGAGCCGCCGGCCATGACTTCGGGTGTAATTGCCTGAAGATCCTAAAGGCAGGGGTCCGGCGACTGCGCCGGGACCTGCCAGTTGGTAACAGAGCGTTGTTCGCCACTGGGTCTCAGCAGCTGTTAAGTGAGGGCTGACCAGCGAAGCATCAGTCCTCTCTCGCCCAATAGGAATGCATGCTGTTGGCGATCTGTGTCGTCGAACACAAATCGCGTGAAGTTGGTTGGAGCCTGCACACTTTCAGGATCGCGCTCCCAGCTGTTGCCCTCATCTCGGCTCACCAACAAGGTGCCGTTGCCACCGCTGGCCCAGATCGCTCCGTCGTCGGACCAGGCCATGTCCAGATAGCCATAGCCATTGGTGATGGGAATAATCGGCTTGCTCCAGTTTTCGTTGTCGCTGGCGTCTTCGTTGAAGCGAATCTGAGCTCCTCGAGCCACCATCCAGAGCCGGCCATCGGGCTGATAGCCAATGCTTTGAAGTCGTTGGCTGCTCACGCGTTGGTGAACCTGCCAGACCGGTTGTCCGGGATCCCAGGTGGCGTAAAAGTTGCCCAGGCTGCTCACGCTCACGTAAGCGCCATCAGGGCTGCGGCGCAGGTCACGGGTTGCACCCGCTGCATCGCTCACCTCGGCATCCCAGCTGCCACCACCGTCGCTGGTTCGGTACACAGCTCCCACGTTGGTCGCTAGTTCTGCACTGTTCGGTCCCAGTGCCGTGATCAGGTAGGGCTCTCCAGGAAGCTTGGTGTCAAGGAACAGGCGTGTCCAGTTCTGGCCCCCGTCGGTGGTGTGCATCAGCAGGCCGGGCTGACCGGCGATCCAGCCGTCATCACCATCAAAGGCGATACTGATCAGCCGGAAATTCTCTTCCTCTGGCAAATCCAGGCTGCGCTCGTTCCAGCTCGCGCCACCATCATTGGTTTCCAGAATCAGGCGGTTGCTACCAACCAGAAATCCATGTTCGGCGCTGGTAAAGGCGATATCCAGAGGATTGGCCTGAGTGTTGAGATCGATCACCTGCCAGGGGCTGGCAGTGGCGGTTGGCACTTTGGTGGTGACGCACCCGCCAAGACCGAAGCCGATGCAGACCACGAGTGCCAATTGGGCCAGGGATTTGATCAGGGAATTCATGCCGGGTTGAAAATGAAGGCAGGCTTGGAGCAATGCTGATAGTTCAGCGCAATAGGCTTGCGCAAATGTTTTCAGTGGTTAGCGCAGGGAATACAACGAGAGGAAGAAGGCGAAGCCAAGGGCCAAGCTGCCGAAGATCAACACATTCTTCTGCCCTGGGGTTAAACGGTTGACGCCCAAGCCGAAATCAAGATTCTCTTCGAAACCACTGGCCTTTGCACGTGGTCCGATGTCGCGAAAAGCTCCAACCCTGCTGCGACAGACTGGGCAACGGAACGCCAAAGCATCAAGTTGCTGAAACGCAGTACCTGACTCGATGCGCAATTTTTTGACGCCTTCTTCAGGGTCATAAACAAATCCGCAGCTTCTGCACTCGAAACGGTGCGTGAGTGGATCGCTCGCTTGTTCCGCCAGAGTCTTTTCCGGGGCACGAACTTTGACCTCGTCGGAGGCCTCCTCTAAGAGATCAGTCTCGCCAACCGGCTGTGCCTTCATATCAGTTGCGATGTCATTCGCAGGGTCCTGCGGTGGTTGTGTTTCGTCGCTCACCGCTGATTGACCGGGTATGGACACTCTATCGACGTCTCCTGGCCAAACGTCAGCCAGAGGCTGCAAATGCCAGACTGCACCCTATTCCGTTCAGCCCAGATGTTTGTCCTCCCGGGGTATGACGCCTTCCTCGGCTTCCTGTTGATCGCCGGGGCCGTGCCTGTGCTCGCCCTGGTGACGAACAAGCTTGTGTCGCCTCGGAGTCAGTTCGGTGAGCGCGAACTCACCTACGAATCGGGTATGGAGCCGATTGGCGGAGCCTGGATCCAGTTCAACATCCGCTACTACATGTTTGCGCTGGTCTTCGTGATCTTCGATGTGGAGACGGTTTTCCTCTATCCCTGGGCCGTCGCATTCCATCGACTAGGTATTTTGGCTTTCATAGAAGCGCTGGTGTTCATCGCCATCCTCGTGGTGGCTTTGGCGTATGCCTGGCGCAAGGGCGCCCTGGAGTGGAGCTGATCCCATGACCTCATCGATCGAACGAGCTGCAACAACTGGAGAAGCCCCCTCGATTCAGGCGGTCCGTGATCTGAGGGAGTCCAGCTGCGGCCCGGTGGCTGGCGCGGCTGATGGTGTGCCGACCGTCACCCAGGACCTGAGTGAAAACATCATCCTCACCAGTCTGGATGATCTGCACAACTGGGCTCGACTGAGCAGTCTCTGGCCACTTCTCTACGGAACGGCTTGCTGTTTCATTGAATTCGCCGCCTTGCTGGGCTCTCGTTTCGATTTCGACCGATTTGGTCTAGTGCCACGCAGTTCACCGCGCCAGGCAGATCTCTTGCTCGTCG
Organism: Synechococcus sp. MIT2312; assembly: GCF_059772315.1. Taxonomy (NCBI): domain Bacteria; kingdom Bacillati; phylum Cyanobacteriota; class Cyanophyceae; order Synechococcales; family Synechococcaceae; genus Synechococcus; species Synechococcus sp. MIT2312. Next base: position 1,555,779 of record NZ_CM186281.1, on the reverse strand, counting down.
CCGGCACGGTGACCATGAAAATGGCCCCTGCATTGGTGCGTCTGTATGAGCAGATGCCTGAGCCCAAATATGTGATTGCCATGGGTGCCTGCACCATCACCGGGGGCATGTTCAGCTCAGACTCAACTACTGCTGTTCGTGGTGTGGACAAGCTGATTCCCGTTGACCTCTACTTGCCAGGCTGTCCTCCCAGGCCAGAAGCAATTTTTGATGCGGTGATCAAGCTGCGCAAGAAGGTGGCCAATGAATCCGTGGCCGACCGTCGCTTGTTGATCCAGACCCATCGCTACTGCACGGTTGAGCATGCGATGACCCAGGTTGAGCCGATCGTCACCGGTGCTTACCTGCGTGCTGAAACCCAGGTTGCCGCACTGAAGCCTGGTGCCGGTCTGCCGATGCCTGCATTGGAGACATCCGAGCCCGTCACGATCCCTGAGGAGTCATGAGCCAAACCCCTGAGAAAGACACCAAAGCGGATTCTCCAGTTGCGACCGGTCCAGAGCCAGGCCCGGTCAGTCAATGGCTCAGTGAGCAAGGCTTTGACCACGCAGTGCTGGATACCGACCATGTCGGGGTCGAGCAGATCGGTGTTGAGGCGCTGTTTCTCCCCGTGATTGCAGCGGCTCTCAAAAGCCATGGATTTGATCATCTGCAGTGCCAGGGTGGTTACGACGAAGGCCCAGGCCAACAACTTGTTAGTTTCTATCACTTCATCGCGCTGGCAGAAGTTGCTGATGGGCGTGTTGATCAGTTGCGCGAAGTCCGTCTGAAAGTGTTCCTGTCCAGAGAGGGACAGCCCAGTATCCCAAGTCTCTACGGCCTGTTCCGAGGTGCCGACTGGCAGGAACGGGAGACATTCGACATGTTCGGGATCAATTTTGAAGGTCACCCCCATCCCAAGCGGTTGCTGATGCCTGAAGATTGGACTGGTTGGCCCTTGCGGAAGGACTATGTCCAGCCTGATTTCTATGAAATGCAGGATGCTTATTAAGCGTGAATCAAAAAGAATCTTGCGCTTGAATGTAGATATATTTTTGCCGTGAATTAGCTCGCAATCGAAGGTTTCTCTGTTTTGTGCTTTCTGTAAAAGCGCATCACTCCCAGTGCCAGGCTGCGGGGATCGTGACGCAGGGTTGCGGTGGGCCGACTGCCTTGTAGTGGTGCTTCCATCACGTCGTATCCCTCAACCTCCAGTTCGCGGCGGTTGCAGGTCACAGGTTCAGCTCCGCGTGATCGGTAGTGCTTAATCAGTGGTGACTCCCTGATGGGCTCTTGAGCGAGCACAGCGTCAAACAGTCGATTGCTGATGCCGAGAGAGGCCAGTTGCGCTTCGATGGCCCTGAGGTGTCCGCTGACATCCAGCCCATCCGTTTCTCCTGGCTGCGTCATCAAATTGCAGATGTAAAGCCTGGGAGCGCGGCTGCGCTGAATTGCGCTCACCAGTTCAGGGACCAGCAGATTGGGCAGCAAGGAGGTGTAAAGGCTGCCTGGGCCCAGCAGAATCAGATCCGCTTGTGCAATCGCTTCCAAAGCTCTTGGCAGGGCTGGAGGTCGTTCTGGCAGGCAGCCCAGACGAACGATCGGGCTCGGTGCTTGTCCGATCGCCGATTCGCCTTCAATGCGGCGACCGTCCTCCAGTTCCGCCCACAGCCGAACATCCACATTGGTTGCGGGCACCACCTGACCCTGCACCGCCAGTACCCGGCTGGAGGCGGTGATTGCCGTTTCCAGGCTGCCTGTGATGGCGGTGAGCGCCGAAAGAAACAGATTTCCGAAGCTGTGACCCTCAAGGCCTCCTCCGGCAGAGAAGCGGTACTGGAACAAACGGGTCAGCAGTGGTTCTTCGGTGGATAACGCGGCCAGGCAGTTGCGGATGTCGCCGGGTGGCTGGACGCCCAGTTCCCTGCGCAGCACGCCGCTGCTGCCACCGTCGTCAGCCACGGTGACAATGGCCGTGATGTGGCTGCTGTAACGCTTGAGGCCGCTCAGCAGCGTGGACAGCCCGGTGCCGCCGCCGATGGCGACGATGTTCGGCCCACGGTTGAGGCGGCTTTTGGCGCGTAGCGCATCCACCAGAACGGTGTCTTTTTCTGGGGCCAGGGCCTGCTGGATGGAGCCGAAGCTGCGGCTTTGCCCCCAAAGCAGCAGGCCGACGCCGACCAGCAGCACCAAAGGCCCGGTAATACCCCTCGGCAACACGCGAGTGATCCAGCTCAGGGATTCCTGGATGGCCCAGAGCATCCAGTAGATCGGCTGTAAGTCGGCCCAGACGGCAGCGCCCAGCAGCGCCAGCATCAGTCCGATCCCTGAGGTGAGCAGCCAGCGCTTCACCACCAGACCTGGCTGCAGCCAACGCACCGCCCGGCGGGAGCGCAGCATCAGATCGCGCTGCCGTGCTGCCTGCATGGCCCGGATGCGTTGACGGCGTCCGCGGTGGATGGGGCTGGTCAAGTGCAATCCGGGGCCAGGGTCGTCGCTTCCCTTGCGATGAGGGAACTGTACGGAAGTTGTTCCTGATGGCCATCCCCATTGGAGCAAACGAGGCAAGATGGGCGCGTAACGCGCAAAAGCCCCGTGCAGACCAGGCTGGACCCGACATCTCCAGCAACCCAGACTCCAGTGGTGGAGATGCGTGACCTCACGATGCAGTGGGGGTCTAGGCCCGTCCTGGACAAGGTGTCGCTCTGCATGCAGCCGGGAGAGCGCATTGCCGTGGTTGGGCCTTCAGGAGCGGGTAAGTCCACGGTCCTGCGCTTGTTGGCTGGTTTGCAGGTGCCTACAGCCGGTGAACTGCGCCTGTTCGGTGAACCACAGGACTACCTTCGACTTGATCAGCGCCGTCCGCCGGATGTGCGTTTGGTGTTTCAGAACCCTGCATTGCTGGCCTCACTCACGGTTGAGGAAAATGTCGGCTTTCTGTTGATGCGCCTCGGGCGCATGAGCCCTGCCCAGATCCGTGAGCGGGTTCAGCAGTGTCTCGAGGCGGTTGGGCTGAATGATGTGGCCGATAAATATCCCGGCCAGCTCAGTGGCGGCATGCAGAAACGGGTGAGTTTTGCCAGGGCTCTCATTGATGATCCCGATCGCGAAGAAGGTGCAATGCCCTTGCTGCTTTACGACGAGCCGACGGCAGGGCTTGACCCTGTTGCATCAACCCGCATCGAGGATCTGATTGTGAAGACCACCACCGTGGCCCGCGGCTGCTCAGTGGTGGTGAGTCATGTGCACAGCACCATCGAGCGTTCTGCGGAACGGATTGTGATGCTCTACGGAGGCCGTTTTCAGTGGGACGGCTCGGTCGATCAGTATCGCTCCACCGACAACCCATACGTCGTGCAGTTCAGGACGGGTAACCTGCGCGGACCGATGCAGCCCTCCGATCAATGAGCCATGCGCCGTAGTGTCCGTGAAGCCCTGGTCGGGTTTTCGATCGTTGGAGCGATCGCAGGATTTGCCGGCACCATGCTGTGGCTCAGAGGTGTCCGTCTGGGGTCCGAGACCTGGACTGTGACTGCCGACTTCGCCAATGCTGGAGGACTGGCAGCTCGCTCGCCCGTCACCTTCCGGGGAATCATGGTCGGCACGGTTCGATCCATCGACGTCACTCCGATGGCGGTGAAGGCAACGTTGGAGATCCACGCCGATGATCTGCAGCTGCCTTTGCCCGTGAAGGCTTCGGTCTCTTCGGCCTCACTTCTTGGCGGTGATGCACAGGTTGAACTGGTCACAACCGGTTCACCGCTGCCCAAGAATGCTCCAAAGCCGAAAGCAGGCCGTTGTCGCAACAGCGGACTTCTCTGCAACGGAGCAACCATCCAGGGAGAGTCAGCGGCGAGTCTTTCGACCGTGACAGCCACTCTGGAGCAGCTGCTCAATGAAGCTCAGAAGTCGAACCTGATCCCTGAACTTGTGGAGTCCACCAAGCAGTTCGGGATCACCAGTCAGGACGCTTCGAAGTTTCTCAACACGGCTGATGTGGCGGCTGAAAATGTCGACACGCTGGTCCACCAGTTGCGAGCTGAAGTGGCCAGAGCCCAGCCCACTATTGAAAATCTGAACAGGGCCACGGCTGAGGCTGCCGATGCTGCTGCCCATATCAACAACCTGGCAGGAGCGATCGACAACCCAGAAACAGTCAGTGATCTGAAGCAGACAGTGACCAACGCCCGTGAGCTCACGGCACGCATCGATCAGGTTGGTGGTGATATCGAACAGCTCACTGACGACCCACGCTTCATGAAGGGTCTTCGCAGCGTGATGATCGGGCTCGGCACCTTGTTCGAGGAGGTCTATCCCGCACAAACGGGTGGATCGAAGTAGCTCTCCAGAATCAGGTCACTGCATTGATGGCATCCATGGCAATGGCCGCGATGGCCTGATCGCTGGCCTTGGGCAGTTGCACGTATTTGCCTCCCGCGGCTTCGGCGAGGTCTTTGCCCATGCCACTGCCGATGAATTTGCGCTCGGTGTCGATCACCAGCAGCTTGAGGCCCAGCATCCGGTAACGCGTCGCCACATCCAGCACTTCCTGTTTGAGATCTGGCTTTTCTTCGCCCTCCAGTTCCGGTTGGCCCAGGGATGTGCTCAGCGGCACGTTGCCGCGCCCATCGGTGATCGCCACCACCACCACCTGGCCTAGATCCCCTGTGGCTAGTGCATTGGCGCCGACGCGTGCGGCCTGCGTCAGCCCATGGGCCAGCGGTGATCCGCCGCCGCAGGGCATTGATTCAAGCCGCCGGCGCGCTGCGGTGATCGAGCGTGTGGGCGGTAGCAGCACCTCGGCCTGATCGCCTCGAAAGGGAATCAGCGCCACTTCGTCGCGGTTTTCATAAGCCTCGGTGAGCAGTCGGATCACAGCACCTTTGGCGCTCTGCATGCGGTTCAGGGCCATGGAGCCGCTGGCATCCACCAGGAAAATCACCAGAGCTCCGGCCTGGCGCTGCAACAGCTTGGCGCGCAGATCCGCTTCCTCAACAATCACGCTGCGCCCAGGCTGGCGTTCGCGCCTTGCTTTCTGATATGGCGCCGCTGCCCGCAGCGTGGCATCCACGGCGATGCGCCGCACGGGTCCTCTGGGCAGCATCGGTTTCACGTAGCGGCCGCGGCTGTCGCTGAGCACCACCGAACGACTGCCGCTGCTGCCGCTTTTGCTCTTGGCGGCGTTGAACAGCAACAGGTCGGGGTCGATGGAGATTGCCTCCGGATCGAGCATGAACTCCTCGGGGACCGAAGGCGGTGCCTCGTCCTGATCCGACTCGTCATCGTCGCTGTTGTCGTCGTCGCGGTTTTCGTCTTCGTCGTTGTCGTTGAAGTCCTCGTCTGGCGGGTCGTTCTGATCCTGATCTGAGCCTTCGGGCGGTGGTGGTTGATTCTCAGGCTCCTGCTCGCCCGCCTCCGGCGGTGGTGGGGTCTGATCTTGAGGGGGTTCAGGCGGCGGCGGTGGCTCCATCTGCTGATCCGGTGGTGGCAGTTGCGATGCACGCGGCGCGATCACCAGGGCCACAGCCACCTGCAGGTCGTCTGCTTCGACCTGTTCACGGCCACTGAGAGCTGCATGGGCTTTGGCGACGCGCACGGCGTAAAGCTCGGATCGGTGCCCCTCCACGCCGCCGCGAAGTGCTTCGATCACGAGGTACTCGATCTGCTCTCGACTGATGCGCACGTCCGGCAGCCACTGACGTGCCAGCAGAAGCTGGGTAGCCAGAGCATCGGTTTCTTCTTTCCAGCGCTCGGAGAAGCTGCGGCTGCACTGGCCGTGGCTCAGCACTGCATTGGTGATTTCCACGCGTTCCTCGGTGCTCACCAACTGATTGGCTGAGAGAGCGATCGCAAAACGGTCGAGCAGGTGGTCGCGGACGTTGCCCTCTTCGGGGTTGTAGGTGGCGATCAGCAGCGGCCTGCAGGGGTGGCTGAGGCTGAGGCCTTCCCGTTCCACCTGGTTTTCGCCGGCGCCCACCGCGGCCAGCAGAAGATTAATGATCCCGTCATCGAGCAGGTTGAGCTCATCGACGTACAGCACTCCGCGGTGAGCTTCTGCCAGCAACCCCGGTTGAAACACGGGGCTGCCGCTGGCCAGTGATGCGGCCACGTCCACGGCACCCACCAGTCGGTCTTCGGTGATGCCGAGGGGCACCTGCACGAAGGGAGCGGGAATCACCTTGGAGGGTGGTTCGTTGCTCAGCCGCTCTCGCGAGCTCTCATCCCATTCCTCAGGTCGGGTTGGGTCGAGGTTGAGGCCTGGTCCTGCAGGCCCATCTGCGCTGTCTTGATCCAGTACCTCGATCGGTGGCAGCAGGGCGTGCAGACCTCTTGCCAGAACCGACTTGCCGGTGCCTCGGCCGCCGGCGATGATCACGCCCCCCAGGCCAGGGTCCACCGCTGCCAGCATCAGCGACAGTTTCAGCGTTCCATGGCCTGTGATGGCTGCCAGTGGGAAGGCACGGCTCGCCTGTTCCCGAGCAGCTGTGCTGGCCAGTCCGCTAGCGACCCCTCCACCTGAAACCATGAATGTTTGCCAGCCCTGCGCGTGAGCGCCAGTCTCGCTGATCAGGCTCACTCTCTTGCCATCGCTCTCGGGGCGAACCTGCCCAGTGCCGCGGGTGCGCCTCGCCAGACGCTGATCACGGTGCGTCCGCAACTGGAGCGGCTCGTGATCCCCTGGGCCAGGGCTGCATCGGGAGAGATGCGCTGCTCCTGGTCGCCATTGCTCCAGACGGCTCCAGTGGGCGGGCCATCAGGTCAGCCGCTGTACTGCAATGCCGTGGTGCTTTTCGCAGGTGTGCAGCGCTCCGCCTCCGAGGCTGCGGCGCTGGAGCTGCTCATGGAGTTGCATCAGCTTGAGCGACGTTTCGGTCGAGATCGAGACCACGAGCTGCCATGGGGTCCGCGCACTCTCGATCTGGATCTTCTCTTCTGGGGGGAATGGCGTCTGCAGCATCCGCGCCTGGTGTTGCCTCACCCTCGTCTGCATCTGCGCCAATTTGTGCTGGAGCCCTTGCTGGCAGCCATGCAGCGATCAGTCGACTGGTGTCCTGATTCAGACCTTGAGCAATGAAGCGGTCAGTTCGATCACCCCATCAGCCTGTTGGATCAGAGCCGGGTCGTGGCTGCTGATCAGCACCAGTCGCTCTCGTGATCGTTCAGCGATCACGTCTCGCACCAGCTGGCTGGCGCTGGCATCAAGAAATGCTGTGGGCTCATCCAGCACTTCCACCGGTCGGCTGCGCAGCCAGGCTCGCAACAAGCCGAGGCGATGGATCTCACCGCCGGAGAAGGGGGTCTGGGCGAGTGACATGCGGACATCCATTCCTTGCCGTCTGTCAATCAGGTGGCTGAGACCCAGACGATGCAGCCATTCCTCAACGGTCTGGTCGGGAAGATCAGCGCCCAGCAGCAGGTTGTCGCGCAGGCTGGCTTCAAACAGCACGGCATGTTGTGGTGCGCAGGCCATCAGGCGGCGTAGCTGCCGAGCAGCCGACAGCCCCGACAGCTGAAAGGTTGTGTCTTGGCAGTGAATCGTCCAACAGCTGCTCTCTTCATCTCGGAGTCCGCTGATGCGATCCAGAAGATTGGTCTTGCCGCAGCCTGAAGGCCCTGTGATCACGACCAGTCGGTTGGATTGAAGGCTGATTGATGTGGGCGTCGCTGCGCCAGAGTCTGTGCTTTGCCAGTGAAGCTGGATCCAGCGAGCCAAGCCGAGCCTGGGCAGCGAGTGTTCGCTTAAAGCCGTACCACTGGTCTGTGAAGGATTGGACCGCAGTTGTTTGCGTCGCTCAAGCAGAGCCTCGAATCCAGGCAGGCAGCCAAGGCACAGGCGTCGGGCCTGTACCACAGCGCTGAGGGATGTACCGGCTCGGTAGGCCAGCACCAGTGTTGTGGCCAGCACTTCAGCGGTGAGAGTGTCCCCCTGCATCAGCATCCAGAGACCAGCAATGGCGACCACCAGGGTGTCGCGCCAGGCGTTGTAGCCCGCGCGTCTGCGCACTCGTTCCTTCAGCAGCCAGCGGCCTTTGGCGGTCTCCTCTGCAAAGCGGTTCAGCAGCCAGTCCTCAGCAGCAGCGGCACGCAAGGCGGCGAGTCCATGCAGGCCATCCCCCACGGTGCGTTGCAGGGCTGCATTCAGGCGGCTCTGGATCCGGCCCAGCCCCCAGCTGCCGGAACGTTTCAACAGGGCCGCGCCGGCGGTTGCAGCCAGTGCCAGCAGCAGCGGCCAGGTAGCAGTGCGGCCCACCAACAGCACGCTGATGAGATAGATCAGCATGGCCAGCAGCGCCTGAACCATGCGCAAGGCCTGATCCAGGCTCATGGCAGAGCGAGTGATGTCGGCCATCAGCAACGCCAGCAGATCCCCCCGGCCAAGCTGATCCAGTTGCCTCGAGGAGGCTGAGAACACCTCCTGAAGCAACTGCTGCCGAAGCCGGTCGGTGAAGCCGGAGCGCAGCCATTCCCTGCTCACGGCCACTCGGGTCTGAATCAGCCCCCGAGCCAGGATCAGGCTCACCAGCAGAGCGAGGCTGGACGACAGGGGCAGCCCTTTGAGCAGATCCGGCGATGTGGCGGAATGTGTCCCCGAGTTCAGCAAGAGGCTGACGGCCAGCCCAAGTCCAGCAATGTCCAGCAGGCTGCTGAGCACGCTCAGCAAGGTCTGCAAGGCGAGATGTCGCCAGCCCGCTTCCCGCGCCAAGGCCTTCAGAAGCTGCAGCTGCTGCAGCCGTGGAAGCACTTTGGGTGGCGAAGACTGCAATGGTTGATCAGTCAGTGCTTGATCAGTCAGCGCGATGCGGAAGGAAGGGAAGGTCGTCCGTCGATCCTGACGCCCACCCGCCATGCTGGTGCCCGATGTCTTGAAAAGCCATGGCTCCGCTGCCGGCTCCAGAGCCTTATGAGCTGCTGGAGACCATCGATGCCCTGGATGCGCGCAAAGTGCGCTTCGAGCGCAATCGCATCAGGTTGCCCATGGGGGTGGAGGGCAGCTTCGGGATCATTCGGCATCCGGGTGCATCCCTTGCTGTGCCGATCACGAACGAGGGTCAGGTTGTGGTGCTGCGTCAGTATCGCTTTGCTGTTCAGGCCAGGCTTCTGGAGTTCCCGGCAGGCACGCTGGAGGACGGAGAAGATCCGCTGGAGTCGATGAAGCGGGAGCTCGGGGAAGAAGCGGGCTACAGCGCCGCGCGCTGGGATGCCCTCGGTCCCATGCTGCCCTGCCCTGGGTACTCCGATGAGGTGATCCACTGCTTCCTGGCCAGGGATCTCACAGCGCTGGAGAATCCCCCCGCGGGTGACGACGATGAGGATCTGGAGGTCCTGCAGATGAGTCCTGCCGAACTGGATGCTCGTCTGAGCTCAGGTGAAGAGTGGCTCGATGGCAAAAGTGTGACGGCTTGGTATCGGGCCAAGCAGTTGCTCGGTTTCTGAATTCGCGACAAACGATGAGTACCCCTCGCACGCTGTTCTGGCACCGCCGCGATCTGCGCCTGGCGGACAATTCAGGTCTCCAGGCGGCTGTCGCTCTAGGCCCGGCTGTGACCGGTGTTTATGTGCTCGATCCTGCTCTGGTCACGCCGCCACCCCAGCTGCCGCCGATGGCACCAGCCCGGTTGTGGTTTCTGGTGGAGAGCCTGGTCGAACTGCAACAGCGCTGGCGTCAGGCCGGCAGTCGTCTGTTGGTGCTAGCCGGTGATCCGGTTGTGCTGCTGCCGCAGCTGGCGGCCCTTCTGGACGCGCCCACCATGGTCTGGAGTCGCGATGTTGAGCCCTATGCCCGCGAGCGCGACCGTCAGGTCGCCAAGGCCCTGCAAGCCGATGGGCGCAAGCTCCTTGTCGACTGGGACCAGCTGCTGTTGGCGCCGGAGTCACTCAAAACCGGCGGCGGTGACCCTTACCGCGTGTATGGACCGTTTCTGCGCAACTGGCGCGGTCAGGTCGAACGGCTCGCCCCACGCACCACAGCAGCTCCAGAAAGCCTGCAGGATCTGACCCAGTCCCAGCTTCAGCAGATCAGCTCTGCAGAAGGCGATCTTGGTCAGCTCTGCTCCCAGGGACAGTCCGAGCTGGAGCGTCTGCGCAGCAGCCATGGCTTCGCCGGCACCGACATCTGCCCTTGCCGCCCTGGAGAAACCGCTGCAGCCGACCAGTTGGCAACGTTTGCTGACGGGCCTCTGCTTGGCTACGAGCCTGACCGTAATTTCCCTGGGCAGCAGGGGACCTCATCGTTGAGTGCGGCTTTGAGTGTCGGCACGATCAGTCCCAGGCAGGCTTGGTGTGCTGCCCAGAGCGCCAAAGAGATCGTGCGCAGTGATGAACAGCAGCATGCGGTCACGGTGTGGGAGCAGGAGCTGGGCTGGCGTGAGTTTTACCAACAGGCGTTGTTCCATTTCCCCGAATTGGCCGATGGTCCCTACCGCGAGCAGTGGCGACGCTTCCCCTGGGAGAACAACGAAGAGTGGTTTGGCTTCTGGAGAGAGGGCCAAACGGGAATGCCGATCATCGATGCAGCGATGCGTCAGCTCAATCAGAGCGGTTGGATGCACAACCGCTGTCGAATGATCGTCGCTTCTTTTCTGGTGAAAGACCTGATCTGCGACTGGCGCTGGGGCGAGCGGGCGTTCATGGAGCTGGAGGTGGATGGTGATCTTGCGGCCAACAACGGTGGCTGGCAGTGGAGTGCCAGCAGTGGGATGGATCCAAAGCCCTTGCGAATTTTCAATCCGGCGACGCAGGCATCAAAGTTCGATGCCGATGGCGATTACATCCGTCAGTGGTTGCCGGAGCTTCGCCATGTGAACACCAAGGATCTGCTCAGTGGTGACATCGGTGCACTGGAGCGTCGCGGATATCCCGAGCTTCTGATCGATCACAAGAAACAGCAGGCCCACTTCAAGGCGTTGTACGCCACGATCCGCTCCTGAGTTCAGGCCGCCACGCTGCAGGTTTGCGAATCCAGTGGGGCCGTTTGAATGAGCAGCGAGCGAAGCACGGAAATCACCTGTTCCTGCTGTTCGCTGGAGAGCTCAGGGAAGATCGGCAAACTCAGCACTTCGCTACACAGCTGTTCGGTCACCGGTAAACGGGTGCCTTGATGCTGATCGGCGTAAGCCGGTTGGCAATGGATGGGAATGGGGTAATAGATGATCGTGCTCACACCTCTCTCCTGCAGGCTCTGCTTCAACCAGTCGCGGCAATGACTGCTGGGCAGTCCGAACTCACTCGGGCGATGGCTCGCACTGGAGGAGATGTCAGTCGGGCAGACCGTGACACGCACCACAAACTGATTCCAGCCATGGCCGTTGCCTGCGGATGCCTCGGGGAGCAGCAGGCCTGGCACGTCCTGAAGCGCTTCGCGGTAGCGCTGGGCGATCTGCCGGCGACGCTCAATCCACTGGTTGAGCCGCGGCAGTTTCACGTTGAGCACAGCGGCCTGCATGGCATCCAGTCGGCTGTTGTATCCGAGCTCCGTGTGCAGGTAGCGGCGGGGCATGCCGTGCACCGCGAGCTCGCGCATGCGTTGAGCAAGAGCTGCGTCGTGGCAGGTGATGGCTCCGGCATCACCTGCTGCTCCAAGGTTTTTGGTGGGGAAAAAGCTGAAGCAGCCCATGTCGCCCCAGCTGCCGACGGGTCGCCCATTCCAGCTGGCACCGGTGGCCTGAGCACAGTCTTCAATAACAGCAAGCTTGTAATCGTTGGCGATTGCCATCAACCGCGTCATGTCGACAGGCCGCCCAAACAAATGAACCGGGATCAGGGCTTTGGTTGCGGGCGTGATCGCAGCAGCGATCTGATTGAGATCAATCAGGTATGTGCGTGGATCCACATCCACAAACACGGGCGTCGCACCCACAGCGCTGATGGCTTCGGCTGTGGCGAAGAAGCTGAAGGAGGCTGTGATCACCTCATCACCGGTTCCGATGCCAAGGGCTCTCAAGGCCAGGATCAGGGCATCGGTGCCGCTGTTGCAGCCGACGGCGTGGGCAGTGCCGACCACTGCGGCAAAGGCTGTCTCAAACGATTGGATTTCGGTGCCACCGATGTATTGCCCACTGCGCAACACACGCAGCGCGGCTTCATCGAGTTCCGGCCCCAGGTCGGCGAGCTGCTGACTGAGGCTGAAGGGAGGCACCTGCATGGAGGGCACCTTAAGCCGATGCCCCGAACCACGGTGGCTCTTGTCCGGGATGCCACTTGATGTTGCAGCCAACGGATGGTTGCTGGTCTTGGTTGACAGGCTGGCCACTCAGGACCGCATCCAGTGCCCTGCGCAGATCGCGGCCATCCAATGGCACCTCGTTTCCTGGGCGGCTGCCGTCGAGCTGGCCTCGATAGCGCAGGATCTGAAGGCCCGCATCATCGGGGCTGAACAGATAAAACTCCGGCGTGCAGGCACCCTTGAGAGCTTTGGCCAGGTTCTGCTGCTCATCGAGCAGATAGGGAAAACTCCACTGCTGTTGTTCTGCCTGACGACGCAGGCCTTCGGGACCATCCTGTGGATGGGTGGTGAGGCTGTTGCTGGAGAAAGCCAGCAGGGTCACGGCTGAGCCGTACTGCGCGGCGAGCCTGCTCAGCTCGGGCTCCACATGCTTCACAAACGGACAGTGTGCGCAGATCAGCATCAGCAGCAGCGGCTGTGCGGGCAGCTCGCAGTTGCTGAGAGTTGCTACGGCAGTGCCCTCCCTCAAGCTTCCGCTCACTACGGGCAACTGGAAGGCAGGCAGCGCTTCGCCGAGGGGCAGCATGGTCGAGGGAGTGAGAGCCATGGCGAACGAGCAACAAATGGTGCGTCAGCTTTCATCCTGGTTCAGACTCCGGCCCTCCGGTGCAGAGAACGCGTGCTCAGGCGTGCCCAGGCAGGTGGGATTTCAGGCATCACCCTTGTTCTGCTGCTGACGGCCTGTTCGGGACCGCAGAGCACCAGTTGGAAAGTGTTTCCGCTGTCGCGGCGGATGCCCCATGACGGCCTTGCGGTTGTGAGTCAGCCCGACGGCTTCGGTCTCCATTTCTTTCTGGAAACCGACACGGACGATCCTGCGGAATGCTCGCCTCGCTGGTTCCCCGATGCTGCGCGTCTGTTCAACGGCAACGGCACAGCGCCCTTCAGTGCAGGGCTGGCGCCGCGTGAGGAATTCTTCGCTGCTGTGCGTCGCAGCGATGTGCGCCGTGCGTTGCAAACAGAGTTGAAGGCTCTCTGCCAGCAGCGTGCGCCCGAGGCTCGCTGGCAGTGGACGCCCCCACCCACGGATGCCTCAGAGCTCATGCCAGTGCAGCTCCCTGCTTATAGGCGGCGGGATCTGCTGAGGGATCCCGCCGCAGAAAAGCGGCTTGAGGACGACCTGCTGGGTGACAGTCAGAAGCCTTCCCAGACCACAGGTTCGGCCTCACGCCAATAGCGACTGAAGCGTCCAAGCCGCGGGGGTCGCGGCATGGTCACGAACGGTTCTGGTTCCAGCAGGTCCAGTGGATAGTGCGATTCGATCGAGGCGGCGATGCGTTCTAAACGGGGGTCGACGGGCAGGCTGCTCAAGACGCCATCGGCGTCGTGACGCTCGGCGAAGGCGATCACTTCCTTGACCACATCGCCCTTACGCAGGGTGATGGGTAGATCCAGGGCGCTTTCGTACAAAAAGCCAAGCCGCTTGCGGCTGATACGGGCTTCCTGAATCCAGCGGGTATCAAAGACAAAGAGGGCTGGACTGTTCGGCCGTTCCAGCAGTGCTGGGTTGCTGGAACCGAGTGCTTCCTCGTGCACCCAGATGACAGGTCGTTGAAGAGACATGGCTTATCGCTTCGGTCGGGCCATGGCCGCCTGGCCGCTTCCCTTCAGGCCCTGCTGTCGGCCTGAGCGTTGTTGTTGGTTGCGGCTGCGTCTGGGGGCAACGTCTCGAATGGCACCCTGGCTGGCGAACAGCTGACTTTCCAGCTGTTCGTAACTGCCCTCGAATGGACAGCGCTCACTGCTGGAACAACTTCTGCAGAAATGTCCATCGCTGAACCGCTCCAGATTGCCTTTATTGAAAAAGTAGGGCTTGTGGCTGAAGCTGCTGGCGACCCACTGCCAACTCAGATGGTTGCTGGAAGGATCTCCATCGAGAAGATGCTCCAGAAACCAATCTGCGCCTGCCTTCCAGTGCACTTTGCGCCAATGCACCACGTAAGCCGCCATCCACATGCGGGCGTGATTGTGCAGCCAGCCACGGGTGGTGAGTTCGCTTTGAAATCCATCCATGCAGGCCAGGCCTGTTCGTCCTGCGCGGATGTCCTCAGGCAGCTCCCGGGAATAGGAGGCGGGATCATGCCCGGTTTTCAGCTCTTCCTGGCTGTCGTGGATGCCATCGCCGAGGTCGCGCCACATCCGCTGCCAGAAGTCGCGCCAGCCCAGCTCGTTGATCAACTTGCTGCCCTCGTCGCGGCTGCGAATGCGCTGGAACACGGCGTCACGCACTTCCGCCAGGCTGAGCACACCGTGGCGGATGTAGGGGGACAAGCCGGTCACCGCGCCTTTGAGGTGATTGCGGCTTTTGGTGTATCGCCGGGGGTCGATCCGACTGAGTGTTGTCTCCGCGGCGTCTCGACCTCCGCGCAAAGTGCTGAGCCTTCCGCCAGCTTCCGGAAACTGCTCAGCCAACAGGCGATCGAGGGCTCTGCGGTCCGCAAGGTTTCTGGGAAGATCTCCAGGCCGTTCAGACCATGACAGAGAAGTTGGGCTGGGTTGCGGGGGCACCGGACGATCGATTTCTGGGCCTCATCCTGTCGATCCAATGGCTCAAACGCGACCACTCCCGGGAGTTCGGGTCGGGGATGGTGGAGAATCCCCCCACAGTTCAGCCAAGACCGGTCCGATGCTTCTCGATCTCACGGGCAAGAAGATCCTCGTTACCGGCATTGCCAACAATCGATCGATTGCCTGGGGTATTGCTCAGCAGCTCAAAGCTGCGGGTGCCGAGTTGGGCATCACCTATCTCCCCGACGACAAAGGTCGTTTTGAGACCAAGGTTCGTGAGCTCACCGCACCGCTTGAACCCTCCTTGTTCCTGCCGCTGAATGTTCAGGATGCGGTTCAGATGGAGACGGTTTTCGCGGAAATCAAGCAGAAGTGGGGCGTCCTCGATGGATTAGTACATTGCCTTGCTTTCGCGGGCAAGGAAGAGCTGATCGGTGACTACAGCGCCACCAGCTCCGAGGGTTTTGCCCGTGCACTCGAGATCAGTGCCTATTCCCTGGCTCCCCTCTGTCGTCATGCCAAGCCGTTGTTCAGTGAGAAAGCCGGGGTGGTCACCCTGACTTATCTGGGTGCTGAACGCGCCATCCCTAATTACAACGTGATGGGTGTGGCCAAGGCCGCTCTGGAAGCGTCTGTTCGCTATCTCTCCGCAGAACTGGGTCCCGACAAGCAGGTTCGGGTGAACGCCATCAGTGCAGGCCCGATCCGCACCCTGGCCAGCTCTGCCATCGGCGGCATCCTCGACATGATTCACAACGTGGAGGAGAAAGCGCCGCTGCGCCGCACCGTCACACAGACGGAAGTGGGCAACACCGCTGCATTCCTGCTGAGCGAGTTGTCGAGCGGTATTTCCGGCCAAACCATCTATGTGGATGCCGGCTACTGCGTTAACGGCATGTGACTCTGCGCTGAAGGGCCTTGGTCTGCGCCGTCTGTTTCGGCATGATCGGAACAGCGAAGTCGCCGCCTCCGGAGCTGAACAGCATGCGTACGGGTGAGATCCATCGAGTCACCGGTGAAACCGATGTGAATGTGTGCCTGGATCTGGACGGCAGTGGCAAGTGCCAAGCCAGCACCGGCGTGCCCTTCCTGGATCACATGCTGCATCAGATCAGCAGCCATGGCCTGATCGATCTGGAGATCAATGCGGTGGGTGACACCCATATTGATGATCACCACTCCAATGAAGATGTGGGAATTGCTGTCGGACAGGCCCTGGCACAGGCTTTAGGTGATCGCCGCGGCATCGTGCGTTTCGGTCACTTCGTCGCGCCGTTGGATGAAGCACTGGTGCAGGTCGTGCTCGATTGTTCGGGACGACCGCATCTCTCGTACAACCTCACGATTCCGAAAGAGAAGATTGGTCGCTACGACACCGAGCTCGTCAAGGAATTTTTCGTTGCGGTGGTCAACAACAGCGGCCTCACCCTCCACATCCGTCAGCTGGATGGAACCAATTCCCATCACATTGTTGAAGCCTGTTTCAAGGCCTTCGCAAGGGCTTTGCGCATGGCGACGGAGATCGACCCCCGGCGCGCTGGCGCGGTTCCCAGCAGCAAGGGTGTGCTCGAGCAGGCTGGAGCGAGCTGACTCGTCGCCGCGCTTCACAGTCCGTTACGAGAGGATGGTGGCCGCAGCAGTTGTTCTCCGTGACCGTCGCTCCCGCCGCTGAACGCTTCAACCGATCGGAATGGGCCAGCGCCTTCCGCAATGTGGAGCAGGAGCTCACCGAGGTTGCGCTGCAGCCGGCGAGGGGCAAGGTGCCCTCCGAGCTGCTGGGAACCCTCTATCGCAATGGCCCTGGGCTGCTGGAGCGTGACGGTCAGCGCGTTCACCATCCCTTTGATGGTGACGGCATGATCACCGCGATTCAGTTCAATGCGGAGGGGGTTTCGCTCACCAATCGGTTTGTGCGCACTGCCGGTTGGCAGGCCGAGGAAGCGGCCGGCAAGGTGCTGTATCGAGGGGTGTTCGGAAGTCAGAAACCCGGAGGTCCGCTTGCCAATGCCTTTGATCTGAGGCTGAAAAACATTGCCAACACCGGCGTAGTGCAGCTTGGCGACCAACTGCTCGCGCTCTGGGAAGCGGCCGAGCCCCATTCGCTCGACCCGCAAACCCTCGAGACCCACGGCATCAGCCTTTTGGGTGGTGTTCTCAAGAAAGGCGAGGCTTTCAGTGCCCACCCTCGATTCGATCCTGGCCATCACGATCGGCCGCGCATGGTCACCTTCGGCGTCAACACTGGCCCGCGAAGCACCATCCGTTTGATGGAGTTCGCCACCGAAGATGATTCCGCCGCCGGGATCAAAGCCGGAGACCTCCTCAGTGACCGTCGTGACAGCTTCAACGGCTTTGCTTTTCTGCACGATTTCGCCATCACGCCCAACTGGGCGGTGTTCCTTCAGAACGCGATCGACTTCAACCCTCTGCCTTTTGTGCTCGGTAGAAAGGGTGCGGCCCAATGTCTGCAGTCCAAGCCTGATGGTCAGGCCAAGTTCTGGTTGATTCCACGGGACAGTGGCGCCCATGCAGGAGAGGCCCCGCGAATTGTGGATGCACCCGAGGGCTTTGTGTTTCATCACCTCAACGCCTGGGAGCAGGAGGGCGATGTGGTCGTGGAGAGCATCTACTACAGCGATTTCCCCTCGATCGGTCCGGATGTCGACTTTGCGGCTGTTGACTTCGATCTGATCCCTGAGGGGCTGCTTGAGCAGTGCCGCATCAACCTGCGGAACGCCACGGTGCAGACCACGCGTCTGAGTGAACGCTGCTGTGAGTTCGCGATGGTGAACCCCGAGAAGGAAGGTCTGCCCTGTCGCTTTGCCTGGATGGCGGCCGCAGCGCGTGAGCAGGGCAATGATCCGCTTCAGGTGGTCAAGAAGCTTGACCTTGTCAGTGGCGAGCGCCAGATCTGGAGCGCAGTCCCCCACGGTTTTGTCAGTGAGCCCCTGATGGTTCCCAGGCCTGGTGCCAGCGCTGAAGACGATGGCTGGGTGCTGGAACTGGTCTGGAACGGTGATCGGGAAGGTTCCGACCTGGTGATTCTTGACGCTTCTGACCTGCGCGAGCTGGCGGTGTTCGAGCTGCCGTTGGCAATCCCTCACGGCCTGCATGGCAGCTGGGTTGATGCCCGCTGAAGCAGTCGGATTTGGTGGTGCATGAAGCGGCGTCGGTCATGGTTCTGAAAGGCTCTGAGGCGGCGCCTGTCTTAGACAGCGGTTCAAGGTCCTGACTCTGTTGAACCTTTGATGCCATCAGCCCTCCACCCCTCAGTGAAGTCGCTTGTGTCCGTTCTGCTGTTGCTTCCGACAGCGTCGATACAGCCGAGCAGCGCCCAGGCTCAGATTCAGGGCCCTGCTTGCCGGGGAACTCTTTTGCAGCTGACGCTGCGTGAGAGCGGTGAAAGCCGCACGGACCGATTTCGGTTCAACCTGCGCCTCGAAGCGCAAGCCTCGACCAGCGCCGCCGCGCTGGAACAGCTCGGTGGGCGACTGGCCGGGCTGCGCAAGGAGTTGGAGCCTCTGGTCATCGGTCGGCTTGTGATCCCTGCTCCGAGAACGTATGCCACGGCCGGTTCTGCGCAGTTGAAGGGCTATCGGGCTTCAACAAGCATCAGTGGAACGGTGAGCCGCAGCAACTACGACACCCTGATTCAGCGTGCAGGCCGCTTGCCTGGAGTTCGACTTCAGGAGATGACGTCCCTGCCATCCGCTGAAGGGCAGGATCGTCTGCAGGACCAACTGCTTGAGAAAGCTCTGCAGCGCGGTCGCAGTCAGGCAGAGCGAACAGCATCCGCCCTGGGGCTACGTCGCGTTGCGTTGCTGCGCATCGATCAACGCAGTCATGCCAGTGCACGTCCGTCTGCGATGGGGGTCAGTGCCTCGCCTCGGTTCAGACCCGAGGAAGCGCCGCTGCCCAAAGCCAGCATCAGTCTTGCGTTGGATTACTGCCTCAACTGAGCCATTCCCCCACACTGACTTTGAGCTGGCGGCAGTGAGGCATGGAAGCAAGACGAAGCGATCGACTGCTCTGGGTCACGAGCCTGTTGTTCGTGGTCTGGCTGGTCTGGGTGGAAACCAGCTTTCAGTATTTCGAGGGTTCCCTGGGGTCGGATCTGCGTCTGGATGCGGCGGGGGTGGCGCTGGTGGCCGGCAGCTTTCTGTTGCCCTATGGCCTGGTGCAAGTGCCCGTTGGTCGCCTGATTGATCGAGGCAGGGTCGAGCTCTGGCTGCTGCTGGCAGCGTTGGCCGCTGCCTGCTGCAGTCTGGTGTTCGCCAGCAGCAACAGCCTGCAGGGGCTGCTGTTGTCTCGTATCGGCACCGGTATGGCCTGTGCCGTGGCATTCCCGGCATCAGCGTTGCTGGCACGACGCAGCCTGCCCGCAGATCGCTTCGCTTTGGCGATGGGCTTCACCGATGGTCTGTTGGGCGTCGGCGCCGCCCTGGCGGCCGTGGTGCCCCTGCTACTGGGTCGCTCCGGATGGCGTGATCTGGTGTTGCTGCAGGGGCTCTCACTGGCCCTAATGGTGGCTTTGCCGATGCTTCTGCTCGGAGGCAGACGGCGCGCGCAGGCCCAGCTGTCAGCGGCAGAGCAGGACATTCGTGTGCAGCGCTGGACCAGGGCTGGAGTGAATCGCCTGATTCAGTGCTGCTTGCTCTACGCGTGGGGGCTTGGCTTCGTGTTCGGGCTGGCGCAGTACGGCCTCCTCTCCAGCCTGAGGGGCTGGCCCAGTTCGTTGATGGAAGGTCTCACCCTGATCATGTCGATCGGCCTGGTGGTGGGGATGGTGGCCAGCGGGGCTCTCGGCGGACGCCCTCAGCAACGTGGTGGTCTGCTTCTTGCTGGAACCGTGATCACGTTGCTGTCGTTGTTGCTGCTGATCATGCCCTCGCTGCCGCGTGGGGTTCTGATGCTGCCCGCTTTCAGCTTGGGTGTCGGCATCGGTACGTCCGTGCTGGCGTTCCCGATCGCGGAAGCTTCTGCGCCTCCAGGACAGACGGCGATGACCGTTTCGATCGTCAACACCTCAGGCACGGTGATGGGTGGGTTGATGACGATCGTGTCGGGGCTGATTCTTCAGGCCTCTCCGCAGGGAGACCTGTCGCTGGTGCTGCTGATCTATGGCGCGCTAGGTCTGTTTGGTGTTGCGATGGCCAGTTGGATCAGTTTCAGCCCTGAGCCGGTTGCCGTTGGCGCCATTCCTTCCAGGCCAGACGCGGTGCCGTCCAGAGACTCAGCAGAACAAGGGGAGTGACCGGTACGGCAGTGATCACAATGAAGGCCTGCAGAGCGTTGATCGAGGTGTTGTCGCCCAGGCTGGTGCCGATGCGCAGCAACACCAGGGTGAGGCTGCCGATCATCAGAGCCCAGAACAAACGCAGCAGCGTTGGTGGTGTGCTCTTGGCACTCACCACCATGGCTGCGGCGTAACTCATCGAGTCGGCACTGGTGGCCATGAACAGCACCACCAGCACAAGTCCGACCGGAATCAGCAGCCAGGACAGGGGAAGCTGGCCGAGAATCGCCAGCAGTGCGCCCGACTCCCCGCTGGCTGTGAGCGGGCCGCTGATGGAGCCTGGGTTGGCGAGTTCCAGCTGCATGCCGGAGCCGCCCAGCAATGTGAACCAGATGTTGGTCACGATCGGGCAGAGGATGGCCACCGCCAGCACCAGCTCGCGCAGAGTGCGGCCGCGGCTCACCCCTGCAGTGAACAGACCCATCAGCGGTGCATAGCCGAGGAACCAGCCCCAATAGAACACGGTCCAGCTATTCACCCAGTTGCCTGGACTGCTGTTGGTGGCAAGCGCCATGCGCGGCAGGTTGGTGAGATAAAGCCCGAATGCGCTGATAAAGTGCTGAATCAGCCAGAGGCCTGGGCCCAGCAGCAGCAACGCGGCGGCAAGACCAAGGGTCAGCCAGACGTTCAGCTCAGACAGCCACTTGATGCCTCGCTGGATTCCACTCACGGTGGAGGTGGCGAACACCGCAGTGAGCAGGACCACCACCAGAGACTGGAGCCCGGCGCTGTCTGTGAAAGCAGGAAGCATTCCTGCGGCGTTGCTCAATTGAAGAGAAAGGAACCCCAGCGGTCCCACGGTTCCTGCGATGGCCGCCACCACGGAGAGGCCATCCGCGAGGTCTCCCAGGGGACCTTCCACCCAGCGGCTGGGAAGAATGCCCACCAGCAGCGTGCGGGGTCGCAGAGGCTCACCTCGTTGCTCCTGGATCGAGAGCGTGATCGTCACCGTTGTTGCCACCAGAGCCCAGGCCAGGAATCCCCAGTGCAGGAAGCTCACGGCCAGAGATGGATCAACCGCAGCTGCGGTTGATCCATCAACTCCAACGAAATAGGGCGCTGGATCCCGGAAGTGAAACAACGGTTCCGCTGCCGACCAGAACACCCCCCCGCCGGCCAGCAGCGTGCAAATCAGCACGGCACACCAGTCGAAGAATTTCAAGCTTGGTTTGGCGTCAGCTCCTCCCAGACGCAAGCTCCCGATCGGGCTGATGGCCAGCACGATGGCAATCACAAACAGCAGCAGCACCATCCACTGCCAGAGGCCGCCGAGAGCGTTGCTCACAATGGCCTTGCCTGAGCTGGTGAAATGCTGCGCCAGTTTGAGGTCAACGGCTGCGACCACCAGAAAGACCAGCAATGGGCCTGCGCCGATCCATAGGGGCTTGCGTTGCCACCATGTGCTGGTGTCAGTCGCACCGTCCTGGAGGTTTGATGGGTCGGGCAAGGGAGATGTGTGGGCGAGAGGGGCTTTAGGCGCTGACGGCTTCGCGCTGGTGACTCCAGCAGGAAAGATCCACAGCAGGGGTTTCACCGCTGGCCAGTCGTGCCAGCGAGTCGCCGATCAGGGGCGCGAATTTGAAGGCTTGGCCTGAGCCACCGGCAAACAGGCTCAGCTTGGGGCTCAGACGGTCCAGCACGAAATTGACGTCGCTGGCCATCGAGTAAGGACTGATCACTGTTTCGACCCGTTCCTGAACGCCTTCGACTTCGTTGAACAGGAACGTATCGAGAAGTTCGACCAGTCTCGCCGGTGGCTCGGTGGTCATGGCATTGGGTTCTGCGACACGAAGCTCTTTGGGGGCCCAGTCGATTCCCGCCTTGATGCGTGGCCGGCCGTCGCTGGTGTGGCTGAGCACCGGGAAGCCGTAATACAGACCTCCGTCATCGCCGCGTTCTTTCTGGAAGCAGAACCACTGCGGATAACGATCCGCTAACGCAGGGTCCACGGTGTAATGAGCCCAGAGCATGGGCCATACCTCGAGTTTCGGCGCGAGTCCCAGCGGAGCCAGCATCAACTGGCTCCAGATGCCACAGGCCACGACCAGCTGCCCGGCGGCGATGTGATGGCCATTTTCAAGCGTGACACCACCGCCGTCGCCATCCAGGTTCGCCACCGGGCAGTGTTCGACCAGTTGCTGGCCGGCATCACGGGCCGTGCTGATCCAGTGAGCAACCACCTTGTCGCTGCGCACTGCTCCTGCGGTTGGCTCAAACAGTCCGGTGAAATCGCTTTTCGGTTTCAGAGGAAAGCGGGTTGAAATCTGATCGGCATTCAGTGCCTCATACGGGATGCCCTGTTCGTCCATCACCAGACGAGCCCCTGGGATCGACCCTTCGATCGTTTCCTCATCCCAGCTTTCGCCGTAAAACAGCAAGCCATGGGTTTCGCGCAGCTGTTCTCCTGCGTGGATCTCCTCCTCACGCCAGAGCCTGTTGGCCTCCTGAGCCAGACGGCAGAGCACGGGATCGGAGTACATCTCCCGGAACATCCGGGTTTCGCCGTAACTGCTGGCCTTGGCGTGCGCCAGGGTTTTGGCCTCGAGCAGCACCACGTCGGTGATGCCCCGACGAGCCAGGGACGCCGCACAGCTGAGACCAGCCATGCCTCCGCCGACAATCACCACGGCGGCGTTGGAAGGAAGAGTGGCCGAGCTCATGCCACGTCTCCAAAGCTGAGGCCGATCGGATCGGTCTCCCGTTCGGCGGTGACTTCCACGAGAGCTGCTCCAACCGAGAGTCCCTGATCACGCTGGTTGAGATAGTCGGTGGCTCTTTGGCGCACCTCGCTGCGCACGAAGGCGTAGACATCCTCCGCGCCTGCACCTTTCCAGGCGTCAGGCGAGAAGCGCTCGATCGAGTCAGCGATCACGGCACCGGCATTCACCAATGGATCCGGCAGCACACGGATGCCACGGCGTCGCAGGTCGTCGGCGAGCTGAGTGCTCTGGAACGGAGCATTGGCTGCTGGGACCACCGATTTGACCCTCAGGGCCGAGGCGATTTCAGCATTGATCAGGCCTGAGATCGAGCAGGGCAGCAGCAGATCCAGCTTCAGCTCCCACCAGGGACAGTCCTGAGGCAGAGGAGTGGCACCAGGGAAGCCGGCACGTTCTGGACTGAGATCCACGGTGAACACAGTCCAGCCATGCTGAACCAACACGCGAGCCACGGTGCCGCCGACGGCGCCACATCCATGCACCAGAGCGCGTCCGGGTTTCGCGTCGGCAAGGGTCGACTCGAGTACGGCTTCAACGGCTCCAAGGGTGCCATGAGCCGTGGCTGCGCTGGCATCAACAGGACTGCCGACGGCTGCCAGCACGTGGGGAGTGAGCTCCGTCAGGCGCTCCATATCCTCCAGGCTGGTATTGAGATCACAGCCGGTGATCATGGCTCCGTCGAGAGATTCCAGAAGCCCAGCGGTAATGCTGATCAGTTCGTCCTTCACCGCCTCCGGTTCGGCGGCGCGTGCCACGATCTTGCCGCCGGCAAAACCGGTGCCATAGAGGTCGTGCTTGTGGGTCATCAGCCCCGCAAGTCGCTGTCCATCGGCAATGCAGGCCTCATCGCTGGGGTAATTGAGCAGACGCAGGCCGCCGTTGGCAGGGCGGCGCGCATCGGTGTTCTCGGCCACCACGAACACCGACAGATGGTCGGAGACATGTTCAGCTAGCACCGAAACATCCGGCGCGGGTCGGGTTGTTGTTGTCATCAGGCCACTTTCTCCATCATTTGGTGGTGCTCCACGTAATCCAGGCTCCACTCGGAAGGGGCTTCCGCGATGCGTTGCTCAAGGCGGCGGTAGACCTCGTCCGCAGCGGCGTCTCCAGCAGTGCTGGCGAAGCTGTGTCGGCTCCAGCTGCGGATCGTGGCCATCAGTCCAGCCGCGAACGCTGCCGTGTCGCCGTTCTCCTCCCAGCGGCGGCGGTAAGGGCACTTGACATACACCGTGCGCTCATCCACCAGACGCAGCCCATTGCGATAAGGCGCCGAGCTCTGATCCTTCAGCGGCGCCATGAACTCCTCGGGTGACTTGTAGAAGTTCAGCACCGTTCCCTTGCGGTACTGCTCATCAGAGATCACGCCTTCGTCGGCAAGGCTCTTCCAGATCTGATGCAGCTGGTCGTGCACGTTGCGGGTTTCACCGCCGTTGTGGCCGAGGTAACGCCCCTCTCCATCGCGAGACAGGTTCACCGTCAGCAGACGACCACCCACCTTCAGCTCTTTGCTGCGCAATTCCAGTACGTAAGTCCAGTCCCTGAGCGCCTGCGCCGTGAAACGTTGCAGAGCTTCGGCATCACCGGATGCCAGCACGTGGGTATGGGTATTCAGCGGACCTGGCGATTCGCTCAGCCAGTGCATGGCGGTGGCCGAAAAGCCAAAACTCACCGTGTTGGGACCCACAGATGGCTCATAGAAACTGCGGGCGCTCACCAGAACGGTGGGTTTCGGAGTGCGCGGAATCTGCAGTGCCAGGTTTTCAGCCAGGGCAACGTTGTCGTTGCTGGGCAGATCATTGCCGATCAGGGTGAGGTGGGCCTGAGGCTGGTTGGCGTGCAGGCGATCCAGCACCTGATGCCACAGACCCACGGCCGTGCCGCCATCGGCAGCTCCGTAGTCGATCAGCACATGGCTGTCAGCGGCAGCAAGTTGGTCAACACAAGTCAGACCCCAGTCCGAGGCAGCTTCGATGCAAAGCAGAGCGCCTTCAGTCTGTGCGCTGTAACCGGTGGTCATGGCGATGGCCATCGACCTCGTCAGCGACAGATCACACCGTACAAGAACTGTTTGTCAGCACCTCGTCACAATCCGTGCATTCGCGGGTCTCACTGCTGAGAAAGCAGTTGTCGCAGGCGTGGTTCCAGCAAGGTGAATGCACGACCTCGATGACCGTGAGCTTTTTTCTCCTTCAGAGACATTTCCGCGAACGTTCTTTGTGTGCCTTCAACTTCAAAAATCGGGTCATAACCGAAACCCTGATCTCCCCTTGGTGATCGCGTAATCCATCCCTTGCACTGGCCCTCCACTTCGAGCAGCAGCGTGCCGTCCGGTGCCGCCACACAGAGGGCTGCACAGAACTGGGCCGTGCGGTTGTCCTCAGACTCAAGCGCTTGCAGCAATCGTGCGATCCGTTCTGCATCGCTTGGTGCGTAGCGGGCGGAATGAACACCTGGTGCTCCATCCAGAGCATCCACGCTCAGACCGGAGTCGTCTGCGAGAGCCCACTCCCCGGTTTCTGCAGCCACGGCCAGCGCTTTGATGCGGGCGTTGGCGGTGAAGGTGCTGCCGGTTTCCTCAACGTCCAACCCTTCAGGTTGTGCTTTCACAATCAGCGGTAGTCCGCTGAGCAGACCCTCAAATTCCCGCACCTTGCCGGAGTTGCTGCTGGCGATCACCAGGGTTTGCGTCTCCATGCTCAAGCGCTCTCCGCAAAGTTGCGGGCCCAGGTGAGCACGGCCTCCACCCGATCGCTGTCGGGTGCTTCGCAATACAGCCGAAGCAGGGGTTCAGTCCCGGAGAAGCGCAGCATCAGCCAGTGGCTGGGTCCAAGTCTCAGTTTCACACCGTCCGTCGTGATCACCTCCAACACGGTCTGTTCTGCGACTTCCTGCGGAGGCTGGGTTGACAGCAGATGCTCAAGGCGTCGGCGGGACTCCATGTCGGCCAGACGCAGATCAAGCCTGTCGTAATGGCTCGAGCCTCCGCAGCGCAGACGCAGAGCCTGCATTCGGGCTCCCAGTGGCATGCCTCCCTGAACGAGAGCCTCCAGCACGAGCATGGCGGCGAACAGTGCATCGCGTTCTGGCAGGTGCATGCCGAAGCCGACGCCTCCAGACTCCTCCCCGCCGATCAGCACCTCACCCGCCAGCATCTCTGCGGCGATGTACTTGAAGCCCACAGGAAGCTCCAGCACTTCCCGGCCATGGTCCTCCGCCACCAGACGCATCAGGTCGGAGCCACTGACGGTCTTCACCACAGTGCCGGGCAACTGCCTTGCTCCGGCGAGGTGATCGATCAGCAGAGGCATCAGTTGCTGGGTGCTGCAGAAACAACCGTGCTCATCGACTGCCGCGATGCGGTCGCCATCACCGTCAAAGACAAGACCCACTGCTGGCTGCCCGTTGCGACCGGAGGTCTGAACGGCTGCGATCAGATCCTGCAGGTGAGAAGCGAGCGGTTCCGGAGGGCAGCCCCCGAAGAGAGGATCACGCTGGCTGCGGATCTCGCAAACGAGACCCTCGGCATCATTTCCGAGCAAATCAGACACACAACCTGCCGCAGAGCCATGCATCGGGTCCACGATCACCCGCAGGCCCATGGCCTTCAGCCCAGAGCTGATGGCGCCCAGATTCAGCTTGGTTCGCAGCCCCTCAAGGTGTTCGCTGCGGGCGTCAAAGCGTGGCAGCTCCCCCGCAACCGGCACGTTGACACTGCCTGCAGCCAATCGTCGCTCCACCGCGGCAGTGAACGTGCCGTCCACAGATCCGCCGAACGGTCCCTTGATCTTTAAACCTAACCATTCAGGCGGGTTGTGACTGGCCGTGATCACAAGGGCTCCCAGCGCCCGGCGCTGCACCACGGTCCAGCTGCATGCCGGAGTGGGAACGGCAGTGCTTGTGAGTAGGGGTTCCAGGCCAACTCCACGCACGGAGGAAGCGATCGCCTCAGCAAGTTCCGGTGCCAGGAAACGGCGGTCGTAGCCGATCACCACCGTTTTGCTGTTGAGCTGATCAGGTGCTTGATGAGCGAGTTCCTGGGCCGCCGCCGCCGCCACCGGCAGCAACCGCTCCACGGTGATGTCCACCCCGAGGATTCCCCGCCATCCATCGGTGCCGAAACGGATCGGAGCTGCGCACAGAGGGAGGGGAGCCGACGCCATGGCATGCCTGTAGTCCATCTGGATTTAGCAGTTGGCCGCCTTAACCTCGAGCCATGGGTGACACCCCTTCTGCTGACAAGCCACTCACCGACCGACTGCTGCGCAGCTGGTCCCGCTGCCGGCGCCGGGCCTGGCTCGATCGTCATGGTGATCAGGGCAAGAGGGTGTACACCGCCCATCGCACCCTGCAGCTTGATGATCAGCAACGCAGTTTTGTTGCGTTACTACCGCACAAGCCCGGACATGGGCTCGCCGCCTGCGAACGGGGTGAAGTCGGTGTGGTGGGACTGAGGTTGCGTGGACGCACCGCAGACGGATACAGCATTGAGGCGCATCCAGCTCTGCTACAGCGCCAGCCCGGCCGCAGTCGCTGGGGCGATTACATCTATCGACCTGTCTTGGCCAGGCAGGGGCGACGACTCACCAGGGAGCATCGACTTCAGCTGGCGTTGTCAGCCCGTCTGCTCGAACTGTTTCAGGACGCTCCTGTCAAGGACGGGCTGGCTCTGGCGGGAGCAGGCCGCTACCTCGAGAAGGACACGGTTGCTCTTGGTGACTCCCTGCAGCGTCAGCTGGATGAGGCACTGCGCAAATTGGCATCTGATCTGGAGCGGACCGATCCACCTCCGCTCGCCTCAGACCGGCGTAAGTGCTCATTGTGCAGCTGGCGAGGTGTGTGCAACGCCGAGGCCCGTCGGGTTGGACATCTCAGTGAGGTCAGCGGTATTGGCGCCAAGCGCCGGGAGATGCTCCTCGAGCTGGGAATTGATGGCCTGAACGCACTTGCCGATGCTGATCCCCATCGTCTGGCGGAGCAGCTGCAGCGATTTGGAGAGCAGCATGGAGCTGTGGCGGCTCCTCTCGTGGCTCAGGCTCGAGCCCAGCGGGATGGGCAGGCGCAGGCGCTGGTCGAGTCCCTGGCTTTGCCGGAACTGACGAATGCACCTGGGGTGCTGCTCTATGACATCGAATCAGACCCGGATGCCCGTGATGACTTTCTGCATGGATTTGTCTGTCTGCCCCGGGCTCCCGACGGCCGCTGGGCTCTTGAGCGGGCCAGCTATCACCCTCTGCTGATGCTTCAGGAGCATGGTGAGGGGCGTTGCTGGCAACGAATCCAACGATTCCTGAATCGTTATGAGGGCTGGCCCGTCCTCCACTACGGCGAGACGGAGTCACTGGCTTTGTGCAAGATGGCTGAACGTCAGGGCGTCAGTAATTTGGATCGGCAGGCCCTGCGCTGCCGGCTGGTCGATGTGCATGCCCGGTTACGCAGTCACTGGCGACTTCCCCTCAGTGGTTATGGGCTGAAGAAAGTGGCCAATTGGCTTGGATTCAGCTGGAGTCAGGCTGGGGTGGATGGTGCAAGGGCCCTGCTCTGGTGGAGGCAGTGGCGTGGTACCGGACCGCAGGACCGTGGTCATGTCCAGGCCCTGCGCTGGATCTTCACGTACAACCGTGATGACGGTTTGGCTACCTGGGCGGTGGCTGCATGGATGCTCGCTGCCGACAGTCGCTCTCAACCTCGAGCGGGCGGGTCGCAGAATGCACTAGGTCGTGCGATGGAGACCTCGACATCACTGTCTCCCACTTGCAGTGTTTCCGCGTCGAGCGCCTGACGTCTGACCAGGGCGAGGCCAAAACTGCTCCCGGTTGCCTTGTCTGTGGACACGCTGGTGATGATCCCGGCCCGTGAGTCGTTCAGCTTGAGCTGTTCGCCGCTTCCCAAACTCTTTTGAGTTTGAGAGGTGCTGTGCCAGCAACGCAGCTGCTGTTTCACACCACCGCGGGACGCCAGCTTGGCCACGGTTTCCTGTCCGAGATAACAGCCTTTGTTCAGCTCGACCCAATCGGATAAACCCAGTTCAAAGGGATTGGTGTCACCCGTGAGCTCCTGATCTCCCAGCGGCCAGCCCTGTTGGTTCCGCCAGCATTCCAGTTCTGTGGCGTTGCAGGCTGTGAGATCTGCCCAGCAGCTCGGTGTCTCGCCGCCTTCACTCAGCCAGATCACCTGGGTGAAGTCGGGCGCCTTTCCAGCTTCCAGGCGTTGCATCCGGCGCTGCTGGCGCTGCTCCCCCAGCCGCACTTGGTCTGCAGGAAAGATCACCCGATCAAATCCGACAGCGACGCTGTTGCTGTCTCCGTTGAGCACGAGCACGTCGGCGCCAGTGGAATCCAGGCGAATTTCAAGCAGGGCCTGCACGCGGCCTGTGGCATTGAGCCAACAGGCCTGGATCAGATCGCCATGGGGGCAGCCATCCACTTTTGCGCTGGTCTGGCCATGCAGAAAGCTGCTGCATCCTTGGCCCTCCAGACGGATGAGCGGGAATCGCGCATCCCAGATCAATGCTTTGACGTCCTGACCCCTGCTCATCACTGTTCAAGCTCCTTGGCTCTGGCAGCCACCTCGCTCAATCGAAACAGGCTGACCAGTTCCAAGCCCGCTTCATCCATAGCCTCCTGACCACCTTCCTCACGATCCACGATGGTGATCACGCGCCGAACGACATATCCGGCTTCTTTCAGCTGGTTAACAGCCTGGATCGAAGACCCACCGGTGGTGACGACGTCCTCCAGCACCGTCACGAGGGCACCGACCTCAGGCAGTGGGCCTTCCAGCCAGGCACCGGTGCCATGGCCTTTGGCCTGTTTTCGCACAATCAGTGCATTCAGATCACGGCCCTGCTGCGCCGCTGCCATGGCCACACCGCTCACCAGGGGATCGGCTCCAAGAGTGAGACCTCCAACGGCGGCGGCATTGTTATCTACTAGCGCCAACATGGCGGGACTGAGCAGCGCCAGGCCGCTGCCACTGAGGGCCACCGGTTTGCAATTCACATAGTGATTGCTGCTGCGACCGGAT
Source organism: Synechococcus sp. MIT2312 (assembly GCF_059772315.1). Classification (NCBI taxonomy): domain Bacteria; kingdom Bacillati; phylum Cyanobacteriota; class Cyanophyceae; order Synechococcales; family Synechococcaceae; genus Synechococcus; species Synechococcus sp. MIT2312. The sequence continues at coordinate 1,526,030 of NZ_CM186281.1, read as the reverse complement.
GCGAGGGTGAACTGCCCGTGCCGATAAGCCTCCAGGGCCAGTCGGTCCAGCAAGGCCTGGCGATCCATGGATGGGTCGGAAATGACGGGCATGGGGCTGGTGCTTCGCGGATCCTCTGCCTAGTTTGCGCGCAGTGGTGCCTCCTCTCTTGGACAGGCTTCGATTCAGCACTTCGCTTCTGCTTCTGTCACTGAGTTCGTTTCAGGCAGCTGCAGTGGCTCGACCGGTGGTCTGCTCCACCACCTTGGAGGCCCCTTCGACTGCAATCTCTGCAGGAGATGTGACTCCATCACCGGTTGAGGTCACCCGTTGCGGGCCGGTGCAGAGCACTTCAGCCCTGATGGAAGAGCGCTTCTATGGCTGGACAGCTCCCTATGCCAGCGGTGTGGATCTCCTGCATCAGGTCACGGACCTGCTGGGCATTGCCGTTGCCGGTCCTCAGGGCAACCGCTTCATGGGATTCGGTTTCCCTGACCAGACGATCATTTGGGACGGAACTGCTGTCGAGAACACCTACACGATGCTGCTTGAGGATCAGAGTGATCCGATTCCCTGGCGCACAGTTGACATTCCCAATGGCTTCAGTGGCAGTCTTGCCGAGGACATTGGCAGTCCACCCCCTGATGTCATTCAGGACGAGGAAGCCTTTCAGCCGGTGCGTGCCCTGTGGTAAATCCACGGATCAGGGGGGGTCTAGCAATCTGGTGAATGCAGCGAACTCATAATTCGCCTAAGGCGGGTTCGATCCCCGCGACCCCCATTGTTTGGTTCCAATGCGCACCCTGCTGCTGATCGCGCTGCTGGTTCTTCCGGCTCTGTTTTCAGCTGCTGAGGTGGCTCTCCTCCGGCTGAGGCCAAGTCAGGTGCAGGCTTTGAGTGAGGAAGGCCGCCCCGGTGCCCAGTCGGTGCAGCGACTACAGCGGCATCTGCGCATCGCTCTGCTGATGACACAGTTCGGGGCTTGCCTGTCGCTGGTAGCCCTGGGCTGGATCGGTCGTGGATTCGGTCAGCGCTGGTGGCCACTGGAGATGCCCTCTGGACGCTGGTGGGATCTCGCCTGGTTTTTGTTGCTAGTTGTGCTGGCCACCCTGGTCGCCGGTCTGCTCCCACGGGCCTGGGTGCTCAGCCGTCCCGAGTTCGCCGCCTTGCAGCTTGGTCCTGTTCTCGAGGGCGCGATCCGGGTGCTGAGTCCCCTGCTGTCGGCTCTTGACAGCCTGGCTTCACTGTTGCTGCGATTCGTAGGGCTTACCCAGCGCTGGGATGCCCCGGTTCCTGCCCTCACGGCCGGCGAGCTGGAAACTCTGATCGAGAGTGGCGCGGTGACCGGTCTCAAACCGGATGAACGCAACATCCTCGAGGGTGTGTTCGCCCTTCACGACACCCAAGTCCGTGAGGTGATGGTGCCGCGATCCGGCATGGTCACCCTTCCCGTTGAGGTGCGTTTCGCGGAACTGATGGAGGCGGTGCATCGCACCCGCCATGCGCGCTTCCCCGTGATCGGTCAATCGTTGGACGATGTGCGGGGAGTTCTTGATCTGCGGCGTCTCGCCGAGCCGATCGCTCGAGGGGAGCTGCGCGAAGACTCCTGGCTTGAGCCCTACCTGATGCCTGCGCAGACGGTTCCGGAGACCAGCAACCTTGCTGATCTGCTGGCCATCATCCGCTCAGGCAACCCCCTGCTGCTGGTGGTCGATGAACATGGCGGAACAGAGGGCCTTGTGACCGCAGCAGACCTCACCGGAGAAATCGTTGGTGATGAACCTGACGATGAAACCGATGAACCGGACCTGGTGCCCATGGAGGGCCAGCCGGGAACATGGCTTGTGGCCGGAGATCTGGAGATTGTTGAGCTGAATCGCCAGCTGCAGCTGGATCTACCGGAAGCCAGTGACCATCACACCCTGGCCGGTTTTCTGCTGGAACGGCTTCAGCACATCCCTTCACCGGGCGAGGCATTGCGCCATCACAACATCCAGTTCGAGATCGTTGCCATGGCCGGTCCCCGCATTGTGAGGGTGCTTTTGGTCCTGATTGAGGAGCCGGATTCGCCGATCGATCCCGACAATCCGGACCAGGGATTGATGTAATTCACTCCCCATTGCACTGATCACCGATAATCAGCCGGTTCGTGCAGTCCCGCTGATGACCGACGCCATGGTTCCGGTGAAGGTCGGCGTGATCGGGATCGGCAACATGGGTTGGCATCACGCGCGCGTGCTCAGCCTGCTCAAGGACGCGGATCTGGTTGGTGTTGCCGACCCTGACGCTCAACGCGGAGCTCTGGCCACCGAGCAGTTCGGATGTCGCTGGTTCTCTGATTACCGAACCATGCTCGAGGAGGTTGAGGCCGTCTGCATCGCGGTGCCGACCCTCCTGCATCACTCCGTCGGTCTGGCTTGCCTGGAGGCTGGTTCCCATGTGCTGATCGAAAAGCCGATCGCCGCCAGCCAGGAGGAAGCCGCTGCTCTGATTGATGCCGCCAGTCGAGTGGGCCGCTTGCTTCAGGTGGGCCATATCGAACGCTTCAATCCCGCGTTCCGTGAGCTCACCAAGGTGGTGGCCAACGAAGAGGTGGTGGTGCTCGAAGCCCGTCGTCACAGCCCCCATGCCGATCGCGCCAACGATGTGTCCGTGGTGCTTGATTTGATGATTCACGATCTGGATCTGGTGCTTGAGCTGGCCAGTTCCTCTGTGGTGCAACTGGCGGCGGCGGGTGGTCGCAGCTCGGAGGGCCCGATCGATTACGTCAACGCCACGCTGGGGTTTGAAAACGGCGTGGTGGCCAGTCTCACGGCCAGCAAGATGAGTCATCGCAAGATCCGGACGCTCAGCGCGCATTGCCGGGCCAGCCTTGTGGAAACCGACTTCCTCAACCACAACCTGCACATTCACCGCCGGGCCCATGAGTGGTACTCCGCGGATCACGGGGAGCTGCTCTATCGCAATGATGGCTTCATTGAGGAGGTGAGCACCACCTCGATCGAGCCTCTGTATGCCGAGCTCGAACACTTTCTGCAATGTGTTCGCGGACGTGAGACCCCAGCAGTGGACGGTCAGCAGGCTTCAAGAGCCCTGCGTCTGGCTGATCTGATTGAACAGGCTGTGGAGCAGCCCGGGGTTGGTGTTCCGATCGAGACACCGATCTGATCGGAATCAGCGCAGTCCTTGCTGATCCGCGAGTTCCCTCAGGGCTTCGATCTGCCACTGCCTGCATTCGGCCGGAGATGACCGGTAGAACTGATCCCAGGCAGCAGCTTTGTGCTGTGAATAGTCCTCGGTGTTCTGCTCCGGATGGCGATTTCTCCAGCCCACTCTCACGGCATGGCCGATGACCACATCAAGGGCGATGTCGTCGTCGAAACGCATGTCGGGATTCGCGGTTGCAAAGGCCATCAGCGAAAGCAGGCTTTCCGTGCAGAGCTGCCGGTATTCCGGAGCTCCAATGCGACTGAGCAGATGCTCCACCTGGATGGCGAAGTTGCGTTCACCCGGGGTTTTCTCGCGCACCAGGGCGCTGGTGAGACGGTTGCGGCGCTCCAGTTTGTCGCCGATCACCAGCCCACGGCAGTGGTGCAGCAGTGACCAGATCCCCGCATAAAACTCTCTGGGTACCTGCTGCAGTGAGCCCAAACGGATCCGGTGCTGCAGCCAGTCGCTACCGCTGGGGCTCTCATCAAGGGGTTCGGGGATGTTCCACTGCACCTTGCCGCTTAGGTGCAGCAGTTCCCGACGTTGCAGGGCGGCTCTGGCATGGTCAACGTCGGCCAGCACCGTGCGCAGGCGCAGGCTGATGCGGTGAGGAGGTTCATCGCACAGGGCCTCGAAGGCTTCGTCTTGACTGCACTGCTGCTCCGGAGCCAGCTCTGAGGTCAGCAGCAGCAGCAGCTGCCCGAGTTGGAAGGTCAGAGAGCCTCTGATCATGCCCGGTTCGCGTCTGGCGATCCCGTCCAGTGCCAACAACAATTCCTGCTGGAGCATCCGTTCACGTCCGTCACTGCCGCAGGTCCTGTCGATCAGTGCTGCGATCGACTGGCTGGAGACAGGACTGGTCAGTCGGGATTCGCTGCTGTAGTTGCGGCCGATCACGACCTGTTTCTGGCGGCTCAGCAGGTCCGTGAGTGCATCCTCCAGCTGGGGATGAACCAGGCCCATGGCCCCGGCGCAGCGCCGGGCCACGTTCCAGTCCTCCTGGCTGAGGCCGCGGCGGTAGATCTCCTGCAGCAGGGTGGACAGCTCAACCGGAGTTCCCTTGGGTCCGCTGAGGATGGCCTGCTGACCGAGGCGTTGCGTCAACAGCTCCAGGACTTCCGCTTGTTCACGTAGCGAATGGCTGCTCCACAGCCTCTGACGCAGCTCTTCCAGGGGAATGTCGTCCAGTTCCTGCTCCTGGGCAGCGGTGAGGTCACTCAGGTCTGTGGAGGCCTGCAGCAGTTCAGCTGCTTCTTTCGCCTTGTCAGGTTCTTTGGTGTTCTGGCACTGATCCGGGAGAGTTAACCACTGGGCTTTGCTGGCCAGGGTCCGAAGATCAGCGAAATCCACAGCAACGTCTTCGATGCTGCCGCTCTGGAGTCGTTGGGTGAGTTCCAGCAGAAGCGTTTCGTGTCTTTCCAGCAGAGCCGGTTGCACGGGGATCAGCAGCAGGGGTGCTCCCTGGCCCTGCCAATGCCGTTGGAGCAGATGCAGTTCATTAACGATGCTCTCGACCAGCTGTTGCGGGTCATGGCTGAGAAAGAACGTGCCCTCCTCCAGCACTGCCGGCAGAAAAGCCAGCTGTTGTTCGCCTTGGCGATAGAGGCGAGCTGTGACCGCTGTCTCCGGTCGCAGGGGTGGATGGCCGCTGAGACCAAGAGCGTCGTCGGCACCAACGTTGCCTAACCGTTCTCGTAGAGCCTCAGATGGCAGCACCGGTAGGTCAGCGGCTTCAGGATCGCTGACCGGCAACCCGAGCTTCTGCAGTTGTTGCGCGACGGCATCAGTTGCGGGAACCAGCGACACCAACACTGTGTCGGCCCCCAGCGTCGCGGGCAGTCGCCGTCCGCAGGGGTCAAGATCCTCCGCCTTGATCAATCCATCCAGCAGCATCTCTCCAATCCAGGCGAGGCTCTGTGTCCAGAGCAACGGAACGTTCTCGTTGGCGATGCGGCGCTGACTCCCGGGTGCACGCCGTTCCAGCTCCAGCTGTTTGGCGGGCACGAGGTAGAGCTCTGGGAACAGTCGTTCTCCATCACGTTCCACCTGCAGTGCCTGCAGACGTTCACGCCAGAGGTTGGCCTCGTCCCAGCGCTGCTCGAAGCAGGCGGTCACCAATTCGTAGGCGAGGAACAGTGGCCATTCCGATTCGATTCCTTCAAAGGTGGCCAGTTCCTCACGCTCGTAGTGCAGCCGGGTGATGTCTTCCACCACCGTCTGATGACCATCCCTGCGAAAGCGTTTGTAGCCGTAGGGACCTCCCAGCTCGCGCCTGATCCGCCTGTTGGTGCGCTCCACCAGCGCCCGGTCCTCCACCGCCCAGGCGGGGTAGCCGATCACCGAGAGGCAGGCGCTGTCGACTTCTTTGCTGGCTGATTCACGCGGCAGCAGCCCCGTCAGGGCTCGCCTCAGGCGCACCACAGCACCGTGGGGAATCAGCACCTGCATGCTTCCGTCTCCGTGGGACGCGCAGAGGTCAACTCCGTCCAGTGCTTCCAGTGCGGCTTTGGCCATGCCGATCGAACTGGCGTTGCGTTCCGGCAGGCCGTGATTGCCCTTGTCGCCCCGCTCCCAGATGCCGTAATCGGCAACGCGGTAGGCCCTGGCCACGTAGTACACCAGGTTCTGGATAAAGGAGGCTTCGTGGCGGTTATGGATGACAGCCAGACCGCTGGAGCTCAGCTGGGCCAGCTGCAAGAGGAACAGTGATGTGGCATCCAGCTGCAGATGACCCCATCCATCATCAGGAACGACCGGGGATCCGCTGGCACTGTCGTATTTCGCATGCAGAGCATCCAGTGGATCGAGGCTGCTTTTAAAGCGCTCGACTTTTTTGGCCTGACGCATCATGGCGTTCAGCAATCCGCGCATCAGGTCGATGACGCGTTGTTCGAGCTCCCAGCAACGTTGACAGCTGCCGTTTTGGCGCCGGTGGGCGATCGCCAGACCCCAGACGCACTGAATCGAATAAATGCAGTCGCGAACCCAGGCGTCACCGTAATTGCCATGCACGGTGTGGGCCGTGCTGGCAGGCAGCAGCCCACTGATCGGGTTCTGTCGTTGCAGCACCACCCGCTCGATGGAACGGTCGAGCTGTGTCAGTCGTTGCGCCCGCAGCTGATCCTCTTCGCGGGTCGGGTGCGACAGAACCATGGTGGCTAACGCGACCGGATCTAGATTCTCTCGTGCAACGGACACGCGGATGGAAGCACTGACAACGGGTCCGCGCGATCAACGTCGTTGCCACGTTCTCGATATCCCCGTTGATGCCTGCAGGGATGTCACTGCCGCAGCCATCGGCCTGCATGCGGAGGGTGGAGGTCAGATCGTCACGCTGAATGCGGAGATGACGATGCTTGCGCGCCGCACCACCGATCTGGGTGCAGTGATCCGAGCCGCGGATCTTGTGGTTCCTGATGGGGCAGGGGTGGTCTGGGCTCTCGCTCGTCAGGGCGTCAAGGTGAAACGCAGTCCAGGAATCGAGCTGGCCTGGTCGTTGCTCAATTACGCCGAAGCCCATGGTTGGCGCGTTGCACTGGTTGGCGCGTCGCCTGAAGTGATGGACAAACTGTGTGATCGCCTTGCACAGCAGAGTCCAGAACTGCAGCTGGTCTTCGCAGAACACGGATATCAGGACGCCGGAGCCTGGCCGGAGCTTGAAACAAGGTTGCGGCGACTCAGCCCTGATCTAGTGCTTGTGGCTCTTGGGGTGCCCCTGCAGGAGATCTGGATCCAGAGAATGCGAGACAAGCTGCCTGGTCTTTGGATGGGCGTCGGCGGCAGCTTTGATGTCTGGTCAGGTTTGAAACAACGAGCCCCAGGCTGGACCAGCCGTTTGCAACTGGAATGGCTTTACAGGCTGTTGCAGGAGCCAAGCCGCTGGAAGCGCTATCTCGCACTGCCTCAATTCGCCTGGTTGGTGTTATGTCGCGGCAAGCGACAGCGCTGAACGCTTCAGCGGAAACCCACGGAGGCCTGCCAGACGAAGGCCAGCAACAGGAAAAACAGAGGAATGATCGGGAGGATGTCGATCAGCGGACCGAAAGCCTGATAAGCCTCTGGAAGTTGGGCCAGCAGATCAAGTGAGAAAGCAGCCATCCCGGCGGAAAACGGTCAGTGAGCGGACGCTACCACGTGTGATGAGCCGGGGAGTGCTCTTCCCAGGGAGCGAAATCCTCTGAAAAGCAGCTGTCCTTGATCGCCTGGCCCATGGCGGTGGTGAAGCGGATCAGATGCGTGAGGTTGTGCAGGCTGAGCAGGGTTAGCCCCAGAAGCTCATCACTGCGGATCAGATGGTGCAGATAGGAACGGCTGTGCTGACGGCAGGCCTGGCAGGGGCAGCTCGGGTCCAGCGGGGTGTGGTCGTGGCGGAAACGGGCGTTGCGCAGATTCCAGCGTTCTCCACCCACCAGAGCTGTGCCGTGCCGGCCAAGCCGCGTCGGCAAGACGCAGTCGAACAGATCGATCCCGTTGGCGACGGCAACGCTCATTTCCCTCAGAGTTCCGATCCCCATCAGATAACGAGGGCGATCATCCGGTAGCAGAGGAGTGACCTGGCGCACGATCCGATGCATGTCGTCCACCGGCTCGCCCACGCTGACTCCGCCGATGGCAATTCCCGGCAGATCGAAGCCGGCGACCGCCCGGGCGCTGGCGTCACGCAGGTGTGGGAAGCATCCTCCTTGCACGATGCCGAAAAGCGCCTGATCGCTTTTTTGATGGGCGCTTACACAGCGTTCCAGCCAGCCGTGGGTTCGACGACTGGCCTCCTCCACATCATTCTCGGTTGCCGGATAAGGGGGGCATTGATCGAAGGCCATGGCCACGTCCGCCCCGAGTGCCATTTGGATCTCCATCGATCGCTCCGGGGTAAGCAGGATGCGGCTGCCGTTGCGTGGATTGCGAAAATCCACTCCCTGGTCATCGATGCGATTGAGATCGCCAAGGCTGAAGACCTGAAATCCGCCGGAATCCGTGAGCATCGGTCCGTTCCAGCCCATGAACCGATGCAGTCCGCCTGCGGCCTCCACAACCGCCTCGCCCGGTTGCAGATGCAGGTGGTAAGTGTTCGACAGCACCATCTGGGCACCGGTGGTTGCCAACTGGTCCGCGCTGACCCCCTTCACGGTGGCGAGGGTCCCCACCGGCATGAATCGCGGCGTCTCGACGACTCCGTGCGGGGTTGAGAACGTTGCACAGCGCGCATCGGTGCGCGAACAGTGAGCGCTGATCTTGAAGTCGAACACGCGCACCTCCGCCCGACCTCTGACCCTACGGTGAGTGAACTCCGTGATCTGCGCTGCTCTGCGGTCTGCCTCTCCCCCTTGGTTGCTTGATCTGGCCGGTGCCTGGGTGTTTTATTCCGTGCTCCCCGGCTGGCCAGGGCCTGAACCCCGTTTCGAGCGCATTGCCCGTTTTGCGCCCTGGATCGGAGCCGTGATCGGTGGGCTGATGGCAGCCCTCTGGTTGCTGCTCAGTGCTCTGAACTGGTCATCTGTGGCGATCGCTCCTGCGGTATTGGCTCTTGGTCTCTGGCTTACCGGTGGACTCCATCTGGACGGACTGATGGACACGGCCGACGGTTTGGCCGCAGGCAGCAGTCGTTGTCTCGAGGCCATGGATGACAGCCGTGTCGGGGCCAGTGGGGTTCAAGCGGCGTTCATCGTGCTGCTGCTCCAGTTTTCAGCTCTGGTCCAGCTGGGTGGGTTCGCCCCGGCGGCCCTGGTGGTGTCCGCGATCTTCGCGAGGGTCTCGCCGCTGTGGGCCATGGGCCGCTTCTCTTACCTACGCCAGCAGGACACGGGGACTGCGGCATTCCATCGCAGCAACTGGTGTGGATGGCGTGAAGGCAACCCGACCCTGTTGCTGTTGCTGATTTCAGGCCTGTTGGTGTGGGGTCTAGAGCCTCGGCTGCTGATTGCATGGACCGGTGTTGCCTTGCTTGGGGCCTCTGCAGCTCTGCTTCCGGCGGAGTGGCTGGGCCGGCGTCTGGGGGGGCATACCGGCGATAGCTATGGCGCCACGTTGATGATCTGCGAAACGCTCACGCTGATGGGCTTTGCGTTGCTTGTTCCTGCTCTGTTGCCGGCAGCTTGAGCAGAAAGGCATTGCCCTGCGCAGGCAGATCTGCATCCAGCGTCTTGGGTTCGGTGTGGAGGTTCAATGAGCCTCCGCGGTTTTCCGCCAGGCGACGGGCCAGCGCAAGACCCAATCCAGAGCCAGGACGATCGGTGCTGCTGCTGCCACGTTCACCTTGCTGGAAAATGCGCTCGTGCTCAATGGAGGGAATGCTGGGGCCTGCGTCCCAGACGCAGATTGCATGATTCAGAAGCTTGAGGCCCAGTGCGCATCCGGGCGGGCTGTATCGGAAGGCATTTTCCAGCAGGTTGGCCACGATTTCAGCCATCACGGCATCGGCGGCCGGGCGAGCGGCATGGGTCCAGGCAGTCCACTGATCGGGGCCATGCCAGGTCCTGTTTTGCAGGGTTGCTGTGGCAGAAGCCCTCTGGATCAGAGGATTGAGCAGATCAGCCACGGTCAGGTCAGGCGCATCCACGGGAACGGGTGGCAGCAGCAGAGGTGTAGACGCATCCGCCTCCAACCTGAGCTCGCCCCGGCCGATCCGGTCCAGGGACTGGAGATAACGGTCCAGTTGATCCTGTTCCTGAATCAGGCTTTCCACCAATGAGCGCTGCTGATCGTCTGGGCCGATGCGACGCAGCAGAAGCTGGGCGTAAGTGCGCAGAGCCGTTAAGGGGTTGCGCAGCTGATGCACCACCAGGTTCAGTTGCTGGCGTTGCTCGTCCAGCTGGTGATGCAGCTTGCGACGATCTTGTTCCAGCCCGAGAATGCAAGCGAGCGTTTCAGCGCAGATCTGCAGGCGAGGGTCATGGTCGACGGGCCTGCCTGGCAGCGGTTGTTGCTCTGCACGCAGCACGCCCAGAAGCATGTTCTCGTGACGCAAGGGGTACCAGCGACGTTCCTGGGCCACGCTGCGCAGGCTGGGGTCTTCGGCAATGGCTGGTGGCAGTGCTGAGTCGAGAGGCCATTGGGCCACAAGTGTCAGGGTCGGCGTGGAGCCCTGCTCACGGTCGGTGACGTAAAGGGCAAGACGCGCCATGGCCGTTTCGACCGCCAGAGACTGCAGCTGCTGCTGCGCCAGATCTAGGAACCGATCGGACAGTTGCATCAGCCGAACTGCATCACGGAATACAGGCGGTCGTGCGGTACAGCATCTGGACTGCTTGCCAAATTGGGAAAAAGTCTTAAGATCGGAGATGCGACCAACAGCATGGCCCCTGGAAGGCCTTGCTTCTTCGTTGCTCCGATTGAGGTTGCACTTTCCGTGCCACCAAGGTTACAGCAGAGGTTGATGAATCCCCTGTTGACGTCGACATTCGTCGTTGTGAGCAATGGAGTGTGTCTTAATTGCGAGCCGGCCTTCTCCGGATTTCCGCAGTCCGAACGCTGATGACCTGAGTTCTCCGCTTGCGGATCGATCAGGACATTGCTCAACCAACGGCTCAGCCCAACAGCTCCCTTCAGTCCACCTCTCAGCTCCCGTCTGCGGGAGACAACCTTATGTCTAAGAAGCGCAAGCGGATTAGCCGCCGCCGTCTTGCCGGCCAGCGTGTTCTGGCCCACGTGCCCACGTTCCATCTGGAAACCGGTGAACACAAGCCCGTGACAGCGGCCCGCCGCTTTATCGCTGAAGGCTGTCTTGTTCCTCCAGCGTTGTTGAATGTGAGGCGCAACGAGCACACCACCGACCGTTTTTTCTGGGGTGAGAAGGGCTTGTTCAGTGCTCAGTATGCGGAGGAAAATCACTTTCTCTTCCCTTCGCTGCGCACCATCGTCGATCGCGTCGGCGAAGAGGTGATCTTTGAAGGCCTGGAGCTTTCTTCCGACGACTGGGAAGAGATGGAAGAGTACGAATACGCCTTCGTTTGAATCAGACGATCGCGTCCTGGCTGGGTTATTGCAGCCAGGACGCGATCGCGCCAGTCATGGCTTCCTGAGCTTCCAGGGGAATGGTGTGTCCACCGGCGAAGATTTTCAGGCTGCATTCATCGGACCCCGGCTTCAGGAGTTCAAGCAGCTTCTCGGCTGCCGCAACCGGTACAACCTCGTCATTCCGACCGTGTAGCAGCAATACAGGTGGGCGGGTTGATGGAGGTTGCCATCCCGGATGGGGGTAGCCACTGCAACTGATCACTCCTGCCAGTGGCAGGTTGCAGCCCACATGCAGGGCCATGGCACCTCCCTGGGAGAAACCGATCAGAACCGTTTGAGAGAGCGGAATGGTCTTCAGGTCGAGTGCTTCGATGCGATGGCGCAACTGTTGCGTGGCTGACGGCACGGCCTGCCAGTCCGACGGGAACAGTCCATACCACTGGCGCCCCTGACCGCCTGGGTGAGGTTCGGGTGCCTGCAGTCCAATGCATTCCGCAGGAACCGTTGCTGCTGCTGCCAGACCATCGCCGAGGGGCAGTAAATCCTCGGCATCTGCCCCCCAGCCATGCAAAAGCACGAGGCGAATGCGTCCCGGTTCCCGACCGGCATGAATCACTGAATCAGGCATTAGCTGGTTGACCTGCTGCTGCGTAGGTTGGCCCAAGGTCTTATCCCTGTCCTGCTGCCATGGCTCCCACTGCGCTGCTGAGCGTGTCCGATAAGCGCGGACTGGTGCCTCTCGCTGAGGCTTTGCATCACCGCTATGGCTACCAGTTGCTGTCCAGCGGTGGCACAGCAAAGGTTCTCATGGAGGCTGGTCTGCCTGTCACCCCTGTGGCGGACCACACCGGCGCGCCGGAGATTCTCGGCGGACGTGTGAAGACGCTGCATCCCCGCATTCATGGCGGCATCCTTGCCCGGCGTGGCGATCCCAGCCATGAAGCCGATCTGATCGCTCAGGAGATTGCTCCGATCGATGTTGTTGTCGTCAATCTGTATCCGTTCCGGGAGACGGTTGCTGATCCAGCGGTGAGCTGGGACACCGCAATCGAGAACATCGACATTGGTGGTCCGACGATGGTGCGATCCGCTGCCAAGAATCACGCGCATGTCGCTGTGCTCACTGCCCCGGATCAGTACGACCGCTTTTTGGCAGCGCTGGATGCTTCAGGTGGGGCACTCACGGATGCTGTTCGTCGTCAGCTTGCCGTCGAGGCTTTCGCGCATACGGCGGCTTACGACGCTGCAATCACCCGATGGATGCAGGTCAGGCCGGAGTTGAACGGTTCCGGCGATCCAGCTGCGGCAGAGCTCCCCTGGCTGGAGGCTTTGCCATTGCGTCAACGCCTGCGATACGGAGAAAACCCCCATCAACACGCCAGCTGGTACAGCGCTGCCAAGACGGGCTGGGGCGGAGCGATTCAACTGCAAGGCAAAGAACTCAGCACCAACAACCTGCTGGATCTGGAGGCTGCTCTGGCTACGGTCCGAGAGTTCGGCTATGGCACCACTGGTAGCCACCCTGCCACTGGCGCTGCAGCTGTTGTGGTGAAGCACACCAACCCTTGCGGAGTGGCGGTTGGTGACGGCGCTGCAGCCGCACTCAGGCGGGCTTTGGATGCGGATCGGGTCAGCGCCTTTGGAGGCATCGTGGCCTTGAACGGTTGTGTTGATGCAACGGCTGCCCGTGAACTCACGGGCCTTTTCCTGGAATGTGTTGTGGCGCCGGCGTTTGCACCCGAAGCGCGGGAGATCCTCGCTGCCAAAGCCAATCTGCGCCTGCTTGAACTCTCCCCAGACTCGATTGATTCCGCCGGCCACGACCATGTGCGCAGCATTCTGGGTGGAGTCCTTGTGCAGGATCTTGATGATCAGCCTGTGAGTCCGGATGATTGGACCGTGGCAACTGAGCGAGTGCCCACCGCAAGGGAACGCGAAGATCTCTGTTTCGCCTGGCGATTAGTCCGCCACGTTCGCTCCAATGCGATCGTTGTCGCCAGGGAAGGTCAGAGCCTCGGAGTGGGAGCCGGTCAGATGAACAGGGTGGGCTCGGCGCAGATTGCCCTTCAAGCCGCCGGTGAGCGCAGCCGGGGAGCGGTGTTGGCCAGTGATGGTTTTTTCCCCTTCGACGACACGGTCCGTCTGGCTGCTGAACATGGAATTACGGCTGTCATCCATCCAGGTGGCAGTAAGCGTGATGGAGATTCAGTCCAGGCCTGCAATGAACTCGGTTTGTCGATGCTTCTGACAGGGCGTCGTCACTTCCTGCACTGATGACCTGAACTGAAGGGAGATTGAGGCAGTCCAAGACCTGAGCGTTGCAGTTTTAGCCTTCGGTGAGTCCTGTGATTTTTGATGCCTCAGTCGCTGTCTTTTGGTCTCAACCTGGTTCACCCGCTGATGATGTGGCTGTTGCTGGCGGCAGGAGGCTACGCCATGTACCTGGGAATGAAGGCCAAGAAGGTACGCACGGGGACATCCGAGCAGCGCAAGGCTCTAATTAAAGGAAAATTCGCTCAGAGACATTATCTCTGGGGCAGCGTTCTGATGGCCGTGATGGTCTTCGGAACTCTGAGTGGAATGGCGGTGACCTATCTGAACAATGGCAAGCTGTTAGCGGTATGCAAATTATGAACAGAATTTGGATCAACCGATGAGCATATTGATCGATATTGAAGGGATCAACGATAAAAATCTTCTCGGGTGAGAGGAGTTTTTCTGTCGTTATTTCTGACGTAAAAGAAGACGGTTGTAGCAACGGCCAGAAGGGGAACTGCAGTTAATAGAAGAATTGCAATTGCCGTATAATCTTGATACATCGAAGCTTTGCGCTGATTTGTGGATTATACAGTAACTTGGGCGAGTAGCTTATGGAATTAATCTAAGTTATTTGAGTTGCAATGGCTGTTGAGCCTTGGGTTGCGTGATTATCAACTAAAGATGGTTTTGACGTGTGGCTGGTGATCAGAGTTACTTCTGTCGAGCTTGTTGCCGACCTTCTCGAAACGCATCGAGATCACGCTTGGCTGACCAATAAACGCTGAGCTGTTCGCAGGTTTTGGCTTCCATCCAGTTGGCTTCCGCTGCAACAACCCGTGCGTGCAGTGCTCTCTCAGTTTTTGTTTCAAACCGTATGGTCCCATGGTCCAATGGAGCGTTAATGAAATAGTCCCAATTCGGCTCAACCATTGGCAAATTAAAACTAATTTATTTTTGCGGGTTCTTCGCTCCAAAGTCGTCCATTCTTTATGGGTAAAGGAGTAATCTGCTGCTTCAATCTCTGCAAAGTGATTGAGCCAAAAGCTCTTTTGATTGATGGTTGGGTGTCGTTAGGGTTGGTTTGTTAAAGTTAATTTTTGCCTCTGCTGTCGAAGTCGAATTCAGCTGAGCCATGCATCCGGTTCTGGCCATTTGCGATACCGGGTGGGGATTGGAGGCAGCTCGCACTCTTTCTCGGGTGACATAGAATCGAATGCAATTGAAATAATGTTCAGGTGCTGAAGCCTTTTTTAATATCTCTGTTGTATGTGAGCAGCTGCGTACTTGCTCTGCTTCAGGCAACGCGCGAATCAACGCCGCAACCAATCGGACTACTGATCGTGGCCATGGTGATGTCACCTGTCTTGGTCAGCATCATTGCCGGACTTCCTGTGAATTGCATGTCTTTTCAGAGCAAGCAAATCGATTGATTTCTATAGACTTCGTGATGGATTCGTTGTTGTGTCTTGAAGTTTAAGTTTGCTGGTATCAGTGACAATCTTTTGTAAAAATCTATATGTGAAATGTTATTGATTTGATTCTTCTAGAATTGTCTTACACCAAGATTCTAGGCGATCTTGTGTTTTTTCTGATTCATTATCTTCGTCAATCGGAAGCCCGCAGAACATTCCGTTGATCATGCTTTTTGAATCATCAAAAATATAGTCTTCGCCTGACACATGGCCAATCGACTTGCCGCCAGCTTTCTGGAACGCTGTATAAAGCTCTTCCATTGCATCACAGAAAAATTTGCTGAATGCTGCTGAATCTCCAAGGCCAACGATAGCCACAGGTTTCCCAGAGCAATTGAGGGCAGGGATCTGTTCAATATGTTCGTCCCATGCCGTTCCTGATCGTTTGACATCTGAGCCGGTGTTCCAGGTTGGAGTACAGCAAATCAGTGCCTCACAGGCTTCAATATCCTTGATATCCTGAAAATCACTGAGCTCTTTTAGCTCGGAATCTGGGAGGAGCTGGTCGAGCCTCTCAGCGATGTCTTCTGTGTGACCGGTCGCTGATGCAAAGACAATCGTAAATTTCATAGAGAAACCTATCAACACTATTTTTTCTCGCCCTGAGGCATTGATCAAATAGTATTTAACAATCTATTGTTACTTACTATACAGCCAACTTGCTGGCGGCCTCCCGCTCAATCAGCCTCTAGTCCGTTGAATAATTCTTTGTGAACTGCAAATGTATGATAAAGAGACGTTGCATTTTCGGGTTGTAATTTAGTGCCGTCGCATGTATACGCGATTGCACAAACTAAATTTCCTTGCCAGGCGATGTTGTCATCGCTTTGCTCTTCTGACCAAGTCATCATCGTTTTGAATTGATCAGGCAGTTGGTGGCCAATCTTCTCGCATGCTTTGCACAATCGATATAAGGCAGGTGGCTTGGATGGCATCGACAATGCCTTCTTCAGACTGAGTTCATTGAAGACCCCGATATACCGTATGTATTCAATGATTTCGCTTTCGGTTTCGCTGAGATCCGCTTTGCTGATGGCTTGATCGATCTCCTCTGGATTGAGCGTTGGCCTCACGTTTGCTTTTGCGATGTTCATTGATCGACAGGCATCGGTTCATTAGGTTTGATCAGTGTTATCCAAGACCGTAATAAGAACTGATTCCTCTTTTACTATGTTTTTGCTTAATTGAAAGCCACTGTGATCATTGAGTCCTGTTTGCTTAATCAAGCATGAGAATGGGATCAGTTGCTGATCTTTGACAAAAAGCTTGGCTTTAGGCTTGTTTGATAGTTGATGTCTTCGATCATTTTTTGAGGGCTTGTGTGGACGACGACACTGATGTCTTGAGTCGTGTCATGAATTTTCCAGAGGCCAATTCGAATTTCTGATCTTGCGCAGGTCACTTGCCATGCATCGGGCGTCGGCGAGCCGACCTGCTTCACAGTGATCTTTGTCCAGTAATAGTCTCGTCGGTGTCCAGTATTCAACGTATAAGAGGTCGAACCATCTTCCTTTTTTTCTGCTTGGAAATTCAGCTTCAGAAGCTGCTGACTCCAGTCACTCATGATTGTGCATCATTGCACTCCAATCTTAGTCGCCAATGAATTCATTCATGCATCTTTTTTGTCTTTTGCATGATCCAATGATCACGGCTAGACCGCGAACGGTTGAATCGGTGGCGGAGATAAATGAGTGAAAATTGCCGTGAATTAATGGCGATTTAAGCCTCGGTTTCGAAGGATTTGTTTTGAATGTGATCACTTGGTCTAAGCCTGCATCTTTAAACGACGCTGCATTGATAGCCCAAGAAGAATTGCCTGAATGGCCTTTATTCCTCTGTTGAATCAGCTTTTGTGTCAACGGGGGGAGCGGCTTTTGTGTCAGCGGCGGGAGCAGCTTTTTGATCAGCAGCAGGTGCGGCTTTTGTGTCAGCGGCGGGAGCAGCTTTCTTGTCAGCAGCAGGTGGGGCTTTTGTGTCAGTGGCGGGAGCAGCTTTCTTATCAGCAGCAGGTGCGGCTTTCTTATCAGTGGCGGGAGCAGCTTTCTTATCAGCAGCAGGTGCGGCTTTTGTGTCAGCGGCGGGAGCAGCTTTCTTATCAGCAGCAGGTGGGGCTTTTGTGTCAGTGGCGGGAGCAGCTTTCTTATCAGCAGCAGGTGCGGCTTTCTTATCAGTGGCGGGAGCAGCTTTCTTATCAGCAGCAGGTGCGGCTTTCTTATCAGTGGCGGGAGCAGCTTTCTTATCAGCAGCAGGTGCAGCTTTCTTATCAGCAGCAGGTGCGGCTTTCTTATCAGTGGCGGGAGCAGCTTTCTTATCAGCAGCAGGTGCAGCTTTCTTATCAGCGGCGGGAGCAGCTTTCTTCCCAGCAGCAGGTGCGGCTTTCTTGTCAGCGGCGGGAGCAGCTTTCTTGTCGGCAGCTGCTGGTTTCTTGGGTTTTAGCTTGGATGTATCGAGGTTTTTTTCGCCAAAAGCTTTGTATCCAAGGAAAACCAAGCCGCCTAACACTGGAATGGAGGCGATGCCTCCTACGGCAATCTCAAACCCTGACAATGCCATGCTGATTGGTCGAGAAGTAAAAAAGATAACACAGAGGCGTTTTCACATTTTGCAACAAATCAGCTCGTCTTGCCCAGGTTTTTTGGCATCGAGCTGAAGGATTGTTGAGTGCGCTTTTGGGGGCGATTCAAGCCTTCATGCTTGATCAATTCCGCACAGTAGTGAAGACGATTGCTCATTTTTAGAATCAATGATATTCAGTGAAGTCGTGCAGCGGTAAACTTTTGGCTTAGGTTCTGGCGATAATAGGTCAACATTTAATCAACAAAGTTTGTTGTTGAATCGGTTGATAACTGCAGCTGATTCTGATGGATCAACTGTCAGAAAGCAGCTCTTCGTCGTGGAGGGCATGCCAGTGCATGAGTGGCGTGGAAATCCTCCTGAACTTTCCAGGTCAGTCGACGTGAGATCTGGCGCACGATCTGGCGCAGCAGGTGGTCGCCACTGGACTGAACTAGGCCATTGGGAAGCATGGTGATCACTCTGGGAAGTGCAATCCAGACGGTGAGATCAAGAGACCAGTTCACCCATGTTTGATCATGCTCAAAGTCGTTTTCAGACTGGTCAACCAGGTTCAGATTGGCCTGAAAGTCAACGTCGTACAGCTTCGCCAGAGCTGGATCGTGATCGGGAAGAACAACGGTTTCGATCGCGTAGCTTCTTTCTTGGCGCGGCAGCAGTCTTAGGCCGATGGTCGGCTCCACTTCGAAGCCGAAGTTCCCATAACGTCCGAGAGTCAGCGCGTAAGCCTGGGGATCGACAGCTTCGACCTCCATGGGCGATGCACACCTGCGGAACCAACCCTGGTGTTGATCGAGATACGTCGCAATCGTGTCCGGATTCGCCCGCATTTCCATGCGGTCACTGAAGTGACTGCGATAGCAACGGACCTGTGGATCCACGTCTACGTGGTGACGCAGAGCTTCGTCGGATGGTCTTGATAAGAGCAGGACGGACGAGCCCCGATCAGGGCAATTGCTGTGGTGAATCAATGTAAAGCTTCGCTGCAATCAATCTGCGTCGCTGATGGCGATCATGCGTTGAATCACGTGCTCCACCACCCGATCTGGTGTTGAAGCTCCGGACGTGATGCCAACCGTGATCGGTCCACTCGGCAAAAAGTCCGTGTCACGGGTTAAGTCTTCGCCGAGAGGTTTGTGCTCGATGCTGTTGTCCTCACTGATTCGCTCCGGTGTGTCGATGTGGAATGAACGGATGCCACGACTGATGGCAATTTCCTGAAGGTGGGTGGTGTTGGAGGAGTTGTATCCGCCGATCACGACCATGAGATCCAGGGGTTCGTCGACGAGGGAGAACATCGCGTCTTGTCTCTCCTGGGTTGCGTCGCAGATGGTGTTGAAGGCCAGAAAGTGTTCGTTCAGCTGCATGGGACCGAACTTGCTGAGCATCGTGCGTTCGAACAGCCTGCCGATCTCTTCTGTTTCGCTTTTCAGCATGGTGGTCTGGTTTGCGACACCGACACGCTGCAGGTCTCGGTCCGGGTCGAAGCCTGGAGAACAGGCATTGGCAAAACGGGCCATGAAGCTGTTTCGATCATTTTTTCCGAGGATGTAATCAGCGACGAACTGAGCTTCCTCCAGATCCAGAAGCACGAGATACGTCCCTGCAAAGGAGCTGGTGGCGAGCGTTTCTTCGTGTTTGACCTTCCCGTGAATAATCGAGGTGAACACGTGCTTCTTGTGCTTCTCCACAGTGTTCCAAACCTTGGACACCCATGGGCAGGTGGTGTCAACGATGTGGCATCCACGATCATTGAGCAGCTGCATTTCCTGCACGGTGGCCCCGAAAGCAGGAAGAATCACCACGTCGCCATATTCCACACCTGAGAAGTCCTTCACTCCCTGGTCGACCGGGATGAAATGGACATTCATCTTGCGTAGATGATCATTCACCGACGGGTTGTGGATGATCTCATTGGTGATCCATAGCCGCTCACTGGGATAGTGCTTGCGCGTCTCGTAAGCCATGGCAACGGCGCGCTCTACTCCCCAGCAAAAGCCAAAGGCTTCTGCCAGTCGAACGTTCAGTCGTCCATGGCTGAGTTGATAGCCATTTTCACGGATGGATCCGATCAGGCTGCTCTGGTAGGCCTGTTCCAGGCTCCCAGCCACTTCTTCAGCGCGCCCGAAGCCACGACGGTTGTAGCGGTCGGAATTATGAAGAGAGCGCTTGAAGGCGTGGGTATCCATGGCCGCTGCGGCAGTGCGATGACTCTATGGGCTGTGGGCGGGAGCTGTCTTTTGCTGGTGGCCGTACTGAACTAAACCAAGAAAAAACCCCGGTCACTGTGGACCGAGGTTCAATGACCAGGATTGGGCCTTCAGTTGCCCGCAGAGGCGAAATCGGGATACGCCTCCATGCCGTGTTCTCCGATGTCGAGGCCATTGATTTCCTCTTCCTCGGTCACGCGGATGCCGCCGAACAAGGCGCCGATGATGCTCCAGGCGATCCAGCAAGTCACTAGAGCCCAGATGGCGTAAGCACCTGCTCCAAGTGCCTGGATGCCCAGTTGTGAGAAACCGCCGCCATTGAAAAGACCAATCCCCATTTGGAATTCCTCTGGCGACAAGCCTTTGACGCCCCAGAGTCCGACCACAACGGTGCCCCACACGCCACAAACGCCGTGAACTGAGAATGCACCGACCGGATCGTCAATTCCAGCTGCATCAAGAGCTGCAACGGAAAACACCACGATGATGCCGCCGATCAGGCCGGCGATCCAGGAACCGACCATGGTCATGTTGCCGCAACCGGCCGTAATGCTCACCAGGCCGGCGAGGATGCCGTTGATGATCATGGTGAGGTCAGGTTTGCCTGATGTCAGTGTCGAGGTCACGGTTGCCCCGATCGCTCCCCCTGCGGCAGCCAATGTTGTGGTGACTGCCACGTAGGCCACGTATTGATTCATCGCCAACTCAGATCCTGGGTTGAATCCGTACCAGCCGATCCAAAGCACGAGCGCGCCGAGAGTTGCAATGGCCATGTTGTGACCAGGCATGGCTTGCGTTCTGCCATTCACGTATTTGCCAATACGAGGTCCGAGCAACATCGCCCCGACCAGGCCTGCCCAGGCGCCCACGGAATGAACAATGGATGAGCCGGCAAAATCAATGAAACCCAGATTGGCGAGCCAACCATCATCGTTCCACTGCCAGGAGCCGGAGATTGGGTAAATGACGGCAGTGAGCACGAGAGCGAAGAGGACGAACTCGCCGAACTTCACGCGCTCGGCAACAAGGCCGGAAACGATTGTTGCTGCGGTTCCGGCGAACGCTGCCTGAAAGAGAAAGTCAACTGCTGGTACAAGTTGGCTGCAGTCGTTGGCCTTCCCTGAAGCTGCGCATGCGATTGCATCTGCAGCAGATGGGTCAAAGAAAAGACCTTTGAAAAACAGCCAGCCATCAGCAACAGATCCGCCATACATCAGCGAAAAGCCAACGAACCAGTAAGCGGTTACGGCTAGTGCGAAGACAAAAAGGTTTTTGGCGAGGATATTGACTGCATTCTTTTGGCGACACATACCGGCTTCAACCATGGCGAAGCCCGCATTCATGAAGATGACGAGAATCGTCGCCACTAAAAGCCAGAGGTTGTCAGCCAGAAAGCTTGCGAGTTGAAGACCACTCAAGTCCTCAAGCTTTGCACCTTCAGCACGCGCTGCAAGATTGAAAATACCAAGTCCAAATAGGGCTACTGGGACGCAGGCCAGCCAAAGCATTGAGCGGTTGGATTTGAAGCCCCGAATGCTTTGAAGGAGAAGCATTGGACCTTCGATAAGGCTTGCCTCTTGGAGGCGCGCTTTGCGCCGCCGCGATGGCGGATGCAGAGCAGTTGTCATGGAAAAAAAGCGAAACTGCAGTTCAGACAGCCTGGATAGGGACCATCAGACCCGGACAAATTGCTCAAGAGTGCACACTTTCCGAGTCGCCGTTGCTACCGAATCGCTGATTGGCTCGACTGGACTGGACGCTGGCCCTCCCAGAGGATGCGGTCGATCTCGAAGCTGAAAGCACAGGGAACCACTTCCACACCTGCTTGAGACGCCTCACGGAACAGCTCGCCATAGCGTGGATCAGCACGATCTCCCGGCGCAAAGCACGACACATCGGGTCGGCTCAGACAGGGCACCAACACTCCACGTGCATCAGGCAGCACAGCCATCAGCTCCTGCAGGTGTTTCTGTCCCCGTTCGGTGACCGTGTCGGGGAACAGAGCAAGCGGCCCCTCGCACCAGGTGGTGTTTTTCACCTCCAGGTAGATCGGGCGCGGATCAGGGGCCCCCTCTTCGGGAGTGAGCAGCAGATCGATTCGGCTGCGGCGGTTCTCGCCGTAGGGCACTTCAGCGCGGATCCCCGCGATCGGTCCCAGGGCGTCGTGGAGGCAACCGGCCTCAATGGCGGCTCTGATCAGCCGATTGGGAAGAGCCGTGTTGATTCCGACCCAACAAGAGGCTCCATCAGCGCTTGGCACTTCCGCCTGTTCCCAGGTCCAGGCCAGTTTGCGCTTCGGGGAAGGTGCGTATCGCATCCTTACCCGACCTCCAGGGTGGAGCACACCGGTCATCGGTCCGGTGTTGGCACAGTGCGCCGTCACCACTGAGCCATCCCGGAGTTCCACGTCGGCGAGAAAGCGCTTGTAGCGCTTGATCAGCACTCCCTCCGTTAGTGGATTGAATTCAAGGAGAGGGGTGCCGGTCATGGAGGCGGGCTGGCTAGCGCCATGGTGCCTGGCGATGGACCGAAGATCTCATTGATTGACTGATGGTTCAGCGGGCATCGATGGGGAGATCTCTCAAGCGCATCGCTCTGGTGGTCACCTACGGCACCTTGCTCAGCAAAGCCGGAGGCCTGATCCGTCAGCTGGTGATTGCAGCGGCGTTTGGAGTTGGTGCGGCCTACGACGCCTACAACTACGCCTATATCCTCCCCGGTTTTCTGCTGATTCTGCTGGGAGGGATCAACGGTCCCTTTCATAGCGCCATGGTCAGTGTGCTCAGCCGCCGGCCGCGTGAGGAAGGGGCCCATATCCTGGCCACCCTCAACACCAGCGTGAGTGCATTGCTGCTCGTAGTCACTGCGGTGTTGGTGCTCGCCGCCGATCCTCTGATCACGCTTGTGGGGCCTGGATTGCCCCCAGATCTGCATCAGATCGCCGTGGCGCAGTTGCAGGTGATGGCTCCCATGGCACTGCTGGCAGGCCTGATCGGACTTGGCTTCGGATCGCTGAATGCCGCTGATGAGTTCTGGATTCCCGCCATCTCACCGCTGATGTCGAGCGTGGCTCTCGTTCTTGGCGTGGGCGTGTTGTGGTGGCAGCTCGGGGCCGAGATCGCCCTGCCCGTGAATGCTCTCTGGGGAGGCGTGGTCCTGGCGCTCTCCACACTTGTGGGAGCCCTGCTGCAGTGGCTGCTTCAGCTGCCTGCCCTGGCCCGTCAGGGAATGGCGCGCCTGCGCCTGTCCTGGGACTGGAGCCATCCCGGCGTCCGCGAGGTCTGGCGGGTGATGGGCCCCGCCACGTTGTCCTCGGGAATGCTGCAGATCAATGTGTTCACCGACATGTTTTTTGCTTCAGGGATCCTTGGTGCGGCAGCAGGCCTGAGCTACTCGAATCTGTTGGTTCAGACCCCTTTGGGTCTGATCTCCAATGCTCTGTTGGTGCCATTGCTGCCCACGTTCTCCAGACTCACAGCCCCCGAAGATCGGCTGCCGCTGATTGCCAGGATCCGGCAGGGACTGATGCTGTCGACCGCATCAATGCTGCCGCTTGGAGCCTTGTTTCTGGCTCTGTCGACGCCCATCGTCGCCCTTGTCTACGAACGTGGCGCGTTTGATCAGCAGGCAGTGCAGCTGGTGACCGGTCTGCTGATGGCCTACGGAATCGGCATGCCGGCCTACCTCGGCCGGGATGTGCTGGTGCGTGTTTTTTACGCCCTTGGCGATGGAACCACCCCTTTCCGTCTCTCCATGGCGGGGATCGGCCTCAATGTGCTTTTTGACTGGGCGCTCGTGGGCGGCCCTTCCCCCTGGGGGCCTCAGTTCCCGATCAATCTCGGGGCTCCTGGATTGGTTCTGGCCACTGTTCTGATCAATCTGCTCACCTGTCTTGCATTGCTCTTGGCGCTGCAGAAGCGGCTGGGTGGATTGCCACTGCGTGAGTGGGGGCTCGACTCACTCAAGCTCACCCTTGCGGCTGCCGCTGCGGGATTGGCGGCATGGGCGCTCAGCCTTGGCGTTGCCTGGCCCGAGAACGTCGTTGGGCGACTGATCCAGGTGGGTCTTTCCGGTGCCTTGGGGTTGCTGTTGTTTGTGCTGTGCGCTCAGGCGTTGTCTGTTCCGGAGGTGAGCGAGATCAGTCGTGGGATTGCCAGCCGTTTCAGGCGTCGTTGAGACGCACCTCTCGCTCTTCCCGGACCTGAATAGGGAGCTCAATGTGCTGGCGTCCCACCAACTGAGGGCCTTGCACGGACAGAATTCTTGCCTCGATTCCGAACTCCTTGAAAGCGGTGTCGATCTCCTGAATCAGAGCCTTTTCCACCTGTGCTTCGGGATCGACCACTTTGCCGATAAGGCGCTCACCCAAACGACCGAGGCGCTGACGCACCACGTCGCGGGCATTGGTGACCTCGATGATGAGCACGCTCACTCCCTGAAGGTGAGCAACCTTATCGGCAGTGGTCCTCGAGAATCTGCTCCAGTTCGGAAAGTTGAGAGGACGGCAACAAGCGGGCAAGCGGCAGTCGGCTGCTTCCAGCTCCGATGGGAACCTGCACGGCCTCAAGTGCGCGTCGTGCGCAGACGGCTGGACCCTGGTCCAGAAGGGCACTGCATTCAATCGCCAGAGTTTCCGCCAAGCCAGCATCTCCGAGGTAGAGATGCCAGCCAGCAATCTGGAGATAGAGCCGTTCACTCAGGGCTACTGAGAGGTCTTTGAGGTCGGCCGCGTCCAGGGTCATGGCGAGAGGGTGTCTTGAACCATCGTGCCGTCAGGATTCACGACTGTCCGCATCCTCAGAAGGACGTCGCTTGAGCACCACAGCCAGGTGGATCAAGAGGGCGGCAAGCCAGATTTCAGTCAGAAGATCCAGGTGATTCCACGGGTGTCGCATCGACTGGACAAACCACAGACCGCTGCTCACTGCGACGAAAGCCCCCGCATGCAGTGTGAAATTCACAATCCGGCTGTAGTGCCTGTAGAGGGGATCTGTGTTGTCACCGGTGCCGTACCAGCGGATAGGCATGGGAAATGTCGTTGCAGTGCAACGATTCTGGCTCGCTGATGTGCCCCAGTTGACGAACGGTACCTTCGTGGAGTCAGATGGTGTGACGCCAGCGCTTGTAGCTCAGCGGATTAGAGCATCTGACTACGGATCAGAGGGTCGGGAGTTCGAATCTCTCCAGGCGCGTTTGTGAAACTGCCCCAGGGCAGTTTTTTTTTGCTCAGGTCCTGTCATCTCACGTCACCGCAGGGCTCTTTGCTTACGATTCGAGCAAAGCAATATGGCGACGCATGGCGGATTTCGCTTTGGCCCCGATCAATGCATCTCTGGCATCCTCAGATCCGGCCATCGCCGGTCTGATTGATCAGGAGCAGAAGCGTCAGGAGACTCATCTGGAGCTGATTGCCTCCGAGAACTTTGCCTCCAGAGCCGTGATGGAGGCCCAGGGCTCCGTGCTGACCAACAAGTACGCCGAAGGGCTGCCAAGCAAGCGCTATTACGGCGGTTGTGAGCATGTTGATGCGGTTGAAGAGCTCGCGATCGAGCGTGCCAAGCAGTTGTTCGGTGCAGCCTGGGCCAACGTTCAGCCTCACAGTGGTGCTCAGGCGAACTTTGCTGTGTTCCTGGCCCTGCTCCAGCCCGGCGACACGATCATGGGTCTCGACCTCTCCCACGGGGGCCATCTCACCCACGGTTCTCCGGTCAACGTCAGCGGTAAGTGGTTCAACGTTGTCCAGTACGGCGTGGATAAGCAAACCCAGCGCCTCGATATGGAGGCGATCCGCGCCTTGGCTCTTGAGCAGAAGCCGAAACTGATTGTGTGTGGCTATTCCGCTTATCCCCGGATCATCGATTTCGCGGCATTCCGCGCAATCGCCGATGAGGTTGGCGCTTATCTTCTGGCAGACATGGCCCATATCGCCGGGCTTGTGGCAGCGGGTGTGCATCCAAGCCCTGTTCCCCACTGCGATGTCGTGACGACCACCACGCACAAAACACTTCGAGGTCCCCGCGGCGGTCTGATCCTCTGTCGTGATGCGGAGTTCGCCAAGAAATTCGACAAGGCTGTGTTCCCTGGCACCCAGGGCGGTCCCCTGGAGCATGTCATCGCCGCCAAGGCTGTGGCCTTCGGAGAGGCTCTGCAGCCCTCCTTCAAGACTTACAGCCAGCAGGTGGTGGCCAATGCTGCAGCTCTGGCGGAGCGCTTGATCGAGCGTGGCATTGATGTGGTGAGCGGTGGAACCGAGAACCATGTGGTCCTGCTCGACCTCAGGGGGATCGGCATGACCGGCAAGGTGGCTGATCTGCTCGTGAGTGATGTTCACATCACAGCCAACAAGAACACCGTTCCCTTTGACCCTGAATCTCCCTTCGTGACCAGCGGCCTGCGACTCGGTACGGCTGCTCTCACCACGCGTGGGTTTGATGTTGCAGCCTTTCGTGAGGTGGCGGATGTGATCGCTGATCGACTGCTCAATCCTGAGGACGACGCCATTCAGGCGCGTTGCCTCGAGAGGGTTGCCAGTCTTTGCGGTCGTTTTCCTCTCTATGCCACCGCTGCGGAACCGGCGCTTGCCTGACTGGACCACAGAACACTGGAACCTGCCCTGAGGTCTGCCTAGGATCATGACGTCTCGGCCCCATCCGGGTCGCCATCTCCGGAGTTCTGTTTGACTCTCGCGAGTACTCCTCTCGCCGTTGCTGTCGGGATCTTCGTCACGTCGACGTTGATCACCACAGCGATTGCGCCGATGGTGAGGAGGATTGGACTCCGGCACGGTTTCACGGACACACCCGACGCTCGCAAGCAGCACAGCGTTCCGATGGTGCGTCTCGGTGGCATTGCCATGGTGCTGGGATTCTGTCTTGCGCTCGGTCTCACCTGGGGTTTTGGTGGCTTCGGCATGCTGACCCCTGCACGTGATCAGCTCATCTGGACAACCCTGGCTGGATCACTGTGCTTTTTCGTGATCGGCCTTGCCGATGATCTTTTTTCGCTGTCTCCCTGGCCGAGATTGGCCGGTCAGGTGGCTGTGGCTGTGGTGGTCTGGTCGCAGGGGGTTCAGATCGGTGCGATCGATCTTCCCTGGCTCTCCAGCAGTGCCGAAGCCGTGATCCTGCCGGATGTGATCAGTCTTCTGGCCACTGTGATTTGGTTGGTTGGCATCACCAATGCGATCAACTGGCTGGATGGCCTCGATGGACTCGCGGCTGGAGTCGCCGGCATTGCCGCGATCGGTTTGGTGTCCGTCAGCTTTTCTCTGCATCAAGTTGCAGCCGCTTTCCTGGCTGCATCCCTGGCCGGATGCTGTTTCGGATTTCTGCGACACAATTTCAATCCCGCCCGCATCTTCATGGGCGACGGTGGCTCCTATTTCCTGGGATTCAGCCTCGCGGCGATCAGCATCGTGGGCCCCGCCAAGGGACTGACCACGGTCAGCCTGCTTCTGCCTCTGCTGATTCTCTCCCTGCCTTTGGCGGATATGTCTGCGGTGATCATGGGCCGCCTGCGCTCAGGTCGTTCTCCCTTTTATCCCGATCGCCGCCATCTTCACCACCGGTTACTGCGCGCGGGTTTCAGTCACCGCCGCACTGTGCTGTTGATTTATGTGTTCACGCAGTGGTTGGCCTCCATCGCCATGGTGGTGGCGAATGTGGAGATGCGCTTTCTCTGGCTGGCTCTGGCCACCGCGATTCTCGTGGGAACAGTGATGGTGATGCAGCGTCATCGGCATCACGAGATTGTGCCGATGACGCTTGAACAGGACTCACAGGAAGAGTGCGCTGAGTCCTGTTGCTCGGATTCCCGTGGCTGAACCGTCCCCGCCTTCCGGGGTCGAGATTCTCTGCATTGGAACTGAGCTGCTGCTCGGCAATATCGTCAACGGCAATGCACGCTGGCTGGCTGAGCAACTGGCGGCCCTTGGATTGCCGCACTTCCGTCAGACGGTGGTGGGTGACAACCGTGATCGCTTGATCGCTGAAGTGCAGGCCATTTCGCGTCGTTCACGGGTGTTGATCACCACGGGTGGATTGGGCCCAACGCCCGACGATTTGACGACAGAAGCGATTGCAGCAGCGTTTTCCACGCCTTTGGAGGAGCGTCCCGAGGTCTGGGACGACATCACAGCCAAAGCGCGCAGTCGCGGCCGGACCCCTGGAGCCGAGACACGCCGGCAGGCTCTGCTGCCGCGCGGTGCGGATGTGCTGCCCAACATCACTGGAACGGCTCCAGGAATGATCTGGTCCCCGATGGAGGGATTCACTGTGCTCACCTTCCCTGGGGTCCCCAGTGAGATGCGGAGCATGTGGCAGGACACGGCAGTGCCCTGGTTGCATCGCTCCGGACTCTCGAAAGGTGTGTTCAACAGTCGTTTACTGCGTTTCTGGGGCATTGGTGAATCCACCCTGGCTGAACAGCTTCACGATCTGCTGGATCAGAGCAACCCCACGGTGGCGCCCTATGCGGGTCGTGGTGAGGTCAAGCTGCGCGTCACAGCTCACGCCACTTCGGAAGCAGAGTCGCTGCGGTTGCTGGACGCCACAGAAGCTGAGCTGCGTGAGCGCACTGGCACCCTCTGCTTTGGTTGTGATGACCAGTCGCTGGCTTGCGTGGTGCTCGAACAGTTGCGCCAGCGGCAGCAAACTCTCTCGGTTGCGGAATCCTGCACCGGCGGTGGTTTGGGGTCTGAACTCACGGCGATCCCAGGATCCTCTGATGTTCTGCTGGGCGGTGTGATCGCCTACTCGAATGCCGTCAAAGAGCATCTGCTTGGAGTTTCAGCAGAGCTTCTTGAACAGTTCGGCGCGGTCAGTGATCCTGTCGCTCAAGCCATGGCGAATGGTGCTCGACACCTCACAGGTAGTGATTGGTCGATGGCGGTGACGGGTATTGCCGGCCCTGGCGGTGGTTCTGCGGAGAAGCCGGTTGGGTTGGTGTACATCGCCGTTGCCGGCCCCGATGGTTGTTTCAGTCAGCCCATCCGTCTGGGTGAAACGCGCGGACGGGACTGGGTCCGCACCGTGAGCGTTGGTGAGGCTCTCAATCGATTGCGATTGCGTCTGATGAAGGCTGGGTAATGGATGTCGGCGATTAGTGTGAGCTGTTGACGGCTGACATCAGATGAGCAGCGGAACCCTCTACGACAAGGTTTGGGATCTGCATTGCGTCGCGGATCTTCCCGGAGGTGCCACGCAGCTGTTCATCGGTCTCCATCTGATTCATGAGGTCACGAGTCCTCAGGCTTTCGCGGCCCTGGATGACAAGGGCCTTCCCGTGCGCTGCCCTGAACGCACTGTTGCCACTGTCGATCACATCGTTCCCACCATCAGTCAGGAGCGACCGTTTTCTGATCCGCTGGCCGAGGAGATGCTCAGCACGCTTGAGCGCAATTGCGCGCGTCACGGCATCACACTCAATGGGCTGGGGAGCGGTCGTCAGGGAATTGTGCATGTGATTGCACCTGAACTGGGCCTTACCCAGCCAGGGATGACCGTTGCCTGCGGTGATTCGCATACCTCCACGCATGGAGCATTCGGAGCGATTGCCTTCGGCATCGGCACGAGCCAGGTGCGTGATGTGCTCGCCAGTCAGAGTCTGGCCATGAGCAAGTTGAAGGTGCGTCGCATCTGGGTGGAGAACCGACTCACTGATGGTGTCTTCGCCAAGGATCTGATCCTGCATGTGATTCGCAACCTGGGTGTGAAGGCCGGTGTGGGTTACGCCTATGAATTCGCAGGGCCTGCGATTGAGGTTCTGTCGATGGAAGAGCGCATGACCCTCTGCAACATGGCGATTGAAGGAGGTGCACGCTGCGGGTACGTCAATCCTGATCAGATCACCTTTGATTACCTGAAGGGTCGCGCCGAGGCTCCAGCCGCTGACATCTGGGACCGTGCTGTTGCCTGGTGGAGTTCACTCGCGTCGAACACTGATGCGACGTTCGATGATGAAATTCGTTTCGATGCGGCCGCTATCGCGCCCACGGTGACCTGGGGAATCACACCAGGACAGGGCATTGGTGTTGATGAACGCGTTCCGGTTTCAGAGCAGCTTGATCCGGCTGACCGCCCGATTGCCGAAGAGGCCTATCGCTACATGGACCTGGCTCCTGGACAACCCATTGAAGGAGTGCCTGTTGATG
The DNA here is from genome assembly GCF_059772315.1 of Synechococcus sp. MIT2312. Lineage (NCBI taxonomy): Bacteria > Bacillati > Cyanobacteriota > Cyanophyceae > Synechococcales > Synechococcaceae > Synechococcus > Synechococcus sp. MIT2312. Next base: position 1,496,223 of record NZ_CM186281.1, on the reverse strand, counting down.
TCTGTTTCATCGGCAGTTGCACCAATGGCCGTCTCAGTGATCTTCAGGCCGCGGCTGCTGTGGCTCGTGGTCGGCACGTCGCTGAAGGCATCAAGGCCTTTGTTGTGCCGGGCTCAGAACAGGTGGCTCGTGCCGCGATCAAGGAAGGCCTCGATCAGGTGTTTCGCGAGGCAGGTTTTGAGTGGCGTGAGCCGGGCTGTTCCATGTGTCTGGCCATGAACCCTGACCGGCTTGAAGGCAGCCAGATCAGTGCGAGTTCAAGCAACCGCAACTTCAAGGGTCGTCAGGGCTCCGCCAGCGGCCGGACTCTGTTGATGAGTCCCGCGATGGTGGCCGCTGCTGCCATCGCCGGTCGGGTGAGCGATGTGCGCCAGCTGAGCTGAGCGTGCATCGCATTCAGTTCCATTCCGCCGCTGATCATTTCCCCCCACGCTGATTGTTCTGTGATGACTGAGACCATCGCCTTTCCTCAAGGCCCGATCGGGCGTGTGTCGGGCCGTGGACTTGTGCTGCGGGGTGATGACATCGATACCGACCGGATCATTCCAGCCCGCTTTCTCAAGTGTGTGAGCTTTGAATCTCTTGGGGAACAGGCTTTTGCCGATGACCGCAAGGAACTGGCCGGTGAACACCCGTTTGACCAGGCGGTGCATCAAGGGGCTTCGATTCTGGTTGTTAACGACAATTTCGGCTGTGGTTCAAGTCGTGAACATGCTCCGCAGGCGCTGATGCGCTGGGGGATCCGTGCCGTTCTGGGTGTGAGTTATGCCGAAATTTTTCAAGGTAATTGTCTCGCTTTGGGAATTCCCTGTGCCACGGCCGCTCCTGATCAAATCTGCGCTCTTCAGGATGCGGTAGCAGCGGACCCCACTGCTGAATGGACGCTCGATCTTCAGGCTCTCACTTTCAGTGATGGATCAACGTCTCAGCCCATTTCTGTGGCGTCAGGTTCTCTAGACATGCTTCGCACCGGCCAGTGGGATGCCACGGGGCAGCTCGTGGCAAGAGATGCGGAGCTGACCCGCACGATGGAGGCACTCCCCTATCTGCATGGTTTTTGAGCGCACTGAAATCTGGTGATGAAGGGTCCGCGGCAGAGAGGGACCAGATTGTCTAAGACTGAGACAGAGGCACTGCTGCCATGGACCAGTTCCGACCTGTTCAGCTCACCGCTGCCCTTCTGGTCAGCACGCTGATTCCTGTTGTTGCGACCAGGGCTGAATCTGTTCAGTCATTGATCGTGCAGCCTCATGGATCTGCCAGGGAGCGCTTGCTGGTCAGCGGTGCCTGTTCCGGCTGTGATCTTCGATCGGCTCATTTGCAGGGAGCCCATCTGATCGGCGCTGACCTTCGTGATGCCGATCTCCGAAACGCCGATTTGCGTGAAGCCAACCTGGAAGGGGCAGACCTGAGTGGTGCCCGTCTCGATGGCGCTGACCTGCAAGGCGTGCAACTCAGTAACGCTGATCTCTCCGGAACCGACCTGCGTCGCGCTGATCTGCGTGGAGCTGTGGTGATCAATGCGTATGCGCCAGATGTGCGCACCGATGGAATGCGGTTCGCAGGCGCAGACCTCACCGGCAGCCATCTGATTTATGGGGGTGGCCCGAACTAAAGCGGGCTCTGCTCAGAATGGTCGACTTTCCAGTTCGTTGGGCAGATTGCGTGGTGTGTAGGGGATGAATGGCAGTCCTGTACCTGTGAAGTTGAAGTCATTCAGGCGGAAGCGGAAACCACCGATGCCTTCATAGGGGTTGAAGTAGAAACCAAGGTCATAACTGCGACGCTGCCAGCGCAGCTCGATGTTGGAATTGATCACATCGCCGTAGAAGGGGGAATTGGGATCCACGTTCACGCCAAGGCCGGCATTCAAAAGCAGTGGCCCGGCAATCTGTTGCGTGATGCCGACGCCGAGAGTTGCGAGGTCGACTGCTTGGTCGAATGCAAACGGACTGTCTCCGCCTTTGAGGGTGCCGCCACCGGCAATGGACAGTTGGGTGTAGTCAAGGAAAGGCTTGCTGAACGTGCCCAGCGTGAGTGTTGGTCCGCCGGTGAGGCTGAGCGTGCTCTGATTCTTTCCATCCCCGAAGGCAGCGAGGGATGTGTTGATGTTGGTGCGCAGGGTGAGTCCGGGCACGATGGCTACCGGTGAGTAGCGGTAGGCGGCTTCTGGTGTGAGTGCAGCAGGTTTGCCGCGCCAGAGTGGATAGCTGCTGTTCATCGACCCATAGACATTGGCGCGCGTGGTGTCGATGAGGTTGGTGCTGGTGAAGCTCTCCGCCTGGTAATTGCCGAGGCCAAAGCGCCAGATGTAGTTGTTCGAGAGCTTGCCCCATCGCCAGTCGCCCTTCTGCTCCGCGAAGGCGCCATAGGCGCTGTAGACGTCAGTCTCGCCCAGTGAGCCGTTCCAGGTGCGGTAGCGATAAGCACCGAACAAGCGAGTTTCCACTTCGCCAAGCAAGGGCAGTTTGATGAAGCGGTTGACGTTGCCCCAGAAACGGCTGCCGTTCATGAAATTGCTGGGATTCAACGTGCTGATGTCGGCTTCAGCTTCGACGTTCAGGCCCAGTAACTCGCCACTGAGTTCGGCCTCGAGGCCGAACAGGTCCCCGAGGGCATTGTCTTGTTTGGCCTTGGAACTGTCGATGGATGTCCCCGGTGCCACGTAGCTTTTATTGCTGCCGTTAATCGCGCGCTGAAGCAGAAATTGCGGTTGCAGATCGAGACTGATGTTGTCCGTCAGTTCGATGGACTTAAGCTCGCGGCCAACAAATAAACCACTGCGATCGTCGTTGTCGATGCCCAGCACCCAGCGGTTCACCACCTCTTCTTGTTTCTGAATTCTCTGTGTTCTGGAAACGGGGATGGGCAACCGTTCCTCAACAATCAGGCGGTTGCGTTGGCTCTTGATCAGGATGTCCCCGTTGTCTTGTTCCGTGGCGACAACATCTTCCGCATCAATGCGGGTCTGAGCCGGTGTGTAGGGATCATTGGTGAAGCTCATCCGGCTGGCTGTCCAGCCATCGGGGCTGAAGCGCACCTGGGCCGCCTGGATTCGCCAGCGACTGATTTCGCCAGTGATTAACTTCGACTTTCCGCGAGTCTTGAGCTGCGCCGGTTTCACTCCGCCGTAGCGATTGGCAGACAGCACTTCGCTGTTGCGCAGGTTGTCACTGCCACCCTCGGTGCGTTCGATCACCAACCGCTGCTGCAGCTGAATACTGCTGATCCGTTGGTCGATGGCAGCGATGGCTTCGCTGCGAAGCCTCTCCTGTTCCGCTGGCGAGCGATTCGAGTGTTGAGGCTGTGCCGAAGGTTGTGAGACATCTACAGCGGCAGAGTTGGTCGCTGCATCACGCAAAGGATTCCCCAGGGTGATGTCTTCGAGTTGTGCGCTCAGGCTTTGTGATCCGGTCCGAGCTGCGCGGTCGGAATCCGGGCAACCCAACGGCGGCGGCGCTTCAGGACTGAAAGGCTCAGGTTGATCCTGCCCCCACCGATAGCGGACTCCGATCAAATAAGCGTTGCTCCCTTCCTTCACGCCGCTGTAAGTGCCGAAAGCACCAGAGCGGTGGTGAATGCGCCCCACCATCGACAGCTCAGGAGACACCGCTGCTTCCAGTTCAAAAGCGAGGTAGTTGAGCAGGTTCGCGTAATTCTTGCGGTAAGTGCGCTCGTAATTACTGACCGCTGAGTTGTAGCTGATGCCCTCGACGAAGCCAAGGCTGAGCCATGGTTGAACCCACAGTCGGGCACCAAGACCGAGGATGCCTTCGCCGAACGTCTGGGCTGGGGTGTTCGCGTTAGGAACGGTCTGATTGAACGGACCACCCTGCTGTTCATAGGCCTGGTGGGCAAATAAATCAGCCTCGAGCTCCAGTTGCAGCGGCCCTGCTCGCCAGATGCGTTTCTGCATGCTGACCCCGAGAAGATACTCAGGACGCATCCTTCCGTTGAACAGGAAGGTGTCGCCGAAGTTGGAATCAATCATCTGTCCGCCCCAGGCGGTGATGGCCCAGGGGTGCGGATGCCAGTCGGGAATGGCAGGGATGTCCGGTGGGCAAGCCATGCCCTCATCGGCCTGTTGCTCCGGCTGGCTGGTGTTCGGAACCAGCCATTCTTCGCTGGGCAGCGGCTGCTCAACGGTCCAGAAGCTCTCATCATCTCCCTGAGGGCTGATGCGATTGGCAGTGAATGACTCCAGCTCAATGTCGATGGCTGACGGGAATCCGAGGCCAGTGCTTTCAATGACAGGCAGCAGCCTGTCCTGACTGACATCCTCTTCAGGGGGCTGCCCTGATGAAGCTGAGTTGGGCGTGGTGGCTGCTTGATCGTTGGGCAGGAGGTTGAAATCAACAGCAGCGCTGTCGAGATCGAGAACGCCGTAAACGTCCTCCATCGAGCCGCTTCCCTGGATCAGACTGAACCTCAGGCTGCTCGCCTGGAAATATTGAGCGCCTCTGCGAAAGCGAACACCGCCGCGAGCGAAGACGCTGTTGAAGTTCGTGTCGAACTCGAGCCGGTCCGCCTTCAGCACACCGCCATTGATCACAGCCCTGACGTTTCCTTCGGCAACGAAGAGCTGACGCCTGGCGTCGTAGGTCTGGCGGTCGGCCCTCAGGCGTAATTCGGGTGGAGGCTGTACGACAGCGCCAGATTCTGCAGCCTGCTCTGACTCATCTTCAGTTGTTAAGAGCTCACGAACGTCAGCGTCATCAGCAGATGACTCCACGCGCGTGGGTGGGATCACTCCGAACTCGATCAGGTCTTCAAAACCTTCTGATCGTGCTGGACCTCCAAGGACTGCAGCCACAGCAAGAAGTCCCGTGATCGTGATGGGAGATCGGGAAGCTGGCAAATCCGCTTAGGAGAAGCCGCTGATCCTCACATGAGCATCCTCAGCCTGAGACCGGAAATGACCAGTGTTCGTCGTGACCCCTGAACGTTGTGCGCTCAGATCACGCCTGCACTCAATCTTCCAGGTCCTTGCGACTGGGGGTGCGGCTGGGATCACTCGCCAGAAATCCAAAGACGAAGATCCCGATAAAAAAGAAGACGACCGAGTAAACGGAGATCTTGAGGGCGAGCATGGAGACCGACCGGCGTCTGGGATAGCGCCATCATCTTATGGGTCAAGGTTGTGAGTTCACGATGCAGCCCCCTCTACAGCCCCGACGATTGGCGTGGATTGAAACGTTTCGAAGTCGCAGCCGCCTCGATCTGCTCCCTTTTTGGCATCGATGCGGTGATTTCCGCAGGCATTCCGTCCTTGAAGAGCCTTGGGGAGCTCAGCATCGTCCTGACTGGGCGAAGCGTGGCCTGTTGATCTGGCCAAGAGGTGGTGTCTGGTTGCGAATTGAGCAGACCATCACCTGGCCAAAGCACTGGCAGCACTGCGAAGACAGCCTTGAAAGGCTTGTTCTCAGCTGGTGGGCAGACCAGGTGCGTCTCTGGGTGGACGGGGTTCTCGTGCATGAAGGGGACCTGTTCGACACCCGCTGCCGCTGGAAGCTGCCGGTGCACTGGAGGCGGGGAGCGGGCCTGAGGTTGCTTCTGGAGCTGCGCAGTCCTTGTCATGACGATGGCGCACTGATCACCAGTGATCTGGTTCGAGAGCCCTCTGTGCCTGCTGTTGATCCCCAGGGATGTTTACTGCCTCAGGCCCTTGACCTCTCAGGCATCAAGGCAGAGTCGCTGCCTGAGGCATGGCTTGATTGCGATCCGCTGTCCACTGAGGCGGTGGCTCAGGTTGATCAACACCTCTCAGGGCAGGCTCATGCCACCGGTGGGCTGCACTGGGTGGGTCATGCGCATCTGGATCTGGCCTGGTTGTGGCCTGTTGCTGACACCTGGCAGGCGGCGGAACGCACCTTCCACTCCGCTTTGCACTTGATGGAGCTCCGCCCGGAGCTGCATTTCGCCCACTCGACCCCGGCTCTGTATGAGTGGATGGAGCGCCACCGTCCTGCGCTGTTTGCACGCATTCAGCAGGCCAGTCGTCTGGGGCGTTGGGAGCCCATCAACGGCCCCTGGGTTGAAACCGACTGTGTTCTGGTGAGCACGGCCTCGCTCTGGCGGCAGTTTTCATTGGGTCAGGAGACCAGTCAGAGATTGTTCCCTGAGTGGCGACATGACTTGGCCTGGTTGCCGGACAGTTTCGGATTTGCGTCAGGGCTGCCGGCCGTTGCCCACGCCACCGGCGTTCGCTGGTTCTGCACACACAAGCTGGCGTGGAATGCCACCAACGTCTTCCCGCACCGCCTGTTTCGCTGGCGAGGTCGCTGCGGTGCGGAGCTGCTGGCCTTGATGTTGCCAGGCATCGGTACGGATGCCGATCCAATGGCCATGCAGCAAGAACAGCAGCGCTTCCAGGCCAACACAGGAGTCGACCAGGCACTGTGGTTGCCCGGGGTTGGTGATCACGGCGGTGGGCCGACCAGGGAAATGCTGGAAGAGATGCAGCTCTGGCAAGACCATCCACAGGCCGCCCCACGTCGATCAGGCACGGTGCGTGAGTATCTGAAGCAGCTTGAGCCGCTCAGGTCAGCGTTACCCGTCTGGAAGGATGAGCTGTACCTGGAACTGCACCGGGGCTGTGCCACGTCTCGCCCGGATCAGAAACGACACAACCGCACCCTGGAGCGGTTGCTGCGGGAGGCTGATCTGGTGGAGGCCCTTGGGGCTGAGCCCACGCAGCGGCGGGACTGGCAGGTGCTGCTGTTTCAGCAGTTCCACGACATTCTTCCTGGAACCTCAATCCCTGAAGTGTTTGATCAGGCGGAGCCCCAGTGGCGAGCTGCCCGCCGACGTGCAGCAGTGCTGAAGACTGCCGGTCTCCATCAGTTGCTCAGTCGTGTGCCTCCCGCGGAATCAGCGCCTGCCATGGGTTGTCAACACTGGGCATGGTGCGGGCTGCAGCCACTGCAGCGCTGGTCTCCACTGGTGCGGCTGCCGCGCGGTCGGTGGTCGTGTGAGGGCAACAACCTGCCGTCACAAGTGGCTCCAGGTGGGGATCTGTGGGTGCAGTTGCCGGAGGCCCAGGGGGTAATGGCACTGCCTCTTGAGTGCCATCAAGGTGCATCCAAGGTGACGGCAGCTGCTCCTGTTGTGCGGAATCCGGTTCGGGTTGAGGTCAGCGCCGAGCAGAGCTTGCGCCTCTGCAACGCTCTGCTCACGATTGAGCTGGACCACAGGGGACTGACCCGCCTGCAGGACGAGCAGGGTGTTGATCAGCTCTCGGAACCAGTGCAGTTCAGGCGCTACCGCGACCGGGGTGAGTTCTGGGATGCCTGGGATCTGGCGGCGGATTACCCGCAGCATCCCCTGCCGATGCCTGCTGAGTGGCAGCTGGAGCTGGTGGAGCAGGGCCCGCTGGTGGCCAGGGTCGTGCTGCGCAGCTCGATCGAGAGCAGTGTTTTGCGCATGGATGTGCTGCTGCGAGCCGACAGTCCCTCCGTTGAACTGCAAGTCACCATCGACTGGCGTCAGACCCATGAACTGCTTCGCATGGTCTGCCCCCTTGCCCAACCAGCGGTGCGCTGGGCTGCGGACGCCAGCGGCGGTGTGATCGAACGACCCGCTGTCGCCTTGACGCCCTGTGAGCATGCTCGTTGGGAGGTTCCTGTGATCTCCTGGTTGGCCAGTCAGGAAGCAGCTCCTGGTGGTGGACTTGGCATCTTGCTTGACGGTCCTCAGGGAGTTGATGCCGGCCCGCATCATCTGGGAGTCTCCTTGCTGCGCGGGCCAACCTGGCCTGATCCATCAGCGGATCAGCGACTGCATCGCCATCGCCTGGCCCTGATGCCTGTTTCAAGCGGCTGGTATCGCGACGGCCTTGCGCAGGCGGCGATTCGCTTTCGTGAACCTGGCTGGCTGGGACCGATCGAATTCTCTGATCGCTGGCTTGGGTTCCCTGCTCTGCCGAAGCAACTGGTACCGGTTTCAATCCGATCGGATCAGTCAGCTGATGCTGTCAAACGTGCCGTTCTCGTTCAGCTGCTGAATCCGGGCAGTGCAAGGGTGAGCTGGTCGCCCGGCCACCAGGGCTGGTTGATTGAGAATGGACAACAGTCCACGACAATCAAACCTGGAGCGTTGCAGGAGCTGCGCCTGGCCCCTCAGTCGTCATGGTCATCGAAGGGATCATCCAGCTGTTTCGATGGCGGACCAAAGGCGGTGTAGACACCAAAACCGGTGAGTCCGAACAAGGCGGTCAGCACGGCAATCGACACCGACAGTGCCGGGGAGGAACTTTCCATCACATCTCTCGACAGGATCGACCCTCTTCAGGGTCGGGGCCCTTACAGTATCGGAACTGAACTTCACCCGAGACCTCAGGGCCGCTATGGCACAACGCACTCGATTGGGCGATCTGCTCCGTCCCCTCAACTCCGAGTACGGCAAGGTTGTCCCCGGATGGGGAACCACCCCTGTCATGGGCATCTTCATGGTGCTGTTTCTGGTTTTCCTGCTGGTCATTCTTCAGCTCTACAACCAGTCCTTGATCCTTGAAGGAATCAACGTGAACTGGAACGGCGGCGCCTGATTCGGTCCGCTCATCACCTTCCATGAACATCTTCGGCATCGGACTCCCTGAGATGGCCGTCATCGGAGCCGTCGCGCTTCTGGTGTTCGGACCAAAGCGTCTGCCTGAATTTGGCCGGACGCTTGGCAAAACGCTCAAAGGTTTTCAGACAGCCTCCAAAGAATTCGAGCGCGAAATCAGTAAAGCGATGGCTGATCCGGAGGAACTTCCACCCTCCTCGCCTTCAGATTCAGCGTCATCGCCAAAGGCTTCTGAGGACTGACCGGTGATTGAGAGTGGTGACCTCCGTCTGGTGGTCGGACTGGGCAATCCCGGTGAAAAATATGCATCGACACGGCACAACGTCGGATTCATGGCTCTTGAGTTGCTGACCACTCGTGAGGGTGGACGTTTCAAGCCGATGTCAAAGCTTCAGGGTGATCTCGCTGATGTCGGCTCCGGTAGTGCTCGACTCAGGCTGCTGATGCCGCAGACCTACATGAATGACAGTGGTCGTTCGATCCGCGCAGCACTGGATTGGTTTGATCTCGGGATTCATCAGCTGATCGTGCTCGTTGATGACATGGACTTGCCGCTGGGACGGTTGCGACTGCGTGCGCGCGGTGGTGCCGGTGGACATAACGGCTTGAAAAGCACCATTCAGCATCTCGGCACTCAGGAGTTCGCCCGCCTTCGCATTGGCATCGGTGCTCCTGGTCGCAATCCCGAGGAGCGTCGTGCCCGCACGGTGTCCCATGTTCTCGGTCAGTTCAATCGGGCTGAGGAACCATTGCTCCAAGACGTGCTGAGGGAAGTGTTGTCCGGCCTCGAGCACATTCAGCGACAAGGCCTGGATCGGGCAGGGAACGCCATCAATTCTGTGAATCTGGTGCCTGACCTTGATGGCGATCCGGCCTGATGGCACGCCTGCCTGTCACGACGGCTCATCTTCGGGTGCACCAGCACAGCTTTCGAGACAAGTGTCTGCAGGGAGAGGTCCAGGCGGGTGGATTCACCTGGACCTTTCACTGGTTGTTTGATCGGGGTGAGCTGAGTGTGGAACCCTCCCTGGGTAGAGCCTTGATCCAGGACGCCCTGCTTCGCTTCCTTGTGAAATCCGACTACAGGTTGGAAGCCGGTGGTGACTACAGCTTCACAGTGCGGGCCCGTTTCTGAGAGGCGCGGGTCCAGGCCACAGGATCTTGCGGCCGAGCTCTGATTCAAGAATCACCAGGGCTGCAACGGCATCCAGTTCGCTGGGGGGCAGCAGCAGGCCCTGGGGAATCAATCGCCGCCATCCCCGTGGGGGCCACAGCTGCCAATAGCGCTTGCGTGCCTGCAGTGTGGTGCCGCGCTCGTCCACCACTTTGACTGGAAGATCCTCAGGGAGCTGGTGTCTCAAGCTGTTGCTGGCGGTGCCATTCCCCAGCACCAAGAATTCAATCGGTGCGTCCTGCCTCCAGCACTGCAGGGTGTCCAGCACCGCTTCAGTTGCCACAACGTCCCCTTCGATGACGCAGTCTCTGGTGCAATCGACCAGGACCAGGCCGCACTTGTTGCGCCCTGGGTCAACCGAGACGATCCGGCTCATGGACTGTCGTCCTGGAGCGTTGATGTTGGGCGCAGTGGGCGGCTTGGACGCAGCTTGATGGCAATGGGATCGGCGGTTTCACTGCGCCGCACCGCAACGGCCTCGAGTTCAACCCGTCCACCGCTGCGCTCGGTCAGCTCCCGGGCGAGCGTGTTGACGGCGTTGGCATCAAATTGAAGGCCTTGGCTCAGGGAGCCTCTTCGGCGCACCTCCGCCAGTGTGGATGCCAGCAGCAGGTTGATGCGGTTTCGCACCGCTTCTGGATTGGTGTCCTGCCCGGCAACAGTGGCTTTGGCCAGAACTTCTCCCTCCATGGTGATGGCCACATTGGGACGCACATCCGGGAAGGCGTAAACCACGTTCTCGCCTCGCAGCACATTGGCCGCCGAGCGCAGTAGCACCACCCAGGTGCCAGGCTTTCGGATGGCTTGTTCCAGCCTTTCAATGTCCTGGCGGGGCACGAGGATGATCTGACGATCAGGAGCCTGTCCAGGCAGAACTTTCTGAAAAGCCTGCAGATTGGCTTCCCGAAGCACCTGGTCAATCACTTGTCGGGCTTGATCAGGACGATCGAGCTTGAGCGTGACAGTGGCCAGCGGCTGACCACTGCTGATGGCCACATCTCCCCGCCGCAGCGCTAGCAGGTTCTTTTCCAGTTGCTGGAGCTCCGCTTCACCTGAGCTGATGCGCTGACGCACCGCCCGAAGTTCATCATCCGTGCGTTGGATTTCCGCATCGCGGTTGCGCACGTCCTGGCTGAGTCTCCGCCGTTCTGCCTCCAGTCGGCGCGTCTGCTCCTGAAGGGGTTGAAGTGTGCTGCGCAGCTCAGCTGCCCGTGCCTGCGCGTCAGCCAGGATCTTTCTGGCTTTGATTTCATCGGCCCGAGCTTCTGCGAGTTGCTGCCGGGCCTGTCGCTGAGCCTTGCGGCTTCCCTTCAGATCTGAGCGGCTGCTGCGTAGACGGGCTTCGAGGTCATTGAGTTCAAACAGACCAACGCGCAGCTGACGGCTCACCAGCAGCATCAGCCCGAGCGACAAGGCACTGATCAGGCTCCCCGTGAGCACAGTGATCACCACTGCGGTTTGACGCGGCCGAAGACCGAAAAGGCTCAGCCGGGCTTTGCCGACCCTCGAACCCAGTCGATCACCAAGGGTGGAAAGCACCCCCCCGAGGATCAGCAGGGACAGCAGCAGAAGCCAGCCGGTCACGGAGGGTCAAACATGCGGCAGGCCGCTGAATTGCTGCCCATCTTCACCTGTCGCGGGGTTAACTGAAACGTTTGGCCAGTGCAATCGGGTCCAAAACAGTGATCTTCTTGCGGTCAATTTCGACCAGGCCTGAATTGCGTAGATCGCCAAGCAGTCGCGTGATCGTGACACGCGTCGATCCGATCGCTTCAGCGATCGCCTGATGAGACAAGCGCAGGTCAATGGTGATGCCCTGGGGGCCAGGCATCCCGAAGTCCCTGCAGAGAACAAGCAGAAAACTCACCAAACGGGAGGACATATCCCGGTGCGTGAGGGTCTCAATCATCGTCTCCGTCTGCAGAATCCGGCTGGAGAGACCTTGAAGTAAAAGCAATCCCACGCTGGTGTTCGCTTCGATCGCCTGGCGAACGGAGCTCGCCGGGGCTGTGACCATTTCCACTCTGGTGAATGCCACGGAGTGATAAAACCGATCGGAGCGATGGCCGGTGAGGAGTGAGAGAACGCCAAACAGGCTGTTTTCTCTCAGCAGGGCAACGGTGATCTCTTCCCCGGACTCATACACCCTCGATAAACGGACGGCTCCTCGTCGTATCAGATAAACGCGTTCGGCCGGGTCTCCTGGAAAAAAAATGGTCTTGTTCCGTTCCACCATTTCGGTGCTGGCACCTTCCAGATCACGGATCACTTCCAGCAGGGTGCGGCTGGCGGGGTTGGGCGCATTGGTGAGGCTTGTTTCTGCGGATCGCCCAGGCTGGGGAGCAGTCCGACTAAAGCCGCGCATCACTTCGGCCATGACCAACGCATCAATGCGGGGAAGTTAAGGAGCGATGCGCGGTCACCCTGTAGCAACGAACACGGTTCTCCTGGCTCAGTTCTCATGCAGGGCATCCAGCTGTGCAGCCATGAGCTGCTTCAACCCTGGTTCAGCAAGGTCCAGCAGCCTGTTGAGCTGCTGGCGACTGAATGGTGCACCTTCGGCAGTGCCTTGCAACTCCAATAGATCTCCGGAGTTGTTCATCACCACATTGAGATCGACATCGGCTCGACTGTCTTCGCTGTAGTCCAAGTCCAGCAGAGCATGCCCCTCGATCAATCCAACAGAGACAGCCGCCACCTGGTTGATGACCGGATTGGTGCTGACGCGATCTTGTGCCAGCAGCCGCTCGCAGGCTTTTTGCAGAGCGAGCCATGCCCCTGTAATCGCCGCAGTCCGCGTTCCCGCATCCGCCTGAATCACATCGCAGTCGATCAGCAGGGTGTTTTCACCCAATGCCTTCATATCGATTGCCGCGCGAAGGCTGCGGCCGATCAGGCGCTGGATCTCCTGGGTGCGTCCTGACAGTTTCATCAGTTCCCTGCGCTGGCGATCAGGGGTGGATCCCGGCAGCAGGCGATATTCAGCGCTGAGCCACCCCAGGCCCTGATCCCGTCGCCAGCGCGGGACGCCGTCTTCCTGGCAGACGCTGCAGAGCACGGTGGTGCGTCCGGTGCGCACGATGACGGAGCTCAGAGCGAAGCCCATGGGATCCCAGTCGATTGAGAAGGCCCTGAGGTCGGCGGGTTGACGGCCATCGTTGCGCTGGGTCTCGCTCATGGGGGAACCGGATCGGGATCTTGAGCCTGCCAGTTGGCGTAGAGACACCAGGGATGGTGTCAAAGGGATTGTGATTTGCGCTTTCGCCGCTAGATTCAAGTTCCGCTGGATCGACTCGATTCCAGTCACGATGGACGCGACCGTGATGACCGCCAGCCTGAGCCCAAGCCATCGACCCCGCCAGCAGAGCGGTGCCGATCATCAGGCTCTGAACCGTGCGGGTTTGCATCCCCTGCCCTCGCTCCAGCCCCAGCAGCCCCTGCATCTTGTGTCCCCTGAAGGGCAGTTGCAGGTGCATACCGCCCCTTATCGAGGAAGTTTCGGCACCGTGTTGAGTCAGGCCTTGCGTTCTGCTGGGCTTGGCAGTCGTGTTGCAGTGATGCAGTTCCTCAAAGGTGGCGTTGCTCAGGGGCCTGATGCGGCGATCACGCTCTGCGATCGCATGGTCTGGATGCGGCCTGCGGTGATGGGATGTCTTTCGGATCAGGCCAGTTCGGCCGACCCCGCAACCGTGGATGCTGTCCAAGCCGTCTGGCAGATCTGTCGCCGCCACCTGGCTACCGGTGGTCTTGATCAGTTGGTGCTGGATGAACTTGGCTTGGCCATTGCTCTTGGCTACCTCAACGAAGCTGAGGTGCGTGACAGCCTGGATGCACGTCCTGGTTCCATGGATGTGATCATCACAGGACCGTCGATTCCGGACTCTCTTATGGGTCTGGCCGACCAAGTGACGGAACTGCGCAGGGGTTTCTGATGCTCAAAAATGACCGTTGGATCACGGAACAGGCTGCCGCTGGCATGCTCGAACCCTTCCAGAAAGGGTTGGTTCGGCATCTCGATCCTGAGCAGAAGCTGACACCTGTGCTCAGCTTCGGTTGTTCCTCATACGGCTACGACCTGCGTCTGTCGCCTCAGGAATTTCTGATCTTCAAGCATGTTCCTGGAACCGTGATGAACCCCAAGCGGTTCAACCCTGGAAATCTTGAACCAACCGAACTTCACCATGACGACGATGGTGACTATTTCATCCTTCCGGCTCATTCCTACGGCCTGGGTGTGGCTCTTGAGAAGATGAAAGTCCCACCGAACATCACCGTGATCTGTCTCGGAAAGAGCACCTATGCGCGGCTGGGAATCATTGTGAACACCACACCGGCTGAAGCCAGCTGGGAGGGGCATCTCACCCTTGAATTCAGTAACAGTTCAGGAGCTGACTGTCGCATCTATGCCAATGAAGGCATCTGCCAGTTGTTGTTTTTTGAAGGCGATCCCTGCGACACCACTTACAGCGATCGGCAGGGCAAATACCAGCATCAACCCGAGCGGGTGACACTGGCCAAGGTTTAAATCGCTAAGACTTAAATCGCCAAGGTTGAAGTCGGGCCGGTTGAAGTTGGCAGTTTGCGATCCTGCTCCGATTCAGGGCGCAAGGCGCGCCTTGTGCAGGCGGTTTTTTTCGTACCAGTCAGCAAACTCAGGTGCCCAGCTCTGAAGATGGGGCCACATCAGGTCACAAAGTTCCCTGATTTCCTGTTGCGCGTCGAGTTTGGAACGCAGGTCCAGGAAGTGAAGAAAGGCTCGCAGACTGAAGCTGACAACAAAGTGCTGTCGGTAGTCGAACGGGAGAATTCCACGGGCATGCTCCTCGGAAAAGCCGTCGCGCAATAGATCGCGATAGCGCTCCGCAGCTTGTTGGCAGAGTTTCAGATCGATGAGCCGTTGCTCATTGACGTAGGTGTATTTCTTGCCCAGTCGGTCTCGGTACTCCCCAACCGGACGCAGGTAAAAGACTTCCTCGAGATCGAGTTCCCCTTCAGCAGCTCTGCAGATGCGCTCGCCGGTGTATCGCATCGATTGCACATCAAAGCTCACGCCCACTCGGTGCGTTCGCGCCTGCTGCATCACCGAGTGGGGAAACCAGCCAACGTTCAACACGATCTGAGCATGTTCCAGTGGGCCGTAATGACCCTTCATGCCACCCAGCAACCGCTTGATGCAAATTTCTCCAGCCCTCGTTTCGTCCGGCCACTGGTCGCGTTCCATCACCACGAACCCTTCGCTGTAATCCTGGTGCATGCCTGCGTACACGCTCTGTTGAGGATTGGGCGTGGCGGCGATCAATTCGACCCGGAAGCGGGAATCCATGAGGTTTTGGGGTTTCGGGTACGGGATGTTCGGTCGATCATCGCCTCTCCGGTCAGCATCGACCGGATTTAGGCGTGGCTTCTTGGACCGGTGGAATCCGCCGAGGCGGTCTCAGGCAGAGCACTCGTGCTGCCCACTCCGGCGAGAGCTGGAAGTGGGCTGCCGTCGATCAAGGCATTGGCGATCGAATTCAGCTCGGTTTCACTGCGTGCTCCGAGCGAGCGGCCTCGCATTGTGCCGTCTGCGGAGAACAGGTTCAGCTGCGGGATTCCAGTGACGTCGTAGCGATCGGTCAGGTCGAGCCAGCGCGGATTGTCGATGTTGACCAGAACCACATCCAGGCCAGCACTGTGGCTTTGTTCAACCTCCAGCATTGCTGGAGCCATTTCGCGGCAGACCTCACACCAGTCGGCATAAAACTCGAGGATGGTGGGCCGGCCGTTGCTGAGTGCAACTTCTGGCGACAATGAGCGTCTGGCGAGCTGATCAAGTGGCGATTCAATTGAACCGCCGTTGCGCACCAGGAAAAGGCTGACAGCCAGGACAAGGGCTGAGACCAGCAGTAAAACTTTCTGCAGTGTGCTGAGGCTGGAGCTTGAAGCGCTGTCGGTCATCGCGGACTGACATCAATGCCCCCACTCTGACAGGACAAACCGCTTGCTGTTGCTAGCGTCTGACCGCAGATGATCGCGTCGTTGATCGACGTTTGTCCGCCGCGAATCTGCCTCCAAGCCGATGCCCGTCTTGCGTTTTCTCCTGTTACCGCTTCGGGCTCCGCTGCTGATCGTTCTGTTCGTGGTCTCGCTGTTCCTGGGCCATCACTGGGCGATCCAGGAGGCTTGGCTGGCACAGGCTCATTCGATTTCGGTGGGTACGTTCTGGGCTCTGGAGATGATTCAGGCGGTCGTGGTGGTGGTGATCTGCACCATGCCCGACCTGCTGCTCCGTCAGCTTTCAATGCTGATGGCGTCGAGTCGCGTGCTCAGCCTGGTGGTCACGCTCACCCTGTTGATCACTGTGGGGCTTTACGTTCTCAGTCTGAGCTTGTTGTCGGATGTGTTGATTCTGGGGTCCGCCACACTGCTGGCACGCCTCGACCTCAGTCGCATCAAAGTGGTTCCACCTCCGCAGCTGATGGCGTTCTGGCTTGCAGTGATCGTGATCGGAGGCATCTGGATCGGCCATGATCTGCCCAATCCCCCGAGTTCACTGGGTGCAGCGATCAGTGCTGGCATCGGTCTCTGAACTGTTGTTCAGGTACGCCCAGAAATGACCGAGCACCTTCTTGGTGTAGAGACGGGTTTCAGGGTATGGAATGCGTTCGACCCACAGCTCAGGTTCCTCAACGAGTTCATCACTAATCCAAGATTCCGCCGCCCCAGGCCCAGCGTTGTAACTGGCCACCGTCAGCCAGGGATTGCCCTGCCATTGGTCCAGGAGGCCTCGTAAGTAGCGAGCCCCGAGAACTGCATTGCGCTCTGGCTCGCGCAGCTCAGCGGCACTGAGCTTTTCGCCCGCCACTTCGGCCGCAGTGGTCGGCATCAGCTGCAACAGTCCCACAGCACCGACGGGTGAAGCCACCCCGGGGGAGAACCGAGATTCCTGGCGCGCAACAGCCAGAAGCAGCTCCAATCGCACCTCTTCTCGCTCTGAAGCCGCCAGGAACAAGGGCAGGAGCGGTCGGGGGTGAAGGCTGTTGTGCAGCTGCTGACGTGTCTCGCAGGCTGGGGACACCAGTCTCAGACTGGATCGCCAAAGTCGGCTGAGACCGGTCCAGTGGTCATTCACCCCCAGCCGCAGTCGTCCCTCAAGTAAGAGCTGTTGAGGGGATGGAGTGGCGTTGCTGACTTCGCTGCGCCAGGTTTCCCAGGCTTCTTGATTCATCTCAAGGCGCCAGAGCTGGTCAACCAAGGGACTGCCGCTGTTGAGAGGGCTCCAGCTTTGACCCGAGTTCAGGCGTTCAGCCTCTGTGGCAGTCAGGACCTTGTTGCCTGAGAGAGCCGGCAGATGTCCAGATCCCAGCCTGGCCTGAGCTCGCCAGGTGTAATAACCGGGTGGCTGCTGACGGGTCAGCGACTGCCAGATCTGCTGGCCAGCTTTGCGATCTCCGAGCTTGTCCATGCTCATCCCCAGCCAGAATTGCTGGCGCGCACGCAGGGGGTCAGGCAGTTGTTCCGCTGGGATCGCAGTCAGCCATGACCTTGCCAGTTCCCATTGATCTGTGAGCAGGGCTTCGCGAGCGAGGTCCCACTGCAGTTGCCAGCTGGCTGGATGGCCTGGCCAACGTTGCAGCACCACCAGTCCTCCATCGCCCCCTGCCAGACGGACCCTGGCTGCGGCCACATCGGGCGATCGCTTCTGGAGAGACTCAGGCAAAGCTTTGATCAGGGCCTGTTTCGGAAGCAAAGGCTCACTCAGCAGCGCTGCGGACTTCAGCGCCTCCTGGCTGTCCGGATGATCCTTGGCCAGCTGCAGCAACATCGCTTCACCGCGTTGCTGTTGATCCTTGTTGCCTCGAAGCAGTGCGCGCCCGATCGTCAGCGCCTGAGCCGCTGCCAGGGGTGTTCCCTGCAGGCAAAGTTCAGCGGACTGGCCATCGCCAAGTTCAGCCAGTGCCGCTGCCAGTTGCAGACGCTGCTGCTGCTCAAGTCCTACCCCTGTGATGGCGCCACAGGCCTTGCGAAGCAGCTGCTCCGCTCCAGGCCAGGTGGCTCCCCAGCGGGCCAGATGCAGGGCACTGGATTGCACCAAGGCCTGGTCGGCGGCGTCCGGTAGTTCGGCGGCGGCCGCCAGAGCGGCTGGATGGGCCGGTTGAAGTCTGAGCAGCTCCTGCTTCAGTTGCGGTTGTTGAGCAGCAAGGTGGTAGCGGGCATCGGCACTGGCCGTTGACGTCGGGAAACGTCGGAGCAGATCCCGCCAGTGTTGTTGCTCCTCCTGGTCACGGCCCAGTGACTTTGCCGCCAGAGCTTGTTGCTTGATGGCCACTGCCGCGATTGGAGCTGGCCCCCAGCCCTGGCCGGTCAGGAGGTGCCTGCGCCTTTGCGGAGAATCGCCGCTGCGGCTGCCCAGCATCAGGGCGGCTTCGCGTCGCTGTTCAGGGTTCGCGGACCAGCGGTAGTGCCTCCAGAGCTGCGCATCATTCAGCTCCGGCGTGATCGGTGTGTGCTGATTGCGCAATAGGGCGCGGCCACCCAGGATCGCCAGAACAGTCAGAAGCGTGGTGCCGCCGAGAAGCAGCGGTCCGCGAGTCTCTCGAATGTTCAAGCCGTGGCTGGAAACTGCTGGCATTCTGTGCCCAGCAGGATCGAACCGGATGGTTGCTCAGCGTCGGCAACCGCGACCTGGCCAGAGCCAACGCCTGCGCCTGGTTGTGGCCTCAGGGCTGGCTGTTGTGGTTTGGGGCCTGCGCTGGCTCTGGCCCTTGCAGTGGTTGCCTGGCTGGGTGGTGCTGCTGGTGGGTTTATGGGCTCTGCTGGAACTGGCAGCTCTTCTGCTTGTGCCTCAGCGATGGAACTGATCGGCATCGTGCGGCTGTGGCCCTGTCACTGGTTCAGTGATCGGCTGTCTCAGGGCTCTTATGGTTCAGTCCACAAATGAGACCTCATGGCCTCTTCCGCCGCCCATCCGCTCGGTTCACTTCAGTCCCCCGAGGTCAGTTTCGGGACTGATGGTTTACGGGGTCGTGTCGGTACGGCGATCACACCCGCTCTGGCTTTGCAGGTGGGTTTCTGGTGTGGGCACGTCTTGCCGCCGGATGGTCCCGTTCTGATCGGGATGGATTCCCGATGCAGCGGTTCGATGGTTGTGGCCGCTCTGACTGCAGGTCTGACTGCCGCAGGTCGTGAGGTCTGGACTCTTGGCCTTTGCCCCACACCGGCGGTTCCCGGTCTGATCCGTCGCTTTCAGGCATCAGGCGGGCTGATGGTTTCGGCAAGTCACAACCCGCCTGAAGACAACGGCATCAAGGTGTTTGGGCCAGACGGCAGCAAGCTGGGCTCCGAGTTGCAGCGCCGCATTGAATCCGGTCTGCGCGGAGAGGCTGATGCTGCTGGGCTGATGAGCGGTTGTGGCGCTGCAAGCCACCGCGCTGAACTGCTGCAGCACTATCGCGACAGTCTGCTGAGCAGCGTTCAGCACCAACGTCTGGATGGGGTACGGATCGTGCTCGATCTGTGCTGGGGTTCAGCAACCGCCTGCGGTGCAGAGGTCTTTCGCTCACTTGGGGCCGACCTCACCGTTCTGCATGGCACCGCCGACGGTGAACGCATCAATGTGGGCTGTGGATCCACCCATCTCGGACCGCTGCGCGAGGCGGTGATCGAACGCGGTGCAGCGATGGGCTTCGCCTTCGACGGTGATGCCGATCGGATGCTTGCCGTGGATGGTCGTGGTCGCGTGGTTGATGGTGACCATGTGCTTTACCTCTGGGGGTCTGTGCTCCAGGACAGCGGTGCTCTGCCTGATCAGCGCCTGGTGGCCACGGTGATGTCCAACCTCGGATTTGAGCGGGCCTGGCAGGCCAGAGGTGGTCAGCTGGAGCGGACTCCTGTCGGCGATCAGCATGTGCACGCGGCCATGGTGAGCAGTGGTGCCGCTCTGGGCGGGGAACAGTCCGGCCACATCCTCTCTTCCGCCCATGGACTCGCCGGTGATGGGGTTCTCACAGCGCTTCAGCTCGCCACCCTTTGCCATGGCCAGCAGATGACGCTTGCGGACTGGCTGGATCGCAGCTTCCAGGCCTATCCGCAGAAGTTGGTGAATGTCAGGGTGACAGATCTCGCCCGTCGCAAGGGTTGGGCCGAGTGCGCTCCTCTGCGAGAGCTGGTCGACGAAGCAGAACGCTCGATGGCCGAAGACGGCAGGGTGCTGGTGCGCGCAAGCGGTACCGAGCCTCTTCTGCGGGTGATGGTGGAAGCGGCCGAAGCCGATGTGGTGGACCTCTGGACTGGTCGGCTGGCTGAAGCGGCCGACCGCCACCTCAATGCGGCTTAAGAGCGGAACGATCCATCGCGCAGGCCAGCGCACCATCACAGGAGTCTCCTGGTGATGATTGCCAGTTGCTCCCTGGCAGTAGGGAGAACACTGTTTGATTGACGAGTTGGCGGAACTCCGGCAAGTGCTCCAGTGCTCCGCCGCGTGCTGCCAGTGATGGTGTGTTCAGATCGAGTTCCTTCGCTGTGGCAGCTGCTGCCGCAGCGAGTGCGGAGGCAGACCTCTGCAGGATTGCCCGCGCAGCGTCATCTCCTTCTGCGGCTGCTTCGTCGACCAGTGGGGCCAGCCTCGCTTGGTCGGCGACCCCATGGTCTGGGCTGACCACGAGTGCTTTGAGGTCGGCGGCGCTGCGACAGCTCAGCGCATCCCAGAGCCGATGGCGCAGGGTCCGATCAGGAGCACGGCCATCAGCCATCCTCACGCTGAGTTGAAGCGCTTCGTGGCCGATATCGAAGGCGGAGCCTGCGCCATCCAGACGCCAGCCCCAGCCACCGCAACGATGCTCGCGCCCGTTGGCGTCACGGCCAACCACGATCATTCCGGTGCCGCTGATCAGCACAATGCCCGCCTGATCAGGGAATGCGCCTCGCAAGGCGGTGCGTTCGTCTCCGGTTGCCAGACAGCGTGCTTTGGGCAGTTGAAGTTCCGACGCGAGCAGCGCTCCGCCCCTCTCCTGCAGAGGCCCAGTCTCAATGCCGCTGGCTCCAATGGCCGCAGCCATGATCGGTTCTGCCTCGTCGGCATCGAGACCGAATCGCTGCATCCAGTCGAGTCGGGCTCCGTTGAGGCTCAAGCGGATGGCAGAACGAAAGCGCTCTTCGCCGTCAGCTGTGTCCAGATGGCTGACTCCAGGCCCTGAACCATCGCCGACCGTTCGTAGCTGACCGTCCTCCCAAACACTCAACCGGCAACGGCAGTGAGTTTGTCCGGCATCAAATCCAGCCAGGATGGGAAGTCGCTTGTTCAAGGTTCTCCTCGCATCTGGCTCAGGGTGGCCAGACACAACCAGCCGCTGATCTGCACTTCAGGGCGGAAGAAGATGGTGTCGGCGGCACCCTGGATCAGCAGACCAGCGATGGCCGCCAGGCAGCCCAGGCAGGGAAGCGCAAGTTCTGAGCCTGCAGTTAGGGCCCGCCAGCCGTTGCGAAGGCTTGCAAAGCCAAGCCCCAGGCAGGCGATCAGGCCAGGGATGCCGGTCTCAACCAGGATTTCAAGGGGCACGGAGTAAGCACTGAGGGCATTGAATTTCGGTTGCTGGTAAAGGGGGTAAACGCTGTTAAAAGCTGCATTCCCCGGGCCGATGCCCAACCAAGGACGGTCCTGGATCATGTCGATCGCTGCCAGCCAGACGTTGATCCGGAAATTGTTGGAACTGTCGCCTCGACCGGCCAGCAGGCTGGCGACTCTGGTGCGGATCGGTTCAACCTGTGTGGCGGCAACGGCGAGCACCACGCCAGTGACGACCAGCAGGGCCAGCGGCAGAAATCGTCGCCAGAACGCTGGCCAGTGGCGGATATATCGAAGCAGCAGCAGCAGGAGCAATACTCCGACCGAAGCCACCATCCCGAGCCAGCCTCCGCGGCTGTAGCTGAACAGCGTTGAAGCGCAGCCCAGGACCAGTGCTGTGGCTGCGTAAAGCCTGGACCCCCAGCCACGCCAGCGAATCATCGCCACCATGGCGATGGGCAGAATTGGCACCAGGTACCCCGCCAGGAGATTGGGATTGCCCAGTGGTCCGTAGATGCGGATTGTGCCCTCCGCCACCGAGTTGGGATCGGCCCAGCGAGCCAGCTCCTCCGTTGGGGCATACAGCTGGCGCAATGCCACCAGGCTGCTCAGCAGAGATCCGCCCAGCAACGCCGCCACCAAGCGGTCCCACCACTGAGGACTGACACTCAGTAGCTGGCGCATCAGGGCATAGACCCCGAGGTAGCTGATCAGCTTGAGCAGCCCTTTGGTGGCTGCGCTCGGTACCGGTGAAACACCTGTGGCCAGCACCGCCACAGCCAGGAACAGCAGTAGCCAGCCACTGATCGCGCCGATGCGAGCGGGAGTCTTGGTGAGTGACCAGAGCACCCAGAGGGCTCCGCAGGCCAGCACGATCAGGCCCAGACCTGCGCGCGTGAGAACTGGAAGTCCGGCCATCAGAAGGATCAGCACGATCCCCGCCAGATCGCTCAGGCGCTTTTGCTGTGCCGCTGAACCTGGGAGCAGTCCTTGCCAGCGCAGCAGCCAAGGGGTCGGGGCCGCGGCCTCAGCCATCAGTGATTGAGAGGAACGTCAGCGGGATTATCGACCCGTTGCCAAGCGATCTCCAGTTCTTCTAGCTCTGGCATTGGCTGTTCGTTGCGCTGGTAAAGCACCCTGTAGGCCGGAAGGCCCTGCTCCTGCACGTAGCGTTCACGTTCGGTCGGCACCGGTAGAGGGTTGTTGGTGCGCCAGGGACGAGCGTCCTCGTCGGGACGCTCAAAGCAACCGCTCAGTTCGACCAGTGTGACCATCGGTTCCACCACCTCCAGCACATCGCTTTGCAGAAACAGCTCGCGACTGGGACTGAGAGCCGCCGCGATGGCCAGCAGCAGCGAGGGCTGCAGTACCCGGCGTTTGCGGTGTCGCCGCTTGAACCAGGGATCCGGGAACTGGATGCTCACCAGCTGTAATTGATCCCTCGTCAGCTCTGTAAGCCAGCCCTCCAGGCTGATGTTGGCGTTGCAGAACAGGTAGTGGAGATTGTGACGCTGGAGTTTGTCGCGGTCACGCTGGGCTGCCAGCACGAGTGGACGCCTGATTTCCACACCCAGATGATTCCAGTCTGGTTTCAGTTCAGACAGCTCCAGCAGACACACGCCCCGGGCGCAGCCGATATCCAAATGAATGGGTCGATTGGCTGTGTCAAACAGCTGCTCGGGGCCGGGCAGTTCCAGAGGCAGCTGAAAAAAGCGGCTGAGGGGATTGACGTGTTGCCGCATCAGGACCGGATTGCACCCTCGGGAGGATCGCAGCGCAACAGACCCCAGCAGGCGGTGTAGCCATGCAGATGGGTGGCGCCTCCGAGTGGGCCGATTTCGCCGTTGCAGAAGCTGCCGGCAACCGGAAGTTGCGGAAAGACATCGCGAGCGATGCTCACATCGCCATCGGGGCTGCCGAACAAGCCGTTGCCCCGGCCCAGACAGGCGAAGAGGAGTCCCATCAACGGTGTGGCGTCGCCGCCTTGATCGCGTCTGGTCTGCAACAGCTGGCGGGCTTCCTGTCGTGAAGCTTGCGCTTCACGCAGCTGGAACTGCACGTTTTGACCGGCACGGACGCGATCGGCAACGGCAACCGCGCCGTTGCGGGGATCCACGCCGATCAGATTGCGCACCAGAAAAGCTCTTTCGGGTTGATCCGCTGAGCCGCCGCCCTGATTCAGTCCAGCCAGCATGGCGTCAGCAATTAATTCCTCCCGTTCCACGCCCAGGAACAGGGAGTGCTGCACCAGTTCCCTGTCCTCGGCGCTGAGATCGGCAAGGACACGCTGCAGGCAGGCCACAGGACTGGCTCGGCGGTCGCCGTCACTCAGTTCGAGCAGAACGTTGCGTTGAGCCTGTTCGATGGCGAACACCGGTCCGATCGGACGACACCCCTGGGCGACCACTGGATCCAGGCTCCACGTTCCACCAATGCTGAGTCCTACCGCTCCCTCAACAACCTGATCTCCGTAGAGCAGAGAACCATGATCGGCATTGTGAGCGACGGCAATGCCTCCGACTTTGGCGATGCCGGGGTAGGCGTAGTCCAGTCCGCTCACTAAATCGTTGATGGCATGACAACCGGGATCGAGCAGCAGCAGCATTGAACGGCTGTGGGCAGCGTTCACGCCCACCCAGTCCTGCCAGTTCTGGGCTGCTCCATCAAGATCGGGCAGCTGGGTGCTGTCGAGACTGAAGCTGTTCAGTTCAGCTCCAGGAAGGTTGAGGAGACTGATGCTGAGCGCTGGTGTGCGCTCCACTTCATGAGCTTCGCCTGCGGTTGTGGTGCCAACGACACCACCGCCAAGACCCCCCAGCCAGTGTTTGGCATTGAGGCGTTTTTGCAGCAGCGGCAGCAGGCGGGTTAGATCGCTCGCGAAATGACTCGAGATGAACACGAGGGCCAGATCGGCCTCATTCGAGCCCAGAGCACTGGTGACTTCCCTTGCAGCATCTTCAAGAGAAGGCTTGCTGGAAAGGGCATGTCGGCATTGAGCCTGCAGCCCGCGGCTCCGGAACCAGTCGAGAGGATTGAACGGAACCATGGTTTGGACCTTACCAATCCTGTCGACCTGATGGATGACCGTGATAATGGCCCTCTGATGACCCTGACCGGTGTCCGATTTCACAACACGCACCCTGGTGTGGCTGACCTATCGCCTGGGGGCGACGATTGCTCTGGGCATTCCGCTTGTGCTTCTGATCTGGTCGGGGCTTCGTCGCGACCCTGCCTTGGTGAGGTTGCTCGGGATCTACTGGAAAGTGGCAAGCCTGCTGGCGATCAGCGTGCTGTTGCTCACTGATCAGCGGCCGATCGGCTATTTCACGGCATTTCTCGCGCCTCTGCTGATGGCTGCGTCTCTCTGGTTCTGGGTTGACCTCAATGAGGAGCTGGCCGACAGCCCTCCGGGGCGCGCGCTGCCATTCACGGTGCGGGTCTGGCGATGGGCCCTCACAATCTTCGCCTTGTTCGCCGCCGTGATGTCCGGTTCGGCACTGGGATGCACCCGTCAGCTCGAGACCGATGCCTGCCGGCTGTGGCTGGAGGCGCCCCAGGGGCTGCATCGAGTCGCCGAGCGCGTGTTCGACTTCGTCTTCGGTGGCGAGTGGACGATGGCCGTGGCGGCCTTTATCGGTTATGTGGCTCTGGTGGCTTACGTCGTCGGTCTGCTGCAGTGGGCTCTGGTACGACTTCCCAAGCAGGGACGAGTCGCTGGGGATTTCTGATCATGGAATCCACTGTCCTCGTTCAGGAGCTGGAAGAGCGAACGCGTCTGAGCCCTGACCGGGTGGTGAGGTTGCACGGGTTTGTTCTGGATGAGCCGTTTGAACTGTTGATCTTTCGTGGCTTCAGCAGCAGCACGACGCATCCAACAGCCTTCGATCCAGATGCCTCGGTTCTCCCCGATGGCACGCGTTTGGATTGGGCGGAATTACTGCAGGGCCCGCTCGATCCCGCCGGCGAAACCAGGCTTGTCGGCCCTGTGAATCCTGAAGACCTGCTGGCTCAGGCCGGCTGGTGATCAGCGACGATTCAGAACATTGCAACAGCGCCCACACAGGGTTGGATGCTGGCTGTGCTGACCGACATCGCTCTCGTAGTGCCAACAGCGTTCGCATTTGATCCCACGGGCTCTGCTCACCTCGATGATCGCGCTGTCGTCTGTCTGGTCGGCCAGGAGTTCGGCCCAGGGCTCTCCTCCTAATTGCAGCTGAGAGACCAGCAGCCAGTCGCGCAGACCATCAGCCTCCGCATCGCCGTTCTCGTTCAACCAGTTGAGGGCTGACTGCAGCTCTGGGTTGCGCGTTTCGATTCGGACGGCTGCCTCCAACGATGCCCCCAGTTCCTGTCGGCTTCGGCAGTCCTCCAGAACTCTGTTCACCGCAGCACGCAGCTCGCGCAACCGCTGAATCGGTTCACTGAGGCTGGGATCGCGCCAGTCGGCTGGAACCGACGGCCAACCACGGTGGAAAATCGATGTCTCCTCCACCTCATAGGGCAGGTTCTGCCAGATGTCCTCGGCCATGTGGCACAGCACCGGAGCGATCAGACCAGCCAGGCGTTCGATGATCAGCGACATCACGGTCTGACAGCTGCGTCGTCGTTGGTCGGTGGCTGCGCTCACATAGAGCCTGTCCTTGGCGATGTCGAGATAAAAGTTCGAAAGGTCGGTCACGCAGAAGTTCTGCAGGAGTTGGAAGAAGCGGAAGAATTCATAGCTCTCGAAGGCTTCCGAGATCTCATCCATCACCTCCGCAGTGCGTTGCAGCATCCAGCGGTCCAGCAATGGCAGCTCCGCCACAGGGACGGCGTCTTCGGCTGGATTGAAGTCGTGGAGGTTGCCCAGCAAGTAGCGGCTGGTGTTACGCACTTTGCGGTAGACGTCAGCGAGCTGGCGAAGGATGCCGGTACCGATCGGCACATCAGCGGAGTAGTCAACCGAGCTCACCCACAGGCGAAGCACATCAGCGCCGTAGGCAGGTTCCTGCTTCTGGTTCTTGCCGCCCTCGATGATCACCATCGGGTCGACAACGTTGCCCAGCGATTTACTCATCTTGCGACCTTTTTCGTCCAAGGCGAAACCGTGGGTGAGCACTCGCTGGTAGGGGGCATGACCATTGACGGCCACCGATGTCAGCAATGAGCTCTGGAACCAGCCGCGATGTTGGTCGGAGCCCTCCAGGTACAGATCGGCGGGATAGCAAAGGCTCTCTTTCTGGCTGGAGACTGCGGCCCAGCTGGAGCCGGAGTCGAACCACACATCCATGGTGTCGGTGCCTTTGCGCCATTGCTCAGCCTGATCGGCATAGGCGGGCGGCAGCAGATCAGCTTCGTCTTTTTCCCACCACACGTCGGCACCGTGTTCGGCGATCAGCGCTTCGATGTGAGCAAGGGTCTCGGCGTTGAGCAGAACGTTGCCTCCACTGCGGCTGTAGAAGACGGGGATCGGCACACCCCAGGTGCGCTGACGTGAGATGCACCAGTCGCCCCGTTCCTTGACCATCGCTTCGATGCGGTTGCGACCTGAAGCCGGTGTCCATTCGACTTGATCGATGGCATCGAGGGCCTGCTGACGGAAGCCGTCAACGGAGGCGAACCACTGTTCGGTGGCACGGAAGATCGTGGGCTTTTTCGTGCGCCAGTCATAGGGGTAGCGGTGTCCGTAGGCCTCCTGCTTCAGCAGTGCCCCTGCCTTCTCGAGTGCCTCGATGATCACTGGGTTGGCGTCCTTCAGGACGTTGAGACCTGCGAAGGGTCCAGCCTCGTCCGTGAGCGTGCCTGCTTCGTCGACAGGACACAGAACAGGCAGGCCATTTTTCTGGCCTGTGTGAAAGTCATCGACTCCATGGCCCGGGGCCGTGTGCACGAGGCCTGTGCCCGATTCCGTCGTGATGTATTCACCGCCGATCACAACGGGGCTGGTGCGATCCAGCAAGGGATGGCGGTAGGTCAGACCGGAAAGCAGCGCTCCCTTCACCGTTGCTTTGCGGACGAGTGGTCGCTCCAGGGTTTTGGCGAGGGAGTCGATCAGGTCGGCGGCAACCACAAGCAGCCGCCCTTCGCCATCGTCGACGAGTGCATAGTCCAGGCGTTCATTAACGGAGACCGCCAGGTTGGCCGGAAGCGTCCAGGGGGTTGTGGTCCAGATCGCCACCTGAAGTCTCTTCCCGAGTGCGTCGGCATCACCTGGTAATGCGATGCCATCCGTGCTGAGGGCGTCGCGCAGCACGGATGGCAGTTCAACCGCTGGGAAGGCGACGTAAACGCTGGGGCTGGTGTGGCCATCGGGGTACTCGAGCTCTGCCTCCGCCAGCGCTGTCTGCGAGCTGGGGCTCCAATGCACCGGCTTGAGCCCCCTGTAGATGTGCCCTTTGAGCACCATCTCGCCGAAGACCCTGATCTGGGCGGCTTCGTAGGTCTTTTGCAAGGTGAGGTAAGGCTCTTGCCAGTCGGCCCAGATCCCCCAGCGCTGAAATCCTTTCATCTGGCCGTCCACCTGCTTGCGGGCGTAGGCGGCGGCTTTTTTGCGCAGTTTGATCGGGGTGAGCGCCTGTCGCTGATCCGGATCCATCGACTGCAGCACCTTCAGTTCGATCGGCAGGCCATGGCAGTCCCAACCAGGGATGTAACGAACCCTGCGTCCTCGCAGGATCTGGTATTTATTGATCACATCCTTGAGAACCTTGTTCAAGGCATGGCCCATATGCAGGGGGCCATTGGCGTAAGGCGGTCCGTCGTGCAGCGTGAAGATCGGTCCTGAGTTCTGCAGGCCCAGCTTCAGATCGATCCCGTTGTCAGCCCAGAACGACTGCAGTTCTGGTTCCCGCTTCACGGCATTGGCGCGCATGCCGAAGCTGGTCTGCAGCAGGTTGAGCGTGTCCTTGTAGGAGGGACGTCCTTCACTGTTGGCGTCGCGCGTCTCCTTACTCACGGTTGGGCAGCTGCAGACGGAATTATCCGTCCTCGCTGGCCAAGTTGGGTGCCGTTGCCTCCTTGGGCTTCTCCAGGGTTGCTGAAAGAGCTTCCTGCGAGGTGTCTGGCTGATTGGAGTCCTCCGGACGAACCCAGCGTTTGCCGCTGCGGCTACTGCCCTCTTCACGGTCGGCAGCCGGTGGCTCGGATTTCAGGCTGCCGATTGCAGCCTGCAGATTGCTCAGCAGTGTGGTGACCGAAGTGCTGAGTTGTTGCACGCTTGTCGTCCAACGTTCTTTCGACCGCAGGCGCTGTTGCTCCTCTTGGCTGAGTCGTTGCCAGCGTGATTGGGCGACCTCTGCGCCGAGTCGACTGATCAGCAACGCGCTGCAGATGACGGCGAGCATCGGTGCACCGCGCAGGCGATCACTGCTGGTGACCAACACCAGGCCGAGCAGCAGCACAACGCCTCCCCAGATCCCGTCTCTGGGCCGACTCAGTTCCGTGGCGAGCAATGGCAGCAGCAGCACCGCCAGGCCCAACAGCAGACAAAGGTCTCCAGCGATTGTGGCCAGCATCAAGGAAGCAGCATGTCTGGGTGCATTCTGGTTGTCTGCCTAGAGTTGCAACCTGCCCATCTGGCGGAATTGGTAGACGCGCTGGTTTTAGGTACCAGTGGCTTCGGTCGTGGGGGTTCAAGTCCCCCGGTGGGCATTCGTTTCCCTAATTTGGTTCCACTTACAGCGGTCAGCCAATCTCCCCTCGCTGATGACACAGGCCCTCGTACAACCTGCAAAGCAAGGCCCTGAGACTCGCCTGCGCTCTGTGCCGAGGGAGTTCTTGGCACCACCTGCAGCGTTGAACCTCACAGTGGTGTTGTTCATTGGTGGTTATGTGCTGGCCGCACTGACCATCTGGGGTTGGTTTGCAGCGGGATGGCCCCTGCCAGTGCTCTTGAGCACAGGTTTTCTAGCTCTGCACCTGGAAGGCACCGTCATCCATGACGCCTGCCATAAATCGGCGCATCCGGTTCCCTGGATCAATCAGGCGATGGGACATGGTTCAGCACTGTTGCTCGGCTTCAGTTTCCCTGTTTTCACCAGGGTGCATCTCGAGCATCACGCCCATGTGAACGATCCCCACAATGATCCCGATCACATCGTGAGCACCTTTGGACCTCTGTGGTTGATTGCTCCTCGATTTTTCTATCACGAGTGGTTTTTCTTTCAGCGCAAGTTATGGAAGCGCTGGGAATTGATGCAGTGGGGTCTCGAGCGCAGTGTGTTTCTGGTGATTGTTCTTGCTGCGGCCAAATTTCAGTTTCTTCCCTTCATCTTCAATTGCTGGTTTGCTCCAGCTCTGATGGTGGGAGTGACCCTGGGGCTGTTTTTTGATTACCTGCCCCACAGACCTTTCACGTCTCGTAATCGCTGGAAAAATTCCAGGATCTATCCAGGTCGGATGATGAACTGGTTGATCATGGGTCAGAACTATCACTTGATCCATCACCTCTGGCCTTCCATTCCCTGGTTTGATTACAAACCTGCTTACGAAGCCACAAAGCCTTTGCTCGACTCCAAAGGCTCCCCACAGCGGCTGGGAATTTTTGAAACGCGCCGCGATGGATATAACTTCCTCTACGACATTCTTGTTGGCGTCCGCAGTCACAAACGCCGTCGAGGAAAAATGCGTCGCGTTGCCAGATTCATGCCTCTGCGACGATTGCAGCGATCCTGGCTCGGATTTGTCAATCAGATTGCGATCAAAACCGAGTCGAGACGTTCGACTTCTCGCTGAATTATTCAGCCAAAATTTTGGGTACCCGAAAGAAGTCTCCTTCTCTCAAAGGTGCCTGTTCTAGAAGCTCTTCCCGAACCTGTGTTGGCTCCACCTTGTCGTCTCTTGTGGCATTGACCACTTCCACTGCACGGGTGGTGGGAGGAATTCCTTCGGTGTTAACGCCCTGGAGCTGATCCACATAATCGAGAATGCGCTCGAGCTGCCCTGTGTAGGTCGTGATTTTCTCCTCAGGCAGATCGAGGCGGGCCAGATGGGCCACCTTGCGCACGTCGTCGGCGGTGATCTTGCTCATGCAGCGGCGAGAAAAGTTTCCAGATCCTCGCGCAACGCCTTCGCTGCCGTGTTCAAAAGCTCCTGACCGTGTTCTGGTCTGGCCAGAAAGGGGTCTGACCCCATGCGTCCATCTGGGTAACGGCGGCGGAAGTCCGCAGGCCCATGAATCGATCCGCAGGGTGCTGGATCCGGCAGCGATCTCTGCTTGCTGATCAGACTGTCGTGGAGATGCAGGGTGACGGCAATTTCGCTGGGGGTGGCGTGCTGTCCTTCGCGGTCGCCGTAGAGCTCACGGGCTCGCCTCATCACCGGACCGGCCATGAACCAGTTCGCCAGCCTGCAGCGCAAGCGCGGGGCAACCTCCAGGCCGCGGCTTGCGGCGGTGCCATAGGCCTGAGCGAAGGCTGCCTTGCTTGTGGCGATGTTGCCGCCATGACCATTGACCACCAGGATCCGCTCGAAGCCGTGGGTGGCCAGTGAGATCACAAGGTCATGGATCACAGCCAGCAAGGTTGCGGGCTGAAGGCTCATGGTGCCTGCAAATCCGAGATGGTGTTCGGCCATGCCGAAAGCCTGCACCGGAGTGACCAGGACGCCGCTCAGTCGTCCGAGCTCAAGCGCTACGGCCTCGGCGGTCAGGGCGTCGGTGCCGATGGCTCCTGTCGGGCCATGTTGCTCAGTGGATCCAAGGGGAACAATGATTCCTTTGCAGCTTTGCAGGTACTGATCCACGTCGGGCCAGCTCTGCAGGGCCAGGCGAATGGCGTCGTTGCTAGCGGCCGGGCCGGGGAGGATGGAAGGCATGCCGAGCGTGGCGTTGGCTTGAGAGTCGATCGTGAGAGCTGGCTTCAGTGAGCTGTGCCGTTGCCGTCGTACTGATCGGTGTTGTAGTAGCCGCCCATGGTGCCGAACAAGAACGTGGCCACCACGAAGAAGCCGCTGCTGAACAGCAACACCGAGCCCAGGTTGAAACCGGAGAGTGCAGCATCCATGGCGTCAGATCGGTTTCTCCAAGCCTGACAGCGGATTGGTGCTTGTCATCATTTGCATGCAGGGATCGTCATCGCCCCCGATCTCACTGCCGCTCTGGGGGACCTCAAGCCACTGTCTCAGTCGACCAGTGATCCAGATGAACGGCAGGGTGTCCGCCAGTGCAGCGGCCGACTTGAACAGATAGCCGCTGGCGATGAACGAGATCAGTTGCGGGGCCACTGGTTCACCCGGACGCACGGGGAGAACGCCCGAGGCGTAATGGCTGATCAGCACCACAGCGCTGGTGTCCACCAACTGGCTCACCAGCGTGGAACCGTTGTTGCGCAGCCACAGGGCCTTGCCATTGCTCACCCTTTTCCAGAAATGGAACATGCGCACATCCACAAACTGAGCTGTCAGATAGGCAGCCATGGAGGCGATGACTGATCCGAAGGCCAGGCGTTGGATTTCGAAGAATGTGGCATCAGGCGCTCCTTCCACTCCTGGTAAAACACCTCCCAGCCAGAGGATCAGCACGACCCAGCCGTTGAGCAGCAGGCCAACCCAAACCACCTGGGCGGCCCTCTTCTCTCCCCAGAGTTCACTGATCAGATCCGTACAGAGAAAGGTGATCGGGTAGGGCAGGGCACCCACAGCCACCACAACCGGCCAGGAACCAATGTGTCCCAGTTCGAGGAAACGGGTCAGGCCAAGAATGTTCAGCATGCCCAGGGTCCCCAGAAACAACCCGGCCAGTACCAGAAAGCAGAATTCTCGGCGTTGCTGTAGCGCTGGATTCATCGGTGACGCTTCTCGATGGTTTCAGGCTGGCGGTTATTCATCTCGCTCACTATTTTTTTTTAGATGTTGAAAAGCCCGCCTTCTCGTAGAACGGCTTTTGCCTGCTTCAAAAGATCTTTATGATTTTTTCAACCCCCGACAGATTTTGGTGCTGATGAGTTGGTGGTTTTGTATATCACTTTCAGTTTAGACAATTCTCTTGCATTGCTCTGGATTTAGATAGCTTTCATTCCATTGCAGGCCGATCTATTCAACTAATGTTGCAGCCCAGCTTTCCGAAAAAAATTATGAATTTGTTGGCATCAAAAGTGAAAATTTGAGCACCACGATTTTCCTTCTGTGGGGAGAGTGTTTCTTGTTGATGGTTTATAAATGTTACCGTATTGAACGGATTTGCGGTGTCGTTATTTCCTGAGCTCAGGTTGCTTCTGAGTGTCGAGCATCGGTACGAGCTTGAGGAAAGTGCATTGCTGCTGAAATAATAAGCTGTTAGCTATTTCCGTGGTGAAATCGGTTGCCGAAGGAAATATCTGGCGCTCGGCTCAGGAGAGTCCTGCCATGACAATTACAAGGGTTTTCGGACCATCATTTTGCAACCTGCTGCGGAGAAGACTGTTCAGTATCTGTTGCTGAGGCGTGTTGAGATGGCATAGTGGTCAGCAAAAACGGTTTAAATTAGAAATTCAAATTGTGTTGGTTAAACGATCTGATTTTGAATTCTTGTCAAACCATAAGAGGACTTTGATCTCTTGCGTGAACCAAGTATGGTGTCCTTTCCTGGTTTTGAGCTTCGGACTGATCTTGGCGAGGTTGAAGCGGCTTTTGAGTTTGAGAAGTGTTAGTGATGTACGCGTTGAGCTCGAAATAATGATGATTCTGTTTGTTTGGATTTAAAGCTTCTGAACAGACTATAAATTCTTTTTGGGTTGCAAAAACTTGGTTGCTATATGATAGTGCTACGGAATCTCCCGGGTGAGTCTTTGGAAACAGTGGAAATAGAATTAAAGAAGGTTCTGGCGGTTTGATTCGTGGAAGTTGTTCCCTCTGATAACCCAGGCGCTGATCCCTCGAAAGCACAGATTTCACATGTTCTGCGCGTCGTAGCAAGTTTTGCTTATCCAGAGCTGTTTCAGCTGATCAAAGCGCAATGCTTACCCATCAGCGATTGTCTGGCATTCGTTGATCAATATGCAAAAGTAGATGAAATTATTGTAGGACTTGAGTTCCATCACGACAAGTCAGAAATTATTGACATATCTTTCTTTGGCCATGAATGGAGCAAAAAAATTCAGAAAATCATCATGCCTGAATGGTGGTCTGAGATTGAAGAAATTTGCTTAGAACCATCTGGCCATAGTGGTGATTTTGGTGGCAGTCTGTTTTCTAGCAATGATTCAAGCTCTGGCCGGCTAACCACTCATGCCACTTCTGCTTTGCAACTGCAAGGTGATCACATTATTGAGTGTGAGGCGCGCAATGGACAAATCTCTGTGGCTGGTATTTTTATTCCATTAAGTCATGAAATTCAGGAGGATGCTAAGCCTGTATTTTCGTCAGTCTTTGATGTTATAGGTGAGATCCAGCGGGCCAAAAGTCAACCGTCTGTTAAGCATCAAAATGGCTTCAAAAGTCTAATCAGTAGTCTCGTTCAAGTATTAGGAGAGCCCATTAATCTGGGTGTGATGGTGGGTCGTCCGCAAGATCTTAAGCTTATATTTGGTTGCTTGAAAAGCCCCATTGATATTCGTAAAGCCTTGCGCGCGGAACATTGTATCGATGTACCAGCAGAGTTTTTGAATCAAGTCAATTCTGCTGTTGTATCTCTGCTTAAAGTGAGCGAAATAACCTTTAGATTGTGTCTCGACATAAATATGAAACGAGCTGCAATTTCTCCTCGTTTTTGCCTTGAAATTTTTCCGTTGCAGGTGATATCCGAAACTAGAAACTGGTTCGTCTTGGATCAGCTTGCCGATATTTTCGGTCTAACGACGTCGGCTACTATGCATGTTCGTTCCGTGCATCAACATCTGCCTATTGGTCAAAAATTAGATGCAAGATTGGTTGACATGATGCAGGGGCGTTTTGATTTTTCGCAGAAGATGGTGAGTAAGCATGAATATCAGCAAGCAGCGGTGCTTAGTCATTACAAGATCGGTCTTGAGCCGGGTAAACGCATCACCATTAAGTCATATGCTTATGTCAAGCAGTGCCTCTCCGGTTGATTGTAAATGTCTGGCTAGTGCAGCAGTGGTTGCATGTTGATGAATGGAAGCATGAGGGTGATTGAAGCAATAAAAAGCCCCGGCCGTTGCAGGGGCCTTGGTGAAATGTAACGAGCTACTCCCCAGCCTTTTCAACTCTTTGTCGTATACAACCTTTATTCCAACTCACGTGCCGCATTGTCGACCACGCACTCTATGGCGAGTAACTAACACACGTAAAACCTCCGCACCCTGAGTACTTGCCTCCAGCCAAACTTTCCAGCTCCTCGTCTGAAATCTCGGTCTGAATGTCATCGGCTGAAATTTTATATCCCATGTCTTTAGCAATTGCAACGATTTCATCGGAATCAGCAGCAGCTTTGAGCTTCTCCTGAAGGCTGGTGTCGCTTTTGACCTTTTCCAAGAAAGCTTTGAGCTGTTCTTCTGACATCTGAAAGAATGGGCTTTGTTCATTTCATTGTCTCTTCTTCAAGCAGCGTTGTCAGACTTCGGTGAAGAAGGTTGTCGCTCCAGCCACGCCCATAGCCACCCAGCGCATCGCCAAGAATTTCCCCGCTCTGCCTCAATCCTTCTTCTGGCGTCCTGCAGAGCTGGTGGGACCTGAGCTTGTGGGTTGCCGGCTGGTGAAATGCCAGAGCGATGGAAGTTTGCTGTGGGGCGTTACCTCGGACGTATCGCCATCACGCCAAGGGTGGAGCTAAGTGCCATTGGGGCTCAAGGATGCTGAAGCGATTGGTTGAGGCAAGAAGTGGTCGTAGAAGCAAGAGAAAGCGTGTCTCGCCAGGGCAACAGCAACTGCCGTTTGTATTTGATGTGCGTCTCAATCAAATTCCAGAGGAGTGGCATCAAGTAGCAGTGAGATTTAGACGGGCTAATGGCATCCGAGATGGCGACAGGGAGCGAAGTATTTGGCAGTTGTGTTGAGGGGATAAGGGTAGAAGTAGGGCAACAGAATGCGTAGGCTTTATTCGCTGTGCCTTGTATTTTTTATGGATGGATTAGGCGGTTGGGCGTGTGAAAGCTTTGACTGTTTTGTTGTCAGTGGTGCCAGGTATCGGATGCTATTTGGGTCTGATTGATGGTGGGTATGGGGTGATTGAAGAAATAAAAACCCCTGCCGTTGCAGGGGCTTTGATGAGTAGGCTCAGTCAGGCACGCACACAGAACACCAGTACGTCCAAGCAGCAGTCCAGCCAGGCCTGCAATCACCTCCAGCCACGCCTTCCAGCTCCTCTTCAGAAATTTCTGATGGAGCCTTCTTCAAATCGTCAGCAGAAATACTAAACCCAGCTTCTTTTGCAATCGCAACTACTGCATCAGCATCCGAAGCAGCTTTGAGCTTTTCCTGAAGAATGGTGTCTGCTTTGACTTTTTCGAGGAATGCCTTGAGCTGTTCTTCTGACATAGGTGTCAAGTCTGTTAAGTAATTATAGCAATGGTCTGCTGAAGTGTCTTTGACTAATAATTACTACGCTCAATAGTGCCAGGTATTGAATGCTGATTTATGGGGTCAGTCAGAACATTGAAGCAATAAAAAATCCCTGTCAATGCAGGGGCTTTCGCGGGTGTGTAGGCTTGTTTAAACAAGTACAAGGTCCACTTAATTAAGGTCCACTTCTTGTGTATTTGTTTTCAAACTATAAGGTCCACTAACAACATAAGCCTTGATAGTAGTAGCTGGAGGTCCACTGCTGGCAACGGGTGTCCCAGGTGCCAGCTCCACCAGCTGCGCCCTCCAGCTCCTCGTCTGCCAATTCTCGTGAGCGGATTGAATATCTAGATTGAATATCTTCTGCGGTAATTGAAAAGCCTGCGTCCTTGGCAATCTCCACAACAGCATCTGCATCTGCAGCTCCATTGAGTTTCTCCTGCAGGCTGGTGTCTGATTTGACCTTCTCTAGGAATGCCTTGAGTTGTTCTTCTGACATGGGTATCAGGTCTGTTCTGCTGTCATAGCAACGGTCTTCTCTACAGGCTTTGGTTAACAATTACTGTGCTAAATCGTGCCAGATATTGAAGGCTGATTTATGAGCTTATTGGCGAGGTTGAAGAAATAAAAACTCCTGCGGCGGCAGGGGCTTTGCAATGAGTAGGCTTTCTTTAGTGTACAAGGTTTTGATCAGATTCATCACCAGGAGTAATGACCAACTCCGCAGGTACCCGCCCCGAAGCTACAGTAGGTTCCGCAGTCATTCCCTCCAGCCACGCCTTCCAGTTCCTTGTCGTTCAGCTCTTCGTCTGAAAGTTCGGATTGAGCCTTAGTTAGGTCATCAGCAAAAATACTAAACCCTGCTTCTTTTGCAATAGAAACCACGGCATCAGGATTAGCAGCTGCTTTGAGCTTCTCCTGAAGGCTGGTGTCTGCTTTGACCTTCTCCAGGAAGGCTTTGAGTTGCTCTTCTGACATGGGTTTCAGGAGTCCTTAGTGGTTATAGCAACAATAACTTGAAGTGTCTTTGGCTAACAATTACTGCGGTCAATCGTGCCAGGTATTGAAGGCTGATTGATGGTCTTTTTGGGGTGATTGAAGAAATAAAAGCCCCTGTCAATGCAGGGGCTCTAGCGGGTGTTTAGGCTATCCGCAGATGCCCCCACCTATTACCCTGGGCAGCCCCAGCTACAGGCGCCACATCTCCCAGTGTCGCAGCCTGCATAAGACAGGAAATCCCCTCCAGAATCCCCCCCAGCCACGTTTTCCAGTTCCTCTTCAGAAAGCTCTGAGCGAAAGTCATCAGCAGAGATGCTAAAGCCAGCCTGTTTCGCAATAGCAATAACAGCATCGTAATCATCAGCTGCTTTCAGCTTTTCCTGAAGGCTGGTGTCTGCTTTGAGCTTCTCCAGGAATGCCTTGAGTTGCTCTTCTGACATGGGTATCTGAAGTCTTTAACTGTTATAGCAACCATATCTCGCACTGTCTTTGGCTAACACATACTGCGCTCAATTGTGCCAGGTATTGAAGGCTAATTTATGGGGTCAGTCAGACCATTGAAGCAATAAAAAACCCCTGTCAATGCAGGGGCTTTCGCGGGTGTGTAGGCTTCCAACCACCCTCAGTTCCAGGTGTTCAGACAGGCAGTTGGCACCGGGTCCAGTTGGCACCAACCATCCATTCCTCCAGCTGCGCCCTCCAATTCCTCATCTGAAAGCTCTGTGACTTGAGCGTTCTTCAAGTCTTCAGCAGAGATAATAAATCCTGCATCTTTCGCAATCGCAAGAACTGCGTCTGAATCAGCAGCTGCTTTGAGCTTCTCCTGAAGACTGGTGTCTGCTTTGACCTTCTCCAGGAAGGCTTTGAGTTGCTCTTCTGACATCTGAAAGAAAGGGCTTCGTTCATTTCATTGTCCCTTCTGCAGGCTGCATTGTCAGACTTCAGTGAAGAAGGTTTGTCGCTCCAGCCACGCCCAAAGCCACTCAGCACATCGCCAAGGATTTCCCCGCTCTGCCTCAATCCTTCTTCTGGCGTCCTGCAGAGCTGGTGGGACCTGAGCTTGTGGGTTGCCGGCTGGTGAAATGCCAGAGCGATGGAAGTTTGCTTTGGGGCGTTACCTCGGACGTATCGCCATCACGCCAAGGGAGGAGCGAAGTGCCATTGGGGCTCACGGATGCTGAAGCGATTGGTTGAGGCAAGAAGTGGTCGTAGAAGCAAGAGAAAGCGTGTCTCACCAGGGCAACAGCAACTCCCTTTTGCTTTTGATGTTCGGCTCAATCAAATCCCAGAGGAGTGGTATCAAGTTGCGGTGAGATTTAGACGAGCCAATGGCATCCGTGATGGCGATAGGGAGCGAAGGTTTTGGCAGTTGCGTTGAGGGAATAAGGGTAGATGTAGGACTAAAGAAAGCTGAGGCTTTATTTGCTCTGCCTTGTATTTTTTGTGGATGGATTAGGCATCTGGTCCGGTGAAAGTCTTGAGTGTTTAGTTGGTGATGGTGCCAGGTATTGAAGGCTGATTTATGGGGTCAGTCAGACCATTGAAGCAATAAAAAACCCCTGTCAATGCAGGGGCTTTCGCGGGTGTGTAAGTCTGGGCTTGCGAACGTCTAGTGACTTGTAAGTGACCCAAAGCATCTCCATGGACAACACCAGTCACCCCCAGCTGCGCCCTCCAATTCCTCATCTGAAAGCTCTGTGACTTGAGCGTTCTTCAAGTCTTCAGCAGAGATAATAAATCCTGCATCTTTCGCAATCGCAAGAACTGCGTCTGAATCAGCAGCTGCTTTGAGCTTCTCCTGAAGACTGGTGTCTGCTTTGACCTTCTCCAGGAAGGCTTTGAGTTGCTCTTCTGACATCTGAGAGACAGGTCTTTGTTCATTTCATTGTCTCTTCTGCATGCAGCCTTGTCAGACTTGGGTGAAGAAGGTTTGTCGCTCCAGCCACGCACATAGCCACTCAGCACATCGCCAAGGATTTCCCCGCTCTGCCTCAATCCTTCTTCTGTCGCCCTGCAGAAGTTGTTGGACCTGAGTTGGTGGGCTGCAGGTTGGTGAAACGCCAAGCGGATGGAAGTTTGCTCTGGGGCGTGATTGTGGAAACAGAGGCGTATTCACAGGATGAGCCTGCCTGCCACGGCTACCGGCGTCGGTCACCGCAAAACGAGACGCTGTTTGGTGAGCCAGGGCGGTTTTATGTGTATGTGAGCTATGGCATCCACCACTGCGTGAATGTGGTGACGGAGCGCCCTGAATGGGCCAATGGCGTGTTGCTGCGTGCTGTGGCATTGCCTGATGAGCCTGAGCGGATCGCGGCCGGGCCGGGCCTGTTGGCCCGCCGATTTGGGATCGATCGCCGTTGTGATGGCCTGGCGGTCTGCGGTGACAGTGATCTCTGGCTTGCACCCCGCCCGGTTGCGCTGAGCGAACCTGTTTTGCTCACCACCACCCGGATCGGGATCAATCAGGGCCAAGAGCTTCCCCTGCGCTGGTACTTACAGGCCAGTCGCAGCGTGAGTAAACGGGCTCGAGGCGATCGTTCCCCGAAGCCCGCACAAGCTTTCTGCGCTGGTTCGCTGTGCAGTTGAACACTGCGGATCTACGATCAAACCAGGTGAGCTGACGTTCAGTTGAGCACCTGGACACACCGACACATCCTTGATCTCGCGGCCTTTTCCAGGGAAGACTTCGCGACTGTTCTGGAGTTGGCCCATCGGTTCCGGTCGATGCCGGTCACAGGTGCCCGTCGGCTGCCGGCTTTGCAGGGCCGCTTGGTGGCCACCCTCTTCTTCGAGCCCAGCACCCGCACGCGCAGCAGTTTCGAGCTGGCGGCCAAGCGTCTCTCGGCAGATGTCTCCAGTTTTTCGCCTTCCAGCAGTTCGCTCAGCAAGGGGGAGTCACTGCTCGATACCGCACGCACCTACGTGGCGATGGGAGCCGACATGTTGGTGGTGCGCCATCGCTGCACCGGTGTGCCTCGCCAATTGGCTGAAGCTCTAGAGCGCACGGGTGATCGCACGGTAATCCTCAATGCCGGTGATGGTCTGCACAGCCATCCCAGTCAGGGGCTGCTCGATCTCTACACACTGGCCCATTATTTCGATGCTGCTAATCCTCTGCCGGAGGCTTTGCAGGGGCGGCGGGTCGTGATTGTGGGAGACATCCTGCATTCACGTGTCGCCCGCTCCAATCTCTGGGCCTTGAGTGCCTGCGGCGCTGATGTCGTGCTGTGTGGTCCGCCGAGTCTGGTGCCGGATGCCTTCGGCGACTTTTTGGCTGAGCCTCCGCCTGGCCAGGCCGCGGATCCCGTTGCGCAGCGCGGTTCATTGACCATTTGTCGCGACCTTGATGCTGCCCTCGAGGGGGCTGATGCCGTCATGACCCTTCGCTTGCAGAAGGAACGCATGCGTCAGCACATGCTCAGCGCGCTGGACCGTTACCACCGTGATTACGGCCTCAGCCATGAGCGATTGGCTCGATGCGGAGCCTCCATTCCAGTGCTGCACCCCGGTCCGGTGAACCGGGGGATTGAGATGAGTGGCGCCCTGCTTGATGACCTGAGCGCCAATCTGGTTGAAAGTCAGGTGAGCAATGGCATCCCGATCAGGATGGCCCTGCTTTATTTGATGGCAGCGGCGGAATCCTCCGTGGACTCATCTGCCTTGGGTTGAGGCGAAAGACCGGAAACCTGATTGGAGTAGTAATCCATCGCTGCCCGTAGAGCTGCTCCGGGTTCAGAGATCGATGGGCCTGCTCCTGGTGCCATTGGGAATGCGGCATCCGGTGCGTCCAAGCCCATGTGCTGACTTGGCATGCCCGTCAGCAACATCGATGCTCTGGCCTGAGAGACCACCGCAAAGATCCATTTCAATAGCAACGAGAAGCGATTCTCCTCATTGGGCATGAAGGCGAGGTGAGCAGCGGCCCAAAGCAGCCAGCCAAGACCGCCCTTGAATTTGAATCCACGCAGGTCTGCGACCGCGTCGACGCGATCCAGTACGGCCATGCTGCCGAAATCAAACCAGCTGAAATTTGGCCGTGATCCGCCGGCCACGATGGCGGCGATATCTTTGCCCACAAACCCTCCGGCCTGGGTTGCAGGCCCGGCCATCCCAGGCAGCTGATTTCCATCTCGGGTGTGCTTGTAGCAGCAGAGATCCCCCAC
This sequence comes from Synechococcus sp. MIT2312, assembly GCF_059772315.1. Lineage (NCBI taxonomy): Bacteria > Bacillati > Cyanobacteriota > Cyanophyceae > Synechococcales > Synechococcaceae > Synechococcus > Synechococcus sp. MIT2312. Next base: position 1,455,368 of record NZ_CM186281.1, on the reverse strand, counting down.
CACTCGGATCTCGGGATGCCCCTTCATGGAGAAGTCTGGCTCCACAATCACGCGGCCAGCACGGTCCGTCTCGCAGCCCACGGAATCCGCCAACTTGCGCCCGAGATGTGAGGGCCGCACGCCGGCGGTCCAGATCACTGTGGCTGCCTGCAGCTTTCGCTCACCATCCGGCGTTCCCACAATCACTTCACCGGGTTGCATGCTCTGCACACGCCCTTTGAACAAAAACTCCACACCGAGGGCCGACAGAGATTTCTGCGCAGCCTTCGACAGCTCCTCCGGCATCGCTCTCAGTACGCGGTCGCCTGGGTCGACCAGAACGATCCTGGTGTCTTCCAGATTCAGCTGGCGGAATTCCTTGCGCATGGCATTGCGCATCAGTTCGGAAGCGGCTCCAGCCATTTCGCAACCGGAGGGCCCTCCTCCAACGATCACGACGGTCTGTAGGAAACGTCGTGCCTCAGGGTCAGGCGTCTGTTCGGCCTGCTCCATGGCCATCAGCAACCGCCGCCGAATCTCTTCGGCGTGCTCAAGGATTTTCATCGGTGGGGCAAAGGTCCGCCACTCTTCATGACCGAAGAAGGTGCTTCCCGATCCTGTCGCCAGCACAAGGTGGTCATAGCTGTAAGCCTTGCCGCTGAAGATGATCTGCTTGTCTGCAGCCTTGATCTCAGTCACTTCTCCAAGCAGGACCTGCACATTGCTTTGGCGTCCCACCAGCTGTCGCAGCGGGGTCGCTACATCACCGCTGGGGACAAGGCCTGTCGCAACCTGATAAAGCAGAGGCTGGAACAGATTGAAGTTGCGTTTGTCGATCAGGGTGATGCGGACGTCTGCCTTGGCCAGCGCTTTGCAGGCACGAACACCAGCAAATCCTCCACCCACAATCACCACGTGGGGCGCGTCTCTCAGGCGCTCTTCGGGTGGATCCAGCTCGAGGAAGTAATGCGCTCCAGCCATGGATGCAAGGTTGACAATCTGAATTCAGCGTATGGATGCCGAACAGTTTTGTCTGCGCTTTCAATCATCTGAAGTGGATCAAAGCAACTTGAATCCCTCCAGCAGGAGCCCATAAAGCAGCCCGATTCGCGTCATGTCGAGCAATTGTCGACCTAAGTGACTGTCGCGATCTTTGGCCCAGTGCCTTCTCGCCCGCACCATGAGTTCCATCAGCCCCACGGTGAGCATCGCTGCCACAGGGTCCATCAGATTGAGAGCACCAGAGACGGAAGCAACGCCGTTTCCGATCATGAAGCTTCCAGTGAGGGCGATGAGCAGGAGTGACGTTCGTCTCCATGGATTGGTGGCCCACAGGTCCAGCCTGCTCCCCGCTTCTCCGAGCGTTCTCTGCAGGCGTGTTGCTTGAAGACGCGCTGTCAACTTTGCAACCTCTTGAAAGAGAGGCAGGGACAACAACCGATGATCCCCATCACCCGGCCCGAACCCTGCCAGACAATGTATACACCATTTATGGGGTGATTGCCTCTATCAACCGCTACATATTGAGGCTTTTGATGCAAAAAGCCCAAAAATGTCTGGTTGATGACGTTGTTATTTCCGAAGAAAAGCCTGAACCGCGCTGCTTGGCAAGTGCAGACTTCAAGATTCAGTCGGATTCGGCTTTTGCTTTTCGAGAGCTTTTGCCTTCGAGCAGTTCAAGTAGCGCTTCCATTTGGGCCATGACACCTCGCACCTCGCCGGCTTCAGGCAGGAGGCCGTCTTCCATCACGCCCTGATGCATTTCACGGAGTTCCTGGCGGATGTAGCGCAGATGGCTCACTACCTGTTCTCTTTTCGACTGAGACATCAATCGTGGCTTTCTCAGCCTCTCTTTTACCGCATGGCCTGAATGAACGCTCTCAAGAGCGTTAATCAGCGGCGGGACAGGCCACCTGCCAGAAGAATCAGTCCGTAGGTCAAAAGAGCGGAAGGTCTGACGAGCACTGAAAGACAGGCCGTGATGCTGAGCACCATCAGCAGTGAAGGCCTGATCGCCTGCCGGTAGTCAAGCGTCGGCCTGATCATGATTCAGCGCTTCGCAAATTTCGCCCTGGCTTCGGCGTAAAACGCTGAATCGATGCAGTCGCGCTTGCAGTCTTGTGCCAATGATTCAATTCTGCGGCGAACGGCTGGTCGCACAAAAAAAGGGACTTCCCTGAGCGACTGTTCTGCATCAGCACTCCAATCCACCTTGATCTCATAAGACCTCGATGGAGAATAGGGGATTCGAACCCCTGACCTCTGCGGTGCGATCGCAGCGCTCTACCAGCTGAGCTAATTCCCCGGGCAGGGCAACCTAGCGCCGGTTTTCAAACGCATCCGAAGGCAAAATGATCATCAGTGGTTCGTGCCTGCATGCTGATCACTCCGGAGCGACTGGCTTCATTTGATGAGGCATCCGTTGCGACACTGGCGCGCCGTTTGGAGTACGACGACTACCCGACTCCCTTTGAAGGCCTGAATGACTGGCATCTGTTGAGAGCCCTCGCCATTCATCGACCGGAGCTCACCGCTCCATACGCCCATTTGATCGATCAGGAACCCTTCGACGAGGACTGAGCCAATGCCGGGGCTACTGAAGGGACGACGGGTGCTGGTCGCGGCCTCTGGGAGTATTGCGGCTGTCAAGACTCCGCTGCTGGTCAGTGCACTGGTGCAGGCAGGGGCCCAGGTCCGCTGTGTGCTCACCGCAAGCGCTGCCCGATTGGTGAGTCCAGTGGCTCTGGCAACGCTCAGTCGTCAACCCTGCCTGCAGGACGCCGACCAGTGGGACCCTTCGTGCCCGCGACCACTGCATATCGAACTGGCCGAATGGGCGGATCTCGTGGTGGTGGCTCCGCTCACTGCAACATCACTCTCTCGTTGGGTTCAGGGTGATGGCGAGGGACTGCTGGCCAGTCTTTTGCTGGCTTGTGAGTGCCCAGTTCTGGCGGCGCCAGCGATGAACACAGCCATGTGGACACACCCAGCCGTGCAGCGCAACTGGGGTCTTCTGCTGGACGATCCTCGAGTGCTGCCACTGACGCCTGAGGGCGGTCTGCTCGCCTGTGACCGTCTCGGCACGGGCCGCATGGCAGACCCCGTCAGGATTGAACTGGCTGCCGCCAGCGCCCTTTTGCAAGCCGATGCTGAGGGCCACCTCAAATCCGACTGGCGCGGCAGGCATGTGCTGGTGACCGCCGGTCCGACTCTGGAAGCTTTGGACTGTGTCCGTGTTCTCTCCAACCGCAGCAGTGGCCGCATGGGTGTTCTGTTGGCTCAGGCTGCACATCTGCGCGGTGCCTCCGTTGATTTGGTGCATGGCCAACTACAGGTTCCGCCGTCCTGGCTGGAGGGGCTGCGGTGTCATGCAGTGGAGGGAAGTGATGCCATGAACGACAGGATCCAACAGCTGCAGCCGAAAGCGGATGCGGTGTTGATGTGCGCTGCGGTCGCCGATTTGCGCAGAACGCGTCCCACTGATGTTGAGAAGCTGCCGAAAGACCAGCTGATTGGGGCGCTGGAGGGTGGTTGGGAGCCGGCGCCTGATCTGCTGCAGTCACTGGTGAGCAGACGCCCTGCAGGTCAGTCTGTGCTTGGTTTTGCCGCCCTGACAGGAACCGATGAGCAACTGCTTGAGCTCGGCCGCAACAAGTTTCAGGCCAAGGGCTGTGATCTGTTGATGATCAATCCTGTCGACCGCCTCGGTCAGGGGCTCGATAGTGATCAGAACGCCGGCTGGCTTCTGGGTCCAGGGGATCGCTGTCAGATCTGTCCTCTCGAAGACAAGCTCGTGTTGTCCCACCGCTTGCTGGATCGACTGTCAGAGATCAAGCAGCCCTCTTGATCAAGCAGCCCTCTTGATCAAGCAGGACTGTTGATCATGCAGCCATATCGGCGGGATCCTGCTCCAGAAGGTCGATGAACGTGCGCAGTTGCAGGCGGGGGATGTAGGGCCAGCCGCCACTGCGTTCCATCGTTTTGAGCAGGGCGAACAGCTTTTGGCGGTCTCCCGGAAGGCTTTCCCGAAACGCGTCGTCCTGGATGTCTCTGTGGAGGGCTTCCAGATCACGCAGGAGCAGGAGCAAAGACTCGGGATCGTCTCGATGCTGTTCCGACAGTTCTCGGAGTGTTTTCAGCGCCGGCTGCAGCTTCTCCTGGATGGTTTCACTGCCGTCGTGCTGCATGGAGAACACTTCACGTTGTTGAGACGTGCAAAAGGCTAGCCGGTGCGGCCGTTTGACACCTGTAGGATCCGCCTGTCCGGTGGACATCGTCAACAGCCGGAGTTTCGGCTTCTCCTCCATGCGCATCCGTCCTCTGCTGGCCCTTGTGCTGGCTTTCTGTCTGACCTTCGTCACTGCCTGTAGCGGAGATGCTCAGGCTGTTGATCGCTCGAACATCACGTACGACGACATCCGTAACACCGGCAGGGCGAATGATTGCCCCACGCTGCCTGAATCCGCACGTGGTTCCATTCCGCTGACTCCCGGCAATGACTATCAGCTGAGTGCCATCTGCATGCATCCCAGCCAGGTCTTCGTGAAAGGTGAGCCTGCCAACAAGCGTCAGGAAGCCCAGTTCGTTGAGGGCAAGATCCTCACTCGTTACACCTCCAGCCTTGACCAGGTCTACGGAGACCTCGTTGTCAGTGAGAAAGGTCTGTCCTTCACCGAGGAAGGTGGCATCGACTTCCAGGCCATCACCGTTCTGGTTCCTGGCGGAGAGGAGTTTCCGTTCACGTTTTCAAGTAAAAATTTGAAAGTCGATGCGGAAGGTGCAGCCATCACCACCAGCACCGACTTTGAAGGCGAATACCGCACACCCAGCTACCGCACCAGCAACTTCCTTGACCCCAAAGGCCGTTCACTCACAACTGGTGTGGACTACCCCCAGGGTCTGATTGGTCTCGGTGGTGATTACCAGCAGCTCGATCAAGAGAACAAGAAGCAGTACATCGACGGACAGGGAGTGATGAGCCTGTCCATCACCAAAGTTGATCCTGAAACCGGCGAATTCGCGGGCGTGTTCTCCGCCATCCAGCCTTCCGACTCTGATATGGGCAGCAGAGAGACTGTGGACGTCAAGATCACAGGAGAGCTTTACGGCCAGCTCGAAGAGGCCTGAAGCTTCAAGCCAGTTCGATCTGCATCAAGGGGCTCCGGCCCCTTTTTTGTTGTGACCCCTGTTCGCTGAAGTCGCAGGCTGTTGTCTGGGAGAATCGCGCCGTCTTTCCAATCCACTCCGGCCTGTCATGACTGCCAGCACCCCTTCCTCTCAGTCCGGTGTGATCGCTCCCTACGGGGGCACCCTGGTGGATTTGATGGTTCCTGAAGGTGACAAAGCTGCAGTCAAGGCTTCAGCCAGCAGCAGCATCGAATGCTCCGATCGCAATGCCTGTGACGTTGAGCTGCTGGTGGTCGGTGGCTTTTCCCCTGAAAGGGGTTTCATGCACCAGGCTGATTACGACGCAGTGGTGGCCGGGAATCGCACCACCTCGGGGTATCTGTTCGGACTGCCGATCGTGATGGACACCGATCGTGAGGACATCACGGTCGGGCAGAAGATCCTGCTCACCTACAAGGGCCAGGACCTTGCCGTGCTCACCGTTGAGGACAAGTGGGAGCCAGACAAGGTCATCGAGGCCAAGGGTTGCTACGGCACCACATCACTGGAACATCCTGCTGTGCGCATGATCGCCACAGAGCGTCGCCGTTTCTACCTCGGTGGTCTGATTCAGGGCCTTGAGCTGCCGTCGCGTGTGTTCCCCTGCAAAACCCCAGCTGAGGTTCGCGCAGGCCTGCCGGAAGGTGAGGACGTTGTGGCCTTCCAGTGCCGCAATCCCATCCACAGAGCCCATTACGAGCTGTTCACTCGAGCCCTGCATGCCAGCAATGTCAGTGAGAACGCAGTGGTTCTCGTTCATCCAACCTGCGGTCCCACCCAGCAGGATGACATTCCTGGAGCTGTTCGATTCCAGACCTACGAGCGACTTGCTGCCGAGGTGGATAACGCTCGGATCCGCTGGGCCTATCTTCCCTACGCCATGCATATGGCAGGTCCCCGTGAGGCCTTGCAGCACATGATCATCCGCCGCAATTACGGCTGCACCCACTTCATCATTGGGCGCGACATGGCCGGCTGCAAGTCCTCCCTGAGCGGTGACGACTTCTACGGTCCCTACGACGCTCAGAACTTTGCCAAGGAGTGCGCGCCTGAGCTCACCATGGAAACCGTGCCTTCTCTCAACCTCGTTTACACGGAGGAAGAGGGTTATGTCACCGCGGAACACGCTGAGGCAAGAGGGCTGCACGTGAAGAAGCTCAGCGGCACTCAGTTCCGCAAGATGCTGCGCAGCGGTGAAGAAATCCCCGAGTGGTTTGCCTTCAAGAGCGTCGTGGATGTACTTCGGTCCACCTGAGCTCTCAACTACCTATTAACATTCCTTCATCAGAGGCGGAAGACCCTTGAACAAACGTTGGCGGAACATCGGCCTTGGTGCCCTCCTCGTGCTCGCGATTGTTGTCATCGCACCGGCTTTCTTTGGTGGCGCCGGCAGCCCTCAACCCGAGGCACGTTCACTGCGCTACAGCGATTTTGTGGAGAGGGTTCAGGAAGACCAGGTCAGCAGAGTTCTGCTGTCTCCCGATCGCGGTACTGCTCAGGTCGTTGAGACCGATGGTCGCCGCGCTGAGGTGAATCTCGCGCCAGACAAGGATCTTCTCAAGCTGCTCACCGATCACAACGTTGATATCGCTGTTCAGCCCTCCCGCCAGCCCGGCGCCTGGCAGCAGGCCGCTTCAAGCCTGATCTTCCCCTTGCTGCTGCTCGGTGGGTTGTTTTTCCTCTTCCGTCGTGCGCAGTCCGGTGGCGGCGGCGGTAACCAGGCCATGAATTTTGGCAAAAGCAAGGCTCGGGTCCAGATGGAGCCTTCCACGCAAACCACGTTTGGTGACGTTGCGGGTGTGGAAGGAGCCAAGCTCGAGCTCACTGAAGTCGTTGACTTCCTCAAGAACCCTGACCGCTTCACCGCTGTCGGAGCCACGATCCCCAAGGGTGTTCTTCTGGTGGGCCCTCCAGGTACCGGTAAAACTCTGCTTGCCAAAGCTGTGGCTGGTGAGGCCAGCGTTCCTTTCTTCTCGATCTCCGGTTCGGAATTCGTCGAGATGTTTGTCGGCGTTGGTGCGAGCCGTGTTCGAGATCTTTTCGAACAGGCGAAGAAAAATGCGCCCTGCATCATCTTCATTGATGAAATTGATGCGGTCGGTCGCCAGCGTGGAGCTGGCATGGGTGGCGGCAATGACGAGCGTGAACAGACACTGAATCAGTTGCTCACCGAGATGGATGGTTTCGAGGGCAACACCGGAATCATCATTGTTGCCGCTACAAACCGTCCTGATGTGCTCGACTCAGCTCTGATGCGTCCGGGACGTTTCGACCGTCAGGTCACGGTGGACCGACCCGACTACGCAGGTCGTCTACAGATCCTCGGAGTTCATGCCCGTGGCAAGACTCTCTCCAAGGATGTCGACCTCGACAAGGTGGCCCGCCGAACTCCTGGCTATACAGGCGCCGACCTGTCCAACCTCCTGAACGAAGCAGCAATCCTGGCTGCCAGGCGTGATCTGAGCGAAGTCAGCAATGACGAGATCAGTGATGCCATTGAGCGGGTCATGGCTGGTCCTGAGAAAAAGGACAGCGTGATGAGTGATCGCCGTAAGCGTCTCGTTGCCTATCACGAGGCTGGCCATGCTCTGGTCGGTGCCCTCATGCCTGATTACGACCCGGTTCAGAAGATTTCGATCATTCCGCGTGGCAATGCCGGCGGTCTGACCTTCTTCACTCCCAGTGAGGAGCGGATGGAGTCGGGTCTGTACTCCCGCACCTATTTGCAGAATCAGATGGCCGTTGCGCTCGGTGGTCGTGTTGCCGAAGAAATCGTCTACGGAGAAGACGAAGTCACCACAGGTGCTTCCAACGACCTCCAGCAGGTTGCCTCCACTGCAAGACAGATGATCACCCGCTTCGGGATGAGCGACAAACTGGGTCCGGTGGCCCTTGGTCGTTCCCAAGGAGGCATGTTCCTCGGACGCGACATTGCGGCTGAGCGCGACTTCTCGGAAGACACTGCCGCAACAATTGATGAGGAAGTGTCTGATCTTGTTGCCCTGGCCTACAGGCGTGCCACCAAGGTTCTCGTTGACAACCGCTCTGTGCTCGAAGAGCTCGCTGACATGCTCGTGGACCAGGAAACCGTGGATGCCGAAGAGTTCCAGGAACTGCTGATCCGCAGTGATGTCCGTATTGCCGAATACGTCTGAAACCGATGCGGGGTTGATTCGCTCGTTGCGGATTCAACCTCTCCTGGTTGTCTTGCGTCCAGAACGCATTGATCTGGAGTCAGTGTTTTCCACCACCCGTCTCTGCCATCAGCTCGATCAGCTGGTAGAGGCGGGTGTTCAGCATGTTGAGATCGCCTGGGTTGAGCATCCCCGCTGGTGTGATCTTGTGATCGCAGCGAGGTCTCGTTATCCACGTCTGTCCCTTGGAGCGGCATCGATCACTCAGCAATCGGCTCTGCAGCAGGTCGCTGAGCTTGGATTCAGCTACGCCATGTCGCCGCTGTTGGATCGGGGGTTACAGCACAGAGCTGAGCAGCTTGGTTTTTTGTTGGTCCCAGGTGTGATGACTCCCTCCGAGATCAGGCAGGCCTGTGATCTGGGTTGCCGTTTGGTGAAGTTGTTTCCGGCAAGCGTGCTGGGTCGCAGTTTTCATCGTCAGATCGCAGCACCGATGGGCGATCTCCCTTTCATGATTGCCGCTGGAGGCTTGCGTGCCGGTGACCTCTACTCCTGGCTGGACGCCGGATATGACGCCATCGCACTTGGTCGAACGGTGTTCGAAAACGACGATTTTGATCCCTCCCTTGCTGCCTGGATTGGCGCATGAGTGGTAGTAATGAGACCCATCTGCTACAGATAAGAGAGATGTTTCGGGGACGATGTCTCAGCTATCCATCAAGTTGAGCGACAAAGCTGATGCTTTGATCGCTCAGTTGCAGAAGGAAATTTTCAATCGACGTCGCAAGAAGGTCACCGCCTCCGGCGTCGTCGAGACCCTGGTCGAAAGCGGGGCTCGCTCGCAGTCCGACAAGCGTTTCTCAACCTCCTGGGTCAATCTCATCCAGGACATTGAAAAGGCCGCCAAACTGGCCAATGCCCATGGCAGCAAACCCTCTTCACTCAGCGATGAGGAGTGGGTGATGGTGTTGAGCCATCGCAACCGCCAGTCCAGCGTCAAGCCTGCACGCCAGTCGACTGCCAAAAAGCCTGCCGCTAAGAAGCCTGCGGCCAAAAAGCCCGCTGCTAAAAAGCGTGCTGCCGTCAAGGCTTCCAAGGCCAAGGCTCCCACAGCGAAAGCTGCAGTCGCCAAGACTTCCGTGAAGAAACCCGCTTCACGCAAGCCGACCACGACGAGAGCAGCCAAGAAGACGACGACAACGTCGACAACCGTGAGCACTGCGAGCAAGCCCCGCGCGGCTCGTCGTGCCCGTAAGGCCACCAAGTCATCGGCATCCGGATCGGTGGCCGGACGCATGGCCAAGGCCGCAGCTCAGCTGGGGAGCGGCAGCGGCATTACGTCTCCGGCTCGCAGCTGAATCACCAAGTGCAGCCTCACCAGAGGCTGCACTGACCCTGCTGTCTGAGCAGGTGGTCGGCCAGAACCAGATTCACCATGGCCTCCACCATTGGCACGGCTCTGGGCAGCACACAAGGGTCATGTCGACCTTTGGCGGCGAGGGTGGTGGCCTGTCCGCGGTCGTTGATTGTTTGCTGCTCTTTGCGGATCGTTGCGGTTGGCTTGAAGGCCACCCGGATCACAATCGGCTCGCCGTTGCTGATGCCTCCCTGTATTCCGCCGGAATTGTTGGTGGCTGTCCGCAGACGCCCTTCGTCGCTGGGCAGAAAGGCATCGTTGTGCTCGCTCCCTTTCAGCCGTGTGCCGGCGAAACCTGAGCCGATTTCGAACCCTTTGGTCGCGGGTAGTGACATCACCGCCTTGGCCAGATCCGCTTCCAGCTTGTCGAACACAGGCATTCCGAGGCCGACGGGAGGCCTGCGTACTACGCATTCGATCAGACCTCCACAGGAGTCGCCTTCGCGGCCGATCGTCTCAATCCGTTCGATCATCCGATCAGCCATCGCAGCATCCGGACATCGCACGATGTTGGCTTCTACGGCTTCGCGGCTCACAGCATTGATGTCCACCGTGGCTTCAAGGTCATGAATGCGCCGGACCCAGGCCACGACCTCCGTGCCATGGACCTTGTCCAGCAACTGCCTGGCAATGGCACCAGCAGCCACGCGGCCGATCGTTTCGCGCGCTGATGCCCTGCCTCCGCCGCTGCGCGCCTGAATGCCGTACTTCGCTTGATAGGTGGCATCGGCGTGGGAGGGTCGAAAGGCAACCTCCATCTCCTGGTAATCCTGGGGCCGCTGATCTTTGTTGCGCACCACCATGGCAATCGGTGTGCCCAGGGTCATGCCATCCATGACACCGCTCAGGATCTCCACCTGATCGGCTTCCTTGCGTGGTGTGGTGATTTTGCTCTGGCCTGGCTTGCGCCGGTCCAGTTCGGCCTGAATCGCTGGCAAGTCGAGTTCCAGTCGTGGCGGGCAACCCTCCAGGATCACTCCGACTCCGCCGCCATGGGACTCGCCGAAGCTGCTGATGCGGAACAGGGTGCCGAAACTGCTGCCCAATGGAATGCCTTCTCTCGTTCGAGCGTAAGAGAGCTCAGATCAGCTCGCTCAGGGCCCCTGAAGGCTGTTCAGAAGCCGGCCGGTCGCGAAGCAACTCGAAGTCGTTGAAGTCAAAACCTGGTCCGACACAGCAGCTCACCAGGGAGTACTGCCCCTCCGAGCGGGCCGCCATCCAATGGCCTGCGGGCACCACGTGAACAGGATGGTGCATGGACAACACATGCTGCACGGCTTGGCCTCCCTCCGGTTCAAGAGTCCAGAGACTCAGTGGTGTTCCCTGGAGATGAGTCCAGACCTCATCGGCCCGATGCACTGCATGCCAACGGCTTCTGGACCCTGCATCCAGCAGGTAGAGGATGCTGGTGATGGCAGTTCGTTGCTGGCCATCAGCACGGGTGACCTGTGATGAGCTCCGATACAGCTCACGGAACCAGCCACCCTCTGGATGTGGCTCGAGGCTCCAGTCCTGGATCAGTTGATTCACGACCTCCATCGGTGAGTGGTTCGACGATGGGGTCTCCTCTGAGATTGGCTCCATCAGTTCAGGGGTTTGCTGAAACGCATCAAGCCCCAGCTGAGTTTCCCTGACTGGCCACCATCAACCCAATGGCCCAGACCGGCATCCATCCGCTCCAGATACCCCGGTGTGATGCTGCGCTCCAAATCCTCACGGCGGCGTCGCAACTCCAGGCGCACCCTGCTGTAGTGCTCGATCAGCATCGCTGTGCGGTCATGCCATGCCGTACGCGTGAGCCCTGCCTCGGTGCCCCAGCGGTGATACCGCTCTGGCGATCCGAGATCCGCAAGGTGAATGCGACCGAGAATCGCCGTGAGTGAATCAGCATTGACACCATCGGCTGCCATGGGGTCGGTCATCACCATCACGCCGCCAGGTTTCAGCAAACGTGCTGCTTCCTGCATCACCGTCCGGCGGTCACCGGAGTGGAGAATCGCGTCCTGACTCCAAATCACATCGGCGCAGCCATCGGGGAGGGGGACAGCCTCGAAGGATGCATCGTGAACAGTGATGCGCTCAGAGAGGCCGGCCTCTTGATTGAGCAGCCGATGTCGGTTGTTCTCAACCGCGGAGATGTTGATGGCATCCACCTGGATCCCGGGGCAGTTGCAGAGTCGCCTGGCTGCTCCCCCGTAGCCAGACCCGAAGTCCACCACCCTCAGGGTGGTCGCTTCGTTCGGGGGAAGAGGCTGACCGATCAAGGCGATCAGCGCGTCGACAGTCCGACGGCTTGCGGTTGCGATCGGCTCTTCCTCACTCTCATAGAGGCCGATGTGAATGTCTTCGCCGCCCCAGATGCCTGCGTAAAACCGATCGGCATCATCACTGTCGTAGTAGTTGGCTGCGGTGCTGGCTGCTTCGGAGTAGGTGCTCGTCATCGCTCAGATCGCTGTGATGTCGGTGTCGAACAGATATTCCTTTTCAGCGACATGCACGTAGAAGTCGGGATCATCGTGACCGCGTTGATAGTCGCCATAGCTGGTGATTCTCTGGAAGCCCACCTCTCGCATCAGACGCCGCACATAGCCGTGCCGCAGCGGGAACATATTCAGGTGATAGGTGCTGCCATCACTGAAGGCATAACGGAAACGTGCCAGTCCATCGTCGACGTGTTCCGGTCCCACTTCGACGTCTTTTCCGCAGTAGACATTGCTCTTGCCGCTTGTGGAGGTTCCCTCCAGCAGGCGGTCATAGTTGCGGTGATCAAGAATCAGGATGCCGTTGTGCTTGAGCACCGCGTAGTACTCGGCCAAGGCCTTGCGACGGTCTCGTTCGCGGAACAGGTGGGTGAATGAGTTGCCCAGGCAGATCACGGCGTCGTACTCGCCGTGAATATCGCGGTTCAGGAAGCGCCAGTCCGCATGAACCGTGCGCATCAGCAGATCGCGTTCCCGTGCGTTTTTGAAGGCACGGGCAAGCATGTTGGGGCTGCCATCCACGCTCACCACATCGAAGCCCTCGCGTAGAAGACGGACGGAATGGAAGCCGGTGCCTGTCGCCACATCCAGGACCGAGCGGGCGCCGTGCTCGTGCAGTAAGCGCACAAAGAAGTTGCCTTCAGCTTCTTCCCTGGCATCCCAATCAATCAGGCGATCCCAGCGGTCTGCGAATTGTTCAATGTATTCCTGCTGATAATGATCCGTTTCCCGGACGCGTTCGGGTCGCTGCCCGAAGCGTTGTGCATCACCGGATTCCGCTGAAGGGTGGCTTCTGAGTGTGGTCATGCCGGTCGGCTCCTCTACTGCGCGGGGCGGTGCGAAGGACAGCAGCGGCGCTGTCTGACAGCTCGTTACCGACCCTCTGAGCTGTATCGACGTTGCGAAACGGGCTCAATTCGCAACCTAATCACGTCGTTTGAAGCTGTCAGCTACTCAGACGAAGGCTCCTGGAAAACGGATGGTGACTGACCGCTGATCAGCAGGTCAGGCCACTGCTATAAGCAGCTCAGGCTTGGGCGGAGGCTCTGAAGTGCAGTCAGAGATCTCCATCGAGTCGGTCTGGAAGCTGTTCGGCAGATCCTCTGAAGAGTTGATTGAGCAGCTGAGCTCAGGTGCGGATCCTGAGGATCTTCATGCCAGTCGTGGCGTGAGGGCTGCTGTCCAGGATGTCTCGATGGAGGTTCGAGCCGGCGAGATCTTTGTGGTGATGGGTCTTTCCGGCTCAGGTAAATCCACCTTGCTGAGAATGCTGAATGGTCTGATCTCTCCCTGCAAGGGGGAGGTGACTGTCAAGGGCCGTTCGCTGAACTCGATGACGGCCCTGCAGCTCGCGGAGCTGCGTCGTCATCAGATGGCCATGGTTTTTCAGTCGTTCGCTCTCTTCCCCCATCGCAGCGTGCTTGAAAATGCTGCTTTTGGTCTTGAGGTTGCGGGCATGGCTCGCAAGGCGAGGACTGACCGTGCCATGCAGGCTCTTGAGCGAGTGGGACTGGCCGCAGAGGCCCGCAAAAAACCACGTGAGCTGTCCGGTGGTATGCAGCAAAGGGTCGGTTTAGCCAGGGCCCTGGCCCTTGACCCGCCGATTTTGCTGATGGATGAGGCCTTCTCTGCCTTGGACCCCTTGATCCGTAAGGACATGCAGGATCTGTTGCTGGACCTGCAGGCGGAGCACCGTCGCACGGTGGTGTTCATTTCCCATGATCTTGATGAGGCGATCAGGATCGGTGACCGGATTGCTTTGATGCAGGCCGGGCGGCTACTGCAGTGCGACACCGCTCAGCGGTTGCTGCAGCATCCAGTCAATAACGAGGTCAAACGCTTTTTCCGCGACGTCGATGTGGCGTCCGTTCTGACAGTGGAGGCGATTGTTCAGCCTCCTTCCCATCTGAATGTTTGCGATGTGGGGGAACCGCTGACGGATGGCGGGGACGTCACAACGTATGTGACGGATCGGCTGCAGCATTTCCGCGGTCTGACCCGACCGGGTCTCGGCTGGGTCGATGTGGCTGCCATCAAGACGTTGTCGACCGGCACATCGGTGAAGGCAGCTATTGATTTGGTGGCAACCAGTTCTGAGCCTGTACCCGTGCTGGATGATGAGCAACGGCTGCTCGGCGTGATCAGCCCACGTCAGTTGCTGCTCGCAATGGAGGCAGGCGGTTGACGCTGATCCTTGCTGCTGCACATCAAGCCGGTTGGCTTGGGCAGGCCATCGATCTGTTTGTCGAGTGGTTGTTGGCCAACGCCCAGGGATTGTTTGATCTGATCAAGGTGTCGGTGCTGGCCCTGGTCTCTGTCACTGAGATGCTGTTGGAGTGGCCACCGGCCTGGCTGTTCGCTCTGATCACCGCGGCGCTGGGGTTCTGGAGAGTCAATGGTGGGTTCGCCCTATTTGTTCTGCTCGGCTTCAATCTGGTGCTCTCCATGGCGCTTTGGAGCGAGATGATCGCCACCCTTTCACTGGTGCTCACAGCCTCCGGCCTGGCCCTGTTGATCGGCCTTCCGCTGGGCATTCTCTCGGCACGTTCACGACTGGTCTGGCGGCTGGTGCGTCCCTGTTTGGATCTGATGCAGACGATGCCTGCGTTTGTTTATCTGATCCCAGCAGTGATGTTGTTCAGCACCGGTGCAGTCCCTTCGACTCTGGCCACTCTGATCTTCGCCATGCCGCCGGTGGTCCGGCTCACGCATCTGGGAATCGTTCAGGTTCCGGATGACCTCATCGAAGCCGGTCGCTCCTTCGGCTGCAGCGATCGCCAGTTGCTCTGGAAGGTGCAGATGCCCAGTGCCATTCCCACCGTGATGACCGGGGTCAATCAGACGATCATGCTGTCACTTTCGATGGTCGTGATCGCTTCGATGATCGGTGGTGGCGGTCTCGGTGATGTGGTGTTGCGTGGGATTCAGCAGCTTGATGTGGGAATGGGGTTTGAAGGGGGGATCGCCGTGGTGATTTTGGCGGTGATCCTCGACCGTCTCAGTCAGAGCTTCGCAGGGCGACGCGGATCATCACTTCAACAACGCCTGCGCGCATGGATGGCTCTTTGGAGATCGTCATGAGCGGTCGACGGATCCGGCGACGAGCTGTCCTGCTCGGAGGCCTGGGGGTCGCGGGGATCTCCGCAGCCAGCCTTTTCAGGCTCAGTGCACCATCCTCCTCGGTGAGCTCTTCAGCCCCCGCCGGCCAGGGAGGTGTGGAGGGCTCACGCAGTTCGCTTCCCAGTTCCGCATCCGCAAGACCCACACTGCGCCTGGGTTGGTCACCCTGGGCTGACGCTGAGGTGGTGAGCCTCATTGCTCAGAGGGTGATCCAACAGGCTTACGACGTGAACGTTGAGCGTGTTCTGGCCGACATCGGTATCCAGTACGCCTCCATCGCTCGCGGTGATCTGGATCTGATGCTGATGGCATGGTTGCCGTTGACGCACCGTGACTATTACCGGCGGGTGCGCGATCGGGTGGTCGACTTCGGTTCGATGTATTCAGGCCGTCTTGGCTGGGTGGTACCGGATTACGTACCCTCCGCGGAGCTCTCTGCCATTTCTGATTTACGTGATCCTGCCCTGGCTTCACGGTTCGACAACCGCGTGCAGGGGATTGATCCTGGATCGGGTCTGAATCAGGCCTCGGTGGAAGCACTCAAGAGCTATCGCCTCAACGATCTGGAGCTTGTGGCGTCAAGCAGTGCTGCAATGACGGCGGTGCTTGATCAGGCCATCCGCCAGCAACGGTGGGTGGTGGTCACCAGCTGGACACCGCACTGGATGTTCGCCCGTTACGGGTTGCGTTTCCTACAGGATCCACAACGGGTGTTTGGAGGGATTGAGTGGATTCACGCGCTCGGTCGTCCTCAGCTGGATTTGGACATGCAGGATGTGGCCGGCTTCCTGACGCGCTTCCATCTGCCCGATCAGGAGATGTCGGATTTGCTTTTGCAGGCCAATGACCAGACGGCTGAGGCTGCAGTGGATGACTACATCGCCTCGCATCCATCACGGGTTCGTTACTGGGTCACTGGTGAGATTTTGGCAAAGTGATCAGTTGCTATTGAGCCAACCCAAAGCCTGGCGCAATGCGTGAGCATCCCAATGCTGTCCAATCGGATCTGTTTGGAGATTTCTGTCTCCTTTGATGGCCCGATGAAGGACATCAGGCAAGGCAATCAAGGACTGGTCAAAAATTGCTTATGTCTGAGTGTCGATTTACTGCTTAATTGTTGTTGATTATTGATTTTCATTGGCCCTCGCTTAGGTTGGCCTATTGAGATTGAGCCCGTAAGTATTTGCTTGTTGATAAGTATCATTCGGGTTGGAAGCTGTTCTTTCCTTAAATCAGCATGGAGATCGAGCCTCTTCGATTTGTCGATGGTTATGGTTTTGGAAAGTCTATAAACTCATGGAACTGACTGATCTTTTGGATGGCAATGCGCATAAGATTCTTGAGTCTTTGGCTGGTTATGTCGACAATGTCAATGATGTTGAGGCGGCTCTCACTCTCTATGAGCTTCTGAAGACAAGCAAGGGTTTGCCGAAGGAACTGGCTTATGTGTCATCGTTGCCAAGAATGAAGGGCTTGATTGATGAAGGTTGGAGGCCTCGTGATATGAGTTTGGAGGGGTTATTGGCGCTCCCATCTGATTCTCTTGGTTATGCTTATGGAAGTCATATGAAGCGTGCGGGTCTCACGCTCAATAAGCTCAATGATTCATCTGAGATTACTACTCCGCTTGAATATGTGAGTCATCGAATGCGTGAAATTCACGATATACTTCATGTCTTGACGGGGTTTGATACATCTTTGCTCGGAGAATTGGGCGTGCTTGGTTTCGGATTGTCCCAATTTCGCAGTCCTATCTCGATTATGCTTATTCCTGCATTCCTTTATAAGGCGCTCCTTAATGATGGGCCTTATGATATTTTGCTTGACAGCGCAATGAAAGGAATCCAGATCGGTCAGAAATGTGTGGAATGTGTTCCTGGATTCAAGTTTGAAGATAGGTGGGATATGCCTCTCGCTGAATGGCGGAATGAGCTTGAAATTATTCCTGTTCTGGATCTCAAGCCTTGACTGGTATCCCGTTTTAGGTGAACAGGGATCACTGATTTCGGATGACTGAATGCCGATCACTGATCCAACAGCTCACTGATCCGACAGCCAGCCATCAAAAAGCCCCCTCGTGAGAGGGGGCTTTCCGATTCAGCTAAAGCTGAATCTCTTGGAGACTTCAGCCTCAGCCGATGGCGGGAGCTTGCAGAGCCACAGGAGTGGACTCAGCAGCAGCCAGGTCGAGGGGGAAGTTGTGAGCGTTGCGCTCGTGCATGACTTCCATGCCGAGGTTGGCGCGGTTCAGCACATCAGCCCAGGTGTTCAGGACGCGGCCCTGACCATCAAGGATGGACTGGTTGAAGTTGAAACCGTTCAGGTTGAAGGCCATGGTTGACACGCCGAGGGCGGTGAACCAGATGCCGACAACGGGCCAGGCAGCCAGGAAGAAGTGCAGGCTACGGCTGTTGTTGAACGACGCGTATTGGAAGATCAGGCGACCGAAGTAACCGTGGGCAGCCACGATGTTGTAGGTCTCTTCCTCTTGGCCGAACTTGTAGCCATAGTTCTGGGACTCGCTCTCGGTTGTTTCACGAACCAAGGAGGAGGTCACCAGTGAACCGTGCATGGCGGAGAACAGTGAACCACCGAAGACGCCAGCCACACCAAGCATGTGGAAGGGGTGCATCAGGATGTTGTGCTCGGCCTGGAACACCAACATGAAGTTGAAGGTGCCGGAGATGCCCAGGGGCATGCCGTCAGAGAAGGAACCCTGACCGAAGGGGTAAACCAGGAACACGGCGGAGGCAGCAGCCACAGGTGCGCTGTAAGCAACGCAGATCCAGGGGCGCATGCCGAGGCGGTAGGAGAGTTCCCACTCGCGACCCATGTAGCAGAAGATGCCGATCAGGAAGTGGAAGACAACCAGCTGGTAAGGGCCGCCGTTGTACAGCCACTCATCGAGAGAAGCAGCTTCCCAGATGGGATAAAAGTGAAGGCCGATGGCATTCGAGGAGGGCACAACAGCACCGGAGATGATGTTGTTGCCGTAGATCAGGGAGCCAGCAACGGGCTCACGGATGCCGTCGATGTCGACGGGGGGTGCTGCGATGAACGCAACGATGAAGCAGGTGGTGGCAGCCAGCAGGGTGGGGATCATCAGCACACCGAACCAGCCCACATAGAGGCGGTTGTTGGTGGAGGTGACCCACTCGCAGAACTGCTGCCAGCCATTAGCGCCGGAGCGCTGCTGAATGGTGGTGGTCATGAGAACGGGAAAGAATGTCTCCGAGGAGACGGTTACGGAAGGGCAGGAAGCCCTGCCAACGCTGATTGTAAAGCAACATTGCGCAAGATGTCGCTTGCTTTATGAAGCCGACGTGAAGAACCATTGAGACCTCGCTCAGGCGTTCTCAGGGACGTGGTTGTTAGCGTCCAAGCCATGCAAGGCCTTCTGCAACCGCCTGAGCTCCTGACTCAGCCCAAGCGTTCCGGCGAAAGGGTGCTGCTGGTCAGGCTGCCTTGCAATCCCATTTTTCCGATTGGTCCGATTTATCTGGCTGATCACCTGCACAAGTGTTTCCCAGGAATCCCGCAGCGGATTCTTGACCTGGCGGCGTTGCCGGTTCTGGATGTGCATCGGGTTCTGCGCATCACGATTGACCAATTCCGCCCCACTCTTTTGGTGTTTTCCTGGCGGGACATTCAGATCTATGCCCCTGTTGATGGTCGGGGTGGCAACCCACTGCAGAACTCATTTGAAGTCTTCTATGCCCGCAATCCCCTGAAGCGTTTGCACGGTGCATTGGGTGGACTCCGCCTGATGACCAGTCATTACGGAGAGCTCTCCCGTAACCAGGCTCTGGTGCGCAGAGGGCTTCGTCGAGCAAGGCGTCATCGTCCTGAAGCCAGGGCCGTGCTAGGCGGAGGCGCTGTCAGTGTGTTCTACGAGCAGCTCGGACGCTCTCTGCCCAAGGGAACGATTATCTCCGTGGGCGAGGGCGAACCTCTGCTGGAGAAACTGCTTCTCGGTCAATCACTGGATGGCGAGCGGTGCTTCCTGGTTGGTGAGCCCCCTCGGCCTGGGCTGATCCATGAGCAACCCGAGAGTCGACCGAAAACGGCATGTGATTACGACTACATCGCCTCGATCTGGCCCCAACTCGACTGGTACCTCGAGGGCGGTGATTTTTACGTCGGAGTGCAGACCAAACGCGGCTGTCCCCATAACTGCTGTTATTGCGTCTACACGGCTGTGGAGGGCAAGCAGGTGCGTCTGAACCCTGTTGAGTCAGTGGTCTCGGAGATGCGTCAGCTCTACGACAGAGGCGTTCGAGGCTTTTGGTTCACGGACGCTCAATTCATTCCAGCCAAGCGCTACATCGAGGACGCCAAGGAGCTGTTGCGGGCCATCAAGTCTGAGGGGCTGACTGATATCCGATGGGCGGCCTACATCAGGGCCGACAATCTCGATCCAGAACTGGCTCAGCTGATGGTGGAGACCGGGATGAGCTATTTCGAGATCGGCATCACATCGGGGTCGCAGGAGCTGGTGCGCAAAATGCGCATGGGCTACAACCTGCGCACTGTGCTGGAAAGCTGCAGGATGCTGGCTGACGCCGGCTTCCGCGACCATGTCTCGGTGAACTATTCGTTCAACGTGATCGACGAGCGTCCGGAGACGATTCGTCAGACCGTTGCTTATCACCGCGAGCTGGAGCGCATCTTTGGCGCCGATCTTGTTGAGCCCGCGATTTTCTTCATCGGGCTGCAACCCCACACTCACCTTGAGCAGTACGGATTCGACCAGGGTCTGATCAAACCGGGTTACAACCCCATGAGCATGATGCCCTGGACGGCGCGGAAGCTGCTCTGGAATCCGGAGCCGATGGGAAGCACATTTGGCAGGATCTGTTTGGAGGCTTTTGATCTTGACCCTTCCGATTTCGGCCGAACCGTGATGTCACTGCTCGAGAGGGATTACGGCGTGGCTCCTCTGCAGGAAGCACTCCGAGCACCGCTTCAGGGTCGAGCTGCCTTGGCTAAAGCCGTGAGCTGACGCCAGAGCAGAACGCTCAGGGCAATGATTCCAACCAGCCCGCCCAAGGGGTTGGCATGCGCGCCACCTGGCCCGATCAGCCATGTGGGAGCACTCGGGGAAACCTGCAGCAATCCTGAACGCAGTGCGAACCAGCCGCCGACCAGACCGCCATGCAATCCGACGCAACCCCACAGACAACCGCTGTCCAGGCGCCGTTGCACAGCAAGAATCAGACCAAGCAGCAATAAACCCGTCAGCAGACCGACCATCGGCAGAAAACCCTGATCAAATCGGGTGTGCGCGAGGCTGAAGATCGCGGCCTGACCGATGACGGCTGTGCGAGGGCCTGTCAGTGCGTTGAGCTCTCCCCACAGCCAGCCCCTGAAGAGCAGTTCCTCGGCTAATCCCAGTCCGAGGCAAAGCAACAAGGCGTTGATGACATCACCCGTGCTGAGTTCCCCGAGCCAGCGCCCCCAGGATCCCAGCAGCAAGGGCAGGCAGATCAGGGCCAGCAGGCCAGCGGAGCGAAGCAGGCCTCGGATCAAGCAGGATCCTGCTGATGACTCACCTCGGCGGCTGCGAACTCCGAGGGTTAGCCAGGGCTGACGGCTGTTCCAGCGTTGGCGCACCCAGCTGGGCAACACCAGGATGAACAGCACGAAGGTGATGACGGTTCCGATCAGCGACAGCCGTGGAGGTGAGGACCCCGGGATCAGGTAGGCGATGGGTTGTGCCATCAACCATCCCACTCCATACAGCGCGGGAATCAGGATGATCGCCGTGACCCAGCGGGGTTGGCGGCTGAGCAGACCACCCCAGGCTTCGGCAATGGGTTTAACGATTACTCCTCCGGCTCGATTGAGCTGGTGAGCCCTTTGCCCTTGAGCGTCTCGCAATAGAACTCGGCTGGCTCCAGGTCGCAGACGATCACAAGACCCACACCTGTGTTGTGTGCTTCAAGCATCACGGCCATGCAGTCCTGCTCACTGAGTTGGGGCACCACCTGTCTCAAGGTGGTGACCACGTACTCCATGGAGTTCACAGGGTCGTTGTGAAGCAGCACTTTGTACCGGGGAGAGCGCTTGCGCACCTTTTCCGGAGCCTTGTCCAGGACGGCTGCTCCACCTGGACTGCGGCTGGGGGTATCCACCGCCATGACCATGGTTCTCAGAGACGAAGAATCTAAAGGGACTGGAAGCACAGCTGGCGAGTCAAAGGGCCTTGATTCGCGCCATGGCGCTGTCGACATTGTCTCGGCTGTTGAAGGCCGAGAGGCGGAAGTAACCCTCTCCGGCTGCGCCGAAGCCACTCCCCGGGGTGCCGACCACATTCGCCTGATTGAGCAGATGGTCAAAGAAGCCCCAGGAGTCCATGCCATCGGGAGTCTTGATCCAGACGTAGGGAGCGTGCTCCCCGCCATAAACGGTGAGGCCAGCGGACTTGAGTTCGCGACGGATGATCGCGGCATTCTCCATATAAAAAGCCACCAGGCCTTTGACCTCTCGCTGACCGGCATCGGAGTAAACGGCCTCTGCCCCACGCTGAATGATGTAACTCACACCGTTGAATTTGGTGCTTTGTCTGCGGTTCCAAAGGCCCCAGAGTTCAACCGCCTCACCAGCGGAGGTTTTGCCTTTGAGTCCTTTGGGTACAACGGTGAGCGCACAGCGGGTGCCGGTGAAGCCTGCGTTCTTGGAGAACGAGCGGAATTCAATGGCGCAGTCACGGGCTCCGTCGATCTCGAAGATTGAGTGGGGAAGACTCGGGTCCTGGATGAAGGCCTCATAGGCGGCATCGAACAGGATCAGAGAGCCGTTGGCGCGGGCGTAGTCCACCCATGCTTTCAGTTGCTCCTTCGTTGCGACAGCCCCTGTGGGGTTGTTGGGAAAACACAGGTAGATGAGATCCACAGGTTCGCTGGGAATCTCGGCAGTGAAGCTGTTGTCCGCACTGATGGGCAGATAGGTCAGACCGGCATAGCGACCTTCGTCGCCGGCATCGCCGGTGCGACCGGCCATCACATTGCTGTCCACGTACACGGGGTAGACAGGATCCGTGACGGCGATCTTGTTCCCGGCTCCAAGGATGTCCAGGATGTTGCTGCTGTCGCACTTGGAGCCATCGGACACGAAGATCTCATCGGCGCTGATGTCACATCCGCGTGCCTGGAAGTCGTGCTTGGCGATGGCCTCCCGCAGCCAGCCGTAACCCTGTTCAGGGCCGTAGCCGTGAAAACCTTCAGCGGTGCCCATCTCGTCGATGGCTGATTTCATCGCTTCGCGACAGGCCTGGGGGAGCGGTTCGGTGACATCGCCAATGCCCAGGCGAATCAGCGCTGCATCGGGGTTGGCGGCAGCAAAGGCCTTCACCCGACGTCCGATTTCAGGGAAGAGATAGCCCGCCTTGAGTTTGAGGTAATTGCCGTTGACCTGGACCACAGAAAGACCGATTTCTGCGGGCATCCTGCTACATACGATGAAAGAAGTCGGGTCGGAAGACCGTGACCGTCGCGTTGAATACATCCACCGCACCCGTGGCGTTTGACGAGCTGGTGGATGCGGGCATCAACAGGCCCGCTCGCTACATGGGCCATGAGCTCGGTGTGGAGCCAAGGGACTGGGATGCCGCCCGGGTTCGCTGGGCTCTCACCTATCCCGAGCTTTATGAGGTGGGCTCCAGCAATCTGGGGCACATCATTCTCTATTCGATCCTCAATGCCTTGCCTGGGCAGGTGTGTGATCGCTCCTATCTGCCGGCCGCCGATCTCGCCGAACGCCTCAAACAGCGTGAGCAGGCGCTGTTCGGTGTAGAGAGCCGCTGGCCCCTCACCGCCTTCGACATCCTTGGCTTCAGCCTGAGTTATGAGCTGGGCGCCACCAACATCCTGGAGATGTTGGATCTCTGCAGGGTTCCGATCCGAGCGGCAGACCGCGGTGACTTGCCGCTCAGCGACCCCCAGGCTCCGCCGCTGATCTTTGCTGGAGGGCCAACGGCCACCAGCAATCCAGAGCCTTATGCCGCCTTCTTCGATTTCATCGCTCTTGGTGATGGTGAGGAGCTGTTGCCGGAGATCGGACTGGTGCTGGCCGAAGGCAAGCAGGCAGGGCTGACGCGCTCGGCTCTGTTGCTGGATCTGGCCATGGTGCCAGGGGTTTATGTGCCGTCTCTCTATGCCCCGGGTGCGGATGGAGTGAGTCTTGAACCGCTCAAGCCCGAACTACCCAAACGGGTGCTGAGACGGGTCGCCACGCCGATGCCCCATTACGCCATGGGTCTGGTTCCCCACGTGGAAACAGTCCATGACCGACTGACGGTGGAAATCCGACGGGGCTGCACGCGTGGCTGTCGTTTCTGCCAGCCGGGAATGCTCACGCGGCCTGCGAGAGATGTGGAGCCCGAAGCCGTGATCGAGGCCGTTGAAACGGGGATGCGGCAGACGGGCTACAGCGATTTCTCACTGCTGTCGCTCAGCTGTAGTGATTACCTTGCGCTCCCGGCGGTGGGAGTAGAGCTTCGCAATCGGCTGGCGGATCGCAATGTCACCCTTCAGCTTCCCAGCCAACGGGTGGATCGTTTCGACCAGAACATCGCCCACATTCTCGGAGGTGCACGCAAGGCCGGACTCACCTTCGCTCCGGAAGCCGGCACGCAACGTCTGCGCGACATCGTCAACAAGGGCTTGACCGATGATGACCTCCTGCATGGCATCCGTACGGCGATGCAGAACGGATACCGCAAGGTCAAGCTCTATTTCATGATCGGGCTTCCGGGGGAGACCGATGCCGATGTGCTCGGCATCGCCGAAACCTGTCGGATGCTTCAGGAGTGTTGCCGCGATCTGGGCCGCCTCAGCCTCAACACCACCATCAGCAACTTCACACCGAAGCCACACACACCCTTTCAGTGGCACAGCGTTTCCACAACCGAGTTTCTCCGTCGTCAGCAACTGCTGCGTGATGCAGGTCGACGGCTTCGAGGTGTGCGCTTCAACTTCACGGATGTGCGCCTATCGGCGATGGAAGATTTTGTGGGTCGAGGAGACCGGCGGCTGGCTCCTGTGATTGAAGCGGCCTGGCGTGCCGGCGCGGGAATGGATGCCTGGTTCGAGGCCCTGGATCGCACTCACAACGCCTGGACCAGTGCCATTGCCCAGGCTGGGCTTGAGGGGAGTTACCGGCAGATGGAGCTTGGTGGCTGGAGTGCAGTATCGGCGCTGGATCGTGATGATCTTGAGGAGTTCTGCCGACAACCCCTGACCTGGGATCACATCGACAGCGGCATCGACAAGGGCTGGCTCGCCCAGGATCTGCAGAATGCGCTCGCCTCATGCGTTGTGCCCGACTGCTCTTTTGAGACGTGCAGCAGCTGTGGCGTCTGCGGCCCTGATCTGGGCCATAACGTTGTGGTGGCTCCACCGGCAATTCCAGTCGCCAGGCCTCAGCAGGCGCCACCGAGTGACCGTGTCTGTCGCATTCGCTTTCGCTTCAGCAAAACCGGAGCGATGGCGCTGCTCAGCCATCTGGATCTGGTGCGTCTTCTCGAACGGGCACTGCGCAGGACCGAGTTGCCCGTGAGCTTCACAGGTGGATTTCATCCATTGCCTCGGCTACAGCTCGCATTGGCGCTCCCGCTGGGAGTGGAAGGGGGAGGCGAATGGATGGATCTGGAATTTGTGGAGCCAGTGGACGCGTTGATGGTGAAGGATCGTTGGCAGCAGACGTTGCCGCCTGGATTGCGCCTGATCACGGCTGAGGAGGTGGCCGTGTCATCTCCCAGCCTGGCTCAGCAGGTGCGAACCAGCCGCTGGCGTTTTGTTCTGAGCGGCTCTGAGCTGCTGTCTCAGAGTGAATCCGTCGACTGGTCGCAGGCCATCGCGGCCCTGCTTGCGCAGAACGAGCTGATCTGGGAGGACACCGACAAGAAGGGGCGTCCGCGTCGTCGTGATCTGCGTGACCTGCTCCAGGATCTGCGCCTGATGGAGCCGCTTGAGCCCTGCTCTGAGGAAATCGGCTTCAGGGCGGAGCTGGAGCTGGTTGCTGCCGTTGATTCCCAGGGCCGCAGTCTCAAACCTGCTCAGTTGCAGTTCTGGCTCTCGCAACAGCTGGGGTTTGACTTGTCCCTCTCCCGTGTTCGACGGGTGGAGCTGACTCTGCTGCAGTGCTAAATTCAAGACAGGACTTCAATCCAGAGGCTTGAGCCACGGATCCGTCCCGGCCTTCTTGTCCCAATCATTGTTTGGAACGAGAGGCCTAGGCCTCCGCTCCTGCCAGCGCCCTCGCGCTGATGTGGACCGGCCATAGGAGTGATTCACTCCGTGCCATTTCGACCCCAGGGTCTTTTCAAAGCAATTCCAATTCACCCCCGATCGATGAGCCAGGCGGCTCAATGATCGGTCTCTGCCCTGACGGGCGACGTCAGTTCCTGTTTATGCCCCAGCAAATCGTCATCGCCGAGCAGCTGCGCATCGCGGCGGTTCTGTCCGATGACCGTGTTGATGAGCTGATCGTGGCGCAAGGCCGCTATCAGATCGGCGACGTGTACCTCGGAACGGTGGAGAACGTGCTCCCGGGGATTGACGCCGCCTTTGTGAACATCGGTGAGAGTGAGAAAAACGGTTTCATCCATGTGAGCGACCTGGGCCCGCTGCGCCTTAAAAAAGGTGCCGCAGGGATCACTGAGCTGCTTGAACCGCGCCAGAAGGTGCTTGTTCAGGTGATGAAAGAGCCCACCGGCACAAAGGGCCCTCGTCTCACCGGCAATCTGGCTCTTCCAGGCCGTTATCTGGTGTTGCAGCCCAGTGGCCAGGGTGTGAATATCTCCCGTCGCATCGGCGCCGAAGGGGAACGCAATCGTCTCCGAGCGCTCGGGGTGCTGGTGAAACCGCCGGGTGCGGGTCTGCTCGTCCGCACGGAAGCGGAGGGAGTGAGTGAAGACCTGCTCATCGATGATCTCGAATCCTTGCTGCGTCAGTGGGAAGCGATTCAGAAAGCAGCCGAAACCGCTGCGCCGCCCGTTCTGCTCAACCGGGATGAGGATTTCATTCATCGGATTCTCCGAGACCACACCGGCCCTGATCTGGCCCGCGTGGTGCTGGATGACGCCGCTGCCGTTGATCGGGTGACCAGTTTCCTGGGCCAGGAAGGGGCAAACGTTTCAGTGGAGGCACACACCGAATCCGACGAGCTGCTGGAGCACTTCAAGGTGAATGCGGCCATCCGTGATGCTCTGAAACCGCGGGTCGATCTTCCCTCCGGCGGTTACGTGATCATCGAGCCCACCGAGGCCCTCACTGTGATCGATGTGAATTCGGGCTCGTTCACCCGTTCCGCCAATGCCCGTGAGACGGTCCTCTGGACCAATTGCGAAGCTGCTGTCGAGATTGGACGGCAGTTGAAGCTCCGCAACATCGGAGGCGTGATCGTCGTCGACTTCATCGACATGGATTCCCGTCGTGATCAGCTGCAGCTGCTGGAGCATTTCATGACGGCGATGCGCGATGACACGGCGCGCCCTCAGATCGCCCAACTCACCGAGCTTGGCTTGGTTGAGATGACGCGCAAGCGTCAGGGCCAGAACATTTACGAGTTGTTCGGTCGAGTCTCCCCTGGTTACGAGGCAGTCCTGCCTGGCAAGGATCTTCCTCAGCCTCAAGCTGCCGCTACAGGTCTGGTGAGATCGGCGACATCGGCGCGTGCGGAAGTCGCTGCTCCTGCTGACTCAGGAGGCGGCCGCCGCCGACGTGGTGGCCGCGGCCGGGTCAATGGATCCACGGAGAACAAGGTGGTGGATCCGACCCTTGAGGCGACGGTGGCCGGTGAATCCACATCGGATGCCACGGAGCCCGCAGGCGCCAACCGCCGTCAGGATCCTGAACTGGTCGCTGTCCCGATGGATGATGACCAGGAAAGGGTCTTTGGCTGGTTGGGACTCAATCCCGTGCTTCTGCTGGATCCACCGCCTGAAACTGACAACCTGCTCGTGCGCGTGGTGCGACCGGGCGAAGATGCCGACGCGGTTCTGGAGGACGCACGCCAGCAGCTGGCGGCGAGTTCAGGCCGTCGCCGTCGCCGCGGCTCCCGTGGCGGTCGAGGTGGGGCACGCAATGGCTCAACCGCTCCTGCGGCTTCGCCTGTGTCGGCCACGGGAACTGCTGAAGAGGCACCACTGCTGGTTGAGATCACCCCATTGGAGGTGACTCCTGCCAACGACGCCCCGACAGCGTCGCAAACGGTTGCTGCTCCTCATTCACAGCCTCTTGAACCCGTTGCAGCAGAAGTTGCAGAGCCTGAAAAGCCCGCTGAAGAGGCCCGCCCTGGCCGACGTCGTCGTCGGTCTTCCGCCACCGCCGAGTGATTGCTGGAGTTGATGAGGTTGGCCGTGGCTGCTGGTTCGGGCCTGTCTTCGCTGCCGCGGTCTGCCTCACGGATTCTGCCGCGAATGAACTCTGCGATCTCGGCCTGACTGACAGCAAAGCCCTGTCCCAGAAGCGCAGAGCTGCGCTGGTTCCCGAGATTGAATCTCGAGCCACCAACTGGGCCCTTGGCCAAGCAGCTGCGCGTGATGTGGATGCGAAGGGGATCAGGGTGGCGACGGAACTCGCCATGCTCCGCGCGCTTGAAAAACTCCCCCAGGTTCCAGAGTTGGTTCTGGTGGATGGGGTACTGCCCCTACGCCCCTGGACAGGTCCGCAGCGCACCATTGTGCGTGGTGACAGCAGTGAAGCCTCGATCGCTGCCGCCAGCGTGCTGGCCAAGGAAGCGCGTGATGCCCTGATCCGTCGCCTAGCTCGACGTTTCCCTGGCTATGCCCTGGAACGTCATGCCGGATACGGCACCGCTCAACACCGAGCGGCCCTGCTGGCTTCAGGTGCGACTCCGATGCATCGTCATACCTTCCTCACCAAGGTGTTCGCCAGGGTCTGAGCGTCGTTCTGAACCTGTTGTCTCCTCAGCCGGTGACTGCAGCGCCCAGTCCTGAAAATCACGCACCAGCTGTCGCCCGACCCGACCTTTGATCGTGATCAGGATGCCGTTCAGGATCGACTCGCCGGTGCTTTCCAGCACCCTTTTGGGAATCAGCTTCAGCAGTGGTGGCTGACTGACATTCACCCCCAATTTGGCTTCGCCCTGCAAGCCGTGATCCGTCACTTCCAGTCGTGCTTCCAGGCTCAGCTGGAAATCATCCACAAGCCCAAGCCCTTCCAGTGTGGCGTCGGTCGCCTGGATGGAGATCGTTCCATCACCCGGCACGATCTTCAGGGACACGACAGGACAGACCTGCAGTTGAAACACCTGAAGTGTGGTGACCGTGTACCGGTAACGACCTGGACCGATCCTGTCGAGCTGACGCGCGTCCAGAAGAGCTTTGATGACTCGGTCTTCCTGTTGCAGGTAGCTGCGCAGGTGCGTGGTCTGGTTGGCGACCGGCAGATCGAGGTGCTGACTGGCGCGGAAGGCAAGGGTCATGCCCCTTGTGCTGACGCGGCATGATCCTATCGATGCAAGTGCTTGGATCCATGCCGATTCGGATGGCGTTTCTAGGGCCAAAAGGCACCTATGGCGAGCGAGCAGCCAAAGAGATGATCCGGCTGGAACAGATCGATGATGCTGAGCTGGTGGCATGCACTGGGCTGCGTTCAGTGGTCGACCACGTGGCGGATGGTCGCTGTGAGGCGGCTGTGGTGCCCGTTGAGAACTCTGTGGAGGGCGGTGTCACGGCCAGTCTTGATGCTCTCTGGTCTCACCCCGATCTGTGCATTCGACGCGCTTTGGTTCTCCCGATCCGCCACGCCCTGCTCAGTAGTGGTTCGATTGAGAGCGTGACGGAGGTTCTGTCTCACCCCCAGGCGCTGGCGCAATGCAGCGGCTGGCTGGCAACCCATCTGCCGCAGGCGCTGCAATTGCCGACCACATCCACTGCGGAAGCCGCACGGATGGTGAAGGGCAGCCGTTTCAGAGCAGCGATTGCGGATCGGTCCGTCGGCGAACTGCAGGGTCTCGGGGAACTGGCGTTCCCGGTGAATGATGTTGTGGGCAACAGAACGCGCTTCCTGCTGCTCCATCGCGGCGAGCGTCTGCGCGGAGGTCAGCTCGCCAGCCTGGCGTTCTCTCTGCATCGCAATGCTCCTGGGGCCTTGATCGAAGCTCTGCAGGCGATTGCTGGCCTGGGCCTGAATATGAGCAGGATCGAGTCGAGACCGTCGAAACGTGAATTAGGTGAGTACGTGTTCTTTGTGGATGTGGAGTTGCCAGCCTCTGGCGCGGATGCCGTCCTGACAAGACTTCAGACGTCTCTGAGCCCTCTGTGTGAGCATCTGGCTGATTTCGGCGCTTATCCCAGTTCCGAATTCAACTAATCAGCGGCGAGTCGGAAGACACCGAACTGCATCATCCCCCGAGCGAAGGCCCAGCGCATCAACATCATCGTGGGCGTTTCCCGCAGGCCCTGGAGCAAGGCGGGCGGGCCGAGTCTGAGCACCGCTGAGGGGCGGCGAAATCCTTCCAGGATCGATTCGTTCCAAGACGGAAGAGTCGCCCTGGTCCAGTCGTCTGTGTCAATCAGGCCCCTGCGCTGACTGCTGCATTCCAGGTTGTTCTGGAACCCTGGGATGCTGGCGAATTCGGGATGAGCCCACTGAGTCAGCAGCTGGTGCATCACCCAGCGCTCGCGTGCATCCAGAGCGCCGTCGCGAGGATCGCGCCGGTTCCAATCGGCGACAGCCAGAGCTCCACCTGGTTTCAGAACCCTGAGCAGTTCGTCCGCGAACCGTTGCTTGTCCGGCATGTGCGGGCCTGCCTCCACACTCCAAACGCCGTCGAATGCAGCGTCCGCAAGATTCAGGTTCAGTGCGTCCATCACTTCAAAGCGGCAGGACAGATTGTCCGGCGTTAGATCTGTGGCCCGTTGGATCTGTGCGGGACTGATGCTGATCCCGAGGACGTCAAATCCGTACTCCCTGGCAAGAATCCTGGCGCTGCCGCCGATTCCGCAGCCCACATCCAGCACTCGTGAGCCGGGAGGCAGACGATCCAATCCACTCCAATGCACCAATTCGTGCACGAAATCGGCTTTGGCACGGCGGAAATCCCTCCGCTGCGGAGGATCACCGTAATGTCCGAGATGCACGTGCTCACCCCAGAGGGTCTCGAGCAGACGATCTTCAGTCCAGGCGTCATACGCAGAGGCGACGCTTGCACTGGAGTGGTAAGTCCGACTACGTCGAGTCCAGAGTGCGTAGGCGCCCGCAGCGGCTGCAAGCCCGATGACGGCCGGAGTGAGGACAGTGAAGAGAGACATCAACCGTTGCCGGAATCAGCGGAAGAAAGGGTGTCGCGCAGCACGGTGCGTGCTGCCAGCTGGCGACGGGTTTCATCAAGCATTTCGTACTCCTGTTCAAGCCGTGTCCGGGTACTTGTGAGCTCCAGAAGTTCCTGCTGTTGATCGGCGACCGGACCACCGAGGTGAGCGCCGATCCAGAACGACAGTTCCCTGGGAAGATCGGGCAGATCGTCAGGCAGTGCGGTGGGCGAGTCGGTGAGCTTTCCTGTCAGCTCGACCACATCTCTGAGTGCTTTGGTGACGGACTCACTGAGGGTATGGAGCTGATCGAGATCGCCTTCCGGTTCATCCTCAATCCAGCTGACCATCGCGGTGCGGAAGGGGGTCTCGCGGGTCACATTCAGCACCCTGAAACGCTGTTGCCCAAGCGTCACGATGTTGCTGCGACCGTCTTCGCCTGTCTGATGCTGGATCACTTCGGCACAACAGCCGATGGAGGCCATGCTTTGACTGCGGGGATCCCAACGAACGACGCCAAAACGTTGATCGGTTTCAAGGACGCTTTGCAGCATCATCCGATAACGCGATTCAAAAATGTGCAGCGGCAGGACATCGCTGGGGAACAGGACGACATCCGGCAGAGGAAATAGGGGGAGTTCTCTGACGGACAGGTCAGCCACGCATGAAATTGCTGAGGAATCGAATCTTAGGCAGCTGACCGAATGAGCGTGCTCAGCTCAGAGCTTCACCTCGATATCAACGCCACTGGGAAGATCGAGTTTCATCAAAGCATCGATGGTCTTCGCGGAAGGGCTGTAGATATCAATGATGCGGCGATGAGTGCGGGTCTCGAAATGTTCCCGTGAATCCTTGTCCACGTGAGGAGAGCGGAGCACGCAGTAGATCTTGCGCTTGGTTGGAAGAGGAATGGGGCCGATGGCAGTTGCTGCTGTGTTATCGGCGGTTTCAATGATTTTGTCGCAGGACAGATCCAGCATGCGGCGGTCAAACGCCTTCAAACGGATGCGGATCTTCTGCTGGGCAATTGCAGTGGACATGAAGCGCGAAGAAATCTCCTAGGGAGATCACGAGAGGTGGATTGTCGAGGTGCTGATTGAACGTGTCTTGGCAGCGTTCAGATCGTTCGTCAATGCTAGGGGATGGCCTGACAGCGGTCAGACCATCCCTGCAATCATCGCGGTGAGATCACTCGATGATCTTGGAGACAACGCCTGCACCGATGGTGCGACCACCCTCACGGATGGCAAAGCGCATGCCCATTTCCATGGCGACTGGGCAGATCAGTTCGCCAGTCATCTGGATGTTGTCTCCGGGCATCACCATTTCCACGTTGCTGCCATCTTCCGCGGTGAAGGCGGTGATCTGACCGGTCACGTCCGTGGTGCGGATGTAGAACTGCGGGCGGTAGCCAGCGAAGAACGGTGTATGGCGACCGCCCTCTTCTTTTTTGAGAACGTAAACCTGACCCTCAAACTTGGTGTGAGGTGTGATTGAGCCGGGCTTCACGAGCACCATGCCGCGCTCGATGTCTTCCTTCTGAATGCCGCGGAGCAGCAGACCCACGTTGTCTCCGGCCATGCCCTCATCGAGCAGCTTGCGGAACATTTCCACACCGGTAACGGTGGTTTTCCGAGGCTCTCTGATGCCGACGATTTCAACTTCTTCGCCAACTTTGACAATGCCGCGCTCGATACGGCCTGTCGCGACGGTGCCACGGCCGGTGATGGAGAAGACATCCTCAACAGCCATCAAGAAGGGCTTGTCGACTTCGCGCTCAGGCTCAGGAATGTTGGAGTCAACAGCCGCCATCAGCTCTTCGATCTTGGCTTCCCATTCGGCCTCACCTTCGATGGCCTTCAGTCCGGAGACCTGAACCACGGGGATATCGTCGCCGGGGAAGTCGTAGCTGGAGAGCAGTTCGCGGATCTCCATCTCCACCAGTTCGATGATCTCTTCGTCATCGACCATGTCGCACTTGTTCAGCGCAACCACCAGGGCGGGCACGCCCACCTGCTTGGCCAGCAGGATGTGCTCCTTGGTCTGGGCCATGGGGCCGTCGGTCGCGGCACAAACGAGGATGGCGCCGTCCATCTGAGCGGCACCGGTGATCATGTTCTTCACATAGTCCGCGTGGCCAGGGCAGTCCACGTGGGCGTAGTGACGAGAGTCCGTCTCGTATTCAACGTGAGCGGTGTTGATGGTGATGCCGCGCTCGCGCTCCTCAGGAGCTCCGTCGATATCGGCATAGTCCTGGACCTCTGCCTGTCCCTTTTTGGCGAGCACGTTGGTGATCGCGGCGGTGAGGGTTGTCTTGCCGTGGTCAACGTGGCCGATGGTGCCGATGTTGACGTGGGGCTTGTTCCTTTCGAACTTCTCGCGTGCCATTTTGGTTAAAGAATCGGGGGTGGAATTAAGGGGGGGTAGAGATCAGGAATTGCCCTGATTCTTGGAAATGATGGCCTCGGCCACATTGCGAGGAACATCCTCATAGTGGCTGAATTCCATCGAGAAAATACCCCGACCCTGGGTCATGGATCGGAGCTCGGTGGCGTAGCCGAACATCTCGGCCAGGGGCACCTTGGACGAGACCTTTGACGTGCCATCGTCAATTGCCTGACCTTCGACCTGGCCCCTGCGTGAGGACAGGTCGCCAATGATCGAGCCGAGGAAATCCTCGGGGACCTCGACCTCGACCTTCATCATCGGCTCAAGAAGCACTGGGTTGCACTTCTTGACCGCATCCTTGAAGGCCATCGAACCGGCAATCTTGAATGCCATTTCCGACGAGTCCACATCGTGATATGAACCGTCGACCATGGTGACTTTGACGTCGATCATCGGGAATCCGGCGATCACGCCGGACTCACAGGTCTCCTTCATGCCCATTTCGGAGGGCTTGATGAATTCCTTGGGAACGACACCGCCAACAATCTTGTTGACGAATTCAAAGCCGGATTCGGGTTCGCCCGGCTCCATTTCGATCACGACGTGGCCGTACTGACCCTTACCACCGGTCTGACGAGAGAACTTGCCCTCGCCTCGTGATGAGGCGCGAATGGTTTCGCGATAGGAAACCTGAGGAGCGCCGATGTTGGCTTCCACCTTGAATTCGCGAAGCATCCGGTCGACCAGGATCTCCAGATGGAGCTCTCCCATGCCGGCAATCACGGTCTGGCCAGTTTCTGAATCAGTTCTGACCCGGAAGGTGGGATCTTCTTCAGCCAGTGAGACAAGAGCTTTGGAGAGTTTCTCCATGTCGCCCTTCGTCTTGGGCTCCACTGCCACCGAGATGACCGGTTCCGGAACAAACAGTGTCTCAAGAACAATCGGGTCTTCCACGGAACACAGGGTGTCACCTGTCGTTGTGTTCTTCAGACCCAGAACAGCACCCAGATCGCCGGCGCGCAGTGCATCGACTTCTTCGCGGTCGTCGGCCTTCAGCACCACCAATCTGGAGATGCGCTCTTTGCTGTCTTTGGTGGAGTTGAGCACGTAACTGCCCTTCTCGAGCACACCGGAGTACATCCGAACGAAGGTGAGCTTGCCGTAGGGATCAGCCATGACCTTGAAGGCCAGAGCACTGAAGGGGGCTTTGTCGTCGGACGGACGAACGGCCTCCTTGCCGTTGGGCAGCACTCCCTGAATGGGGGGCACGTCAACAGGGGCGGGCAGGTAGTCGACAACTGCGTCGAGAACAAGCTGCACACCTTTGTTCTTGAAGGCGGAGCCACAAAGCACAGGCACGAGACCATGCTTCAGCACGCCTTCACGAATGCCGTTCTTCAGTTCATCAATGGAGAGCTCACCGGTTTCGAGGAATTTCTCGATCAGGTTTTCGTCGTTCTCGGCAACGGTTTCCATCAGGACGTTGCGCCACTCATCCACCTGATCCTTCATGTCAGCAGGAACATCGGTGACTTCGATGTTCTGGCCGAGGTCATCTTTGTAGATGTGTGCCTGGTTGGCCACAAGATCAATGATGCCGCTCAGCTCGCCTTCGGCGCCGATGGGCAGCTGAATCGGAACGGCATTGGCTTTGAGGCGATCCTTGATCTGACCGTGGACCTTGAGGAAGTCGGCACCGGTGCGGTCCATCTTGTTGACGAACACCATCCGGGGCACGGAATAGCGGTCGGCCTGTCGCCAGACGGTTTCTGACTGAGGCTGGACGCCTCCAACGGCGCAGAACACAGCGATCACGCCATCGAGAACGCGCATGGAGCGCTCCACCTCGATGGTGAAGTCCACGTGACCAGGGGTATCAATGATGTTGATCCGGTGGTCTTTCCAGCTGGTGGAGATCGCCGCGGCGGTGATGGTGATGCCCCGCTCGCGCTCCTGGGCCATCCAGTCGGTCACTGCTGCACCATCGTGCACCTCACCGATCTTGTGAACCACGCCTGAATAGAACAGAATCCGTTCTGTCGTGGTGGTTTTGCCCGCATCAATGTGGGCAGCGATACCAATATTTCTGACGCGTTCCAGGGGAAAGGCGCGAGCCACAGGAAACTCCGGGGTGGGGCGTAAAAAGGCGGGTGAGATCCTACAGGTCCGCCCTGAGCAATCGAGGCTTCAGGGCGGGGTTGGATCAGTAGCGGTAGTGGGCGAAAGCCTTGTTGGCTTCTGCCATCTTGTGGGTTTCTTCGCGCTTGCGAACGGCACTGCCGGCTTCATTGGCAGCATCCATCAGTTCACCAGCAAGTTTCTGAGCCATGCTGCGGCCGTTGCGAGCACGGGAGAAGCTCACAAGCCAGCGCAGAGCCATGGCTGTGCCGCGCTCCTGGCGGACTTCCATCGGCACCTGATAAGTGGCACCCCCGACGCGTCGGGCACGAACTTCCACAAGAGGAGTCGCGTTTTTCACTGCCGTCTCGAAGAGCTCGATGGGGTCGCCACCGGTGCGGTCGCCGATCAGACTGAAGGCATCGGACAGAATTCTCTGTGCGGTGGACTTCTTTCCATGCTTCATCAACCGAGCCACAAGCATGGTGGCGAGTCGGTTGTTGAACTGGGGATCGGGGAGGACCGGGCGCTTGACGGCGGCGTTACGGCGTGACATGGACTGTCAAATGAAAAAGGAACGGAGAAGGGTGAAGGTGATGGGCAGATCACGATCCGGAAGGCGGATCGTTGGCGATCATTCCTTCGGAGACTTGGCGCCGTACTTCGAACGGGACTGACGACGGTCCTTGACGCCTGCGGTGTCAAGAGTTCCGCGAATGATGTGGTAACGCACTCCAGGAAGATCCTTGACGCGGCCGCCACGGATCAGCACAACCGAGTGCTCCTGCAGGTTGTGGCCGATTCCACCGATGTAGGCGGTGACCTCGAATCCGGAGGTGAGGCGCACACGGGCCACTTTGCGTAAAGCCGAATTGGGCTTTTTGGGAGTGGACGTGTACACACGGGTGCAAACACCGCGGCGTTCGGGGCAGGCTTTCAAAGCTGGCGATTTGGTTTTCGCCTTTGAGCTCTGGCGCTCGGTCCTGATCAGTTGCTGAATGGTTGGCATCGACGGTCGCGTAGCGGCCGGAGATCCGACCTGTTCGACAATCCATCACAATACCGGTTCGACCTGCCCGATCTGATCAAACACGGCTGAAAGCGCTTCCGCAGGCGCAGCAACGCACTGCACCGCTGCTCAGGATCAGAAAGCCTCCACCACTGATATCGCTTCGATAATCCAGTGTCAGACCCTCCAGCAACGCGTGCTGGGCATCGGGAACATGCAGGGTGACTCCCTCGGCTCGGGCGGCGGGTGTTCCACTGAGACTGCCTGGCTGCAGGCGGATGACATTGTTCTCACAGTGCCCTGTCGTGAGATCCAGATGCATCACTCCGGGGGTGCCTGCAACAGAGGCCTGTCGCCCCAGTTCGGCGGCTGCAGTTGCGGTGATTTGCAGCGTGGCGCCCATGGCCCGATGCTCAGAAGGGAGTCCACTGTGCCAGCCGTTGTTCAGCGGCGAACAAGCCCAAGACCGTTCTGAACCCTTGGCGTCACGCCGCGTCCGGTCATCAGGGTTCGATTGGCGGCTAGCAGCGTCGTGGAGCTCCCACCGTCAAGGTTGAGGGCATCGAGCATGCCCAGCTGCTGAAGAGCCAGCGTCGTTTCCAGCAGCGTGGGATCACTGCCTGAAGTGCCCTCGAGTGTCATCAGCCACACACGACTGCGGTCCTGGGCGACGACCGTTCGCGGAGCGGCAAGTGACAGGAATCCGGCACTGAAACCTTCCTGACGACCGCGCAGCACAACCTGACCATTTTTCAGCAGCAGTGGTCCTCCAGCCAGCACTTGCGGTTGCTCACCGACTGGACTGGACGGCCGCAGGCTGATGCTGACGCGATCACCGGGTTGAGCGGGAAGCGGTGCTCCAGCCCGCGACACGATCAGGGAGGCTCCGGGTGTCAGAGGGACTCCCCGGCTCAATTCGGCGCGATTGTGGACATCGATGGTGACGCCATCCTTCACGGTGATGGCCTTCTCCTCGCCGCTCAGGGCCTTGTAAAGCGGCCCCCATGCCCGGGTGTAGCGACTCAAGCCTCGCTGCACATAGCCACTGTTGAGAAACCCCAGGCCCCAGCGACGGCCTCCATTGACCTGCATGGATTGGTCGAGGCGCAGTCGGTTGAACAGAAGCTTGTGACCTGTTGTCCAGCCGATTGCCCCCCTGTTGAGAATCGGTCCCGAAAGCCAGGTCCCATCGACACGCAGGGCGCCCAGGGGGAGCTGACGAACCCGGTTGAAGAACCCCCCATTCACGGCCAACAAGGCCTGTTCAGGCTGGGCCAGTTGGCTGAGAAATCGAATCCCGGTTTGTGCCCCGCGAGCCGCAAGTGGCCTCAGTTCGAGCGATTTGCTGTTGAAGGGGACACCTGCCCTGTAAATCTTCACCGGCTTCACCCCCACTCGAAACGTGCGGGCGTCCAGCACAAGTCCCTCGCGGCGCGCCGCCTGGATCTCTGGATTGAGCAGAGCCGACTGCAATGCATTCCCCGAGGAACGAACTCGGCTGGTGCGGGAGCTGCTCACTCCATCAATCACAATCCGCCAGGGTGTCGCCAGGGTGAGCGTCGGACGATCGGCACTTCCCTCGAGTCGCAAGCCCTGCCTTTCGCGTTTGGTCTTCAGGCCGATGGCGCGCAACTTGGCGTCCTGAGCGGCAGAGATCGAAACCCCGAGCAACAGGTCGTCGTTCTGCCGTTGCACCAGCGCAGGTCCACTGAGATCGAGGACCAGCCGCCCCGCAGTGCTGCCGCGGCCCTGACGCAGCTTCTGAACCCTCGGTGCTTTCAGTGAGATCGACAGAACACCCTGTCGATGGCTGGTGACGACATTCAATCGCTTGAACCAAGGCGCTGCGTCAATGGCCACCTCATCGTCCAGAGAGCGCTTGGTCAGCGTTTGTAAAGGGACGCGTTGGCCAAACCACTCCAGTGCTTCCCCTCCTTCACCGTTAACCCGCTGGAAGCCGAGTCGACCGATCAGCACATCCAGGGGAATCCAGAGCTGGATTGGTGAGTGTTGGTCGTTTCCTACCCACTGCCAAGACCCCTTGGAGGCAAGTCCTCCGATCTTCACTTCGCTGCCGATCACCCGGTCAGCTGTGCGCACTTCGGCAACCGGGACTGGCGGAGGAGGCGACAGGAACATGCGCTGACGCTAGCCGGGGTGGCCAATCCTTAGGATCGAAATTGCACCGTGATGGATGTTGCATCCAGAACGGGTTCAGCCCGACTCCTATCCAGGTCATGACTCACCTCACCGGCTCCTCCTGGCCTTACAGCGACAGCGCTGCGCCCCAGGCGGTGGCCGGTGAGAAGGACGCCTGTGGAGTGGGATTTCTTGCGCAAATGCAGGGGCATCCCAGCCATTGGGTGCTGAAGCAGGCCCTGCGTGGCCTCGGTTGCATGGAACACCGTGGTGGTTGTGGGGGTGACTCGGACTCCGGAGATGGTGCGGGAATTTTGTGTGAAATTCCATGGTCATACCTCCGGGCGATTTGGCCGGAAGCCGCTGATGCCAAAGGGCTGGGAATGATGTTCCTGCCCACAGACGCTGAACGTCGCCAGCAGGCTCGCCAGTTTTTTGAAGCGGAAGCCGTTGCGCTTGGTCTGCAGTTCGCCGGTTGGCGCGAGGTGCCTGTCGATGCAGCAGTGCTTGGGCCTCTTGCCCGTGAAACCGCTCCAGTGATTGAGCAGTGGTTGGTCACGGGGGATGCTGAAGGTGATGCCTTTGATGCACTTCTCCTGCGTCTTCGGCGCCGTGTTGGCGCTAGGGCCAGGGAAGCGTGGGGTGTTGAGGGCTCCCGTGATTTCTATGTGGCTTCTCTGAGCAGCCGAACCGTCGTCTACAAGGGCATGGTGCGATCGGAAGTGCTTGCTCAGTACTACGCCGATCTGCGGGATTCCCGCTTTGAAGTGAGCTTTGCGGTGTATCACCGGCGCTTCAGCACGAACACCCTCCCCCGCTGGCCCCTGGCCCAGCCGATGCGGTTGTTGGGGCACAACGGTGAGATCAACACGCTGCTGGGCAATCTCAACTGGGCGAAGGCCTCTGAAGCCAGCCTCGCCGGTGTCTGGGGAGAAGCCGCGGACGATCTCAACCCTGTTGTGAATCCAGCTTTCAGCGATTCAGCCAACCTCGACGCCACCCTTGAGCTGATGGTGCGCAGTGGTCGTTCCGTCACCGACAGCCTGATCACCCTGGTCCCTGAAGCATTCCGTAACCAGCCGGACCTCGACAGTCGTCCTGATGTGACGGCCATGTACGAATTCAACGCTGGCATCCAGGAGCCCTGGGACGGCCCGGCACTGCTGGTGTTCGCTGACGGCAAGCGTGTTGGAGCCACCCTGGACCGCAATGGCCTGCGCCCGGCTCGCTGGTGCTCCACGGAGGATGGCTTCGTGATCATGGGATCGGAGACCGGTGTGGTCGATCTCAGCAGCAAGACCGTGGTTCAGAAGGGCAGGCTCGGCCCAGGCCAGATGCTGGCGGTGGATCTGCAGACCGGTCAGCTCCTCGATAACTGGTTGGTCAAGGAAGATGCCGCTGCACGTTTCCCCTATGGCGATTGGCTGCAGCAACACCGCCGCAATGTGCGTCCGCAACCGTGGACTCAGTCTCAGCAGGTCGGAGAACTCGATCTGCTGAGACTGCAGACCGCCATGGGCTTCACCGCAGAGGATTTCGATCTGATCATCGGCGATATGGCCTCCTTAGGGAAGGAGCCCACCTTCTGCATGGGGGATGACATCCCACTGGCGGTGCTCTCGGACAAGCCCCATTTGCTCTACGACTATTTCAAGCAGCGTTTCGCGCAGGTCACAAATCCACCGATCGATCCTCTGCGGGAGCAACTGGTGATGAGCCTGGAGATGCATCTCGGTGAGCGTCGTCCGGCCCTGAAACCTCAGGCGGAAGCCGCTTCGGTGATTCACCTCGACACTCCGGTTCTCAACGAGGCCGAGCTGGAAGAGATTCGCCAGCAGGGTCTTCCGGTTCAGTTCTTGTCGACCCAGGTGGCGGTTGAATCCTGCACCGGTGGATTTCAAGCTGTTCTTGATGCCCTGTGCCAGGCCGCTGAGCAAGCCGTGCACGATGGGGCTCAGGTTCTGGTGCTCTCCGACCGCGTTGATGCCAACGCTGAGCCCACACCACTGACTGCCACCACGGTGGCGATGCCGGCACTTCTCGCCGTTGGCTCCGTCCACCATCATCTGCTTCGCCGCAAGTTGAGACTGCGCTGCTCCCTTGTGGTGGACACGGCTCAGTGCTGGAGCACCCATCACATGGCCTGCCTGATCGGCTACGGCGCCAGTGCCGTTTGTCCATGGCTGACCTGGGAGACCACCCGCCACTGGCTGCAACACCCCAAAACCAGAAAACGGATTGAGCAGGGAAAGCTTCCCGATCTCAGTGCTGATCAGGTTCAGGCCAATGTGCGCCTCTCTCTGGAAAACGGCCTCAGAAAAATTCTGTCCAAGATCGGCATTTCGCTTCTGGCCAGTTACCACGGTGCTCAGATCTTCGAGGCGATCGGGCTGGGTGCTGATGTGATCGAGACCGCTTTCAGCGGAACGACCAGCCGGGTTGCCGGCATGACCCTTGGGGAACTGGCGAACGAAACACTTTCGATGCACGCCAAGGCCTTCCCCGAGCTGAACCGCAGCAAGCTCGAGTTCATGGGTTTCGTGCAATACCGCAACGGTGCGGAGTATCACCGCAACAACCCTGAACTCTCCAAGGCCTTGCACAAGGCTCTGGCACAGGGTCCCGGCTATGACCATTTCTCCACATACAAGACCTTGCTGGAGAACCGTCCGGTGATGGCGCTGCGGGACCTGCTGGAGTTCAAGGTCGCGTCCACGCCGCTGCCCCT
This sequence comes from Synechococcus sp. MIT2312, assembly GCF_059772315.1. NCBI lineage: Bacteria > Bacillati > Cyanobacteriota > Cyanophyceae > Synechococcales > Synechococcaceae > Synechococcus > Synechococcus sp. MIT2312. Next base: position 1,414,410 of record NZ_CM186281.1, on the reverse strand, counting down.
GGATCAGGTGGAGAGCGCGGAAAGCATCTGCACCCGTTTCTGTACCGGCGGTATGAGCCTCGGAGCTCTTTCCCGTGAAGCGCACGAGGTGCTGGCGGTGGCCATGAACCGCATCGGCGGCAAGAGCAACAGCGGTGAAGGTGGTGAAGATCCTGCCCGCTTCCAGGTGTTGAGCGATGTGGATGACGATGGCCGGTCCGTCGCTTTCCCCAGCATCGGCGGGCTTCAGAACGGCGATACCGCCTGCTCTGCGATCAAGCAGATCGCCTCAGGACGCTTCGGTGTGACGGCTGAATATCTCAGGAGCGGGAAACAGCTGGAAATCAAGGTGGCTCAGGGTGCCAAGCCTGGCGAAGGAGGCCAGCTCCCCGGTCCGAAAGTGGACAAGTACATCGCCTGGCTTCGCAACAGCAAGCCTGGTGTCGCTTTGATTTCACCGCCACCTCATCACGACATCTATTCGATCGAAGATCTGGCTCAGCTGATCCATGACCTGCATCAGGTGCATCCTGCGGCGCCGGTCAGCGTCAAATTGGTCGCCGAGATCGGCATCGGCACCATCGCTGCCGGCGTGGCCAAGGCCAACGCGGACGTGATCCAAATCTCCGGCCACGACGGAGGCACAGGTGCTTCCCCGCTGAGTTCGATCAAGCACGCGGGTGGGCCCTGGGAACTGGGCCTTACAGAAGTGCATCGCGCCCTGCTTGAGAACGGTCTTCGCGACAGAGTTCTGCTGAGAGCCGATGGCGGTCTCAAGACCGGCTGGGATGTGGTGATCGCTGCTCTGCTCGGCGCTGAGGAATATGGCTTTGGTTCGATCGCCATGATCGCCGAAGGCTGCGTGATGGCTCGTGTTTGTCACCTCAACAGCTGCCCGGTTGGTGTGGCGACACAGAAGGAGAACCTGCGTCAGCGCTTCACGGGAGTGCCTGAGCACGTCGTGAATTTTTTCTGGTACGTCGCTGAAGAGGTGCGTCAGCTGATGAGTCTGCTGGGGGTGGCCCGACTGGAGGATCTCATCGGTCGCAGCGACCTCCTCAATCCCAGAGGGGTTTCGCTGGCCAAAACCAGGTGCGTGGATCTTTCCAGCCTGCTGGCACCGATCAGTGGTTCTGAAGATCGTTCATGGCTGACCCACAGTGCTGAAGCCCACGGCAATGGGCTGATTCTCGAAGACCAGATGTTGGCCGACCCCGAGCTGATGGGGGCCATTGAACATCAGCGATCCATCCGCCGCACTGTTGAGATCATCAACACCGATCGGAGCGTCTGCGCCCGTCTGGCCGGTGAGATTGCCCAGCGGTACGGCAATCGTGGCTTCTTGGGCAAGCTCGATCTCACCTTTCGTGGAGCTGCTGGTCAAAGCTTCGGGGCCTTTCTCGTTCAGGGCATGAATGTGCGCCTTGAAGGGGAAGCCAACGACTACGTCGGCAAGGGTATGAACAGCGGTCGCATCACGCTTGTGCCATCGGATTCCACTGCGAATCCCGGTGAGCAGGTGATTCTCGGGAACACCTGCCTGTATGGAGCAACCGGAGGTGAGCTGTTCGCCCATGGGCGTGCCGGTGAGCGTTTCGGTGTGCGTAACAGCGGTGCCCGCACGGTGGTTGAAGGTGCAGGTGACCATTGCTGTGAATACATGACTGGTGGTGTGGTGGTGGTGCTTGGCAGCACTGGCCGCAATGTTGGCGCTGGGATGACCGGCGGCGTCACGTTCCTTCTGGATGAGGGTGACCGGGTCACTCCACGCGTGAACCCGGAGATCGTGGATGTGTGCTCCATCACCACATCTGAGCAGGAGTCCACGCTCAAGGGTCTGCTTGAGCTTCACGTCGCGGCCACCGGCAGTGAGAAAGCCTCGGATCTTCTCTCTGACTGGTCTGCGGCAAGGAGTCGTTTCAAGGTTCTGGTTCCACCCAGCGAAAGGGCTGCCATGGGGCTTGCGGACAAACAGGCGGTTGCTGCCTGATCGATTTCTCACACCGTGCCCTGGTTCATCAAGACCGAAACCTTCACCCCGGAGACAGCCGCCCTGCCCATTGAGCAGAAGCGGCTTCACCTTGAGGCTCATCGCCAATGGGTGATGTTCCATTGCAACAGTGGACGTCGCATCCACAGCGGTTATCTGGTGGATGGTGAGCAGCGGCCCGGCGGTGGTGGACTTTTGATCTTTGAAGCCAGCAGCTTTGAAGACGCCCACCGCTGGGTTCAAGCCGATCCCATGATTCAGTCCGGGCTGGTGAACTGGCAGTTGCAGCAATGGATCCAGATCGGCGGCGAGGAGCTCTGATCGTCAGCGGGGGTGGCTGATCATCAGCCGCTGCACTTCGCCGGCGTGATAGCTGCTGCGTGTCAGTGGACTGCTCACCACCTGCAGGCAGCCCAGCTCTTCTTCTCCGATGCGCCGATAACGGTCGAACTGTTCCGGAGTCACAAAGCGGTTCACAGGCAAGTGTCTCGGGCCGGGAGAGAGGTACTGGCCGATGGTCACAATGTCGACGCGGTGGGCGCGCAAGTCGCGCAACACTCCGATCACCTCCTCATCGTTTTCTCCGAGACCCACCATCAGACCGGATTTGCTGTACGACCTGGGCCATCCGTCCCTCACCCGTTTCAGCAGTTCCAGAGAGCGTTCATATTTGCCCTGAGGTCTGGCTCGTCTGTAAAGGCGTGGAACGGTTTCGATGTTGTGGTTGAGCACGTGCGGTGCGGCGTTCATCACCGTTTCCAGTGCACCCCAGTTGCCGCAAAGGTCGGGGATCAGCAATTCGATTGTGGTGAAGGGAGAGCGTTGTTTCACCTGCTCAATGCAGGCAACGAACTGGCTCGCTCCTCCATCGCTTAGATCGTCGCGGTTCACCGAGGTGATCACCACATGCTTCAGTTTCAGTCGCGATACCGCCTCGCCAAGACGCTCCGGTTCGGTGGGGTCCAGCGCTCGAACGCTCTTGTCGAAGTCGATGTCGCAGTAGGGACAAGCACGCGTGCAGCCCGGCCCCATGATCAGAAATGTGGCGGTTCCCCCGGCGAAGCATTCACCGATATTCGGACAACTGGCTTCCTGGCAGACCGTGTTGAGCTTGAGGTCAAGGAGCAGGTCGGCAACAGCTCCGATGCGTTCCCGCTGAGGGGCTTTGACGCGCAACCAGTCAGGTTTCAGAACTGAGGTCATCTTCTACAGTCGGGCCATCGGGATGTGGCGCAGCTTGGTAGCGCACTTCGTTCGGGACGAAGGGGCCGCAGGTTCGAATCCTGTCATCCCGACTGCACTAGGTCGTGTTCAGTTCAGGGCGGCACCCGGGTAACCCCTGGGGGTCACCATGCGGCCGTCCTGAACGCGGCTGCTGCTGTTTCCAATAACCAACACCGTAAGCATGTCCACGTCTTCAGGCCGCAGGTTGCCCAGGCTGTGAAGGCTGACCTGCTCGTCGCTGCGTCCAAGCTGGCGTGCCATCACCACAGGAGTTGTCTCAGGACGCGCGCCGAGCAGAATCTCCTGGGCCCTTGTCAGCTGCCAGTCGCGTTCTTTGGAGCGAGGGTTGTAGATCGCAACCACAAAGTCGCCGGAGGCAGCTGCCTCGATGCGTCGTTCGATCACCTCCCAGGGTGTGAGCCGGTCGCTGAGAGAGATCGTGCAGAAGTCGTGCATCAGTGGTGCCCCTGCCCTGGCGGCAGCCAGCTGCAGTGCGGAGAGTCCAGGATGCACCTGGAAAAGAGGACGTTCTGTCTCAGGCAGGTCCATCCAAAGCTCCAGCGCCAGCCCAGCCATGCCGTAGATGCCGCTGTCTCCTGAGGAGATCAGCGCCACACGGGCGCCCTGACGGGCCAGATCCAGTGCTTGCCAGCAGCGATCCCGTTCACGGGTGAGTTGTCCGTCCAATCGGACCTGATCGCAGTGACGTAGCGGTTCAAGCAGATCCAGGTAAAGGCCATATCCCACCCAGAGGACGCAGCGGCTGAGCGCTGTGCGGGCGTCGGCAGTGAGCAGCTGCAGTGAGCCCGGCCCACTGCCGACCAGATGCAGCTCTCCTTTGCCGGGTGCGAAGGGATTGGCAGCCTCTGCGATCGCCACCGTCACAGCACCCTGTTCGCCGCTCTCGGCATGGAAGATCCGCTTGGACTGCAACAGCTGTGCGCGTTCCCCGGAGGCCAGAAGTGCCGAGGCTTCCGCAACGGATGCTGTGCCCATCTCCGTCTTCACCACTTCAGAGGGCGTGGGCACGGCGACATCGGCGAGGGCAGGGGCACCGAACAGTCGCAATGGCCAACCTCGATGCTCACAGAACTGCAGCAGGGCCGGCTCGTCACCTTTGGCTTCAATGCTGCTGATCCCTGCCACGGCCGCCTGGGCCAGCCCTGCGGACTGAAGAGAGCGATCCACGGCTCGTTGAATCAGTGCAAGGCTGCTCAGGCGTTCGCAGCCGATGCCGATCCAGAGCGTGGCTGGGTGCCAGCGACAGGGAGCCCCGTCGGAGCGCGGCCCGATGGCGAGCGCAGGCCCGTGTTCGGAGTCGGCGGCCTCACCGAAGTGTTGACCGGCCGCACTGCTGCGCCACAGGTCCGTTCCTGTTTGCTGAACAACATTGATACGTTGTCCAGAGGCCTGGGAGAGCATGAGGTCATGCCAGGCCTCCGGCGTGCCGCCACGCACCCATCCCCAGGCTTCTCCGAAGGTGTCGAGAGCCAGCCGCTCCTGGCTCGCTGCATCACCGGTCAGCACCACCTGCCCGCCTAGTGCGCAAGCCAGTGCATGGGCCAGCTGTTCCGCTCCTGCCGCATGCCCACCAATCAGGGGCACGATGTTTTGAGCGTTTGCATCCATCACCAGCACGGCAGGATCGTGCTGCTTGTCGCTCAGCAACGGTGCGATCAGACGTGTGACGGCACCCATGGCTCCGATCACGATCGTGGGCCCACCCCTCAGCCACTGCTCGCTCAGGAGTTGCGAAGCCGGTGCGACCAACAAGTCGCTGGGAGTGGTTTGCAGTGCTGCCGCCGCCAGAGGTGTTAACCCCACCCGATCCGCCAGGCCTGCCTGTTGCAGCTGCTGAAGCAGGGGCCATGCACTCCTGGACAGGCCCAGTGCAAGTGACGCTCCCATCGGCTGGATGGAGGTGGTGTTGACAGCGTTCAGGGCTAGCGGCCTCAGTGAATCAGCGCTGGGTGCCATCCTCGTTCAACAGCTCCCTGGCTGATCCTCCCAGGCTGCTGGTGATCCGCAGCTTCTCAGGCTCGGCTGACGGTTCTGCCGTCCTGATGTTCTGTTCGGGAGCAGCCTGTTCGGCTTTGTTGGTCTCCAGCGGTTCGTCCGTGTCGGCAGCTGACTGATCAGGCAGCACTGACAGCTCATCGTCAGCGGTGATCGCCGCAGGCGAGGAGTCGATCTGCTGAGGGCTTGGATCCATGGATTGTTCTTCCCTGTCTGGCTCCTCAGTCGTTGGCTCCTCCTCAATGGCTGAATCCTCAACCGTTGGTGCTTCCGATGTGTTGATCGGTGCTGAAGGGTTTTGGATCGACCTCTCAGTCGCAGTCTCTATTTCGGTTTCGGTTTCAGAGACAGGGTTGAGCGCAGTCTGCGGCGGTGTTGCGTCTCGCTCAGGCGACTGGTCTGTTTCAGGACCGGCGACGCCGAGCAGACGCGCCATCTGTTCATCGCTCAGCTTCGACTGCATCCAGATGGGACGGTTGTCTGGACGCGCTGAGGTGGCTCGTAATTGATTGTTGAAGACCGGAGTGATCGGATCACCAAGACCATCCAGCAGTTCCATCTGAACACTGCCGGCACCGATGCCTGAAGCCCTCAGCCAAAGGGCCTCCTGGCGGTCGACCAGAAAGCTGTCGCCATTCACGCTGATCCTCAGCCTCCAGCGGCCATCACCCTCCCGCAGGTTCTGCAGCGGGGCGTTCCAGATCAGCCAGTCGATCAACAAAGGATCACCGTTGCTGAGGTCCGAGGGGCTGACCACGGCAAGCCAGGGAGCATCCTGAGCCGGCTGAGTTCCTGAGAGCTTCTGCAGGAGATCCAGTCTCCACTGGAGGCTGGCGCCCTGAGATTTCACGGCTTCACCCCAAGGCATGGCGGCATAGGCCGTAAACCGATGACTTCCCGGGCTGAGATCGGGAAGCGTGATCTGCAGTCGATCGTGATCGGCGTGCCCGAAACGCAGTGGCGGATCGTCGTCGATCTGCAGGGCCACATGGGCTCCAAGGCCCAGTTGTGGATCCTCGGCCAACGGCCAATCCTGGATCCGCAACGTGAGATCCACCTCACCGGTTTTCAGCAGAGTGCCATCCGAGGGCCTGATCAGTTCGAGGTGGGGAGAATGGCTGCTGAGAGCTGCTTGCAGTTGCTGAACAGCGCCCGGGGGACTGACTTCCTGAAGTCGCCCGGAAGGGGAAGTAACACTGATGATCTCTGCAGAGCGTTCTCCATTGACTGAGCCGTCTGCTCCCCAGGGCCAGGCCTGCGCGGCTGCGGCGGGGAGCACCATGATCCAAAGGGCAAGCAGAGCCTGAAGCCAGTGATGAAAGTGGTACGTCCTGCCTGATGCCGCCATGGGGCAAAGCTTGAGTCGACCCATTCTGGGCACCGATGGAAGCGATGCACTATTGGGAATGATTTGCATTAAATAGGTTGATATGTGTCGCCTGTTTGTGTTGCTTTACGTGCCTAATCGGGGCCTCCTCGCTGATGCTCGAGCTGATGCAGATTCCAGGTCTGGACAGGCCCGCGGCCGGATTGAATCTTTGTAACTCCCTGTCGTGTGATGCCCGCTTCCCCTCCTATGCTTTCGCCAGCGGTCCCCTCATTGGGGCCCTAGCTCCAGTGAGAGACAGGGTTCATTACTCTGAATACCACTGGCGCCCGGCCACGGAAAAGCTTGCTGATCCGCGCCCGGGGCCCCGGTAATCCTTCGGATTTCCGGAGGGGTGTCCCACCACCTCGATCCCGTCCCTCGAGGAACGACTCGATGACCATCAGCCCACCAGAGCGTGGGAGCACCGCGAAGACTCAAGTCGAGAAGGTCGACAATCCAGCGACCTTCGAATTGTTCGGAAAGCCCGGACATTTCGACAGAGCTCTCGCGAAAGGTCCCAAAACCACCACCTGGGTTTGGAATCTCCACGCCAACGCTCACGATTTCGACAGCCACACGAGTGACCTTGAGGAGGTCTCTCGGAAGATCTTTAGTGCTCACTTCGGCCATCTGGCCGTGATCTTCATCTGGCTGAGTGGTGCCTTTTTCCATGGCGCCCACTTCTCCAATTTCTCCGGCTGGCTCGCCGATCCCACCCATGTAAAGCCAAGCGCTCAGGTGGTTTGGTCGGTTTTCGGCCAGGAAATCCTCAACGGCGACATGGGTGCCGGTTTCCAGGGCATCCAGATCACCTCCGGTCTCTTCCATGTCTGGAGAGCCTGGGGCATCACCAATGAGACTCAATTGATGTCTCTGGCCATCGGTGCTCTGGTGATGGCCGGCCTGATGCTGAATGCAGGCGTTTTCCACTACCACAAGGCAGCTCCGAAGCTTGAGTGGTTCCAGAACGTTGAGTCGATGCTCAACCACCACCTGGCTGGTCTGCTTGGCCTGGGCTCACTGTCCTGGACCGGTCACCTGCTGCATGTCTCCCTGCCCACCACCAAGTTGATGGATGCCATCGACGCCGGCCAGCCGCTGGTGTTGAACGGCAAGACCATCGCTTCCGTGGCAGATATTCCTCTCCCCCACGAATTCCTCAATCAGGATCTGCTCGCTCAGCTCTACCCGGGATTCAGTGCCGGCATCGGTGCTTTCTTCAACGGCAACTGGGCTGCATACAGCGATTTCCTCACCTTCAAGGGTGGAATCAATCCTGTGACCGGAAGCATGTGGATGACCGATATCGCTCATCACCATCTGGCCATCGCGGTGCTGTTCATCGTGGCCGGACACATGTACCGGACCAACTGGGGTATCGGGCACTCCATCAAGGAGATCCTCGAGGGTCAGAAAGGTGATCCCCTGCTTTTCCCTGCAACGAAGGGCCATGACGGCCTGTTCGAGTTCATGATCAACAGCTGGCATGCTCAGCTGGCTCTGAACCTTGCAATGCTCGGCTCACTGAGCATCATCGTTGCTCAGCACATGTACGCGATGCCTCCTTATCCGTACATGTCGATTGACTATCCGACTCAAATCGGCTTGTTCACCCATCACATGTGGATCGGTGGCTTCCTGATCGTCGGTGCCTCAGCTCACGCCGCCATCGCGATGATTCGTGATTACGACCCCGCCAAGCACGTGGACAACGTGCTGGACAGGGTGCTCAAGGCCCGTGACGCTCTGATCAGCCACCTCAACTGGGTGTGCATCTGGCTTGGCTTCCACAGCTTCGGCCTGTACATCCACAACGACACGATGCGTGCTCTGGGTCGCCCTCAGGACATGTTCAGTGATTCCGCGATTCAACTGAAGCCTGTCTTCGCTCAGTGGATCCAGGGTCTGCATGCCGCAGCAGCCGGCAGCACCGCTCCCAACGCGCTTGCTGGCGTCAGTGAAGTGTTCAACGGTTCCGTTGTTGCCGTTGGCGGCAAGGTCGCGGCGGCTCCGATTCCGCTGGGCACGGCGGACTTCATGGTCCACCACATTCACGCCTTCACGATTCACGTGACGGTGCTGATCCTGCTCAAGGGTGTTCTTTACGCCCGTAACTCCCGTCTGATTCCAGACAAAGCCAACCTTGGCTTCCGCTTCTCCTGCGATGGCCCCGGTCGCGGCGGCACCTGCCAGGTGTCTGCTTGGGACCATGTCTTCCTGGGTCTGTTCTGGATGTACAACTCCCTGTCGATCGTCATTTTCCACTTCTCCTGGAAAATGCAGAGCGACGTATGGGGTGCGGTGAGGCCTGACGGCTCAGTCCAGTACCTCACCAACGGCAACTTCGCCAACAGCGCCATCACCATCAACGGCTGGTTGCGTGATTTCCTGTGGGCTCAGGCCGTACAGGTGATCAACAGCTACGGCTCCAACACAGCCGGTTACGGGATCATGTTCCTGGGTGGCCACTTCATCTGGGCTTTCAGCCTGATGTTCCTCTTCAGTGGCCGCGGCTACTGGCAGGAGCTGATTGAGTCCATCGTCTGGGCTCATAACAAGCTGAAGGTGGCCCCTGGCATCCAGCCTCGTGCGCTGTCCATCATCCAGGGCCGTGCTGTCGGTGTTGCTCACTATCTTCTGGGCGGCATCACAGTCACCTGGTCCTTCTTCCACGCCCACATCCTTGTGGTGGGCGGCTGACCTTTCCTGAACTTTCCCTCTAATGGCAACGAAATTTCCTTCGTTCAGCCAGGGTCTGGCACAGGACCCGACAACCCGCCGCATCTGGTACGGGATCGCCACGGCTCACGACTTCGAGAGCCATGACGGAATGACGGAGGAGAGGCTTTACCAAAAGCTCTTCTCCACCCATTTCGGGCATCTCGCCATCATTGGTCTTTGGGTTTCGGGAAACCTGTTCCATATCGCCTGGCAGGGCAACTTTGAACAGTGGGTCGCCGACCCTCTGCACGTGAAGCCCATCGCTCACGCAATCTGGGATCCCCATTTCGGTCAGGGCGCCATCACAGCCTTCACCCAAGCGGGAGCCACATCGCCGGTGAACATCGCCTATTCAGGCCTGTACCACTGGTTCTACACAATCGGCATGACGAAAAATGCCGAGCTGTATCAGGGTTCCATCTTCATGATGATCCTGTCGGCCTGGGCACTCTTCGCCGGTTGGCTGCACCTGCAGCCCAAGTTCCGCCCGTCACTCGCATGGTTCAAGAATGCTGAGTCACGTCTGAACCACCACCTGGCTGTCCTTTTCGGTTTCAGCTCCATCGCCTGGACCGGACACCTCGTGCACGTGGCGATTCCTGAATCCAGGGGTCAGCACGTTGGCTGGGACAACTTCCTGAGCGTGATGCCTCACCCCGCCGGTCTGGGACCTTTCTTCACCGGCAACTGGGGTGTTTATGCACAGAATCCGGATTCCGCGGGTCAAATCTTCGGTACAGCCGAAGGTTCCGGCACTGCGATTCTCACCTTCCTCGGTGGCTTCCATCCACAGACTGAAGCTCTCTGGCTCACTGACATCGCCCATCACCACCTGGCGATCGGTTGCCTGTTTGTGATCGCTGGTCACATGTACAGGACCAACTTCGGCATCGGACATTCCATCAAGGAAATCCTCGAAGCTCACAATCCTCCCAAGGGCACTCCCGGCGATCTGGGTGCTGGCCACAAGGGTCTTTACGACACCTTGAACAACAGCCTTCACATGCAGCTCGGTCTGGCTCTTGCCTCGCTGGGTGTGGTCACCTCGTTGGTGGCGCAACATATGTATGCCATGCCGTCGTATGCCTTCATCGCGAAGGCCTACACGACACAGGCTGCTCTGTACACGCACCACCAGTACATCGCCATCTTCCTGATGTGCGGTGCCTTCGCCCACGGAGCGATCTTCTTCATCCGTGACTATGACCCCGAAGCCAATAAGGACAACGTCCTGGCACGGATGCTTGAGCACAAGGAGGCGATCATCAGTCACCTGAGCTGGATCACACTCTTCCTTGGCTTCCATACGCTCGGTCTTTACGTTCACAACGACGTTGTTGTGGCGTTCGGAACACCTGAGAAGCAGATCCTGGTTGAGCCGGTCTTTGCCCAGTTCGTTCAAGCCGCTTCCGGTAAGGCGATCTACGGTTTCGACGTGCTGCTTTCCAATTCAGCTGGTGCTGCCGCCAATGCCAACGCTGCCTATATGGGTGGGTGGATGGATGCCATCAACGGCAACACCGATGTGTTTCTGCCGATCGGCCCTGGTGACTTCATGGTTCACCACGCCATCGCACTGGGACTGCACACCACCACTCTGATCCTGGTCAAAGGCGCTCTGGATGCCCGTGGCTCCAAGCTGATGCCAGACAAGAAGGACTTCGGTTACTCCTTCCCCTGCGACGGTCCTGGCCGTGGCGGCACTTGTGACATCTCTGCCTGGGACGCCTTCTATCTGGCCGTCTTCTGGGCCCTGAACACAATCGGTTGGGTCACCTTCTACTGGCATTGGAAGCATCTGGCCATCTGGCAGGGCAACGTGGCTCAGTTCAATGAGTCCAGCACCTACCTGATGGGTTGGTTCCGCGACTACCTCTGGCTGAACTCCTCCCAGCTGATCAACGGTTACAACCCGTTCGGCAGCAACAACCTCGCCGTCTGGGCCTGGATGTTCCTGTTCGGCCACCTCGTCTGGGCGACTGGATTCATGTTCCTGATCTCCTGGCGCGGTTACTGGCAGGAGCTGATCGAGACCATCGTTTGGGCTCATCAGCGCACACCGCTTGCCAACCTTGTTGGCTGGCGTGACAAGCCAGTGGCTCTGTCCATCGTTCAGGCTCGTGTTGTCGGTCTCGCCCACTTCACGATTGGCTACATCCTCACGTACGCCGCCTTCCTGATCGCATCGACATCCGGCAAGTTCGGCTGATCAATCCGGACAAGCCCTGACCAGAGGGCAACCTTCATTTCACCCCTGTCCAGCTTCTCTGGCAGGGGTTTTTTGTTGACTGAACCTGAATGGTGCAGATCAATTCAGCCGTTGATCAGCCGCTGAAAAGAATGTCGAGCGTTCGCAGATAGGTATGCAGTCCTGCGTCCTGAATCGGCAGCACATAGGCATCCGCACCTGACTCGTTGTGGTGGGAATGCCAGTACCCCGGTGGAGTCACAAAAGCGGCACCAGCTGCCCAATCCTCCCTGTGCGGGTTACGGATTTTTCCCTGATCGTCGAGCTCAGTGCCAATCAGGGTGTAGCAACCGGGCTTGCAGTCCACAGCAAAATCCAGGGCGATCGATTGGTGGCGATGGGGCTTCTGCTCCTGCCCCGCAGGAAGAATGCCAAGCATGGCCCAAAGGGTGTGGCTGACCGTTCTTGTTTGGGGAAACGCTGAGTTGCCCAGCAGCACGCTCACCCGGTTGGCACGGGCGCCGCTGGGGCTTGCCGCGATCTCAGCCAGTCGCCCCTGACTGTCGCAATGGCTGTAAAACGTCGGCTCAAAACGGGCTTCATTGGGAGTCACACCCAGAAAACGCAGCAGTGGTGCGTCGTGCACCCAGTAGAGAGCGGCTTTGCCAGAGCAGCTGTGAATAGCGTCTCCTCCGGCGGGCAGAACGAGCATGTCGCCTTTGCACCACTGGAAGTGTTTGCCGCAAGCTTCAGTGTCCCCCTGGCCATCGGCCACGAAGAACAACTGGCTTGTTGCCTCAGCGGCAGTGCGCAGAGCGTCGCCATCCAGTCGGATGAAGTTGGCGCATAACGAGGGGCCGGTGGCAGGGCCACTGCACTGCAGTTCTGCGCTCAGATCAAGAGGCATCACGGCACTGCCGTTTTGGGAAAAGAAAGCCGGGGAGAAGGAGCGATAAGGAACGGCGCCCGTCAATCCGCTGCGAATCGGATTGGCCGCTTCGCCGTAGGAGAAATACTGAGCCTGGGCAGATGACGATTGGCGATTCGTTGCGCTGCTCAGCATGCCGTGACGTCTCAGCGCTTCAGGGAGCACACACCTTACAAATCTGTGCATCGCGTCTTCGTATGCAAAGCGTCATGACTTCGATCCATCTCAGTCACGTTTTGATCCCGTTGTTCACGTCTACTGAACCTTCCTCGGATTGGTTGAGTTCTGGATGTCGTTGCCTTCGCTCCCCCCAAGACTGGAGCTCGTTGTTCTGCTGGTTGGCGTTGCGGCCGGCTACAACCTCACCTTGCAGATCCTGCCAAGAGAGCGAATCAATCTGGCTCAGCTTGAGGCGGATGAGCAAATCGCTGAGCGTGTTACACCTCTGCCGGCGTTCGCTCCTCCGACGTTCGCTTCGATCGCGACTAGGGAGTCAGCAGCTGATTCGTCGTCGGGCGGCACGTGCCTGATCCCTCCAGGGGGTGGCCCTGCCGTGAACGATCGCTTTGAGCCCTGTTGAAATCAGCCGTCTAGCTCCGGACTGGCCGGGGCGACTCCTCGCCAGCGCTTGAACAGCAGATAGGTTGCGGGCACGATGAACAGTGAGAGCAGCGTGGACACCAGCAGCCCGCTGAACACAACAGTGCCGATGCTGATGCGACTGGCGGAGCCTGTGCCTGTGGCGAGCAGCAATGGCAGAAATCCGGCCAGCGACGTCACCGCGGTCAGCAGGATCGGTCGCATCCTGTTGATCGCTGCTTCCTCGACCGCATCCATCAGTACGACCCCTTGCCTGAGACGTTGATTCGCGAATTCAACGATCAGGATCCCATTTTTCGCGGCCAGGCTCACCAGCACCAGCAGGCCCATCTGGGCGAAAACGTCGAGCGTGAGACCGCGCAGCTTCAGGCCGATCAGTGCTCCCAGCAGTGCCATCGGCACTGTGAGCAAAATGATCAGCGGGTCCACGAAGCTTTCATAGAGGCCCGCCAGCAACAGATACACCACCGTGACGCCAAGGCCGAACAGCACCCAGGACACGGATTCCGCCCGGGTCTCCTCTCTGGCAAGACCGGTGAAGGCGAGACCAAGGTTGTTGCCTCCGGTCTGATCACTGATCGTCTGCAGGAGATCGATGGCCTGGCCGCTGCTGATCCCATCCGCTGTGACGGCAGTGATGCTGATCGATCGGTTCTGGTTGTAGTGGGTGATTCGATTCGCTCCTGAATCACGCACAAGCCGTGCAACGTTTGCCACCGAGACCAGATCGCCGCTGCGGTTGCGCACCATCAGGCTGGTGAGATCTCCAGGCGTGCTGCGATCTGTTCCCTCCAGTTGGAGATAGATGCTGCGGATTTCCCCTCCCGCGAAGGTGTCATCAATGAAACGGCCTCCGATGGCGGTTCCGATGTCCCTGAGAGTGGGACCCACCGGTACGTCCAGAGCAGCCATCTGGCTACGGTCCAGCTCTAGTCGCCATCGTGGTGAGCTTGCATCGAAGCGCGTGCTGACACGCTGGAACTGTCCGGAATTCTGGGCAGCAAGGATGAACTGTTGGGCCTGGGTCTCGAAATCCTGCAGGCTGAGCTGGCCGCTACTGCGATCCAGCAATTCCATCTGCAGGCCCGATTCGCTGCTGAAACCGCGCACTGTGGGCGGCGTGGTCACTATCACCTGAGCATCGGTGATGCGTCGTCTCAGTTCGCTGTTCAGGCGCTGCTTCACAGCCTCACTGCTGTTCTGCCGTCCTGAGCGTTCTTTCAGGGGTGTGAGGCGCAGATAGAACGATCCTGTGTCCTCGCCGCTCTGTCCGAACGAGCTTCCGGCATAGAAATTGCCGCTGCGGATCAGAGGCTCTTCGGCAATCACCTCGCGGATGCGTTCCATCACAGCCTCGGTTCGTTCCAGGCTTGCCCCCTCCGGAAGCGTGAAATAACCGCGTACCTGGCCCTGATCTTCGTTGGGGATGAAGGAGGTGGGGATCGTCGTCAGACCAATGCCGGTGAGCATCAGGCCTGCCAGCACCAGAGCGATCACGGTTCTGCCACGCGTTAGCCAAACCGCCAGCATTTGTGCGTAAAGACGTTGCAACCAGGCCATGCCCGATCGCAGTCTGCGACTGATCAACCTGAGCGGTCCTGGCAAGCGTCCGTCGCCCTGTCCGAGCACGCGGGCGCAGGCCATCGGAGTGAAGGTGAGGGCATTGAACGTTGAGAACAGAATTGCGCCGCTGATGGCCAGTGCAATCGGTTGATACAGGCGGCCTATGGAGCCAGGGATCAGCAGAACAGGCAGGAAGACTGCAGCCAGAACCAGCGATGTGGCCAACACGGCGCCCGCCAGTTCTGCCATCGCATCTTCCGCAGCACCCTTTGGCTCCTCGCCCCGCTCGATCCGACCTGCGATGTCTTCGCTGACGACAATGGCGTCGTCGACCACGATGCCTGTGGCCAGAACGAGGCCAAACAGAATCAGGCTGTTGAGATTGGACCCGCTGAGGCGCACCACCACAAGACTGCCGATCAATGCCACAGGCACCGCCAGACCAGGAATCAAGGCCAGGCGCCAGCGTCCCAGAAACAGCACCAGCATCAGCAAGACCAGCAGCACCGCGTCCCTGAGGGTGTCTCTGGTGCGATCGAGATTGGCCTGGACGGTTTCGGCCACATCCACGATCACCTGAACATCCAATCCAGGAGGAAAGCTGCTTTCCAGGCTTTTCAGCCTGTCCCGCACCGCACGGCTGACCTCCAGTGCATTCGATCCATCCCGCTGGAAGATGCCGACAGCCACGGAGCTTTCACCCTGAAGGTTGAGGGCGCTGCTGCCGTAGTTGCGTTGGCCCAGTTCAACACGACCCACATCCTTCAGCCGAACCAGGCCTCCGTTGTCGGTGCGTTTCACCACCATGGCTTCAAAGTCGCCCTGGCTGCGCAGACGCCCTTCGGCATCCACCGGCAGGCTGAACAACTGCCCTGCCGGTGCCGGTGCCTCTCCCAGATTGCCCACGGCGGCCAGAACGTTCTGCTCTGCCAGAGCATTGGTGATGTCGTTGGTGGAGAGACTGAATTGCATCAGCCGACTGGGATCCAGCCAGAGCCGATAGGCGAGCTCGCTGCTGCCGAACACACGGATATCGCCAACTCCAGGCGTTGTTCGCAGGCCTTCACTCAGCCGCTGGTCGAGCCAGCCACCGATGAAGATCGGCTCATACATCCCGGGAGGAGCGCTGAAGCCGAGGATCAGCAGGAGATCATTCGTGGAGCGGTTCACATTCAGCCCCTGCCGCGTCACCGCCTGGGGAAGTCGGCGGCTGGCCAGGTTGACTTCGTTCTGAACCTTGATCGCGTTGAGTTCTGGGTCGCCAGCCTCGAAGCGCAGGCTGAGGCTGGCACCGCCCTGCCTGCTGCTGGAGGTCATGCTCTCCAGGCCATCGAGTCCACTGAGCTGGTTTTCCAGCACTGCCGTGACGCTTTGCTCCACGACTTCCGGACCGGCGGCAGGAAAACTGGCGCTCACTCTCACGCGGGTGGGTGCCAGTTGAGGCAGGTCTTCAAGCCCGAGGCCCACCAGAGACACCACACCCGCCAGCAGCACCAGCAAGCTGCAGACGATGGTGAAGACGGGCCTTCTCAGAAATGGCTGGGAGATGGACCGCAAGTCGGCGACCGCTCAGCAAGGGCCCAGATCCTGGCAGCAGAAAGCCCCGAATGAGTCATTGATGACGTCACCCGGGGCATCCCAAACAGTGATTTCAAGCTTCCATTTTGAAGTTTGAAAAGAGTGAATCAGCCGACCGGTGCGACACCACCAGCGATCTTCGCCAAGTAGAGCAACGGAGTTGCACTGACAAGGAACCAAGCAAATGCTGCTCCCCCGCAACCACCAAGCCAGAAGCCACTGGCAAATTCCGACCAGCCTTCCTTCGTGAAGAGGTCGGACGGTGGATTGTCGATGGTGGCGTCAGCGGGTTGGACCTTGGGTCCGTTGCCAGCGGTGCCATAGATGGACAGGCATACAGTCAGGATCGACACCAATCCGATCGAAGCAAGGAGTCCTGCTGTGGATGCGTAATCGCTGTTTCTGAGAGGACCGCAGACCGCGAAGGGCCCATACAACAGATACCCATGGGTCATGCCGATTTCCAGGCCGCGTCTGTTCGGCGAGAGCGATGGTCGATAGATCGGCAACGCATTGAGGAACGCCTTGACGAAATAGCTGCTGTTCACCGGGGTGGCGAGATTGCCAACCGTTGGATCGGTGACGGGGGAAACAGACATGGATGGGAAAGCGGTGGGTGGGCAGTTCGCTTGATCGTTGGCTGGGGCCTGTTAGCGATCAGTCAGCGGTGGTTTCGATCAGGTTGAACATCAGAACCATCACGACAGCTGGACCCAAAACCCCAGCCAGTGGGATGAAAACCGAGGGCATCCAGGCAGCGGCGAATTCTCCAGTCATGGCAGCGACCCAAATGTCTGCGGTTACTGTAAAGACTGCCTTTCTGGTGGTCTTCGACCGATCGGGTCGGTGACATAAAAGTTCAATCCATTCGGCCTCCGCTGCTTTGAACCCATGAATCAGCTGCTTGCAGGTGGTGCCGCCCTTGTGCTGGTGGTCGTGCTCTGGGGTCTTGGCCGACGGCCTGGAAAAACGCTGTTGCGCAGCACGGATGCGACCTCCGTGGCAGCGATCAACAGAGCCCAGCTGGGTCTGGTGGAGGTTTCATCCCCGCAGAAGGATCTTGAGATTCAGCCAGCTTCTGCCAGGGGAGCCTGCAATTCCGCCCCGTTCCAGCCCCCGGTCAGCAGCGCTGAGCGGATCTCGCTTGAGCGTCGTTTACGCGAGGCAATGGATCAAGGCAACCCAGCCCAGAGGCTTGAGGCCGTGAGGGTGGCCGGTCAGTGGGGGCATGCCTGCGTTCTGCCGCTGCTGAGGCGCGGTCTGCGTGATGCCGACAGTCTTGTTGTCGAAGCCGCTGCAACAGCCATTGAGCGTCACCGTGGCGCGACCCGACCTTCTCCGGCTCAGGTGGCCCGGCCCCCTCGCAATGTTGCCCGGATGCGATAGATCGGGCGCCCCTGGCTTTCGTGGTACGTCCGGATCAGCAGTTCTCCCAAGAGTCCGAAACAGAACAGTTGAATCCCGGCCAGACCAAGCACGACCGCCATCGTGAGCAGTGGTCTGTTGCCGATGTCTTCACCCGTCAGTTTGATCGCCAGCAAATAGGCGCTTGCCACCAGGCTTGTTGCGATGGCGATGAGGCCCCCAAACCCGAAGACGTACATCGGCCGGGTGAGGAAGCGCTTCATGAACCACACCGTCAGCAGGTCCATCAGGACACGAAAGGTGCGATCAATTCCGTATTTGCTCGTTCCGTACTGACGCGCTCGGTGATTCACCTTCACTTCGGTGATGCGGGCTCCTTCGATGAAAGCCAGCGCCGGCAAAAAGCGATGCAGCTCGCCGTACAAGCGCATGTCGGAAAGCACGTCGCGGTCATAGGCCTTGAGCGAGCAGCCGTAGTCATGCAGACGAACGCCGGTGACCCGCCCGATCAGACGATTGGCCAGCCTGGAGGGAAGTTTTCTCTGGAGCTCGGCATCCTGACGATCAAAACGCCAGCCGCTCACCAGGTCATAGCCCTCGCGCAGCTTGTTGAGGAGCAGGGGGATGTCGGCGGGATCGTTTTGTAGATCACCATCGAGGCTCACGATCACCTGCCCTTGGGCGACATCAAAACCTGCTGCCATGGCAGCTGTCTGACCGTAGTTCTTGCGCAGCAGAACACCTACCAGCTCCGGCACTTGCTCGCTGGCGCTCTCCAGCACTGATGCTGTGTTGTCTGTTGAACCGTCATTGACCAGCACCAGTTCAAAGCGCTCTCCAATCGGTCGCAGCGCGTTAAGCAGCTGGTCCACCAGCTCAGGCAGGCTTTCTTCTTCGTTGTAGAGCGGTACCACAACCGAAAGGTCCAGCCCAGCCGTCATCAGGATCCGATCGATGCCAGTGCAACCTAATCGGCGCCAGTTGGCCCAACTCTGAGCGGTAACGGCAGACCGGCACTCAGCTCATCAACAGGATCAATAGCGCCGATAGACGGTCTGCGTGCCCAGATCGATCTTGCTGCCATCGGGACAGACGCCCTGGCGTTTGACCTTGAAGTAGCCGTTACTGCACCGCCCGAGGGGAGTGCGTGAGTAGGTGTATTCCTCGCCAGGGCAAAAGGCGTCTTCATCAATGGAGCGAAAATTTCGATAGCGCTCTCTGTCTTCGGAGTTCACCATCAGCCTTGCGTTGCCTTTGGTCGGTCCATCTGCATTGCGGGCTTTGGTCACCGACCAGCGGAACTTGTTTTCGCCAGGAGTCACGGAGAGAAAACTGCCGTGGTGCCGATCACCAAGACTGATCGAAAAACTCTCCGAACGTCGTCTGCCGCTGCCGTATTCACGGTTGGTGTAGCCACCGGTGCGTCGGTTCCTGATCACGATTCGCTGATTGCCTGCCGGGGGCAGCGAGGCCAGAAAGCTCATGCCACTGATCGGTCTCACACTCTCGCCAGGACAATCGCCCCGATAGATCGTGCGTATCAGGGTCAGCTGCTGGATGGGCTGACTGCGCTGAAGAAATTCACCCTCAGCTCCCATGGAGCTGGTTGCGCTCACCCCTGGAGCTCCGAGATTCATCTGTGCGATGAGCGGCCCGGCGAGCAGTGTCATCGGATCCATGAGTCCGTCTCGCGGAGATCTTGTGCATTGTCTCTCCTTCAGGGCAGGGTGCTGCCGTCATGGCAACGCATCACCCTGCCGGCACCCCGCAGTTCAGCCCTGTAGTGACTGGCCACGGGGTGTAGATCCTGGGGATTCAGGCTGTCGATGCCGATGCCATTGCGGCCATGTTCAATCCCTGAGCTGTGCATGTAGCGGCCGTTTTCGAGATGGATGCCGACGTGCGTGCAGCGCTCAGGTGTGCCGAAGAAGATCAGATCACCGGAGCGCAAGGCGTTCACATCATTCGGTTGCACCGCCAGCGGCTGGCAGAACCGTTCTTGCTGATAAGCATCTCTGGGCAGCCAGATCCCAGTGCTGGCAAAGGCTGTCTGCACAAGGCCGGAGCAGTCCAGATCAGGCCCGATGGTGCCTCCCCAGAGGTAGGTGTTGGTGATTGCGGCCGCGGCTTCCAGCCACTTCACAACCGCATTCAGCCGGCTGGTGATGTCAGAGCTTGTGAGCAGGCGTGGCTGCCACGCTTCACAGGCCACAGCCTGATCGGCCAGTTCATCCATGGACAGCCAGCAGGGGTAGCCGTCCTCGAGAAGAACAACCTGCAAACGCCCGCGATCTTCGGTTCGCAATGGTGCAGCGACCTTGAAGCCTCGGCCCGCTGCGGCCTGGGTGGCCAGTCCGCTCTCTGTTGGCGTGGCGTAGCCGTTCTGCCCACACAGCAGTTTCCAGCAGCTTCCTGGGCTGATCAGGTCGGGAGTGATCGGGGTGCCTAGGGTCGGCATTGCCTGTAGCCATTGCCATGGCGTTCTACCGTCCCGAGCCGGCAATGCAGCAGCACCTCGTTGCTCTGATCGACAGGCTGGCAGCCGATGGCCGTCCCGGCCTGCATGATCAGTTGGCTGTGACCTGGGTCCGTTACGACGCCACGTTTCCGACCAATGGCAGCGGCAGCGGTGCGGCCTGGGCTGACCAGAAGCTGCTCTATCCGGCGAGTGTGGTGAAGCTGTTGTACGCCGTGGCGGCGGAGCACTGGCTGCAACGTGATCTGATTCCAGACAGCGATGAACTGCGTCGTGCGCTGCTCGACATGCTGGCCGACTCCAGCAATGACGCCACTGGGTTGATCGTGGATCTGCTGACCGGCACAACGAGTGGTCCGTCGTTGCGCTCCCCTGCCTGGGAGCAGTGGCAGCAGCAACGTCGCCGAGTGAACGACTGGTTTCATGGTTTCGGCTGGCCTGAGTTGGAGCGCGTCAACTGTTGCCAGAAAACCTGGGGTGATGGTCCCTATGGACGCGAGCGAGTGTTCTACGGGGAAGACAACAACAATCGCAATGCCCTCTGCACGGCCGCTGTCGCCAGGATCCTCGAAGCGGTCATGACCGATGGCGTGCTCTCACCTCCGGCCTGTCAGAGACTGCGAGCCCGATTGGCTCGTTCACTCTGCAAAGCAGACAGGCTGGAAGATCCCGAGAATCAAGTGGATGGCTTCCTTGGGGAGGGTTTGCCGCAAGGCAGTCAGCTCTGGAGTAAAGCCGGCTGGATGAGTCAGGCCCGTCACGACGCGGCCTGGTGGTGCCTCGACGGGCAGGCACCTTCTCTGCTGGTGGTCTTCAGCGAAGGTCAGGAGCGCGCCGGCGACGAACAACTGCTTCCTCTGATCGCGACACAACTCGCGCAATACGGAGCCGATTGACGACGCGTGATTCAGTTCAACGGAGAGGGAGGGATTCGAACCCTCGACAGAAGTTGCCTCCTGTAACTCCTTAGCAGGGAGCCGCTTTCAACCACTCAGCCACCTCTCCAGCGGCTCGCCCACCCTATCAAGAGGGTGCTTGTTCAGACCACCAGTCGCGGCAGGCGGTGCTTGAAACCGCACAACACTTCCCAGGGGATGGAACCCGACAGTTCCGCCCAGTCCTGAGGGCGGATCACCTGCTGATCATCCTGTCCCAGAAGCGTCACCACATCACCGCTCTCCAGATCGGGATGGTCGGTGACATCCAGCATCAGTTGATCCATGGTGATCGCACCGACCTGAGGAAGGGGCTGGCCACGATGCAGGGCATGGATTTGCCCCGACAGGCAGCGGCTCACGCCATCGGCGTAGCCGATTCCGATCACAGCCAGTCGACTGGGCCGACTGGTGACGAAGCGGTGCCCGTAGCTCACCCCCACACCTGCTGCGACCTCACGGATCAGGCTGACCCGAGCTTTGACGGTCATCGCCGGTTGAAGATCCAGGCTCTGCTCGAGATGGGCACCAGGGGCATGCCCATAGAGAGCCAATCCCACGCGTACCTGATCGTGATGCAGTGATGAATCCCGCAGGGTGCCTGCCGAATTGGCCAGATGTCGCTGTAAACCCTCTTGTCGGTGCTTGCGCGTCACGGCCTCGAACCGCTCCTGCTGCAGGCGGGTGATCCGATCGGCATGCCCTTCGAGTTCGCCATCGGCCAGAGCGAGATGGCTGTAAACACCACCCAGATTCAATTGATCGAGTTGCAGGATCGCTTCAGTCAGACGTTCCCCGTCTTCCCAGTCGCAGCCAAGTCGTGTCATGCCGGTGTCGAGCTTGAGCTGCACCGTGAACTCACGGCCGCTGCCACTGGCAAGGTTTTGGCAGAGCAGTGCCTCGCGCATGCTGCTCAGCGTGGGCATCAGTTGCCAGTGCAGACAGGCACGCAGCTCTTCAGGTTGGGTGAGATTGCCCAGCACGAGCACCGGCAGCTCCAGGCCGGCGCGTCGCAATTCGATTCCCTCCTGCAGGGTGGCGACTCCCAGACTGGTCGCCCCCCCGCAGATGGCTGCCCGGGCAACTGTTTCGGCGCCATGTCCGTAGCCGTCAGCCTTGACGACCGCCATCAGGGAGCAGTCGGATGCCAGCAACCGCCTCAACGCTCTGGCGTTGTGTTCAACGGCTGAAGCCGATACCTCCATCCAGGCTCGCTGTCGCGGGTCAGCGCCAGCAGCCGTTTCAGGGCTGGTGGGGCTTGTGCGATCGGCGGACAGGTCTGGCATCGGGACTGGGTAGTGAAGGTCACAAAGCTGCCCTTGTGACCCCGATAGCATGCCGTGTAATCAGGGAGCTGGCATGGGCCAGGTTCTCGTTCTCAATGCGTCCTACGAGCCGTTGAACATCACCACCTGGCGTCGAGCCGTCGTGATGATGATCAAGGGGAAAGCCGAAGGTCTGGAGCACGATTCCAAACACCTTGTCCGCAGTGATATGCCCCTGCCAACGGTGATCCGTCTGCGTCAGTTCGTGCGAGTGCCCTTTCGCCAGGTCCCACTGACACGCCGCAATCTGTTTCAGCGTGACAATCACACCTGTCAGTACTGCGGCAGCCGCGAACTCCTGTCCATCGACCATGTGATCCCCCGCAGCCGCGGTGGAACGGATGCCTGGGACAACGTGACCACGGCCTGCACCAGCTGCAATGTGCGTAAAGCCAGTCGTACCCCATCCGAAGCCGGCATGCCTCTCAAGCGTGTTCCGCGCCGTCCCCTCAGCAGTCTGAGTTTCGAGGCTGTTCGTCAGATTGATTCAGGTCGCCACAGTGAATGGGCCAAATACGTGATCGGGGTCTGACCCGTTCTGATTAATCGTCGGTCTGCTGGCTGAGTTGCTCCAGTTTGCTGCGCTGTTCCTCGGCGACACAGGCGCCGATCACATCCTCCATCTGTCCTTGTAAAACGGACTCAAGACTGAAGTTTCTGCCGAGTCGATGGTCGGTGACTCTGTTGTCCTTGGCGTTGTAGGTGCGGATCTTCTCGCTGCGGTCGCCCGTACCCACCTGGGAGCGACGGGCTGAACTCTCCCGTTCATTGGCTTCGGCGAGCTGCCGCTCATAGAGCTTGGCTCGCAGAATCTCCATGGCCCGTTCCCGGTTCTGGAGCTGGGAGCGTTGCTGGGTGCAGAACACACGGATGCCGCTCGGTTTGTGCAGCAGGTCCACGGCTGTCTCCACTTTGTTCACGTTCTGTCCGCCGGCTCCTCCTGATCGAGCCGTGCTGATCTCTAGATCTCCGGGTTCTATCTGAACCTCCACGGGATCTGCCTCGGGCATCACAGCCACCGTCGCTGTGGATGTGTGCACTCGGCCCTGTGATTCGGTAGCAGGGACACGCTGTACGCGATGCACACCGGCTTCAAACTTCAGTTCACTGAAGACGGCATCGCCTTTCACGGAAAGAATCAGCTCCTTGTAGCCGCCAAGGTCGGCTTCGCTTGCGCTCACGGGCTGGACCGTCCAACCGCGTCGGCTGCTGAATCGCTCATACATGCGGGCAAGATCTCCAGCCCAGAGCGAGGCTTCATCGCCCCCGGCACCGGCTCTGATTTCCAGCATCACACTGCGTTGATCGCGCGGATCCTGGGGCAGCAATGCGAGCGTCAGCCGCTGGATCAGTTCGTCATGGCGTTGCTCCAGAGACTGCAGTTCCAGTTGAGCGAGTTCTTCCATCTCGGCATCGCCGCGGCTTTCACGCAGCAGCATCCGCGCCTGTTCCCTTTCCTGCAGAACGTTCTGCAGGCTGGTGTAATCGACGACCAGAGGTTCAAGGCGCGAACGCTCCTTGGCCACAGATTGCAGGCGCTCCGGATCCGAAGCCACATCGGGGTCAGCGAGCTGGCGTTCCAGATTGTGGAAACTGCTGGTCGCGGCCTCAAGACGGCTGATCAGAGTTGAGGAGTCCATGGCCTCAGAAGCATGGTCGGCAAAGGACCTGGCTGTGGTGTCCTTTCAGAAAAAAGCCCCGAAGGCAGAGCGCTGTCTGCATTCGGGGGCAAAAATCGTGGCGATCGATCGCTTGTGCGTCGATTGCAGAGCGCATCAGGATTCCGACTTCGCCTCGTCCTTGGCGGGAGCTTGTTTCTCTTCGTTGACACTGGCGGTGCTGCCCATGCCGTATTTGCGCATGAAGCGGTCCACGCGTCCCTCGGTGTCGAGGATCTTCTGGGTGCCTGTGAAGAACGGATGGTTTCCGCTCCAGACGTCCACGTGAATTTCGGGCTGTGTGGAGCCAGTGGTCATCACCACTTCTCCATTGCAGATCACCTTGGCGTCGGGGTACCAGGTGGGATGAATGTCGGGCTTGGGCATGACAGGGATCAGCGCTTGGAGAACTGGGGAGCTTTGCGGGCTTTCTTGAGGCCGTACTTGCGACGCTCCTTGGCCCGTGGGTCACGGCTGAGGTGGCCTTCCGTTTTCAGGGGCTTGCGGTTGTCGGAGGAAAGCTCGCACAGGGCCCTGGCGGCGCCCTGCTTGATGGCATCAGCCTGTCCGGTGAGACCACCACCGCGCACGTTGACGAGCACGTCGTACTCAGTGGTCAGACCCAGCGTCTGCAACGGAGCCTTGACGGCAGCGATGTATGCGGGGTTGTAGTTGAGATAATTATCGCCAGGACGGCCATTGATGGTGATCGTGCCGTTCCCGGGGATCAGGCGAACGCGGGCGACTGAGGTCTTACGGCGACCGGTGCCCCAGTAAACGACGGAGTTAGACGTGCTCATTTGGCGGAAGCGGCGGGATCGAGCTGCAGGGGCTGAGGCTGCTGGGCGGAATGCGGATGGTCGGCACCCTTGTACACCTTCAGTTTGCGGAACATCTGGCGACCCAAAGCGTTGTGGGGAAGCATGCCCTTGATGGCTTTTTCCACGATTCGCTCGGGAAGACGCTCCTGGAGATGAGCGAAGGTCTCCACCTTCATCCCACCGGGGCGTCCGGAATGTCTGCGATACAGCTTCTGTTGCGGCTTGCTGCCACTCACCTTCACCTTGTCGGCATTCACGACAACGACGAAATCGCCGGTGTCGAGATGCGGGGTGTAGCTGGCTTTGTTCTTGCCGCGGAGCACGGAAGCCACTTCGGTCGCCAAGCGGCCGAGCGTTTGATTCTCAGCGTCCACCAGATACCACTGGCGGTCGATTGAATCGATGGAGGGGACGGAGGTCTTGTTCATCGCGCCGGCATGCCGGTTCGGTTATGCCCCGTCGCGAGCGACGAAGCTGGGCAGGGAGCTTCAGTCACGCCGTGGCGTGCTGAACAGAGCTCAAAGAACGACTTTACCTGTCGGTGGTTCCCTCACTCACTGATCGAGTCAGGTGAGTGGAATCGACCGCTCAGGTACTGATCGGCCATAGGGGAGGATCCGGAGGCGGGTCCTCTGAGGCCAGAAAAAAAGTCGGTTGACAATCGTACCAGCCGCCCTTGCTGAAGATGGTTTCCGGATAACCAGCGCGCAGCAGGCAGAGTCCCTGCGCCGGGGCTCCATCTTTCACTTCACTGCGTCGGCGTTCTCTCCAGCGGCGTTCAAAGTGCTCCGGAGTCAGTCGGTGCTCTCCCACCGCCACGAGCTGCCCCGTCAGCAGACGCACCATCCCATAGAGAAAACCGCTGGCCTGAATCTCAAAGTGAATCAGGTCTCCTCGCCGCTGGATGGACACGTCCTGGATCGTTGTGCGTGAGTGCGATCGTCGGCTTCCCGCGCGTTGGAACGCTGCGAAGTCGTGACTACCGAGCAGACCACGAAGCGCCTGTTCCATCGCCCCTTCATCCAGCCGTGTCTGGTAGCGATGCCAGCTCCAGGGTGCAAGAAACAGGTTCGGCCTTCGTCCGTTGTAGAGGGTGTAGCGATAGCGCCTGTAGCTGGCGGAGTAGCAGGCGTGCCATCCGAGTGGACGTTCCACCGCTTCTCGCACCCGGATTGAGGACGGCAAACGGCCATTGAGAGCTGGGGCCCAGCGCCTGGCTGGAATCGGACCGCAGCTGTCGAAATGCACAACCTGGCCCGATGCATGCACGCCAGCATCGGTTCGCCCTGCTGCCACGGTCTGGATCGGCCGATGGGGGTCGAGGGCTGAGATGGCCTCGTCGAGCACCGATTGCACACTGGTGCCGTTGGGTTGACGTTGCCATCCACAAAACGAAGAACCCTCGTACTGGAGACTGAGAGCAATCCGTCTAAGACGGATGCCGACAGAATCAGCCGAGGGTTTCGGGATAGTGATTTCCGTGATGCTGACGCCGGACTTCAGACCAGTTCGATGATGGCCATCTCGGCATTGTCCCCACGACGACGCACAGTGCGGGTGATGCGGGTGTAGCCACCTTTGCGATCGCTGTAGCGATCGGGAGCTTTCTCGAACAGAGCATGCACAAGCTGCTTGTCGTACACGTAACCCAGAACCCTGCGCCGGGAAGCAAGACTGCCCTCCTTGGCCAGTGTGATCATCCGTTCGGTTTCGTCACGCAGTGCTTTGGCACGGGCTTTGGTGGTGGTGACGCGACCTTCGCGGATCAGCTGAGTTGTGAGGCCGCGAAGCATGGCTTTGCG
Source organism: Synechococcus sp. MIT2312 (assembly GCF_059772315.1). Lineage (NCBI taxonomy): Bacteria > Bacillati > Cyanobacteriota > Cyanophyceae > Synechococcales > Synechococcaceae > Synechococcus > Synechococcus sp. MIT2312. Next base: position 1,387,872 of record NZ_CM186281.1, on the reverse strand, counting down.
TTGGTCAGCGGGACGTCCCAGCTGTGGGACTCGACATTGGTGACGCATGGTTCTGAAGGGGCTGGATAATGGGCGGGTAAGAGTCAGACGCTGGTGCGGCTTTGGGGGATCTGGATGCCGATCCTTTCAAGCGCTTCAATCACCTCATCAGCCGACTTGGAACCGAAGTTCTTGATCTCTAGTAGATCCTCGTAGCTGAAGCCCATCAGATCAGAAACGGAATTGACCTGAGCGCGCTTCAGACAGTTGTAGGCACGCACAGAAAGATTCAATTCCTCAAGAGGAATCTGTGCTTCGGCAGTGGGTTCAGGTTCCACCTGAACTTCTTCCACCATGGTGACGGTGGCGAGTGGTTGGAACAGCTCGATCAGCTGGTTCGCGGACTGAGCAATGGCGTCGTCAGGTGTGATCGAACCATCGGTCACCACTTCCATGCGCAGGCGCTCGCGAGCGGAACCGCCCTCAGCTACCGCTGTTTCATCAATGGTGAAATTCACCCGGTGCACGGGCATGAACACGGAGTCGATCTGCAGAAGATCGATGGCACTGGTGTCTTCGTTGTGACGATCCACGGGGCGATAGCCCACGCCGCGTTCCACATGAACCTCGAGCTCGAGGCTGTAGCCATCGCTCACCGTGGCGATCACGCGTTCTCCATCGACCACCTGGACCTGAGAGGAGAACTGCAGATCGCGGGCTTTCACTGTTGCAGGGCCAGCAACCACCAGACGGCCGATCTCCAGCTCGTTAGTTCGGCTGTTGACTGTGATCTGTTTGCAGTTCAGCAGAATGTCGAGCACGTCCTCCCGAACTCCGGGGATGGTTGCGTACTCGTGATTGACTCCGGCAATTCGGACTGCCGTAACGGCGGTGCCTTCAAGGTTGCCCATGAGCACACGCCGCAGGGAATTGCCCAGGGTTGTGGCCTGGCCCCGCTCAAGGGGGCCGATGAGAAATACACCGGTTTGGGAGCGATCGTCAGCGATCTGATGCTCGATGCGGTCGATCTGGTATTGCAACACGGTCTGAGTCGGGGGAGAGAGGGACCTGAACGGGGACGCGTTGGCTCAGACGCGCCGACGCTTGGCACGGCGACAGCCGTTGTGCGGCAGGGGGGTGACGTCGCGGATCAACGTGATTTCCAGACCTGCGACCTGTAGAGCACGGATCGCAGTTTCACGGCCTGAGCCGGGGCCACGCACAAGCACTTCGATCTGACGCATGCCCTGCTCGAGAGCTCTGCGGGCGGCTGCTTCGGCTGCGGTCTGAGCAGCAAACGGGGTGCCTTTGCGTGCACCTTTGAAACCGCTGGCACCTGCCGAGGACCAGGAGATGACTTCCCCAGTGGTGTCGGTGATCGAAACAATCGTGTTGTTGAAGGTGCTTTGGATGTGGGCAACGCCGTTGGGAACGTTGCGCTTGGCCTTTTTGGGGCCTGATTTTTTGACTGTTTTGGCCATGGGCCTTGAGATGGAGGGGGCTTGAGGAACTGAAGGGTCCGAATGGACCGAAGCGGCTTACTTCTTCTTGCCGGCCACGGTCTTGCGAGCTCCGCGACGGGTTCGCGCATTCGTGCGAGTTCGCTGTCCGCGCACCGGGAGGCTCATGCGATGGCGACGACCGCGCACGCAGCCGATGTCCTGGAGGCGCTTAAGCGCCATCCCCTCCTGCCTGCGCAGGTCACCCTCGATCGTGAAGGCTTCGGTGGCACCGCGCAATTTCTGCACATCACCGTCCTCAAGATCCTTCACCCTGATGTCTGGGTTGACACCGGTCTTGGAAAGGATGGTTCTGGCCCGCGTTGGGCCAATTCCGTAGATGTAGGTGAGGGCGACTTCAATTCGCTTTTCGCGGGGAATGTCGACACCAGCTATCCGTGCCACTGAGCAATTAATCGAGGTGGACAATGACTTCCTTTGCCTGGGAAGTCTTCAATTCAGGGTGGCAGGGACAGGATCCTGCCTTGAGACGGTGCACCGAGGCTTTAGCCCTGGCGTTGCTTGTTGCGAGGACGCTTCTTGTTGATCACGTAGATGCGACCTCGGCGCTTGACGATTTGATCGTCAGGGCTGATTTTTTTAACTGAGGAACGCACCTTCATGGGGCGAAGCTCTCCATTGTTGCAAACAGCTACCGTACCACAGTGGGTCAAGCAATAATGCTTTCAATTCGCTCAGCGATCGCGTCAACACTGCCGTTGGCCTGCACTCTGACCAGCAGGTTCTGACTGCTGTAGTGATCAATCAGAGGAGCTGTCTGCTGCTTGTAGACCTCAAGACGGTTGCGGATCACCTGCTCGTTGTCGTCAGCACGGCCGCGGCCGAGCAGTCGCTCGATCAGAACCGCATCATCCAGCTCGAGCAACACGACGCTCTCAATCGCTTGATCGAGCTCCTGAAGCAGTGGCGCCAGTGCCTCGGCCTGCGCCACGTTGCGTGGAAAGCCATCCATCAGCCAGCCCTGACCATTGAGCGAAGACAGCTGTGCCTTGACGATGGCCAGCACCAGGCTGTCTGTGACCAGTTCGCCCCTGTTCATCACGGCTTCCGCTTCCTTGCCCAGGTCGCTGCCTGCGGCCACCTCAGCTCTGAGCAGATCGCCGGTGGACAGGTGCCGAAGACCGTGCTTTTCGCAGAGGCGGGCAGCTTGCGTGCCTTTGCCGGCACCGGGAGGGCCCACAAACAGAAGACGTTGTTTCATAGCGATTCTGGGTGGTTGGGGTAGACGAGATCAGCAGGTTTGGAAGATCCACCGCTGTTGTGTTGGGTCGGGGCGACTGATCGAACCTGCCTGTTACTGGCGCACCATTCCCTCGTAGCGCTGGGAGATCACGTAGGTCTGCACTTGCTTGGCAGTGTCAATGGCAACACCCACCAGGATCAGCAGCGAGGTGGCTCCAAGCCCCTGGAATGTCTGCACATTGGTTGCTCGTTCCACGGCGGAAGGAATGATGGCCACAGCGCCGAGGAAAAGTCCACCCAGCAGGGTGAGTCTGTTTTTCACACCTTCGAGGTAATTCGCCGTTGCTGTTCCAGGCCTGACTCCTGGGATCGCGACCCCTCCGCGCTTGAGATTGCTGGCGACATCCACGGGGTTAAAGGTCAGAGACGCATAGAAATAGGAGAAGCCGAGAATCAGAGAGAAGAACACCAGGGCATAAGGCCATGGATTCGAGCTGCCTGGATTCAGCGCAGTGGCTGCTCTGATCAGAAAAGGGTTCTGGCTGAAGTTGGCGATCGTGATCGGCAGAAAAATCAGGGCCGAGGCAAAGATGATCGGCATCACGCCGCCGGCATTGAGCTTCAAAGGCAGGTAGCTCTGGCGATTGGGCAAGACGGCTCCGCCGCCCACCTGACGCTTCGCACTGACGATCGGAAGCCGGCGTTGTCCCTCCTGCACAAAGATGATTCCCACGATCGTGACCAGAAACACCAGAACCAGGATCACGATTCCGAACACATCGTTGCGATCGCCGGTCTGGGCTTTCTCAATGGTGGAGCCGAGAGCCTGAGGCAGAGTGGCCACGATATTCAGGAAGATCACGAGTGAGGCTCCCTGGCCGATGCCTCGTTCCGTGATCACTTCGCTCAGCCACATCACAATCATCGATCCGGTGACCAGCGCGAGTGCCGTCTGCACTACGAACACACCAACCGGAAGTCCCTCCACTGCGTAGGGGCGCAGGATCATGGCGAAAACAACGCTCTGAATCAGACCCCAGCCGAGTGCGACATAGCGCGTGATCTGAGCGAGTTTGCGGCGACCCGCTTCTCCCTCATTTTTCTGCAGATCCTCGAGTTGCGGAAGCGATGCTGTGAGCAGCTGAAGAATGATCGAAGCATTGATGAACGGCAGGATTCCGAGAGCGAAGATGCCCAGGGTGGAGATGCCGCCACCCGTGAAGATGTCCAGGAAACCAATCAACTGTCCACCCTGTTGGATGAACTGTTCGAAAGCGACACGGTCAATGCCTGGCATCGGGATGTAGATGCCGAGACGCACCAGCATCAACAGTCCCAGAGTGGTGAGAACCCTGCCTCTCAGCTCAGGGTTCTGAACCAGCTGGGTGATGACTTCAGTGGCGCTGGGATTTCGTCCCCGACTGACGAGCATGGAACAGAGATTGGGTGATTGAGCTTGATGCAGCAAAGCCGTCCGCGGATGATGATCCGGCGGACGGCTCAGACGTTAGATCTGTGGAGGTCGATCAACGGATCTCAGTCCAACAGTTCGCAGGTGCCACCGGCTGCTTCGATTTTGGTTCGTGCTGATGCCGTGAAAGCGGCGGCCTGAACTGTGAGCTTGGCTTTGAGTTCCCCGTTGCCGAGGATTTTCAGCGGATGCTTGGGGCTGGTGACAACGCCATCCTTGACCAGTGAGTCGAGGTTGACGGTACTGCCGGCCTTGAGCTCATTCAGCGCGGACACATTCACAACGGTGAAGTGTTTGGGATTCACCAAAGTGAAGTGCTTCAGCTTCGGCACACGCCTGTAGAGGGGCATCTGGCCGCCCTCAAAACCGGGGCGAGTGGGCCGGCCAGAACGAGACTTCTGGCCGCGCATGCCGAAACCGCAGCTCGCGCCCTGGCCAGCGGCAATGCCGCGACCCTTGCGCAGTTTGCGGCGTCGGGCGCCTTTGTTGGGCTTTAGGGAATCAAGTCGGAGAGTCATGGGGAATCAGGAGTAGATCTGCTCGAGGGAGATCCCCCGTTCCTTGGCGGTCTCCTTGTGAGTGCGGAGACTATCGAGAGCCACCATGGCGGCCCGGGCGTTGTTCAGAGGAGTCTTGCTGCCAAGTCGTTTGGCCAGCACGTTTTTAATGCCGGCAAGCTCGAGAACTGTGCGAATCGAGCCGCCAGCAATCACCCCGGTACCGGGAGCTGCGGGGCGAATCAACACGCTGGCTGCACCATCACGACCGTTGGACAGGGTCGGAATGGAGTTGTGACGTGTCAGAGGCACCTTGACGAGATGCTTCTTGCCGTCAGCAACACCTTTGCGGACTGCACCGATCACGTCGCCGGCCTTGCCGACGCCGACGCCGACCTGACCGCGCTCGTTTCCGACAACAACAATGGCCCGGAAGCTCATCTTCTTGCCGCCTTTCACGGTCTTGGACACGCGGCGGATCTGGACAACCCGCTCCTGCCACTCGGAGTCACGCTCCTGGTTGCGTCGGTCACCACGGCGACCGCCACGGCGATCACCACGGTCGCGACCTCCTCCACGGCGTTGCTCCTGCTGCTGCTGGCCTTCAGCTGCCGCAGGAACATCGGCCGCCGAGGGCACGTCGTTGGGATTGGTCTGGGGGTTGGAATCGGTCATGTTGAGAGCAGGATCAGAACTGAAGGCCCGCTTCCCGGGCGGCGTCGGCAAGGGCTTTCACTCGGCCGTGATAAAGGTTGCCGCCGCGATCGAAGACCACCTGTTGGATGCCCTTGGCAAGGGCGCGTTTGGCCACCAGTTCACCGACAGCTACCGAAGCATTGCAGTCGTTGCCGTTGGACTTGAGGCTAGTGCGCAGGTCCTTGTCAACGGTCGACGCTGAGCAGAGCGTGCTCTGGGCGTCATCGTCAATGACCTGCGCATAGATGTGGCTGTTGGAGCGGAACACGGCCAGGCGGGGTTTGCCGGCGGTGCCGCTGAGGTGACGACGCAGGCGTCGATGACGCTTCTGGGTCTGTTGTTTACGGGAGAGGGTCGACATGGTGGGTAAAGAAGAACGGCGTCTAGTAGTGGCTTACTTTTTGCCCGACTTGCCTGCCTTGCGGAGGATCCATTCGCCCTCGTACCGGATTCCTTTGCCCTTGTAGGGCTCAGGCGGACGGATGGAGCGAATTTTGGCGGCTTCATTGCCCACCAATTCCTTGTCGATCCCGGAGACAGTCACCTTGGTGTTGTTCTCAACTTTGAAGGTGATGCCGTCAGGAGCTGCAACCTCGACGGGGTGGCTGTAACCAGCGGAGACGACCAAGGTGGTGCCTTTCACCTGTGCCCTGGAGCCAACTCCGATGATTTCCAGGCTTTTGCTGAAACCGCTCTCGACGCCAACAATCATGTTGTTAACGAGAGCGCGGCACAGGCCATGGCGCTCACGGGAGGTGCGCTTGCTGCTGGTGGGAGACAGCACGATGGTGTTCTCCACCTGATCGATGCTCACGCCCTCAGGCAGTGTGCGTTTGAGTTCTCCCTTCGGTCCCTTGACCGTGACAGCGAGGCCGTTGAGGCTCACGGTCACCTTCTCAGGAATGGGGATGGGGGCTTTACCGATACGTGACATGGTTGTGGCTCCAGATCAAAGGACGTAGCAGAGCACTTCACCGCCCACGCCCTGCTTTCGGGCATCGCGGTCGCTCATGACACCCTTGGAGGTGGAGATGATCGCCACCCCCAGTCCGCCGAGGACCTTGGGAAGGCCGCGGGTGTTCTTGTAGATGCGCAGACCAGGCTTGCTCACCCGCTGCATGGAGCGGATGGTGGGCTGGCGGTTCTTGCCGCTGTACTTCAGTTCAAGCACCAAGTTGGTGTGGACTCCCTCGCCTTCCTCGCTGATCTCAGCGATGAAACCTTCCTGCTGCAGCACTTTGGCGATGCTGCGTGACATGCGGGAGGCAGGTACTTTCGTGCTCTGGTGACGTTTCTCACTCGCATTGCGAATGCGGGTGAGCATGTCGGAAATAGGGTCGTGATTGGCCATAGTGGTTTCCGAGGAGGGCTCAGTTGCTGCGGAACGGCATTCCCATCTCGCGGAGGAGGGACCGGCCCTCTTCATCCGAACGGGCAGTGGTCACGATGGTGATGTCCATGCCCCTGATGGCGTCGATCTTGTCGAAGGAGATCTCAGGGAAGATGATCTGCTCTCTAACCCCCAGGGTGTAGTTGCCACGTCCGTCGAAGCTTTTGGGGCTGACGCCGCGAAAGTCACGGATCCGGGGCAGTGCCAGGTTGATCAGTCGCTCGAGAAAGGCGTACATGCGATCGCCGCGCAGAGTCACGGCACAGCCGATCGGCATGCCCTCGCGGATCTTGAAGCTCGCGATGGCTTTCTTGGCTCGGGTCACCACCACTTTCTGGCCGGTGATCTGAGCAAGTTCGTTCACCGAGGCCTCTAGGGCCTTGGCATTCGCGGCAGCTTCGCCAAGTCCCCGGTTCACGGTGACTTTGACCACCTTGGGGACTTCATGGACGTTGGAGAGACTTAGATCTTTCAGCAATTTGGGCTGAATGGTCTCCCTGTAGCGCTGTTTCAGTGACATGGCTGGGGAATGGGACTTCTGGGCTTGGTCAGAAGGCGGATCGGGGTGATCAGTCGATCACCTCGCCGGTTTTCTTGAGGCGGCGCTTTTTGCTGCCGTCCTTCTCAGTGATCAGCTCGACTCGGCTGGTCACCTTCTTGTCTGTGGAGTAGATCATCACGTTGGAGGCATGCAGTGAAGCCTCTTCAGTGACGATCCGACCGCTTTCACCCTCCTGAGTGGGTTTGACGTGGCGGGTGCGCATGTTGACGCCCTCCACGATCACGCGGTTTTCATTGGGCAGGGTGCGCAGGACCTCTCCGGTCTTGCCCTTGTCCTTGCCGGTGATCACCTGAACGGTGTCGCCTTTGCGGAGACGCATCTTGATGCGCTTCGCTGCGGCGGATTTCGGAGTTGCAGTTGCCATCTCAGATCACCTCCGGAGCGAGGGAGACGATTTTGGTGAAGTTCCGGTCGCGCAGTTCGCGGGCCACAGGTCCAAAGACGCGAGTGCCCTTGGGGTTTTTGTCGTCGTTGATGATGACGGCGGCGTTGTCGTCAAACCGGATGGAGTTGCCGGTGTCACGACGCAGTGTGGCTTTGGTGCGGACGACCACGGCCTTGATCACATCGGACTTTTTCACGCCCATGTTGGGCATGGCGTCCTTCACAGTGGCCACGATCACATCGCCCACATGGGCGTAGCGACGATTGCTTCCCAGCACGCGGATGCACTGGATGCGCTTGGCGCCGCTGTTGTCAGCAACGGTGAGAAAGGATTCCTGCTGAATCATTTGCTGACCTCCTCAGCCTTCGGGCTGTGGCTGAGCACCTCGGCGATGGCCCAGCGCTTGTGACGGCTGAGCGGGCGGGTCTCGGTGATGCGAACACGGTCACCAACGCGAACCGTGTTGTTCTCGTCGTGAGCTTTGTAACGGGTGGTACGGCTGACCGTCTTCTTGTAGATGGGATGGGGAAAGCGGTTTTCCACCGCAACCACCACCGTTTTGTCCATCTTGTCGCTGACGACGGTGCCGACCCTTTCCTTGAGTGCCATGGGTATGAAGAGAAGGATCAGGAGGCGGTGGAGCTCTGGCGCTCCTTCTGCACCGTCAGCAGTTGGGCCAGCTTTGTGCGGCTCTGCTTGAAGCGGTGGGTGTTGGCCAGCTGCCTGGTGGCTTGCTGGAAGCGCAGATCGAACAGCTCTCGACGGAGACCGACGATTTGCTCTGTGAGGTCTGCGTCGGAAAGCTGACGCAGTTCGGAGGCATTGGGACGGGCCATGGTCAGGACTCCACGGTGGCGGCAGCAGCGCCCGGCGCTTGCGCACCGGATGTCTGCTCCTGTTCATCGAGAGTGATGAACTTGGTCTTCACAGGAAGCTTGTACTGCGCGAGGCGCATAGCTTCCTTGGCGATTTCGGGGGTGATTTCGTCACCACCCATCTCGAACAGGATCCTGCCCGGCTTGATCACCGCCACCCAGAATTCCGGGTTGCCCTTACCCGAACCCATTCGGGTTTCGGCAGCGCGCATGGTGACCGGCTTGTCAGGAAAAATCCTGATCCAGATTTTTCCGCCACGCTTGACGTAGCGGGTCATGGCACGACGGCTGGCCTCGATCTGGCGCGAGGTGATCCAGCCGCACTCCTGTGCCTGCAGTGCGAACTGACCGAAGGCGATGGTGTTGCCACGAGTGGCGACACCGCGCATGCGGCCGCGTTGCTGCTTACGGAATTTGACGCGTTTTGGACTCAGCATGGTTCAGGCCTCCTGTTCAACCCTCGTTGGAGCGGTCTTCGAACTGTTGGGGCCTGCGACCGGCCCGACGCCGCGGGGTTGCCCCCACAGGCAGCTGTTGCTGGGCTTCATCACCCAGCACTTCGCCCTTAAACACCCAGACCTTGATGCCGAGCACCCCGTAGGTGGTGCTGGCGACCTTGGTGGCGTAGTCGATGTCTGCGCGAAGGGTGTGCAGAGGCACCCGACCTTCGCGTGTCCATTCGGTACGAGCGATCTCAGCACCATTCAGGCGGCCTGAAACCTGGATCTTCAGGCCCAGAACGCCGGCTCGCTGTGCTCGCTGCACGGCCATGCGGATCGTGCGACGGAACGCCACACGTTTCTCAAGCTGCTGAGCGATGTATTCGGCAAGCAGAAAAGCATCGGCATCGACACGCTCGACCTCGACCACATTGATCCGAACCTGACGGTTCAGATCACCGACGGTTTTCTGGATGCCGGAGCGCAGCTCTTCGATGCCACTGCCCTGGCGTCCAACCAACACGCCGGGGCGTGCGGTTTTGAGCTCAACTTCGAGCTGATCGGCCTTGCGGGCAATCAGCACGTCACTGATACCGGCGGAGCCGTATTTCTTGTGGATGAACTTGCGAATCCGATCGTCCTCCTGGAGGAGGCTCGGATAACTCTTGCTGGGGGCGTACCAGCGTGACCGGTGCTCCTGGGTGATCCCCAGGCGTAAGCCGGTTGGATGGATTTTGTGTCCCATCAGTCGGGGTGCTAGGGGGTCAGGAGTCGGTCTGGGCTGCCACAGCAATGCTGATGTGGCAGGTCTGCTTTTTGATCGCGAAAGCGCGACCTTGGGCACGGGGCCGGTAGCGCTTCATGGAGGGACCCATGTCTGCGCTGGCCTGGGAGATCACCAGGGTTGAAGGGTCAAGTCCGAGGTTGTGCTCGGCATTGGCCACTGCAGAACGCAGAACCTTGGTGATGGGACCCGTGGAGCGGTACGGCATGAACTCGAGCATGATCAGCGCATCGCGATAACTGCGACCGCGGATCTGATCGAGCACCCGCCGGACCTTGGACACGGAGCCGCGGATGAAGCGGCCGTGGGCCTGGGCGGTAGTTGCCGTTGGGGATGACGTTGTCATGGTCTCAGCGGCCTCCTTTCTTGTCTTTGATGTGGCCTTTGAAAGTGCGGGTGGGGGCGAATTCGCCGAGCTTGTGGCCCACCATTTGTTCGGTCACGAAGACCGGCACGTGGGTGCGGCCGTTGTGAACCGCGATTGTGTGGCCGATCATCATCGGCAGGATCGTGGAAGCCCTTGACCACGTTTTGATCACCGATTTGTCATCGGCGGCGTTTTGCTTTTCAACCTTGCGAAGCAGGCTGTCAGCAATGAAGGGGCCTTTTTTAAGTGAACGTCCCATGGCGGATTAAGCGAACGACAGAATGGTGAGCAGCATCATGAGTCGCGTCCGCCACGGCTCCGCTTGGACGTCTTGCGACGTTTGCGGAGGACGAACTTGTTACTCGGCTTGTTGCGCTTGCGGGTCTTGAGGCCCAGCGCAGGCTTGCCCCAGGGGGTTACGGGACCGGAACGGCCGATCGGAGCTCGGCCTTCACCACCACCATGGGGGTGGTCGCAGGGGTTCATCACACTGCCTCGCACCTGAGGTCGGCGTCCGAGCCAGCGCCGGCGCCCTGCTTTGCCCAGGCTGGTGTTGCGGATCTCCGAGTTGCCGACTTCGCCGATGGTGGCGTAGCACTCACGGCGCACCAGGCGAACCTCAGTGGACGGCAGCTTGAGGGCGACGTAATCCCCCTCCTTCGCCATCACCTGAGCGCTGGCTCCGGCAGTTCGGACCATTTGTCCACCGCGACCGGCGTAAAGCTCCACGCAGTGAACGCTGGAACCGAGGGGAATGTCAGAGAGCGGCATGGCGTTGCCGATCTCGATGGGAGATTCAGGCCCTGACACCACGGTCTGACCGATGGTGACTCCGGCTGGCGCCAGGATGTATCGCTTCTCACCATCGGTGTAGAAGAGAAGGGCCAGCCGCGCATTGCGGTGCGGGTCGTAGTGAATGGCGGCCACCTTGGCGGGGACGCCGTGCTTGTTGCGTCGGAAATCGACGATGCGGTACTGACGCTTGTGGCCACCGCCACGATGGCGACAGGTGATCACACCGCGATTGTTGCGTCCCTTGCGGCGGTGCTTGGACACCACAAGCGAACGCTCCGGCTTGCGGCCGGTGACTTCACTGAAGTCGGTGACGACCCGGGTGCGGGTGCCGGGTGTGTAGGGGCGGAAGCTACGAATTGCCATGACGTTTCAGACCCCTCAGGACTCAGGGAAGAGTTGGATGGAGTTGCCCTCAGCGAGGCGCACCACAGCCTTCTTCACCTGAGAGCGCTTGCCGGCAAATTTGCCGACCCGACGACTGCGGCGGGGAGGATTCATGGTGCTCACGCCGGTGACCTTGACATCAAACAGCTGCTCAACAGCGGCTTTGATGTCGGGCTTGGCAGCTCGATGGTCCACCTCGAAGGTGTACTGGTTCATTTCCAGTGCTCGGGTGGCTTTTTCGGTGATCAGGGGCCTGCGGATCACGTCCGCCAGGCGTCCTGTGAAACGCTCAGTCATCTCCGTAGACCTCCTGGATGGTTGCGAGTGCCTCTTCGCCCAACACCAGAGAATTGGCGTGGAGCAGATCGAAGACGTTGAGCTGGTCAGCTGTGATCAGCTTCACCTTCTCGAGATTGCGAACGGACCGTCGCACAACCTCGCTGGGTGCGGTGAGCACAATCAAGACCTTTGCGTCGGCAGCTACTCCGAGGCGCCCGAGTGCGTCAACGACTTCACGGGTTTTTGGCGCTTCGAGAGCTGCTCCGAAGTCCTTCACCACAATCACGTCGTCGATGCGAGCCATCAGCGCGGTGCGCAGGGCCAGACGACGCTCCTTGCGATTCATCGCAAGGTTGTAGGTGCGGGGCTTGGGACCAAACACGATGCCGCCGCCTGGACGCAGAGGTGTACGGATCGATCCCTGACGGGCACGACCGGTTCCTTTCTGCTTGTAGGGCTTGCGTCCGCCACCTCGTACTTCCGCACGGGTGAGAGTGCTTGCAGTTCCCTGACGGCTGTGAGCCTGCTGGCGCAGCACCGCGCGGTGCATCAGGTCAACGGCAGTGGTTTCCTTGGCCACCTTCAGGTCAATGGAAGCCTTTCCGGTTTCCTTGCCCTGCCAGTCACGAACAACACAATTGGCCATCACTTACCTCCTTTGGCGGGCTTGGCACCCACACGATTGGCTGGCCGGATGTTCAGTAGAGATCCAGGCTTGCCAGGAACAGAGCCCTTGACCACGAGCAGGTTTCGGTCACTGTCCACCTTGAGGATCGTGAGGGCCCTCGTGGTGATCTTCTTGCCGCCGTAGCGACCCGCCATCCGCTTGCCGGGATAGATCCGACCAGGCGTGGTGCCGGCACCGGTTGAACCCGGCTCGCGATGATTCTTCGAGCCATGGGTCATCGGGCCTCGGCTGAAGCCGTGGCGCTTCTGATAACCGGCGAAGCCACGGCCCATGGTGTCGCCGCTGACGTCAACCTTCTGGCCTGCCTCGAAATCACCCACGGTGATTGCGCCACCCAGCTCGAGACCCTGAAGGTCGTCGACGCGATATTCACGCAGGTGGCGGAGGATTCCTTCGCCGGATTTGGCGAGGTGACCCTTGGCGGGCTTGTTCATCAGCTTTTCGCGTGTTTCGCCAAAGCCGATCTGAACGGCTTCATAGCCGTCAGTTTCAGTGGTCTTGAGTTGGGTGATCCGGCAAGGCCCCGCCTCGATCAAAGTGACCGGGACGGCTTTGCCTTGCTCGTCGAAGAACTGGGACATACCCAGTTTCTTCCCAAGGATGCCGATGGACATGGGAGGTAATGACGCCAGCGTGGACAACCTCAGCTGTTGCAGCTTGACGCTGCTAAGGCTGTGGCCTGAAGGGCGCTGATTGAGATGACGCAGTCATGGCCGAACGCTTGAGCGGAAACCGCTGGTGCAATTCGGATTGGGGCTAGCGAGCGAATCAGCTGGCTGGGACTTAATCAACCGGTGAGGGTCGGTAGTTTCCCGGCAATGCAACGAATGAAATCGCTGAATTGCACTGGCCTGAAGATCCGGCGCACTCGCCGGACCTGCTCTTGGAACTGGAGGCCCGGCTAGCGGACGGGCACAGATCGGCAGAGCAAACAAAAACCCTACACCACTGCCTTCCGGCTTCCATTCATCCCTGATCAGCTGCCAGACTCACTTCATCTGGACTGATTCCATGCCGTTGCTGCTTTCAGGTCGGGGTTTCCGCCGTGAACTGGAGTCCGCCGGTGTCATGGCAGTTCATGCTCCCCTTGAGGGTGGTGCAGAGACGCGTCTGCTGAGGCGACTGCGCGGCGCCGGCTACCGCACACAGATCTCTTCAGCCCGTGGACTCGGAGATCCGGAGGTGTTTCTGCTGCAGAAACACGGCGTGCGACCTCCACACCTTGGACATCAAAGCGTTGGACGTGGTGCGGCGGTTGGAGAGGTCCAGGAAGTCATGCCTCAACTCGGAGAGATTTTTCTGGGAGACAAACCGGTTGTTCTCTGGTTGATCGAGGGTCAGGTGCTGTCTCGATCGGAACTGCTGTCTCTCTGTGACCTTTGCCGGCGTGAGCCGCGCTTGAAGATTGTGGTGGAAATGGGTGGTGCGCGCAGCCTGCGCTGGCAGCCGATGACACGGCTGCTGGGAGCCTGACCACCTGTCTTCTGCCGGTCACCGGTTCACAGGCCGCCGGTGATGAAGCCCTCGACGAGGGTCGTTGGGTCAAATTGATCTGTGGGGCCAGTAATCAGGATTTGGCGGCGGTTGCAGACCTCTGTGCCCTCTATGCCGTTGCCGGTGTTCAGTGTGTCGATGTGGCCGCTGACGCCGCTGTCGTCAATGCCGCTCGCACCGGTCTCAGCTGGGCCCGGGAACGCACTGGTCACTCCCCCTGGTTGATGGTCAGCGTCAGTGATGGACGCGATGCCCATTTTCGGAAGGCTGTCTTTGACCCGTCCCGTTGCCCGCCTGATTGTGCGCGGCCCTGCGAGAGGGTCTGCCCGGCTGATGCCATTCATCCCGGTCCTGGTGTCGACCCCAACCGTTGCTACGGCTGTGGGCGCTGTTTACCGGCCTGCCCCCTTGGCCTGATTGAAACCTCCGATCATCGAGTGGGGCTCGACAACCTCGCCCCTTTACTGGCCGAGCTGCAACCTGATGCGATTGAGGTTCATACCGCACCTGGGCGAAAGCAGGACTTTGATCGCACGCTTGAGCAGGTAGCCGCTGCCTCGATTCCTCTGCGCAGGCTGGCGGTGAGCTGCGGTCTTGAAGGGCATGGTCTTCGCTCCGAAGATCTGGTCACGGAGCTGTGGGGGCGCCATGAAGCCCTGCGCAAATATGGATTTCGTCCTCTCTGGCAGCTGGATGGACGTCCGATGAGCGGCGATGTCGGTGCAGGCACGGCCCGTGCGGCTCTGCGGCTCTGGCAACAGGTTCGGACCAGTGCACCTCCGGGGCCGTTGCAGCTGGCGGGAGGAACCAACGGCGCGACCATTGGCCTGCTGGATGGTCTTGGGCTGCCGCGTTGCAGAGGTCCGGCAGGTGTTGCCTTCGGTGGCAAGGCCCGCTCGATCGTGCAACCTCTTCTGCAGGAGGCGGAATGCCGCCGGACCACCCTGCGTGACTGGCCCTTCGGCTGGGAGCAGGCTCTCTCGCTTGCGCGGGATCTTGTGATTCCTTGGCTTTCACGCCCCTGAGCGTCCCGGTTGGGGACTCAGTCCTGCTAGAAGGCGTTCAGGTCCTGATGAGCACTGGGAGCCTGGGCCATGAGTACCGAGCGCATCACCGATGATCTGCAGCGCCTGCTCGCGCTGTTGCCCACTGCAGTTCAGGAAGCTCTTGCGCCCGCTGAACGTCGTGATCAGCTGCTTGAGGTCGTGCTCGATCTCGGTCGGGTCCCGGAAGCGCGCTATCCAGGTCGCTCGGTGGAACTTGGCGGCCGCTGCCTGGAGCGCCACGATCTCGTGGAGATGGTGAGCAGGATCGGCCAGTTCGGTGCAGATAATCGTGCCGGCATCGAGCGAACACTGCATCGCATCAGTGCCGTCCGTAATCGCAGCGGTGACGTGGTCGGCCTCACCTGTCGTGTTGGACGTGCCGTTTTCGGAACAGTCGCCATCGTCCGTGATCTGCTCGACAGCGGAGAGTCACTGCTGCTGATGGGACGCCCCGGTGTGGGCAAGACCACAGCTCTCAGGGAAATTGCCCGTGTCCTGGCCGATGATCTGCACAAGCGGGTCGTTGTGATCGACACCAGTAATGAAATCGCTGGTGACGGAGACATCCCACATCCAGCGATCGGTCGTGCCAGGCGCATGCAGGTGGCCAGGCCCGAACTTCAGCATCAGGTGATGATCGAGGCGGTTGAAAATCACATGCCTGAAGTCATCGTGATCGATGAGATCGGCACTGAGCTGGAAGCTCAGGCGGCACGCACGATTGCCGAGAGGGGAGTGATGCTTGTGGCCACGGCCCACGGCAATGCCCTCGCCAATCTGATCAAGAATCCGACACTGTGCGATCTGGTGGGGGGAATTGAGTCCGTCACCCTTGGCGACGACGAGGCTCGCCGTCGCCGAACCCAGAAAACGGTGCTGGAGCGTGCCGCTGAACCCACCTTCCCGCTCGCTGTGGAGATGCACAGTCGTCATCGCTGGGCAGTTCATGACGATGTTGGGCGCACGGTGGATCTGTTGCTGCGTGGACAAAGCCCCAGGCCTCAGGAGCGCGAACTGATGGCGGATGGCGGCGTCAGGCTTGTCGACCCAGAACCTTCAACACCCCAGCCTCCTCAGCGGCGGCCTGCTCTGGCCGTTGTGCCTTTGCCCGATCCCAGGCGTTCGGTTCCCAGGGATGATGCTCCCGCAAAAACCGCTGTTGTTGAAGCCCCGCCTGAGCTGAAGCTGCAGGTGCTCTGCTGTGGACTCAGTCAGCAGCGACTGGAAGAAGCTGTCCGCTGCCATGGTTGGCCTGTCAATGCTGTTGACGATCTGGCCTGTGCTGATGTGCTGCTGAGCGTGCGTCGGGGGTTGGGACGCCAGCCGGAGCTGCGCCGACAAGCAAGGGAGGCTGGGGTGCCGATTCTTGTGATCAAGTCGGACTCCCTGGCTCAGGTCGAGCGAGCTCTGGAGCGACTGCTCAACCGCCAGCCACTGCCCAGAAAGGATCAGGAGCCTGAGAGGTCATTCGCTCATCCGGATCGAGGCGATGCCTTGGCTGCTCTTGAGGAATGCCGTCTTGCAGTGGAGCAGATTGTGATGCCACAGGGGCGTCCGGTTGAACTTCTGCCGCGCAATGAGAACGTTCTTCAGATGCAGGCGGATCTCGTGGCGCGTTACAGCCTCCAGAGCGATGTTTATGGATCCAGTGATCAACGCCGGCTCAGGGTTTTCCCGCCATGATCCAGCCGCTGAAAGTTCGGATGGATTGACGAAGGTCACTCCGTTGTGAGTAACTATTTGAACCCCAGAGTTGACCTCCGTAGGGAGTCTCATCGCTGGAGTCGATGGGCCGTCGCCAAGCGGTAAGGCAGCGGGTTTTGGTCTCGCCATTCCTAGGTTCGAATCCTAGCGGCCCAGTTTTTCTTGATCCTCAGTGCGGTCATCCAGTCTGCTGGTCTTCGATTTTGACGGCGTGATTGTGGATGGGATGAACGAGTACTGGTGGAGTGCTCGTCGTGCCTGTCTGCAGCTCAATCCCGCTGTCGACCTTCCTGAGTTCACACCTCCACAGTTCCGGCAGCTCAGGCCCTGGATTCATCACGGTTGGGAGATGGTGCTGAGTGCGGCACTGATCTCCGAGCAACGCGGTCCTCTCGAGCAGCTCGGGGTCCAGGCATTTGTGCACGACTACACGGCGCACTGCACAGCTGCCCTGGGGCGTTTCGGCTGGACTCCTGCCTTGCTGCAGCAGACCCTGGAGGCGGTGCGGGCTGATGCTGTGCGGACCGATCGGGACGCCTGGCTGGCTCTGCATCAGCCCTATCCGGGCGTGCCTGAGCGTTTGAATGCCTTTTCGGAAGAGAACATGGCCTGGGCGGTGCTCACCACCAAGGCACGGGATTTCACCGCCGAGCTGCTCGCCTCGATGGGGCTCAAGCCAGAACGGCTGGATGGTCATGAGTCGGGATCCAAGCCGGAGGTGCTGCGCCGCCTGGCCTGTGACTGGACACTGCAGGGTTTTGTGGAGGACCGTCGCCCCACCTTGGAAACCGTTCGAACCACCCCAGGCCTCGAAACGCTGCCCTGCTGGCTGGTCAGCTGGGGCTACCTGAGACCCTCGGATGTGAAGGGTCTCTCCGGTGGAATTCGCTTGCTGAGACCAGAGCAGTTCGCAGCCCCCTTGGCGGACTGGCCCTGATTCGATAACGTACATCTGTACTACGTGAGACGGATGGCCTGGGTCGGGGCACTGGATGGTCTGTCCGGTCTCTGATTCCACGGAGGCGTCGGTTTATCCGCCGTCCCGATCAGCTGCCTGCGGCGTTCTTCTGCTCCTTAACTGTTTCAGCCATGCCAGCCGATGTGAAAGCCTCCCAGTCCTCCGGTGGAGATATCCGCCCCGGTGAGCGCGACAAAGCGCTCAATCTTGTGCTCGGTCAGATCGAGCGCAACTTTGGCAAGGGTTCGATCATGCGTCTCGGGGACGCATCCAGGATGAGGGTGGAAACCATTTCCACCGGTGCTCTCACCCTTGATCTCGCTCTGGGTGGTGGGTATCCCAAGGGACGTGTCGTTGAGGTCTACGGGCCCGAAAGTTCCGGTAAGACCACATTGACCTTGCATGCCATCGCCGAGGTTCAGCGCAATGGAGGCGTCGCGGCTTTTGTTGATGCCGAGCATGCTCTCGACCCGGTCTACGCCGCGTCGCTGGGAGTGGATGTGGAAAACCTGCTGGTTTCTCAGCCGGACACCGGCGAGATGGCGCTGGAAATCGTGGACCAGTTGGTCCGTTCCGCGGCTGTCGACATCGTTGTGGTTGACTCTGTCGCCGCTCTCACGCCCCGTGCCGAGATCGAAGGTGAGATGGGCGACCTTGCCGTGGGCAGCCAGGCCCGTCTGATGAGCCAGGCGATGCGCAAGATCACGGGCAATATCGGCAAGTCCGGTTGCACGGTGATTTTCCTCAACCAACTGCGTCTCAAGATTGGCGTCACCTACGGCAACCCTGAAACCACCACCGGTGGTAACGCTCTCAAGTTTTATGCCTCGGTGCGTCTTGATATCCGCCGTATTCAGACGCTCAAGCGTGGTACTGAGGAATACGGCATCCGCGCCAAGGTGAAGGTGGCCAAAAACAAAGTGGCTCCTCCCTTCCGCATCGCGGAATTCGACATTCTCTTCGGTCGTGGGATCAGCACGCTGGGTTGTCTGCTCGATCTGGCGGAGGAGACAGGTGTGGTCACTCGCAAGGGTGCCTGGTACAGCTATGAGGGCGACAACATCGGTCAGGGTCGTGACAACACCATTGGTTGGCTGGAGCAAAATCCGGAGGCCAAGGATGCCATTGAGGTTTTGGTGCGTCAGAAGCTGACGGAGGGTTCGGAGGTCACGTCCAACTCCATGCGTCCTCTTGCTGCTGCGGCACGCTCGGCTGCTGCCAAGCCTCTTGCCAAGTCCGCTGAGGTTGCTGCGCCGTCGAAGGACGCAGCCTGATCAGCTCCGCTTGAGCTGTTGTGAGGAGCTGCATTCGCTGCGGCTTCTCTGCAGGTTCCCTGTGATGCGCTGCAGTTCCTGAATGGCTTCAGCGCCTTCGAATTTCACCAATTCGCGTCCGTTGCGGGATTCGACCCAGCTGATGCCGAAGTCAGAGACCAGAAAGCGCACCATGTGTTGATCGCCCAGCTCGGCCATAAATGAGGCTCCGCTTCCGTCCTGGCCGTCATCGCAGACGTAGCAGGTTGCTGTGATGCCCTGTTTCCTGAGATTTGCCGCCAGAGCTTGAAGGCTCATGATCAGATCTTTGACGACCGAGCGGTACTGCTCGGAAAGTCGGAGGAACACGCGGACCACCTCAAGGTTCATATGAGCCTAAAGGTTTTCTTCCAGATTCAGGGTTTGGGTGAGCTTTCGCGGTTTTATGGGCTGTCGGCAAGGGTCCAGAATCCGGCGGCAGGGCCGATGAAGCGCACCACCACCCAGAACAGCACCAGGGCTGCGATGCCGATCCATGCGCCTCGTGTGGTGATGGAAACGAATTGCGTGGCCTGGGCTCGAGTCAGCGGCAACCAGGCGATAAAACGCTCAGCGTCCTTGGGGTCGGGTTTGATCTGGCGAGGTGGCAGTCCTTGACTGGCACGGCGACGTGCTTCTCCCATCTCAGGCCTCACAAGCTGTTGGTCAGCCTAGAAGTGATTGTCAGTCTGGCCGGAGTCTCTGCAACGAGTCCCAGGGTTCAAGCGCGCGCAGCACCTGTTCTCCCCAACTGCGTCCTCGGACCCGTCCGTCGAGGATGG
Organism: Synechococcus sp. MIT2312; assembly: GCF_059772315.1. NCBI lineage: Bacteria > Bacillati > Cyanobacteriota > Cyanophyceae > Synechococcales > Synechococcaceae > Synechococcus > Synechococcus sp. MIT2312. The sequence continues at coordinate 1,368,302 of NZ_CM186281.1, read as the reverse complement.
CCAGCCGACCACCGCTGCGTCTGAGCGAGGCAATGGAAGGGATCAGAATGGCGAGTGCTTCCGGGAGCAGAAGCGTGCGAAACCAATCACGTCCCTGGCGCTTCAACGACTCCACACGGGCTGCGGTCAGAGGGTCCTCCAGGCTGGCGATCGGCAGCATGGCCGCAATCAGCTGTTCCGGTTCCGGAAGCAGATGCTGATGGTTCAACCACCAGCTCCAGCCGCAGCAGACCACTCCGTTTGACTCCGGTGCTGTGCTTTCCAGCGTGACCCTGCTGCCGAATTCCGCTGCAAGCTCGCTGCAGAGGCGCTGACGCATGCAGGGCGCGTCCACCAGGACTGTGGTTAATCCCGTTCGGCCAAGGATCAGGCGTCGGCTCTGCTCCAGAAGATGGCCGGCGAAAATCTCCGTGTTCGGCAGGGGCTGACGCCTCGGTAGATAGATCGGCAGTGGCTCTCCACGCGGGGCATCGCGCAGATCGATTCGCAGCTCATCGCCGTCGATGTTTGGCTCTTCGCCATGACGTCGACAGCCGCCATCTCCGTGGATCAGTGTCCAGGGATGCTTCAGGAAGAGTGATTCCAGCGTGATCAGTGGTTCAAGCGGTTGCAACTGCCAGCTCCACTGCAGGGTGTTCGAATCCACGCGAGCCCAGCTGGCCCAGGACGACCGGTCCATGGGCATCAGCTGGCACCAGGGCTCTGGTGTTGACCCCAGCAGCTGCAGTAGATCGCGAACCAGCGTCAGAGCGCTCTCGGGCATGGCAAGGTCGCGGTTCGTTCCGCCGCCAAGGGCGACAAGCTGGCGGCTCAGGCGTTCATGCAGATCCAGCAACCCCTCGCCTGCAGAGGGAAATGCTGCTCGCAACTCCTCCCAGTGACAGGAGTCGATCTTCACCGTCATGGCCCGTCGCAGTCGGTCTTGCAGCCACTCCGCCTCGGGAACAACCAGATGATCGTCAGGACGGAGCTGTCCGCGGCGATGGACATCCAGAAGCTGTTGAGGTGTCAACAGCCAGATCTGATCTCCAGGCGGGGGATCAAAGCCTGTCCAGCATCCCAGCTTTAAACCGCTCTCCAGCAGCCGCGGTCGTTCAACCTGCAGTAACCGCTGGTGTTGCGTCGGGTCCAGAACCAGCACGGTGTGATGGCTGCGCAGGCTCAGCGGCACCAGCAGGGCGAGCCACCAACGGTCGCTGCTGCCCGCAGACAGTTGGATTCTGGTTCGATCCTGGCGTCGCAGGCTTCGTCCCACCAGGCGGCTCAGGGTGAGTTGGTGCTCCCATTGGCCCGCTTCTCCCCTGAGCAGGTGCTTGAGCTGCTGATGGGCCTGGACTTCCAGCATTCGAGAAGCCTAAGAACAGCCGGGCCGCTGATCGGTTCAGGCTGAGCTGTTCCGATCCCTGCACGGGTCGAGCAACATGGGCTGGATGTGAACAGCAGTGATGGATCAGGAGCGGATCGCAGAACTCGCTGGCGTCAGCAGGGTTGGGGTTGTGGGTCTTGGCCTGATCGGTGGCTCGATCGGGCTGGATCTGCGAGCTCTTGGGGTCAGCGTTCAGGGCCTCGTGCATCGAGACAGCACAGCGGAGCGTGCCCTCCAGCGCGGGCTTGTCGATGCTGTCAGCTGCGACCCTACCTGCCTCGAGGGTTGTGATCTTGTCGTGTTGGCGTTGCCGCTCGAGGCCCTGCTGCAGCCGCAAGATGCGCTGCTCAAAGCCCTGCCTTCTGAGGCTGTGATCACGGATGTGGGGTCGGTGAAGGGAGCCGTTCTCGATGTCTGGAGAGATCTCCATCCCCGCTTCGTGGCGTCTCACCCCATGGCAGGGACGGCTGAGTCCGGGGTGGACTCCGGTTGCCGCGGTCTGTTCAGAGGACGCGCCTGGGTTGGAACGCCTGAGGCTGAGACAGATCCCGAAGCTCTGATGCAGGTGAGAGCTCTGGCCTGCTCGCTCGGTGCGCACTGGTTGAGTGCGGATCCGCTCATTCACGACCAGGCCGTTGCCCTGATCTCACATCTGCCCGTGATGGTGAGCGCAGCACTTCTGCGCGTGCTCGGGGAGGAGCGAGACCCACGCGTCCGTGATCTTGCGCGTCAGTTGGCGTCCAGCGGTTTCGCAGATACAACCCGGGTTGGTGGCGGCAACCCAGCGCTGGGAACTGCGATGGCCTGCCGCAATACCTCTGCATTGCTGAAGTCTCTTGCCGCCTATCGATGGAGCCTCGAACAGCTTGAAGAGGCAATCATCAACGGCCATTGGGCCCAGTTGGAGCAGGAGTTGGAAAAGACCCGCGCCTTGCGTCCAGTTTTTCTTGAGACCCCTTCTGATCGAGCTAGGCCGCAAGTCTGAGAGTCAGACCTCGCGCAGCCATCAATTGCCTGCATGCCATCAGGGCGGAGAGGCTGACGCCGGCGGTGCCCTCACCAGGATGAATCGAATCACCGCACAGCCACAGCTGGGGAATGGGCGGGCGGCTGGCCAGTCCAAAGGGCCCGAAGCGATCTGGGCTCTGCCCAAGACCACCAACCACGCCATCCGGACGACCGGTCCAGTGGGCGAATCCTCTCGGAGTTGCCAGTTCCTGATGCAGCCAGGCGTCATCCGGCAGATTCAGGGCGGCATTCACGTCATGTCGAATGGAATCCCGAAGCTCCCGTTTGCGTTGCTGGTAAGCCTTCTCATCCATGTCATGCCAGCCCTCCGGGGAGGTGAAGACGCTGGCGATCACGGTGGCCTGGCCCTCCGGGGCTCGACCGTCACCCTCGTGGCTGATCGACAGGAAGAGTGAGCCGGGGGAGCTGCCGTCGCGCTGCAGGTGTCCTGGGCATTCGTCCGGCAAATGATGCCGTTCCACAGCGCCATAGAACACAATCGCTCCGCTTGGTGCTTTGAGGCTGTTCAGGTGCTTGCGGTATGCCTCTGGCATCTGTTCCTGATCCGGAATCAGGCCTGGCAGGCACTGCGGCGGCAGGCTGCAGATGATCTCGTTGGCCTGCAGGCATCGTTGCGTTGTCCTAGGCGCTTCAACCATGACCGACCATCCAGATTGATCGCCTTCGCGCTCCAGTTTCAGGGCACGATGGCGCAGAAACACACGCCCACCATCCCGTTCCAGTGCTGTCGCCAGCTGGTCGCTAAGTCTCTGCATCGATCCGTGCAGATGCCACAGACCGAGTGGGGCCTGGCACATCTGCAAGACCGTGGCGCCATAGAGAGCTGCAGTGCGGTCACTCGGTTGCTGTGAATACAGCCGTAGCTGGAGGTCGAGGAAGCGTCGCAGTCGCGGGTCTCCGGCGCATCCGCTGAGGGTCAGTAGATCAGAGACCGTGAGCAGACTGAGGGGGGCACAAGCCAGGTTTCCGGGGGTCAGAGCAGCCAGGGTGCGTCCGAGATCCCAGCCGGTGCGAATCGGCAGGACTGGATCAGCCGCAGCAAACTGCCAGTTCTGACGATGAATCCAGCTGCACAGTTGCCAGAAGCGTTCGCTGCCAGGGAACTGCTGGCTGCGCTCCTGGCGCCAGCGCTGAGGATCGTGCCAGAGATGCACCGGAGCTGACCCGTCATTGAGGTCCACCACACATCCGGGGTCCAGCCTTACGGCTTCAGGAGGTTTGATGTCCAGATGCTGGAAGAGCCGTGCATGACTCCCTCCGGATTCCAGTCCCGCAACCTGTGTTGCGCCCACATCAAAGGTGAACGGACCCCGTCGGAACGTTCCAGCACAGCCGCCCAGCTGGTGGTGTGCCTCCAGCAGGGTGACGCTCAATCCCTCATGAGCCAGCAGGGCTGCGGCGGTGAGACCGGCAATGCCGCCACCGATCACGATCACGTCCTGGGCTGGTTCCATCGCGGCATGCTGGCAGCAGAGTTGGATCAGCGTGGATGCGTGATCAGCTGCAACAGGCTCTGGCGGCTGCCACTGAGTTGCTTGAGGGACGACAGGTGGTTGATGTGCTCAGTGTGGGCGGCAGCAGTGTGGGTTCCACGTGGCGCCTGAGCCTGAATGATGGTGAGCAACTCTTCGCCAAGGTGGCCCAAACGGCCAACTTGCTGGCGGAACAGTCCGGTCTGCAGGCGCTACGTCACTGGGCTGATCCAGCTTTGATCGAAGTGCCCCAGGTGCTCGGCTGCCTGCCACTGCCTCACCAGTCAGCCTTGGTGATGGCCTGGTGGGATGCCAGCAGCGGCGATCAGTTCTGTCTCGGCCGGGGACTGGCGCAGCTTCATCGTGCGTCGGCTGAGGCTGGACCAGGTTGTTTCGGCTGGGATCGCGATGGCTTCATTGGGCTTGGCCCTCAGCCCTGCGGATGGCGTGACAGCTGGGGCGATGCGTTCACTCAACTCAGACTTCAGCCCCAGCTGTGCCTGGCCTCTGCGTGGGGGCTGGCTGTGCAGGACTGGGAGCCATTGCTTGAACCGATCGCTGCATGGCTGAATCGTCATGCCCCTGAACCCTGCCTCGTCCACGGCGATCTCTGGGCTGGCAATGCAGCGGTGCTGGCAGATGGTCGTGGTCTCTTGATGGATCCCGCCAGTTGGTGGGCTGATCGCGAGGTGGATCTGGCCATGACCCATCTATTCGGTGGATTCTCTCGTCGCTTTTGGCAGGGATACAGCCGTGAATGGCCACTGCCTGCGGGCGCAGAACAGAGAATTGAAGCTCTCAATCTTTATCACCTGTTGAATCACGCCAACCTTTTTGGTGGTGGATACCAACAGCAAAGCCGCAGGATCCTCAAGGATCTGCGGCTCGCCTTGCTCTGAAACGATCGTGAATGGACCTGATGGCTCATTCCAAGTGGCTTCAGCCGAGGTACTCCTTGCGAAGCGTCTGAATTCGGGCGACCAGAGCATTGCGCTTGTCGCTTGTGGTGAGGTTTTTCCAGCTCCATTGCCCGACAACCACAACGCCGAGCAGCTCCAGCAGACCCGGGACAACCGGGAGCAGATTGATCGTGTCGAGAATCCCTTTGATCAGGATCTGGGCAACGATCACAGCGGCGAAAATGCCAACAACCTTGCCGATGCGCCCTGCCTGGCTCCAGTCGACCTTGTCGAGAGTTTCATTCACCTTGCCGAGGACGTCTTTGTAGCGCTCGGCGAATGCGATGTTGTCGCCTGTGGCGCTTTCAGTCGACTGCGTAGTGGTTTCGTCGCTCATGACGCCTAAGCTGGCTACTAATACTCCGCGACGATATCGGCAAGATCACTGGAATGCCATGCCGGCTCCGTATCGATCTCGATTGTCTGATGATTCTTAGGGCTTCACTTGGAGCCGTTTCACCGGAAGAGGGTTGCGCATTGCTGCTTGGGGAGTCAGCACCTGATCTCAATGTGCGCTTCGTGTGGCCCTGTTGCAATGTCTGGCGCCCTGGTTTCGGCGGATTCAGCGATGCGATCTCAGTAGATCGTGATCAAGCGCCGGTCTCTGCTTCGCGCAGATCACGCTTTGCACTCGATCCTCGTGAGCAGATCGCTGCCCAGCGATGGTCTCGTCAGCGAGGTTGGCGGGTTCTCGGCAGTGCGCATTCCCATCCAGAGGGCCAGCCGGTGCCCAGTGCAGTGGACAGGCAATGGGCTGCCGGCGAGGGGGTCATGGTCATTGATGCCGGTGTGGCCGGCATCCGCGCCTGGTGGTTGCCGGGGGCCGGCCCGGAAGGACCGGACAAGCCTGTCAGCGCTCTTTCGCTGGTTGTCCACGGTCAGGCACCGGTGGGAGACACTGTGAAGTCGTGTCCCGATGGCGTTTCCCTGCCTCTGCAATGACGGAACACCTTCCAGATCCCGATCTGAGTGCGCAGGAGCGTGGACGTTATGCCCGTCACCTCACACTTCCGGAGTTTGGGATTGTCGGCCAGCAGCGGTTGAAAACAGCATCGGTGTTGTGTGTTGGTGCCGGTGGGCTCGGCTCGCCTGTATTGATGTACCTGGCGGCGGCTGGTGTTGGTCGCATCGGCATCGTTGACGATGACCGTGTGGAGGTGTCCAACCTCCAGCGGCAGGTCATTCATGCGGAAGGTGGCCTTGGCCAGCTCAAGACGGATTCCGCTTGTCAGAGGATCTTGGGCCTGAATTCCCATTGCCGGGTTGAGCAGCATGCCTGCCGGCTCACGACCACCAATGCCCTCGAGCTGATCGAGGGCCATGACCTGGTGGTGGACGGGTCCGATAACTTTCCGACGCGCTACCTGATCAACGACGTCTGTGCCTTGCTCAACAAGCCGTGGGTGTACGGCTCTGTTCAGCGTTTCGAAGGGCAGGTCAGTGTCTTCAACAAAGGCCCTCAGTCACCGGATTACCGCGATCTGGTTCCGGAGCCACCGCCCCCAGGCCTTGTCCCCTCCTGCGCTGATGGAGGTGTTGTGGGCGTGATGCCAGGGTTGATCGGGCTGCTTCAAGCCACCGAAACGATCAAGCTGCTGGCAGGCATTGGTGAATCTCTGGATGGGAGGCTGCTGCTTGTGGACGGCCTGACCATGCGTTTCCGAGAGCTCCGTCTGCAGCGACGACCCCAGCGCCCTCCCGTCACAGCTCTGATCGATTACGACGCGTTTTGTAGCGTCGACACTTCTGGCCGTCCTAAGGGAGCGTCAAGCGTGAGAAGCATTTCCGTCAAGGAGCTCAGCGCATTGTTGGGCGACGGCGATGAGCTGGTGCTGATTGATGTGCGCAATCCCTCGGAAGCAGATGTGGCCGTGATTCCCCGATCGCAACTGATCCCGCTTGCACAAATCGAGAACGGAGAGAGGATCGACGAGATTCGCCGTCTTGCTGGTCCACGTCCGATCTACGTGCATTGCAAGCTGGGAGGACGTTCTGCGCGGGCGGTCGAACTGCTGTCCCAGCATGGAATCGACGCCATCAATGTGTCAGGAGGGATCGATGCCTGGTCTCAGCAGGTTGATCCTGGAGTTCCTCGTTACTGAGGCTGTTTCAGGTCGTCAGTAGTCAACCCCACGCTTGAGGTCGACTCCCTGTTCGGCGTAGTGCTTGTGGCACACCATTTCAGAATGAACACTCGCCAGATCGAAGTAGGCCGGTGGGTGTTTGCAGCGGCCCGTGATAATCACCTCAGTCTCGGAGGGCTTGCGCACCAGGGCCTGCACGATGGGCTCGACCGGTAGCAGTTCCAGATCAACGGTGGGATTGAGTTCGTCCAGGATCACGGTCTTGTAGAGGCCGCTGGCGATGGCCGCTCGCGCAATTTCCCAGGCGCGTTCAGCCTCCACGTAGTCGATCGGCTCCTGTTGACCACGCCAGACGATCGCGTCGCGTCCGGAACGCAGGTGGTCGACCAGGTGCGGATAGCTCTCACGCAGAGCTGCAATCGCTGCATCCTCGGTGTAGCCGTTGCCTCCCTTGAGCCATTGCAGGATCAGCACGCGATGGCTCTTGTCCTGACTGATGCCTCGACCGATGGCCTGGAGACCCTTGCCCAGGGCGCTGGTGGACTTCCCCTTGCCTTCGCCGGTGTAGATCTCGATTCCACCCGGTGACGGGAATGGAAGCAGCGAGTCGTCTTTGGGCTCGATCCGCCTGTGGGCGCGCATTTCAGAGTGCAGATCGGCGATGTGAATCAACGGTTGGGGAGCAGCGCGTCCGGTCACGATGATTTCCATGCCCTCCGGTCGAGCCGAGAGGGTCTTCACCACGTCGTTGATATCGAGCAGGCCGAGATCCAGCACCGGGTTCAGTTCGTCCAGAACCACAACGGAATACAGAGCGCTGGCAATCGCACCTCGCGCGATGTCCCAGCCTCTCTGGGCTTCCTGTTGGTCGAATTTTGTGGCTTCGTCAGCATTGAAATAGTCAGCGCGTCCTGTGCGGACCTGATCGATGAGGTGGGGAAAGCCCTGTTGCAATGCTTCGATCGCGGCATCCTCGTCGTAGGCCCGTCCAGGTCCTTTGAGGAATCGCAGCAGCAGAACCCGGGTTCGCCGTTGTTCGCAGATGCCAAGACCAATCGTGCGCAGCACAACACCCAGCGCGGCCTGGCTTTTGCCCTTGCCCTCTCCGTCGTAGACGTGCAGCTGGCCGAGGCTGCGTTCACGGCTGTCGGCAGCTGTGACGATGCCGATGCCTGGCTTGCTGTTGCGTCGGGTCCCGCTCGAGCTATCGGATGACTGGACTGCGTCCATCGTCGATTCCTAGATGGCGCTTCTTACGATCGGAGCATAACGATATTTCTATTTTCAGCAGTGGCTTTCGAGACCTTGCGCCTGCTGGAATCTTTGTCGGTGGAGGATGAGCTTCGCCTGCAGCGCCTTCGCGAATGGATCTTTGGCTGTGATCGCGTGTTTGTGGCCTACTCCGGTGGCGTGGACAGCACCTTGGTGGCTGCCATCGCCCAGGAACAGCTTGGCGACTGCGCATGTGCCATCACCGGCGTGTCGCCCTCGCTGGCTCCTCATCTGTTGGCTGAGGCGCGTCAGCAGGCGCACTGGCTGGGGATCCTGCACCGTGAAGTGGAAACCAGGGAGCTTGAAGACCCTGCTTACAGCAGCAATCCCACGGACCGTTGTTATGCCTGCAAACGCGAGCTCCACAGTCATCTCGCTCCTATCGCTGAGGCTGCTGAAGGCGCGAGAGTGCTGGATGGTGTGAATGTTGATGACCTCGGCGACTATCGGCCTGGTCTTCAGGCAGCCAGTGAAGCAGGCGTGGGCTCGCCGCTGGCGGATCTGCAGATCGACAAGTCCTGCGTGCGACGTCTGTCCAAGGCACTGGGATTTCCCTGGTGGGACAAGCCAGCTCAGCCTTGCCTGGCTTCCCGCTTCCCTTATGGAGAAGCCATCAGCCATGACCGCCTCAGACAGGTTGGTCATGCGGAAGCCTGGCTGATCGAAAGGGGCTTCCCGCGCGTGAGGGTTCGATCCCAGGGCCTCTCGGCCCGGATCGAGGTCCCTGAGGACCGACTTGCGGAACTGCTTGCCCCTGAGCTCAGAGACTCGTTGGTTCGCGCCATGCTCAAACTCGGCTTCACCAGTGTGAGCCTTGATCTGGAAGGGTTGGTGAGTGGAAAACTCAACCGGGTCATCCCCGGTTGAGGGCCGCTTCAGCCGGCCTGGATGCTCGGTGTCCGTTCCGCTTCTGCCACGGCCGAGGGTGTTTCACGCAGAAAGCTGCGCATGGCATGGTGACCTGCGCCCAGTTCCTGCCTGAGGTGTTCACAGGCTGATTCGGGCATGGTGTGGTCTCCGCAGGTGAACACATCCACTGCTGCATAACCGTTTTCAGGCCAGGTGTGAATGGAGATGTGGGACTCGGCAAGCAGTGCGAGTCCGGTCACACCCTGAGGTTCGAATCGATGGGTGATGAGGTTGAGAAGGGTGGCACCAGCACGTTTCGCTGCCATCGTGATGGTGGTTCTCAGGAAGGCTTCGTCGTTGAGCTTGCGCTGATCGCAGCCGTAGAGCTCAAGGATGCAATGTTTTCCCACCATGTCAGTCGCACTCGTCTGACTGGGGCTGGGGGCTGAGATGGTCAAAGCGTCGTCCCATCCCGGATTGGGATGCAGGCAGGACAGGGTCTGCTCCATCAGGGCATCGAGGAAAAGGGCTTCAGACCCTAGCTTTTTCTCATCCCGTTTCTCAAGTGATCGGCGTTGAGAATCTGTGAACGCTGCCGCCACTGGCCTTCGAAAGCGTCCAGGTGCGTTGCGCTCACCAGGCATTGATGGGAATCACCCACGGCTTCCAGCAGGGTGAGCTGGCGACGTGGATCCAGTTCCGCCAACACATCATCCAGCAGGAGCAGAGGGGGGTGACCACACAGTTCACCCACCAATTCCAGTTCAGCCAGCTTCAGTGCCAGCACCACGGTGCGCTGCTGCCCGGCAGACCCGAAGCGGCGAGCTGCAGTGCCGTTGAGCATCAGATCGATTTCGTCGCGATGGGGTCCCACCCTGCAGCTGCCCAGCCTCTCCTCTTCTGGGCGCTGCCGCTGCAATTGCTCTTCGATGGACAGCCGCCAGGTTTCCTCGGCCTCTTCTCCTTCCAGCACGCTCCCCGGTGAGTAGCGCAGTTCCAGTTGTTCATCGCCCTGGCTCAGACGTTGTTGCCAGGCTGAGGCGAGGGGCTCAAGTCGTGCCAAGGCACGGCGGCGGCGGCGGTGAATGCGTGTGCACACCAGCGCCATCTGGGTGTCGAAGCTGTCGAGCAGCACGTTCCGTTCCAATGAGGTGCCGAGGCCACCTCGTCTCCAGAACTGACTGCGTTGTCGCAGCAGGCGGTTGTAGCGACCAATCAGGTCGCTGTAAATCGGTTCCAGCTGCAACACGACCCGATCGAGCCACTGACGTCTCAGTGCCGGTTCTCCACGCACCAGATGGAGATCCAGTGCACTGAACCCGACACAGCGCAGGGGGCCGATCAGATCCATTTGACGCTGCAGCACCTTGCCGTTGCGTCGTGCCTGTCGTCCTCCCCGTCGCCGCAGTTCGAGCTCGATCACATCCTCGTCAAGGCAGGTGGCCCTGAGCAGAGCGCGGGAGGCATCCCAGTGGATCAGATCCGCATCCTGGCTGGATCGATGCGAGCGCAGGCTGCCCAGCAGCTCCACTGATTCGAGCAGGTTGGATTTTCCAACGCCGTTGCTGCCGATCACCAGCAGACGCGGCGCATCAATCTCCAGCTGCAGATTGCAGTGGTTGCGGAACTCCTGCAGTTCGAGCCGGAGAAGCCGAATCGGTCCGGGTGCGGTGTGTGGCTAAGGTAACTGGAGCGTGGTTGTTCTCCCAGCCGCCGCGTGGGCATGTAGCTCAGTTGGATAGAGCATCAGATTCCGGTTCTGAGGGTCGGGGGTTCGAGTCCCTCCATGCTCGTGTTCAGAAAGACCGACCGGTCATCGGAGCCGCAGGCCCATGGCCCTGATTCCGCCTGGATCAAGAATGAAGCCGCGCGATTTCAGTGCTTCGAGCGCCTGGACAGGGGCCGCAATTGAAATGCTGCATCCAGGCAGATCTCTGCGCAGACAGGCCAGTGAACGGTGAACCAGCACCGCCAGCAATCTGGATTGATCAGGTCCTGAAGCGGCTGCCAGGTTCCAGAGATTGGCATTCAGCGCCTGATCACTGGTGGCTCTGACGAAGCCCACAAGCCGCTTCTCTTCACTGTCGAGAATGCTCAGGTGCCAGATGCTGCGTTGCAGTGCAAGTGGCCACCGTTCCACTGGGTGGGGTTGATCGCCGCAGTCTTCCAGCAGGGCATTGATGCTGTTCCCATCGGGAACGAACTCCATGCTCACGCTGTAGCGCTCCGGAAGCCTTGGAACGGCGGCCTGTTGACGAAAGGGAAGCAGTGCCACCGTGACTCAACCAGTGTTGCGCATGCCAGCGGCAATGCCGTTGATGGTGAGCAGGGCACCGCGTAGAAGCTCGCTGCGGCTGTAGGTCCGACCGTCACCGTCACTTGGAAATTCACTCATCGGTGGCTGACGATTCTGGTCACGCAGGCGTTTGAGCAGGGCCACCTGCAAGAACCCCAGCGGCACAATCGTGCGGTTGCGCAGGTTCACCGACAGCTGCAGTGCAGGGTCGGCATCCAGCAGCCTTTCCTGTCTGGTGATGTCCAGAACCAGGCGTCGAGTGAGTGTGTATTCATCAGCGATCGTCGAGTAGATCCGTTCAAACGCATCGTGGTGGCTTGCACTGCCCAGGCTGGTCACGTAATGACGGGCCAGATCGAGATCGACTTTCGAGAGAGTCATCTCCACTTTGGAAATCAGCATCCGGAAGAAGGGCCAGCGCTGGTGCAGGGTGCGCAGCAAGGTCATCTGCTCTGGATCAGCTTCGAGCTCTTCACTGAGAGCTGTGCCCACACCGAACCAGCTGGGCAGCAGGAATCGGCTCTGGGTCCAGCCAAACACCCAGGGAATCGCACGGAGGCTGGACAGATCCCTGGCGCCGGATTTGCGCCGTGCCGGACGACTGGAGATCTGCAGTTTGCTGATCTCTTCAATCGGAGTCACCTGCTCGAAAAAGGCCACCAGGTCAGGATTGTCATGCACGAGGGCCCGGTAGTGGCGGCGTGAGCATTTCGCCAGTCGAGCCATCAGCTCGTTCCAGCTCGGGGTGGCATCCAGCTGATTGGTCACCAGGCTGTTCTGCACCACTGCTGTGGTGACCGTCTCAAGGTTGTAGAGAGCAAGCTCAGGCAGGCTGTATTTGGACGCCAGCACTTCACCCTGCTCGGTGATCTTGATGCGTCCCTGCAGCGTGCCGCTCGGTTGGGCCAGGATTGCCTGATAGGCGGGGCCACCGCCTCTGCCGACGGAGCCTCCACGGCCATGGAACAAACGCAGGGCCACGCCATTGCGTGCTGCCAGATCCTGCAATGCAATCTGTGCCTTGTGAATTTCCCAGTTGCTGGAGAGGAATCCAGAGTCCTTGTTGCTGTCGGAATAACCGAGCATCAGTTCCTGGAGCGGCAGCCCTTGGCTGCCCACGCGAGGCAAGAGGTTTCGGTAAAGCGTTGTCTGGAACAGCTCTTCCATCACGTCGGGAGCTCGCTGAAGATCCTCCACCGTTTCGAACAGAGGAACCACCAGCAGATCGGCATGGCCAGCGGAGGGATCCACGAGGCCGGCCTCCTTGGCCAGCAGCAGCACCTCCAGCAAGTCGGAAACGCTGTGACTCATGGAAATCACGTAAGTGCGACAGATGCGGCTGCCGAACTCGTCCTGCAGACGATGCAGCATTCGGAACACATCCACCGTTTCCGCCGTGGTGGCTGACCAATCCACTGCAGGAGGAATCAGCGGTCGGCGCGTCTGCAGCTCCTGGAGCAACCAGTTCACGCGCTCCTGCTCGTTCAGGTCTCCATAGGCCTGATCTGGATTGAGGTATCGGCTGAGTTCATCCAGGGCGTCACTGTGCCGCGTGCTCTCCTGACGGATATCGAGCCCCGCAAGCGAGAATCCGTAGATGTGAACCTGCGTGAGCAGTGTGTCGAGAGGCTCACAGGTGAGATCGGTGCTGACCAGGCTTGTTCGGATCAGCTCAAGATCACTGCGGAATTCGGCAACTGAGCCGTAGTGCAGAGCTTCGCTCGGCTGACTCTCGGGCGCAAACGGCTGGGGACTTTCCGCAGGAGCTCGCCATCCTGCATCCGCCAGCTGATCGTTTCTCAGCTTGGTGAGACGCAACCGTTCGAGCATGAAGCTCATCTTCAAGCGGTAGGGCTCGAGGCGATAGCGGGTGGCTCTCTCCTCGTAGACCTCCGGGAAGCGAAACCGATCCATTTCCAGTGATTCGAGCAGCGAAGCACTCACCTGACTCCACTGCATCGAGATGCTGAGCTGGTCGCGCAGGCTCTGGACGGCACTGATGTAGCGGTCCAGCATCAGCTGGCGCTGATAACAGGCTGTCCGCCAGGTGATGTCTGTGGTGACGGAAGGGTTGCCGTCGCGATCGGACCCGACCCAGGACCCGAAGGTGCAGAAGGACGACGGGGGCAGCTGGACATCGGGGTAACTGCCGGAGAGTGCGGTGGTCAGGCGGCGACGCAGCTGCGGCATGGCGTCGAACAGAACCTGCTGGAAATAGTGCAGGGCGTAATCGACCTCATCGAGCACGGATGGCTTGAACTGGTGCAGTTCATCCGTACGCCACCAGAGCCTGATTTCCTCTTCCAGCTGAAGACGGATGCCGTCGGCTTCGCGTGGACTCGTTTCGAAGGCGGTCTCCAGCTGTTGCAGGAGGCTGGCAACACGTCGCTGTTTGTGCCTCACCGTGTGACGCACGATTTCCGTGGGATGGGCTGTGAAAACCAGCCGGATGTCGAGTTCCTGAAGCAAGGTCTCCAGCTGTGCGGGGGGCACGTTCAGTCGCCGCAGGCGTTCAAACAATTCACTGAACGTGGCGGGCTCTGTCTGAGTTGCCAGTGGTGGAGTGAAGGGATCGATCTGCTCGGCCAGTTCCTGAGAGCGGACGATGCTTTCGAGGTAGCTGTCCTCCTCGATGCGCTGCTCGAGGATGTTCACCAGCTGGAAATAGAGCGAGAAGGCTCTGGCCGCTGCAATGGCTTCCGACAGATCCATGTCTCGAATCAGCGAGACCACGGAATCCGAGCTAACGGCACTGGGTTCGGGCAAGGCCGGATCACTGAGCTGCTTCATGCGCAGCAGGCGTTCAGCCTGTTCAGCGGGGCATTCGCTGCGCAGCACGGTCTGCCATAGATCCTCGACCAGAGCGAGGCGCTGCTGCAGCAGATGGCCATTGCCGGATGTCTCCTGCACCGCAGCCCTGGGCTGATCGCTCGCAGGAATCATTGCGGGGGAGGAGGACATCGAAAGCGGGTCGGGATCTGGAGTCGTCATGATCATCCCAAAGTGCGTTCGGCCGGTGTGCAAACCCCACGCATCTCCTCCTCTCGCATGGTCGTGATGCTCTCGCGCAGCACCGATTCGATACTTTCTCCGGAGTGAATGCAGTTCAGCCATCGCATGGCCTGATTGCCTTCTTGTAAAACAGCTGCCAGTGGACGGAGTTGTTGCTTCAATCCAAGCTCTTCAGCCAGCGGCGTCACGCTGTCGATCAGCTGCTCCAGCCAGTCCCTGCAGGAGCGTTCCCGTCCGTCGCGCCAGTTGTGCAGTTTGGCCTCAAGACTGGAACGGGCCGCGGCGCGATCGTTGCTCATGCTGAGCTCTTCCAGTTGCTGAAGATTGAGCGCACTGCATTGCAGGGGGTCGTGCTGTTCGGGCTCTCGCAGCACCTGCTGCACCCGTAGTTCCAGAAGAACGGTCACTGCAATCAACACCTCTGGGTCGGTGATCAGATCGCAGATGCGCAGCTCGAGACGATTGAGTTGGTGCGGACGGTCCGGTCCGTTCGGTCGCACGGAGGTCCAGAGGTGCCGGACGTTGTGCATGGAACCGGCCTCAATCTGCTGATTGGTCCAGGAGATGAAGTGCTGGTGGTCAAGGAAGAGTGGAACGCGGGCCGGAGTGAGCGGGAACTGGAGCCAACGCTGGGAATGCGCTCCGGTGATCCGGCCGTTGAGGAAGGGTGAACTGGCACTCAGAGACAACAACAGAGCCGCTTCACAGCGCACAAGACGCAGCGCAGCGAACAATTCAGCTGGATTGTCGATCCCCAGGTTGATATGGATGCTTGCTGTCACCACTGCCGTGCCGTAGGTGGCTTCGATCAGTGAGTGATAAGGGTTGTCCGGGTCTGATCGCTCAAAACGATCGGTGTCGCCAAGGCTCAGGGTGCTGCCTGGCAACAGGGTGAGACCTTGCTCCATCAGCCAGCAACGCAGCTTGCGGCGAGGAGAGAGCAAGGCCTCTGCAATGCCGTCGTAATCGGCCTGCGGATCGGTCACATATTCGAGATTGCGGTGATCCGGTTCCGTGACAAAGCCCTCGAGTTCCCGTTGGGCGCGGGCTGCGATGCCGACATTGCGGCCATCGGATCGGCCGGTGAACAGCTCGACTTCAAAACCTTTGAGCAACCTGTTCCGGCTCATGCTCCGACGTCCTCGAGACAGGCCAGTGCTGTGAGCATCCCCCGCGCCTTGTTGAGTGTCTCCTGGAACTCCGCTTCTGGCTGGGAATCGGCCACGATCCCCGCTCCGGCCTGTACCTGCAGGGTCCATCCGCCGTCGGATCTTGGTTTCACCACCATGGTGCGGATGGTGATGGCGGTATTGAGTGCTCCGGCCAGGTCCACCGAGCCGTAAACCCCGGAGTAGGGACCACGGGCGTCGGGTTCAAGGTCGTGGATCAGCTGCATCGCCCTGATCTTTGGAGCTCCGCTCACAGTTCCTGCCGGGAAGGAGGCCATCAACAGATCCCAGATGTCCTTGCCAGGGGCAAGACGCCCCTCCACTTCGCTCACGATGTGCATGACATGGGAATAACGCTCGATCACCATCAGTTCACGCACGGAGACCGAACCGGGCGCACAGACCCGGCCCAGGTCATTGCGGCCTAGGTCAACGAGCATCACATGCTCTGCGCGCTCCTTGGGATCGGCCAGCAGGTCGGCTTCGAAGTTCCGGTCTTCCACAGGATTACTGCCTCGGGGCCTGGTACCGGCAATCGGTCGCAGCACCGTGCGGATCCCACCCTGATCCGGTTCCGCTTTCACCATCACCTCGGGACTGGAGCCGATCAGCTGCCAGTCACCGAAGTCGAAAAAGGCCATGTATGGAGAGGGGTTGATCATCCGCAGACTGCGGTACAGATCCAGCGGTGGATGATCGACGTCAGCGCTTAGCCGCTGACTCACCACCAGCTGGAAGGCATCACCAGCAGCGATGTGGTCACGTGCCTGGTCCACCGCCTGGTGGAAATCCTCCCGGGTGCGATTGCTTCGGGTCTCTGGGGTCGCACCTCTGTCGGGCCTCCAGTTGAGAGGTCGCACGGGCGGCAAGGGGGCTGCCATGCGTTCGCGCAGTGAGTTGATGCGCGTCATCGCTCCGTCCCAGGCATCCTCAGGGCTTGTGGCTGCATTGCGCTGTCCGCTGAGATCTCCGTAGGCAACAGCGGTAATCAGGCGTTTCACCTGGTCGAAGATCAGGATGCTGTCCATCAGCATCCACAATCCATCGGGTGGACCATCGGCGATCGCGGGATGGACAGGAACGCTGGGCTCGATCCAGCGGATCAGCTCGTATCCCCACATTCCATAGAGCTGGCCCAGGGGAGGCAGCCCCGGCAGCGTTGCAGGCCGGTAGGGCTCCAGACAGCCTCTCAAACAATCGAAGGGGTTGCCGCTGAAGGTCTCGCGGTGATTGTCACGCCAAATCCGCTCCAGCCCATCACGAGCTGCTGACAACGTCCACACAGGGTCACAGGCCACCACGCTCCAGCGGCCGAGAGTCTCGCCACCTTCTACAGATTCGAGCAGGACTCCAGGTGGTCGTTGATCTCCGACTTTTAACCAGGTGGTCAGCGGGGTCTCGAGATCTGCAGGCCAGCTGCAGGCCACGGGGATCATGGTGGCCCCTGATTGAGCGGCTTCCAGAAAGGCTTTGCGGTCGGGACTGAGCATGAAGAAGTCGTCGAAACCGACCGCCGACCATCATGCCGCTCAACAGAACGACCAGATGGATCTAAGCGAGGAGGGGATCAGGTGTCGAACGTGTCGCGGCCACTGAACTTGATCTTGGCAGGATTGGTGTTCTGGCCGATGCGGCGTGGGTTATGCCCCACCATTGCGCGACCCTCATTGACTTTCTCGGGGAAGACACCGTCCTTGGGATGCAGGAATTCAGTGTCACCACCGGGGTAGATCCGGTAAATCTTGTAGTCCTCGATCCGGGGCTTGAATTTGGTGCGCAGCTGCGTGCCCAGTGCCAGGCACTGTTCCTTGCGTGCGAAATACATGATGTTTTCGCCGGTGTTCATCACAGCAGCACCGCCGGTTGGCAGCTCGAAGACCTGATCGGTTTTGCTGCTCCAGGTGATTGCGTATTTCTCTTCAGTTAAAGCGGAATTGAGCAGGCCACCGGTGCTTCCGATGTACTGGGGAAGCTGTCCTGTCAAAGGAGTTGATGTCATGGCTGTCCTGAGGAAATCCGCATGCCGATCTGTTTGGAAAGTAGCAAATGATTCGACTCTGATTTGGTGGTCAGACCCGGACCTTCACACCCGTCAACAATGATCGGCGATCGGAAAGAACACCGTGAGCCCGCGGTCCCTGCGCTGGGTGAGGCGCCCGCCAAGGCGTTCAAGCAGTCGACGGGTTGCCGTCTGGCTCAGCTGCAGCCCACCCGTGCTGGTGTTCCAGCTGAGAACGGGCCCAAGGCTCTCCTGCGACAAGTCGTCGATGTTGGCTGCCGTGGTGGAGAGCTGATCAGGTGTTCTGGTGAGAATCTGCAGCTTCAGCCGGGCACCTGCAGGTTGAAGGGTCAACTCAAGGCTGCTTCCTGCCGGCAAGCTGCGGCTGCAGCGGTCAATCAGTCCGCCAAGCATGGGTTCCAGTCGACCTGGATCGCTCAGGACGGGGGGAAGTCCACTCTCCAGGCTCAGCTCGAGATGTAATCCCCGGCGTTGCAGCTGTTGTTCCCATCCCGGCGCCAGAAGATTCAGCATCGCTCCAAGGTCGGTGCGAGCCAGCGCGGATGAGCTATGGGGCTGCCGCTGCAGTTCGGCCGCCTGAAAAATCAGCCCGAACCGATCGATCTGCTCGCTGCATTCGGTGTCGATCTGCCGCAGGCGACCGAGCACCTGCTCTGAAAGGTCACGGCGGCGCAGCAGGGAGCGGATCAAGGTGCGGATGGTGGCCAAGGGTGTGCGCACTTCATGTGTGATGGCCTCCAGCAGCGACAGCTCCGCATCCTCATCTCCGTCACCATTCGCAGACTGCGCAGGAGGTGGCGAGGATTTGGGCCCCTGCGCTGTCTGCAACATGACCGTGGGCGCCATGCCAGCGAGCCGCTCCGCCAGGCGGGGCCAGAAGCGTGTGGCCAGATCGCTGCTGCTCTGCAAAGGGCCGAGTTGCCGAACCGCCTGTTGCAGTCCGTCGGCCTGCTCAGGTGCATCCAGGCGCAGACGCTGTTCAACCAGCGTCAGGGCCTGGCCAAGAATGTCGGGCTCGCTGCGCATCAGCAGCTGCCGCTGCCCCTCCTCGCCATGGAGGGCCAGTGCCACCTGGAGCCGGCTTGTGATCACGATCAGCAGCGGATCGTGACTGTCGGACTCTCTCAAGGGCAAGCGCTGGAAGTGCTCGTTGGATGTGGCCGATGGGACAGGGCTCTGTCTGGCATTGAGGCGATCCGGTGGAAGCAGGGTTGATCGCTCGGCGGCACTCAGCACATCCAGGGCCTCAGGTGCCCAGACCCAGCCCTGAAAACGCTGAAGCAGATCGGGGGCATAAAGGGCTGGTAGCGGTGCCGCCAGCCAGATGCCTGCGGCAGTGTTGTCTTGGATCTCCAGCAGATCCTGCAGCACTTCCAAGCCACCCCACCACAGCCGTCGGGCATTGGTGTCGCTGGCCTGGCCGGGAGGGACGCCCGTCGCCATACAGGCCTGAATTGACTGCAGCAGCGGTGTGGAGTCCTTCAACGGATCAGAGCTCGCCTTGCACGTCTCGCCACGGACAGGCACAAGCCAAGAGCGATGAAATTCACCACCATGGCGCTGCGTCCGTAGCTCATGAAGGGCAGTGGAATGCCGGTCACGGGCCCAAGGCCGATGGTCATGAAGATGTTCACCACAACCTGGAACATCAGCATCGTGGCGACGCCGATCACCACCAATGATTCGAAGTCGGTCCGAGCTTTTCCTGCCACCTGAAGCATGCGCCCCATCAGTAGTGCGAAGCCAACCACCACCAGAATTGTGCCCACGAATCCCAGCTCCTCACCCAGCGCACTGAAGATGAAATCGGTGTGCTGCTCGGGGATGAAGCGCAGCTTGGTGAGTTGTCCCTGCAGCAGGCCAGTGCCGAACAGTCCTCCGGAACCAATTCCCACAGTGCTCTGCAGGAGGTGATAGCCACCACCCAAGGGGTCCTTGGTGGGGTCGAGAAACAGCACCAGTCGGTCGCGCTGATAATCCTGCAGGCCGTTGGCCCAGAGCCAGGGAGTCACCAGTGCAGCTGCGCTCTGAACGGCCAGGACTAAAGCCAGCGCGACTTTTTTCCATGGCAGAGATCGGTAGGCGATGCCCAGTGTGAATGGGATCCAGGCGGCCAGTCCCCAGGGGAACAGTCCAGCGAGCAGCGCCGTGATCAGTGGGGAGAGCAGCAGAACCAGCCACTCAAAAGGCATTCCCGACCAGTAGAGCATCGTTAACAACAGCGCCCCGAACACCAGCGATGTGCCTAGATCGGGCTGGATGAACACCAGCACCCAGGGGAGTGAGATCACGCCCAGTGGCCTGAGCAGATCCACCGGACGTTCAACAGGGTGTCGGTCCAACACCGCTGCCAGCAGCAGGATTGCAGCCAGCTTCGCAAATTCGGAGGGTTGCACATGAACGCCCCCGATGCTGATCCAGCGTTGTGCGCCCAGTGCTGTGGTACCGATCATGCGTACAGCGACCAGGCTGATCACGGTGAGTCCGTAAATGGGGACTAGCAGGGGGCGGAGTCGCAGCAGCGACAGCCTCGCCAGCAACAGTGCGATCCCCACGCCGACAGCGGCAGTGATCCAGTGGTGATACCAGTCCGCGTAATCGGCCTGACGTTGCGTGCTCGCGATCAGAAGTCCAGCCACGGCCACCATGGCCAGCGGCACTCCCCACAGAATCCAGTCCCGCTCGCCTCTGCGACCCCGCCGTTTGTCGGGCCTTCTGAACAGAGGTTGTCCACTGAGGCCGACTCCGGACACCATGATCAGGCTTCGTTGGTCACCATCGGTGAGAGACGATCTGCCAGCGCCAGAAATGTCTTGGCGCTCACTGAGTCGGGCTTAGACAAGGTGATCGGCCTGCCCTGATCGCCGCCTTCCTGGACAGGCATCTCCATGGGGATTTGGGCCAGCAGGGGGACGTCGAAGGCATCGGCCAGGGTCTGGCCACCGCCTGAGCCGAACAGGGCATATCTGCGATCGGGCTGGTCTGGCGGAATGAACGCGCTCATGTTTTCGACCACACCCAGCACTGGGATGCTCATCTGACGGAACATCGCCAATCCACGACGAGCATCCTGAAGGGCCACTTGCTGGGGGGTGGTCACGATCACCACACCGGCCATCGGCACAGCCTGGGCTAATGACAATTGGGCATCGCCGGTGCCAGGCGGCAGGTCAACCACCAACACATCGCGCTCTCCCCACTGCACTTGATAGAGAAACTGGCGAATGATCCCGTTGAGCATGGGTCCGCGCCAGATCACGGGCTGGTTCTCTTCAATCAGCAGACCCATCGACACCATGGCCACGCCGCAGGTCTCGATCGGCTGCATGCACTGGTTATCTCCACTGCCGCTCACCTCAGGCGTACGGTCAGCCACCCCGAGCATGGTTGGGGCATTCGGACCATAGATGTCGGCATCCAGAAGCCCCACCTTCAGCCCGCGCACGGCTAAGGAACAGGCCAGATTCACCGCCACCGTGCTCTTGCCAACCCCACCCTTGCCGCTGCTGACCGCGATCACGTGGCGGACACCGGGAATCGACTGTCGTTCGGCGACCTGGCCGTGGCCTGCCTGTCCGATCCCTCCCTGGGAGGGTGGTTGCCCCAGTTCGATCTGGACATCGTCGATGCCCTCCAGTTGCAGGAGTCGCTGCCTCGCACCGCTCACGATCTGATCACGCTGGTTCTGGGCGAATCCCGGCAGGTTCAATCGGATCACTGCCCGTGGAGGTGCCACCCGCACCTGGTCGAGCCAGCCGAGGTCCAGTAGGGAACGGTCACTTCCCGCATCGCGGAGGTCGCTGAGCGCCTGAGTGGCCTGTTCCGCAGTGGTCATGCGTCCCATTCGATGGCTGGATCCTAGGGGCGCTTTTCCATGACAGTCCTTCACACGGACTTGTCGGAGACGGTGCTGGGCTGAAATGGTCAGGAGTTCACCGACACTGTCGACCATGGTCCGTTCCCTGATTAAGCGTCTGAAGGGCCGGATGCTCGGGGCCATGCCCTCGTCTGCGGCTGTTTCGGGAGAGCGTCCCCCCGCCGACTCCCGCGATCGTGCCCGTGCGCTGGTGATGGGCCTTCAGGATGAGATCTGCTCAGGCCTCGAAGAGATCGATGGTGTTGGCAAGTTTCAGGAAGAGAGCTGGGATCGGCCAGAAGGAGGAGGTGGGCGTTCCCGCGTGATGCGTGAAGGTCGCATCTTCGAACAGGGAGGCGTGAATTTCTCTGAAGTGCACGGCAAGGAACTGCCTCCTTCAATCCTCAAACAGCGTCCCGAGGCCAAAGGGCATCCATGGTTTGCCACCGGCACCTCCATGGTTCTGCATCCCAGAAATCCATTCGTTCCGACCGTGCATCTCAACTACCGCTATTTCGAGGCTGGACCGGTCTGGTGGTTCGGAGGTGGCGCTGATCTCACGCCTTACTACCCCTTTCTGGAGGATGCACGCCATTTTCATCGCACCCATCAGCAGGCTTGTGATTCAGTCGATGAGCGTCTCTACCAGGTGTTCAAGCCCTGGTGTGACGAGTACTTCTACCTGAAGCATCGCCAGGAGACCAGGGGGATCGGCGGCATCTTCTACGACTACCAGGACGGGTCTGGGCGTCTTTACCGCGGCCAGGACCCTGAGGGCCCAGCTGCTCGCAAAGCGGCGGAGATCGGTTCAGTCAATCTTTCCTGGGAGCAGCTGCATGATCTGGCGAGGGCCAACGGAACAGCATTC
Source organism: Synechococcus sp. MIT2312 (assembly GCF_059772315.1). NCBI lineage: Bacteria > Bacillati > Cyanobacteriota > Cyanophyceae > Synechococcales > Synechococcaceae > Synechococcus > Synechococcus sp. MIT2312. Next base: position 1,346,050 of record NZ_CM186281.1, on the reverse strand, counting down.
CTCCCTGCCTACACGCCGATTATCGACAAGCGCAATGGCCTCGCTTACGGAGACCGTGAGCGTCACTTCCAGTTGTATCGACGGGGCAGGTATGTGGAATTCAACCTGGTCTGGGATCGCGGAACAATCTTCGGGTTGCAGACCAATGGCCGCACGGAATCGATCCTGATGTCTCTGCCGCCTCTGGCTCGCTGGGAATATGGCTATCAGGCCGAGGAGGGGTCTCGTGAGGCCCTTCTCACGGATCTGTTCACCCGTCCACAACATTGGTTCGACGATCCATCGCTTGAGGAACGCTGTCGTCCGCATCAGGCGGTGAACTGAGCTGCTGGGTTGCCGGGTCAGGGGCCTCCCCGATGCCCAGCTCGATGGCTTCAACGATGCGAAGGGCCAGAGCGGCAATCACCGCATCGCGACTCTGTGGATCCCGCAGCGTCCGCTCCAGCTGTCCCTCCAGTTTGCCGATCTCGAGAATGCTGATGCCTCGTCTGGGTGCGCCCAGACCACCGCGAAAGTTGATGGGATAGCGCCCGAAATTGAGGGCCAGGCTTTCGTCAATTCTTGTCGCCGGACTTCGCAGTTTGGGGATCAGGCCTGATCCGACGCCGTGGCGGCCGTAGGCATCGAAATGGATCTCCAGGGCATAACCGCCTGCGTCGTGGTGACGTCGCCCCACTGACCAGTTGGTGCGTGGATCCTCTTCATTCGTAATCGTGAGTTGATCCGGTTCATAGGACCGGATCTTGAGTCCGCGTGCCTGGCCTGTTTTCACCACGGCATCACGAACCAGCCGATTCCAGAACAGTTCATCGCGCATGCGTGCATCCATGGGGCGGGCTCCTCCCCGGTCAACAGCTGCTCCCGAAGTCCCGGCTCCCTCGATTCCCTGAGAGTCGGCATGGCCTGCCAGAACCAGAATCTCCATGGATTCAGAGGTTGTTGCTCGGCCCGTCCAGGCGGCGGGCACGCCAACCCTGACTCCCGTGAGTGGGTCGTCATCCTGAAGGTGTGGTGTCTTGGCGGCGTTTGCCATCACGACTGACAGGATGAGCCCAGCGGCCATCAATGCCGCGGGCAGGACCAGCCGTTGCGGAGTCACCTCAGATCGGTGATGTCAGCAACGCGCCATCGCTGGCTAGTTCCAGCGGATCGGCAAGGGCGAGTTCAAGGGCGATGAGCTCGTCGCGATGGGCGCGCAGGCGAAGTGTGCTGCCTTCGCCTGTCTCAGGCTCGATCAGGCGGATCTGAATCGCCTCCACTCGTTTTGCGCGACGGGTGTAGATCAATCCGGCCAAGGGTCCAAGAGTGGCCATCAGCAGAGGCCACCAGTTCAAGGATGGGTTGATCTGTCGGACGACCAGTCCAAGGCTGCCCGCGCCGACGGTTCCAAGCAGTGAAAGCAGGATTGCCAGAGCGGCACTGCTGTCAACCTGGCCTCTGTACTCCAGCAGGCAGCGATCGGCGTCCCCGCCCTGCTGGCTCCAGCCTCGTTCTTTCAACCAGGCGTCAAGGCCGTTCAGGACTTCCACCGGAGGCCGCGGTGATCGAACCTCCACAACGGTGGTTCGATCCTTGCTGGCAGCACGCAGGAAGAAGACCAGTCCAATCCCCAGCAGCGCTGTGAGCAGCAGAGTGGACGTCTGGGGGGATGGCATCCGACTAACTGCTGCCCGAACAGAGGTCTGTTCTACGTGGTCAGTGGCTAGGTGGTCAGTGGATCGTGTTCGTGAAGCCAGCGGCTCCAGGGTTCCATCAGGCGTTCAGCCTGTCCTCTGGCGTCCTGATGCAGATGCAGCATGCGGCGGGGGCGCCCCCTGCTTGGACAACGCTTGGTGTAGGAATCAAGCATTTCCTGCTGCTCGAGAAAATCGACCGCCTGATGCAGCACCGTTTCGGAGAGCCGCAGCTTGGGATGATCACTCTGCAGGCGCTGGAGCAGTCCTGAGGGGTAGCTGTCGTTCTGCAGCAGGCAGTCCAAAACCCAGCAGACCGCCAGCTCGAGATCCAGGAAGAGCGGCGGGGGCTGTTGGAAATAGTGTTCGATGTCCGACAGACAGGAGCGCGTTGGTTTGCGTTGGGTGAGCATGAAAACAAGCTGTCTCGATTTTGTCTAACTCGGTCTCGTTCTGATTTTCAAGCGCTCAGTTAAAACTCGATCGATCGCCCGCTGAGGCCAGAGTGGTTGTTGGTTGTCGTCCCTTGCTTTCCCTCCATGGCTGAGATCCCCAATGAGCCCTGCGCATTCGCAGTCTTTGACGGAGACCTGGATCAGGACTGGTATGACCGCTTCGTCCAAGCGAAGGCCCTTGCGGTCGACACCGAAGCCATGGGGCTGATTCATGGACGTGACCGACTCTGTTTGGTGCAGATCTGCGACGACAGAGACCAGGTTGCCTGTATTCGCGTTGGTCTTGGCCAGACGGAGGCCCCGCGGTTGAAGTCACTGATGGAGGCTCAGGCCATTGAGAAGGTGTTCCATTTCGCCCGGTTTGACGTGGCGGCGCTGGCCACGGGTCTGTCGATCCGAGTCAATCCTGTGTTCTGCACCAAGGTTGGCAGTCGCCTGGCACGCACCTACACCCCGCGTCATGGCCTCAAGGATCTGGTCATGGAACTGGTCGGAGTTGAGCTGGATAAACAGGCCCAGAGCAGTGATTGGGGAAGGGTTGATGAGTTGAGCGACGCCCAGCTGGCCTATGCCGCCAACGATGCCCGTTATCTGCTCCCCGCGCGCCGCCAATTGGAGGTGATGTTGCGGCGAGAGGGTCGCTGGGAGCTGGCGCAGCGTTGTTTCGCATGCGTTCCAGTGATGTCTGATCTGGATCGTTTCCGCTTCGTCAACACCTTTGAGCACTGAGCGGATTCAGTCTTCGAGCATGAAGTGTTGATCCATGGGCTCAGCCTCCAGCAGGGTGTCCAAGTTGCTGCCTGCTGAGCCCCCGGCCTGTTCAGCCCTCGCTGCGTCAAGCAGGCTTGCTGCCGCCGCCATTCGGGTTTCCGCATCCCGTGCGCCATTCTGAGCCGCCTTTTGCTCGACCCGGCGGCGAGCGGAGGCCTGGCTGATGCTGAGCAGGCTGGCCAGTTCCGCGCAAAGCCTCAGATAGTCGCGGTCCTGAATGGCGGCCATGGCGTTGGGAAGGAGATCCTTCGTTCTGAAGAGAAACCCAGTATCAGCGGTCGGGTGCGAGCTGGCCGATCACCTCCCGTGCAATGGCTTCGCTGCCGCCGGCCGGGCCCATCCTCTGGCGCCCGATGCGTCCCATCTCCTGCCGCAGCAGAGGGTCATTGAGAAGCTGGGCAAGCCGGCGGCCCAGCTCCTGTTCCGATTCACAGGTGCGGACGGCGCCACCGAGAAGTCGGCTCTGCCTCTCGGCAAACCCACGGGTGAACTGTGGCCCACGACCTGGCAAGGACAGGGCTGGGATTCCCAGTCCCACCATTTGTTCTGTGGCTGTGCCGGCGGTGGCAACACCTGCTTCCGCCCAAGCCGCCCACTGCTGGAATCGCCCTGGTCCAATCAGGAGAAGCACCGGACCATGCACCCAGCATTCGGCGGCTTCGAGGGCGCTGCTTGGAGGAGGGCAGCTGCGGAATCCCAGACTTTGCAGCAGTTCAGCCAGCTCGCTCTGGTGGGGGCTGGAGCCAAGGGCTGCCAGAACGGCCAGAGGCACGGGGCTTGGCATCTGCAGCAGTCCGCTGATCAGGCGGCGGAAGTTGTTCAGTGCCTCAGGCATCCGGCTGCCGCAAAGCAGCAGGATGCGTCGGCATCGCTCCAGGCTGGCGGGGGGGTCTGATGGAGCAAGCCCATCCATCATTGGGTTCCCGGGGCTGGTTGCGTTGACGCCGTGGCGGCGAAGTCCCCTTGCGGTGAGACGGTCGCGCATGGCCACCAGGCGGCAGCCACGCTGTTTCATCACATGCCATTCCCAGGGATCCCACTCGCTGCCTTTCAGTGCGTGATAGCGATCACTCAGTGCTTGCCCTGGTCCGCTGCTCCAGGTGTAGTCGCTCTTGGGAGTGCCGATGAATCCGAACGGCCGACGGGTGCTCCAGGCCATCAGCAGCGGCAGCAGGTCTCCCACGGCCAGGATTGCAGCAGTGGTCTTGCGCTCCTTCCGCAGGCAGATCCACTGCTTCCAGGTGAGCAGCGGCAGACCGGCCATGAGATCCGAGAGGAGAGCGCCCAGGCTCTGATTGCTGAATCCTCCGCTGGGAAGTCGTGCTCCCGGACCGATTTTCTGCACCCAGCCTTGTTCAATCGCGGCCTGAAAACAGTTGCCCTGGCCAACGAGAGGAAGCACCTTCACGGCCCAGGCCGGTTGCCGTCGGTGCAGCGCTTCGATGATTTTCAGTGCGATCAGATCCTCGCCGTGTCCGTTGCTGATCACCAGCAGAGCAGGGGCGGTCTCGCTGATACGATCCGCCAGTGGAGCGGATTTGCTCCGAGTGGCGGCATGGCCAAGTGGTAAGGCAGAGGATTGCAAATCCTTTATCCCCAGTTCGAATCTGGGTGCCGCCTTCGTTCTCATCACACGGTCTGGATGATCAGAGTTGTGCTTCGGCACTGACCTGTCCCCCTGCTGGTATGTCGGCACGACAGAGAATGCGTCCTGCACGGACGCTGCAGTTCCCCTGGCTCACAGCCCAGGCCTTCGGCAATCCTCCAGCTAGCCCATCGGCGTCATAGTTCGCTTCGGAAACACTGTTGATCCTGCCTTGCCAGTTGGCTGTTATGAGCCGGCAGTTGCCACGGCTGCAGTTCAAAACGGGCGATGTTGACAACTCAGACACCACGAATGTGAGCCTCTGGCTGGTTCCTGGCTGATCGCCAGCTCCAACAAAGCGGATGCTGATGATCGCCGCCGTTCTGCCATCGATCTGAATCAAACGGCAGCCACGCTTTTGCCCATTCGTTGTGAGGAAGCGGCAGTTGCTGCTTTTGGTCTGATAACGACCTGAAAAGGATTCGCGTTGACTCTGAGCAGCGAGGGGGGAGCTCAGGCCAAGCACCAGAGCGCACCCGATGGCCGCATGTTGGTGGATCAGCAGCAAGCGCATCACTTCAGTAGTCGCTGTCGGCCACGCACATGCCGATGCAGCTGATCCCGTTGCTGGCGGTGCGACCACAGTGGCAGCAGAGCACACGTTCTTCTGCAGCAGCGCTGGCTGAGTCCTGCGCGGAGACCTCATCCCGCCGATTGCGAGCTGTTTCGGCAGCAGAGAGTGACATCGCATGGACCGTACTGAAGCGATCATGGCGTGCAGCGATCCATGGCGTTGTGACAGGAATCGGATTCGGGACTTGGGCCTGGGGCAACCAACTGCTCTGGGGCTATCGCTCCGAAACAGACGATCCGGAACTGAAAGCAACGTTTGCAGCGGCTGTTGCTGCTGGACTGCAGCTCGTGGACACGGCGGACTCCTATGGCACAGGTCGATTGAATGGTCGAAGTGAAGAGCTTCTGGGTCAGTGTCTGGAGGGGCTTGAGCTTTCGTCCCGCGCCAACCTCATCGTCGCCACCAAGCTGGCTCCGTTCCCCTGGCGCCTCGGTCGTCGCGGCCTGGTGAAGGCATTTCGGGCCAGCCGGCAACGTCTTCGGGGTCAGCTCGATCGGGTTCAGCTGCACTGGAGCACAGCCCGATATGCACCATGGCAGGAACGACCGCTGCTGGACGGTCTTGCCGATCTGGTGGATCAGGGTGAAGTGCGTGAACTTGGTGTCTCCAATGTCGGCCCCCAGCGTCTGAGGCTGCTCCATGATCATCTGGCGCGGCGGGGTGTACGGCTGGCCAGTGTGCAGGTGCAGCTGTCACTGCTTGCACCAGAACCGATCAGGCCTGGCGGCATCCTCGATGTGTGCCGCAACCTTGGTGTGGAGGTCCTGGCCTACAGCCCTCTTGCTCTCGGCGTTCTGGCGCGCCGCCCTGGCTGGACACCCAGTGATGCAACGCTGTTGCGTTCAGGTCTGTTTCGGCGCCTGTTGCCGGGTTCTCTGCCTCTGCGTCAGGCGATGGCTGACATGGCGCAGGCAAGGGGGGTGAATCAGGTGCAGGTGGCACTGAACTGGTGCCGGGCTCACGGAACTTGCCCGATTCCTGGATTTCGCAGACCCGCTCAGGTGGAGGATGCCAAACAGGCGCTCCGTTGGACCCTCACACAGCAGGAGCGCAGTCGGCTCGATCAGCTCAGTCTTGAGTGTCCGGTTCGCATGCCGGACAATCCATTTCAGAGCGCTTGATCGGTTGGTTCCGGATCAGGACTGACGACCACAGGCAGGGATGATGCCTGGGGTTGCAGAGAAACAACCTTGAGTGGTGCCTTGATGGCGGGTGAAGGTTCTTCCGCCGACTGTTCGCAGGCTGAGAGTGCTTCCTGCAGCAAAGAATCGAACGTCGCGCCAGGAAGTCGGTGGCGTGCGATCTCCAGGAATGTTCGGGGCAGAGACTCTCCTGCCGCCCGGCGAACGGCGGGATTGTCCCGGCGCTGTTGTTGCTCTTCCTCGATTGCTCTCAGAAAACGATGGGTGACATCGCGCTTCGTGCAGGCCTTGATCAACGTGTCACGGTCACCCTGAACCTGCTCCAACTCGCTGATGCGACGCTCAAGGCTGAGGAGCACTTCCGAAGCTTCTTTGGTGATGTTGGCCAGTTGCCCGTCAGAGAGAAAAGGCATGTCGGCAACGAAGACCTTGCCATGGTCCTTCAGTGCAAGAAAGGTCGGTCTTGGTCCGCCTTGACGGTGAGCACCGTTTTTGTCGTATCCAGAACTGACTGGGCGTCTGGGAGGGGTTGGACCTGCCGACGAACGTCGTCGGGTCGTGCGCTGAGGTCTATCAAATGGCATGGATTACTAGGGCGTATGTCACGACGCATTGATCGATGCAAGATCGATCTGTCTATCTGGAGACTAACGGGGCTGAAAGGGCTCAGTGCGCTTTGTTTCTCCAGCTGTTGGAGATTGTTGGATCCAGGTCTGGTTCAGGCGGGTAAGCCGAGCACTGGGGAGTCGTCCTGTCCAGCGAAGGTCATGACCTCGCCGATGTCCCAAGCCTCGAAACCCTCTTGCTCACAGTGTTCCAGTGCAGCCTCGACCGCCGCTTCAGGAAGCACCAGGCAGTAACCAATTCCCAGATTGAAGGTATGCCAGAGATCGCGCTCCTTGATCTCTCCGTGAGACTGCAGCCAGCTGAACAGTTCCGAGCGCGGCCAGCATTCGGGGTCAACCCTGGCGATCAAGCCGTCCGGAAGGCAGCGGGGCAGATTTTCGGGAATGCCTCCGCCTGTGATGTGGGCCATGGCATGCAGCGCAGTGCCTGATTCGATCAACCGCTTGACCAGTGCCCCGTACAGATGAGTTGGTTTCAAGAGTGCCTGAATCAGAGGTTGATCGTCCGAGCCAAAGCGGGTTTCGGCCGATACGCCATTGGTCTCGAGAATTTTGCGCACCAGGCTGAAGCCATTGCTGTGCACTCCGCTGCTGCTGACACCAACGATGTGATCGCCGGCTTGAACCTGGCTGCCGTCAATCACCGCATCTTCGTCAACAACGGCGACGCAGAAGCCCGCCAGGTCGTAGCGGCCGGGAGGATAAAAGCCCGGCATCTCTGCTGTTTCGCCGCCGAGCAGCGCGCAGCCGCTCTGGCGGCAGCCATCGGCGATGCCCTCGACCACTGTGGCCATGGCATCAGGGCTCAGGGCTCCTGTTGCCATGTAATCGAGGAAAAAGAGGGGCTCGGCGCCGCTGGTGATGACGTCGTTCACGCACATGGCGACCAAGTCGATGCCCACCTCATGGTGGTTGTGATGCTCCTGCGCGAGTTCAAGCTTGGTGCCAACGCCGTCGGTTCCCGACACCAGCAGTGGACGTTTCAGACCTTGCGGCAGGCGAATCATGCCTCCAAAGCCGCCCAGCCCGCCGACCACCTCAGGACGATGAGTCGCTTCGACACCGGTTTTGATCCGCTGCACGAAAGCTCGCCCAGCTTCAACATCCACACCGGCGGCTCGGTAGTCCATCAGCAGCAGTAGTTCTGCCCTGATCCTCTCCCCTCGTGAGCGGAGTGTCGTGTCCTGCTTCTGTGCCGCTGCGATCGCCGGTCCTCTGATCATTAGCGGGGCTTGTTGCTTTGATTGCCTGAGCTGATCAATGGTTCCTTGCGGCACTGTGCTCGCAGCCCAGTTGCCGCGTCCTCTCCAGGCTGCTGATCAGCGTGTTGTCGTGACCGGCGTGAGCCTTTCCCTGCCTGCAGGAGCGTTCAGACATTTTTACGTTCAAGCCACTTTCATGCGCTTTGGTCGCGGTTTTCGGCCCTCAACGGCCGAAGCAATGGTCTCCCACAGGCCGTCGTGTGACCCACTGTTATGGCTCGTATTTTTCCCGCCATTGCTGCATTTGCCGGAGTTTCGCTAGCAGGTCTCGCCCTCTATCCGGTGCTGGCACGGGACCTTGATGGCTATGAGATCACTGACCCGCTCGACCTGGTTCTGCCTTCCGAGCCTGTCTCCGCTCTCGAAGTTGCTGAACCATCGAGAGAAGCACCAGTGGATCCTGTGATCACTGATCCAGTGACAGCCATTGCCGAGCCTGAACCAGCGGTGATGCCGACTCCCCCACAGCCACCCAAGCCTGTTGTTCCGCTTGTGATCTCCACACATTCGGGCGAAGCCAGCTGGTACGGCCCTGGTTTTTATGGGAACCGCACCGCCAATGGAGAGGTGTTTCGCCCGGGAACAATGACTGCCGCTCATCGCACCTTGCCGTTCGGCACGCGTGTGCGTGTGACCAACCTCTGGAACGGTCGCAAAGCAGTGGTGCGCATCAATGACCGTGGCCCATTCGCTGGAGACAGGGTGATTGATCTGGCGCATGGTGCTGCAAGCGAGCTGGGCTTGACAAGCAGTGGCATCGCCCAGGTTCGTCTTGAGGTGCTTCGCTGAGCCTTCGCGTCCTCCGAACACGCTCCGAACTCGGAGCCTGGCGTGCATCACGGCCTGGCCCGATTGATTTCGTTCCCACAATGGGGGGGCTGCATCAAGGTCACGCCCGGCTGATCCAGCGTGCGGTTGCTGACTGCCCTGAGCCGGGATCCGTTTTGGTGAGCGTGTTCATCAATCCTCTGCAGTTCGGAGAGGGGGAGGACCTTGAACGCTATCCCCGCTCTTTCGAAGCTGACTGCCTTCTCGCGGAGCAGGCCGGTGCATCAGCAATCTGGTGTCCGGATGAGGGTCAGATCTATCCGCAAGGCGTCGCGTCGGGCTGGAGGCTTCAAGCGCCGTCAGCTCTGCAGTCGGGTTTGTGTGGTTCGCGGCGACCAGGACATTTTGATGGAGTTGCCACCGTCGTCAGCCGCCTGCTGGCACTGGTCCAGCCAAGGCAACTCTGGCTGGGTGAGAAGGATTGGCAGCAACTCACAATTGTCCGCCGGATGGTGAGCGACCTGGGTTTGTCGGTTCGGGTCAGGGGATGTGCCACCGTCCGGGAGCCTGATGGTCTGGCAGCCAGTTCGCGCAATCTGTACCTGCTCCCGGTGGAGCGACGCAGCGCGGTATCGATCGGAGCAGCCCTCCATCGTGCTGCGACGCAACTTCAGAACAGGCTGGCTGGCCAGAGGGATGTTCTGATCCAGCTCAGACGGCAGCTCGAAACCGCAGGCCTCGAGGTGGAGTATGTAGAGGTCGTGGATCCATCCACCTTGCAGCCTGCTGAGGAAACGCAGTCATTGCGCCTCTTGGCCGCGGCCGTCTGCTCTGGCTCCACACGCCTGATCGATCACATTTTTGTCATGACCCGTTCTCCCATCGTTGCCATCGACGGACCCGCCGGTGCTGGAAAGAGCACGGTCACCCGGGCCTTCGCTGAACGCATGGGTCTGCTTTATCTCGATACAGGCGCCATGTACCGGGCCGTGACCTTATGGGTCCAGGAGCATGGGGCTGACCCGGCCGATGCAGGCGCCGTCGAGCGGCTTCTGGAAGGATTGGAGGTGGATCTTTCGCCATTGCGGAGCGGAGTCCAGACCGTTTGTGTGAACGGCAGGGATGTCACAGATGCAATCCGTGATCCCAAGGTCACGGGGGCGGTGTCCTTGGTGGCTGCTCATGCTTGTGTTCGAGCACTGCTGACGCGGCAGCAGCAGCGACTCGGCGAGAAGGGTGGCCTGGTGGCTGAAGGTCGCGACATCGGAACAGCTGTGTTTCCGGATGCCGAGCTCAAGGTGTTCCTCACGGCGACTCCCGAAGAACGGGCCCGTCGCCGCGCCAGGGATCTGGAGACGCGAGGTCATTCCGTGCCTTCGCTCAGTGAACTCGAAGCGCAGATTGTTGAGCGAGACCGGCTGGACAGCACCAGGACGATTGCGCCGTTGGTGCAGGCGAACGACGCCATGGAGCTGATCACTGACGGGATGGCGATCGAAGCCGTGATTGATGCACTCGAGGACCTGTTCCGTGGGCGGGTTGCTGAAGAGGTCTGGCCCAGCCCTGAGCGCTGATCGCTTCTCAGGGCTGGATGGTCGCTGCTGAATCGTGTTCGCTCAGTTCATCGAGCATTGCCGCGCAGGCTTCCTCCAGTAGATCCAGCACATGATCGAAGCCGGCATCCCCTCCGTAATAAGGGTCTGGAACTTCGCGTTCGCTGTAGCGCTCGCCGTAGCTGAGCATCGGCCGGATCTGGGCGCTGGCCCTTGTCCCCGCTTCTCGAGCTAGGCCGCTGACAGTCACGAAATTGTCGTCGTCCATGGTGAGGACCAGGTCGAACTCTTCCAGGTCATTGAGTGTGATCTGACGGGCCCGGCTTGGCAGATGAATGCCACGCCGCTTGGCCGCGGCCTGCATCCGACGGTCCGCGGGATTTCCCACGTGCCAGCTGCCGGTGCCGGCTGAGTCCACCACGAAGCGGTCATTGAATCCTCGTTCGTTCAGAAGATGCAGGAACACCCCCTCCGCAGCGGGTGATCGGCAGATGTTGCCGAGACAGACGAAAAGTATTTTCACGGGTTTTCAAGTAGTCGTTTGAAGGTCCTTTGATGCACCTTGATTGAGGCGCCAATCAGTGGCTTCGCAGATTTGAAAATTTAAACAACATTGGTTGGTTTTATTTCAGATAATGCAATGTCGATGCGTTTTGAAATCACCGGGTCACTTTCTTGTGCCCTTGATTCAAGTAGAAGATCTCTTGCGCTGCTGTTGCCGATGCCTTCCAAAGCGATGCATGCGCTGTAGCGCAATCCCCAGTCGTCAGGGTATTGCAATGTCCAGCTCAGTTTGTCCATTGTGATGGTGAGTGATTGGCAATCGAGTTGCTGAATCCAGTCAATGTCTCCAAGTGCGCATGCCGCCACACGTCGGATGTTTCCCTGGCAGTGATTGCCGATGTCGACACCAACAGCATCGATCAATGCCGGTACATAGTCGATTTCTTTTAACTTTGCCATGGCTTTGACAAGACCCATTTTGATGTCTTGATCTGATTCTGAAAAGTACAGATTGTGTAGATTTCCTTTGATGCTTTCCGGGCTTTCGGCGAGCAGCCTGATGCCTTCCTCGCGTTCCATCAATGACGGCGAACCGAGCTTCCCAAAGGCAACGGAAAGGATGTCTGCTGTTGATTGGAGTGGTTGCTCGGGGTCAGTGGATTTTTGGAGCTCTTGATTGATGAGCAAGCTGCCCGCAAAATTTTCTCTGGTCAATTCATCAAGTGTTTTGAAGAGAGAATCATGAGCCTCTTGATTCTTCTTCCCTTGGTCGTTTTCTGCCTTGGCTGATCTGAGCAGCGAATCATTCAGGATTGCCCTGACGACATACATTTTGACGTTGTTGGGGATCGGGGCTGCCAGGATGGCGTTTGTTGCAGAGATCGTTCCGATTCGGGCAAGATCAAAAGCTGCAGACTGCCTCACAAAACGATTCTCGTGATTCAGGAGTGCAATCACTTGATCGAGATAGCTTTTGTCGCCAGTGCATTCATAGAAGAATGCTGCTGCTGAGCTCACCACTCGTTTGGAGTCTGATTGAAGGAAGGGTTTGATTTGCTCGGCAACCTGCCAAACCTGATGTGAAGCCAGTGCTTCAATGAGAGCTTCTATTGGCTTGTTATCAATATCTTTGTCCAGGTAGCTGATGAGTGAATCAGAGCATTGATCATTTTTGATTTCGATCAAGGCTCTCAGGGTTGCTTCATGGAGTTGAACATCACTGGTATTCAGTGTTTCAAGAAGTGAGTGAATGCAACTTGCATCTTTGATCATCCCGAGCGAGCGTGCTGCTTGTCTTCGCAGTGGGTAGCCACCGGTCGAGGTCACCTCTCGTTCATCCTTCAGGCAGGTGACAAGCTTGGGGATTGCTTCAATCACTCGGTGTTTGCCCAGCCACCAGGCGCCGTGATAACGAACACCGGCATCTTCATGATCCAGGGCTTCAAGGGCTGACTTTGTTGAGTTGATTGGGATCAAATCTGTATTTTGCAGCGGCATCTCTTGGGCATCAGTTTAAAAGGCGGTGTCCCTGTTCTGTTTCTCTGAGAAGCCCTCATCATGCCTGAGATCTTTTTCGGAGGGATAACACCACTTCGCTTCCCATGATGCGGTTTTTTTGAAGCGAAATTCACCTGCGATTGAGCCCCAGCATCGCTCTTTGGTCACTGGGTCCTGCCCACGATCAAGTGTTGACAGAGTCTCTTGATCCAGGTGGAATGAACTAACAAGGATGGTGTCTTTGCCATCTCGTTTGACAATGCAGCAAGAGCCTGGCTCAATTTCCCCATGATATCCGTCTTCTTTTTCGGTAACTTGGTAGTGGCAATTGTCCAATGCTATGAGATCTGATTCTTTGATTTTCTTTCGTAGATTGATGTCTGTTGTTGCTTTTGAGAAGTGATCGGGGTCTCTGAAAATATGGTTCCAAAGTTTGATGATTCCATCCTCAACTTCTTCTGCTCTTATCATCCTTAATCGGTAAGGATTTTTCGGGTCAACGGCATACGTTTGTTCCAGAAGAATGGATCCTTGCTGAAGATGCTCTATCGGTCGATATTTCAGAAAGATATGAGCAAATAATGGAGGGTTGTCCAGGGCTTGCTGTTGATTGCTGTACTCTCCGCATAGAAGGTCTAGGAATCGTTGCAGAGATGGTTTCATCAGTGAGTGACTGAAAAAAAAGCCCCCAGATGGGGGCTTTTGGAAAGTCTGAACAAGGATGTTGTTCAGATCAGGGCGTTGATTGCGTAGTCGAGATAGCTGTTGGCTTCTGTCGCCGCATCACCAGAAAGGCCGTGGTTGCCCTTGATGTGCTTCAGAGCTTCGACGTACCAGGTCGGTGAGAGCTCAAAGGTCCGGTTGATTTCGGCAAGGCCCGCAATCAGGTAGTCATCCATGGGGCCTGTGCCACCAGCAACGAGGCAGTAGGTGACCATGCGCAGGTAATAGCCGATGTCCCTGGAACACTTGGCTTTGCCTTCAGTGGTTGAGGCATAGTTCGAGCCTTCCATCTGAGTGGTGAAAGGGAACTTGGTGTAAACAGCTTGGGCAGCTCCGTTGACCAGGGCATCACCCTTGGCAGTGAGAGCCTTGGCAGCCTCCAGGCTCGCTTTGGCGCGGGTGAAACGACCGGAAGCAGCTTGCACTTCAGCGTTGGTGAGGAAGCGACCCTGAGAATCTGCTGCCGCGACGGCTTCGGTGAGGGGAGTTTTCATGATGAAGAAGGATTTAAGCGAAAAAAGGGGCTATCGGTATCAAGCGACAGAGGCTGCGGCGCGATCGAAATAGGTTCCGATCTCGCTGTTGAGAGATGCGCAATCACCTGAAGTGATTCCGTCTTTGTCGTTGACGATTGCCAGAGCGGCTTCTTTCATGAGGTTCACGCCAGCGGCTACAGAAGCGCCGGGTGTGCCCAGTGCCAGGTAGGTCTCACGCAGGCCGTTGAGGCAGCGATCTTCCATCACGGATGCGTCACCGGTGAAGACCGAGTAGGTGACGTAGCGAAGGATGATCTCCATGTCGCGCAGGCAGGCAGCCATACGACGGGAGGTGTAGGCGTTGCCGCCGGGGGCAATCAGTGCAGGCTGCTGAGCAAACAGAGCGCGTGCAGCATTCGCAACGATTGTTGAGGCGTTGCTGGAAATGCGGTTCACGGCGTCCAGACGCTTATTGCTGTCAGAGACGACGGCGGCGAGAGCATCAATCTCGCTGGTGTTGATGAACTGTCCCCGGGCGTCGGCCTGGGCGACAACCTTGGTGAAGGCGTCGAACATTTGGAACTCCTCTTGGCAGCGTCTTAATGGGTGTCACAGACACCGGAGGGACATCGGAAAAGTCCCGTCGGGGTCGAAAGCAATTCTCGCTAAGTGGTCGAAGCGCATCCGATTGCTGTTCATAATGCTTAACCCCCAGCCCAGGCAGGGTTTTGCCCAGGTCAGAGCAGGACAGCGCCAATCAGAGGTCAAACAGCACATCGTGGATGTACGCCTCGGTCCATTCACTGCCATGGAATCGCGTCAGCATTCCTCTTGCAGGATCCTTCTCTGCTCTGTAATCGGTGTAACGCCGTTGCCCCGCCAGGAGATGCTCCATGCGTTGATCGGAGACAGGCTCGGCTGCAGCAGCGAGTTCCAGATAAAGATTGAGGTAGTCATTGAAGGCTGGTCGTACCACGCTTTCGATGAGTTGATTGCCTTCTTCTCCCAAGGGCAGTCGTGTCCAGAGGAACCCGGGCGAGAAGAACGGCTGTGCTTCGTCAGGAATTGGACCTCCGTCTGGTAACTGAGACCGCCAGCGATCAAAGATCGGCATCAGCCGATCCCAAACGCCTTGGGTGTGTTCGCTGTCCTGCTTGTCAGCCGGTTGAAGATCGAGCGCCAGCAAATGGCCCGACGGCAGGGTGACAAGGTCTCCGCCGAAGAAGGGCAGGTCATATCGCGGCAGCGGATTGATCACAAAGTTCAGAACCGATGCGGATGAACCCGCACTGACGCAAGCTGCCCTCACCTGACGGAATTTCTTGCACTTGCAGGCCCAGGTGGCCGTGGTCACGCTGACAGGTTTCGCTTTCGATCCTGTTTGATCCTGTTTGAACAGAAACGCATCTTCGACCGGATAGGGCTCGATCCCAAGTGGCTTGAGAGAGGTGACAGCGTCCTCAAGGAACGGCTGCCAGCTCCAGCCTTCAATGGCAACAGGATCAAGGCTGTTGCGTCGGGTTGAACTCATTGCTTGGCGGATGCTGGGAACAGAAATTCGCTCAGGAATCGGTCGGACCACTCCTTGCCGAAATGACTGGTGAAAAGTCCGTGAGCCGGGTCTCGTTCAGCGCTGTAAACGTCGTAGTTGTCCTGCAGACGTTTCACCTCTTCCGACCGAATGAGGGCGTCGGTTTTCAGAGCGGTGTCGTGAAGCTCCCAGTAGGCGTTCAGGAATGCGCTGAATGCCGGCGGCAACGACGTCTCCGCTTGATCAGCACCGCCACGACAAAACAGCAACCAGGATGAGAAGTATTGATTCGGGTCGAACGAGCGCATCGTCTCTTCGCCGTTGAGATCAGGAAAGTCCTGATTCAGTTGTTTGAGCCCCGAGAAGTAACGATCGAGATAAGTGGAATCCTGGACCAGAGGTTGGAAATCGAGAACGGCAACGAGCTTTTGCCGAGCACCAAACCAGAGCAGGTCAACACCCATCAGAGGATGGTCAAGGTTGTAATCGGGGTAGGCCACCGAATTCAGAACCTGCAGCTTGTCACCAGCATCAAGCCTGGTGACACGCCAGCGACGGAAATTCGGGACATCCCAAAGCCAGCTGCGGATCACGCTGGTGCCTTTTTTGGATTGGCATTCCTCCAGCCCAGAGGGCACGTCAATGGGCTTGCCGCCCCGTTGCCGGATGCCGTGGTGAAGTTCCTTCAGAAATGGGTCGAACACGTTTCAGCTCTCCTGGATTGGAGGATTGTTGTCAGCTCTCTCTCTGGCGGCTGACGACAGTGCAGCAATGTCAGCGTTACTGGGGCAGCGAAATTCAGTGCAGTACGTGGTCATGGCAACACCGTTGAGAAACTGCACCGAGCTCACCCGCATTCTGATCTGATCATTCACAAACCAGCATCGTTCGATGCCTGTGTTGGTGTCATATCGGGTTTTGATGGTCAATACGCCATCGTCAGCAAAGGAATAGGTGCTGACAACTGATTTTTTTTCCACATAACCAACATCTCTCAACAGAAATCCCTGGCGGGGATCTTCGGGGTTAGGTGCATCGACAACCACTGCTGCGTAATCGTTGTTGCGAGTGTCTTCCATCAAGTTGCTCTCCCACCAAAATCTCGCTCCACCGCTGGTATCGCTGATCTTCACGTTCAGCGCTGAACAAACTTGTTCAACGGCGGGGTCATTGGTATCGAACGGTTCGATGATCAGATTTGAATCGGCAGCTTCATCGTCTTGGCAATCGAGGTGATGGACGACTCGGCGATTCAGCCAAGTACCACGACTCGCTTCAAAAAAGCTTGCCATCGTCATCGGAGTGATCCCCTCTGCTCTCATCATTGGCCGCTCTGAGCATTTCTTTGCGCCTTAAGTTGATCCAACACCTCATCGATTCGTGTGAGCTCAGGGTGTTCGCTGAGCGTGGCGTCAATTTTCTTTTGGGATAAACGAAGTTTTTTACCCAGCCCTAGAACATCGTTATAAAGTCGTTCTCGATAGGTGGAAAGTTCATCAATCGATTCCTGCAATTCTTCAATGCTGGGTGCTTGCTGAGGAGGTTGATCCGCCATGCTGAGCAAATGAACAGAAAAGCGATTGTGAGCCTACCCGCCCACTGAAGCTCAAGTGCTGCCTGCGTTGCGATTGGTGATCTAGTCGTTTCGCGGACAGATTTTCCCTTGGCAAGTGCCTTTTGTTCTGTTCGATGCTCGGGCGATCGGGACCTTGAAGCCTGTTGAAGGCCTAGTTGCGTTCACAAGGTGACGAACTCTTGCGTGATCAGGTGATCCCGAACCACTGCTTGGTTGACCCGGCTTAGTTTGTTAAAGCGCTTCCAACCCCTTGGGTTTTTCAGCCATCGGCTCAAGACACCTTCAAAGGACTTGATTCAGTGGTTGCCTCTCGGCATTAGAAGCCTCTCCCCCACAAAACTGTCTGGCCCCAAATGCTCGACGCATTCTCCCGCTCGGTCGTCAGCGCTGACGCCAAAACCGCACCTGTAGGTGGTAGCGACCTCGCTGTCCTTCGCAGCTATGTCAGCCAAGGCAATAAGCGCCTGGACGCTGTCAACGCCATCACCTCCAACGCCTCCTGCATCGTTTCCGATGCTGTGACCGGCATGATCTGCGAGAACACCGGCCTGATTCAGGCTGGTGGTAACTGTTATCCCAATCGCCGCATGGCCGCATGCCTGCGCGATGGTGAGATCGTGCTCCGCTACATCAGCTATGCGCTGCTTGCAGGCGACGCTTCCGTGCTGGATGACCGTTGCCTGAATGGTCTGAAAGAGACCTACATCGCTCTGGGAGTTCCGACCCAGTCAGCAGCACGTGCCGTGGCCATCATGAAGGCTTCAGCAACTGCTCTCATCGGCGAAACCAACTCTCCTGCCTCTGGCGGCAAGCGTTTCCGCAAGATGGAGACCACACAAGGCGACTGCTCAGCTCTCGTTGCTGAAGCCGGTTCCTACTTCGATCGCGTGATCGGCGCCGTCTCCTGAACGGCTTCTCGCTTTCTTTTCAGACACTCTCCCTCTTAAAGGAACCCATCAATGAAGTCCGTCGTTACCACAGTTGTGACTGCTGCAGACGCAGCAGGTCGCTTCCCTTCCCAGAACGATCTTGAAGCCGTTCAGGGCAATATCCAACGTG
Source organism: Synechococcus sp. MIT2312 (assembly GCF_059772315.1). NCBI lineage: Bacteria > Bacillati > Cyanobacteriota > Cyanophyceae > Synechococcales > Synechococcaceae > Synechococcus > Synechococcus sp. MIT2312. Next base: position 1,328,215 of record NZ_CM186281.1, on the reverse strand, counting down.
CCGCTGCTCGCCTCGAAGCTGCTGAGAAGCTGGCTGCCGGTTTGGATGCAGTGACTCGTGAAGCCGGTGATGCCTGCTTCAACAAGTACGCTTACCTGAAGCAGCCCGGTGAGGCTGGTGATAGCCAGGTCAAGGTTGACAAGTGCTACCGCGATCTTGGCCACTATCTCCGCCTGATCAACTACTGCCTCGTTGTTGGCGGTACTGGTCCTCTGGATGAGTGGGGAATCGCTGGCGCCCGTGAGGTGTATCGCTCACTGAGCCTGCCGACCGGCCCCTATGTTGAAGCACTCACCTACACCCGTGATCGTGCTTGCGCACCTCGCGACATGAGCCCTCAGGCTCTTAATGAGTTCAAGTCCTATCTGGATTATGTGATCAACGCTCTTTCCTGAGTTTGGTTTCCAGCAACCAGCAGAATCGGGGGGGTGCTCAGGCATCCCCCTTTTTCATGGTTAGTTATCTCTGGACTTTTGAAGTCGATCAATCGCAAGCTTTAAAACGTTGCGGACTACTGGGTCAGATTCGCTCTCGAGTTGTTTCTGAAGATTAGGAATGCTTGAACTGCAGCCGACCTTCATCAGGGACAATGCAGTGTTTTTTCTGACCAAGCTCTCTTGATCACAGAGAGCAGGGGAGAGTAAAGGTAGTGTCCATTCTGAATCCTCAAGATTGCCTAGCAGGATGACTATTTCAGATCGAATTTCAGCACATGAATCCAGAAGAGACTTTTGAAGCAGGTCTCGATCCTCTTGGGAGTTTAGTGATTGAATCTGACTAGCAAGAGCCGATATTGCTGCTTTTCGGACTCTGGCGTTGTCTGATGTCAATGCACCTTTGAGTGTTTCTGGGGCTTTGTCACCAATGATTGTGAGTGCCCAATTCGCCAGGCCTATTTGCATTTCTGTGCTGTCGACATTTTCAACAATGCTCAGAATTGCTCCGATCGATTCTTTGCCCATGGACGCCATCGCTCCCATGGTCGAACCTTGCACGACTGAATCTGTATCGGTCAGAAAAGTCGTCAGTAGATCTGGCAGGCTATTGCGGTCAGCAATCAAGGTCAGCGTTTTTGCAGCTGCTCTTCTCACTGTGACCTGGTCACTTCGTCGCATGGCCTGGCACAAAGCAGGAACAGCTGCTTTCCCTATCGATCCCAAACCTTCGGAAATTTGACGGCGAAGCAGCCCTCGAGGATCCCCTAGCCCAGCTACCATGACCGCGATGGAATCCGGATCGGCATCAATCGGCAATCCTGCGCTCAATTTTTCTTTGAGATGATTGGCTAGATCAAGGGCTTCTTCTTGACTCAACTGTGTTTCAGCGAAGTCATTCATTGAGCCCCTTCCTCACACTTGACTTCGACCATAGCTCAAACCATGACCGTTTTTATTGTCTCTCATAATCTCCAGATCACATCAGATAGTGTTCCTGCAATATCTGCACAAGCTTTAGCTGATGGATTGAAGGCCCAATCAAATGCTTTTGATCATGCAGAAGCCTTAAATCATCCGCATTGGTTGATTCGTTTAGAGTCATCTTTGTCATCCGACGATATGGCCAAAGAGCTAGTCCAGGCATGGAAAAAATTTCGAATTTCTTCTTCTCACAGCTCTGAACATCATTGGCTTGCTCTTGGTGGCCGCAAAGATTCTCCGGGATCATCTGGTTCACCATTACAAGAAGGATCTTGGGGTGTTGATGTCGTTGAATGTTCAGATCCCGACCAATTCCTGCTCAGCATCAACTGGGAAGCCCTAAAAAGCGGACGTCCCAACGATGCTGTCTTTGAAATTAAAGTTTAAAGCCAGTCTGTCAGGTTGGATTTATTTGCGTCGTTGGCGCCGATTCTTAGGAGTCGATTTTTTATCTGCTTTCGTGCTTTCAGCTTTATGTTCTGATTTCAGTTCCGCTCTCTCAAGGCTGGATGTTTTTGTGGGCGATATTTTCACACTTTTCTTTTCCAAGTTCTTCTTGTTGATCGTTGCTTGATCCTGGGGCTCACCTTTTGCATAATCTGTGTTCAATGCAGTAATGCTAAAGCCAGCTCGATGCATCACTTGCATTCCCTGGCATAGACCATTGAATGGAATGTTGAAATGTACGGACATCGACGGCCTTGAACGATTCATGGTCGTGGTTTGTACGATGAATCGCTTTCCAGAAAAAGGTCCCACAATGTTTAAGTAACTCATGCAAGTCTATGCTGTTTTCACTTCACAATGCATCGAGTTAGTTTTTTTTGACCAGTTTGAGTTTAGTGAAGACACCTTGCTTGATTTTAAGGTACAATTTATACGCTATTTGATTCCTTGATGACAGGTCGTTTTGACAATATTCATCCCGAGCTGACATGTGAGCATGCTCGGCAGATTCTTCTTCAGCCTATTCATGAGTTGGAGTCGCAAAGCGATTACTATATGGCCGCTTCTCATTTGATCAATTGTCCGGGACCAGAGACTGAACAAGCCTTGGTGGATTTGTTGGATAATCTTTCCAATGATCAAGCTGTTAAAATTGCCAAAAGAAAGGCCGTAGAAGTTCTTGGAAGGTTGGGCACTTCATCTTCGATCTCAAAGATTGGGCAATGCCTCTGGTCTGAAGATAACTATTTGGTTGAGAATGCTGTATTTGCTCTCAAGCAATTGAAATGCAATGATCCCCAGCTTATTGCGAAGATCATAGATCTGTTGAAAGATAATAAATATAATCAGCGTGTTTTGATTCAATGCTTGTCGAGTCTGTCTGTAAAAGAATGTCTTGCCACAGTACAGGTTTTAAAGAAATCTGAATCTCCGGGAATCAGAGGAGCCGCAATTTCAGCAGATGTTCAGCTCTCCGGTCGTCGAGAGCAGCTTTCTGTTGTAGCCGACCATCTTTTGCTGCCAAATCAGATGGATCGTCAATGTGCAATCCAGGATTTAATTGATGCGCAAGCCGTTGAGTATCTGCCTTCAATTGTAGCCTCTCCAGTTTCACCAGCTTTTCGAATGCGTGCTTGCAGACTTCTGCTTAACTCGCAAGATCATCAATCAGTTTTGATGAAGTCGATTCACCTTGTTGACACCATTCTAATTGATGAACCTGATGATATTACGATTGTCCATGAGTATGACACTACCCCCAATCTCGATTTTTTAGTGCGAGACCTTTTTAATACCGATTTCAGTCGCTGTTACCTTGCTTTGAAGACGATGAAGTCCATCTCTGCGGATGCACTCTGGCCAGTCATCTCAAAACAATGGGATGAGGAGGCTCATAATGACTATGGCGCCCATTATTTTTTTATGCGCCTGTTTGGTTCACGGGTCGATTGGCCGCATCAGGCTTTGAGTTGTATCAACGAAATTCTGAACTCATCTGCAATTAATATGCGCCCTCAGTTTCAAAAAAGCCGCTCTGCAGCAATTTATTCGATAGCTCAATTGAATCCATCTCGCTTCCTTGAGCTGACCCCCATGTTTTTGGCCGATCAATATTTGCCTCCTTGGGATTGTCGTTATGTGGTGATCTTGGCATTGGAATCAATCTCTAATCGTATCAATCAAATTGATGTTGATGATGTATTGAAAGAACTTGCCGATGATGTTGATTGTTTTGTTCAAGCCAAGCTGACATCGATGCAATTGCCTTGATTGAATGCTCCTCAATGTGCTCTTGTCGGTAGTGTAGGATTACTTTAAGTTTGCAGGTATTGATATGGACGTCTCCAGCAACTCAATTGACTCTTTATTTGCTGATTTGCTTCATCCGAATCCTAATATTCGCTTTACTGCTTGTTCACTTTTGGCGGAGCAATTTCCGGAAGAGGCAATGCCTCGACTCTTTGAGTTGATGCACGATCCTGATCCAGGTGTTTATCGCACTGCTGTCAAAGCGTTAGGGATGATTGGCCACAAGAGTGTCCCCGAACTGATTCAATTATTCGACGCATCTGATAATGGAACAATCAGGGCCTGTTGTATCAAGGCAATTATCCAAGTGTCAGTGTGCTTCCCTGACCAGGTTTTTTCTCTCGACACGTTAGTGATGCTGGAAAAAGCTTTAGAGGATGCCAGTCCAGTGGTCGCTCAGTCCGCTCTGATGACTCTTGGTCACCTTTCCAAACAAGCTTCAGAAGAATCTCGTGTTATTCCTCTGTTGATTAAAGCTTGCGACAGCAGCAATATTGCGCACGTTCAAGGTGCGGCGATGTCGCTAGCTGAATTAGATTCTCCTTTGGTGAACCAATGTTTGCAAGAGCTGGCTCAAGATGAGAGCAAAGACGACTTGATTCGTGAGGTTGCTCAAGCAAGTCTTGAGAGGCGCCAAAGCTTGGGTTTTGACTGATAGATTTCCTAGCTTTTCTTAAGTACATTAACGGCCACTTTCATTACAGACTTAACCTGCTCGTCTTTCTCAGTTTTTATTGCATCTTGAATCTTCTCAATTGCATCTGTCGCTTCCATTTTCATTAAAGCGAGTGATGTGTTTTTTCTAACCTGATCCGATTCGTCTTTGAGCATCTTGCATAAATGATTGCAGGCCTCTTCGGGTTCTAGTGTTTTCCCGGCCATTGTGGCTGCTTCAGATCTAACCTCGCTTGCCTGATCAGACAATGCTTTGATCAGTGTGCTTTTTGCTGACTTGTTCGTTTGTGACTGAATCTGTTCCGCAAGCACAGTGAGGGCCGCGATTCGGATCTCCACATTGTCTGATTGGGTCGCTTGATCAAATGCGTCGGGTGCTTTTGATCCAATAAAGCTGAGTGCAAGATTGATGAGTCCAACTTGAAAAGCTGTACAACTTGGTTCCACTAAGATCTGAAGCAGATTATCGATTGCAGGTTCGCCAATCGTTGCCATCGCTCCTGCTGATGATCCTTGAACTACTGGATCAGAATCTGTTCTGAATGCTTCAACTAGATTTGGCAGTGCTTTCTTGCTGCCAATCAGATTGAGTGTTTTGGCCGATGCGCGTCGAATGATCACATTTGGGTTGTTCTTCATTGCGTCGCACAAATATGGAATTGCTGCTTCACCCACATTCCCAAGACTTTGTGCGAATGTCAGTCGTAAAGCACCACGCTGATCTCCCAATCCAGCAACCATTTGCTCGATCGAAGTCTGATCAGAGCTTGGTGTCTCTTGATCGGCCAGTTTTTGCTTCAGGACCTCAGCCAACTCGAATGCTTCCTGCTCGGTAAGACTTTCAAGTTCGTTGATTTGCTGATGAGATGTTGCCTCACTCATGGTCGATCACATTGCTTGAGTGGAATCTAATTGACGATCTTCAATTCTTGTGTTGTGGAGTCAGCCTGTCGATCGATAGTCAAAAAAAGCCCCATCTTTTGATGGGGCTTTGTATTCGATCAACAATTTAAATTGATCAGAAGTGAACGCCGAAAGGACGGAATGCCACGTAATCGGTCATTTTGGGAGTCTGATGTCCGCTGTACTGCTGTTGGGGCAGTTTGACAGGAGTCCTCTGAACTGAGGTGTATGTGAAGGCCTGGGGCTTTGCCTCTTCTCTTGATGCAATCGCCAGTGGATTGATCGTACGGCTGTTGCGACCTTGAGCATTGTCGCTGACAGCAACCTTCATGCCGCCCAGTTCACGCATCAGGTTGAAGGAACGTGTGAACATCCCTGCGTATGAATCGTGGCTTCTTTCGTAAGGAACGATGTCCGAACCAAACACCTCGGTGTACTCAGCTGAGTCAGTCAGCTTGTCGATTAGAGCATCAAAGCCAGCTTCAGCCTGCAGTTTGATGTGATTCTGGACTTCCTCCTGGTTCAGAGGAGCTCTTCCAAGCAGGTGCTTGAAGTTCAGCTCGATACCACGCTGAGCGCCAACAGCGTGAAAGAAGTTCGCTTTGTAGAAATCTGATTTGGCTAAGCCGTTGACGAAATCACGAACGTTGATTTCACCGTTCATCAACCTGACTTCCAGGGAAGTTTCTCGCTGGTTTTCTGTTGGAGGCAGGTTGCCGTACACCTGACGGTATGCCGTTCTGATGACTCGCTCAAGAGCAGCAATATCGTCGGGGCTGTATTGATCAAATACAGATCCAAAAGGACATTCAGCGTGCAGTCGGGGACCGATCCCAATCCCCATGGAGGCACAGTGCTGCCTCTTATACTCGGCGCGAACACCTGCAACCGTGCGGTGAATGGTGCTTTTGCCTGCTTTGCTGGGTGTGGAATACGCAGCAGGCCCGGTTCGGGTCGCTGAAGTGAGTGATTTCAGACTGGTTTCTGGGCCGAGCATGATGTGAATTGGGGATAGGTTTGACTATTTGTCCCGGATTACCCCTGATAGTTGCTTTAGATGCTGAAGCTCAAGAGCAATCGGTTTCAAACTTTGAGGTAACAAGAAAATCCTTAACGGCCTCTTGTTGCTGTCGAGATTGGCGTAAGTCTGTGTTATCGGCCAAATGTGTGGCCGAACAAAATGTCCCATGATTCAGCAATGCCACAATTTTGGGGTGGTATTACTTTCGAGCTGAATGTAATAAAAAAGGGTGGGCAGAAATGCCCACCCCAATCACATTGCTGAATTATTCAACAGTTGAGCCGATAAATCAGCCCAGGGAGTTGATGACGTAATCGAGCAGGGTGTTGTAGGCGGTCAGAGCCTGGGGGCTCATGTCGCGGGGTGAACAACCGTCGTTACGCATCTGGGAGAAACCAGCAACGTAGGTGCCGGCGTCGATGCTGAGGGCCTTGTAGACCTCTTTCTGACCGTTGATGGCCAGCTCGTCCAGGGGGCCGGTGCCGCCGGTAACCAGGCAGTAGTTGATCAGACGCAGGTAGTGAACGAAGTCACGCTTGCACTTCTCTTTGCCTTCAGTGGCACATGCACGGGGCTGACGGCCAGTGGCACCATTGGGGTACTGGGCGTAAACAGCGTCAACGGCACGCTGAGCGATGGCGTCGTAACCGGAAGCCAGCTTTTCAGCAGCTTCCAGACGTGCAGCGGCACGCTGGATAGAACCCTGGACGGATTCCATGTCGGAAGCAGAGGGGAAGCGGGAAGCGCTATCGGCTGCACCGACAACAGTGGTGATGACGGACTTCATGATGAAGGATGTGTGTTGTTTTGAACGATCAAGCAGATAGGGCTCAGCTGATGGCGCTGATCACCATGTCGAAGTAGCTGCCAGCTTCAGCAGACAGGCTTGCGCAGTCACCCTGGGTGACAGGCATTTTCTTGGCCTGGCTGTTGGTGTTGGTGATCAGAGCACCAGCAGCAGCCTTCATGATGGCCACAGCGCGGGAAGCGGAACCTGTAGGAACGCCCAGAGCGGCGTAGGTTTCGCGCAGACCGTTCAGGCAGCGGTCCTGCAGCACGGAAGCATCGCCGGCCAGAAGGGCGTAGCTCACATAACGAAGAACGATTTCACCGTCGCGCAGGCAAGCAGCCATTTTGCGGTTGGTGTACACGCCACCGTTAGGAGCGGTTAGGCCGGTGTTTTCGCAGCAGATACCTGCAACTGCATCAGAAACGATGCAAGCAGCGTTTGAAGTAATCGCGTTGACAGCGTCGAGACGCTTGTTGCCATCGGAGATGAAGGACTTGAGGGAGGCCAGCTCGCCTCCGCCGATGAAAGCGCCGCTGGAATCGGCCGAGACGGCCTTCCGGGAGAATGCGTCGAGCATGGGTGCTTCGGAAAGTTTTAGAGGGGGATGCAATTCCGCATCACGAATGACGTTAACCCTGCTTTCTGTCCCCCCACCAAAAGCAGATTGTCAGGACACACAAGTTTGCAAACTCAATTCCAAGGAAAAACTAAAACTTGCGAATCCGTTGTCTCTATGGCGCAAAATGCCCTGCGCTGCAACGGATCTTCGCGTTTATGACGTCTGTTTAAGGACCTAACCCTGGAGCTCTATCAATGCTAAAAACCCAAATTCGTCGAGTATCTCGGCAACGCTTTGTTAAGCCATTCAGCGAAAGGATGCGTCAAGCCCAAGTAGCTGTTACCACAATGTCCTCGATGGGTGGCTTGAGCTGTTTGTCGCTATCTCGTCAAGCACCTTGGTGGTGATGCAGTTGTTCCATGACGAACCGATTGCCGTCCGGTGAGTGGCGTCTGCGATGGAGCAACGTTCAATGATTCAGCCAATGATTCAGCTTCGCCTCCTGCACTGGTGGCCACGCCGTGGCCAGGCAGCTTCCTGCTTCTTGGCGCAGCTTTTGTGTGACCTGGTTGAAGTCTGTTGTGATCACTGCCTGCCAGCTCCTGAATCATCCGCTGTCTTGTACTGAGTCAAGAACGGTCGTTCCGAAGCAGAACAGTCCTCGTCCGTTGGTCTTCCGTAATTCGCTGTTTCCCAGCTATCTGCCTTGTCTGGATCGGTGCATGAGCATTTCTACTCTGAACTCATCAATGCCTGGTTTGCTCTTCTCTGTCGGTTTACGGAATCTCCTTCATTCGGTACTTGTTCGATCAAGGATCTGTTCTTTCTTGGTGGATCCACGGATTGCTCGGTTTGGGCAAGCCGCTTCTGCTTCCTGCTGGATTCATAGGGTTGATCGGGTTGATTCAGGCTTGTCAGTGTTGTCTGGTGGTCTTTTTCAACAGGCTTGCTGCTTCAGCGTTCTGAATCAATAAGCTCAAAAGGCTTTGATCGATATTCTCAGTCGCAGAGCTTTTCAGACGTTTTCAACAGATGAATAAATCTGAGCATCGACAGTTGCTTCATCTCACAATCTCAATAGCTTCAATCCACACTTTGAATCAATCGATGTTTCGTGTGGTCATCTGGCATTGATCCAATCTTTTTGTCTCATTTCTTGCAGGCGTGACGCCTGTTTGATGTCTTCAACAAGTCCATCTGCTTGAATCAAACTTGTTCAAAGTATCTTGATCGCAAATATCAACAGATTTTTCTTTTGGGAATGAACCTGTTCAGGGGATTCATTCCTTCTGTTATCATCACAAGACTTTCTGATAGTCGAATGCCAGTCTCTGCTGAAGCGGAAAAAGCTCTGCCACAATTTGTGGAATCACTGAAAAATGATCAGAATTTTCAGAATCAATTGCATCAGGTCGCTGATATTGAATCTCTTCGCCAGGTCGTTCAATCCGTCGACCCTTCTCTCACAGGTGCCGCTTTGATTCCACTTGATCAAGCCACGCGTCCTCCGAAGATCCTTGTGGATTCCGGAGTGATCGATCCGTCTCTTCCCTGGAGACTTCTTCGTTGCACTGGAGGACCACTTGTTTTGCAACTGATCTGTAGCAAAGCTAATTTCGCAATCTGGATCGAGAGTTGCTGATGAATTCTCCAGAACTGCTCCGTTTTGTCAATGAGGTGATTCGCTCTCATGAGCTTGCTACGGGGTTGAAAACTCTCGTCTCTCACGAGCAGATTGTTGCTTATGCTCAAAGTCAAGGATTTGACTTTAATCAGAATGAGTGGAATTCCTACTTCGAAACTGACTTCGCAAAGTTGTCTGAGTCCACACAGCAAAAAGTGTTAGCTGCCCAGAGCAGTCATTGGTCGTGGGCTTTTCGTCAGATTACTGCGTGGAGAGCTATGCTGATGGAGGGAGCGGATACGAGTCATTCCTGATCCATCCTCAAATTTCGATATTGTGAGCTGTAATGATGTCTGATGCCGAACAGGATCAGGTTCTTGAACAATTTATTGCCTTGGCAAAGGCTGATCAAGGCCTCCAAGATGAAATCAAGTCGGCACTCAATCAAGATCAAGTGATCGCTATCGCTGCACAACGCGGTTTTGTTATCGACCCATTAGCTATTTTGAGGAAGTGGAGTCAGCACACAGACTTCTCAAAACCAACTTGGATGGGTTGGTTCTCGGAGTGATTTCAAGTATTGATATCTGAATATCGCGTTTGCTTGCCTCCTCGTTTCGCCCAATATGTGACAAGGCTTTCTCCTCCTGGCCTGGGAACACTAGCAATTGCGCGTAAAATTTTAAATGATCGATTTGGTCCCATAGGCCAATTTCCTACTGCTTTGATTTGTCTTACTTTCCCACCAATGTCATCCATGCACTGTTCAAATTTCTCGAGCTGCGTTTGATCAACAGTTTCGAATATGAAATCTGTGCCTTCGCAGATTAAATGTTGTGAGCGGATCCAGCCTTTAAGTTGTTTTTCGCTGCTTTGCATTCACTGTTTTTCTTCTTCAATCCAAGATGATGTAACTATATCAGAGATATCTTCAATTCTTTTGAATCTGAGTGGTCCATGTTCGGACCCCCATTTCACTTCATCGGTTTCCGGGTCAAATCCTCTGTCTCGACTCACCCAAGTGTCTTGGTTTACCTCAACTTCGCTCACTAAATAGGTCAACTTTCCGTCTCGGGGTACAAGACATTCTTTTCCGGGTTCTACATTGCCAACGTAATGATTTGCAGTTGTTTCTTTGAAATGCATTGAGCAGCCGCAACGTTTTTTGAGACTGTCAACGTCGAGTGAATCAAGTAATTCTGGATTTCTGCCTGATCCTGCAAGACGCTCCTTGCGATTGAAATCAAAGTTTTCAATCACAAAAAAGTTGTCTTTGCAGATCAGGCGATGAACGCCTTGCCTGTAAGGATCCCACGGGGAGTAGTCGTAGTACTGTTCTGAGTAAAAGCCAGGGCCTTTAAATACAGTCCAGGGCAATGGACGGAAGACAATATTGATCCGTGCAAAATCCTTGGGTCGTTCTTGTGATTGAGCGAAATTATCGTAGATGCCTGAAAGTATTTTTGCGAATCTGATCTTATCCTTTTTGTCCATGGCAGGGGTTTCTTGACTGGAGTGTTTAGGTTGAAATTTTCCGGACTTCAGAGGCAAACGAAGCTTGAAGGATGCCCGATCCAGCCGATGTCTTTAAGACTGAAGATCGACAACGAACATGTTCTGATATGAACCAGATACGTTCTTCAGCGATTGATTGATCATAGTGAGTTTTAAGAATAAACGTGCCGTCGTCAAGAAACCGGTAGTCTGATTCTGCTGCTACAGCTTCGGCGTACCCCACGCTGCGCAAAAGTCTTCCTGATGTCTCATCCTTTGGGATGGGTACAATCAGGCAAGATCCACTTGAGACTTCACTTGGATCGTCAGGTTCCCAGTCACTCTCTGCATTCCATTCCATATAAAACGCAGATCGATACTGACTATCAGATGGCCGAGATGATGATTTAATCAGCTCCGAAATTTTATTATGATCATCGTTGAATGCTTTGATTGATATTTCACTCAGTACATCTTCAAATTGTTGAAATGCAAGAGAATGTCCGCTTCTCATTGAGCGCCATTCTCCGATGCTTTGAGCAACAAACTGCTCAATATCCATCATTAACTTGACCTTGACTGTCGAAACTTTCGGTTTTTTTAGGTAAATTAGCCTGCATCATGTTGACCATGGAGTCAACCATCATTGACATGGCCATGGGAACCGATGACACAGACTTATTGAAAGCTTCGGTTTGGTTGGGGTCAGACCTGGTGGTGTCTCTAAGAATTGGCATTTCAGGGAGTGTCGACGGAGAAACTAAGCTGTCTGTCCTGCTGATTGATGGAATTGAATTGGCGTTCGCTGACGCCAATTCAATTATCTCTGATCTCAGGAAGAATCAGAGCGCAACTCCTTGAAGGGTTAAGCCTTCGAAATAGAAACGATCCGACCTCCTTGGGCTTGAATGCTCCGAAGAGTTGCAGACATGGAGCTCTGGCTCACAACTGATTTCTGCATTACACGACGGTTGGCGCTGACTTGACGACTTGTTGTCCAGAAGATTGAGATTCCATTGGCGTTGCCAACGCTCTTGCGCTTGACAATCGCAGGCGCATTTCCAGTTGAGAGGCTGCTCAGTAGTTTTGATCCATTGCTGGCTGCGTCGTAACCGGCGAAGCCCGCATCAACAGCAATCCCACGTGTGTAATTAATGGTTCGTCCGCCACTGATTGATTCGCTTGAGCGATTGTGTGGGACTCGATCGATTCCAAAGGCAGCTAGATACTCTTCGCTATAGGTGTAGCTTGCAATCTCTGCCTCGTACCCCTCAGTGTTCATGCGGGTGACATGCTCCATCAGTTCTTGCTGATCATGAGGAGGTCTCCCCAGTAAATGTTTGAAATTGAGCTCTACAAATTGATAGGGACTCTTGTCGTCAAGAAATAATTTTTTATAGGTGTCTGACTGTGCAAGGGCTGTCACGAATCCCTGAACCGAAAGATCGCCATTCATAAACAAGGCTTCGAGAGACTTGTTGACGTCAAGCTCCATGAGATGACGGTTGCCGAAAACCTGCTTGTAAATGCTTTGAATGACTTCATCAGCATGGCCCAGATCAGCGTTTGCCTGGGTCGCCAGTGTGGTGGTTTCCGTCATGTCTCAGGTGATTTGGTGATGGGAATTATGAGGCCCTTTGATCATCAAAAGGCCTATTCAGTTAGTCGTTGATGCAAATTTGGCTACATCACTTCGGTGATGGAGACGATTTTTCCACCTCTTGCATGGATGTACTTCATCTGGCTGGACATGTCTTTGCCAGATACCAGATAGGTGTTTCCTGCAGTGCGTTGCCTGGTGCGAGCAGCCTGAGCTGCAACCACAATCCGGAAGCGTTTTTTGGTGGGATCTGGTGCACCAGATTGAGTGCCAGTTCTGTTGATTCTCGTTGTGGTGGAACTCCACCCGCCTGGAACCATTCCTGTTGCCACTGAAGTGACCAACGAAGAACTGGTCAGAACAGTGTCGCTAGCAGCGAACCCTTCGGCCAGCTTGAGATGACGATTGAAGGCAACTTGTGAGCGGCCGTCTTCGGAGAGAATTCGTGCGAATGGCACGGTGTCTTCACCGAATGTGCTCTGGTACTCCTCGCAGTCAACGTAACTGCAAATTTCTGCGTCATAACCTCCCTCAGCAAGAATTCGTGTGTGCTCACTGATTTCTGCTTGGGATTTTGGTGCACGTCCAAGGAAATGCTTGAAGTTCAGTTCGATGAAGCGGTAGGGGGCATTGGTTTCGAAGAAACGCTTTTTGTATTCGGCGGAAAGACCAATCGCTCGCACAAATTCGCGAGTGCTCAGGTAGCCGTCGATGAATTTGCTTTCTGCTGAAACGGATCTTTCGAATTCCATGAGATGAGGGTTGCCCATCACCTGCTTGTATGAGGCGCGAATCAGTGCATTCAGTTGATCTGCACTATCGCCGGGGCAACGTTGGAACGTTTCCTGTTCCCTTTGCCCCAAACCAAAGAACACGTAGGAGTCACCGCGCATCGGCGCGCTGTCGCTGCCGCTGGTGATCCCAGGAGCTTTGCTGGCGATCTGACCACGCGAGAATGCAGTGGAGGGGCGGACTCCAATGGTTTCCGATGGACTGCTGATCCGAGGTGCAATGCCTGACGCCATGCTGCTTGTCAGTGCGCTGCTGCCACCGCGTGCGCTGTCACTTCCAGCAAAGCTCTTTTGCAGCGCTGCCAGCATTGAGAATGCTGATGTGGCTAGATCTGCAGGTGAGCTCCAAGCACGGGCATAAGGAACAATGTCACTGCCGAACACTTCGAGGTATTCCGCAGAGTCGATGATGCTGTCAATCAGAGCAGCGTGGCCGCTTGCGGCCTGCAAGCAGATTTTTTGAGACACCTCAGCCTGAGAATGTGGAGCACGACCCAGCAGATGCTTGAAGTTCAACTCGATTCCACGTTGGGGAGCAACTGCAGAGAAGAAGCGAGACTTGTAAAAGCTTGATTGCGCCAGACCTCGGATGAAGTTCCTGACATCGAGATCGCCGTTGCGCAGTTGAGCTTCCAGTTCAGTGCAGCGCTCAAAATCCATGACGTGCGCGTTGCCGAACACCTGTCGGTAACTGGCAGCAATCACTTCATCCAGTGATGACTGGTCGTCGGGGCTGTAGCACTCCGCTGTAACGCGGTGGGGACAATCCTCATGGCTTCGAGGCCCCACACCGATCCCCATCTGATCGCATGACTGTTTGAGGAATTCGCCAATGGTCAGTGCAGGCTTCTGAGCGTTTTGTCCTTTTCTCTGGAAGCTGACAGGGCTATTCCACTTGGTTTCAGCGCCGAATCCGTTTGAGGTTTGGTTGGTTGCCATGGTTCAGATCTAATGAATGGTTGTTGGGTTGTGGTCGAATCCTTGTTCTGATGTGATCAGGTCACCGGAGTGATGCTTGCGATCTTTCCGCCTTCTCGGTGAATCCTTTTGAATTGCTCTGAAAGCTTGTCGAACGGAACGTAGAAGACGCGATTGCTGCGGGTATAGCGAGAGATGCGCCGGAGATTGTTGGCGCTGTAGCCCGTGACTTCCACGCGGTAGGTCACTCCCTCCTCGCCAGCACCAGCCCCCAGCCGGGTGGGTGCATCCTGCAAATTGGTGGAAGGACGGAAACTCCAGCCAGTGGCCTGGGTGGATGACGGCGGAACCACGGGAAGTGGCAGGTTCTGATAAGCGGCACCGCCAAGTTTGCTGCGGTTGCCAGCCAGATCACCCTTCAGACTGCTGCTGCTGTTCCCACGCAACAACTGGAAGCTCCATGTGAATTCTTGGAGTGTGGTGCAACATTCGGTTTTCCAACCGCGTTGATAGGGGACGGTCCACTCACCGAATGCATTCTGGTAATCAGCTGAATCCAGAAAACTGTCGATATCTGCTTCATATCCATTGCTGTCGAGGCGCTCAGCATGGGTGCGCATTTCCTGGAAGTCTTCAGGAGCTCTCCCGAGAAAGTGGCGGAAGGCAAGCTCGATGTAGCGATAGCGCGCGCAGGTGTCGAAGAAGCGTGTGCGATAGAGCTCGCTTTTGGCGATGCGTCGCACCAGCTCTCGCACGCTGATCTCACCGAGCTTGAATTGCGATTCAGCAATGATTTGGCGCTCGCTTTCCATGACGTAAGCGTTGCCAAGCACCTGCTGATACACCTTGCGGATGATCTGCTCCTTCTTGGCATTGTCGTCGCCAGGGAGCAATTCGAGGGGTGCTTCACTCTCGTCCGAGAAGCGCTCGACCCCCAAAAGCGAGGCAGGACCGAAGGGCATGTAGGTTCTCGCGATATTCGCAGGCCCCATCGTCAGTCAGAACAGCCGAGGGCGAGCGCCTTCTTTATAAAGCTCAATCAAGTGTGTCTAAATATTGCGTGACGTGACAATTCAGTGCTCCTGGAAGGGATCTGAAGCATGCGTCAGTTTTGTTTTGCTGAATCATTTTTGGCTTTCAGCGATTCCAGGCTTGTCCTCGTCGAGCTGCGTGTTAGCGGGTTCCATTGATCCAGTTCAAGAGCTTCCCGGCTCAGCAATGTCTCCAGCTGCTGGTCGAGACCCCGGCAAAGACTGAAGTCAGCTCCTCGAATGGATTCGACGCAGTCAAGCGCTGCAGCTTCCAGGTCTGCACCTCGGAAATCGGCCATATCCAGCTGGCTGGTTCCAAAGCGTGTGCCTCTGCACATCGCACCGCGCAAGTTTGCGTGCCGAAGATCTGCTCCAGCCATGGCCGTTCCATCGAGAATTGCCCCGCTGAGATCGGTTCCACTGAGATAAGCACCCATCAAGACCGCTTTGCGCAGGTCAACGCCTCTTAAATCTGCGTTATTCAGAAAGGCACCATTCAGCTTTGCTCCGGGTCCAACGGCTCCGCTGTTTTGATAATCGAAATTCTCGGGAAACTTGGTATTTGAGTCATATACCGCCAGACGTAGATCCGCCCCTTCCAGGTTGCATTGACTTAAGTCACTGCCACGCAGGTTGCAACGGCAGAGCAAGGCGCCGCTCAGATCACGTTGACCTAAAGCCTGTTGGCTCCAGTCGGAACCACGAGCATCCACACCTGAGCCTTGTGCGTCTTGAGGCGTTTGCGTTTCGGGGGGCGTCCAGTTGCGAAGGTCGATGAATTGAGATGTCAGAGCTCGAGCCTCCTGGATTGCGCTGTAAGGAGGTTACCTCTCCCCCTCCCCGTAATGATATGAATCAAGGCGCACTCAAGGGTGATTGTCATTGAGGTTGAGTTGCTTCTTGCTCGGCTTTTGAGGCTTCTCCAGAACGAAACAAACCATGATTCTTTGCTGAATTGCGCTCTTTTATGGCTTGATGAAGTCATCAAAAAGCACCGACTGGAACAGCCGGTGCTTTTGTACCCAACTCTCCGTTGGGATGGATTTTTGAGGCCTGGAACTCTTTGCTTAAGCCCAGGTTTTAGCATTTTTAGACTGATACATCCGTTGGAATGCACCGCTGTAAGGGTCTTTAACGGCCTTGGAGTAAACGAATCCACTCACGTCGTATCCGGAAACTGATTGAGAAATCCGTCGCGCGTTGCTGAATTCCATCACCAGTTGGCTGCGCGCTTCGATCGTTGTATCCGAGGCGGCGTTGGCTGGAGTGACTCTGGCGAGATTGGTGAACGTGGAGCAATAAGCACCAGCCGCTGAAGTCCAGGCGCGTGGATAGGGAACAGTGTCTGTTCCAAACACTTCCAGATACTCTCCAGAGTGAGTGATTTTGTAGATCAATGCATCAAATCCGCTTTCGGCGATGAGTGTGATCGCTGCACTCACTTCCGCTTGGTTGATGGGAGGTCGTCCAAGCAAATGCTTGTAGTTCAATTCGATGCCGCGAATCGGCGAAACACGACGGAAATATGTCTCTTTGTAGAGGTCTGACTTGGCGAGTCCCGCAACAAAATCCCTCACATTGATTTCGCCGTTGCTGAGTTGCGACTCCAGTTCGGTGCAACGCTGGCTGCCCATGGGGCCAAGGTTGCCGAAAACCTGCTTGTAGCTTGCTGCGATGGCTGTCTCTAGGGCCTCGCTTCCGTTGGCTGCGTAAACGTCGTTGACACTGCTGAAAGGACATTCGCTGTGAAGCCTTGGCCCGATGCCAATGCCCATGGAGGAACACAGGTTTGCTTTGTAGTCCTCAGGTGTTGACGCTGCGCGGCCCTTGCGCGGAATCAAGTTGCCCGTCTCGCATTCCTGGCGATAGAGATTGGTCGCCGTGTTTTGTTGTGTTCTGGAGGAATTCCCTGCGGCGTAAGAGACGCGATTCAGGTTCGTGAAATCACGTGTCGGCTTGATGGCGACCATTACTGATCTCAAAGGAGTACTTGTGACCAGACAGTAATCGCGATTTCAGATGAACTCCCCAGAGCCAGGAGGCTTGCAACAAAATGTTTTCTCGGGCTTTGCGGGTTTCTTGATAATCAGCGATTGGAGGCTTAATAGTTTGTAATCCATGGCGTTTTGTGGCGCATTGATTCTCATCAAATGACGCAGTTTCTCGGTTCGAGTAGCTCTTTGCGCTCAAACTCGTGACATTTCATGAATCCATCATGAGGATGACACGTTCTGGGTGGCCATTTGTGGCTGAAATCGATTCCTGGATCGAGCGCACTTCAATTAGCGAGTGCCATACATTTCTCCGGCCACAATGAGGAGAACTCTGATGATTTCAAAGGCTCCAATGGCGGCCAGGCCAAGCCAGACCTTTTTAGCCCACTCAGGCGTTTTGATATAGGCAGGGACAAGGGTCTCAATCTCAATTCTGGCCTGGAGTTTCTGATCCCATTGTCGATCTCTCCAGTCGCTTCCGTAGCGAGGATATTGCTGGTAGATCGGCATGACTCCGGTTGAGGCTCCTGGAATCACCCGCGAGCGCTGACTCGGAACATCGTCATAGCCAAACGAATCCAGATATTCGCTGCTGTCGAGCACAGCATCAACGAAGCTGCTGAAGCCCTTCTCTGCAATCAGGATTGACCAACTGATTCGCTCGCTTTGTCCATGCACTTCGCGACCGAGAACGCGGCCAACGACCTGGTCGACAAGCCTGTAGTTCGTGCTGCAGGCCACATAGCCTTCTTGGAAGCGCCTTGACAGCAGTAAGCCGCGAATGAAGTCTCTGGTTGTGATGCTTCCATCACGAAACTGGGATTCAAGGTTCACGTCACGATCGCATTTCATGGCGTGAAAGAAGATCTGCCGATACGCCTGCTCGATCTGGAAGCCCCGGTCTTCACGGCTTGGATATGTGGCGCGATTCAGCTCAGACTTCAGGCCACCCTGGTCGCCGACACGGTTGTTCTGGCTTGTCAGCGGGTAGTCGAGCAGCTGAAGCGCCATCCGTAGAAATGCTCAGTCGATGCTGCTTATTTTATGTCTGCTCCACTGTCTTCCCGCTGAGACCCGTCGTGTCTCTTCATCTCCTTGCGAATCATGTTGCCGAGGTGAGATAACGCGTCACCCAGTGTTTCGGTATTGGCTCCAGCTCCGAGTGAGCTGTAAGTGGCCACTGAATGCAGGCGTAGGCGATCAAGAGCCAGCAATAAGCCAGGCACTGGAACGTCGAGCAGTGCGTAAAGCTCCGCCAGGCATTGCATGCCGTCACTGTCCGTGACGTCGCTTCTGCGTAAGGCGGTGCCGTAAATGCTGACTCGTAGAAAATGAAAGCAGTCGCGCCAGCAGGCGTCGGCTCGATCCTGGGGGAACAACTTGCCGCCTGGTTGCACCAGCTGCGGCTGCTCACTCAGAAGATCCGCACGCGCCTGATCAACAAGATCCGGAACCAGTCGTTGAAGCGCAGTCAGTGGAGCGGCTTCAAGGCCTGACCAGCCACAACACACTTGAATCTCTGCGTCGCTGAGTAAGCGTTTGCCTTGATCGGCTTCCTGAATCAGCTCACGCAGGTTCTTCGGAAGGCTGAGATCTCCACTGAGTCCACACACCTTCGAATCCTGTGCAAGTTGTTTGATGCGTTCTGCTGACGCGGAGCTCACGGATGAACAGCCTTGTTTCTGGAAGTGATGGGAAGGATCGGGCATGCGGTCAGCCAGCCATGGCGTTCCAGATAGAACGCCCACGCAATCTCCTGCCCCACTCCTGGGCAGTGATCGGGGATGGCATCGGCAATCGGATCACTCACTCCCAGACTTTTCAGCAGTGTTCCAACATCGGAAGCAGACCTCACTGCCGTGCTGCGGATGGCGGCACCAACAACCCAGGTGAGTTTGGTCGCATCCAACGGGCAGGCGTCGCTTTCGCAGGCGAGCAGCACATTCCCTGGATGCGTCATGGCAGCGAAGGTGTCCTGCCAGAGCTGCAGGTCATCGGGCTTGAGATTCAGCCGCAGGATCTGATCCCCGACCGAATGGAGCTGTTCGTTTTCAGCTCCAACCCCCTCAAGCAACGACATGAGGTTGGCCTGTTGTGATCCATCCATCGCTCAAATCCGGCCACGGGAACTGTATCCGTACTGTCCGGAATCTCAGCTGCCGTTCCTCAGGGATGTCACCAGACGTCGAAGGGGGTGAGGTCGGGTTTCGCTTGCGCCAGGCACTCCTGGACAACCCACGCACGATCGATACGATCGGGCCGCCAACGCTCGTGTCCCATGGCTGCAGCTGAATCCAATGCGCTGATGGTCCAGCAGCTCAGTCGTCAGCTGCATGCAGTCAGTGAGATCGCTGAGTCACTCACGCTGCGGCTGCTGGCCATGGAGGAGCGTTTTGAGCAGTTGCATCTGCATGCTTTGTCTGATGGATCAGATCCTGTGCCAGATGAAGCCAGTCAACAGCTGCTTGATGACAGCGGTGACCGTCTCAGGCATCTTCAAGGATTGCTCGATGAAGAGGCTCCCGGCCAGGTGATCGAACTCGTGACTCCGGTCACCGACGAGATGGCTGCTGTCTGCGTTGATGAAGCCATTTCTGATCGTGAGGACCTCAATGACATTGAAGATGAGCTTGAGCCCTCGCTGAACGAGACGGTTTACGTGGATGACCCGCAGATCGATCCTGCTCATGACGAGGTCAATGATCAGGACGACAATGATCAGGACGATGATGATCAGATTGATCTCCTGAGTGCCTGATCGTTGTGGTTTTAGGTTGCTGCAGCTGCTCACAGCTCCAGTAGGCGGACCCTGAACTGAGCAACCTGGCGCGCTTGTTTTGGTTCTGACTGCACAAAAGGATGGTCGTTCAAATGGTCGATCACTGTTTCGATTTTTTCATCGACTGACTTGTTCTCGAGCTCGCCGCGCCTGAGACACTCTTTCCAGGCGGGATCGAACACCATGGCGAATCCATCAGCGTTGTTGAACTGTCGATCGTCATTAACGGGGATTGGAATCAATGCGCGGTACTGCGAAGTGCCAGGACCAAATGCTGAGCTGTGGGTGATGCGACTATTCACCCGTTAGAACACTCAATTTGGTTGAGCAGTTTCAAAACAACGCTCTTTGGCTGATGCTTGTCTTGCTGCTCCCATACCGCTTCCTTACGCTTGGTTCGGCTTGGCGGTAGGTCCTTCGCCCTCCTGATCGTTGGCGTTGGTACGGGAACTCTATGTCTCGCGCTCTTCCCCAGAACTGGATCGACGGCACTCTGCACAGCCTGAATGTTTTGCGCGATCTGGGTTGGACAGGGGAGATTGTTCACCCCTCTCTATCGGTCTTCCGCCAGAAGCCAAGCGCCAAAAGCAGGAAGACCAAGAATCTTCAATGGCGGTTTCTTCCGGAAAAGGCTGATGATCCGCGTCCTTTCAAGGGAAGAACCAACCGAGGACAAGGCAAGCGTCTGTCGATCGAGGGGACCTGTGGAACCACTGACCCCTGGGAAGCCGCAACCATTGCTGTGGCTGCATCACAGGAGCGGTGGCAAACCCTGCATCAACAGCTGGAGCAGCACAAACGTGAGCAAAGCCAGGCTCTTTCGGTGTATTGGCAGCGCTGGTATTCCCGAGCAGAGCAGCAACGAAGGAACAGTCGTAATCGCTGGTTAAGTGATAAGCGGAACCTGTGGAATGGACCGATCGGTATTGGTCTCCAGCAGTGGGCAACAAGTCAGAGCATTGAGCGAATTTCCAGCAACGACTTTCTGGAGTTTTGGCTCATTGTTCGCAAGCACTGTGAAGCGAAAGGATTCTCTGTGGACGACACCAGGTGTCAATACAAAGTCCTGATCCGTCAACTCTTCAAAGAGGCAAGAGCAGATTTTCCTGCTCTCACTTGCCCGGAATTCCCTGTGATCAAGAAGCAGTCCAGGCAGAGTGGCACCTCTGATCACCTCTCAGCAGATACTTAGGGATTGAGCTAGCGGCCTTTGAAGGGATTGGCCGTCAGACGGCTTCAAGAAGTTTGTGCTGGTTGGGGTGCCGAAATCACACCTATTTTGATGCGTTCTTGGTGTTGTTCCTTTTAGAACCTATGTGCGGTTATTACGGCTGAAATGTACCTTCAGAGCATCGTCCCAGTCCATAACATTTTCATAGTTTTTCCTCGACCATGACTGAAGACAATGCTTCCCAAAACACGCCCACGAAGAAGAAGGGGAAGAAGGGGTGCGCTGGCAACAAGAAGGCGATGCTGGCCTACGGCGTGATTCAGATTTCTGCCACCGTCGTCTCTGCTATTTCACTGGCAGCAATCGCCTTGGGCCTCTGTGCTGTCAAGCAGGAAAGCAAGGCGTTCAATGGTTGTGTGGACGAGGTCATCGCTAATGGCGTGACCAACGCCGAAGCAGTTCGCTTCTGCAACGGCGGCTGATGACTTGGTTTTTGCCAAACGGCCCTCGACCCTGCACTGTGCCTTGACAATGTGATGTATCCCAGAGATACACAACTCTGTGTGCGTCCACGCAGGAGTCGCTGGCTGAATCGGGGTGACACCGAGAGTTGAGCCACGGGGTGGTGCGAGAACCACCTCATTTTTTTCTTCGATTCCCCTTAAAAGAACCGCGCATGGCTATCACCACGCTCGGACATGAAAGAGTTCCGAACGGTGCCACGCCAGGAACCATTCGGTGCTCTTTTGGCGCTTAAGAAAGGTGCCAGGACCCAGATTTGAACTGGGGACACGGCGATTTTCAGTCGCCTGCTCTACCAACTGAGCTATCCCGGCGCGTTGTCTACGCGACCTTTGAATCTTAAATCACGGGGTGGAACTCCCAAGGAGTTCTTGCCAGGCAAAGCACCCCTTGGATGGAGACTCCTGAAGCCTGAAGAGCCTGCTTCGCGGCCAGAACGGTTGCACCTGTTGTCACGATGTCATCCACAAGCCAGACCTGCTGCTGACGGCGCCTCTTCGTCCAGACATGGCTTGTCCACTGGGTGGATTCCTGGTTCAGCCTGAAGCTGCCGGACTGGTTGAGCACTCTCTGTCGACGGTTCAGCCGGTGCTGCCCCACCGTGGGGCGACAACGCTGCAGCAGCTGAAGTGTTGGTCGTTCCAGGCAGCTGCAGATCAGTTCCGGAAGCGGATTCAACCGGCTCTTCGCCTTCCAGCCAGGGATCGGTATCAGCAAACTGTCCTGTGGCAGCTCGCACTGAAGAATCGTGCAAATCGCTTGCAGAGAGCCAATCGTGTGATTCCTGCGCAACGACAGAATCAACTGGCGCATGGCGCCGCTGTACCAAGAGACTGCTCGCCAGGGCAGGGGGCTCTCGCCCTTCACCCCAGATTCTGCAAGCCCCAGGCGTTGTTGGCAGGTCCGGCAGAGACCTGACTGATCAGCTTCTGAAATGGACTGTCGCTTGCAGATCGCGCAACTGGATTCGATCAATAGCTGCGTCAAGCAGCTCTGGATGCAGGTCAGCAAGGCAATGATCTGCGATTGACTTCAGGATTCCCCTTTGTCAGCACCGGCAGGCATGGCTCTCAGCATGGCCACGAGCGTGCGATGTGCGTCCTCGCTGTCGGTGAGCATGTGATCGAAGGGAATGCTGACGGTCTCGCCATTCACCTCGAGAGTCATGGCTTCTGCGGATACTCCTGTCATTGAGGCTGCCGTTGCGGATGTCAGGCCTCCGTAGTGGTGGGCGTAGCGGAGCACAGCATCACTGTGGTCGTCATTCATATGACGACAGATGCGTTCGCTGATGGCTGGAGTAAGCGGTTCGGCGGCCATGGGAAAGATGCAAGGAGTGGAGGAACGAAGTCAGCTAATGCGCTGCCAGAGCAGCAGGGCCAGTCGAAAACCGCTGTACCCCACGTATCCGGCCAACACGACGAACAACCCGATGGCGAGCGCGTCACGGAGTTTGTTTGCCAAAGGCTCATGGAAGCTCAGTCGATTCTCTCCCGGAATGGCTGATTTAGTCATGCTGCTGTTGCAGAGCGCTGAGTGCGAGTCGCGCCACCCCCGCAGCAGGAGGGCTGTAACAACTGCGGATCGGAACACCGATCAATCGTTGCCTCAAACGCCGCCACTGGGGGTTTCTGGCGCCCCCCCCCAGGGTCACCAGGCGTTTGGGCGCGGGTGCTCCGAGTTCAGTGAGCTTGGTCCAGCCCTGGCGTTCAATCTGGCTCAGGCCTTCTAAAAGACCATGTAGATACAGCGCATCACTCACTGGTCGTGGAGTCAGGATTGGTGCAAGATCGGGATCATCCACAGGAAAACGCTCTCCTCGACCGATCAGGGGCAGCAGCTTCAGTCCACTCTCTTGATCAGGGTCGATCTGACGGCTCAGTTCATCGAGGTCGATCCCTGGAAAGCACTGGCGCAGCACTGCTCCTCCGCTGTTGGAGGCTCCCCCTGCAAGCCAGCGACCGCCCACGCGGTGGGTGGACGTCCCTGCACCATCTCGCAAAGGGATGGTGGTGAAGCGCTTGAGCACAAGAGTGCTTCCCAGCACGGTGATGCCTTCATCGTCGGCGGCATCGGCGGTGAGCACTGCCGCATTGGCATCGGTTGTGCCTGCGATCACGAGCATGTCCTTCGACAGCCCCAGCTGTCTGGCTCGGGCGGTGTTCATGATTCCGAGCCTTGAGCCGCTCGGCCGGATCTCCGGAAGTGCCTCTCGCCAGCCCTGTTGTTCAAAAGCATGCGGCCATCGCTGATCGCTGAGCGACCAGCCCAGGCGAAGGTTGTTGCCCTCTTCTCCAAACCTCCAGTCTCCGAGAAGCCAGCCGCTGATCCAGTCAGCCTGGTGACGAAGGATCAGCGGCTGCGAGTGCTGTTGCAGCAGCCTCAGTGCGCGGGCCAAGCTGCCACTGGCGCTCGCCGCTGGCTGGCCTGTCGGCACCAGCTCACGCACCTGATCCAGCTGTTCTGGACAGGCAACGTTGTAGGCCAAAGCCTTTCCCTGAGGTGAGCCTTGTGGATCGCAGGCCACCAAGGTCCCTGATGTTCCATCGACAGCCACAGCCCTCAGCTGGCTGCGCAGCTCGTGTGGAATGGCCTTGATCAGCAGGATGCAGCTTGTCAGCCAGTCATCTGGATTCGCCAGACCTCGGTCGTAGCCGCTGGAATTCGTGTAGAGCAGATCGCGGTGTTCATTCAGAACCGCAACCCGCGCTCCACTGGTGCCCAGATCAATTCCGAGCGCCAGTGCATCGTGCATCAACCGATCAGGCGTTGCGCAGTTCTGCCGCCTTGGCGTCAACGTTCTCCCAGGGAGCCTTCAGGTCATTGCGTCCGAAGTGTCCGTAGGCAGCAGTGTCCTGGTAGAAGCGTCCACCACGCTGCTGCGGCAGGCTGCGCAGTCCGAAGCTTTCAATGATGGCTCCCGGGCGCAGGTCAAAGTGCTCCTGAACCAGGCCTGTCAGCGCATCGTTGGCCAACTGGCTTGTTCCGAAGGATTCAACCAAAATCGACACCGGCTTGGCAACGCCGATGGCATAGCTCAGCTGTACCTCGGCCCTTTCGGCCAGACCAGCTGCAACAAGGCATTTCGCCACGTAACGAGCGGCATAGGCTGCCGAGCGATCCACTTTGGTGGGGTCCTTGCCTGAGAAGGCGCCGCCGCCATGACGGGCATAACCCCCGTAGGTATCCACGATGATCTTGCGACCGGTTAGCCCGGCATCGCCCTGGGGGCCACCGACAACAAACTTTCCGGTCGGGTTGACGAGATATTTGGTTGCTTCGCGACTGGGTTTCAGGGCCAGATCGGCAGTTGCCGGCTCCACGACGTGGGTCCAGAGATCCTCCGTGATGCGCTCTCGGATGCCCTGCTCCTCACTCATGCCTCCCACCTCAGCCGTGTGCTGGGTTGAGATCAGGATCGTGTCGATCGCAACCGGCTTGTCATTCTCATAAACCACACTCACCTGAGTTTTTCCGTCAGGCAAGAGGTAATCGAGAGTGCCGTTGTGACGCACTTCCGCCAGCCTTCTTGCCAGCCTGTGGGCAAGGCTGATGGGCAGCGGCATCAGCTCGGGTGTCTCATTGCACGCATAGCCGAACATGATCCCCTGATCGCCGGCGCCAACCAAATCCAGAGGATCACCAGCGTGGTCATCGGCTTCGTTCACACCCTGAGCGATGTCGGGCGACTGCTGGTCGAGGGCGACCAAGACAGCACAGCTGTTGGCATCAAAGCCACCGGCGCGGGCTCCGCTGTAACCGATCTCCTTGATGACGTTGCGAACAAGATGGATGAAGTCCACTTGTGCCTTGGATGTCACTTCGCCTGTGATCATGCAAAGGCCAGTGTTCACAACTGTTTCGCAGGCCACACGGCTGGTGGGATCCTGCGCGAGGAGGGCGTCGAGTACGGCATCACTGACCTGATCGCAGATTTTGTCGGGATGCCCCTCCGTCACGGATTCGGAGGTAAAAACGTATCGACTCATGGCCATCGGTAATTGCCGGCGACTTTACGAGGTCGACTCCTTAGGCCTTTGACATTGCGTCTGAGGTTGCGGTCAGTTCGCTCCAGTGACTGATCAGATGTTCATGGGCGGTGAGCGTTGGCTCGCGATGCCATCCGGCCACATACCCGATGGTCAGCCCGATCCCTGCCTGTCGTGCCATCAACAGATCGGTGTCGGCATCTCCGATGAGTGCGCAGTTCTCCACGCTCAGGTTCAGCTGTGAGCACAGTCCCTGAACAGCTCCAGGGTCTGGTTTGGCTGGGTGGTGATCAGCACTCCATAGCCCGCTGATGCAGTCGTTGAGTTGGTGCTGTTGGAGAAAGTTCTCAATGCCCTCTGTGGTGTCATTGCTGATCACGGCACAGGTGATTCCAGCTGCAGCCAGCTCTCTGAGAAGCCTTGCTGCATCGGGCAACAAGCCAATCGGGGATCCACCTGGATGCAGCGCTTGTCTGTGGTGATCCACCTGATCAAACACCTCCTGAGCCAGCACCAGTGATTGAGGCCAGCTCAGATTCATCTGACAGAACACCGTTGCGGTGCTCAGCAGGTTGTGATGTCGCGACGCTACGGCCAGCGTGCCGTCAGGGATGACCCCGGCACTGCAGCGTCCGTAGGTTCTCGCCAGCAGATCGCTCAGCTCCCGAAGCTCGCGAGCTGAGGAGCCCCGCGATCTGAATCGGTGCCCTGCTTCTTCAATCCTGGCGTCAGCCAGTTCGATTAAACGCGGCTCGCTATGGGAAAGGGTGCCGTCCTTATCGAACAGCACCCCCTGAACTGAACCGAGCTCGCGGTCCTTGAGTTTGAGATGAGCCATCGGCTCGGCTTCCTCAGATCATCATTGAACCCAGAGGCTCTTCGCCTTCCTCGGCTTGCTCAAGCAACATCTGCTTGTAGCGAGCGGCCATTTCTTCGGCCTTGTCAAACACCTTCTGCGGATCCGTGAGCATGTCACCAGGCTCCGGCTCAAGCGCCTTGGTGGAGAGTGAGATGCGGCCACGCTCGGCGTCGAGATCGATGATCATCACTTTCATCTGATCATTCACGTTGAGCACCGAGTGGGGCGTTTCGATGTGCTCGTGGCTGATTTCAGAGATGTGCAGCAGACCGCTGACACCGCCGATGTCGATGAAGGCGCCGTAAGGCTTGATTCCGCGCACGGTGCCCACAACAACCTCACCCACTTCGAGGCGATTCATCTTGCGTTCGACCAAAGCGCGCCTGTGACTCAGGACCAGACGATTGCGCTCTTCGTCAACCTCAAGGAACTTGAGGGGGAGGAAGTCGGCAACAAGTTCTTCCTTGGGTTTACGGGTGCTGATGTGGGATCCGGGGATGAATCCACGCAGACCTTCCACTCTCACCAGAGCTCCACCTCTGTTGGTGGCAAACACCTCTGAGTAGATGGTGGCGTCTTCCTTCTGCAGCTGGCGGACACGTTCCCAGGCTCGCTGGTATTCGATCCGGCGAATGGAGAGGGAGAGCTGTCCGTCTTCGTTCTCCTCGCTCATGATGAAGAACTCCCGGATTTCCCCGGGTTGCAGCACATCGCTGAGTCCTTCAACGCGATTGATCGACACCTCCTGAAGAGGCATGAATGCAGCGGTTTTTGCTCCGATATCGATCATTGCACCCTTGGATTCCAGGGCGAAAACCGTGCCGTTGACGATGTCTCCGGGCTTGAAGTTGTAGTCGTATTTACTCAGTAAGGCCGCGAATTCATCCAGGGTGAATCCAGCACTGTCCATGTCCCGACTGGTCGCCCGGCTGCTGGGATCGTCAGCAGTGGGGATGTCTTCGGGAATGCCGAGGTCTTCATCGGTCCCGAAGTCGGCTTGGTCAGCTGACCCTTCAGCCACGGCTTCGGTTTCGGATGCGACCGCTTCTGCGGTGTCCACTGCAGATTCCTGGGAAGGATCTGTGGGAGTGACAGTCATGGAACGTTGGCGGTCTGCCTCTAGGACAGAGCGATGGGATCTGAAACAGGCCCGCCGACCTGGCTCAGGCAATTGCCGAGTCTACAGATCGATGACCAAGCTCAGATCGCGGCTGTCAGCTCCGCCTTGGTTGCATTGATGCCTTCCAGGGTGGCTACAAAATCACTCACACCGCTGAACTGGCGATAAACGGATGCAAAGCGGATGTAGGCGACTTCGCTGAGATTTTTCAACTTTTCGAGCACCAGTTCACCGATGTCGCTGCTGGAAACTTCACGGCCGCTGCGCTGTTGAAGGCTGAGTTCCAGCTCTTCAACCATGGTTTCAAGGCGTTCTGGAGGAATTCCAGTTTTCTCGCAGGCTCGACTCAAGCCATGCAGCAATTTGCTCCGACTGAAAGTTTCACGATTGCCATTTCGCTTGATCACTGTGATCGGAACGGTTTCAACCCGTTCGTAGGTGGTGAAACGAAATTCGCAATTGAGGCACTCCCGGCGCCGACGCACACTTCTACCTCCGTCGGCGGCTCTTGATTCGAGCACCCGGCTATCGGTGTTCTGGCAGGAGGGGCACTGCACGCCCTGGTAATTACGTAGATGTATGAATTGTAAGGCTCGCGTCCACCCATGACATCTGTGGCGCGAATTCACGTTTTAGACATAAAAAAAGCCCCGCTCAAAGCGGGGCTGAAATGATCACTTGCCGATCTTCGGAGGATCGCGGAATGCGATCGCGAAGAACAGAGTTGCAATCGCGAGAGTGAGGATGAGGATGTAAGCAAAGCTTTCCATCGGTTAACTCCTAAGGGCTGATCAGCTGAGCGGTGTGCCTGCAGGGGGAACGTAACCCTCTGGCAGTCGGCGAGTGGAACGGTCTCCCAGTTTTTGGAAGAGGCCGAATTCAACTTGTTCGCCGAGGTCGGGATCGATTCCGGCGAACACATCGCGATACAACGTACGGGCTCCGTGCCAGATGTGGCCGAAGAAGAACAGCAGCGCGAATGTGGCATGCCCGAAGGTGAACCATCCACGCGGTGAGCTGCGGAAGGTGCCGTCGGAGCTGTAGGTCTCGCGGTCGAATTCGAATGCTTCTCCCAGCTGTGCTTTGCGGGCCAGTCTCTTCACGTCTGCGGGGTCAGTGAAGGTTTGACCGTCGAGTGCACCACCGAAGACGGATGCCGTAACGCCTTGCTGTTCGAAGGAGTACTTCGCCTCTGCACGACGGAAGGGAATATCAGCCCGGACAATGCCATCGGTGTCTTCAAGAATCACTGGGAAGTTCTCAAAGAAGTTCGGCAGGCGGCGAACTTGAAGTTCGCGCCCGTCCTTGTCGGTGAACGCGATATGGCCAAGCCAGCCTGTTGGCAGGCCATCGCCATTGACCATGGGGCCGACGCGGAACAGACCACCTTTGGCAGGGCTGTTGCCGACGTAGTCATAGAAGGCGAGCTTTTCGGGAATCGAGGCATAAGCCTCAGATTCAGATTGACCTTGATCCATCGCGGTTTGAACGCGACGGTTGATCTCGGTTTTGAAGTAGCTCTGGTCCCACTGATAACGCGTGGGTCCGAACAACTCAATCGGGGTTGCAGCAGCCCCGTACCACATGGTTCCTGCAACCACGAAGGCGGCAAAGAACACAGCAGCGATCGCGCTGGCCAAAACGGTTTCGATGTTGCCCATCCGGAGTGCCTTGTAGAGCCGTTCCGGCGGACGCGTTGTGATGTGGAAAATTCCAGCAATGATGCCGACGATTCCAGCTGCGATGTGGTGGGCAACGATTCCGCCAGGGTTGAATGGATTGAACCCTTCAGGGCCCCATGACGGTTGCACTGGCTCTAGGTGACCCGT
Organism: Synechococcus sp. MIT2312; assembly: GCF_059772315.1. Classification (NCBI taxonomy): domain Bacteria; kingdom Bacillati; phylum Cyanobacteriota; class Cyanophyceae; order Synechococcales; family Synechococcaceae; genus Synechococcus; species Synechococcus sp. MIT2312. Next base: position 1,298,872 of record NZ_CM186281.1, on the reverse strand, counting down.
GATGCCGTAAGCATCGGAGATCCACATCCCAGGACCGAAGACGCCTGTGAGGTGGAAAGCTCCGAATCCGAAGCAGCCGAGCCCTGCTAGGAGCAGGTGGATGCCGAAAATTTTGGGCAGATCCAGAGCTGGCTCCCCGGTGCGGGGGTCTTGCCAGATCTCAAGATCCCAGAAAGTCCAGTGCCAGATGGCGGCCAGCATGAGCAGGCCGCTGAACACGATGTGAGCAGCTGCGACACCTTCAAAGCTCCAGAAGCCAGGATCCACACCTGTGGCTCCGGTGATGCTCCAGCCACCCCAGCTGTCCGTCACGCCCAGGCGGGCCATGAAGGGCATCACGAACATGCCCTGACGCCACATCGGGTTCAGGACTGGATCGGAGGGGTCGAAGATGGCGAGTTCGTAAAGAGCCATCGAGCCGGCCCAGCCGGCGACGAGGGCAGTGTGCATGAGGTGCACGGCCAGAAGACGGCCTGGGTCGTTAATGACGACGGTGTGCACCCGATACCAGGGCAATCCCATGGGTCAGGTTCGGGGGAACGGAGCTGCCAATGCAGTCAGACTCAGTGATCGTAGGGCGTTCACTTCGATCTACGCGTCAGGCTGTCGTGAGCTGCAATGTGAATTGACAGCGTCGAGGTGATCGAAATTCACGATCCCGCCGCTTTCCTGGCTTCGCTTGTCGTTGCAGCAATCTCCAGCACGGGGTTACAAAACGCAACCTGGGGCTCGTAGTGTCTATGCCCTGGCGTGTCGCAGCGCCCTTCTTCTCAAGAGGTTCAATGCCTGTCATCCGTTTTGTGCGCGAGGGTCGGGATGTGGAGTGTTTCCCGGGTGAAAACCTGCGTGCTGTGGCCGTTCGTGAAGGGATTCAGCTTTACGGGCTGAAAGGGCAGCTCGGTAACTGTGGTGGCTGCGGACAGTGCAGTACCTGCTTTGTGAAGGTTGAAGGTGAGGTGTCCGCCGCCGCGATGAGTCCGAGAACAGCGGTGGAGGAGGCCAAGCTCAGGCGCAGGCCCGAGGAATGGCGACTGGCTTGTCAGTCTCTGGTTGAGCAGTCGGTGGTTGTGGTGACCAAGCCCCAGGCTTCGATGCCTGATCAGAACAAGCGGGTGGCTGCAGCCTTGGCGGCACCGCTGCCCCCCGGACCGTTGGAATGGCCTGGTGCATCCGCCGTTGATGAGGACACGGACGACGAGTTAGTCACTGACCTAACCACACAGACCTTGGAAGTCTCTGCTCAGGGTTCGCCTGCAACGCCCGGTGAAGAGCGCTGATCGGTTCGCGTCAAAGCTTTCCGGACGGTGATACGTTCCAGCAGGTTCTTTCACGTTCATGGAAACCAACGATCTCGGCTTCGTGGCCAGCCTGCTGTTTGTTCTGGTGCCGACCGTCTTCCTGATCATCCTGTTTATTCAGACCAACAGCCGCGAGGGCTGACTTCCCTCGAGGTTTTCAGTTCCCTGTGAATCACCGCTGTTCCGGTTCTCTCACGAGCAGTACCGGTGCAGGGGCATGAACTCGGATGTAGTCGCTCACTGAACCGCCAAGCAGTTTGTCGAGGTCGACCAGTCCTCTCGCCACCAGAGGACGGCGGTCCTGAGAGGCCAGCACGACCAAGTCAGCGTTGACCTTCTCGGCTGCCAGGCACACCCCTTTGCCGATGTCGGAATTGGTCACGTGCAAGGGCTTGAGTTCAACCCCCAGCTTGCGAGCTCTCTGTACGGCGTGGTCGAGGTACGTGTCGCTCTTGCTGGCTGCTCCTCGTGATGGTGTGGGGTCTTGGCGCGCCACATGAACGCCGGTCAGCTGTCCTCCTGGAATCTCGAGCACCATTTCGCAGGCCAGCTTGAGGGCGTCGTCGCCGACTCCCGTGCCATCGATGGTGACCAGAACCCTGTTGATATGGCGGATGTAAAGATCGTCGCGGACCAGCAACATCGGTCGCGTCGACAATTGAAAAACGTACTGACTCGCGCTGTTGGCCAGGATCGACCGGAGCCTGCCAAGACCTCGTGATCCCATCACGATCAGGTCCACATTCAGTTCATCCGCCACATTGAGAACGGTCTGCTTGGCGTCCCCCTGGCGGATGATCGAATTCACATCCTGTGGGTTGAGTCCCAGCCTCTCCACGGATTCAGCCAGAAGGCTGCCTGCGCTTTCCCAGTGCTGTTGCGTTGCTGCCATGGTCTGTTCCGGGACCACATGCAGCAGGTTGATCCTGGCTGCCTGGAAGGCCGGCAGGTCGCGCAGCATGCCGATCATTTCACCGACATGGCCTTTGCCTGAATCGGCGATCAGAAGGTTCTTGAACACGGCGAAGTCTCAGCCTATGCAGCAGCCTATGGCCGATTGGAGTTCCCAGTTCGGATGGTGAATGAGAGCGTTACCAGGCATCCCTGGCGGCTGGTCAAACGAGTGCTTCCGCAGCACACAGACCATGGCGGTGTGATGTGGCATGGCGCGTATGTGGGATGGCTTGAGGAGGCTCGGGTGGAGGCGCTATCCGCCACCGGCTACCCCTATGAAGCGATGGCCTCAGGTGGCCTGGAAATGCCCGTTGTTCAGCTTCAGATCCGCTATCGGGAGGCGCTGATGCTTGGGGATGAGGTGGAGCTGATCAGTGTCTCCTGTGCTCCCAGGGGTGTTCGCTGGCCCTGGTCAACACGTTTTATGAATGGTGGTCTCTGTGTGGCAGAAGCTTCGGTGGAGCTTGCTCTGGTGAGCGTGCATCCGGTCCGAAGGGTTTTGCGTCATCCCCCCGAGGCAGTCGCAGAAGCGTTCAAGGTTCTCGCTGACGGGCCGAAGCCAAGTCATTGATAGTATTTTTGTACTAGCAATAATGGCGTGTCAGAGCGCTCCTGGCGTTGGTTGTGGTTGCAGTGTCCTGGGATTGGTTCAGCTCGAATGCGCCAGCTCTGTTCTGCTGCCGCTAAGGCGCCTGGAGGTTTTCAGGAGCTCTGGAGTTGGTCTCTGCCGAAATTGCACAAGGAGTTCGCATGGCCGGCGTCAGTGCTTTCTTCGCTCGAGCGTTATCGAGCAAGCCTCGGGCTGCAGCCTTGCATCGAGGTCCCTGTCGAAGTTCTGTTGCCCTGTGATCCTGAGTGGCCCGCTGGCTTTGCGAGGCTGGAACGCCCGCCTTTGTCGATTCAGTGGCGTGGACGTCGAGGTCTTCTGTCCTCTCTCTCATTGCAGCAGGCGGTAGCGGTTGTCGGCACGAGAAGGCCTTCCAACCACGGCCTTCGGATGGCGGACAATCTGGGTCGAGCCCTTGCTCAGGCTCACTGGCCTGTGGTCAGCGGTCTTGCTGAGGGCATTGATGCAGCGGCTCACCGTGCTTGTCTTCAGGCTGGCGGCACTCCCATCGCGGTGCTCGGAACTCCGCTGCACCGTGTTTATCCGTCTGAGCATCGTGTTTTGCAGCTGGAGGTTGCGCAGGCTGGCTTGCTGATGACTGAGCTCCGTGATTCCGAAAGCGTCACGCGATCCGGTTTCGCTCTGCGCAACCGATTGCTCGTCGCAATGACCAAGGCTGTTGTGGTTGTGGAATGTCCAGAGACCAGTGGAGCGCTGCGGTCGGCAGCGGTGGCGCGTTCCTTGGGTATCCCCGTCTGGGTTGTTCCAGGTGATGCTCTGCGCGAATCGTCTCGGGGCAGTAATGCGTTGTTGCAATCGGGGGCTCTGCCGCTGATCAACGCTCAGGCTTTGATTGATCAACTTGGGGCAGGCCCTTGTGTCTCTTTGCTTGGGCAGAGTGACGACTCTGCACTGCAGTCAGAGAAGCCTCAACCTTCTGACCCTGTGCAAACCCATTTACTGAAGCTGGTGGATGACGATTCCAGCTTCGACGAGATGGTGCAAGCACTGCAATCCAATCCTGAACGTGTTGCTGCGGAGCTGCTGAAGCTTGAGCTGGAGGGGCTGGTGGTGGCGCAGCCAGGTCTGCGTTGGCGCTCGCTCTAGGTTGATTTCATGAAGTCCGCCTCGTGTTCAGGACAGGAGTTGCTGGCTTGGCGTCGCCGACAGTTGCTGCGTGGCGGGCGGGCTGTTGATCTCGATTGGCTTCTGGCCATGGAGGCCAACCTGAGCTGGGCTGAACTGCAGCGGCTGCGCATCCTGCCTGAGTCAACCGCTTCTCTGTCCAGGACTCTCCAGGACCTGGCGAAGCTCTGGGCAGTGCATCTTCAACATCATGTTCCGTTGCAGCATCTCGTCGGACGCTGTCCATGGCGCGATCTTGATCTTCAGATCAGCCCAGCCGCGCTGATCCCCCGTCAGGAGACCGAGCTCCTGATTGATTTTGCGCTTGATTGTCTGCAGGATCCACAAGCTGCAGGCTGTGCCTCTGCGGGTCGCTGGGCAGATCTGGGCACAGGCAGCGGAGCGCTGGCCGTTGCCCTCGCTCGTGCTCTGCCGGGATGGGACGGACATGCTGTGGATCTCAGCGCTGCTGCTCTCGAATTGGCACGGATCAACCTCAACGCCTTGACGACGTCTCTGACATGGCAGCTGCATCAAGGGTCTTGGTGGGATCCCCTGAATCGCTGGTGGGGGCAGTTCGATCTTGTTGTCGCCAATCCGCCCTATATCCCCTCTCAGGTTGTGGAGGCCCTCGATCCTCTCGTTCGCGACCATGAACCCAGGCAGGCTCTGTGCGGTGGTGAGGATGGTTTGGATTGCTGCAGAGCGATTCTGGAACGGGCTCCTAAGGCACTCTCTCCAGGCGGATGGCTACTGCTCGAGCATCATCACGATCAGAGTGATCAGGTGCTGGACCTGATGAGGTCTGCAGGACTGGTGTTGTCCAGAGCACGCTCAGATCTCAGCGGTGTCAAGCGTTTTGCCATCGCTAGACGCTCCCTTTGACTCGGATTCTGTTTCTCGGTCGTCCTCATGACCTACGACAAGTCTTCATTGATGTCCGCCAAGGAGTTGGCCCTACATCTCAGGGGCGGTGGAGCAGCTCTGCTGCCCACGGATACCTTGCCAGCGCTTGCCGCTGCTCCTGACCATGCGGCTCAGATCTGGACCCTCAAGCAGCGTCCGCAGGACAAACCTCTGATCCTGATGGCAGCTCAGGCTGATCAGTTACTGGCACTCACCTGTGAAGACGCCAGGGTTGACGCTGAACCTCTGGCCCGTCGCTTCTGGCCAGGCGCACTCACTCTGGTGCTTCCTGTGGAGGGGCGTCTGACGCAGAGCCTCAACCCTGGTCAAGCAACCCTGGGCATGCGCATTCCGGATTGTGATGTCACCCGAGCTCTGCTGATGCAGAGCGGTCCACTGGCCACAACAAGTGCCAATCCTTCCGGCGCACCGCCAACCCAGAGCGCGGAAGAAGCCGCTGTCGCTTTTCCAGATCTGCCGTTGCTGGCTCCTCTGCCCTGGCCCGATCCATCCGGGCTGGCGAGCACCGTGATTGCCTGGACGTCACCAGGATGCTGGCAACTCCTTCGCCAGGGCGCTGTGATGGTTGATGTGATTGAGAGATCTCCCCCATGCTCTGGCTGATCGCACTTGTGCTGGTGCTCCAGGCCCTCTTTCACTGGACGCTGGAGCCGGCGATCCGATGGTTCACCCCCTTGTTCGAACTGAGGGCGCTGCCTTTGCTTCTGGGCTTGGTGGGGATCTGGTTACTGGCTGGACGCACTGACTCAGATCGAGTGCCCTGAACAGGCGGGATGGAGTCCCGAGAAGCCGGCTGACGGATTTGAACCGACGACCTTCGCTTTACAAAAGCGCTGCTCTACCACTGAGCTAAGCCGGCAATCTCGGAACTCTACCGGCGCACATCCGCGGGTCCGAGCTGACCTGATGCATCCACCAGAGACTGAGCTGCAGTCGCGAACGACAGCCTGTTTTTCCGAGGCAACTGCTGATATGGCTTTCAACCGTGCGCACACTCAGAACCAGTGCTTCAGAGATGGCACGGTTGCTGCATCCCTGCAATAAGAAATTGAGCACCCCAATTTCGGCTGGTGTGAGCTGAAAGTTCGTCATGGATCGAGGGAAGTCCTGCTCCTGGGATTCCCCTCAATCGCAGTGTCGTCAATCTTGTGAGCTGGTCGCCATGGAACGGCGGATCGGCAGATTGGCCACAAGTGCTGTGACGCGATCTTCGGTCTCCAGACTCACATCGCCTTCCTCGAGATCAATGTCCACATATTTGGCCACGACTTCAAAGATTTCGCGGCGCATCTGATCGAGAGTTTCAGGGCTCAGGTCGCTGCGATCGTGAGCCAGAACCAGTTGCAAGCGTTCGCGTGCGGTGGTTGCACTGGCGGGTTGACGGCGCAGGATTTTGTCGATCAGGTCTTGCAAGGTCATGGCGTTCAGAAAATCTTGGTTTGCATCAGTTGGCGCACCCTGGCGCGAATTCCGCGTCGTCCGTCTTTCGCAGGGTCCATGAGAGGGATGTCCTCTCCTTGAAGTCGACGGGCGATGTTCCCGTAAGCCTTGGCAGCAGGAGACGCACTGCCATTGAGTGTCAGAGGTTCACCTCGGTTGGTGCTGACAATCACCTGCTCATCTTCAAGAACCAGGCCCAGCAGCGGTAGAGCCAGGATGTCGGTGACGTCATCGACCGCCAACATCTCCTGATTGGCCATCATCTTCGGTCTGACCCTATTCAGCACGAGCTGAACGGGTGAAACCCCATGGGTGTTGAGCAATCCGATCACTCGATCGGCATCTCTGACTGCGGACACTTCCGGGGTTGTGATCACGATCGCTTCCTTCGCGGCTGCCACGGCATTCTTGAATCCGTCTTCAATGCCTGCGGGGCAATCGATCAGCACATAGTCGAAACGTTCCGACAGCATTCCAGCAATGGTCTGCATGTCTTCAGGTTTCAACCACTCGAGCATGCGTGGATTCCCCGCAGGAAGCAGTGCAAGGTTCGGCTCCTGTTTGTGCTTCACAAGAGCCTGATCAAGGCGGCAGGTTTCTGCCAGCACTTCCTGAGCGGTGAAGACGATTCGATTCTCGAGTCCAAGCAACAGATCGAGATTTCTGAGGCCGAAGTCCGCATCGAGAACCACGGTCTTAGCCCCTTGCCCGGCTAGAGCAATGCCGAGGTTGGCAGTGAGGGTGGTCTTGCCGACGCCGCCCTTACCCGAGCAGATCAGGATCGTTCGCGAATTGGTCACGGGGTCCCGTTTTGATCGGGTCACCTTAATGGCATTAATCCGTCTCGTCCGCCGGAAATCGATCAGATTTGCTGAGGCGAGAAGGGCGGACTGGCTGGCTCGATCGCGATGGCACCATCGAGAATGCAAGCCTGCTCGGCGAGCCCAGGCTGGGGCCGATCCTCAGGGCCTCGCGCCACAAGCTCCGCGATCCGCAGCTGAAGCGGCCTCAGCTGCAAGGCCACGATCCTGGCGTTGCGGTTGCCCTTGCTGCCTGCGTGAGCTCGGCCTCGCAGTCGTCCCCAGACGTAGACATCCCCCTCGGCGGACGCTGACCCCCCTGGATTCACATCACCCACGATCAGCAAGTGACCCTGGGTTTCGATGTGATCACCGGACCGCAAGGTTCCCCGATGAACCATGAGGTCAACCTTGGTTTTGGTGGTATTCGGCTGATCATCACTGCTGGCCTCGCGAACAGGCAGACCCAGTGCTGCTGCGCTGATCAACGTGTCGCGGCAGCGCGTGATCAGCAGCTGAACGCCATGGCCAGCCTGATCTAAAGCAAGCAGCAGCTCGTCAAGATCGCGGCAGCTCAGGCTCCAGTCTCCGATGTCTAGATCGAGATCACCTGGAGGAAGAGATGGCAGCTGTGCCGGAAGCCATTGCTGCCAGGACACGGACCGGAACGCCGGTAGCCTGAGGCAGTGAGGCACCCGAGGTGTTGGTTCAGCGGTCATGGCGGGAGCGTAGGGAGATCATCCGCCTAGCGAATGCTGGCCATGGCCATATGCAATTCGGTTGCGATCTCTCCCGGGTGAATCAACCAGGCTGACGCCGCGGGAATCGCGAGGCTGTTGACCAGTGGCGAGCACTGTTCGAGAGCCTGAAGGCTTTGACCGTCCCAAAGGCGCAATCCACCTCGATAGGGGTGATATCCCCGGATCTGATGGTGTCGAAGTCCGCAACACATGTCAGGGTCGAGGCCTGCTGCAGCCGCATAAGTCTGCGCTTTAGCCAGCAGTTCCAGCTGCGTTGATGCATCCATCTGGCTGACGTCGAGAGCTTTGAACAGTCGGCGGTTGAGGAATCGATCGCAGAGATCGGCAAGCGGTTCCGGTGCTTCTTCTCTCCATCGCTGAAAGTGATAACCAGTGCGCAGGTCGTCATTGGCGAGATAACTGTGGAGGTCAAGCTCCTGGGACTGCCACAGCCAAGCCTGCATGGTTTGGTCAGCCCAGATGCGACCGGGGCCCAGCAGTCGCGCCTGGCGGATCAGCTGATCCAGTAACCAGTTGCAAACCACATTGAGGCGGTGGTTATAGACGCTGCGGTACATCAGGCTGCGGACCACCAGGTAATGCTCCACCGCCATCAGCCCCTTCGGATGGATGGCCAATTCTCCGTCGGGCGCCAGGGTGATCGCACCAAGGATGCGATCAAGATCCAGCTGGCCATATCGGGCCCCTGTGCTGTAACTGTCGCGCAAGAGGTAATCCAGACGATCGCAGTCAAGCTGGCTGCTCACCAGGGACTTGATCACGCCTCGTTCTGCACGTCCATGTTCGAGAAGATCGGCCACCGAGGCAGCGGTGCCTGGTGAAAACTGTTCGAGAGGGGCCTGAATGTCGGGGTGTTCCCGGATCACGCGTGCTGACCACTGCTCGTGGTGCGTGCCAAACATCTCCTCGCCTGAATGGCTGAGAGGTGCATGGCCAAGGTCATGGAGTAGAGCCGCGGCGTAAAGCACGCCCTTCTGTTTGTCCAGAGAGGGATCGAGCTCAATCAGGCGGCCCATCGCTCGTCGGGCAATGGCAAAGACACCCAGCGAGTGAGTGAATCGACTGGATTCCGCCCCGTGAAACGTGAGGAATGCCGGGCCGAGCTGGCGGATGCGCCTCAGTCGTTGAAAAGGAGCCGAGTCCACCAGCGCGAGCACCATGGCTTCGGCGGGTTGATCGGCGTCCAGGCTGATGCCGCGATGAAGTGGATCGTGATAGGTGCGGGAGCCCATTCAGCCTGTTGGCTCCGCTACGACTTCATCCGTGACCGGCATTGAATCTGGACTGGCCTGGCTGGCTTCCTGATCAATCATCGACTGGAGCACCAGTTCGGCGTCGCTGAGCCAGCGATCACCTTCTCCGCCGGGATTCAGTGGTTCCGGTCCGTCCAGGATCCTGTCCGGAGTGATCCCTTCGCCCTGGATGTCCCTTCCGCTGGGGGTGACATATCCCGCCACGGTCACGGCGAGTCCACTGCCATCACTGAGGTTGGTCAGAGTCTGAATCAGGCCTTTGCCGAAGGTGTTGCTGCCGAGCAGCAGCGATCGTTCATCGTCCTGAAGTGCGCCCGCAAGGATTTCGCTGGCGCTTGCCGTCCCTTCATTGACCAGCGTCACCATCGGACCGCTGTACAGCACTTCAGATCCTGCCTGGATTGGATCGGCGATGCCGCTGCGATTTCGGGTCTCCACGATCGGTTGCTGATCCAGAAATGCATCGGCTACCGCAAGCCCTGCGCTGACAAGTCCCCCCGAGTTGTTGCGTAGATCAAGCACCAGCCCCTCAACGCTCTTGTCGGATAGCTCATCAATGGCTGCACGAACCTGTTCGGGCACGCCCTCGCTGAACTGTGTGATCCGGATGTAACCGAGGGTGTGGGTGTCACTGCGCAGCCGCCTTGTCCGCACCGGCCGCAGATCGATGTTGCGTCGTTCCAGAGTGATTTCCTGCTGCTCGCCCTGCGGCGGCAGCAGGGTAAGCACCACCTGGGTACCCACTGCTCCTCGAAGACGTGCCGCGATCGTTTCGAGGCCGAGCATCTCGACAGCCTCTCCATTCACTGCCAACACCTCAGTTCCACTGACGATTCCGGCCTCAGCTGCTGGGGACCCCTCCAGTGGAGCAATCACCACGGTTGCGTTGCTGTCTTGGCGATGACCCAGCTGCAGACCAACGCCGCTGAGGTTGCCCTCGTTACTGGCCTTCATCACCTCATAGTCCGCAGGTCTCAGCAGGCGGGTGTAGGGGTCATTGAGCGGCAGCAGCATCGCCTCGATCGCGGCATAAGCCTCTTCGCTGCTTTCAATCGAGTTTTCAAGAGCCTTCTGGCGAAGGCGTTTCCAGCGGATCCGATCGAACTGTTCAGGGTCCAGATAACCCTGGTTCACAAGCCGCCAGCTTTCCACCACCAGCTGCTGCGCATCGTTCAGTGCCAGGGCCTGCGGGCTGGCAAGCAGAACGATGAGAATGGCACTTGCCAAACCAAAAGCCAGACGTCGCAGACGATCTGACCATCCGTTAACAGTCGACAACATTGGCTTCATCCATGCCCTCAACTGGGACGACATCGGTAGACTCTCGCAATCCAAGCCCACCTCTGCATGGCGAACTCCTCACCTGTCTACGACTGGTTCCAGGAACGTCTTGAAATTCAGGACATTGCTGATGACATCAGCAGCAAGTACGTGCCTCCACACGTCAACATTTTTTACTGCCTCGGTGGAATCACACTTGTGTGTTTCCTGATTCAGTTCGCGACAGGCTTCGCGATGACCTTCTACTACAAGCCCACGGTCGCTGAGGCTTACACATCCGTCCAGTATCTGATGACGGATGTGAGTTTTGGATGGTTGATCCGTTCGGTCCATCGCTGGAGCGCCTCGATGATGGTGCTGATGCTGATCCTCCACGTGTTCCGCGTCTATCTCACTGGCGGTTTCAAGCGCCCCCGTGAACTCACCTGGGTCACCGGCGTCACGATGGCTGTGATCACTGTCTCCTTCGGAGTGACGGGCTATTCCCTCCCTTGGGATCAGGTCGGCTACTGGGCTGTGAAGATCGTTTCAGGTGTTCCTGCTGCCATCCCAGTGGTTGGAGACTTCATGGTTGAACTGCTCCGTGGCGGTGAAAGTGTTGGCCAGTCCACACTGACGCGCTTCTACAGCCTTCACACCTTTGTGATGCCATGGCTTCTGGCGGTGTTCATGCTCATGCACTTCCTGATGATCCGGAAGCAAGGTATCTCTGGTCCCTTGTGATCCATTTCAGTCTCTGAGCGCTCTGTCGTTCAGCTCCCCTGGTCTGCTTAAGGTTCAAACATCACCCCCTGATCCATGCACATCCTCAAGAAGCCGGATCTGACTGATCCCAAAATGCGCGCCAAGCTCGCCAAAGGCATGGGCCATAACTATTACGGCGAACCTGCCTGGCCGAACGACCTGCTCTACATCTTCCCGGTCGTGATCCTGGGCACGATTGCCTGCATTGTCGGACTCGCCGTTCTGGATCCCGCCATGCTCGGAGATAAGGCTGACCCCTTCGCAACTCCTCTGGAAATTCTTCCTGAGTGGTATCTGTATCCCGTATTCCAGATCCTCAGAGTTGTTCCCAACAAGCTTCTTGGAATCGCTCTTCAGACTCTTGTTCCTCTCGGTCTGATGCTGGTTCCTTTCATCGAGAGCTTCAACAAGTTTCAGAACCCTTTCCGTCGCCCTGTCGCGATGGCCGTGTTCCTGTTCGGCACAGCAACCACCATCTACCTCGGTATCGGTGCAGCAATGCCCATCGACAAGTCTCTGACCCTGGGTCTTTTCTGAAGCTCCCTCTGATCGATGCCATAAGCCCAGCCCCATGGCTGGGCTTTTTTAATGGTGATCCCAGTCGTGATCATGCTCTTCAGAAAATTCATCCGCAGGGTCAGGAACAGCCCCTTCATCGAGGTCCAGAAGCAGGACATCATCTGGATTGACGCGCAGGAAGTGGTGGAGCAGCAGAAAACCAACAATCGTCCAGGTCTGGTAGGTCCTGGACTGTTGACCCACCCAGGTGCCTGTTGGGCCATCGAAGTACTCAGCCCACTGTTGCCTTGGTAACTGGTTGAGATGACTCCAGTAGCACTCCTCCAGCAATGCTTTCATCTGCCCCATCAGCAGAACATCGGCATGGGGATGGCGGCGCTCGTGCAGAAGGATGGAGCCACCGAAGAACCACAACAGGCTCGGCCAGTGCCCACCGTTGTGATAACTCCAGGGCCAGTTCTTCGGGTCCGACCCGGTCTTGTTCTGCCACTCAAGGCTTTCCATCGGAGGGTGGCAGATGCGCATGGGCATCTCGGCCATCAGGTGGTCGCGGTTGTGCAGCGTCAAGCGGAACAGCGCACGTTGCTGAGGGGCCGTCAGCAATCCGAACAGGCAGCCGAGTGAATTTCCGAGGCTGTAGAAACGGAAGTCAGGACGTCCCGTGCGCATGTTGCCGATCAGGTAGCCCCCACGGTTTTCGAGCCAGTCCTGCAGCCAGTCAGGAATGACCTGAGGCTGAACATTGAATTCGTTCTGGTGCTGGTTATCTCCGTACTGTTCGGTCGGTCTGCGACGCAGCACCTGCATGGTTTTGCTGGTGACCCAGTAGTGCTTGAGAAGAAATTGGCGAAGGTCGTGAACCCACTGCCGGGTCAGCACCAGTCGCTGGTCCAGCAGCCTGCTGTTGTGATGCTTGCGTCCCAGCTCCATAAGCTGAGTGCAGCATCGCAGAGATCCGTACAGCAGCACCTCCACTTCCAGTGGGGCTCCCCAGACGTCCATCGGACGATCAATCATGAAAGCGCAGTCCGGCACGAACAGCACCGGAGTTCCTTCAAAGGTGGGATGCAACACGAGGTCGAGCAGCAGCTGAACACCGCGCTGCACAGCCTGACTGGAGGCGAATTCCTCGTCTCCACTGGACTTCACATACATCCAGCACAGAACCGGCCACCAGAGACTTGCGTCGACTGACGTGATCCGTCCGATGGAGCGCTGGCCATAGTCCGCAATCAGATGTCCTTCCTCTTCCACGAAGCTGGTGGGGAAGACGCCTCGTGTCTGGTAAGTGGTGCTCTGCAGGTCAAGGCAGATGGTCAGAAACTGACGGACGATGTCGAATCGTTTCTGCGTCAGCAGGTAGACCATCACGGGAACGTTGTCCCTGAGAAAGATCTCGCCGTAGTTGAGAGCTTCGTCGTGACGGGGATGCTCCAGGGCGGCGACGCTGCCAGCCAGGTGTCCACGCAGGGGAATCAGCGTTCGTTCGAAGTGCTCGCGGGCCTTCTGGACTACCTGGTCTTCCTTCGAGCTCGGTCGGACACGCTGGTTCTGCTGGCTGAAGCGTCCTGCCATGATCCGTTGCGTGTAGCCAAAACGTAGTGCTGGCTTTCGTTTACGGCAGTGGAAGCAAGTCTTGAGATGCAATGAGTTGCGTAGAGGGGCATGAGTGAGTTATGTTTTTGGACTGCGCGGCAGGCGGAAGCCTGGAGTGCAGCCTTTGAGCATGAAGAGCGCGAGCTTGTAGTGTTTGGGGGTGCTTACAAGGCCAAGAGGGAGCGATCCCACGGTGTTGTAAATTTCACAAGCGGTCGCGAGACCGCACCGCCAACCGTTTCTGAGAAGGAACGCGACGGCAGAACCTGGACAATCGAAAAGTTTAGGAACTGACGCTTTCATCGCGTCGAGTTTCGATTGCTGAGCTGAAAGGTTTGGTGATTGAGCTTGATGGAAATGCGATGTAAGTGTGAGGTCCCGTCAACAATTTTTAGTTGCAAAGAAGCAACGTGCTTACAAGATTGAAAGTTTTCACGAGCTTTTGATGTTGTCGGTGTGCGCGTTGTGGAGCAACGACCGGATCTGAGATCCTGGAAAGTCACGAAGGAGAGATTCTAAGTGCACTCTTATGAACCCTTCTGTCAGAGGAAGGTGGTTTTAACTGCAATCAGTGCGCCAGTGCTGATGAGTGGGTAAAGCAAATCAAGTTGAAGAGGTGAAAGCCTTTAAGAGGACTTGATCTACAACGGAGAGTTTGATCCTGGCTCAGGATGAACGCTGGCGGCGTGCTTAACACATGCAAGTCGAACGAACCTTCGGGTTAGTGGCGGACGGGTGAGTAACGCGTGGGAATCTGCCCTCAGGAGGGGGATAACGGCTGGAAACGGCCGCTAATACCCCATATGCCGAGAGGTGAAATGAATTTCGCCTGAGGATGAGCCCGCGTCTGATTAGCTAGTTGGTGAGGTAAGAGCTCACCAAGGCATCGATCAGTAGCTGGTCTGAGAGGATGATCAGCCACACTGGGACTGAGACACGGCCCAGACTCCTACGGGAGGCAGCAGTGGGGAATTTTCCGCAATGGGCGAAAGCCTGACGGAGCAACGCCGCGTGAGGGATGAAGGCCTCTGGGCTGTAAACCTCTTTTCTCAAGGAAGAAGATCTGACGGTACTTGAGGAATAAGCCACGGCTAATTCCGTGCCAGCAGCCGCGGTAATACGGGAGTGGCAAGCGTTATCCGGAATTATTGGGCGTAAAGCGTCCGCAGGCGGCCTTTCAAGTCTGCTGTTAAAACGTGGAGCTTAACTCCATCATGGCAGTGGAAACTGTTGGGCTTGAGTGTGGTAGGGGCAGAGGGAATTCCCGGTGTAGCGGTGAAATGCGTAGATATCGGGAAGAACACCAGTGGCGAAGGCGCTCTGCTGGGCCATAACTGACGCTCATGGACGAAAGCCAGGGGAGCGAAAGGGATTAGATACCCCTGTAGTCCTGGCCGTAAACGATGAACACTAGGTGTCGGGGGAATCGACCCCCTCGGTGTCGTAGCCAACGCGTTAAGTGTTCCGCCTGGGGAGTACGCACGCAAGTGTGAAACTCAAAGGAATTGACGGGGGCCCGCACAAGCGGTGGAGTATGTGGTTTAATTCGATGCAACGCGAAGAACCTTACCAGGGTTTGACATCCTGCGAATCTCTTGGAAACGAGAGAGTGCCCTCGGGAACGCAGTGACAGGTGGTGCATGGCTGTCGTCAGCTCGTGTCGTGAGATGTTGGGTTAAGTCCCGCAACGAGCGCAACCCACGTCTTTAGTTGCCAGCATTTAGTTGGGCACTCTAGAGAGACCGCCGGTGATAAACCGGAGGAAGGTGTGGATGACGTCAAGTCATCATGCCCCTTACATCCTGGGCTACACACGTACTACAATGCTACGGACAAAGAGCAGCAAGTTCGCGAGGACAAGCAAATCTCATAAACCGTGGCTCAGTTCAGATCGTAGGCTGCAACTCGCCTACGTGAAGGAGGAATCGCTAGTAATCGCAGGTCAGCATACTGCGGTGAATACGTTCCCGGGCCTTGTACACACCGCCCGTCACACCATGGAAGTTGGCCACGCCCGAAGCCGTTACTCCAACCCTTGTGGAGGAGGACGTCGAAGGTGGGGCTGATGACTGGGGTGAAGTCGTAACAAGGTAGCCGTACCGGAAGGTGCGGCTGGATCACCTCCTAACAGGGAAGACAAACAACGATTTTGATGTCTGAGTATTTAATTCTTAGGCCGAAATCCTGTCACCTTAGGTCGATCGGTACCTCAATTTTGAAGTCAAGAATGCATAGCGATATGAATTGCTTGATGGAAATTTTCAGTTCCTAAACTTTGTCTAGGTCACATCCCACAAGGGTTGAGTCTTCCTGGGCCATTAGCTCAGGTGGTTAGAGCGCACCCCTGATAAGGGTGAGGTCCCTGGTTCAAGTCCAGGATGGCCCATTCGGTGTTGGGGGTTTAGCTCAGTTGGTAGAGCGCCTGCTTTGCAAGCAGGATGTCAGGAGTTCGAGTCTCCTAACCTCCACTGATCGAACTCAATCTCCATCTTCTGAATGATGGAAGGTGAACTCGAATGTGATGTGATTTAGATGTGTCCGCTGGCATGACCCCAGCTTCCTGTCATTCTGAAATGACGTGAATTATCACGATCTTTTAGTTGATAAGATGCTGGGCTCGAACTGTTTAAACAGTTTGATGTCTAGCAGAACCTTGACAACTGCATAGGAAAAAGTCTGTAAGAATAAGCATCTCTCATGGATGCATCATTCTTTTTTAGGATGATGTCAATTCTTGAGCAAGAGCCGAGACTCCATAACGTTCTTCTAATTGTGTCGAGCAATTGGGAGTTTGATGATTGATTCAGCAATGAATCGTTCAGAATCTGTTTCAACGACAGCAAGCGTTTTGGAGATTAATGGTCAAGCTACAAAGAGCTCACGGCGGATACCTTGGCACACAGAGGCGATGAAGGACGTGGTTACCTGCGATAAGTCTCGGGGAGCTGGAAACACGCTTTGATCCGGGAATTTCCGAATGGGGCAACCCTTAGAACGGCCAGCTGAATCCATAGGCTGGCACGAGCCAACCCAGCGAACTGAAACATCTTAGTAGCTGGAGGAAAGGAAAGTAAAAACGACTCCCTGAGTAGCGGCGAGCGAACGGGGAAGAGCCTAAACCGATGGTTTCGACCATCGGGGTTGTGGGACAGCAATGTGGAAAAGGGATGTTAGTGGAAGTGTTTGAAAGACACGCCAAAGAAGGTGAAAGCCCCGTACACGAAAACTGAACTGACCTAGCTGTATCCCGAGTAGCACGGAGCACGTGAAATTCCGTGTGAATCCGCGAGGACCACCTCGTAAGGCTAAGTACTACTGTGTGACCGATAGCGAAACAGTACCGCGAGGGAAAGGTGAAAAGAACCCCGGGAGGGGAGTGAAATAGAACATGAAACCGTGAGCTTACAAGCAATGGGAGCCCGACTTATCGGGTGACCGTGTGCCTGTTGAAGAATGAGCCGGCGACTTATAGGTACTGGCGGGTTAAACCGGAAATGGTGGAGCCATAGCGAAAGCGAGTCTGAATAGGGCGTTTGTCAGTATTTATAGACCCGAACCCGGGTGATCTAACCATGGCCAGGATGAAGCTTGGGTGATACCAAGTGGAGGTCCCAACCAACTGACGTTGAAAAGTCACTGGATGAGCTGTGGTTAGCGGTGAAATGCCAATCGAACCCGGAGCTAGCTGGTTCTCCCCGAAATACGTTGAGGCGTAGCGTCTCGTGCTCCAGCAGGGGGGTAAAGCCACCATTTCGGTGCGGGCTGCGAGAGCGGTACCAAATCGAGATGAACTCTGAATACCCTGTGTGTAGCGAGGCAGTCAGACTGTGGGGGATAAGCTCCATGGTCGAGAGGGAAACAGCCCAGACCGCCAGCTAAGGTCCCCAAATCAACGCTAAGTGATAAAGGAGGTGGGATTGCCCAGACAACCAGGAGGTTTGCCTAGAAGCAGCCATCCTCAAAGGAGTGCGTAATAGCTCACTGGTCGAGCGATCCTGCGCCGAAAATGAACGGGGCTAAGCGTTGTACCGAAGCTGCGGATTTATGGTAGGGGAGCGTTCTATGTGGGGCGAAGCGTTAGCGTGAGCGGGCGTGGACTGCATAGAAGTGAGAATGTCGGCTTGAGTAGCGAAAACATGGGTGAGAATCCCATGCACCGAAACCCTAAGGGTTCCTCCGGCAGGCTCGTCCGCGGAGGGTTAGTCTGGTCCTAAGGTCAGGCCGAAAGGCGTAGTCGATGGATAACAGGTCAACATTCCTGTACCGGTTATGTTTTGGGAAGAGGGACGGAGAAGGCTAGCCAAGCCAGATGTTGGTTACTGGTTCAAGCGTTCGAGGCTATGAGGAGCGGCGAAAACGTTCCGAGCTGAGGCGTGAGTACGAGCTGCTACGGCAGCGAAGTTGGTGATGTCATGCTTCCAAGAAAAGCTCTATACCCGTTAAGACATAACTGCCAGTACCCGAAACCGACACAGGTGGGGTGGTAGAGAATACCGAGGTGCGCGAGGTAACTCTCTCTAAGGAACTCGGCAAATTAGCCCCGTAACTTCGGGAGAAGGGGTGCCACCGCAAGGTGGTCGCAGTGAAAAGGCCCTGGCGACTGTTTACCAAAAACACAGGTCTCCGCTAAGTCGCAAGACGATGTATGGGGGCTGACGCCTGCCCAGTGCCGGAAGGTTAAGGAAGCCGGTCAGCGTAAGCGAAGCTGGCGACTGAAGCCCCGGTGAACGGCGGCCGTAACTATAACGGTCCTAAGGTAGCGAAATTCCTTGTCGGGTAAGTTCCGACCCGCACGAAAGGCGTAACGATCAGGGCGCTGTCTCGGAGAGAGGCTCGGCGAAATAGAATTGTCTGTGAAGATGCGGACTACATACACCCGGACAGAAAGACCCTATGAAGCTTTACTGTAGCTTGGTATTGTGCCCGGGCTCTGAATGCGCAGGATAGGTGGGAGACGTTGATCTAGTGCTCGTGGGTACTAGGGAGTCAATGGTGAGATACCACTCTTTCAGAGCTAGGGTTCTAACGTTCACCCGTTATCCGGGGAGCGGACAGTATCAGGTGGGCAGTTTGACTGGGGCGGTCGCCTCCTAAAAGGTAACGGAGGCGCACAAAGGTTTCCTCAGGCTGGTTGGAAATCAGCTGACGAGTGCAAAAGCAGAAGGAAGCTTGACTGTGAGACCTACAAGTCGAACAGGGACGAAAGTCGGTTTTAGTGATCCGACGGTTCTGAGTGGAAGGGCCGTCGCTCAACGGATAAAAGTTACTCTAGGGATAACAGGCTGATCTCCCCCAAGAGTTCACATCGACGGGGAGGTTTGGCACCTCGATGTCGGCTCATCGCAACCTGGGGCTGAAGTCGGTCCCAAGGGTTGGGCTGTTCGCCCATTAAAGCGGTACGCGAGCTGGGTTCAGAACGTCGTGAGACAGTTCGGTCCATATCCGGTGTATGCGTAGGAATATTGAGAGGATTTCTCCCTAGTACGAGAGGACCGGGAGGAACGCACCTCTGGTGTACCAGTTATCGTGCCAACGGTAAACGCTGGGTAGCCATGTGCGGAGTGGATAACCGCTGAAAGCATCTAAGTGGGAAGCCCACCTCAAGATGAGTATTCCCATGGGGTAACCCAGTAAGGTCACGGGAAGAACACCCGTTGATAGGCTCTACGTCGAAGTCCAGTAATGGATGCAGCGGAGGAGTACTAATAGACCGAGGGCTTGACCATGATTTGGTTCTTGCCTGAGGCGATGATTTATTCGATTCAGACGCATGATCAACAATGAAAGTTGTTGATCATGTCCTATGCAGTTCTCAGGGTTCAACCTTGGGAATGTTTTCTATCCTGGTGTCCATAGCGTTGTGGAACCACTCCGATCCATCTCGAACTCGGTTGTGAAACGCAGCAGCGGCGACGATATTTGGGGGGTAGCCCCCTGAGAAAATAGCTCGATGCCAGGTAAAACATTTCTATCACGCATGTGATGCGAAGAAAGCCACCCTTGATGGGGTGGCTTTTTTTGTACCTTGACGCGTATTGCTGTTGTCAGCTGTGATTCAGCGTTGATTGTGATTCGCTGTGTTGATCTTCTCGAGATCGATATCGCAAAGTTTTTGTACGACTGCATGGTCGCAGGGGTCTTGATGTGGATTGCCTTCGCGCAGGCAGAACCTCGTGTTCATGCCTGAGTGGCGGGCTGCATCGCATTCGCCTGGGTGATCGCTGATAAACAGCACCTCGTTAGACTGAATGCCCAGTTTTTTTGCGATGATTGTATAGCTTTGATGGGATAGTTTGGGGCCTGTACGTGTGTCAAACCAGTGGTTAAATCGATCGGTGATGTCTCCTTCATTGGTATGGGTGTAGAGGAGTTTCTGTGCCTGAATGCTGCCTGATGAGTACACCGCAAGCGTGATTCCCTTGTGTTTCCAGCTGTCGAGTTGTTTGCATACATCGCTGAACAGAGGTGATGTCAGTTCGCCCGATAGGTAGCCTTGCTTCCAGATCTTCCCCTGCAATTCCTTGAGGGCTGTCGACTTTCTGTCTGATTGAATCAGATGCTGTAGATAGTCTTCCACCTCCCTTGTTGATGGAGGTTGCTGAATGGTTCGGCTCAGCATTCTTTTGCTGATTGGATCCGAATCGTCCAGCCATTCACCGATGGCTTCTTGCACTAATGCATCGATCTCAGCATCGCTTGATCTGGTCATCAATGCTGCGTTCAGATTCTTCTGCGCGAATGGAAACAGCGTCTGGCTGACAAAGTCGACGGGACAGGTTGTTCCTTCGATGTCCAGAAGGATGGCCCGAATCATTGTTGGCTCCTGATGAGTGATTGTCTCCAGCTGAGTTCCAAGAGGAATTCGAGGATTTCGGTATGGCGACGAGCTTCGTTCAGGTTGTCGCCCCATGCATAAAGGCCATGACCCGAAACCAGCAGCCCATGGGGAGCTTCACTCAATCGTTCAGCTGCTGCTTCGCTCAGTGCCTGTAGATCCTGACTGTTGGCAATGATTGGCACGTTGATACGGGTGTCATGGGTGGTGACTCCCTTCAGGCCTTTCAGCATCTCCCAGCCCTCAAGAGTCACGCTGCCTTGCTTCAGCTCCGTTTTCGACAGCAGCGTTCCTGATAGGGAATGGGTATGCAGCACGGCCCCGGCTCCGCAACAGTGAATGATGCGCAGATGCAGCAGGGTTTCTGCACTCGCTTTGCCGGCTCCCCGGGTGACCTCGCCGTTGCTGTTCACCTCGATCAGTTCTTCGGGTTGGACGGATCCCTTGTCGACGCCGCTGGGGGCCATCAACAGTCGCAGTGGTTCATGCGCCACCACAACGCTGAAATTGCCTCCAGTGCCATCGCACCAACCCCGGCCATGCAGCAGTTTCATCGTGGCTGAGAGTTCTTCAGCAGCCTGAACCAACGCTTTCGCGCCTCCCGCGTTCCATCCTTCTCCGTCCTATCGCATCCGAGATTCAGGATTGACAGGTGGGGCACCAATGGGTGCTGCGACCGGCAAGTTTCACCCGTTCAATGGCAGTGCCACAGTTCAAGCACGGCTGCCCGGTGCGTCGATAAACCGCGGCTTGTCCTCCGTAATTGCCGTTGACGCCTTCAAGGTCTCGGAAATCGCTGAATGTTGTGCCACCAACGCCGATGCTGATCTCGAGCACATGCACAAGGCTGTCGCACACCTGCTCCAGTTGTCTGCGCTTGAGCCTGCCCGCTGGAGTTTGGGGCGCAATTCCTGCTGCAAACAAGCTCTCGTCGGCATAGATATTTCCGGCGCCTGCCACCAGTGATTGGTCCAGCAGGGCTGCTTTGATCGAGCGTGTTGATCCTTTCAGCTTCTTATGCAAGTAACCGGCATTGAACTCTTCACTGAAGGGTTCCGGTCCTAGTCGCTTCAATCCGGTGATGATGGAGTCGGTGGCTGTTCCCTGCGGAACCCACCACATCTCTCCAAAGCTGCGCACATCGACGAAACGCAGCTCCTGCTCCCTGGCATTCCAGAATCGCGCCCGTGTGTGCTGGCAAGGTTCTGTGGCTTCTTCATGCCACTGGAACTGGCCGGTCATGCGCAGATGCACACCCCAGCACCCACTGGGCTCGCCTGTGCTGGGATCCAAGAGCTGGGCAATCAAATATTTGCCGCGTCGCCGCCACTCCCCAACGGTACGGCCTGCAAGTCCACGACAAAACGCTGTTGCGCCCCCGGGGCTTGCCACAGCTCTCTCTCGGAGGATTTCGGCCTCTTGAATCACAAACGATTGAAGACGGTTCGCCAGTCCCCGACGAACCGTTTCAACTTCCGGAAGTTCCGGCAAGAGAGTTAGGCCGGCTCGAGTTCGTCGAGCGCGAAGTTGTTGGTGTTGATACCACCGTCCGAACCCTGCAGGCCGTTGTAGTTGACCTGTTCGAACCTGACCACGACCGGGTAGCGGATGCCAGAGGTGTCGATTGAGGCAACCTTGCCGACATCGTTGAACCAGAAGGATTCAGGGCGCTTGATCCGCACCATGTCACCGCGGGAGATCGCCATCGGTTCGTAGCAACTAAAAGCACATCGACCCTATCTCTGGGTCTTTCCCTGGCGTGCTGTTGCGTCACACAATGTCGCCCTGATCAGCTCTTTGCCGGTCCTGCGCCATGCCAGCATCCAGCCTCCGGACTGCTGCCTGCCTTGCTGCCAACGAACATGGAAACTCCAGTTCTGGAGCTGGATCTGCCAGATCCTGAGCAGGACGACATCAGCACGATGGAGTTTCTGGCTCGCTTGGAACAGGCCTGGGCTGTCTGTGACAAGTTCGATCTACAGACCGAAATCTGGCGTGGAAAGATCCTCAAGGCCGTTCGTGATCGCGAAAAGAGGGGTGGAGAAGGGCGTGGCGCCGGATTCCTGCAGTGGCTCAGGGAGCGGGAGATCAGCAAAACCCGGGCTTATGGATTGATCCAGCTCGCGGAGTCGGCGCAGGAGATGCTTGGCGAGGGGGTGCTCGAGGAGGCCAGCGTCAATCAGTTTTCCAAACGCGCCTTCATGGAAACCGCTCAGGCGGCTCCGGAGGTGCAGCTGATGATCTCTGAAGCTGCCAATGAAGGGCAGGAGATCACCCGCAAACAGGTCCGACGGCTCACGGATGAGTTCATGGCTGCCACCAGTCCTCTGCTGCCTGAGGAAATTCGGCAACGCACCCAGGAGAATCTGTTACCCCCCAAAGTGGTTGCCCCGCTGGTGCGAGAGCTGGCCAAGCTGCCGGAGCCACAGCAGGATGATCTGCGCAAGGTGCTGCGCGATGAGCCCGAGCTTGACCGCATCAAGGATGTGACTCACACCGCTCGCTGGATCACCAAGGCGACGGAATCCAGTGTCGCCGTCCGTGCCTTTCAGCAGGGTGAGCTTGATCTCGAGAAGGCCATGCAGGAAGCCCAGCGGCTGGATGCACTGGGATTGCTGGCGGATGCAGTCGGTCAGGCTCAGTCCCTGGAATCGGCAGTGCTCAAGCTGCATACGTCCTGGCGACGGCTGGGTGGTCTGCAGGAACGGCTTTGGGTGGAAAGTGGCAGCAGCACTCCGTATCTCCGGGATGTGCTCTCGGCGTTGCAGAGTCTCAGCGGAGCGACGCTTCGGGTGTCCTTGGGTGAGTTAGCCGGGGGCAAGCGGGTGCGACTCCAGTTGGTTGAAGAATCACCGGATCAGCTGGATCCTCCTCCTATCCCCTAGATCTGGGGCTCGGTATCCTGTGCACACCATCTGTGGAGTGCTTTGGACCTGCTGCTGGATGCGCTTCAGCGCCATTACGGCTGGTCCGAGTTCCGGCCAGGGCAGCGTGCCGTTGTGGAATGCCTGTTGCAAGGGCAGGACTGTCTGGCGGTGCTGCCGACTGGTGGTGGCAAGTCACTGTGTTTTCAGTTGCCTGCTCTGGTGAGATCAGGGCTAGTGGTGGTGATCTCGCCTCTGGTGGCTCTGATGGAGGATCAGGTCCTCCAGTTGAGACGTCGATGTATCGCAGCGGCCTGTCTTCATGGAGGAATTGATCCAGTTCAGCGGCGACAGACGCTTTCGCAGCTCAGCGACGGATCCTTGCGACTGTTGTATCTGGCACCGGAGCGTCTTCAGGGTGAAGCCACCCGTTCCGCTCTGCAGGAGCATGCCGCCACAGGACAGCTGGTGGCGCTCGCTGTCGATGAAGCCCACTGCATCAGCGCCTGGGGCCATGACTTCCGCCCTGATTACCGCCGGCTCGGAGAGCTGCGAGCGCTTTGTCCAGGTGTTCCTCTGGTGGCTCTGAGTGCCACTGCAGCTCCCCGGGTCAGGGCAGATATTCTTCGCTTACTGCATCTCAGGCGGCCGCTGATCCAGGTCGGATCGGCACGACGTCACAACCTCCACTACGCCATGCGCCGCCGGGTTGGGGATCCTTTGCAGGATGTGGTTGACGCGTTGGAGAGTGCCCGTGGCGCCTGTTTGATTTACGCACGCACCCGTGTTTCGGTGGAGCGCTGGACAGAGCGACTCTGTGCCAACGGGATTCAGGCCATCGCGTATCACGCCGGTCTTGAACCTGAAGTTCGACATCGAGCGCTGGAGCATTTCCTGGGAGCGCAGGATCCTGTGTTGGTGGCCACGGTCGCGTTCGGTATGGGAGTGGATCGGTCGGATGTCGGTCTGGTGTTGCATCTGGATCTCCCGAGCACTCCGGAGGGCTATCTGCAGGAATCAGGTCGTGCAGGGCGTGATGGCAAGCCAGCTCACTGCCTGGTGTTGTTCTCGCCGAGAGATCGAACCAGCCTGGGATGGGCGATGCAGAGCGCCCTGCGCCGGTCATCCGCCAGCGATGCCGTTGAAGAATCGCGTCGAATTGAACTGGCGCAGCAGCAGTTGCGCCGTATGGAGGCTGTGGCAGAGGGAGAAACCTGCAGAGAACAAGCTCTGCTGCTGTCCGTCGGTGAACTGGTTCCTCCCTGTGGCCGCTGTGACCGCTGTCTTTCCAGTGCCTCAAGGCAGGACTGGTCCGACCAGGCCACGGCTGTTCTGGAGTTACTGGCGGAGGTTCACGGCACTGATTCCCGCAGACTGAGTGAACGACTCAATGCTGAAGAAGGTCGTTCGGCGCACTGGGGATGGCTGACGCGGCGGCTGGTTCAGGAGGAGTTGATCCATGAAACCGATGACGGCAGCCAGCGTCTGTACCTGAAGGAGAGCGGCCGGCGTTTTTTGCGTCAGCCCTGGCCCCTGCATTACGCCGCTTAAACCGTGGTCAACTCTTTGCGGCCGTGCAGCGATCCTTCACGAGAGTTTTTTCGAATTCCGACTGGGGTGCAATCCAGTTTTTCCACTTCCCGTTGGCGCCAGTGGCATTGATTTTTTTGGCGGAGCAGTTCACCGCCACGTAGAGCGATTGTCCATCGCTGTTCAGTGTCGGAGCCACTTCGCTTCCACCCATCGACTGCCAGTTCCCCCAGTCGACCTGAAGGGGGCCGTAGTTCCGCCAGGAGGCTGGCTTCGGCTGCACGCTTGTCGTTGTTGTTTGGCTCGCTTTGGCCGTCGTCACAGGTTTGACAACTTTGGGCTTCACAGCCGTGGGCTTAACCGTCGCCGGTTTGGCAGCAGTCGGTTTGGCAGCAGACGGTTTGGCCGCAGACGATTTGATGCTGTCGGTTTTGGGTTGGACCTGTGCTGGCTCCTGCTTGTCGGGCTGGCTTTCGGTCAGCAAGGGTTGCCGTTCAACAGCTGATGTCGTCGAGGCTGTGGATGTGGCGCTGGTGCTTTCGGTGGAGCGCAGCATCAGCTGGGTGCCGATGTTGACCTGATTGGGGTTCTCAATGGCATTGATGCTGACTAATGACGTGAGCGGGATGTCATAGGCCTCAGCGATCTGGCTGAGGGTTTGGCCGCGGGCCACGGTGTGGGAGATGGCATTGGGCTTGGCCTGAATCGGCACCGGCTTGGCTGCGGGTTTGGGCTTGGCCTGAGGAAGCACCGCGTTGCTGGGCAGCTTCAGGGTCTGACCGATCTCAACATGGTCAGCACTCGAGAGTCCGTTCAGGGCCATTAACTGACGTTCACCGACTCTGTACTGCGCCGCAATGCCGCTGAGAGTGTCACCGGACTGCACGTTGTGACGCCCCTTGCCCGCTGAAACGCTTCCAGGCAGCCGTAGGGTCTGGCCGGCCTCCACATGGTCAGAGTTCCTGATTCCGTTGAGGCGCATCAGGCTGTTCATCGATACGCCGTAGCGCGCCGCAATATCCGAAAGGGTCTCCCCTGACTGAACCGTCACGTCGGCGGCATGACCAGCGAGTGGTGTCAGAGCCATCGCGGCGAGGACGGTCAGGAGAGTGTGGCGCATGCGTGAGCGTTGGCTGGGCGAAAGATAAGGTGCCTCCCGTTCAGCGCCAGTGCTGTTCTGAACTTGTTGTCGCGTCCTTCAGCTCAAGAGACGACGGAATGTTTCTGGCTTGAGGGTGTAAGGCGGATAGCGCTGAGGCAGATCCAGCCAAAATGGACGCTTCAGAACCGAGCGCTCGTGGGAAAAGGTTCTGAATCCGGCTTCGCCGTGATGGGCTCCCATCCCGCTGGCTCCTACGCCACCAAAGGGCAGATCAGGGACGCCACATTGCATCAACACGTCGTTGAAACACACACCACCGGAGTGGGTGCTGCGTAGGACAAGTCCCTGATCACGATCGTCACCGCCAAACAAATAAAGCGCGAGTGGTTTGTCCTGCTTTTGGATCCTCTGAATGGCTTCATCCAGGTTTTTGATCTCCAGCACGGGCAGCAGCGGTCCAAACAGCTCGTCAGCCATCAGTGGATCCTGTTCGTCTCGAACGGCGATCAACGTCGGTGCAATCCGGCGTCTGATGGGGTCGCACTCCCCACCGAGCAGCACGCGACCCTCATCTTTGGCTTGCTTCAACAAAGCCTCCAGTCGGCCGTAATGACGGTCGTGAATCAGACACGCCAGTGATTCGGATGCGAGTGGATCGCTGCCGTAGAGCTTCAGCCGTTCCTCGGCAATGGCTTGCAGCAGAGGCGTACGCAGATCTGATTGAACAAGCAGATGATCCGGCGCGATACAGGCCTGACCTGCATTGAATCCCTTTCCCCAGACCAGTCTGCGTGCCGTGATGGACAGATCGGCACCAGGCAGCACGATCGCAGGGTTTTTGCCGCCGAGCTCCAGAGTGACGGGCGTGAGATTGGCGGCGGCTCCCTCCAGCACCTTCGCTCCAATCCGCCCACCACCGGTGAAGAAGATGTGGTCGAAACGTTGCTGGACCAGTTGAGCGGCAACAGCTCCATCGCCATTGACGACCTGAACCACATGGTCTGGGAAGTGCTCGGGCACCAGCCTCTCGATGAGCTCGGCTGTTGCTGGGGCATGTTCGGAAGGTTTGATCACGGCGGTGTTGCCAGCTGCAAGAGCGCTGACAAGAGGCCACAGCGTGAGGCTGAAAGGCAGATTCCAGGGACCGATCAGCAGCACGCAACCGAGTGGTTCGCGGATCAGCTCGGCCCGGCCGGGCTGCTGCACAAGCGGCACACGGATTCGGCGTGGACGCATCCAGGTGCGAAGACGCCGATCAGCGAGTTTGAGTTCCTGCAGGAGGGTCACAACCTCGGCCATGGCCTCCAGGTCGGGTTTGGCAAGGTCTTGGCGAAGGGCCTCAAGAATCTCTGGCTCATGTTGTGTCACGAGCTCACGCAGGCGCTGAAGCTGTTCACGACGCCAAGCTTCCGGCCTGGTGGTTCCCTCCAGCACGGGTTGTCGCAGACGGTCCAGGTCGGATTCTGTAAAGGGGCATGCAGCGTTGGCCTGGACCATGACGAGTAGGAGCGTGCTGTCTGTACAGGTCATGCTCGCAGTTTCGTGAGCTCAACCGTTGGCGCAGGGATGACGCTGAGCACGATCGCCATTACACCGTGGTCAGAGGCAACGGCCTGATGAGTCAGCAGCAGCCGTGGTGGAACGGCGCCGTCATCTACCAGCTGATCGTGCGCAGTTACCGCGATGGCAACGGCGATGGGATCGGAGACCTGCAGGGCCTGTCCAGCCGTCTTCCTTACCTGCGTTGGCTGGGGGTGGAAGCCATCTGGCTCACGCCCATCTACCCCTCACCGTTGGATGACGGCGGGTATGACATCACCGACTTCAAGGCGATTCATCCCGATCTGGGCGATCTCGCAGCGTTCCATCGTTTCCTCACGGCCGCGCATGCGCAGGGGCTGAAGGTGGTGATGGATCTGGTGATGAATCACACCAGTACCCTCCATCCCTGGTTTCAGCGCGCTCGCTGGGCAGCCAAGGGCAGCCCTGAGCGTGAGATCTACGTGTGGAGTGATGATCCGCATCGTTATGCGGATGCCCCAGTGCTCTTCCGCCATTTCGAGTCGTCGAACTGGGAATGGGATGAGGTGGCTGGCCAGTACTTCCTCCACCGTTTCCTCCGCCATCAGCCCGATCTCAACTACGCCAATCCCTTTGTCCAGGAGGCGATGTTGGATGTGGTGGATTTCTGGATTGACCGTGGTGTCGATGGCTTCCGCCTGGATGCCGTGCCTTTCCTGTGTGAGGAGGAGGGATCGCGCTGTGAGGGTCTTCCGGAAACCCACGCTTTTCTCCAGCGACTGCGCCAGCGGGTGGATTCCCATGGCCGGGATGTTTTGTTGCTTGGAGAAGCGATCCAGCCCGTTGAAGAAATTGCTCCCTATTTATTAAACGATGAGCTCCACGGCGCCTACAACTTTGCGCTGACTGCTCACCTGTTTGCTGCGATCGCCAGCGGCAGTGTGGAAAATCTGCGCAATTGTCTGGAGGAGGCACAGCAAGTGGTCAGCGGCTGCCGCTGGGCATTGCCTCTGCGTAACCACGATGAGCTGTGGCTGGGTGATGGTCACCTGATCCCGGAGGAGGTGATCCAGACCATCCGTGCCGGCCTGCATCAAGGACAGGGCCATTGGCTCAACTGGGGCATCAACCGTCGCCTGGCGCCGTTGCTCAATGGCGATCCGGGCTCCAACCGCGTTCTTCACGCACTGCTTTACAGCCTGCCGGGGATGCCTTGCCTCTATTACGGCGATGAGCTCGGCATGGGCGATTGGCCCGGATTGCGTGACCGCGATCCCAACCGCACCCCGATGGCCTGGACTCCCGCGCGGAATGGGGGCTTCTCAACCGCACCTGATCCGCTGTTGGTGCTGCCGCCGATCACCGCTCCCGGCTACGACTACCGCGTGGTGAATGTTGAAGTGCAGAAGCAGCTGCCTGGTTCACTGCTGAACTGGCACCGTCGGATGCTCACCTGCAGGCGACTCCTGCCGGCGCTTCGACATGGCAACTTCGAGTTGTTGAAATGTGCTCACCCAGGTGTGATCAGCTACGTGCGCTGTGACGGCAGCATGACGGTGCTGGTGGCGGCCAACCTTTCAGCTGCAGGGGCTTCTCTGCACCTTGACCTCAGCCGTTGGAGCGGTGTGCGCACGCGTGAAGTGTTCTGGGGTTGTGAATATCCCCCTGCTTCAGAGGATTGGTTTGTCTACCTGCCGGCCCATGGATTCAGCTGGTGGCTGATCGGTGAAGTGGAGGACGTGAACGCTGATCAGTGAATTCTGATCAATGAATTCTGATCAATGAAATCTGATCAATGAATTCTGATCAGTGAAATCCGTTTAGTGATTCAGTTCCAGAGGTGCGCTGTTGCCATGGCCGCACTGCTCAAGCAGTTGATTCACCACAGGAGCCAACCGTTGCGCTTCGTCGCGGTCAACCATGGCCAGTCGCGTCCGCCGGGCCAGCACGTCCGTGACACTTCTGGCCTTTTCCGTCTCGATGGCATGCCGCATCTCTCCTGTGCAGATGGGCATCACCGGGCTGAGAGGTTCACGCTCTGCTGTTGACCAGCTGTTCACCAGGGCTTCCGCATTGAGGCCATGACTGCTTTCAAGATGTTCGATCTGTTCCGCTTGCTGCGTCGATTTCGGCAACAGATCCTGGAGGGTGGAGCGTTGTGCAATCAGACGGTTGGGGGTTTGCAGAGGATCGCTGTCTGAGCCGATGAGGGGCAGGTCCTTCGCCGGTGGCAGTGACTGTCCCAACTGCTTCGCAACGGCTGCGAGGGTGTCGAGAGCCATGGGACGGCAGGTGGTCCATTTGCCTCCCATCACGCTCACCAACCCGCTGGGCAGCGTCTCCACCTCGTGCTCGCGAACGACACGGCTGCTGTTCACGTCGGCATCGGCAGGCTTGAGCAGGGGTCTTCCTCCAGCCCAGCAACTGCCGATGTCAATGCTGTTGAGGTCTGGGAACCATCGCTTCACGTAGTCGAGGAGATAGCTCTGCTCCTCATCAGATGGCACAGCTGCCTGCGGCTGGCTGCAGGGCGTGTCGGTGGTCCCGACCAATGTGGCCCCGAAGAAGGGCAGCATGAACAGCACCCGGCCGTCATCGGTGGAGGGCAGCAGCAGGCCGATGCGTTGCGGACAGAGGCGCTGCTTCAGCACCAGATGCACTCCGCGACTGGTCAGCATGCGTTCCTGGCACTCGGGTTCGGCCATGCGCCTCAGCGCATCGGCATGAATGCCGGTGGCGTTGACCACCACGCGGGCTTGCCAGCGCTCTCTCTGGCCATTGGCGTTTTCGCTGATGGCTGCGCACAGCTTGCCGTGGCTGTCTTTCTCCAGCTCCACCACCGGTGTGCGCGTGCGCACGACCGCCCCGTGTTGCTCGGCGCTGAGCGCCATCAACAGGTTCAGCCTGGCGTCGTCAAACTGCCCATCGCTGTAGGCAACCCCACCGCTGACATCGCTGCGCAGCTCGGGCAACGCTTCGTGCAACAGCGCCCGAGACAGCAGCCGGCTGCTGCCGATCCCTGAACGGCCTGAGAGGGCGTCGTACATGCCGAGCCCGAGGCGGTAATAGAGCTGGCCGATCAGCCCCCCTGTGGGCAGAGCCAGTTCAAGGCGGTGGGCAAGAAACGGCGCCTGTTTCAGCCAGTGACCACGCTCCAGCAAAGCTTCTCTCACCAGTCGAAGCTGAGCGGTGTCCGCGGTTTTGAACGCCAGTTCGAGATAGCGAACACCTCCGTGCAAGAGCTTGGTGCTGCGTGAACTGGTGCCGCCACCAAGGTCATGGCCTTCGAGCAGGGCCACCTTGAAACCCCGGCAGACCGCTTCGTAGGCCACGCAGGCTCCACTGGCCCCGCCGCCAATCACCAGAAGGTCGAAGCAGTTGTCAGTCATGCCAGCGCAGGCTCCTTGAGATGGCGTCGCTCCACTGCTTCATCCAATGCTGGCGTTGTTCAGCACTGAGCGAGGGTTCAAACACGTCGGCCTGCTCACCCCGGAGGGATTCCAGATCCTGCAAATTGTTGATCAGTCCTGCCTGAACTCCTGCCAACAGTGCGACGCCACGGGCGGTGCTCTGCAGGTAAGCGGGACGTCTCACCTTCAGCCCCGTGCTGTCGGCCTGGGCCTGCAGCAGTGGATCCGATGCGGCAGCACCACCATCAACGGCCAGTTCGCCGAGTCCACGGCCGATGGACTGCTCCGCCAACTGCACCAGCCCTGCCACCGAGAGTGCAATGCCATCAAGGGCGGCACGGGCGATCTGGCCGCGACCGGTGTCGCGGGTCAATCCGATTAAAAGGCCCCTGGCGCCGGGATCCCAGTGCGGTGTTCCCCAGCCGGTAAAGGCGGGAACAAGCATGACGCCACCTGCATCGGCGACGCTGAGGGCCAGCTGGTTGATCTCTTCCGCTGTCTCGATGATTCCCAGTCCATCCCGCAGCCACTGCACCACTGTGCCGGCGTTGAACAAACTGCCCTCCAGGCAGTAGGTGGGCTGCCCCTGCTCGTCGGTCCAGCCGAGAGTGCTCAGCAAACCAGCATCACTGCGTTGAATGCTGCTGCCTGTATTCACCACCAGAAATGCACCTGTGCCGTAGGTGCATTTGGCTTCGCCTGGTTGAAGGCACAACTGGCCGAGTGTGGCGGCTTGCTGGTCGCCCAGCAGGGCATGGATCGGCACTCCTGCGAAGGGGAGTCCTGATGCGATTGCTCCGAAGTCGCCGCGACAGGGCACCAGCTCCGGCAATGCGCTCAACGGCAGCCCAGCCTGCTCGCAGAATGCGTCCACCCACTCGCGTTGTTTCAGGTCCATTAGCAAGGTGCGACTTGCATTGCTCATGTCGGAGCAGTGCCGCTTTTGTCCGCTGAGGTTCCACAGCAACCAGCTTTCGACGGTGCCGAAGCAGAGATCTTCAGCGGCGGCAGCGCTGGAAGCGCTTGCTTCATGCCGCATCAGCCAGCAAATCTTGCTGGCGCTGAAGTACGGATCGAGGAGCAGGCCGGTGCGAGCTCGCCATTCCTGCTCAAGGCCTTCTTCTTTCCACTGTTGACAGATGTCCGAGGTGCGGCCGTCCTGCCAGACCAAGGCGGGGCCGCAGGGTTGCCCATCGCTGCGTCGCCACAGGATCGTTGTTTCCCTCTGATTGGTGACTCCGCAGGCCACCACAGCGTCCCTCTGGTCTTGACTGATCGCCTTGTCCAAGCGCTCCATCGCCAGGCGCTGGCTATCCCAGATGTCCCTGGGGTTCTGTTCCACCCATCCGTCAGCTGGATAGCTGATGGCTAAGGGAGCGCTGGCGCTTGCAACAGGGAATCCACGCGGGTCAAACAGAGCGGCGCGTGAGCTGCTGGTGCCCTGATCCAGCGCAAGAAGGAGGGGCGTTGCTGCCATAGCCGAGACTTTTTTAAGTGCTAGCGGCACTTATCGGCTGTCGCCACTCGATGTTGAGGTCGCATCGCCAAGGCAGGTTGCTGCTTGGCACGTTTCGGCTATCGACCGCGCTCTTGCCGCCAGGACTGCGGAGCTGAGGCAACTCTGACCTCGAGGAGACGTCCAGAGAGGCAAGCCATCCTTAATTGCCTCTGGAATCAACACCCGGTGCCTGGGTGTTGACTGAAGCCCTTGTCGAGACTTGAACTCGAGACCTCTCCCTTACCAAGGGAGTGCTCTACCGCTGAGCTACAAGGGCTTGTGGTGGATGGGCCGGGTTGGATTTGAACCAACGTAGGCAGAGCCAGCGGATTTACAGTCCGCCCCCATTAACCACTCGGGCACCGACCCGAACCACCCGAAGAACTTACCAGTCGGCCTGGCGATCCCCGCAGCGATCTGTGCCTCTCGTTGGTTCTCGATACGATCGGCTTCTAGAGGAATTCTCGTGAGGCCATGCGCCTGCTGCTCCTGAATGGCCCCAATCTCAACCTGCTGGGGCAACGAGAGCCCGCTGTCTATGGACGGCAGACGCTCGAGCAGATTGAGCAAGACCTCCATCAGCGTGCAACGGCAGCAGGCGTGCAGCTGGACTGTTTTCAAAGCAATTTCGAAGGTGCGCTAGTGGAACGCGTCCATCAGTCCATGGGTGAGGTGGATGGAATTCTCGTGAATGCAGGCGCTTTCACCCACACCTCGATCGCTTTGCGTGACGCTTTGCTGGGAGTGGCCATTCCGTACGTGGAGCTTCATCTCAGCAACACGCATGCCCGCGAGCCCTTCCGGCATCACTCATTTCTGGCCGATCGTGCGGTTGGTGTGGTGAGTGGATTCGGCCCTTTCAGTTACGACCTGGCCTTCGATGGCCTGCTGAATCACCTGCGCAAGGCTGCCGTATGACCATCACCTCGTCGGTGACGAGCATCCGCTGGCTTGCAGCGCCCACCAGTCGTCGCTGGGTTGAACAGGCCATCGCCAGGCCCATGGAGGTGCTGATCGACCATGCCCATTGCGAACGCAAAGCGGCTGGGGCGGCGGTGCAGCTGATGTTCCGCTACCTGTGCGAACCGGGCCTGGGCGAGGCGCTCAGTCCGCTGGCACGGGAAGAGCTCGAACACTTTGAACGGGTGTTGAAGCTGCTCAAGGACCGGGGGCGCTATCTGGAGCCCCTGCGCTCTCCTGGTTACGGGGCATGGCTTGCCAAGCAGGTGCGCCGTGTAGAGCCCGAGCGCATGCTCGATTCTTTTCTGGTTGCAGGTCTGATCGAGGCCAGGAGCCATGAGCGCATGGCACTGCTGGCTGAGCACAGTCCGGATCCAGACCTGCGCTTGCTCTATGGCGATCTGCTGAAGAGCGAAGCCCGCCATTTCGGTCTCTACTGGGTGCTGTCTGCCGACCGCTATCCAAGAGATGAGATCGTGCTTCGACTGAAGGAGCTGGCCGCGGCTGAGGTGGACGCGCTGCGCGGAGAGCTGTCTGCACCGGAAGCTGTGCGCATGCATTCGGTCGGAGTTGACGCCTGATCAACGATTGCCTCGCGACCCCAGATTGAGACGAGGCTTCTCAGGTGGTCAGGAGTGGCGCCGGCACCAGGCGCAGGAAGTTCGTAACCGGAGTCCAAAAGAAGTCTGAAGAGACACGCCATGGAGTCTGGGTCACTTCTAGGATTGACCCAGTCACTTTGCGACGTCGATGCCCGACCCTGTGATCGCTGTTGCTGATTCGCTTCAGGCCCTGCGTAATGGCACCACTGACGAACAATGGGATGGTCTCAAATCCAACCCCCTGGTTCGTGATCTGATCGGACGTTGCGCCGACCTGGAGGCCGCGATGCTGCTGGACGATCAGACATTGGTGGCTGAAGTGCCCACCAGCCGGATCACATCGTTGAAATCTGCCGTCGACGCTCGGCTTTTGCTGGCAGCCTGAGTGTTTAAGGGGCACGGAGTCGGGGGTAGCGCTCGGCGATTGTGTCTCCAGTGAATTCAGCGACCCAGCCGTTGGGATTGTTGAAAAACCTCAGCGTGCAGAAATAAGGCGTTTCGCCCATGTCAAACCAGTGCGGTGTTCCGGCAGGAACGCTGATCCAGTCGTTTGTTTCACAGAGCACCTGCACAACTTCATCGCCGATGTGCAGGCAGAACAGACCGCAACCTTCCACAAAGAACCGCACTTCGTCCTCTGCGTGGACGTGCTCTTTCAGAAACTTGCGGCGCAGGGAGACGCGATCCGGATGATCAGGAAGCACCCTGATGGCATCAACGCTCGGGTAATGACCCCGAGCCTGTGTTCGTTCGATTTCGCTTTTGTAGCTCTCCAGGATCTGCGCGGGTGAGGCGTGGCGATCCGGCCGATGATGTGCTGCCCAGCGTTCGAAGCCAATGCCTCGTCGCTTAAGCACATCCTGGATCCGCCTGCCTTCCTGGGTCTTCAGCAGGATGGTATTGGACCGTGCTGAATACAGCGTCAGTTCGCTCATGGGTCAGAAGCAATCCTGAAGCAGTGCATCGAGGCTCCCGCCACCCTGTTCAGCATGCTGGATGGCTGGTTGGCTTGCATTGCCGTTGTCCATCACGTCCGAGTGTTCCCCAGATCAGCTGGTGCTGGTGGGCGTAGGTCCAGGGGATCCTGAGCTGCTCACCGTGGCTGCAGTTCGAGCTTTGGAGGCTGCTGATGTTGTTGCCCATCCCATCGCGAATGAGGGGGCTGAGGGCATGGCCCTGGCGATTGCATCCCGCTGGATTCGGCCTGATCAGCGTTGTCTGCCTTTGTTGTTCCCCATGGTGACTGAATCTCAGCCACGAATCGCAGCCTGGAGGCAGGCTGCTGATGTGTTGGCTGCAGAGGTCAGATCCGGCCACCGGGTGGTGCTGCTGTGCGAAGGGGACGTCTCACTGTTTGCAACCGGGAGTTACGTGCAACTGGCTCTGCGGCGTCATCACCCTGATGTGCCATTCGCCTTGATTCCAGGCATCACGTCGGTGAGTGCCGCAGCGGCGGCTGCGGCCAAAGACTCTCTCGATCTCCCTTTGGCGTTTCAGCAGGAGGGCTTGCTCATCCGCCCCTGTCCGGAAACGAATGCCGAGTTGATCGCCTTGCTGCAGAGTGCTCGCAAGACCTCCACGGTGCTGGGTTTGATCAAGCTGGGGCAGCGCTGGTCTTGGGTGCGAGCAGCTCTGGAGCAGGAACAGCTGCTTGATCGGGCCCTCTTTGCGCAACGGGTTGGTTGGCCGGATCAGTGGGTGGCATCGGCTCAGGCGGTGCCCGACGATGCGCGGCCTTACTTCTCAATGCTGCTGATCCGTCAGCAATGGCCTGAGGTGTTGCCTTGATCGCCGCTTTGCAACCGTTGACACCCCTGCAATGGCTTGCGCTGGTGCATCCGGTGTTGATCATTCTGTTTGTGTATCCGGTGATCGGCGCCACGATCCGCCTTGGAATTCTGGCCAGGGAGCGCCGTCTGGAGATCAACCCAATCGCTGCAACAGTGCCTGTTGAACATGTTGATCACGGCCGTTGGGCGACGGCTGGTCTGCTCCTGGCTGTGCTGTTTGCTTTGAGTCACGACCTGGCTACCGCCGGCGCAGGCTTCAGCAGCTGGGTCGTGGTCATCCTTCAGGCGTGCGGCGTTGTGCTGTCGTTCTTGGCTCTGCTGCGCACCCGACGACTGGCCCTGAGGCTGCTGTTCTCCTGGAGCTGTTGGCTGTTTCTGCTGCTGATCACGATTCAGCCCTCGCTGGTGAGTGAGCGTGCGCTGTTGGCTCCAGCCGTCTGGCAGTCGCACACCTGGGGCGGATTGTTGCTGCTTGCTTTTCTGCTGCTGACCATGGCCTGTCAGAGAGAGATCGCCGGGCGCCTGTGGATGCGGCGTCTGCATGTGTCTGTCAATCTTCTCGTGGCCCTTTTGCTGGCCACTCAGGCCATCACAGGGACACGTGATCTCTGGCTTGGCTGAGTGTCACTGCGGCGGGGTCTGTGGCATCAGGCAGCGGTGGAACGGGCGTCGTGACGGAACGATGAACAAACGGCTGATCAGGGCCATCAATGCTCGCCATTCCGGCGGTGCCTGACGGGCCGGCCAGCAGTCCGGCCGGCAGAACAGCCAGAGGATGAGCTGTTGTCGAGTCTGGTCGCTGAGATCCTGCCAGCGAAGCGCCAGTCGATTGCCTTGAGTGCGTTCCCTAGCCACTGGCAGTGGCGACAGGTCGTCTGTCCAGCGAAGCCGCTTGATCTTCAGCTCCGCTGGCGTTGACGTGGCCAGCTCCAGCTCAACGCCGCTTTCGCTGAGTGCCGTGATTCGACAGGCTCGCCGCTCCCCGTCGCTGTCTTCCAGCTCTGCTGGCAAGCAAGCGGCCTGCCATGGGGCGGGGTCGCGTGCGGGTGGATCCCAGCAGGCGCGCAGTGCAATCCAGAGGCTGAGCAGGTTGATCACCGCCCAGGTCAGGCCAAGCGGCCGCGAGTCGAGGATCTCGCTTTCCAGTGATGTTGCCGTCACCAGTCCAACCAGGTTGACGAGGTTCAGCAGCAGCAGTGCCAGCAGGGGGAGAACCAGAACGAGGCTGAAGCTGCCCCGATTGCGTTTCTGGTGTTTTGGCGTCACGCGAAACCCACCGATGTGTCCCATCAGATTGGTGAACACCGTCAGCGTCAGCGGCACCGTCAGCACCCAGCCGGTGAGTTCGCTCAACAAGGCTGTGCGGGAGCCGCGGTTGATCCAGCCGATGCTGAGCAGAAGTGTGGCCCAGAGCGGCAACAGCAGCCGGAGAGCTTCACTGCTGCTGATCAGTATGGGAACGGTGCCAAGCAGGCCGTAGCTGAGTGGCATCATCATCAGCACCAGCCGGGGCATGTTGTTGAACCAGTGCACAACGCCTTCGAGGTAGGCCATTCGCTCCCCGAAACGAAGCGTGCCTGGGCCCAGTGGTCCATCGGGCAGTCGCAGGCTTTGCAGCGTTCCATTGGCCCAGCGCTGGCGCTGACGCACAAAGTCGGCCATGGTTTCCGCTGCCAGGCCTGCACTGAGCTTCTGTTGGAGATACAGCAATTTCCAGCCCTTGCGCCGTAGCCGTAGCCCCGTCATGAAATCCTCGGAGATCGCCTGTTCCTTGAATCCTCCGACTGAATCAATGGCGCTGCGTCGAGCCAGAAAAGCGGTGCCGGCGCAAACCACTGCCCCCCAGCCATCGCGGACGGGTTCGATCCATCGATAGAAGCTCTCTTCGTCGGGCAATAACCAACGCTCCATGCCCAGGTTGCGCATCACTGGATCGGCATTGATGAAGGTTTGCGGGGTCTGAAGCAGCCCAACCGATGGGTCCTGGAGAAAGCCGATGCAGCACTCGAGAAAGTCTCTCTGCGGAATGAAATCAGCGTCGAACACGGCCAGCAGTTCTCCGCTGCAGTGCTGGAGGCCGTCATTGAGATTGCCGGCTTTGGCATGAGTTCGAATCGGTCGATGGCGGTAATGGCATCCGTGCTTCAGGGCCAGTTCTCTGACTTCGTCACGGCCGCTGTCATCCAGCACCCACACGCAACGGTTCGGATAATTCTGATGACAACAGGCAATCAGGCTGCGTTCCAGCACCTCAAGCGGTTCGCCGTAGGTGGGCACAAGAATGTCCACCACCGGTCGCCAGTCGCTGCTCTGCCATTCTTTTTTCAGTTGGTGCATCGTGCCTCGACGGTCGGGGAAGCGACGCCAGGCCAGCCATAGCGGCAACAAGCCCGACAGCAGCAGCCAGGCTTCCGCTGTCAACAACAACAGGCTCAGTGCTGTGCTCAGGTCCGTGCTCAGGTTGAGGCTGCTGCTGATTCGCCAGTGCAGATACCTGGCCGTCAGCAGGCTGATCAGCACAATCAGGCTGCGTCGCTTCCAGATGGGGCTCTGCTGCTCAGGCTGTTTTCTCAACCAAAGGGGCCACAGCAGCAGCATCAGTGGCAGCCAGTTCAAGCCAACTGCTCCTGCTGCTGTTGAAGCAGTGTCAGTGCCTGACCAGGGGTGGGCGCACGCATCAGTTTCTGGCGGAACTGCGATGCACCGGTGAATCCTGTGCAGGTCCAGCTCATGTGTTTCCGCGCGATCAGCAGGCCGTGATCTCCGCGCGAGTCAACGAGGGCCTGCAGTTGTTCAGATGCCAGCAGCAGGCGTTCCCGCGGACCTGGAGTGGGCGGAATGGCGCGACCGGTCAGCGCTGCATCGATCTGACCAACCAGCCAGGGCGCTCCCATGGTGCCTCTCCCCACCATCACCCCATCGGCACCGGTCTTGTCGAGGCAGCGCAAGGCGGCGTCAGGGCTGTTGACGTCGCCGTTGGCGATCACCGGAATGCTGAGTGACTGCTTGACCGATGCAATCGCTTCCCAATCCGCGGACCCGCTGAAGCGTTGTTCCCGCGTCCGACCGTGCACGGTCAGCAGTGTGGCGCCCGCATCCTCCAGCTGTCTGCACCAGGCCACTGCCGCGTGATGGGAGCCTTCGATTTGCTCTTGATTGCACCAACCCAGGCGCGTCTTCACCGTGACAGGCACGCCGACGGCTGAAGCCACGGATTCCACAATTCGGCAGGCCAGATCGGGATCGCGGATCAGACCGCTGCCGCCGCCTTTGCGGGCGATTTTGCGGACGGGACAGCCCATGTTGATGTCGATCAGGAAGGCACCGGCGTCCTCAGCTCGTCGGGCTGCATCGGCCATCGCCTCGGGTCTGTGATCGAACAGCTGAACGCCGATGGGGCCCGTTTCCTCGCTCAGCTCCTCGACTTTGCCTCTGCCGTGGCCGAGCTCAAGACTCGTGGCGTTCACCATTTCCGTGAACAGCAGCGCATCCGGCGCCCAGCGTCTCACCAGAGCCCGAAAAATTCTGTCGCTGACTCCTGCAAGCGGAGACTGCAACACGTTGCAGCTCAGAACGCGCTCAACGCTGTTTCCACTCAGCTGCAGACCCCTCACCATCGGGATTGGATTGAGTTCAGGCATCCTCGCGAACTGCTGGTTTCAAGCGGTTTCATGCCGCGGACTCATCCAGTCCGAGCCGGGTACGGGTCTCGCGAACCTGGGCTTCGATGGCGTTGCGTAGCCAGGCCTGGTTGGACCAGTCTTCGCACAGAGCCAGCCGCTCCACTTCCTGCATCAGATCCAGCGGCAGCTGAAGGTTCACGGTCTGAATGCTGTGGGGACTTGCCAGTCCCCCCTGATGGGGTGCGTCGAGATGCAGAACTTGCACTTTCAGGACCTGAAGCCGGGTGCCGGTCCGAGGCTGCCGGTGTCGCACCTGACGCACTGTCAAGCGCACCGGACAACCAGCACGAATCCTTTGCAGACCTCTGTTGCCGAGAGGAGCGTCACGACGGTCGGCGAACACCGGTGTGCTGATGCCGGTCTTGCCGCTGTAGCTGAAGCACACCCTGCCTTGCCCATCCCAGGGAGGGCGAGATGATTCGCCCCTTTCCGAGCTTTTGAGCAGACGTCGCCGATCGCGTCTGGCCGTTGCCATGACCTCGTGGGGAAGTCGAAAAATCAGACGCTGCAGGCGTGCATCACCAAGAAGCGACGTCTTCGGTTCCAGGACTGTGTCGAAGACGTACATGGCTCCGAAACTAATAGAGGTTCTGCAGGGGGTGTCGTGTCATCCCTTTCGCCTCAGCGGCTGTCGATGACAGCATGCGGCGATGTCCTCACACTCCTGGAGCCTGAGCCGGGCCCTACTCGTGGCGATCCTTGAAGATCGCCTCAGCGACCGATTTGTGGCGTCGCTGGTCTGGGAGCGATTGGGCTATCTCCCTAATAAG
The DNA here is from genome assembly GCF_059772315.1 of Synechococcus sp. MIT2312. NCBI lineage: Bacteria > Bacillati > Cyanobacteriota > Cyanophyceae > Synechococcales > Synechococcaceae > Synechococcus > Synechococcus sp. MIT2312. Next base: position 1,259,002 of record NZ_CM186281.1, on the reverse strand, counting down.
GATGGCGCAGGGCCATGGCTGGCAGGCCCCGCAACGCCCGCTGCCTGGGGAGAGGCCTTCCCGGAAGCTCCCCAGGTGATTGCTGTGCGGCCCGCCTCGGTGCGTCTGACCCGGTCGATTCCCAAGCAATCCAAACAGCTGCTGAAGCAACAGCTGCAGTTCGGCGGCTATCGAATCAATGAGCTCTATCCCAGGCGCACTCGCCGCGCCATGGCGGTGAACTGGTTGCTGGCCTGGTTGGTCTCAGCTGGTGAGCTGCTGCCAGAGGAAGGGGCACTGCCGCCCCTGCTCGATGCTCCGGCGGATCCGGTGCGGGGGCACCCCGGCGATCCGCCGGTGGAATGAGCCTCACACCTGAATGACCACCTTGGTGCCCTTGAGCGTGTTTTCAAACAGCCAGCGAGCCTGATGCGTCGGCATCCGTACACAGCCATGACTGCGGGGAACGCCGAAGGCCTGGCCGGCGTCTTCCTGCCAGGGAGCTCCGTGCATGCAGATCATCTCGTTGGCGGTGATGCACATCGCATAGGGCACGCCGGGTGCGACATAGCCACGGCCGCGCATGGTCACGGAGCGGTATTTGGTCAGCACCTTGGCTTCCCCGGTGGGGGTTGGCGTGGATGCCTTGCCGGTGCTTACGGGGATGACCCGCACAATCTCCTGGTTCTCGTCGTAGACGGTGAGCTGTTGATCCGAGAGGTCCACCACCAGGGTGGCGATCAGTTCGAGCATGATGGTGTGACAGCGGGTTCACTGATCCATCGCTAGCTGTCTCACCTGAGTCTTGTTGGTCTCACTCGGAAAGAATTCCCATTCCTGTTGGCGAAATGAAAAGTTGAGCGGCTTCCGTTTCGGGTCCTGATCTCGCAGGCAGGTGCCTCTGTACTGTCAAGACTGTTCTTGCTGTGGACCTTCTTGGCGCGTCCCGTCGTCGCGATCATCGGGCGCCCCAACGTTGGGAAATCCACGCTGGTCAATCGTCTCTGCCGGAGTCGAGAGGCGATCGTCCACGACCAGCCAGGTGTGACTCGTGATCGCACCTATCAGGATGGTTACTGGGGGGATCGCGAATTCAAGGTGGTCGACACCGGCGGACTGGTGTTCGATGACGACAGCGAGTTTCTGCCTGAAATCCGTGAGCAGGCTGCGCTGGCTCTCGAGGAGGCCAGTGTCGCTGTGGTGATTGTTGATGGTCAGCAGGGCCTCACGGCATCGGATGAGGCCATCGCGGAGTTCCTGCGCGGTCAGCGTTGTCCGACGCTGCTCGCGGTGAACAAGTGCGAGTCACCTGATCAAGGTCTGGCCATGGCTGCTGAGTTCTGGAGCCTTGGCCTGGGAGAGCCCTACCCCATTTCCGCAATCCACGGGGCTGGCACGGCAGAGGTTCTGGATCGGGTGCTCACATTCCTGCCTCCGAAAGATCAAGAGGGTGATCAGGAAGAGCCGATTCAGATGGCCATCATCGGTCGTCCCAACGTGGGTAAATCCAGCCTTCTGAATGCCATTTGCGGTGAACAGAGGGCCATCGTGAGTCCGATTCGGGGCACCACGCGCGACACGATCGACACCAGCATCGTGCGTGAAAACCGTCCCTGGCGCCTGGTGGACACCGCTGGGATTCGCCGGCGCCGCAGCGTCAATTACGGGCCTGAATTCTTCGGAATCAATCGCAGTTTCAAGGCGATTGAACGCAGTGATGTGTGCGTGCTGGTGATTGATGCACTGGACGGTGTGACCGAGCAGGATCAACGCCTTGCCGGTCGCATCGAAGAAGACGGTCGGGCCTGCGTGGTTGTTGTCAATAAATGGGATGCCGTGGAGAAGGACAGCCACACCATGACGGCCATGGAAAAAGAGCTGCGTTCCAAGCTGTATTTCCTCGACTGGGCCCCGATGCTGTTCACCTCGGCACTCACCGGCCAGCGTGTTGACAGCATTTTCGCTCTGGCTGTTCTGGCTGTGGAGCAGCACCGTCGTCGTGTCAGCACGTCTGTGGTCAACGAAGTGCTGAAGGAGGCCCTCAGCTGGAGAAGCCCGCCGACAACAAGAGGCGGACGTCAGGGCCGTTTGTACTACGGCACCCAGGTGGCGACCAGGCCACCGAGTTTCACTCTGTTTGTGAATGACCCCAAGCTGTTCGGTGACACCTATCGGCGCTATGTCGAACGTCAGATCCGGGAAGGACTTGGATTTGATGGCACTCCCTTGAAGTTGTTCTGGCGAGGGAAGCAGCAGCGTGATGCCGAAAAGGATCTGGCCAGGCAGCAGAACCATCAGGGCTGAGCAGCATGGATTGGCTGAGGCAGATTCCGATCGGGCAATACGTGGATGGTGCTGGTGGTTGGCTGCGCCAGCTGGATCCCCGCCTGAAGCTGTTGTGGGTTCTGGTGTTTCTGCTCACGCCAGTGCTGGCAGGCCCGTTGTGGCGCGTGGCGCTTGTGCTGGCCCTGCTGTTGATCACGTTGGTGAGTGGATTGCCGGCCCGGCTGTGGTGGCGCTCGCTGCTGCTGGTCAGTGTTCTTGGTTGCGCGGTCGGGTTGCTGGCCATGTTGCTGCCGACCGGTGATCCTGGAGCCAGTCTCAGCGTGCGGTCACCGGCGGAGATTCCAGGTCTCGCCTTGACGTCACCCTCCTGGGAGTTGATTCGCCTGGGGCCGCTGCAGTTGGGATCTCTAGAACTGGGCCCGCTTGTGGTCGATCGCCGCTCGGCTGAGCTGGGGTTGAACAGCGCCACCTTGATCGTGACCGTTGTCCACAGCGTCAATCTGATGTTGCTGTCCACCCCCAGTGAGGAGTTGATGTGGTCTCTGAGTTGGTGGCTGGCTCCCCTGGCTCGGCTTGGAGTGCCGATTGATCGACTGAGTTTTCAGTTGCTTCTGGCTCTTCGCTTTCTGCCGTTGGTCCAGGAAGAGCTCCAGAACCTGTTGCGCTCGCTCGCCAGTCGTGCCGTCAACCTGCGCCGGCTCGGCTTTAAAGCCTCCTTCGGGTTGGTGCTTTCAGTGGGAGAGCGCCTTCTGGCCAACATCCTGCTGCGTGCAGAACAGGGTGCTGAAGCGTTGCTTGCACGAGGTGGTACCTGGTTGCCTGCGGATGCGTTTCGTCCTGAGCAGGCTTCCAAGGGTGCTGCCCCCAGCATTCTGAATGGGGTTGCTGCAGTCGGGCTTGTCACCGTTCTTGTTCTGCGCGGAAGGTACGGTGCTCTCTGAATCCCCGTTTTCAGGTCTGTGAGCGCTGAGGGTTATCTCAACCACCCCACCTTTGGGATGCTCTACAGAGTGGCTCCTGCGGGGGAAGGTCGTGATGTGTACGCCACCCTGTACGCCCAGCGGATGTTCTTCCTTGTCACCCTGCAACCTCGAGGGGCTCAGTTCGAAGTGATTCCTTATCTGGATGCGCGCCACCACGCTGAATTGAATCTCGCCCGTCGTCGCCGTGATGCTTCAGAGGATTACGGCAGCTGGAAGCAGTTGTTCGATCAGACCTTCATCTGACCATGCAAGACGGACCGCTCGGGTGACGGACATTCAGGCCCGCTGGCAGCAACTCCAACAGCGTCTTCCGCAGGGAGTCAACCTGCTTGCTGTGAGCAAGACGCAGCCTGCGTCGGCAGTGCGAGAGCTTGCCGCTTGCGGTCAGATTGATTTCGGCGAAAGCCGCGTTCAGGAGGCATTGCCCAAGCAGGAGGCTCTCTCGGACCTCACCGATTTGCGCTGGCATTTCATTGGCCGCCTGCAGGCCAACAAGGTTCGCGCGGTGGTGAAGGCCTTCAGCTGGATTCATTCCATCGACTCGATGGCGCTGGCGGAGCGCTCATCCCGCATTGCCCTGGAGGAGGGGCGTTGCCCTTCCGTGTTGTTCCAGGTGAAGCTGAGGTCTGATCCCTCTAAGGGCGGCTGGGACCCTCAGTCACTCAAGGAGGCCTGGCCCGTGCTGCGCCAGTTGCCTGGTCTGAAGGCCTCCGGGCTGATGACCATGGCCCCGTTGGGACTGAACAGCATGGAGCGTCAGGGTCTTTTCAGGGATTGTCGTGATCTGGCGGATGAACTCGATCTGTCTCAATGTTCGATGGGGATGAGCGGCGACTGGCCGCAAGCGGCGGCAGCCGGTGCGACCTGGGTTCGTGTGGGATCAGCCCTGTTTGGTGCACGGCCGCCTGCCTCTGCTTGATCGGAATGATCAAATCAACGTTGCGAGATGGACATCAATTCATCTGGACACGCTTGCTCACAACTCCCTTGAGCGCTATTCAGGGTCAAGGTTCTGCAAATTTCCAGTGTCGTTGATTTCTCGTCTTCGTGCGGTCGTTGCTGGTGACGATTACCTGGATGGCGATTATGACGAGCTCGACTACGACACAGGCGAGCAAGACGACAACATGCAGGGCATGTCGTCGATGAACACCAGCGCCCTGGCGCCTCTGGATGCATCCAATCCGTTTGAGATGGATCAGAATTTCGCAGGCTCGAATGTGATCGGCATGCCTGGAATCAGTTCCGGCACGGCAGAGGTTTCTCTGATGGAGCCGCGCAGCTTTGATGAAATGCCAAGGGCGATTCAGGCTTTGCGCGAACGCAAGACCGTGATTCTCAACCTCACGATGATGGAGCCTGATCAGGCTCAAAGAGCGGTTGATTTCGTGGCCGGTGGAACGTTTGCCATCGATGGTCATCAAGAGCGCGTTGGCGAGAGCATCTTCCTGTTCGCTCCGAGTTGCGTCACGGTGACCAATGCCAGTCAGGACGAGAGCACCACTCCCACGGTTGTCACCAAGGACGTTGAGCAAGCTTCGGCTGAGAGCAGCGTTGCCCCCGCGCCGGCCTGGGCCGTTTCGGATGCTGCCGCTCTTTGAGTTTTCGCTTCGGTGACTGTGTCTGTTGGTGTGATTGGTCTGGGTCGGATGGCCCAGGCCCTGATCTTCCCTCTGATTGAACGAGGCAAGCTTCAGTCAGCCGATGTCGTCGGGGTGGTCGGCAGTCAAGCGTCCGTTTCCCGACTGACTCCGGATTTGCCCAAGGGGTTGAGCGTTGTTCAGGCGTCTGATCCCCGGGCGAGGGATGCCTGGAATGCTCCGGTTCAGTTGCTGGCCGTGAAGCCTCAGCAGCTTGATGCTGTGGCCGAAGGCGTCGGGCCAGCTCCATCAGGCCAGTCGCCTTTGTTGATCTCTGTGTTGGCGGGCGTCACTCTGGAGCGTCTCCAACGCCAATTTCCAGGACGTGCGTGCGTGCGTGCGGTCCCCAATACCCCTTGTTTGGTGGGTGAAGGGTTGTGCGGACTGGCATTCGGTGAAGGTGTCACGGCTCAGCAGCGTGAGTGGGTGAGGGAGGCCTTCGATCCGGTGAGCGAAGTGCTGGAACTGCCGGAGTCCAGGCTTGATGCGTTTCTGGCTTTGACCTCCTCAGGCCCTGCTTACGTGGCTCTGGTGGCCGAGGCCATGGCTGATGGAGCAGTGGCTGCTGGTTTGCCGCGCGATCAAGCCCACCGGCTCGCTCATCGAACCCTGGCCGGAACTGCTGCACTGCTGGATCAGCAGCAACTCCATCCAGCTCAGCTCAAAGATATGGTCGCCTCACCTGGCGGTACGACCATGGCGGCTCTGCGCAAACTGGAGAACGCTGGTGTTCGGACAGCCCTGATCGAAGCGGTGATTGCTGCAGCCGAACATGGACGGGCTCTGCGTTAAGCCGCCAGCGGAGCTCGACGCATCAGGTCGCCATACAACTGCTCGAGGGCGTCGATATTGCGGCTGATGGTGTAGCGCTCCAGCACTCTTGCGCGGGCCTGTCGTCCGAGTTCGCGCGTCAAAACGGGTTGATCACGCAGAACCGGCAGCAAGGTGCGCAGCTGGCTGGTCACGCCCAGGGTGCTCATCACGATCCCTGCCCCGCCGGCGAGCACTTCTCCGTCGGCTCCAGCATCAGTGGCCACACAGGCACAGCCACTGGCCATGGCTTCAAGCAAGGCGAGCGAGAGTCCCTCCACCAGTGAGGGAAGCACAAACACCTCGGCGCATTGCAGCAAGGCAACGCGCGTGGCGAGATCGGCTTCATAGCCCCACCAGAGCACATTGCCGTCGTCGTAACTGTTCTGCAGCGTGCTGCGCAAAGGCCCTTCGCCAACGATCACCAGACGACAGCCCTGCATGGTGACCAGACGCCAGGCCTGCAGCAGAGCCTCCAGGTTTTTCTCGGTGGCAACGCGTCCCATGTAGAGGAAAACGCGCTCCTGACCAAAACGGGAGCGCACCTGATGCATCGCGCTGTCAATGGGTCTGGTGATGCCCGGCTCTGGTTGTGGGTCTGAGGGACTCCACTGGTTGGTGTCAACCCCGTTGGGGATCACGGCCAAACGGTCTTCGCGTACGCCAAGACGCGCCAGGAATTCAGCTTGGAGATCGGAGAACACGATCACCCGGTCGTATTTGGAGAGTGCCGGTGCGTACAGCTGATAGGTGAGTTGCTGTGTCCCTGCCGTCAGGTTGCGGAGGCTGGCGTCGAAGGGAGGGTGGAAGGTCGCCACCAGGGGGACTCCCAACTGCTGACACAGTTCCGGCAGTCGGAAGTCCAGCGGAGACAGCGTGAGGCTTGCATGCACCAGATCGGGCTGCAGACGTTCCAGCGATTCCCTCAACTCACGCTGGGCACCCGGCGAGGGGATCGTGTAAACCTGCGATTTGACCAGATACGGAAGGCTGACATCGGGATCATTGGCGAGAAGCGATGTGCTGCTGCCAGGTGCCTTCGGATTATCGAAGTGAATGAAACTGGTCTGATGACCCCTTGCCCTCAGGGCCTGCGTTGTGCTGAGCCCATAGGTGACATTGCCGCAGAACGGAGTTTTTTTGCCCAGCCAGGCAATATGCGTCACCGCCACCATTCACAGGCCTTGGCCGACGCTAGCAGCGCTGCCAGGGTCGTTCCAGCAAGGCGGCAACAAGAGCCAGCAGGGCGAGCAACCACAACACCGGACTGAGTCCGATGCTGCTGACCAGAGTGCCTGCCAGCACTAGCGGCAGACTGAGGGCGATATTGATCAGGTTGTTCTGAAGACCGAAAACTCTGCCTCTCTGGGAGACCGGGGTTTCTTCCTGAATGGTGGTCTGTGCCGGAATGGCGACCAGTGCGGCTCCGATTCCAAGGATTCCGCAGAACGCCAGAGTGCTGTTGAGTGAGCCTTTGAACTGGCTGAGCAGCACCAGTGAAAAGGTGATCAGGCCGAGTCCAGCTGCGGTGAGTCGACGGCGACTGAAGTGATGGCCCAGCTGGGCCATCAACACAGCGCCGAGGGCCATGCCCAGTCCGCTCATCGCTAGCAGCATGCCGAAACCAGAGGGACCAAGACTGCGAATCAGGCCTGCCAGCTGAAGGGCCAGAACATAGAGAGCCGCGAGCAGGCTGTAGAGCAGCACCAGATGGACCATGGCGTTGCGAACCGTGGGGATGCGCTTCAGCACCTGCAGCCCTTCTCCAATTTCGTGCCAGACCGATCGACCATCGTTGTGGATCTCCCTCTCCCGGTGGCGGACCGCCAGCAGGCTCAGGGCCGCCATGCCGTAGCAGAACGGCAGCAGAATGAACTCACCACCGCGAACACCGACCGTGCTGAACAAGTGATTCAGTGCTCGCAGGATCGGCTCACCCAGAGCGAAGCCAACGATCGTGGCTCCCATGCTGGTGGTTTGGTAGAGCGAGTTCGCTGCCAGAAGGTGTTCGCCAGGCACGAGCAGAGTGATGGCTGCCTGTTCGGCCGGTGCGAAGAACTGCGTGAGGATCGATTCGACAAACGTCATGCCGATCAGACCCCAGTAGCCCCAGGGCAGTCCAAGGATCAGGGGGCCTGGAATCAGGAACAGAGGCGTCAGCATCACCATCAGTGCCCGCAATCCGTTCGAGGCCACCATCACCCGTCGTTTCGGCCAGCGGTCAACCCACACCCCCGCCACACTGCCCAGGACCATCGCCGGCAGCGTGTTCGCCACGAAGATTCCTGTGGCCAGAAGGGTGATGACTTTGGTGCGGGTACTGATATCGAGGCCGTAATCGGAGGCCACCTCCGCAAGAACGCCGTTCTGTTGAGTGGTCAGCAGCAAGTGCTGATCAATCAGAAAGACCATCAACACGATGTAGAACTTGTCCGCAAGCTGGGAGAAGATCTGGCCGATCCAGAGTTTGCGGAAGTCGCTCAGGCGCAGCACGGCCTGGAGCCCGCGGCCTCCCTCCGGATTGTTGCCGGTGGGTAGAACCGGCTCAGGGCTGTTCAGGGGGGATCCGCTCAAGGTTCCAGCAATGACGGGGTCATGATCGCTCACTGCGACGGCATGCAGTTGCCGACCATCTCCAGTGAGCGCACCGGGCGGGGCAAATGGGTGCGGCACCAGCATTCCAGGACAGCCAGGAGCTTCAGCCAGACCGGACGTGGACCCATCAGTTGGCCATCGCGTCTTCTGGGCAGTTCCGCCCTGGGTAACCGTTGCAACAGAGCCAGTTCGGATGGGTTGAACTGAAGCGTGGCGCCCGGTAGGGATCCGATCGCCAGTCCTTCCTCAGGCAGAAGGCTGCAGCGCCATTCCCACTGGCCGATCGGCGGAGCAAGTTCTGCTCCAGAGCGGCAGCAGATCTGCAGTGGAATTCCGTAGCCGCCGAGCGCCAGCAGATGCACTCCTGCCTGCACGAGCATGGCCAGGCAGAGATCCGCGTCTGGTTGGTCGGAGCGGCTCAGGGCTTCGAAGCTCTCGAGATGAATCAGCACCGCGTCCAGCATTCCGGGAACAGGGTCGCAGTCGCTCACAAGGGCAATGGCCAGTTCCGCCAGGGCTTGGGCGGCAGCCAGTGTTTCCAGTTGCTTGCCAACACCGCTGTAGTTATGAACGACCTGCAGTTGACGCACCCTCTTCAAACTGCGACGACCCACCACCTGCAGATCCAGCAGAGTGAGCGGTACTGCAGCGGCAAGGCTGCTGCGTGGTTTTCGTGCTCCGGGCACTGCCAGTCGCACTACGCCGGCTTCATCACTGAGCAGGGTGAGCAGGCGGTCATGTTCCCCCAGGGGGCCCACCTTGAGGGCCAGTCCTGACAGGCGCTTGTCTCCACTCATCGTGGATGCCGCAGGGCCTTCGCCAACGCTGGGCCGTGACCGGTGCCCAGAGCGATGGCTCCTGCCTCCACGAGATCAAGCGCCTGGTCAAGCTCGCGGATCCCCCCGGCGGCCTTGATGGCGCAACGGCCTCGGGTGAGCTGTCTGAGGTCTCTGATCTGATTGGCGGAGACCGCTGCTCCAAATCCATTGCCGGCCTGAAGGGATGCAGCACCTGCATCGATGGCGGCCTCCGCTGCCAGGGCGAGCTGCGCCTCATTCAGCTGGTTCACATCCATCACCACGGTCATTGGTAGATCCAGTGCTGCGATCGCTGCCAGCTCCTCGGCGAAGCTGTTGGCACGGCCGTTCACGAGAGCCGACCAGTCCGGTGTGACTTCGAGAGCTTCGGCTCCATGGGCAGCAGCCCATTCGGCCTGGGCCTGTTTCAGCTCGGTGGGCAGCGCTCCGAATGGGAAAGCAATGGTGGCGATCAACGTCACCGGTCCATGCCCCCCCAGGCGCCTGCGCACGGCTTCGAGGTGAATGAGGCTGACGCACACGCCGCCGAAACCCAGTTGCTTGGCGGCGTCGCAGAGCGTGAGCAGCTCCTCCTCTTGCAGGAGTGGATTGAGCAGGGCCTGGTGAATCAGAGGGGGGATGTCCGGCAGGTCCTGCCGGCGCGGTGACTTGGTCATCGCTGAGCAAACGACGGATCAAGCCGCCACGAAAGGTTCAGTTGCGTGCCTGGATCACTCCATAGCCGCCGTGGTTTCGCCGATAAATCACCTGCAGCTCGCCGCTTTCACTGTCACGGAACAGATAGAAGTCATGGTCGATGAGATCCAGCTGGGTGCGAGCGTTATCCAGCGTCATCGGCGGCATGGCGAAGTACTTGCGCCGTACACCGGGGCTGGGCAGCTGAGCCTCCTTCCCCTCGAGCAGTGAGCCGTCCACGGGGCTGTCATCGAGCACCGCTTCAGTGGTTGGGGTCTCGGTGGCCCGGTGGCCAGGGCTGTGGTGGTGGTCGCTGTGGCGTTCTTTGAAGCGTCGCAGCTGCCGTGCCAGCTTGCTTGCCACCAGGTCAATGCTGGCGTAGAGATTCTCACTGCGTTCCTGGGCACGGATCACTGTGCCGTTGGCGAAGACCGTCACCTCGGCCGTTTGCTGCGGCACTCGGGGATTGCGAGCCACCGACAGATGGACATCGGCTTCCTGAACCAGGTCATTGAAGTGATGGATCGCCCGATCAAGCTTCGTCTCGGTGTAATCCCGTAATGCGGGAGTCACATCCAGATTGCGACCATGGATCAAAAGCTTCATGCATCCCTCCGGTGCCTGCGCCTAACGGAAAGCTAGTGACGCCGTCGGATTCCGGAACCGGGTCTTCGGCATTTCTTTTTCAGCCTGAACAGCTGGTGCCGTTTCAGCAGGCCTGGGATCTGCAGCGCTGCTGGCAGGAACGGTTGCTCCTGGAGTCAGAAACCGCTTCTGAGGCTGAAGCGGTCTGGCTGCTGCAGCACCCCGGCTGTTACACCCTCGGCCGCGGCGCCAGTGAAGACCATCTGCTGTTTGATCCGGAGCATCCGCCGGCCCCACTGCACCGCATTGATCGTGGTGGGGAAGTGACGCATCACGCACCCGGTCAACTGGTGGCTTACCCGGTGCTGGATCTGCGCCGTCGTCGCACAGATTTGCACTGGTATCTCCGTCAGCTGGAACAGGTGGTGATTGATGTGTTGCAGCGTCTCGGCCTGCAGGGGGAACGGATCGAAGGACTCACCGGGGTCTGGCTCGATCAGCAGAAGGTGGCGGCCATCGGTGTCGGTTGCCGTCGCTGGATCACACAGCACGGTCTTGCTTTGAACGTGAGCTGCGATCTGGAGGGTTTCGAATCCGTGGTGCCCTGTGGACTCAAAGGACGAGCGGTCGGTCGACTTTGTGACTGGATCCCTGGTCTGGAGATCGAGAGCGTGCAACCCCTGCTGCGCGATGCCCTGGCGGCCCGTTTTGATCTGGTTTGGGAGCAGAGCGCTGGGGAGCAGCTGCGATTGCCGAAGCGGCGTTGAGGTGATAGGCCTGGGCGACTACAGACCGTTTCCGTGACAGCCGCCGCTCAATCCACCTGGCAACCAACGTCCCGCGAGCAGGCAGCATTGGCTCGCCAGGCTCATGTTCAAAGTCTCGGCAGGGTGGATCAGGTCTGGCCCTGGCTGAAATCGCATCACGCTGACGTGATGGCGGTTGATGCGCCCCATGCCGCTCACCCGGAACGGCTCAGCTATCGAGCGCTGGCTGAACGGATTGATCAGGCCGCTGCCGCATTCCGCAGTTTGCAGATCGGCAGCGGCGATGTGGTGGGTCTCTTCGCTGAGAACAGTCCCCGCTGGTTGGTGGCCGATCAGGGTCTGATGCGTGCCGGTGCCATCGATGCGGTGCGTGGGGCAGCAGCACCTGTGGAGGAGCTGCGCTACATCCTCGAGGATTGCTCGGCCGTCGCGCTGGTGGTGCAAACCGCTGATCTGCTGCAGCGTTTACAGCTGCCGGGGGAGCTGCAGGAGCGTTTGCGCTTTGTGCTCGTGCTCGAGGGGTCTGCGCCTGCGGGCGCGCTCGATTTCGACGCTTTTCTCGCCCTCGCTGATGGACAGGAGACACCGGATGCAATCACCGGGCGGGACCGCGCCTCTGCGCCAGCCACCACGGCCACGATCCTCTACACGAGTGGGACCACCGGCCGGCCCAAGGGCGTGCCGCTGACGCACGCCAACCTCCTGCATCAGATGCGCAGCCTTGCCTGCGTGACCCGCCCGGAACCCGGATCACCGGTGCTGAGCGTTCTGCCGATCTGGCATTCCTATGAACGCAGCGCTGAGTACTACTTCTTCTCCTGTGCCTGTTCGCAGAGTTACACCACGATCAAACAGCTCAAGAAGGATCTGCCTCGGGTCAAGCCGGTGATCATGGCCACGGTCCCCAGGTTGTGGGAAGCGGTTCAGGCTGGTTTCGAGGATGCTGTCAAGACGTTCCCCGCATCGCGTCAACGCCTGTTGAGGTCGGCCCTGGCCAACAGCACGGCCTATACCCTCGCCCGTCGCCGTAGCCGTGACCTGATGATTCAGCCGCTGCGCAAGCGTGAGCGTCTGAGGGCTGCTGCTGAGGCGAGCCGTCGCTGGCCAGCCCATGCGCTGGCCTCCAAGCTGATCTGGCCCAAGCTGAGGCAGCAGCTCAGTGGCGGAGCACTGCGCTATCCGATCAATGGAGGAGGTGCCATCGCTCCCCATGTGGATGCCTTCTTTGAAGCGGTGGGAATCGAGCTCCTGGTCGGATACGGCCTTACGGAAACCAGTCCGGTGGTGAGTTGCCGGCGGCCCTGGCGCAACATTCGCGGCAGCTCCGGTCTGCCCCTCCCGGACACCGAGTTCCGCATTGTTGATGCCGAGAGCAGGAAGCCGCTTGGGTTCCGTGAACGTGGGGTGGTGCTGGTGCGCGGCCCCCAGGTGATGGGTGGCTATCTCGGCAAACCCGAGGCCACCGCCAAGGTGCTGGATGCCGATGGCTGGTTTGATACCGGCGATCTGGGCATGCTTCTCCCGGATGGTTCTGTGGTTCTGACCGGACGTGCCAAGGACACGATCGTGCTCAGCAGCGGTGAGAACATCGAGCCGGGGCCGCTTGAGGAGGCTCTGGTCTCCAGCCCGCTGATTGAGCAGGTGATGCTGGTGGGGCAGGACGAACGTCAACTGGGGGCCCTGGTGGTTCCGCGCGCGGATGCGGTCAAGGCCTGGGCCAGCTCTCAGGGCTGCGATCCAGGTGAAGACCTGGGCGGTCATCCCGGTGATCAGCGCTTGCTCAAACTGCTGCGCGGGGAGTTGAACCGACTGTTGGCGGATCGTGCGGGGTCCAGGGCTGATGAGCGTCTTGCCGGTGTGGCTCTCGTCGAACCATTCTCGATCGAGAACGGCCTGCTCACCCAGACACTCAAGCAACGCCGAGACCGGATCTCAGAACGGGATCGCTCATTCATCGAGAGCGTGTATGGCCGTTGATCGCCCTCCTGTCAGGGTCGGGTTGACCATCCGCCGTGGGGCTGAGACGCTTGGCGCTGCATCCCCGCCCCAATGTCCGACGGCACCACTCTGTCGATCAAGCGTTCCATCACCATCCGTGCCGTCGTCACCCCGGCCTGGAAGGAAGAGGCCGAGCGTGAGTTGAGCGCTGGCATCTCAACAACCGATCAGCAAATGGCTCAGCTTGAGCAGGAGGGTCAGCAGGTTGTCGATGACGTTCGTCGTCAGAGCGCCAATCCTCTTGATCCGCGCGTGCAGGAGCAGGTTGCTCAGGTGCAGCAGCAGGTTGCTGCCAAGCGGGCTGAGCTTGAGGAGCAGAAGCGCAATTTGCTTCAGCAGCAGGCTCAGGTTCGCGAGCTTGAGATGGAACAGATCGTGGATCAGGGCCAGCTTGAGAGCTTCTGCGACATTCAGGTGGGCGACAACCTGGTGAGCAAGATGCAGGTTGCTGTAGTGGTGCGTGACGGTGTGATCGAGTCGATCGAGCAGGGCTGAGTGCTGATGAGGGCCGGTCTGCCGGCCCGTCGGATTTTCAAGTGAGCTCCCCTGGAGACGGTTTTGGCAACCAAAGACATTCCCTGACTTCAGTCATTGGAGGAGCTTTGCTGGTTGGACAAGAGTTGGACAAGGCAAAGTGCAGCTCCTAATCTCAGAGCTGACGGTGTTTGTCTTCATGTGGCTGGACAAGACGTTGGGCACTTCGCAGCGATCTGGAGATGGTGAGTTCGCTGGTGCTTCTGGTCCTTAGTGCCGCTATCCCTTCCTCGGTGCCGCAAGAGCATGTCCTTCCGGTCTTTGGGTGTGGAACAGGGTGCCGGGTGGAGACCGAGCAGTTGTCCCGTCCTCAGCGGATGTCTGATGGGTGGTGGAGGGTCCAAGTCAGGCAGCGGCGCTGGGTTCAGAACTGCAACTGGAAATCCACGCCAGTGACATGCGTTGATGAACCGGCATCGGGCCGAGCAGGTCCGCCGGTTCAAGACCTCTGGTTGTTTGCTGATTGCAAGGGAGAACGATTCGCCACCAGCAAGAACCCTGATCGGAGTGATGCCTGGGAACAGGACGTGTTCTATCGGGACGGAGCATCGGCAGGAGAACCCAAGGTCCAAACAGTTGTCGGTAATCCGTTTATGCGTTGGGCGAAGTTGTGTCCTTCTGAGGCGGAAGAGGGAAACCAAAAAATCCATGAGCGATTTCAACGCTGATGCCGAAAATCCAGTTCAAGGAAGAAACCCTGAATGGACGGGCATTCATCATCGGGTATGCAGACCGTGAATATTTAACGCTTCGTATTCCAAGAGGCGATAAAAAGTATTCCAACATTTCTCTTGGGACGACCGACATCAAGATTGCTCACGACAAGGCGCTTGATGTATATGCTGCTTCAATTAATCAGCCTCTGAGGTCAAGGAACAGAAAGTTTCTGTTTTCCACCGCTTGCAAGCATTTTTTAGCATGGAAAGAAGAGCAAGCACGTCTTGGAACAATCAAAGAGAGTGCAGTCAAGACATATGCCCAGCGAATTCATCAACGCATTATTCCGTTCGCAAAGTTAACTGGCATCAATAATATTGGAGATATTCGAAAGGAGAGTTTTGAGAGTTATGGTGTTCACTACAGGAATGTAGAGACCAAGGGAAGGTGGAAGACAGCGACGCCTGGGCTTTCAGTTGCGACAATTAATTCTGACCTGACAACACTCAACGATCTGATGATTTGGATGGTTGAGAGAGACGTACTTGATGCAAAGTCTGTCCCTAAAGTTGATAAACTGAGAAGTAGCAAAGAGCATAAGGACGATGCTAATCCGGCGTTCATGCCGGATGAATGGGATGCAGTTGAATCCCAGCTTATGGAATGGGTGCAGAAGAGGGACGATGACGATGAATTAGATTTATGGCGCAGGAGATGGATGTTTAATTGGATATTTTTTATGTACCACTTTGGAGGCAGATATCACGAAGCAATGCTACTGCATGTTGGAGATGTTAATACAAAGAGAATGCCGGATGGAAGCCTGCAAGGCATTGTTGAAGTCAGTTCAGCAACGAAAACGGGACGCCGAACCAGCGTGATGAATGGATATTGGATTGACTCCGTGAAATCACATCTTGAGAAAGGCGTGAAACTGCGTAATCAAATAATCGAAGAGCATAATCAATTAGTGGAAAGTGGCGAGATCAAGAAATATCGGTGGAGGTTTCAGGGGAGAATTCCCTTTTTGCCTGAACCAGAAAAAGATACTTTGCTTTTTTTGAATCCGATTTTTCATAGAATTAACAAAGAAGATAAGAGGAATATGAGGAGGTTTGAGGCGGAAGATAAATTAGATCAGGTCCGTTGGACGACGTCTCCGTATTCGTCAGAGCAAATACGTAAGAAGTATCAATCATTGGTTGAATCGGCAATGGTCTTCAAATTCCCCCGTCATGGCAGAACGCCGACTGACTTCAGGAGATTCACCTTGCACTCCTTGCGTTCAACTCACATCACGCATCAGCTCCTGAGCGGTGTTCGTATCCGGTTGATTGCTGACAATGTTGGAAGCTCTGAAGCAGACATTGAAAGGATTTACTGCAAGTTGAATCACTTGCTCAATGTTGAGGAGCTTGGCATGCACCGGAAAGTGGTTAAGCCTGAAGATCACTTGAATATGTTTTGAGGGTTTAATCCTTTGATTTCCCCATCCTGTATTGGACTGCCTTTTCCAGGTGTCCAACCCTCTTCTCAAGGTCTTTGCAGGTGACCTGATTTTCCAGTGATTCCACCCGATGGATCAACATCTCAAAAGCACTGACGAACTCCTGGTCGTTGGACTCAATATTCGTCAACCGATCCAGGACTTCCTCAATCGTGCTGCGTCTGGAGTTGATGCTGCTTGAGGCAGGTAACTCGTTGGTTCGATTTTCTGGGGAGGGAACAGGGCTATCCAGCACTGCGCCTCCTGTTTCCAGATAAACCTCTGCTAGTCGTTCCAGCACCTTCGTGTATTGCTTTCCCTGCTGCTTGCAGAGGTCTCTGAAGCGATTCAGAGTGCCTGGAGTGAAATTGGCAGCAAAGGCACCTGGTCTTGCCACAGGAGAACATCGGTATTGATACGACTATACCTGTGTTGTAGGCATCTGGAAATTGCGCGCCATCAACAAGACCTGGATGAGTCGAAAAGCGATCCTTCAGCGCCTTCGCAGGGTGGATGCGGAAGTTCCAGGTCTGGACCTGCTTGGGAAGGGGGTTCGGAGCGTTCCTGCGAAGTGGGGGCTTGACGCAGAACCATGAGGTTTCCTTTTGCGTCGATTCTTTGATTTGTATTGCTCAGAGGATTTGTCTCGGTTGGGTTCGTTTAGAAATCACTCAGACCCGAGGAACACCTGCCCTTCTGGAGAGGACAGAGTTCTCATGGGTAGGAGGGGGCAGAAATGCCCCTTTCTTTATGGGTGCAGATGGCAGAACCCTGAGGACATCCGCACCATTCCTGTCGGTTCTCCTGCTCCCTGCTCCGGCCATTCAGGAAGAGGGTGGTGCTGCCGAGTCATGAAAAGAGGTTTTCGGCCCCTGTGGAGTGGGAACTTCGGGGGTTTTTCTCTGTTCAGGGGCCAGGTACAGAACCCTGGGTTTTGTGACCTGCAGAACTGCTTTTCAGAACTGTTTTTCACAACGGTGTCTTTGACGACGTTGTGTCTCTCTGCGAAACACAACACTCCGTGAGTTCAGGTGAGGAGGGTGCTGACGGAAACGGGAACACACCGATCAGGGGGTGACGGGATGGAGCGAGAAACCATCCCGTTTTTTTGTGCTTCAGGACACCGACATTCAGGGGTGGAAATGCTGGTAGGTGCTGAATTACGGTTAAAGAGCAGTTGAACAACCGTTGGACATTCGGTTGGACAGCATCCTTAAAACCGTTGCGATTAGGACTAGATGGCGACTCACGACATCTTCATGCCTGCCCTCAGCTCCACGATGACGGAGGGGAAAATCGTCGAGTGGCTCAAAAACCCTGGTGACAAGGTGGGCCGCGGCGAGTCTGTGCTCGTGGTTGAGTCCGACAAGGCCGACATGGATGTCGAATCCTTCAATGAGGGTTACCTCGCAGCTGTGCTGATGCCCGCGGGCAGCACGGCTCCTGTGGGCGAGACCATTGGTTTGATCGTGGAGACCGAGGCTGAGCTTGCCGAGGCACAGGCCAAGGCACCGTCGGCTGGTGGGTCGGCTCCAGCAGCCACAGCGCCTGCAGCATCACCGCCAGCAGCCACAGCACCCGCGCCAGCACAGGCTGCTCCAACGGCACCTGCTCCAACGGCACCCGCTCCAACAGCCCCATCCCCAGCTGCAGCTCAACCTGCACCTGTCACACCTCCTGCTCCGGTGGCTGCGCCACCAAGCAATGGTCGATTGATCGCCAGTCCCAGGGCCAAGAAGCTGGCCTCTCAGATGGGCGTCGACCTCGCCGGGATTCGCGGCACTGGTCCTAACGGGCGAATTCAGGCTGAAGACGTGGAGCGCGCCGCGGGGCGTCCCATCAGTGTGCCCCTGGTCGGGGAAGGAACCGCCGCTGCCGTGAGCGCCGGAGCTGAGAGTGCCGCCAAGGCTCCGAGCTCCCCGGCCGGCAACAGCTTTGGTCGCCCTGGCGACACCGTGCCCTTCAACACGCTTCAGGGAGCGGTGAACCGCAATATGGAAGCCAGCCTCGCTGTCCCCTGTTTCCGGGTGGGTTACACGATCACCACTGATCGACTCGATGCCTTCTACAAACAGGTGAAGCCCAAGGGCGTCACGATGACGGCCCTGTTGGCGAAGGCCGTGGCCGTCATCCTGGCCCGGCATCCGCAGGTGAATGCTGCAACCACCGCTGCTGGGATGACCTATCCCGCTGATGTGAATGTGGCTGTTGCCGTGGCGATGGAAGACGGTGGTTTGATCACACCCGTGCTGCGTCAGGCCGATCGAACCGATCTGTATGAGCTCTCTCGTCAGTGGGGGGATCTGGTGAAGCGCTCGCGCAGCAAACAGCTGCAGCCCGAGGAGTACAGCACCGGAACCTTCACCCTCTCCAATCTCGGCATGTTCGGGGTGGATCGCTTCGATGCCATCCTTCCTCCCGGCACCGGTGCGATCCTCGCCGTGGCGGCTTCAAGACCTGCCGTTGTGGCTGGAAAGGATGGGTCCATCGCTGTGAAGCGGCAGATGCAGGTGAATCTCACGGCGGACCACCGTGTGATTTATGGCGCCGATGGTGCCGCCTTCCTCAAGGATCTGGCCGAATTGATTGAAACCCGTCCCGAGAGTTTGGCGATCTGAAATCAGGTCAGGGGAAGACACTCAGCTGCCGAGCTCAGGGAACCTTGCCACTCTTGACGTGGTGGTGGTCGCCCTGTGTCAGTTCCGTCCTTCTCACGACTGCTGGGTCGTCCCCTGCCGCGTTCCAGTGCCAAGGATGAGCGACTCCCCAATCTCCAGGCGCTGCCCATCCTCTCCTCGGATGCTCTGTCATCCGTGGCCTATGCCACGGAAGCGGCGCTTGGAATTCTGATTCTGGGAGGCAGCGCCGCTCTGCGGCTGTCGCTGCCCATCACCGTGGCGATCATCGCCTTGATCACGATCGTGGTGCTGTCGTACCGGCAGGCGATCTCGGCCTATCCCAAGGGTGGCGGTTCCTACGTCGTGGCTCGCGACAATCTCGGACGCAACGTGGGATTGGTGGCAGCCGCTGCGTTGCTGATCGACTACACCCTCACGGCAGCGGTCAGCCTGATGGCGGGCACCCAGGCGCTGTCGTCACTGGATCCATCGTTGTTGGCCTACGAGGTTCCGATCGCTCTGTTGATGCTCGTGCTCGTGGGCTGGGCCAACCTGCGCGGGGTGAAGGAAGCGGGGCGTGTGTTCTCGGTTCCCACCTATGCCTTCGTGGTGATGATTGTTCTGCTCACGGTTGCTGGGCTCAAGGACCTCACCTTCCATCACGGCTGGACTCCCGATGCCCCTCCGCTCACGGCTGCGCTGCAGCCGATCGGTTTGTTTCTGATGCTCCGGGCATTCAGCTCCGGCTGTTCAGCGATGACTGGAATCGAAGCCATCGCCAACGGTGTTCAGGTGTTCCAGGAGCCTGCTCCCGTGAATGCTCGCAAAACCCTTCTGGTGATGGGTGTTTTGCTGTCGGCGATGTTCCTTGCGGTCAGCACCATGGGCTTCATGTATGGAGTCGCACCCAATCCCGAGATCACCGTGTTGGCTCAGATCGGTCAGCGCGTGTTTGGCGATGGCAGCGTTCTGTACTGGACTCTGCAAATCTCAACACTGCTGATTCTGGTGTTGGCAGCGAACACGGCCTTCTCCGGATTCCCCCGTCTGGCGGCAATGCTGGCGGAAGACCAATGCTTGCCCGTGCAGATGAAGCTGCTGGGTGATCGGCTTGTTTACCAGAACGGGATCGGTGTGCTGGTCGTGATCACGGCGCTGATCATCGTGATTTGCCGGGGTGACACCACCGTGGCGGTCAATCTGTACGCCCTTGGGGTGTTCACAGCCTTCACGTTGTCGCAGCTGGGTCTGGTGTGTCGCTGGTGGAAGCGGCGTGGAGAGGGCTGGCGCGGGCGGATGGCCATGAATGCGCTCGGATCGCTCACCACCTTCGTGGTGCTGGTGGTGATCGTGGTGAGCAAATTTGATGAGGGGGCCTGGACTGTGGTGATCGCCATTCCTCTGCTGGTGTGGGGACTGGCCTTGATCCGTCGCCGCTACCGCGAGATCTTCGCTGCCCTCGCTCTCGACCCTGAAGGATCGTCACTGAAGCTGATTCCCCGTGATCCACCCACCGGGCACCATGCGATTGTCTGGGTTGCGAGCGTGATGCAACCGTCGTTTGAGGCGCTGCGCTACGCCTGTTCGTTCGCCGATTCGGTCACGGCGGTGATGGTGGTGCAGAAGGAAGAAGACGCCGGTCAGCTCAGCCAACTGTGGGATCGCTACGCGGGTACCGACACCGGCGCTCTTGAGCTGGTGCTGCTTGACAGCCCATACAGTTCATTGCTGGATCCCTTCTGTGACTTCGTGATGGAGCAGGAGCAACGGCATCCTGAGCGCACCACCACGGTGGTCATGCCTGTGGCCATTCCCAGGGACCGACTGGATGTGGCACTACTCAACCAGAGGGCTCGCAGCCTGTTCGAGGCGCTCTCCACCGACCAGAGCCGAGTGTTCTCGATTGTGCGCTATTTCATCCCCCGCTTGGCAACCAAAGGAAGGACGTTGCCCTCAGGCAGCATGGATTAATCACGTTCAAGCGTTGTGGTGGATCCAAGGGATCTTCAGCTCAGCTCCTACGACTACCGCCTGCCCGAAGAGCGCATCGCGCAGGCACCTGTGGAGCCACGCCATGCAGCACGACTGCTGATGGCCCCCCCCATGAAGCGACCCGTGACGGAACTCATGCATCGCCAGGTGTGGGATTGGCAGGATCAGCTCCGTTCTGGCGACCTGCTGGTGGTCAACGACACCCGGGTTCTGCGGGCGCGCCTGAGGGTTCGGCGTTCAGGTGGTGGACTTGCCGAGCTTCTGGTGTTGGAGCCTCGCGGCGAAGGCCGCTGGCTCTGTCTGGCAAGACCCGCCAAGAAATTGAAGCCTGGCGATCAGGTCTGGCTTGAAGCCCTTGAGCAGGAGCCCATTCCTCTGCAGGTGTTGACCGCTGATGGTGCCAGTGGCGGTCGCATCATCCAGTTCCCTGCCGCTTTCTTCGATGCTGCAGCGATCGAAACGCTGCTCGAGCGCTACGGCGAAGTGCCGTTACCGCCCTACATCACGCGTCACGACGAATCGGATCAGGAGCGTTATCAAACTCGCTACGCCTCCAGGCCAGGAGCGGTTGCTGCACCAACCGCGGGCTTGCACCTCAGTGATGAGCTCCTCAAGGCGATCCTCGGCCGCGGCGTTCAACTGGCCACGGTGACGTTGCACGTGGGGTTAGGCACATTCCGGCCTGTGGAGACTGAAGATCTCACGGATCTGAGTTTGCACAGCGAATGGGTGGAGGTCACTCCAGAGCTGGTGGCTGCTGTCGTTGCGTGCCGGCAGCGCGGAGGACGTGTGATTGCCGTGGGCACCACGAGTGTGCGGGCTCTGGAGGGAGCTGCGGCGGCAGGGGGCGGCAGCCTGCAACCTCTGCGGGGACCCGTTGATCTGGTGATCCAGCCCGGCTTTTGTTTCCAAGTGGTGCAAGGTCTGCTGACCAACTTTCATCTGCCCAAGAGCTCGCTGCTGCTTCTGGTCAGCGCTCTGATCGGACGCAGCAGGTTGCTTGCGCTTTATGGGATCGCCATTCAGGAGGCCTATCGCTTCTATTCCTACGGTGATGCGATGTGGATCGCTCCGGATGCTGTGATTCCTGGTGTGACGCCGCCAGTGGATGGCTGAGCGGCTCGGCATCAAAAAAGCCCCGGAGTTCCGGGGCTGAAGGCGATGTCAACGCTTTGGGTCAGGCTGTCACGGGTTGCTCGATGATCCCTGTGGGAACGTCGGCGAACATCACTGAAGACAGGTAGCGCTCAGCCAGATCGGGAAGAACCACCACGATGGTCTTGCCGGCGTAAGCATCTTGCTTGGCCAGACGAATGGCGGCGGCAGCTGCGGCCCCGCAGGAGATGCCCACCAGCAGGCCCTCTTCCTTGGCCAGACGAAGAGCCATCTCAACGGACTCGTCGTTGGTGACCTGTTCCACCTTGTCGACCACGGAGAGGTCGAGGTTCTTGGGAATGAAGCCGGCGCCGATGCCTTGGATCTTGTGGGGGCCTGGCTTGACTTCCTCGCCGTTCATGGTCTGGGTGATCACCGGGCTGTGGCTGGGCTCCACGGCAACCGACTCAATCGCCTTGCCTTTGCCGTTCTTGATGTAACGGGACACGCCAGTGATGGTGCCGCCGGTACCCACGCCGGCCACCAGAACGTCGATGGCGCCTTCGCAGTCGTTCCAGATCTCAGGACCAGTGGTCTTCTCGTGAATCTCCGGGTTGGCGGGATTTTCAAACTGCCCGGGCATGAAGTATTTGCCGGGGTCGCTGGCGGCGATCTCCTTGGCTTTGGCGATGGCGCCAGGCATGCCTTTGGCGGCTTCGGTGAGCACGATTTCAGCGCCGAGAACGGCCATCACGCGGCGACGTTCGATCGACATCGACTCGGGCATCGTGAGCACGAGCTTGTAACCGCGAGCGGCGGCTGTGAAGGCGAGAGCAACGCCGGTATTGCCTGATGTGGGCTCAACGATCACCTTGCCTTCGGTGAGTTCACCACGCTTTTCAGCGTCCCAGATCATGTTGGCGCCGATGCGGCACTTCACGCTGTAGGCGGGGTTGCGTCCTTCGATCTTGGCGAGAACGGTGGCTTTGCAGTCTTTGGTGACATGGTTCAGACGCACCAGGGGTGTATTACCGATGGCCTGGCTGTTATCGGCGTAAACGCGAGACATGAGTGAGTCGAAAAAATGGCCAATTTTTGCAATTTAGGGAGACTCTCACTCAGGTGCCTGGCTCTTAAGAGCTTGTTCAAACTCTGTCAATCCAGCAGGCAGCAACTTCGCCTTCATCAAGCCAGTTTTCCGCTCATGCCGAGTCCAGAGCCAGCAGGAATCGCTTCCAAAGATCCTGTTGCTCCTCAAGTCCCACGGAGACGCGCAGCAGATGGGATGGCACATCGCAGCCTTCCGCCCAGACCAGCTCGTCGTAATGAGCAAGAAGCACGTAGGGGCAGACCAGGGTGAAGGCGGTACCGAGACTTGGGCCCTTGCAGACCGCCAGTGCGTCGTAGACCTTCTGCGCCGAGCGAGTTCCTCCTTTCAGTTCAAAGGACAGCAGACAGCCATGGCCTGCACCCGGCCGCTGCAAAGCCTTGAAGTTCTCGCATTCACCCGGATGGAACACCTTCTCCACGGCGGGGTGGTCGCGGAGATGTTCAGCCAGGAACAGCGTGTTGCGATTGAGCCGATGCACCCGTTCGACCACGTCTTCACTGCCTTGGTCGAGGGCGATGACATCGCTGTCGGCAAGCTCCGCCAGTGGTTGCCGGCAGCGAGCTGATGCAGCGAGCTGATCTCTCCACGAGGAGTGGGGACTCAGCACCAGGCTTCCGGCCAGAACATCGCCACGGCCGGCGAAACTTTTGGTGAGTGAGCTGAAGACCAGATCGGCGTGGCGCAACGCGTCGATATTGACCCCAGATCCAATGGTGTCGTCGGCGATCACGGGGATGCCCTGCCGGTGGGCAAGACTGGCAATCGTTGGCAGATCAATGCAGCGCAGCAGGGGATTGCTAGGCAGCTCCACCACCACTGCCGACGGTTGCAGGCGCTCGAGAGCTGCGCCCACACTGGCTGCACTGTCCTCCAGCAGGAGTTCGGCTCCGTTGAACACCACCTGGGGCAGCTTGAGCACATCGACATAGGGGAAACCGATCTGCAACACGGGCCTGTTGGGCCGAATGGTCGAGATCAGTTGGAGTGCTCTGTGCAGAGCCGACATCCCTGAGGGGTGGAGGCTGATCGCATCTCGCTCGCAGCGATAAATCCGAGCCAGCCTCCCAATCACATTGCTGCGGGCATTCTCTGCTGCGGAACCGCAGTCGCTCTGCTCCTGACCAAGGGCGATGGCCGCCAGCCTGGAGGATGCTCCAAGGCCGGTGTGCTGCCAGAAAGCCTTCGCGGCAGGAGTGCTGGCTGGTTCGGCAATCAGGCAGGTCAGTTCACCGATTGCGCTGAGTTGCGTTTCTGCCGCAGGCCTTGTTCTGCGGCAGTGGGCGAGAGCGGCTTCTGCCGCCGAGCGGTTCGGATACGGCCAGCTGCTGGTTCCTTTGGAGAGGGTGAGGCCGGAGACCTGCAGCGAAAGCTTTGCCAACTGCGCCACAAGCGGATGTTGACCGAATCGCGGATAAACCGCCCGCAACGCTTCTCGGCAAGCGGGATCCTGCTCCTCATAAGCGATGACATCGCTCCATCGCGGCAGGGCGACCGAGACGGCATGGGTGGCATCAGGAAGAGGATGGCCGAGATCGCTGCCTTGCCAGCAGGGATCGTGCAGCAGGTCACGTGAACTCATCGGAGCAAGCAAAGTGCCTGTTCGAGATCCGCGAGCAGATCCGCGGCGTCTTCACAGCCCACGGACAGACGGATCAGGCCATCGCTGATGCCCAGTTTCTGCTTGACCTCTGTGGACACCGAAGCGTGCGTCATCGTGGCCGGGTGGCAGATCAGGCTTTCCACGCCTCCGAGGCTTTCGGCCATGGTGAACCACTGCAGCGCCTTGCACATGGCATAAGCCCGCTCGCGACTGGCTTCGACTCCAATCGTGACGATGGCGCCACCGCCACTCATCTGCTGCATCGCCAGCGAGTGTTGGGGGTGATCCGGGCGATGGGGATAGCGCACCCAATTCACCTGGGCATGGTGAGCGAGCTGATCAGCCAACGCGGCTGCGTTGGCCATCTGTTGTCTGAGCCGCAGAGGCAGGGTCTTGATGCCGCGTGTGATCAGCCAGCAATCAAACGGGGAAGGCTGCAGGCCCAAAGCTTTCTGGGCAAACACCATCTTTTGGTGCCAGGCCGGATCGTCGGTGCAGACCGCACCGCCGAGGGCATCGGAGTGTCCGTTGATGTATTTGGTCGTGCTGGTCAGTGAAAGGGTGGCCCCAAGCTGCAAGGGCCGTTGCACAAGGGCGGTGGCGAAGGTGTTATCCACCACCACGGGAACATCGACGGCCGCGGCTGCCGCGCAGACCTGTTTCAGGTTGATCACCTTGAGCAGCGGGTTGGTGGGACTCTCCAGCCAGACCATCGCGGGCTTTCGAGCCGCGATGCTGGAGACGGCCTCAGGTGATGTGAAATCCACCCACTCGGTGCGGACACCGAATTTGGCGAACACCTGTTCAAACAGCCGCACCGTGCAGCCGTAGAGGTTTTCCTCACAGAGCACCAGATCCCCTTGGCTGAGACCGGATGCAATCGCTGTGATCGCGCTCACTCCTGAGCCAAACACCGTGGCGTGGTTGCAGTGCTCAACCGAAGCGAGCACGCTCTCAAGGATGCGGAAGTTGGGATTGCCAGAGCGTGTGTAATCGAAACCACCGGAGTTGCCATGAGCAAACGTCGATGTGGAGTAAATCGGCGGCATCACCGTGCCCGTCCCATCCGCAAAGCTCTCACCGTGGTGAATCACCCGGGTGGCATCGGCTGGTGTTGGTGCTCGGCGCTGCAAGTGATGGCTGCGATCAGCTTTCAAAGCTAGGAAACTGGCTGTCCGTCGCCGCTAGCGTCGAGCCTGAAGTTGAGATCCGCAGCCTTGGCTGATACCTCAGTGCCACAGAGCCATAAGGATGAGTGGCGGGATCATGTGCTCAGCGAAATCGTTACCTTTCTGGGCGAAAATAAGCAGCAGATTCATGCTCGCTACCTGGAGCAGCGACAAGGGCAATTGTCCTGCGATGTGATCGAGCAGGAGGGACTGATGGATTTTGAGCTTGCCCTCACTTATCTGGAGGACAAACCGAAAGGTTTCGGATTGGGGCTTGGCTTTTTCAAGGCAAACCTGATCCGTTGAGATGGAATAGCAACCAATCTAGGTTGTTACGACTCAGTCGTGGAAAATCTTTTTTTCAATGCCACGTACAACGTGGGCACAATGAAGAGACTCGTTAACGATGCCATGAAATAACCACCAAACAGAACTGTTCCGATCGATCGTTGTGCCAATCCACCCGCACCAGTCGCCGACATCAAAGGCAAGAAGCCTGCCAGCGCGGCAATCGATGTCATCAAGATTGGGCGTAGACGTCTGGAGGCCGCCTGTTGAATGGCGTCGGCGAGCTGGAATCCTCTGTTTTTGTATTGATTAGCCAGGGCAATAATCAATATGCCATTTTTTGCGGCCAGGCTGATCAAAGCGATGAAGGCGAATTCCGCGAAAACATTTAGGTCTATTCTGTTTACGGCTAAAAACAGGAACGAGCTGGTGAAAGCAATTGGAATTGAAGAAATTAAAATAATTGGATCAATAAAACTGTTGAATTGTGTGCACAGGATGAGGTAGGCCATCACCAGTCCTGCAACTAAAGCATTCACAAGCAGTGATTTGGCTTGTACTTCTGTACGTGCCAATCCTGCCCAGTTTTGACTGATTTTTGCGAAGTCCAAACCTCTAAAGTTTGACCGCAATTGATTAATTGCCTGGCCGTTGCTGGTGAAGGGAGACGGTTGAGCCTGAATGGGGATAGCCCTTTTAAGATTAAAATGGTTAATCACATTGGGAGAATCAACTCTTTTGATCGCGATGACTTCTGATAAAGGAACGAAGTTACCTTCTCTAGAAGGAATATAAATTTCGTTCAGAGAGCTTTGGAGTTCTGTTTGATTACTTTGTGCCTGCACATAAATCTGACGATATTGGCCTCTCTCATATGTACTGTTAACAAAGTTACCTCCATAGAGAGCGCTGACTTCATTCATAGCAACTTTATAATCAACGCCAAGGGATGCCATTTTTCGTCTATCGGGCTCAAGGCGTAGAGCATTCGAATGGAGATCTGAAGGAGTGTCCACGGAGCTGAATTGACGATCCTCTTGACTTCGCTTGATGAATGAGTGTGCGATGGTTGATAAATCATTGAAGCTGTAGCCACGGTTGCTTTCATCAACGAGATAACTATGGATACCTCCTTCTACACTGAATCCAGGGACTGCCGGAGGCGGCACTGCCATAACCTCAGCATTCGGAATGGCCTTAAATTCTTGATTTAGATTTTTAAGAATCGTCGAGGCATTGTCTGAACTCTTTGTGCGTTCATTGAAAGGTTTCAGACCGAAGAAGAACACGCCTTGGTTGGGAGAAGAGCCATGGAAGCCTGTACCACCCACCAATGCTCCATCAACAATTTCAGGTTCACTCGCTAGTATTTTTTGAGCTTGATCTGCAACGTTCATCGTTGCCTGAAGGGAAGCATCACCTGATAATCGAATAGTTCCTAGTCCATACCCCTGATCTTGGTCGGGAATAAAACTTTTTGGGTAATATCCTACGAATATCATCATCACGATCAAGCTCAATGAAATGATCGCAAAAGTCAGGCGACTTTTCACCATAAACTTTCTAAGGGCTATGTTATAGGCGTGAGAGACTTTGGCAACGAAGCGATTAATTAAATCAAAGATTGACTGCTGGTACCATCCAATCAGAATGCCAATCGTCGTGTAGATCAAAACCGGAGCCAGTTGATACGAAAATAACCCTGCTATTAGGCCGATGACTCCACAAATCTGCGCAGCGCGCTGCCTTGAAAAAGTACTTTTTTCTTTTTTAAGTAGAATTGAACATTGCAAAGGTTTTCCCGTAATCGCATTGAATGTGCTTACAACAATGCAAAAAATAACTGTTATTGAAATCCCTCTGAAGATGACTCCTGTTGGCCCTGAAATCAAGATGGCGGGCAAAAATACAGCGATTAATGCAAAGGCCGTTGCAATAATAGGAGACTCTAATTCTGTCATTGCCTCCTTTGCAGCATTTTTAGGATCAGCTCCAGCATCAATTTTTGCTGAAATTGCTTCGACAACGATGATTGCGTCGTCAACGACCAATCCGGTTGCAAGGCTGAATCCGATTAACGTTAAGCTATCAATGGCAAACGAAAAAAGGTTCGTAAGTGCTACAGCACCTAGGAGTGATACTGGTAAGGCAATTAACGGTATCAGTGTAGATCGCCAGTCTTGCAGAAATATAAAAATGACAAGAATAACCAAAATGGCTGCATCTCTCAGATTTTTTTGCGCACCCTCGAGTGAGCTTTTTACAAAATCAGCCTGATCAAATATCTTTTGAATGACAATCCCTGGAGGAGGGGATGAGCTCACCTTGCTGATATATTCGTTGATTCTTTTTGAAGTATTGACTGTGTTGTAGCCGGGTTGCTTGATAATTCCAAATGATAATGATGGCGTGCCGTTGCTGCTGTCAATTGACTGCTCGCTAATGCTCTCAAGCGAATACTCAACATAGCCAACATCGCTTAAATAGACCATTTCGTCACCACTTGATGTGCTTTGCTGGTCAAATGACTGGTCACCGGCCTTCACAATGAGCTGATTTAATTCTTCAACTCCTTCAAGATTGCCATCAATTAATAATGGCATTGTCGTGTCGACTTCACTCGTAAATGGAGGCCCTCCGATCAATCCCCCTTTCAGAATTTGATTCTGATTTTCGAGTGATTGAATAACATCGGCGACCGCTAAGTCGTATCGTTTGAGTTTCTGCGGATCAAGCCAAAGCCTATAGGCTGGCTTTGAGCCGCCAAGTAAAATGACCTGACCAACACCCTTCAAGTTGGTCAAACTATCTGAGATTTCTAAATCATAAAATCCATTTAAGTAGTTTGTGTCATATGATTTATCTCTCATCTCAATGTTATAGACTTGCAAATAGCTCAATTCTGACTCTTTAACTGTGGCACCTTGAGCTGATACTTCTTCTGGTAGCTCTGCCATTGCAGTTTGCACACTATTTAAAACATTGACCTGATTTTTGGCGACATCAGTGTTGGACTCAAATACTGCGCGGATTGTGCTGACGCCGTTGCTGCTGCTGTTTGACAACAGGTAGTCCAACCCTGGAACGCTATTAATTTGCCTTTCCAAAGGAGTCGTTACTGATTTTTCAACAATCTCCGCCCTGGCACCTGGATAGACGGCTATCACCTCAATCGTTGGTGGTGCGATATTGGGGATGCTCTCGATCGGTAGATTTGAGACTGAAAATAACCCCGATAAAATTATAAACAGACTCAGTACTGCGCTTAGTACAGGGCGATCAATAAAGTAATTTGCAATTTTCATCGTACTAGTTAATGGGCGTTCCGTTGCCTAGTAAGTGCTGATTTTTTGCCACTATTTTGTCTCCAGCTTTGAGACCAGATAGAACTTCTGATTCACCTTTCCCGTGAGAAACAACTTTAATGGGTGTTTGTATGGCGATTAACCCTTTGAACCCTTGTCTCGTTTTGATTTGACGGTTCAAGAGTTTTTGAGCTTCTTCAACGCCCACTGCTTTGAACACAAAGGATTGTCCAGCACTGCGAAAGATAGAATAGGTTGGTATTAATAGGCCATTTCGAGATATACTCTCTATCTTGACTGTGACTTTTTCATGATGCTTCAATTTGCGTTCGTTGTTAGCAAACAATGCTTTGACAAGAAACGTTTGGGTGCCCTTGTTGATGGAGGGGCTGATGAAGCTAATGCGCCCTTCTCCAATTTTAAGACCTTTCTGGCTTGAGTAAAGATCAACGGACTTATTGATTTGTATGATGTTTGATAATGAAACTGGAATACTCACTCTCGCTTCCAATACTGAGTTGTCGATAATGTTAAAGATGGGTTCTCCAATGCTTGTGATGCTTCCTTGTTTGATATCTATTGATGTCACAGTTCCCTTGATTGGAGCGTTGATGATCTTGTACCCCTGCATTGCGTTGAATGATTCTTCCAATGCCTGACTGCTTTCAGCTCTAGTGATATATTCGTCTCTCATCTTTTCCGAAACAGCACCCTGTTGATTGAGGAATTCATATCTTCTGGCATTTTTAGCATCAAGCCTGGCTTTTGCTATTTGAGCTTCCTTTAATTTCTTCTCATTCATCTGCTCAAGTGTATAAAGGAGTTGTCCTTTTTGAACTAGAGCACCTTCTTTGACATCGATAGATCGTATTCTGCCAACAACTTGTGCGGCTAATCTGACGTTGTCTTTTGCTTCTAGTGTGCTTTGGAAGGAGTAGGTCTTGTTCGTCGGCTTCGTGAGGACTGTCGTGAGCCCAACATTGTTTATAACGGCTTCAGGGTTTCCAGGTGCGCATCCTGCGACAAGCGAGATCGATGTAATTACTAGAAAAGGCTTGCGAATTAAAGACCTCATTCGTGTGGCCTGATTGTTTAACTTTAACTTAGCAATATCATTTGGTTTGTCAATGTTGATTCGTCTTCGTGACGATGTCCTTCGGATTTTGATGGTTGTGTCTTGCACCTCATAGATTAATCGACCTTTAGTGGCATATGATCTGGTGATTTCTTGAGTAACTGATCAGTTACTGGCAATTCCATTCCGAGAGAATGCCCCAAACATCTTGCCCTTTTGCTGCCAGATATTGGTTGTAGGAGTACCCGGCCCTTGGGCTAAAAGGGGATAAAAGTTTTCCCTGAATATATTGTATTTGGCCCAATGTCTGCTCTTTGTTTTTCACGAGCTGCCATGCTGTGCCAATGCTGTTGCCAGGCCCCCAGCCCTTGGCAGGAGGACTGGTTGGGGACGGCTTCGCCAGGACTTTCGTGGAGCCATTATTGGGTGAGCAGATGACAGGCTTGCTGTGCGCCGGATGCAATGCGATGAATGTGGGCGAGAGTGCTAGCCACAGCACAAGCTGATTGATCGTTTTGTGCATGATATTCGGAGATTGAAGCATATTCTAATCGCTGCTTTGTTGGCTGCCAAAGTGACTGAAAACATCTGCTTAAACATCCTTTTTGCGGTCAATCATTGGCTTGTGTTTTTGCACCGTCACGACATTTTTGTCACAATGCCATCCGATCTCACTCATCGAGTGTTTTCTCGCTTGATTCAACGCATTGTTGGTCGCTTGGCCTCTCTGTGCTGCCTGAATCACAGCTTCAAGCTCTTCGTTCGTATGCCGTGACTACTGTCGATCAGGATATTCCGTTCCTCGGCTCAGCGTTTTTCATTGGCTTTGTTATCAAACATCCATTCCATCATTCCTTTGCTGTCGTTTTTCAGGGAGACAATCCCGAAGCTCACTAGAAATAACAGCGAGACAGCGATGAGAACAGCGGCGCTAATTTCGCTGATTTCGAGATTGCCGAGCGACAGAGTCAGCAGTACTGGGCAAGTCATTCAGTTGTTTCGCTTCTTCCTTCTCTCGGCACTGGACCAAGAACTAAGAGCATTTTTTCGTCTGGAAAAATCTGATCACCAGCTAGCAGCGACATCAACCAACTCAGCATTTTATTCGACCATGTTTTGCAAGGCTAGCTCTAGCTGTTGAGTCGGAGTTTGTCTGTTTTGACCGCTTATCAACACTCAATATCGTTGTATCCGATTTACTGATTCTCAGACACTTTTGCGATCCGCTGTTCTCGATTGCCACGGTTCGATCTTCGACTCTGATGCTTGGAGCGCACAGAGGGGATCTCTTGGATGAACCTCGATCCACAGCAAAAGGGGCCGGATAAATCCGACCCCAACCACCTGCATCGTTCTGATAATGGCAATGACCATGCTCTTCGCAGGCAGCTCTTAACGTCTTGAGACCAATTCGGTCATGAGCGTCAGGACTGAGTTTCGGCGTCCTGCTTCTGCTCTGTGATCAGGGCATCCGCCGAGCTCTGGCTGCGCTGGCAGCCGCCCGAGCCTGCGAATGCAGGAGCTGTGATCAGAAGTGTTGCGTAGAGAAGGGTTGAGAGACGAAGCATCGCCGAGACAGCATTTCCGGGATCCTGGCGAAGGCCCGATGCGATCGTGAGCCAACTTCAATGGCATCACGACGTCAATTCAACATTGAGGCACAAGAATTGTGTTCAATTCATCGCCAAGCTCTGGGTGATCCCAAAGCTCGTCTGTTGCTTACTGGCTTAAAAATGCTGGCTGACGCACAGTGCATTCATCACAGGGTGCGACCGTGTTTTGTATTCAACGGCTTTCTGACAAAGGCTGGGCCTGCATTGCAGAAAACCTCAATTTGTTGGAAGCCAGGGCGAAAGCAACACTTTGGTCTCAAGAGCATGGCGCTGCGTTTCGGGTGCTGAGTGATGATCAATCCGACATGCAGTTCCTCTGCCGCGATGGAGTGATTCTGGTTGATCTGTCTGAACCGGCGGATCTGGCTGCCGCCCTTGAGGGTCAGCCTTCTGTCTTGATGGAGGACATCTCCTGGAAAATTCTCGCGGAGGCCAACTGAAGCCTCACGTTGTGCCTGCCCTTCTGGGCTGGCCGCGTGAACGCATCGCCGACCCGTTGGTTTCGACATGAAAAACCCCGCTCCGGAAAGACCGTGCGGGGACTGCACAACTGCAATGCGGTGAGATTAGAGGCAGGCCTCAGACCTTGCGGGAGTAGTACTCCACCACCAGTAGTTCATTGATCTCCAGAGCGACCCATTCGCGTTCGCACTTGTTGATCACTTTGGCGCTGAGTTTTGCTTTGTCGAGCTCCAGGTGAGGCGGCACGTTGGCGAGGCCCGGGAATTCCAGGTTGCCTTCAGCCAGTTTCTTGCTGCCCTTGCGCTCGCGCACGGCGATCACATCACCGGCCTTGCACTGGTAGCTGGCGATGTCGGTGACGCGGCCGTTCACAGTGACATGGCCATGGTTCACCAGCTGGCGGGCGCCAGGCACTGTGGGGCCAAATCCGAGACGGAAGCAGACGTTGTCGAGACGGTTCTCGAGAAGTTTGAGCAGGTTGGTTCCTGTGGAACCGTCCTGAGCGCGCGCTTTTTTCACGTAGCGCACGAGTTGACGTTCTGAGACGCCGTAGTTGAAGCGAAGCTTTTGCTTCTCCTCAAGGCGGATCGCGTATTCAGAGCGCTTGCGACGGGCTTGGCCGTGCTGACCGGGTGGATAGGACCGCTTTGCGGCCTTCCGGGTGAGACCAGGGAGGTCTCCCAAGCGCCGCGTGATCCTCAGGCGAGGGCCGCGGTAACGAGACATAGATGTAGAAGGTGTTGGACCATTCACGCGTGCGAAACGCCATGCTGGACTTGAAGTCAGCCTTGCGTTGTTGCATGCGCGAACCACGCATCCTATCTGTCGGCTTCCTGGCCAGTGTTGGGGAGGCTTTCAGTCGGGCCGTGGCTCAGCTGATGATCGCGGTGATCGGTTTTTATCGAAGCTGGTTTTCGCCCTTCCTCGGCCCTCGTTGTCGCTTCATCCCCAGCTGCAGTGCCTATGGCCTGGAAGCGATTCAGCGCCATGGACCCTGGCGCGGTGGCTGGCTCACTCTGCGCCGGATCTGTCGCTGTCATCCCTTTACCCCCTGTGGCTGTGATCCAGTCCCCGATTGAGCCCCTGCGGCTGACCTTGTTCAGTCGACAGGGCTGCTGTCTTTGCGAAGGGTTGGAGCAACGTCTGCACGATCTTGATCTCAGTCGTTTGGAGCCACCGCTGAGCTTGGAGGTCATTGATATCGATGCTGCGGGGATTGAGCCAGAGCTTCGGACTCGGTACGACCTTGAAGTGCCTGTTTTGGCGCTGCAGGGGAAACCCCTGCCACGGGTGTCTCCTCGCCTGAGCGGAGAGGGACTGTTCAATTGGTTGCAACGGCTCTGCTCCACCATCGCCGTATCGGACTAGAACGGCCTCAGCTTTAGGGGCTGGTGATGACGCAGATGCTCCATTCGCTGCTGAACGCAGTGCTGCTGCCTGTGCCGGCTGAACTGCCCAACCCGGCGGTCACGTCCATCACTTGTGATTCCCGCAGTGTCGGCCAGGGTTGCGTCTTCATCGGTCTCCCCGGTGAGCGGGTGGATGGGGGCTGTTTTTGGCCGCAGGCTCTGAAGGACGGCGCCGTGGCCGCGCTGATCGGGGAGCAAGCAGCGCAGTCGCATCCGCCCTCCGCCCAGGATCCCGTTCTGGTGATTCCTGAGCCCGTGTCTCATTGGGCGGGTGAGCTGGCTGCCGCGTTCTGGCAACAGCCCTCTTTGCGCATGCAGTTGATCGGTGTGACTGGCACCAATGGCAAAACCACCACAACCCATTTGATCGAACATCTCAGCCTGGAGTGCGGTCGCCAGTCCGCACTGTTCGGAACACTGGTCAACCGTTGGCCCGGACACAGCCTCACGTCCACCCACACCACGGCGGTTGCGGATCGGCTGCAGGCCCAGCTCGCAGAAGCGTTGAATCAGGGCACCCAGGTGGCGGCCATGGAGGTCAGTTCCCATGCTCTGGATCAACAACGGGTCGCCGGTTGTCGTTTTTCCTCCGCTGTGTTCACCAACCTCACGCAGGATCATCTCGACTACCACGCATCAATGGAGGCCTATTTCGAAGCGAAAGCGCGCCTGTTTGCCAATCCCTTCCTGACTGGTGAAGGCCCTCGAGCGGTGGTGAATGTTGACGATGCTTGGGGACGTCGACTGGCTGATCGTCTTGGTGATCGTTGCTGGCGCTGCAGTCTCGACGAGGCGGCCGATCTCAGCATGCGTGATCTTGTGATGACATCGAACGGTGTGCAGGGAATGCTGCTCACTCCCCGTGGCGAAGGACGTTTCCATTCGCCTCTGGTGGGTCGCTTCAATCTGATGAATGTGATGCAGGCCGTCGGCTCCCTGCTCCAGCAGGACTTACCACTGCCTCCGTTGTTGGAGGCCCTTCCGAAGTTCCGTGGAGTGCCTGGTCGCATGGAGCGAGTTCTGCCCTCCAGCTCTCCCACGGATCAGCTCCCCGCCGTCGTTGTGGATTACGCCCATACCCCGGATGGCCTGCGAAGCGCACTCCAGGCCAGCCGCCCCTTTGTGAATGGACGCCTGGTGTGCGTGTTTGGCTGCGGTGGAGACCGCGACCGGGGCAAGCGTCCTCAGATGGCCTCGATCGCTGCAGAACTGGCTGATCGCGTTGTGGTCACATCCGACAATCCTCGGACTGAGGATCCACAGCGCATTCTCGACGATGTGGTGGCTGGCCTTTCTTCAGGCATCGACTACCAGGTGGAAGCCGACCGAGCGCTCGCGATCGCTCAGGCCGTTGCTCAGGCAGGTCCCGGCGATCTTGTCTTGATCGCCGGCAAAGGGCATGAGGATTACCAGATTGTCGGCACTGAAAAGCTGCACTTCGATGACCGAGAAGAAGCAGAGCGAGCGCTCAATCAACGCTTCGATGCCTGAAAAGGGTTGTCGTTCAGGATCATCTTTTGATCAGAAATCTGTTCGATGATGACCAGTCAAAATATGACGATGATGATTGGTTTTGATGCTTGGTCTTTCTCA
This sequence comes from Synechococcus sp. MIT2312, assembly GCF_059772315.1. Lineage (NCBI taxonomy): Bacteria > Bacillati > Cyanobacteriota > Cyanophyceae > Synechococcales > Synechococcaceae > Synechococcus > Synechococcus sp. MIT2312. Next base: position 1,223,859 of record NZ_CM186281.1, on the reverse strand, counting down.
AAATCTATCGATCTTCTTTTGATCACTGTGATGCTATTTTCACGAGCTTGTCCACTTGATTGCAGATGAGTTTGGGATGCTCAATCTGTATGAAGTGACCGCCATCAGCTTTGACTATGGCGCTGTTGGGATTCTGGTTTAGCCATTGCTTTTGCAGGCTGTGCCAATCCCCCTTGATTGGAGCACTGGTGTTCATTTCAGCCGATGAAATGATGGTGACTGGAAATGTGCTACTCATCGGAGGCAGCTCTGCCACTTGCTTCATGGTCTTCTGAAATCCTTTCTGTTGGTAAAACCCATCGGCTGTTATTCCATTGTTTTGGCTTTGTATTGAAACGCCGTATAGCTTGTAGGCTGCTCTGCTTGGCATTTCTCCAATGGTTGTGAGGGCGACGTTGAATTGTTTTTGAATCCTGTCTGAATACAGGAAATTGCTCGGCACCGGATCAATCATCAGCATGCCAGCGACTAAGTCAGGATATTTGCGTGCAAAATATCCTGCATAGAGTCCGCCGTAGGAGTGTGAAACAAGAATGTAGGGTGATTTGATCCGATTCCTTTCGAGAAGTTGGGTGAGTTTCGAGTTAACGAGCTCCGCTGTGATCGGATTCGCGGTAGAGACGCTGAAATCTGGTGAGCTTTTGCCAAGCCCACTTCTGTCATACATGAACAGATTGCCCAGTTGTTTGATGCAATCAAAGAGCGTTTGATTCGCAGACCATGCTTCCAATGATGACCCTGTTCCATTCTGAAAGATAATGGTCCCTTTGAATTTTGAACGGGGATTTGGGTAGTGCTGAAAATGTAAAAGACTGCCGTCAATTTCTGTGAAATTGACCTGCGCAGAAGCCTGAAAGGCCCAGAAATAAAACGTTAGAACGATGAGAGCTTGGAGTGTCTTTTTCATGCCTTTTCAGGGCTCGTTTTCGGGCGCTTTTGCTTAGCTGCCCATCGCTGACAGCATCCGAATCTGATTGGTGAGTTGTGCGATGTCGGTCTGACTGGTGCAGACATGGGTGCAGGCGCGCAGGCAGATCGGATCTGCCAAATCACGGATCCAAAGTTGTTGTCCGCCGAGGGCCTTCACCAGCTCGGCTGGTGTGGCACTCGTTGCCTCAGGGTGCATCTGAAAACTCACGAGACCGGCCGGTGGTGGGCCGGCGAGCAGCGGTGAAACTCCAGGGATCGACTGCAGATCTCTCCAGAGCTGTTCGCTCAGAGATCGGATGCGTTTGATTCGTTCTTCGCTGGAACCTTCCTGCTCCAGCAGGTCAAGAGAGCAGCGCAGGCCAGCCATCAGTGGCACGCAGCTGGTGGCCACCTCGAAGCGACGGCTGTCGTGATGGAAGGGGTCTGGATCATCAGCCACAGCTCGCGTTTCATCCTGAAGGCTGCGCCAGCCGATCACGGTGGGATGGGCCTCCGAGAGCACACGCTCTGAGATCGCGACCCCGCCCAGCCCTTCCGGACCGCAGGCCCATTTGTGCCCAGTAAAGGCATAGATATCGGCTGCTGCTGCCGCCTCTGCAACAGGGATCTGGCCGACGCTCTGTGCAGCATCCACAAGCAGGAACGGCTGTGCCGGGTGCTGCTGCAGTTGTGCCGCCACTGCTGCAATCGGCATCTGCTGACCGGTGTTCCAGAGCAGATGCGACAGCACCACGATGCGGGTCCTGCTGGTGAGATGCTCTGCCAGAGCTGCCAGCACCTCGTAATCGGTGCTGGCCTGATCCTCGCGGCCGAGTCTGCATTGCTTCACCGGCAGCGTGTGGACCTGAAGCTGGCGGCGACGAGCCAGCTCGTGACAGGCCGCGACGACGCCGGGGTGCTCGCAGTCGCTGATCAGAATGTGGTCGCCATCGTCGAGGGGCAGGCCCCAGAGTGGCAACACACACCCCGTGGTCACGTTCTCGCTGAGAGCGAGCCGATGCGCTGGCACATTGCACAACCGGGCCAGGCGGCCTCGGGTGTTGTTCACTTCGGCGCTGATGTAGGGCCAGATGTCCGTGGTGAAGGGGCCGAGCTCCTGGATGCGTTTCCAGCTGGTGGTGATGGCATCCAGCGAGGGTGTTGGCAGCGGCCCCTGCCCGCCGTAGTTGAAGTAGGTCTTATTGGCCAGTGCGGGGCAGAGTTCTCTCAGCATTGGGGATCGCAACCTGATCTCATGATCGCCCCTCAGTTCGTGCATTGCTGCGTTCCCAGGCGGCTTCTGGTGAGGTTGCACTGAGTGCTCCACCAGGCAGCTTCGAACGGGTTCGTGTCGAAGTTCAAGACATGGCTCTGCTGAGGAGTGTTCAGCCAAGCCATGGCTACGTTGCGTTTGCTCGTTGGGTTGGTATCACCGATGGCGCTGGTGGACTGGCTCTGGATCCTCCACCCGGTGTTGGCGGTGGTGTTGATCTATCCCCTCACCGGGATCGTGGTGCGACTGGCGATGCAGACACGATCTCGGCGATTGAAGACCGCAAAACCGCCTCCGACGGTGGGGCGCGACCACAGTGATCTCGGTCGCTGGCTGGCCGCAGCTGTCGTCGGTCTCGTGATCGTTGCACTCACCGTGGTTATCGCAACGCATGGGCCGCTGAATCAGTTCCAAGGAGGCTTCGCTCGTGCCGGCACGCTGCTGCTGGTTCTGATCGGAACCCTGCTCAGCCTGGGCGCGCTGTGGATTGCGAAGGCAGCTCGCCTGCGGCTGGCGTTTGCTCTGATCACCTGGGCTGGTGTTCTTGGTCTGGGTGCTCAGCCGGAGATTTTGCGCGATCTGCGCCTGCGCCGACTGCATGTCACCGCCAATCTGCTTGCGGCAGTGTTGTTCGTGGCGCAGGGCATCACCGGCACCCGCGATCTGTTGGAGATTCCACTGAGCTGGCAGAAGTCAACCATCTATGCCTGCAATTTCGAGCTCCGCACCTGTCCGCCGCCGGCACAGTGACAGCGAGAAGTGAAGAGATTGGCTGTGAATTGAGCTTGTCGACGGCTCAGTCGAAATCAGAGCACCTGAACCACTTCACTCACTTCAGGAATGCATTCGCGCATCTTGCGCTCGATTCCCATTTTCAGCGTCATGGTGCTGCTGGGGCAGCTGCCGCAAGCACCCTGCAACCGCACTTTGACCACCGGGCCGTCGATTTCCACCACTTCCACGTTGCCGCCATCGGCCATCAGGAATGGGCGCAGCTCATCGAGCACTTTTTCCACGTTTTCAGTGGTGAGCGGCATCGTTTCGGTGCTCATGGCCGGATGGGGGTGAGTGCTTCCGCTCAGCGTAGGCAGGCATGTGTCCAGATTGGTTCATACCCTTGAGAAGCAGGATCACCCGACGCGATGGATCGTTACGACGCCGTGCTGGTGGGTGCGGGAATGATGAGTTCCACCCTGGCTGCGTTGCTGCATGCTCTCGATCCGGAGATGCGCCTGCTGCTGGTAGAGCGTCTCGAGGCGCCGGCTCTGGAGAGCAGTGCTGCGGTCAACAACGCCGGCACAGGCCATGCCGCCAATTGTGAGCTCAATTACACCCCTCAGCAGGCTGATGGAACGGTGTCGACCGCGAAGGCCGTGGCCATCAATGCCGGGTTCGAAACCAGCTTGGAGTTCTGGGCCTCCCTCACAGCACAGGGGATTCTTGATCCAGGCAGCTTTCTTCACCAGGTGCCCCACCTCAGTTTTGTCTGGGGACAGGAGGATGTGGCGTTTCTTCAGCAGCGGCATCGTCAGTTGAGTGCCCTGCCGGCCTTCGCCGCCATGCAGTGGAGCACGGATGCCGGGCAGATCGGCGACTGGATGCCTCTGGTGATGGGAGGGCGTCGCCCTGATCAACTGATTGCAGCCACCCGCATCGAGCGTGGACTCGATCTTGACTTCGGCGCTCTGACCAGAGCACTGCTGCTGCCGTTGCAGACAGCGGGTGCTCTTGAGGTGATGTACGGCACGTCGGTGCAGGGACTCAAGCGTCTGCTGACGGAGTCGATGAGCTGCTGCGACTGGCAGCTTGAGCTGCGCGGGCCGTCGGGCCGTCGCAAGGTGCAGGCGCCGTTCGTGTTTCTCGGCGCTGGTGGTGGTGCCCTGCCACTGCTGCAGAGCAGTGGCATTCCTGAGGCCGCCGACTATGCCGGCTTCCCTGTGAGTGGTCAGTGGCTGGTGTGCGGTGAGCCCGCTTTGGTGGAACGACACCACGCCAAGGTGTACGGCAAGGCGAAGGTGGGCGCGCCGCCGATGTCGGTGCCCCATCTCGACACCCGCTGGATCGACGGCAAGCGTTCTCTGCTGTTCGGTCCTTATGCAGGATTCAGCAGCAAATTTCTCAAGACCGGTTCGTTGTTGGATCTGCCGCTGTCGGTACGTCCCACCAACCTGCTGCCGATGCTGCAGGTGGGAGTTCACAATCTGCCTCTCGTGAAATATCTGATCAATCAGCTGCGCCAGAGCGAAGCCGATCGGATGGAGGCTTTGCGCGCTTTCCTACCAGAGGCTGATGCAGATCACTGGCGCCTGTCGGTGGCCGGGCAGCGGGTCCAGATCATCAAACGCACGTCTGATGGCGGTCGCCTGCAGATGGGAACGGAAGTGGTGAGTGCAGCGGATGGATCCCTGGCCGCGCTGCTTGGAGCGTCTCCTGGGGCCAGCACCTCCGTGCAGATCATGGTGGAGGTGCTGGAGCGTTGCTTTGCCTCAAAACTGGCCACGCAGGCCTGGCAAGAGCGCCTGCAGCAACTGATTCCCAGCTATGGCCGGGATCTCAACAGCGATGCAGAGCTCTTGACGCGGACCAGGGAACGCAGTGACGCGTTGCTGGGCTTAGCTGCCTGAGCCTGCCTGCTGGCGCGTGCGTTTCTTGACCCAGCCTGCGATGACAGCCAGGCCAAACACTCCAAAGACAGCCGCGCCGATCAGCAGTTTGCTGTTGTTGTCGCTGAAGATTCCGGCGCCAAGAGCCACGATTGGAGCGTCACTCAGAATCACGCTGAACAGCAACGGCAGGATGAAGGCTCGCCAGCGAGTCCCTCCCAGCCCGACTGCGTAGCAGACGAAATCAAACAGCCCTGTCATCAGCAGCCCACTGAGAAGAAAGGGATTGCCTTCCAGTTGATTGCGATTGAATCCTTCGATGATGCCCATTGCCCGATCTCCCACAAGCTTCCGGACAGGGTCTCGCCCGTAGTTACGCGCCAGGAGAAAGGCTGCCTGGCAGAAGATCAGATCGGCCACCACGATTGTGATGAAGCCTGTGCGAAAGCCAAGAACGGCTCCGGCGACCAGTGAAAAAACCGTACTGGGCAGAGCTGGCAGCACGATGCTGACGCCACGCAGCGCAAACAGCGCCAGGGGCCCCCAGATCCCGAGGGTCTTCACCTGAAGTTCGATTTCCTCCCGGGTTGGCCAGAGGCCATTCGCCCGGATGATCTGAAACAGCACGGCAAGCCCTGCAATCACAGCTGCAATCAGCAGGAATCGGCGAAAGCGAGGCACAGGCAGGGAGGTTCAGCGTGCTGACGACCTTCCCATATCGATGTGATCTCCTGCGACTACTGGTATCAGTTGATATGGGCAGGCTGTTGTAGATCAGAGGCCCGGATGGCATCCGCCACCGCTGCGCCGGTGGATGCGAAGGGTTGGTTGTGGCTGGTCTTGCTTGAGCTAACGCTGGAGTTTCGAGCTCAGCTAGGCGTGCCCGGCGCTACCGCTGAGATTCACGGTGATGACACCGGCTGTAATCAGGGCCATGCCAACAAGCTGCCCATGGGTGGGCACTTGTCGGTAAAGCAGCAGGCCGATCAGCACGATGGCCACGATGCCGATTCCACTCCAGAGGGCATAGGTGAGGCCCATCGGCAGCACCTGCACCACCCGTGACATCAACGTCATCGAAATGGCATAAGCCGACAGCACAATCAACGTGGGGACAGGTCTGCTGAAGCCCTGCGACAGCTTGAGGCAGGAGGTGCCGATCACTTCAGCGGCGATCGCCAGCAACAGCAGGACCCAGGGCGAATTCATCGGTGTACAAACCAGAGGGTTGATCCATTCAACAAAACGTTGGTTTCTGCAGCCTCTGATTGACAGAAATCAGTCCATGTCTACGGTTTAGTCGTCGATTCGGCATCATTACATCCTCTGTGTTGTGGTCATCTCTCAGCAATGATCAGCGCCGAGTTGCTCGCTTGATCGGCTTCGAAGAGGAGTCGTTCGGTGCCGATCAGCTGCAGCTTGTGCAGGATCTCCTGAGTGGTGCCAAGGATCTGGGTATTCGGCGGCTCGACAAGCTTGCCGAAGTGGCAGAGATCCTCGACGTTCTGACTCCACAGACTTCGCAAGACGATGTGCTGGGTTTGAAACCCAGCAACCGCGAACGGAATGTCGCTGAGTTGGCCGGATTCAGTCTTGATCAGCTGAGTGATCAGCAGCTGATGCTGACCAGGGATTACCTGAGCGTTGCTGATCAGAGCGGATTGGAGGGAATAAAGAACTCAGAGCAACTGGATCAGGTGCGCAAGAGCATCAGTGATTCCGATGCCTCCACGGAACGACCACCGAATCTGGTTGTGTTCATCCGGGATCAGGTCAAGCCAGAGGATCTGTGGCTGCCCCGCGACTGGGCGAAGGAGAATCTGCCGACGCGTCAGTGGCTGCTCGATAACGGACTTTCATTCGAGAACTCCTTCACGAACACGGCGATGTGCTCCTCTGCACGTGCCACGTTCTTCACAGGTAAGTTCCCGGCTCAGCATGAGCTCGACCTGCTCCTCAGCGACATTGAGAATCCAATCCTCGATTCTCAGGTGCAGCTCAATCCCGATCTGCCCACGCTTGGCAATGTTCTGCTGGATCAGGGATATGACGTGTCGTTTTTCGGTAAGACCCACCTGAGCAAGACCATCACCCTTGAAGACGGCGAGGAGGTTTACCAGGACATGCTGCCCTATGAGTTCAGCGACTGGCAGGGGCCGGATGCCGGACAGGATATGAACCCTGCCAATGCGGGTGGTGGCTATGCCGATAACGACTCCCGTTTTGTGGCTGAGGCCACCAGTTGGCTCAATCGGCGCGTTCTGTCGGGGAATGATCGACCGTTCGCCATGGTCGTGTCCCTGGTGAACCCCCACGATGTGTTGTCGTATCCCCAGTCCTGGGGGAAGGGCGATTCTCAGACGAAGTTCGGCTACAGCCGGGACATGATCAAAGGCGACATCGACATTCTGCCGAAGACGGTGAATGAACCGATCGCATCACCCACGGCGATTCAGAAAGGGTTTGATTTAGCCGGTAATTACAAACCTCAGATTCAGCGCGAGTGGCTGGTTGCGCAGGCCAGCGCTCAACCGCTGCCGACCGATGAGATGAAGCTCAACTATCTCAATTTCTACGGCAATCTCATGGAGATCGCCGATACCCAGATGGGTCAAGTGATCCTGGCGTTGCGTCGTCATGGGATGGTCGACGACACCATGTTTGTGAGCACCGCTGATCATGGAGAGATGGGCATGACCCATGGCGGCATGGTTCAGAAGATGTTCAACGCCTATGAAGGGTCGATCCAGGTGCCGATGATCTGGTCGAATCCTCGTTATTTCAAGGGCGGCCAGACGTCTGATGCCCTGGTCTCGCTTGTCGACTTTCTGCCCACAGTGGCTGGGCTTTATGGCTCCAGTCGACAGCAACTGGAGAGTTACGACCTGCGCGGCGTTGACTATTCCTCGATCATTCGCAGAGCTGCGAAGGGTTCGCCGTTCTCGATTGATGATCTCGATGTGCAGTCGTCGTTGCTGTACACCTATGACGACATCTATGCAGGGATGGATCCTGCGAATTCAATCCCAGAGGGTGCCTGGGATCATGGAATACTCCCAGGCCCCAATCGTCTTCAGGCAGTACGCACGAAGGATTACAAATACGTTCGCTACTTCTCGGGTGATGAGGCGTACGACCCGGCGAATTGGCAGGGTGAGTTCTATGACCTCCGACCCGGAGGCGGCGACTATTACCCCAATGTTGATCCCATCACCGGCCAGTTGAATCCGTTCAAGGCTGCTCCTCTGGAACTGCGCAATCTGGATCCCAAGGCGGAGGCTCTGAGAGTGATGCACGGAGACGAGTCGTTGGCCACCGATCAGCAACGGCTGGCCTACGCGCAGATGTCGCAGTTGCTGGATGATCAGATCGACAGTCGACTGACGTCTCTGTTGCCTTTCCCGTCGCGCCAACCCACGGTGACCATCTATCGAGGCGGTTCCGCTGGAGACGCATCCGCTTATGACTACGGCGATCCGATCGTCAGGCTGATGCCGACCGACAACGGCAGCAATGCTCTTGAGGTGGCCTTCAACACCCGGGCTGGGCAGAGCTACAACATCGTGACGCTTCAAAGTCAGATCGAAGAAGGGGAGCTGGTGATCAGCAGGGACGATGTTCTGGTCTCGAACATCATTGGGACCAATGGCCCCACCTATCAGTACATCACCGGCCTCTCGGCTGGTCTGGAACTCTCGGATCTGGCGGTGGAATGGATCGGTGGATTTGTGCCGCTTGGCTTGTGGGGATGAGCGGAGCCGAGCAGCTCACGGCCTTTCTCACGAGGGTGCGCTCGGATGCCGAGCTGCAAGAGAAGCTGGCGGCATTTCATGTGGAGCTTTGGGGCGATGCCCATCTGCCCCTGGATATTGATCTCGAGGCCGTGATCGCCCTGGCTTCAGACATCGGCTTTCACTTCGATCGTGCTGACGTGGTGGCCAGTCAGTGCAGCCACCTGGAGCGATTTGCCTCTTTTGAGATGGAAAACGCGGTCGTGGCTCGCCGCTACCTGGCCAGGATCCAGTTGCAGGTTGATCGGGGCGGCAAACCTGAGCAGCCGCTGAACTATTACAGAATTTAGGTTTTCTGCCTTCGAAGATTGCTAAAAATGCATGTGATCAGAATATTCGCTTCAAAATTGGTAATAACTGAGCATTACTTAGTTGACGAGCTCAGCACATATGCTTTGTCAATATGCAGGTAGTCTCCTGTTGTTTTCCCTGCAAGCGATTGCATCCATTTGGATTGAAGACCAAGCGCAATCGTATTGACTTTGAGTGCAATTTCTCTGTTGTTGTTCAGTCCTGCATAATGACCAGAAGTTGATACGTGATCGGCTTTCGTCCATCGCCCGCGATTGCGATCATAATTAGGCTCGCCGTCTGAAAGGAAGTAAAGCGTATCGGTGTTGTTATCGGCGAATGCTTCATTAAGCCCCTGCCATGGATCTGTTCCACCCCAGCGGTAGGGGTAACCATCATCCAGAGTATTCACGAATGCAATGGCTGAATCACGTGCACCTTCATGCCCAATCTTGACCAGTGACTTCGCAGAAGTCTGCCAAATTCTATGATTTTGATAGCCTGGAGAACTGAAAGAGCGAAGACTGATATGTGAGTCGTTCGGAAGCTCTTGGAGAAGCGAAATTAATTCATGCTGGAGTGACTCCATTCGCGTAAGTGCACAACTTCTTCGGCTCCAGAAGTAATAACGGCCACTCCAGAATATCTTTCTGTTGCCAAACCCACTGCCCCACAAAATGCATGCACTCATTGAGCCAGAGCCGTCCACCAGAAACCGCAAACGTTTGCTGCTGACATTTCGAAAGAAGAGACCGTCCAGCATTTCACTGTCGTCCGGTCCTTTCTCAATGCGTTTGTCAGCGCGGGAGTAGGCAACGAAATAGAAGGGGTGTGTTGTGATCTCTTTATTGACCGATTCAATTTTCAGGAAGCTTGTTTGGATATTGTCTTTATCTGTGGTGGGGTCAATAAAGCGAATCAGCTTTCTGTTTTCGTCTGTCATCAGTCGAATGGCTGGCTCTCGCGAAGAGCGTTCGGGAGTTTTGTCTTCGTTGAAGACGAAATCTGTAGCAGCGGCTAGCTCACTCAGGGGTGCTGTTTCCTTGGTTGGATCAATGATGCATTCGGGCTGATCTGAGGAGCATCGAATCACGCCAATATCATCAATCACCATGGCGAGCGATTGTTTATCTTTTTCGTTGTATCTGCCATCGAGTTGCATCGAGTTTCCACAGCGCTGTAATGCATAGCCCTTGCCAACGCTGCTGACTGATAAGCCGTAATACACAGGATTATTGAGTTCAGCCATCTTGATGCCGAACACTGGATTGAATACCTGTTTGGATTGTTTCGCCAATGATTGACATTGGCTAAGAGAAGCTTGGTAATCAGTGTGAGTGATATCCGTATGAGCAAGCTGATCTGCAGGTTTTTGTTTGGTCTTGACCAGCAAGTGCAAACCCCTCTCGATTTCTGAACGCATCATGCGTTTTCCGCTGATGGTGTTTTGTTGTAAGCCTGCTTTAAGATCCATTTTGTCGATCAGGCTCCCAGTGGTTCGTAGGGCCAAGGTCGATGCTCCAATCAGTGCAACTCCTGCACTTGCCGCAATCAATGTTTCCGTGAGACCAAAGCCACGTTGATCATGAGAGCCTATCCGTTGTTTGATCTGGATCATGGTCTTATTGGTTGGGGGATTCATCGATGAAAAGAGCGGCTGATTAGAGAGGGAAAGAGGGTGAATAAATTCTCATTGATTTCATCGGCGTCGACATCTCAGGTTGTCCCATGTTCCGCTGTGGAGGTGACCGGAAGTTGATAACTTGATGCAGCGAATGGGTAGAGGTCGTTGTGGATCTCGATTCCAGTTGATCGAGCGTACTAAAAAGACCAATGCATTCCCGTCAGTGCTCGTTCCCGGCGGGGAGAGAGAGTATGTCGTTTGGGAAGCCTTGATTTCTACATTTTTGGAGATTGCTGTTTGTTCCATGCTAATCAAGCGATACGGGGGGTCCCACTCACATTGAGTTGTGTCGCAGCACTGAAGTCTGTGAGCACGATCTTCCTTGGAGAGGTGGCCTAATTCGATAACATTTTCAACTGTTCCAAAGCCGCCGGTGATGTTGTCGGTGCCAACATAACTGGTAGCAAAATTCATTTCGCAACTTGTTCCCTCTGCTGATTGGCGAGCGCGCAGGCTGAACAATCCAGATTCAATTTTTTGTGTGTATTGATCCAGACGGTTTAGTGCCATTTGACGCTGATACTGAGGGAGCGCCCATGATGCACTGATCATTACGATCACTGACGCAATGAGTATTTCCAGAAGACTGAATCCTGCAGTTGATGAGAGTTGAATTGGCTTCATTATTCTAGAATGCATCGCGTTTGGAAATTTGGATTGAGTTCGACGGTTCTTCGTTCATTTGTGATCGAATGCTCTGGCGCTGAAAATTGATAGGTGACAACGGCGATGCCCGGATGTTGTCCGACTGTGATGGATCGTTTGATCAGGTTGTTATTGCTCATACCTGATATGACTGGTGCAGGAACGGCGATTGATCCACCTTGCTGGGACAGCTGATTTTTCAGGTAAGCGGCTGGATTAAGGCAGGCTGCTCTTTGGTCTTTGTTGGGCATAGATTCCAGAGTAAGCTTTGAATCAGCCTGTTGAATTAATTGAATATTGTTATGAATTGCAGCTTCGATTCTGTCTCGCTCGATTCGATGTCGACCACTTGTTATGGATTGGATTGAAACTCTCGCCGTTCCCACCATCACAATCAACATAATGACTCCCGCGATGAGCACCTCCACCATTGTGAAGCCCTCATTGCTCTGGCAAAGGGGAGATAACGGTTTCATTAGCGGGTTCTTGGACATGTTTAGAAACGCTGGAATTGATCGAGACCGGTTCCCCTAATGCCTCGGGTGATCCGGCGTCCATATCCAGAGAATCCCTTAGTATTCCAGTCCCAAAGAGTGGATGCCTGTTTCATCAGCGATGAGGATCCGACTCCGCTTGTTTGCGCATTCAGACTAAGGCGGTGACCATTGGAGCAGTAGCTGTGGGTCCAGATCACGCCTTGAAGCTGTACATCTTCTTGTAGTGAGACTGTTCCTTTGCGCATCAGAATCCATGCCGCTGGCAGGCTTCTGCCTGCCAGATTGATTCTGTTGTTTTCCTCTCCACATTGTTCAGGCTCCCGTGTGGCATCAGTCACGATCACCAGTCGTTCGGGGCGCTGATTGCAGGTATTGGAGTTGGTATCGACTCCACAGATCAGGGCCTGACGACCAAGATTGATCGCAGCTTTGTCGCCGTTTTTGCCAATGGATTGGCCTTGCATAGGTCCAAGCAGGTGAAGCACAACTGGTCTGTTGCTGTTTTCAATCAGTAGTCGTGAACGGCTAAGGTTGATGCGGTCAAAGTAGACATGACAATCACCACTCCTTCCAGTGCAGATATCTTTTTCACGTAATCGAATGGTTGCTGTGGTCTGCCATTGCCCGTTCCTACGACGCCATCGCCGTCTACTGTCGATATTGACTGGCTTGCTGTAAGAGTTCGACTGATTTCTTCGCTGGCAAAGCACACGCCACCAGCAGTTGCCTGAAGGGTTGTACTGATCATCATCAACCCTCCAGACACGGATCGTGGAGGGCTCTCCCGGGAAGTTATCCCTGGATCCACTTATTTTGAAAATGCCCGCAGCGGGTTGCTTTTGATTGATAACCGGCCAGATCCGAGAAGCCAAATTTGCTGTGTAGTTACCGATTCCTTTCATCTGTTTGACTATCTCTGATTGATTGCATTGGCTTGCAATTGCTCCGGCGTTATTCTCCGATCTATGCCAGAGAATTTGGCCAGGGCTATCTAGTTGAATTGGGCCTAGATCCATGTGATGGGCAGCCAAAATGGCCCAATCATTTGATCGATTCACATCAACCCAGGATTGAATGTAGAGCGATCGTTCCAGCCGACTTCGTGCGAGATAGGAGTCAGGAGATGCATCTTTGCGACGTACAATGCCTTCAATAATAAATTTCGCTTCACCGTTATCTGTGCTTCCCGATGTTCCCGGACTGCTATATCCTCTCAGTCGATAAAACGTTTTTATTTTGGAAATTCCGTCTTCACGCAGTGATAGATCATTTGCGCCTTCGAGCGCAACTTCCTTCGTGGGCCAGAATTCACCAGGTTGACTTTGACCCTGTTTTGGCAAGCCGATTGATGTATCGATGCACATCTCTGAAAATTGTGGTGATTGATTGCTGTTCAATCGTTCCCAATGGAATCCGTTATTGATTTCGTTGAGGTTTTCGCGGTTATCAAGTGTGAACAGAAATCCTCTGTTTTGACCAGGATTGGGATTATTGAGTTCACCAAGAATGCGATTTAATCCATTGTTAGCAGCTGCTTCAGCCAGTTGCTGGTAGCTTTCTTTCGCACTCAGTCGTCGCGACATCAACTGCCTTGCCAGCAGCCCGCTGACTCCAGCCGTAATGATCAGCCCTAGCATTAATGTTGAGATTAACGCGAGTCCGTCTTCGTGGCATCCTCTCCTGATTGTTGATTGATTACAGTGCCTTTTTCTGATACTGGTAAATATTCGCGTCATTGTCCATTCCTCACGCATTGTAAATCTGCGATGGAGGCAGCTGCGTTGTGAGTTCCTTTCCTTAGATCACTGGATCCATTGCGCAGATCAAGACAGGCCACAACGTTGTAGTTGCTTGCATTTGGATTCTTTGATCGTGTTTTTAAGGTGAAAATTTGATCATCTTCTTTGATGAAAGCCTCATAACAATTACTCTCGTCTTTTGTGCTTGCATCACTTGTTTTTTTCTCGGACCCGTTTGCCCTGCTGTTGGATTTGCTTGTTACTGTTTTGCCACAGGTGGCGCTTGCCAACGTGATCCATTGAAAGTCCTGTTGAAGAGCTGGCCCGCTAGTTGTCATCAGTGGGGTGATTTTGTTTAAATCAGCCCAACTTTTAGGGAGTATGCCCATCTCATCGACAAATGCTGCAATCGTGACTTGTAGTTGCAATAAACTTGCTGCGGTTTCGTTTTGCCTCGTCTTCTGGACCTGATAAAAATATTGGGGTAAGGCAACGGCCCCTAAAATGCCAATGATGGCAACAGTGACCAGCATTTCAGCTAATGAAAAGCCATCCAAGTTTTTATTGCTGAAAGACATGATCGTTACGGCTCGGAAGAACTACTAGTGGTTGCCACTGGCCTACGCCGCTATAAGGACAGGCTCTTCGAATGTTGCCTCGGGGAGACCTATGGTCTTTATTATTTTGGCTCTGTCGATGTTGATGCTTTTTGGCTTGCCGTTATAGATCACAAAAAAGCCATCACTTGTATTAACGAGTTCATTTGTGATGTTTGTGTTGATGGTCCCGAATGGTTCAATGTATTCTTGCAAGCCTGAGTGGTCATGATTGCTTGATTTTATGTCATCATTCAAGTTGTAAACGCTGGCTTTCCTTATAGCCTCTGATGCTTTTCGTTTTGTTTCCCTCGTCTCTGCTTTTGTGGTTTGATTGATGAATTGGGGTAGCGAAACGCCGCTGAAAATTTCAGTTATAACCATCTCTATTAGGAGCTTAAGCAGGTTGAAGTCAACGTTTGTTGTGGGCTTCAGCCTGCTTGAGCAGGCACCCGGTACGCGCAGCAGCTGGTTTTTGATCGTTGTCATGGCTTTCGGAATGCGAGTGAAATGCCTTGATGGCGATGATTGGCAGCAGCGACAGCCAAAAATGAGTTATTTCGTTGATTTTTGATCGACTATCACAGATTTTAATTTCTGCAGATCATTTGGCTGAAAATTGCATGAGTTCTTCTTGAGCGGTGTGTGACCAGTTGTGACTGAATTTGTGTTTTCAGCAAGCATTGGGTTCGCTGCTCAGCCCCGGTGTTGGCTTGAGCACCTTGTGATTCAGCTCTGGCAACCCGATTTCTTCCGTCCTTCAACTCACGGATTTTGTGCCTGCTTTTTGTGAGGCTGGTTTGTGGGTTCAGCCCTGCCCTCTGCAGCCGCAACAAGAAGCCTCATGCTCTTGGCCGGTCAGTCCGTTGCGACACCGCCTTGACTCACCGGGGAGATCCAGTTGTCGATTGGATGCTGTTGTTGGCGCCTCACCTGGCACTGAGCTGTTGACCATTGTTTGATCGTGACCAGCCAGTGCACCGATGACTTCGCGAGATTGTTTGTGAACTGAAGAGAGACGACCAGGCTTCAAGCTTCAAATCGCCATTCAGGCTCTTGGGGCTGATGGCTGCTCCCTAGGATTAAAAAACGCCTCGACCAGCCCTAGACGGGAGCCCGCCAACCGCATGACCGACGCCCCCGTCTCACGGATCCGCAATTTCTGCATCATTGCCCACATCGACCATGGCAAGTCGACGCTGGCCGACCGTTTGCTGCAGGACACGGGCACGGTGGCGAACCGGGACATGCAGGAGCAGTTCCTGGACAACATGGACCTGGAGCGTGAGCGTGGCATCACGATCAAGCTGCAGGCGGCGCGGATGAACTACACCGCTGCTGATGGTGAGATCTACACCCTCAATCTGATCGACACACCAGGCCATGTGGACTTCTCCTATGAGGTGAGCCGCAGCCTGCAGGCCTGTGAGGGAGCTCTGTTGGTGGTGGATGCCAGCCAGGGCGTGGAAGCTCAGACCCTGGCCAACGTGTATCTGGCCCTGGAAAACGATCTGGAGATCATTCCAGTGCTCAATAAGATCGATCTGCCGGGTGCGGATCCGGATCGGATTAAGGAGGAGATCGAAGCGATCATCGGGTTGGATTGCAGCAATGCCATTCCCTGTTCCGCCAAGACAGGCCTTGGTGTCCCTGAGATTCTTCAGGAAGTGGTGGACAAGGTGCCGCCGCCAGCGGATGCGCTGGATGAACCCACCAAGGCTCTGATCTTTGACTCCTACTACGACCCCTACCGGGGTGTGATTGTGTATTTCCGGGTGATGAGCGGCCGCATCAACTGCAAGGACAAGGTCTTGCTGATGGAAAGCAAAAAGATCTATGAGCTCGATGAAGTGGGTGTGATGGCGCCCGACCAGCGCAAGGTGGATGAGCTGCATGCCGGCGAAGTTGGTTATCTGGCTGCATCGATCAAGGCCGTAGCCGATGCCCGTGTGGGTGACACGATCACGCTGCTGAATGCACCGGCGGATGAGCCACTGCCCGGTTACACCGAGGCCAAGCCGATGGTGTTCTGCGGACTGTTCCCAACAGAAGCCGATCAATACCCCGATCTGCGTGAAGCGCTCGACAAGTTGCAGCTCTCTGATGCGGCATTGAAGTTCGAGCCTGAAACCAGCAGCGCCATGGGTTTTGGGTTCCGTTGCGGTTTCCTTGGTTTGCTGCACATGGAAATCGTGCAGGAGCGTCTGGAGCGCGAATACGACCTTGATCTGATCGTCACTGCACCGTCGGTGATCTATCAGGTGAACATGATTGATGGCAGCGAGGAGATGGTGGACAACCCCGCAACGCTTCCGGATCCGCAGAAACGTGAATCGATCGAAGAGCCCTATGTGCGCATGGAGATCTATGCGCCCAACGACTACAACGGTGCGTTGATGGGGCTCTGCCAGGAGCGCCGTGGTGAGTACATCGATATGAAGTACATCACCACCGACAGGGTGACGTTGATCTATGAATTACCACTGGCTGAAGTGGTGACCGACTTCTTCGATCAGATGAAAACGCGCACCCAGGGCTATGCCTCGATGGAATATCACCTGATTGGTTACCGCAAAAATGAACTGGTGCGCCTGGATGTGCTGATCAACGGTGAACGGGCTGACCCCCTCACCACGATTGTGCATCGCGACAAGGCATACAACGTGGGCAAGGGCCTGGTGGAAAAACTCAAGGAGCTGATTCCCCGCCAGCAGTTCAAGATCCCTCTGCAGGCTTCGATTGGAAGTCGAATCATCGCTTCGACAAGCATCAGTGCCATGCGCAAAGATGTGCTTGCTAAGTGCTACGGCGGTGATATTTCGCGCAAGAAAAAGCTGCTGAAGAAACAGGCCAAAGGCAAGAAACGCATGAAGGCGATGGGCAAGGTGGATGTGCCGCAGGAAGCTTTCATGGCGGTTCTGAAACTGAATCAGGCCAATTAATCAGTCAGCTGCACCAATTCATCGCCTGAGGGATGATTGAGGCACTTGTGCTGAAGGTTTTACCTCTGGCTTGCCCGCTGTAGGTAATATCCAGCTGTTTCATATTCAGCTCAACATTTCGGGTGAGTTGAATTTTGTTGTTCCCACTACTCAGGACTTCCGTTTGTACTGGAAATTCAGTCAGTGGGATGTTGCTTGTGCAATGAGTGTTGCGGTAGCGAGCCTCATTGTCTTTGTCCTCATATCGTCCGCTGCATGCGGTGCCCAGCTCACATTGCCATTTGAGTGCTTCTTCACGAATGTGTGCAAGATCAACGCGAACCATATTTTGGATTTGATTGAAATCGCCTGTTTGTTCAACACGCCGAGTACTGGCAAAGCGTGACTCAAAGACGGTCGCTAACACGATGGCCAGTATTGAAAACGCAACCAGCACTTCTACAAGGCTGAAACCTGTTTTGACATCGATACGAAGTTTCAATGACATTAAGCTACGACTTTTCATGGCTCTAGATTCTCTACCTGATCGTTGTAAATCACCATCTCGACGTTGGTGAGGTACAGCGTTCCTGCAGCGCTTGATCGTATATTACAGCTGCTTATTGTGCATGTATTGAGTGAATAGGACGATTTTCTGCCGTTCAAATACACGCGATCGTAACCTTCGCCGCCGTCAATATCGACGTCATCATTTTGTGTTGATGTCGATGGCCATGGTACAAAATTATCATTACCGTTGCCACCAAAAAGAAAATCTCGGCCACCTCTTCCGATTAATCCGTCGTTGGACTCCCCTCCCTTCAATGTATCATCGTTGGATGTGCCAAGCAGGATATTTCTGCCGGTGATTCCGCCTTCGAGGACCACCCCAGAGTTGCCGCTTCGATTGGGGGTCGGCTCGCCATCCATAACATAGTTTCTATTGCCTCCCCGCATCCCATCGCCTAAACGTACGGATCGATTGGTGCAAATTGTTGTGGTTCCAAAAACCGATCCTCCGTAATGGTCTACGTAAAAGCGTTCACTGGTATTGAGCAGAGTGATCGTTCCATGTCCGCAATTGATATCTTTGGTCGTGCAAATCGTTTGGCATACAGAAGTTTCTGATGGGATATGTTGAATGTCATTGATCTTTGAGACTGCGCTACTGCCAAATGTTTTTGTTCGGATCGATTGAGATGAGCTCTCTCTCATTTCTTCATTCATGCTGAGGGTGAATTGCACAAGTTTTTGACCTTCTTGCGCTTGAATGATTTCAAGTCCATCTCCAGACGAAAGATTTAAGTTGTCTAAGATAACTGATTCCTGATAGGTACCATTTCTGTATTGGGCTTTGCCATCGGGTCCAATCTCTCTTTCAGGGCCGCAGCGAATGAGGATTCCGTCATTAGGGCTACCCATCCACTTGTTTCTGTGATTGTCTGGAAGGCTTCCGATGGTGCGTGTTCCATAGATGATTTTTGGCAGCGCGCCAACCAAGTGCATTTGTAATTTCAATCTTGAATTGGAGTCTTTCAGAAGCTCACATTTTCCTTCGGGAATGTCGCTGTTAGACACATTCGTTGAATTAATCCAGTCGCTCATTGCAATTTCAGACTGTAATAACGATGTTGCTTGGTTCCAGTCTTGATGGAGGCGACGTCTGAATTCTGAACGCATATTTCCCTTGGTGTTCTCAATCAGAATTGACCAAGTGACCGCCGCTAAGAGAGCTGCTATGGCTGATGCAACAAGTAACTCCGCTAGTGTGAAGCCTGTCTTTCGCTCTTTTAATCTCATGAACGTTATCTTGGTTTGATTAGTTGGTTTTGTCATATCGGCAATCTGATTGGCTTTGATCTTTGCGTCCGTCACGAATCATTCCAATGGGTGAAATGATTCTGATGCACCGCACAGTCTGCAAATCTGGGTGGACCAGCCTCAATTCAAGTTCTCCATCAGATTCTCCCTGTGAGACCAGTTGATGATTCTGGCTTAAGCCTTGGAGCGAGAAAAGGATTCCTCCTTGATTGTGAGAGGGATCGATCGGTGGTTCCATTTCCAGTCTCAGTTTCTGACCATCTTGGCCAAACTCTTCGGAGATGTCGAACGCATTAATTGTTGATCCTTTTGACGAAGGAATACATGGCTCCATCGTGCCACTTGCATACTTTGTGCTTGATACTTGCCTGTTGATTGGATCGATGCTGATGAAGCATGTGAGATTATGAGTTTTTGCATAACTACGTTGTTGATTCAGCCAATTCTCGAATTTTCGAGTAGTTGATAATAATCTGGAGTTCGCCCACGATGATGAGAGGTTGACCAAAGCTATGGAACTTAGTATGCCCAGCACTGAAATGGTGATGGTGAGCTCAATCAAGCTAAAGCCTGTTTGATGATGTAATTTCTGCGTTACCTTGAGCATTTCAATTCATTTGAATTGGAGACCAGCGTTTTGTTCCCAGCGCAGCAAATTCGTCGCTGCTTCCGGATCTGCAGATCCCATAGGTGTTGCAAACCGTTGCCCCTGCTTTGTCTGGAACGACTAGTCGTGCATAATCTCCTGTCGAATTCCACTGCTCAGAGATCACAGCTCCAACGATTTTGATCGGATTGGTTTGATTGCCTCCGCTTAGGTTTATATTAAAGCAAGGCATATGAATGAAAGCATGGATCTCGCTACCACCAGAAATATTTAATTGCTTGCTGCCACATTGATAGAGGTTGTAGGGATATCTTGTTGCTTCCCCGCCAAAAATAGAGAATTGTCCAAACTTGCCTGTATTGGCCAATGTTCTGCCTGCGAGGTTGATTTGTTGACCTTCGATATAAAAGCGAATATCACCTTCAATACCATGTTCATCATTTGGCCTCAGATCAATTTCATTGTCGCCTGAAAGATTAATTGAACCAATACGGCAATGTGTTATTTTCTTCCCTTTGATTGATTCCGTATTGATTGATTCAGTAAAACATCCTTTGACTGGGTGCTTGGATTCGTTATCTCTTTGATGGCGAAAGACTGGATTATTTGCAGTAGTGATGTTGATTGGATCTGGGTCTCCCCATCCCGCGATGTCCCAAGTTGGCGCTTCTGGAAGATCGAGGGGGCCACTGGAACGTTCTCCGCTTATGAGTCCGCTCCCGATCTCTGAGCAAGTTGCGCTGATGATCTGCCCCGCACTGGTCCAGGGATTGCACTGATTCTCAGGAGGTGGATCACAGGTGACGCAGTGCACATTGGCATTACTGGATAATGCCATTGCATTCTCGTCGATGACATCTCCCAGTTGCAGCTGCACCCTGTTGGTGGCTAGACCGTATTTCCAGCATCCCGGATAAGGTGCCACGTTGCAGCATTTGGGTACAACAGTGATTTCCTGTTCAATAATGGCTGAGGCAGCAATGTCAGACGACTCGTTCGTGCCTCTGAAACGCTGGCCTTGAACCTGAATGATCGCAGTGCCCCCCTGGATCTGGTCGCCGAGAAACTCGTAATTCCTCAGGCGATAGGATCCGTTTTTGCTGTCAACAGCTTGATATAACAGGTCCATGATCTCCGATGGATTGGATGATCTGCCTGGACACGCTTTTTTCGGCCCTCCGTACAGACCGAATTTAAAATTTTTCCAGCCCGTGCATTGTGGATCCTGAAGTTGTTCGGTGCTCGAATTGTTATTGACCTGGCAATTGACTGTAAGCAGATATGGAAATTGAGTATTTAATTCGTTGATTAAAATTGATGCACCTGCTTCTGCAATCTCCGTTGCTTCGTCACCTTGCTTTTGCCTTGTTAACCGCATTAATCCACTGAAACTGCGCTCTGAAACGAGGAGTGCTCCGGCCACCAGAATCATCCCCGTGATGATAACCAGTGGCAAGACGTAGCCATCTTGATAATTTGTTTTGATCTTTCTTGTCGGCATTGGAGGATCTTTGCCTATTCCCGACCTTCAGTCGAGTGATGCATGATCAGGTTGTATCTTTATATCTTTTATTGTTAGCAGCGATTGTGGTGCTTGTCAATGATTCTCCAGGCTGGCAGTTGCTGCCTTTTCCACACTGATAGGCTCTGATATCTGCAGAGATTTGTTGATTGTTTCCTGCTCAAGCGAGTCGTCTTCGGATTGTTGATCATGTGGATTTCTAAATAATACTTGCTTCAATCTTTTCTGGGTTTTTTGTTCGTGGCGATCGTCATGGAATGATTGCCTTTCGCTAGGTTTTCATCTCGTTTTACCGACTTCATCGGCACCTAAAAGCTGAAGATGATTGATTGCATAGCTGCACTGGTGATCGTGCTTAATAACTATTTTGTTCTTCAGCCGTATGAATCCATTGAAACTCCGATTGTGGACCTTGGCGTGTTGATCGATGTGATTTTGCAGATCATCCCAGCAGACCTTGTGACGCGATCTGGGAGTCAATCCGGGTTAAGGTAAGGTTGAGAATCCCTAGCTGATAAATCTCCTTCTGTATTTCAGGATCGTCTGGAGGTCTTGATTGACAGTCGCATGACGGCTGCTATCAGCATCAGGTCAATGGATAATGAGGTGCCTGCTAAGGGCTCTGGCAGCAACCTTCTCTTCAAGCAAACTCTTTCACAATCAGGCTATGGGAGCGGCCTATGCCGTAGCTGGCTCTCCTGGTGCTGTAGATATTGAATCAGTGTCGTTCAAGCTCAAGCGCACCAGCTTGCTGCTTGAGGAATGATCGATGTTGTGGTG
Source organism: Synechococcus sp. MIT2312 (assembly GCF_059772315.1). NCBI lineage: Bacteria > Bacillati > Cyanobacteriota > Cyanophyceae > Synechococcales > Synechococcaceae > Synechococcus > Synechococcus sp. MIT2312. The sequence goes on along the minus strand of NZ_CM186281.1, from coordinate 1,202,180 downwards.
TCGAGCTCTCTCGTAGACCCGGAGGTTGTGTACCTCACCTCAACCCCGTTTCCGTTTGCTTTGATCTCACGGGTGACTTGAACCTTTTGTGCTTCTGAGGGGGCATCACTTTGCCAAGTCAAGACTGAGACCGCTGGAAACAGGGCCGGTTTGTCGGAGATCATCGCACCACCCATGGTTTGAGCACTGCAGGCAGCTTTCAGTGCTGCATGGGTTGTGTTGTAGCGCATTGGGATGTCTTCAAACTGCACCTTGCCAGTGCAGGATGTTCCGTTTGTGCACTGCCAACGAAATGCTTCTCGCTTCAGTGCATCAAGATCTTCTGAAATTCGTGCTTGGACGGCGTTTTGTTCGCCTGCGTCAACGGTGTGGATCACAGAGTTGAGTTGGCTTTGTGCAGTGCCAGCAACTACCAGCATCAGGATTGATGATGAAACCAGGACCTCTGGCATGCTGAAGCCATTTTTCCTGGCTTTTTGCTGAACTCGTTTGATGCCTGCCTGTCTGTTGTGGTTAAGGCTGAGTTCGGTGTTGGCCATGGATGGAGCAGCAGTGGAGAGTCAGTCCCTCCGATGCGCTTACCATCTCTGGTTTGGGCTGTTGACATGATGATCTGCCTCAACCGCAGCTGTGATGTTGCTCACAGCGATCAGTAAAGGCCGACTTCCCAATTCAGGCCTATGCTTGAATACTTCAAATTGAGCCGCATTTTGGCGAGTAATTAGTTCCTTATCCTGAATTCTGCTTTATCAGAGTTAAGTCCTGGGCGAGCTATTATGGTTTCTGGCCTACTCCGAGTTGGATTGATTTTGGCGCGCTGTATTATTTGATTGCTTTTGATTCGGCGTAATCTTTCAATTCAAGCGCACCAGCTTGCTGCTTGAGGAATGATCGATGTTGTGGTGTCGAGCTCTCTCGTAGACCCGGAGGTTGTGTACCTCACCTCAACCTCGTTTCCGTTTGCTTTGATCTCACGGGTGACTTGAACCTTTTGTGCTTCTGAGGGGGCATCACTTTGCCAAGTCAAGACTGAGACTGCTGGAAACAGGGCCGGTTTGTCGGAGATCATCGCACCACCCATGGTTTGAGCACTGCAGGCAGCTTTCAGTGCTGCATGGGTTGTGTTGTAGCGCATTGGGATGTCTTCAAACTGCACCTTGCCAGTGCAGGATGTTCCGTTTGTGCACTGCCAACGAAATGCTTCTCGCTTCAGTGCATCAAGATCTTCTGAAATTCGTGCTTGGACGGCGTTTTGTTCGCCTGCGTCAACGGTGTGGATCACAGAGTTGAGTTGGCTTTGTGCAGTGCCAGCAACTACCAGCATCAGGATTGATGATGAAACCAGGACCTCTGGCATGCTGAAGCCATTTTTCCTGGCTTTTTGCTGAACTCGTTTGATGCCTGCCTGTCTGATGTGGTTAAGGCTGAGTTCGGTGTTGGCCATGGATGGAGCAGCAGTGGAGAGTCAGTCCCTCCGATGCGCTTACCATCTCTGGTTTGGGCTGTTGACATGATGATCTGCCTCAACCGCAGCTGTGATGTTGCTCACAGCGATCAGTAAAGGCTGACTTCCCAATTCAGGCCTATGCTTGAATACTTCAAATTGAGCCGCATTTTGGCGAGTAATTAGTTCCTTATCCTGAATTCTGCTTTATCAGAGTTAAGCTCTGGGCGAGCTATTATGGCTTGTGGCCTACTCCGGGTTGGACAGATTTTGGCGCGCTGTGTTATTTGATTGCTTTTGACTGGGTGTAATCTTTTAATTCAAGCGTTTAGTTGTGTCTTCGAAGATTAGTAGTTCGATGTTTTTTAATACAGCTTTTCCTCCCTGGTGAATGCTTTTTATCGTGCATTGGGAGCTTTGGCATGCACTCAATCCGGCGAACGACCCGGCGACTCCGTTGAAGTAGACACGATCTAATCCAAGTCCGCCATCGACCCTGATATTTGAAGAGGAATCCGATATGTCTTGCATTGAGCCCCATGGGAGGAAGCTGTCATCACCGTCATTTCCGCTGAACGTATCGTTTCCGCCTCTGCCCACTAAGACATCGTCATAGGGGCCACCATTGATGAAATCGGCCAATTTCGTGCCAAACAGAAAATTCCGGCCATCATTTCCTCCAATAATTTTGACTCCGCCGGAGACAACCTGTGTTGGTGTTGGGCTGGCATCGATCACGTAGTTAGCGTCTTTGCCTACAATTGCATTCCCGATGGATACCGCACGATTCGTGCAAATAGTGGTTGTTTTTGCACCTAATGTTGTGCTTGATGGAACGATATATGTTTTTGGAGAAGTAGGTAGAAGTGTAATGACGCTGCTGTTTTTCACTGTGTCGCAAGGCTGGCCAGGGTTTTTGCAGATAATGCTGCAGACGCTTTGCATTTGAGGGACGATGGGCAGCTCATTGACACGCGAAAAAGCGCCACTACCTAATTGGTATCGATTTTTATTGGTTGATTTCAAATTCACATTATCGCCTTTCATGATAATTTCAAAGTTCAGTAATTTGCCGTCTCCAGATGCCTCTAATCCCGTGTCTGTTGCAACGTTCAGGTCGTCGAGAATAATGGACTGTTGGTAAGGAGTTGTCTCCAGATAATCCCCGCTGCCTGTAGCTGTAATCGTGAGTTGCGGGCCACATCGGATTAAGACTCCCCCTTCCTGTCCTCCAATCCATTGATCAACTTGGTCAGGTGGCAAATTTTTGATTGCTTCAACACCATAAAGAATATTAGGGATGTTGCCTGGTAGTCGCACGCGAATTCTTAATTGCCCGCTACTTGTTAAAAATGGGCAGTCAAGCTTTTCTTGCTTGCTAAGTGTGAGATTTGTAGATTCAGTCGACCGACTTAGTGCAATCTCAGACTCAATTAATGCTGTTGCTCTTTTCCAGTCTTCTCTGAGCCTCTGACTAGCCTCAGCACGAGCGTTTGATTTGGCATTTTCTAAAATTACTATTCCTGTTGTTGCTGCGATCACAATTCCGATAACGGAGGCAACAATCAATTCAGTAAGAGTAAATCCTGCATCTTTTTGCCTCGATGGTGTGATCAGTAAGGATTTTTTCAATTTAAGATGCTCCATCAAATTTACAGTTTGAAGTTGCATTGACTGCATAGCCGTCACGGATCAGGCCAATTGGAGATACCACTTTGATACATCTCTGTGCCGTGACCCCCGTGTAGTTCAGTCGCAGAATAAGTTCTTCATTGGATGCGAGATTTAAATTTTCGCTGAATCCTCGATATGAAAAAGTCACGCCACTCTTCGCGCTTGCCAGAGACGGAGATGGCGTGACTGTGACCGTTAGTTTGTTAAAATCGGCACCATATATTTCCTCAAAATCAAATGTCGATGGCATCTGAGTTAGGGAAGCGCACCCTGTTGGAGATGACGAAAAGGCCCTCTGGCTTGTAATTTCTGTTGTGCTTGGATTAATTAAAACACTGCAGCTATGACCGGTTTGCATGGCGATGTTGCGTTGATCATTAATCCAGTTTTCAAGTGATCTTGTTGTTGTCTTCAGTTTTTCACTCTTGGTCGTACGATTCAGATTGACAAGGCTTAATGAACCTAAGATTCCTATGATTAAAATGGAAACAAGGACTTCAATCAGGCTAAAACCCAGTTGCTTGTGAAACTCCTTGGTATCCATGGCTTAATCCTTCAGCTGAATGAGATTCCATTTGTTTGTTCCAATGGCAGCAAACTCTCGAATGGAAGCCTGTTTCTCTTTTTCACAGCTCTCACGATCGGAGTCTTTATTGGTACCAGACTGCTTGTCGCCATCTGAGTCCTTTTCACTGTCGCGGCCACGATTACTACTGTCGGAGTACTTTTCATTGTCAGTTTCTTGATTACTGTTGTCAGAGTATGTTTGATTGCCGGGCCCTGAATAACTTCCGCCCGAGTATGTTTGATTGCCGGGTCCTGAATAACTTCCGCCCGAGTACGTTTGACTGTCGGAACCTTGATAACTGCCGCCCGAGTACGTTTGACTGTCTGGCCCTGGATAACTGCCACCTGAGTAAGTTTGATTGTCTGGACCTTGATAATCAATGTCGGGGTACTTCTGGCTATCTGGGCCTTGATCGCTACTCCCGGATTTCTTTTCACGCTCCGATTGCCCTTTTCTGCCGGAGCGCTCACTATCGGAGTACTTATCACACTCAGTGGTGGAACCTTTACGACTCGCACCGCATCGTTCCAAATTTGCATAGGGTGCATCATCGCAGCACTTTGGTGCAATAGTGACCTCCTTCTCAATCATTGCGGAAGCTGTGATTGTTGGAGTACCTCCATCTTTCGATATTCTTTGACCCTGAACTTTGATTGTTGCTACGCCACCTTGATAAGAATCGCCAATAAATTGATAATCTATCAGCCTGTATTTTCCTATCACGTCTGACGTAGCTGTGTATCCTGAATCAAGTGCATACAAACTACTCATAATTGAGGACGCAGGTAGCTTCACTCCAGAGCAGACAGATCCGCGTTGTTCGAACGTTCCTTTAACAGCAACTCCGCTTCCAGCTTCTTGCCAACCGCTGCATTCTGGAGAATCCAAAAGCTGTGATGGGGAATTGTTGACCACTTCGCAATTCTCAATCAGTAGGTATGAATAGTTCTTGTTGAGATTGTCGAGGATTTTGGCCATGCCGCTCTCGGCGATTTTACGTGCCTCTCTGCTTTGTCCAAGTCTGATCGATCCCGCCAGATTCTTGAAACTTCTTGCAGAAAGAACCATGGCACCGATTGTGAGAACTAACCCTGCCGCTACAACCAATGCCAAGGTGATCCCCGCTTCATTTGCGGAAAGGTTTGACCTGAGATTGGTCATTCCGAGTCTAAGTTTTTTTGATTCTTTCGTCATTTCGCTTGACTGAGATTGTTTGATATAGGTTTTATAAGTGTTTGGATTTTCTGCTCTTTAAAGAGTTTTGATACTTTAATTCCGAGAAATGCGTATCTTATTTTAACTCATGCGGAGCTTACGATTGCGATGTTATTGCCTGCTTTGTGAAAAGTTTATTGTTTATTGTCTGAATGAATGGCGGCCATTTAAGGCCGCCATGCAATGATTCGATGCTCGATTATGCGCAGGTTGGTGCTGTGGGTGGAGTGCCAGTATTCGTGGTCGCTTGGCCTTTTTTGCCTGTTTTGTAATCTACACAAAAAGCACCGTCGTATTCACCCTCCAGATCACTTCCTGTTTTTCCTTCTACGGTTAATTTATAAACATCTCCAACAAGTCCGCCAGAAGTGAAGGTACAAAGATCTGAATTCGTATTCTCTTGAGTCACAAGAGCAGTGAGGGTGGCAGTCCCTTTTGCAGTGCTATCCAAAGCATCTGCGGCAACCAAGCCCATGATGGTTCCGCCTTTCGAGGTGCATTCTGTGGCTTTCGCTTTCGACGTTTGATTCAGAAAGTTGGGCAGCGCAACAGCCGACAGGATGCCAACGATCACGATCACGATCATCAGCTCCACAAGGGTGAAGCCTTTTTCAAGGGCGTTGCGTCCTTTCTTGCGGTTGAGCATGGCCAGCTGCAGCCGGCTGTTGAGAGTGGTCATGGCTGGTCTGATGGTGGATGGTTGTGTCGCACCGGTGGCGCTTACCATCTCACCATCACTCTTTTTGCCCGGTATGGGGGAAAGAAAGGCTTAAGTTTTGGTCCCAATTCTCAATGTACCGCGGAGTGAGGGTGCCTCTGTGAAGTTATCTGTTGGATATCTGTCGCCACTTCTGTCCTGATATTTTAATATCTTGATACGTTGCAGGCTTTTGTCCGGAAGGCATGGCGAATATAAATGTGGAACCTCTCCCGTTTTGATCTGTTGAGATTGGATGGCTGCCGATCTTCTGGTAATTAGCAATTTACCGCTGATGCTTTTGTTGGGTTTTGTACTTGTTGTTTGTTACTGTAATTTCCTTTTGCGAACCTTTTTGTTGCTGTAGTTTTGAAGATTTAATTTTTGCTGATGGTCTTTTTATGTTCGCTTTTCTTGCATGAATTTCTATTTCAATGAAAAGCCTGGCTGTTAGGCCAGGCTTTTGAGTGTCAGTAGTTGGGGTGGTCCCCCCAGCCATTATGATTGTTGATGTCATAAAGCCAGCTGTCAGGGTTGCTGGCTAAGTATGCAGTTCTACTCCTTATTTCGGGAGGTACACAGCTTTTGCCGACCCAGGTTTGCGTGCTTTGATTATAAGCATTTGTTCCAGTTCCCCATTCTTGCCAGGTATGGCATTCATGGCCACTGAAATTAATAGGAGATGGGAATTGATAATTCCTTCCTCCACTTCCACCGTCGTCAATCTCAGGAAGAATGCGGAAAGCGCGAGTGGCTTTCATGTCGTATTCACCATTGCCAGTAAGGCAAGAGATTTTATAGACGCTGTTCTCTGGTTCAGAGACAGAGCAGCTATAATTATCAGGTATGTTGGGTAGAGACTGATTGGCTTCTGCCTCTGCTGCGTAGGTAACCACGACAGCTTCGACTTCAGCAAAGTTTTGAGCTCTTTTTTGTGCTTGTAAAGGTGCAAGCGACATCTGCATCACAGAGGGAGCAGCAGCTCCCATGATTGTGATGCCTACTACTGTAGATATGATATTCATCTCATCCTCACAGTACTGGGCCTGGTGTTGAGCCTGTCAACTTAACTGAAAATGTATTACCAGTTGTAGATGTTCCAGTGAGAGTTTCATTTAAGGCACAATCTCCAGACACTCCTTCTGTAGCCCATCCTGACCCCGCCTTCGCTCCGGCTGCTGCTACTGAATTGTAATCAGTATCGTCGCCATTGAGTATCAATGACAAGCTGCACTCTTTTGCTGCGCTTGAGAGGGAGGCTTTAGCTGCAGCGTCTTTTGCTTCGTCTTGGGCTTTTGTTAGCTGGGGTAGGCCGACAGCTGTCAGTATCCCAACAATGGCCACAACAACCATTAGCTCAATCAGTGTGAAACCGTTTTGCTTTTTACCCTTCTTATTGAGAAGCTTTCGAGCAAGCATGGAGTTGAGAGAAGTCATCGTTGTTTAAAGGTGAATGTTGAATCGGCACCTGTGGTGCTCACTCATTCACCATCTCTTGTTTTGATGGTCAGCGACGGTGAGATCCGCTAGAGCTCTCTAAGAACGTTCTTAGGGTTTCTCTCACTCGTTGAAACGCCAGTCGCTGCCTTCTCTGCAGGTGTGGTTGCAGACCACATCCGTATTCAGCGTGATTGCCGGCTACATCGTGTTGCTGGTGATTCATGCTGATTTCGCGGATCTGCAGCGCAAGCAGGGTCACCGGCAGCTGGTTACAGCTTTGACGCAGCGTGTTGCGACAGCGAAACCACAGCTTTTTTCAGCTCCCTGGCAAGGCCGGGGTCTGCAGGTTTCACTCATGGCTTCCGGTCCGCAGCAGGAACCCCAGCTCCAGGCTGGCCCAGCAGGGCAGCAATGGCTGGTGAGCCGGTCACCGCTGGTGTTATCGACAGGCGAACGTCGATTGCTGCTGGTTCGTCAGAACGTTGCGCAATCGCTCGCCAAGCAGCGCTCCAGCCAGCGGCTTCTGATCGCAGCAGCCTTGGTGTCGATCCTGTTCACCTCACTGCTGCTGCGGTTGGTGTTGCGGCGGGGCCTGGTGCAGCCCCTGCAGGATCTCGATCGTCAGCTGCAGGGTCTTAACACCAGCAACCTTGGCGCCGACCTTGTGGATCCGGGGTCGCAGCCCAGGGAGTTGCGTTCGATCGCACAGGCCTTCAACAGCCTTCAGCTGCGCCTGGCAGAGGCCTGGGAGCATGAACGCGCTTTTGCCAATGCTGTGTCGCATGAATTGCGCACCCCAATCACGGTGATCTTTGGCCATTCACAGCGGCTTCGGCGCCAGAGCCTTCCGCCAGCGGCTGAGCGTTCAGCCGCCTCGATCCGTCTGGAGGCCAAGCGCATGGATCAGCTGCTGAAGGTGCTGCGTGATCTGGCCCGCAGTGATTCCGCGCGGCTGGATCTACAGCTGATGCCTGTGGATCCCGATCAGCAGTTGCTGTTGGCCTATGAACGGCTACTGCCGATAGCAACGGATCGCCTGCTCATACCTCAACCCCCCAGTCAGCCCCACCCAAAGATCACTGCCGACCGTGTGCGACTGCAGGAGTGCCTGGATGTGCTGCTGGAGAACGCTCTGCTCTACAGCCAGGGCTCTGTGCGGATGACCTCAGAGCAGGTCGGCGACCAGATGGTGTTGCATGTGATCGACCAGGGGGCAGGGATCCCCGTTGATGAACGGGATCTTGTGTTGCGACGCTTCCAGCGGGGTTCCACAGCCGTTGGCAGCCAGGGATCCGGCATTGGCCTGGCGCTTGCTGATCAGCTGATGCATGCCATGCAGGGAGATCTGGTGATTGCTGATGCCGATGGAGGCGGCGCCGACCTTCAGCTCCGTTTCAGGATTGCCCCTGATCAGGACCTTCGGTCGCAAGCCGAGCCATGAAGCCCACGCCGCGAACGGTGTGTAACAGAGCTGGCTGGTCGGGGCTCTCAATTTTGCGGCGTATGTAGCCCATGTAGACATCCAGCGTGTTCGGGTCGCCCACGAATGGCTGCCCCCAAATGGCTTCCAGAATCTGCTGCCGGGGCTGCACTTCCCCTTGGTGCTTGATCAGGTAGACGAGCAGATCGAATTCCCGCTGCGAGAGAGACACCGCACGATCGCCTCGTCGGACTTGGTGTTGGACCAGGTCAATGTGCAGATCTCCAAGACTGAGGCTGTCCTGGATGCGTTCAGAGTTTGCGAACTGGCTTCGGCGCAAGCGAGCCCGCACGTGGGCGTGTAGTTCCTTCAGCTCGAAGGGTTTGGTGAGGTAATCGTCGACACCCAGATCCAGCGCTTGCACTCGATCGTCCACGTCGTCGTGGGCTGTGAGCATCAGCACCGGTGTGGTGTCGTTGCTGCTGCGTAAACGCCGGCAGATCTCGGTGCCATCGAAATCCGGCAGGTTCCAATCGAGCAGGACCAGATCAAAGCTCTCCTGCCTCAGCATCAGCAGAGCATCACTGCCGCAATTGGCACTGCTGCAGTTCAGCCCCTGCTCGGTGAGCTCGTCCTTCAGCAGCAAGAGCAGTTCAGGATCGTCATCAACAACCAGCAAGCGGCTGCTGCTGGTCTTCACGCTTGAGCTGCGCATATCTGCTGCTCCCTCTCTTCTGTATCTGCATCATTTCCGAATCATCTGGACTCCACATCACCCATCCGGGGGAATGCTCGCTGCAGTCGTGAAACACCGCTGTGTTATTCCCGGGATCTCGACAGCGTCTCCCAGCAACACGGAGGCTGCGCGCGACAGGGTTTGTTCTTCCCTTGGCTTTGTCTGCATCTGCGCTGTTGTTGCTCAGCAGTGCTTCGATTCACACCCTCAGCCTGCAGGGACGCCTGCGCTTGCAGGCTGCCATTCAGCGTGAAAAGGTGGCCGATCAGTTGCGCTCAGCGGCCCAGGCGTTCACGACCGCGGCCCGCGGCGCAGAGGCCTGTTTGCTGCTGTGGCCGTCTGTTGACTGGGCCTCGCGACAGAACAGCTGCTCCGGCGCTGAGCCCAGCTTTCTGTTCGAGGGAATGGTGGCTGATCAGCCCTGGCGGCTGCTGTCTTGGCAACCCGCTCCCGGGTTGGGGGATTTGCGCTTGCAGCTGGCGGATGGTCGTCGCGCCAGGTTCAGGGTTGAGCTTGCTGCCGATGGGGTTCAGATCCTGGGAATCAGTGAGGTTCAGCTGATCGGACGTGATGCAGCGGAGCCCCTCTCATGAGCCTGGCGGAGGTGCTGATCTCATCACTCCTTTTGGTCAGCAGCAGCAGTGCTGCCGTTGGAGCCTGGAATCGGGCGACGGTGATCTGGCAACAGAGCAATCAGCTGGAGGAGCAGGCTGATGAGCTGGCGCTCGTGCAGCTGGCCAGCCATCGCTGGCTGAAGCTGCAGGGCTCCAAGCTCAGTCTGTTGAAGTCTGGTTTGCATCCATGCCTGCTGGATGTTCGGGCTCTCGCTGCTGCGTCGGATCAGGCTTTGCCATTGCCTCAGGGCATCAAGCGGCGATGGGTCGTGGATTCTGATCAGCTCGGCATCTGGCAGGAGCTGTCTGTTCTGGATGGGGATGCGGAGGTGCTGTTGCAGCGCCGACAGCTGTTCAGTCCAGCGGCCTATGGGCTCTGCAACTCATGAGGCGTTTGAGTGCGGGGTTCAGCCTGGTGGAGCTGATGGTCACGGTTGCTGTGGTGGGGATCATCGCCTCATTGACCTTGCCGAACAGTGCATCTCATCGTGATCAGCTGCAGCTGGATGCGGCGGCCCGGCGCTTGCAGTTCGGTCTGGAACGGGCCCGTCTGGCCGCGAGACGGACCCAGCAGGCCTGCGGGATCAGCCTTGGCAGCGAGGCCTGGATGGAACCAGAACAACAGGCTTTGCCGGGTGAGCTGGCTCCTTGCTCAGGGGTTGGCCTGGCCTTGCAGGAAGCTTTTCATCAGGGGCTGATTCGTGTGCAGACCAATCTGCCGGATGTGATTCGCGTGTCGGCCAATGGCTTGCTGCTGGATGGAGGCACCACCGTGCTCAGCCATGAGCGCGTGGGCCGAAGTCTCTGCCTGGTGGTGAGTTTGCCATTGGGTGTGAGCAGGGTTGGCACCTACCGGGCAGGTCCTCCCCCTCTGGGTGAGGCCCCCCGCAGCACTCTCTGCCGTCCGAGGATTCAGGAGGGGTGAGATGAAGCGAGGGCGATGTCAAGCAAGAAACGCTCCTGGATTCACGCTGTTGGAGCTCCTGCTGGCTCTGAGCCTGGGCACGCTGTTTTGTGCGCTGGTGCTGCGCTTGGTCGGCGCTGATCTTCGGCTGGGTCGGGCAATGGCCGTGCGTCTCAGTGAAACGTCTCGTCAGCGCCGCAGTCTGAAGTTGATTCGCGAGGAACTGGGACTGGCCTTTGGCTGGATGGTGAATCCATCCATCTCCAATCGTTGGCCCTGCCGGATGAGCGGCCGCCGCCCGATTCTGGCCATTGCAACGCAGCCAGATGACTCACAGGCGCGCGGTGAGGGCGCGATCGTCTATTCGGTGGGTTCTGCTCCGGATGCGATCTGGCGCGGGCAGGTGTTGATGCGTTGTGGTCCGGCCTACAGCCTGGATGGCGTGCCGAATGTTCGGGGCGCTTTCCAGAATCGTGTCCTGCTGGATGCGCTCCCCCTTGGTAGGGGATCTGGATTTACGGCAAGCCCGCACCCGCAGTTGCCTGTTCTGCAGTTGGAGATCGAACAGCAATTGCCGTCAGGGTCCGGTGAACCACGAACACTGCGTAGTCGACTGGCGGCTTGACGTCTTGAGGACGTTGTCGATCTCTTCAGGTTGTGGCGTGAATGAATAGCGAGTGCTGGTTAAAACCTGATTGGCTTTGGCATCAGGTGTGGTTCAGATGTTTGCCGGCCGTCGTGAAGATGTTGTTGTTCAGGAGGTGCGCGTCTCCTGTTCAGGGAGCTCATCTTCCGTATCACTAAGCAGATAGAAGGCCAGCACGGCCAGGCAGGCGATCGCCAGAAACAGGTGATCAATCCAGCCGAAGCGAACACCCATGCCGACGGCGGCGATGTGGGTGTTGACCACGATCAGCACCAGGGAAAAGCTGGCCAGCAGCAGGGCGGGTAGCCGTTGAATCTGCCGGCGTTGACGCCACATGCTGAACAGGGGAGGCAGCAACACCACGGTTGAAACGCCGTGCAACAAGCGCATGCTCAGATCGCTGTGTAGATGCGGTGTGATCGACGCCCAGAGATTGGCCGGCACCAGCAGTGAGATCAGGATCAGGTAGGGAATCAAGGGGCTCGCCTCAATTGAATGCGAAAGCAGCTGCCCATGCCGGGTTCACTCCTCACCCTGATGCTGCCACCCATCGCCTCCAGCAGCAGTTTCACCACCGACAGCCCAACTCCGCTGCCGCTTTGTCCGGTGGTGTTGGCACCTCGGTGGAAGCGATCGAACACGTAGGCCTGGTCTTGCAGGGGAATGCCGATGCCTCGATCTTCCACCTCAAGCATCAGGTCGTTGAGGCCCGATTGCAGGCGCAGCTGGATCGGCTGCTCAGTGGGTGAGTACTTGTGAGCGTTCTCGATCAGGTTGAGCACCACCTGGCGGAGTCTTGCGGCATCGCCGAGCGCTGTGGTGGAGCTGCCTTCTGCTGGCAGCTCCAGGCTGAGTTCACGCTCCAGGGCTGTTCCCTGGGCGCGAACCACTTCTTCAAGTAGGGGCCGTAGATCCACGGGCTCCTGTTTCACCTGCAATCGCCCGGAATCGCTGCGTGAGAGGTCGAGCAGGTCATTGAGCAGTTGCTGCATGCCGATCGTCTCCTCTTCGGCGTCATGGAGGCGCTGAACCAGTGGTGCCTCCAGCTCCGGTGCCTTACGGATTACGCGTTTGAGAGAGCCCGTCACCACGGTCAGCGGCGCTTGCAATTCATGACTCACCGCGCTCACGAACTGACGCTGCTGGCTCCAGGACTGGGCCAGTCGCTCTGTGAGGTCGTTGTAGGTGCGGGTGAGCTGGCTGAGTTCCTGCGGTCCCTTGGGCACTGGCAAGGCGGCAGTCTGCAGGCCTTCGGCAGTGAGCTCGGCGCTGCGACTGCTGAGTTCCTGCAACGGTTTGGTGATCCGCTTGACCAGCAAGCTGACAAGCAGCAATGAGGCGCTGAGAGAGCTGCCCCAGATCAAGATCATCCAGGCCAGAAACTCGCTCTGAGCGGGGCCCAGGCCTGAGATTTCCGTGCTGCTCCAGAGCAGATCACCGGATGCCAGCTGGCGGTCCAGCAGGGTGAGGTATTCCCGCTCCTGCAGCACGATCAGATGCGATTGGCCTTGCTTCCGCAGTGGGTTCGCTTCAACCGCGGCCTGCAGCAGTGCCGCCGGGATCGGGCGATAGGCCCGACCGGGTGTGATCACCTGCCCATCGGGCTGTTCCAGCCAGAGGTTGGTGCGCACGCTGGAGTGATCCTGAAGTTCCTGCAGGATCAACGTTTCGCTTTGATCGCCCTCAACGGCTTGGCTCTCCAGGCGATCAGCGAGTGACGCCGATGCGGCGAGCAGCTCTGCTTCTCCTCCGCGCAGCCTGCTGCGTTCGCTCAGCAACAGACCAGTGCTGGTGGCACCGGTGAAGCCGAGCAGCACCGCGGCATAGGTGGCCAGTTGCAGCTGGCCGAGCATGGTGCCCGTCAGGCGCGAGCGCCAGTGGCCGGAACGGTTCATGCTCCAATCCTGCTCTCGGTCGGGGAGTCGGGCAAGAATGCGCTTGATCAGCATTGCGCTCCTCTGTGAGTTTTGCCGCCTCCCCTCTGGGCACTCCCCGTCCCAGCCTTTCGGCTCGCATGGCCCGCTGGGGCCTGGTGATCGTGGCGATCTATGGCCTCGTGGCGCTGCTTACACCTGTGTTGTTGGCGGCTGGCCTGCTGCCGGATCCCAATGCTGGCTTGGACAATCCCATCTACGCGCCTCCCTCGATGGCGCATTGGTGCGGCACCGATCGTCTGGGACGTGACGTTTGCGTGCGCACCTTGCAGGGCAGCGGTGTGGCCCTGCAGGTTGTGCTCCTGGCCGTGACCTTCGCGCTGGTGATCGGTGTGCCCCTGGGCATGGTGAGCGGCTATCTGGGGGGAGCCGTGGATCGCGTGCTCGTGCTGCTGATGGACACGCTCTACACCTTGCCGGTGTTGTTGTTGTCGGTGGTGTTGGCGTTTCTGTTGGGGCGTGGGGTTCCCAACGCCGCTGCGGCGTTGTGCGTGGTGTACATCCCCCAGTACTTCAGGGTGGTGCGCAACCAGACAGCCCAGGTGAAAGCCGAGTTGTTTGTGGAGGCAGCGCGCACGCTCGGTGCCGGCCCGGTCTGGATCCTGCGCCGTTACCTGCTGCGCAACGTGATCACCTCGGTGCCGGTGCTGCTCACGCTCAACGCGGCCGATGCGGTGCTGGTGCTGGGTGGCCTTGGCTTTCTCGGCTTGGGTCTGCCGGAAACGGTGCCGGAATGGGGCAGTGATCTCAATCTCGCGCTTGCGGCTGTGCCCACCGGTGTGTGGTGGACGGCCCTCTATCCAGGTCTGGCGATGTTCGTGCTGGTGCTGGGTCTGTCGTTTCTGGGTGAGGGTCTTGAAGCCTGGGTGAGCAGCACGGGGCGGGACGCGGCAAAATAAACCAACGGAACCGATCAGACCATGCCGTTCTGGGCCACGCTCGCTCTGCTGACGCTGATGGTGACGCTGTGGGTATCGGGCCGCAGTAACCCCGATGATGTGATCGGTCTGCTGGAACAGATGTTGGCGATCGCCCTTGGGCTTGTGGTTCTGTTCATCGGCCGCAGCCTGCCGCTGGAGCTGCTGGCTCTGGTGTTTGCCCTGAGACTGCCTGCAGCGCGTCGCAACCATCCCGTGATGGAGCGCAGGCAAGGCAGCAAGGATGTGTTGATGCCGTTCTGAATCAGGTCTTAGAGACCTGGATTCGGTTCAGCAGCGCAGCTTGGCTGTGCGCGGCATCTCCTCGAGGATTTCACCGTCGTCTGAGAGGGCCGGATAGCTGCGGCCTTGCTCTCGGCACCAGCTCGCCACCTCCGGGTAGCACCACTCAAACAGCAGGGCGGCGTATTGATGTGCAGGAATTCCTTCACCTTCAAGGGGGGCGAGCCCAGCTGCCTGGCGTTGTCTGAGCGCCTCAAACAGAAGTGTGGCCGTGGCCACTGACACATTCAGCGACTGCACCATGCCACGCATTGGAATGAAGACCGCCTGATCCATCAATGCCGTGGCGTCTTCGGTCAGCCCCCATTTCTCCGCTCCGAGAACGAAGGCGCTGGGGCCTGTGAAGTCGCAGTCGCGGTAGTCGCGCGCATTCACGCCCAGGTTGGTTCCATACAGCCGGAAACCTTGCTCTTTGAGCTGGCGTACGGCGCTGCCGATGTCCGCATGGTCATGCAGCGGCACCCAGCGCTGGCTGCCCTGGGCAGTGCTGTTGAAGGTGCGGGGCCGTCCGCTGAAACTGACGGCATGGGCTTCCAGAACCCCCACGGCATCACAGCTGCGCAGGATGGCCGAGAGGTTGTGGGGCTTTTCCACGTGCTCCACCAGAACGGTGAGATCCGCCATCCGGCAGTTCAGAACCTGCTTCAGACGCTGAAATCTGCGGGGAAGGATCGGCATCACTGAGAGAGCTGCAGGCGCGGAGGCTTGCTGGCAGCCACGGGGGCATTGCTCAGATTTGCATGCAAGCCGCATTGGCATCCTGCTGACACCTCGTTGCATTTGCTACAAAAGCCCATGTCATGGCCGGCGGCTGAAGGCGGCTTCAGCTGGTAGCACTAATCAGAGTGAGGGATCTGGGATGGGCACGATCTTGACGTCGAATGCGGCTCTGGAGCTCATGCGTCAATCCGCTGTTGCCGGCAGCCCCGGTGAAATGCACGCCGAAGTGGTGTCTGGAGGCTGTTCGGATTACGCGATTGTGTTCAAGGCAGGCCGCCATTCAGGCGAGCCAATCTCCAGGGAATCTGGAGTGACGCTCTACTCCAAGGCGGAGCAAGTCCGGTTGTTTTCTGAAATGGTGATCGACTATCAGGAGTCACTGTCTGGAGGAGGATTTTTTCTGGCTGGGAAGACGATTGATGTGTCGTCTTGTGGAAATTGCTTCTCGTTCAAGGCCGAATAAAATCGTTGCCAATGGTTGAACTCTTGTTGAAAGAGCTCAACCCTGAACCGCCTGATTGGGTCGGTTGAGATGATGGATTTATCCGCAGCAACTGCTTTGTTGGAGTGGAGTGACGGTGACGCCGCTCACCACTTGCGGATCCATCAAGATGCGTACTTTGATCCCGCCTTCTGGGTCATCAGAGAGTTCAACGCCAAGACCCAAAAGTTCCTTTCCAGCGTCGTTTTTGTAGTTAATCAACTCGACACGTTGGATATTGCTTGGTTCTGGCATTGTTGAGACCGGTGTTGTCATCCACCATTATGCCGATGTGATGCTGAAACGATCTCGACTGATCCGATCAGAGCTGTTCATCAATACTCTGATTTGCACTGCAAAGGCGCTTGGCTGCGCAGGCGTAGCGCTGCCTGAAGCTGTCACTCATGGCCTGCTCTCCTGATCGCCATGCTTTGTTCTGAACCTCTCGCCAGACAGGCCTGTCGTTGAGATACGACTCCAGGTGCTGACTTGCTTCCGAGTCGCTGCCGAGAGGTGGCAGTCGCTCGCCCAGGGCGACTCGGCCCACCAGATTCCACTCCTGAGTGATGCCGTGGGTGTTCACAACCGGTACAGCTTCAAGCTTGCAGGATTCCTGGCTGCGCCCCCTGTGTTCAGTGCCATGGCGTCCTGCACGCAGCCAGAGCTCGCTCTCCTGATTGCGGACTTGCAGGTAACGCAGCTCAGCGGCTCGGAGGCCGTAGGTGGCCATCAACTGGAAGGCGAAGCCATAGCGGCGCCCCATCGTTGATTGAGGCAAGCCAGCAAGCAGCTCCAGAATTTCCGAATCCTGCAACGCATAGGTGCTGGGTTGGTGTTGGCTGCTTTTGGGTTGGTTGCTCAATTCCCCTGTTGTCGTTGCCTGGCGCAAGCTGTTGGCCTTGATTGGAGCGCTGTTTGGAGCAGCTGGCTGAGCCCAGTCATATCTGGATGCAGGGTCGCCGATGGTCAGTCACCTCTTCAGAGGTGGGCCTCAACAGGATGGCTATGCCCATGCATGAAGTCACCATGAATCAGCCTGTTCCGGTGAGACTGTCGGCGATGCTGACGCTGGCTGCCCTGTTGCCGATCACGGCAACTCCTTTATTGGCGCATGAGTATCGCGGTGATCACGCTCGAGGCTTCTATAGCCGCGACGACTACGGCCGCTACAACGGCCGCTACAACGGCCGCTACGACCATGGCCATCGCGCTTACAACAGCCAGCGTGTCTACAACGACGGCCGTGTCTACGACAACAGCCGTGAGTATCTGTATCGACCGAATGGCCTGGCTCGGCGCGCTGCATGGCAGGAACCCAACGCAGACACCAACAGTTGCGTTGAGGGCAGCGTGATCGGTGGTCTGCTCGGAGCTGGTCTCGGAGCTGCCCTGTCGCGTGGCAACGGGCGTTGGTTCGGTGTGCCTGTCGGGGGTGCCGCTGGTGCTCTGATTGGTTGTCAGGTCGACGGCGGGTGATGACGTCTCCACAGCGACGCGCGTTTGATCAGCGGGTGAGCGTTGTGGTTGCCTTCATCCCTGAGGGCCGCCTGTCCACGTATGGCCAGGTTGCGGACTGGATTGGTGCCTATGGCTGTGCCCGCCAGGTGGGTTGGGCTCTGCGCCGTTTGAGTCTGCCGTCGTGCATTCCCTGGCAGCGTGTGGTCAATGCCCAAGGCCGTATCTCGATGAGCCTGAGTCGCGAGGGATCCGACTGGATACAGCGGGAGCTTCTGATCGCTGAGGGGATTCCTGTGGATCAAGAAGGCCGTTTGCCCCTCAAAAGGTTTCTGTGGTCACCTGATGAAGGGCAGCTCGCCGAGATGGGTCAGTTGCTCAGGGCGCTGTAGGCCACGGTGACCACCAAACGCGTGACTTCGATCACGCCTGCGATCACGAACACCGTTGCGACGCGGGTGGCCCAGCGTGGTGGCTGATTGCCTCTCCAGCTGCTGGAGATCCGCATCAACTGGAGCCTGGCGGAGGCAGGAAACGCGATTCTGCTGGCGCGCCCAGTCGCCAGTTGATTGCCAAGCCTGGAGCCTGTTCCCATGGCTTTATCGCTGAAGGCGTAACCCAGAGAGACTGCGGCAGTGCGGTTGAAGGCCGACTGGGCTGATCCAGGTTGGTTTTGCCAGGAGCGCACGAAGGGCACGCCATGCGCTCCGAAGGATTGGCTGTATTCCTCGGAGTCAATCAGAGAGTCCACAAGCGCATCGTGTCCTTTTGCAGCCTGAATCTGAATGGATTCGGACACTTCGCTTTGATCATGAGGTGGCCTGCCCAGCAGATGTTTGAAATCCAGTTCGATGGTTCTCTGGGGAGAGCAGGAGTCGTAAAAGTTTTTGCGATAGAAGTCAGATTTGGCGAGGCCCCGGATGAACTCCTGCACGGTGATCCGTCCATCGCGCAATTCAGCTTCAAGGGAGATTGAGCGCTCACAATCCATGACATGTGCATTGCCATACACATGCTTGTAGGCCTCTTGAATCGCCATGTCGACATCGGCTGCTTCTGCTGAGCCTGCATATCCGGACCGCAGTTTCACGGGTTGCTTGGTTGCACGTTCACCGCCGAATTGTGTCGCGACAGAGGTGGACGAAAGCATGGCAATTTTTGGACGTGACCTTGGTATCAAAGAGAGTCTTGAGCCGAACTAAGATTGAAATGTGTGATTCTTATGCTTTCGCAAATAAACAAGATCTTTTTTCAAATTGATCGACGTTTTTAGTGAAGTTGGGTTTCTTTTTTGAAGCGATTTTCAATATTTCTGCTATTCGCGCTGATTTTTATTGAAGGGTTGGGGGGTTGTCTTTGAAGCCTGTTGTCTCAGGCTGAATCCTGTCCTGCTGCTGGCGCCTTGGCCCTGCCTCTGCAGGTTGCTGGCAGATGATTGAAGCCAGCGATGCCCATCTATGGCTCAACCTGCTGAATCGTCTTCCCGAGATGCTCTGCTCTCCCGTCGTGTTGCCTGGGACGTTCTTGAGGCGGTTGCGGCAGGGGCTTACGCGGATGTGGCTCTGGAGCGGGCTCTGCGTCGCCGGCCTCTGACGACTCTCGATCGTGGATTTGTCACGGAGCTGTCCTACGGGGCGATTCGCTGGCGTCAGTGGCTTGATGGCTGGCTGGATCGCTTGGGCAAAGTGCCTGCCCGCAAGCAGCCGCCGCGTTTGCGCTGGCTGCTGCACATCGGCCTCTACCAGTTGCTGCGGATGGAGCGCGTTCCTGCCTCCGCTGCCGTGAACACCACGGTGGAGCTGGCCAAGCAGGGCAAGTTGGCGCGTCTGGCACCGGTGGTGAATGGACTGTTGCGTTCAGCATTGCGAGCCCGCGAGGCTGGCGAAGTGTTGGCTCTGCCTGCGGAGCCGGCGGCTGCTCTGGCCCAGGAGCAGTCGCTGCCGTTATGGCTCAGCCGTGGGCTGTTCCAGTGGTGTGGCCCAGAACAGGCTGAGCGCGTTGCCAGAGCCTTCAATCAGGTTCCGCCCCTCGATCTGCGCGTGAACCGCCTGCGTTCAACGCCCGATCGTGCAGCAGCACTCTTTGCCGAACGCGGCATTGCAACAGCTCCGATCGCAGGCTGCCCGGATGGGCTTCAGGTGCTGGAGCCATCCGGTGATCTGCGCAGGTGGCCCGGTTTCAGCGAAGGCTATTGGTGCGTCCAGGATCGTGCGGCTCAGTGGGTGACTCCGTTGCTCGATCCCTGCCCTGGTCAGCGCGTTCTGGACGCCTGTGCTGCTCCGGGTGGCAAAGCCACCCATCTGGCTGAGTTGATGGGTGATGGGGGAGAGATCTGGGCTGTGGATCGTTCGCCCGGTCGCTTGCAGCGCGTGGCCGCGAATGCGGCGCGGCTGGGCTGCAGCAGTATTCAGGCACTGGCCTGCGATGCGTCGCGGCTGGCGCAGGAGCGACCGGAGTGGAGGGGCCGATTTGACCGGATTCTTGTGGATGCACCCTGTTCAGGCCTGGGCACGTTGGCGCGCCATCCCGATGCTCGCTGGAGAGTCACCGAAGAGTCGGTGGCTGAATTGCTGAAGCTGCAGATCGAGCTTCTGGATGGACTTCGATCTTTGCTGACACCGGGTGGACGTCTGGTTTATGCAACCTGCACCATCCACCCTTCAGAGAACACCGAACAGATCCACGGCTGGCTGCAGGCCCATCCTGATCTCGTGCTCAACTCAGAACAGCAGCGCTGGCCTGATCCCAGTGGAGGCGATGGCTTTTATGCCGCTGTGATCACTGCACCGGCAGCGGCCTGAAGTTTTCATCCACAGGCGGGCCACCCGCCGGAGCGATGTAGCGCCTTCGCGGTGTGGCTGGTTTGTCGGTTGTCGGTGCTTCGCCGCTGCTGAATGGCTGGTCCCCATTGTCATCGGTGGCTGTGGCTCCCGTTGTGGTGCGGTTCTGCTTTTTCGGCCCTGTGAAGGGGCGGTTGAGCACCGGTTTGGGAGGGAAGTTCTGCACGTTGTAGCTGCCTTTCACTTGGGTCATGAATTGTTTCCAGGCCCACGCGGCCTCGCCGCTGCTGCTGTTGGTTTCGGCGTTGTTGTCGTAGCCGAACCAGACCGCGGTGGTGAGCTGTGGGATTGAACCGATGAACCACAGGTCCCGGGCTCCTTCCGAGGTGCCGGTTTTGCCAGCCACAGGGCGATCATCGAGCCGGGCTGCAGCACCCGTTCCCCCCGTCACCACCCGTTGCAGCATCCAGTTCATGGCATCGGCCACTTCGCTGTCGAGGGCCCGACGCCCTTTCTCACCATCGATGCGTCTGCTCCAGAGCACGTTGCCCTCAGGCCCGCGGATTTCTTCGAAGGCCATCGGTTTCACGTAAACCCCGCGATTGGCCACGGCGGCATAGGCGGCAGTCATGTCGAGCACGGTCTGCTCATAGGCACCGATGGCCATCGGGTAGTACTTGCCCAGAGGGCGCTCATTGCCAATGCCCAGCTTGTTTGCGGTGCCGATGATCGAGTCGAAGCCGACTTTGTCCTGAAGCTGCACGGCCACCGTGTTCAGCGAATTCTTGAGGGCGTCGGCCAGTGAGATGTTGCCGAAGTATTTGTTTTTGAAATTCTTGGGGCAGTAGCCCGACCAGCAGCGAGGAGCATCCACAAAGATGTCTTCCGGTTTCACTCCCGAACTCAGGGCGGCGGCATAAGGAAAGAGCTTGAAGGTGGATCCCGGCGAGCGCAGGCCCTGGGTTGCTCTGTTGAATTGACTGCTGCTGAAGTTCTTGCCACCCACCATCACGCGCACCAGGCCTGTGCCTGGTTCCATCGACACGATCACCCCCTCGGTGTTGAACGGGGCAAACTTCCTCACCACTTGCTGGGCTTTCTTCTGCCAGTTGAGATTGAGGCTGGTGCGGATCTTCAGACCTCCAACCTCAATTTGCTCAGGGGTCAGCAGCTCAGGCAATTGCTGGGCCACCCAGCTGGTGAAGTAAGGCGCTGAGCTGTTGAAATATTTGGGAATGGCTGGTTCGAGATCGAGTGGGCTGGTGCGTGCCCGCTCGGCTTCGCCTGCGGTGATGAAGCCAGCCTGTTGCATCCTGTTCAGCACGATGCTTCGCCGCTCCAGGGCCAGATCAGGATTCACCAGCGGTGAATACACCGATGGAGCTGGGGGCAGGCCGGCAATCAGTGCCGCTTCCTGCAGGTTGAGTTGATTGGGTGTCTTGGAGAAATACACCCAGGCGGCATCGGACAGCCCGTAGGCGCTGGCGCCGAGATACACATAGTTCAGGTATTGCTCAAGGATCTGCTCCTTGCTGAGCTGGCGTTCGAGCTTGTAGGCCAGGGCAGCTTCCTTGATCTTGCGCGTGATCGTGCGGTCCTGGCTGAGGAACACTGTTCGTGCCAGTTGCTGGGTGATCGTGCTGGCGCCTTCACGCACGGCTCCCTGGCGCACGTTGCGCACCAGAGCCCGGCCGATTCCCCAGATATCAACGCCGTTGTGCTCGTAGAAGCGTCGATCTTCGGCGGCGATGAACGCCTGCTTCACCAGCAGGGGCATCTCCCCGGGTTTGATTTTTTCTCTGGTTGCAGGCCCCAGCTTCTGGATCACCGCCCCATCACTGGCCAGCAGGGTAATCGTGCCGGGCCTGTTGAAACGGCTGATGCCACGCGCATCGGGGAGCGTGGCGTCGAATGCACTCACAACGGCAGATTGCGCCAGAGCCACACCACTGCCGATCACAATGGCTGAACCGCCGATCAGAATCCAATGACGACGGGTGCGGATCACATGCCTTGGGTCAGAGGGCTGTGACCAATCGCTAAAGCGGTGACCAGCATTCCGAGCACCAGAAAAGGCTGCGCGCTCGCCTGATACTTCACGTCGTAGGCCACGGGATCGCGCAGCAGCCAGATGTCCTGGAAGGTGATCTGGGGCACGATCAGCAGCACAAGCAGAACAGCAGCGAAATGCTGCCCGATCGCGATCAGCACCGCAACCATCAGCAGCTGAAACAGATCAATCATTCCAGCGCTGATCCAGCTTGCGGGGCCAATTCCGAATGCAACCGGAAGTGACTGAAGCCCGAGGGCACGATCTCCTTCCACGCTTTTGAAGTCGTTCACAACGGCGATTCCCAACCCAGCGAGGCTGTAAGCCAGGGTGAGCAGAGCGGTCGCCCAGGTGAGCTGACCGAAGAGTGCCTGGCCTGCCCACCAGGGAAGCGCGATGTAACTCGCACCGAGGGCGTAGTTGCCGAGCCAGCCGTTCTGCTTGAGCTTGAGGGGAGGAGCGGAATAGATGTAGCTGACCAAAGATCCGCCCACAGCCAGCAGAAAGAGCACTGGGATTTCATGATTCGCCCATTGGTCGAGACCCCAGGCCACAGCTATTCCGCTCAGCAGCAACACCCAGATCTGCAGCCTGACCTGTCCCAGTGAGATCGCGCCGGATGGGATCGGCCGGTAAGGCTCATTGATCGCGTCGATTTCGCGGTCGTAGTAGTCGTTGATGGTCTGGGTGTAACCCGCCAACAGGGGGCCACTCATCACCATGCAGGCGATTGCGGCGAGCACGTGATCAAGACGCCATTCGTAGTTCCCACTCGCAGCAGCGCCGCAGACAACCCCCCAGATCAAGGGAATCCAGGTGACCGGCTTCATCAGCTGCAGACGCAGCTTCCAGATGTTGGTGGTGCCACTGGCACCTTTCATGCCGAGCAGCTGTCGGGCGTCACTCACGGATTCAGGCCTCAGGCAGCAACGATCTCGTCTTCAAAGAACCAGGAGCTGGACCCATCACTCAGCTCCACGACCACTCCAATGCCTTTGCCATCGACCGTGCGGAATTCGGTGACGGTGCCGAAGGCATCACTTTTCAACAGGTCAACCATGTCCTGGGGAATGCGATCACGAACCCGGGTGACGCGAACTTTGCTTCCAACCTCAATCGACTCGAGTTTCGGAGTTGGAAGAGGTTCTGAGCCGGTTAATCGCTTGATCAGATTGAGAACATTTCCCAGCATGACCTGCAAGGCTTGGAAAGACGTTGCACCTTAACAGCCGTGTATCGAATGCCATGGTCGCCCTGCGCCTGATTCCCTGCCTTGATGTCGCCAAGGGGCGCGTGGTGAAGGGGGTGAATTTCGTCGGACTACGCGATGCGGGAGATCCGGTTGAGCTGGCCTGCCGTTACAGCCAGGCCGGTGCTGATGAACTGGTGTTTCTCGATATCGCGGCCAGTCATGAGGGCCGAGCCACCCTGGTGGAGATGGTCCGCAGAACATCAGAAGAGGTCACCATTCCGTTCACGGTTGGTGGTGGCATCACTTCCGTGGAGGGCATCACCGAGCTGTTGCGGGCGGGAGCTGACAAGGTCAGTCTCAATTCCTCAGCAGTGCGAAGGCCGGAGCTCGTGAAGGAAGGAGCGGATCGCTTCGGTTGTCAGTGCATCGTTGTGGCGATTGATGCTCGTCGCCGGGAGGCAGGTGGCTGGGATGTCTATGTGAAGGGTGGTCGTGAGAACACCGGCCTGGATGTGATCGCCTGGGCGCGCCGAGTGGCTGAACTCGGAGCCGGTGAAATCCTGCTCACATCCATGGATGGTGATGGCACCCAGGCGGGGTATGACCTCGAGCTCACGCGGGCGGTCGCTCAGGCTGTGCCTGTGCCTGTGATCGCTTCCGGAGGCGCTGGTTGTCTTGATCACATCGCTGCAGCGCTCGACGATGGACCGGATGGCGGCCAGGCATCCGCTGCACTGTTGGCATCCCTCCTTCATGACGGAATCCTCACCGTTGAGGCGATCAAGGCCGATTTGCTCAGCCGAGGCCTGATGATCCGGCCTCTTGAGGCCTGACTTCTTTTAATGTGTAAAGAACTGTTCTGCGCGGCTGGATTTCCTTAGTGCATCTCCTGCTTTCCACGTTTGAGGCACTGACGGTTTTTTCTGTTCAGCCCTTGATCCCAACGAGTTGGGTGCTGCCACTTGGCATCTTGCTGGTGTTTGTGGTGGTCGCTCTTGTCGGCTGGGCGCTTCAGTTGATGCAAGCCGCCATGGATCAGGGCGAGTTCTCGCTCATGCTGGCCGGCTGCATGGTGTGTTCAGCCGCCGTCGGACTCGCCACGGTGATGGTCATGACGCTCAGTGGCCTGACGCTTTGAAGCCCGGCGATGCTGAAGCCGTTGAACAGTTGTTCAATGATGCTGCGCCCAGCTACGACAAGCTGAACGACTGGCTCAGTCTCGGGCTGCATCGGCTGTGGAAGCGAGAGATGCTGCTGCAGCTCTCACCACAGCCTGGAGAGCAATGGTTGGATCTTTGTTGCGGAACGGGTGACTTAGCCCTCTCTTTGGCACGCCGTTTGCGACCTGGAGGCAGCGTGGTTGGTGTGGATGCGGCTGCTGCACCTCTGGCGATTGCGGCCCAACGATCAGCGCGCGAACCCTGGCTGCCGGTGCATTGGCAACAGGGTGATGCTCTGAATCTGGAGATGTCGGATGCCTGCGCCGATGGGGTTTTGATGGCCTATGGATTACGAAATCTTGCCGACCCAGCCGCGGGCCTGCGGGAGCTTCGGCGCGTGCTGCGTGATGGAGGCCGGGCCGGTCTGCTGGATTTCAACCGACTGCCATCTGGCACCGCTGCGGCTGTGTTCCAACGCACTTACCTGCGCAGAGTGGTGGTTCCTGTTGCATCTCGGGCTGGTCTTGCCGAGCACTACGCCTATCTGGAGGAGAGCCTGAAGCGTTTCCCCGATGGTGCTGTTCAGCAACAGCTGGCTCTCGATGCCGGTTTCCGCGAAGCCTGCCATCGCCCAGTGGCAGGAGGCCTGATGGGCCTTCTCACCGTTTGGGCCTGAACCCTTCATCCCCCGACGCACCTCGCTTGCGACAGGTGAGACCGATGAACTATGAAGGAATGATTAAGAAGCGGGGGAGAAACGCATGGCCTTTCCATTGCCGTCTCTGCTGTCCTCCATTGAGGATTTGCTGGATGAAGTCCAGTGGCTGGACGGGATGATCCTGGTCACCGACTCACAGAAGGCCACCTTCGTTTCGTTCTCTCAGGTGGATCCGGTTCTGCGCCGTCTGCGCTCTCGCCCCAGGGGGGCAGAGGTGGCCGAAAAGCTGTGCATGTCGCTGCTGGAAACCCACGGCAAAGGAGCCAGCAAACCCGTTCTGGTCTTTCAGGGTGATGGCAGTTTCTGGCTGGGCACCATGGGCCCGGGGCGCAGTCATCCCCATCGCCATCACGCGATCGCCCATCTGCGTCGCTGCCTTTCCCTGAGCTGAGCTGCCCAGGCGGCTCTGACGCGAGAATGCATCGGATTGGCTCCAGCGCACGGATGCATTTTCAGGACATCATCAGCACTCTCAACCGGTTCTGGTCCGAGCAGGGGTGTCTGCTGTTGCAGCCCTACGACACGGAAAAGGGCGCAGGAACCATGAGTCCGCACACGGTGTTGCGAGCGATCGGACCGGAGCCATGGGCCGTGGCTTATCCCGAGCCTTGTCGTCGCCCCACCGATGGTCGCTATGGCGACAATCCCAATCGAGCACAGCATTATTTCCAGTACCAGGTTCTGATCAAGCCTTCTCCGGATGGCATTCAGGAGACCTACCTCGCCTCGTTGGAAGCGATGGGGATCCGTGCTGCTGATCACGACATCCGCTTCGTGGAAGACAACTGGGAGTCGCCAACACTGGGTGCCTGGGGGGTGGGCTGGGAGGTGTGGCTCGATGGCATGGAGGTGACTCAGTTCACCTATTTCCAGCAGTGCGGCGGCATCGATTGCAAGCCGGTGTCGATTGAGATCACCTATGGGCTTGAGCGTTTGGCCATGTACCTGCAGGACGTGGAAAGCATCTGGGATCTGAGCTGGAATGCCGAGCGCAGTTACGGCGACATCTGGCTTCCTTTTGAGAAAGGACAGTGTCATTTCAACTTTGAGGCCTCCAACCCTGAGCGCCTCAAGCAGTTGTTCGCGATCTATGAGGCGGAAGCGGCGGACCTGATCGACAACAACCTGCCTGCTCCTGCACTGGATTTCGTTCTCAAGTGCAGCCACACTTTCAATCTGCTCGAGGCTCGAGGCGTGATCTCGGTGACGGAGCGCACGGCCACCATCGGCCGCATCCGCAACCTGGCGCGCAAGGTTGCCGAGGCCTGGCTGGCTGAGCGGGAGGCGCTGGGATTCCCGTTGCTGAAGCAACCCGCTGCCGCTGCCACTCCCGCCGCCGCAGCAGCAGTCTGATCGCGGGGGAGTGGGGGAACTCTCGCAACAACTTCGATCGGGCTGAATGAAGCCGGTGCTCAGTGCCGGGTTGTTGCTGTTCATGGCCTGCATGGGGGCGGCCTGTGTTCGCTCCTCAGCGCAGTGGCTGAGCCTGGTGGCGCTGCTGGTCGGCGGACTGGTCGCCTGGGGGCGAGCCAGTCATCGGCCGAAAAAGGCCATGGCGGCTCTCGCTTTGATGCTCTGTCTGGTGAGTACTCGCTGCGGAACTGGGGCCGTGCCTCAGCCTCAGCCAGGCGATCCCAGCCTCTTCATTGCTCGTGATGGCACCCCACTTGCGGTGCGCCTGGTGGGCCGTATCCACGCTGACGGGGCTGTGACCAACGGTCGCTGCCGTTCTCTTCTGGAGGTCAGCAGCCTCAATGGCCAGTTCAGTCGAGGCCGAACGGAGCTCACCCTCGATCCGTGCAGCACTCCCTTGCTGACTGGGACTTGGCTCAAGGTTGAGGGAGAGCTGCGCCGCCCTCAACCTGGCTCACACCCGCTGTTGGCCCGTGGTGATGAGCGACTGGCTCTGCAACGAACGTGGAGTCGTCTACGCACCCATGAACTCCACGTGTTGCGGCAGGAGTGGACCCCCCTGGCCGATGCACGCCGCACCATTGCTCAGCGTTTCACTGAGGCTGCCGGCGAACAGCAGGGTGGATTGCTCGCCGCTCTGGTGCTCGGAGGTGCTCAGGTGTCCTTGCCGCAAAGTCTGCGTGATGGCTTCAGGGTGGCCGGCCTGTCGCATGCCTTGGCCGCTTCCGGATTTCATCTCTCTGTATTGCTGGGAACCACACTCGCTTGCACCAGGACCTTGCTCCCTGCCTTGAGGATTGCTGCGGGGAGCGGCGCCATGGCGCTGTTTCTTGCCCTTGCGGGCGCGCAGCCATCCGTGGTGCGCGCGGTGTTGATGGGTGCTGCGGCACTGCTGATTCGTGAGAGTGGACATCGCAGTCGCCAGCTGGGTGTGCTGTTGCTCACGCTGGTGTTGATGCTGCTGGTGCACCCCAGCTGGGGGCGCTCCATCGGCTTTCAGCTCAGTGCAGCGGCGACGGCTGGCCTGGTGATTTCGGCCGGTCCCCTGGAGCAGTGGATCGTGCAGCGTTGCCCCCAGCCATTGCAGCGACTGGCTCCGGCGCTTTCGATTCCCCTTGCAGCGCTTTTCTGGACCCTGCCGCTGCAATTGCATCATTTCGGAGCAGCGCCGCTCTATGCATTACTCAGCAACCTGCTTGTTGCTCCGTTGCTGGCTCCGCTCACCCTGGCCGCCATGGCTCTGGCTGTGATGGTGCTGCTGCTGCCAACTGCTCTGACCGCTGCTCTGTTGCCCTGGTTGATCTGGCCTGCGCAGCAGTTGAGTGGGTTGCTGATCAGCCTGGTGCAGTGGATCAGTGAGTGGCCAGGGGCTCAGCTGCTCACTGGGCCGGTGCATCCTTTGCTGGTGCTGCTGTTGTTGCTGGGTCTGCTGCCTTGGCTGTTGCCTGCTCAGCAGCGCTGGCGCGGCCTGTCGCTGTTGTGGCTTCTCTTGGCGGTGTGCCTGCAGGTTCGGGTGCAGCTTCGAGATGACTTGATTCGCGTGGAGCAGTGGGGACGTCAGTGGTTGGTGCTGCGCCATCGAGGTCGGGCGGCCATGTTGAGCAGCCATGGCGATGACTTCAGTTGCCGAATCGCAACACGTCTGGGTCATGGGCTCGGTCATCAGCGACTGGACTGGATAGCGGTTCTTGATCCAGTGAGAACCGATCAAGAACCGTGTTGGAAGGCATTGGCGCACACCCTTCAAGCGGAACAGAGAGGAGGCTTCCCTCTCGCGCCAGGACAGCGTCTGCAGAGTGATGGACTGAGTGTTGGCGTCGCTGATCAGAGTGGCCGCACCTTGAACGTCCGCTTGGGAACTCGAGTTCAGCGACTGCGTCGCAGCAATTTTCGCCCCTCATCGGGCTGAGTGCGCAGGGTGTATGAAGGCCGCCTACTAAAGTGATATTGCGCTCTAAGCGCTTGGAGAGGTGGCAGAGCCCGGTTGAATGCGCACGACTCGAAATCGTGTAGGGGTAACACCCTCGTGGGTTCGAATCCCACCCTCTCCGTTCTTACAGCATCCTGACTTGTTCAGGGTTGTCCAGAATCCGTTGCAGCACAATCGGTTTGGGCATTTTTATTGTCTGGCGTTGTTCTGCGTTGTGCGTGAGTGTTTTCAGCGGTGGTATGTAAAGTGGTAGGTACTGACAGAGGAGTGGTAGGTAGAATTTTGCGTGGTAGGTATTCCTTCAGATGCCTTTCACTGACAGCGATTTAAGGGCATTAAAACCGCAAGCGAAGCAATTTCGCGTTGCGGTAGGAGATGGTCTGTTTGTAGTTGTATACCCGGACGGCGGCAAGTATTTCGTTTGGAAGTACCGCTTCCCACCTGGTCGTAGTGGTCAGCAGAGGTGGCACCACATCGGTGCGTATGGACGTGGTTCAGCGCAATGGACTCTCAAGGCAGCACGGGATGAGAAGGATCGTCTGGACCTGCAGAGGAAGGAAGGGCAAGACCCCAGGGCAGTGAAGTCAGATGCCAAGAGAGCGGTAGAGAAGCAAGCAGTTGTTCCCAACCTCAAGGCAGTCGCTGAGGAATACCTGGAGCGTTCACGGAATCGCCAATCAACCGTGAACGACTACCGCAACATGCTGTTCAACCAGGTGTTGCCTGCTCTGGGTGAGGAGTCATCTGTGAACCGCTTTGAGTGGGACAAAGGCGGCAGGCAGAAAGTCCTGGACCTGAAGAAGGGGATAGAGGCAAGAGGGTCGCTCTATCAGTCCGACAAGTGCCTTATGGTGATGAGGCCGATGTTTGAGCACGCCATCGACAACGGGTAGATGCAACCACCGAACCCAGCCCTGGGGTCCAAGGGTGCCAAGTCGAAGCACGAACCCAAGCACCACCCAACGCTGTAGTGGAACCACTTGCCTGACTTCTTTGACGCTCTGCAGAGGAACGATCCAAAGGGTTCGTTCGTTGTGGTGTCAGCGGTCAAGGTCTTGTTCCTCACTTTCCTGAGAGTGAACTCCTTGGTAGGTTTGAGATGGGATGAATTGGATGAGAAGAAAGGGATCGGGACTGTTCCTGTTTCACGGATGAAGAACAACAAGGACCATCACGTCCCACTGACCAATCAGATCCTTGATGTCCTCGAGGACCTCAGGACGCTGAACGGTCATCAAGACTATGCGTTCTTCACAGGCAGAACGGGGAAGCACCCCTACATGAACCCTTCATCGATCAATGCCTGGGATACAAGAGAATCCTTGTTGGGCATGGAGTGCGAGCAATCCCACTGACGGCAGGTCAGGAGTTGCTGGGATTTGCTCCTGAAGTCATTCAGAGGCAGATGGCGCACAGCATTGGCGACAAGGTTCGACAGGCATATGACCGATCGAAAATGATGGAAGAGAGAAAGGCATTCATGGTTGCTTGGTGCGATGCGCTTTCAGATCAAGGGTTAATCACATAAACCAGTTGTTATTTCGTTATTTTATTATCAACCCTTTGGGGTCAATTTTTCTGGAGGAAATTTTTTCTGGGGAAGGAATCGAAAAGTGCATTTGACAATACTCTCCGATGGCCCCCTCTTTGGAGACTATGATATCGACCTTTCTTAATATCGGGGGTGCCTAAAATGACAGAATGCACCTATCTCTGGGGCAGGAAAAGGTGTATTGAGGTATGGTCAACTTCAAGACATGAATCACATCATATAGAGATATTTATCAATCGGGCTCTTTAGTGTCAAATATTTGTTTTTCGTCTCTGCACCAGCGCGACGCATGTATGGATCAGCGCGAATAAATGCCTTGTAATCTAGTGCTTCTTTCCCGTTGGGAATGAGCCCCTGGTGGAGGGAGCAAACGGTTAGAGGAAGACACAGGACAGGTGGGTGGTGGTCGTAATACACGCAGTAGAGGCAGGCGCGATCACCTTCACCTGCCCTTTGGAGATGTCCGTAGGGGAGGTACTCCCATTCCTCTGGGTTGGAAATGCACTATCCATGCTTTGACACCCATTAATAGAACACCTGTGCCAATGACAGGCGAATCCCAGAGACGTCGTCCACTTGTGTCATTTCTCGTCTCAAAAAGTTTTGGCAACCAACAATCCGGTCCAGTGCTGGAGAGGGAGGTTGGTGTTTCCCGAAAAGACCAACCAATCTCTCTTCATGACTTTCTCTGTGCGGAGACGCAGTGTTATCGGGTAGATAGTCAGCAAATTCCATGACCGTCTTCCACAAGGTCAATCGATCTGGCAAAGCAAAAGTCCCCTCTCAGGACGAGCGGGACGTCATCAAGTCCCACCTGCCAGAGAAATACCGAAAACTTTGAACGCTTTTACTTATTACAATAAAAACATCTGGCAAATACATTTACCATGCACATGGAAGTCAATCAAAAAATCTCAAGATTATGTTCCGGAACTTTTAGGGCAAATCCCGGGCATACTTGAGCTGGCAAAACATATCCTCCTAATTCCGGAAGCAGACCATGGCTTTTCATAGAGTCCGTTAACTATGTTAAAATAAGTGGTATTCCTTAAAAAATTGAAACTTGTGAATAATATATTAATTGTTGGGCTTGGAAATATAGGTAGCAGGCATCTTCAGTCAATGACTGGATTATATGAGAGCACAAATATATATCTGCTTGACCCGAACGAGGAGAATCTCAGCAAGGCAGAGAAGTTATTTGAAAGTACTTCAGAAAAGCTAAATATTGACTTTTCGAAGCCTTATATCAATCTTTTTCGGATAAGTACATTAGAGGAGCTGCCTAATAGCCTGAATTTTGTAATTGTTTCTACAAGCTCGCGCATAAGAGCAGATCTTGTAATAGAATTACTATCTATTCCTAAATTGCACATTGATTGCATTTTATTAGAAAAGTTTTTATTTTCTCGAAAAGAAGACTATCAAAGAATTCAAGATAAACTCGCTGGCAGGGAAATTAGTGCATACTGCAATGAATGGATCTCCTCAAACTACACATTTTCAAAAGTAAAGAATTGGCTTAGCGAGAACAGCAATAATTCTAAAATTGAAATGACTGTAACAGGCAATAGATGGGGACTAGCATCTAACATTGTTCATTTCATTGCCTACTTTCATGAACTTGCTGGTTGCAATAATTTATTTTGTGCTTCCAGCGAAATAACCAGACATACTGAGTCGAAAAGAAATGGTTACTTAGAGCTTTTTGGGCGTGTTTGTGTTGAGTCCGATGATCACGATAGGTTGATGGTTGAATGTTCAGACTCTGAACGCAATCCAGGCGATATTCTTGTGCAAATTTCAAACAAAGTTAACTCAGCCGAAATTCTTTTGGAGTCAAACAATTTAATGAAGATTAAGCTCAAAGATGGTGAAAACTTCCTCGAAGAAACTCATTATCGCCCCTACCAAAGCCAACTTACTTCTACAGTAATAAATACCTATTTTTGCAGCAAAGAAATTTATCTGCCAGGCTTATCAAAAGCTATGCATCATCATGCAATTGCTTTTGATGCATTTTGGGAATACTGTGAAGGTCACGAATTGCTGAATGGCGTTCACCTCCCAATTACATAATTATGAAACTCGCCATACTTGGTTGCGGCAAAATTGCACACTTTCATGTCCCAGCAATGAAGTCAGCGGGATTCACTATTATTGAATGTGCATCCTCAAAAAATTCTAATAATATTGAAAAGTTTTCTTCTGCACATAAAATTCCGAAATTTTATTTTGACCCTCTAGACCTCCTAACCTCGAGTCATTGGGATGCACTATTAGTTTGCCTTCCTACATGCATAGTTAGCAATTATTTGCCTTTATTGGCACACGAAGAAAGACCGATCCTATTTGAAAAGCCCGTGTCTCATGATGCTCAGCTTATTGAAATATATTCTAAAAGATCAAATTTTTCTGTTGCATACAACAGAAGATTTTACAATTATACCGAATATGTGAAAAAATTTTTATCGATACATCCCGAATCTGTCATCAAAGTTTCTATCCCAGAAACATCAAAGCTTCCACTTGATTCACCTAAAAATACTATATTGCCTTTTTATGTCTACGATAATTCTGTTCATGTTCTTGATTACATTCAACATCTAGCGGGAACAATTGAATGGAAGAATGTAGTTGGGAATATGAATGACGATAGCACGCAATTCTTGTTTGCACATGGCAAAACCATGGACGGATTTTATATTAATTTAGATATGTGCTTTGATGCTGCTCAAAATTTCTCCATAGATATTATTTCTCAAGATTCTAGAATCAGCATCTGTCCACTTGAAGTCATGAGACATTATGTAGGTATGAAAGTAGTTGAGCCAACTAAAGACAATCCTCTGCGAGCTTATACGCCATGTCAAGAATATTTTATGACCGAAAATGGATCTTCTTTGATTAAGCCTGGTTTATTGAAGCAGGCACTCGAATTCTTTAACCATTCCTCGGGGTTAACCTCTGAGAATTTGGCGTCTTTTGAGGATGCTAAAAATGCGATTAATGCTGTTCATTCTTTGGAAAATTTACTTTAAAATCAAACAGTAATTCTTCACAGCCAGATTACATTTTAAGAACTCGAATACTTACTCCAGCTTATCACCTATTATATGGGGATGTTACGGTCAATCTTCATGCGCTCTCTGAAATCGGCTCTTCTACGAAAATTCCCTAGATTGTTTTCTATCGTAGATATTACTCGTAAACTGCTTGCTTTAAAGTTTGCCCAGTTGCTAAGTGCTAATAACTCGTATTTAATTGCTGACGATTTGATTAAAATTAAGACTAGAAAAAATGCAGATTCTGTTTATATTTTTGGGAGCGGTGCGTCGGTTGATGAGCTAACTGACGAGTATTATAATATTGCCTCAAATCAAATTAGTTTTGCTTGCGGAAGGTGGTATGTACGTGATTTTGTTCCTGATATCTTGTACATAGAATTTGATAATAGAGAAAAAAAGATTTGGATTGACATATTCGCCAAAGGACTTAGCTCTCGTGCTCTTGATTACTCTTCTTCCTTAATAGTTGTAGAGGTCCCCCCGAGAGACCTTCGTGTTCTTTCTGAAGAATTTCTTGGCAAAATTAATCCCATATTGAGAAATAATATAAGATTCGTATCTTCGACTACAGCTATTGGATGTCGTCACTACTTTGGCTACATTCACAGATCCGCAATGGTTAGATTTTTCATCAGAAAATTTGCTATTCTTCCCCACTGCAGATCAAGCTCTTCTATAGGTCTATCGATAGCAAGCATTCTCAAAATCAGCAGGGTCTTTGTTGCAGGAGTTGATGGCTATAACGGTTATTTTGCAAATAAAAATAGTACTGATTTTGACGATGCATTATCAGATCCAAAGAATTCTGGAGAACTTCATGGAACAGCGAATCCAATTTACGGAATACCAACTATTATAGATTGTTTTTGCTCTTGTTCGGATATATTTGATATACAAGTATCGTCTGAATGGACACTTCTTTCTGAAATGCTCGTCAAAGAAAAATAAATATATTAATTTTTCCCGCGCCTTTGACTAATAAGCATACTGGAAATGCACTTCCAAGAGGCTTGGAAGTAGCCTCCTGAGAACAAGTGACTTCAAAAAGCGGCTTATTGCTTTTCTTGACCAGAATAAACTTCTTTTTGTGGCGAATTTTAATTTCGCATTATGAACCCATGGCCTCTATGTTCCAATCAGAGCTTTCAGATGCTTTAGCATTTATTGTCTTCCCGCTCGGATCCATGCAAGCATATCTCTACTCGTAAGTCTTTAGCAGAACCCTCTCAGTCCTTAAGCAATAGACGGTATATTGCATTTCTGGTTTTACGCATCAACCCTGACCGTGAAGACAATCGTTGTTTGAAGTGCGTCAACGGGGAGAACAAGGACTTCTATCAAGTCGTTCCCAAGTGGGCGGTCAAAGGTGTCCTGAGCACTGACGCAGAAGAAGCAGCACCAGAACCACCAGCACCTCCTTTGGTGGAGAACGGTCGCTTCTCAGGGTTCTTCTTCGGAGACGACCTGTGTGACGACGACAAATGACCCATACCTATATGACCAAACTATTAAGCAGCAACCCGAAACTGGCGGACTTGGTTCCGTCAGAGCAGCAAATTCAGATTATTACTGCTGCCCGCGAACTCTTGGACCTCGTTCCTGAGCAAGAGGGAGACAGCACTAATGCGTTCACGATCAACGCCCTGAACGTTCAGTCCCATCTTCACCCTGAGGTGACGGACCGTCAGCAGTTGGTGGACGACACCTTCGAGTTCATCATTCAGACCGCCTCCTACCCCTCCCGTTCTAAACGTAAGGGAAGTAACTGATGGCACGACTGACCACAGCATCTCGCTTCCTGCGCGTCAGGGAGGTCCTGGAGATGACGGGGATGTCCCATTCATTCATCTACGCCCAGATGGCAGAGGTCGCCTTCCCCAAGCAGATCCACCTGGGTCCTCGCACCATCGTCTGGAACGAGCGTGAGGTGGTCCAGTGGATGGAAGACCGCATGGCATCCAGATGACCCCGACGGGTGAGGACCTGACGCAGAACCTTGAATTTTGTGCCCCTTGTCCTTTGGTTGAGTCCATTTTGAGTTCCTACTCTTTAGTGGCAAGAGGGGATTTGCTCCGATGAGTCTTCGTGTCGCTTTCGTTCTTGCGGGGGCGATCTCAGTGATGGGAATGCCTACTTCCTCAAACCAGATGTTTGGTGCTGGAGGCAGTAGTGGGACTGCTTGCCCGTCCGGGTCGCAATACAAGGGCGGTGGGTTCTGTAAGGCGAATAACCCTGGTGATCAGTTTTTCCCTGCTGGAGGAAGCAGTGGAACTGCTTGTCCTTCTGGGTCGCAATACAAGGGCAGCAGGTTCTGTAAAGCGAATAACCCTGGTGATCAGTTCTTTCCTGCTGGTGGGAGCGTCAGGACCTCTTGTCCTGGTGGATCCCAATACAAGGGCAGTGGATTTTGCCTGGCGAAGTGATCGCTTCAAACCAGTCGATACCTGCCTCGGGTGGGTTCGAACCTCATCCCATGCACGCGCTTGATCGCGTCAGGACTCAGGTTTCGCATTCGCATCCTTTCTTTTCTTTCTATTGCTCAGATGATTTGTCTTGGTTGGGTCTGCTTAGAAATCAGGAAGACCCGAGGAACACCTGCCCTTTGGAGAGGACAGAGTTCTCATGCGTAGGAGGGGGCAGAAATGCCCCTTTATTTATGGGATCTGACGCCTAGCAGTTGCTGGCAACAGCACCCGCCGCCTGGTTTTTTCTACTTCTCGTCATCAGTCAACAGCAGCAAAACAAATGAGCCATTGCCGATATGACCAAACCATTCAGCACCAACCCAAAACTGGCGGATTGGGTTCCGTCTCCTCAGCAGATCAAGACCATCGAGGAAGCACGTCTTCTCCTTGATCTCGTCCCAGAAGAAGAGGGTGACGCCACTAACGGATTGAGGATCAACACCCTCAATGTCTATGCCTACCTCCATCCAGAAGTGACTGACCCTTATCAGTTGGTTGACGACGCTTGTGAGTTCATGGCGCAGCAAGTCATTCGCCGCCGTCGCTCTAAAGGGCAGGAGAAAGGTGAATGAGTCGCGTGATGAATGAAAGAGCGCGCACTTATAGGAGTGAGAACCTCGTTGGG
Source organism: Synechococcus sp. MIT2312 (assembly GCF_059772315.1). Classification (NCBI taxonomy): domain Bacteria; kingdom Bacillati; phylum Cyanobacteriota; class Cyanophyceae; order Synechococcales; family Synechococcaceae; genus Synechococcus; species Synechococcus sp. MIT2312. Next base: position 1,166,059 of record NZ_CM186281.1, on the reverse strand, counting down.
TCTTTCTTTTGAGCGCACGACCCGAAATCGTTTCGGGTCCGAAACCTCGTGAAATCGATTCCTGTCGGGGGTTCGGGAGGTCTTGAGAATAGTGTTGGGGGAATAACTGTCTAAGGTCAGAACTTCGTCCCAACAGGTTTCATAGAGTCCTATTGGGACCTCAACTAGAAGAACACCCTCTCCGTTTTTAGATCAACCCCGAACAGGGATTCTGTTGTTGAGGTCAAATGAAGTTTTCGGGCTGAAGCAAATGGCTCTTGACTGAAGTTCTTTCGGTCAATCGACAGTGGATCCACGACTAGAGATTGACTCTGGGGCGATCGAGAGTGCATTTATGAGTGAAACAGCAGCACCAGTCCATTGCTGACCTGATGAAACTCCCGTTCCTCTCGACTCAGATCCAGGCCGACTTCCAGGCCCTCGGTGACGGCTTGATCGAAAGGTGGAGTACTTGGGGGTGCGTCTCCCTGCCAAAGCGCTGCAATCCCAACGGCAGTGGCATGCCAGCGGAAGTGAGTGGTTTCTCCGATGGAGGCTTCCTGGAGAGCCTCTTCGAGGAGGCCGTTGAGAGCAGTGCTTGTGGATGCCATCCCATAAGCTTCGGGACAGGGGCGGGGGACGGCAATCGCATGAGAAACTTCTTGATCAATCAGTCGCGTGATGAGACACGTTTGGATCTTGGGCCTCAGGCGTAGCTGGCTCTGTGCCTTTGCGGTTACTGGCCTGTTCATGCTGACGAATGCATGGCCTTGCGTTTGATTGGGATGAGACGCGAGGGACAACGTTTGGTGAGTGCTCCCCGTCGTGCCGTGCTTTCTGCATCGCCCTCCAAGCTGCGGCGTCGCGCATCACGCCGACATCTTGAATTGGTGGCAGCTCCGCCTTCGAGCCTCCCCGCGCTGACGCTTGTTGGACGCCAGAGCAGGCTTGGGCGATCGCTCAAGCGCAGTGGTGATGTTGTTTTTGCAGCCGCGGTGCTGGGATTGGGCTCGCCGCTCTTTCTACTTTTAGCCGTGTTGGTGAGGCTCAGCTCGCCTGGTCCAGTGTTCTATGTGCAGAAGCGGGTCGGGCGCGGCTATCGACCGTTTGGATGCATCAAATTCCGCACAATGCGTCCTGACGCTGATGCCGTTCTGGCCCAGGTGCTGGAGCGATCTCCCGAGTTGAGAGCTGAATTTGATCGTGATTTCAAACTGAAAAACGATCCCCGAATCACACCGATCGGACGGTTTTTGCGTCGTTCAAGCCTTGATGAACTCCCGCAGTTCCTCAATGTTTTGCGCGGTGAGATGAGCGTGGTCGGCCCACGCCCAATCATTAACAAGGAGATCAGTCGTTACGGCGATTACATGGATGAGGTCCTGGCGGTCCGGCCTGGTCTGACCGGTCTCTGGCAGGTGAGCGGCAGAAACAACCTCAGCTACCCCAAGCGGGTAAGGCTTGATCTGGCTTATGCCCGCGGTCGTTCGTTATTGCTCGATCTGGCCATCATCCTGCGCACCTTCGGTGTGTTGCTGCTGCCGATGGATCGTGGTGCTTACTGAACACGTGCCTGCAGGCTCCAGCTCAACAAGGCCGCGATCAGGATCCAAAGCAGTTCAAGCCGTCCTGTCAGCGCCAGGATTCTGCTGATCCCTTGCGGATTTGCTTTGGGCTGATCAGCTCCAAGCAGTGGTTTGTCCACCCAGCGATCGCTATAACGGTTCCTGCCGCCGAGTTGCACGCCCGCACAGTGCGCATAGATCGCTTCTGAGCGTCCCGCATTCGGGGAAGCATCGTGCCGACCCTCCGATTCGGCTGAGCTGACCAGCGCTGGCCACTGCAGCCACGACCTGCTCACCAAAGGCAGGGTCAGCATGACCAAGCGGCAGGGAAGCCAGGTCAGGATGTCATCCAACCGTGCGCCTGCCGTGCCCAGCCAGCGCAGCGTTCCTCTGCGGTATCCCAGCATGGAATCCAGGGTGCTGGCCGCCTTGAATCCCCAGGCCAGGGCCAGTGGACCGGGAGCGTCGGTCCATCCCAGGCTCCAGAGAGCTGCACCCACCAACATCCAGAACAGCGGTGCGAACAGCCCGTCCACCGCATTCTCACTAGCGGTTTCAGCGCTGGCGCGCAGGATCTCGTCTCCATTGAGTGAGGCCGTGTCGCGGCCCACGATCCAGCTGAGCTTTTCTCGTGCTGCTGAGAGATCGTCGCCGCCTTTGCAGGGAAGGGCTGCAATCACGTTCAGCACACTTTGTTCAAGACTTCTGGCTGCCAGTGCACTGGCAAGGCCTGCGACCAGCGCAACCACCGCGATGCTCTGGAGTGCGCCCTGCGTGTGCAGTGCGATCCGTTCGATCAGCCAACCGATGCTGGCGCTGCCAAGGGTGAGCACCAGTGTGATCGCCAGTCCACCCAGACGCAGCCACTGGGGGTGATCACCGCTCCAATGTTCAACGGCACGCCGCAGTGTGCTGATACAACGACCCATCCACACCACAGGGTGAGGCGACCAGAGGGGATCGCCGATCAGCCGGTCGAGACCGGCCGCGGCTATCACCAGGAGAAAGGGCTGAATGATGCCCTGTTCAGGACGCTTTCAGCCAGCTGAACATCGAACGCAGACCCTTGCCCACTTCCTCGATCTTGTGTTCGCCGTCGCGCTTGCGGATCTTGTTCATTTCGGGCTTGCCGGCTTCGCACTCAGCCACGAAGTTCTTGGCGAAGGTGCCGTCCTGGATGTCCGCGAGGATGCGCTTCATCTCCGCTTTGGTGTCGTCGGTGATCAGCCGAGGACCACTCACGTAATCGCCGTACTCGGCGGTGTTGGAGATCGAGTCGCGCATGGCTGACAGACCACCCTTCACCATCAGATCCACGATCAGCTTCACTTCGTGCAGGCACTCGAAGTACGCCAGCTCAGGCTGGTAACCCGCTTCGACCAGGGTCTCGAAGCCTGCTTTCACCAGTTCGGACAGGCCGCCACAGAGCACCGCCTGTTCGCCGAACAGGTCGGTTTCGGTTTCTTCCTTGAAGTTGGTCTCCAGGATTCCGGCGCGGGTGCCGCCTATTCCCTTGGCGTAGGCCATGGCCAGGCCACGGGCATTGCCGGAGGCGTCTTTTTCAATCGCGAACAGTGCGGGGACGCCCTGACCGTTCTGATACTCCCAACGCACGGTGTGACCAGGCCCCTTGGGGGCGATCATCACCACGTCCACATCGGCCGGAGGCTGGATCAGGCCAAAACGGATATTGAAACCGTGGGCAAAGCTGAGAACCTTGCCAGCGCTGAGATGTTGCGCGATTTCCTTGTCATAGACCTCTTTCTGGAACTCATCGGGCAGCAGCACCATGATCCAGTCCGCCTTGGCGGCAGCATCCGAGACGCTCAGAACCTCCAGTCCATCGGCCTTGGCTTTGTCAGCGGAGCGGCTTCCTTCATAGAGGCCCACCACCACGTTCACGCCGCTGTCCTTGAGGTTCAGGGCGTGGGCATGGCCCTGGGAGCCATAGCCGATGATGGCAACTGTCTTGCCGCTGAGCAGCGAGAGATCGGCATCGGAGTCGTAAAAAAGCTGAGCCATCCGGACGATGAACGTGGAGCTTGGTAACGACCGAGCTTACGCAAGTGCCGGATCGATCAGGCCTCGTTGGGGTGGGCGATCACCCGGTCGATCAGTCCGTAGTCCTTGGCCTCCTCGCTGCTGAGGAAGTAATCACGATCGGTGTCCTTCTCGATTTTCTCGAAGCTCTGACCGCTCATCTCAGCCATCGAGCGGTTGAGCATCTCCTTCATGCGCAGGATCTCACGCGCTTCAATTTCGATGTCGCTGGCCTGTCTTTGGGCCGTTCCGCCCAGGGGCTGGTGAATCATGATCCTGCTGTGGGGCAGGGCCAGACGCTTGCCTTTGGTCCCTGCCGCCAGCAGGAAGGCTCCCATCGACGCCGCGAGGCCCACGCAGATGGTGACCACGTCGCTCTTGACGTATTGCATGGTGTCGTAAATCGCCAGGCCAGCCGTGACAGATCCTCCCGGAGAGTTGATGTACAGGTAGATCGGCTTGCTGCTGTCCTCGGAGTCGAGATACAGCATCTGGGCAACCAGGCTGTTGGCGACCGCGTCATTGACCTCGGAACCGAGAAAAAGGATTCGCTCCACTCCCAGTCGGGTGTAGATGTCCACCCAGCGCTCCATCTGGCTGCCGGGGAGGCGGTAGGGAACGCTTGGGGTACCGATCGGCATGAGTCCTGGTGGGGTGAAGAGAAAGCAGTAAACGTGAGACGGGAGGCCTGGATCAGCCAGCAGGAACGGGAGCTGGAAGCTCCTTACGGCTTGAGAGCACTCGATCAATCAACCCGTAGTCCTTGGCCTGGTCAGGGGTGAGATAACTCATGCGATCGGAATCCTTCGAGAGTTCCTCCACGCTGCGGCCGGTGTTCGTCGAAAGGATTTCGAGCATGGCTCGCTTGTTGTGCAGCACCTCCTTGGCACGGATCTGAATGTCCGTTGCCTGGCCTTGGGCTCCGCTGCGGGGCTGATGCAGGACGATTGAGGCGTGGGGCAGGGCAGCGCGGTGGCCCTTGGTTCCGGCAGACAAAATCACTGCCGCTGTGCCCATTGCCTGGCCGATGCAGATGGTGTGGACCGGCGGCTTCACATACCGGAGGGTGTCACAGATCGCGAAGGCCTCCGTTTCAAAGCCGATGGCATCTCCGGTGTACCAGCTGGTGCCGGTTGAATTGATATAGAAGTAAATCGGCTTGTCGGGATTATCAAATTCCAGGAAAAGAAGCTGAGCGATAATCAGTTCAGTGACATCGAGTCCGACCTGACGTTTGGTGTCGTCGTCGGAAAAGAGCGGTAGTCCCAGATAAACAATGCGCTCCTTGAGAAGCAAGGACGGCAGATCCGGGGGCGGGGTCCGCATCACCGACGAATCGCCGTAATAAGGAGCTGATGTGGTCATCCGCGTCGGGCTGCCGTGGTCGGTGGAGCCTAGCGGGACTCTGGGGTTGGACGCTCATTCCGCCGGTTTTTGCGGGGAGGTTTTGCTCCAGGACTGCTCTTGCTGGTGGCGGTTGTTTCACCATCTTTGTCGAGCCGACCGAACACCATCCGACCGCTTGGATTTTGTAAGGCTCCCGTGATCACCACGGCCCGTCGTTCACCAATTGCAGCTCGTGCGTTTTCAATCACCACCATCGTGCCGTCTTCCAAGTAAGCCACGCCCTGGTGTTCTTCCTTGCCTTCGCGAACGATTTTCAGGTTGAGTTCATCCCCAGGCTGCACTTCAGGGCGCAGGGCGATCACCAGTTCGCTGAGGTTCATCACCTTGAGCTCCTTCACCCGAGCCACCTGAGCAAGGTTGAAGTCAGCCGTCACCAGCGTGCCGCCCGTGTCTTCCGTGAGCTGCAGCAGACGATCATCGGTGCCAGCACCGTCGTAGCGGGTCGTGTTGATCACCAGACGTTTGTCGTAGGTCTCGCGCAGCGCATTGAGCAGCTTCAGACCACGTCGACCCTTGCCGCGTTTCTCGATGTTGTTGGAATCGGCCAGTTGCTGCATTTCGTTGATCACCGTCTGGGCCACGATCACCTTCCCCTCCAGCAGTCCGCAGCCGATCATTCCCTGAATACGGCCGTCGATGATCACGCTGGTGTCGAGGATTTTGGCGGTGGCCGGTGTGAGCACACCATCCGCCACCAGCAGGGCTTCCGTGGAGGTTGGGTTGAAGAGCCTCAGCAGCGTTCGTCCATGCACCTCGGCGAGGTTGTACCCCAGCACGCCGAAAAACACATTGCTGAGAATCGCTGCCAGGGGTTTCACCAGAGAGCTGGCGCCGGCCAGAGGCAGCAACAGAATCGGGGCCAGCAACAGGTTGGCCACCAACAGGCCGAGGATCAGTCCAACTGCCCGGCTCACCAGTAGATCGGTGGGCATGGTGCGCACCTGGTTCATCAGTCGCTGCCGCAGCCGGCGGAACACCAGGCCGGCCACAAGGCCGATGACCGCACCGCCGGCGCTCAGGCCCAAACGGACCTGCTGGGCGTTGGTGTTATCCAGCAATTCCTGCGGGAGCAGATGCACGCCCATCCAGCCGGTGGCCGTCCCGGAGATCAGGAACAGGATGATGATGAGCGCTTCGACCATGAGGTTGGGTTCTCACTGCCCAGTCCATTGCAGGCAGCATGCACCATTCTCACTCTCCTGGCTCGGGCTGATGACCGCACCCGCGCCCCGCAGCGCTTACATCCATATTCCGTTTTGCCATCGGCGCTGCTTCTACTGCGATTTCGCGGTGGTGCCGCTGGGAGACAAGGCGGATGCTCAGGGTGGGCCTGGGAGTCGCTCGATCGAGACCTATCTCGGCCAGCTGCTGCAGGAAATCGAGTGTTCTCCAACGGGGCCGCCTTTGGCCACGGTGTACATCGGAGGAGGCACGCCCTCGTTACTGACCCCTGAACAAGTGGGGCGTGTGCTCAATGCCCTGAGGGCGCGTTTCGGCTTGCAGAGCGGATCTGAAATCACTCTGGAAATGGACCCCGCCAGCTTTGAGCGGATGGATCTCGAGGCCTTGCTGCGCTGCGGTGTGAACCGGGTGAGTCTGGGTGGTCAGAGTTTTGACGACCAGGTTTTGCAAGCCCTCGGTCGCCGTCATCGCCGCTCGGATCTGGTGGAAGCCTGTGAATGGCTCCATGGAGCCGTTGAGAGCGGAGCTCTGCGCAGCTGGAGCCTTGACCTGATTCGCAATTTGCCTGATCAGAGCGACGACGCCTGGGCTGTGCAACTGGAGCGTGCTGTCGCGATGGGTGCTCCCCATCTCTCCATTTATGACCTCAGCGTGGAACCCGGGACGGTGTTCTCGAAGCTGGAGCAACGCGGTGAGCTGGAGTTGCCCGATGAGGACGGCGCTGCCGATCGGATTGCAGCCACCAGTGATCGCCTGGCCAGGGCTGGCTACTGCCGCTATGAAATCTCCAATTTCTCCAGGCCAGGCCATGCCTCCCGACATAACCGTGTGTACTGGAGCGGAGCCGGTTGGTGGGCCTTTGGTTTGGGCGCCACCAGTGCTCCCTGGGGTGAGCGCTTCGCCAGGCCCCGCATTCGAGAGGCCTATGGGCAATGGCTCGACCAGCAGCGGAGGGACGGTCCGCATTCGTCTCTGCTGCAGGCGCTGGCCCTGCCGATGAGTCTGGAGGATCGTCTGCTCGTGGGGCTCAGGCGACATGAAGGCGTTGACCTGCTGGAGCAAGCCCTCAGTTGCGGCTGGTCGTTGGAAGCTTGCAGCCGTTGGCTGCCTCAACTGGAGAATCGCTGGGCAGGATTTCTCACCACAGAGCTGATGCGCAGGCGTGGCGCTCGCTGGCAGCTCACCGATCCTCGCGGGATGGCTGTGAGCAATGCGGTTCTGGTGGAGCTGGTGGAGTGGTGGGAGGAGCTGACTGCTGACGCTGATCATCCAGCCAGTTGCTCAAAGCCTTAACGCTGAGGCCTCGACCATCCATCCTGGCTTGGCTGAAGGGTGGTTGTGATCGGGTGAGCCCAAGCAGATCAGCGGTGACGCTCACCTGCCCATCACAGTCATCTCCTGCACCGATTCCGATCACCGGGATGGCCAGACGCCGCCTGACCCGGCCTGCGAGTTCGGAGGGAACGTGCTCAAGCACCATGGCGAAGCATCCTGCCGATTCCAGTGCCGAAGCCTGCTGCAACAGGCGTTCCTGGCTGCGTGGATCCCTGGCCTGACGGCGGTAGCCAAGGCTGTGAACCGCTTGAGGCAACAATCCCAGGTGACCCATCACAGGGATTCCCGTGCGAACCAGGCGTTCGATGACCGCCAACACCTCGGGTTCGGCGCCCTCAAGCTTCACCCCAGCCGCATCGGACTGTTTGATCAGGGTGCCTGCAGCGGCCACCGCGCGATCCAAGCCGCACTGGTAGCTGAGGAAGGGAAGGTCGGTGATCACCAGCGGTTGTTGGGCCAACGGCTTGCTCAAACCTCGGCAAACCGCCTGGGTGTGCAGCAGCATCTGCTCCAGCGTGACGGGAAGGGTTGTGCTGTGCCCGAGACTGACCATGGCGAGTGAATCGCCCACCAGCACCACATCAGCGCCGGCGTCCTCCACCAGGGAGGCGCTCAGAGCATCCCAGGCGGTGAGCATGGTGATCGGTTGGCCGGTCTGCTTAAACCGGATCAGGTCAGAGGCGCGCAACCGCTTTCTCAACTCAGCGGACTTCCATTGCTAACATCGCAGACGACTCGGACCTATGCGGTTCAGACGCCCAAACTTGGTCAGAACCGGAAGGCAGCAGCCACACGGGATGCTCTGGACAGGCGTGGACTCCGGGTCACCACAATGAACAAGCCGACTCCGGAAAGCCAGAGTCGGGAACTGAAATCGGTTGACTGATTGCTGAATCAGTTGTTCTGACCGCCATCCTGGCGTTGCTGACGCTGTCTCAGGAATTCGGGAATGCGAGCACCGGAATCCTGAGATTCAGCGGGGCTGAACGCTGACGTGGCAGAGCGCGGAACGTTTCTCTCGGTGCGATAGGGCTGACCATTTTCAAATCCTGTGGCGATCACGGTCACGTGAATCTCTCCTTCGAGACGTTCATCCACCACGGCTCCAACAATGATGTTGGCCTCGGGATCCACCACGTCGTAAATCACTTCGGAGGCACTGGTCATGTCCTCAAGTGTCATGTCGCGGCCACCGCTGATGTTGATCACACAACCTTTGGCTCCATCGATGCGGGCAGCCTCCAGGAGAGGGCTGTTGATCGCGGTCTGGGCAGCTTCGATCGCACGGGATCGGCCGGATCCGACGCCAATGCCAAGCAGAGCAGTGCCGGCTTCCGTCATCACCGAGCGCACATCAGCGAAGTCAACATTCACCAGGCCTGGACAGGTGATGATGTCGGTGATGCCTTTCACACCCATGCGCAGAACATCATCCGCGCTGCGGAAGGCTTCCTGAAGGGGAGCGCTGCCAATCGCATCGCGTAGACGGTCGTTGGGAATCACGATGAGCGTGTCCACATGGTCAGCCAGCCGGGCGATGCCCTCATCGGCCTGACGCATGCGACGACGGCCCTCAAAGCCGAAGGGCTTGGTCACGATGCCAACGGTGAGGGCGCCACTTTCCTTGGCGACTTCAGCGACCACGGGAGCCGCTCCGGTTCCCGTGCCCCCACCCATTCCGGCAGCAATGAAAACAAGATCAGCACCTTGAAGCGCCTGCTGCAGGTCAGCGCGAGATTCTTCCGCTGCTTTCTGACCGATGCTGGGATTGCCGCCTGCTCCGAGGCCACGTGTCAGGGTCTGACCGAGCTGAACGCGATGCTCTGAAGACGATTGCAGCAACGCCTGGGCATCGGTGTTCAGAACTCTGTAGGCAACACCTTCGAGGTCACTCTGAATCATGCGGTTCACCGCATTGCTGCCACCGCCACCAACGCCGATGACTTCAATTCGGGCGGATTGAGAGGGAAGAATTCCTGCTGAGTCAGGAGAAGGGGACATCTGACCGCTCACCATCTCCATCGCCGTCGTCGAACCATTGAGGTGCGTGTGCATTATGTCCCTGCGAGCCACGATCGCCGAATTCAAATAACACTCGTTGTGGTTTCAGCACGCTGCAACCTCCGGTCAGGGTTTGCTCGTTTTCTGTTTCGGATCCGCTTTCAACTGCAATTCGGGTTTGGAGGGGTCTGATAGATCGATGCCGCTGCTGGCTTTGCCTCGCAGGGTTTCGGGAAGACTTTTCGACAGCAGGGCGATGGTGCTGAGCTGTTGATCCAGCAGCCGTTCATTGGAGCCCAGTCGCACCAGACCCAACGTTTGCGTGCGCAGGCTGAGATCACCATCGGGGGCGATATGAATCAGCGTCAACGGGCTGCCCAAGAGATCTCGTTTGTCCAGCACCGTCGCGATCATCGAACGCCGGCTGGGAATCCACCCCTCCACGCGCACCGCACTAGCGGGAGCTTCCCCCTGGCGCGCAACGGTGAGCGGCATCCAGTGGCCTTCAAGGTCGACCATGCCCTGTTCCTTGCCCCGCGCTCCCATCCGGCTTGCCGCGGCGATTGGACGACGATCCTTGAGTTCGATCTCCAGCCTGGGCGGGACAAGACGGCGCTGCACTGAGACGGATTGCACCGGGAGTTCTGCCAGTAATCGACGCTCAAGGCGACCTGGTTCCAAGGTGATCAAGGGCCTTGGGAAGCGCAGGCCGGCCGCTTTGACCACCGCGTCACTGCCGAGGCGATCGCTGCCTCGGACCGTGAGCTGCTGCTGCGAGCGCAAGCTCCAGCCGGCGCTGAGCAGAACCCAGATCAGTCCGATTGAGACTCCGCCAAACAGCAGGATGCGCCAGCTCTGAATCAACCGCTCCTGGCGTTTTTCCTGGCGAAGCCTGCGCCGGCGTTCAACCCCCGGAGGAAGCTGAGAGCTGCCGTTGCTGTCCTGTTTGTTGACTTTGGAGCGGGCCATCACAGGTCGCAACGCGCCTTCGCCATCAACTCATTCATCCAGCGTCGGGCCCGTTCCGCATCCGAGAAGGGCACGTCCATCTGTTGGCCTTCCCCGATCAGCCTCAGGCGGCAGCGACCCTGCGATTCATGGGCCAGCGGTGCATCACCCGAGGAGAGCGACATCAACTCCACCAGTTCCAGGGTCTTGATCACAAAGCGGCCTTCATCCTTAAAGCTGCCGGCATGGAAACTGCTCCAGCACAGCTCACCGTTCTTCAGTCGTGCTGCGCCGCAGCCATCGAGTTTGGCCAGCTCGGATGATTCGCTCCAGAGCCGAAACAGATTCTGCCGACGTCGCTCGAGCCAGCCCAAGGACGCCAGCAGCACAAACACCAGCAGCAGCGGGAACCAGAGCAAACCGTGCATCATTGCGGCAGCAGCAGAGGCAGTCGGCTCATTCTTGCGCTGTTGCCACCAGCTCCGCCACCAGCTGTGGCAAAGGAATACCAGAGGCTTCCCAGAGAGTGGGATACATGCTCTGAGAGGTGAAGCCCGGCAGTGTGTTGATTTCATTCAGCAAGATCTGCCCATTCGATTCGTCGTAGAAGACATCCACACGTGCCTGTCCGTAGGCGTGAACGGCGCGGCAGGCATCAATGGCTATGGCCTGAACCTGCTGACTGATGGCATCGGGCAGGGGTGCCGGGATCAGCGTTTGACTGCGTCCTTCGGTGTATTTGGTTTCGTAGTCGTACCAATCGGCGTCGAACCGCACTTCACCCACCACGGAGGCTTTCAGATGCGCACGCCCCAGAACGGCACATTCCAGTTCACGAGCCTCGACGCCCTGTTCCACCACCAGGCGCGGATCGAGTTCCGCTGCCAGTCGCAGGCCTGCCAGGAGTTGATCGCGATTGCGCACCTTGCTGATGCCTACGGATGAGCCGAGGTTGGCGGGCTTCACGAAGCAGGGATATCCGAGCTCCGTCTCCAGCCTGATCAGCACACGCTCCAGCAGCTCTGGATCGTTGAGGTCAGCTGCGTTGACTCCGATGTGAGCAACCTGGGAGATGCCGGCGTCGGCAAAGGCTGCTTTCATGACCAGCTTGTCCATGCCCACGGCTGATCCAAGTACGCCCGAACCCACAAAGGGTTGTTGCATCAGCGTGAACAGACCCTGAACCGTGCCGTCCTCTCCGTTGGGTCCGTGTAAAACGGGATACCACACATCGATTTGATCGGGATCCACCGGCAACTGGCGCAGACCTCGCGCAGGCAGTGGTTGAGGCAGCTGGTCATCGGGCAGTGCCGCCATCTGTTGCAGCACGCTGTTGGCGATGGTGTCCGGCCACCAGCGCCCCTCACGGTCGATGTAGACGGGAGTCACTTGGAACCTCTCCCGATTGCTGGGGTCGGCCAGGGCTTTGATCACCGTTGAGGCCGACCGGATTGAAACGTCGTGTTCCCCGGAAGCACCTCCGAACACCACGCCAACGCGGAGAGGGGAAGTCGGCATGGGGGGAAGAACTGTGAGAAGGTCTGCGCCGCAAACGTATCAGCCGTGCACCGGAGTGCCACTCAGAGAGAACGAACGCACCGCATTGATCCGAACCTGAACCAGGTCGCCCGGCTGATAGCTGCGGCCATCGGCGCTCTCCGCACTGAAAAACGTCAAGCGGTTCGTGCGCGTTCGTCCCATCAGCTGGGTGGGGTCCTTGGGATTGATGCCCTCGGCCAGCACCTCTTCGATCTGGCCGGCATAGCGGTCATTGCGCTCCTTGGCGCAGCGCTCCACCAGGGCATTGATCTCCTGAAGACGAGCCACCTTCACCTCCTCGGGAAGCTGGTTCTCCCAGTTCGCAGCTGGGGTGTTGGGACGTGGTGAATAGGCAGCCGTGTTCACCAGGTCAAAGCAGATCTCCTCAATCAGCTGCAGGGTTCGTCTGAACTGGGCGTCGGTTTCACCAGGGAACGCAACGATCACATCGGCGCTGAGTGAGGCCTCAGGCATGCGTTCACGGATGTAGTTGATGATCTTGCGGTAACGCTCGATGGTGTATCCGCGCGCCATGGCCTGCAGCACGTCGTTATCTCCGCTCTGAAAGGGGATGTGGAAGTGTTCGCAGAGCTTGGGCAGATCGGCGCAGGCATCGATCAAACGCCGTGTGAAGTAACGGGGATGGCTGGTGGCGAAACGGATCCGTTCAATTCCCTCAACGTCATGAACGTGATACAGCAGATCGGTGAGTGTGTTCTTGCGACGCCCTTCGACGGTGATGCCAGGTAGATCGCGTCCATAGGCGTCGATGTTTTGGCCAAGCAGGGTGATTTCCCGGTACCCCTGCGCGGCCAGTCCTTCCATTTCCAGCTTGATCGCATCCGGTAGGCGCGACTGTTCCTTGCCGCGCACAGAGGGCACAACGCAGTAGGTGCAGCGTTCGTTGCAGCCATAAATCACATTGACCCAGCCGCAGATGCTGCTGTCGCGGCGCGCGGTGGTGATGTCTTCAAGAATGTGATGCTCTTCAGTCGCCACCACCTGCTGACCGCTGTCAACTTGCTGCAAAAGGGTTTCCAGCCGATTGGCGTGTTGCGGGCCCATCACCAGATCCAGTTCGGGCACGCGCCGCAGTAGTGATTCACCTTCCTGCTGGGCAACGCAGCCCGCGACCACGAGTTTGAGATGGGGGTTGATGCGTTTCCGACGTGCCTGGCGCCCGAGGTAGCTGTAGACCTTTTGCTCGGCGTTGTCGCGGATCGTGCAGGTGTTGTAGAGCACCAGATCGGCATCGAGCTCGGCCGTGGCTTCCCGATAACCCATCGACTCCAGGATTCCGGCCATTCGCTCGGAATCAGCCTTGTTCATCTGGCAGCCGAAGGTGGTGATCCAGTAACTGCCCCGCTCCAGGCCTGGCACTTGAGCGGTTGAGGGAGACGCGGTAACGGTCAAGGCGGAGGGCCGTCCGATGGACCGCCGACGAGGGAACCTTCCTTCAGTGTGGTTCACAAACGTCTTGTGTCACCTTGAGGTTCGGTGTGCACGTTGCATAGGCTGGTCTCTGCGTCGGTTTCCGCTCACGAAGGCGGTTCCTTCGACGATCAGCAGAGGCACCCCACCGGCTGTGGAACGGACTGAACTGTGCCTCAGCCATGAGGGGATTACCGGTCTGTGAAACCGGTGGCCTAGACACCGGTCACCGCTCTTACGGATTGGAGGGCATCGAAGCAGAATTCCAGTGTGTGCTGCCTGTCCTCAACAGGCTTGATCCTGCCGATCGAAGCGTTGTTGATCCGCAGGCCAGGCCTCGAGAGTCATTTCGATGTGGTTGACGATCCTGATTTCAGGCTTCCGCTGGATCTAGACAGACTGTTGAATCCGTCAGCCACTGGTTTGGGAATCAGCTGCGAAGCCAAGGATTCAGGCTGATTGGCTGGCCTCCTGTTCGGCCAGTTCACGCAGGTAACGACGTCTCTGAGGGGACTCGTATCCAGTGATCTGGTAGGCCTTGACAGGTTTGCCAGACCTTCTCCACTCCCGATGGGGAGCAATCTCTCTTCGATTCATTTGAGTTCGACTTATCGGTTCTCGCGCAGTGGACCCTTCTGGGCTCTTCGGCGTTTCATGATTATTGCATGGTTTTCAAAAACATGCATCGAAGTCTGTTCAGCACAGAGTGATGGACCGTTGATTCGGCTCGACGTTTCCTGGAAGTTGTGGCGCATTTCTTGGCTCAATTTTGGTCTTCAATCAGCTTTTCGCCCCCATGAACTGCATGCGGAGCGCTCTGCAACTTGTTCCTGATGCTGTTTCTGTGATGCTGTTCCTGTGATGGTTGAGAAGTGCGGCTGAGTGGGACATGGCTTGGGTCGCTGATTGTCTGCAGCACCGTCGCCTTGATTTTTCAGTCGAGGTTGAATTGCCGCAATCTCAAATGGATCGCCACGTTGAAATCGTGTGCTTCCCAGAGCACTCACTGTCCCACTCGCGCGGGCGACATCTGGCTTCAAAAAGGCTGTTCAGAAGCCAGCTAAGTGAAGCAGTGTCTCCAATGCGGCCAGGCCCAGCAGGAATGTGGCCCCGAGAAAACTTGCCTCTTTCAGTCCTTTGGACATGAGCAGTGCCCCCAGAAAAACGCAGCCTTCTGAAGAGAACATTAATCAGCGGCGCTGCCCGAGATTGCTCAAAACACAAAAATATTTTTTGCCTATCAATGACAATCAAGTTTCTACAGTGTTCTGTGTCATTGGTCTCCAAAAGCCTGCTTTTGCAGCTGTTGGCGACACAAAAAATCGTGACTTTTCGTTGAGTTGATGATTTTTTGTTGCATGACTGCGTTGTGCATCAGGCCAGTGATCGGGGTCCCTGGCCGTTGATTCATGCTTCAGCGTCGGTCTGCGCTTGCTCAGCGCGCTTGGTTGTGGGCATTGCTAGATCCATGGTCACTGCTGTGGCCGCGATCGAGTGAGTTTTGAATCCATCACTCAGTGCCCTTCAGGCGTTGCTGCCATGCCTCTGCTGCTGATGCAGCCCGGCTGGATGATCAGCAGGCGTTGACGGTTGTCCAGCAGTTGGGCGCACGTCTCGGGATTGTTTGCAGGGATCCCATCCGGCATAGAGGGGATGATCTGCTCCAGGCATTGATCAGCACTGAAACAGGAAACCTGCTCAAAAGGTGAAAGGGCGAGCGAGGGGATTCGAACCCCCGAATAGCGGCGCCACAAGCCGCTGCCTTAACCACTTGGCGACGCCCGCCGCGTCAGTAAGAATCTATCAATTCGACCTGCAGTCACACTCACATGTCTTCGCCTCGTTGGCGCTGGCCTTCAGCAACGGCGGCAGCAGCTGTGCTGGTGGTGGCAGGAAGCAGTGCTGCGCTGTTCGTGACCAATCCCACCAGGGACGATTACCAGGACTTTGCAGGCAAAACATTGGTGAAGCTGGCCACCAAGGAGATCTGTGAGCGTCAGACCTTGCCGATGGTGCTGCAGCTTTGGATCAGTGACTGTCCTCGCTTGATCGCCGATCAAGAGCCGGCGCTGGCCTTGCTGGCCGACCAGTTCACCCGTCGCTGGAACCTCGGGTTGGCCAGTGTTTATGTCATGACTGTGGGTGGTCAGAACCTCTTGCCCGCCCTGAGATTGCCGCGCTACTCAGTAACCAGCCTCGGACTTGCAGGCCAGTTCTTGGTGCTCAACGCCCATTCGGATGCCGGCAAGCTCGAATGAGCACCACGTGGGTTTCGCTGGCATCCGGTGAGCTGACAGCACGCTGTCCTCGCTCTCTGCTCGATCTGGGCTCTGATCCGTGGCCAACGGCTGGTGTGGATGGACTGATTCCCGTGGTCCTGACCTGGTCTGGAAGCAGGATCGAGTCGGTGCGAGCCACGTCTGAGGCCACGGGGCTGGTGCTACCCCGACTGGTTGAACCCCATGCCCATCTGGACAAGGCCTTCTCCTGGAACGAGTACCCCAATCCGGCTGGCACCTATTCAGGAGCATTGGCGGCCAACTTCAGGGAGCACGAGACCCGCACGGCGGCGAAGGTTGAGCTGCGTGGAGAGCGCTGTTTACAGCTGGCCTGGCAACACGGTCTGCGGGCGGTGCGCAGTCATATCGACAGCCTCGGACCTGGCGCGAACTGCAGCTGGGAGGTGCTCTCCGATTTGCGCAACCACTGGAGTGAACGCATTGAGCTGCAGCTGGTCGCTCTGGTACCGATTGAGTACTGGTCCACTCCTGAGGGGGAACACCTGGCGGCTGTTGTCGCCAAGGTGAATGGACTGATCGGTGGTGTTCTGGCACCTCCCTGCAGAGGTCGGGCCACGCGCCGTGCTCTGCGTCGTTTGCTGGAGCTTGCGGATCGACACGGTTGCCCTGTGGATCTGCATATCGATGAAGCAGCCTCCCAACCTGCACAGGGCGTCCGCCAGCTGTTGCGTGTGCTTGAGAGCATGACCGTTTCGGTACCTGTCACCTGCAGCCATGCCAGCAGCCTGTCGCTGCTGTCAACCGGGGCACTGCAGCGGCTGGGATCGCGCATGGCGCGTCAGAACCTGCAGGTGGTGGCACTTCCGCTCACCAATGGCTGGTTGCTTGGTCATCGCGACAACGAAACTCCGCTGTGCAGGCCGCTGGCGCCGATCCGTCAGCTGCAACGCGCGGGGATTCCTGTGGCTGTTGGAGGTGACAACGTTCAGGACCCCTGGTACCCAGGCGGACAGCTTGACCCACTGGCACTCATGGCCATGAGCCTGCCACTGGCTCAGCTCGCCCCATGGGATGACCATGGCCTGAAGCCATTCGGCACCGATGCGACGGGTCTGATGGGGTTGGAGTGGGACGGACGGTTGCGTGCCGGAGCACCGGCGGACCTGATTCATCTGCCAGGTGGGGGCTGGCCTGAGTTGCTGTCGATGGCATCCCGACGTCGGGTTCTTGCCGGTGGACAGTGGGTGCAGGATTAGGCGTAACGCCCTTCAGACCGACCAATGCTTCCTGATGCCCTGCGAACTGAGCTGGCAGCAGTCCCTGGCCTCAGGTTGTTGACGCAGCCTGAGGAACTGGAACGGTTGTCTCGTGATGCCTACGACTACTCGCCGGTGCTGTCGAAGCGGTTGGCTGATTGCCGAGCAGAGCTGGTGGTGCGGCCGGACAGCGTGGAGGCGGTTGTTCGCGTGGCGGCAGCCTGCCGGCGTCATGCGGTGCCTCTGACCCTGCGTGGATCAGGCACGGGCAATTACGGCCAGTCCGTGCCGCTGGAATCTGGGGTGGTGATGGTGATGACCCAGCTGAGGTCCGTGCGCTCCATTGATCAGTCCAGCGGCGTTGCCGAGGTTGAGTGCGGATGCCTGATGAAGGATCTCAACAGGGAGCTGGCCGGTTTTGGCCGGCAGTTGCGTCTGATGCCGAGCACCTGGCGCAGCGCCACGATCGGTGGATTCATCGCCGGTGGTTCCGGTGGAATCGGCTCCGTGCGCTGGGGGTTTCTTCGCGATCCGGGGCACCTGCTCGGACTGGAAGTGGTGACCATGGAACAGGAACCGCGCGTCTTGCAGCTCGAGGCCAGCGATGCCGAGGCGTTGAACCATGCCTACGGAACCAATGGCATCATCACGGCCCTGCGGCTGGCCACGGCACTGCATGTTGATTGGCAGGAAGTGGTGGTGGACTGTCCGGACTGGGCGACGGCAGTGGAACTGGCAAGGCGTTGCAGTTCAGCAGCGATTGACCTGCATCTCTGCACCGTTCTGGAGGCAGCCGTTGTCGAATTGCTGCCGAAGTGGGATCTGCCTGAGCACCGTTGTGATCGCCTGTTGCTGCTGGTGGCTCCTGATGCGGTTAGCACGGTGCAGCGCCTGTCGGCAGCTGTGAGTGCTGATCTGACGCATCTGGGAGCGGAGTCCAACCGCCAAGGCAATGGTCTGAGGGAGCTGAGCTGGAATCACACCACCTTGCATCTGCGTCAGCGGGACCCTGACTGGACCTACCTGCAGATGCTGTTGCCCCAACCGGAGATCCACTGCCTGGAAACCCTCAAGCAGACCTGGGGTGATGATCTGCTCTGGCATCTCGAGGCTGTCCGGCAGCAGGGAGCTCAGCGGATTGCAGCCCTCCCTCTGGTGCGCTGGCGAGGCGTTGAAGCGCTCGAACAGTTAATGCAGCAATGCAGGGATCTCGGTGCTCTGATCTTCAACCCGCATGTGCTCACCGTGGAGGGTGGCGGCCTCGGTGTGGTGGATGGTGATCAGGTGGCCACCAAGCACCGTTACGACCCCGCCGGTCTGCTCAACCCAGGAAAACTGGGGGGCTTCAGCAATTGAGGCTGTCGCGAGTTGAGACACCCGTGCTGGGATTGATGCCTTCGGCGACCTGGCAGAGCCGGCGCTGATCATCCCGATCCAGCAGGGCGTCGCTGAAGTCAGCACCCTCCACATCGGCTCCGGCAAAGCTGCTGCCAGCGGCGATCACGCCGATCAGGAGGGCATCGCGTAAATCCGTACGCGTGAAATCGGCCCGGTCCATCAGCGAATCGCTGAGATCGGCTCCATGAAAATCAGCTTCGGCAAAGGCTCCCTGCGTGAAGATCGCCCCATGCAGATTGGCGCCGCTGAAATCAGCGCCGCGTCCCACGGCGCCGGCGAAGGAGGTATTGGTCAATTGCTGGTCGTGAAAGTCAGCATCGCTCTGATTGGTGAGTGTGTAGTCCACCCGGTCCTGAAACAGCGCCCTGTCTTGAAGGCCCACCCCAGCGGAGGTATCGAGGGCCAGAACAGTGAGCGGCGTCAGCCAGGTCATCACCAGGGTGAGTGCAGCAAACATCTTCAGCAGCGATCTCATGGTTCCAGCGAGTGGCTTGACGTTCACTCTGCCTCCAATGTGCCGTTTTCCATCAACTGGCCGATCAGATAGAGAGATCCGGCGATCACCGGGGCGGATGCGGGCCAGCCCTGATCCATCAGTTGGTTGAGTGCATCCAGGGCAGTCTCTGCTGACTTCAGTTGATGGGCCTGCAGCGGCAGCGCTGACTTCAGTTGTTCCAAGCTCCAGCAGCGATGCCCAGGCACCGGCACAATCCAGGCCTCATCCAGAGGGGCGAGCAGCTGTTGAAGCATCTCCGGTGCCTGTTTCTGCGCCTGGATCGCCAGGATCCAGATCTGCCGGCTGCCAGCTGATGGCCAACCGCAGCGTTCTCGTGCCAGCTCGATGGCGGCAGGTGGATTGTGGGCTCCGTCCACCCGCAGCCTCAAGCCCCTCCAGCGCATCCACTGCAAGCGCCCGGGCCAGCGTGCCGCTGTGAAGCCTTCTCGGATGGCCCCGCCTGAGATCACCTCACTGCGTGCACTCATCCACTGCAGTGCGGCTGCAGCCACGGCCCCATTGCGTTTCTGCACGGCCCCTGAAAGACCCAGGGTCCAGCTTTCATCCAGTGCATCGACCCACTGCAGGCTGCCTTGCACCTCGTTGATTCGTTGCTCGAGCACCGCAGACACCTCGGGTTCCTGGACTGCACTGATCACATGCGCACCCTCCCCGATAGCCGCAGCTTTTTCTGCAGCAATGGCCTGGAGGCTGGGACCCAGATGCTCGCGATGATCCATGCCGATCGATGCCACAGCGATCAGAGGCCGCCAACTGTGGGCTGTGGTGGCATCCAGTCGGCCTCCCAGACCTGCCTCCAGCACCAGCCAGTCGGGCCTCTGGGCTTCGAAGTGGATCATCGCGCTGCAGATCAGTTGCTCGAATGGAGTGAGGCGGCACTGTTCCGTCAGTGGTTGCAACCGCTCGAGCGTCTGTCGCAAGGTCGTGAGCGAGATCAACCGGTCGTTGACTCGGATGCGTTCACACCAACTCACCAGATGGGGCGACGTGGTCAGGCCTGAGATCAAACCGGCCGCCATCAGGCCATGGTGGATAAGGCAGGCAATGGACCCCTTGCCATTGGTGCCGATGACCTGAACCGCAGGAATCGACTGAGCTGGTTGGTGCAGCCGCTCCAGAGCGATCGTCATCCTGTCCAGCGACAGGTCCATGCCACGCACGTCAAAGCGCGGCAGCAGATCACTTAGTTCATGAGGGGGATGGCTAGGCCGCGTCACTCAGCTCACGTGGTTCAGTGCGCGTTCCAGGCGTGTGAGTAGGGCCTGGATCTCTCGGGCATTGATCACCAGAGCGGGCACCATGCGCACCACCTGAGCACCGGCGGGCACCACCAGCAACTGTTCTTCCAGGGCTGCTTTCACCACGTCCATCGCAGTGATTCCGCAATCCTGCTTGAGGACCAGGCCCTGAAGCAGCCCCCAACCACGCGATCCCTCCAGATAATCAGGGAAATGGTCCACAAGCCTGTTGAGGCCCGTACGCAGCTGGTCGCCCCGCTCACGCACATTGCGGAGCAGATTGCGCTTTTCGATTTCGCTGGCGACCGTCAGACAGGCCTGACAAGCGAAAGGGTTACCGCCAAAGGTGCTTGCGTGGTCGCCGGGTTCAAAGACATCGGCGTTGTGGCGCACCATCAGCGCGCCGACGGCGTGTCCGCCTCCCAGGCCTTTGGCCAGGGTGAGGGCATCGGGACGAACACCGAGCTGCTCATAACCCCAAAGCGTGCCGGTTCGGCCCATCCCCACCTGCACTTCATCGAAGATCAGCAGCATGTTGCGTTGATCGCAGTGCTCTCGGATTGCCTGCATCACCTCGGGATCACCGGGATTCACGCCTCCTTCGCCCTGAAGAGGCTCGATCAGCACCGCAGCCACGCGCGGACCGTTCTGTTCCAGGCGCTCGAGCAGCTGTTCGAAATCCGCGAGATCGTTGTAACGGAAGAACTCGAAGCCTTCCACCATGGGTTCAAACCCCTGGTGGTATCTGGGTTGCCCGGTGGCGCTGACCGCGGCCAGTGTGCGCCCATGAAAGCTGGCCGCAGCAGTGATGATCACCGGCCGTTCAATGCCCCGGCGCAGATGACCATGTTTCCGGGCCAGTTTGATCGCCGCTTCGTTGGCCTCAGCCCCTGAATTGCAGAAAAACACACTGTCTGCGCAGCTGTTGTTCACCAGCCACTTGGCCAGCGCTTCCTGCTCTGGAATTCGATAGAGATTGGAGACGTGCTGCAGCTTGCGCAGCTGCCCGGTCAGAGCCTTGCGCATCGCTCTGTTGCTGTGCCCCAGCGTGCAGGTGGCGATACCGGCAACGGCATCAAGATGGCGACGGCTTTTGTCATCCCAGACCCAACACCCCTTGCCGCGCTGGAGGGAGAGCGCAAAGCGGTTGTAGGTGCCCATCACCGCATCGGAAGGGGGCACTGGTGCTGGCTCCACCATGGATCGTTCAGGGCTGTTGCCCGGAGGACATCAATGACCAGCTCATTGTCTCGCAGTGTTCTGCCGCGTCAGCAGTGATCAGCTCAATCCTGTGGAGACCTTGAAGATCAATAGGAGCGGTCGGACTTGAACCGACAAACCCGAAGGCGGCGCATTTTGAGTGCGCTGCGTCTACCAATTCCGCCACGCTCCCGCATTGCGACTTTAGGTGATGCAGTTCAGAGCAGCGTCTCAGGAACAGTGACGTTCCAACTTCGCTCCGCTGGCCGTGAGTTTCGCTTCAATTCCGGCGTAGCCCCGGTCGAGGTGGTTCAGGCCGCTCACCTGTGTTCTGCCCTGGGCGACCAGGCCTGCCAGCACCATGGCAGCTGAGGCGCGCAGATCAGTCCCATTCACAGGCGCTCCACTGAGGGAGGGAACACCTTCGACGACAGCCGCATTGCCTTGAACACGGATGGCTGCACCCATGCGCTGCAGCTCAGCCACATGCTGCATACGGTTTTCGTAGATCTTTTCGGTGATCACGCTGGTGCCTTGGGCTGTCGCCAGCAAGGCCATGAACGGTGCCTGCAGATCGGTTGGGAAACCGGGGAAAGGCTGGGTGGTGATGTCAATCCCTTTGATGGTGCCCGGTGTGATCACGATGCCATCTCCATCGACCTCCAGATGGCAACCACAGTCGCGCAATTTCTGAAGCACGGAGCTCAGGTGATCAGGAACCACTGGGGCGACGCGCAGCGTTGAACGCGTAATTGCGGCAGCCAGCAGGAAGGTGCCTGCTTCGATCCTGTCGGGAATCACGGTGTAGTCGCAACCGTGCAGCCGCTCCACACCTTCAACGGTGATGGATGGACCGCCCGCTCCGCTGATGCGAGCTCCCATGGCATTCAGCAGGTTGGCGAGGTCCTGTACCTCAGGCTCCTGTGCTGCGTTTTCAATCACGCTGGTGCCTTCCGCCAGGCTTGCAGCCATCAGAATCGTTTCAGTAGCGCCGACGCTCGGGCAATCGAGAACAATCGAGGCAGCTTTCAGGCGCTTGCGATCGCCCGGAACCGTGGCCGAGACCACGCCATGTTCAACAGTCACCACCGCGCCAAGCGCTTTCAGTCCGCGGATGTGCTCCACAACAGGTCGAGCACCAATGCGACAGCCACCAGGCAGGGGAACCTTGGCGTGACCCATGCGAGCGAGAATTGAACCAATGGCGAAGAAGCTTGCTCTGAGCCCGTTGACGAGTTCGTAGGGAGGTTCCGCGCTGGTGAGGTCGGAGGCCTGGAGGTGAATGGTTTCACTGCTGCGCCGAACCTTCACCCCCATCGAAACCAGGATGCTCTCCATCCCATCGATGTCGGTCAGAGGCGGCACGTTGCTGAGGGACAACGTCTCATCCGTCAGCAGGGCAGCTGTCATCAGCACCAAGGCGGAATTCTTGGCGCCGCTCACACGCAGCTCACCATGCAGTCTGTTGCCGCCGTGGATCTCAAGATGGGGCTTGAGAATGTCTTGAGACGCGGGCGCCGCGGCTGTCATCCCTGTTATTTCCTGCCGAGTGCTTATCTTGGCGGCTATGCCTGAGACCGTCTAGACGGCCGGCCCCCAAACTGTCTTGGCGTTCGACGCAACAGTCGAGTGCCGATGTCGTATGTTTCACGGGTTGCTTTGCGACACACGCCAGCGGATGTGGCGGAATTGGTAGACGCGCTAGTTTCAGGTACTAGTGGCAGCAATGTCGTGGGAGTTCAAGTCTCCCCATCCGCATCGATCGAAACGAACTCTCGATGAGACTCCAGTCAGGTCTTGAGTTCGTCCTCAATTCTGAAAATATTTTTTGTATCACTGATTGATCATTAAGGTTGTTTTTGATTGATCTCAGTGTGGCTTAGTGGATTGCATGCATGAGGGCTGAATTGGGCGCGTTAAATCATGATTCGCATTGGCTTCGAGCAAGCGAATTCAGCCTCGAAGGGGTTTGATCGCACTGCTTCAAGGAGACTTCTGGAGTTGAGACTCTGCACTTACGGGATCACCTGCAGTTGACCCCTCTTGGCGGAGTGAGCTCAGGTGTTGCCTGAAGTCAGCTAGGCGTTGTGTTGATGCCCCAGATCACTGCATTGACAGCTGCATCGACAGCCGCAATGCGGCCAGAGTTCAACCTTCGCCATCCGAACTATCTTGTTTTGAGAAGGCTTCAACCACCGCCCATGATTGTTCTGAAGATCTCCAACTCATCAGAGGTTGTGGCGTCAAAAGTTGGAAAGTTTCTTGAAGCCCTCACCCCCGACAAGGTCGATCAGGCCGCAGTTGAAGACCAGGTCATCAAGAAGCTGGTGGAGAACCTCTCTGCTGAGGGCATCAAGGGCGAGATTGCCTCGGTGAACGGCGTCGATATCGAGGGCAGCGAACTCAGTCTTCACGATGGTCTGAAGGTGCGGAAGCACACCAGCTTCTGAGGTGAATCAGCATCCAGGATCCGGCGTCGATCTGATCACCAGTCGTCGCAATCCGCTTGTTCGGCGTCTTCGCTCTTTGGCGACGTCCTCAGGGCGTCAGCAGGACGGACACCTTCTGCTTGAAGGCACGCATCAACTGCAAGAGCTGCTGTCTTTGCCGCGTCGGCAGACCATGCCGATCAAAGTGATGGCGACTCCGGCCTGGTTGGACTCTCATGCGGATCTGATCGATCGCTTGGCGCCTGGCATCGATCTGCAGCCGATGGCCGATGAAGCCCTCAGAGCGGCCCTCTCCACGGTCAACCCCGATGGGGTGGCCTGTCTCTGGCCTGTGGACCAGCTGCCGAAGTCTGCTGAAGCTCCATCGTTTGTATTGGCCCTTGATCGTGTGCAGGATCCCGGCAACGTCGGGACTCTGCTGCGCACATCCCTGGCTGCCGATGTGGAGGAGGTCTGGCTCGCTGCAGGCGCTGACCCTCTGGCTCCGAAAGTCGTGCGCTCAGCGGTTGGAGCAGTGCTGCGGCTACCGCTCAGACGGTTGGGTCCCACGGATGCGCTTGGTGTCGAGCAGTTGTCTGACGAGCTCAGCGCAGCCCGTGATCGTGGTCTTCAGGTGGTGGCGGCGCTGGTGCCTGATTCAGGAGCTGGGATGCCGGTGGTTCCCTACTGGCAGCTGGACTGGTGCCGTCCCACCGTGTTGGTGCTCGGCAATGAGGCAGCAGGTCTTCATCCAGCGCTGCAGGCCTGCTGCAGCCATGGAGTCACGCTTCCTCACAGCGGTCAGGTTGAGTCTCTCAATGTCGCCTCAGCAGCTGTTCCTCTCCTTTTGGAACGCCGACGGGCGACAATGACGGCCTCCATGCAGCTGTCCGGGTGAGCGACGCCAGTTTCGACTTCGATGTGATCGTGATCGGTGCCGGTTATGGCGGTTTCGATGCGGCCAAACATGCCGCTGATCACGGTCTGAAGGTGGCGATCATCGAGTCTCGCGACATGGGCGGGACCTGCGTCAATCGCGGCTGTGTTCCGTCGAAAGCGCTGCTGGCAGCCTCCGGCCGGGTGCGAGAGCTGGCCGATGCCAAGCATCTCTCCAGCTTTGGCATCCATGCGGCACCCGTTCGCTTTGAGCGCCAAAAGATCGCTGATCACGCCAATGAACTGGTGGCCACGATCCGCAGCAACCTCACCAAGACGCTGGAGAGAGCTGGTGTCACGATCATCCGTGGTCAGGGACGCCTGGATGCTCCACAGAGAGTGGGAGTTCGTGAAATCAGCGGTGTCGACAGGGTTCTCTCGGCTCGTGATGTGATCCTCGCCACTGGCTCTGATCCCTTTGTTCCGCCTGGTATCGAGACGGATGGACGCAGTGTGTTCACCAGTGATGAGGCCGTGAATCTGGAATGGCTTCCACGCTGGATCGCGATTATCGGCAGTGGATACATCGGCCTGGAGTTCGCCGATGTTTACACCGCGCTCGGATGTGAGGTGACCATGATCGAGGCTCTGGATCGGGTGATGCCCACCTTCGATCCAGACATCGCCAAGCTGGCTGCGCGCAAGCTGATCGACGGTCGTGACATCGATGCCCGTTCTGGCGTGCTGGCCAAGTCGATCAAGCCCGGTTCCCCCGCCCTGATCGAACTGGTTGACATGCAGACCCGTGAACCCGTTGAGACCCTGGAGGTCGATGCGGTGCTGGTGGCCACGGGCCGGGTGCCCAGCAGCAAAGGGCTCAACCTTGAGGCCTTGGGTGTCGAAACCAACCGCGGATTTGTGCCCATCGACGACGGCATGCGAGTTCTGGCTGGCGGTCAGCCCGTTTCCCACCTCTGGGCTGTCGGAGATGTGACCGGCAAGCTGATGCTGGCCCACACCGCTGCTGCTCAGGGCACGGTGGCTGTCGACAACATCCTCGGTCACACCCGTGAGATCGACTACCGCAGTATCCCTGCAGCCACCTTCACGCACCCCGAAATCAGCTCAGTGGGGCTGAGCGAAGCCGATGCCAAGCAGCAGTCTGCTGATCAGGGGTTCGAACTCGGAGTGGTGCGCAGCTATTTCAAGGCCAATTCCAAGGCTCTGGCTGAACTGGAGAGTGATGGCCTGATGAAATTGCTCTTCAACAAGCTCACCGGTGAGGTGCTCGGTGCCCACATCTATGGACTTCATGCCGCTGACCTGATTCAGGAGGTCTCCAATGCGGTGGCCCGTCGTCAGAGTGTTCGTCAGCTGGCCACCGAAGTGCATACTCATCCGACCCTCAGCGAAGTGGTTGAAGTGGCCTACAAGCAGGCTGCCGCCTCTCTCACCGCCGCTGCCTGATCACCTCCCACGATTGCCGCCATGGAGTTTCGTCGCCGTCCACCCAATCCCAAGGTTCAGGTGGCTCATCTTGAATATGCCATCCCGCATGAGGAGAGCGAGCCCCGCAACATTCTCGAAAAGATCGTCTGGGAGAAGGACAAGGAAATTGAAGTCGCGCGTCAGCGCATGCCGCTGGCGCAGCTGAAAGCACGTGTTGCTGAACTACCCAAGGCAAGGGATTTTCTGGCTGCGTTGCGATCGGCACCTGTTCTGCCGGCTGTGATCGCTGAGGTCAAAAAGGCCAGTCCCAGTAAAGGTGTGATCCGAGAGGATTTCGACCCCGTTGCGATTGCGCGTTCCTATGTGGCCGGTGGTGCCAGTTGCCTGTCCGTGTTGACGGACAAGACTTTTTTTCAGGGTGGCTTTGATGTGCTGGTCGCCGTGCGCGAAGCCGTGGATGTGCCACTGCTCTGCAAAGACTTCATCCTCAGCCCGCATCAGCTTTATCAGGCACGTGCCGCCGGTGCTGATGCAGCACTGTTGATTGCCGGCATTCTTTCGGATCAGGATCTGTCTTATCTGCGCAAAGTGGCCGCTGCGATTGGACTCACGGTGCTGGTGGAAGTGCATGATCGCGATGAACTGCAACGGGTTCTGGCCCTCGGTGGCTTTCCTTTGATCGGAGTGAACAACAGGGATCTCACCAGTTTTGAGACCGATCTCGCCACCACTCAGCAGCTGGCCGACACGTTCGCCGCAGACTTGCAGGCTCAGGGCACACTGCTGGTGAGTGAGTCGGGTCTGTTCGCTCGAGCTGATCTCGATCGCGTTCAGGCTGCAGGTGCTGCAGCGGTGTTGGTGGGTGAAGCCTTGATGCGTCAGCAGGATGTTGAGCAGGGTCTCCGCACGTTGATTTCCGGTTGAGTCAGGTCCCGTCGCCGGGCCGACCTGTCGGTGGGATCACAGCAGTCACTTCACCGATCACTCGCTCCAAGGAAACCTTTCCAAACTGGCGGCTGTCTGTGCTTGCTGCTGGGTTGTCGCCTCTGAGCTCCAGCCAACCATCCTTCGACTGCCAGACGCGCTTTGTGATCACCAGATTGATGTCGCTTGGGTGATGGCACACCACAACTGTCCCAGGTGATGGTGATCGGCTGCCCTTGGGGAGCAGCTTCACCAGCAGCCGTTGCTTGGGTTGAAGAGCGGGGAGCATCGAGTCTCCCTCCACCTGGAACAGCCTGCGTCGTCCTAAAAAAAACAGCAGCAGGTCCTTGAGACCTGCTGCTGGAAGTGGAGTGTTCACAGTGGTTCACCCAGACGGTGATGCGCTCAGGATGCGGTCACCCAGGCGTCGTTGCGACCTTTGGACTGCCAGAACATGCCATGGATTTTTTCAACGGCTGCCATCAGCTCCTCTGCCTTGCCCTGATCGATGTTGACCTTGCAGGCGCTGCAAAGTTTGGCTGCTTTCCAGAACGTGTCGTGCAGGTCGGGGAATGTGGCCAGGTGATCGGGCTTGAAGTAATCCGTCCAGAGGATCATCAGCTCTTTCTTGGCCTTGGTTGCTTCCTCTTCCTTGATCGCCACGTAGCGCGAGAAAGTGTTGTTGTAGGTGGCGAGAGCTGCTGCATCGCCAGCTGCAGGGGCTTCGATGGCCTTGATCTTCTTGGTCATTGAGAGAACAGCTTCCGCTGCAACCCGTGCTGAAGCAGGGTCGTAGACCCCACAAGGACCATCGCAGTGGGCTTGTGCTGCTTCAGCAGGTAGTGCGCGAAAGATGGCTGAGAGTGCCGAGCGGAACATGTGGGTTGATGGTCAACTGCCGTCCGCTCAGCCTAACTGGCGCTCATGACTTGATGTCGAGCAGCTCGACATCAAAAATCAGCGTTGCGTTCGGCGGAATGACACCGCCGGCTCCGCGAGTGCCATAACCGAGCTCAGGTGGAATCACCAGCTTGCGCTTGCCGCCGACCTTCATGCCCTGGACACCTTCATCCCAACCTTTGATCACCTGGCCGCGTCCCAGGGGGAACGTGAAGGGCTTGCCGCGGTCATAGCTTGCATCGAACTGCTTTCCGTTTTCCAGCGTTCCGCGGTAGTGCACCACTACGGTCTGACCTGCCACGGCTTCAGGGCCGCTGCCGACCTCAATGTCGGTGATGCGCAGTCCGCTGGCGAGAATCTGAGCTTTTTCGGCGCTCATGGGGCCTCCGAGTGCCGAGGCATCGGCTTGGTTGGAGTCGGGGGCCATGGCGAAAAGGGTGGGATTGGTTTCATCGGGATCCAGTTCCATCGGACTGGATGCGGTGTTCAGACCAGCGGTCTGAACGATGGCAGGTTGCGCTGCCGGAGCTGCGGCGATCACGGTGGATGGAGCCACGATCTGACTCACGAGAGCCACGATCAGGCAGGCCACGCAGACGGCGGAACTAATCAGAATGTCGCGCACGAGAGGACCATTCGTTCTTGTCGATTCTGGCAGGCTCACTCCTGTCGATCGCGTTGGCGCAGTTGTTGCTCGAGTCGGTCGATCCGACCGCGCAGTTCATCCAGTTCCTTTTGGCTGGCGAGACCGAGATCCTGAAGCAAGTTGTCGCGGTTGCGTTCAAGGTTGCGCCCCATCTGCTGCTCCAGCTCGGGTGTTTCACCGCGCAGAGCCCTCAGCACGTCATCCACCAGTGCGGAGGCATGGGTTGCATCGAGGCGTCCACTGCTGACCCATTCCTGGGTCACGTAACGGAGACGGTCAGCCACCAGGGTGGTGGTTCCGAGACCACGGAGCAGCAGCTGCTGAAGAGGGTTGGCGGTCTCCATCGAGAATCGCAGTTCAGTCTGAATTCAGGATGACGGCATCCAATGGTGCTGACCATGGGCAATGACCGATCCCTGCGCTTGCTCAGGGGATTGAGCGGTGGCGTTCTGGCAGGACTCGGCCTGTGTTTTTCAGGCCCGTGGTGGATGGTTCCTGCCCTGGCATTGCTGTGGTCGGTCGTCCGATCTCCTCTGGCAGCGGCGCTCTGGGCCGCTGTGGCGATTGCCATCAGCCATCGCTGGTTGATTGCCCTGCATCCGTTGACATGGCTTGGAGTGCCGGCACCCCTGAGTCTTCCCCTTGCCTTGCTGGTCTGGTTGGCCTGCGTTGTGTCGGCAGCACTGCTTGTGGCGGGATGGAGTCTGCTGGCGCGCTGGCTGCCCGGTCGAGGCGGAGTGCTGCAGGCCTTGGTTCTGTCGCTGGTCTGGGGCCTGAGCGAGACGCTTCTCGCCAGGGGGCCGCTCTTTTGGATCGGAGTTGGCGGCAGCGTTCTTCCCGCTGATCGCTGGCTTGCAGGCCTGGCTGGTTGGTTCGGTGCCGGTGGGCTGGCCGCTGTTCAGCTGCTGCTCGGCTGGTGGTTCTGGCAGTTGTGGTGCGAGGTTCGCGTTGAAGGAGAGCAGCGCTGGCGGATTCTGCGCTGGGGTCTTCTTGGCCTGGTGGTTGCCCATGGTCTTGGAGCCGTGGCCATCACGGGAGTTGCTCCGGGAACAAAGGACGCTGAAGTGTTGCCCATGGCCCTCTGGCAAACAGCGATCCCCACCCGTGAGAAGTTCAGCGTTAATCGACAGACAGAGCTGCCTCGGCGATTGCGTGAGGCCATGGACAGCGCCGAACGAGACGGGTCCCAACTGCTGCTTGCTCCCGAAGGCACGCTGCCTGTGAAGTTTGCGCTTGAACAGGGCGGTGGGATCCCCCTGATCAGTGGTGGCTTCCGTTTCGTGGCGGGCCAGCAGCGCAGCTCGCTCCTGCTGATGCCATCGCCGACAACAGGGCCTTCCAGCAGCGTCGACAAGCATCGGCTGGTGCCGCTGGGGGAATGGACTCCCTCCTTGCCTGGTCTTGCTGGCTTGTCGGCAGTTGGAGGCCTGCAGTCCGGTGAGCCTTCGAGGCTCTGGCGCTGGGGCGGTCCACCCGCGGCGGTGGCCATCTGTTACGAGATCAGCAATGGAACCGCCCTGGCCGAGGCGGTGGCGAATGGCGCGCAATGGATCCTGGCAGCAGCCAATCTCGATCCTTATCCGCTGCTCCTGCAGCGGCAGTTCCTGGCACTGGCACAACTGCGCAGCCTGGAGACCGCCAGGCCACTCGTCTCGGTTGCCAACACAGGCCCCACGGCTCTGATTGCCGATAGTGGACTGGTTGAGGCAGAACTGCCCGCCATGGTCGCGGGGCTGCTGCCGGTTCGGCTGGAACCACTGCAGGGCATGACGCCCTATGCGGTCTGGCGTGAGTGGCCGCTCTGGCTGATTCTCTTGGTCGCGGTCGCTGTTCTGCTTAAGACGAGGTCTGGATCAGGCCCCCTCCCAGCACGGACTCGCCTTCGTAGAACACCGCCGCCTGGCCAGGGGTGATCGAGAACTGAGGCTCGTCGAATCGGAGTCGACAGCGATGGGGACGTTGTCCAGCGATGTCGGCATCTGTGGCTTCGATGCAGGTGAGATCGGCCATCACCGGGCCACTGCGGTAACGAACCTGCACCTCCACTCTGCGGCTGAAGCCTGGAGCCGGCGGTGCGATCGAGACCCAGTTGATCGCACCCACCTCACAGCAAGCGCGGCCTGCCTCGGCCCGGGGTGCCACCACCACACGATTCATCGCCGCATCCAGGCGCACGACATGCAGAGGTTCCTTCCACGCCACACCCAGACCCTTGCGCTGGCCAATCGTGAAGTGCTCGATGCCATCGTGATTGCCCACAATCGTGCCGTCTTGCAGCACAATTTCCCCCTGTCGCGGTGGCAGATAGGCGTCGAGGAACGCACGCATCGAGCCGTGATGATCCGCAAGGCAGAGGTCCTGACTCTCCGGCTTCTCAGCAGTCCGCAGTCCATGGCGGCCCGCTTCCAGCCGGGTGTCGGGTTTGGTGAGTTCGCCCAGTGGGAACACCACACGGGAGAGCACATCCTGATTGAGGTCGTAGAGGAAGTAGCTCTGATCCTTGCGGGTGTCCAGACCCCTTAAAAGTTTCCAGCGTCCTGTGGATTCATCCAGGCGTATGCGCGCGTAATGGCCTGTGGCAACCCGTTCGAGTCCGCGTTCCTGCCTTGCCCAGTCGAGCATCGGGCCGAATTTGACCGACCGGTTGCAGCGCGAACAGGGCAGCGGCGTGATTCCAGCCTGATAGCCCTCGATCAAACCTTCCACGATTTCGCGCGCGAAGTTGTCGCGCGAATCGACGATGTGATGGGGAACGCCCAGTTGCTCGCAGATTCCTGCCGCATCCACCAGTCCTTCGGCGCAACAGGCGCCTTTGCCGCTCATCAGCCAGAGCGTGAGCCCTTCAACCTCCCAGCCTGCCTCCACCATCAAGGCAGCGGTGAGAGAGCTGTCGACTCCCCCGGACAGACCCACCGCCACGCGGTGCTCACCAGGCCAGGTCTGCAGGCGCTCCAGGGCCTGGGCACCGGCTGAGGTGGCGGCAATGCTGGGCGTCGTTGCCGACATGGGTGGGCGGGCATGAACGGGATTCCCTTTCCATAGTGAGGTGCCATGGGCCCCGGCAGTGATCTGGCCACCCGCTGATGCCGACCATCTTTTGGTCTCCGCTGATCAGATGCTCACGCTGGAGCGGGAGTGGTTGGCCAGCGGCCTGCCGGTTGCGGCTCTGATGGAAACGGTGGGCGAGCGCATGGCCGACTGGTTTCTGGCGCGTCGGCAACGACTGGATTCCGGCGTGCTGGTGCTGGTGGGACCAGGCCACAACGGTGGGGATGGGTTGGTGGTGGGTCGCAAGTTGCTGGAGGCAAATGTGGATGTGCGGGTTTGGGCGCCCTTGCCTCTGCGTCAGCCCCTCACTCAGGAGCATTGGCGCCATTTGCTCTGGCTTGGCGCTGCTCCCCTGCAGTCGTCTCCTGATCCTGCTGAACAGGGGCTGTGGATTGAGGCGCTCTTTGGTCTCGGTCAGAAACGTCCATTGCCTGGCGATCTGGCTGATCTGCTCCAGCGCAGACAGTGTGAGTCGCCTGGACGTTTGGTGAGTCTGGATCTTCCCGCTGGCCTGAACTCCGATACCGGCTGCCCCTTGCGAGGTGGCGCCGCGATCGCGGCGGACACTCTCTGCGTGGGATTGATCAAGCGTGGGCTCATTCAGGACGCTGCTTTGGAGCATGTGGGACGCCTGCACCGCATTGATCCGGCTGTGCCTGTGTCACTCACTCAGTCGCATGCATCAGCGGCCAAGCTGCGCCTGCGGGCCGATGACCTTGCTGGACTTCCGCGTCCTCCGGAGTTGCCGGCGACGATGAAATATCAGCGAGGGCGTTTGCTGGTCATTGCTGGCAGTGAGCGTTATCGAGGTGCAGCCCATCTGGCGCTGCGTGGGGCCCTGGCCTCTGGTGCCGGCAGTGTTGAGGCGTGTGTTCCGGAGTGCGTTGCAGAGCATCTCTGGCAGCAGGCTCCTGAGGTGGTTCTGAGGGCAGGGCTCTCGTCGGATCATCAGGGATCGCTGGAGTGGGGAGAGGCCATAGCGCGGCGTGATCTGGCTCGCCTGGATGCTGTGTTGCTCGGGCCTGGTCTGGGCATGGTGCAGGGATGTTGGCAGCAATGGGCGGAGCCCCTGCTGGAGTTCAGCGGCCTGCTGGTGATGGATGCCGATGGTCTCAATCAACTGGCCGCTGCTGATGGCGGTTGGCGCTGGTTGTTGAAACGCTCCGGACCGACCTGGATCACTCCCCACGGCAGTGAATTTGAGCGCCTGTTCCCCGATTGTCTGCAGGACTCTCCTCTGGAGAAAGCCGCAGCAGCGGCGGATTGTTCAGGGGCCGTGGTGTTGTTGAAGGGTGCCCACAGCGTGATTGCTTCTTCTGGCGGCGAGGTAAGGCAGCTGACAGACACTGATCCTCAGGTGGCCCGCACCGGACTGGGTGATCTTCTGGCTGGCCATGCCACTGGCTGGGGGGCCCGCTGTCTGGCAGCCAAGGGAAACCTCACTCTCGAAGACCTTGCCGCATCTGCCTTGTTGCACGCTGTTGCAGCTCAGCAATGCGAACAAGGCAGTGGCGCATTCGCAATTTCAGATCAATTAGCGAGTCTCACGCGTTTCACGTTGCGATCTTGACTTAATTTGCAATTGAGTTTGATATTTCTACATTTTTTACACGATTCACCGGGTTTTGTGTCGTTTTCCACGCACGAATCTGAAGGGTTGCTGAAAACACAGCGCTGATTCTGAAATTCATAGGAAAGTCACTCATCGAAAATAATCTTCCCCATGGTCTCAGCGGCAGCAGGGGTTTCAGAAACCCAAAAGCGACGAAGTAGTGATCCGATCAGTTGGTACCTCGCCACGATCGGCAGGATTCCTCTGCTCACTCCAGCGGAGGAGATTGAGTTGGGAAATCAGGTGCAACAACTGATGCAACTCACAGAGGATGGATCGATTCCATCTGACAGTGAAACGTTTTCAGGCAAGCAGAAGCGAATGATTCGCGTTGGCCTGCGTGCCAAACAGCGCATGATGAAAGCGAATCTGCGCTTGGTTGTCAGTGTTGCCAAGAAATATCAGGGAAAAGGTCTTGAACTCCTCGATCTGATTCAGGAGGGTTCCCTCGGACTGGAGCGAGCTGTTGAGAAGTTTGATCCAACCCGTGGTTATAAGTTTTCGACCTACGCCTTCTGGTGGATTCGCCAGAGCATGACGCGCGCCATTGCCTGTCAATCGCGCACCATCCGCTTACCGGTGCATCTGAGTGAGCGCCTCACCACGATTCGCAAGGTGAGCCTGGATCTTGCTCACAAGCTTGGTGCGATGCCCAGTCGTCTCGAAATCGCCGAGGCGATGGACATGCCTGTGCAAGAGCTGGATTCGCTGCTGAGGCAGGCCCTCACCACCAGCAGCCTGGATGCACCTGTCAACGGAGAGGAAGGTCGCAGCTTCCTTGGCGATCTGATCGCTGACGCATCACTGGGCGAGCCGCTCGACAAGGTGGAGCAGCGGATTCATCACGAACAGCTCGGACGTTGGATGAGCCATCTCAGTGACCAGGAACAGCACGTTCTCACCCTGCGTTTCGGTTTGAACGGCCATGAGCGACACACACTGGCCGAAATCGGACGTCTGCTTGAGGTCTCGCGTGAGCGTGTCCGTCAGGTGGAACTCAAGGCCTTGCGCAAACTGCGTAACTTGACCCGCCGCGTTGCCCCCAGCTTCTGATCGTTCAGTGGTTAGTGGCCCTTTGAATCGTTGAAACCACCACTCGTTTATCACGAGGTTTACAGCGCTCCGCTGCCCAGTAGTCATCGGTTTCCGATGGCGAAGTTTCGTCATCTCGACAGTTGTCTCAGGGAGACAGGGCTGGCCAGTGATGTTCAGATGCATCGCCCACTTCCAGTTTCCCGTCGTTTGCTGGAACTGGTTCATGACCGCGATTATCACGAAGCGTTTGCCCGAGACCGGCTGGATCGTCAGGCACAGCGGCGCATCGGACTCCCTGTCACCACTCCTTTGGTGCAGCGTACGTTTCTTGCCGTTGGCGGTTCGTTGCTGACAGCCCAGCTGGCTTTGAAGCATGGTCTGGCCTGCCACCTCGCGGGTGGAACGCATCATGCCTTTCCTGGTTACGGCAGTGGGTTCTGCATCTTCAATGATCTGGCGATCTGTGCTCGAGCGTTGCTGGAGCAGGAGGG
This sequence comes from Synechococcus sp. MIT2312, assembly GCF_059772315.1. Classification (NCBI taxonomy): domain Bacteria; kingdom Bacillati; phylum Cyanobacteriota; class Cyanophyceae; order Synechococcales; family Synechococcaceae; genus Synechococcus; species Synechococcus sp. MIT2312. The sequence continues at coordinate 1,131,373 of NZ_CM186281.1, read as the reverse complement.
CCTCTCTCAGATCATGGTGGTGGATCTAGACGTGCACCAGGGCGACGCCACTGCGCTGATCTTTCAACACGAGCCAAGGGTTTTCACCTTTTCAGCGCATGCTGCATCCAATTTCCCTGCCCGTAAGCAGACCAGTGATCTCGACCTACCGATCAGCGATGGTGTGGAGGATCAGGAGTACCTCAGCTTGATTGGCGACCATCTGCCCGATCTGCTGGACCGGGTGAATCCGCAGATCGTGCTTTACAACGCCGGTGTTGATCCCCATCGCGACGATCGACTGGGACGACTGGCCTTGACGGATGTCGGCCTGCTGCAAAGGGATCATCTGGTGCTGGATGCCTGTCTGCGACGCAAGATTCCTGTGGCCACAGTGATCGGCGGTGGTTATGACGCCATGACGCCCTTGGTCAAGCGGCACGCACTGGTCTTCAGGGCAGCAGCTGATCAGGCCCGTTTGCATGGGCTTTGATCAGCCTGATCTCAGTCTTCAGCCCAGATGTAACGAGTCAGCTCAGATCCATCAGGCTCGGGTGCGCTGAGGGCGAAGTCGACACAGTCCTGCACGATGGCATCGATCTCCTTTTCGATCGCCCGCAGATCCTCGCTGCTGGTCAGGCCTGAGCCGACAAGGTCGCGTTCAAGCGCTTTGAGTGGATCGCGTTTGGCCCAGAACTGTTTTTCCTCTTCGGCTCGCAGCTCATCAGGGTCAGCCAGTGAATGGCCGCGGAAGCGGTAGGTCAGGCACTCCAACACCGTTGGCCCTTCTCCAGCCCGGGCCCGTTCAACGGCCCTCTGGGCTGCGGCTCGAACGGCCAGAACGTCCATTCCATCGACCTCTTCCCCGGCCATGCCGAAAGCACCGGCCTTACGCCAGATCTCTGGATCGCTGGTGGCACGGTCGTGGGCCATGCCGATGGCCCATTTGTTGTTTTCGACCACAAAGATGATCGGCAGCTTCCAGAGCTGCGCCATGTTCAGGCATTCGAAGAACTGCCCGTTGTTACAGGTGCCATCTCCGAAGAAGGCTGCTGTCACGGAATTGCTGCTGGGGTCACCGAGGGCATCCCGCTTGTAGCGGCTTGTGAATGCCGCACCGAGGGCCACTGGAATGCCTTCGCCGATGAAGGCAAAACCGCCCAGCAGGTGGTGTTCTCTGGAGAACAGGTGCATCGAGCCACCGCGCCCCTTGCTGCAACCGGTTTCCTTCCCGAACAGTTCGCTCATCACCTCACGGGCTGGAACGCCAGCACTCAGGGCATGAACGTGATCGCGATAGGTGCTGCAGAACCAGTCGTGTTGTCGCTTCATGGCACCGATCACACCGGTGCTCACAGCTTCCTGACCGTTGTAGAGGTGCACGAAGCCAAACATCTTGCCGCGGTAGTACATCTCCGCGCACTTGTCTTCAAAGCGACGGCCGAGGGTCATGTCGCGAAACAGAGCCAGGCCGGTTTCCTTGTCAACGGTGGCTCTCTGGGCTGTCACCAGGGTCGAGAGACGTTCCGCATGGGCCCCAAGCAGGGACTGTCCGTCGGCGGAAGAGGCGCTTCGTGACTCTGTGCCGATTGCGATGTCCTGACCCATGGCACCACCTGTTTGACCACCGACTTTAAGGGTCCATGGCGGATCGATGGGCAAAACCCCAGACACTGCCTACAGTCTGCAGCCAATAGCTGCAACGCTGGTGGACCTGCCCATCGACCATTTCCGTCTGCTGGGGGTTAGTCCGACGGCGGAACCTGAGGCCGTGTTACGCACACTTCAGTTGCGCCTGGATCGCTGTCCCGATCAAGGTTTCACCCATGAGTCGCTCAATCAAAGAGCTGAGCTGCTCCGCTTGTCAGCAGACCTGCTCACTGACCCTGAACGGCGCGGCCAGTACGAAGCCATGTTGCTGGAGCTCGGTCAGGATCATCCGGGCGACACGGCAGGTCTGGAACTGTCTTCCCATTTAGAGGTGGCCGGACTGATGCTTCTGTGGGAAGCGCACGCTCCCCATGAGGCATTTCAGTTAGCCCGCCAAGCCTTGCAGCCACCTCAAGCTCCTGCCCTAGGCAGTGGCCGAGAGTCAGATCTGGCCTTGCTGGCGGCTCTGGCAGCACGCGACGCTGCCGATCAGGACCAGGAGCAGCGCCGCTACGAGTCAGCGGCCAACCTGCTGCAGGAGGGGATGCAACTGCTTCAGCGGATGGGCAAGCTTCCCGACCAGAGGCAGGTGCTGGAAACCGATCTCTCCAGGCTTCGTCCATTCCGAATCCTGGATCTGCTCAGTCGTGATCTGGCTGAGCAATCGGCGCGTCATGAAGGATTGACGATGCTGGAAAGCTTTATCAGCGATCGAGGTGGACTTGAAGGCAGTGCCCTTGAGGGGCTGGAGAGGGCTGATCTGCCTGCCGGCATGGATCAGGGAGCCTTTGAATTGTTTTTTCAGCAGATTCGCCGCTTCCTGACCGTGCAGGAACAGGTGGATCTGTATGGACGCCTGCAGGAAGCAGGCTCAGCGGATGCGTCCTTCCTGGTGGTGATGGCCCTTGCTGCGGCCGGCTTTTCCCAGCGCAAGCCTGAACGGGTTCAGGACGCTCGCACCCGTCTGGAGGAACTGGATCTTGATGGCCTTGACACCCAGCCGCTCCTGGGATGTCTCGATCTGCTGCTTGGTGATGTGGATCGGGCCGAGCGGCATTTTGCTAGCAGTCCTGATCCGGCCCTCAAGACCTGGTTGTCAGCGCATCCCGGAGATGCCTTGGCTGCGCTCTGCGACTACTGCCGCACCTGGCTCGGACGCGATGTGCTGCCGGGGTATCGGGATGTGGATGCCGAAGCCATTGATTTGGAGGCCTGGTTTGCTGATCGGGATGTGCAGGCTTACGTCGAGCGGTTGGAGCGTCAGTCGCAGCCCAGGGACTGGTCGTTCCAGGACTTGTCTCCTCTGAAGGTGGATCCGGATGGGACTCTGCCGCTGCCTTTGCTGGATCCCGACGCTCCAGTCGATGCCCCAGAAGACAGCGACGATGCGCCTCGAGGCGGCTTTGCCTGGCCGGCATTGCCTCGCCCAACGCTTCCGTCCATGCCGCAGCTGCAATGGCCTGAGTTGCAATGGCCGGAGCTGCCACAGCCCAGTCGTTCGACCTGGATCGGATCCGGGGTGTTCCTGGCTGTGGTGCTGGTGATCGGGGTTTTCAGCGTGGTTGGTCTTCGCCGTGACGCTGAGCAGCCCCAGTTGGCGGGTGACAGATCAATTGATGCACCTGTGGATCAGCTGGCATCAGAGGCGGAACAGCAGGGCTCTGATGAAGACCCCACTGAGAATGCAATGCCTGCACCCACGGAGGCGTCCGTGCTGGAGCCTGCCTCTTCTGTCGAGTCTGAAGCTGATCCCGTGCTTCGTTCCGAGCGTCCCTCCGATGCCCAGCTGGAGGCCCTGCTTCAGGCCTGGCTGGATCGCAAAGCGTCCGTCTTGCGCGGTGATGGCTCAGCGGATGAACGTCTTCAACCCATTGCCAGATCCAGGCTGATCAACCAGGTGCGCCAGCAGAGATCTGCTGATCAGTCAGCTGGACTGACTCAGCAGGTTGAGGCCTCCATCGACTTCATGAGGGTCATCAGCCGCACTCCCCAGCGCATCGAGCTGCGTGCTGATGTGGACTACAGCGATCAAACGCTGAACGCAGCTGGAACGGTGGTGAACAGCACCGCGCCGAGATCGCTCAAGGTGACCTACATCCTGGGCCGAGATGAGGATGGCTGGCGCCTGCAGGCCTATGCACCGGTCTGATCGAGCGATCAGCGTTGCGGACGAGGAGATTGCCCCGCCAGTCCCTGCCACTTTTACGATCAGGGAACTGAAACCGATGTCCGGCCGATGTTCGATGAGCTCTCAGCCCGCTTTGAAGATGCAGTCAAAGGGCTGAGAGGCCAGGATCAGATCAGTGAAACCAATGTGGAGGGCGCGCTCAAGGATGTGCGCCGCGCTCTGCTTGAGGCGGATGTGAGTCTGCCGGTTGTCAAAGATTTCGTCGCGGAGGTGCGGGACAAGGCCGTGGGTGCCGAGGTGGTGCGCGGGGTCTCTCCCGACCAGAAGTTCATTCAGGTGGTGCACGACCAGCTGGTGGAGGTGATGGGCGGTGACAACGCCCCTCTGGCCAAGGCTGAGCAGGCTCCCACGGTGGTGCTGATGGCCGGCCTGCAGGGGGCTGGTAAGACCACGGCAACAGCGAAGCTTGGACTCCACCTCAAGGATCAGGGCCGACGTGCGCTGATGGTGGGTGCTGATGTGTACCGACCTGCCGCCATTGAGCAGCTGAAGACGCTGGGTGCACAGATCGGTGTCGAGGTGTTCAGTCTCGGTGCTGACGCCAAACCGGAAGACATTGCAGCGGCAGGTCTGGCCAAGGCCAGGCAGGAGGGTTTCGACACGCTTCTGGTCGATACCGCCGGTCGCCTGCAGATCGACACCGACATGATGGAGGAGATGGTTCGGATCCGAACCGCTGTGCAGCCGGATGAGGTGCTGCTGGTGGTGGATTCGATGATCGGTCAGGAAGCGGCCGATCTCACCCGGGCCTTTCACGACCAGGTGGGAATCACCGGAGCCGTTCTCACCAAGCTTGATGGCGATTCCCGTGGTGGTGCCGCTCTGTCGATCCGCAAGGTGAGCGGCCAACCGATCAAGTTCATCGGCACGGGAGAGAAGGTGGAGGCTTTGCAGCCGTTTCACCCCGAGCGGATGGCGAGCCGCATCCTCGGCATGGGCGATGTGCTCACCCTTGTGGAGAAGGCTCAGAAAGAGGTGGAGCTCGCCGATGTCGAGCAGATGCAGAAGAAGCTGCAGGAAGCCACCTTCGACTTCTCGGATTTTGTGAAGCAAATGCGCCTGATCAAGCGCATGGGATCGCTGGGGGGATTGATGAAAATGATCCCGGGCATGAACAAGATCGATGACGGCATGCTCAAGCAGGGGGAGCAGCAGCTCAAGAAGATCGAAGCGATGATCGGCTCGATGACGCAGCAGGAAAGAGAGAACCCCGACCTGCTTGCCAGCGAGCCCTCCCGTCGTCGGCGCATTGCACGTGGCAGTGGCCACCAGCCCCCCGATGTCGACAAGGTGCTGGCTGATTTTCAGAAGATGCGCGGTTTCATGCAGCAGATGTCCCAGGGTCAGATGCCAGGCATGCCTGGAATGGGTGGCATGCCTGGCATGGGCGGAATGCCGGGGATGGGTGGAATGCCGGGAATGCCAGGTGGGATGCCGGCCGGTCGTGGCGGTGGTCCCCCGCGGCGGCAGCGACCTGTCAAGAAGAAAAAGGGCTTCGGAGACCTCTGACCGGCGGCAGGTTAAGTTGGTTGTTTGGCGCTCCTTTCAGCTGCGCCGAACTGTCCCCACCTAAGCCAGCGCCACGATGATCAAGCTCCGCCTGAAGCGGTTCGGTAAGAAGCGGGAAGCAAGCTTCCGCCTCGTGGCCTGCAACAGCACTTCGCGCCGTGATGGTCGTCCTCTTCAGGAGCTGGGGTATTACAACCCCCGCACCAAAGAGACCCGTCTCGATGCTGAAGCACTGCGTGAGCGTCTGAGCCAGGGCGCTCAGCCCACCGATGTTGTGCGCACCCTGCTTGAGAAGGGTGGTCTGATTGAGAAGAAAGTTCGTCCTGCAGAAGTGGTCGGTAAGGCCAAGCAGGCTCTCAAGCGTGAAGCTGATGCCAAGCAGGCGTCCAAGGATGCTGCCGAAGCCAAGGCGGCAGCTGAAGCTGAAGCCAAAGCTGCCGCTGAGGAATCTGCCGGCGATGCTGATGCCAGTGCTGAAGGCTGATTGACAGGATGTCCGAAGCAACCTCACCTGGTCGCTTCGTCTTTGATCTGCCGCACACGGAGGCCGCACTTGCGCTTGCAGGTGGACCTTCTTCTCAAACGCTGCATCAACTTGAGGCTCTAACGGGGACCACTCTGGTTCTGCGTGGTCTGCAACTCGAGATCAATGGCCGGCCCAGTCAGCTTGAGCGCACAACCGCTGTCATTGAGCTGCTGCGCAAGTTCTGGGAGGAGGGTGAATCCATTTCGCCTGTTGATCTTCAGGCGGCGCTTCAGGCGTTAGACACCGGCCGAAACCATGAGCATGAAGCCATGGGCCAGCAGGTACTGGCGCGCAATCAGCGCGGCAGTCTGCTGCGCCCGCGCACCCTGCGTCAGAAGGCGTATGTGGAGTCGATGGAGCGTCACGATCTCACTTTTGCGCTCGGTCCTGCCGGCACAGGCAAAACGTTTCTGGCCACCGTTCTGGCCGTCCGCATGCTCACCGAGCGCAAGGTGGAGCGCCTGGTGCTGACCAGGCCTGCTGTTGAGGCGGGAGAACGACTGGGGTTTTTGCCTGGTGATCTTCAGCAGAAAGTGGATCCCTATCTGCGGCCGCTCTATGACGCCCTGCACATGTTGCTGGGGCAGGAGAAAACAGCAGCACTCCTGGAGAAGGGGGTGATTGAGGTGGCACCACTCGCTTATATGCGGGGCCGAACCCTGGCGGAATCCTTCGTGATCCTTGATGAGGCTCAGAACACCACGCCGGCACAGATGCGCATGGTGCTGACCCGTCTGGGAGAGCGTTCCCGCATGGTGGTCACTGGAGATATCACCCAGGTGGATCTGCCACCAGGCCAGCTCAGCGGTTTGGTGGAAGCGTCGGAGGTACTGGATGGGGTTGAAGGTGTGGCTGTCTGCCGTTTGACATCGGCTGATGTGGTCCGTCATCCATTGGTGCAGCGGGTGGTTGATGCCTATGCACGGCGCGATAAGAGCCATCCCCGTCGCGATGCAAAACCGATGCGGCGTTCGATGGGGAGATCCGCACCGGGCTGAAAGCCACAACCTTGTTGTTGCTGGCAAGATGTAGCAAGTGATCTGGGGCAACATGCCAGCCAGCAGCAACTTTCAAAACGCCATCCGCGAGGCGCAATCCAGCGCTCTGGTAGGCCCCAATGTGGTGAACAAGGCACTCCCTTATGTGGGCGGTGGCATGGTTCTGACCGCTGCTGGGGTGCTTGGAGGAATCTCCACTTATGCCTCGATAGGCGGGCAGGCTTTTCAGACCCTGTCTTTGATTGCGATCATTCCTTGGTTCATTCTTTTCTTCGTTGCTCAGAATGCGGCACAGAAAGCTAATAATTCCACTGCTCTACCTTTACTAGCTACTTTCAGTCTCGTAACAGGTTTCACTCTTACGGGAGTTGTTCTACAAGCTGTTGCAGTTGTTGGCGCAGCTAATCCTGATAATCCACTTGCTGGTGTTTCAGCGGTTGGTAGTGCTGCATTAGCCACTGGTATCACCTTCGTGATTGCCTCAGTGGTCGGCCGTCGCATGAGCGACAGCGTTGGTCAGGCTCTGTCCGGGGTGGTTGGCCTCGGTTTGATCGGTCTCATCATCGCGATGGTGGTTCAGCTCGTCGGCGGTCTTTTCACGGGTGGTGGATTTGGAGGCTCTGGATTTGAGCTGATTATCTCTGGTTTCGGGACTGTTCTTTTTGTAGGCATGTCATTCGTTGACTTTTACACCATGCCTCGCACCTATCGGGATGATCAGTATTTGGCCGGTGCGCTGGGGATGTATCTCACGTATATCAACCTATTCGTTTTTATTTTACGGCTTGTGATTGCACTTCAGGGCGGCGGCCGCCGTGACTGACTGCTTTCACTGAATTCTGGAAGGATGGGATTCTTTGGGGACCAACCCCGGCAGTCGCCGGGGTTTTTTGATGGGCGTGATCAGGTCTCAGGGTGTGACATTGATCGGACAATTGCAGAATCTCTCGCTGAATTGAGATCACTGCTGCTGTCCTTCAGGCATGCAACAACATCGCACTGCAGACGACCAACATCGGGTCTTCACAATCCTGAGTCTTGCGATCACCGCCGCATTGGGTGGTTTTCTGTTCGGCTATGACACCGCGGTGATCAATGGTGCGGTGACCGCCATTGAGGCCACGTTTCAGACATCTCCCTCTTTGCTGGGACTGACGGTGTCTTCGGCCCTGCTGGGGTCTGCAGCTGGAGCCTTGGGGGCCGGATGGCTGGCTGACCGTTTCGGACGTCGACCCAGCATGGTGCTCGCAGCCGTGCTGTTCATCCTCAGTGCCGTCGGTTCGGCTCTGGCGCCACGGCTGGTGGACCTGGTGGTCTGGCGAGTGGTTGGTGGAGTTGCCGTGGGCTTCGCCAGTGTGCTCGCTCCGGCCTACATCGCTGAGGTCTCTCCAGCGGCGATGCGCGGACGCACTGGATCTCTCCAGCAGCTGGCAATTGTGCTCGGCATCTTCATCTCGCTGCTGTTCAACTATCTGATCGTGTTGGTCACAGCAGACCAGGAGCCCACATCGCTTGTGGGCCCGATGGCGGCCTGGCGTTGGATGTTGATGGCGGAGGTGGTTCCGGCTCTGTTGTACGGCTTTTTGGTGTTGAGGATTCCTGAAAGCCCACGCTATTTGGTGCAGATCGGCGATCTGGATCAGGCCAGAGCAGTGATTCGCCGCACGATCGGTGAACCCACCCAAGCGGTGGTTGATCGCATTCAGGCCAGCCAAATCAAGGGTGGCGGCGGCTCGATCACGGATCTGTTCAGCCGTCGATCCGGACTGCTGCCGATTGTGTGGACCGGCGTTCTGTTAGCGGTCTTCCAGCAGTTGGTGGGCATCAATGTGATCTTCTACTACTCCAGTGAGCTTTGGCAGTCGGTTGGCTTCAGCACGACCGACAGCCTCAGCGTCACCGTGATCACCGCTGTGACCAATGTGGTGACAACGTTCCTGGCGATCGCCACGATTGATCGCCTCGGTCGACGGCCGCTGCTGCTGCTGGGGTCGGTGGTGATCACGCTCAGCTTGGGGTTGATGAGCTGGACGTTCTCGGGAGCCCCTCTCGTGGATGGAATGCCTCAGCTCACGGGAGTTCCAGCGCTGGTCGCGCTGATTTCAGCCAATGTATTTGTGTTTGCCTTTGGATTCTCCTGGGGACCTGTGATGTGGGTCCTGCTGGGTGAGATGTTCAACAACCGCATCAGAGCCATTGCACTGGGGTTGTCGGCCACGGTGAACTGGCTGACCAACTTCCTGATCTCCATGACGTTCCCGATGCTGTTGAAGTCTTCGGGTCCAGCGCTCGCCTACGGGCTTTATGCCACAGCTGGAGCCATCTCGTTCTTCTTCGTGCTGTTTCTGGTGAAGGAAACCCGTGGCAAGGAGCTGGAGGAGATGGCCTGAACCGACAGCGTCCAGCCTGCGCGATCTCCAATAAAAAACCCCGGATCAAGTCCGAGGCACCGACATCGGTTGATCCCCATCACCCGGCCGATGGCGTTAACGGTAATCAGGATGCGACGAAAGTTGTCTCAACTTCAGATTGCCCTAATAGTGTTGCAAGCAGATGCTTCATGGTTCGTCACACCAGATCTGGTGCGGGCTGCAGTCCAGCGGGCTGTGTGAGTTGGTCTGGGATCACTCGGCAACGGCTTGTACGGCATCGCCGATGGCCCGCCTTTGATGATCGTCGTACCCCCAGCGTTCCAGAAAGGCCAGATCATCGCCTCGACTGTGGTTTGCGGCTTCCAGCAGAACCTCCAGTCGGTCTTTGACGCGTTGGGAATCCAGCTGGCGCAGCAGTTCGGAGCAGCGTTGATTCACGCGCTCTGACCCGGCGGCTTGCTCGTCATCGTTGTTGTTGCGGTGATGCACGGCCATGGCTGCGCTCATGGCCAGATTGCGGGCCGTGAGATCCACCACGCCGTCGCCCGCTTCGCGCAGCTTGATCAGCAGGGCGTCTGGAAGTCTGTCCATCAGGGCGCTGTCGCCAGCAAGACTCACCACGAAGAAGCCCCTGGCACCGTCACGGCTGGCCACGAGTGCTCCGACCCGGTCGGCCATCACTTCATCGCTGATTTCGTCCTGGTCCCATTGCTTCATCCAGCCGGCGGCGATCTCCATGGCTTCCTGGAAGCTCGGTTCTCGCTGGGTCATGAACAGCAACTGATTGGCATCCCAAGCCTATGGGCAGGGTGCAGCCTTCAGGCGATGCTGAAGGGATGGATGCAGCTTCAACCTCGTTGTCTGACGGCTACCGCTCGGGCTTCGTCGCCCTGATCGGACGCCCCAATGTGGGCAAGTCAACGCTGGTGAATCAGCTGGTGGGCGACAAGGTGGCGATCACCTCTCCGGTGGCCCAGACCACACGCAATCGCCTCAGAGCGATTCTCACCACGCCGGATGCTCAGCTGATCCTTGTCGATACTCCAGGGATTCACAAGCCGCATCACCTGCTGGGGGAGCGTCTGGTTCAGAGCGCGCGCGCTGCGATCGGGGAGGTGGATCAGGTGTTGCTGCTGCTCGAGGGCTGCGAACCGCCCGGCCGTGGTGACGCTTTCATCGTCAACCTTCTGCGTCAGCAGCGCCTGCCGGTGCAGGTGGTGCTCAATAAATGGGACATGGTCCCGGTCGATCGCAAGCCCGAGGCTGATGCGGCCTATCGCGAACTGCTGGGGGAGAGCGAGTGGCCTGTGCACCATTGCTCAGCCTTGAACGGTGCCGGCTGTCCGGAGCTTGTGGGTGCTGTGAGTGCTCTGATGCCCGAAGGACCTCAGCTGTATCCACCCGAGATGGTGAGTGATCAGCCCGAAAAGCTGCTGATGGCTGAGTTGATCCGCGAGCAGGTGCTGATGCATACCCGCGAAGAAGTCCCCCACAGCGTGGCGGTGAGCATCGATCGGGTGGAAGACATGCCGGCGAGGGGAAAAGGGAAAGCTCGCACCGCCGTTTTGGCCACCGTGCTGGTGGAGCGCAAGAGCCAGAAGGGCATCCTGATCGGCAAAGGCGGCGCCATGCTCAAGACCATCGGTCAAGGTGCTCGCCTGCAGATGCAGAACCTGATCGACGGTCCCGTCTATCTGGAGCTGTTTGTGAAGGTGGTGCCGGATTGGCGCAGTAAGCCAGCCCGCCTTAGTGAGCTTGGGTACAGCGGTGATGGGTTCTGATGTTGGCTCATTTAGCGAGAACACCCGCAGAACTTATTCTCTGTGTCAATTCAGTGGGCTGTTATTAATGGGCTAAGTAATTGCTTTGCAGCTTTGAATGCACTCCATGCATGATGAATAGCAGTCTTGGCATTCTGAGTGGTGGTCAACATGTGGCTTGCAAGCGGCGGCACATATGGAGCAACTTTTGATGGAGAGCCTCGCAATTTCTATGGTTAACGATGATTCTTGGGCTGAAAGGCTCAGTAAGGCCTCGCAGACCGGAAGCATTTGCCTTGTTGTCACAGCGCATTCAAGCATTGTTTTCTCTCCCGCCGCTAAAAGAGCCATCATTTTTGTGAGACAGATCTCCGCAGAGGCCACGCAATCTTTAGCGGTTTTGATGCAGTTGGCGTAGGGGTTTTGCGCTGACGCGATGCTGGAAGAAGCTATTGCCGGAGTGCTTATTTGGCTTGAAGCTGTTCCTCTTTTGATTTGTTGAGTGAGTGCGCTTGCTGCAGTCGGTACAACCGCTCCTGCTGCGGTAAGACCGAGTGCACTGACCATTTCTCTACGATTCATTGTTGATAAAATTTCGTGGTTGGTTTGAAGTAAGATCTTGAATATGTTGTCTCAAAGTCGAACAAATGCCTAATCTTGGTCTTTCTTAATCCTTCAATAGCTGGTTGGAGATAGGGCTGGTCTATGGGCGAAGCTCTAGAAGTTGCAATGAGTTTTTGGAGCCAATGTTTTTTGCGAGATGCCCGTAGTCTTGGTAAGAAGAATATTCTGAAATCATGCCCTTGTCGTCGTAAGAAACCTTGAATATGCTCGTTAAATCCAGTGTGTTGTTTGAGGCCGAAGTGCCCCTGAAGTCGCCAGTATTGAGAATATTTTGATCGTAGACAATGAGAACTGATCCGTCTTCAAGGTTGGTCGCCACAACAGGTTCCACTGCATTTCGGCGGAATCCGTTGTTCCACTGCGCAATTCGTTCGATCAACTGAGGTTGATTGAATTGCTGCCCAGATGTTGAGACATAGATCAAATCAGGTGAGGCATAAGTCTCTACTGCCTTGGCCGGATCTTTGAATGCCAACTCACGATAAGCGGAGAAACGCTTTACCCGTTGGTCTTGAAGGGAGAGGCATTGGCCGTTGCTGCTTGAGGAAAAAGCCTTGCGTGGATTGGATGCAACAGCGCTAATTCCTAGGGAGCCAGCAAGAAGCATGAAGGCACGACGTCCAAAGAAACTCATTGACTCAGTTCAGAAAACACTTGAAGCTTCATATTGGCTTGGGCCTCGTAGTCAGAGTCTTCGCGCAATTTTTCTTGACTTTTTAAGGCCTCTGTTCACGGCGTCATCCATGGGGTGAAACTGAAAAATTTGATACTTAGCGAGCATCTTCTGTCCTGGTCCTGTTGTCGATCCAGCGTTGGAGGGAATGAAATATTTCCTCGCTCAGTGCTCTCTGAGTCAATCTCAATCAGCTGTTGATTCGGCATCTTGTTGCACTGACCAATGACGTCAAATCGAAGATCAGATTGTGACGTCTCGATGGGGACGGTTGAGGCGGCTCCCGCGTGAGCGCCCTGCCCTGCGAAGATGGCCGGATGGATGAGACCGCTTTCCCTCCGGCTGATCTGAAGGCGTTCCTCGCACTGTGCGTGGGGTCCTGGATGAGCCTGCGCAGCCGCTTTGACCTCGGTGGCTCAGAGGATGACTGGCATACCAGTGACCGCGGCGAGGTGACTGTGAGCCTCAGTGATCGGGTCGCTGACTCGGTGCTGTCGGTGCAGTCTGCGGATGGAGCCGCCAGTGAACTTCGCTTCACCAGCGATGGTGATCTCGTGGTGATGGCTCAAGGGGAAGAGCGCTGCGGCCACTGGCAACTGCGTGACGATGCCAGCCTCGAACTCGAACTCAAAGATGGCGACTCGGCGGCCACCGTGCTGGAGCGCATCTGGTTCATCAAGCCAAATCTGCGCCTGCGCAGCACCACGGCCATCTCCGCGGACGGGACCCCTCTTCAGGCACGCTTCTGCTCCGAGATCCGGCGCGTGTCATCTCCTCAGGCCTGAGCTGTGGCGCCCTATCGCCTGGATGTGATCAGCCTCGCGCCCCAGGCGTTTGCGCCGCTCGAGGAGCTTGGCGTGATCGGCCGAGCCTTCGCGGCTGGACGGGCCGAGCTGTATCTGCATAATCCTCGCGATCACGCCAGCGATCGCTACCGCAAGGTTGACGATGAGCCCTACGGCGGTGGTGCGGGCATGGTGCTCAAGCCTGAGCCGGTGTTCGCTGCCTTCGAATCGATTCCGCTCAGCCCTCGGTGCAGGGTGCTGTTGATGACGCCACAGGGCCGGCCTTTGGTCCAGGCTGATCTTCAACGCTGGGCTGAGAACCATGACCAGTTGGTGCTGCTATGCGGGCACTACGAAGGCTTTGACGAACGCATTCGCTCACTGGCTGATGAGGAGGTGTCGCTTGGCGATTTCGTGCTCACCGGTGGGGAGCTGCCGGCCATGACGATCATTAATGGCGTGGTGCGTCTGTTACCCGGCACTGTGGGAACAGCCGACTCGTTGGTGGAGGAAAGCCACAGCGACCTCCTGCTGGAACATCCGCATTACACCCGTCCTGCCGACTTTCGGGGGATGACCGTGCCTGAAGTGCTGCGCAGCGGAGACCATGGCGCCATTGCCCGATGGCGCCAGCAGCAACGTGAACAGCGCACCGCTGATCGACGCCCTGATCTGCTGGATCGCTGGAACCGACGCTCCAACGCCGAGAATGACAGCGACGGCACGACCTGACCGCCTGCACCCATGAACCTCCGCATTGGCAATGGCTACGACACGCACCGGTTGGTGGAGGGGCGTCCATTGATCCTGGGTGGTCAGCTCCTGGAGCATCCGGATGGCCTAGGGCTGGATGGTCATAGCGATGCCGATGTACTTGCCCATGCGGTGATGGATGCCTTGCTTGGGGCGCTGTCACTCGGAGATATCGGTAAGTATTTTCCGCCCACCGACCCACGCTGGAAGGGCGCGGACAGCCTGATGCTGCTGGAGCAGGTCGTCGCTTTGGTGAACGATCGCGGTTGGCAGATCGTGAATGTGGATTCCGTGGTGATTGCTGAACGTCCCAAGCTCAAACCGCATATCGATGCCATGCGCGGAGCCCTTGCGATGCGCATGGGTCTGGACCCCGATCAGGTGGGTGTGAAGGCGACCACGAACGAGCGGCTTGGACCCGAGGGTCGGGAAGAGGGGATGTCATGCCATGCCGTCGCGCTGCTGACCAGGCCATGACCCTGCGGCAACTCAGCAGAGATCTCCTTACTGTGGTTGCCTCCTGTCTGGCGGCGCTGCTCCTGCTTTCCGGTCATCCCGATGTCAGCCTGGCCGCCTTTTCAGATCCCGATGGCAGCTACGACGTTGCTGTGATTGAGCATCTGCGCATTCAGGTTCCCAGTCAGGGACGCAAGGCCTGGCTGGAAGCTGAGCGCGGCAGCTGGGAACCCTGGCTGGCTGATCAGGATGGGTTCATTGGTCGTGATCTGCTCTGGGATCCAGAGACCGAAGAAGGCACATTGCTGATTCGCTGGAGCAGTCGTGACGCCTGGAAAGCGATCCCGGAGCATGAAGTGGAAGCCGTTCAGGAGCGTTTTGAGCAGCTTGCCCGCCAAGCCACCGGTCAGAAAGAGGGCAATCCTTTCCCGCTGGTCTATGAAGGCGAGTTGTTGCCGCCGTGACTGCTCAGGAGTCACGCCTCGACCTGGAGCGCCGTCAGCGGCTTGGGATGGTCGAAGCCGTGTGGGGTGAACACAAGAGTGTTGATCAAATCGTGGCGATCCTGCTGGCCATGCAGGCCGCCGATGAGCTCGCTCTGGTGACCAGGGTGGATGCAGACAAAGCGGCTGCGGTTCAGCAACGCTGTTCTGCTGTTCAGGTTCACGGTCAGGCGGCCTGTCTCACCCTCGGTGACCTTCCCGCGATTCGGCAAGCCGCTCAGGTGGCTGTGTTGAGCGGCGGGACCAGTGATCGACGTGTGGCCGAGGAAGCATCTCTGGCTCTGAGCGTTCATGGGGTTGCCACCGTATGTTTCCTGGATGTGGGGGTTGCCGGTCTGCACCGTCTCCTGGATGTGCTGCCAGAGCTCACATCGATGTCGGTGCTGATTGCCTGTGCCGGCATGGAGGGTGCTTTGCCAACGGTGCTGGCCGGTCTGGTTCCTCAGCCCGTCATCGGTGTACCGGTGTCTGTAGGCTATGGGGTCAGCTCCGGAGGCCGGGCTGCACTCGATGGCATGCTCGCCAGCTGCGCTCCGGGTCTCAGCGTGGTGAACATCGACAACGGTTACGGCGCTGCAATGGCAGCCCTGCGCATCCTCAAGGGTGCGGCTGTCTAGGCAGCAACGGTTGCACCGGTTCACTGGGGTCGAGGTCCAGCATCGTCTCCACCCAGAGACGCATCGATCGCGGCAGCCGGTTTTGCTCGTAGCGCTGCAGCGCTTCAATCAACACGGTTGAGTTGACCCAATGAGGTGACCGAGCGCGCATCGTTGCTGAGCGACACGCGAACGTTGGATGAAGCTCACCCTCTCAGCAAGAGGGGACAATTCAGGTTCCGGATTGTTGTCGGTTGAGTGCGGGCAGCAGCTTCGATCAGAGGTGCTGGAGATTCGGATAAGCCGTGACCAGCTCATCAGCGCTGAGAACATCACCAACGCCGTCCGGCTGCCAGATCACTTCAAGAGCCATCAGGTCGCTGGAGGCCGTGGAACCAAGGATGCGCAACGATTCCCTCAACTGTTCACCGTTGTCGGCCTGTTTGAGCTTGACCACGCTGCGACTGGCCACCAAAACGGTGACCACGATGAATTCACTGGTGGCGTCGGCATCACCGCGTGCCGTGAGGTCGCCGCCAGCGGATTGAACACCACCCACATTGGTGGTCAGTTCTTCGCGCAGTTTGCTGCGCTCTGTCATCGACAGTCGGTTGAAGGTCGATTCAGCTGCGTTGAACGGCACGCTGCCTGATTCCACGTTGGCGTAGACCCACAAATCGGGCTGACGCAGCAGTGCCAGGGTGGTGTCCTGCAGCACCCGCTGGAGACCACTTGAATTGCTGGTGTCGGCGCTGCTGGCCAGTTGACGCAGGTCGCTCTGCAGATCCTTGGCGCTGGCCAGCAGACCGATCTGGAGCTGCAGCAGAGACACCGGGCCCATCGCCATCTCACGAGGACGCTCGTAGCCGCCCATTGCCGGACGCCCAGCACCTGCCCCAGCGCCACGGAAAGCATTCACGAGCACTCCGACAAACGCCATCAGCACCATGAAGCCCAGCAGGCCGCCGCCACCGAATCCAAAGAACGGAATGATGAAAGGAAATCCAATGCCACCGCCGTAGCCGCGGTTGTAGCCACCTCGCATCCCACCTCCCATGCCGCCGCCGCGGTAGCCACCGGTGCGAGGCATGGAAGGTGCTCGGAAACTGCCGCCGCCGATTCGCCCGCCTCGTGCTGCGTCACTCGGCAGCGGATGGAAGACCAGCAGCCCGATCATCAGCACCGGCACCATCAGGCCAGAAAGCCAGCGTCGCAGCTGAATCAGGGCGGAACGATTCGGCAATTGGGCCAAAACGGCGTTGGAAACTGAGCGGATCCTAGGAACCCCCGCCAACGATGGTGACGATCTCAAGGCTGTCACCATCGTTGACCTGCTGCTCGGCCCAGCGGTCTGGGGTGAGGATCAGTCCGTTGAATTCCACCACCACCAACTTGGGGTGATGGCCGAGCGCTTCAACCACCTGGTCCAACCGGTTGAGCCCCGTTTTGAGCTGATGTTGTTCGCCGTTCACCGTGAGCTTCATGGGCTGAACCGAAGGAATGAAACGAGAGCGTCAATAACAGGAACTCAGCTGAGCAGTCGCAGCAGTTGGCGACTGGCAGCAGCTGGGTCATCGGCTCCCATGATCGCGCTCACCACAGCCACACGCGCTGCGCCCGCAGCCACAACATCCGACACGTTGGTGCTGTTGATGCCGCCGATGGCGAACCAGGGCACCTTGGCTGAATGCTCGGCTTGTCGCACCCAATCCAGACCTGCTGGAGTCCGATCCGCCTTGGTGGCGGTGGCATAGACCGGCCCCACCCCCAGATAGTCCGCACCGTCCTGCTGTGCTTCCAGAAGTTGTTCGAGCTGATGGGTGCTGCGGCCGATCAGCTTGTCGGGCCCGACCAGCTGCCGTGCCTCTGCATGGGGGAGGTCCTCCTGGCCGAGATGAACCCCATCAGCATTCACGAGCAAGGCCAGATCAATCCGGTCGTTGATGATCAGCAGTGCCTGGTGTGCTTCACACAGTTCGGCAAGCTGTCGTGCTTCCTGCAGTCGCACTGCATCAGCTCCCTGCTTGCGCCGGTACTGCACCAGTGAGACGCCTGCCTGCAGCGCCAGCTTCACCTGTTGCACCATCACACCGCTTGCGTCGTTGTCTCCCGGATCGGTGATCAGGCAGAGGCTTGAGCGTTCCAGGCGCTGCTGTCGTTGGTTGTGCCCGCACGCCTCCAGGATGCGCACCTCATGGTCGTAAAGCGCATAACGAACGTTTGCAGCTGTCTGGGCCAGCTCGGAATCACCGGTGCGTGCGAATTCTTCGATGACCCGAAGGGCTTCTTGCACTCTGCTGGCATTGGCTTTCAACACCTGGGTACTGCCGGTGCGGGTCTGCTGAGCGGGATGACCGAGCCCCGCAGCGGTATCGGTCGCCGTGGAACGGGCTTGTCTATAACAGTCTGCGTGCAGCTGTCCCAGCTGCTGTCGCCAGTCTTTAAGAGGAACCACCAGGTCCTGTCGGTCCAGTCCGAAGCGACACCAGTCCTCGATCACCCGCAGCCCCTCACGGGCTCGGTCGAGGTTGGCATCGATCAGCCTGGCAATACGCGTGTCAGTGCAAGGGGCTACGGGCATCCATTCCATGGCACTGTGGGCAGGATCTCATGTCTGGTGTGGCGATGGAGAACGGTGGATCAGAAAGCACGATGCACGTTTTGGTGTGGGGCATCGGTCTTCTCGGTGGCATCGGCGTTTTCATCGTGTGGGGCCTGACCAACGCCTATCCGGCGGTGTCCTGAAGCCGCGCTCTGGCCTGCTGAGCATCACGATTGATCTGGGCACTGAGTTCCTCCAGTCCTGAGAAGCGCTGTTGGCCGCGCAGGCGTTCCACCGGCTCCACCCTCAGGATTCGGCCCACCAGTTCGCGGCGTGCGTCAAGCAGATGCACCTCCACCGCTGAGGGCGAGTCCGGGTCCACGGTGGGCTGAGGCCCGAGATTCATCACGGCCGGAAGGGCAAGCGTCTCATCGTCGACCCAGGCCCGCGCGGCATACACCCCCAGGCCCGGCAGGAACTTCCTGCCATCCACCTGCAGGTTGGCGGTCGGCCATCCCAGTTGCCTGCCAAGGCCGCGGCCTTGGACCACCTCGCCCTGGAAGCGGTAAGGCCGTTGCAGAAGGTCACTGGCTGTCGTGAGGTCGCCCTCTGAGAGTGCTTCACGGATGCGACTGCTGCTCATGCGGCCCACTGGGTCTTCCAGAATCGGCAGCACGCTCACCTTCACGCCAGCGGCTTCCGCCAAGCTGCGCAGCGTCTCGGCGCCACCTTCGCGACCGCGCCCGAAGCGGAAGTTGGCTCCGATGGCGATGTGACGTGCCTGCAAGGTGCCAATCAGAATCTGATCAACGAATTCGGCCGCACTGAACCGGGCCAGCTGGCGGTCGAAGGGCACCAGCACCAACTGCTGGATGCCGAGTGGTTCGAGCAAATGCAGCTTTTCGTCGGGGAGATCCAGGCGAAGTCTTGGCTCACCATGCAACACCTCGCGCGGGTGTGGCCAGAAGCTCACCACCGTGGGGATGCCTCCGGTCGGCTGCTGGCACACGGCTTCGATCACCCGCCGGTGGCCGGCATGCAGCCCATCAAAGCTGCCCAGCGCCAGAGCGGTGGGCATACGGGCCTCCTCAGGGGAGCAGAGAGGAATCAACGGGCCGTGCACGGTGCAGTGGTTGATGGCAAGTTTGGACGACAGACCTCCTCGCCCGCATGGCTGATCGGCTCGACTTCCAGCTGCTGGCTCTTGGCCTGCGGCGCACTGCCTGGATCCGCTTCTGGATTCAGACCGCTCTCGGCGTGGTGGTGGTGGGGGTGCTGATGTTCAACAACATCGGCGGCAGCCTGTCCCGCAATGCTGATCGGGCCGTTGGACTCAGCCCGGGCCTCTCGCTGACCACGCTCTCGTTTTTCGTGCTGTTGTTCAGCCTCTGGCAGGGATGGTTGGTCGTGCGTCTCGGCCGTGCGCTCGACAGTGGCGCTCGCCCCAGTCGCGGTGAAGCCAGCCGTTTGCTCAAGCGCGGAATCCTTGCCGACCTGCTGGGGTTGGTGTTTGCGTCGATCGGGTATCAGTCACTGGCCGGAGCCCTGTTTGTGCAGGCGTCTTCACAGACGCCTGGTATCGCCATCGGCGGCGCGGGTGCTGCTGAAAACCTGGCGATCACGTCACTGGAAATGCTCTCAGTGCTGAGCAACACCCAGGTGCTGTTTGCCCATCTGATCGGTTTGCTGTTCTCGCTCTGGATGCTGCAGCGGATCTACCGGACCCGTTGACCATCAAGTTCAACCTGGGGCAGCCCACTCAGTGATCCACGCCAGAACAGTTCCGGTTGAATCGGTGTGAGCGAGGGGGAATTGGTTCCGATCTGGGCCACATCCGTTGGCCAGTCGCGGGGACCATCTCCACCTGATTCCAGGTCTTCGACCACTTTCCCCGCCAGCCAGTAGTAGGAACGACCCTGAGGATCGGTTCGAGGACTGAACTGTTCCCGGTAACGACGCACCGACAGCCGTGTCCAGCGCATGGGTCCCATGGCTTCGGGTTTGCAGGGGGGCAGGTTCAGGTTGAGCAGCAGATTGTCAGGCCATCCCTGTCTCAGTGCGGATTCGGCCGTATCCATGGCGATCACGGCGGCCCCCTCGAATTCCCGCCACTTGAAGCAAGCACTGCTCACGGCCATGGCCGGACGGCATTCAAGGGTGCCTTCCATCGCCGCTGCCACGGTGCCGGAGCAGAACACATCGGTGCCGAGATTCGGGCCGTGGTTGATTCCTGAAAGCACCAGGTCTGGTGGAGTGTCCAGCAGTTCACAGATGGCCAGTTTCACGCAATCGGCAGGGGTCCCACTGCAGGCCCAGGCGGTGATGCCCTGGCCGAACAGCTGGTCGGCCCGCTCAGCTCGGATCGGTTGCTGAAGGGTGAGGCCATGGCCTGTTGCCGAGCGCTCCTTGTCGGGGCAGACCACGGCCACCTGATGGCCGCGGGCGGCGGCGGCCAGGGCCAGGGCCTTGATTCCATCGGCGAAGATGCCGTCGTCATTGCTGATCAGAATCCGCAGCGGGGCCATGGGGTTGTGTACCTGTGGGGCGAACCTAGTCGTGATCACTGCTTACAGTCAGCTGTCGTGATGTCAAACCCTTGAGCGCCACCGTGTCCCTGCAGCAGCTCACCGACCAGCTGGAAGCGCTTGAAGCTGAGGCTGCTGAAGCGATCTCTGCGGCGGCTGATGCCGATGCGCTGGAGCAGCTTCGGATCGGATTGCTCGGCAAAAAGGGGCGACTCTCCGGCGTGCTTGGGGCGATGGGCAAGCTGCCTGGTGATGAACGGCCGCTGGTGGGTCAGCGCGCCAACGTGCTCAAAACCCAGGTTCAGACCCTGTTGAGCGACCGCCTGCAGGCGGTGAAGCAGGCGGCGATGCAAGCCCGAATCGCCTCTGAGACCTTGGATGTCACGGCCCCTGCCCAGGGGATTCTCATGGGCCATCGTCATCCCCTCATCACCACCACCGAGGAGATCGTTGATCTCTTCTGCGGTCTTGGTTACCAGGTGGAAGAGGGCCCTGAAGTGGAAACCGATCACCACAATTTCACTGCCTTGAACATCCCACCGGACCATCCGGCTCGGGATATGCAGGACACCTTCTATCTCAAAGACAATCTGCTGCTGCGCACCCACACCTCTCCGGTGCAGATCCGCCATCTCGAGACCCATGCACCACCGGTGAGGATCGTTGCTCCAGGCCGTGTTTACCGCCGCGATGCGGTGGATGCCACCCATTCGCCGGTGTTTCATCAGGTGGAGGTGCTGGCCATCGATGAAGGGCTCGATTTCAGCCATCTGCGCGGCACGGTGATGGCGTTTCTCAAGGCATTTTTCGGGGATCTGCCCGTGCGCTTCCGCGCCAGTTACTTCCCGTTCACCGAGCCGTCAGCCGAAGTGGATGTGCAATGGCGCGGCCGCTGGCTGGAAGTGATGGGCTGCGGCATGGTCGACCCCGCTGTGCTGGAGGGTCTGGGTTTGGATCCCGAGCGTTACAGCGGTTTTGCAGCCGGTTTGGGTGTGGAGCGGTTCTGCATGGTGCGTCACGGAATTGACGACATCCGCCGTCTGTACACCAGTGATCTGCGGTTCCTCGAGCAGTTCTGATTGGGAACCAGCCTCGGTGTTTGGCGCTCTGGACGTTGATTGAAAGCAGTCCTTAGTCGGCTCGACGCACCGGACCCATGAGTGGGCTCTGCACAGGTGCAGCAACCCCGTAAGTGACGACAACACCCTGGCCGCCAGGGAATGTTGAAGTTCTGCCGGTATAGGTTTCGTTGATGACGGTGTCACCTTCGAACCAATTGTTGGCACTCCAGAGATTGCCAGCGTCGTCGACAACCACATCAGTTGTGATCTGAATAACACCACTCTGGTAGTTGTGGATTACATCCCCGGTTGTTTTTCCAGCAGGGCAATTTTCCGGTTTCATTCCGCAGATGTGAATCAGGCTTTGTCCGTAGAGATTGCCCACCCAGACATTATCTTTTCCGTCAATTGAGACTCCCCATGGAATGTAGGCGACGCCTTCCGCGACATTATTTTGCACAACCTTAATGTCAGGTGAAATAACAGCCAAAGAGCCTGTTTGAGTCAGTTTGGGATTGTCGATGTAATACTCTGCACCTGCAGTGAACTCCTGCATGATGGTTTTGGGCTGGGGTGGATTAGCAGGAATTCCTGGTGGAACTTTCCCTCCGGGGCCAGGGGCTCCCTGCGCTGAATTTGTCTGCTGCGCAACCCAAACATGGCCTGTCGAATCCACGGCGATTCCGCGTGTACCGAGATAGACCTCAACGTTGTCGGCTTGATCGGGCTCATTGGCAGGAAAAACAGTGATCTTGTTGTTAAAACTGCTGCTCACCCACACACGGTTGTCATCATCCACGGCGACTCCAAAAGGTCCCTGGAGGCCCGGTATTGAAAGCCTTTTGCCGTTGGTGTAGTCGCCATCGGGGAAGTGAATCATGTGATTGCTTGTGTTATCGGCAATCCACACATCGCCATTCCTGGCAGTAGCGATCCCTTGTAATTCTCCAACAGGTTGGTCAATCGTGGCTGGGCCCAAGGCCTCACCATCTTCAAGCGAGAACACACCAACACGATTGTTGAATGTGCCGACCCAAGCGTATTTTTCGGAAATGCCTGTTCCCCAGCCGGTGCCATTCAGGCCTTGCCCGTTGTAGCCGGTGATCGCTGGAGAAATCGCTGTGCCGTCCGGCCCGAAACGGGTGACCCCGCCTCCAATGCTGTTGATCACTCCCGATTGCGAACCTGGCATCCAGTTGGCTCCACTCCAGGCATTCCCTTTGTGATCGATCATCACTTTTCCGAGCGCTAGAGCTCCGCCGCCTTCAAATCGAAGTGATAGCGAGAAACTTTCAGGTTTGAAAAGAAGATAGGGCTTGGTTGCTGAAGTTCGGAGTTGCGTGTTGGGGTCAATCGGATAGCTCCTCACAAAGAGCTGATAGAGGTCTTTGACATTTCTCCAGGGTTCACGTGCGATTGACGTCATCGCCGCCAATGTGTTGTCCGAACCGGTCAGTTTCAGCAGCTGATCACAACCATTGGTCTGTGCTTTGCTTCCGCACAATGCCAACAGATTTGAAAGCACATTGATTCTAGATGCGGTCTCGGAGTTCAGCAGATTGCTGCCGTTCAAGAGGGTTTCACCGAAGCTTCCTGTGCTTTGGTTCACCAGATTTTTCACCTGTGATGAGCCAATGCTCAACGCCGTGGCACTGCCTTTCAAGCGATCGCCCTGCAGTTGCTGGGCATTGGGCCAGACCGATCCAATCGTTGTCAGCTCATTGACCTTGATGGTGTCGCTTGTCTGGTCATCCAACACGGTGAGCATGGAAAGCCTGTCGGACTCCATTCCATTCACACGTCCTCCTCGTGCAACCAGGTAATGAACCCGGCCCGGTTCTTGCTTGAGAGCAATGCGAAACAAGCCCTTGTTATCGGTCTTGACGGTTCGCAGTCGTTTCGGCTTTTCGCCACCCCGGCTTTCCCACAGGCTCACCGAGGCCTGCTGCAGAGGTTGCCCCATCAACGAGGCCTGGCCCTTGAGACTCGGACCGCCCACGAAGGAACAGGATGCGACACCTAAACCGATCGCAGGCAGCAGCAGTGTCAGCTTGGTGATGTGCTGAGAATCCATGGCTGCTGAGCGACCGGGCTAATGAGTACGCGGAGTATGGGCCTTTCGAAAGGGCTCTTCAAGCGGTGTCAGAGAGTCTTCGCAGATCAATATCCGCAAATCTGAAGGCCGGAGCAGGATCCTTCTCATAAAATGAGCGTGATGTTGCCTGCTGCGATCGGTGCCCCGAGTCGGACTGATCGTCAATGACGGCAAGCCGCTGGCGGTTGACACCGCAAGCACCATTCAGTCACGTCTGGAGCGGGGCGGTCACGATGTGATCCGCGTCAGCAGCTCAGGTGGGATGGTGGGTTTCGCCAATCCTGATCAGCACCTGCGCATGCTCGGGTACAACGCCTGCGTGCCCGAGGGGTTTGATCAAACGATGGTGCTGGCCATCGTGCTGGGCGGCGACGGCACGGTGTTGTCGGCAGCGCGTCAAACCGCTCCTGTAGGAGTGCCGATTCTCACCATCAACACAGGACATCTCGGCTTCCTTGCAGAGGCTTATCTCGACGATCTGGATCGTGCACTGGAGCAGGTGCTCACTCAGCAGTGGACGATCGAGGAGCGGGCCAATCTGGTGGTGAGTGTGATGCGCGGCGACCAGCGCCGCTGGGAAGCGTTGTCACTCAATGAGATGGCGTTGCACCGGGAACCGCTGACAAGCATGTGTCATTTCGAGATCGCCATCGGACGCCATGCTCCGGTGGATATTTCCGCCGACGGAGTGATTCTGTCCACCCCAACGGGTTCCACCGCTTATGCCCTCAGTGCCGGTGGACCGGTGATCACGCCGGACTGTCCGGTGCTGCAGCTCACGCCGATCGCTCCCCATTCCCTCGCTTCCAGGGCGCTGGTGTTCAGTGATGCTGAGCCAGTCACCGTCTTTCCGGCCACACCGGAACGCCTGATGATGGTGGTGGACGGCTGTGCGGGTTGTTATGTGTGGCCGGAGGATCGCGTGTTGATTCGCCGCAGTGATCATCCCGTTCGCTTTGTGCGTCTCAGGGACCATGAGTTTTTCCAGGTACTGCGCAACAAACTGGGCTGGGGGCTGCCCCATGTGGCCAAACCCGACCGGCCATGACTGTTGTGCAAAACTCCATGGCAGGCAGCGATGACGATGCTGTTGTGCTGCTGGTTGGCCGCGAGGCAGCAGCACTGGCGGAACGCCTGAGGGCTTCGGGCTATGCCCCGATCGACTGGAACGGTGGTGATGACAGCAGGCTGGCTGCCGGCTCCAATCCAGCCCCGGTTGCAGCGATCCTGGCCAGCGATCAGGAATCAAGAGTTCTCGAGCTGCGCTCTTGTTTTGGTTCTCTGCCGGTTCTGATCGGAGTGAGCGACGACAGCATTGCCGCCAGGGAGTTGGTGTTGGCCTGTGGTGCGGATGATTTCTGGTTCACTTGCAGTGCACCAAGCGATTTGCTGCAGCGGTTGCGCTTGCATCTCTCGATTCACTCCCGCAGTGCATTGAGACCGCCGCTTCTGCAGCTCGCTGATCTCAGTGTGGATCTCAGTTGCAGGCAGGTGCGTCGTGGCGCTCGCTCGCTGCTCCTCACGGCCAGGGAATATGCGTTGTTGGTGCTGTTGCTCGAGGAGCGGGGCAGGGTTGTGAGCCGAGATCGCATCCTGCGAGATGTCTGGAAGGATGACCAGGGTTCCTCCAGCAACGTGATCGAGGTGTATGTGCGTTATCTGCGCCAGAAACTCGAGGAAGGTGGCGAGCCTCGCCTGATTCATACGATTCGCGGTCGTGGCTACTGCCTCAATGACGGGGCACCGAGCTTGCGGCCGATTTGATGGACCTGCCACCACTGCCTCCTCAGATCCTGCCGATCGAAGCGCGTTGGTGTCTGGACCAGCATCCCGAGCGTTGTATCGCTCTTGAGGTGGCTGATCAGCCTGAAGAGCAGCAGCGGGGCTTGATGCAGCGCCCAGCCCTGCCGCCGCTCCAAGGGATGTGGTTTCCGGTCCGACCCTCTCAGCCGATGCGTTTCTGGATGCGTCACACGCTCGCGCCTTTGGACATGGTGTTTATCCGTGACGGCAGGGTGCTCGATATCGCAGCCAATGTGCCGGTGTGCGCGGCGTTGCCCTGTCCCTCCTACTGGGCTGACGCTGATGGCAATGGCCGAGCTGACTTTGTTGATGGCGTGATTGAAATTCGTGCGGGTGAAACTCTGCGCCTAGAGATTCAACCCGGCGATGCAGTCATGATTGAATCAATCGGGTTTCATTGACGCTGTTAGTGAAGACTTTGACGCTTGAAAAGCAGTGAAACCAATGTTCTTTAAACCGAACCTTAGATGACGGTTATCCTCCCTTTAGGGACGGATAACAGAGCAATAGACCAAAAGAGTTCTCATAAGAGGCGGTGATGAACACACTCAAAATTCAATCCTGTACACAGACCAACCTGGAGGCAGCTTTCGGCGGTGAGAGTATGGCGAACCGTAAGTATCTGTTTTTTGCAGATGTTGCCAAAAAGCTCGGCAATCAGGAACTTGCCCGTTTATTCCGAGAGACTGCTGCACAGGAAACAGAACATGCATTTGCACACTTTCGCCTTTTGCATCCAGAACTGGTGTTTGAGAATCCTGATGACCTGAGTGAAGACTTCAAACAGATGTTACTGGCCCGATGTCTTGATCTGGCGATCGAAGGTGAGGTGTATGAATTCACCACAATGTATCCAGCATTTGCTGCTGAGGCTGATCAAGATGAGGATGATGCTGCAGCTGATGAATTTAAGGAGCAGGGCGAAGAATCGAAAGAGCATGCAACGATGTTTCACTCAGCTGCCAAGAACTTTGGACTTCTGACTGCGATTGAGAAGCATCATGCTGAGCGCTATGGAGTTGCTCTTGCTGCACTGAAGGGGAACGGAGAGCAAGGCGAGTCTGAACGACCAGTCGCCGACCAATGGATTTGTAAAAAATGTTCGATGATTTATGATCCTGTGGCTGGAGATCCTGATTCAGGTATTGCTCCAGGTACACCTTTTGAAGCCATTCCAGATGATTGGAGTTGTCCGATCTGCGGTGTCACAAAAGCAAGTTTTGTTCCTTATCGGACCGCTCAATTGAAGGCTGCTTGAGCAGTGTTGATGTTGAACAATGCTGACGATCCTGCTGATGGCCTTTTGGCTTCAGCAGGGCTTTATGAATAAGCTGTGATTTTGCCATTGAATGATGCTGCTTTGGCTAAGCGCAGCTATGTTGAACTTCTGAGGAATCGTATCAAATGATCTCCTGTTATTTGCAGAAACTTGTTGGTCAAATCAGGTCAAAGCCCAATGAAGAGTGGCTTCGTCTCAAGGATGTGATCGAGTTTGGTGGTGACGCGGAGTTAGAGGTCTGGCTCAAGGAAGTCGCGTCTCTCGCCTCAGATCTTGAAAGCAATTTTGAATCTGCCTCCAAAGGGAAGAAGACAAAGTATTGCCTTAAAAAAGTTCAAGCCCTTGAAGATCGCTATCGAAGACAGGCCGCTGCTTATAAAAAGGCAATCGATGTTGGCCTGATTCGTGACAATAAGTTGCCAAGGCTTTACAGCTCAAATATGACCTGGCTGATCAATCGTTACGCGCGCTAGCGATGGTGTGCATTGTCGATCGACACCTCGGCTGATAGCAATTAAAGGTAGGACTGCTTCATGTGATGTTGGATGTTGTGATAAATCATGCCAGAGAGGCTTGCTGTCCGAGCAAGTATCTGCCAAAGCGACAAAGTTATGACATCTCCTATGTCATCCTTTTTCTACGAAGCAGATGATCGATATTGTCGTGAAGTTGAGCAATGGTGGCAAGAAAGGATTCGATATTTGATCAGTAATGGTCAGGCTTATGACGCTGCAGCTCTCTTTGAGGATTTTGAGCTTGAGCGGAAATTGACCATCGTGAAGCCTGAGAGTGATGAAGTCAGGTGACCTCCCGTTGAATTGTTGATGCTGTTGATTGAGATCGGTTATGGGTCGAGGGATGTCACGCCTTGATGAGCCTCGGTTGGATTCACGTTGGGGCTCTCTTCTGCGCCTCCAAAGCAGAAGTTGACTGATTGGCTCCTCAGTTCTGCAGGGCTCTTGGCCTCGAGCCGGTGTTTGAGCTGCTGGAAGCGATCGCCCACACAGTGATTCCACGTTCTGGCTTGTTGGCTGATTGAGCCCATCTGAAACAGGAACACAGCGCCACCCAAAGCCGCCAGGGTCTTGAAGACGGGCAGTTGGGGCATCGTCCCGGTCACGATCCCAATCTCCTTGCGTTCCACAGGCGTCCATCACTGGTTCACCAGGCTGGCTCAGTGACGGTCCAGCCGTACTCCTTGAGCTGAAACCACAGAGCGACAGCATCCTCGTATCGCATGCTTCGCCGGGTTTTCAGCAGTGCAGCCTGGTCGCCCGGCATGGGTCTGCCGTTGTCAACAACCACTCCTGCATTCAGTGCCCAGGCCTTGGGATCTCTGTGAAACCTTGCATACCAGCATCCCTTGGGGTCCTTCAGCCATCCATCCATCGCTCTGCGCCGTCAGCCGTAAGCATCAAGACTAAGAGTACACGCGTACTATGTCGAGCTCTTGTCTGTCTGGCAGAACGCTTCGATTCTTTCCGCGCCATCGATGTCGTTGTCTGGGACCTCGGCACTGATGCCAAGTCGTTCCCAGTAATCAGAGACGTGCTCCAAGCCCTCGTCGCCATCAGGGCGGGGGTTGGCCAGGTACTCCGCGCAGATGTCTCGCTTCGACTGGCAGCCCATCAGCAGCAGAGAGGCAGTGGCCACTGCTGTGATGGTGGTGAGGCGTTTCATGGTTGTGATGCTGAGATCAGCGCTGCTGACCATCTCTCAATGCAGCGTTTTTAGGGCTTTGCCCCATTGACCGATGATGACAGCGCTCAAGTCAGTGCTCACGCCAAGGCAGTGCTCACACCAAGACAGTGCTCACGCCAAGGCAGTGTTCATGCCATGGCAGTGCTTCCCTGACGGAGAGACGTGCAGGGTCAAGGAATGAATGAAGAGGGCTCAGATCTCAGGTCGAGGACCCTCTGTTTGGATCCAGCGTCGATGTCAGAGCCTGACCTGCGGTTATTCGGGTGTGTAGGAGCGCCCGAGCAGGATCCTGGAGGCCAATCTCACTCGAAAAGAATCAGTCCAGTGACCCTTTTCAGCCATCGAGATGACCTCCTTGATGAAATAGGTGTTGGCCTCTCTCTTTGTCATCTCCAGTGCTCCTGGTCACATTCTTGTTACACGAAGTTCTGCCGAGGAATCAAGGGCTGAATCTCAATGTTGTTCTTGTTGTGCTTTAAGGGGTCTTGCACGGCCACATAGCAATCGTCCAAGGTCGCGAAAAGATCCTTTTCGAAGTTAAACAGAGTTCAGGCGACAAAGAACTTCATCAAGTCATGGCCTCTCTCTCTCTCTCTCTCATGCATTCATGGCAGTCCTAGGGAGCTCGCAAGGGAATCACTGAGGCCTGGGTTGCTTCGTTAATCCTTGGCTGGCACTGCCGTTCAGCGGATTTCATTCAAAGAATCCCTTGGATTGCAAAAACAGCCCGATGGCCAGCAATGGACCGAATCCAGCGATGAGCAGCGTGATTTTCAGCCGCAGGGGTGACACCTGCTTCTCCTTCTGCACCGGCATGGATCGGGATCGGAATGGTCTTGATTCTGCAGGTCAGCCCTGGGCTTTGGTGCCACTGAGAATGAAGACTGGGTTCATCGGTGCCAACCGGGTGCCATCAGCAAGAGGTTGGCCTCGATAAGCCTGTTGCTGACTGATCTGGATCGACCAGCTGGCGTTGTCCAGAAGTGGTCGCAGCTCTGCCAGTGCTTCCACATTGGCCATGGGAATCACCACCGCCCCGCCGGGGTTCATGCGATCGATCACAGCCTCGAGCAGCTGAGCTCGTTGGCGACCACCTCCGCCAAGAAGCACGCGATCAGGTGTTGGCATCTGATCAAGAACCGTCAGGGCATTGGCTTCGATCACCTTTGCTGGCGTCACACCCAAACGCTTGGCATTGGCTTGAATCAGCGTTCCGCCGCCGCTGCGTTGTTCCACGGCAAACAGTTGCAGTTGCGGTCTCAGCCGCAAGGCTTCCAGCCCCACGCTGCCGGTTCCGGCTCCCAGATCCCAGAGAACTCCTTGTTGCGGCAGCCGGAGATCAGCCAGCAGCTGGATTCTCACTTCCCGCTTGGTCATCAGCCCAGGCCGGTCCTGATGTTGCAGAAACATGCCGTCGTCCAGTCCGAACAGGGGCAGGGAGTCTGGAATGGTGTCGCTGGGTGGTTCCGCCAGCAACACAACCAGGTGCAATGGATTGAGATCAGTGGGGATCGGCTCGGCTGAACTCAGGCACTGGACGCGCTCATCAGCATGGCCCAGTGCTTCAAGCAGCCAGAGTGCATAGCTGGTCTGCAGCCCGCTGCTGCTGAGGATGCGTCGAACGTCGTCGACGCCGCCACGGCTGGGATCCGTGAGTACAGCCAGGGCCGACGGGCGTTGCTGCAGCCGTTGGATCAGTGGAGCTGAATCGCGACCATGCAGGCTGATCCATTCCGCGTTCTGCCAGGGTCTGCCAAGCCGTGCAAAAGCCAGTTGCAGGGATGAGGGGCCTGGATGAAAGCGCAGATGCTCTCGCCCCAGGCGTGCGATCAAGACACGGCCAATGCCGAACCAGAGGGGATCGCCACTGGCCAGCACCACAGCCCGTTGGTTGCAGTTGAGAGCGGCCAGGCTCTTGCAGAGGCTGATCGGATCGTCGCTGTTGATGCACCTTGTTGAGCACTGACCCTCCAGCCACTGCTCCAGTGCTTGTTGCATCCTTTGCGGTGCGGCAATCAGATCGGCTTGTCGCACCAAAGCCTGGAGTGCTTCAGGGAGCGAGGCAGGGGCACCGGCGTCGGTACCGATCACATCAATCATGGTGTCATTCTCACGTCAGCACCAGGCGCTGACGCACAGCAGTGGTCTAAGTCCCGGTCCTGGATGCCATCGCGCTGAGATCAGTTCGGTCTGTGTGCTCAGTTGATCTCGCTCTGTTGTCTTGTGGTTGCCAAAACAACCAATCCCATCCTTAAAGCAGCGCATTGCTGCTGGATTTTATGGTTTTGGGGAGAAAATACTCAATCACTTCTCCCGGACACATTTTGGGCTTCCAGACAGCAACAATTGATCGGGGTTGTCTGAAAGATGCCTGCAACATTCTCCCAGATTTTTGTAGCGCAATGGATCTGAGATTAATTCAATTCCTTTCTGAATGCCGCGATGAAGAGCACGAAGCGATTGATCGTTGGTTGTCTCATGCTTTTCAGCCAGTCTCAACGACAATGGCAGGAGTGATCAGTGTTGCAAGGGGTATGACACGGCTGGCTGAGTTTCTGGGGACGACCGAATCAGCGGCACGTCATGCTTGATCTGTGATCATTTGATGAATGAAAGTTGATAACTTGATAGTTGTTTGCTGAGCGACGTCTCGAGTGGTTAATTGTGGCTCGAGTCGCCGCATCAATCATTACTCGCTACCGATTCATTGAACTTTAGGTTGTCGTCCTGAATTCTTATGATGTTCATTTGCGATTGATCTCGAATGGCCGCGAGTCGGGTCGATCGGATATCCAGCGTTCACTGGTGGTTGCCTCACAAAGATATTGGAGTGATGTTGAGACAAGCCCACTCCACTTTTAGTGATGATTTTCAGGGCGAAGAAATTCAAGAAATGATGGAACAATGGGTTGAAAACGTCTGCCGGTTGTCAGAAGGAGATATGCGTGATCTTCTTAGCCTGGTGAAAGAATTCTCTCTGGATTAAAAAGTAAAGGGATCTGTTGTGATTCAGTCTTGACGTTCAATCACAGGGAACAAAACGTTCGATGATTTCCTGAGTCAGGCCTTGCATGGCCGGGTATTCAAGGCATTGCTATTAAGTCTTTAGTTCATACAACGATGGTCTGTGAGCATGTCATTGCACCGTGGAGCCTCTCTTCTTTTTGCCTCTGCGATGGGATGCGCTGCCTTAACGGGTCTCAACGGCAGAGCCGACACTGTCAGGCTGGCATCGAGTGGTCAGAGCTGCCCGCAAGCGGCGATTGAGCAGACCGCCACGGCGGTGACACCAGTTACCAAGGCCAACTATGCCTTTGCGGAAACTGAAGTGATTCTTGCTGACTACGTGCGCAAGATCGCCAAAGGCACCTGTAGTGATGGCGTGGGCGTGTTCTTCCATCAGAAGACGGCCCAGGATCCCAAAGAGCGTTCCATCCTGCGCCCGAATTTCGACACGCTGTATTCCTTCGCGGTACTGGATCTCAACAGTCCGGCCACTGTGGTGTTACCCGACACCGATCGTTATCAGATTCTCGAGGTCGTGGACGATGAGCACTGGATCCCGCTGATCAGTGACAAGCCCGGGAGTTACACCCTCACTCAAGACTCCATGGGGAGCCGTTATGTGTTTGCTTTCGTGAGGACTCAAGTGAACATGCAGGATCCTGAGGATCTCAAGCAGGCAGCTGCCGTGCAGGACCAGATCAAGCTTGAGCAGAGCGAGAAGGGGTCTTTTGTTGTGGGGCACAAGTACGACATGAAGCAAATTCTGGCGTTGCGTGCTGACTACAACGCGCGACGGCAGCCGGAGGGGATCACCTCGGAAATGGCTTTTGGTAAGAGAGGTCAAATCAGCTCTGAGATGCGCAACTTCGGGGTTGCCATTGGCTGGGGTGGTCTTCCTAAGGAAGGCGCTGTTTATCCATTCCCCAAGGTTGTTGACTCGACAGAGCCTCAGACGCTGACTCTCAAAAATGTTCCGATTGATCCGCGGGCCTTTTGGTCAGTCACTGTTTACGATAAAGATGGATTCTCTGTCGGAGAGAGCTATAATATTAACAGCGCTTTTGCCAAGAAAAATGAGCAAGGTGACTATGTAATCCATCTCGGTGGCGATAAAAGCCAGGACAATTATCTCGATATTTATCCAGGCTGGAATGCCGCTATTCGCATCTACTCGCCAACGAAGGCTTACTTTGATGGTTCCTGGACTTCTCCTCAGTTTCAACCGGCTCAATGAGCTGGACGCCCGGGTTTTATGCCCGGGCTTTTGATGATTGGCTTGATTTAAGAGCGTGCTGCAAACTGATCGGTCGCGCAGACTTGCAATGAAAGCTGCCATGCAGATTTCATAGATAATTCCTTTCAAGATGATGCCGCTGACCTCTTCAATAGGATGGTCGGGCCTAAAGTTAGCTCCTCTTAATAGGCCTCTAAGTGTGCAAAAAAAGGCACGAACATTCCACTAGCCCTCTAGCCCCAAGCGCCAGCTGGATAGATCGTCGACGATCCCAGCTTTGCCGCGCAGACGATGGCTGCACGGATGGAAAGAATTCCTGAGCCGTAGTCTTCCAGCTTGTTATTGCATTCATTGAAAACTAGCCAATTCCTCGTCGTGCCGTTTCTCCGATGATGACGATTGTGCTCACGCCATAGGCCAAGGCTTGTGTACATTCCGTGATAAATAGCAGCCTCCTTCTTCGTTGTGATTAGGAGGGTCTCAAAATTGTGATCCTGATCGGGCATATCTTGATTATTTTTGTTTTGTGCGTGTTGTGCTGTGGCTATGACAAGGATCGACATCATCTTTATGTTATTTGGGCATGTCAGGCATTTCTAATCAATTGCGCAGACGCTCTTCTGTCTTGTTGCTTTCAACGTTGGCATTGACTGCTGTTAGTGCAACAGGACGTGTTGTGAAGGCTCAGGTTCCTGAGGGCTATACCACGCCGATCCCTGAAGAAATTTTTACACCGGATCAAGTGACCACGAGCGTGGGCACTTTTCGTTTCTTTGACGGCATGCCCGATGCCGCCACGGTTGAGGCCAGTTTCGACAACCTGAAGTTTATCCGTGCCTATGAAACTTTCCTCACCATGATGCCTGCTGCCAGCATTGAAATGTTGCGGCATGGCCATGCTCAAATCGGTGTGGATGATCACACCAAGGTGAATTTGATGTCACCATTGAATTCAAATCCGCTGTTTCTTACAGGCAATACAGATACCGTCTATGGATCTGCTTTCTTTAATCTTAATGACACTGGTCCATTGGTGATTGAGGTTCCTGCTGGTCTGGGCCCTGGAACAATCAATGATGCATACTTCCGTTTTGTTGCCGATACAGGTGGGCCTGGTCCAGATAAAGGCATGGGTGGCAAGTATTTGATTCTGGGCCCCGACGATGAACAACCGGCGAACACGGATGGTTATTTTGTTTTTCGTTCTCCCACATACTCCAATTGGCTGATTCTAAGGGCTTTTCTGGATGAGGAGGGCAAGCCAGATAAAGCAGTCTCTAATTATGAGAATGGTTTGCGTATGTACCCGCTTTCCGAGAAGAATAATCCTCCTCAGATGACCTTCATTAAAGGAGGAGATAAAGTCTATAACACTGTTCATGCCAACAATTTTGAGTTTTTTGTTGAGCTGAATCGTGTGATCCAGCGAGAGCCGATTGATTTCCTCGACCCTGAAATTCGTGGACTTGCCTCGGCCATTGGCTTGGAAAAAGGAAAGCCATTCAATCCATCACCAGCTGATAAAGCCTTGTTGGAGGAGGCCGTTCAGGTTGGCGTTGCCTATGTGCGTTCTGATATGGCTACGCCACGTGCTGCAGACGCATACCTTTATGAGGGAAGCAAGCAGTGGTTCCTTGCTTTTGCTGGTGGAAGTTATGAATGGCTGAAGGATGGAGGTCAGGGTGGCCGTTATCTTGATGCCCGTAATAATTTCTTCTGGGCTTACACAGTGAATACTCCCGCCATGGTGCTGGAGATGATTGGTGCTGGCTCTCAATACGCAATTGCTGGTACGGATGTTGAAGGGAATTACCTCGATGGTGGTAAGACTTATAAGCTGACAATTGATGCCAATCCTCCGGCTAAAAACTTCTGGTCGATAGTTGCCTATGACCCACAAACTCGTTCTCAGCTTCAGACTAACCAACCTTTTCCGGCAAAGAATAGTCAGCGCGATCAAGACATGATTGCGAATGCTGATGGATCAGTAGACGTCTACTTTGGTCCTGAAGCGCCTAAGGGGAAAGAAGCAAATTGGATTGAAACTGTTCCAGGGAAAGGCTGGTTTATGGCATTTCGTTTGTATGGGCCGTTGAAGCCCTGGTTTGATCAGACTTGGAAACTCAACAATATTGAGCCCATTCGCTGAAGTTTCTTCTTTGACACCATTAGCCCCATTTTTTTATTCTCATGAATCGCTTTTCTTTGCCTTCAGCTGTCCTTGCTGCTTCAGTTGCTTTGGGCTCCTCAGCCACGTTTGCTCAGGCTGGTGATGTTCGACTTAAAAACTACAACACTCCAATTCCGGTCGATGTTTTAACTCCTGACACTGTTCGCACTCGTGTCGGAACGTTTAATTATTTTGATGGTTTTCCTGATGATGAGACCAAGCGTCGCGCCCGTCGACAAGTTGACCTGGGTCGCGGTGTTCAGACATTCTTGAACTTCATGCCAGCAGCTTCGCTTGAGATGCTGTATGTGGGCCACCGTGATGGTCACGGCCTCAAGTCAAACCAAGATATTGGAATCTTCGAAGACTTGATGAGTTCCAAGTCTCTTTGGCTGACTGGTAATACCGATACGGTCTACGCCTCCGCTTTTCTCGACTTGAGCGATGGCCCTCTGGTGGTTGAGGTCCCGCCTGGGACTGGCCCAGGCACCGTGAATGATGCCTTTTTCCGTTTTGTGATTGATATGGGTGGTCCTGGTCCTGACAAGGGAAAGGGTGGCAAATATCTGATTCTTGGCCCAGGACAAACAGCTCCTGCTGATGTCGGAGATTATTATCTTGCTCAAACACCCAGTAAGATCAATTGGTTGATTTTGCGAGGTTTTCTAGATCAACAAGGTAGTACTGAAACAGCAAAGACTGCATTTAAAACGGGATTAAAGGTGTATCCGTATGCTGATCGTGGCAACCCATCAGATAATCAATTCGTAAATCTTACTGGCCTGACGGTGAACACCATTCATGCTAATGATTTCACATTTTATGAGGAGTTGAATGATGTGATTCAGCGTGAGCCATCCGAAGTATTCTCACCCGAATTGCTTGGTATGGCGTCTGCTATTGGCATTCAAAAAGGTAAGCCATTCAATCCTTCGCCCGAGCAGAAAGCTCTGCTTACAGAAGCTGTTGCGATTGGCAATGCCACAGCGCGTTCAATCCTGTTTGCTCCTCAAGACCCCAAGGCATACATCTATCCAGGCAAAGCTGGCTACTGGCAAACCGGATTTCCTGGGGGTAATCACGAATATCTCGTGGATGGTGGCAACGGGGGCCGCGATATGGATGGACGCACCTTGTTCTTCTACCTGGCCACTGTCAACACGCCTGCGATGGTTTTGGAGATGCCAGGAGTGGGTTCGCAGTACACCTTCTCTTCTCGAGACAGTAGCGGTTCTTATCTCGATGGCTCCAACAGCTACTCGATGACCATTCCTGCCAATCCTCCGGCTAATCGTTTCTGGTCATTTGTGGTTTATGACCCTCAAACTCGTTCGATGTTGCAGAGCGATGAGATGCCTTATCCCAGCAAGAACAACACGCGCAACACCGACATGGTCAAAAATGCTGATGGCAGCATCACGCTCTACTTCGGCCCTGAAGCACCTGACGGCTTGGAGGCTAATTGGATCAAAACGGTCCCCGGCAAAGGTTGGTTCGGAATCTTCCGTCTCTACGGCCCGGGGCAGGAGTGGTTTGACCGCACCTGGAAACTGGGTGCCATTGAAAAGGTCTGAGCTTGTCTCT
The DNA here is from genome assembly GCF_059772315.1 of Synechococcus sp. MIT2312. Classification (NCBI taxonomy): domain Bacteria; kingdom Bacillati; phylum Cyanobacteriota; class Cyanophyceae; order Synechococcales; family Synechococcaceae; genus Synechococcus; species Synechococcus sp. MIT2312. The sequence continues at coordinate 1,095,001 of NZ_CM186281.1, read as the reverse complement.
TCTTTGCACCCTGTGCTGATTGATTTCGGGCGGGTTGATTCCGCCCGACCTCATTCAGGCAGACCATTGACTGATTTTTTGGATCGTGAACATGACAACCGTCGATGTGGTGGTGATTGGTGGTGGCTTTGCCGGCGTCACCGCTGCCCGTGATCTGCAGAAGCGTGGATTGAACGTGTTGGTGCTTGAGGCGCGCGATCGTTTGGGTGGTCGCACCTGGAGCGCCGATCGCAATGGATTTCACGTGGAGCTGGGTGGCACCTGGATTCACTGGACCCAACCCTTTGTGTGGGCCGAAAAGGAACGTTACGGCCTCGAAATTCAGGAAACGCCTGGCTGTGTCGCTGAGCGGGTGGCAATCAAGGTGGATGGGCAGGTTCAGGAGTTGCGCGAAGATCAGCTCGGTGAGTTTGTCTCGGGTTTTGAGCAGTTCTTCGCTGAAGCTCAACAAGTGTGGGAACGTCCCTACGACTCCCATTACAACTGGCCTGCGATCAAGCAACGTGATTCCCTGAGTGTGGCCGATCGTCTCGCTGCTCTGGATCTCACGCCATTACAGCGCACCAGTATTGGTGGCTTTCTCGAAATTCTGTCGATGAATCAGCCGGAGAACGCCTCCTACTTGGAGATGATGCGCTGTTGGTCGCTCACGGGGTGGAACTATTCCCTGTTCAACGACTCAGCAGCCCGCTACAAACTCAAGCGTGGCACCGGCGCTCTGGTGCAAGCGATGGCCAGTGATGGTGGCTTCGATGTGATGCTCGACACCAGCGTGACATCCGTGCAGCAAACGGCCAACGGGGTGACGGTGACGACAGCGACTGGTGAGCAGGTGACTGCCAAGCGCGCTGTGGTCACCGTGCCGCTGAATGTGCTTCACAATGTGACGTTCGACCCAGCGCTGAAGCCAGTGAAAGTGGAGGCTTCAAAGCTCAAGCATGTGGGTGGTGGTGCCAAGGTGTTTTTTGAAGTGGAGGGCGATCCAGGTGCGGTGATGACTCTGGCCAGATCAACCGACTCTGCTCTGATTGGCAGCTTCACCTATCAGCGCGGTGATCAACGATCGGTGTTGGCCGGTTTCAGTTTGGAGCCGGATGCACTGGAACGATCAGTTGCTGATTGGCAACCTGTTCTTGAGGAGTTTGTGCCCGGTATTCGGCTGCTGTCCACCTTTGGGCATGACTGGGGCACGGACGTTCTCTCTCAGGGGAGTTGGTGTACGTACCGGCCTGGCACCTTTGTGCGCTTCGCTGATCAACTACCGAAGTCAGACAACAATCTCTTCTTTGCCTCGGGTGACCATGGCGAGGGATGGCGCGGCTTTATTGAAGGCGCCATTTCCAGTGGATCCAAGACAGCAGTGGCTGTGGCAGCGAGCCTCAACCACTGAACGATGCGTTCCCTCTAGTAGCGGAGTTCAGTCAAACAGCCAGCGCAGGCCAAGGTTGACTCCGCTCTGATAGGAGCTGTAACCATTGTTTTCGCTGCCTCCTTCAAAATAAGCAATTCCAAAGTATTTGTAGGAGAGCGAAATTTGAGCCGAGTTTCCAAGTGCATAAGCAATGCCAGCTTGGGCTGTTCCACTTAGATCCTGGCTGCCACTCAAGCCAAACCCGCCTGCATCAAGATAAGCGAAAGCCTGCCAATCTTCGCTGATTGCATAAGTGCCAAACATTCCCACCATTGGCTGAACCCAAGTGTTGCCCCAGCTTGCATTGGAAGATCGTTCAAGTTCTCTGGAATTTGATTTGCTGACTTTGACTCCTTCCACAGTGACATCTGCTTTGCCTTTGATGTTGAAGTCTGTTGATAAATTCGCGTCGATAAATCTTGCACCCACTAGCCCAAGAAAGCTTGAGCTGCCTTTTTTCATGCGTGGTTTTTGAATTGCACCAGCTCGGTAACGCATCGCAAGATCAAAAATCGTTTGGTTGGCGTCAACGTCAACATCTAAATCACCTTGGATACGAATCGTGCGTGTTCGTAGGGGCGAAGTAATACCTAGCCTGTTTTTGAGTGGGTTTTGCGTTTCAAAAAAGGATGATTTCGAGGTGGATGCTGACAGGGTTGCGTAATTGATTGCAGCTAAAACACCCAGTCTGCCGTATTCAACTTGAGCTTTTAAAGTCAATGCCTCATCGATTGACTTGATCACGTCTGACAACGGAAGGTCTACTTCTGTTGTATTGCCTTCAATTGTTGATGTGCTGTTGGTTATGGGTGGTAGGAATGCGTAGAGGTCGAGATAAACGCGCCAGGAATCTTCCTCCTCTTGTTCGTCTTCACTTTCAGAAGCACTGTCGTTGGATTGGCTCAGAACCAAGGGTTCCATCGCATTTGCAGAATCCGAATCGACCGCTCCGCTGATCTCAGTATTCAGGATTTCCGGCTCAGGTTGATTGCCTGAATCACCTGTTCCCACTTGGTTGTGGTCGTTATTTTTGATCAGCGCAGCAACGCCTGGGTTGTCAACTTGAATCTCAGTAGACTCGTGCAAGGGTTGCGCCGTGGCCCCAACGCAAAGGGTGCTCAGTGGTGTGAGGAGTGCGAGGGGCAGGTAGCGAACCACAAGGTCAATGGAGGTTGGGCGAACCGTAGGGGCTCTATTGATGTCCTGCATCTTGATCTGATCCCAATCGTGCAGATTTGTTGAGATCAGTCTTGGCCTAATTGCGTAAAGGTATTAAAGATCGCATGTTTTTAATCCATGCTGATGGGCCCGCTTTTTCGTCAAAGTCTTCGCTTCATCGGCTTATTGAGCTTCGCTGCTCTTCTGTTCCCCTCGGCTGTTGAAGCGCGCGAGCCGTCAGAGTTTTTGGTTGACGAGACCGTTGAATTTGATTTCACGCCCCTCGTCCTCGCTGACCTTGCACAGGCACCATCTGGTTCACAAGAGCCTGGTACTGATAATCAACCGGTCACCGTGACGCCTGGCGAATCAGCCTCTGCAGAGGATGCATCGCTGGCGAAGGCGGCACAGAACCCGATTGCCAGCTTGATCAGCCTGCCGATTCAGTGGAACAGCACTCCGAACAGCCAATGGGCTCCGAATGTTGAGATTCCCACGGGTGATCCAGAACAGCCCACCTACAAAACCAATTTCAAGCACAACCAGACCCAGAACGTTGTCAACGTGCAACCCGTTGTCCCCTTCAAGGTGAGTGAAGGGCTGACGCTGGTGACCCGAACGATTGTTCCGTTCATCTCTCAGCCATGGGCCCGTGGCACCAACATTCAGGGCTTGGGTGACATCAATCCTTCGGTCTTTTTTGTGCCGACCCTGAAGGGTAATTTCACTGTCGGCGTGGGCCCAACGCTGATTATTCCCTCAGCAACTGATACCAGGCTGGGATCGGGGCGCTGGAGCGGTGGTCCAACAGGGGTTTTGGTCTACAGCAAAGGAAAAGTTGTTGCAGGTGGTTTGATCAATAATGTTTGGTCATTCGCCGGTGGTGGCAAAAAAGATGTCAATAAAATGTTGATTCAGCCGTTTTTGAATTACAACCTGCCCAAGGGTTGGTATCTCACAAGCTCGCCAATTATCACCGCCAACTGGATGAATGAAGACAACAAAGGTTGGATGGTCCCGGTCGGGGCTGGCGTCGGGCGTGTTTTCAAGCTAGGAACCCAGCCCATCAATACTTCACTCAGCGCTTATTACAATCTTGTCAAGCCTGAGATTGGTGGTGAAACGCTTGCTGGCGACTGGACATTCCGGCTTCAGGCTCAATTCCTGTTCCCCACAGGCGGCTGAATCAGTCTAAAGAATTGATGGTTCTGGGCAGCAGCATCTTGCTTGAGTCGTTTTGACTGAAGCGAGGTGCTTTTTCTTTGAAGCGGCTCCAAGTCTTCTCACAAATTGTGATCTTTGCGGTTCTCTTTTCTTCGCCTCAATACCCTGACTTCATTGGTTAATTGATTGATTCATTCATTGACATGGCTGACCGACGCGATCAGATGATCAAGATCCCTGCAGGTAACTATGCAATTGGATCAGATTCTTTTTATCCGGAGGAGGCCCCAGTTCGTTCAATTGAGGTCCGCTCATTTTTGATCGATGCCGCTCCGGTGACCAATGCCGAGTTTGCTCGTTTCGTCTCGGAGACCGGCTACGTCACCGTTTCGGAAAAGCCACCCGATCCTGTTCTGTATCCAAATCTTCCACCGGATCAGCAGAACCCAGAGTCGGCGGTGTTCATTCCGCCTCCGCCATCAGTTGATCGCAATCAACCGATGTCGTGGTGGGCCTTGATTGAGGGAGCCGATTGGAGGCATCCCCAGGGGCCAGATTCAGGTATCGACGACTTGATGGATCACCCTGTGGTGCATCTCGCCTACGACGATGTTCTGGCCTATGCCCATTGGGTCGGCAAACGGCTCCCCACCGCTGAAGAGTGGGAGGTGGCTGCCCGAGGTGGTCTAGTGGAGCAGAACTACTCCTGGGGTGAAGAGATGACTCCCGATGGTCAGTGGCTGGCCAATGTTTGGCAGGGCCTGTTCCCCTGGACGAACGAACAAACGGATGGATGGTTCTGGACGTCTCCCGTGGGGACATTCCCCCCCAATGGCTACGGATTGGTCGACATGTGCGGCAATGTGTGGGAGTGGACCTCCACATTGTTCCCCGTTGCCAAGGGTGAACAGGAGAGGCGAATCATCAAAGGAGGCTCATTTCTCTGTGCCGAGAACTATTGCCATCGCTTCAGGCCGGCAGCCTTGATGGGACAGACCACCGACACGGCAACCTGCCATATGGGCTTCCGTTGTGCTGCCGATTCAGCCTGAGTGATGGGCGAACTGATCGCGAATCATCATTCCGCCAAGAACCACGTGAATGAGAGCTCCGGCCCAGACCGTAGCCCCGCCTGATAGCGCCTGAGATCCCAGCGTGATGAGAAGCACTGCGGCGCTGCAGTTGTAAACCAGCAGCCCCCGTTTTGCTGGTAGTGGACAGGGGGATTCCCAGCAGGCCACGCCTAGTCCGAGTAGTGCCAGGCCATACAAACGCGTCAGTTGCTCGCCAGCGTCGCTTGCTGGCGAGCTGAAGAGCTGCTCCATGACTACTCCTGGCAGTAAAAGCAGCGTGACTCCTGTGATCAGTTCAATCGCGCTGGCCAGGCGGTAGAGCGCGGAGCGAAAAGGCAAGGCGTCTTCCTCGGTCAATGGTCTGCAGAAAAGCTAGGCAAGCTTTGGTCTGCTAGCCGTGGATGGCTGATGCTCTGCGGGTTCGTGATTCAGCTTGGTCTGCTGGTCCCAATTGTGCAGATTTGTCCTGCGTCTCAGACGCCAGTCAACAGCTGCAGCTAGCAGAAGGTGATGTCTCTTTCCCCTTGGCTTTGTTGTGAATCACGCCTCTTGAGAGGTTCCTCCAACCGGCAGTGCCTGCTGAGTTGAATGCGAGTCATTTATGGGCCCGCACGTCTGTTCACTTCTTCATTCGCTTTATCAGCATGCTTGATCAAGTCAATGTGTCCAAGCTGATCCGCCATCTCGCTGTGGGTAGTGGATTGCTGTTGCTCGCAAGCCTTTCCACCTCCTGTACGGATCAGAAGCAGGCCTTAGGAGGAAACCTGGATCGGACCAATTTGCCGATTGCCGAGCCAAAGCCTGAAAAGGTCACCAAGGCTCTCCCTTCAGAGGTTCCATTGCCTCCGCAGTGGGAGGTGACGGCACCAAAGGACGCCCCCAATGTGGTGATCATCCTTCTCGATGATGTGGGTTTTGCCGCACCTTCCGCTTTCGGCGGTGCGGTGAATATGCCGACGGCGGAAAAGCTGGCTGACAATGGCCTGCGCTACAACAAATTCCACACCACAGCTCTCTGTGCGCCGACCAGGGCGGCTTTGAAATCGGGACGCAATCACCACAAGGTGAATATGGGATCGATCCCAGAGATCGCAACTGGTTATGCGGGTAATTCCACCGTGGTGCCGGATTATGCCCAGCCGGTTGCCGAGATTCTGAGACTGAATGGCTACAACACCGGTGCTTTCGGCAAGTGGCATGAAACGCCGGGTCGGGAGACCACGGCAGCCGGTCCTCAGACCCGTTGGCCAACGCGGCAGGGATTCGAGAAGTTCTACGGCTTTGTTGGCGCGGAAGACAACATGTGGGATCCAACGATCCACGATGGTGTCACCGTTGTGGATGCACCCAAGAAAGATGGGTATCACTTCACTGAGGACATGACCGATCAGGCGATCGGTTGGATGCGACAGCAGAAATCGATCAAGCCGGATAAACCGTTTTTCATCTATTACTCATCCGCCGGCTCTCACTCCCCTCACCATGTGAGCAAGGAATGGATTGCCAAATACAAAGGCAAGTTCGACGAAGGCTGGGATGTTCTGCGCGAGCGCAATCTTCAGAATCAGATCAAGGCCGGGATTGTTCCTGAAGGCACTCAGATGGCCAAGGCGCCAGACAGTATTCCCAAATGGGACAGCCTCACGCCACAACAGCAGAAAATCTATGCACGTCAGGCCGAGGTTTTTGCTGCCTTTACGGAGTATTCAGATTATGAAGCTGGCCGTTTGATCCAGGCGATCGACGATCTTGGTGAGCTTGATAACACCTTGGTGATCTATATCACTGGTGATAATGGCGCCAGTCCCGAAGGGGATAGGACTGGCCAGTGGAATTGGAACCACTACCTCAATGGTGTTGAAGAAACGCCTGACGAACAGGAGGCCAAGCTTGATGAGTGGGGTGGGCCTACCACCTATCCCATGTATCACATGGGCTGGGCGATTGCCTTTAATTCACCCTTTGCTCTCTCCAAGCAAGTGGCCGGCGATTTCGGTGGAACACGCAATGGCACGGTGATTCATTGGCCGAAACGCATCCAACAAGGTGGTGGTGTGCGGACCCAGTTCTCGCATGTGAATGATGTGGCCCCAACAATCCTTGAGGCGGCCAATCTGCCGATGCCCAACACAATCAATGGCATTGATCAGATCCCCATGCAAGGAACCAGTCTGCTGTATACCTTTGACAATCCAGATGCCAAAGAGAAGCACAATACGCAGTATTTTGAGATTATTGGTAACCGAGGCATCTACCACAACGGGTGGATGGCGAGGACAACAGTGATGTATCCCTGGATGGCGCCGAAACGAATGAATCCGGTTGCAGACGATTCTGGTTGGCAGCTGTTTGACACCACCAAGGATTTCAGCCTCTCGAATGATCTCGCCGATCAGGAACCGGACCGCCTTGTGGCCATGAAGAAGAAGTTCATGGAAGAGGCCATTGATAATCAGGTCTTGCCGCTGGATGATCGTCTTCTCGAGCGTCTTGTTCCTTCTGTTGCCGGTCGGCCGACACTTCTGGGTGATCGGACGTCCATGGATTTGTATCCCTATGCCTGGAATATGGTCGAGGACTCGATCCTCAATGTGAAGAACACCTCCAGCAGTATCACGGCTCAGTTGGATGTGAAGCCAGGCCAGAAAGAGAATGGAGTGATCTTCTCGCAGGGTGGTCGCTTTGGTGGCTGGTCTCTCTATGTAGAGAACAATGTGCCTGCTTACACCTACAACTACATGGGTAAGCTGTACACCTTCACCAGCAATCAGTCATTGCCAGTTGGTCAATCTCAGCTTCGCTTTGAGATTGATTACGACGGTGGTGGTGTCGGCAAAGGAGCCAATGTGCAGATGAAGATCAACGATCAAGTGGTTGCCATTGGTCGCATTGATCAGACCATTGCCTCTCGATTCTCGATTGATGAAGGTGCTGATGTTGGTCTTGACCGCGGCTCCGCGGTCACGGTCAAGACCATTGGTCCTCGGCGTTACAGCGCCTATGGCGGACAGATTGACAAGGTCACCCTTGAGATCTATCCCAAGGAGACCGATGCCAAGAAAAGCTGATTGAATCGACCTTCAGCTTTTGGATGGTGATGTTGCTCTCCTGAGCAGCATCACTTTTTTATGGCCGGTGATTGGCTTAATGCGGATGATTGCGTTGGTAGGTTCTCAAGCGATGACTGATCCAACCAGGCCCAACTAGGCCGAGAATGATGATGGTGAGCGTTGTTGTGAGACGACTGGAGAGAGTTCTTGCTTCTTCCAGTCCGTTGAACACAAAGGCAATGGCAACGAGAACACCGAAGACTCCTGTGAACGTTCCACTGAGGGACTTGAGCAGGTCACCGATCGAGCGGCCCTCAACAGCATCGGGGTCGATGCCGATATGGCGACCGGCCAGAACACCTGTGATCCCCAGAATCACGATCAGAGCCAGTCGCTCCCAGGGGGAGTAGGCGGATGCAGCTTCATCGGCTCGCTGCATCTCATGCACCATTGAGGATGCTGTTCCAAGGAAGCTGCCGGAGCAGAGACCGATGCTGCCCCACCACTGCACTGGTGTTTTCAGGTGATTGCGCAGCCTGCTCAGCAAAATCAAAACGATGCAGCTGACCGTGACGTCTGCAAGCAGCGGCAGATTCAGATTGATGGCGTAGCCAATCCCGGCGCCGAGCAGCAAGGCAGCCATATCGCCTCCCTTGCGTGGGTTCTGTTTCAGCAGCAGCTTCGGAGTTGATGGGGTTTTCATGGATTCGCTCTAAGCGTCTCCTGTGATCTGTTCCTGGCTTGCATTGGTCTGGCGCCATTTCATGAACGGTGCTGTACCCGCCGCTGTCACGACGACGTACCCCACCACGGCCGCCTTGAGGTCAATGGCGTTAGGAGCCATGCCTTGAATGATGAGCAGGGCAAGACCTGGATTACGCATGGAGAGCACCAACGGCAGGGTGCTGCGTTCGTCGTGGTTGTCTCCTGCGACGACATATCCCAGGCCAATGCCGATCCAGGTGAGGATGAACATCAGCAAGGCTCCTCTGAGGTTGCCGATCAACATCGGCGTCACCTTCGGCAACGCCACGATCAGGATCAGGGCCAGCAGCACCAACAGAAGAATGCTCGCGCCTTTCTGAATCACCGGATTCCAGCGTTCAGCCCAATCCGCACACCAGCGCCGCAGCGACACGCCCACAAGCAGCGGAATCAACTGAACAGTGAAGACCTGGAAGGCGACGTCTTGAGAGGCAACGCTCCAGATGGTCTCCCCCGCTTCCAACGGCAACTGAGTGACCCATAAAGGCACACTGATAATTGCAGCACAGGCTGACCAGAACTGCAATCGTGTTGCCAGTTCAGGGTTTTCCGCCAGCTTCTTGCTCTTTAGAGCGATCATCGGCGCGCTGGGACAGATCGCCATCAGCATCACCGCTGTTGTGATGGCAGGAGACAGCCCTTGTCCGAGTGGGGTCCTCAGCAGCAGCAAAGCCGCCAGTGGCAGGACCACGCAGGTTGCCAACACGACGCGCATGATCAGTGCTGGTCTGTGTTTCAGCAAGTCGAACTGCTGGCTGGGCAGATTCAGGCCCAGAGACACCATGATGAAAAACAGGGCCAGAGAAATCAGGATTGACATCAGAACAGGAGAAGATGCGGTGGTGTATTGGAAAAGGCTTGGAGCTCAGATAAATCCAGACAGCAGCAGCAGAAAGGCAATCACACCGATCACCAGCACAGCTGTTGCTGTGGCAATCGAAAGCGATGGCTCATCCCGGTAGAGGTATGGGTCATTGCGCAAGCGCACCAGTTCACGTTTGTGCTGCCGCATGGCAATCAGCAACGTGAAAATGCCAACCCCGATGAATCCCATCGACATCAGCTGCACGCCGACGTCATTGCCGGTATTGGCTGCGCCTCCAGCATCGCGGATGGCACTGATGATTTTGTCGAGACCGAATCCAAAACTGATCAGAGCCAGGGCTGTTCGGATCCAGGCCAGAGTTGTGCGCTCCGCCGCCGCACGATTTCGGGTTTTGGCCAGCTCGGTATTGGTATTGCTCATCCGTATGGAAGGGCTGACCGCTGTCGACAGGCTAGAAATCGCCGTAGATGACGTCATCCTGAACTGCTCCCGATCGTGCTGGATTGTTGGTTTTGTTGTTCAGCAACTAGTGATTGTTGTTTTTGCCATTCACAATCACCCCAAACTGCGAGCAATCATTGATGGAATGGTCTGAACATCTGCTGACGCATTCAGCCGAAGCACTGCGCTTGATTCTTGAGTACCTGTCGGTGCTTTCTGTTGCAGTTGGCTTGATCGCGGTGTTCAGTCGCGGCGGGCCTTTGCGTCTGCGGGCGATTCCACCTCATCTCATGCAGAGAGGTCCGCTGACCGCAGCACGCCTGACCTTCGGTGGATGGGTGGCTCTGGCTCTGGAGTTTCAGCTGGGCGCCGATGTGGTCCAAACCACCATCAGCCGCGAAGCATCGGCATTGATTCAGCTGGGAGCAGTGGCACTGGTGCGCACATTTCTGAACTACTTTTTGAGCCTGGAGCTCAAAGAAAAAGAGCAGACTCCTTAAGAAGCCTGCTCAAGAAATAATCGTTCCCTCCAATGATGTTGGCTAACTGACTGATTTGAGATATTCCACGTTCATGGTGTGGATTGTTCCATTGAACTTGAACGGCGCACGCTCGCGGTACTCCATTGAAACCGGAGACCCCAGTGCCTGACCAACGTCAAGGCAGTCATTAGCCGTCAAAATCAGAGCTGCCGGCCTCGGCACCGTGCCTTCGATCACTTGTGAGCCATTAAGGGATGCCTTGATCGAAATGGCACCCCTTGGATTGTCGTCGGTGTGCTGGGTGATGATTTCCAGTTTGTGGCGACCGGTTGGCAGCGGCTGAGCGGAGCGCAGCTTGGTGCGTTCAATGATGAACAGGTTGTACTCATAGATGAGCATCCCCTCGTCCATATACAAGGTGAGACCACCTGAATTGGCGCCGAGTTTGTAGAGCACACCACTTGCACTCTCTGGAATTTCAATGTCGAGGGTGACCTTGTTGTCCAGGGAGCCGAGTCGTGGTGCGCAGGGCTCTGGAATTCTGGTGATCGTACCTGGGAATTTCCAGGATGTGGCATCGGGTGCAACCTTCAATTCCGGATGGAACACGAGAGTCCAGAGGCCGCCGCCGACTGGCAGGTTCTTGTACTTCGCCGATTCCACCAGGAACTGATTCTTGAGCGCTTGCAGTTTCTCGGGATGCTGATCGGCGAGGTTATGGGCCTGGCTCCAATCCTCCTCGATGTTGTAGAGCTCCCACTCGTCGGTGTCGGGTGACCAGGTGTAGATGTCGGGGGAAAAGCCCTTGACCCATGGCAGGCGAGGACCAACGGCGCCAGCCATCCAGCCTTCGTGATAAATGGATCGTGATCCAAAGATGTCGAAGAACTGGGTCTTCAGTTGTCCGGGCGCATCCGGTGCATTGAGGGCGTAGGCAAAGCTGGTGCCGTGAATCGGATCCTGCGTGACACCATTCACCATCTTGGGTGGAGTGATTCCAACCAGCTCGTAGATGGTGGGCACCAGATCGTTGCAGTGATGGAACTGAGCACGAGGCTTGGGATCCGGCTTGATGCCCTTGGGCCACTTGATGGCCATCGGATTGCGGGTGCCGCCGAAGTAAGACCCCATCAATTTCATGCCTTGATAAGGCGTGCTGCCCGCCCAGGCCCAGCCTGCGTGGTACATGTTGTCGACTAACGGGGAGCCAATAGCATCGAGTCCGCCCAGTTCATCGAGCACCTTGATGTGCTCATCAATCTCCGTCGTAATCCCGTTTTGAGTGAGCATCTCTGAAATCGTGCCTTCCTGGCCTTCCCCTGAGGAGCCGTTGTCTCCCCAGATGTAGACGACCAGGGTGTTCTCCTCGTAGCCGAGTCGTTCAATCTCGGAAAGGATGCGACCAACCTGCTGATCGGTGTGTTCAGCAAAGCCAGCTAGCACTTCCATCAAACGCGACTGGAAGGGTTTCTGGTGTGCAGGAATGGAATCCCACTCCTCCATGAGGGGATGGCGTGGTGTGAGCTGGGCGTTTTCGGGAATCCAGCCTTTGGCTTTGGCATTTTTGAAAGCACGTTCGCGGTAGGCGTCCCAGCCATCGTCGAACTTGCCTTTGTATTTATCCGCCCACTCCTTGTTCACATGGTGAGGACCATGCAGGGCACCGGATGCCCAGTACATGTAGAAGGGCTTTTCCGGACGGAGGGCGTTGTGCGTTTGCAGCCAGGTGATGGCGTCATCGGCGAGGTCTTCACTGATGTGATATCCCTCTTCGGGTGATTTCGGTGGCAAGACCACCGTGGTGTTGCGCACCAGATGGGGTTCGTACTGGGAGGCTTCACCGGCGAGAAAGCCGTAGAAGTACTCAAAGCCGAGTCCGGTTGGCCAGTTCTCGAAGGGACCAGCCGCAGAGGTCTCTGTGGCTGGAGTGTTGTGCCACTTGCCCCATGCAGCGGTGGCGTAGCCGTAGTTGCGCAGCACGTCGGCCTGCAGGGCACAGCTTTCGGGAATCCGGCCTGAATAACCGTCCCAGTCGTTGGCGAATTCACAGATCTGGCCGTTACCCACGAAGGTGTGGTTGCGACCGGTCAGTAGCGATGATCGTGTTGGTGAACACATCGCTGTGGTGTGGAAGCGATTGAAGGCCACACCACCGTCTTTCACTGCCTGAAGATTTGGAGTGTGAACATCACCTCCAAGACAATCCGGCAGCGCCGGACCTGCATCATCAATCAGCACTACAAGAATGTTCGGTGCATCGTCTGGAAGATATTTTGGATCAGGCAGTGGGCTGTACGTCGAATTCTGCATCGTCGTTCCAGCCTTGCTTCCCGATGGTTTGGCGGGGAATGGCAGGATCGAACCATCGACTTGTCGGCTAGTACTCATGGAAGAAACGGGCGCAGTGTTAGTGCTATCCCTCTGTTGGTAGCCGCCTTCTCTGGTCAAGCCAAGTGTTGCTGATCAGCTGGGAGCAGTGGCACTGGTGCGCACATTTCTGAACTACTTTTTGAGCCTGGAGCTCAAAGAAAAAGAGCAGACTCCGTGAAGAAGTCTGCTCGCTGCCATTGTTGATCGATTTAACCAATCGTGGCTGTCTTAGTCGGTGTAGTCCACGTTCATCTGGTGGATGGTGCCGTTGAACTTGAACGGAGCACGCTTGCGGTAGTCCATTGAAACCGCCGAGCCCAGTGACTGGCCCACATCAAGGCAATCGTTGGCGGTGAAGAGCAGCGCAGCCACTCGGGGCACAACGCCGTCGATCACCGGCGAGCCATTGAGGGATGCCTTGATTGAAATGGCACCCCTTGGGTTGTCGTCGGTGTGCTGGGTGATGATTTCCAGTTTGTGGCGACCGGTTGGCAGCGGCTGAGCGGAGCGCAGTTTGGTGCGTTCAATGATGAACAGGTTGTACTCATAGATGAGCACCCCCTGATCCATGTACAGGGTGAGTCCACCTGAATTGGCACCAAATTCGTAGAGCACACCCGTGCCATTTTCTGGAATCTCAAGGTCGAGGACGACCTTGTTGTTGAGGCAGCCAAGCCGTGGAGCGCAGGGCTCTGGAATTCTGGTGATGTTGCCTGGAAGTTCCCACGACTTGGCATCGGGTGCAACCTTCAGTTCCGGGTGGAAGATGACGGTCCAGAGGCCGCCGCCGATCGGCAGATTCTTGTATTTAGCCGATTCCACCAGGAACTGATTCTTCATCGCCTGCAGCTTCTCGGGATGCTGATCGGCGATGTTGTTGGCCTGGCTCCAGTCCTCCTCGAGGTTGTAAAGCTCCCACTCGTCAGTGTTCGGCGACCAGGTGAGGATGTCGGGGTCGACGCCTTTCACCCAGGGCAGGCGCGGTCCCACGGCGCCAGCCATCCAGCCTTCGTGATAAATGGATCGTGATCCAAAGATGTCGAAGAACTGGGTCTTCAGTTCACCAGGTGCATCCGGTGAATTGAAGGCGTAGGCAAAGCTGGTGCCATGAATGGGATCCTGCGTGACACCATTCACCATCTTGGGTGGAGTGATTCCAACCAGCTCGTAGATGGTGGGCACCAGATCGTTGCAGTGATGGAACTGAGCACGAGGCTTGGGATCCGGCTTGATGCCCTTGGGCCACTTGACCATCATGGGGTTACGGGTGCCACCGAAGTAAGACCCCATCAATTTCATGCCTTGATAAGGCGTGCTGCCCGCCCAGGCCCAGCCTGCGTGGTACATGTTGTCGACCAGATCGGAGCCAATGGCATCGAGACCGCCCAGGTCGTCGAGCACCTTGATGTGTTCATCGATCTCCGTGGCCACGGAGTTCTGAGCAAGCAACTCAGAGATGGTGCCATCCTGCCCTTCACCGGAGGATCCGTTGTCTCCCCAGATGTAGACAACCAGGGTGTTCTCCTCATATCCGAGCCGTTCAATCTCGGAAAGAATGCGGCCAACCTGATGATCGGTGTGTTCAGCGAAACCAGCTAGCACTTCCATCAAACGCGATTGGAAGGGTTTCTGGTGATCGGGGATGGAGTCCCAAGCGGCTAAGCGGGGGTGGCGTGGTGTGAGCTGGGCGTTCTCGGGAATCCAGCCTTTGGCTTTGGCATTTTTGAACGCCTTTTCGCGATAGGCATCCCAGCCCTCGTCGAACTTGCCCTTGTACTTATCAGCCCACTCCTTGTTCACATGGTGAGGACCATGCAGGGCACCGGATGCCCAGTACATGTAGAAGGGCGCGTCCGGCCGCAGCGCTTTGTGGGTTTGCAGCCAGCTGATGGCGTCATCGGCAAGATCTTCACTGACGTGGTATTCCTTGCCCTCTTGTTTCGGAGGCAACACGACTGTGGTATTGCGCACCAGATGGGGTTCGTACTGGGAGCATTCGCCGGCGAGGAAGCCGTAGAAGTATTCAAAGCCGAGTCCGGTTGGCCAGTTCTCGAAAGGACCTGCAGCCGTGGTTTCGGTTGACGGTGTGTTGTGCCACTTGCCCCATGCTCCGGTGGCGTAGCCGTAGTTGCGCAGCACGTCGGCCTGCAGGGCACAGCTTTCAGGAATCCGGCCTGAATAACCGTCCCAGTCGTTGGCTAGTTCACAGATCTGGCCGTTGCCCACGAAGGTGTGGTTGCGACCGGTCATCAGCGAAGAGCGTGTCGGCGAACACATCGCTGTGGTGTGGAAGCGATTGAAGCCAACGCCACCGTCTTTGACCGCCTGAAGCGTGGGCGTGTGGATTTCACCGCCGAGGCACTCCGGCATGGCCGGACCGGCATCGTCAATCAGAACTACCAGGATGTTGGGTGCATCCTCTGGAAGATATTTGGGATCGGGCAGGGGGCTGTACGTCGAGTCCTGCATCGTCGTACCAGCTTTGCTACCCGACGGTTTCGCGGGGAAGGGCAGGATCGACCCGTCAACTTGTAGTCGTGTACTCATGAATCTGAGGGTGCGGTATAGGTGCCAAGCCCTCTTTTGGTAGCCGTCTGCTGTTTCTGCGTCCCTTCAACAGGTTTCAGATGTGCACAAACGGGATCTGGTTCAAAAGCTACACATTGGCTGATTTCAGCCAGGTTTCGCTTGGAGTCTCATGGAAAATTTGCTGATAGGCCTTGGCAAAATGTCCACGGCTCTGGAATCGATAGTGCTGCGCGATTTCAGAGATCGTTTTGAAGTTTTTGTCTGCGCGTGCATCTGGAGAGCGCAGAATCCAATTCACTTGCTCAAGTCGCACTCGTTTCATCATCTCCATCGGACCCATGCCATAGGATTCCTTGGTTCCTTGGATCAATGTGCGCCTCGACGCGAAGAGTATTTCGCTGATTTGGTCGAGGTTGCAGTCATGCTCTGAATTTTCGAATCCCCAGGATACAAACTGTCTCACCAGATTTTGTCTGGGTGAAGGTGTGAAAGATAAATATTTTGAGCTTTTGTTGTTGCAAATTGCATCCAAGAATGAGCTATAAAGATGATTTGTTATTTGTCTGCGTTGCTGGGAGGTGGTGGGTGGATGGTCGAGAAAATATTGAAATTTTTGGCGGAACTGAGCGTGTAAAGAAGGATCTATTTGCAGTGCATTGTTCATTTCAAGCTGTTCAATGATGTCGTCTGAGTCGCAATGGCTGAGGAATGCATTGAAGCGACTGGTTGATAGAATCGCTAAATAAATTGTGGTGTTGGCTGACAGCTGAAAATGCGATTCGACTTGGCCTTGGCGAAAGCCATTGAGTGAATATCGTGCGAGAGGTATATTGAACAGCCGACATTCCTCTGCGAGGCCTGTGGCCTCCAGGCAAAAGCTCATGCAGTCGTGCCCGCGCTCTCCATTGAGCAGCAAGTGCTGATTGGTTTGGATCTCAATCAGCACAATATTGCCTAAACTGGCGAGCCTGAACCGCCCTTGCAGTCGTCCTTGGCTGAGTTGAACGGCGTCAAAGGACTTCCCGATCAATTGGAACAGCTGTTTGAGCTCGCTGGCGGAGTGAAAGGGTGAGTCCAAGGCCTGCTCAGCCTGCATGCCGCATGCTTGCTGGGGGCTTGATCCAGTGCTGGCGGCGGTTCTGGTCACGGAAGGGCTATGTGGACAATCAAGATATTCGTTTTTTCCTTCGCTAGCACAAATATTTAAAAAACTCGTGAATCAATTGTGCCAATGCGCCCCTTCATTGATCGTCAAGGAGCGGCTGGGTGCTCTCCGCTGCCGCCATGGCAGTCGCTCTGTCAATGACCCTTTTGGCAACCAACGATTGATTCGAGGTCTGCGGTGCGGATCAGTTTTCCGTTGCGCCGTTCAGTTGATGCTTGGCACCGGCAAGTGTTTTTCTTGGCGTTTCGCCGAAATAGCTTTGGTAGGAGGCCGAAAAATGTCCGCGACTCGTGAAACCAAAGTGATCCGCGATGTCGCCAATTTTGTGAAGTTCCAGTGAGTTGCGTAATTCATTGGATCTGAGCACGTAGTTGACTTGCTCTAGACGAATCATTCGTAGTAGCTCCATCGGACCTCTTTGAAAATTCTCTTTGCAACCTTGAATGAGTGTGCGTCGTGAGCTCAGCAGAATGTTGCTGATTTCATCAAGCTTAAGCGGTTGTGTACTGTTGTCAAAACCCCAATCAATCAAATCGCAAACGAGTTGCTGGCGTGGAGCGATTCTGAATGAGCTGTACTGATCGTATTTTGTTTCTGTAAAAACTTCAAGCATGAGAGAAAAAATATGTCCTGTGTGCAGTGACCTTTGCTCAGAATTGATTAATGGATTATTCAGGTGCCACGTTAGTTGGCGAGATATTTTTGAATAGTGCTCCGGTTGTAGTTGGAGTGAATTGCTGGTGTGAAGAGTCTCAAGTAATTTTGTTTGTCCGCAGCACTCGAGAAACCTGCCAAATTTTTTTGCTGAGGTAATTGCAATCACGCTGATTGAGCCTGCTGTTAGTTGAAAATGACTTTCTTGAAGATCAGGCTTAAACCCGTGAAGGGAAAAGGGTTCGATTGATTCAGAAAAAATCCGATGATCATCATGAACTCCGCTGGTTTCTAGGCTGAAGGCGATGGAGTCTTTGCCGCGTTCGCCGTTCAGCAAGAGCAGCTGATTCGTTTGAATCGAAAAAATGCTGAGATCTTTGAGGTGAACGACAGAAAAGTGGCCTTGAAGTTGCCCTGCCGAGAGCTGTAAAACATTAAAATTTTTCCCAAGTCTGAGTAGTGCAGCAGCTAGCTCGCTGGCACTGTTGAAGTTTGTGCTCCAGCTGACGCTTGCGCGTGTTGAGGAGGGAAGGGTGAAACGGCTGGATGTTGTGCTTAAGGCTTGTGCCATGACTTGCGCCTTCAGCAACATCGACGCAAATTATGCATAGGGAAGCAGCGGCTTTGGGCGACTGCCTTCCGAAAGCGGGAATTGCGCAACACTGCACGTGCGCTCCACTGCCTTCCCGTCAGCTGCTGCCGGTCGTTTCTCGAGGGGAGTCTTGTCTTTTTCCAAGCTTTCTGACGCTCTTGTTGCAGGAGGGTGCATTCGTCCCACCACACTGCTCGCAGGGTTGAGGCATGGCACTGTGTCTGTGAAGCGCTTACCAGTCGCTTTGCTGTTCACAGTCAGCGGTCTGGTTGTTGAGCCTTTTGCCTGGCTGCAATCCCTGTTGTTTCATCGCAGGATTCAGACATGCGGTTGCCCTGATGATCCTGTGGTGGTGATTGGACATTGGCGCAGTGGCACCACCTATCTGCATCAACTGTTGTCGGCTGATCCCTGTGCTGCCACGGCTCGTAACCAGTTCATCATTGCTCCTCAGGCTGCATTGATTCTGAAACCCTTTCTGAATCACGTCTTAAGGCGCGTCATGACACGGCATCGACCTATCGATGCCGTGTCGTGGGGGCCGGAGGATCCTCAGGAAGATGAGGTGGGTTTAGCTCGCCTCACCATGGACAGTCACATGGCTGGAATTGCTTTTCCTCAGGATTACCCGAGGCATTTCCGTCGCACTGTGCTGCATGGTTCGACTCAATTTGAACGACACTTTTTGCACTTCACACGGCTTACTTGGCTGTATGAGGGAGCCGGGAAGACTCACCTGGTGATTAAAAATTCTGTGCACACTGCTCGGATTGCATTGCTGCTGAGATTGTTTCCGCGTGCCCGTTTTGTGTATCTCTACCGCCGACCGTTGGATTCGATTCGTTCGTTGGTGCAAGTGAAGCAACGTTTGGCTCATTTGGTCGGATTGCAATTGCCGCCATCCAGCCTCCAGCAAGTTGAGGAAACAGCAGCGGCCCATGACCAATTGCAGGAAGCCTATGAGCGGTCCAAACATCTGATTCCGTCTGGACAATTGATTGAAGTTGCTTACGACGATCTGGTTCAGTCACCTCAGGTCACACTGCAGTGGATCTACCGCTCTCTTCAGATCAGTGGATGGAGCACAGCGCGACCTGCGATTGAGGCGCGCATTGCCAAGGGCAAGATGTACCAAGCTGAGCCAGTGGTCTTGGAGCCGGAAGCTGAGCAACGCCTGCGGGTACTGCTCAGCTGATCCGGCTTTGATGTTTACTGACCGAACGCCACCTGACAGGCGGCATTGAGCAGCTGGGCTTCGTTGCCGTTGTTGGGCGTTCCACCGTTAATGGTTCCTTGCCGGCAATCGGCGTAGAACCTTGCTGTGGAGTCGCCGTCGTCGGCCTCGAACGTCACCGTGTCACCGGTTGCGGTGACGCTGGGGTAATAGAGGGAGTACTCCGAGTCGGGCACAACGATGTAACTCACTTCGTTGCTCTGGGCAGTGTTGACCAGGCTGTTGATCACACCGAAGGTGGCCATGCTTGCCACGCCCCAGGCTGCTGCCCGGCCTGGATACCAACCCCAGTTGTTGTAGTAGGAACCGCCATACCAACCGCTGTTCCAGGGGCGGTTGTTATACCAGTTGTTGCCGCTGTACCAACCGTTGCCGTAGCGATCCCAGTTGTTGATCGCCTTACGTCGATTGTCTGAGCGTGTGTTGAACCGATCTGAGCGGTTGTTCTGGCGCGTGTCGAAGCGGTCGTTGCGATTGTTCTGGCGGTTGGAGCTGTTGTTCCGAACCTGGTTCTGGCGAGTACTCCTTGTGTTCTGCCTGTTGCTTTGGCGATTGGTGCTGTTGGTGCGTGCCTGGCCCTGGCGGTTGCTTCTGGTGCTCTGGCGATTGCCCTGGCGGTTGGCACTGTTGGTGCGTGCCTGGCCCTGACGTGACGAGCGTGAGGTTTGCCTTGTGCCCTGACGATTGCTGCGTGTGCTCGAGCGATTGCTCGAACGGCTGCCCGATCGACTGCCGCTGTAGTTGCTGAAGCCAGTACGGCCGCCACTTCTGGAGCTGCTGCGTGAACTGCTGCGTGAGCCGCGTGAACTGCTTCTGGAGCTGCTGCGTGAACTGCTGCGAGAGCTTCTGGAGCTGCTGCGTGAGCCACCGCGAGAGCCGCCACCACCGCCGCGGCGTTGGGCCAGCTGGATGTCCTCGCTGGAGCTTGGTGTGGCTGCTGATTCAGTACCGATGGCGGCCAGCCCAGCCGCTGGTTGCAGTGCCAGCACCAGGCCAAGGAGGCCGGCGAGACGGCGTCTGGAGGATCGGCGAGTGTTGATTGTCATTGTCTGATGGCCTCCTTCAGTCGATTGCAGCCGTTGTCGAAACACGCCACATCCACGCGGCCATTGGCAGCAAAGACCATTCCCACTTTGGTTCGGCCTTGCATGGCATCACCGCTGCCAACCAACACATCGGCGAGATATTTGGTGTTTTTCACGCAGAAGGCTTCGCTGTTGAAACAGAGCTCCTCTGCTTTGAAATCGATTGTTGCGTTCTTGACCGAGCTCCACGGTTTCGTGTTGCTGGCTCGGCCTTCGATGCGCACATAGGGATCGTCGATCACGCGATAACTCACGTTTTGCGATCCAAAGGTGTGAACGTATTCAGTGGTGTCGTCGACATTGGATGCCACGACTGTGCAGGAGTGGGTTTTGCCTGCGCTTCTGCAGGTGGTTTCCAGGGTGTAAAGCTCCTGGGCCACCGCTGCGGATGCGCTGAGGCTGCCGAGCAAGACCGTCAGGCCCGTCAGCACCCTGCAGCGAAAGAAGCTGTGCATGGGTGTAGGGGGTCGCGGAGGATTGCAATCCTCCATTTCGACACCATGACCATGAATGGATCACCAGGCCGTGGTTCTGCCTGATCGGGATCAGCTCGACTATTCAGAGGTACCTTGGCGCTAATGAATCTTCCCTCTGTTGTGCTCCGCCCCGTCGTTGTTGCGTTGGTGTTGTCGCTGTCGTCTGCCGGGTCTGTTCATGCCCTGGAGGACTGCAGCCTGATCAAGAGGCTGATGAACACACTCGGTGCCTCAATGGCCCGCAATCGGATGTTGATCGCGGCCTCGCAACAGACTGGTGACAACAAAGCCCAGGCCGAACAAGCGAGTGAATTGCTTTCGCGTCAGACCCGCAACTACAGGGATTTGAGGGAAGATTATGAACGCAACCGGTGTGGCCGTGACTGGGAATGATGCACAGGCAGAGCGCCGTCAGCGACTGCATGAGCTGCTGCTTGCCCTGATCGCTCGCCAGGAGGACCTTGAGCTGATGGATGCCGACGGCCCCTCCGGATTCACCAGCTCCGGTGCTGGTGAGGGTCCAGCGGAAGCAGCGCGCTGGTTGGACCGTAACCGGCGTGTGCTGCAGCACTACCAATCACTGGTGCGCACTGCAGTGACGTTGGATGCCCTGTTGGACGCCGAGCAGGTTCTGCCCTCCAGGGAGATTTGAGATCAGAGTCGCAGCAGCGCAGCCGCAGCAATTTGGCTAGTGGTGCATCAATCCTTTCGCTAAGCCGTGCGGTTGACCAACCGCCAATCATCTACAAGTTGCACAGCATCACCAACAGGCCACCCCCACCCGTTTTGGCTTTTCCCTGACCTGGCTGGTTGGTTCACTGCTGAAAGCCCCTTACCAGTGGGATCGTTTCTGGCTGTAAGTCAGTGCGATGGTTCAGATCCTGATTGTCGCGGCAGTGGCCCTGCTCTATCTGGTGGGGGTATTCGCTGGGATCCGCTTTGGTCAGGGCGCATTGACCATCGCCATTCCGGCATGTTTGCCATGGCGATGAGCACAGACCGTTCAGGTCTGGCAGGCTGGGTCGACTCTCTGCCTCTGCATGGCTCGGTTTGGACTGACTGCTCTGCGTTCGCTGCTGCGTCGCAGTCCCCGTCCTGAAGCCTGGAGTGCTCCGCAGGCCAGCTGGAGCAGGCCATTTGGACTGGACTGGGATCAGCCCTACACGGTCCGTTATGCCAGCAATCTCGATGACGGCCCTAATCACGGCATGCCGCTGGGTGGCTTCGGGGCTGGCTGCATCGGCCGGGCTCCGGATGGCAACGTCAACCTCTGGCATCTCGATGGTGGTGAGCATTGGTTCGGCGTGCTTCCCGATTGTCAGTTCGCCCTTTTTGAGAGCAATGGCAGAAGCAGGCGCGCCCATGCCCTGGCGGTGAAGCCGCAGGCGGATGCCTCCAGACCGGAGGCGGCTGACCCACTTCAGGCCTGGGACTGGTACCCCGCCAGCACACGGGAGCGCAGTACGGGCACCTACGCCGCCCGCTATCCGCTCAGTTGGACGCAGTACGACGGCGTTTATGACGCCGATGTGCGTTGTGAGGCGTTCAGCCCGATTCTTCCTGGCGATTACCAGCGCACCAGTTATCCGGTGGCCGTGTTCGTGTGGACCTTGCGCAACCCCACCAAACAACCGCTCGATCTCTCCCTGTTGCTGAGCTGGCGCAACAGCTGCGGTTGGTTCACCAACACCGATGCTTCTGCTGAAGTGCATTTCCGCGATGACGGCAGTCCGGAGCACAACTACGCCCCTGCGATCGGCCGCACCGAGGGTCAACGCAACCGTTATGTCGACGACGGCAAGTTGCGGGGAGTGCTGCTCGAGGGCAATGTCTCCGTTCCGATCGCTGAAGGTGAAGGTCAGTGGTGCATTGCTTCCACTGAGCAACCAGGTGTGAGCATTCAACGCTGCAGCCGCTGGAACCCTGCGGGTGACGGCAGTGAGCTGTGGAACAGCTTCAGCGACGACGGCTCGATCCCCAACAGCAACAATGATCGGCACAGTGGCAGCGATGATCCACTCAGTGCAGCCCTGGCGGTTCGTTGTCAGCTGGCTCCCGGGGAGAGCATCGAGATCCCTGTGGTGATCAGCTGGGATCTACCGGTGACGGCCTTTGCGACCGGCAGCAAAGCCCTGCGCCGTTACACCGATTTCTTTGGCACTGGTGGCAACCAGGCCGCGGCGATTGCCGCCGAAGCACTGCGCGACTGGAAGCAGTGGAGGGATCAGATCGACGCCTGGCAGCAGCCGGTGCTGCAGTGCAGTGAGTTGCCGGAGCCGTTGAGGATGGCGCTGTTCAATGAGCTCTACGACCTCTGTAGTGGTGGCAGCCTCTGGAGTGCGGCATCACCGGAGGATCCCCATGGCCGTTTCGGTGTGCTCGAGTGCCTCGACTACGCCTGGTATGAAAGCTTGGATGTGCGCCTGTATGGCTCCTTTGCCTTGCTGCAGCTGTGGCCGGAGCTGGATAAATCGGTGCTGCGCAGCTTCGCGCGGGCCATCCCTGCGGCGGATTCCACTCAGAGACCGATCGGTTGGTATTTCACCCAGGGCAAGGGCCGGGTGGAAGCTGATCGCAAGGTGAAGGGCGCAACCCCGCATGATCTCGGTGCACCCAACGAGCAGCCCTGGGACGCCACCAACTACACCGCCTATCAAGACTGCAACCTCTGGAAGGATCTCGGCAGTGATTTTGTGCTGCAGGTGTGGCGCACCTACAAGCTGGCCCCCAGCGGCGAAGATCTGAGCTTTCTGGCCGAGTGCTGGCCAGCTGCTGTTGAAGCGCTGCGCTACCTGAAAACCTTTGATGTGAATGACGACGGCCTGCCGGATAACGGCGGAGCGCCGGATCAGACTTTTGACGATTGGCCTTTGAAGGGTGTGAGCGCCTATTGCGGTGCGCTCTGGATCGCTGCCTTGGAGGCGGCTTTGGCGATCGCCCAGACGCTGCAGCTCAAAACCGGATTGGAGACGTCCTCCGAGCAGCATGAGTTTGGCTGCTGGTTGGAGCAATCACGCAGTAATTTCGACAAGCTGCTCTGGAACGGCGAGTTTTACGACATCGATGCCGAAAGTGGTACGCCAGTGGTGATGGCGGATCAGCTCTGCGGTGATTTCTATGCCCGCTTGCTCGGTTTGGAGCCTGTGGTGAGCGAAGCCAACAGCCGCAGCACGCTCAAGGCGGTGAAGGAAGCCTGCTTTGAAAAATTCGAAGCCGGAACCTTGGGTGTGGCCAATGGCCTGCGTCGTGATGGCACGCCGTTGGATCCCAACGGCACTCATCCTCTGGAGGTGTGGACCGGCATCAATTTCGGTATCGCCAGCTATTTCCAGTTGATGGGCGAAGGGCAAACAGCGGAAGCAATCTGTTCAGCGGTGGTGAATCAGGTGTATACGGGAGGGTTGCAGTTCCGTACGCCGGAAGCGATCACGGCAGTGAACACTTTCCGTGCCTGCCACTATCTGCGAGCCATGGCGATCTGGGGGCTCTGGGCAACGCAGACCGATTGGGAGGTGATTCCCGGTGCTCAGCGATAATCTTCGTCATACATAACTTCGAGGGTGAAAATTAAACAAATAATTCATTGACTACAAGGATGTTTGAAAGTTTTGCAAACGGACTTTAAAGCAATTGTCTTCTTATTAGCTTACTCTTCTGCCTTCGTTTTTGCCAAACAAGGCGTAATGCAATGCTGGATCTTTTTTAGCCCACTCCTCTCTGTCTAGACATGATTTATTCAGTTTGTAATAATTTTTGGCGTCGAATCCTGATGGGTAGCGGTAACGTGGCAGGTGTTTCCAGGTGAGATGGCAATAGGGATAGGGTGATGTTGGTTGAGTATGAACATCCTGGTACCAGTACATTGGCACTGAGTCGATTGGGCAGTAATGCGTAACCAGGCTTCGACGCGTTGGCCGGAAATTATTGTTTCTCATCTGCACAATGCTTCCTCCATGAATAAGCTGACTGCTCCAAATTAAAACATCGCCTTTGCAGGGCCGGTAAATGTGAGATCCTAAAACTTCGGAAAGTTGCTGAAGTTCATTCAGTCGATTGCGGTGAGAGGTCTCGTCATGATTATTCCACCATAATGAACGTTCCCCTCCAGAGAAGATATGTTGACACTGGACGTCGTTGCTGGAGTTAAAACGTAATTGCCGTAGGGTGTGGGACGCCGGCACGACAATCAGCTCCCCTGAGTCTGGCTGAATATCCTCCAAGGCAATCCAGCTGGCTATGAGTTTCAGCGGCCTGGACACTCGGACATACATTGGGTCCTGGTGCAGAGCCTGTTGGCTTCCATAAGTGAAAGCCAATTGTTGATATGCTAAAACTTCACTGTTGAGTGCTCTTATTAGTAATTC
The DNA here is from genome assembly GCF_059772315.1 of Synechococcus sp. MIT2312. NCBI lineage: Bacteria > Bacillati > Cyanobacteriota > Cyanophyceae > Synechococcales > Synechococcaceae > Synechococcus > Synechococcus sp. MIT2312. The sequence goes on along the minus strand of NZ_CM186281.1, from coordinate 1,070,162 downwards.
GCGTAAAGCAGGGGCAAAACACGCTTCTATTGCTGCTTCTTGATTGCGGTAAAGGTCCATTCCCCGATATCGACATTGGCTGCGCTCTACGACTTGTTGTGACAATGGGACGCCATAGATTCTTCCTTTTTCAGGGTCGTCATATTCAACCCAGAGGTCATGTGGATTCTCGAAGGCTGTCGACGGATCAATTAAGGCTGCCAGCTTGTCGCAAACGCTGGATGGGATAGCTCCAGGAAGAACGGTATATCCCTGGCTGAAGAGTTCCTGTAAATGGATGTTGGTACTGCGTTGTACGTTTTCAGGTCGTTCGCATGCCAGCAGGTCAGTTTCGCGGAATCTGGGAAGGCACTGCAATGGGGTTAGCTCCTCAGAGATGGGTGAACGCCACGACTGAGGATTCAGTATCAAGCTACTGCCTCTTCAAATTGTTCTTTAATTCGTTGATTGACCTCAAAATTCATCGCAGCCATCAATCTTTGGCGGATCAATAGTTCCTCTTCCTTGCTTAGCAACCCGTTGGAAAAACGCTTGTCCAGTGATCCAAAGGTTCGGATATGCGCTAGGGGAGTGAGATCCACAGCGGCAAACCTCCAGGACTTCAGATGGGTAGCGCAGAGTGGCAAAGCAAAACGGTCGAATCCATAGCCACTGCGAACACCATTGAGAAACGGCATCGACAGTTCGAGTAAGTCGCTGCGAATAAATGGTGCCATGATTTCCACGATCGGTACCCGATGCAGCGTGGTGCAGGCGCGTTGCCGTAACCATCCGTATTCCTGGCAAAGGCTGCTGCTGAACGTCACCGCAGGCTGGGCAGCGCTGAGGTTGTAGATGCGTGCTGTGGCCAGCAAGGTCTGGATGTCGCTGCTGCGAAGCAACACGTCGTCATCAATGAAACCCATGTAATGGCCAGGAGGAGGAGCAGGTAATTGGCGCCAGGCTTCCTCCATGAGATGTCCTTTGCATTCGGTGGCCACACTGAGCACGTCAAACCCGTGGGGGTTGCTTTCCTTTTCGACTCCTTCCCCAGTCCAATCAAAGAGAACTACCCGGCAGGGGATGGGTTGATCCATGACAACGCAGTGCTTTCCGCGTTGGCATGCGATCACCACGACGTCTTCAGCGGTTGATCCTGGGTTGAGTACAGGTGATCCTGCAGTAATCGGATCGCTGTTGTTGAGTTCTTCTACCGCCGCATGCATTTCCGGCAGAAACTGATCACTGTGACTCCCCAAAACCCAACGTGCCCAGCGCTGACGTTCAGCCTCGGGTCGATCGCGAAGTAGCTCTGGTAAAACGTTCTTCACGCTGCCTGCTGCTCAGATCTCTTCGTGCTCAACACTGTTTGAGCGAGTTCAAGAAATGCCCAGTCGGCCCCATAAAACTGATTAAGCGCTTTGATAGCCTCAGGCGTGAGATGTTCACGCTTCAAACGCCTCCAGTGATTCTCGGCTTCAAGATCTCTGGACACATGTTGAGATGACACATCGATCTCCATTCCGCTGACTGTTTGCCAGTGCTGCATCAGTTCATTGATGTTCTCCATCCCATGCAAGGAGTGATAACAACCGGGGTCTCCCCCCAGATAGGCCACCTGAGGAATCGTGTGATGACTCCAGTCGATGTGGCAAGAGATCCACTGGCGCAGTTGCAGTGCGACAGCATTCATGACGTAAACGGGGTCGGAGTCATCAGCGAAGCTGGCGATTCCATGCTGCAGAAAGAGGTTTCGGTGATACTCCAGGGCCTCTTGATAGGAGGCCTCATTCTCAGTGTTTGTGTGTAATTTCTGCTCGATTTTTGACCGTGTCAGCTCTACGAGGTGGCTTCTGCAGGCTGATACGAATCGGTCAACCGGATCTCGCCAGATGGCGATCAGGCCACGGTGTTGAGCAACGATTTTCAATTCTTCTGGAGTCAGCCAGTAGGTGTGATGGAGTGTTGAACCGTGGGGATCACTGAGCAATTGCTCGTCTCGGCACCCCTGTAATTGCAGCCATACACGTTTGATCGTGCTGCAGCCGTTTTTGGGGATCCAGACGATGGCCGCGTTGTTGCCTAGGGGCAGGAGGGGTGTGAGTGTTCCTCCGTCTTGAAGATGCTGCTGAGCTGAGGCCCACTCAGCACGGTTCATCACCCTTCTTCCGGGCATCAGCCCATTGGATTGGTGAGTCTCACTCATGCCGCCATCGTTTGATCGGTTTCAACGGTGCCGATGTTTGCAGTGATCGCATTCAAGGGAATTGTGCGAATACAGGATGGCTTCTGTCCCACTTCCGGTGGCTTGCGGCAGATCGTTTCCACGGCCATTTGGAAAGCTTGGGCAACACTCTTGTCTTGGAAAAGACGCTCCTTGCGTTCGCCAATCAATGTCCGCATTTGTTGGTAGAAGCTCTCGTCTTCCAGCAGACGGCTGGAGATGGCCACGTAATCATCGACATCCTTGGCAATCAATTGGGGTAACTCGAGAACGTCGAGCATTGACACGGTGTGGCGACCGCGCATGAACGTTGTTGGCAGCGTCACCACCGGGCAGTCGAGCGAGAACGATTGCATTGAGCTGTTGCCACCGTTCCAGTCGATCGTGTCGATGGTGTGATGACTGATGGCAAACAGTCCCATGAAGTCTGCGTAATCCAGTCGGGGCAGGATGCGCAGGTGGTTTTCGATCTCGAGGCCGCGATGTTCAAAGTGTGGGCGAAGGCGCTCGTAAAGCCGTTCGGCGATGCTGCCGTTGCCCATATGGCCCACCAACACGATGAAGGCTTCGGGGTGGCGCCGGGCGATTTCAGCGAAGGTCCAGTCGTTGCGAGGTAAATATTTGAAGGTGCTCTGCAGCGAATTGAGGATCGGCCTGTCCCGGGGTAGATCGAACTTGTCGAAGAGCAACTGCCCATCGTGGATGGCAGCAGGTTTCTCGTAGTTCAGGCCTGTTTTGGGCAGGCGGTAGAGGGTTTCGCTGTAGTGAGCCTCATTGCCCTCAGGCTCCATCCCTTCACCAGAGAGGTAGTAGTGAATCGTTTTGGATCCACTGCTGATCGGGTGACCCCAACCCTGTGCCTGCACTGGGGCCAGTTGCAGTACGGATGTGGCCTTGCTGGCTGGATGCATGCCGATATCGGTGTAGATCAGCAGATCCAGCTGATCGTCGAGGATCTGCTGCAAAATCATCTCTGGATTGTCCGCTCGTAGCGGCAGATGGCGATAGGTGCCGAGAGCTGCAAAGCGTTGGCTGCCACTGTCTTCGCTGTCGGCAATGTTGTAGCTGAAGATCTCGTAACCGGGATTGCCGGCAATACCCTCCAGCCATCCCAGAGCCCAGATCGATCCGTTGTGGTTGATCAAATGCGGAGAGATCACACCAACGCGTAAGGGTGTGGTGTCTGCCGGATCGCGTTGGGGAAGAGGTTGCATGAACGCACCGAGTTTGGGGCGCAGGATGCGATCGAGGATGCCGGCATACAGCTCCTGGAATGGACGATCGTCTTCCATCTGGTAGGCGAGATAGAAGTTGGTGAGCGACCAGGCATGGGCGTAGAGCTGCTCCCAGGCTGGATCCTCTTGGGTGATGCCTTTCAGAAGCTTGTAAAGCTCCTTGGCATCTTTTTTCCAGCGCTTTCGCACTTTGACGACTTCTTGATCCGTGGAATACAACACCGGCAGCACATGCAGCCTTGTCATCAGCTGAACCCGACGGTCGTCACTGCAGCGGTCAGCAACATTGAGGCTTTCGTCGTAACGATTCAGCTCCATCAGGCAGGCAATGCGGCCTTGGATGCCCACCACCGTTTCCATCGGTGAGATGTCGGGGCATTGGCAGAAGCGTTCAAATTCTCCAAGCGCTTGATCATGCTGTTTCTTCTGGATCAGTGCCTGCGCCAGGTTTTGGCGTGAGGGCTTGAACTCAGCGTTGATCGAGAGTGCCTGCCGGTAACTGGAGATCGCGGCATCGATGTCGCCGGTGCTGCCCTGGGTCAGTCCGAGGTTGTTCCAGGCATCCGGATAACTCGGAGCATGCTGGAGGCAAAGACGGAAGGCTTCAATGGCCTCAGGATCACGTTTGTGATCCCGCAGCAGATTGGCGAGGCAGAACGCAGCGGAGAAATAGCTGGGTTGATCGCGCAGCAGCAGGCGCAGTTCGCGTTCGGCCTCTGCTGGATGGCCAGCTTCGACGAGACAGAGAGCCAGGTTGTGTCGACACTCACTGAAGCCAGGATGCATTTCAAGGGCTTCTCGGTAGAGGCGCAGACCTTCATCGGTATTGCCGAGAGCGCGGCAGGAGTTTCCGCCGTTGAAGAGCACATAGGGTGTGAGGAAGCCGTTGCTCTGTGCTTTCTCAAAGCAACGCAGAGCTTTTTCGTGGCTGCCCAGAGATGCATGGCCAATCCCCTCCAGATAAGCCACTTCTCCGGCATGTGGGTGGCCTTGAAGTGAAGCTGTTTGTTCGACGACTTCCTGGGAATGGTTTTGGCTGATCGCCTCGTATAGATGAGCGAGTCCTGCTTCGGGAGTGTTGTGGTCAGGCCAAATTCCCTGCGGATTCGAGATAGGGGGTAGAGGTGGTTGAGCGAGATCTTGTTGAGCTTTGGCGAGTTGCTGTTGCAGCTCAAAAACTTGTTGATGCAATCCAGCAATCTGGTGATGGCGATCGCGCAGTTGCTGCAGGGGATCGACTATGGCGTCTTGATCGACAGCCCCCAGAGGCTTGACCTTGTCGGTTCGCCGGCGAGGCAATGAATACTCAAACGTCTCCAGATCTTCGCCATAGATGGTTTGGAGGAGTGCAAAGCCTTCTTTGCCATAGGCCTCTTCCCAGCGCTTGCCCAGCCGTTGCCGGCAATGGTTGTCATAGCTTTTGAGTTCCTGATTCAGCCGTTGCAGTCGTTCAGCCGAAAGCAAGGATTTTAATTTTTTTGGCAGCTCTTTCACCAACTGATGGCGATCCAAGCGCAGGTTGAAGAGGTTGCTCTGACCAATAAAGCGATGCTGCGGCATCAAGTGGCCATCACTTTGCAGCAGTTCCCAGTGATCACTGAGGTAACTGAGAAAATCCGAGAAGCGGCAGGGCTCTGATTGATCTTTGCGGCGTGCTGCCTGAACCGAGCCGTTCAGGGGCGCATAGGCTGGATCAGCAAGATGCAGTTTGTCGTGCCAGAACGACAGCAAGCGTTCACCTGGATGGCGGGTGACTGCCAAGCGCAAGGCGTGGGGATCGTTGGTCCAGCTCTCCTGGTCTGCCTCGCTTAACTGGCTCAGCGTTTGAAGGCCGTGGTTCTGTGCCTGGTGAATCGCCAGTGCAGGCTTGGTTTCACCGAAGGCTGCACCCTCAAAAGGTTCTCTGCCGTCTGCGATCACAGCCAAACGCTTCAGCAGAGTGGAGGCCACCTTCGGGATGGGCAGCAGCATCCAACGGGCTTCTCCCACCAGCAATGTGCTGGAAGCAGTAAGTGACTGCACTGCCATGGGAGATCAAGAGGAACCTGCCGGGGTGTGAGGTTAAAGGGAATGTCATCAACACATGTTGTTTATGAAGCAACTGTGTTGAGCCTCCAACGGAATCATTCAGAGGCAATTGATACCAATCGTTCAAAGGTCCTGTTTGGACATTTCGGGCCCCAGGATTTTTCAGAGGTTTGGTGATCCCAATCGGGCAGATTCTCTGCGGTCTCTGTTACAGCTCTGTGCGCCTCTGCCTGTAACTCAGCAAATTCTCAGAATTAAGTGTCTTAGCTCAGTGGCTTCTTCCAAGGACAACCTCTTCTTGGGAATGCTGCTGAAAGTTGCCGGTTATCGGCGCAGCACTCCCAAGCGCCGAAGCAGTCGCAGTAAACGTTGGAGCCGTTCCGCTCAGACCCTTTTTGCCAGCTGGGCAGTCCTGGGCCAACTCGGCGCCATCGGCGTGCTCGTGGGCGAAGCGCTTGAGCCCCATCAGGCTCAAGCACAGATCACGGATATTCCAGGAGACTATGGAAGCGGCAGTCTTAGTGCCACCGCCACTGGTCTCGGCGCTTTTGCGATCGGCAGGGGAGCACTTGCGAATCGTTTGTGCTCGATGGCCATTGGCTCTGGTGCCAGCGCTAATGGAGTGAATGCCACCGCAATTGGCGCTGGGGCGACTGCGGATCGCGCTAATCAAATGATGTTGGGCGCCAGCTCAACAGAGGTCACAGCCGCAGGCCTCGCGGGAAGCGGATCCGAAGTCATCATTGCCAACGACGACGGAACTCTGAAGAGGGCCGTGGGAATTGGAGCCAGTGATGGCTCATTAAGCATTGGCAACAATGCAACGGTTAGCGGCAATACCTCACTCAACACGCTCACTGCTTCGGGAGCGACAACGATCAATAATTCATTGACGGTGACAGGTGATCAATCCGTCGGTGGTAATCAGACGATTACGGGCAATTCAACGATTGCCAAAAACCAGGCAGTTGGTGGGACGTTAGGGGTCACAGGCAGCACATCACTCACCGGCGGAGCCACCGTCAGCAGCGGACTAACCGTCACCGGCGGCGCCAGCACTGACAGCCTGAGTGTGAGCGGGGCCTCCGCTCTCAATACGCTCACCGCTTCAGGAGCAACAACGATCAATAATTCATTGACGGTGACAGGTGATCAATCCGTTGGTGGTGATCAGACGATTTCAGGCAATTCAACGATCACCAAAAACCAGGCAGTTGGTGGAACGTTAGGGGTTACAGGAAGCACGACTCTGACGACATTGACGGCGAGCAGTGCAGCGAATCTGCAAAGCACACTCACAGTCGGATCGTTGGCGAACAGCTCACAACAGGGCAATGCACTTGTGGTTGCCAATGCGGATGGAGTTGTTTCCAGACAGGAAATTGGTGGAGGTGTCCTTAATGCGCTCAATTGCACTGGTAATGGAACCAACTCTGTGTGCTATGGCCCCGGTGCTAATGCCACAGGACTGAATGCAACAGCCATCGGGGCAGGAGCAGTCGCGGCAACAAGCAATAGTTCGATCGAACTTGGTGCAACGGCAGTTGGTGCAAATGCATCCGCCTCTGAAATGAACGCAACTGCAATCGGATACGGCTCAACTGTTAGTGCAGGAAATGCCACTGCGATTGGTACTGGAAGTAATGCTGCAGCTAATCGTTCGATTGCTCTTGGCCAAAATGCAACAGCATCAGAACTTAGTGCAATCGCAATAGGTACGAATGCCAAGGCTGCACATGAGAATTCAATTGCTTTAGGAAGAAATGTCGCGACGGATCGTGCTAACCAGGTCAAACTTGGTACTAATACAGTTTTAACGGCACCAAAGTTAAAAACAGCTACTGCAAGTAGCTCCTTGTCGGGAACTCAATATGGTCTGGCAGTGCTTGACAGTACCGGCACATTCTCAAGAGCTGCAGTATCAAACAGTTATTTCAAAGCGATTAACTGCGTTGCCAAGGCAGATTCAGCGGTTTGCTTGGGTGAACAGGCATTGGCGAATGCGTCAAACACTGCAGCGTTCGGTGCCAGCAGTAGCGCATTATTGGATGGTTCATCAGCACTGGGTTTTGGATCAAATGCTGCAAAAATAAATTCAACAGCTGTTGGATTTGATGCCTTTTCCAATGGATCTAGTGCCGTTTCCATTGGTGCATCCTCCAGAGCTCTAGGTAGCTCAAGCACTGCTGTGGGCCAAAGCGCTCAGGCTTCAGGCACAAGTTCTACTGCAGTTGGAGTGAACGCGTATGCTCGAAATACTTCAGCAATGGCTCTTGGCCAGAGTGCAAATGCGCGCGGTTTGAAGTCAATTGCTATCGGCTTTGATTCAAACGCATACAACACAAGTTCAATAGCAATCGGTACTCAATCCAGTGCTACAAATATCAATGCCCTCGCGATCGGCTCAGGGAGCAAGGCAAACTATGAAAACTCCACAGCGATCGGCGTAGATGCGCAAGCAACGCAGGCAGAAACATCAGGCATTCGCACTTCAGTAACAATCGGAGCCAATCAAAGTCAAGGAGGAACAGATTACTTCCTGCCTGGCTTTGAGGATCTGCCGACGTCTGGTACTAGATCACTGAGTATTGATACAGATGGCCAGCTTCATGTAGGGGATCCAGCTTCAATCCCTCCAACAACCATTAGCTATCAGGGAACAAATTGTACTGTTTCCGAAAACTCTTCTATTTGTTTAGGTAATCAAGCTGAAGCTAGAGATACCAACTCTGCCGCCTACGGGCAAAATGCAAAAGCAATTCAACAGGGAACCGTTGCAGTAGGCGGTTATAGCAATGCAACCAGACAATATGCGATTGCGATTGGCTCAGAATCCAATGCAAGCAATGACACAGCTCTCGCAGTTGGGCGTAGCGCCAATGCGAGTGGTGAATTCACGATCAGCATCGGGGCGAACAGTATTGCATTGGCGAACGGTGCTCAGGCTTTAGGTACACAAGCAAACGCCAGCGGTAATAATTCCATCGCTTACGGTCAGCATGCAGGCGCTAAAGGTATTCAAGCTATTTCCATCGGCAATGAATCGAAAGCGAATGGTCTTATCTCCGTTGCTATAGGTTCTTTTGCATTTAGTAATGGTGATAAAGCAATCGCGATTGGTCAAAGTTCTAGAGGGCAAGGGGCATCTTCTGTCGCAATTGGCCGGCTGGCTTTGTCGTCTGATCAATCTACGATTGCGGTTGGTAATGATGCGAATGCAACCTCGAATCGTGCCGTTGCCGTTGGTGCAAGCGCTAACGCCACAAGCGAAAGAGCGATCGCTGTTGGTGCGTCTGCCAATGCATCGGCAAGCGCTTCCATTGCTGTTGGCGCTAACGCATCGGCGACCAGCACCAATGCCTCCTCTTTAGGTCGAGATTCCAGTGCAGTGTCTATAGGCTCCACAGCCTTAGGCAGTGCTTCTGGAGCTTCTGGTGAAAATGCATCGGCACTGGGCTTTAAATCCACAGCTCAAGGCAGAAACTCCACTGCGCTCGGATCGATATCCAAAGCGCAAAAGATTGGATCTACAGCTCTAGGTTTTAGTAGCACTGCGTCAGAAGCCAATTCCACCTCGGCAGGCTCGAGCTCCAAAGCATTGGGGATAAATAGTGCTGCCTTTGGATTTAGTTCAAACTCTTCAGGCGCTAATTCTCTTTCCTTGGGGGCTTCTTCTTCTGCCAAGGGTGCAAGTTCACAGGCTGTTGGTGATTCATCTGTTGCTAATGGTAGTGGAAGTATTGCATTGGGTTCTCAAGCGTCTTCTGGCGCAAGTCGTGTGGTTGAAATTCCTTACGATTGTGATGACCCTCCATGTTCCCGCGAAGAGTCTCGATCGACAACTAATACAATTGCCATTGGCTATAAAGCTGTAGCCGGTAGTTTTGATACAGAAGAGCAGCAAGCCGTTGGGAATGCTTCGATTGCCATAGGTACAGAATCTCGAGCATTGGCTGATGGCTCCATTGCACTTGGTTTAAGTTCCAATGCAAGTGAGATTGGCACTACAGCAATTGGTGCTTTTGCAATTGCAAAAGGTGTTAATGCAACTGCAGTTGGTCGAGAATCTAATGCCTCTGCGGCAAATTCTACGGCTTTAGGTCGTCTCTCAAATGCTCAAGGCAATTACTCTGTAGCCTTGGGCTCTCAGTCCAAGGCTGTTGCTAGAAATTCAACTGCGTTAGGTGCTGTTGCTAATGCGACGGGTTCTTTCTCGACTTCAATTGGTACTCGCTCAAAATCTCAGGGTTATGCCTCAACTGCAGTCGGTGCTCAATCCAAATCTGTTGGTACTAATTCAACGGCAATAGGTCGCCTTTCTAATGCTAGTGCTGATTCAGCCATTGCAATTGGTGTGGGTGCAATAGCGTCTAATAATGGTTCGAAAGCATTTGGTTATGAAGCAAATGCTTCTGGATTCTCCTCCATGGCATTCGGGGATAAGTCCCTTGCGAATGCAAAGGGTGCCATTGCAATTGGTACCTTGTCTAAAGCGACAGGAATTAATTCAACAGCCATTGGCACAAGTGCTTCAGGAACCGGGCAGAATTCAACAGTTACTGGTGATAGTGCAACTGCTAGCGGTAGCGAAAGTTCAGCCTATGGATTCAGATCTACTGCATCTGGAGCCTCTTCAACCAGTATTGGATCCTCATCCAAAGCAACTAAATCAGGGTCAATAGCAGTCGGTTACTTAGCGACTGCTGATGCTGATCGATCTATCGCTATTGGATCAGGGAGCACAGCGAATGGACCATGCTCGATGGCTCTGGGTTGGAATGCCAATGCCACGGCTATTAATGCTGTTTCAATTGGACACACGTCCAATGCTTTAGGTGTTAATTCCACGGCCGTTGGCACCTCAGCTCAAGCGATTGCTAATTACTCCAGTTCCTATGGAACATTGGCCAATGCCAGTGGCTTGGCCTCGATGGCCTTTGGTGCAGGAGCGAATGCTAGTGAGACTGGTGCCATCGCACATGGCGTGAATTCAATAGCTTCTGGAGCTAATTCGTCAACCTTCGGTACAGCATCCACCGCGACTAAAGAGGATGCCATCGCTTTTGGATATTCAGCAACAGCTTCAGGAATGGATGCGATATCTATTGGTAAATCCTCAGTCGCAAGTGAAACCAATTCAACAGCGATTGGTACGGAAGCCAAGGCGACAAAGGTCAATTCCAGTGCTTTTGGTGATGCCGCTAACGCGTCCGGCAATCAAGCCACTGCTTTGGGAGCCGGGGCTTTGGCTACCCAGCAAAACGCCACTGCTGTTGGAGAGAAAGCCAATGCTTCTGGCACTCAATCAACAGCCGTTGGCAGGCAATCTTTAGCCAGCAAGCACGATGCCACAGCTCTTGGCACAGTCAGCAAAGCGATGGGTGAGCGAGCTACTGCAATAGGTGTTTTAACCAAAGCCAATAGGAAGTGTTCAACAGCTGTGGGTGCCTTAGCCGTTGCTGATGGAATCCTTTCCCAAGCTTTTGGTGCCAATGCAACCGCTTCTGGTGAGAATTCATCTGCCGTCGGTAGCTATGCCACTTCAACCAATAGCAGATCTACAGCAATTGGCACTGGCTCAGCCACCACGCGTGATGATCAGTTAATGCTTGGTAAAGCAGCAACGGAGGTTACTGTTGCCAACCTCAGTGGTACAGGAACTTCTCTCATTGTTGCTAATGGCGATGGAACACTCTCTAGATTCACGGTAAGTGATAACGGCCTTGAATCTCTGAATTGCGAGGGCAATGGTGCCAATGCTGTTTGCTATGGCCCTGGCGCTAATGCCACTGGTAAAAATACAACAGCGATTGGTGCCTATGCCAATGCAGCGGCTTCTAGCAACACAACTGAATTTGCTGCAACGGCTCTTGGAGCGAATTCAAAAGCAGCTGAGAAATATTCCACCGCCCTTGGAGCCAATGCCAAGGCACAAGACAACAGAACAACAGCTGTTGGTGCTGGAGCATCAGCCAGCAACAATGCATCTTCGGCATTTGGATTTAACGCCACTGCATCGGGCTACCGAAGCCAAACATTCGGTGCGTACACAGAAGCCACTCAAAATGCAACCACTGCCTTGGGCTACTCGGCCAAGGCTTTGGCCAACCGCTCAATTGCACTCGGCAGTTTTGCAAACGCATCTGAAAATGCTGCCATAGCCATCGGTGTTTCCGCCAATGCCTCGGCCCTGCAATCACTAGCGATTGGGTCCAATGCCTCTGCGTCATGCCAGAAAGCAACTGCAATCGGTCGGGGAGCAGAAGCCAGTGGTTTTAGTGCAACGGCCATTGGCGTCGACAGTATTGCCAACAAGGGAAATGCTCAAGCAATAGGTCATAACGCCATTGCTTCTGGTATCAACGCGACTGCCATTGGTACAAGCGCCGAAGCCAGCGGCAAGTATTCAAGTTCTTTCGGAACAGAAGCCAATGCCACAGCAGAAGATGCTATTGCCGTTGGTTTCCTGGCTAGTGCCTCAGGCGACGATTCGATTGCCATCGGCACATCAGCTGTGGCCAATAAAGCCAATACAACCGCCATTGGCACTGAGGCAAAGGCTAGTGGTGAAAATTCAACAGCTTCAGGTGATAGCGCAACAGCTAGCGGAACAAATAGTTCAGCATTTGGATTTATAGCAACTGCATCAGGAGGAGATTCAACCAGTATCGGTAAATCTTCCAGTGCGACACAACAAGGTTCCACAGCAATCGGTCATTTAGCGCAGGCGACTGGTTTTCGCTCAACAGCTTTAGGCACAGGAAGTAAAGCCAACGCAGAATGTGCATTGGCTGTTGGCTGGAAAGCCAATGCGACTGCAATTAACGCTATTGCCATTGGACATACAGCGAACGCTGAAGGCATCAATTCCACGGCGGTTGGAACTTCGGCCCAAGCTTCTGCCAACTACTCAAGTTCCTATGGAACTTTGGCCAATGCCAGTGGCCGTGCTTCGATGGCATTTGGCGCTGGAGCCAATGCCAACAAAACTGGTGCAATTGCCCATGGCGTTAATTCCACAGCATCTGGGGCTAATTCATCCACCTTTGGTACTGAAGCTCAAGCCACCGCAGAAGATTCTATTGCGATTGGCCACACAGCCATCGCCAACAAAATCAACGCCACTGCCATTGGCTCTGGCGCTTTAGCTACAGGAGCCAACGCCACTGCGTTAGGTGATAAGGCAAATGCCAACGGTGATCAATCCACAGCTGTTGGTCGTGGAGCCAAGGCCAATGCAGGTTCAGCAGTAGCCGTTGGCCATGCAGCAATCGCAAGCGGCACGCGTGCTTCCGCTTTTGGCCAAGGAGCTAATGCTTCGAAGGCCGATTCCATCGCAATTGGCTATTCATCCGTTGGTAGTGGGACACTTTCGACAGCCATCGGCTCCTATGCGAATGCAACCGCAAATGATTCCGTAGCCATTGGCTATTTGTCCAAGGCAACAGCAGAAGATTCTCTCGCTATTGGCAAGTTATCCATTGCCAATGAAAAGAATGCCATTGCCGTTGGCACGGAAGCTATTGCGACGAAGGTCAATGCAACAGCCTTTGGTGATGCCACCCAAGCAACCGGATTTCAATCCACTGCTTTAGGAGCCGGGGCTTTGGCTACCCAACAAAACGCCACTGCTGTTGGCGAGAGAGCCAATGCGTCTGGCACTCAATCAACGGCGATTGGCCGAGCGTCAATCGCTAGTAAAAGCCGTACAACAGCACTCGGCGCCAGCAGCAAGGCAACAAACGCTCAAGCCACTGCAATCGGAGTCCAAGCCAATGCGAGTGCCGACCGCTCAATCGCATTAGGTTCTTACTCCAACTCCAGCGGTGCGGCATCGCAAGCCATTGGCTCTAATGCCACGGCTTCTGGGGAGAATTCATCAGCTATCGGTAGCTTCGCCACTGCCAGTAACGACAGCTCCACAGCCATTGGCTCGGGTTCTTCTACCACCCGAGACAATCAATTGGTATTAGGCAAGGCAGCAACGGAAGTCACTGCAGCCAATTTGGCTAACAGTTCGCAAGCAAGAAATGCAATCGTCGTAGCCAACTCAGATGGCACCCTTAGCCGCTATGAAGTCGGTGGCAGTGCTTTCAACTCTCTTAATTGCGAAGGCAACGGTGCTGATGCTGTTTGCTATGGCCCTGGAGCGAATGCCACCGGAAAATACACAACAGCAATTGGTGCTCAGGCGAATGCATCTGCTGCATTAAATACAACTGATTCCGGCGCTACCGCAATTGGCTTCTTGGCTACGGCAACGGCCACTAATTCTGTTGCGATTGGACGTCGCTCCTTGGCGAATCAAATCAATACAACGGCTGTTGGCACGTATGCCAATGCCACTGCAAATTACGCGAGTGCTTTTGGCTACGAAGCCACTGCAAACTCCAATTTTGCAACGTCTCTGGGTTTTAAAAGTGAGGCGTCAGGTCTGTCTGCCGTTGCCATTGGCCGATTCGCCAAGGCGAACAGCTCCAATTCCATCGCTCTCGGTAATCAATCCCAGTCGATAAAGGATGGTGCTATAGCGATTGGTTTCCAGTCCAATGCAACAGCTCTTTTTGCTCAAAGTATTGGCTTCAGAGCAGAAGCGACAGCGAATCATTCAATTGCTCAGGGTGTCCTTGCCACCGCCTCTGGTAATAATTCCATGGCGATGGGTCGAAGTGCGACTGCCTCTGGAACAGATGCCATCGCCATGGGCCTTGAAACAACCGCATCTGGAGAATCATCAACGGCGATTGGTCGTGGCGCCAAAGCCACGGCTAATTACGGAACGTCGTTTGGTGCACTGGCGAATGCCACCGCTCTGCAATCAACAGCTGTCGGCTTCCTCTCCAATGCATCAAAACTGGAAAGTTCGGCATTCGGTTCGCGAGCAAAAGCAAGCGGTGATCAATCAACCGCTGTTGGTGTGAACACCATCGCTTCAGGCGCTCAGAGCTCCGCCTTCGGTAAGGGGGTAACTGCGTCAGGGAAGGAATCCACAGCTGTTGGCTATGAAGCAGTGGCATCAGCGGAAGACAGCTCCGCTTTTGGTAAGGGTTCAACGGCCTCAGGGAAGGAGTCCACAGCTGTTGGCTATGAAGCAGTGGCATCAGCCGAAGACAGCTCCGCGTTTGGTAAAGCAGCAAATGCTTCAGGCTTGCAGTCAACGGCTGTTGGTTATGAGGTGATTGCCTCTGGTGCCAATAGTTCTGCTTTTGGTAAGGGTGCTAACGCCAGTGGAGATATGTCACTTGCCTTGGGCGTGAACCCAGTTAGCTCCGGAACGTCGTCGATTGCTGTGGGTGACGCCAGCAGTGCCACGAAAACCAATTCCGCGGCAGTCGGTGCTGGCAGCCAAGCCACCCATGCCAATGCAACCGCCATCGGTACTGGTTCATCCACGACCGCTGAACGTCGCGTTACATTCGGCGATGGTTCAACGACTTACCAGACGCCTGGACTCACGTCTTTGGCGGGCTCGGATTATTCCCTTGTTGTGAGCAATCAGACCGGTGTGTTGGGTGCACTCAGTCTGGGAATGCTCCCTAACGACACAACTTTCTGTGTTGGGAGTGGTCAGGAAGCAACGTGTTACGGCGAAAACGCGAAATCACAAGGAGCGGGCACCACGGCAGTGGGTGCAAACAGCGTCGCTGATAGTGGAGCTGGAGCCAGTGAAGTCGTTGCCGCCACAGCCTTCGGTGCACGCACCAAAGCAACTGGTGAAGGATCAACGGCGCTCGGCACGCTGGCGAATGCCAGTGGCGTTGGATCAATTTCTACAGGTATGAATTCTTCTGCCCAAGGTCGTGGTTCTATCGCTTACGGCTTTGGAGCAAATGCGACAGCTGAAAACACCATGGCCATGGGTGGCTTCGCCAGCGCCAACGGCGATAACTCTGTAGCAATCGGCGCTGGTGCCATCGCCAATGGTCGCCGGGCCATGGCCTTTGGCGCCGGAGCCCAGGCTCTTGGCTTCAATACAGATCCCATCGCCTTCGGCACCAGCGCTCTGTCTGATGGCACAGCCACATCCTCCTACGGTGGAGAGTCTGATGCAGTCGGCACCAATGCCACTGCTCTTGGTGCTTATTCCAATGCCAATGGTGTCAATGCCATCGCGATTGGTACAGCGCGCGCCACAGGTACCAATGTGATTGCCTTCGGTGCCGGTGCATTGGCTACTGGCACTGATTCCACGGCAGGTGGTGCTGGTGCATCAGCGACTGGTTCCAATGCTGCAGCGTATGGAGCCGGGTCAACTGCAACCAGTGAATCATCTGCTTTTGGTGCTGCAGCCAGTGCTGACGGGCAAGGTGCGAGTGCCATCGGCCGAAGTGCGTCTGCCTCTGGTAATGGCGCCTTGGCATCCGGTTTCAAAGCCAAGGCATCAGGAACGAACGCGTTGGCGATCGGTACTGATGCCACTGCCACTTCGGAAGCTATGGCCGTTGGTCGTTCAGCCAGTGCTAGCGGAGATGGTGCAATGGCATCGGGTAAGAATTCATCGGCAACCGGTCGTGGCGCTTTGGCATCTGGTTTCACCGCCAGGGCGAATGGAAACAATGCCATTTCGATTGGCACCTCACGAGCGACAGGAACCAATGTTCTGGCGATTGGTGCGGGTGCAACGGCGAGCTACGACGGCTCCTCCGCTGTTGGCGCAGGTGCTGTGACGACTCGCAACAACCAGATTGTGTTGGGGACCACCAACACCGAAGTCACCGCTCCCAATCTCGCCGGCGACGGCACTGAAATGATCGCGGCGAATCAAGACGGCACGCTGAAGCGCACGTCGGTGTCATTCGAGCAATTGGATGATGCTGTGAATCAGAGGATTCCCAAGCTGGAGTCTGCAGCACGTGGTCTTGGTCAGGCCGTGCAATCGAGCGGGGCGATCGCGTCGGCGATGTCGGCGATTCCTGAAGTGACCCTGCAGGAAGATGAACCGGCGCGTTGCGGCGTAGGCACCGGTGCGTTTGGTTCCCAGTACGCCATCTCTGCGGGTTGCGCAGTGAGAGTGGGAGATCGACTGCACCTCAACGGTGCACTGTCTTACACCCCATCCGTCGATTACGAGTACGGCGCAACTCCCTCCGTCGCCGGTCGTTTGGGTTTCTCCTTCCCCCTGGGTAAGAAAAAAGAGTCAACCAAGGTGAGCTCTTCAGAGATCTCGGAATACCGCACTGAGATGAATGCCAGCTTCGTGAAGCTCAAGGATGATCTCCAGTCTCGTGATCAGCAGATTGATGCCTTGAAAGCCAAGCTTGAGGCTCTGCTGGATCAGCAAAACAGCAGTGAAGACATGAATGCTCCGGGGTCCGAATCAACCCGTGAGCTGGTCGCCTTATTGCGGCTGCGGATAGAACAGCTCGAGGATGAGAAGCGCCAGTCTCTTGCTGAAGACCAGCGTCAAAATCTGGTGATTGAGAAGCTTACGGAGCGCGATTCTCAGAGTCAGGAGCAAATCGAGGCTTTAGAGCAGAAGCTTGATGAGAGCGACAAGCGGTTCGGCAAGCTGAAGCGTCAATTTGATGCGATTATGGAGAAGCTTGGAATCAACAACAACGGTAAGGCAAGTCTCTAGATGTCTAAGAATAGAATCTTTGACATTCTGTACTTGAGCAGTTTCTTCTTATAATGCTTTCAATTCTGGCGTGTCTCATGCGATTCAAACCTCTTGCTGTTTGTCTTGTGGCAACTGCCTTGTGGCCCCAGGTTGCAGCAGCGCAGACCTCTCAGCGGCAGCCTTCAAATGCCCAGTTGATACGTCAATTTAATGATGGCTTTTTGAAAGGGTGTCTTGCTGGTAAGACAGAAAATGTTTCCAATCAGCGTGGCTACTGCAATTGCATGGTGAGCAGTTACAACAGCCGTTACGACGGAAAAACGTTGTCGGCAATTTCTCAGATCGCCAATGCATCCGGTCAGGGCGGTCCTGCACTGGTGAACTTGATGATGCAACCAGAGGCAAAAAAATGTGTGGCTCGTTTTTAATTAACAGCGTTTACGAGCTTGTCTGGATGGCGTCATTCTCTGTTGATCTCAAGACAGACGCACGTTGACTGAGCGACTGAGCGGCAGCGTTTCGTGATCGCGCTGGTTGGTGTCAGCCAGTTCAAGGTTGAAAAATGATGCCGACGCTGCCTCAAACAGCGGCCCTGCGTGCCAGGTGCCCAGGTGCAATTTGATGCCTTCTCCAGGGTTCAGCTTCAACAGCCACGCTGCTGAAGCATCGAGTACAGGACCTTGGGTGTTGGGCGCTGCCAACAGCATCCAGAAGGGCAGCCCTTCGGCAGAGCTCAGGCACTGGGTCGCCTGAAGATGCCGAGTCATCGCTGTGATCGGTTGCGGGCGCCGGTGAAGGCGCATCACGTAGTAACGCAGCTGGCCTGGGCCGAATCTCAGCTCGGCATCCTGGTCTCCAGGTGGTGTCATGTCGTCGACTTCTCGCAGACCAGTGCCGCAGGAGTCGAGACGCGGATCCAGCAAGGACGCCGCTTTGAGTGATTCATGACTAATCATGGTCACAGCTTCCACGCTTTGTTCATGCTCGCGCTGCGTCGTCTGTTCTGCACATTGCTGGCTGCCGTGATGCTGTTGCTGCTCACCCCTGCAGCGGCCAGCGCCCAGGTGCAGGAGCATCAGGATGAAAACGGTGCTCCGATGCTGCGCAGCCTGGAAAGCCTGCGGGATCTCGATTATCAAAGTTGGCAAGCCGTGGCCTATCGGGTTGGCAAGCCCGGCAATCCTGTGGTTCTGCGCATCGTTGGCTACCCCGGCAAGATGCGTCTTGAGCACCCCACGTCGCTGATGGTGAAAGCCGGGGTGAAGGAATGGCAGCTCGACGACATCACTCTCGATAACCCTGTTTTGGCTACCGACGGCCGCGAGGCAGCCGTGGAATTTGCCCTCGATCCCTTGCTGAATGACCTCACCAACAAACGCCCGTTGCGTTTATTTCTGCCAGGTGTTTTCAATGAGATGCCAGTGCCTCCTTATGTTGTGGCCGAATGGCGTGATGTGCAGACCGAGCCCTTGAGCTGATGACGGGTCTGGCTCAACCGGAGCAGCGCTGGATTCCCTGGATGCGCCGGGCTCTGCAGCTGGCGGCTCTGGCGGAAGGACGCACCAGCCCCAACCCGCTGGTGGGAGCAGTTGTGCTGGATTCAGACGGTCGCTTGGTGGGTGAGGGTTTCCATGCGCGCGCTGGTCAGCCCCATGCCGAACCTGGGGCCCTCAAGCAGGCTGGCGAAGCCGCCCGAGGTGGCACGATCGTGGTCACGCTCGAGCCCTGCTGTCATCAGGGCAGAACTCCTCCTTGCACCGAGGCAATTCTTGCCGCTGGCATCCAGAGGGTTGTGGTGGCGCTCACTGACCCTGATCCGCGCGTAGCCGGTGGTGGCTTGCAACGCCTGCGTGATGCCGGTTTGGAGGTGATCAGCGGAATTCTGGAGTCAGAAGCCGCCCATCAGAACCGGGCCTTTGTGCATCGGGTGCGCACGAGTCGTCCCTGGGGGGTGCTCAAGTGGGCGATGAGCCTGGATGGGCGCACGGCGCTGCCAAATGGAGCCAGTCATTGGATCAGTGGTCCGCCGGCGCGGGCCTGGGTTTATCAACTCAGGGCGCAATGCGATGCGGTGATCGTGGGTGGCGGCACCGTGCGTGCCGACGATCCGCTGCTCACCAGCCGAGGTCGCCGCTCGCCCGAACCGTTGCGAGTTGTGCTCAGCCGCAGCCTTGATCTGCCTGCAGCCGCACAGCTTTGGCAGCCGGATGTCGCGTCCACTTTGGTGGTCCACGCATTCTCCGAAGCGGTGGAGCCCCAGGCCAGCCGATTGGCTGCTTTGCAAGCTCAGGGGGTGGAGCTGCAGAGGCTTGATCGCTGTGAGCCTGAATTGTTGCTGCCTGAACTGGCGCGCCGTGGTTGCAACCGGGTGCTGTGGGAATGCGGCCCGGGTCTGGCCTCAGCGGCGTTGCAACAGGGTTGTGTGCAAGAGATTGCCGCGGTGATTGCCCCCAAGCTGCTGGGCGGAGAGCTGGCGCGAACGCCTCTGGGCGATCTGGGCTTCACGGCGATGGATCAGGTGCTGAGTTTGAACTGTGAGCCAGGTCTGAGCCTGGGTCACGACCTGCTGCTGAAGGCGCAACTCAGTTCTTGCGCAGCTCCGAACTGAACCGGCCGATCAGGATTCCCATCACCACCGCCAGATACAGCTGGCCCACCACTCCTGTGGTGACCGCCAGCATGCGGGCTAGGGGGTGAACCGGAGTGATGTCGCCGAATCCCAGTGTCGTGAGACAGATGAACGCGAAATAGTTGATCTGCGCAAACGCTGGAGTGAAATGCAGCACGGAGGAGTTGCCCATCACCTCGACCCCTGGAAGGGCGACCGGCTCGAAGCTGCCGGGCTGAATCGTTTCGACACCACTCATCACCAAACCAGAGGTCAGCCCGAGCAACAGGTAACCAGCGGCTGCTCCCATGAGCACTTGTGTGTTCACGCGTTGTTCGCTGGCCAGTCGTTTCACCAGGCGCACCACGCTCCAGCCCACCAGCAAGCTCCAGCTCACCACCAGCGGGATGGCACTGAGGCGCCAGTGAACAGGCGTCAATAACCACCAAAGCTGAGTGAGCAGCGCAATGATTCCCAGCGCCTGATACATCCGGTCGTGCAGTCTCAGCACGTGTTTGCGCAACATCACCAGCTGGGTGAGCAGCAGCGCAATCAAGGCATAACCCAGGTTGCCTAGCCAGGTGATGCGAGGGAAGGCGAAGCTCGCCATCACCAGTAGGCAGAGCAGCAGTAACAACTGATAAATCGCTTCCTTTCTGATCGTGCGTCCTGGATCCGATTGCATCGTGTTCACCATGCTCAGCTCGAGAATGGCGAGGTTTGCCAGTGCTGGCGAGCATCAGCGCAATGATGCGTCGTTCGGTTCTCCGCCATCGCGCTGCGACCAGGCTTGGGATCTCGGCTTTAGCCTGACGGCAGCACAGGACGTGATTCATGCCGATCCGCGAGGACGACAACCGCCCCAACCGCCGCTTTGGAATCCTCAACCTGGTGCTAATCGGATTCGGTGTATTGCTGCTGCTCAGCAGCTTCATTCCCAATCAGGGCATGCAGCAGGTTCCGCGCGTGCCTTATTCACTGTTTATTGATCAGGTGAATGACGGCGCTGTGAAGCGCGCTTATATCACCCAGGATCAGATTCGTTACGAGCTCTCTGAAGCCGAAGAGGGAGCGCCTTCGGTGCTGGCCACCACGCCGATCTTTGACATGGATCTGCCTCAGCGCCTGGAGACCAAGGGCGTTGAGTTTGCCGCTGCACCGCCGAAGAAACCCAATATTTTCACCACGATTCTCAGCTGGGTGGTTCCACCGCTGATTTTCATCCTGGTTCTGCAGTTCTTTGCACGCCGCTCCATGGGTGGAGGTGGTGCCCAGGGAGCCTT
The DNA here is from genome assembly GCF_059772315.1 of Synechococcus sp. MIT2312. Taxonomy (NCBI): domain Bacteria; kingdom Bacillati; phylum Cyanobacteriota; class Cyanophyceae; order Synechococcales; family Synechococcaceae; genus Synechococcus; species Synechococcus sp. MIT2312. The sequence continues at coordinate 1,049,245 of NZ_CM186281.1, read as the reverse complement.
GAACTTCACCAAGAGCAAGGCCAAGGTCTACGTGCCCGATGAGCAGTCGCGTGTCACGTTCGCTGATGTGGCCGGTGTTGATGAGGCCAAGGACGAATTGGCCGAGATCGTTGATTTCCTCAAGTCGTCCGATCGCTACACCGAGATCGGTGCGCGCATCCCCAAAGGTGTGTTGTTGGTGGGCCCTCCAGGAACCGGCAAAACGCTGCTCTCCAAAGCTGTGGCTGGGGAAGCCGGTGTGCCGTTCTTCATCATCAGCGGCTCGGAATTCGTCGAGCTGTTCGTTGGCGCTGGTGCCGCCCGCGTCCGCGATCTGTTCGAGCAGGCCAAGAAGAACGCTCCTTGCATCATCTTCATCGACGAACTGGATGCCATCGGCAAGAGCCGTTCCGGCTCGATGGGTGTTGTGGGCGGCAACGATGAGCGGGAGCAAACCCTCAACCAGCTGCTCACCGAGATGGATGGCTTTGCCTCCAAGGACAAGCCGGTGATTGTGTTGGCAGCCACCAACCAACCGGAAGTGCTGGACGCCGCTCTGCTGCGTCCGGGTCGCTTCGACCGCCAGGTTCTGGTCGATCGCCCTGATCTCTCGGGCCGCAAGACGATTCTGGAGATCTATGCCAAGAAAGTGAAGCTGGCCGACGAGGTCGACCTTGACCGCATTGCTCAGGCCACCAGTGGTTTTGCCGGGGCAGACCTCGCCAACCTCGTGAACGAGGCCGCACTCTTGGCTGCCCGTGCCATGCGCACCAAGGTGGAGCAGCAGGATCTCGGCGAAGCGATCGAGCGAGTTGTTGCAGGCCTTGAGAAGAAGAGCCGTGTCCTTCAGGACGATGAAAAGAAGGTGGTGGCTTATCACGAAGTGGGCCACGCCATCGTGGGTCACCTGATGCCTGGTGGCAGCAAGGTTGCCAAGATTTCGATCGTGCCTCGCGGTATGAGTGCGCTCGGCTACACGCTGCAGCTCCCCACAGAAGAGCGCTTCCTCAATTCCAGGGAAGAACTGCAGGGCCAGATCGCCACATTGTTGGGTGGTCGATCAGCCGAGGAAGTGGTGTTCGGCAAAGTCACCACCGGCGCGTCCAACGACCTGCAGCGAGCCACCGATATCGCCGAGCAGATGGTGGGCACCTACGGCATGAGTGAGACTCTTGGACCCCTGGCTTACGACAAGCAGGGAGGAGGTCGCTTCCTTGGTGGCGGCAACAATCCTCGCCGTACCGTGAGCGATGCCACAGCTCAGGCCATCGATAAGGAAGTGCGAGCTCTGGTCGACACTGCCCATGACCAGGCCCTCACGATCCTGCGTCAGAACATGGCTCTGCTCGAGACCATTTCTCAGAAGATTCTTGAGAAGGAAGTGATTGAAGGCGACGAGCTCAAAGAGATGCTCGACGCCAGCGTCATGCCTGAGGCAATTGCCGCCTGAGGCTTGACGAATTCACGGTTTGTCCCCGATAACGTTCCTTTGAAGTCAGTCCATGACGTCCGCCACCACCAGCGTTGCTGCCGTCCTCTCAGCACTGAGCGGCCAAGACTTCCTGTCGTCGGCGGACACCACAGCTGAGCAAACAGCGGCACTGCTTGAGCTTGCAAGCCAGCTCAAGCGTGGTGATCGCAGGATTGATCTTGGCAACCGCGTGCTGGGCCTGATCTTCACCAAAGCCTCCACTCGCACCCGCGTCAGCTTCCAGGTGGCGATGGCAAGACTTGGCGGTCAGACCGTCGACCTCAATCCGCAGGTCACTCAGTTGGGACGCGGTGAGCCCTTGGAGGACACCGCAAGGGTGTTGAGTCGCTTCTGCGATGTGCTCGCGGTGCGCACCTTCGCTCAGCAGGAGCTTGTGGATTACGCGTACTGGGCGTCGATTCCAGTGATCAATGCTCTCACCGACCTAGAGCATCCCTGCCAGGCCCTGGCCGACTTTCTCACCATGCAAGAAGCTTTTGGTGAGCTCAAAGGTCAGACGCTGACCTATGTGGGCGATGGCAACAACGTGGCTCACTCCCTAATGCTCTGTGGCGCTCTGTTGGGCGTGAACGTGCGCATCGCCTGTCCTGATGGATTCGAGCCCTTACCTGGCGTGCTTGATCAGGCCCGCTCCCTTGCTGTTGGTGGTGCTGAGATCAGCGTTACCCGTGATCCCGCTGCTGCGGTTGCCGGTGCGCAGGCGCTCTACACCGATGTCTGGGCTTCCATGGGCCAGGAACAGGAGCAACTCGAACGCCAACAGGCCTTCCAGGGGTTCTGTGTTGATGAAGAACTTCTGGCCAAAGCCGACTCGCGCGCCATCGTGTTGCACTGCTTGCCTGCCCATCGCGGTGAAGAGATCAGTGCTGAGGTGATGGAGGGTTCCGCCAGCCGGATCTTCGATCAGGCAGAAAACCGTTTGCACGCCCAACAGGCTTTGCTGGCTGCCTTGCTGGGCGGTCTCTGAGTGTTCCGCGGTGGCATCAACGTGCTGCCTGAGATTGCTTCCTTCATGTGACCCTGGTTGGACTGTCATGTCTGGCTCAGTCAGCAAGGTTGCGTGTTGAGTGAGGCTGTTGATTCTTAGGCCTGTACAACCGCATCAGCTGTGTTTGGCACGTCGATCGATTTTCTTTGGCGGACCCTGTGAGCAAAATCACAGCTGCGTTTGATCCAGATCATCGAGTTGATCGTTGATTGCGGAGATGGTGTGTTCACGGGGGACGACCTCCACAAATTCACACATCTCTTTGCTTCAATCATGGCTTCTACAACACAAAATGTCTCGGTTGTAATCAATGGAGGCGGCAGCCGTTTTGCAGGTTCTGTCTCGGATAAAATCCGTGATTACTCCAACTTTGCTGATACTGTCGATCTCGCAAACAATAGCCCGAGCAATTACCAAACAAGAATGCTTGGTGGTAATGACATTGTTACTCTCAGTGACATCAATACTGGCGGCTTTAGCAACAGAGTCAACGGTAATCTTGGCGATGATGAAATTCGTTCAAAAGCAGGATCGACAACCCGAGACTTTGTTCTTGGTGGTAGTGAGAATGACGTTATTGATCTTTCCGCTTCTACAAGTGGAGCTGACTGGCAAAATGGAAACAACGGCAATGATTTCATTGTTGGCGCTTTAAGTACAACGATGAGTATTTTGCGCGGCGGCGCTGATGATGACATCATCACGATTGGTGGTGGTGCCAAGCACATTGCTGTTGGTGATCTTGGTCAAGACAGGATTGTTCTAGGTGGAACTGGCCGAGTGGTTTGCCGAACTGACAATGGTGCTGCGGTTCAAAATATTGGCGAAGCTGATATGATCTTCAACTTTAAAGCTGGCGACAAAGTATTTATACCGGGGATTGACAGCCTTCCTGATCTTGCTATTCAGCAAACTGCTAGTGGCACATACCTCAAGGCTGATTCATTCACAAACGGCACAACAGGAACGCGTTACATTTGCCAGTTTGTTGGAGCTTCGGCGGCACAGGTTACTGGTTATATTGCCTCTGGTCAGGTCATTATTGGAGATACTGCCGATAATGCGTTGTCGGCCCTCACACCAGAAAATTATCTGAATAGTCCTGATCTTGGAGGAATCTTCGCTTAGAGCATTGTTCTCAACCAAAACATTCTAAAAAACCTGGCTTTGCCAGGTTTTTTTTTGTTCTTCATGAGCGCAAATGCAAGTGCTCACCCTCTATCTCGGAATAGACAATTTACGAAGCTATTCAGAGATTGTCTTTTTGGGCTCACAAACACGATGGAGTGGTGGTGCTCGATTTTGTTTGTGTTTGTGGTCAGGACATTCAATTCACATCGATCTGGATTGGAATCGAACTCTACAGATTGATAATCCCAATCATGTTCATGTTGACGGTTCATGGTCGCTGTCTGAGCTTCAGTTCGATTGGTTTTGGCTGAGATGACCAAAGAATCAGGATTGTTCTGTTTTGCCATCGTGTTGCACTGCTTGCCTGCCCATCGCGGTGAAGAGATCAGTGCTGAGGTGATGGAGGGTTCCGCCAGCCGGATCTTCGATCAGGCGGAAAACCGTTAGCACGCCCAACAGGCTTTGCTGGCTGCCTTGCTGGGCGGTCTCTGATCAGATCATCAACGAGTGTTCTCGTTCAGTAGCAAGCAGTGCTCTGTTGCTGAGGTGTGGTCCAAAGGGCGCTGGAGCCGTTCTTGGTTTTCGATCTGGCTCACATCAAGCCATTGCTCCTGAAAGGGCAAACGGAATGCCCCTATTGAGCTCTTCACCTGACAAGCCACTGAGACCTGATTAGGACGTCATCAGGAATCAAGGGTTTTATGGATCAAAATTTTGATGGCTTTCCCAAGCGTTGTGCAGGGATTGTGTCAGCTCTGAGTGTTGGCTTAGTTTCTGTTGCTTCGGGTCCTTCGGCCAAGTCGCACTCCATGGCAGCGGCGAAGTCTTGCCCTGAGCCTGCTGTTGTTGTTCAGAGTGATGCTGTTGCTCCTGTGACGAAAGCCACCTTCGCAGCTGCTGAAACACAGACAGTGTTCGCCAAGTACATCGCCAACATCGCCAAACAAACCTGCAGTGGCGGCATGGGTGTGCTTTGGAATGACAGTCGAGCGGCCGACCCCAAGGACCGAACCGTCATTCGCATTAACTTCGACACCCTCTATTCGTTTTTGATTCTGGATCTCAATAATCCAGCCACTATTACACTTCCGCAAACGGGTGGTCGCTATCAAAGTGCCATGGTTGTGGATGATCAGGGTTACACCTCCGTCTATAAGAACCCTGGTGATTATGAATTGACAAAAGACAACGTTGGTAGCCGATATGCCTTGGTTGCATTTCGCACTGGTGTCAATATGGCTGACCCAGAAGATATGGAAAAAGCTCGGCAGTTGCAGAGTGGGTTGAAAGTTTCTCAGGCCTCTCCTGGTGAATTTGTTCAGCTGAATCGCTGGAATCAAGAGGAAATGCTTGCACTACGCGCTGCTTATAATCAACAGCGCAATCAGCAGGGTGTGAAGTCTGAGGATTTGTTTGGTAAAAAAGGAACGATTTCTCCAGAACAGAATAATATGGGGGTTGCGGTTGGCATTGGTGGTCTCCCAAAAGAAGGAGCAGTTTATCTCTTCTATACGCCGTCTTCGGTTAAAGCACAAACTCTCACTCTTAAGGATGTGCCCAATGGAAGTAATGCGTTTTGGTCTTTAACTGTTTACGATAAGGATGGCTTTCCAGTGGGGAATAATTATAATATCAACAGTGCCTTTGCAAAATCGAATGATCAAGGCGAGGTCGTGCTGAATTTTGGTGGTGATTCCAGTCAGGATAATTATCTGGAAATTTATCCTGGATGGAATGCAACTCTGCGGATTTATAATCCCAAGCCAGCTTATTTTGACGGTTCATGGTTAAGGCCTGAACTTCAACTCAAGTGAGTTTTGGCTGAGATGGTGGAAGAGTCAGGGATGTTCTGTTGTTAATGCAGAAGATTATTGGAAAGTGAAGACGTTGTTTGGGTGATTTGGTTTGAGGCAATATTGACGACAGAGATCAAAGACGAATAAAAAAGAGGCTGGATGGCTCCAGCCTCTAAAGAAACTCGCTTAAATGTGGTTCGCTGAAATGATGATCAGGAAGATCAGCTCCTAGGCCTGAATTATTCAGCTGAAGAAGCTGAGAAGTCCGGAGAAGTCGATTCCTTTGGTCGATTCGTTGAATCCCCAGACCTGCTGGATGATTCCTTTGCCGGTCGCGGCTTCAACGGCGAGACCGATCATCAGGCCAAGCATGGCAGCGCGGCCGTTGAGCTTTTCGCTGAAAACCTTTTGTGGGTCAGGGGTGTTGGAGGATGAAGAAGTCATTGCGGAACGTCGATTGAACATATGTTAACGAAAGTAACGAAGCGTTGACGACCGCTGCATGTGTTTACTCGGGCAACATTTGATGCCTCCTCTCGCTGATGGAGAAGATCGGTCCCGGAGCCTGAGACATGTTCTGCCCCCAGCGTCCATCAATGAACAATTTCAAGACGACTGCTGCATGGGATGGAATCAATCCCGTTGACATCGTTGCGTGATGGAAAGCACAAACAGCAGCTGACATGCCCGCTGAATGTGGTTATCAAGCCAGTGTTGCGAAACAATTTTGACTGTGATCTGCACGGCTTCAGCCCAGTCAATCGGCACGGAAATCACGGATGGCAAGCGTCAGCCCTACCGAGCACCGGCCTGTTCTTTGCGGGCCCTTGACTACGACGAGTCGCAAATGAAAGAAAGCGACAACATCAGGCGTGAACAGCAGTCGGAGCTGATCTACGACTGTTGACCAAGCCCGTTGATGATTCGCAGTTGCTCAGAGCAGCCACCAACCCAGCAGCAAACCGATGATCAGGCCTTTGAGCCAGATCAGAGCTGCCATCTGATAGTTGCTCAGGCCAAGCTTTTTCTGAATCCAGTTAAATGCTTGTTCGTCTGCGAAGAAGACGGCACGGATCGGGCGGACAATCCATTCCATAGACAGATTCGCTTTCCTTCCATCCTTATTGCTGTGATCGATGTGCGGCAAGTGATGGTCGTACGCCGTGACTCCCCAGCAGATTTTGAAGCCTAAGTGGATCGCCGATCCGGATGGTGCAGTTTCCCCGTCGTGGCTGGTTCACCTCTTGGTGGCGACGGCAAAGTCAGGATGAAGCGTCCTGGTGGTGGGTCTGTGAAGGTCAGGATCAACGGAAAGGTGAAAGTCAAACGTCCCTATGGCAGCTCTTAGAAAGTGATTGGATGACGGTTGAGTGGTGGCTCATGATCACAACTCTCGAAGAGCGGCTCTGAATCCCTCGTTTGGGGGATGACCCGACATGGCATCAGGCTGAAGCTGGTACCAGTCAGAATGATTTATCTCATGTGCTGCAATAATCCCAGCGCTGACCATCACAAGAACGATCAGCCTTCCAAGCAAAAGTCCTGAACCCACGTACTGCGGCGTTAGGCCTTGTCGACGAGGCTTTCTGAACGGTGTCCGATCGTCTCAGGTTGTGTTGGTTGAATCTTTTCTGCCAGTTGCTTCAGCTGATCTGAGCTGTTTGAGAAGAATTGACCATCTTCCTTGTCCAACTCTTCGCAGCAACGCTGGAGAGTGGAATGGTCGCCCTGATTCAGTGCGTCAAGCGATTCAAGGATGAGGGCGAGATGACGGCTGGTTTCTCGGCAACGATGACTGCTAAGAGCCAAGAGTTCAACGATCAACTCGCTGTCGTAGACCGCCGCTTGCAGCAGATCATCTGCGCTGACTTCCAGAAGCTCAGCAGGGCCGCGGCTCACCGTGACGGTGGCGCTGTGTGTTTGGTCGCCCATCAAGGCCATCTCCCCTGCCATTTCGCCAGGCCCCACTGTTGCTATCAGCCTTGGTTGTCCTCCGGCTTCCGTTCGCTGAACGCTCAGTTCTCCGGCCTGCACCACCAAGACACGTTCAGCGAGAGCGCCCTGCTGCATGACCACGTCCCCAACGGATGGGCGAAGCGTCCGGTGATTGATGGCAGACAGATGGGTGCTCACCAGCATTGGTAAACGAACGCGCACCTTGCGGAGCGGTTTGGCTTTGCGCTCATCCACCGACTGTCAGCCGTTGAAGGCATGTTGACCTGCCCAGAAGAAAGAAGCAGCACACCCTCGCGGAGCGTCACGAAGTCGTGGAATGGTCCTGATCGGGCAGGTTTTGTATTCGATCTGCGGGTTGCCCTGTTGTCGGCTGCTGAAGCAAGAGCACTAGGTCTGGTGTTTTGGAGGCTTATTCATACCTTCTCTCCAGATATGGTGGCGACAAGTGGCTTTAAGCCGGCCATTAAGAACCATTCTCGTAGTTACAAACTCAAGCACCTGCGCCGAACACTCGTTAGACATCGATCCGCTGAACAATCAACTGATGACGGACGGTTGGCTCAAGGATCCACAAAAGTTCTGGGCTGTGAGGTTTCACAGGGAGCCGCAAAGTGGCCATCAAGATGTTCGTGTTCTCGTCGATCACGGCAGGAAGTTGTCTCAGGATCAGCCTGCGCTGCTGAAGTCTCGTCGAAACATGCGCTATGAAGATGCGATCTCCTTGTATAAAGAGCTGCAGCACATTGGCTGGACTCATTGTGAGGCTGTCTGGTAATCGCTGTTGTTGAGAGGGTCACGTCAGGACTTTCGCGCCGTCTTTAGCGATGCCTGCTCTGATCTCAGTCCAGAATAAGTTTCTGGAGTGATGCGTAATCAAGAAATTCTGATGATCTTTTAAAGAACTTGGTGATTTTCCAGTTGAGAATGCTAGCTGCAATATTGAATTCTTTCTTGTATTTATGGCATTTGCATCTGATGATCAAGTGGCCCATCTGAGTGGCATTGTTGATTGTTGTGAAATCAATTGCTTCGATGTCGCCTATTTTTTCTTTTTTCTGAATTTTGCTGAACCTTAGCAAGTAGTCGAGTCCGGAATTTGCCATCATCAATTATCAATTGTTTGAATCCTAATCTCGGTTTTGCCTTGTTGCGCAGGGCTCTCTGATTTGATGCCTCACGAGGCCGTTAGTCCTATCAATGTCTGGCGACTTCCGGATGCTTGCTGAAGCCCTGTTCAGCCTCTAATCAAGCACTTCGACCTCCACGGCTGTCTTGCCGTCCTCGTCTACGTCGAGTGCAGTTGCTGAGCCGTGGGCAAGATCAATCACTGTGCCTTGCTTGAATGGTTTGCGGTCATTAATGACAACTGTCACGCTTTTGTTGTTGTCGAGGCGTGTGACTTTGACTTTGGTTCCCATCGGCAGACTGCTGTGAGCCGCAGTCATTGTTCCTTGTTTGAGAATCTCACCACTAGCGGTCTTCTTGCCGTAGTGCCCAGGTCCGTACCAGGAGGCCTGCCCCTGTACGGCCTGGGATGTTGGCTTGTTCTCTGTTTGCGCACTCTCTGAAGGGACGGCTTGGTCGCTGCCGGCTTTGTCCTTCCCAGCTTCTTTCCCGCATCCAAGCGCGCTGAAGATCAGCAGGATTGAGGCGAGCTTGATCAGTCGTTGCATCAAACGCATCTGCAGCTGATAACCCTCTGTTGGACATAGCAAGCCCGGCCGTCTCTGTCATCGCTGCTTTGGCCCTTGCCGTGATGTTGTTGATTTCGCTGATGCAGCCTGATGGGTTCGTCAGAATCCTGGCAATGCACCGGTGCCGCTGAGTTGATCGCAGCTTCTCCTGAACCTTTCTCGATGCCGGGTGGGCCAACCACTGTTGTTCTGTTGCATGGCTACACCGGCTCGCCGGCTGAGCTCTCTCTGTTGGCTGAGGCGCTGCATGCCCAGGGGTTTGCTGTGGAAGCGCCTCTGCTTGTCGGCCATGGAACCTGCCTTGAAGATCTGATGCCTGTGCAGCCTCACCAGTGGTTGGAGCAGATCGATGGCGTCGTTGACCGACTTCTGGGTCAGGGTCAACGCGTTGTCATTGCTGGCTTGTCCCTGGGTTCAATCCTCGCGATTCAGGCGGCAATGCGGCGACCGGATATTGAAGCTGTGATTGCTTATTCCCCGCCGATCGTGAGTGGTGACCCTCGAGCGCTGATTGCCCCGCTGTTGTCTCTGCTTTTGCCTTCGGTGCCGCGACCTGCCGATGATTCCGTTGATCCGGCAACAGCTGAGCGTCTTTGGAAGTACCCGCGCTGGCCCAGTCGCTGCAGCGTGCGCGTGTTGGATCTCATTGCCTCCACCCGCAGGCAGCTGGGGAATCTGCATCAGCCCTTGCTGGTGATGGCCAGCACGCTCGACAAAGTGATCACGCGTCAAGGTGTGGAGTTACTTCAGCAGCGCACCGGTTCTCAGCGGGTGGAGTTGCACTGGTTGGAGGGCAGTGGTCACGTGATCACTGCAGATGCTGAGTGGAAAACAGTGGCTGATCAAACCCTGATTTTTTTGAAAGACCTTTAGGGTCAACGCACTCCAAATTCCACCAATGGACCAGCAGGAACGAGACAACTGGCAAAAGGTTCTCGAATCCCTCGAAGCCGCAGGCGATACCGAAAGTGCCTTCTACGTTCGTGCCCGAGCCATCTGTAGTGGTGATCCTGATCCGATGCTGACTTGGGAGGCTGCATCTTGAGCATCGATCCCCTCCAGCAAGGTCTAGAGCAGTCGTTTGAAACGGAACGATGGAATCGGCTCATTCGTGATTGCGACGACATCGAAACCCTCAGGCAAACGGCTCTGTCTTTGCTGCAACAAGTCACGCAAATGAAGGTCGCCAGTTCCTGGATGGCGTCGAGAGCTTCGGAATCTGAAAATGCCAAGTTGGAAATCCTGGCGAAACTGATCCAAGAACGATCCGAGCGCCCTGAGGAGCAGAAAGAACAGTGAGCAAACCGGTTCGATTGAGCGCTCTCGCCCTGGCCCTCACGCTCGGAAGTGCAGCTGCGAAAGCTGAAGACTGGTCACCGTCACCAGAACCGCCGTTCTGGTCGCAAACCCGACAGACACTCCAGGAGTCGGGTCAGTTATCTCAGCGAACCTGGTTGTTTATGGAGGCGATGGATTCACCCAGCCTGAAAGCAGGCGAGTATCTCAGTAACCCCGAGCGGACGCCGCCCGGTGTTGAATTCGATGCTGCGGTTCTGATGCAGCGACGGGGCCAGGATGTCTGGACGGTGCGCGAATTGCGAATGCGAGCACTCTGCAATCAGCAAAGGCTGCAGCGCAGCAGTGCTCAGGGCCAATGGCTTGATTACGTCGGGCGGGAAGACACTTCGGCGAAGGTTGATTGGATTTGCGCGTTGCCAGCGCCTGACTAAGCCCTTGCCATCTTGGCTGATGACCGGTACACATGTATTGACGAACAAATGAATTGCCGGTGTCTGCTGGATCCCCCGAGCCGCTAACGACTGCTCAGCAAGAGCTCTACGACTGGCTTGCCGACTACATCGGTTGCAACCATCACAGCCCGTCGATTCGTCAGATGATGCAGGCCATGGGTCTGCGTTCACCGGCTCCCGTACAGAGTCGTTTGCGCCATCTTCAGCAAAAAGGCTGGATTACCTGGCAGGAGGGTCAGGCACGCACCCTTCAGCTGCTGGGAGGGATCGCTTCGGGTATCCCCGTGCTTGGTGCTGTTGCGGCAGGTGGTCTGGTTGAGACCTTTGATGACGTTCAAGATCGATTGGATCTCGCTCCTGTTCTTGAAACCCGTGGTTTGTTTGCGCTCACGGTGAATGGAGATTCCATGGTGGATGCCCATATCGCCGACGGTGATGTGGTTCTGATGGAACCGGTCGTTGATGCCGCGCGTCTGCGCCAAGGCACGATTGTGAGTGCTTTGGTTCCGGGCAGTGGAACCACGCTGAAGCATTTTCATTGCGATGGGCTCACGGTTCGGCTGGAAGCAGCGAACCCCGCCTATGAGCCGATTGAGTTGCCGGCTGATCAGGTGCAGGTCCAGGGCAAACTCGCCGCCGTCTGGCGACAGATGTAGGCACAGTTGTAATGGGGGGTTCGCAGCGGCCGTTGCCGTTGTAAGCTTCGTCACGACAAAGACAGGTTCAACACTTCGTCTGCGTTTTTGGGGCCATAGCTCAGCTGGTAGAGCACCTGCATGGCATGCAGGGGGTCAGGAGTTCGAGTCTCCTTGGCTCCACTGGATTCTCACCAAGTGGACAAACCTCGTTGGTGCAAAACTTGGCGTAAGACAGTGACAGCAGTCATCGTTTTGCACCAAATCACCAATCAACGCCGCCTCTGATCAGCTTCTGGCAGTGCTGACGGTTCCACCGTTTGGTTCGCCAACCTGGCGTCATGCCGAACAAAGACCGCCCGCTAGTTGATCGCCACGCACCAAAGAAGGGCATTGGCTGGCTGGTGAACGCTCAGCAGGGAAAGGTCTGCAGTTTCACGAATGACTCGCCCACGGCACACGCTCAATGGGTCGTCGTCGAGACCCGACCGCTTCGTGGGGGTGGTCAACCAGTCATCAGACGCATGCTTCGCCACAACGCAATCGAAGCCTGGGAAACGATGCAGCAGTCAGGCGGCTGGAAACGGTGCCCGCCTAAGTGGTGACCCCGTTCGATCGGGGTGGTGAATCCGCATCAGGCAGTCCACTGCTGGCGGTGCCATTGGTTGGGCGCATGGCTGGATTGAAACCCTGGACGGCGGGTGCGATAGGCCACTTCCTCGGTTTGAGCGGCCTCCTGAGGTTGAGGTGCCTGCTCGATCAACAGAGCTTTGGCATTCGTGACAGCGCCAATGCCCAGCGTGAGGAAAAGGGTGTAGGTGAAGAGTGACTTGATCGACATGGCTGGCTGGACTGGATGGCTGGGGGAAGCGCCCCCTCGACTCCTTCAAGGTCACAGCCCTACTGGTGAAGCCCACTGCACAGCTCTGGTGCAGAACCCACGAAGTTCTGGTGAGACTGTGGTGAATGGCTCAGAACCACCTGCATGACTGGGCTTAGCCGACTCGGAAGCCGGTGATGCCAAGGGTCAAGGACAGCAAAAACCCCGCTCGTGCGTGGGCGTGATTGGTGTGAGTTGTTTTGTCGGTCGCTGGGTTGGCCTCTATCAGGCAAGGCTGGTCAATGGATATTGATGTTGACGTACCGATAAACACAAAAAAGGAAACAATTTATGCACGCCCTGACGATGCTGATATGCGCTGGATATTTTTGCTTGCAGCATCATTGCAATATCAATGTGTGAGGCAATGTCGAATGTCCTATTAGGAGTCTGGTGCCTCACACTAGATATACGATCTAGCGCACAATTGCTGAGAACCCAGTCCACCACAAGAAACAAATAAATATAATTAGTGGTTCAGACTATTATTGACAAAGTGCCAAGCAATCGAGAGCCTATGTGTATGTGTAACTGCTGCAATTCTGCGCCGCTGTGTGTGTAGAAGGACCCACCGGGGGGAGCAGAGCGCCGCCAGCTACTACGAATAGGCTTGACTAATTTTTGTCATTTTTTGAGGGTGCAAGCCTGCATAAGTTTTGCGTAATCCATTGAACCTGGTATCACCTGTTTCCAACGAGAAGGCATTCCATCTTCTACACGAAGAGTTCTCAGTTTGAACTGCGGACAATTCGCCTCACTTATTTCTCTCTCATAGCTTGTCTTAAAGGTGACATATGGGTAATTCCTTGAAATCACGTTGAGATAAATGCACCCTTTAATTCCTGCGCCATAATCTTCGCAAGCTGTTCTGCACCCAGCTTCATCGCATTCCGGTGGATCAGGATTAGTGAATTGAGCTTGAGCAGGCATAACGCCCAGCAAAGAAGAAGTCGAAAGAAGTGTTGCGAGAAGAAGTTTCATTATTTCCTCAGCCATAGTTGATAGGAACAGGGTAGCCAGGTATTGTGCTAGTGACAGAAAGAGAAGCAACCACTAATGAAGGAATTATCAATCCTCCTAGGTGCTCTGCTCCTCTCGGCATCACCTGTTGTTGCTGATGACTTTGTGTATCTGAAGTGTGAGTCCAAAGGGTTTAATGAAGCCAAAAACTTTGAAACAAATAAAACAGACCGGAGAGTAATTAAAAGTCATTTTCAGTACTGGAAGGTTGATGTTGCTAATAGTCGATTAATTGAGGCTGGAGGTGATGTATGGGATACAGCAAAGATCGTTAATGGTGTGGCTATTGAAGAGTGGGAAAAGCCTAGGAACAAGGAGGGAATTAGCCTCTCTTCTAAGTTCTCTATCCAGATAGATCCTCCAGGTCCGTTAATTCTCCGTTCTATTTCTCGCGGTGATTTTGGTTCATATTCGATGAATGGAACTGGGATGTGCAAAGGAAGTGATGAATCAGAATTTGAGAAAGCTAGGAAAGAAGCAAAGAGCTGATGTAGATAACCTTCAGACCGAAGGCAAGATGTGGGTCACCAGATCTGCGTTGACCCAGCGGATCACGCCTGAATCCACATCGGCGATCCCGTCACTGCGTATAGACTTGAGACATTTCTGTCATTTTTCAACGGGTTAAACGTTGACAACGGACAAATGATTAGTGCCAGGTATGGCGACGAAGCGTCACTTATTTTCACCATTTCGCATGCGTGCCAGGGTTGTGCGTCTGTGCAAATAGACCACAGTCGCCACCCACCAGCCAGTTTCGAGTGTCTCCTCTTCCACCTGCCACGCCTTCCAACTCCTCATCTGAAAGCTCTGTGACTTGAGCGTTCTTTAAGTCATCAGAAGAAATACCAAAACCTGCTTCTTTCGCAATGGAAACGACAGCATCAGGATTAGCCGCTGCTTTTAATCTTTCCTGAAGGTTAGTGTCGCCTTTCACCTTCTCTAGGAACGCTTTAAGTTGCTCTTCAGACATGGGTTGCAGGGGCCTTGATGAGTAGGCTCAGAATCCATCATAAAAATTAGTTGAAGGATGATGCCACACAGTCAGCAGGTCAGCAGTGACACTGTGAGACAGTGATTCGTGGATTCGTCACACAGCTCCTAATATTATCAGCAGTGCAGAAACCCCCAGCCACGCCTTCCAATTCCTTTTCAGAAAGCTCTGATTGAGCCATAGTTAAGTCATCAGCAGAAACACTAAAACCTGCTTCTTTTGCAATCGCAGCAACAGCATCTGCATCTGCAGCTCCATTGAGTTTCTCCTGCAGGCTGGTGTCGACTTGGACCTTCTCTAGGAATGCCTTGAGCTGTTCTTCTGACATAGGTGTCAAGTCTGTTAATTATTTATAGCAATGGTCTGCTGAAGTGTCTTTGGCTAATAATTACTGCGCTCAATCGTGCCAGGTATTGGAGGCTGATTGATGGTCTTTTTGGGGTGATTGAAGAAATAAAAACCCCCTTAGGGCTTTGATGAGTAAACTAACATTGATGGGCACGCCTATTGAGTAAACTAATAACGATCGACACGGGCTCAATACACCCACCAGCCACCCCCTCCAATTCTTCGTCTGAAAGTTCGTATTGATCCTTAGTCAGGTCATCAGCAGAAATACTAAACCCTGCCTCTTTCGCAATCGAAACTACTACATCAGGATTGGCTGCTGCTTTTAGCTTCTCTTGCAAACTGTCGTCTCCCTGGACCTTCTCAATAAAGGCTTTCAACTGCTCTTCGGACATGGTGATCGGGAGTCTTTAACGGTTATAGCAATAATGCCTTGAAGTGTCTTTCGCTAACAATTAGAGTGCCCAATCGTGCCAGGTATTACGGCTGATTGATGGTCTTTATGGGGTGATTGAAGAAATAAAAAGCCCCTTGGGGCTTTGAGTGTGTAGGTGCTGCTAGCCAGTCGTATGCTTGTATCGTCTGCATCAACATCTCAGTGCAGTGAATTAGCACATCTCCGCTGGATCGCAAGAATCGCAAGTCCTCGCATCCCAAGTCCCCAGCCAGCCCCCAGCTGCACCCTCCAATTCCTTATCTGAAAGCTCTGATTGAGCGTTCTTGAAGTCATCAGCAGAGATGCTGAACCCAGCCTCTTTCGCAATCGCAAGAACTGCATCAGTATCAGCAGCTGCTTTGAGCTTCTCCTGAAGGCTGGTGTCTGCTTTGACCTTCTCCAGGAAGGCTTTGAGTTGCTCTTCTGACATGGCTATCGGGAGTCTTTAACGGTTATAGCAGAATGTCTTGGAGTGTCTTTTGCTGATAATTGCTGCGCTCAATCGTGCCAGGTATTGACCGCCAACTGAATATTCGCTTTTACGCCTTATTTACATAATAAGATCGTCAACTGACAGGCTGTCTACACCAAGAAGTTGGATCTCAAAAACAGGAGTGGGAGCAGTATCGGGTTCGTAATAATTGCCTATTTGCAAAATCCCATCATCAAAACGAATTTCGTTTCTGGTTCCTGTGAAGTCAGATGAACCAATGAATACAAAGTCTTCGGCTATTGCAGACAAATCTATTTTGTCACCTTCTGATGAGCTGAAATCTGTGATTACATCACGCTTGCCTTCACCTACTCCTGATTCCTTGAAATCGCGGCAAACAAATCTGTCCGCGCCTTCACCTCCTGTCAAAACATCAGAGCCAAGACCTCCATGCAATTCGTCATTTCCGCTAAAACCTCTTAGAAAATCATCACCCTTACCACCATCAACCAGATCATCGCCCCTTCCGCCATTAAGAACATCATCTCCAGAACCTCCTGATAGATAATCATCTCCTAGCCCTCCTGAAAGGTCATCATCACCTTTGCCAGCGTTTAGAACATCATTTCCGGTTCCACTTTTTAGGTAATCATCTCCTTTACCGCCTTCTAGATAATCATCGCCTTTGTCACCAAAAAGCCTGTCATCCCCTTCTTTTCCGGCAATAAAGTCATTACCCTTGCCACCGTTGTAAGTCTCATCTGCATCGCGTCCATACAACACATCATCGTCTCGGAGAGGCACTGTTCCTGATACAAGCAGGTCGTAGGTTGTTGACAGCTTATAGCCTATTGGTACGGAAAATTCGACAACAGCTGCGTATTTTCCAGGAGGAAGGAATTGAACAATTGATTCATCCTTCAATCCATAATTGGTTCCCGACCTTAAATAAATAAGCCCTTTGCCGGTTTCTTTGTAGATGAATAGATACCAATCACTTTGGAGGTTGTACAAGTTAAACCTTGCCCTTACCCCATCAGCATTATCTACTGTAAATGGATACATAATTGGATCTTCAAGCCAATCCTTTTCTCTTAAAGTACGTTTATAGCCTGGGGACAACACTCCTAAATCCGTTACGTCATACGTCAATTCAGGCGCAATATTCTTCGCGTTGAGGATAGGGGCGCCCATGAATAAAGCCCAGTTATTTAATAACTTAGCAATATCACTAAAAATGTCAACAAAGAGTCTTATTCTTTCAAGTGCGTGCCCGCTTTATTTGCATGCCAAAACTGTTTTAAGGTCCAATCAATACTGAATGTGTTTACTAATGAGCGATCTTTCTTGATTGATTTAATCCATATGTTGATGAATAGGCACAGCTGAATATCGCCCCCAATACCCAGCTATGGACTCCCTACCCCAGTGGAGAGACCCATAAAGGGGGTGCGCACCCACTGAACATCAACTGACTATCCATCATTGATTCTGTTTACCTTCCAGCGCTTGCAGGCGTTTGTTGATCTCAAAGATTGCAAGTGAATTGTTGCCCTCAGACTTTTGCGCTTGATTCACCAGATGAATCACTTCATCCCTACTCTCTGCAATTGCCGCAAGCGCTTGATTCTTGATCTCTTGAATCTGAGCTAATGATTCATCACATGCCTGAGTAATCACATGCTCTTTGCTTTGAATGGCAGCAGCAGCCTGCAATGAATTCGACGCCACACGGTCCAGATGACCTTGAAACTGTTCTTTTAACTGCTCCTGTTGCAACTTCTCAGCAGCTGCCTTTTCAGCCTTCTTTGCCTCAACCTCAGCAGCTCTCTGCTGATCCATCCTGGCAGCTAACAACTGCTGATCTGCTGCATCCTGTTCCCTCTTCCGTCGATCTGACGGGTGCGTGACCAACCTCACAGCCCTGGTTGAGATGGGTCATCAAGTCAGACGCTGAACCCGGAGATGTTGTGTCCATCGAGAGTTCTCAAGCGATGAACACTTTCTTCAAAGGGCTAGGCGGTGTTTGTCTCGGCACTCTTACTGGTGCTGGTCTGGGTGCGGTGGCGTTTCTCACAGCCGAAGCGATCTTGCCGAGACAAGCCGACGCGGCGCCTGCGCACACTGTTGCCAAAACACCCAAGCATGAGCCGAAGCTCAGTGCCAGACAGACCATCCTTGAGGCGAACCGACACCTGATCGCCAATGGCTGGCGTCCCGCGCCAGAAAAAACGCCAACGCCGGAGGAGCGGCGCTTGTCCTCTGTAGCTCTCGAAAGCCTTTCGTCCTGTTCCGGCACGGGCGTTGGCTTTTGCCGCTTTGATTACCGCCGAGATCTGCAGCGGTTATCGGTGGTGACGGTGCCCAGTGAGCCAGGACGCCCGTCCGTTGGTCGAGTTGATCGTTGGTGGTGATCAAGGATTCAACGGCTGCAACAGCCAGCCAGCGGGGTCAACCCGTTTGCCTCACCAGATGAACCGGTGACGGTGGCGGTTGGTGATCTGTTGTTACTGCTCCGCTCCGCATTGCGGGGTGTGCACTGATGCGCTCAGTTGCGATTCCCGTTTTCGTCAAAACTCACGCCTGCGGAAGCGAGAGCAATAAAGCCAATGGCAAGTCCCATTTTCAGCTTTCCCTGGGATCTAAGGATCAGTACAGCAGAGCTGGTTTCGTTGTCTCTGGAGCCCATTTCAGCGCTTTTAGCGCTCCATTCATGAATCCCCGCTGCGCCAAGGAACACTGCTGCAACTACAGACAGAAAGCGAGTAGCGGCGCCGATCTTCATCTCGATTGAGTCACTGACACACAGCTAGCCATGACCAACCTTCTTGATCACATCCCCCATGAGAAGGCGTGGGCACCTTCCCAGGAAAGGTGAACCAGCTGATGGCTGCCAAGCGAAGACCACGCCAGACCAAGGCACCTGCAGAAGCTGAGACAGAGATTCTGGAAAAGGGTCGATGGAGTCAACTCCGATCTAATGACCGACTGCACACGCCTGCTGAAAACAACGCTGCACGGCAACGATGCAGGCAGCTCCTCACCGGTGGAGTGGACGAGGTGGATTGGTTGGAGCTGGTGAAACCCCAGTGACTGCTTTGATTTTCGACCCTTCCGAAGATTCTGTGATCGGGTTTGTGAGGGTCCGTTGGCGCTGAGAGCCATCGCAGCTCCAGACCGATCACCAGAGTTTCACCAGAACTTCGCGGTTTCTGCACCAGAGCAGTGCAGGGGGGTTCACCAGCAGGGCTGTGATCTTGAAGGAGTCGAGGGGGCGCTTCCCCCAGCCATCCAGTCGAGCCAGCCATGTCTATCAAGTCACTCTTCATCTACACCCTTTCCCTGACGCTCGGACTTGGCGCAGTCGCTCATGCTCAATCCCAGTTGGTCGAGCAGCGACTTCACGAGGCCGCTCAAACCGAGGAAGTGGCCTATCGCACCCGCCGTCCTGGGTTTCAATCCAGCTATGCGCCCAACCAATGGCACCGCCAGCAGTGGACTGCCTGATGCGGATTCACCACCCGGTTCAAACGGGGTCACCACTCAGGCGGGCACCGTTTCCAGCCGCCTGACTTCTGCATGGTTTCCCAGGCTTCGATCGCGTTGTGGCGAAGCATTCGCCTGATGACTGGCTGACCACCACCGCGCAGCGGTCTGGTCTCGACGATCACCCACTTGGCATGAGCCGTGGGCGAGTCATTCGTGAAGCTGCAGACCTTTCCCTGCTGAGTGTTTTCCAGCCAGCCGACACCCTGTTTCGGTGGGTGCCGTTCAACCTGTGGGCGGTCTTTGTTCGGCATGGCGCCACGCTGGCAAATCAATCAGCTGATCGCTCACAGCGCTGCTTCGTGGGACTGCTCATTTAGTGCAAAACGATGCTTTGGTGCAAAAAGCTGGCTGCCTCTACAGTTTTGCGCCAAAGTTTGCACCAAATCAGTTTTCTGGATCCACCTAAACTCAGCGCTGGACTGCTTGCTTAACGATTATTGATCCTGCATGGCATGCAGGGGGTCAGGAGTTCGAGTCTCCTGGGCTCCACTGAATGAACTAAGTTGCTTACGTGGCTTCTTTCTTGTGGGCGATTTTCTGTGCTGTCTGGTTATGAACAGCTACAGCTGGAAAGCATTATTTCAGCGACGGCTTTCCAAAAAGTCGATTAGGACATGAACACTTATTCCAGCTTCAGGTTGGCGAAGAGATTATTCGGAAAATAAAATTAATCGCAATTGATCTTATTGATACAAAATTTTTATTTTGCCTGTCGAATGTTCAAACTCCAGGGGCAGGCCAGTCGCCCCATCAATAAAGTCAATAAACTCACGCTGCGCTTTAAAAGCTACACGCACAAGCTTGAGAAATTTGTCATTTTCGATTGAACTTGCTATGAATAGAGAAAGACCCACAATTAATGAGAGACTCATTTCAGCCATTTTACCTATTAGTCGGATGCGCAGCTTCAGCATTATCCATTCTGATTGGAGCCATACCCTCCGAAGCGGTCGATTGGGCCAAGTGTGATGCCATGGGCAAAAGGTATGCCGAGCTGAAATCCTCAAGAGATGCAGCCATGGAATCTGTTCCTGGATGGGTTGATGAAACGCAGGACCCACGTGGCTATGCGAAGTGGAGGAAGGCCGTTATTTCTGTTGGTGAGCCATACGATGCAACAATGCTATCTGTCAGAAATGACGCAATTGCTGAGGGATGCATTCAACAATAAGCTCTATGAAAGCACTTTTACTACTGAGTATCTTATTGCTATCGGCTGGGACTTCTAAAGCCGAAGGAATGGATGCTAAAAATGCTTATTACATGGGTACCGTGTTCGGTGCAGGAATGGCATTATGTGCAACGGTGAAAATGGGCGAACTCAACAAGGACATTGCAAAAGAGACATTAGGTTATTTTGTCAAACGACTTTCAAGCGATCCTGGAAGCAGTGATGTTGCTGATAGCATTCAAAAAACATATCAAGCAGTGAAGCAAGAACCTGAATGTAAGGGAGTATATTAGTCAACAATATTGACTACCTGTTATCACCAATTGAAGGCTGATTGATCGCTTCGACTTTGATCCCCAATAAGCGCCTGGCAATGGACAAGGAACTTCGCTGGCGTCGAGTTTTGGATACAACAGACGCCGCATCAAGACGCTTCACAGCTGGGTAACCCTCCTGAGCTGGAGAGCAGAGCTTCAATCCGTTGATTAGTGACTTCCGGGAATTGTGAGGTCGGCAACTCAAAACCTGGAAACATATAAGAGTCAAGGACTGCACGGCCATCATCAGTCGTGCGATCAAGCTCCAAAAAGGCTTGCTGGACTTTCAGTAAATGCTCTTGTCGCTCCGTATCCATAGGACTGACCGCTGCAATCAGATAATCATTCCGCCCTGGGTTTCCAGTCCATACAACCGCAAGTTCGTCCCGTAACGGCTCTGGAATGAACTGGTCGTCTTTGTCGTTATGGCTGGGAACGAAAACGAAATCGACAAGGCCATTTGCGACTTGAGCAGGCAAATGACGCTGCACTGGTTCATGCAAACACTGATCGATGTCAGCGGGATCAAGCCCAATTTCCTGCATGGCCAATAACGGCTGAAGAAATGCCGAACCCGAAAAGCGGCTTCCGAACCCCACGCGGCGTCCCTTGACCGAAGCCAAGCTGGACTCCTCATTTGGATCCAACTCCTCAACCCAGCGGCGATGCCCCAGCATCACCAATCGATATGAGGGTTTCTGAACCACAAGAGGCACCGCATGGGGTAGAGCCTTGAGCAAGCGGTATCCACCGTAAATTCCAACCAGAATTAGGTCAGCTTCCCCGCGCTCGACCAGTGCATAACTATGGGCGTAGTTGATAGCTGGTACATAGCCGATCGTTAGCCCTGTTGCGTCTTTGAGAAAACTGGTCAGATGATCCATTCGACGCGTCATCTGGGCCTGAGATTCCCATGGTGCTTCAGTGATGCGGAGATCGACTGCATCTTGGGCAGAACTGGATGCAAAAGGCTCACTCTGCTGATCGCAGGAGCTGAACAACAACAACGCTCCGACAAGTAATGGCCATTGCAACGGGCGAGTCCAAAGCATCACTCCTCGTACCTTCGCTTCAAGCTCAAACTAAGCATCAATATCAGTCATGGCTGCCCCCTTGCAGATCAAGTGCAAGGAATACCGTGCGCATGAGGCGTCATGACCCAAGCAGGGTTGTACATGCGGCTGCTTGCACCGACCGCCGTCGTTCGCGTCAAGAACTACTGCCCCGTCTGCAAGAACAAGAACTCACCACCTGGGCTGACACCGTTTCCATCCAGCCGTTTCCAGCCACCAGTTTTCAGGATCGTTTTTCATGCCAAAATCGCTTTGTGATCCTCCTTAGCAACTTGCCAAGTATCAGTCCATAGCTGTTATCAGGACTAGCCAAAGACAAGGAAGTTCGTCCATCACCAAACACCAGGGCAACGAGATTTCATTGCCATAGATAACCCGCTAAAAAACAGATTTGACCCATTGGGCCCCATTGGCGCCACGCCTGCTTCATATCGCAGCTTTTGGATATTCTTGACCCAATCATCATTGAAAGCTGATATTGATTCACTGTTGGCTTTTTCACCACGATCACAATGAAACTGTAGAAGTTCTGGGTATCCCTGCAAAAAGTCATCTCTGACTTTTTGCCACCCATTAATTTCGCCTCCCACAACGCTTTGTGGCATTGCCATCAAGATCACTCCACAAACCAAAAGAGATGACTTCCAATGGTCGTGTTTGCAGTGTTCGGTCGCGGCTTTCATTTGGACGATG
This sequence comes from Synechococcus sp. MIT2312, assembly GCF_059772315.1. NCBI lineage: Bacteria > Bacillati > Cyanobacteriota > Cyanophyceae > Synechococcales > Synechococcaceae > Synechococcus > Synechococcus sp. MIT2312. Next base: position 1,026,909 of record NZ_CM186281.1, on the reverse strand, counting down.
CCGATCGCTGAATAATCTCATCGTGCGCAGAGATTTCAGGACTGCCCATAACTCTCGCACTTTCCACCACTCTCTCGGGCCAAGCGCAACATGCGCCTGCCCAACATCGCTGGAGGTCTGGTCTCGATAACAACCCACTGGGCATGCACCATTGGATTGGAGCGGGTGCAGCTTGTTGATGCTTATGTTGCAATCCGCTGACTTGAGCATTTTTGCTACCTGGCCAGGCGCCCGGGGGTGTTTATGTTGCGCGGGTTCTCAGATTCAAAGGCCCCCTTTCGACAGCATTAAGCCCCGCGCTTGCAGCAGCCGGAAACGCCAATCGATGACTGATCTCACACTCAGCATTTCCGCTGCATTGCGTGATGCACAGCTGCAGCGTCTGGAAGCAGCTCTAGCCAGAAAGGTTGCGGCCAAGACCAACACCATCAACGACAAGGGCAAGCCTGCACGCGACTGATCGTTAACTGTCGCTCTACCCCCTGATCAGAAAGCCACATTGGGTTCATCCAGCTTTGGCTGGAGACCTCAATCGTTTTGCTATGGAGGCACTGCTTTCAATCATGCTTGGCGTGTCACTTGCCTGGGTGATGGCCGGGGGCATCGTCTTGATGAGTGAGCGAAGCAGGCGCTCTTGGCGGTCGCATGAAGACTGATTTGCACCTGTTTTAATGCGAGGCAGCGCTACCAGACTGCTTTTCAGCCCTCAGCAGGACGATTCATTTTGTAGATACTGAGGACTAGGCAGGCGCAAGAAAAGCTGACGAACAGAACAAGAAGGTTCTCGCTTGTCATGACGAAGCAGTAAGTACAAATACTCTCTCGGAAAAATCTTGAGGCTGCAAGACGGTGCATCATTCACAACCTGGGATGGCATCTCTTTCACCCTCCTGCATGGCATGCAGGGGAGCAGGAGTTCAGGTCTCCTTGGCTCCATTGGAATAACACCAAGTGGATCATTCCCGCTTGTCCAACTGTGTAAGAGCTCGTTCAGGTGAAATCCGCTTTGTATTCACTCACTCATCCACAGCATCAACGCCGTCTTGGTTCAGTTGTTCTCCGCGGTGTCGACTCACCTGCTTGGTTCGTCAACGTGGCGTCATTCCGGACAAGGTCCGCCGACTGCTTGACCGATAGGCACTGAAGAGCGGTGTTTTTTGTTCGGTAACCCACCAGCGAAATGGTGCCGTGGAGGTCATAGACCGAATGAGTTGCTGCCGAGAGTTTTGCGATGACTGAAGCTTTGCTTTTGTGCGACTGCTCGCTTTGCAAGCACAGCGTTGAAGAAACGCGATCCATCAGGATTGGCGGCCAGCATTTCTGTTCTGAGACTTGTGCCAAGGGACATCCGCGTATGGAGCCATGTCATGGCGATCAGGATGGTTGTCACTGCGGGACTGGAGAGTTGGCACTGCTTTTGGCGGCTACTCCTTAGTTCAGCCTTAGCCGATGATGAAGACGCCACACTGTGAGCGCATTCGATGAACGTTGTGCGCAACTTAGGCTGCAGTTGATGAATCATCCTGGCGCTCTTCACTCGCTGCACTGCCCTCTCGATTCCCGTGCATCCATCCAGAAGTCAGGCGAATGGAAGCGATGACCGCCGAAGAGGTGAGATTCACTCACAGACTCCAACGCAGACGAAGGTTCCTGGATCACTGAAGGCAAGAATCATCAAAACAGCCACGATGCTTCCAGCAATCAGTACGACAGGCCAGATTTCCTCTTCAGGACGCATTCCAAGAAAGAACCAAAGTTGATTGATAATGAATCTACTTTTGCTGGAGCAGTGATGAATCACATCCCCCAGGCGAGTGAATCTCCCCTGCAGTTGCTAGCCAGTGGTACCGACCCGAACGGGGGAGTCAGGCGCCTGGTAGACCACCTGATCGGGTGATGTGGGAATAGTCCAGTTCAGCAATGATGAATAGATCGGAGGGATGACCTCCTCTATTCACACCAAACAAATGAAACTCCTCTCTTCCATCGTTGCTGCTGCTGTTGTTGGTTCCTCAATGTTGATGGCGCCACCTGCTGCGGACGCAAAGGATCACCACCACCATCACCATCGACATCATGAGCTAAGAAGAATTCATCGTGACTTTCGCCATGATGTTCGCGAATTTGATCATTACCAGAGAGCCTATAATCGTGATTGGCGACATGCTCGGAGGGTCTATAACCGCGAGGTGTATGGCTACCCGCGAGTGATTCCTGCTTACCGGTACAACTATCGTCATCCTGGATTCGGAATTCAAATTAGGTTCTGATTGAATCTTCCGTCGGGAAGCCTGAAGCCATGAAAGCGAGGCTGAAAGCCATACAAGACCCGAAAGGGAAAAGCAGGGGGCGTTGAGTAGTCGCTATCGATCTCCCGACGAACCAACTTCACACCAATCAAGCCCCGCCTCTAGCGGGGTTCTTGCTGCCCTGGAGCGATGGCGTCGCAAGGTCCTTTATCAGCTTCGCCCCTGCTGGCACTGTGTTCTGAGCCATTCACCAGAAGCTCACCAGAACTTCTAGGGGTTTGCACATAACTATGCAGCTTGGATCACCAGAAGAGCTGTGATCTTGAAGGAGTCGAGGGGCCAGCAACCCCAAACATTCACTCCTTCAAACAATGACGACTCCTAACAACACATACAAAGTAACCACAGCTGTTCTTTGTGCTGGTCTGATCGGTGCAACAACTTGTGCCTTGGCACCAGCGGCTGAAGCCCGCAGCTACGAACAGCAAAGACGGCAGGAGCTGAGGCAGCTACGCCGAGACATTCGTCGCGACACCCGTGAATACAGGCGTGCTCGGCGGCAATATCGCCGTGAGGTCGACCGTTATCCACGCGTGATTCCTGCTTATGGACTCAGGTATGGCAACGTCTATCGAGCACCCGCAGGATTTGGTATCCAGTTGCGCTTCTGAAGCAATGTGGAAACTTGTACAGACGCAAGCTGTGAAGGTCTCCCTCCAAATCATTCACCACCTCGAAGCCCCGCGAAGTGCGGGGCATTGAGGTGTGAGGGGTCAGACCATCAGCGGCAACCGCAGGCGAGACCATCTGCGCAACGTTCACAGCAGAAGGCTTTGCCGTGTCGCATTACAGCTTTCGCAGCCTCGACGCTGCACTGACAGCCGCTGTTGCATTGACACTTGATGAGATCGGTATTCATGGTGATGACCGGAATGGAACAGTTCCTGTCTATTGCTGATGAACGTGACTCAACAGAGGGAGGACCGACCCTCGAGGTACGGTTTAACGTGCACTTATGCGTAGCCGAAACAGTCACAAGCATCCCCAGCAGGAGCCCCTCAAAACAAGTCGTGAGGAGTGTCTCCGGCCGGTTGCAAAGCACCAGCGGGAGCTGACCAGAACGCCCTGGCGAAACGCTGAAGGCTGGTGGAAGCTCACCACATCAGGTCGGCTCTGGTGGGCACCTCCGGGCGCTCGCCGCTGGCGCTGGACACCATGGTTCGTCGCGGACGGTCAGCTCTGGCACTCAGGCAATGCACCCAGCCCTGAAGACACGGATTCACTGCTGGAGCGACTGGCTGAAGGGCGCCGGAAGCAGCTGGATGATCGCCTTGAAAGACGTGCTGCTGATGCTCGCCGCCGCCGGGCACTCAGGCCAGCCCGTCCAGCGAGGCAGTGCTGCTGCTGTGGCTGCACGTTCACGCCGAAACGTGCAGATGCCAGGTGTTGTTCCGGTCGATGCAGAGCGAAGCTCAGCCGGAATCAGACCTCAGAGGATTGCTGCGGTACTGAGTGCGGCTGAGGCTCCCCCGAGCGGGTGAGCGGAAGATTTCTGTTTCACCCCTCTGAGTGATGTGGGTTTAGTTCAGTTCAGCGATAGTGGATACACTGCATGAGCGACCAAGATGCCTTTATTTAATAGAATGAAGCGCTTCCGTTTAATGGCTTTCTTGGTAATATTTATTGGGGCAAATGTAAGTGGAGAAAGGTTGTCTGCTGGGCCGATGTGGGCATATAAAATGGCGTCACATGAATGCCAACTTCTTGAAAGCGGCACTCCGAGGCCTTTGTCGACACAGCTTACCTATGAAAAGTTCCCGGAATATGGAAAGTATATTGATGAATATGGAGTCGATGAGTGGGTTGGTGAAATGATTGAGCAATGCCCGCAATTTTCATCAATCAGTCAAGATGGCAATACAGGCGGCTCTGTCAATCAAGAACCTGATAGCGACTGTTCGCTCGATGGTTCTCAAATTTACGACATCAGTAGAGGGCGAAAAGTTGTTGTCTCAGGTACGAATTGTGTGATGTCATTCAACTGATTTAATTTATATCAACCCAAAAGGCCATGTAAATCTTAAGGGAAAAGCAGGGAGCATTGTTGTGTCTTTGCCTTCTATCTCCCGGCAGCCGCAGTGATGTTCATCGGCAGTCTTTGCAGTGTTATCGCAAGCGCCAGCGTGACCCTGAATAAAGTGGCATGATGCGCGGACTAAAGCCACTCTCATGCTTCGCTGCTTATCTCAAGGTGTTCTTGTTACAGCTGTTTCCGTAGCCCTGCTTCCTCTAAAGGCGCAAATAAGTTCAGTTGAGCAGAATACTGTTCATATTGAGTGCCGTGGTAAGAAGACGCAGGGTTCAGGCGTGGCAACTGGTTTTTCGATCAATCATCCAGTTCTTGTCCGCTACAAATTGGATCAATCAGCCTCCTCTCTGATTGAGATTGACATTGATCCCAGTGAATTATCTGCAGGCAAATATCCTATTCCGATTACAATGTATGGGAAAACTTTAATGGCGAAATTTAAAAATCAAAATTTGCAAAAAGATTATGAGGTTCAGATTCGTGGAGATGATCGTTTGTTCTCGATCACTGTTTTCCCTTCCAGTGGGTTCGATCCTGATGCTTGGTACGGCCAATGTTCGAAGATTCAGTCGTCCATCATGGATTGATCAGGTTGAGGCCATTGCTTCTGTAAGACCAGCCGTTGGCGTAGATGTGCTGCCCACCGGGCGCGCCATGTGTACCCGTTTCTGGCGAGCTGTGCCAATCACATTCGCGACACATCGGGGTCTCCCCTCGATGTCATGACTTTGTTCAGGCTGTGTTCGATAAAACATCCACGGGGTGGGTCCGAATACAGATCGATGTCTTGTGCGGTCAAGGGGTTTGGACCTTCAGAAGCGTTCGAGGAGGAGAGCTCAGTCGGTGGTGTTTGGCCAGGATGTTGACCGAGCCATGATCCAGTTGGTGTTCAGATGGTGACTGTCTATCTGAACTGGACAGTGCGGATGAAATCTCTGTCAGAGTCATTCACCAATGACGGTTCAAGACCATCGAAAGCCTTGTCGTTTTATCCATCAGCAGTGTTTTTCTGATGCTGATGGCGATCAGTTCCAAGCTCTACAGCCCAGCTGAAAGCTGAGAATTGACTGCGTGCGCAGGCGGGGTTCACCTGCGATTGAGACTGAGGCAGCTCTGAGATGTCCACAAGATGTTGGTTGATCTCATCAGCATTTTCAGGATCAGGGCAGAGGTCTGCACGATCAGCAGGGATGACCCAGCTTTCCGCTGAGCATCACCTGTTCAATTGAAAAGGCAGTGTTGTGGGTCAAATCGAGTTAGGCATTAACTCTGAAACGTTGGGCATTGGGTCTGGCTTGCCATCAGCAATGGCTCGAGCACGCAGATAAAACCAGCTGCTGGTGTCTCCATTTGCTTCCATCTTCTCAGCGATGGCTTTCCAGTTGTTGATTTCGGCTTGATCCATGAAAGTGTTTCATTCAAGCCAATGCTGGGAAGCGCTCAAGGTTTCCGTGAGCTCTCCAGGTCGTAATGACCGGCATTTCAACCAGCGCTGAGGGGAACGGCCAGGCTGTATCAAGTCTGATTGAGCGGGAGGCTGTCTGCTGGGCTCAGGCAAAATCGCGGTTTCGAATTTCATTGATTCTCTGCATTGGTGCGCATCAATGAGCGCATGTTCGCCGTCGATGATCAGTCGAACGCTGCGGGGTCGCTGATCAGCGTCTGGTCGATCTGCAGCACTGAACGTCCGTCCGCACTCACAAGAATCCTTGTCATCAGGGCTGGAGACCCTGTGGATTGTTCCCAACCAGGAGCACCTCCAGGAATCTTGAATTCAAATCCTTCGGGTCCAGCGTGGATCAGGCAGGGATTATTCGATGCACTTTCATACATGCAGATACCTGGGCGATAAATTCTCAGGCCACCATTTCTCTTCGTTGCAGCACCTCGGGCAAGATTGATTGCTCTTCGTGCTGCGAATGGATCGTTGCGAATATATCGATTCACGACTTCTTGATCGGGAGACGTTTCGGCGTATGGGCTTGGTCCAGTGCTGATTCCAGGATCAGTGAATGGTTGTTCAGCCTCTTCTGCAAGGCCTTCATCGGGCGACGTGATCGTGGGTTCTGTCGGCGTGATGCTTTCACAACTCACTTCAGGTGTGCTGAGGTCGACCAAGCTCGCCGCGACAGGGCGACGAGTCTCCCTGTCGAAGCATTGATAGTTCATGGCCTCGCTCCATGCGGTCTGTGCTGTCGTGATCAGCAATGCGGTCGATCCCAAGCAAAGGCTCAGCCGCTGCATTGAAATCCAGGAAGTTGTGGTGTTCAAAAGTCGTGAGTTTGAGAGGTTCTGGTCCAAGGCAATGCTGACTGGCGTGACACCCTCGTAGGCCTTCGTCCAGAGGCCATGTTGTCAGCTCAATCGTTGTTGAGCAGCGCAATGGCCGATGGCAGCAACTGATTGATCTCAGAAAAGGTCAGGGTCAATCTCAGTTTCATGATTCAGTCTGAGAACCATCCGTAGCATTGCCGCGATACAGGCTCTGTCATCTCTTCCAATTAGCGTCTTTCCAGTCGCTCACCATTGCGGTCAGCTCATCCTGTGCACTGTTGATGAATTCACCGGTCCTCTTCATGGTCACATCTGTGCTGCTTGGTCTTCAGCCTCAAGTCTTGGCGCAGTCCTCGAAGTCGACACTGTTTGCCGCGGGTCTTGCTGCTGCACTGAGTTGATTCACGTCCTTCCGCCGGGTCATGAGCTGATCCATCAGGAGCGGGCCTCTACACCACAGGCCATGCTTCAGGCCTTCAGTCAGCTTCTCTTTCGGGTCGGCTGCCATCGGCCTTCTTCCAGTCACATCACTTCCGCGTGTCCATTGATCCACTCTTCGGAGGTGAGGGTGAGGGGCGCCATCGATTAGGGCTGTTGTCGACCAGAACCAACGTCGATCAGGACCACTGTCGACCAGAACCAACGTCGATCTGAAAATCCAGGCGAGTGAGGGATGCTCACATCTCCATTGAGGTGTCTTTCACGCAAGGCACCGGGGCTCGTTCCGAACCTTCGGTGACGCCCTCCCAGTAGGACGCTGGCTTGACCACCACCAAAGCCAACACGCCGGCCACACTCAGAACCAGCATCAGGCCAATGGCGCGTAAGAGGTGATGTGTGATGTCGTCTGGGTGACGCTCAGTTTTGGCCATGGGAATGCATCGGTTGAGCTAATTCTGGCCACTACTCTGAGCAACCCAGTCAGCGGACAGGTGCGTGGCACCTGCGCCAACCCACCATTTGCATGTTTTTCCAGGCCTCCACGGCGTTGTGCCGGAGCATGCGCCTCTGGCTCTGCGGAACCGGTGGATGTGGCCTCACCCAGCGATACGTGCTCAAGATCACCCACTGGCCATGAGCAGTCGGGTTGTCGTTGCTGAATCTCACGAGCAGCTGTGCATCACCATTCACCAGCCAGCCCTCTCCTCCGGGCTTCGGTGGGGATTCATGAGTGGCGCGATAGCGATTCGGCATCGATGCAGTCTGGCGCTCATCCGGTTTGATCCGTGTGCGAGGAAGGCCTCAGGTGAGACCACCTCTGCGCTTGATCAGCTGTCCGTTGTCAATCTCTCGTCTTGACCGAAACGAAACATGTTGTCTCCTAGGGGATTCTCTGAGTTGGACCTGATTGCTCGATCCCTGCTCGACCATGCCTGGAAGTGGATCAATCATCCGTTCTCAGGTCTGTGGTCCGAATCGTTTTCCAGGCGTCGATGACGTCATGTCTGTACTCAAGGACTGCAAAGACCAATCCGCACGATTGGGATCAGCTTGAGCTGCCCGATTTCATTGATTTGTTTACGTTGTGAGAAATCTCTAATTTGTTGTGGTCCGATTTCTTCCGCTCGCAATCCTCACACCACTGAGTGCACTTTGCGTTGGATCGATAGCTCAAACTAATCATGTTTCACCTGATGCCGTCAACGGGTTTGCTGTGACAGCGGTCGATCTGCATGATAAAAATATTTCCAGCATCGATGGACAAAATGTTGCTGATGCATCTTCCCCAATCATTGTGACTGAAGATAATTTCTCTCAGGCTTATTCAAACCTTCGGTTTGACAACATTATTAAAAATACTGGAGGTGTGAATCAATTTCTGGAAATGCCAGTGGCCCCAAGCGATCCCTCTAAGCAATTTGTCGTTCGCATGAATAGAGACACTTATTACTCAACGGCAATCTTCGACATGACTGGCGGTATATATATAACTATTCCTGAAACTGATAAATATATTTCCGTGCAAGTTGTAGATGAAAATCATGAAACCCAGCCGATGATCTACGGTCCTGGCAGGCATAAGCTCACTGCAAAGACAAAGCATGCATTTATTGTCGTCAGGACATTGGATGACCAGGCACGCCGAAATCTCAAGACTGAAACAAACAGCTCAGACTCGTTTGTTGTCAAAGAATGGGATGATGCGTCGTTCAGCAAAGTCGCAGCTGCAGGCAATGCAATTTTTGCTGCTGGTTACGACCAGTCAAAGGCTTATGGAAACCAGGAAAGCGGACAAACTCCTTATTGGAATTTCGTGGGTGCTGCTGGCGGTTGGGGAGGCGCAATGGTTCAGGACAATATCTATCAAACAAGTAAATATATGAGTTCTACAGGTTGCTACGAAATGAAATTTGTAGACCCAGAAGCCAGAGATTTTTGGTCCGTCACGGTTTACAATGGAGATGGTTATATCTTTAATGATGTTGCAAATCTCTCAAGCGAGATGAATCCTCAAAAAAATTCTGACGGCACTTACACCGTGCGATACGGTTGTGATGGTCAGCCTAATAATATTCCAATTCGCGAAGGGAATAAAACTGGTAAATTCAATGTCGTAATGAGGCATTACGGGCCAAGTAAAATGGTCAGTAATAACGAAAATGGATATAATCCAACTACCAATATTGTTAAGGTAAAATAGAATTTGTCTCTCAGCCCAGTCCCGATTATTTTCGGGTGGGAATCATGCTCAATTGAAGTGGCCAATGAATTTGATTTGATTAAACACTTTTCACTGATCAATCAGCAAAAATCGCTACTCATCTGTAGAGCAGCGGTTTTTGCTGTCTCGGAATTGGGAAATTGCAGGACTGACGTCACCAGCGAACGCAAGTATCTCCTAATGCTTTGTGATAACTCGCAGTTCAGAGACTGATCCGACTGATTGAATACCTGCCAATCGTTCAGCACTATTTGTTCAAATCATCGAGGATCATCTTGCTTGTTGCGGGATGATATATCACTGCTTCAAAGATTAAACATTTTCTTACAGTCTCGTAAAGTGATAACGCATTGAACATTCTTTGAATGTGTATTGAATACCCGATATGTTTTGCCTGTGGACATGCACTTTGTTCGCGCGCTGACAAAAGCTTTGAATTCTGTTTTGTATTGGATTTCGGGGACCCAAACTTCCCTCTCAGAGGATGTGTCGTTCAGACGCTCGATGGTATACATGAATCTTCGGCAGATGATGTCATCTTTGCCACCAACGAAGCCAATCGGTGAAATCCACAGCTTCTTGTTGGGATCATCGCTCCAACGTCCCATCGACTCAGTTCAAGCTCTGTGGGAGAAGTCATCAACGGATGGTTGCTCTTGGGCTGCCCTATGGATGCTGCCTGCCATTCTTAGAAAACACGCTTTGTGCGATCTCTGTCCTGTTATCACGTCAGTCCGGCTGAAGTGATCAATTGATCATGCTTCCATCCGCTGATCTAACGCTGATGGTCAAGTTCCTCCCTATTCCTTACAGTGTCAAGGCAAGGACTGTTGGATGGATCAGGTCGTCTCCAGCGCTTTTTCAGCTTCCGCTCAAGATCGTCGAGGCTTCAGAAGCTGATTTTTTGAAGACTGCCTCTAATCGGCACTGACCACAGTCTCAGTGATTGCCGGATGACCCATGTCATTGCTGCTTGCTAGTGCTGACGAGCCACCAACAGATTCTTGGTCATCGAGCGAAGCTGTTGTGCATCCTTCAACTTGTCACTCTTACTCACTCTCAACCTTGAGATGAGACGAGACGAGATGAAACGGTTGAAAAATAATTTCCTACGAAAACTGATGTATAGCTTGTCTTGTGAGACGACTGAATAGAGTTGGTAGAATTAGATTGCTCAACGGAATCTGATGAAAAACAGACATTCTTTTCAGTTCTGGTTGTGGATCTCAGCCTCCTTTGGTCTTGGAGCTGCCTCAATCCTCGTTCTTATCGCCTTGACGTACTTAGGTGCAGTCAACTTTAATTCCGAGAATCGGCTGGCAAAGCGCACCAACATTCCGCAGGCCGAACTGATTGAGCGTCGGAAGCAAGAGATCATTGAGCTACATAAACGAAAGCGAAGATTGACAGAGAATTTGGTTGATCGAATGTACACCAGGTATTTAGACAACCCCAATTCAACGATGGACTTTTTGGTGATATCTGGCGGCGGTGAAAATGGAGCCTTTGGATCGGGATTTCTTGTTGGTTGGTCAAAAGTTACCGATAAAGCAGGATCAATGCCTGTATTCGATGGAGTGACAGGAGTCAGTGCTGGATCTTTAATTGCGCCATTTGCATATATAGGAACTCAACAAAGCCTCGATAGTATTAATCAATTTTTTCGTAACACGACAGCAGATTTTGTTCGTTTAAGAAAGCCAATCTATTTATTGCCCAGTAACATGAGTTTGTTGAAAGTCCCTGGCCTTGAAAGGGCAATCGGTCAAGGTTTTGATCAGTCAACCGCACAACAAATTGTTGATAAAACTAGTCCTGGACGGCTTCTGTTGATTCAGTCAACAAATCTGGATTTGGCATTTCCAGCTGTTTTTGATTTTGTCGCTGCAGCCAAGAAGTCTCTGGCTAATAAGAACACAAAACCAATGACTAACGTTGTTCTCGCTTCAGCTGCCATCCCTGGGATGTTCCCTCCTCGCGAGATGAATGGTTATCTCTATGTTGATGGAGGTGTTGAAGGTAATTTTTACTATGGATGGCATCCTTCAAATCCTGCAGATACATTTGGCGCAGTTTGGAAAAGAAAGCATCCTGATATTCCAATTCCCAAAACTCGTTATTGGGTTATTATTAATGGCAATGTCAGAGAATCGCCAATAACGAGTGATACTGGATGGGCAAGTATTGCTGCGAGAAGTCTGGAGGTTTCAGTCGGTTCAGGACAAGTCGTATCACTTAGGCAGCTTTACGCGATGGCAGAGTTAAATGAACTCCGTGGCCTTGGTCAAGTCGAAGTGCGGTGGATCGCGGTCAAGGAGCCTCTCAATGACGGTATTTTCCCCAATATATTTGATAATAATGTGATGCGGCGGTTGTCAGATCTGGGTGAACGCCTTGGACGCGACTCGAATTCTTGGAATACAGTCTCACCCTGATCCTCTGAAGCTGATCCAGCTGATTGTTGCATTGCCTTGAGTGCTGTCAGCTGAGAATGCACGCAATGCAAGTGGTTCCGTGAGGCTTTAATCGAACTCGGTGATGATGTCGATTAATTAGTTTTGAATCCGTCAACGATGAGACTTTTCAAGTAGTCCTGAATGCCCACAATCAAAAAGGCCGGATTTCTCCGGCCTTCACCCCTCTGCTAAAGAGAATTACTCTCGCCTACTTCTTGGTCGCATCGGGCAGACGGGTTGAGGCTGAGGCATCGGACAGGTTGGTTCTTGTTGTTGACTCATCAGAGGCATCGATAGAAGTTGACCCGACCCCTTTGAAACGTAACTAGCAGAACTTTCAATAGGTAGAAACTCTGCTTAGCCCCTTGTTGGCAGTCTTGGCTTATGCAGCGTTGGCAGACGCTTGGATTCCGGGCCACATTGCCGCAAACTCTGCGTCAGAAACCACCGGTGTGACCTCAAATTTGATGCCGAAGCCCTTGATCCAAGGCGCCAGATGAGCCCAGACTTTGCCGATGTCACTCGCCACCGCAATTGCCATTCCTCTGCCAGCGATGGGATCACATACGCGGTATCTCAGTTCAAAGCCCTCAAATTTGTCGCCTGGACCTCCTGCATTGATGTATTCAGAAAAAGAGGGGCATGCTTCCCATGAGCCTGCAACTGTTGGGAAGTTCCAGACAATCAGATAGTGCTGCACGAGTTTGATATGAAGATCATTCTTCGTAGCAGAAACCTGGGCTTGTCAGAGTTACGCTTGATTCAATCTTCAGTCAAACTCAGCAGGCTCTTGAAACCGCGTTCCGCTGCAAAGCGACGGTTGATACTGGATTGCAGTGGCTCGCTCAGAAATCAATTGATCTGTTTACTTCGAGGATATCGAATATTGGATCGATTCAAGAACAAACTGTACGGCTACTGCTGTAACACCTAGGATCAGAATAAGGTCAAGATTTTGTCTTGCGAGCTGCGCTGTGGCAGATGAGAAGATGATGAAGCCTAAGGCTCCTATTGATGTGGCAACAGACCATGCTCGCCGTTGTGCATCTTCGTCGCAAAGTTGTCCTAGCCTGTCAAGCGTAAGTGTTCCAGTCATCATATCCCAGACTCCAATGAGGAAAATAGATGCCGATAACATCAGGATATTTTCCGAAACCCCAAAAAGAATCACTCCTAAGAGTCCAACGCTTGAGATTACAGGCAGGAATAACCTGGTTGTTAGTTTTGAAGGCGCTAGTGTCGGAATTAATCCGCCGATGATCAAGCCGATTCCGAACAGGCTGTCGACGCTGCTTGAGACCATGGGGGTTAGTCCAACTTTTTTGATTGCAACCAGCGGCTCGTAAAGAATTGCCGGCACCTGACCAACCTGCATCAGTGCAAATCCCAGAACAATAACGGGAATGAGGACACCGAATTGTTGGCGACTTGTATGGAGACGATGATCTTGTTCTGGCCCTAAATCAGACTTCTTATCGGTTGCTTGCATGCGTTTATTTCTCGACACTAACTTAAGTGTCGGCAGGCTGAGCACGACAGTCAGTATTGCAAGAATGTTCCAGGCTGAGGGTGCAGACGTTGGAGAGAATAAACCGATTGCAACCGCTCCAAGTAATGATCCAACTCCTCCTCCGCACATGATCAGTCCGGTTGCTTTTCTCCTCCATTGGACTGGGATCCGTTCCAGCGCGAGTGTCGGTAGGCCAGAGACAAGATGCGCAGCTCCCCATCCACAAAGCCACCTAAGGATTGATTGACTGGTGAAATGAATCAATCGTCCTTCCAGAACAATGGAAGCAATGATTACAACGATTGCGATGCGTATGGATCTGATCGACGCCTCACGACTTTTCGTGTATGCCTGTTGAATACAGCCGGCCAGGTAGCCGAACATATTGATGGCAGCGAGCTTGCCAATGTCTTCAACGGCGATCCATTCTGCATCTGCCATCAGGCTGCCGATGATCCCAAAATCAAATCGCACCAGGCCAAGCGCGATGGCAATACCGAAACATCCACCAAGGAGATCAAGCCACCAATGATCCCAATTGAGTTTCTTGAGCTTCTGATTCATGCTGTATCGATAAGATTTTCATGATCAAACTTGCAATGACCAGCAGTCACTACTTTTTGCTATCGCACTGATCAGTCTTCTGTTCAGGTTGTTCAGTCCAAAGCCTCGTGGCTGACTGGTTTCGTTTGACCTTCACCTCATTGGACGTTGGTGATTTTTTGCGTGATCAGTTGGACGTTGGGTTTGATCCAGATGCTGAAGGCTGATCCATGGATGGCTTCTCGATGGCATTGGGCAGGCGTAGGCCGGTGCTGTCCTGAAGCTGGCGCAGCAGGGTGGCGATCGAGAGGTTCATCTGTCCATCGCGTTCTCCAATCAGGGAAACCTCCTCCACTTCGATGGGCTGTACCGTGTCGCTCAGCATGGTGAGCAGTGGCTCCAGCTTCTGCAGCAGAAACAGACGTTTGGCATCGGAGCCCGATCGTTTCAGTGATGTCACGAGTTCCTGCAGGCCTTCGGCTTGCGATCGTCCCTGTTCAACGATGGAAGCCGCTGCTCCTTTGGCATCCGCCATCATCGTTTCGCATTCGGATTCCGCGGGCGCAATCACATCGGCTTCGAGCTGCTGCATTACCTGCTTGATCCGTTCTTCCTGAACCGGTAATTCAGCTTCGGCTCGAGCCAGTTCCGCACCAACCTGCGCATCCACTTCGGCGATCAGAGCATCCCGGCGAGTTAAAGCATCTTTAATCCGTTTCTGTGCATTGGCTGTGGCGACGGCGAGCTCTTTGTCGAGTCGACGCAGTGAGGTGATGCGTGCATTTTCAGCTTGCTTGACGGCCGATTGAGACGTGGCCTCCGCTTCTGCAATTCGGGAGTCTCGCTTCAGTTCCACCAATTGTTTGCGGCCAATTGAATCCAGGTAGCGCACATCATCTGAGATGTTCTGGATCTGAAGAGTGTCGAGCACGAGTCCCAGCTTCTGGAGATCGTCCTCGGCCTCCTCCAGCAAGGTTCTGGCAAAGGTGATCTTGTCTTCGTTGAGTTGCTCTGGTGTCAGGCTCGCCATCACACCCCGCAGATTCCCCTCCAGGGTTTCTTTGGCAATGTGGCGAATGTCATCCTGACTTTTGCCGATCAGACGTTCGATCGCGTTATGGATGCCAGGTTCATCACCGGAAATTTTGATGTTGGCCACTCCGGCGACATTCAGTGGAATTCCTCCTTTGGAGTAGGCGTTCTCCACGCGTAACTCGATGATCATGTTGCTGAGGTCGAGTCGCATCACCTCTTCCAGAACAGGGATGCGTAGAGCACTGCCGCCTCGCACGGTGCGATAACCCACCTTGCGCCCATCTCCGGTTGTTTTGCTTAAGCCGGCAAAGATCAGCACCTCGCTGGGCTGACAGATGTAGTAAAGCTGACGCAGAAGCACAACAAAGGCCCACAGGCCAGCGGCTCCAGTCAGACCAACTGCAAAAAACATCACTTCACTCCCGTTGAGGACAAGGTGCCGAGCAGATCAACGCCAAGAATGTCCTTGACTTGCTCGAAGAATTGACGAACCACTTTGTGGTTCAAGGCCACGAGGCTGGCCAGGCTCGATGCGTCATTGCCATCGAGTGCCGTGATGCGTTTGAGCTGGAGCTGCGCGGGCAGCCGGGTTGCTTGCTCAAGCACCATCTCGATCTGTTGCAACAGGAAGACAAGTTCAGCTGTGCTGCCGGCGTCTTCCCAGACCTGAGTGAGCATGTCATTGACAAGAGCGCTTGCTTTGACATCCTCTGCAGTGGCTGCCGCCTGACCACGAGCCCGTAGCTCCTGGGCTTTTTGTTGAGCCTTGGATGGAAGAACCGCTTCAGCTTTCAGGCGTAAACGCTCCAGCTCAGCACGAACCTTCTGCAATTGCTGCTCGGCACGAGCTCTGGCTTCCTGTTCGGCGGCTTCAGTCCGCTCCTCCTCTGAGCGGGCCTGTTTTTCCATCTGGGCCACTTTGGTTCGAACGTCGTTGTCTTTTTCAAGGACCACGGTGTCGGCTTCAGTTCGCACCACCTCAGCCACTTCCTCCATCTCGGCTTCAATGCGTTCGGCCTGACCAATGGCCTCTGCTTCAGCGATTTCAGCGTCTCGCACGATCTGGGCCACGCGCCTTCGGCTGATCGAATTGAGATAGTCGACGTCGTCGTAGACACTCTGGATTTTCAGGGTGTCGAGCTGCAGTCCCAGCCTGCGCAGATCTTCACCCACATCATCTGCAATTTGTTCAGCAAAACGCAGACGGTCTTCATTGACCTGCTCCGGGGTGAGCTGCGCCAACACACTGCGAAGGTTGCCCTCCAGATTCTCTTTGGCGACCTGCACGATCTCCTTGTTATCCCGACCGAGGAAACGTTCGATCGCGTTGTTACGGACCTCTGGATCAGTGCTGACTTTCACATTGGCGATCGCCTGAATATTGAGCGGAGTCCCGCCCTTTGAGTAGGCGTTGTTCACCTCAACCAGTACGGGCAGCAAGGTCACGTCCATGCGCCTGGCTGTTTCAAGAATCGGTTTCACAAAGGTGCAACCGCCATTGGCAACAACCCGGTAGCCCTTGACGCCCTGATTGCCCTGATTGGATTTGGAGCCGGTCACCACCAGCATTTCGTTGGGTCTGCAGATGCGAATCATCCAGCGACTGATCAGGGTGAGTGCAACGATCACCACAAAAACGCTGGAACCGATCGTCACCACTGCCGCTGCAGGAGAACTGCTGGGTTGTCGTTGGGCAAGAACCGGCGCCGGTTCGGTTGCCAGGCTGTGGTGCATACAGGGGATGGCGATTGACCTTCCCTAGCCACGCCTGATTCAGCTGACCATGTTCAGAGCATCGACAATCAATGTGGTGCCCTCACATCGCAGAATCACCACGTTCTGGCCCCGGTCCAAATGACCGCAGGCACTGCGTGCTGCCCGTCGCACCAGGCTGCCGCGCACCGATGTCTCCACAAAGCCCCGTTGACTTTCACTGAGCGGCAAGGTCACTTTGGCTTCCAGTCCGATCAGATCCCCTGTGAGCACGACCGTGTTGGCATCACGTCTGGCCAGGAAGCGCAACGCAAGCGAAGCACACCATCCCAGGCTGACTCCCAGCATCAGTGCGATGGGCAGATTGAAGCGGGAGGACGCTGTCCCTTCAAAAAGTTGCAGCAGCAAACCGCAGAGACCAAACCCGGCCAGCGAAAAAGACCAGAACGATGTGCTGAACAGAACAGCCGGGTTGCCACCTTCAGCAATCCCTGTGGCAACTTCACCATCAAGGATGCTGTCTGATTCACCAGCGATCGACAGTGTGATTAAAACTCCGCCTGCGATCAGGCAGGCGAGATAGGTCCAGGTCATCGCTATCGACTGGAAGAAGTCTCATCATGAGCGTGTGCACTGCTTGACAACAGCAAGTTGCTGCTCATTTCAGGATTTTTTTTGTTGACCACTCTGGTCAGCGCAGATGAAAAAAGCCCCGCAGTGAGCGGGGCTTTCGGGATGGTGGATGGGATTGGCAGGTAGGACTTTGAGCTGATGGATCAGCCTTCGAGCTTGGCGGGTTCGGCCTCGCCTTCCCTGAGTTCAGCGTCGATGATCATCACGGCAGCCGGGTTGTTGGCAGCGAACTTGACGCGGCCGAGCAGATAAGCGGCTTCGTGCTCAGACAGGCGCTGATCATCGACGATGGGATCAAGGAACACAGTGGTGCGCCGATCAATGTCCTGTTCAGCGGTGCCGTAGAGCTGCAGCACCGATGCGGTGACATCAGCTTCCATGCGGAAGACATTGGCGATCACCTGTTCCACATCAGGCCACTGCTGGCGAGGTGGTTCAACGGTGTCGAGAACAGGCCTCTGACCTCTGGAGATCAGATAGTCAGCGAACTTGGCGGCATGCTGCTCTTCCTGTTTGGCCTCATCGCGGAGATGCTCGGCAAAGCCGACCAGTTCACGTTCAGCGAACCAGACAGCAGCAGCGAAATAGGCAGCAGCGGACTGCCGCTCGAGGTTGAGGTGAGCCTGCATGAGATCGAGCATTTCGCTGGACATGGGCTCGGCCATGGCGCGGCCTGCAGGACCGACGGGAATGACGATGGTGGCTTGTGCGGTGGCTGAATTTGTCATGTCGAACCTCTTGGAGGGATGAATCAGTTCTACATCACAAAAGGGCGAAAGATACGGGTAAAAACCGAACATTAAGGGATCAAAATATGCAGTTGAGAATCACATTCAGTAGTCAAAGATATGCAGTTGAGAATCACAATCAGGAGAGTAAATCTGCTGATGAGAATCAGTTTCGTTTGTGTGGAGTGATGGGCTGAGCTTTGTTGTTGTTGCAGGGGCCTCTGGTGGCGCCTGCTCAGGGCTGCTGACGTGAAGCGTTCAAATATGTTGGTGGGTGTTGCTGTCGGTCGGTCTTGGCCCGCCTCTTTCAGTCCTGTGGCCAGAACCGTCTGAGTCTCAGAGAGGCCAGGTTTGGGTAATGCATCAAGACGCTTATGCAGTTCCACTCCTTGAATCATTTCCGCTCGATGCAGGTTCAGTTGCTACTTGTTTCATTGCAATGGCAACAATCCTGGTATCTTTTGGGCGCGAGGAATTACTCGAATGAGTAGCGAATTAATGTAATGTCTGCTGATATTGATCTGGGCCGACTTGAGTGATAAGGAACACATGATTCAAATGATTCAAGCGAGTATCGCAAATCGTGGCAAGTCCTTTCTTGCAACGGTTGTTCTTGTTTTGTTTGTTTTGGGTGTGATCCAGATGCTCACTAGCGCCTGACCTGCAACGTTCTTCTCTGATTTTTCAGCCTGTGTGGCTTTGACCAATCGGGCGATCGACCTGCTCCTGGAGTTGTTCTCAATCCAGGAGGGTGTCATCACTTTCATTCTGATGATTGTGTTCGATGCATGTCAGCGTGTTGAGCTATCGACTCAAGGCATGCTTTTAGAGCAGATCTGATTCAGAGTTGGCGCGATTATCAAATCCAACAAACCGTGCACGAAGTGTTGCTGATTGCTCAGCTCATTGCCTCTGATGATTCAACTTTTCAGGCTTGGGTGGACAGCCGCACGCCAGAGAAGCTCTGTGAGATCTACAGAGATGGCATGATTCCTGCCAACATGTTGCCGGGCGGGCGTGCTGAAACACCCTGCAGCTTGGGTAATGCTGATGACCCTATGGATTACATTCCGCGCTGATCCATCGCTCGTATGATCCCGTCAGCGCACTGGCGGAGCGCATCGACGCCATCCCACTTTCACCATATGTTTCCAGGCCTCACTGGCGTTTTGGTTGGTGAGTTTTCGTCTTGACTGGGGAACCGGCGGTTGTGGGCGCACCCAAATGTACGTTCTCAATTCCACCCACTGCCCATGGTTTGTTGATGAATCGGGCTTGAATTGCACAACCAACTGTTGGTCGCCATTCACAAGCCAGCCTTCTCCCTGAGGCTTGTCACATGCTTCAAACGGGTTTGGATATCGGTTCAGCATGGACACGATTCTGACTTCGTTTGTTTCTCAGCTGTCTTTGAATGTCATCAACTCAGCACGTTTGGGATCAAGTGTCGACAAAGTCGATCCAAGCTTGTGCTCATGGTTGATCGATCGAATCCGCAGCGATTTCGAGCTATGAAGGGTGGTATGCCGAATCAGAGATGGAAACCCTCCTGATGATTGCCCTTTTGATGGTTGCCGTCGATGGACCTGTGACTCCCTCTGAACTCAGCCAAGACATCCAGAATGCCCCCTTGCCCGATGACTCCAGTCCGAGTGCATCTGCTTGGACTGGCGGTCCAGGGGGCGACATGTGGACTGGTGGTGGGAATCAGGCTGCCGATGAGCTGTTGGATCAGCGTCAGCCTGCGCTGAGGTGACCGATGCCTTGGAAATCAAAGCGTCAATGAAGCTCTGTTTGCTGCTTTCAGCACGAGTCGTACGATCGAATCAAATAACGAAAATCTGTTTTTGATTCGATTTGTTGATTGAAAGGATATTGTTGATTCGCAGTACGTTTATGACAATGAGTCTTGCTCAGAATCGTTGTATCTAATATCAATCGAGTCTGGGACATGAAGGGTGCGCTGGGGAAATGGTATTTCGATCGAGTTTTCTTTCAATGTCTTCCAAATCATCAGATTGACATCGCTTGTAACCCGAATACCTCCCTTCACATCCTGAATGAAGAACTTTACATAAAAATCTAGGCTTGAATCGCCATAGGCAACAAATACGGTTGACGGTGCTGGATTGGCAAGAACTTCCGGGTGTGATGTCACAACGCCTGTAATCAACTTGATGACTTGATTTGGGTCACTTCCATAGCTCACACCAAAATAGGATTTTCTGGCAATAATGTTGTGGTTTTTAGTATACGTTGTGATTTGATTGGTGAAAAATAGATTGTTTGGAATGATTCTCTCGCAATGGTCACTCTGGTTTGTCACAGTCACTGCCCTTAAGCCGCAATCTGTGACTTCGGCGATTTGAAACGCTTCACCTGAGCTATCGAGAAGGTTGAGATTAATCACATCACCTGGCTTGGTTGAACCTTCCATGAGTAACCAGATGCCACTAACGAAGTTACTAATAATCTCCTTGAGCCCAAGACCAATACCTACAGAGAGTCCCCCGGTAATTAGGCCAAATACTGTTGGATTAATGCCAATTGTTCCAATGATGACAAAAATGCCGAAGCCTACAAGGCCATAACGAATTAAAATGAAAATAGCTTTTGAAATCTCCCTGTTTTCTGTTTTGTGAGACCCGAAAAACCATTCAAGTATTTGCGTCATGAATGACGACAAGTTAACCCATAAATACAGGCCAATTGTTATTGATAAGGCGTCGCCAATATTAAAAGGTGCTTCAAATAATTGAATAATAGGCGTAGTAAGGAATGATGATGGATCTCCAAATGTTTGAATTGCGATAAAGAGAAGGTATCCTATAAAAGCTGGCATGAACAGCCTTCTCTTGTATTGATTCAATTTTTCGGCTTTATCTTTGCTGACCGAATGGGTGAGCGATTGAAATAGAACATTGAGTACGATGTAGGCTAGTAATATTGCCAATGCGTGTTGAATGAGTCCGTTAGGCCGTTGTATAACTTCCATTGTTGTATAGATTAGCGTTAACGCAATGAGTGCTATTGATGCTGCAGTAGCTCTCGGCTTGATCGGAGCCCTTAAACGTTTGAAATTGATTCTGATCTTTGATGAAATAATTAACCCAACGGACAAACTGATGATGATAATTAATAACTGTATGCTTACTGCCGGTCGACTCCCAGCATGCCAAAGCTCGTTATAGAACTGAGTAATGGGTTCCAAATTGATTTGAGTTGTTGTGGTCATTTCTTACCCTCAAACAGTTCAATGATTTCATTGCTTGCTTTCACTGGGTCGATTAATCCTGCGGTTGCATCTTGATAGAGCTGCTGGACTGAGTTGTAATTCAAGATCATTGTTTCTAGTTCTTCGCCAGTCAATTCAGAGGAGTTAGCAAAAGCCTTTTCTGATGTATCTCGAACGGGAAGAAGCTCTTGGTTGAAGTCACTATTTTTGTTCACTGGCAAAAGTGAGTTCCAATTGATTGCGATTTGTTGTTGCTGATCAACGCTGATTGCATAATTGCTGAATCGCAAGGCAAGTTTTGTTTGGTTTTTGCTTGCGAATGGATTCAATACAAAAGATGCCCCAGTTAGTCTTGGTTCGGATTTTTTACCATTAATGCTTGGCAGTTCACTGATTCCGAGATTTTCAGTTCCAAGCTCATCTCTTATGAATGGTAGGTCAATTGATTCGCAATTGATGATACTAATCTTACCTTCTGCGAAATATCTTGTCATCAATGACGAGTTTTTAAACAGGGCTATATTAGGCTCTTCATCACTTTTTCTGAGTGTCTTGATCCAATCACTCAGACCATCTTTGAGGTCCTCAGCGGAGCTCTTGTTGGTGCCAAATAATTTTGCATTGAATCCTGGTAGTCCCCATATTGTTTCAAGGAAATTCCCTCCTATGGCTATTGAAATGCCTGATCTGGAAAGTTTAAGTAGCTCGTTAAAAGTTTTGGGTGCGCTTTTTACGTTTTGCTTATTCACGCAAAGTAATTGAACATTAATGATGAACGGTATTGCATAAAGCGTGCCATTAGCTCTCGTGGCCTGTAACAGTTTTGGCCGTATTTCTTTAATCCTTATGCTGTTTGGTGGTATCGCTGCGATTTCATTCTTTTTGCTGAGAGTCGGGATCATGAAATTATGAGCCAATAACAAGTCGGGGCCTAAGCCCTCTTTAACCTTTTCCGAATATCTTTTGTAAATGTTTGAGTCTGAATATTTTCTCCAGATCACATCGACCATGTTGTATCTTTCTTCAAAACGTTGAATCAGATCCTTCACGGTCTGATCAATTTTTTTCTGGACCAGTGGGTTCATCCCCTCATAGTTTGGAGTCCAGATCAAGATTGAGCCTGCCGGAGGCTTTTGATTGTTTTTTCTCCTAGAGACCAATTCAAGCCATCGTCCTCGTCTCACCTCGCTTCCATAGGCGGAAAGGTTGGGAGTTGTTGCTGATTTATCTTGAATGCAACCCTGCAGAAGCAGGCCAGAGGCCAGCAGCGTTGTTGTGGCTAGAACTGAGTTTCGAAGCACGGCACTACAGATCTCCACTTGAATTTTGATGGTTTATGGAGCGACAGCTTTGAATCACTTAATTATTTTCGGTTGTGATGCTGCAGACCACAGCGCAATCAAGTTCTCTTCTCGCGTTCACCATTGAGGTTTGATTTCAGTTGATTTGTAAGTCTGTAATTTGCTCATTGATTTGATTGATTTGGCCATGGATGACTACTTTCATAATTTACCTTCAATGTGTCATTTGGTGCTGACAGTTTGAAGGCCGATGGCTACATAGAATCTAGATAGCTAGTGGACCAGTGACAAGTGAAGAATTCGATGGTCCAGCTAATTCACCTGTAAGAGATGCAGTCAGCTCTCCAGTCTTGAAGTCATCATTCGTGTGGACTCCCCAGACGGTTGCGCTATCGATCCTTCTATTCATTGCAGCTGGTCTGCTTGAAGTCGGAGGAGGATGGCTTGTTTGGCAAACCGTCAGAGAGAATAAAAATTGGACATTTGCGGCTGCAGGAGTTGTGGCACTGATTGGCTATGGGTTTGTACCTTGTTTGCAGCCAACTTCTGATTTCGGCAGAGTTTATGCTATTTATGGTGGCTTTTTTATTGTTTTGGCCTTTGCTTGGGCTAGACAATTTGATGGATACTTGCCTGATATGGGCGACCTGATAGGGGCTGGTATTGCGCTCTCTGGAGTCCTCGTTATTATGCTGTGGCCTCGTTGATTGTGTTCATACTAGTTCTATTAATAATGCATTAATTGTAGTCTTAACCTTGGTTTTTGCATTATTTAAATGTTCTCTGAAAGTAGTTTTTATGACTGATATGAATTCTGTCTCTTCGGGTGATGTAGATCCTGGTTCAGAAATAATTTTGTCTATCCCTGGAATGGATTGCACCAGCGAACAACTTGAAATCGAGGCTGCACTTGATGGGATTGAAGGTATCAGCAACAAACTCTTCAACCTTTCCAAGCGCACTTTAGTTCTGTCGGGTAAGCCTCAAGCTCTGACATCTGCACGCGTTCTGATTCAGAAAATAGGTTATGGGGTTGAGGTCATACCTGATGTTGATATGGCTAGGAGTGTTCGGAAGATTTCTTGGATACGTTTGTTATTCTCGCTCATTTTTGCTGTTACTGCTGAAATCCTAGAACTTTTATCTTCTGGTACGACGATTGAACGAGCTCTGGTGGTTGTGAGCTCCTTGTGCGCCATCCTTTTGGCTGGTTTGCCTGTATACCTTCAGGGCATTTCAGCTTTGCGGCGGATCAAACTGAATATGAATGCTTTGATGTCAGTTGCAGTAACTGGTGCATGTCTTATTGGTTATTGGCCTGAGGCGGCAATGGTCATGTCCTTATTCTCAATTGCAGAGGAGTTGGAATCTCAGGCCTCCAATAGAGCAAGAAATGCTATCTCCAGGCTTGGCGAACTGGCTCCTGATTTTGCGCATGTGCAAATGAGTGATCGCACCTGGAAGAGTGTTCCTGTGAAGAACATCAGGGCTGGCAATCTTGTCAGAGTCGATGCTGGTGACCGGATTCCACTTGATGGTGTTCTAAGCGCTGGTCAAAGTTCAGTTGATCAGTCGTCCGTCACCGGTGAAAGCTTGCCTGTAGAAAAGCTTGTTGGTGATCAAGTATTTGCTGGAACTCTCAACACAACAGGCTCTTTTATATTCCGTGTTACATCGGTTGAATCTCAAAGTACCATTGCTCGAATTATTCGTGCGGTGGAGGAAGCGCAGGCATCTCGCGCTCCGATGCAACGTTTTGTTGATCGATTTGCTGCCAAATATACACCTGCTGTTTTTTATTTGGCCATTGCTGTTGCTGTTCTATCTCCTGTTTTCTTTGACGTCACTGTTTTCAATGCCATCTATAGAGCATTAGTATTGCTCGTGATTGCATGTCCATGTGCGCTTGTGATCGCAACTCCTGTCACGCTTGTCAGTGGTTTAACGGCTGCAGCGAGAAGAGGAATTGTCATCAAGGGTGGTCTTTTTCTTGAACAGATCCCCAGACTTAAGACTCTTGCGTTCGACAAGACTGGAACCTTAACGATTGGACGTCCTGCATTGGTTGAGTTTCATTCATTGATTGGGGATGTTCAACTAGAGCACCTCAAGCAGTGTTGTGTCTCCCTGGCTATGCAATCCAAGCACCCAGTATCGCGTGCGATCACTGCAGGTCTCCATGTTGACCACCTACAGGCGGAAGAATTTGAGGCTCTGATTGGTAAGGGTTTGACAGCTCTAATCAACAATCAACGTTTTTACCTTGGCAATCGACGTTGGCTTAAAGAGATCGTTCCTATCGGTCCAGATATTGAATCGTTGATTATGAGTCATGAGAGTTCAGGTTGTAGTGTGTCTCTACTTGCCGACGCCGGGCATGTTCTGGCTTTGTTGGCTGTTGCTGATCAGCCTCGTCCCACATCTGCACGAGCAATTAATCTTCTCCATCGAATGAAGATTAGAACAGTTATGCTTAGTGGTGACAATAAAGTTAGTGCCAATTTAATTGCAGGTCAGATTGGCATTGATCAAGTTCTGAGCGATCTTCTTCCTGAACAGAAATTACTCGCTTTAAAAGATTTGCAGGCTGAATCTCCAACGGGTATGGTCGGAGACGGTATTAACGACGCGCCCGCTTTGGCCGGAGCACAGGTTGGTTTTGCCATGGGTGCAGCCGGTAGCGATGCGGCGATGGAGGCTGCTGATGTTGTGATCATGGATGACGATCCAATACGGCTTGCTGATGTGATTCAAATCTCTCGTAACACGTTGCATGTTCTTTGGCAGAATATTGCATTGATTGTGCTTATAAAGGGCTCATTCCTCTTGTTGGCATTGTTTGGCTATGCAACCATGTGGCAGGCTGTTTTCGCTGATACGGGCACTAGCTTGATTGTTGTGTTTAATAGTTTGCGTCTTATTGGTACTTCGTCTTCGGTCATCCCTCCGTCTTGTTCATGACAGTCCATTGATTCCGGCCATTGTTTACGGATCTTCCTGATGGCGTCGTGACCCCATCTGTGCACGCCATAAATCAACCATTTCTCTTGCACGTGCATGTGCGGAGAGATCAGTGCTGCTAACACCATCACGGTATTTTTGGTCGAGAAGCTGGTCTAGCCAGTCCAGAGCAGCTTCGTCGAGATGCCATTCCGTGGGGTACTGACTCATCACTGTTGATATCCTCAGTGCTTTGATGAATGTTGTCTTTGCCCATTCTGCCGATTCCACTCTGTCTTTAACAGGTGTTCGAACTGTTCAGTTGCTTGGACTCCAAGGTGGTGGTTCCGACACCTGAATCAACAGCAGCTCAGCCGGGGTTTCTCCGATTGCCCATGATCGGTGTCCTTGGTGATTGCGTGTTCCTTGATCACCTCCGAAACTGATCTCTCCTGGTCCCATTTCAACAATGACCCCATCCATTGTTTCGACGCCCCACTGTCCGTGTAATGGAATGATCCATTGAGGTTTCGGGTTTTCGTGCCACTCCTTCAGTTCTCCTGGCATCAAAATGAGTGTGACCAAGGTTGCATGGCCGCTGTAGTGAATCGCACTCCAAATCGGTGTGGCTCCTTTCGCGAACACAGATTGTTGATGCTGTTTAAATGAATGCTTGGATTGACAACTTGCTCCCTGTTCGTTGACCCAAACACGCCAGTATGTAAAATCAAAATTTTTCACTGAGTCGTTGTTGTTGTTGTTGTGAGTCATTTTCCTATGGCTGTCAAATTATTGTTTTTGACATCATTCTCGCTACATTCCGCGAGTGATAAGAGTGACATCAGGGTAAAGGCAATGGAAGCTGATAAGCAAAGTATGATCGAATCTCTTTCGCTGTAAAAATTAAATATCCAAATTTTTGTAATTGCGAAGCCGTGTAGTGCAGATAAGCAGTATAAGAGGGACCCAACGAGAAAGCTCATACATCCCCACCAGGCTAAATGATGTCGTTCAACAAAAAGAAGTCTTCCATGACCGATTTCAGCGTAATGAGCAATTCCGGAAATTAACAATAATATTGAACCAGCCAGGTAGGCGTCTCGACCTAGAAGTAGCTTTACTTCTGTCAACAGATTGAGATTGAGCCAAGTGCTGGTGCTGTCCACATTGAAACAAATTGTCCCGGCTTTTGCTGTTACGACTCCAATGAGTCCAAGGCTGAAGTTAACAAGGATATGATTTTGATAGCGCAGCCATGCTCTGATGGTTTGCCACAGTTGTGTTAAACCGCCGAGTAAAAACATGATTGATCCAGCCATGAACAATGCCTTGAATGGCAATTGTTGTTGCAGCTCCCCAATTGAACCAATTACAAAAAGAATTGAAGCTAGCAGAAATTCCACGCTGCTTTGGACTTCGAGCCTATTCCAATATTTTGGCATCATGAGTGCTGCGATCATTTGGTTGTATGAAAGATCGATATAGGGCTTGCCTTTGATAGGTCCTAGATCTTTTCTTAGTCTACGGCTGGTATAAAATATTTTTTGTAGGCTATTGTCGCTGGTTTGCGGATTGTGTTTAATCCTGATTGTTTTAAAATAGGAGTTTAATTTGGTCAACGATTTCTTTTCGTACTGCCTATTTGGGCTGGCTTGATTTGCTTTGGCCATCGATCGCGTTCGCAAGATCAGGGAATTGGGCTAGTGGCAACGCATTGATCGTCAGCGCGGGGTCTACCGATCCAGGTATTCCTGAATCAAGTTTTTGACAGCTTCTTCTGACTGCCTTTTTTTGAAGTCGTCAAGTGATTCGATATTCATGATCTGCAAATCAAAAAGAAGTTCGATGACGGCTCCGCCATTGCATTCTTCGCTGGAATATTCCTCAGATGAATGGAGTATTTTTGCAAGATGTTTGCTTAGTTCGCTTTCCATTGTTCTGTTTTTTCATCATTCTATCTCTTCGCCATATGTTGTCAGTCCGTTGATCACACTTCAAGTTCCATCTTGATGCTCGAGGTGAGCATGTTTTCGAAAGCAGCGCCTTGATGACGTGACCTGTTCGAGGTCTCTAAGATTTGAGCCGATAGTTCATGTCCTTACAGCTCTTTCAACGGCTTTTGGGCAACTGATTTTGATTCCAGTCCACAGGTTCAGTCGATGCATCGCGTCGCTTGAACTCTTGTTGTTTCTGTTGAGCCGAAGTGCTGTTCAGGGTTGCCGCAAACGTCGTGGATTTCCGGTGGGGATCCCGAACATTCGCCCCAGCAAAGCTCTTCAGCCCGTGCCTGGTTTCAGCGGGAAGCTTGATCTGGCCTGTCGTCGTCGACGCTCACCAGATTTGCGGAAGCAGTGACTGTCCAGCTGAGACTTCGATCGCGATGGCAACGACAAAGCCGATCATGGCCAGTCGACCATTCCAGGTTTCGCCATCAACCCAGGTTTGCATTCCAAAGGTCTCTTCCATTGCTGTCTTGCTATCGGTTTGCTGATCCGCCATGGTGTTTACGTAACTTCATCTATTTTTGCAACGTTGCCTGCCGCTCGGTACTGCAAATAGCACAAGCGCGTGATTGCTTTGTTCGTTGTTGCGTTGCTGATCGGCCTACGGGCTGCAATTACTGGCTATGCAGCTGACCTAACAGCCTTGCCGCCAGCCCCCTGGATATTCGTCGCTGCACGAGCAGATCGCAGATCCAGTCGAAGAGTGGCACCGAGTCCGTGCTTGCCAGTCGTTGCTCCAGTGCTTTCAGCTCAGTCACGCTCCTGCACCCTCTTAAGGCATCGATCAGAGTGTCTTCCTTGGGTTGTTGGACCAGCACCTGTGTTGAGTTCAAGCCATGCAACGGCAGCTGTCCTTGTCATGGCATCACTGGGGTGCGGTTGTCACGTTTTGTCCGTCAGCGCTCACCCTGTGATCCAGCGTCTGGATCGTTGAGCAGGCCGAGCGCCTGCATCACTTGCAGGCGTATGCCGCCGAGTCGAGTCCAGGCACGTAGTGCGTCCTCTTTGGATTTGTAGGGGCGCCAGTCATCTTCCTCGATCCGCCTTTGAAGGTGTTGCGCCACTCTCTGAGCGACTCTGGCATCGCTCGCCGCTTTCAGATTCAAGGTCTGACCGTCGAGGGAGCGTTCAGAGGTCATGGTCCAAGCCAACTCCAGCCATTCTGTTGAACCTGATTTGGTTTTGAGGCAGGCATGGCAGCACTGGCTTCATTTAACCTCTGCCAGGATTCCGTTGTCGCCCCATGGAAGCATTGGATCCCCTGATGCTGAGCCTCTTCGCTCTTGGAGTCGCTTCCACGACAACCGTCTTTGTCGTGTCATTTCGCCAGGTCGACCGAAGCGAGAAAGAGCGTGCTCAGGTCAATCGGATGCGCGGGCGCCTGAATAGGCTTTTGCAGCAACGTTCCTGATCTGTTGGTGTGCTGCTTTTGCTTGTGACCGGGGGTTTTTTAGCGCTTCTCCTGCTGACGCAATATCTTGTTCGCAGCTCGATGGATGATGAGCAGAACAGCTGATCTTCAGCGTCTGGTGATGCCTCTGCCGTTGCCAATTAGGCCTGCATCAATCAACAGGCCGATCAGAACAATCAGCAATCCACTGAATGATTGCACTCCTCCGAACGACATCGTTGCCCAGCACACGCCAAGTGTCGTGGTCGGCAGAAACACAAGGCCTAGAACCGGCAGGATCGGATTGGGGATTGCCAGAGCTGTGAAGGGCCCAAGCACAACCTCAGGACTGAACAGCCACAACAAAACCAAGATGAGGCGGGGTGCGATTAGTCCAAGCGCCGCAAGAAGACACATCAGCTCGCACCCACCACGTTGAAGCGTCCTGCGCTGGTGACCGGGAGCATCAACGACGTCACCACAACACTCCTTGCCATCAGCAGGACAGGCCAGATTTCCCCTTCCGGATGCATGGCAGCAGATTGGCTTCTGCCTTCTTGTAGCAAGCTGTTTTCAAACTGTCTCAGGCGACAGCGGACGAAATGCGGTTTCGCGTGTGAAGGCGCATGCCGTGATCAGGGTGCACAGTCCGCTGAAGGCGACCCATGCCCCTGGCAACACTGGATTAGCGGTCTGTGCCATCAACCAGGTTGCAACCAAGGGGGTGGTTCCGCCGAAATAACCTTCCGCGATGTTGAATGCCACGGCCAGGCCGGTGCAGCGAACAGCGGCAGGCATGAGTTCAACGTTTGCGGGGTTTTTTCCGCCTGCAAGCAGAGCGACAGCCAACGTGAGACCGAGTTCTCCCCAAATCACTTGCTGAGGATCACCGCTGTGCATCAGGTTGAACAACGGCCATGCACCGAAGCAAAGCAGTGATGATCCACTGATCAGCATCGGTTTGCGACCGATACGGTCGGAAAGCCAGGCTGAAATCGGATACAGCATCAGCAGCACGGCCAGGACGCCGGTGTTCAGGCTCAGGGATGTTGCGGTACTGAGGTGATCGACGTCTTCCATGTAGCTCACTGCGTAGACGAACACGGCGTAATAGCCGACGCTGCTCGCGATGTTCAGCGCCATGACACGCAGGACCTGCAGGCGATAGCGACCAAAGGTTTCGCGAATCGGCGACTTCGCATGCGGTTCGATGATCTCGGCACCAATGCCTCTGCGGATCACAACGCCGCTGGTGGCCACAAGTGCTCCCAGCAGAAATGGCAGTCGCCATCCCCAGCTCCCCAGCTGCTCTGGGTTGAGCGCGTGGGCTAGCAGATCTCCGAATCCAGAGCCGATCAACATGCCCAGCACCGATCCCCAGAGCCCCCAGATCGCATAAAAACCACGCTGGCGGTCCGGGGCGTTTTCGCTGAGAAAAATCACTGAGCTGGTGTATTCGCCTCCCACTGACAAGCCTTGAATAATGCGCAGCAGGACTACCGCAATCGGGGCGGCGATGCCGATCTGCTGATACGTGGGGAGTAGACCCATGAGGACGGTGGGTACGGCCATCACCATCACGGACAGTTGCAACGCTCGTTTCCGTCCGGCCAGATCACCGATGCGACCGAACACCATCCCTCCAAGCGGTCGCACCACAAATCCGGCGGCAAAGGCCCCGAAGGCTCCGATCATCGAGGAGGCTGGGTCACTGGAGGGGAAAAACTCCCTGCCGATGGTGGTTGCGAAGTAGCCGTAGAGGGCGAAGTCGTACCACTCCATGACGTTGCCAATCAGGCCCGCCAAGAGCACTCGACTGGTGCTCTTGGCTCGGGGTTGCGTGCTCATCGTGTCGTGATCATTGCGGCGGTGTCATTACAGCGGTGTCATTGCTGTTGTTCGGAGATCTCATGCAACCGGTCAATCAGCAGATCCACGTCTGTCTCAATTCCACCGTCCTGAGCCCATGCCCCCGGGATGTGGCGCGCTTGAACGACATCGTTCAGTCGTTGGCCGTTTCGGCGAGCCAGCAGGTTTGCCGTGGTGTTTCTGGCTGATGCCGAGAGCTGATCGCGATCGCTGGATGGGTCTGCCATGTGTCCGATCAGATGACAGGCAAGTCGTCGGTGATGCGGGGATGAACGATGCTCCCAGAGATAAACCGCCTGCCATGTGCCCAGGAGCAGTCGGCCGTTGTCAACACTCAAACTCATGGTCTGGGTGGTGAGTGCTGTGCGGATATGGGCTGGCATGTCGTCATCACCTTCGTCGTCGTGCAGGTAACGTCGACGCCGGCCGTCTGGTCCGCCAGGTCCAGCTCCGTCCTGAGGCACCACGGCATTCATCCAGGCCTCCAGATCTTTCAGGACCCTTGGATCGGCGTTTTCATTGATGGTGAGGCTGCAGCTGGTGTGCAGGCAGGTGAGATGCATCACCCCGGTCATCAGACCGGCTTGGTGCACGCACTGATTCAGTTGCCGGTTCAGGGGGGTGAAACCCGGTCCGTGCGTGTTGACCTCCAGTTGCGTCAGCAGCTGATCCAACGCCATGCCATCGGCCCTGCTGCTCTTTCTTTAGCGCGACCCTGATGGCAATGGGATCTCTCTCCCCACGGTGGGTGTAATCAGTGTGCAGTCTTCGGGAAGATCGCCGCAATCTGTCGAGGCGTCAGCGGCGTTCAGCAGACTGCTGATCATCCCGCTGAATTTCACATCGCCGCCCGTGGTGCTGGCCAGCACGGTCTTGGGCTGGAAACGGCTGATCAGATCCGGCATCACGCGAGCGCCTGTGATGAAAGCTCCCAGCATCGGCAAGCCAAGATCCACCACCGGGGTGATCAGGGTGTCGACGCTGCGCTGATCAATCGCAGGATCCAAGACACCATGCGGTTCGAGATAGAGGGAACCCTCGGGCCAGTCGAGCAGGTAGCCGTTCTCCACTGCCGGGACTGCAGCTCCTGCAGTGGCCTGGATCTTCAGGCCAGCGATTGTGGTGGTGTCGCCTGGGCGAAGCTCGGTGATGGTCTCAAACCCCAGTCGCTGCACCACACGCGCGGCAGCTGCCGATGCCACCACGGGAATCTGTTTTGACAGGGTCTGCAGCGTTTCCGGATGGGCATGATCTGGAAGTCCCTGCGTGAGCAGAAGCAAATCAAGCTGATCCGGAATGGGCATCAGTTCTGGCATCTCACCTTTCAGCAACCAGGCACCCGGTGGAAACACCAATGGACCACTGAGCCATGGGTCCAACAGCACCCTGAGTCCAGACATGGTCAGCAGCCAGCCATTGGCTCCGAGATAGGTGGCTGTGTCTGTCATTGCCGATCAATCTCTCCGCAGCGACGCTAGTCAATGCGCTGGTTCAGCTGAGCGCTTCCCCGCTCAACTCAGCACTGCCAGACCAACGCCTGTTACAGCCAGTGTTGAGGCCAACAGCACGGACGGTTTCAGCTGATCCCCCTCGGCACGGGCCACCAGCAGGGCCATCACCGGTGCCGTGCTCAGCACTGTGATGCCGATGCCCAGAGGCAACCTCTGCAGCACAACCTGTTGCAGCAGGATTCCCAGAACGGTTCCCAGCACTGTTGCAGCCAGCACCCGCGGCCAACGCGCAGTGCGCGGTCGTGGTTGCGGAAATCTGGCTGCCAACCGCAGCCAGGGCAGCAGCAGCAGCAGGCCACCCAGCAGACGGCAGGCAGCACTCTGCAGAGGTGTCAGCTCACTGTTAATCAGAACAATGCGCGAGACGGCGGCGCCTGCCACTCCACAGACCACAGCCAGCAAGCCCAGCACCAAGCCCTGCGCCTGACCACTGCGGCTTCGGTCAAGCAGTCGCGTGGCGTCAGGAGGTTGCTGCACGGCAACCAACGCCACGGAGATCGTGACCAGCAGTGCACCAGTCCAGCCCTGAACAGAGAGCTGTTCTCCCATGGCGAACCAGCCTGCAGCTGCGGCTGCGACGGGGGCGAGTGACTCCAATGTGAGTGTTCTGCGTGTCCCGAGGCGTCGCAGGGCGGCCAGATAAAAGCTGTCTCCCATTGAAATTCCCAGTCCACCACTGATCAGCAGCAGCATCAGGCTCTTCACCTCTCCGTTCCAGGGGAGTGTGACCAGCACCGGCAGCAATGCTGCGCAGGCGATCAGATTCTTCAGCCCGTTGAGTTGAACCGCGCTGAGAGAGGTGGAGAGACTTCGCCACAGACTGCTCGCCAGGGTCCATGCCAGTGCTGCAACCAATCCGGCCAGGATTCCCACTTAGCGCCTCCGCTGCAGGATCAGACCCACCAGCAGGCCGATCACCAGCGCTCCGGCTCCATGGCCCTGCAACAGAGTGAGGCCGAGCATGAGTCCGAGCAGCGGTGAATTGAGCAGCACCGCAAGGCACCCCCCGACCACACCAGCACTCCAGGTGTCGATGGTGCCAATCCAGGGAATCCATTCGTGCAGTCCCATCCCCAGTGCGCTGCTGGCGAGGATCACCGGAAAAAACTGACCGCCTCTCCAACCGGTCTCAAGACACAGTCCGACCATCAGTAATTTGGCCAGGGCTGACAGCACCAAGATGCTTGTCTCCAGCCTCCATTCCTGCAGCACGAGGGGTTTCAACTGGTTCTCCCCCGAGAAGCCAGCCAGTGGTAGTCCCCAGAGGCAGAGCCCAATCAGCAGACCTGTACCGATCGGGATCCACCAGAAGCGCTCGAGTAGCCGCAACTGTTGGAGCCAGTACCGCCAGCGCTTGATGAACTGCCCGGTGAGCCAACCCGCCAGGCCGGCGAGGATTGCCGCCAGCAATGCACTGATGCGTTGCGAGGGATCAGAGGGCCAGGCATAGGACACGCCTTGCATGCCTCCGCCCAGGTCGCTCAAGCCATGAAAGGCCACAAAACCGGCCAATCCTCCAAGGGTTCCGGGCAGCCAGCGCCAAATCAGCTGCCACTGACGTCCGGCCAGGGCCGCGCCGCCCACCAGGGGTGAGCGGAACAACCCCAGAGATCCCGCCATTGCGGCAGCCACCAGGTCATGATCCGCGCCTTTCCAGACGGCGTGGCTGACAATGGCGACGAGCCGGGTCATCAACGCCTCCGGGCCGAGAGTTCCCCCGCCGGCCAGGGCCAGCATGCCTCCGATCACGTGCCTGAGGCCGTGATGTGTGTTCAATCCATACGGCTGCCGTAGTTCAGCGAGCGTCTCCGACATTTCCGGTAGTCCACTGCCCGAACGTCGCCGTTGCAGCAGGCTGAGAGCGATGCCGATTGTTCCCGACCAGGTCAGACACCACAGCAAGGAGCGATCGCCGGGCAAACCTCGCGCGACTGATGCACCCCAGATCCAGGTCTGAAGCATGAGCGTGATACTCACCACCAGAGCGGCCAGCGCTCCCCCCGCGGCTCCAGCCAGCAGGGCGCGTGCAGTGCCAACCAGCAGGCTGCGTGGTGGGGTTGGTGGCGGATTGATCACCAGTAGGGGTCGGTGGCCAACTCCACCTTGAGTTGGCCCGATGCTGACGCAGGCACGCTGCTGATGCAGGCCCTCACTGTGGTGCCATCAACATCGATCTCGCAGGCGCCGCAACTGCCTCCCATGCAGCCAGTGGGAACATGCACGCCGGCCTGCCGCGCTGCCGCCAACCAGTCTTCGCCCTTATAGCTGACGCTGCGCTGACCGTCCGGCCAAACGATTTCCACCCTTTTGTGCCCAGAGGTCACGTGGATGTGTCCAGCAGTGGTTCCAGATTCACATGTTGTTCGAAGGCATCAGCCAAGCGGTCGAGCAGCGCGTCTCTCTGACGACTGTGGTGCGGTTGCTGCTCACTGAGATCCGCCAGTCCGCGCCTGCGTCGAAGCCGGTTCAGCCAGCGTCGTCGCCAGGGCCCGTTCTCGAAGATGCCATGCAGATAGGTTCCTGCGGTGGTCGCCCGGATCCAGCCCAGACCTTGATCTGCGCTCAAGGCGTCGCAGGCTTCGATGGCTTCGCTGGTTCCCCGATGCAGTTCGAAACCCTCCACCTTCAGCTGCGGTTGCTGATCAGGCCAAAGCACAAGAGCTTGCCGCTGATGCAGTGCCTTATCGCCGCCGAACACGGTTCGCAGAGGGAGCAGGCCAAGGCCGGCGACGTTGCTGCCGGATTGTCCTGGTGGCCCTTCGCCCTCCAGTCCATCCGGATCGTGTAATTCCACCCCCAGCATCTGCATGCCGCCACAGATCCCGAAGAGCTCACCGCCGTTTTTGGCATAACGGATCAGTTCAGCGTCCAGTCCGCTGCTGCGCAGGGAAGCAAGATCGCGAAGGGTCTGCTTACTTCCCGGGATCACGACGGCATCTGGAGACCCAAGTGCTTCGCCCGGTGCGACCCAGCGCAGCTCAACGGTTGGCTCCGCCTCGAGGGGGTCGAGATCAGAAAAGTTGCTGAGTGAGGGCAGTTTCACCACGGCAATTTCCAGCTCAGCGCTGCGCTTGCGCCCTCTCCTCTCCAGCAGGTCGAGGGAGTCTTCAGGCGGGAAGAGCTCGTTAAGCCATGGCATCACTCCAAGAACCGGGATGCCTGTATTGGTGTCGAGCCAGCGTCGACCTTCATCGAACAGTTCTCTTCTGCCTCGGAACCGATTGATCAGCAGCCCACGGATTAGTCGCCGTTCATCAGGTTTCATCAACTGGAGAGTGCCGACGATCTGGGCGAACACGCCTCCGCGTTCAATATCGGCAACCAGCAGGCAATTGGCTTGCAAGTACTTGGCAAGACGCAGGTTGGTGAGATCGCGTGCCTGCAGGTTGACCTCGACCGGGCTGCCAGCGCCTTCAAGCACAAGCCTTCCGCCTGGATGATTGGCCTGCAGTTCCTCGAGACCCTGGCGGATGGCGGCCCAGCCGGAGTCGAACCAGTCCCGGTAGTAGTGCTCTGCCCTGCAGGTGCCGGCGGAGCTCCCAAGGTGAATCACCTCGCTGGTCGAATCGCCCTGCGGTTTGAGCAGCACCGGGTTCATGGCATGCATCGGCTCCAGCCCGGCGGCCCAGGCCTGCAGTGCCTGTGAGTAGGCCATTTCGCCGCCGTTCTGATCAACCCAGGCGTTGTTGCTCATGTTCTGCCCTTTGAAGGGCAGCGGTGTTTCACCACGCCGTTTCAGCACTCTGCAGAGTGCTGCTGTCATCAGCGACTTTCCTGCCCCACTACTGGTGCCTAGCACCATCAATGGGGTGGGGCGGGAGCTTCTGGTCACAGCGTTGTGCCGAGAGTCGCACGCTGCGCCATTGCAGTGATTTGTGCTCGACTTCGCATGAATTCTGGTGGCGTGTCAGTCATCCTTGGCTCACTCACCAGCGGGGGCGGTGTCGCCGACACCAGTGCACCAGACGGCTGCCAATGCCTGCTGAAGGAATCGCTTCAGGCCAGGGGATCAGCACCTCCCTGCCAAGAGGGGTCAGACGCACCCGTTCTGTGAGGCCCTGGCCGTCAACCTCCCGCCGCAGAACCCCCAGTTGAATCAGCCAGATGAGCAGATCCTCTGTCTCGCTGGCATTCAATCGTCGCCTGGTCTGTGAAGGCCAGTCTGGTCTTGCCACCAGTTCGCTGCTGCTCAGGGCGGCTTCTTCCACGTTGCGGTAAAAGCTGCGTTGGAACGGCAGGCAGCACACGGCCTGGCGTGCTCGCCTCATTGCATGCCGTGTGAGTTCGCTGGGGTTCTGAAGAGTCACGCGTGACGTGCTGTCGATGCCATTCTCGTTCTCAGCGCCGCTAACTGAGATACCCATGTTGCTGCTGGCTTCAGCGTCCCCGGCAAGACGTCGTCTTCTCGAGCAGGCGGCCATTCCCCATCGCGTCGAGATCAGCGGTGTCGATGAAGAGGCCATTCAAGATTCCGATCCGATCGCACTGGTCAGGCGTCTGGCTCAGGCCAAGGCGCTGGCCGTCCGCAGCAAGCTCCAAGACGATGACATCACAGCCGTGCTCGGATGTGATTCGTTGTTTGTCTTTGCTGGAGAGGTGTATGGAAAGCCAGCCGATCCCGCGCAGGCTGTGCAACGTTGGCAACGCATGTGTGGCGCCTGGGGTGATCTGCACACGGGCCACTGCCTGATATCAGGTCTTGGTGCGACATCGCAAGAGTCGCTGATTGAGTGTGTGACCACCAGGGTGATGTTTGCTGATCTCAGCGATCAGGAGATCGCAGCGTATGTCGCCAGTGGTGAACCGCTTCGCTGTGCAGGGGGCTTTGCACTGGAGGGCCTTGGAGGCTCCTTTGTGGAGCGTCTCGATGGCTGTTATTCGAATGTGATCGGCCTCAGTTTGCCGCTGTTGCGGCGTTGGTTACCGCAGGTTTGATACATGGCAAGAGGGAGCGTTGCCATTTTTCGCTGGCCGTAGCTAAGTCAAAGACAGCTGTTCGTTTGTGGTTATGACTCGTTTGATTGGTCTTGTCATTCCTGTTGTCTCGTTGGCCTTGATTCCGCCGGCATCAGCGCTTGAGCCTCTGCAACGTTCCCTGGCCAATTCACCTGTGTTGGCATCAACGGCGCAACCACTGGATCTTTCATCAGAGCAGACCCACTTCAGCGAGTCTTCCAAGCGTTTTGGAGACACTGATGCTTCATTGGCTATGCCGGTTGCGCCAGGAGAGAAGGGCCGGCCTCCTGCTGGTCACTCCTTGCTTGACCTCAACTTCTGATCTTTTCAAGAAGGATTAGGTTGAATTGATATGAGTTGCTGAGCATTAATGATTTTGGGAACCAGTCGTCATCTGTTCGCCTGATATGGTTAGTGCCCTTCAGAAGAATGACTCTATACGTTCAATCTCTTGGGCTCGCGGTTTGCCAGGGTTGGTTGATGAGGTCCATGGCCTAGTCATTAATCCTGAAATATTCAACAAGTGATCGAACTGCATTTATTGGCACTTTTGTGGGGATTTGATGTCAATTCAGGCTGGTCCTTTGCCTTTTTTTTAAAGTTGGCTTTCTTGGCAAGTTGGCAATGCTGAAACATAAGATTTCTTCGCTCCCCTTAGTTGTTTTATCAATCCCTTTGCTGTGGTCTTCCACAGCTCCGCTTGGGTTTGCCCAGCCACAAGGGAATGTTAAAGCCATGTCTCAGCAAGAGTTGCAGTCTTCGCTGTTTCAGGCTGCGCTGACAGTTTGCTTTCTTCGAGGCAATAGTATCGACTTTAAGTTAGCTCTCAGCGCAGCAACGATTCCTGTTGTCCAGGTTTTAAAAAATCGTTATGACGGTAGGATTGAAGGTTTTGAGAGTACGTTTAGTGATAACGCGTGGATTAAGTATTTCGGCGTCAAAATCAGTGAAATTTCACTTTCCTATTGTTCTAAAGTGATTCCTCCGAATGTGTCTGAGGAATTGTCTGATTTCAAGAATTTCAAGAATCTCAAGAAGTGATCTTAAGGGCTATTGATTAAGACTCGAAAGATTGCAATGAGTTAATCGAAGACAAATTTTTAGTTGTGTTCAAAAGATGCTTTTTGCTCATGTCCTCTTGGTTGATTCGTTTGGACATCGTCGAAGTTTGAACCCGGTGGTGGAGGTTTGAAGCCTGTGCTTGCGGATCGGTAAGGTGGTCAGCCTGGTCCTATTGCTGAGGCAAAGACTGTAGGAATCTTCTCTGCGGCGTTATGGATTTTCTCGGCATCGCAAGATTGTCTCAGCCAGATCGAATAGATGAAGAGTGTCGCTTTAGGTCTTAAAGCTCAATCACAGATGTCCGATCAGCGGCAAACTTTGCGTTATGGATGGCATCTGGAGCATATTCACCTTGGCAATGAATTCAGTGTTTTGAAATGGACATCTAGAGAAATCTGTCCGTTGCCTGTAGTCAATTAGGTTGGGATTCGTCTCAACGTAAGTTTGATAGTTGGCCGACGATTCTTGAGCCCCTTGGTTATAAAGTATTTCATCTTCATAGCCCTAGCTCTCTTAGTGGATTGGCTTTTTAAGCAAGTTTGATGAAACATCTGATCGACTTGATTTGAAAAATCCAGGGCCAGGCCGCCGGTTCCTCCCTGAGACACAGCCAGGTTCTGTAGGCATTCCGATCAATACTCAAGTAGCAGGAATGATCATTTTTTCTGCATGGCTAGAACATTACGTCGAAAGCAATCATTCAAAAGATTTGATGATCGTTGTTGCCTTTAATCTTGGAGACTCTTTGAGTCTTACCTGAGATTGGTTGTAAAGCCTGACAATTCATGTCGGATTCTCAGAAATCTCTAAGGTTTTTTGAAATGTAGACATCCGTGAAAGCCCGATCTCTAAAACTGGGTTTAACCGTCCTACAGGGTGGTTTATGGGTTTTTGGGCAGGTTGCTCTTCACGCCGAAA
Organism: Synechococcus sp. MIT2312; assembly: GCF_059772315.1. NCBI lineage: Bacteria > Bacillati > Cyanobacteriota > Cyanophyceae > Synechococcales > Synechococcaceae > Synechococcus > Synechococcus sp. MIT2312. The sequence continues at coordinate 987,832 of NZ_CM186281.1, read as the reverse complement.
GTTTCAGCGCGCCCAACGGCGCAACCTCATCGGGAGTTGATTCTGTTGCTATCGGTGAATCTGCCGCTGCCGCTGGGAATTCAGCGACTGCAGTGGGTCTCTCGAGCAATGCCTCTCAGGACAGTTCGGTCTCCATCGGTAATGGAAGCAATGCAACAGCTGCTTCGGCGACAGCGATCGGTAAGGCAGCAACAGCATCGAATGCCAATGCATTAGCGATTGGTACAAGCTCTGCTTCAGATCAAGCGAATGCAACGGCGGTAGGAACCAATGCCAATGCTTCCGGCATTAATGCGACGGCGATTGGCACAAGCGCCAATGCCAATCAAGCCAATGCGGCAGCACTGGGAACAACAGCTGTTGCCGGTGGAGCGAATGCAACGGCGGTAGGAACCAATGCCAATGCTTCCGGCATTAATGCGACGGCGATTGGCACAAGCGCCAATGCCAATCAAGCCAATGCGGCAGCACTGGGAACAACAGCTGTTGCCGGTGGAGCGAATGCAACGGCGGTAGGAACCAATGCCAATGCTTCCGGCATTAATGCGACGGCGATTGGCACGAGCGCCAATGCCAATCAAGCCAATGCGGCAGCACTGGGAACAACAGCTGTTGCCGGTGGAGCGAATGCAACGGCGGTAGGAACCAATGCCAATGCTTCCGGCATTAATGCGACGGCGATTGGCACGAGCGCCAATGCCAATCAAGCCAATGCGGCAGCACTGGGAACAACAGCTGTTGCCGGTGGAGCGAATGCAACGGCGGTAGGAACCAATGCCAATGCTTCCGGCATTAATGCGACGGCGATTGGCACGAGCGCCAATGCCAATCAAGCCAATGCGGCAGCACTGGGAACAACAGCTGTTGCCGGTGGAGCGAATGCAACGGCGGTAGGAACCAATGCCAATGCTTCCGGCATTAATGCGACGGCGATTGGCACGAGCGCCAATGCCAATCAAGCCAATGCGGCAGCACTGGGAACAACAGCTGTTGCCGGTGGAGCGAATGCAACGGCGATTGGCGCCAGTTCTGCAGCCAGCAAAGCCAACTCCACGGCCGTGGGTGCTGGTTCGCAAGCAACGGCTGCGAATAGCGCTGCTTTTGGTAGCGATTCGACTGCAAGTAGTAATAACTCTGTTGCCATTGGCACGAATGCAACTGCGGCGGATTTGAACGCTGCAGCGATCGGTGTCGACTCCTCCGCTAATGGCACCAATTCAACGGCTCTCGGTGTTGGAACCAAGGCTTCTGGATCTAACGCATTTGCGGGTGGCGCCAATGCCAGTGCATCAGGTACCAATTCCATGGCACTGGGCGCTGCTTCGATTTCCAATCAAACCAACTCAGTCGCACTTGGCACATCAGCTGTAAGTTCAGCGGTTGGTGCGACTTCACTGGGTTCAGGCTCAAAAGCCTCGGGCGCTAATGGCGTTTCCCTTGGGCCTGGATCCAATTCAGCAGCCAGCAATGCTCTGAGTGTTGGCTCAAGCTCTTGTGCGATAGCCAGTAATTCAACGGCATTGGGAGTTGGTGCACAGGCGACGGGAGTGAATAGCACTGCGTTGGGAGCTGGCTCATCAGCAACACTCCCCAATCAATTCACTCTTGGAACAAGCGATAGCGCCTATTACATGCCTGGGCTTGGCACTAACGGTTCAGTTTCAGCGCCAACAGCGACAACTTCTAATTCCAATGTGTCTGGTTATGTTTGGTCTTACAAAGTAGCTGGAAGTAACACGAAGTCATACATGGCTGTTCCAGATGCAAACTCAAGCAGTCCATCTGCTGCGGCAAGTTATATTAAATCAAATGAATATAATCTCACTGGAGATACGATCACGATAGGTATTTTAAGCAATACATTAATTAGTTACACTCAGCAAACTAACTATAGTAACTATACTGATCTTAGTAGCCAAAACTGGACAGCGGCTCCTTCAGACTTTTACGCCTCTTCTTCTGTTGTTGCTCCAAATGGAAAATTATATAGTTCCCCGAACACTACTAGCTCTACTTCTAATGCTGTTTGGTATTTGCAGGGTGATTATGCGGTCAGCGTTCAGAATAAGACGACCATAGCAGCTGCAAATTGCAATCAAGTTTCATGGAATGCTCCAAATTTCACCTCTAATTCTTGCACCCCAATTCCCAATAGTACTTGGAGTCATGAGGGCACCGGAAATGCGCATAGCGCAAATACTTCGAACCAATCATGGTACTACTCGAATGGTGTTAACGCTCCTAATGCGTCATCTTCGAGTTCAAGTTATATGGACTCAAATGGCTCGTTGTCTTCCTCGTCTTCTGTTTCCACCTCTTCTGTTTACCCTTCGTTTGTTTCTTCGTTAGGTGCTGCAAGTCAGTTTTTGGCTGGTGCTGGTCAAGCTCAATCTGTAGGCAGTGCCGCAGCTGGCTATCTATCTAATGGTCTGGCTGGAACTTGCATTACGAGTAAAGGCGCCAATACCTCTGGTGGTGATGAAGCCCTCTCTATTACCGGTGGAGATATTACGGTCATTGGTGATGCGTTCTTGCTTTCGATTGAAAGTGCTGATGTTGAGGAATTTTCTGGCGAAATAACTGCACTTCTCGTTGATGGCACTGTTGATTGTGGAGGGATTTGTGGAGGTGGAGGAACCGCAGATGGTAATGCAAACCTTTTTGCTGCTGGAGAAATTGAATTTACTGGTATCAACGCGGAAGATGTCAATTTACATATCGATAATGACCTTGACTATTGGGATCAAAGCCTTAATGAGAAAGAATCTCTTGATATTTATAATTGCGGACCTTCCGACCAGGGCTATGGAGTTGGCGATTTAGGTGCGACTCAATCTGCATATAACGCCGACACCGCAATTGGTAAGTCTGCTAAGGCCGATGGCGCAGCTAATTCATCTGGTGCTACCGCGATCGGATATGAATCTTATGCCACGGAAGCCTATACCACTGCAATTGGAGCCTCTGCTTATGTTAATGAATCGAGTTCAACAGCCGTCGGTTTTGGCGCGAATGTCACTGCAATAAATTCAGTTGCCGTTGGAGCGAATTCAACCGTTTCGGCTGACGCTAACGGTGCCACTGCTATTGGGTATGGATCTTATTCTAAGTCTAATGATTCAACAGCCGTAGGAAGGAATGCTGTTGCACATGGGGATAAGGGTGCTACTGCCTTGGGCAGTTTTGCAGGTGCTACAGGAACTAATTCATTGGCTCTTGGTTTCACTGCTATTTCCTCGAGCACCGGCTCGATTGCAACTGGCGCGGGATCTTCGTCTACTGGAGAAAACGCAATAGCAACTGGCGTTGGCGCTAATGCTTCTGTCACTAATTCAATCGCTATAGGTACAGGTTCTAAGGCCAATAATGCTAATGCCGTTGCGATTGGTGCAGGGTCTAAAGCAACAGGTGTGAATGCGGTGGCTTCAGGGGCTGGTGCAGAAGCATCGGGAAATAATTCTCTTGCATTCGGTGCTGGATCAGCTGCAACCCAAACCAATTCCGTTGCGATTGGTGCGGGATCTAGAGCAACAGGTGTGAATGCAGTGGCTTTAGGTGCTGGTTCAGAAGCATCTGGCGCGGATGCGCTTGCTTTCGGTTCAGCTGCTGTTGCTAACCAGAACAGAGCGACTGCTATCGGAGCTGGCTCAAAAGCGACAGGTAATGATGCAGTGGCTCTCGGCAGTAATGCTGAAGCTGCAGCAAATAATGCGATGGCATTGGGAACCAATGCCGCTGCCAGTGAAGTTAATTCTTTAGCCATCGGTAGTGGATCTAATTCTGCTGGTGTCAATGCCACCGCCCTCGGTGTTCGTTCCAGTGCTTCGGATACGAATTCCTTAGCTGTCGGTACTGGCTCCATCTCCTCCGCTGCAAATTCCACTGCGATCGGTGTGGATGCCAATGCCTCCGCAATCAATGCTCTTGCTTTAGGTAGTGGATCTAATTCTGCTGGTGTCAATGCCACCGCCCTCGGTGTTCGTTCCAGTGCTTCGGATACGAATTCCTTGGCTGTCGGTACTGGCTCCATCTCCTCCGCCGCAAATTCCACTGCGATCGGCGTGGATGCCAATGCCTCGGCAATCAATGCTCTTGCCTTAGGTAGTGGATCGGTTTCCTCCGGTACTAATTCCATCTCGGTAGGATCCTCAGCTAAATCCGCTGTTGTCAACTCCACCGCTGTGGGTAGTGGATCGAATGCCAATGGAGTGGATTCCATTGCGCTCGGTGCTGGCGCAGCCACCAATGACTCTGGATCAGTGGCCATTGGTGCAGGATCCTGTGCGTTCGCAACCAATTCAACGGCGATCGGTTTCAATTCCAGTTCCAATGGCACCAATGCCATTGCAATTGGAGCTGGGACCTCTGCCACATGTGCCAACTCCTTTGTGTTGGGTGCAGGTGCCATTGCCAACGGCGTAGGTGCTGGAGCGATTGGTTATTTGGCCAACACACAAGGTGTGGATGCCATGGCAGTGGGCGTTAAGGCTTGTGCTGTCGAAAATAATTCCATGGCGATAGGAACATCCGCCTGCTCAACGGGTGTTGATTCGATTGCTCTTGGTTTTAGTGCTTGTGCAAGCAACACCAATGCTTCAGCAATTGGTACCAATGCAACAGCCAATGGCACTAATTCCATGGCCTTTGGTGCTAATTCACGTGCTTCTGGCACGAATTCCACCGCGATTGGTGCTCAATCCTTTGCAGACCAGACCAACTCTTTTGTGATTGGCCCCAACACCGTTGCTTGTGGTGTCAATGCAGGTGCTATCGGTGCGAGTGCAAATGCCAATGGTGAATCTTCACTTGCGATTGGTGTTCAATCTTTCGCGAAGGAAGAAAGTTCTCTGGCATTAGGGACCAATGCCCAGTCCATTGGTACAAACTCAACAGCGATTGCTGTTAACGCCTCGGCCAGTGGTGCCAACTCAATGGCGTTGGGCAAGACTGCCAGCGCCACCGGTGTGAACTCGACAGCGATTGCTGTTGCTGCGCTGGCCAATGGTTTGGACAGCGTCGCTCTGGGTGTTCAGTCCAATGCCCAAGGCGAAAAATCAATGGCCTTGGGCACCAACACCTTGGCGAGTGGTGTGAATGCCACGGCTATTTCATCGAATGCCACAGCTGCTGGTAATAACTCTGTAGCCCTTGGCGTTTTCGCGAATGCTCGTTCTGAGAGTGCTTTGGCTTTTGGCACCAATTCTCTGGCTAATCAGACGAATGCATTGGCCATCGCTTCTAATTCAACTGCTGATGGACCCAATTCCATTGCCATTGGTGTGTTTTCAAGTGCTTTGAAGGCCAATGCTCAGGCATTTGGAGTTAAGGCCTATGCCGATGGCACCAATGCTGTTGCCATTGCATCGAACTCGAATGCCACTGGAGCGAATGCCATGGCCTTGGGTGTTGACTCAACTGCTTCAGGGTCTAATTCCACTGCAGTGGGTGTTGAGTCGAATGCCTCAGGCACGAATTCCACGGCTTTAGGTGTGGTTTCAGTTGCCTCTAAAACCAATACTGTTGCGATCGGCACCAATGCAACGTCATCAGGTGTTGGCGCGTTGTCGTTTGGTGCGAACGCGCAGGCAACGTCTACCGACACCATGGCTTTTGGTGTCAATGCCTCAGCAAACGAAGTGAATGCTACGGCGATTGGTCGTAGCGCTAAAGCAACCGGTGAAAATTCAATCGCGGTTGGATTGTTTGCCGAGGCTTCCGGCAACGTCGCTGTTGCAATTGGTATGAACTCAACAGCATTGGCCGAGAAGTCGATGGCGTTTGGAGCCTCTGCCAATGCTTCTCAGAACAATTCTCTGGCCATTGGCACCAATGCTTCGGCGATCGCGAACAACACCATGGCACTTGGTACGGATTCCGTCGCCAGTACCAATGCTGCTTTTGCCGCTGGTTTGCGTTCTCAAGCAACGGGTTTGGACTCCATGGCTTTGGGTCTTGAATCTGCGGCTGCGGGAGCCAATTCAACTGCGTTTGGTGTTAATTCCAATGCCAGTACTACCAATGCCTTTGCAGCTGGTTCCTTCGCCTCTGCACTTGGGATCAATAGCATCGCCTATGGCACCAGTTCTTTCGCCAATGCAGAAAATGCCATGGCAACTGGTACTCAAGCGAATGCCACCGGCATCGATTCCATCGCAGCGGGTGTTCTTGCTGAAGCAACTGAGCTCGGTGCGTTGGCCTACGGCGCTCGTTCCATGGCCACCGGTGTTAACTCCACCGCGATGGGCGCATCGTCTCGCGCACTTGGCGAAAATGCTTTGTCTCTGGGTGAAAAATCAGAAGCAACGCAGGATGATGCTTTTGCAGCAGGTGCCAAAGCGAAAGCAACAGCCAATGGATCAATGGCGCTTGGCGAGCAATCCACGGCGTCTGAAAACAATGCAACAGCGCTTGGTACTCAGTCCGTTGCATCTGGTGTGAATGCCATTGCCATTGGAACATCCACACTCGCCAATTCAAAGGATTCGTTTGCAGGTGGTTTTGATGCATCAGCACTTGCCCTGAATTCGATGGCACTGGGAAGTGGTGCCATCGCGATTGGAATTGATTCGTATGCTGCAGGACGACTATCCAATGCCTCCGGCCTTCGAGCATTGGCTTTGGGGACAAATGCTTCTGCCTCGAAAGAGGGAGCCTATGCAGCTGGATCTTTCGCCAATGCATCTGGCATTTCATCAATGGCACTGGGTTCTAATGCTGCCGCTAGTAACCTGTCTGCCTATTCAGCAGGTTCTGCAGCCTTCGCTTCTGGTTCCAATTCGATGGCTCTTGGCACTGAAGCTCTTGCAAGTGCCGATAGTTCTTATGCAGCTGGTCACTATGCAAACGCCAGCGGAACGAATTCGACAGCACTGGGCAGAAACGCTGTGGCTTCCGCTGCTGATGCTTATGCAGTCGGTGTTTCTGCCACTGCTTCTGCAATCAATGCACTGGCTTTTGGACCATTAGCCAATGCGAGCGGGGTCAACAGTTTGGCTCTGGGAAGCGATGCCAAAGCAAAGGCGACCAACGCTTTTGCAGGAGGTGTCGACAGTATTGCTCAGGGCATCAATTCAATGGCGCTTGGAACGAAAGCCTATGCGTTTGAAGATGGATCGATTGCTTTCGGAGTTGCGAGTCAATCCTTAGGCAAAAACACCTCCGCTTTCGGCACCAATGCAGTTGCGAATGGTAATGATGCCATTGCGTTTGGTCATAACGCTAATGCTAATGCGGCTGAAACGATTGCCTTTGGTGCTAATTCGAATGCACAGGCCGATTCCGCAATTGCTATCGGTTTCAATAGTTTCGCGAATCAGAACAGTGCGACTGCTGTTGGTCGCTTTGCCAGTGCAACGGCCAATCAAACCATTGCTCTCGGCTATTACGCCAATGCTGATGCCAATCAAGGCATCGCTATTGGTGATCGGGCTTTAGCGAATGACACCTTCACCATTGCTATAGGCTCGAATTCTGAGGCCACTGGTTCCCGAAGTCTGGCTATTGGATATAAAGCCTTCGCCTCTGGTGAGAATGCAGCAGCGATGATGGTCTGCTCTCAGGCGATTGGCCGCAACTCGATGGCCTTCGGTCAATTCTCATGCGCGAACAGCGATAACAGCTTTGCGATGGGTGTTGATGCTCGTGCAACTGCTGTTGATGCTTATGCAATTGGCGTCAATGCCAATGCCACACATACCAATGGTTTCGCGTTTGGCACCTATTCCAATGCACAGCAGGTCAACGCTTTTGCAGTTGGCCCTAACGCCTTTGCGAGTGGGATTAATTCCTTTGCGATCGGTCCCAATGCACGTGCAACGGGCAATGATGCATTCGCAATCGGTGTTGGTGCTGTAGCTGAGGGTGATGGCGCATTTGCTATTGGTGATGCTGCTTATGATGCACCAAGTGCCAATGATTCACTCGAAACTGGTGATGGAGCCACTGTTTTTGCCTCCAACGCTTCTGCATTTGGTACCTGCTCCTTGGCTATGCAGGCCAATGCATATGCCTTTGGTAGCCATTCCAACGCTCTCGCTCCTAATTCTTATGCCGTTGGTACGCGGAGCCAAACTGGTGGTACTCGCTCGATAGCAATTGGCGAAAATTCTCGTACTTACGGGACTACAAATTTCACCCAATCTATTAACTCAGTCGCTGTTGGAGTTGAGTCTCTGACCAATGGTGCGAATTCATCCGCATTTGGAACATCAGCCAACGCCAACGGACCGAATGCTCGAGCTTTTGGAACTGGCGCCAGGGCCAATGGTTATAACGTCACTGCCTCAGGAACAGGTGCAAGATCTTTAGGCGTCAATTCATTTGCAAAAGGTGTTAACGCTGTTGCGAATGGAACCAATGTGCGCGCGGAGGGAACATCTGCTGTTGCCTGTGGAGTGAACACTTCGGCATCGGGAACTGGCGCTAATGCATCAGGCGTTAATGCAGTTGCAAAAGGTGTTGGTGCTGTTGCCAGTGGTACCAATGTGCGTGCGGAGGGAACATCATCTTTCGCTAGTGGTTTCAATACCTCCGCATCAGGAACCGGCTCCAGCGCTTCAGGTGTGAATGCATTCGCTGCTGGTGTTGGAGCTACAGCCAGCGGGACCAATGTGCGCGCTGAGGGTACATCGTCTTCGGCCACTGGTGTGAATACTTCCGCATCAGGAACGGGTGCCACTGCTTCAGGGGCTAATTCCTTTGCCGTTGGTGTTGGAGCCATAGCGAGTGGCACCAATGTGCGAGCGGAGGGAACATCGTCTTCTGCCAGTGGCGTTAATACTTCAGCATCAGGACCGGGAGCCAAAGCTTTAGGGGTTAATTCGTTCGCACAAGGTGTCTCTGCCCTAGCGAATGGAACCAATACTCAGGCTTCTGGAGCCAATGCCAGGGCTATCGGTTTTAACGCAATGGCCCAGGGCGTTAATGCAGTTGCCGAAGGACGCAATGTGATCGCGATTGGTACTGGGGCTCGAGCTCTGGGTTACAACACAAATGTTGTTGCCATAGGAACCAATGCTTTTGCCAACGGCACCAGTGTTGTTGCTATTGGTGAGCTTTCCCGAGCTCAAAGTTCTTATGCCACTGCACTTGGTTTCAACTCGAGTGCGATAGCTTCGAATTCAATTGCGCTTGGACCTTCTTCCAATGCAGCGGCAGAACGCTCTGCTGCCATAGGAAGTGGGGCTTATGCACGTCACTATGCTGCGACAGCATTAGGTGATGATGCTGTTACAACGAAAGACCATCAGATTTCTTTAGGAACGAAAAAGTCTCCATATTATTTGCCTGGTTTGGCGAATCCTCGTTCGGGCTTTGTTAACGACAAATATCAAGAAATAGGTGAAAAGCGTTTTGTCACTTCAGATGTCAAAGGCAATCTGGGAACTTCAACGTTCAGTGTCGACGAGCTTCTGGACACGGTGAGTGCTGTTGGTGCCTTAAGTGCGTCATTGGGTGCTATCCCTCAGACCACACTCCTTCCCGAGGAAAATCTCCGCTGCGGAATCGGCACAGGTGTCTACGGCAATCAGTTTGCTGGTGCATTTGGTTGCGCAGTGAAAATGCAAGAACGTTTCTTCCTCAACGCTGGTTTGGCATCGACGCCAACTAATACGCTTGGCGGTCCATTGATGGGGAGGATTGGATTTTCTTTTGGCTTTGGTGGCAGACCTCCCAAGGCCCAGACGGATCAGTTGTCGAGCATTCCAGGTATGAATGGCATGACAGTCTCGGCCAAAGAAGTCCTTGGTGCTGGTGTCGATATTCCAGTGTTGGATCGTTCTTCTGATCAGGTTGAGCCACCTGTTGTTGCTGCCCTTCGAACCCAAGAGTCGTCTGAAATTGAGGTGCTTCGCGATCGGCTTGTAGAACTTGAAGCGGAGATCAAGCGTTTAACTTCAACAGAAGTCGGAGATGCTGATCGACGCATTGCAACCCTTGAAACCCTTCTTGAAGAGAAGAAAGAAAGCGAGCGTCGTCTTTTGTTGATGCTCTCCGAGATGAAGTCGCGCCTTGATGATCAACGCATCATGATTGATCGGCTTATCAAACGTATGGATTCTGAAGTTGGTCAGCAATCATCGTCACTTGTTCGTTGATTGGTTTGATCTGATGATCTGATTGATCGCGATTGGATGGATTCTCGGCAGTAGCTGATTGGCTTGCCTCTATTGATTGTTATGGCTGATTCCAAGCTTGGAATTCTTTAGCCGCTGTTTTCAGCCGCTATTTTCTCAGCTGTTCATGGAAGCGTTGTTCCTACTGCTTCCATTAAAAAAGCCCCACTGTGAAGTGGGGCTGGATGACGATCGAAAGATGTGATCTCGATTGGGTCTGATCGTGGTGATCAGTCGAGGTCTGGCATAGCCAATGAAGGCTCTGCCGAACGGTCGATACCCTTCTCGAAACCTGCAGCAGCAGCACGCGCGCGTCCTGCATGCCAGAGGTGACCCACCAGGAAGAAGAAGGCGAGAACGAACTGAGTCGCTGCAAGCCACTGGCGGATGTTCACGAAGTTCACCGAGTTGGGTTCGGTGATAATGCCGCCAACGGAATTCAGGGATGCGTTGGGGGCGTGAGTCATGTACTCGGCAGCACGACGAACCTGCCAGGGCTGGATGTCGTTCTGAAGCTTGTCGAGACTCAGGCCGTTAGGTCCACGCAGGGGTTCAAGCCAGGGACCGCGGAAATCCCAGAAACGCATCGTTTCACCACCGAAGATGATTTCGCCGGTGGGTGAACGCATCAGGTACTTACCGAGGCCTGTTGGGCCCATGGCGGAGCCGATGTTGGCGCCGAGACGCTGGTCTCTCACCAGGAAGGTGAAACTCTGAGCCTGTGAAGATTCGGCGTTGGTGGGGCCGTAGAACTCAGAGGGATAAGCGGTGTTGTTGAACCAGATGTAGGCCGAGGCGATGAAGCTCATGAAGCTCAGAGCACCAAGGCTGTAGCTCAGATATGCCTCACCATTCCAGATGAAGGCGCGACGCACCCAGCCGAAAGGCTTGGTGGTGACATGCCAGATACCACCTGAAATCAACGTGAGACCCAGCCAGATGTGGCCACCGATGATGTCCTCCATGGAGTTCACACCGATGATCCAGCCTTCCCCACCGAAGGGAGCGCGGAACAGGTAGCCGAAAATCACACCCGGATCGAGAGTCGGGTTGGTGATCAGACGGACATCGCCGCCGCCCGGAGCCCAGGTGTCATAGACGCCGCCAAAGAACATGGCCTTGAAGACCAGGAGCAAACAGCCGACGCCGAGAAGGATCAGGTGGTAACCAATGATGTTGGTCATCTGATTCTTGTCGCGCCAGTCCTGGGAGAAGAACGTGGAGTAGTTCTCCAGGATTTCAGGTCCGCGAAGAGCGTGATACAGACCGCCGAGACCAAGCACAGCGGAACTGATCAGGTGCAGAACACCGACGACAAAGAAAGGGAACAGGTCGGTGACTTCGCCACCGGGACCCACGCCGTAACCGAGTGTGGCGACGTGGGGGAACAGGATCAGACCCTGTTCGTACATGGGCTTGTCGAAGGTGAAATGGCTCACCTCGAACAGCATCATGGCGCCGGCCCAGAACACCATCAGACCTGCGTGGGCCACGTGGGCACCCAGCAGACGGCCTGAAAGGTTGATCAGACGGGCATTGCCGGCCCACCAGGCATAGCCGGTGGAGTCGAGGTCTTTACCGCCAGTGGCGATAAGACCGGAATTAAAGGGCGTTTCCACGGGGCAGAACCTCTTCAGGGAAGACGAAGTTTTCGTGCGGCTGGTCAGCCGGTGCCATCCAGGCACGCAGACCTTCATTCAGAAGGATGTTTTTGGTGTAGAAGGTCTCGAATTCGGGATCTTCTGCAGCGCGGATTTCCTGTGACACGAAGTCATAGGCGCGCAGGTTGAGGGCCAGGCCGATGATGCCGATGGAGCTGGTCCACAGACCCATCACAGGCACGAACAGCATGAAGAAGTGCAGCCAGCGCTTGTTGGAGAAGGCGATACCGAAGATCTGACTCCAGAAGCGGTTGGCGGTGACCATCGAATAGGTCTCTTCTTCCTGGGTGGGCTCGAACGCCTTGAAGGTGTTGGCCTGCTCACCATCCTCAAACAAGGTGTTTTCCACCGTTGCACCGTGAATGGCGCAAAGCAGTGCACCGCCGAGAATGCCGGCGACGCCCATCATGTGGAAGGGGTTGAGGGTCCAGTTGTGGAAACCCTGCAGGAAGAGGAGGAAGCGGAAGATCGCTGCCACACCGAAGGAGGGCGCGAAGAACCAGCTGCTCTGGCCGAGGGGGTACATCAGGAAGACACTGACGAACACCGCAATCGGACCGGAGAAGGCGATGGCGTTGTAAGGACGGATGCCGACCAGACGGGCAATCTCGAACTGACGCAACATGAAGCCGATCAGTGCGAAAGCACCGTGCAGTGCAACGAAGGCCCAGAGGCCGCCGAGCTGACACCAGCGAACGAAGTCACCCTGGGCTTCAGGGCCCCAGAGCAACAGAAGGCTGTGACCCATCGCATCAGCGGGGGTGGACACAGCAGCGGTCAGGAAGTTGCAACCTTCCAGGTACGACGAGGCGATGCCGTGGGTGTACCAGGAGGTGACAAAGGTGGTGCCTGTGAGCCAGCCACCGATGGCCAGATAGGCCGTTGGGAAGAGAAGAATGCCGGACCAGCCGACAAAAACGAAGCGGTCGCGCTTGAGCCAGTCATCGAGGACGTCAAACCATCCCCGCTGTGGCGCGCGTCCTACAGCGATCGTCATGAGTGAGAACGGGTGCGGATAGCCGCAGGCTGTGGGATACCCGGCGACCTTAACAATTTCAGAGAGGGTTGCGGGGGCGAATCCCTGCACCTGAAACCCCTTGTATCGGAACATTTCTTCGGGGTTTCTTTCGCTTTGGTTTCAGCCTTTGTGGCAGAGCTGCCGAACGTCGGCATCGATGCCGCTTCAGCGGTCACAATGGGCGCTGCTTCCGGGCTGTGATGGCCGCTGATCTGCTTGAACAACCTGTCGTCGGTTCACGGCGGCTGTCCAATGTCTTGGTTGCCGCCATGGTCACCACTGGTGGTGTCGGCTTTCTGTTCGCCTCGCTCTCCAGTTATTTAGGGCGTGATCTGCTTCCTCTCGGTCACCCTGCAGGACTCGTGTTCGTTCCCCAGGGCCTGGTGATGGGGCTGTACAGCATCGCTGCAGCCCTTCTGGCCACTTATTTATGGACGGTGATCGCCATTGACGTGGGTGCCGGCATGAATCGTTTCGATAAATCCTCAGGAGTCGTGACCATTTCCCGCCGAGGTTTTCGCAAGCCCATCAGTGTTGAGATACCGATCAAAGACATCAAGGCTGTCAAGGTCGAGGTCCGAGACGGCTTCAACACTCGACGCCGTGTGTCGTTGCGCGTTCAGGGTCGACGCGACATGCCCCTCACCCGAGTGGGCGAGCCACTTCCTCTGGCTCAACTCGAGCAGGACGGCGCTGAACTTGCACGCTTCTTGAATGTGAATTTGGAAGGGCTCTGAATGATCATGATTCGTCAATCTCTCAAGACGCTGCTGGCACTTGCCTTGTGTCTGCCTCTGCTGGTGAGCTGTGCGTCCAGCACAACGGCCTCAATACCGGTTGGTTGCGAGCAAGCCAGCAGTCCTTGTCTTCAGGGCAAGGCCAGCGTTGAGCTCACCACCAGCAAGGGCTCGATCACCCTGGAGCTCGATGGCGATGCCGCTCCTGCGACGGCTGGAAATTTCCTGGATCTGGTGCAAAGGGGTGCCTACAACGGCACCGTTTTTCATCGGGTGGTGCGTGACCCTGTTCCATTTGTGGTGCAGGGCGGCGATCCGTCCTCCAGTGATCCCGCGACTCCAAAGTCCCAGTACGGAACTGGCAGCTTCGTGGATCCAACCACTGGCCAGGCCCGCTTTGTGCCTCTTGAACTGTCCTTTGACGGCGAAGACCAGCCCCGCTACGGCCGCGTCGTTAGTAACCCCACTGAGCTTCTGCAGCTCAAACTCAGTCATCAACGCGGCGCCCTGGCAATGGCTCGCTCCCAGGCCCCGGATTCAGCCAGTGCCCAGTTCTACATCGCACTCAAACCCCTTCCAGAGCTGGATGGTCGCTACGCGGTGTTCGGTCGTGTGACCGAAGGTCTTGATGTCGTGGATGCCATCCGTCAGAACGACATCATCGAGAAAGCCTCGGTGTTGACCCCAGGTCTCTGATCAACGAGAAGTTCAGGCGGGCACGCGCCCGCCACTGCTTGAAGCCTTGAGCATTTCAGTGTTCACTCCAGACGCTCTTTCCAGTGCGACCCTGCCGGTTCGGGCGATTTCTTCGATGCCGTAGGGAGCCATCAGTCGTTCCAGAGCCACCAGCTTTCCTGGGTCACCGACAACCTCGAGGGTCAGTGCATCGTCTGCGACGTCGACCACCTTGGCTCTGAAAACTTGAACCAATTCAAGGATTGCGCTGCGCTGGGCCGCCGGCGCGGAGACTTTCATCAACATCAACTCCCGTTCGACGGCAGGCCGCTGGGAGAGGTCGAGAACCTGCAGCACGTTGACAAGCTTGTCGAGCTGCTTGGTCATCTGTTGAAGAGTCTGCTCGTCACCCTCGACCACCATGGTCAGTCGTGAGCGGCCAACAGCCTCAGCAGGACCAACCGCAAGGCTGTCGATGTTGAAGCCGCGGCGAGCGAACAGGCCGGCGATACGGCTGAGGGCGCCGGATTCGTCCTCCACCAGAACCGACAGAGTGTGCTTCATGCCTGGTGACCGATCCCTGGTGCGCTTGTGCCTCCCAAATTACGGTCCAGCCAGTGCAGCAACTCCAGGTGAAAGCGCTCTGGAGTTTCGTCGTGGGGGCAATGGCCGGCGTTTTCGATCACCTTGAGCTCCACCCATGGGTGCTGGGATCTGACCAATTCGCCGATCATCAGCGGCACGAATCGGTCCTGGCGTCCCCAAAGCAACAGCACCGGAGGAGCGTTGCCCATGGCCTTCAGCCTTTGCAGCAGCACGGGGGCGGTGGCGTCTCGGGGGCGGAGAGCCATGCCCACACTCATGGCACGAAGGCTTCTGGCAGCTGTCACCCTGAGGGCAGGTTGGGCGATCAGGGCCTGCAACTCCCGGTCGGCTCGAATTGATCGCTGATAAGCACCCTGAAGCCCGGCCCGCAGCAGAGGAGTTCGCGCGATCAGCGGCACGATCAGTTCCAGCGGCAACAGGCGGCAGATCGCTGTCACCGTGATGCGGCGCAACCGCACCAGCCATCGGGACGGCTGTTGTTGCAGGGGGCGCAGCAGGGTGGGGTCCGGTAGAGGCGCTGCGACGGCCGCTTTCACCAGTTCGGGTCGCAGCGCAGCGGTGGTCAGAACCGTGAGGCCCCCGAGAGAGTTGCCCACAAGCACCGCCGGTTGCTGAACCACCTCTTCGAGAAATGCGGCCAGTTGCCTCGACCACAATCTGTTGTCGAGTGAGAAGTGCCGATTGAGTCCGGGCTGGTCGGAGCGTCCGAAGCCGATCAGGTCGAGACTGAACACCCGATAGCCAGCTGTGGCAAGGGCTCCGGCGTTATGTCTCCAGTGGCTGCTGCTGGCGCCAAAGCCGTGAATCAGCACGATGGGCGGAGCCGAGGGGTGCCCGAGAACCCGCCAGTGACAGCTGAGGTCCTTCCATCGCCATGTGCTGGCTTCTCCCCAGTCGGCACCGGTGGAGGCAGGCTGGAGAGCGGTTGCGTGCACGCACCTGGAAGCGCCGGATTCTCACTATCGCGAAGGAGCTGTCTGTCTGCAGACGGGATCCGGTTTTTTCCGCAGGGATTCGCGACCCTCAAGGGATCTTTCGGTTCTGTTGGCGGCTCAGCAGGCGTCAGGGGCGCAACGGCCACTGCGCTGGCTTGACCTGATGGCCGGTTGTGGAATCCGTGGTCTCCGCTGGGGTCTCGAAGCTTGTCCCGAATCCAGACCCGATCTGGAGCTTTGGTTGAACGATGCCGATCCAGATCGCAGCTCATTGCTGGCATCGAACCTTCAGCTTCTGCAGGGTGTTCGTGGTGTGTCGTTAACGAACTCCAGCTGGGCTGCGGAGCGTTTGCTGCGCCAGGCCTACCTCGATCAGACCTTCTTCGATCTGATTGATCTGGATGCCTTCGGTTGTCCAAATCCCCTGCTTCAGTCGGCCTTGGCCGTGCTGCGCTTTAACGGGTTGCTTGTTCTCGCCAGCACGGATGGACGTTCGCCAACCGGCCATGACCGCCGTGCGGCGCTGCGTCATTTCGGGGCAGCAGCGCGAGCCCATCCCGCCAGCTGGGAGCTGGCTCTGCGACTTCAGCTGGCAGTGCTGGCCAGAGAAGCCTGGCAATCAGGCCGGGGGCTTGAACCCATTGCCAGTTTCAGTGAAGGACGCACATTCCGGCTTGTGGTGCGGTTGCGCCAGCGCCTGGCCGCTGATGAGGAGTTGCAGCTGGGTCTGCTGGCACGATGCGAGCGCTGTGGGGATCAAGCGGTGCAATCGCTGTTGAAGCTCTCGGGCTGGAGATCCTGTCGCTGCACGGATGGCAAGGGCAGATGGTCGGTGACAGGACCGCTCTGGATTGGGCCTCTGCAGATGCCTGCAGTTCTGGATCAGTTGCTCAACCTTGCCGGCTCGCAGCCAGAGACCCTGTCAACTGCTGGGCGGCGTCTGCTGCTACGCCTGCAGAGGGACTGCGGATTGCCGGTTTGCTGCTGGTCCACCGCTGAGCTTGCCAGTCGGCTCTCTCTTGCCGGACCACCTCCGCTGGAGGAGCTGGTTCAGTCGCTGCTGAGCTCAGGTCACAAGGCATGCCCCAGCGCCGTGATGACCGGCCAGTTGCGCACCGATGCGCCGATGGCTGAGTTATTACAACAATGCGTTGAACACATGACTGGAGATCGTTAAATAGGTGCTGATTCAGAGCGCTGTTCGATGGCTTCGGAGATTTTCGGAATTGCAGCTGTGTTTTGGGTGCTCATTCCCGTGGGTCTGGCGGGTGGGGCCCTGCTGCTGAAGCTTCAGAAGGACTGATCTCCGCAGTGCGCGGGAACGCCAACTAAGCTCCTCGCTGGACTTTGAAAGCCCTATGCAGGTTCTTGTGGTCGGTGGAACAGGAACCTTGGGCAGGCAGATCGCCCGCAGGGCTCTCGATCAAGGTCATGACGTTCGCTGCATGGTGCGAATCCCACGGAAAGCACCTTTCCTGCAGGAGTGGGGTTGTGAGCTCACTCGAGGTGATCTGCTCAATCCAGCCAGCCTTGATTACGCCCTCGACGGAGTGGATGCCGTGATCGATGCGGCCACCAGCCGCCCCGACGACCCCAAGAGCATCTATCAAACAGACTGGGACGGAAAACTCAATCTGCTCAGAGCCTGTGAGCGCGCAGGAGTCAACCGTTTCGTGTTCCTCTCGCTTCTTGATGCGGAACAGCATCGTGATGTGCCGTTGATGGACATCAAGTACTGCACTGAGAAACTTCTGAGGGAATCAGAATTTGATTACACCATTCTTCAGGGAGTGGCGTTCATGCAGGGCGTGATCAGTCAGTTCGCCATTCCTGTCCTGGAGAGTCAGACCGTTTGGGTGAGCGGCAGTCCCACCTCCATCGCCTATATGAACACCCAGGACATGGCACGTTTCGCCGTGGCTGCACTCGACCATGAGGAGACGGTGCGCAAGACATTTCCTGTGGTCGGGCCCAAGGCCTGGAACAGCGGTGAGGTTGTTCAGCTCTGCGAACGCGCTGCTGATAAGTCTGCGCGAGTGTTTCGAGTCCCCTCCTTCATCATGCGATTCACCGAAGGGATGTGTTCCTTCTTTGAGCCTGCCGTGAACGTGGCCGAGCGTTTGGCATTTGCTGAGGTGTCGGGAGGTGGTGTTTCGATGGATGCACCGATGGAAGAGACCTACCAGAGCTTCGGCATTGATCCCGGCGAGATCACTCACCTTGAGGACTATGTCAAGGAGTACTACGACTCCATCCTCAAGCGACTCAGGGCGATGGAAGCCGATCTCGACAAGGACGCCAAGAAGAAACTGCCGTTCTGATTGAAGCCGAACTTCGCCCAACTAGTTGATGCGTACTAGTCAGTTCGATACATTGATCCCATCTGCCTTCCCTGAAGATGTCTGCCGCTCAAGTCAAGAATCTGCAGCGACGTCTCGACAACCTTGCCCGTGAAGCCGAGACGGAGCTCGATCGCGCCTGTGGCCATGATCTCTGGCGCAATGTTGGCTTCGATGCCTTCGACAGCCTTGAGGACAGCGACCGCCGAGCGAGCGCGAATTACTACTACGGTCAGTGGTCGACTGTGCGCGAATTGCTGGAGGCCCTCGGCTGATGAGCGAAGGATGTTGTGGACCGGCTCTGGATCAGACCCAGGCCGTTGAAGAACGCTATGGAGCTGCAGCACTGGAGCAGGAAGCCTGCCTGTGTACGCCAGTCGCCTTTGATGCGTCCTTGCTCCAAGTCATCCCCGAGGAGGTGGTGGAGCGTGATTACGGCTGCGGCGACCCGACGCGTTGGGTTCGTTCCGGTGACACCGTGCTGGATCTGGGCAGTGGCAGCGGCAAAAATGCCTTTATCTGTGCCCAGGTCGTGGGTGGCCGTGGCGCTGTGATTGGCGTGGATCGCAATGCCGACATGCTGGAACTTGCCCGAGCTGCCGCGCCTGTGGTGGCCGAGAGAATCGGTTACAGCAACGTTCGTTTTCTGGAGGGGGCGATCGAAGCCCTGGATGCGCCAACCCCGACGGGTGAGCTGCTGATTCCCTCAGCCAGTGTGGATGTGGTACTCAGCAATTGTGTGCTCAATCTGGTGAATCCTTCAGCACGTTCGGCTCTGCTCGCCAACATCCGCAGAGTGCTGCGTCCCTCAGGCCGCGTCGCCATCAGCGACATTGTCTGTGATCGCCCTGTTCCACAGCACCTTCAACAAGATCCAGATCTCTGGAGCGGTTGCATCAGTGGTGCCTGGGAGGAGGACGCCTTCCTCGCTGATTTCCGTGCACTCGGCTTTGAGAAGGTGAGCTACGCCGACCGCTCCGAGCAGCCCTGGCGTGTTGTGGAAGGCATCGAATTCCGTGCTGTCACGCTCACCGGCGTCTTGGCTGCCGTTTGAGCAGGGCTCCAAGGCGTTGATCCTCGTCGGACGTGACCTCGCGCCATTGACCTGACGCGAGGCCGCTGAGGTTGAGCGGTGGTCCTCCATCCATCAGATCAATGCTGTGGCGGATCAGTCGCAACGTTGGCAGCCCAACGGACGCCGTCATGCGACGCACCTGGCGGTTGCGCCCTTCCCTCAGGCTGAGTTGCAACCAGGTGGTGGGAATGCTTCGCCTGGTGCGGATGGGAGGGTTGCGTTCCCTGAGTGTCTGCTGGTGTTCAGCAGCAAGACGTTGAGCTCTTGCAGGCCTGGTGAGCTGCTGTTTGACCATCACCCCATCGCAAAGGGCATCCAGCTGCTGTTGGCCGGGGTTGCCCTCCACCTGCACCCAGTAAGTGCGCCAATGGCCGAAACGTGGATCTGTCAGTCGCTGTTGCAGACGACCATCGGCGGTGAGCAGGAGCAACCCTTCGCTGTCAGCGTCCAGACGACCTGCCGCATAGACATCAGGGACATTCACCCAGTCGGCAAGGCAGCCCCATCGGCTGCCGGCTTCCGGTGTGAACTGGCTCAGGACTCCGTATGGCTTGTGAAGCAGAAGTGTCAGGAGTGTTCGCCGAAGCAGATCAACAGCGCTTCGCCCCAGCTGGAGACATCGTTGAGATGATCATCGTGCAGGTGCTTCATTTTTTCGGCCTGCATTTTCATCATGGTGGCCTGGGTGAACACGTGACCTTTTTCCTTTGCCAGGTTCACCACATGCATGGGAGTCGCTGCCTGACGCACCTGATCGCGGACCTGGGAATCAGACTGCGTCAGGTTTACGAAAGAGGCGAGAGCGGACTCGGACACGGCGTTTTGGCGTTTCCAGAAGGTTAGGTGGATTTCTGGCGGGCACGCCACAGGTTCACAGCACCGATGGAAATCATCAGCAGCCCCAGATCCATGGAGAGGGGAGGGAGAATCATCGGCTTGTTTCAGGATCAGCCGACCTTAGGGAGAGGTCACCTGTCTTGGGGCTGCTCAGACAGCAGGCGGCCTCCTAAAATGCGGAAACGATTTGCAGGTCAATGCCGGCGCATGATTGAAACCTCGGGTGTGATCGAGAAGGAACAGGGCAACGGGTTTTACCTGGTGACCCTGGAGCAGCCCGCAGGTCATCAATGCCTTTGCCGCGCCGCTGGCAAGCTCACCAAGTTCAGAATCAAATTGCTGGCCGGAGACAAAGTGCTGGTGGAGATCAGCCCTTATGACCTGACCCGTGGCCGGATCACCTATAGGGAGCGCAACGCCGGTGCACCCGGAGGACGTCCCGGTGGTAACCGTCCGGGTGGGCCTCGTCGCCGTTGAGACTCAGGCTTTGCTGAGCACCGAGCGGATTGAGTCCATGAACTCACTGCGCTGCTTCACACCACGCCACTGCTGCTTCAGTTGCTTGTCGAAAAACAGCTGAACGGTCGGAGTGCCGTTCACTCCGGCCTGCTGTGCGATCTCCTGGTCAGCTTCGATATCGATTTCAATTCCCTGGGCTTCCCCGTGCAGCTCATCAAGCACTCGCTTCAGCTGGGGTTTGAGCACATGGCAGGGTCCGCAGCTCGGCGATGTATAGACGACCAGCAGTGGCCGAGTGCTGTCGTGATAAAGCTTTCGCAAGGCATAGCTGCCTTTCTGCCAGAGGGCGTTGGAGTCGTAGGTGGCCTCAGTGGTTTCAGCTGTGGTCTTTGGTGTTTCTGCTTTGGCTGGTTCGGCCTGTTCCCTGCTGACCAGTGTTGCCAGATTGTGATGAGAGAGCCAGCGTTCGGCGGCGAGGGCGGCCTGACAGCCACTGCCAGCGGCTGTGACACCCTGACGCCACTCTCCATCAGCGACATCACCTGCTGCGAACACGCCCTCCATGGAGGTTTCCGGCCGACCCGGTTGGGTGACCAGGTAACCGATGGGATCGCAGTCGAGCTGGTCGCGAACCAGTTCTGTGTTGGGCGTGTGTCCGATGGCATAAAACATGCCCCGAACAGCCAGCTCCTCGTCGAGTCC
Organism: Synechococcus sp. MIT2312; assembly: GCF_059772315.1. Classification (NCBI taxonomy): domain Bacteria; kingdom Bacillati; phylum Cyanobacteriota; class Cyanophyceae; order Synechococcales; family Synechococcaceae; genus Synechococcus; species Synechococcus sp. MIT2312. Next base: position 966,673 of record NZ_CM186281.1, on the reverse strand, counting down.
GCTGTCACGTCGATGCAGGTTGAGGCTGCTTAGCCAGTCATCACCTTGAACGTCGCTCACCTGAGTGTTCCAGTGCACGCTGATCTGGGGGTTGGCCTTAACGCGGTCGCTCATTGCTGCACTGGCGCGCAGACGGTCTGAACGCACCAGCAGATGGACATGGCTGCCGTATTTGGTGAGATAGACGGCTTCCTCACAAGCTGAATCGCCCCCGCCGACCACGGCTAATTCCTCGTTGCGGAACTGAGGTGTGGCGCCATCGCAGATGGCACAGGCGCTGATGCCCTTGCTCCAGAAGCGCTGCTCATTCGGCAGTCCGAGGCGATTGGCGCTGGCCCCTGTGGCGATGATCACGGATTGCGATTCAACGATCTGACCTTCAACTTCGATCCGGTAAGGACGCTGGCTGAGATCAATGCGGTCGGCGTCAGCTTCAAGCAGCCTTGTTCCCCAGCGCGTGGCCTGGGCTTTCATCAAGTCCATCAGGTCTGGACCGAGAACACCGTCAGGGAAGCCGGGGAAATTTTCAACATGGGTGGTGGTCATCAGCTGGCCACCAGGGATTCCCCCCCTCTGAAACCCTGTGATCAAAAGAGGATTGAGATTGGCGCGGGCGGCATAGATGGCAGCGGTGTAGCCGGCTGGGCCGGACCCCACAATCACCAAATTCTCAACCGCCATGCTTATCCGGAATGACTATGAGATGACTTTAATGTCCGCAACGTCTCGCCAGCGGGAACACCGAAAGCGATCAAATCATCAGTTTGAGTGAAATTTGTTCAACTCAGATGTACAAATTGGACCGAAATGCCTCAAGGTTTCGATACAAATTTCAGCCTTTCTTTAGATTTCAACAGCTCCGTCTGTTGCTCCGTCAAGTTCCAGGTGATGGTGTTTCCCTTGTGTTCGCTGAACACTCAAGACTGAGTCCTCAAGGAGTTCAGGGTGCTCCCCTAAGCAGGTAATCCATTCTCTGAATTCCTGCGTGAGTGCATAGCTGTCTTCATAGCGCTCAGCACTGTCCAGAACGGCAATCCGGGTTGTTGCCCAGCAGGTGGCAACGTTGACTCGACGTTCAATTGCTGCGTCCATGTCTGTCTCCCAGATGGCGACCAGGCTGATGGTTGATGGGTCCAAATTGGGCCGAATTTCGCAGAATGTCGCATTTTTTCTTGGGAAAGAATGTTTTCAGCGCTGCAAAAAACTGGGTAACTGTGGGGTTCGCATCCTGATCACAGCGCCCGCGCCGTCCTCAATCGCTTCCATCGGCAGCGATGGACCTCGCCAGTCACATCCCAGGTTGCTGTCGTTGTCCTCGGCGCTTTGCGGAGCTGCAATGCGGTAGGGCTCAGACAGAGACCAGCTGCGGGCGTATTGCATCAGCAATGGATCCGCAGGAGCGAACACATAGGAAGGTTCACGCGGAACCGCTTCCAGTGAGGCTCTTTCACCGCACATGCGCACGGCTCTGGTGATTCCCTGAACGAAACGACTGCGCGTCACCACGGTGGTCAGATAGGCGACCACCCTCAGCCGAGAGGCATCGAATCCTTCCGCGCACATGTCAATGCTCACCAGCCAGTCGGCGTCACCGCTCTGAAAGCCATTGAGGCGTTCAGGTGCTCCTGGGTCCTGGGAATGCACCAGATCGACCTGATCACCTTCCTCCTCCAGCAGCAAGGTGATGCTGCGGGCATGCTCGATATCGCGGGCGATCACCAGTCCGCCTGCGCGCGGGTGACGTTGGCGAACACTTTCGAGCTTGGTTCGGGCTCTCAGCAGCAGCAGCTGGGCAATGCTGCTGCTGTCGGAAAGACGAATGGCGCGGCGCAGATTCCTGGCTCTCCAGCTCTCTCTCTGCTCAGCTGACAGTGGCGAAACCTCTCGGTCCGGCAGTCCTTCCTGAGCGTGTTCCACCCAGCCGTCTTGAAAACGAAATTCGAGAGGACGAACATCACCGGCTTCGATCAGTTCTCGGGGTTCGACGGAAAGATCGGGATGGATCTGTTCCACCAGCTGACCGGCTTCCTCCACCCGCACCCTTCGGGCGGCGCAGAACGCCAGGTTGTCGGCACGAAACGGTGTTCCCGTTAAACCCAGACGCAAGCGGGCATGGCTGCTGAGCTCCAGAAATGTTCGTCCCCAAACCGGGCCGTCTGGTTCATCGGGGTCCACTCCCAGATGATGCGCTTCGTCGGCGATGGCCAGCAGCAGTTGCTGGTTCCAGCGGCTGAGTTCGGCTTTCAGGGCCTCCTGCTGGCGTCCGGCACCCTGGTAGCTGAGCAGCCATCCGTCCGCGGCTTCTGAGGCGCTGTCAGGCCCGTTCCAGAGATCAAGCTGCAGTCCCAGCTGGGCTGCAGCACCCTGCCACTGGCTGAGGATCGAGGTGCGATGGCAGAAGATCACAGCGCGTTGAAGCCTGCCCTCCGACTGCATCACCTGAAAAGACAGCAAGGCGCCAAGAGTTTTGCCAGCGCCTGGACCGGCATGAATCAGAACATCTCGGGCCGCAGTCGTCCCTGGGTCCAGCCGCCTGCGCAGCAGTTGGATGAGCTGCTGCTGCCATTGCCTGGGCCGAATCGGCCGGGATGGAAGCCCGGCACCAAGAGCGAAGGACGGAGTGTTGATGGCGGCGTTGAAAGATAGGTCTTTCTAACCATTCCAATCGGTTGCGCCACCCTTAACTTCCGACCATCAGCCCCTGGGGTTCGGCCCCCTGCCGCCATGGCCAGAAGCCTCCTCCGTTACTCATCCAGTCCAGAGTCTCGCCGCTGTCTAGAGCGTTGCTGGCCATTGGAATGCGACCTTGACCCGCTGATTCTTCGCGCGCGGCTTCTCCACGGCAAGGGCCGTCGTCCGCAGGCGTTAGCGGTGGAGGAGGAGCTTCAGCCGATGTTCTGAAGCTCCTTGCTCAAAGACTGCTCAAGATCTCAGAGCGATTCGGTGTGATTGCAGAGCAATCGTTCCACTTCCATGAAGCCTTCGGAAGCGGCCTTCTGAGCACGATCAACCTGCCCGCCTGCCGGTTCCAGGATTCTTGCTGTCAGTCGCTTCATCAGTTCAGCTCTGTTCTCTTCAAGAAGCGTCAGGATTTCCTTCTCGATCAAATGCCGTACGGCTTCCGCGCGCAGGTGGTCGTCAGAGGCTTCATCGAATGTTCCTTGGACGAGCTCCTGGATGAAGAGGCGATGCACCTCACTGCTGCGCAGAAAGCTCTCGGTGGCGTTGATGATTCCATCCACCAGGGTGCGATCCGGCTCGGAATCCAGCTCCCTGAGTTTGAACTCCCAGTCGAGATGACGTCGCTGCCAGCCCGCTGCATGCAGGCTTGGCATCACGGTCTGGGAGAACGTGTCCACCGACATTTCATAAATCCGTTCCGCCAGGCGCTCGCACCATTCGCGGCCGTGTTCAGCCAGAAGGTGTTCCATCGTGATGCGGTCCACGGCATGACCGCCGTGGTGGCTGTGGCAAACGCCATCAGGGCATTCGATTGCGGTGAGTCCCATGCTGTTGCAGACAGGACCCTCTCCCTAGCTACAGGCTTCAGGGTCAAACTCCCTTCTTCAGAAAAGATGCAGGCCTCCTCAACCCGTGACCTCGTAATCTCGACTGGGTCGGCGGCATCACGATCTTGCCCATACTGTTGATCCCGGTGGAGACCGCAGCGGGCGAAACCCGCGTTGCGGCCTCTCCGGAAACCGTCAAGAAATTCACTGCACTCGGTTGCAGAGTCGTTCTCGAGAAGGGGGCTGGACAATCTTCCGGCTATCTGGATCAGGCGTATGCCGAGGCCGGAGCGGAGCTTGTGCCCTGCGGAGACAGCACGGCCTGGTCTCAGGCCGATGTGTTGCTCTGTGTTCAGTCACCCGCGACGAAGACCTTCAATCAGCTCCGTCGCGGGGCTCTGGTGGTGGGTCTACTCGCTCCCTATGCGAATGCGGAGCTGGCTGCGGATCTGCAACAAGCAGGTCTGTCGGCCATGGCCCTTGAGCTGCTTCCTCGCATCAGCCGTGCTCAGTCCGCTGATGCATTGTCGTCTCAGGCCAATATCGCCGGCTACAAGTCGGTGCTGCTGGCCTCCGCGGCCCTGGACCGTTATTTCCCGATGCTGATGACGGCGGCCGGCACTGTTCAGCCGGCTCGCGTTGTGATTCTGGGCGCCGGAGTGGCTGGCCTGCAAGCGGTTGCCACAGCACGCCGGCTCGGTGCCGTTGTCTATGTCAGCGACATTCGCCCTGCGGTGAAGGAACAGGTGGAATCGCTTGGTGCCCGTTTCATCGATCCTCCTGAGATGGAGGACAAGCCTGCGGAGTCCGGTGGCTATGCCAAGCAGGCCTCTGATGCTTTCCTGGCAGCGCAACGCCAGCAGCTTTCAGACCAGTTGGCCGAGGCTGATGTGGCCATCTGCACGGCTCAGGTTCCAGGTCGTCGTGCTCCACGGCTGATCAGTGAGGACATGCTGGATCGCATGCGCCCGGGAGCTGTGGTTGTGGATCTGGCGGTTGCCCAGGGAGGTAACTGTGCCGACACCGTTGCCTCGAAGACCGTGGATCGCAACGGCGTGAAGCTGATCGGTGCCAACGATCTGCCCTGCACGGTTCCCAATCACGCCAGTGCGATGTACGCCCGCAATCTGCTGGCCTTGCTTCAACCGACGCTGAAGGATGGTCAGCTCACTCTCGACAGCGAAGACGAGCTGATTGCCGGATGCCTGATCAGTCAGGACGGCACCATCCGCCGCGGAGACGTTCTCACCCCTGGAGCCAATTGATGGATTCCCTTTTTCTCATGGGTGCGGCCACGGCCTCCCAAACACCACCTCTGGTGAATGCCCTCTGGGTGCTGCTGTTGGGAAGCCTGCTCGGCTTCGAGCTGATCGGCAAGGTTCCCCCCACGCTGCACACGCCATTGATGAGTGGTGCCAATGCCATCTCCGGCATCACGATGCTGGCCGCACTCACCGCGATCATCAAAGCCGATGGAAGCACTCCTCTGCTGGTTCTCGGCTCGGTCTCGCTTGGCTTCGCTCTCTTCAACGTGATCGGCGGCTTCCTGGTCACCGACCGCATGCTCGCCATGTTCAGCCGCAAGCCCGCACGCAAGGAGAACAGCTGATGGAGTTCCTGAACTACGCCATCGACCTTGTCGCTGTTCTGCTGCTGGCACTCGGCATCAAAGGTCTTTCCAAAGTGCGCTCCGCGCGCAGTGCCAATCAGCTTGCCGCTGTGGCCATGGCACTCGCTGTGATTGGTCTCTTGATCAGTTACGTGGGCACACCAAGCTTCGATGGGCAGGCCTGGGCTTGGATCATCGTCGGCACACTTGTCGGTGGAGTGCTGGGTGCAATCACGGCCCAGCGGGTTCCCATGACCTCCATGCCCGAAACCGTGGCGCTGTTCAACGGCTGTGGCGGCATGTCATCGCTGTTGGTGGCCCTGGCAGCGGCACTGTTCCCCGGAACGCTTGATGACGGCACGCTCGTGGCGGTTGTGTCGATTGTGATCTCCGTCTTCGTTGGCTCGATCACCTTCACAGGTTCGATCGTGGCAATGGCCAAGCTTCAGGGCTGGCTTTCAACGCCCCCCTGGATGCAGAGCAAGCTCCGCCATCTGGTCAACATCGCTCTGGCTGTTGTCTGTCTGGTGGCTGCGATCAAGTTGATCGCTTCCGCTGGCAGCAGTCAGGCCGCGTTGTGGTTGCTCGTGATCGCCTCCGGCCTGCTGGGCATCGGCGTCACCCTGCCGATCGGCGGCGCAGACATGCCTGTGGTGATCTCTCTGCTCAACAGCTATTCCGGTGTGGCCGCGGCTGCAGCTGGTTTTGTGGTCGGCAGCCAGCTTCTGATCGTCGCCGGTGCCATGGTCGGCGCCGCGGGTCTGATCCTGACTCAGGTGATGTGCAACGGCATGAATCGCTCACTGGTCTCGGTGCTGTTCGGTGGAGCTCTGGGAGCTGGCTCCTCCTCCGGCGGCGGCGGTGGTGAATACACCAACATCACCAGCTGCAGCGTTGAGGAGTGTGCGCTCACCCTCGAAGCGGCTGAGCGGGTGGTGATTGTGCCTGGTTACGGCCTCGCTGTAGCCCAGGCTCAGCACACGCTCAGGGAGGTCACCCGTTCCCTGGAAGCTGCCGGTATTCAGGTTGATTACGCCATTCATCCTGTGGCTGGGCGCATGCCGGGTCACATGAATGTGCTGCTCGCGGAAGCCGATGTGCCCTATGAGCAGCTCAAGGAAATGGACATCATCAACCCTGATTTCCCTGCCACGGATGTGGTTCTGGTGCTGGGGGCGAATGATGTCGTCAACCCTCAGGCCAAGAACGACCCTGAATCACCCCTCTATGGCATGCCCGTGCTTGATGTTCAGCAGGCACGCACGGTCTTTGTTGTGAAACGCGGCATGAGCGCTGGTTATTCAGGAATCAAGAACGACCTCTTTGAGCTTGCCAATACGTCCATGGTGTTCGGTGATGCCAAGAAAGTTCTGGGTGATCTGCTCGGTGAGCTGAAGGAGCTCGGTGTTGGTAAGAAGTGATCAGATCGGTCTGAACGGCCTTTGATGGGTTCCCATTCCCGCCTTCAGCACAACCCCCAGTTGCTTGGGCAACTGGGGGTTGTCACTTATCAACAACGCTGGCCTTGGATCGGCGGAGACCTGCAAACTCTCCGCGACACGATTCGGACGGTTCCTTTGCCCGAGGACCAGGGAGAGCCGATTCGGATTGCTGTGCCTGCGCTGGCCAGTGGTGCAGCCGCAGCCGGCGAGTTGCTGGCTTTTCTGGATCGTCCCCTGCCAACGCCTGCGGGTGATCCCGTATCCCCAAGAGCGCTTGTTCTGGCCCTTCATGGTCTCGGGGGTTCCAGCCGTCGGGAAGGCCTGCGGCGTCTGGTTCTCACCCTGCAGAGGCGGGGGTTTGCGGTGCTGAGGCTCAATCTGCGGGGAGCGGACCCCGGCAGAGATCTGGCCGGTGGCACCTACGCCGCCGCCTGCAACAGCGATCTGCTGCCAGTGATCGTCCGTGCCCGTGAGCTTTGTCGGCAGCTGGCCCCATCCAGTTCCGTTTTGCCCCTCTTCGGTGCTGGGGTTTCTCTTGGTGGCACGATGCTTTTGAACGGTTGTCTCTCCAGCCTTCAGGACAGGGCCATGGCCGGACTTCCCCCCGATCAGCTGGTGCTCGATGGATTGTTTTGCGCCAGCAGCCCCCTGGATCTGGCCGCCTGCAGCGCCTCGATTGAACGACCGCGCAACCGGGTGTATCAGCGCTGGCTGCTGCAACGCCTCGTACGGCAAACACTGGCCGACCCCTTCGGCGTGAGCCGGCAGGAGGATGAATCGCTGACCCAAACTCCTCCGCGCTCGATCCGCGCTTTTGATGCAGCGGTCACCGCTCCCCGCTGGGGGTTCGATTCTGTCGATGCCTATTACGCAAAGGCATCTCCGCTGCCATTTCTGCTCAATGATCGGCGCTCATTGCCGCCCACCCTGCTGCTTCAGTCTCTCGATGATCCCTGGGTGCCAGCGTCTGGAGCCGAGCGTTTGCTCTCAGCCCTCACGTCGCAGCCGGCTGCACAGCCTGACCCTGTGTCGGTTCTTCTCACGGCGAGAGGCGGCCACAACGGCTTCCATGCTCCCGGCGACAGCCTGGAGAGCGGATGCTGGTCTGATCGAGTGGCTTCTGCCTGGTTGAGCCAACTCAGCGCTGATCGGTCACGCTGAAAGGGCTGCGGCGGATCACCCAGTCTTCGCAGGGACGTCCACCGATCACATGCTCCTCGAGGATGCGTCGAATCCGTTCCGGCGTGACTCCTCCGTACCAGATGCCATCCGGCCAGATCAGCAACACCGGGCCCTGATCGCAGACGCGCAGACAGTCAGCTTTGCTGCGCAGGACCACCCCGCCTGGCCGGCCCGGTCGCTCCAGTGCCAGCTCTCTCACTCCAAGCTTCAGAGCCTCCCAGCTGGCTGCTCCAAGGGCAGGGTCACAGCATTTCGCTTTCGTAGCCGTTGCACAGAGCAGCAGGTGGTGACTGATCACGCCGCAATGGCAGTGAGCGGTAGTCGCCGTGTGCCCCGCTCAACCTGTTCGCGCACGGCGGTGCGGGCCCACTGATCGACGGACAGCACGTCATCCAGTTGCGGCTGGTCAATCCGGTCGGATTTGTGGCGTTCGCAGGCTGTTTCGATCAGATCGGGAATGTCGAGGAAATGAATCCGCTCTTCCAGGAACTGGGCCACTGCTTCCTCATTGGCGGCATTGAGCACAGCCGGCATGGTTCCACCGGCCCTGCCGGCGGCGTATGCCAGTTCCATGCAGGGGTATTTGGCGGGATCGGGTTTGTTGAAGGTGAGTTGCCCCACTTCGGTGAGATTCAGGCGACGCCAGGGTGTCTCCAGGCGCGAGGGCCAACTCATGCAGTAAAGGATCGGCAGCTTCATGTCTGGCCACCCCAGCTGCGCCAGGACGGAGGAGTCAGCCAGCTCGATCATCGAGTGAATGATGCTCTGCGGGTGAATGACGATTTCGATGTGGTCGTAGTCGAGGCCAAACAGATAGTGGGCTTCGATCACCTCCAGCCCTTTGTTCATCAGCGACGCTGAGTCCACGGTGATCTTTCGACCCATGCTCCAGTTGGGATGGGAGGTGGCATCGGCCACGGTGGCTTTCTCCAGATCGGCGGTTGCCCAATCACGGAACGCACCACCTGAAGCCGTGAGCTGGATCCGGCGCAGGCCCGGAGTGGGAACACCCGTGGAGAGGCGTGCATTGTCAGCCCAGGGGGTGCCCTGCAGGCACTGGAAGATGGCGGAGTGCTCGGAATCAGCGGGCAGAAGGCGGCTGCCGCTTTTCTTGAGCTCTGGCAGCACCACCGGACCCGCTGCGATCAGAGTTTCCTTGTTGGCCAGCGCCAGATCCTTTCCGGCCTGGATGGCCGCCAGGGTTGGCAGCAGCCCTGCACAGCCAACAATGCCGGTGACAACGAGGTCTGCCGTGTCCCAGGAGGCTGCAACATTCAGGCCGCCGGGACCGCCCACCAGCTCCGGTTGCCGTTGAGGCTTTTGATCTGCAGGAAGAGAGGCCAGCCGCTCCTCCAGTTCCTTGAGCAGAGATTCATCAGCAAGGGCTACCACCTCGGGGCTGTGTCGCTGGATCTGCTCCACGAGCAGGGGCAGGTTGCGACCAGCTGTCAGAGCCACCACCCGGAACTGTTCCGGGAACTCCTGAACGATTTCGAGAGTTTGAGTGCCGATTGAGCCGGTGGAGCCCAGCACGCTGATGGCTTTCACGCGGATCCTGGCGGTTGCAGCCATCCTCCCACTCCAATTCCAGTCCCTGGCAAACTTCGGCCAACGCACAGTCTTCACGGTCATGGCGGCAGCGCAGAAGGAGCACTGGGGATCGGGGCTGGGATTTGTCCTTGCGGCAGCCGGCAGTGCAGTGGGACTGGGCAATCTCTGGGGGTTCGCCTACAGGGCCTCCCAGGGAGGCGGAGGCAGTTTTGTTCTCCTTTACGTGCTGATCGTTGCGGTCATCTGCCTGCCGGTGCTGGTGGCTGAGATGGTGCTGGGCCGCAACACCGGTCGCAGCCCCCTGCTGGCTCCGGCCCAGGCGGCGGGCCACGACTGGAAACCGATGGGTTGGCTGTTTGTGGTCGCCGCCTGCGGAATCCTGGCTTTCTATGCCGTGCTGATGGGCTGGACCGCTCAGACCCTGATCCATGCCCTCAATGTGGGTCTTCCTCAAACCATGGAGGATGCTCAGCTGTTTTTCGACGGCATCAGTGGAGGTAACAGTGCGTTGGCAGGGCAGGCCATCAGCCTGCTGTTGACCGCTCTGGTGGTGTCGGCAGGAGTGCAGGCCGGAATTGAACGGCTGTCGCGCTGGGCGTTGCCGCTTCTCTTCCTGTTGTTGGTGGCCCTGGCGGTCTGGGCCAGCACTCTGCCAGGAGCCATCGAGGGTTACAGGACCTTCCTGCTGCGCTGGGACGGCAGGGAACTGATGAACATCACCACCATCCGGAATGCCTTCAGCCAGGCCTTCTTTTCGATCGGCACCGGCATCGGTTCGATCATGGCCTATTCGGCTTATCTCAACCGCAAGGCTCCCGTTCCTCAAGAAGCCGTCTCCGTGGTGGGGCTTGACACCGCGGTGGGTCTGCTGGCGGGCATGCTCACCTTCCCCGTGGTGATCAGCTTCGGTCTTGGGGATGCCGTGAGTGAGTCCACGATCGGCACGATCTTTCTGGCGCTGCCAACAGGACTGGCCTCCATCGGGACGACCGGACGCATTGTGGCTGTGGCCTTTTTCTTCCTGGCCTATCTCGCTGCGATTACGTCGTCGGTGTCCCTGCTGGAGGTCCCTGTGGCATCACTGATGGATCGCTGGAACTGGAGTCGGACCAAGGCCACCTGGATCAGCGCGGCGGTGATTTTTGTCATCGGCCTCCCCGCTGCGACGAATCTGCAGGTGCTCGGGGCCATGGATGCGCTGTTCGGCGGCGTGCTGCTGATTGCTGGCGGATTGCTGATTGCCGTGCTGATGGGATGGGTTGTGCCCCAGACCTTTCTTGCTGACCTCAAGGACAGCGAGGTCACGCAACCATCCACCAGTGGTCTGATCCTGTTCTTTCTGCGTTGGGTCTCACCGGTGGTGATCGCAGTCGGCCTGCTGATCAGCGTGGTGGATCTGATCCGTAACTGGACTGGACAGGGCTGAATTTCAGCCAATGCTCAGAACAGCCAATGCTCAGAACAGCCAATGCTCAGAACAGCCAGGACTCAGAACAGCCGATTGATATGGGCGGAGGCCATCCGCACCTCTTGCAGAAAACAGACCGACGCCAGCATCACCAGCAGCATTGCTGTGATGAACATCGGCACCACAACAAGTGTGAGGTTGATGCGGCTGATCACGCTGAAGAACATCACAGCCACCACGGCCGAGATCAGCAGGGTTGCAGCCGTGAGCAGCTCGATCGCGCGGATCGTGAGCTGCATGCGCCTGCGATACGTCCACTGCTCTCGTTCATCGATCGTTTCGCCTGCATCAAGGGCCGTTTTGGTTTTGCGCGCTCGATCAACAATCCTGGCGAGGCGGCCGGAGATCACATTCATCAATGCACCGATGCCTGCCAGCAGAAACACAGGAGCGACTGAAAGCTGAATGGCTTTGGACAGGCTCTCGGGTTGCATCGGCATCACGCCAGTCCTGGGCGAACCTTAGAGCTCATGCAACAGAAATCCGGTAGACAGGTGCCTTGATGCACCCCAACACGATGCTCTGGCTCAAGCGCTGGAATTTCATTGAGAGGGCCAGGCTTGAACGGGAGCTCTGGGATGCCTTCGAGGCCAAGCAGGACCCTGAAGCCAAGCTGGATCAACTCCAGAGCTGGATCGATGCCGCCGATCCCTCAGACCCCACCCTTGCTGAACAGCGCTTCAGGCTGGAGGTCTGGACAACCACCTTGGCGCGTATCCGCAAGATCGAGGCGATGATGACGTCGAAAGAGCGTTGATCAACAGCGACGCCATTCGGTAGCGCCGCCGGGTTTGTCGATCAGTTCGATCCCCTGACTGGAAAGTTCTGCTCGGATTCGGTCGGCTTCAGCAAAATTCTTGGCCTGCTTGGCGGCCTTGCGTGCAGAGATTGCGGCGTCGATTGCGCTGGTCTCTTCCGATGCAGCGTTGGAGTCTTCCATGGGTTGCTGAGGCTCATGGCGGAGTCCAAGCACCGCGGCTAGCTCGCGCAGCAACAGCCAGCGTTGACGCAGGGCTTTCAGCGCATCCTGGTCTTCAACCTGTTCTCCCCGCTCCAGACGGTTGGCCAGCGACCTCAGTGGTTTGGCCAGTTCAAACAGAACGGCAAGGCCTCCAGAGCTGTTCAGGTCCTGATCCATGGCCTCGGTAAAGCGCTCACGAGCAGCACCTAAGACTTCATCCACGGCCAAGTTCTGTGCCTGCATGGCTCCGGAAGGCAACGCTTCTGCTCCGCTCCAGCCCAGCTGTTCCGAATATTGACTGCCAAGGCCGAGAGCAGCATTCAGCCCTTTCCATCCGGTGCTTGCCGCCTCCAGAGCGTCTGCTGTGAAATCGAGTGGCTTGCGATAGTGCGCCTGGAGTACAAAAAGCCTCAGGGTCATCGCTGAGATTCCGCTGTCGAGCAGCGCGCGGATTGTTGTGAAGTTGCCGAGCGACTTCGACATTTTTGTACCGCCCACATTCACCATGCCGTTGTGCATCCAGACGCGGGCTAATTGAGCTTCGTTAGCGGTTTCTGATTGCGCGATCTCATTTTCATGGTGCGGAAAGACAAGATCTCCGCCACCGAGATGGATATCAATTGTTGTGCCGAATTCTTCGCGAACCATGGCGGAACATTCGATGTGCCAACCGGGTCGTCCTCGTCCCCAGGGTGATTCCCAGCCTGGTTCTCCCTCATTGGTTTTTTTCCAAAGCGCGAAGTCAAACGGGTGTCGCTTGCGTTCCTCTTCTCCTTCCTTGGTGCGGCCACTGGCTCCCTGTTGCTGCTCATTAGGGTCCCGACCACTCAACTGGCCATAGTTCCTTGCTTTGGAAATATCAAAATAAACATCGCCATCAGAGCTATAGGCGGCTCCCTTGGTTTCAAGTTCGCCAATTAACGTTTGAATGCCTGGGATGCAACATGTTGCACGTGGCATTTTGTCTGCAGGCAGAATATGGAGGCGAGCCATGTCGATTTCAAAGGCTTTGATGTTCTTCTCACTGACCTCCTCCATTGTTGATCCTTCGGAGTTAGCCTTGTTTAATATTTTGTCGTCAATATCTGTGTAGTTTTGAACAAAGGTGACGTCGTAATTGCGCCAGATGAGATAACGTCGCAACACGTCCCAGTTGATGTAACTGCGTGCATGCCCGAGGTGGCAGAGATCGTAAACCGTGACTCCACAGCAGTAGATCGTTGCCTTGCCGGCCTCCAGCGGTTCAAAGTCTTCGGTGCGATTGCTGAGGCTGTTTGTGAGGCGCAGTGGCAAAGGTCTGATCAGGCTCTTCAAGGAGGTTACGGCCCGTTCAGTCCTGGACCGCCCTTGATTCGCCTGGTTGCTGCCGAGTTGTTACCGATTTGTTGTCTTCGCTGGCTCTGATCGCTTCCGCTGGATCTTGATCGACAGCAGCTTGCCCATTGCTGTTGACGGCAGATTGATGGGCTGCATGGCATTTGGTGCAGGTTGTGATTGCTTTGACTGCTTATGTTGGCTTGAAACCGTTCCAGGATTGTCGATCAACGATTTTCAGCAGTCTTTCAAGAACTGAGCGTTTGAGGTCACTTTCTTCAGGCTCGCTGATTTGCACCAAGTATTCGTGCTGGCTCCCATTGCCTCGCTGTCTTGAGCAGATTACGGTCACGTCGTCGTAGCCAATGGGGAAGTCATTGTTGAGTGGAACTTTGAGGATCCATTCCGCAACAAATAAAAGAAAGTCGCATATCACTGGATTGATGTATTCCTCTTCTTCTCCCAGATCTCCGCACGCGATCATCTGTTCTTTGCTTTGCGGTGTGTAGGTGACGAATGAAAAACAAGATGGAGCACCGGTGGGCTGTAGGTGTAACCCATAAAAAGCTCTGCGGGTCATTGCATTCTCATGGCTCTTGAGTGGTGCTCATCGCGTGCTCGATGAAGAGTGTTGGTGAATGACTCCTAATTGCTGGTTCATTGCTTGTTCTCAGAGGAGCCGGTTGAGTCTTGATTTTTTATTGTTTTTTCAAGACTATTTCGATCGCAAAATAGATTCCACTCAAGCGCTTGTGCCAATCGTACGGCTGTCTCTAGAATGGCTTTGTTGGATCCTGGGATCAGGTGGATGATGCATCCAGACTGGATGGGCGTTATTGCTCTGTTAACAATCATCGTCTCAGTCACTGTGATTGGCTATCGCGAAGGGCATTCGATCCTGAAGCGACGCGTTTGATCGTGTCCCGCCTCTTGCAGGCTGATCCCATCACTGTCATTTCGCGTCCATCCAGTTGGCACCGAGGCCGGTTTCAGCCACCAGAGGCACGCTCAGTGTCACAGCATTTTCCATGGTGTTGACGACAAGCTGTTGAATCGGCTCCAGAGCATCTGGATCCACTTCAAGCACCAGTTCGTCGTGCACCTGCAGCAGCAGTCGTGCCGGGAGTGCCTGCTGTTCGATGGCAGCCTGCAACTGGATCATGGCCCGTTTGATGATGTCGGCGCTGGATCCCTGAATCGGCGCGTTGGCCGCAGCGCGCAACTGCTGAGCCTCCATTCCGCCTCGACGAGCCACATCCAGATCGATTTCCATCGGTTCCTTGCCCAGCAGACGGCCCAGTCCGTTGCGATCAAAGTGGAAAGGGCGTCGCCTGCCCATGATCGTTTCCACGTAACCGCGACTGAGGGCGAGCCGTTCCTGCAGTTCCAGAAAGGCGAAGACTTTGGGATACCGCTCGCGGTAACGCTGCAGGAAATCCTTGGCCTCTGCCTGGTTGACACCGGTTTCCCGTGCGAAGCGTTGGGCCCCCATTCCGTAGATCACTCCGAAGTTGATCGTCTTGCCCAGGCGTCGTTCGTCGCTGTTGACCTCCTCCTTGTCGAGCAGCAGCCGTGCTGTCAGGGCATGCACGTCGTCTCCTTCCCGGTAGGCCTGTTGAAGGACGTCCTCACCGGAGAGGTGGGTGAGGATCCGCAACTCAATCTGGGAATAATCGGCGCTGAGCAGCGTCCAGTTCTCCTGGGGCAGGAAGGCCTTGCGGATGCGTCGGCTGTAGTCCGTGCGGACGGGAATGTTCTGCAGGTTGGGATTACTGCTGCTCAACCGGCCGGTGGCCGTGACCGCTTGATTGAAATCGGTGTGAACTCTTCCCGTTTCTGCTTCCACCAGCTGCGGCAGGGCATCCACGTAGGTGCTCTTGAGCTTGCTGAGCACCCTGTGTTCAAGAACCAGCGGCACAACAGGGTGATCGCCTTCAAGTTTCTCCAGCACGGTGGCATCGGTGCTGTAGCCGGTTTTGGTTCGGCGGGACTTCTTGCGGTCGAGGCCGAGGGTGTTGAACAACAGTTCTCCGAGTTGTTTGGGAGAGGCGAGGTTGAAGTCTGTTTCTGCAGCCTCTTTGGCCTCCTTATCCAGGCGCTGCAGAGTGTCACCCATCTCCCTGGAAAGTTCTCTGAGGTAAGGGAGGTCAATGCGGATACCGGTGGCTTCCATCACGGCCAGAACCGGTTCCAGCGGCAGTTCCACGTTGTCCAGCAGGTTGGGGAGGCTTTCTCCTGTTGCCTGCAGTTGTTGGCGTAGATCGATGGCCAGGCGACGTGTGAGATGGACGTCCATGCCGCAGTACAGAGCAGCCTGATCGAGTGCAACTTCGGCAAAGCAGCTCGCCTTGCCGTCCTTGGGCTTGCCCACCAGATCACTGAACAGGGTCGGCCTGATTCCGTACATCCGGTCGGCCATCGCATCCAGGCCGTGCTTGGCCGCCGCATCTCTCAGATAATCAGCCAGGAGGGTGTCCATGGCCACGCCCGCAAGCGGCAAGCCGTGGCGCAGCAGGATCAAACGGTCATATTTCGCGTTCTGCAGGGCCTTGGGATGTTCAGGGCTTGCAAGCCATGGAGCCATCTGTTCCAGCACCGTCTCGAGAGGAAGCTGCACCAGTGGGCGCTCAGGTTCCAGCGTTGCTTCCGTTTCCGCACGATGGCCAACGGGGATGTAGGCGAGATCGGCATCACCTGGCCCCCAACACACGCCGATACCCACCAGCTGCGCCTTGAACGGGTTGAGATCGGTGGTCTCCGTGTCAAGGGCAACCGGAGCCGTGGCATCGGTGCAGGACTGCAACCGTTGCATCAGATCTTGGAGTGCTGCGTCGCTGCAGATCAGCTGTGGGTTCAGATCCGGTTGGGATGGGCCAGAGGCGTTCTGGTTGAAAGCATCAGAGGCCTCCTGATCGGCTGCTGAAGCATCCTTGGATCCGTCTGCTTGAACGCCGTCCTTGGAAGGCTTGGTCTCAAGCAGGTGGGCGTTCGCCGCCAGACCTCCGGGGGAGAAGGTGGCGACGAAACCTGGAACCTGTCGCACAAGGCTGTTGAGTTCCAGATCCTTGAGCTGTGCCTCCAGTCCATCGCCGTCCACAGGACCCAGCTCCAGAACGGGCTCCTCCGGCAGGGGGATGTCCACCAGGATTTCCGCCAGTTGTCTTGAGAGGTAGGCGTTGTCCCGGTCGGAGCTGAGTTTGCCCTTCAGTGCACCTTTGACAGCCCCTCTGCTGGCCTTGGGGCCTTCCGCCTCGACTTCAGCAAGAACCTTGTAGACGCCATCGAGGTCAAGATTCTCTTTAAGCAGATTGATGGCGGTTTTCGGGCCAACTCCTTTCACTCCAGGAATGTTGTCCGAGCTGTCTCCGGTAAGAGCCTTCAGGTCCACCACCTTGTTGGGCATCACCCCGAGCTTGCCCTCAACACCTGCTTCATCAATCAGGATGGGTCCGCTGCTCTTCGCATAAGGTCCGCCACCCATATACATCACTGCAATGTCGCGCTGGTCGTCCACCAGCTGAAACAGGTCGCGGTCGCCGCTGAGAATTCTCACCCTCCATCCCGAAGAGGCAGCTCGGTTGGCCAGGGTCCCGAGCACGTCATCCGCTTCGAAGCCAGGTGCCAGACAAAGGGGCAGCTGTAGCTGGTTGCGCAGGATCAACTGCAGTTGGTCAAGGTCCTGAAAGAACACATCCGGCGCTACATCCCGGTGCGCCTTGTAATTGGGATCAGCCTTGTGGCGAAAGGTGGGCTCGGCGGTGTCAAAGGCGATTGCCACACCCTGAGGTTTCAGCCCCTTGCAGTTATCCAGAAGAGCCTTCAGAAATCCATAGGTCACGCTGGTTGGGCGTCCGTCCTTCGTGGCCAACCCGCCTTCGCCGCCTTTGCTGAAGGCATAAAAACTGCGGAAGGCCAGGGAATGGCCATCCACCAGCAGCAGCAGCGGTTTCTCCTTGGTTTGTGGCATGGATGAAGGCAGGTTCTGGCTCGGTCAGTCGCGCTGTTTCGCCCAGGGCGGCAGGTCAATGAACACCCGTGTCCCGGGCTTCACACCGGAGAGAATGGCACTCTTGTCGCCGCTGCTGGCACCGAGCTGCACAGGCTGGAATGTGGGCTCATCGTTGTTGCCAACCAGCAGAACGCCTGATTGACCTTGCTCGGTCACGATTGCCACTGTTGGCACCAGCGTGCTGGCGGCGGTGCGTCCGGTCTGGAAGTTCACATCTGCAGTCATGCCGATCCGCAGGGTTGGTGGAGGATCGATCAGTGTGAGCTCCACCTCGAATGAGATCACGTTGTCGGTTTTAAGTGCACGCGGTGCGATGTCCCGCACCTTTGCCGGAAAAAGCTGATCAGGGAAGGAGTCCACGCGAACGGTGGCGTCCTGGCCAATACGAATGCGACCGATATCGCTCTCAGGAACCTTGGCGGCCGCTTCCAGGCCTTCAGACAGCTCCACCAATGAGGAGCTTGTGGCGCCGGCATTGGTTGAAGCTGCTGTGGTTGGAGTCACAAAGGATCCAGGTTCGGCGAAGCGTTCCGTGATGAGCCCGCTGAAAGGAGCCCGGATCAGCAGGTCATTGCCTTCAACGTTGCGTTGTTCAATGCGCTCGCGAGCGGCGGTCAGAGCTTCCTTGCTGCTCAGGAAGGCGGCTCGGAAGCCATCCAGATCCGATGCGCTGATGGCTCCGACATCCACCAGCTGCCGGTTGCGTAAGTATTCGGCCCGCTTGGCTTCATAGTCCGCCTCGGCCTGCCGTTCGAGTGCGGAAAATTCATCCACTCGGTCTTCGAGATCACCGGCATCCATACGGGCCAGGACCTGACCTTTGGTGACGACATCGCCTTCATCGACGAAAAGCGCTTCCACCAACCCACTCTTGTTTGGGCTCACGTTCACCCGTCGGATCGCTTCCAGCTCGCCACTGGCCGTGATCACTCCAGGCAGAGATCCCCGTTCTGCAGCAACGGTGTACTCACTCAACTGACGAGAACGATCAGACCCTGGACCTTGGCTCCAGATCACACCGCCTGCTGTTAAGAGAACAGCGGCTGCACCAGCACCGATCAAGCGACGCCGCCTGCGTTTCAGACCACTAAGACGGCTCAACGCACGCAGGGCTTCGGGTGTGGCCCCAGTTGGGGACTGGCTTTTCTGGCTGCCCATGGCCCCTTCAACATCTTTCGTAACCATTCTCGCCCGTGACCGGACCAATCGTGTTCCGAACGATGGCTGCCAAGGCGCGCCTGCCGATAGATTTCCGCCATGCTTAAAGCCGGAATCGTTGGATTGCCCAATGTGGGTAAATCCACTCTCTTTAATGCCCTTGTAGCCAATGCCCAGGCCCAGGCAGCCAACTTCCCCTTCTGCACCATCGAACCGAATGTCGGCACCGTGTCCGTTCCGGATGCGCGCTTGGAGCAGCTGACTGATCTGAGCAAAAGCGCCGACACCATTCCCACTCGAATGGAGTTTGTCGATATTGCCGGCCTGGTGAAAGGAGCGAGTCAGGGTGAAGGACTCGGCAACAAGTTCCTGGCCAATATTCGTGAAGTGGACGCCATTGTTCACGTGGTGCGTTGCTTCGAGGATGACGACGTCATCCATGTGTCCGGTTCAGTGGGCCCTGTTCGTGATGCCGAAGTGATCAACCTGGAACTCGGACTTTCAGATTTGGCCCAGATTGAAAAACGTCGCGAGCGCCTGAAGAAACAGTTGCGAACAAGCAAGGAAGCGCAGGCAGAGGATGCGGCGCTCGAACGAATTCAGGCTGTGCTCGAGGAAGGAGGTGCTGCGCGCAGCGTTGAGCTCAGCGATGAAGAAGCGCTGATGATCAAACCACTGGGACTCCTAACGGCCAAGCCCATCATTTACGCCACCAATGTGAGCGAAGACGACCTTGCTGCAGGAAATGGTTTCTGCGAGGAGGTGGTGGCTCTGTCGGCGAAGGAGGGTGCTGAAACCGTGCGTATCTCTGCGCAGGTGGAAGCGGAACTGGTTGAGCTTGGCGAAGAAGAACGAAAGGACTATCTCGATGGACTTGGAGTCAGTGAAGGTGGACTGAAAAGCCTGATTCGTGCCACTTATCGTTTATTGGGATTGCGCACTTATTTCACGACTGGTGAAAAGGAGACACGTGCCTGGACGTTCAGGGCTGGGATGACTGCGCCTCAGGCGGCAGGCGTGATCCATACCGATTTCGAGCGAGGATTCATTCGTGCTCAGACCATCGGTTGCGAGAAATTGCTGGAGGCAGGATCGCTTGCAGAAGCACGCAACAAAGGTTGGCTTCGCAGTGAAGGTAAAGAGTATGAAGTCAAAGAAGGCGACGTGATGGAGTTCTTGTTCAACGTCTGATATTTCAGGATCAGCGAGTTTTTTGCGTTGTAAAAGTAGCCTTTTGTCTACGCTGCCGGCAGGTTGGACAAACCTATTCAGTTTTTGCTGTCAATCGCCACAAAGGATCTGGCACTCAATGGAAGGACTCTGATCACTATGATGAGTTTGATGAATTCTGCTCGGCATTGATGAGTTGTTCTGGCTCAATGAGTCCAGTTATGAACATCAAAAAGCCTCTGCGATTGCAGAGGCTTTGTCGGAATGACCTTTCGGCATTCCAGGATTAATCAATTGCCTTGATCAAACGATTCTTGAAATAGAGAGTAACTCTGCCTGAGATGGGTTTTCTGCTTCTTCTGTAGCACATTCATAAATGCAGACAACAATTGCGACAGAGATCACAATTCGCCAAAGTGCAAGCCAATCGAAAGACTGATTTTCGGTCATTTGAGATGTTCAGACAATTATTTTTAGCGACTATCTCGTCGAAGTCAATGCATAATTTTCATGAACTAAGATTGCATTGATGCTGACAGCAGGTAGGGGCATCTCGATAGATCTCCTTGCTATCCATCAACGATTCTTCCGCCAACACACTGGCTAGAAATTGACCAGAGCCCTCCAGCGGCCTTCAGTAAATCACTGTTGTCTTGGAAAATTCGCCCCTTTTGAGCTGCTGTCCAATTCCAAAGTGCAGGCCCTAGTCCAGCAAACAGAACTCGGTTGCTGTCCTGCGGTCGCGGTAATTGTCGATAGGGGTTCCAGAGTTCCGTGTCCTTGAAGAACACTGAAATGCCCTTGGAGCTTTGGTTCTCTCGCTGAAAAGACCACCAGGGGTCCTTGCCTCGCTTTGGTTTCCCCGATTGAAAAACACCGAGTCTTTTGTCGTTTTGAATCAACTCACCTTTGAGCGATCCTGTTGTTCGTTCAGTGAGTTGGATCTTCACCGCAGAACTCTCTTCGCTGGTCAACTCACAGACCAGAGGTAAGGGAATGGCTGTTGCCGGTGCAGCAGCCCAGAGAAGGAAGGGGATCAAGAACTTGCTGCCGATGTGGCCTTTCTTCATGTCTTGTCTCGACCCCCCTTTGGTCTCCACCATTCATGGACTTGAAGGTGGCTGTTCATCATGAGTGGCTGTTCATCATGAGCGGCTGATCATCAGTGTTTGATCAACAGACCTTTGTTTGAACGTCATTCAGGATGAGAGTGATGCGAGCTTCCGTTAGCCGATGAACGCATGTGGCTTGGCAATTCCTGATGATGTACCCCCTTTCAGAAATGCGATCATCGTGTCGGCATCAGAGGATTGGAAAGGGTCTGTAGGACAGTTGTCTGCGAAATCAGGCTCTACAAACATTTTTTCTATGACCATATCGTTCACGAGCATTGAATAACGCCAGGAACGCATTCCAAAGCCAAGATTTGACTTCTCGACCAGCATTCCCATCTTTCTGGTGAACTCGCCATTGCCATCAGGAAGCATGAAAATGTTTTTGGTTCCAAGGTGCTTGTTCCATTGGAACATCACAAATGCATCGTTCACTGAAAGGCAGATGATCTGATCAACGCCGTGGCTTTTGAATTCGTCAAAGAGTTCGTCGTAGCGGGGAAGATGGTTGGATGAGCATGTTGGCGTGAACGCTCCGGGAAGTGCAAAAAGGACAACTTTTTTGCCGCCAAAAATGTCTTTGCTGCTCAGCTCCTGCCACCGGAATGGATTGTCTCCTGCGATGGATTCGTCTCTGACCCGTGTTTGAAATGTGGCGTCAGGAACGTGGGTTGGGTTTGACATGTTTGGGCGCAGTCGGTGTGGCAACTTCCCTCACGGTTTAACCATTCCCGTTTGCCCTGGGATGAGTATTAATTCTTAGGTCGTTAAGGCTGATGGGGTTGCCGTCTGCAGTGTTGTGAGCAGGTTTAGATGGCGTCGATCGCCTCCATGGCGGGAATGAACTGTGGACTGTTCTGATCAAAGTCATTGCAGCTTTTGTTCATCGCTTCACTGGTCAGAGCGACAACGCGAATGGCCTGGGGTGACTGGAGCCATTCCGCTTGTTGCTCCAATCCTTTGTTTTTGATCCAGCTGTTCAGGATGTTCTGGGCTCTGTCGCGGCTGTAGCCGGCGTGCATGATTTTGCATTCTGCAAAAGCAGCCATGGCTGCCATGGCATGTCGCGTTTCTGTTTCACCGGCCTGAACTGGTGGCTGCAGCGCTCCCAGAAGAGCGCTGAGCATCAAGGCTGAGCGCCAGCCGAGTTGCCATCTGCGTGAATGGCTCTGCAGGAACCCAACGCTGGCGTTGACACCGATTGCCATGGCTGCAGCAAGACTGGCGGCAGTTTATGGAGTGCTTCCGCTCCAGTGATGCTCACGATGGATGTGGATGCAATCGGATATGTGGCCGCGGCGCTGACCACCTTGAGCTTCTTTCCGCAGGCCATCAAGACATTGCGTACCGATGACACGCGCTCCATCTCCCTTTCGATGTACAGCCTGTTCACCAGCGGTGTCGCCATCTGGGCGGCGTTTGGTCTGCTCAGTGGGAATGGGCCGGTGATCCTTGCCAATGGATTCACCTTGATCCCAGCATCGTTTGTGCTGCAGAAGAAGATTCGCCACCGCCTGAACGCTGGTGAGCGTTAGTACTCAGCCCCAAACTGTTCACCGACAGCGGGTTTGACTCCCAGCTCTTCGCGCCACTGATGGAGTGGTTTCTCCCAGCCTTCCTCCCAGCGCTGCAGCACAAGAGGCGTCGCTTCCAGGCCAATGCGGCTGCCCACGGCGATCGCTCGGCTGATCTTTTCAAACTCATCCGGCTGGAAGCGAAATGCACGGAACCCCGCCAGCGTGTTCAACAACACATAGGCAGGAAAACCGATCTGGGTTGCCGTGACCGACAGCACTCCCGATTCACCGGCGGTTTCGGTGTTGAATCCACCGATCACGTGATGCAGGTCGTGGGTTGAGGCGATTCGCTGCGTCAGCCAGAGCGCTTCAGTGCTGGTGTCTCTTGGTCGGAAAAAATCTGCGTCGTAGTTCAGTCGGCGGATCATTCCCGCGTAAGCATGACCCAGCGTTCCCTGCGGCAGCTTCTCCAGAGCAGGAATATCAGGCTGGAAGGGTGGATAGCGCTGTTCCACCATCTCTCTGCCACCGGGCAGGGCCTTGAAGCGTTGGAGACACACGGCCATCGCTTCGCTGTCGATGAAGTTGTCGACCAGGTCGCCGACGCTGTCGAGCCCTCCATTGGTCTTGGCCAGTTCCCGCAGAACTGAAAGGTTTTTAACGGAGCGAAGCAATTCGCGGGCTCGGGACATCCTCGTCGTTCTCCAGTGGGGTTCCATCCAGACCCGCTGTATAGCGAGGTCGCACGGTTTTGAGCAGCGGCGTCACAGCCAGGCAGATCACAGCCATCAGCAACCAGAGCTGCACACCATGACCCTGCTGGTCAAGCAAGGTTCCGGCCAGCAGGGGTGCACCGGTGGCACTGATGGCAAAACACTGGGAGAACAGCGCCATGGACAGGCCCCTGTGTTTCAGAGGGGTTTCTTCGACCATGGCTTCGGCGGCACTTGGAAGGAACGCCGCTTCTCCGAAGGCCAAGGGCAACATGGCCAGTGAGATCAGGATCATTCCTCCGCTCCAGAATGCCGAGCTCGCCAGAAGCAGGCAGCCGATCACGAAGCCAACCAGTCCCATCCCCAACCCGAAGCGCAGACTGCGCTTGGCCACCCAGTTGCCCACAGGCCACTGCAGAACAACCAGTAGAGCCAGCTGCAGCGCGATCAGTGCACCGCTGCCGGCTTCGCTCACTGCCGGCCGCGAAAGGCCTCCACGCACCAGATCAAGAGGCAGGGCGCTCTGCCTCAGTGCAATCATTCCTGTGGCAACGATGCTGATGGCCAGCACAGGCAGCAGAGGAGTCAACCAGCGCCATCCATCGGCCGCAGGTGGCTTGGCAGTGGATTGTTCTTGATCGACGTCGTCGAGATGCAACAAGGCCGCTCGCCCGTCGGGCAGAGGTCGCCAGCTCAGCACCAGCAACATCACCACAACGGCCGCGGCTTCCACCAGATAGACCGCACGGATCAGACCGAGAGCTGTGACGACCGCGCCGATCAGTGCGCCCGAGGCAACACCCAGTGCATCAGCGCTGCGAGCCAGTGCATAACCTCTGCTGGACTTGAAGCCCGCACAGCTGAGCGGCACCGCAAGCTCAATCGCCGGGAAATAAAGCCCTGCGGCTAGACCGATCAGCAGTTGTCCTGTGAGATACCCACCAAAACCCTGCGCTTGCAGCAGGATGAAATCAGCAATGAAGGCCAGCACCGCCGCAGCCCGCACCGGCCAGGAGCAGCACAGACCACGATCGAGCAAGACACCGCTCAGCAGACGGGCAGCGGTTCCGATCAGGGCGGCTGCTGCCAGGCCCTGACCAACCTGAGTCGCCGTGAAGCTGGCCTGGTGGAACACGATCGGCGTCATGTAGATGACTCCACCCGCACCCAGCGAAGCCAGGAGCCTGATTGAAGCCAATTCCTGCAAAGGTGCGGGAAACTGGTTCCACCAATGGAGTGGCCTAGGCCTTGCGAAGACGCTCAACAGGACAACGGTTTGCCGTAGGACTGGTTTGCAGTCTGATGCTCGGTGCCCTGTCACCGCGACCTGCTCGTACAGCCTCCGAGTTGGTCGTTCGTCTGGATGGGATGGATCTGCCCTTGTCGATCAGCGATCTGGGGGGATGGCTGCGCGGTGAAGAACGCGGCTCTTCGGAGCTGAGTGTGTGGCTGAACTTGCTCGAGGAGGAAAGCCGTCAGGGAGTGATTGATCTGCTCAAGGCTCCGCTGATCAATGACCGCAGCATGGCTCGCCAGATTCTCAACAGCTGGGCAGGCCGGCGACTACTTGATCAGGTCAGTGATCTGGTGCTGGTTGACGATGATGCAACTGGCCAAACCGTTCAGGTGACGCTTGAGTCGCTCCTCGACAATCGCGCACAGGTCACGACTCTCGATCTGCTTGAGGCACTGCCAGCGAAGCGTGTCCGCCTCGATCTCGATGCCCTGCTCCCGGTCGCCAGCAGCTGGCGGCGTCAGCTGCAACGGCAGCAGGCTCTGGTCAAAACCCTCAATCAACTTCCGGTTTCGTCTCTGACTCAGAGGGTGGATCCTGCTGATCAGGCTGAGAGCGCCTCCAATCGCGCGCTTCAGCGATTGACTTTGCCGGTGGAGCATCGGGATCAGCCGCTGCAGATTCAGCTGTGGCGCCCGCTGAGTGCAGACGGTCGCGAGCGCAGTCATTGGCTCGTGCTGATGCCAGGTCTGGGGGGTAGCCCGGATCATTTCCGCTGGCTGGGACGGGCCCTCAGTCGGCAGGGATGGCCGGTTCTTGTGCTTGAGCATCCAGGCAGTGATGCACTTGCCGTGCAGGCCCTTCTGGAAGGGCGCCGTCCGCCGCCGGGTGCTGAGGTGTTGCCCGATCGCCTGAGAGATCTGGATGCGGTGCTGGCTGCACGCCAGAGAGGGGTTTTCAAGCTTTCTGGCACCCGACTGGTGCTGGGTGGACATTCCCTGGGTGCACTCACGGCTCTACTCGCCGCAGGCGCCGGGCCTGAGATGGGCCTTGGGCGACGTTGCGGCCAGGATCTTGATGACCTTCCGATCAGCAACCTGTCGCGACTGCTCCAGTGTCAGATCGAGGAGGTCTCTCTTCCCGCCGTGCGCCCTCCCAGGCAGCTGGCCGCTGTGGTGGGTCTGAACAGTTTCGGCAGCCTGCTCTGGCCTCGGAGGCTTCCTCTGCCGGGGGATGTTGCTGTATTTCTGAGCGGCGGAACTCTTGATCTGATCACTCCTCCGCTGAGTGAGCAGTTGGGCCTGCTCAGGTCATTGCCCGCCAACCCTGCTTCCCGAGCTGTTTTGGTTGAAGGGGCAAGCCATTTCTCCCCAGTGCGTGTGGAGGGGCAGAGCGGTGGTGGACAGGGCGAGGATGTTTTCCAACTCGGTGAAGAGCTTGTTGGGGTTCAGCCTCTGCGGGTTCAGGCTCAGCTGGAGAGAGAAATCGTGCGCTTTCTTCTTGATCTGGAGCTTGGTCGTGTGTCAGGAGCCGTGCAGGGTGGTGTTGAACATCTGCAGGTGGGCGATCTCCATGTGCATCGTCTGAATCAGACCGGTGCAGCGCGTTTCCTGGATTGAAGCTCCCTGGAGATGCTCTCAACGGTGCAGTTCAGTACCGGACCCTTGGATCCAGAAGGGCGACGAGAAGATCCACAACCACACTGACGAGCACCACCAAAGCGGCGATCACCACCACAATGCCCTGCACCACTGGGTAGTCGCGCTGGTTGATGCTTTCCTGCAGGCGCAGTGCAATGCCCGGCCAGGAAAAGGTCACCTCAATCAGCAGTGCACCGCCAATCAGCGAGGCGACGGTGATTCCGGCAATCGTCAGCACTGGCAGAAGTGCATTGGGCAGTGCATGCCGAAGAACCACCTGGGTTTCGCTCAGTCCCCTGCTTCGGGCCGCCTCCACATAATCAGAGCGAAGGCTGCGATTCAGATTCAGGCGCAGGGCATTGGTGAAGACGCCGCTCAACAGCAATCCGAGTGTGCATGCCGGCAGAACCAAGTGGCGCAGAGCACCCTGAAGTGCTGCCCAGTTACCACTGATCACACTGTCGGCAATCAGAAAGCCGCTGCCGTCCGGCGTAACCATGCCTGGGGGAAAACGACCTCCAACAGGCAGCCAGCCCAGGGTGACGGCAAACAGAAGCTGAGCCAGCATGGCGACCCAGAACGGCGGTAAGGCGTACGTGCCGATGCCGTAGAAGCGTCCTGCCAGATCAATCTTTCCCTCGGATCGGGCAATCGCTGTGAAACCAACCGTCAGTCCGGTCACCGCTGCCACCAGCAGGGCGGTCACGCTCAGCTCCAGGCTGGCCGGAAGCGCCTCTCGGATGATTTGACTGACCGGTTCCTGATTGATCAGCGCCTGGCCTAGGTCGCCATGCAGCAGCCCGCCGAGGAAATCCAGGTATTGCTGCGCCAGTGATTGATCCAATCCCAAACGCGCTCTGAGTGCGGCTTTGGCTGCTTCCGGTGCGCGGCTCCCGAGCACCGCATCCACCGGGTCGCCTGGGGCCACTCGCAGCAACAGAAACACCAGGGTCGCGATCAGCCACAGCATCACTGGAGCTAGGGCCAGTCTTGTCCCCGTGTAGCGAAGCAGCTCTCGACTTCGTCCCATCAGCGCTGCTCCTGCAATCGGGCCAGCACCACCTGACCATTGCCATCGAACTCCGGAGTGGCCAGAGCGGTACTGCTCCAGGCCCTGGGCGTCACGAGCCAGACCGGAATGTAGGCGGCGCCTTCAGCGGCCATCTGCTCCACGCTCTCCAGATCACGCTGTCGTGCATCACCGCGGCTGCGGTCCGACTGCTGCAGGGTTGTCTCCAGGCCTGGCGCTGTCCAGAAACTTCCGCTGATGGCGGCTTCCCCTCTCTTGCAAGTGGACCCCTGCGATTCCTTGCAGCTGAGCAGGGGTGCCAGGTAAGCCTCTGGGTCGGGATAGGCGCCTCGCCAATCGAGCATCACGGCCTGGAAAGCCCCTTCGCCCAGCTGTCGATACACGGTCGTTGATTCCACGCCGTCGAGTTTGAGCGAAAGACAATCGGCCAGGTCGCGTTGAATTTGGGCTTGCCAGGTGAGTGCCATCAGACGGTCTGCGGGCACATTCGATCGGTAGGTAAAGGGCAGATTGAAGACCTTCCCGTTGCAGTACCCCGCCTGAATGAACAGGTTCCTGGCCCTGGCGGCATCGTGCCTTGGCCAGGGCTCGAGATCTCCTCCCGGGAGTCCTGGTGGAACCAGCGAAAAAAGCGGCGGCCGCAATCCGTGGCTGACTCTCTTGTTGATCAGGTCTCGATCGAGGCTCAGTGCCAAGGCCTGACGCAGGACTGGACTCTCAAGTGGTGGTGTGTTGCTCAGCAGCGTGATGTAACCGATCACAAGGGCCGGACCCTGCCCTTCTCGCAAACGCCCCTCAGCGGCCATGCGATTCAGAGCCAGGCGCTGATCTTCGTCGATGGAGTCAGAGAGAAGAACATCCACTTCGCCGCTGCGCATTGCACCGAACAGGGCGGTGGAGTTGCTGAGATAGATCAGATCAAGCCCTGCGTTGCTGGGCGAGGGTCCCCAGTACTGCTTGAAGGGCTCTAATCGTTGCTGAACAGCTCGGAAGCTGGTCAGCTTGTAAGCGCCCGTTCCGATGAAGCGGTCGTTGAGAAATCGATCCTGATGATCCTGATAAGCGCGGGGGGATACAGGGGTCAGGTTGGTGGCTGTGAGGAGATTCTCAAGCGAGCTTGAGGGGCGGCTCAAGCGCAGTCGTAATTGGTAGGTCTCGGGGGCTTCAACTGCGGTGATGCGATCACCGACCACGTAACTGAGAGTGCCGATCTCCAGAAAACGGCGCAGGCTGAAGGCCATCGCTTCCGCATCAAAGCGAGTGCCGTCATGGAAGAGCACGTCTTCACGCAACGAGATCGTCACGGTGCGGCCGTCATCACTGATCTCCGGCAGCTCTGACGCCAGAGCCGGGATCAGTTCCCCTTCGGCTGTTCTTTTGTAGAGGGTGTCGCCGAGAGCGCTGAGCAGTTGCAGAGCTCCGAAAGTGCTGGCCTGAGCCGGGTCCAGAGAGGTGATGCGGCCTGCGCTGGCCACTGTGATCCGATCACTGCGTCTGCCTGGCTGACAGGCGCTCTGGCTGATGCAGAGAGCCAGGGCTGTGCCGAGTGACAAGGCTGTGCTGAGTGGCTGCAGCTGTTTGCAGCATCGTTTCAATGAGGCCAGGCGTGACTGTCTGGGTTGATTGATCACGCCACTGAAGTCAGACGAAGCCATTCAAAGGCCCCGCCTCTTAATCGGAACCAGAGGGCGATGTGATCTGGTCGAGAGCGACCTCAAAGACCGGCGAACCCTGGGGCTTCAGGGGCCACTGGCGGACCCAGCAGCGGTCGTGATCGCCATCGATGCCGATGACCTGAAACAGACCGGCATCACTGCGCAATGTGATGCAGTCCCCCTGATGGAGCCTCATGACGGATCGGGATTCCGACTGATTGCAGCGTTGCCCCTGAAGAACAGAGAGATCGTTCGGCATGAACGTTTTCAGCATGAATCCGCGAATGCGAACCGAAGCTGTGATGGTTCTTACAACTCTGCCTCATCCGGGGGTGCGATTGCCAGGGGCTGCGAAGACCTGCTGATCTGCGAATGGCATCCAGATGGATTCAGAAGCAGCCGAAATGGGCCGCCAGAGAGCGCACTCCAGGCAGAGAAGCAATGGACTGAAGGGCGTTCTGCATCGCTCCATTACCGACTTCGTGAGTGATCACAACGATTTCAGCGCCCTGATCGCAGGCGTCGAATTGCACGATGGATTGGATCGAAACGCCCTGTTCTCCAAAGCAGTTGCCAATCCTGCCGATCACGCCGGGGGCGTCTTCCGTGTTGAAACGCACGTAGTTGCGCTGCCGGATCCGGCTGGTGTCCACCAGATGGCAGGAACGCCAGCTGCTGGCGGCGAGCAGGGGGTCAAGGCCACCATCACTGCTGTTGAGCTGTCGGATGCCGGCAATATTGAGAATGTCGGCAACCACTGCGGAGGCCGTTGGCCCAGACCCGGCACCGGGGCCGTAGAACATCACCCGGCCAATTGGGTCGCCTTCAACAAGGATGGCGTTGTTGACGCCACTCACGCCGGCAAGTGGGTGATCCTTGGGCACCAGCGTGGGCTGGACACGAACGCCCAGAGGCAGGGATCCCATGGGATCCCCATCGCTTTCCAGACGTTCTGCAACAGCAAGTAGCTTCACGCCGTATCCCAGTTGCGTGGCGTAGTCGACGTCCCGCCCCTGCAGATTGCTGATGCCTGTTGTCGGAACGGCGCTGCGTTCGATCGGGCCGCCAAAGGCCAGGCCGGCCAGGATCGCGATCTTGTCTGCGGCGTCATGTCCGTCAACATCTGCGGCCGGATCAGCTTCCGCATAGCCCAGTTCCTGGGCTTCCTTCAGAACAGCTTGATAATCAGCCCCTTCATCGGCCATCCGACTGAGGATGTAGTTGGTGGTGCCGTTGATGATGCCGCTCACCCGCTCGATGCGATTGCTCCCGAGCGACTGCTTGAGCGGTTCGATGATCGGAATGCCACCGCCCACGGCCGCTTCGATTAAGACGTAGACACCAGCGGCCGCGGCTGCGGCTGCGATTTCCTCACCGTGTCGTGCGATCACGGCCTTGTTGGCTGTGACCACTGATTTTCCGGCCGAGATGGCTCGCATGATCAGGGTGCGTGCCGGCTCAATGCCGCCGATCACCTCCACAACCACGTGCACGTTCGGGTCGTCCACGACCTCATTGGGATCAGTGGTCAGGCGATCGGTGGAAATCTCGACGGGGCGGCTGCGCTGCAGGTCACGCACCGCCACCCGAACCAGCTCAAGGTCGGCGATCAGAGGATGGCGACCTTCCGGACTGTTCAGGATGCTTGCCACGCCTGCACCGACGGTGCCGAGGCCAAGCAGGCCGATGCCGATCCTTGTCGCCATGGAGCGGGTCCATTAGTTGCGCTGAGGGGTCGACTTTAGGCAGCGGTCGGTCCGCTGCTTCTGTTCACACCGATTCGTTCAGTGCACTGGCCTGCTGTTGCATCATCCGCAGGATGTTGAGGAAGCCGTTGGCGCGGGATGGTGTGAGGCTGGCGTGAAGGCCTGTCGCTGCGATGAAACCGGGATCAACCGCGATGACCTGTGCGGGGGTGAGGTCGCCAAGCCCTTTGATCAGCAGGGCCAGCAGCCCCTTCGTGATCAGGGCATCGGAATCTCCCTGCCAGTTCAGGCGCCCATCCACCAGTTCCGATGCAATGAAGACCTGGGACACGCACCCCTTGACTTTGCGCTCTTCGGTTTGCAGCTCGGGCGGCATCGAAGGCAGCTTTTTGGCGAGCCAGAGAACGTATTCGTAGCGCTTGCGCGGATCTGATGTGCTGCTCAGTCGTTCGGCGAGTTGATCGAGAGCCTGGCTGCCGTAGCGAGTGGTGGAGCTGCCTGATTCAGCCATGGCTGGGTCAGCGTTGTCGGAGCCTGCGCACCCTAACCATCAGTCCCACCATGCCGACCAGGGCTGGAGCCACGGCCCAGTCCAGACCTCTTGTGTGGCCAGGTTTGATCACGACCTCGTCCAGATTGACCTGTCCCTGTTGAAGAGGAAGGGTGAGGTAGTCACGGTGGCCTGGTCCTCCATCCACCTGCAGGTCCACGAGGCCATCCCCCAGTTCTGGAAGGGTCATGCGCAGCCTGCCTCCGGCATCGATGCGCCCGAGTTCCTCACCGGGTGTTCCGTCGGCCTTCAGGATCCTCACCACTGCTCCATCCACGGGTTCTCCGGTGGAGAAGCTGCTGGTGAGTTCGAGTTGTCCGTCGAGATAGCGGAGGCTGCTCTCCACTCCATGAGCTTCAGCCTGCATGGGCTGAGTGAGAGCCAGCCCCAGTGCTGTGGTGGCCATCAGTGCAAAACGGGATGGAATGGCCATGGAGCGCCTGTGATTGAGGTACCCATCGTGCGGGAGATTGCGTCACTCAACCAGTCCTGACTGAGGCGGATCTGACTCTGTTCAGATGTGCTTGTGGGGCTCGCTCAGCCAGTGATTGAAGCCCCAGTCAGGCTTGCTTGGATTCAAGGCGATGTCTGTTGTAAACCGTTTTCACTCAACCAGCCCTGGAACGGCAGATCCCAGGGGTCCGATGGCAGTGGCTGAACACTCACGCAGGCGCTGGGGAGCACAACGATTGCAGGGACTCCGTTCCAGCTGTCCAGGCAGCGAAGCCGGTCGTAGTAACCACCGCCGTAGCCCAGTCGGATGCCCATCCGATCCACAGCCAGGGCGGGCACCAGCAGCAGAGAAATCTGTTCAGCACTCAGGGCCGGTTGATCCATGGGAGCCGGGATCCCGCAGCCGTCCTGCGTTAGCGGGGCAGCTGTCCAGGCTCGATAGGTCATGTTGCCTTGTCCGTCAGCAACAGGAAGCGCTGTGCTCAGGCCGAGTTCGTTGACAAGGTCAAGACGAAGAGGCGTCAGGTCCACTTCTCCAGGCAATGGCCAATAGAGCCCGACTGACTGGTGCAAGTCACCCTCACTGTGGCGCCGCCTGAGTTCCTGTCTGGCCTGATCTCTGATCCTGGCCTGCAAGGTGGGTTCCGCTTCGAGCGCCATGAGCCTTCGTGTTCTGAAGACCTTTCGAAGATTGGCTTTACTTGCCTCATCAAAGGCCTGCATCAGGGCAAGACCCCCCAGCGACCCATCAGCGGCAGATGCAGTGTCAGTTGGTCTGAATTCCGGGGCCAGATCTGGTTCAGCTCAGAGGACAGATTGTTGAGCAGGGATCGTGCCTGGTCGTTGCCATCAACCTGCTGGCTTGCCTGTCTGAGTGCTGACCAGGTGCTGATGAAGCCAAGAAGGTCACTCTGGGTCCAGTGCTCGGTGATCGTCAGTCCCTGAGGCAGCGATTGATCGCAGACCGGGAACTCCAGATCGGCATAGCAGCTGTCGACATGGATGCGTTCAGGTGGCCATAACGGCTTGAGTCGCTCGTGATAGAGCCTGTTCAGCCAGGTTTGTAACTCCTTCGGTGCGCCCTGGATGGGTTCATAGCCCAGCCAGACCAATAACCCACCCGGTCTCAGAACACGACGGACTTCTCGGTTGAAGCGCTCCACATCCAGCCAGTGAATGGCTGCAGCAATCAGCACGGCATCCACGCTGTCGCTGCTCAGATGAGACTGTTCCGCCGCTCCCTGTCGGTAGTGAATGCGGGGATGTTGTTCCGCTGCCGCAATCTGCTCGGGAGAGAGGTCTGTCGCTTCAACTCGGTCGAACCAGCGGCTTAGCCCGATGGAGGCCTGACCACTCCCGCAGGCTGCATCCCAACAACAATTCAGGGCGCTGGCCTGGCCTGCCATCCAGGCGAAGAAGGCATCCGGGTAGCGGGGCCTGCAGCGCGCGTAGTCAATCGCTACAGAGTCAAACCAGCCTTTGTCCGTCACTGGCATCAGCAACTGAACGGTATGGATGAGGCTGCAAGAGGGATCCAAAACTGGTTGCTCATCTTCAGCAGCGTTGCAAGATCGGGTGGTTGCGAATCTTTTCGCAGTAGAGCTGCATCAAGCCTTGATGTTCAGTTGTCCTGAAAGGTGCATTCCAGCAGCGCAGCCGTGAGCAACGTTTTCATCTCCTGCAGGTTGTTCTGCTCGACAGGGTCCCCGCCCGACCATCGATCGAGCTGATGACTCACTGCACCAAGAAGCAGGCGCAGCCCTGCGGCATTGAGGGTGAGATCGATTGTGCTTTCGGTCCGGTCCATCACAGCCCCACCAAGCGTTGCAACCCTCGTAATTCTGCACCCTCTCCACAATCTGTTCTCCCACGACGGGCAGAGATCTCAAACCCACGGCCACTGTGTTGTCGCCGTGCTCAAATGTTGTGTTCAAACGTTTTATTCAAACCTTTCGCCTGTCAGTCGTTCTGAACTGTTGAGTCAGCTGTTGAACAGCAGTCAAGTCTGTCGTCAGTGAAGCAGACAAAACTCGACACATTGTATGCAGAAAAGATAAGTGCTGCTCTGCTCTTTCTTTTGTGGATAACATTGAAATCATCAGAATCAGGCTGGTTTGCCAACAGTTCAAGGCCGATGAGCTCTGATGTTGTGAGCAGTATTCAAGCTTCATCGGTTGTCTGATTTCATTTGTGAGTGAATTGATATGAGAGATCAGGACCAGCTGCTCCGGCAGAAAGGTTTGCTGTGAACAGATTGAGGGCAATGCTTCTCGCAGCCTGGAGCATCTCAAGAGTCTGCGGCTTCCAGGGCACCTTTGACTGACTGCCTGATTGGCAGTCAGTCAGTCAGTCGAGCGATCCACGTTTCTCTTGGAAGCGAAACGGGCACTTGCCCTGCTCCATCTGCCGAGATCGGGTTGACAGCGGTGAAGGCCATCCAGCTGAGGCGTCAACACTGGATCCCAGCCATCGGCATGGATCAGACTGTGTGCTGTTTCCCGAGCTGAATCAAAAGTCGGCTGACCGTGTCATTTGCATGACGGCCCTGAAAACATTGCTGCCAAGGCTGGAGGCCTGGTTTCACTAGTGTTGCGGCACGCATCAGTCAGTCAGTGTTTCCAGCTATTAACGCGCTTGCCTACACAGCATTTCTTGCCTTCGTGGTTGTTCAGGCTGTGCGATTGATGCGTCTATCTCTCAAACCACAAGACAGAACAGGGCTCAAAACCACTCACCCAGAACTCTTCGATCAGAACGGCAGTGTGACCAAGGAGAAACTGCTTGTCGTGCGTTTTGACCGACCCAAGCCTGTGCTCCCATCAGAGCTGTAGTGGCTGGGGCCCTTCAGAATTCCGATCCCGTTTTCGATCCCGATGACGACTGTTCTCTCTCCTTCTCTCCGATTCTGATGATCTGACCCGGCCGCCTGGGCTTCGGCATAATGATTCCATGATCAAGATCATCTGGCTGCTTGCAACGGTCTATTTCATGAGCCGACTGGTGAAAAAGCTCATGGCTTCCATGAAAGAGATCAAGCGAGAAGAGGATTTCAATGCAGGTGATGCGGTTGTGGATGTTGAAGCTGAGTGAAGGATCGGGGGCTCGCTTGTTTGTGACATCCACTCACTGCCAGGTGATGGTGCATCGATAACGGGTGTTGAAGCCAGCCGTTCCAATGTCTTCGCAGGATGTGTCGGTGACGGTCGCTCCCTGAGGGACTTTTGACATCAGTCGGTTGATCGTGATGTCTTTATCGACACCTTCCGCAGTGGAAGATTGAATATTCGCCAAGGCATTCGTTCCTAGAAGTATTGAACTAGCGAAAAAAATTATGAACGGTTTCATGCCTGTTTCGGCTGACTGATCGAAACCTAGCAAGCAGCCCGATGGATCAATATCAGACTTGTTTTTTCATGAATGAACGTCGCTTTGTCTCTGGGTGATCAGCATCTTGCTGTTGTCCTTTGCTCAAGGTCTCTGATGTTCATGGACGCTCCTTCTCAGGCTTCGCAGCCATGGTCTCTGATGTTGGATCGAATAGAACACCACGATTTTTTTGTTTTTTCTTAGGGCGCAGCGTCCACGGCGAGGGGGTTGCACTCGCCAGATTCCCCTCAGCAAAAGGTCGTGGTTGCTGTGCCGTCTTCTGAGATTCCCTTGACCATCGAACAGCAGTTTCGCGTTGAACGTGCCTGTCGCAAGATTGACGAGTGCAATGACGTGGAGGCTCTCAAGCAACTCTCGAAAGCGCTGATTGTCACAGCGGCCAGGGAGAGAGCTTTCTCACGGGTCGTGATGGAACGGCTCAAGGAATGACCACGCCCAGTCGATGAAAGTGAAGCGTTTCAAGATGGTGGCCTGAGGCTTCCTCGTTTCGTTAACGACTTTGTCGCTGCCTAACGAACTTCATCCTTTCAACTGTCTTTGGCTCTCAGCTCACAACTGGTTACGTAGTTTTTGGTCCTCAAGCCACTTGGACCATGCGTCAGATCAATTTCACCCTGATCTTCGTCTTCGGTCTGAGCATGGTGTTCTTCACGCTGGAAAACACGGCTGCAACAACCGTGCATGTGCTGCCGGGTCTGAAGTACACAACACCTCTTGCAGCATTGCTGCTGTTGGCTGCGGGGATTGGCGCGACGTCCGCCTGGCTGTTTGCTGCATGGAGTGGAATGCTGAACAGCGTGGATCGCTTCAAGCAATCCAGTGATTTCGATGCCCAGCAAGTGCGCATCCAGGAGTTGGAAACCGATCTGAACCGGTACAGGGCAACCGTTGAAACGCAGCTGGGCTTGCTCCCTTCAGCAAGTTCTGATGAAGGAGAAGCAATGGAGGAGTCTCCAGCGGTGCAGGTGTCCAGCTCAGACTGAGCGCTGCTCCATCGTCCAGAAAGCCGGGGGCAGTCCCAAGGCCAGTGACAGTCGCAGGCAGGCCATGGTTCGGATCTTGGTCCACTGCGCACATTTTGTCGTTGATGTGAGGCTTGATTGGAGCGACATCGATCGCCTGTCGATGGGTTCGGCTGAGACGCTGAGGGTCAAAGAATTCGACACCGCTGAGCTTCTGGACTCTTTGAGCCCATCCTGAGTGAATGATTTGAAGCTCATCGATGGACATGAATTGCTCTTGTCTGGTTCTCCACAATTTGGCAAGGTTATCAACAATTACTTGTGGAAAAGTGCCAATAATTCAGTCTTCTCTCACCAGGTCTTCATAGAGTTTTAGTTGATTATCAGACCGTTGTCGTTAACGGTCTTCCGTTGAAGACGTGATCAGCAATCCTCCGCTTCACAGTGGCTTGTTGAGTTCGTATCGAGGTCTTCTCTATCGCTGAAACCATCCCGTCAATGCAACGGCCAGTGCATCTGCAGCGTCGTCGGGTCTGGGGGGAGACTCAAGGTTGAGCTCGCGCATCACGGCCTCAAGAACTTCATCCTTGTCAGCATGGCCATGGCCAGTGAGAGCCTGCTTGATTTGCATCGGAGGAAACTCAACGATCGGCAGTCCGAATCTGCTGAGGGTCATGATCACCACACCACGCGCTTGAACAACGGCGATGGTGTTGCTGGATCGGTAGAAGAAAAACTTTTCCACGGAGGCCAATTCCGGGCGCCAGGCCCTGATCAGCTGACGTAAATCTCGGGCAATCTCCACCATCCGCGCGCCTTCTGAATGACCAGGATCGGTGCGGATGATGCCGCAATCGAGCATGGTCTGCTGACCGCCAGAGGTGTCAATCACCCCGTAACCAACGCGGGCGAGACCGGGGTCGATACCGAGAATGCGCACGCCTAACGGTGGAAGAGCATCAGGCGGCGAGGGCCAGTTCGAATTCGGCTCTGTCGCTGCTCTCGCTGCGCTCGAACACTTTGCAGAACACTTTCACCACACGATCACCGGAATCGATCTGCTCCAGGGGGTCTTTGCGCAGTCTGTGGCGCAGACAGCACGACGCCACGCGAGCGACATCCTCTTCCGTGACTTCAGTTCGGCCTTCGAAGGCCGCCAGGGCTCGTGCAGCCCTGTTGGTGACGATGTCACCCCGGAGGCCGTCGACATCCAACTCGCCACACACAGCGGAAATCCTCAATCTCAGGTCATCGTCGATATCAACATGGTCCAGCCTCTGCTGGGCTTCCACGACCCGTTCCTGCAGTGCCTTTTGTCCTGCTTCAACTGAGGAGCTGAATGCATCAGGGTCCGTGTCAAAGGCTGTGCGCTGGTCCACCACCTGAACACGAAGCTCAGGGTCTCTGACTGTCCGCACCTCAACACTCATTCCAAAGCGGTCGAGGAGCTGGGGGCGCAGTTCGCCTTCCTCAGGGTTGCCGGAACCGATCAGCACGAAACGGGCTGGGTGGCGCACAGACACGCCTTCCCGTTCAACCGTGTTCCAGCCTGACGCCGCGGAATCAAGCAAGACATCGACCAGATGATCATCCAGAAGATTGACTTCATCGACGTAAAGCAAGCCTCTGTTTGCCTTCGCCAGCAAGCCTGGTTCGAAGGCCCTCACACCTTCGCTGAGGGCTTTTTCGATGTCGATGGTGCCGCACAGACGGTCTTCGGTTGCGCCTAGCGGCAGATCAACCATGGGCACCTGACGGTCTTCTGTCGCCAGGGCTTCCCCATGCTCGAGGCGCTGACGCACATCGCTGCTTTGGAGATCAGGATCGGTTGGTGAGCTGTTGTAGGGGTCTCCGGCGACAACTTCGATGCCCGGCAGCAGGTCCGCCAGTGCCCGGATCGTGGTCGACTTACCTGTGCCCCTGTCACCCATGATCATCACTCCGCCAATGCGGGGATCGATCACGTTCAGCAGCAGAGCAAGTTTCATTTCCTCCTGACCGATCACGGCCGTGAAGGGAAAAACTCTGCGCTTGCGCGGTGAACTCACGGACGATCGACTGGTGCTTCTGTGGATTGTTTCACAGGTCGGAGAGACAACACCTGGGGAGGGGTGGCATCCGCTGGGTAAATCAGGCGGACGCGCACCGAACGTTGTTGCCCTGGATCAAGGGTGATCTGCCCAAGTTGGGGGCCCTCTTGACCCCGTCGCAGCACCAGGTGAAACCGTCGACGCCCGCTGGGACGCCCTGCTTGTCCATCCAGCCCGCTCACCTCGATTGGTCCACGGAACATCACCGGACCGCTGTTACTGCGGCTGAACGCCAGTTGGCCGTTGCCGCTGTTGTTCTTGTCAGGGGATTCCAGACTGATCGCCACTGTTCGCTGCTGTGATCCCTGATTGCGGAGAGGAAGCGTCAGGTCGTACTCAACGCCGTAGTTGCCGTGCGCTGCCCAGGCGGTGCCTGGATCAAAGGCTTTCAGCTCTGCTGTCTGGATGTGTTCTGTCTTCAGGTCACCGCGTTCCAGGCTGCTAATCGGCCAGGAGATGGGAGCTTCCTCGACGTTCAGGTGGCTGGATTCTGGATCGGTCAGGGTCGCCCTCCAGGTGCTGCCGATCTGAACACCGCTGACCCGTGAATAAACAATCCTGCCGCGGGCGCCGCGCGGGGTTGGCTGGTGTTCCTTGGGACTCTGCCGCCCTTCACTCAGCAGCTTCCTCCACCGGTCTTGTCCAGGAACCTTTTCACCGTTTCCATAGGCGGCGATGGTTGCAATATGGACCGGACCTGAGCTTTGAAGTCGCAGCTGCAGGTTGCGACCGTTGAGAAGGGGGTCCAGTCCCGAGACTGGGATTGGCAGCACGACCAGGGGGCTGACCGATCCAGGCGCAATCTGCCATTGCCGCTGGAGTTCATCCGCGACGTCTCCGCGCAGCAGGTCGCCGGCCACCTTGCTGCCAGGACCGGAGGCAATCGCTGTCCCTGATTCAGCCATCAGGGCGGGCAGCGGCAGAAATGGTGATGCGGTTTGGCCCTTCAGGGTTGCCTGCGAAAGGGAGGTGCTGCCATCGAGAAGTTGCAGAGTCACCGGAACGTCTCCAGCTGGTTCGGCGACAACAGCAAGCCAGAGAGTGGAATCCAGCTGATCGGTCTGGCCGGCGTAGACGTGATGGCTGAATAGATCGAAGCGACCGTTCAGCGCCACATTTAGGCCCGGCGCCTGAGGAAAGGTCGAGACAAGGATGCCTTCCCCGGTGATCAGTTCAGGGTTGTTGTCATTCACCATCAGCACGTCATCCAGCTGGCCTGGGAGTGCACGGACCTGGCTGTGGCGAGTCAGGGTTTGGTCAGCCGGTTTCTGCTGGTCCGCGGCAAGCGGTGGTGGTGCAAGCAACGTTGTCATGGACGCTGTGGCCATGGTCAGAACGGCCAGCGCCTGCAGGCGGATGAGACGTGTCATGGTTCGATGCTGGCGGCACTTCCCGTGGAACGGGCAACTGCGGGTTTGGGTTTGAGAACCGGCGCCATCGCGGCTGCCAGCTTGCGGATCAGCTCGGTCGAGCGGGGATCGTTGAAGGGCCCCTTCACCAGGAAGGCGGCAACGGCTCTGCTGCCATCAGGCAACTCAATCAAGCCGGCGTCGGCGTAGGCGATTCCGATGTCCCCGGTTTTATTGAGCACTCTGTATCCCTTCACCATCAGGCTGTCGTCAGGCTCTCCCTGGCGACCGCCAAGGCCACGCAGCAGTCCCCGCGGCAGAAGGGTATTGGTGATCGATGTGCCCATCACCTCACGGAACAGATCACGGCTGCGGATCGAGAGCGCTTCCCCGGTGTCAACGAGTGCGATCGATCGCGCCAGGTCTCTGGCACTGGTGCTGTTGGTGCCCTTGAGATCGGGCAGCCAATCATTCACCCTTGTGGCGCTCAGGCCCAGAGCATTGAACCGGGCATTCAGGGTCTCCTGACCTCCCAGGCGTTCGATCAGGAGGTTGGTGGCGGTGTTGTCGCTCACCCGGATCATCTCAGTGGCAACTTCATGGGTCGGGAACCGGGTGCCAAGCGGTTTCGATGCCATCCATCCAGCCCCCCCGCCCACCACGGTTTTGCTGAGTTGCAGAGGTTCGTTCCAACTCAAGCGACCCGCATCAAGCTCCTCAAGGGTGACGAGCAGGATCGGGGTTTTGATGGAGCTGGCAGCCGGCAGCGCGGTGTCAGGCTCCAGTTGCGCGTAGCGCCCGTCGTCCAGCACGAGCATGAAGGCGCTCACCTTCAGGTCGGGCTGTTCTGCTGCCAGTGTCTGCCAGCGCTCACTCAGAGGCTTGAGTTCATTGCGGGTCTCGAAACGGCCCAGGGATTCGGTGCGATTCAGGGACGTGGTTGCGCTGCTGTCGGCACCTGCTCCAGGCTTGGCATTGCTCTCTGGGGTCTGCTGGGATAACGGCAGCCACGCAGGCAGTGCAAGATCTCCGGTCTCAACGGCTGGGCCTGCCAATTTCAGCAACGACCCCGTAATCACGCCAAGGCCCACCCCCATCAGAACAAGTCGCAGCACAAGCCGCAGAGGACGTCCCCAGCCAGGGTTTTGGCGTCTGGATCGACTGGAGCCCAAGGAACTGCGCGAGAAAGCCAGAGATTACGGGCGGTGGCAACGAATCGCCCAACGAAGTTGTCGGACCATGCCACGCAGCATCGCCAATTCCTCCGGACGCACCACGGATCGTTGCAGCAGCCCTTTGACCTTGGCCATGCGTGCCCTGGCAGTGTGTTCCAGAAGGAAACCCGCCTCCAAAAGCAGATCTTCCGCATCGTTGAGGCAGTCGATCAGCTGGGTTGGTGCGGCTGTTTCCGCGTCCTGAAGCGCTGCTTTCAGCGGCTCTGAGGATCCTCGGCGAACTCGCTCAAGCTCATGCAGCATCACGGCAACCGCATGGGACAAATTCAGCGACGGATAGGCTTCCGCGGAGTGAAGCCTTACAACGCGTTGACTGAGCAGCAGCTCTTCGTTGCTGAGTCCGCGGTCCTCTCTGCCGAAGACCAGTGCGACTTGCGCAGCTGATTCAAGACCCTGTTGCACCCAGGGCATGACCTGTTCGGGAGCCTGAACAGGAATCTCTCCATGCTCGATCCGTCCGCAGCTGGCCACGACGCGCTGACAATCCGCCAAGGCTTCAGGAAGAGTTGGGAAGCGGCGTGCACGGTTCAGTACCTGTCCACCATGCACAGCCATGCGTTGTGCATCCGGGTCAGCGGGATCACAACGTGGAGCGACAAGCCTTAATTCCTCGACCCCGAAATTCGCGCACAGACGAGCCACGCTTCCAATGTTGAGCGGACCGGCCGGCTCCACCAACACCACGGCAAGGCTCACGACGGCATCAGTTCAGGGTGTGCAGGTAGCTCAGCAGGTCGGCCATTCCTTCCGGTTCAATCTCAAAGCGCGGCATTGGTGGGGTTTCTCCGCTCACGATCTGGTGGATGAGCGAGCGGTCCGGCCGTCGTTCGCTCACGGCCTGAAGGGTTGGACCCACCAGTCCCTGACCTGCAACGCCATGACAGCCAGCGCAGTTGATACGGAACAGCTGCGCACCATGTTGCACATCGCCATTCAGCGCCAGGGTCGCCTTGCTGTAGGGATCCAGGCGGGTGCTGAGATAAAACCATGCCGCTAGGGCCATGGCTGTGATCACAGCCATGGCGATCAACGCCGTCACCCAACCACGGCGTCGTTCCGACGTTGCAGCAGTTGATGACGGTGTCGTCACAGTTGCGTCATGTGCATGGAACAATTGTGGTCAATCCTTCCACTCGGCGCGACGCCATGATCGAACCTCTGCTTTGCGGCATCGTTCTTGGTCTGATTCCGGTCACACTTCTCGGGTTGTTTGTCGCAGCTTGGAATCAGTATCGCCGCGGCAGTGCTCTTGGCGGCTGAGAATCAGCAGGCTGCTGGTTCCGTAATGACGTCTGTTGACTTCTCTCCAGCCTGAGGGAATCTCGAAGACTTCTTTTGTGGCGTACTCACAGACCACAAGGCCCCGTGGTCTGACCCAATCTCCGCACTCGAGCATGTCGAGGACTGGTTGATAGAGCCCTGAGTCATAGGGCGGATCGAAATAAACGATTGAGAATCTGCGTTCGCTGTCAGGGCGGCCTTCCTTGAGCCAGCTCAGCAGATTTCTCTTGATCACGTGCACCGTTGCATCACAGGCATCGATGGAGGCCACCAGTTCGAGATTCTCCCGACAGATCGCTGCAGTGCGCGCATCCTTTTCCACCGCAACCACGTGGGATGCCCCGTGCATCAGCGCCTCACAGCCCATCACTCCACTGCCGCTGCAGAGGTCTAGCCAGTGGCAGCCTCTGATCTCGGCACTCAACATGTTCATCACTGCTTCACGCACGCGTGAGGTGGTCGGCCGAGTTCCCTGACCTTGAGGGCTACGCAGTCGACGCCCACCAATCAAGCGCAGCTGCCCACCTTTCACTGGGGCAGCTGCGCGCCGGACTTCAGCCATCCGATCCATTGCTTCAGCAACTGAGAACCGGCTTTCGCCGATTTCTCAGGGTGAAACTGGCAGGCTCCAGTGCGGTGTTTCCAGACCATCGCCGTGGCTTCCCCCTGCCCGAAGGTCACGGTGGCCGCCAGATCAGACGTCTGGCTGGGGACCGCTGCATAGGAGTGCACGAAATAGACCCAGGGTTGTGCGTTGCTTTCTGGAAGCAGTGGGCAGGACTGTTGAGGTTTGAGCTGGCCCCAGCCCATGTGGGGAATTCTTTCGCCCTGTTGATCCGGGAGGCGTTGAACGCCGCCCTTGAAGAGTCCCAAACCTTCGGCGTTGCCCTCATCGCTGCGTTCGAACAGCAGCTGCAGGCCAAGGCAAATCCCGAGTAAGGGACGTTTGCTGTTGTGCCAGCTGCGCAGAGGCTGCACGAGCCCGGAGGAATGAAGCTTGTCCATTGCCGGATCAAAAGCTCCGACTCCCGGCAGAATCAGCGCATCACAAGACTCAAGGTCCTGTGGTTGTCGTACCTGGGCCAAAGATTGGCCCAATCGATCGAAACTGGTCTGAACGGAATGGAGATTTCCCATCCCGTAGTCGATCAAGCCGATCTTCTGGAACGGCTTGGATGAGCCCTCTGGGGAATGGTCAGCTGACAGGGTCAGTGGAGGCCTCAGAGGTACTTGGCAATCGTGCCAGAGAGAGTTGCCTTGGGAACGGCTCCAACCACGGTGTCGACTTTCTGACCGCCCTTGAACACCATCAGAGTCGGAATGCTGCGAATGCCGAACTGGCTGGCCACGTTGGGATTTTCATCGGTGTTGAGCTTGAACACCTTGATCTTGCCTTCGAACTCCTTGGCGATTTCATCAACAATGGGCGCCACCATGCGACAGGGGCCACACCAGGGGGCCCAGAAATCGACCAGCACGGGGACGTCGCTCTGAAGGACGTCCTGCTCGAAGGAGGCGTCGGTGACAGCGGCAGCGCTGGACATTCAGGATCGGTCGAATTGGGCGAAATTTAGCAACCGTTTCTGAGGTTGCTGCTCAATCAACCAGCTGTTCGCCTGAACTGTGATGGATGACCGAAAGACAGAAAGCCCGAACGCGTCGGGCCAGGGGGTGTGAGGAGTGTGTGAGCCGAGGCTCGCACGTGGTGATTTTACCCACGCCTCAGTGGCGTTTCTCCTGTCTCAGTGCGAGAAAAGCGCTTATTTGCCCATGCCGAGGTGCTGGGCTTTCTGGTACACCTTGCCCTCGGTGAGCAGCGATGGTGCCACCACCACTTCGACTTGCTGCATCTCTTTGATCGTGCGGGCTCCAAGGGTTCCCATGGATGTTTTCAGGCAGCCCAGCAGGTTGTGGGTTCCGTCATCCAGCTTGGCTGGCCCACGCAGGATGCGCTCCAGGCTTCCTGTGCTGCCAACGTTGATCCGGGTGCCGCGGGGCAGTACCGGACTCGGAGTGGCCATCCCCCAGTGAAAGCCACGGCCGGGTGCTTCGTCTGCGCGGGCGATCGGTGAGCCGATCATTACGGCATCAGCTCCACAGGCGATGCATTTGCAGATGTCTCCGCCAGTCACAATGCCGCCGTCGGCGACGATGGGAACGTACCGATTGCTTTCTTTCTGGTAGTCCTCGCGGGCTGCGGCGCAGTCCGCCACCGCTGTGGCCTGTGGGATTCCAACGCCCAGAACACCTCTGGAGGTGCAGGCTGCTCCAGGGCCGATTCCCACCATCACGGCAGCTGCGCCGGCGCGCATCAGCTGAAGAGCGACGTCATAAGTCACGCAATTGCCGATGACGACGGGAACTCCCAGGTCCCGACAGAGGGCTTCAAGGTCGAGTGTCTCCTGGCCCTCAGGGCCGACGTGATTCGTCGACACCACCGTGGCCTGCACAAAAAAGAGATCGGCTCCTGCGTCGGCGATCGCTTTGCCGAA
Source organism: Synechococcus sp. MIT2312 (assembly GCF_059772315.1). Taxonomy (NCBI): domain Bacteria; kingdom Bacillati; phylum Cyanobacteriota; class Cyanophyceae; order Synechococcales; family Synechococcaceae; genus Synechococcus; species Synechococcus sp. MIT2312. The sequence goes on along the minus strand of NZ_CM186281.1, from coordinate 922,894 downwards.
GCGCAAGGCTGCGACCGGAGTTCCGCTGACAGCGGCGATTCCACCCTGGGCCTTGATGTCCTGGATGCGCTTGCGAATCAGGGACTCCTGCACCGGCTGGCTGTAGATCTCCTGCATCAGAGGAACGAACTCGTCCTTGCCAACGGATGCGATGCGATCGAGAACGCTGTTCGGGTCTTCGTAACGGGTCTGGACTCCCTCCAGGTTGATCACACCAAGCGCTCCCAGCCTGGAGAGATTGACGGCCATACCCACATCCACGACGCCATCCATGGCGCTGGCGATGATTGGGATCTCGCGTTCGATTCCTCCGATCGACCAGCTGGTGTTGGTCACCTCCGGATCCACGGTTTTGCCGCCAGGCACCAGTGCGATCTCATCGATGCCATAGGCCCGGCGTACAACTTTCGAGCGTCCGAGCTGAATGTCCACCGCAGGAGCTAACAGAGTCGGATCAAGCTACCAATCGATGCTTCGCGCTTCGTGACGATGCGGTTCAGGACTTTGAGCTCCCGCGCAAGCTGGTCCAGAGATCGTTCACGTTGGTCGAAATCTTTTTCCGCTCTTCAGCGCGGATCAAGCGAGTTGCTGCAAACCAGACTGCATAAAAGGTGCCGACCAGTTGAAACAGTCGGGGAGCCAGTGGAATCGTGGCGATGGCGTCGAGGATTCCTCCATAGATCCTCATCGTCAAGATGACGACAATCAGCCCGCCGAGCAGAAACAGAGGCTGGCGCAGGCTCTGCCATTGATCCTGAAGGTTGTTGGCTTCAAAGAACTGCTTGATGCGGTTGGACAGCAGATCCCATTCACCGCCGCCTGCTTCAGCGCTGCTGTCTGCAGGTGCCTGGGCTGGAACGCTGATGCGTTCTGCGATCGACGGTGAGGCTGGTGGTGTGACGGGTTTTGCGGCTGGTTCTGGAGCCGCTGGTGTCTCATCAACAGTTGTCTCAGCAACTGTTGCCTTGGAGGGTGCAGAAGCAGCAGTTTTGGACTCTGCAGCAACTGGGATTGACTCCGCCTCAGCTCCTTGGTCAGTGATGTCGCCCAGAGCCGGAAGATCCGGATTGGTGGATTCGGCAGGAGCCTGCGTTTCGGAGGGCTTGTCGGACGACATCGACTTCAGTCCAAGTGGCGAGGCCAAAGCGTAAGGGCCTGATCCGTGATTGATCCCACACAGACAGCAAAAGGTGACGCATTTGGTGTCATCCGATCGCGCATCCGCGATAAAGTGACAGGCGATCTACAGGTCTTGTATGGCGGATTCAGTGGGGCCCGGCAGCGGCGGTCCCGGCGATTCCGACGATCGGATCATCCAGACGGACCTGCGCAACGAGATGTCGCGCTCGTATCTCGAATACGCGATGAGCGTGATCGTCGGCAGAGCTCTGCCTGACGCCCGCGATGGTCTCAAACCTGTCCATCGCAGGATTCTCTACGCGATGTACGAGCTGGGCCTCACCAGCGACCGTCCTTACCGCAAGTGTGCGCGTGTGGTGGGTGAAGTGCTCGGTAAATATCACCCCCACGGAGATACAGCGGTCTACGACGCACTGGTGCGGATGGCCCAGAGCTTCTCCATGTCGATGCCCCTGATCGACGGGCATGGCAACTTCGGCTCGGTGGACAATGATCCTCCAGCCGCCATGCGATACACCGAATCGCGGCTGCAGGCACTCACGACCGACTCTCTGCTCGAAGACATCGAGGCGGAGACCGTCGATTTCATTGACAACTTTGACGGTTCGCAGCAAGAACCCACGGTTCTGCCATCACGGATCCCTCAGCTCTTGCTCAATGGCTCGGCCGGAATCGCCGTGGGCATGGCGACCAACATTCCCCCCCACAACCTGGGAGAGCTGATTTCTGGTCTTCTGGCCCTGATCGAGAATTCCGAGATCGGCGACCAGGAGCTGATGGCCCTGATCCCAGGCCCGGATTTTCCAACCGGAGGCCAGATCCTGGGTCGCACCGGAATCAAGGAGACCTATCTCACTGGTCGCGGCTCGGTGACCATGCGCGGTGTGGCCGGCATCGAAACACTCGAGGTGCCCGGCCGTCCTGATCGCGATGCGGTGATCATCACCGAACTCCCTTATCAGACCAACAAAGCAGCGTTGATCGAGCGCATTGCCGAGATGGTCAATGACAAAAAGCTGGAGGGAATTTCCGATATCCGCGATGAAAGCGATCGCGACGGCATGCGCATCGTCGTGGAGCTGCGCCGCGATGCCTACCCGCAGGTGGTGCTGAACAATCTCTACAAGCTCACTCCTCTGCAGAGCAACTTCAGCGCTTACATGCTGGCGCTTGTGAATGGTGAGCCGATCCTGCTCACACTGCGCAAGATGCTCGAGGTCTTTCTCGACTTCAGGGTCGAGACGATCGAGCGCCGCACGCGTTACCTGCTGCGCAAGGCCGAGGAACGCGATCACATTCTTCTGGGTCTGCTGCTGGCCCTTGACCAGCTCGATCCGATCATCGCCCTGATCAGGGCGGCCCCCGACACCGCCACAGCTCGTCAGCAGCTGCAGGACCGTCATGGTTTGAGCGAGGTGCAGGCGGACGCGATCCTGCAAATGCAGCTGAGGCGACTCACTGCTCTTGAAGCTGACAAGATTCGCTTAGAGCATGAGGATCTTGTTGCCAAGATCGCCGACTACAAAGATATTCTCGGTCGTCGGGAGCGGGTCTTCGGTCTGATTCAGGACGAACTCCATCAGTTGAGGGATCGTCATGCCGTTCCGCGCCGTACCGAGATTCTCGACCTGGGTGGCGGCCTCGAAGATATCGATCTGATCGCGAACGAGCGGTCAGTCGTGCTGGTGACCGAAACGGGTTATCTCAAGCGGATGCCGGTGAGTGAATTTGAAGCCACCAGTCGGGGCACGCGCGGTAAGGCAGGCACCAGAAGCCAGGGTGAAGATGCGGTCAAGCTGTTCATCGGCTGCAACGACCACGACACCCTGTTGTTGTTCAGCGACCGAGGTGTGTCGTACGCCCTGCCGGCGTATCGCGTCCCTCAATGCAGCCGAACGGCCAAGGGAACACCTGTGGTGCAGTTGCTGCCCATTCCCAGGGAGGAGGCGATCACATCGCTACTGGCGGTGTCCGAGTTCAATGACGACACCGATCTGTTGATGCTGACTCAGGGCGGATTCATCAAACGAACCCGCCTGTCGGCGTTCAGCAACATCCGCTCCAATGGTCTGATCGCCATCGGTCTTGAGGATGGTGATGCGCTCACATGGGTACGGCTCTCCGTCCCCGGCGACAGTGTGCTCATCGGCTCGAAAGCCGGAATGACCATTCACTTCCGCCTCAGTGACGATGAATTGCGTCCTCTGGGCCGCACCGCCCGTGGTGTTCGCTCAATGAATCTGCGGGCAGGCGATGAACTGGTGAGCATGGATGTGCTGCCCGTGGAGCTTGCCGATCAGATCGCCGCCAGTTCCGACGACGGTGATGACGAAGGCACCCCTGCCAGTGAGGGCCCCTGGGTACTCGTAGCCTCGGCTGCGGGCCTCGGTAAGAGGGTTCCGGTGACTCAATTCCGTCTGCAGAAGCGGGCTGGAATGGGTCTGAGGGCCATGAAATTCCGCACGGATGCTGATCAGCTGGTGGGGCTGAGCGTTCTTGGAGCAGGGGAAGAGTTATTGCTGGTGAGTGAAAAAGGGGTGATCGTCCGGACCAGTGCCGATGCCATCCCTCAGCAATCACGAGCAGCCACGGGCGTTCGCCTTCAGAAGCTCGACAAGGGTGATCGCCTCCTGAAGGTGGTGCTGGTTCCCCCGGAAGCCGAGACGCATGAGCTTGATGACGCCTCAGCCGACTCTGATTCCAGTGAGGCTGTCGACGTCAACTCAGAGAGTGCACCGGCGGACAGCTGACCTTGGCTAGCTGCGTTGATGTGCTGGTGCTTGGGGGCGGTCCAGCCGCCCTCTGTCTTGCTTCCGAACTGCACCAGCGCGGAGTTGCTGTTCAGGGCCTGGCTCCCGAGCCTGTGGATGCACCATGGCCCAACACCTACGGCATCTGGGTCGATGAGTTGAAGGCCCTCGACCTTGAGCATCTGATTGAGCATCGCTGGAGCGACACGGTCAGTTACTTCGGAGCTGGTGGTTCAGAGGCCGCAGATCAACCGCTGGTTCACGGCATCGACTACGGCTTGTTCGATCGGGCTGGCCTACAGCGCTATTGGCTGAAGCGGGCCGATGGCGTGGTCTGGCATCAGGACTCCGCCGAACGGGTCGAAGCAGGAGCAGAGCACACCCTGGTGAGCTGTGTCTCCGGCGAAGTGCGCAAGGCCAGGCTTGTCATTGATGCATCCGGTGCGAGCAGTCCGCACATCCGCAGACCTGATCAGGGACCGGTTGCTGGGCAGGCCGCCTATGGCGTCGTGGGGCGTTTCTCAGAGGACCCCATCAGCCGCGGACGTTTCGTGTTGATGGATTACCGCAGCGACCATCTCAGTGAGATGCAGCGTTTGGAGCCTCCCACATTTCTCTATGCAATGGATCTCGGTGATGGGGTGTTCTTTGTTGAAGAGACCTCACTGGCCTTGGCACCGGGAGTTCCCTACGACGTTCTCCAGCAGCGACTCAAGCAACGCCTCGCGCATCGCGGGGTTCAGATCACAGAAGTCCTCCATGAGGAGTTCTGTCTGTTTCCGATGAATCTGCCGCTGCCTGATCGCAGTCAGCCAGTGCTGGCCTTCGGTGGTGCCGCGAGCATGGTGCACCCGGCATCGGGCTACATGGTGGGGTCTCTGTTGCGTCGGGGCCCTGGATTGGCTGAAGCTGTGGCGGCCCTTGTGGCTGACCCGTCGCTCGGATCAGTCGATCTTGCGCGGCGTGGCTGGCAGGCGCTCTGGCCCACGGAACTGGTGCTGCGCCATCAGCTGTATCAGTTTGGTCTGGGGCGATTGATGGGATTCAACGAACAGCTGCTGCGCCGCCACTTCGCAACCTTTTTCTCGCTGCCGCGGGAGTATTGGTTCGGGTTCCTGACCAACACCCTGCCGCTGCCACGCCTGATGGGCGTGATGCTGCGACTGTTTGCCCTGTCCCCATGGCAGCTCAGGCGAGGTCTTGTGCTGGGAGTCGCGCAGCGGCAGGCGCCACGCTTCAGGCGTTGAGGCTGCTCCAGTCAGCCGGCTGAATCAAGGGGAAGAGAGCGTCTTCCTCCTCCAGCTCTTCTAGCCATCCTTCCGGCAGCGTCTCCCGGCGCTCGATTGCGGCGATCAAGCGCCAGAAGCGTTGGAGGTGACGCTCGATCCGCTCTCGGGCCAATTCCGTTGTGGTGCCGGCCCTGAGAATGAAACTCCAGTCCGAAGACTGAGCCAACAGCAGTTCCCGTCCGGCCTGATGCAACAGACGAAGATCAAGCTCGCTGCCCACACCGCGGCTGCAGCGATCCACCATGACTCGACCTGCTCGGCTCCATTCAGGAATGATCCAGGCGTTGGTTTCGTTGAGCCAATAATCATGAAAGCCACCCCTGCCCCAGCTGGATGGACAGGGATCGCAGACCTGAAGATTCGGTTGGGCATCCAGGACGCCACGCAGACTGGTGAATCGGATGTTCTGTTCCGGGGCCTGTTTGAACAGTTCGGCCAGAAAACCCGGACCTTCAAACCACCAGTGGCCGAAGAGCTCGGCATCGAAGGGTGCCACGAGCAGAGGTTCGATGGTCATCCCGGCGCTGAGCTGATCGAGCTGCCGCCGTCGGCCCTCCAGGAAATGCTGGGCATGGTCACGGGTGCGTGCGATGGCCCGTTCGGGCTGATAGGGCTGTTTGCCATCCAGGCCACCGGCAGGATCGCTGACGCGGTGCAGTTTCAGTCCCAACGGACGCTGGGCCGGCAAACCCATGGCTTCGATCTGTTCGGGGGGTAAATCCCAACCCAGATCCCGGTGAAATTCCCGGTACCAGGGATCGCCTGGATAGCCATCCTTTGCAGACCAGACTGGAAGGGTGGCATCACTGTCGCGACCGAAGAAGGCCACTCCCTGGCGGCTCACAATCGGTGCATACACCCCATAACGCGGACGGGGTTGGGCATGCAGAAGTCCGTGGCCATCGAGGACGGCGTAGCGCAGTCCTGCATCGCGCATCCAGCGATCCAGTCCTTCGTAGTAAGCGCATTCGGGCAGCCAGATGCCAAGAGGCCTCTCTCCCAGCAATCTGTGGTGCTCTCTAACGGCAGTTCGCAACTGGGCACGCACAACCTCCGGGTGCTCTCTCAGCAGAGGTAGATACCCATGGGTCGCCCCACAGGTGAGCAGATCAAGAACGCCCCGGCGCTGGAGTTCTGAGAAGCGTGGAATCAGGTTGCCGTCACAGCGCTGCCAGGCTGCGAGGTGGCGTTGGAAGCTGCTGGTCAGATGCTCCGCTGCCGCTCGTCGGTCGTCCGGGGCATGGCGTAAAAGATTGAGTCGCGCTTGGATCCAGGCGGGAAAACGCTGTCTGAGAGTGGGATCCGCCAGTAGTGACAGCAGTGTCGGCGACAGCCCCATGGTCAGCTGTGGTGTTTGCCCAGGATCAGCAGCAGCTCTTTCGAGCGTCTCCAGCAGGGGTAGATAGCACTCGATCAGAGCCTGGAAGAACCAGTCCTCTTCAAGCGAGTGAGCTTCCGCGCCGCGGACGAACGGCAGATGGGCGTGCAGAACAAGAGCCAGTGCCCCGTTGGCCACTTTTCCGTCCCATCAATCGTGTGAATGTACCGGGATTCCGGGCGGGATCTACAAGATCGCCACTGGCTTACTCGCTTAGAGTGGACTTACCCATAGTCATTCCGACTAAATCGCGTCGAGGCTTTTGCCATGGCCCACGACCCAGGCCGCGTTTTGATCTTCGACACCACCCTCAGGGATGGTGAGCAATCCCCTGGAGCCAGTCTCAACCTTGAGGAGAAACTGGCGATCGCGCAGCAGCTGGCTCGACTGGGCGTCGATGTGATCGAGGCGGGTTTTCCCTTCGCGAGTCCTGGGGATTTCGCAGCTGTCCAGCGCATCGCCCAGCAGGTCGGTGGAGAACAGGGGCCTGTGATCTGCGGGCTGTCGCGGGCATCAAAAGGCGACATCAAGGCCTGCGCGGACGCGGTGGCTCCGGCCCCACGCAGACGAATTCATACGTTCATCGCAACGAGCGATATTCACCTTGAGCACAAGCTGCGCAAAAGTCGCAAGGAGGTGCTGGCCATCGTCCCCGACATGGTGGCTTACGCCCATTCCCTGGTCGATGACGTTGAGTTCTCCTGCGAAGACGCAGGACGCAGTGACCCTGAATTTCTTTACGAAGTCATCGAGGCAGCGATCGCTGCCGGTGCCACCACCATCAATATTCCCGACACGGTCGGCTACACCACACCGACGGAGTTCGGAGCGCTGATCGCGGGCATTGATCGCCATGTTCCCAATATCGGCGAGGCGGTGTTGTCTGTTCATGGACACAACGATCTCGGTCTCGCCGTCGCCAACTTCCTAGAGGCTGTCAAGAACGGTGCGCGACAGCTCGAATGCACGATCAACGGCATTGGTGAGCGAGCCGGTAATGCTGCTCTTGAGGAGCTGGTGATGGCGTTGCATGTGCGCCGTCGTTATTTCAATCCATTCTTTGGCCGCGATGCGGACTCGCCGACTCCACTCACCGCGGTGCGCACTGAGGAGATCACCAAAACCTCACGCCTGGTGTCCAACCTCACCGGCATGGTGGTTCAGCCCAATAAGGCGATCGTGGGCGCGAACGCTTTTGCCCATGAATCGGGGATTCACCAGGACGGTGTTCTTAAGAATCGGCTGACCTACGAAATCGTCGACGCCCGCACGGTTGGGCTCAGTGACAACCGCATTTCCCTGGGCAAGCTCAGTGGTCGCAGTGCGGTGCGCGCTCGTCTTGAAGAGCTGGGCTACGACCTCAGTCGTGAGGATCTCGATGATGCCTTCGCTCGTTTCAAGGACCTTGCCGATCGAAAGCGCGAAATCACCGACCGCGACCTTGAAGCCATTGTCAGTGAGCAGGTTCAGCAGCCGGAGGCCCGGTATCAGCTGAAGCTTGTGCAGGTGAGCTGCGGCAGCAGCCTCAGTCCCACCGCCACGGTCACCTTGGCGGACGAGGATGGCAAGGAGCAGACCATGGCATCCATCGGCACCGGTCCGGTCGATGCCGTGTGTCAAGCACTCAACGGTCTTGCCGGGGTGCCCAATGAGCTGGTGGAGTTCTCCGTAAAATCTGTGACCGAAGGCATTGATGCCATCGGTGAGGTGACCATCAGGCTGCGCCGCGATGGTGAGTTGTATTCAGGCCATTCCGCCGATACGGATGTGGTTGTGGCTGCGGCTCAGGCCTTCGTCAATGCTCTGAATCGTCTGGTGGCTGGGTCTGCACAACCGGCTCTGCATCCTCAGAGGGACACTGCAGCTTTAGCTGCCCGCCCCACCCTCTGACCCGATGCAGTCCTCCGTCACTCGAGACCCAGCTGGCAAAGCTGGGCTTCGTGCCGGGCCTTTGCTCCAGCTGTTGCTGCTGATTCTGCTGGCACTGCTGGTGCTCATACCCCTTCTGTGGTTGGTCAGCACCTCACTGAAGGGCCCTGCAGAGGATATTTTCACCAGTCCCCCAGCCCTGCTGCCCTTACAACCCAGTCTTGACGCTTATGAAAGGCTGTTTCGAGACAACCCTCTGGGGCGCTATCTCTTCAACAGCACCGTGGTCAGCTTGTTGGCTGTGGTGGCCAATCTGCTGTTCTGCTCCCTGGCTGCCTACCCCCTGGCGCGCATGCGCTTCACAGGGCGTGGATTGGTTCTGGGGTTAGTCGTTGCCACCATCCTGATCCCGTTTCAGGTGGTGATGATCCCCCTCTATCTGCTGATGGTGCAGCTGGGTTTGCGCAACACCCTGATGGCTCTCGTGATCCCTCAGGCCGCAACCGCCTTCGGCTTGTATCTGCTTCGTCAGAGCTTTCTCGGGGTTCCAGCAGAGCTGGAGGAAGCCGCCCGCATGGATGGCTGCAGCAAGCTCGGCGAGTGGTGGAACGTGATGATCCCAGCCGCGCGAGCTGATCTGATCACGCTGGCCATGTTTGTGTTCATCGGAACCTGGAGCGATTTCCTCTGGCCACTGGTGATCCTGGATGACCCTCAGCTGTTCACGCTGCCGCTGGGTCTGCAGCAGCTGGCCAGCAGTTTTTCCCTCGATTGGAGAATTGTGGCCGCAGGATCTGTGGTTTCAATCCTTCCCGTGCTGCTGTTGTTCATCCTTTTGCAGCGCTTCATTCTCCCCAGCGCCAGCGGCGATGCCGTCAAGGGCTGAGGATTGGCCATTGGGATGAGGGCAGTTGAGATGACGGCTGTTGAGATGACCTCCGTCCGGGTGGTTCTGTTCGCTCGATGTCCCGGTTGTCTTGAAGGTCGACATTCGGATTGGCTGGGAACGGGGTCTCAAGCCTGTTCCAGAGGGCCCGTTCCCGTTCACCGGATGCACGCTGCCAGCTTTCCAGATTGCTGATCTGCCTCTGCAGCGTTTGTTGTCGTGTCTGCAGGACCCCCAGCTGCTGTTCGATCAGTTCTTGGTTTCCGCCTCTGTCGCGCAGCTCGGCACGTTCGAGTCCCTCGAGCTGCTGCGCCAGATCCTCAATGGTGCGGCTCTGTTGTTGCAGGGACTGCCAGAGAACAATGAACAGCACCAGCAGGAATGGAAATCCAGCTGCGGGGATGATGATCCAGAGCCGATCACGCATTGCTCTCTGGGATGGCTCAGTTGCAGCCCTGAACGGAAATGCGGTAGCTGAATCCTGTTGAGTTGGGATCGCTGCCCGCACCGATCTTGAAGTTCACCTGGTTGACCTGTTTGCCCTGGGGAACCGTGAATGGTCCGAACTGCTTGCCTGTGCCGATTGGCGGAGTCATGGATTCCTTCACCACGCGAAGATTGCTGCCGTCAGTGAATTTCAGGAATGCTTCCACTGGATATGTGCCGCTGGCTGTGGAGTCGGCTGTGAAGAAAAGCTTGAAGCTGCTGTAGGGAGCATTGACGGCAAAGTCAGTGTTCCAGTTGGTGCGGCCGATCAGCTTTTCTCTGCTGACCCGTTTTTTAACGATGTTGCTGCTGCCATTGCCTCCGACAGGGGGGAGGAAGTTGCAACCAGCCTGTGCCGCTGATAAGCCGGCTTCAAGGCTGATCAGGCCAGCACTGAGGCCGATCAGAGCAGTCGTGAAACGTTGGGTCCTCATGGTCTTCAAAAGTCCTTCGCGATGTCTAGCAATGGTCTGGTGGAATGGAGTTGTGATCACTGCACGCTGCTGTTCATGTCTCTTCAGGATCTCGATACCCTTCTCGAGCAACGTCATCAGGAGAAGGCGCTGGCGCAGCGCCTCTCGGAGCCGGTGTCTGTTGAAACCTTGATCGAACTCGGTCGTGAGCGCGGCCTTTCAATCAGTGAAGATGATGTGATCAACGCTCAGTTAAGGGAAGATTCCGCTGCTCCATCCGCTGAGCTGCAGAGGCGTATGGCTGATGAATCACGACGCCTCAGGCATTTTATCCAGGGTTAACTGAAAATCAAATTGCTATCTTGTTTTCGTGCACTAAATAATTGCGTGCTGTTCTGAATCATGGTGTTGAACACATTTGATCTGGACATGAACGAACATCGCGTGAAACGAACTGAGTGAGATCTCAGCACATAGTCTGAATGTTGTTTTCAGTCACAATGTTGTTTTTCAGCCACATCTAAACCATTTTCACCACGTCGGGCGTCTGTCCAAACACTTCACCAATCCAGAGTGCGTGCGTGATTGCCCCTTCGTGAGTATGAAATTCCCAAGCTGAATCCGGGCTGGAGCTGCGTTCAATTTCCTGGCTTTCGTCGTTGACCCGCAGGTAATGACCGGTGCTTGCGTAGCGCAGAACATACCGCTCAAGGAGTGATGATCTCATCATGAATCTCTGCGAGTCCTGAACTCTGCCTAGCCAGCTTTGTGCAGCTGGTGACGGTGACTTCAGCTTTTCGTGGGTTTTCCTTTGCCGGACTGATGGTCGATGTCTTGATATCGGCTGCTCCGGACCCAGGTCAGCGGTTCCTGCAGGGTTATCCGTAGTTGATAGCCGCCGTTGCGGAACCAGGGTTCGTCAGCTGGAGACAGCTGTGAGGGTTGGAGTTGCCAGCTCTGCTGGAGGTACGTCTCAAGGAGTGTCTGATCAGGGGGCTCATCACGCTGCCAGTGAACGAGCGCCAGCTCCGCCGTGCTGGATTGAAGAGTGGCAACTCTGCCGAGAGGGCCGGCCTCCTGATCGGCTTCCACCTGTTCATCGAGGGTCTCTTGCACCACGAAGAGGCGCAAAGGACTCTGGGTGGTCCGCCCATCCAGGCAGTATTTGTTGAGGTAAAGCTGTCTGGCTCGGGCGAACAGAGGCGCAGGGGCTCGGCTGAGAAGTGCTCCGTAAGCGTCAGTGAGAGCTTGGCTTGGCATCGCTCAAGGAGGTCCGGGCACACACTTCGTGATGGCGCGTCGCTCGACGCCGTGGAACACTGTAGACAGATGCAAAAGTGGTCCGATGCCTGAGCCCGGCTGCCCCCTCTACAGGCTCGTGGCATTGGACGGGCAGCCGCATCCGGTTTTGGATGCCCCTTATGAATCCATTGCTGCTGCGGAAGCGGCGGCCAGTCGGTGGTGCTCCGGACAGGGGCGTTCGATGTCTGTGGTTCAGCGAGGGATCGCTTTAGAGGTGCAAACGCGTTGCGGGGAATGGCGCACCCTCGGTTATCCCAGTGCCTGCCTTTTGGAATCGTGAGGCGGAGCCACGGTGCGTCGAGAGGCTTGTAAGCGCTTGCGCCCTGGCCTGGTCTCGTTCAACCATGACTGAAGGTGGCTGGTTGGCTCGTGCGGGTAAGCATTGATCTGTGTCTGGTTCCGCTCGGGGCGGGCGTGTCGCTCGGGCCTTGGATTGCTTTGTGCCAGGAGGTGATCAAGGCTTCCGGGCTTGATCATCAGCTCGGCCCCGATGGCACGGCCATCGAAGGGGAATGGGATGACGTCTTCGCTTGCGTGAAGGCCTGCCATGAGCGTTTGCATCAAGAGGGAGTGCAGCGGATCCACGCCACGCTTCGCGTCAACACCAGAATTGATCGCGTTCAGTCGTTTCGCGACAAGGTGGGCAGCGTGAATCGCCTGATGACCTGAAATTCAGGCGGAAGGGATGCCAACTTGGTCCAGCGTGTCTTGAATGAGACCAGGAACTGGAGACGTTGGTTTGCTGGGTCTGGCTCCGTCGGCTCGAGTGCGTGCTTTCGCTGCGCTTGCCCTCACGCTGTTTGCTCCATTTTTCTCCGGATCGTCCAAGGCTGAGACCTGGGATCGGATCGGAAGCTATGCCGCTCTGATTCGCCGAGCGGGAACTCACACCCTCGTGGCCAAGGATTGTCCGTCCGCCCTTCTGGGTGCCTTCCATGCCCCCCGCAATGCCCTGCTGATCTGTGCCAACAACATTGAGGACGATCCAAGGCAGGTCTGGGTCGTTCTTGCCCACGAGTCGGCCCATGTCATGCAGCACTGTCATGGCGGGCCGTTGCTCGCGGATCACCAGGTGGGTAATGCTCTCGCGCGCATCGAATCTCAATCCCAAACAACGTTCCAGGAGCTGCGTCTCTACCACCAGTCGCAGCGTCGGGATGAAATCGAGGCAAGGCTTGTTCAAGGGATGCCCCCTGATGAGGTGGAAGCCCTCTTTCGCAGTTTCTGTGCTGACCGTCTGAGTCATCGCAAGCTTGCTCAACCGCCTGATGCTCTTGGTTCTCCGCCCTGAGCAGTGAACTGGCTCAGGTGGATTGGGCACGGACCTTACGGTGTGCAGATGTATGGCATCTCTCCATGGGTCCGCGGCTCAACGGTTATTGGTTGATGACCTGGCTAGGCCTGGTGGCCAACCTGATCGCTCTGCCTGTGATCGGCCTGCTGGCATTCCGAGAAGGATCCTCTTCCGGCATTGCCATCACCAACATCAGCCTCGCCTTCTCTCTGGCTTGGCCCGCTGCGATTGTGGGCATCGTGGCCTCAGCTGGCTTGCTGGCACAGCGACGCTGGGGTGTGATTCTGGCCATCGTGGCCCTTTCCATGAGTCTTGCCGGAGCCATTCCCTATGGCCTTGTTCGCCTGGTTCTGGGGCTTGAGCCCCAGACCATGGGATTGGGACCAGTGGTGCTCGGGCTGATCAATGTGCTGGCGCTGATCTATTGGTGCCGCCCTGCCCATCGCCGTGGCGTCAGGCTTTGATGCCTTGGCAGCAGCTGTTCCTCAGCTCGCGGGCTGTGCTCTCGTGCTCGAGCACCCTCAATATCTGGTGGTCGATAAGCCATCCGGCCTGCTGAGTCAGCCTGGTCTGGGTTTTCATCAACGTGATTCCCTGATCACGCGACTTCAGGACTGTTGCCCTGAGCTTCGCTTGGTGCATCGCCTCGACCGGGATACCTCTGGACTCGTTCTTGTGGCCAGAAATCAGAGCAGCTTGCGATCGCTCAGTGCTCTGTTTGCCGCCCGCAGAGTTCACAAGCTTTATCTCGCTGATGTGGTCAGTCCTTTGTTGGGACGTGGGGGAAGCATTCACCTGCCCCTGGCCAGGCTGCAGCGCCATCCGCCTTTGTATGGACCGCATCCTGAGGGCAAGCCCTGTTGCACGCTCTGGCGCAAGTGGACGCAGTCAACCGATTGCACACGTCTGTGGTTGCGGCCTCTGACCGGCCGATCCCATCAATTGCGGGCGCATCTGGCTGCCGTGGGGGCTCCCATCCGTGCGGATCGCATCTATACCGCTTCCGACGTTCAGGGCCCGATGCATCTGCATGCGTATGCGCTGAGCTTTCAGGACCCGTACGAACAGCGACGGGTTCGTGTGCGTTCTGCACTTCCGAGCTGGGCGCAGGCTGACTGGGCTTAAGCGGAGAAGCTGCGCTTTGCGGGAATGGGATAGGGAATGCGGCGATGACGCATTCTTCGCCAAACACGGACGAACGACTGCATCACCAGTTCCAGTTCGGCCCGAGTGAGGCTGCTCTGGCTGAGTTGTCCGTCGCTGATGCGCGCCTCAACGATTCGTTTGACCGTGTCACGAGCTTCCTGATCACTCGTGTCCGGCGGCAGTGAGCGCAATGCAGCCTCGCAGCCGTCCGCCAGCATCATGATTCCGGTCTCCTTCGAGCGAGGCGTCGGTCCGTGATAACGGAAGCGTTTCTCAGAGATGTTGGGATTCTGCTGACGGGCCTGATGCAGGAAATATCCCATTCGCAACGTGCCCTGATGTTCAGGAATGAAGTCCGCAATCGGGCGAGGAAGCCGATAGCGACGTGCCAGTTTCAGCCCTTCATCCACATGGGCTTGGAGCACTCCTGCACTGGCCAAAGGGTCGTTGAGCCGAGTGTGCGGGTTTTCCTCACTGGTTTGATTTTCGATGAACCAGTTGGGGGCATGAAGCTTGCCCACATCGTGATAAAGGGAGCCTGTTCTGATCAGGTCGACATCGGCGTCGATCGACCGCGCACCCTCCTCGGCAAGACCGCAGATCATCAAGGTGTGCTCAAAGGTGCCTGGGGCTTCTGAAGACAGCCGCCGCAGCAACGGGCGCTCCTGATCAGCAAGTTCCATCAAGCGTGCTCGTGTCAGCAACCCGAAGGAGCTTTCCAGCAGAGGAATGACCAGGATCGCCAGCATCATTGCCAGCCCAAGCAACAGGGCTTCCGAGGCGAGTTCTCCGGCATCGGATGGCAAGCGGATCCATGACCCAGCAAGCGGTTGGCCCTCTCGGCTCATCAACACCAGCTCGGCCAGCCATGCACCCACCGGCAGCAAGACGGCGAGCTGCAGCAACTGTGCTCTGCTGCGCAAGCGACCTGCTTGCAATGCAGCGACGGTGGCGGTGGCCGCGGCGATCAGCAGGCGTCCTTCGCCCAGGCCAGTCACTGGGGTTGGCCAGAGAAGACTGGTCACAGCCATCCAGGCCAGTGCACTAGTGGTGCCGAGGCCCTGAGCCAGGAGCAGAGTGGGCGGCACGATCACTGCCAGGGGGCTCACCGAAGCACCAAACCAGAGTTTGCAGGCCTGACTCAGCAGCAACAGACCCAGAGCCAGAAGGCCATGGGGTGCCTCCAGGCAGGGACGTTCGCGGCGCATGACCAGCAGCAGAACTCCGCAGCTGGCCAGTGCTTCTGTGAAACGTGTGATCCAGATGCCCAGCTTCGGCCGGCGATTCACCATCCCGAAGAAATCGAGAACGTCGTAGGCCTGTGAGCTGATCGACTCTCCCTTGCGGGTGATCAGATCGCCGCGATTCACTTCAATGGTGGGGATTCCTTGCTGGGTGATCAGCTCCTCGATCAGTCGCTGGCTTCGCAGTGGATCGGTTTGAAGGTTGCTGGCGCCCTGAAGCGTTGTGGTCAGCACCTTGCTGCCCAGACTTCGGCCTGCTGGCGCGCCCTGGTTGAGGTCTTCGAGCTGCAGGTCGCTGGCCCGTTGAAGCTGTTCAAGTGCCAGGCTGTTGACAAGCCCCTGACTGAGCATCCGGTCGAGCGCGCGGCGAAGCGCCATATCCCAATCCCGACGCTCATCCTGGGTTCGTTTCTCCAGCCATCGCTGCTCGTTGAGAGACAGATTCACAGGACCGATACGCTCGGCATCGTTGCTGTTTGCGACCCGTTCCAATTCGCTGAGGTGTCGCTCCAGCCGCATGCGGATCAGCTCGTTTTCCTGGGGGTCCAGAACCTGCACGAAGGTGCTGGATCCCAGGCTTGAACGCCTCTGCTCCAGGGCCTCGCTATCCACAACCCTGGCGTCCTTCGGTGCCTCTGCATCAAAGGGAGCGGCCAGACCTGGCCGCAGGTCGGGTTCCACCAGCCAGGGCCAGCTGGACACCAGTGCCACCAGAACACAGAGGATCAGCAGTGTGGCTTTCTGGAACCTGTTCCAACGCAGCACCGGCCGGCGAGGTGATTCGCTCCTGAGCCAGGACCTCCAGAGACGTGCAAGGCGATGCGAACGCAAGTCAGCCGGGAGCATCCAGCACAAACGCTAGCTCTGTCGGAGCGGCATGCTGGATTCACATACATCAGATGGCAATGGCCCTCAGGTTGGATGGCAAGGCCCTGGCCAAAACACTCGAGCTACGCCTGCAGTTTCAGGTCCAATCTGCAAGCCAGGCCGCCGGTCGCCCGCCGGGCTTGGCTGTCTTGCGTGTGGGCGACGATCCCGCCAGTGCGGTCTACGTGGCCAATAAGGAAAAGGCCTGTGCCCGTATCGGTGTTGAGAGCTATGGGTCTCACCTTCCAGCAGAGGCCACGCCTGAGCAGGTGTTGCAGGCGATCCGTGCATTGAATGCGGATCACAGGGTGGACGGGATCCTGTTGCAGCTTCCGCTCCCGCAGGGACTGGATGAAACTCCCTTGTTGGCTGAGATTGATCCTGAAAAGGATGCCGATGGTCTGCATACGCTCAATCTCGGCCGGTTGCTCAAGGGCGAACAGGGTCCCCGGAGCTGCACCCCTGCCGGAGTGATGGCGATGCTGCGCAGTGCGCACATCGATCCTGCGGGCCGTCGTGCCGTGGTGATCGGGCGCAGCATTCTGGTGGGGCAGCCCATGGCTCTGATGTTGCAGGCCGCGAACGCAACGGTGACCATTGCCCACTCTCGGACGAAGGATCTCGCTGCTCTGACGCGTCAGGCAGAGATTCTCGTGGTGGCGGCCGGCCGCCCGGAAATGCTCGGAGCAGAGCATGTGAGCCCAGGCACGGTTGTGGTGGATGTCGGAATCCACCGGCGTCCTGAGGGCGGACTCTGTGGTGATGTGAAGGCAGCAGAGCTGGAGCCCATTGCCGCCGCGCTTTCGCCGGTACCCGGAGGCGTTGGTCCCATGACCGTCACGATGCTTCTGGTGAACACCGTTGTGGCCTGGTGCCGTCGTCACGGGGTCGATCACGATCTGGCCGACTTGATCATCTGATGGTGCTTGGGTGCCCGCCGGCCTGACAGAATTCGCCCAGCATTGCGCTCCCCATGACCGCCACGGCGACTAGCCCTGAAGGCGTTCCGCCGCCGGGTGAGCCTCAGCAAAGCTTTGATTTCAAGGTTTATCTGAACCGGTCTCGCGAGCGGGTCGAAGCTGCCTTGGACGCCTCGATGGGGCCTGAACGGCCCGAATCTCTCAGGGAGGCGATGCGCTATTCCCTGCTGGCGGGAGGAAAGCGATTACGACCGATTTTGTGTCTTGCGGCTTGTGAGCTTGTCGGTGGCGATCCCTCTCAGGCCATGCCCACGGCGGTTGCGGTCGAAATGATTCACACCATGTCGCTGATCCATGACGATCTGCCGGCGATGGACAACGATGACCTGAGGCGTGGCCGGCCGACGAATCACAAGGTGTACGGCGATGCCATGGCGATCCTCGCCGGAGACGCGCTGCTCAGCCGCGCTTTCGAGATGGTGTCGGTGCGAAGTGCCGATGTGCCTGCCGAGAGGTTGGTGAAGGTGGTCGGAGAACTGGCGATGGTCTCCGGAGCTCCTGGTCTGGTGGGGGGACAAGTGGTGGATCTGCAATGCGAAGGCAAACAGGTCGACCTGGAGACGTTGGAATACATCCATCTGCACAAGACCGCTGCACTGCTGCGGGCCTGCGTGGTGACGGGTGCCTTGATCGGCGGCGCCAGTGATGCCCAAGTTCAGGCCATGCGCACTTACGCCAATGGCATCGGCCTTGCGTTCCAGATTGTTGACGACATTCTCGATGTCACGGCCAGCAGTGAAGTGCTGGGCAAGACCGCGGGCAAGGATCTGCTTGCTGACAAGACCACTTATCCCAAGCTGCTCGGCCTAGAGCCTTCGAGAACCCGCGCCCTCGAGTTGGTGGGAGAGGCCAAGGCTGCCCTGCAGCCCTGGAAAAGTAAGGCTCAACCTCTTCTTGCATTAGCCGATTACGTGGCCAGTCGGGACCGTTGACGATGGATGACGTCTCTCTCAGCATCCCTCTGCAGATTCTTGATAATGGAGTTCTGGCCTGGGGGCTTACAGCTTGCGGTCTGGCTCAGCTGTCGAAGTTGGTGATTGAACTCATCGTCTTTCGCCGCTGGAGGCCTGCGGTGCTGATCGAAACCGGTGGGATGCCATCAAGCCATGCAGCACTGGTGAGCGGTACGGCTGCGGCTGTGGGCTGGCAGGAGGGATTTGCATCCTCCGTTTTTGCCCTGGCCGCCACTGTGGCGTTCGTGGTGATGTACGACGCCAGCGGTGTGAGGCGTGCCGCCGGTTTCACCGCAGAACGGGTCAATGCCTTGCCGGAATCGCTCTGGAAGACACCTTTCGAGAAACCACTCAAGGAACGACTTGGACATTCCCGAACGGAAGTACTGGTTGGGAGCCTGCTGGGCCCGATGATTGCCTTGCTGGGCCTCAACTATCTGGGATCGCCGCTTCAATTGACGCAACTGATCACCAACGCTCTGGGTTGACGTCATTTCCCCACGCTGAACTGAGCCTCACCGAGGATCAACACAAGGCCGCAGAGGCTTTCTCCGACTGGCTGCAGCAGCAGGACGCTGGCCTTCCCTTCGTCCTCAGTGGCTACGCCGGCAGTGGCAAGACCTTTCTGTCGATGCGCTTGCTGAGGCAAGTGGAAAGCAGCGGCCTCTGCTGGACCGTTGTGGCTCCAACCCACAAAGCCGTGGGGGTTTTACGTCAGGCTCTCAGTCTCGAAGGTCTTCAGCCCACTTGGTACCCCTCCACCATTCATCGCTTGCTGCGTCTGAAGCTCAAGCGACAGGGTGATCGGGAGCTGTGCGAATCCACTGAACAAACGGCCGCAGCGTTGGAGCATCTCGGCCTTGTGCTGGTCGACGAGGCCTCGATGGTCGACAGCTCGCTGCTGTCCATTGCCTTGCAGTGTGCTCACCCGTTCAAAACAAGACTGGTGTTCGTGGGTGATCCGGCCCAGTTGCCACCGGTGGGTGAAAGCGAAAGTCCGGTGTTCGGCATGAATCGTGCTGTTTCCGCCTGCTTGCGTGAGGTTGTGCGTCATCAGGGCCCCGTCCTGCAACTGGCCAGTTGTCTGCGCGACGGTCGCTTGCCCTGCGAGGTGCCACCGCTGCTGCCTCCCGTTCGATCGGATCTCGGTCAGGTGGGAGTGCTGAGTCGAGGTGACTGGTTGTCGCGTGCTCAGGAGGGTCTGCGCCAGGCCTCGGCCTGCGATAACCCCGATGCGGCGCGAATCCTCTGTTACACCAATCGCCGCCTGGACGCGTTGGTCCCCCACGCTCGCAGGGCCATTCATGGAGAGATGGCGGATCAGATGGCTGTGCTGCCGGGTGAGGTGTTGATCACGCGGACTGCGGTGATGGCACCGGCCTCCAGCGACGGAGGCGAGACCGGCGAGGAACCCGATCTGGTGTTGGGTTCCAACCGAGAACTCGTGGTTGAAGACGTGTCTCCGGAACGCTGCGATCTGGCGGAGTTCGGCGTTGCTGGTGAATCTCAGCTGTCGTTGGCCGGACTGGGCGTGCCCGTGATTGAGACCCTCAATGCGAGGGTACGCAGCGGCGAGCTTGAGCTCAATCTGCGCCTTCAGCCTCCTTCCGGCAGTCAGGCGAGGGAGCAACTGGATGCACTGCTGAAGCGTCTGGCTCAGGAAGCAAGGAACGCCGGGAAACGTGGCGGGCGATCGCTCTGGCGCCGTTACTTCCTGGTGAGGGATGCTTTTGCATCACTTGGGCCTGCTGCAGTGCTCACGGTGCATCGCAGTCAGGGCAGCAGCTTTGGTGAGGTTTTTGTTGCTGATGATGTGTTCCCTCGCAGCCTTGAGCGTCTTGCGCCGGAGAGGCAGGTGTTCCATCAACAGCTGGCTTATGTGGCAGTCAGTCGTGCCAGGCATGGGGTGTACTTGGTGGGTGATAGCCAAGGCAATGCAGCCTCCTGGAGCAAGGCATTACGCGGGATTGACTAATCGGTCATGACCTTGCCACTGAGGGCTCGCGGTTCGGTTCAGATCGCTGTTAGCCCGCTCACACCCTGCCATCCCAGGTAGATCCCCAGCCCCAGACTGACTCCACCAACCACAAGACTTCCCCGGGCAAACAGCACCTCTTTCCCTTTCTCGAGAAGGGGAACGACCTTGTCGCGGCCGATCACAACGGCAACCAAAGGAGTGAGCAGAAACAGGCTGGCCCCGAATGTGAAAGCAACCAGACCGACCGCTTCCTGCCAGGTGGGCAACTGCGCGGACAGAACCACTCCAGCTGACTTGGCGAACAGCACGATGTCGTCGGGGCTGATGACTTCGCCGACGGAACCCAGCAACAACAGCAGCGGCAGCGGCATGGCCAGGAAACGGTCGATGCCTTTGGTCCAGGCCGGTGGCTCCGAACCTTCGGTGAAGGATTTGATCAGTTCTCGTCCACCGATGGCGACCAGCGCTCCGCCTGCCAGTAGATCCAGGCCCGTGCGGTGATGGGAGCCATGACTCATGTCCAGCACAAGCGAATGGCCGACAGTGACCAGAAGCGTGGCGGCAAGCAGTGTGGTGATCACCCAGCTTGCGACGAACCAACCGCCCCGTTTGACGGGATTCGGGCCCAGGAGCAGCAGCAAGAGAACGGCGATATGAATCGGCGATAGGCCAATGCCGGTGCCATAGGCCAGCAGTTCCGCCCAGAGGGTTGTGTCGCTCATCAGAACCGGCCGTCAGCAGGCGCATTCCAGCGCACGATCGCATGATTTCCATGCTCGAAACCGAGCACACAGAGACTTCCGGTGCTCAACATCAGCAGCCTGCCGCCCACGGCTCCCAGTCCAAGCCAGGTCCCGGCCAAGGCCCGCAGAAGATGTCCATGGGCAAACACTGCAACGTCTCCATCTCCCGGAGATTCCATGGCAATCCGAATCGCGGCTTCACAGCGTTGTTGCACGGCCTCAGCGTCTTCGCCATTCGGACAGCCATGAGTGAAAACATTCCACTCGGGCACCTTGCGCTGAATTTCAGGGGTGGTGATGCCTTCGTAATCTCCGTAATTCCACTCCAGCAACTCCTTCATCACGGTCATGCTCCCGCCCAGCCCTGCCAGTTCGCAGGTTCGCCGAGCGCGTTGAAGAGGTGAGCTGAAGACCGCTGCGAAATGCTGTTGGCTCAAGACAGGAGCCAGTTGCCTTGCTTCGTCCTCTCCCTCCGACAGCAGGGGGATGTCGGTGTTGCCGGTGTGACGTCCGGTTCGAGCCCATTCGGTGGCTCCATGGCGAAGCAGCCAGAGCTGGCGTTGATTGGTCATGGCCAGAAACAGCCGTCTCTGTTCAGATTGTGACCATCAGTGGTTGATTTGGCTTCGCCTAGAACCCCTTGCCGACTCACTCTCAGTGACGGATTTCGAACCAGTCGGCACCGGTGATCGGCAGCTGGCAGGGCCGAACAAGACGAACCCTCGCTTCGCTGGGACCCTGTTCACACCAAAGCCTCAGCTCGTTGAGGGGGAGCTGATCACCTTCGGCCTGCACCTCCACTCGGCCGTCATCCAGATTGCGAACCCAGCCGCTGAGACCGAGTTCGAGAGCACGTCGACGACAGGCCTGCCGAAAACCAACGCCCTGAACGCTTCCTTCCACCAGAAAACGCCAGCGTTCCTGAAGAGTGACCGATCTCTGTCGGGTTTGGCGGGTCACAAAGCGGCGACGTTCCGCTTCGCTGCGCAGCCGAGCGCGGCGCGCCATCTGCAGGGGATCATCGAGGATCCTCCCCAGTGGAGGTGGACCCAGCTTGCGTGGAGATTGGGCAGGTTCCATCCCTCAGCTCTCCGCTCAACTTTCCAACCTTCAACCTGCCACAGCGCCCCCGAGCTGCCAACGCTTTCATCCGATTCACGGCACAGTTGCCAGCGATGGAATTCATGGCCTCTGAGCCTTTCACCCCTGCGCAACAGCAGACTGTCGCTTCGAGCCTGCAGCTGTCGGTAGCCCACCTGCAGTCGCCCTCGTCGGGCTTCAAACGGCAGGAGACCAGCCATTGCATGCAGTGTCCCGTCTGGATCGGCCAGGCCTCGACCTAGCAGCAGCATCCCTCCGCATTCGGCGTAGATCGGCTTGTCGCGAATCCATGCGTGTAGGCCTGAAAAGGTTGTTTTGCATTCACTCAGCTGGTTGGCATGCAGCTCTGGAAATCCCCCGGGGAGGATCAGGCCGGTCGCTTCCGCTGGTGGAGCTGTATCGCTCAAGGGACTCCACGGAAGCACCGGCATCCCCAGCAGCTCCAGGCACTCCTGCATCTCGGGGTAGCGGAAGTGAAAGGCCTCATCCTGTGCGACGGCCACGGGCAATGATTGTTGTTGTGCTGTCTCCAGGTCTGGAGACAGGACATGTCGAATCGGGTCAGGACCGGGCCTTGGTGCTTGCAGGAGATCGCGGAACACTTCCATGTTGAGGTGCTGCTCCGCCAGAGCAGCCCAGCGCCGCAGTCGTTTCTGCAGGGAGTTCAGTTCATGGGCGGGAGCAAGACCGAGATGACGGTTGGGTAGCTCCAGGTTGGGATCCCCTGGCAGACAGCCCAGGCAGTGCACTCCGATGTCCGTGAGCACCTCCTCCAGCAGCTCCCGATGCCTGGGACTGCTCACACGATTCAGCACGACGCCAGCAAGATTGAGGCGTGGATCCAGATCTCTGAAACCTCGGACCAGTGCGCCGAGAGACCGGGCCTGCCCACCAGCATCCACCACCAGCACCACTGGAAGGCCCAGGCTCACAGCTACATCGGCAGTACTCCCTTCGGAGCTGGATCCAATGCCGTCGAACAGGCCCATCACGCCCTCAACCAGGGCCATGTCACAACTCCCTCCATATCCGTTGAAGCTGAGCTGCACCCAGTCCGCGCCGCAAAGCGGAAGGTCAAGGTTTCTGCAGGGCTGGTTCGCCGCTAACGAGAGCAGCTGCGGATCGAGATAGTCGGGCCCGACCTTGAAGGGCTGAATCCTTTGCCCAAGCTCGCGGGCCCAGGCAATCAGGCAGAGGCTGAGCAGGGTTTTTCCGCTGCCGCTGGCCGGAGCAGCGATCACGCAGGCCATGGTGTGAGCGGAGATGGTTGGAGCGGAGCGACAGGAGAGACCCCGCTCAGCTGGGAGTTAGCTGATCAGCTTGGCAGCCAGCGGGGCCGCTGCAGCCAGCAGAGGGTTGGTGGAGTCATGTCCCCCTTCCAGTTGGCGAGACACATCCGCCTCCACTGGGGAATGTTGCACTGGAACGACCTCTTCAATCAGTTCCATGCTGGCCATTCCACCGGCTTCGAGTCGCATGCAGCCCCCGGACTCAGCGCAGAGAATCACGCAGATCGGAGGCTGGTTGTCTGGTTTGCAGATCAGTCGCAGACCCACAATCTGACCAGGATGAATGCTGGGTTGTCCCATGGGAACTGGCGACACGCGCATCTGAACATCAGTGCCGTCAGCTCGTTTGAAGTTCGCGCTGATGCTCTGGTCAGGGTTGCGCTGGGTGTGCTGCAGCTTCCAGCCCAGACGGTCGGCGATCCAGGATCCGAGCAGCAGCCCCTGGACTGGATGGTCGCCTTCGACATCAATGTCGAGCTGAACCACGTGGCCCAGGGCATCGCGGCGATGCGGTGGATCGAAGACCATGGCCAGGGTCTGATGCCAGCTGCCAAGGCGCAGCCAATTCAGATCGTTGACCGCCTGCCCCGCTTCGATCCTGGAGGCCAACAGGTTGAGGCAGAAACCAGGCTCTCCCAGGGCGGAATCGAGAATCAGACGACGCGGTGAGCTGGCCAGTTGTTGCAGCAGCTCAGGGGCTTCATCAAGGGCTCCGTTCCACCACACCCAGGAGGGGAGTTCCTCTGGCAACAGAGGATCGAGGATCGCGAGACCCTCCTGGAGGGCAGGCTTGCCTCCACGCAAGACCACAACATCCCCGCAGGCTGCCGTTCCACCGCCTTCTTCCGGAAGCGGACAGTAGGCAGCCACTAGGGTTTCAAGCGGCTGTTCGGAATCAAGGCTTGGAGCCAGAGTGATCAGTCGCCTTGGGCGCAGGTTGCTGAGAGCGGCATCCACATGCTGGCCTCGCAGATCCTCACTGGTATGCCCCCCGTCCATCTGGCCGAGACACGTCGCCACTGCTTCGGTGAGCGGTGGTGTGCTGATGGGCAGATCGCCGTCCACCACAGCCTGACGTCCTGCCGCAATCAGCTGCGATCTCTGCACACCGGTGATCGGCCCATCCAGGCGGCCAGTGCGCACCAGTTGTTGCTCAACC
Source organism: Synechococcus sp. MIT2312 (assembly GCF_059772315.1). Classification (NCBI taxonomy): domain Bacteria; kingdom Bacillati; phylum Cyanobacteriota; class Cyanophyceae; order Synechococcales; family Synechococcaceae; genus Synechococcus; species Synechococcus sp. MIT2312. The sequence goes on along the minus strand of NZ_CM186281.1, from coordinate 898,627 downwards.
CAGGCCGGTTGCCAGATGAGCAGGCAGAACGTGTGGGCACCGACGTTGTTGGGCTGATCCCGCGACCAGAGCTGTTCGAGATAGCCCGGAACCTCAGAGGGCGGCAGTTCGAGAGGGGTTTGGAGTGTGAGCTGGGGGGACATGGTGCAGCCGGTTGATTGGGACAGGTGTGGTCAGTCGGATCTGGTCATGGACGTCGCCAGAGCAAGCCATCACGGGCAAGGAGGGCATCGGATGCTGCAGGTCCCCAGGTTCTTGACTCATAGGGGTGGATCGGCAGCTGCCAGGGGCTGTCTTCAATCAGCTCCAGAAGAGGGGTGTAGAGACGCCAGGCTGCTTCCACCTCATCACTGCGGGTGAACAGCGTGGGATCCCCGAGCATGGCGTCGGCCAGCAGGCGCACATAGCCCTCATCAGATGGCTCTCCGAATGATTCGTCGTAGGAAAATTCCATCTCCACAGGTCGGCTGCGCATGCCGGAGCCCGGAGACTTCACTTCAAAACGGAATTCAGCACCTTCATCGGGCTGAATTCTCAACACCAGTTGATTCGCGGTTGGCCCTCCTCCTGCGGCATCAAAAAGATGCACCGGCGCCTCCCGGAAGGTCAGCACCACCTCGCTGAGGCGTTTCGGCAGTCGTTTGCCTGTGCGGACATAAAAGGGCACGCCCTGCCAACGCCAGTTGTCGATGAACAGTTTCATCGCCACATAGGTTTCTGTGGTGCTGTTGGCATCCACGCCATGTTCCTGTCGATAGCCCGGCAAAGGTGAGTCCTGGGTTCCACCCGGGCCGTACTGACCGCGGATGCAGCAGTTCCAGGGTTCGTTTTCATCGGCGAGCCGTGCCGCCTGCAAAACCTTCGCTTTTTCGCTGCGGATCGCTTCCGGATCAAAGCGTCCAGGCGTTTCCATCGCTGTGATCGCCAGCATCTGGGTCAGGTGGTTCTGCACCATGTCCCTGAGTGCACCTGATGTTTCGTAGTAGCCGGCCCGCTCCTCAACACCGACCGTTTCCGCAGCTGTGATCTGAACACTCGAGATGTAGTTCCGGTTCCAGATCGGCTCGAAAATCGTGTTGGCAAACCTCAGAACCATGATGTTCTGAACGGTCTCTTTGCCCAGATAGTGGTCAATGCGGAAGATCTGATTTTCCTGACCACAGCTCTGCACCACTCGATTCAGGTTTTGGGCACTTCCGTAATCCCTGCCGAAGGGCTTTTCGATCACCACACGACTGCGTTGCGGATCCTTCAGCAGTCCTGCATCGGCCAAAGAGCGGCAGCCGCTGCCATAGAACTTGGGTGAAACCGATAGATAAAACGTGCGGTTGCTGCGGGTCGCTCGCGTCCTGTCGATCTCATCGAGCCGGTGTCCGAGTTTGACCAGATCCTCTGGCTTCTGCAGATCCACCGGTTCATAGAACATACCTGCTGAAAACTGCTCCCAGGCCGCACGGTTCTCATTCACCGTGGTCTGCATGGCTTCCGCCATTTTTTGGCGGAATTCCTGATCACTCCATGGGCGACGAGCACATCCCAGCAATGCGAATTCACTGGGCAGGCGTCGCTGTCGAAACAGCTCGAACAGCGCCGGCACCAATTTGCGATGCGTGAGGTCACCACTTGCGCCGAAGATCACCAGGCATTGGGGAGCGATCACTCGTTCCTGACGCAGGCCTACCCTCAGCGGGTTTGTCATCGTTGCGCTCATGACATTGGAAGCTCTGACGAAGGTTTAACCAGGAATCTCCGCGCTGACAGTGCTCCTGAACATCCCGCCACGTTTTGTCGTCGTCTCGGGACAACCCAAACAAAAAAAAGCCCACCTTGCGGCGGGCTTTTGTCTTGAAACTGACTGTAAAGACTCAGTAAGTCTCAACGTGCCAGCGATCTGCCTTCTTCAGCTGAGGACGTAACTCAGACCAGTCCAATCCCTTGGAGGATGCAGCGGCTGTCATGGCTTCATCGATGCCGGGTTCCATTCCACGCAGTCCGCACATGTAGACGTGAGTCTTGGAATCTTCGATCATGGAGAAGATTTCATCGGAATGCTCCAGGACGCGATCCTGGATATACATGCGACCGCCTTTGGTGTTCTTCTGTTCACGACTAATCGCTTTCGTGTAGCGGAAGTTGTCAGGAAATTCAGACTGATACTTCTCGAAATCGTCGTCGTAAAGGAGGTTTGGAGTTTTGGGAGCACCCATGAACAGCCATGCTTTCCCGCGGAACTTCCAACCGTTTTTGTCACGTTCGCTGGCTTCAAACATGCGACGCAGATAGGTGCGCATCGGAGCGATGCCGGTGCCAGTGGCAAACATGATCACATTGGCTTCTTCATCCTCAGGAAGCAGCATCTCTTTGCCCACAGGGCCTGTGATCTTGACCTTGTCACCAGGGTTGATATCGCACAGATAGGTGGAGCAGACCCCTTTGATCTCTTCTCCGGCCTCGTTCTGATATTCGAGTTGGCGCACGCAGAGTGAGACGGTCTTACCCGCCATGTTGTCTCCATGGCGCGTGCTGGCAATCGAGTAGAGACGCAGCTTGTGAGGCTTGCCTTTGGCGTCGGTTCCTTCAGGAATGATGCCGATTGACTGGCCTTCGACGTACTCAAGATGCGGATCACCACCACTGAGGTCGAAGGTGATGTGCTGGACCCGTCCAATGGCACCTTCCTGCAGAAGGCTGTAGTTGTCCAGAACGGTTCCCACGAATGGGGTTTTGGGCTTGTAGAGATTGACGGGAACCGATTGGTGAGCAGGCTTTGCAGGAGCCTTGGAAGCATCCACTTTGGTTACGGGCTTGGTAGAAGCTTTAGCTGCAACTGCTTTGGAAGCAGGCTTTGCGGAAGCCTGTTTGGCTTGACCCTTTGAGGCGGAAGCCTTCAAAGAGGAAGACTTCGAGGTGGAAGCCTTCGAGGAAGAAGCCTTGGCAGCAGCAGCCTTAGCGGTTGTAGCTTTTGTAGCCTGCTCCCCAGCCTGGATTGGCTCATTGTTTGGAATCACAGACTGAATCCGGCCACCTCTGGCATTGATTGCCTGAACAGTGGTTTGCAGGCGGTCGTAGGACACGGTGATGCGTTCTTCCGATCGAATGTGTTTGCCGGCCTGCAGCCAGACAACGACCAGCGTGAACATCCGTTCGTTGTAGCTGCTGGTACCCGCCGAGCTGACACGCATGGAATCTCGGTTCCCTTGAAAGTTCGCGCGATCATAGTCGCGTTATCGACGTCGGCTCTGAGTCGACCAGACCTTCACATCAGATTGCGGTCTGGCCTTCAGTCTGACTTTCATTAGGATTCCGTTGTTACCTTCTTCGGGTTGAACTTCGCCGACTCCTTGACGTCTCTTCAGCGAGCAACCAGAGGCCGTCAGCAGACGATTGAGCAGACCATTGAGCGTTTGCCCCAGGGAGTTCGTCGGTTAGCTGTTCAGCTGCGAACCGATCAAACAGTGGATCACCTTTGGCAGGTGCTCACTGACTATGAAGGTCTCAGCAATTTCATTCCCAATCTCAGCAGCAGCAAACTGATAGAGCGTTCCGGGAATCGAGTCACTCTCTCCCAGGTTGGCAGTCAGCAACTGGTTTTAGGTCTGAAATTCTCGGCTGAAGTCCAGCTGGAACTCACGGAGCATCGTCCTGAAGGACTGCTTCAATTCAGAATGCTGAAAGGTGATTTTCGGCGTTTTGAGGGTGCCTGGCGTTTGCAGGCTGTTCCCAATCAAACACTTGTTCTCTACGAACTCACTGTTCAGGGATGCCTGGGCATGCCCGTTGCACTGATCGAACAACGTCTACGACAAGACCTCAATGACAATCTCCTTGCGGTTGAGCAAGAAACGATTCAGAGATTCACTGAGGCATGAGGTTTCCTCTTGAATAGAACTTTTTTGGTTCTTAAATGAGCTCCTCAAGTCATGATCAATTGTCATAAAAAAACATCCATGCACTGGATGTGATGAAGCTCGAGGCCAATCAATCAATACCCCCAAGGGGATTCGAACCCCTGTCGCCTCCGTGAAAGGGAGGTGTCCTAGGCCTCTAGACGATGGGGGCGAGGCCGTGCTCTCAGGTGTTCTCCCGGGCACCAAATGAAATTACGGTTCCGACTGACCCTCCGTCAAGGCAGCGGCCAACTTCTCCTGTCCTTGTCCTTGCCAGACGGGAACATTGAAGGTGAAGCAAGCTCCTTTCCCTGGTTCAGAGACAACTCCAATGCGTCCGCCATGGACCTCAACGATTCGTCGGCAAACGGAGAGTCCAACTCCAAAGCCCGATGTTCCTCCAGAGGTTTGGGGCAGTCGTACACGGTCCAAAAAAATGCGTTGCTGTTCTGCTTCAGGGATGCCAGGACCGCTGTCGCTGATACTCACCTGCACCCACTGACTGGTGCGATGCACCATGCCCAGTGCAATCGTGCCGCCGTCCTGGGTGTATTTCAGCGCGTTCTCCAGAAGATTGAGCAGCACCTGACGCATGCGCCTCTGATCCGCGAAGACGAGCGGCAAATCGGCCGGGATGTCTGTGTTGATGGTCACGTCCCTGCCAAGCCAGAGCTTCTCCAGTTCAAGGATGGCTTCTGCGGCAATGCTTGCCAGGTCAAGTCTCTGGGGGTTGAAGAGAGCTTCCCAGCGTGTGCTGCCCACCTCCAGCAGATCCTTGGACAGCAGAGCGATTTCATCGAGGCGTCGTTTCAGGACGTCGCGAAATCGGTTGAGATCAATCTGACCAAGTTGCTGGCTCTGAAGTGCCAGCGTCGCGGCTGTCAGGGGCGTTCGAAGTTCATGAGCCACCATTCTCAGGAGCCGTTCCTGAGATTGCAGTCGGTCAATCAGGGTTTCATTCTCCTGCCGCAGCACCAGCAGCTGATCCTCGAGTTGAAGCTCGCGTTGGGTACGACTTCCGTCGAGTTCCGTGGGCTTCAGGCTCAGGCCGAGTCCGCTCACGACTTCATCCTGTTGCCAGCGGGGTACCCAGCCTCGAAGTTGCTGAAAAATGCTGCTACCCGCAAAAACCTGCTTAGGCATGGGCTGAAGCTTCACCAATGCAGGCGTGACCACCAAGCGGTGGAGCTCCAGCAATTCTGGGTGCTCCACAGGATCAGCCACCTGGAGTGTCACGTCAAAACCGCAGTCCTCCTGTTCCAGGAACTGGATCAGCGAACGCAGATCACCGCTGGAGAGATGGTGACGACCTGCGACCAGGAGCAGAGTCAGCTGCTGACGTGGTGTGGGATCGATCCCGCCCACCAGGTGTTGCTCCAAAAGATGAGCCTTACCTTATGGGTTTTTGCAAAGGTCAGCAGAACCGCTAAGACGATTTTGAACAGACTGTTGTCAGTCAGGACTTTTCATGGCCCTTCTCCCTGTTGAACGCCGTGGTGCTCCACCCCCGGATGGTGAGTCTCCGGCTTCGCAGCGGGTTTACCTCGACAGCAATCTCAGACGTTGGTTTGCGCGCAACCTCGGCCTTTGGCGTTCACGCCGTCAATACGTTTTTAAAAATGAGGAGGTGCTGTTCCTGGACATGATGATCCGGGTGGAGATCTTTGCTGAATCCCGGGTGGGCAAGCCTCACTACCGCATGAGCTGGTGGCCTGAACACGAAACAGATTTCTTCGATCGCAAACCCCGTTACCAGCGTGAAGGTGTCATGGAAGCAACACTGATGGGCCATCAGTTGCTGCGTAGTCGTGCCTATCTCGAAGAAGTCGAATCGCGAACTCGGATTCGCCAGGTGGATGAACATGAAGTGGTGTTCGAATCGCATTACCTCGACTGGGATGTTCAGGAATACACACGATTGATTGACCAGGACCGTTTCCGATCACGCGCGATCTACAGCTGGCAGAAAGGTGAGCTGGAAATCGTGGAACATCACCACGAAACCCGTCTTGAAGATGCTTCCGCTCCGATTGACAACTGATTGAGTTGAGCTGTCTTCGCGGTCATGCGTCGGTCCCAGCCAGAGCGATTCGCGCGCTCAGAATGGTTGTCTCGTCATCAAAGTCCTAATAAGCCCTGGCCGGCTTGACGGTATTGGAGTGGCTCGAGCTGAGTGCCGAGCAATGACATGACTTGAAGTCCGGTTCTGTTCCCGAACTGGAAGCACCCGGTGGCCCAGAGATTGAGCAGTGCCGCTGTTGGTCAGGGATGGATCTTGTCGCAACAAGTTCCTAGCCATTTTTCGCTGATATGAGGCAGCATGGGGCCGCTCCTCTAAGTCTGTCAGTGCGTATCACCCGTCCCAGTCTTCCGAAGGCGTTCAGAACTGCTCTGCTCCTCGCAGCGCTTCCTCTCAATACTTCCATTGCATTCGCTCAAGGGGCAGGTGGAGCAACGAGCCCGGCCACAGCGATTGAGATCGAGCGGATGGTTTCAATCGCATCGATCAATATGTGCATTTTGTCGAAAAGCAAGGTTCCATTCTTGACTGCAATGCAGGCCAATATGGTTCCGATGGTCAGTTACATCAAGGAAGTCAACGGTTCCAAGATTTCAGGGGTCAAGAATGGACAGGCTTTGTCTCCTGAGGAAGTCGCGAATGGTCTGGCGATGCAATTGCTGCCAGTCGTAGGCATTCGTTGCGGCAAGGATTTGCCACAGGAGTACAAGAAAGAGGTGACCAAGGCCGAGGAGCTGTTGAAGTCTCAGGCAGGAAGCTGACCATTGATGGACCAGGTCTGTTCCAGTTGAGCTGGTTCAGATCTGGTATCTCAATATGTTTGTTTTTGGTGTAATCAATCGCCAGTTAATTCGCTTTCTTGGTTGAAAGTCGATATTGACCGCCTGACAACCGTTTTCTCGTGTTTTTGTTGACCGTTTAATTTTCAGGACACTCAGAACATCGCTGGTGTAACCCATTTGTTGATGCCAGCACTTTCTGATTCGTTCTGGGTGCTTCTTGTTTGAGATTTGATTTCGAAACTTGGGCTCTCGTTAACTGGTGAGGTTTTCCCTCCCGCCACCTGTTGATCGGGAGAGCCAGGATTTAACAAGAGTGAGCTGTTCATGGTTTCCACCGCGTCCTCTGAGTCGACCGTCAGTTGGGCTGGCGTTGCACCGCCCAAGCGTTTGTCCGACTACCGGCCTTTCCCATTCGCCATTCCCAGGATTGAGCTGAATGTGGTGGTGCATCAGCCTGATTCGGTTTTGGTCACGGCTGATCTGCATCTTGAGCCTTCTGATGCGAAGACAGCCACCCCACTGGTCTTGCGTGGAGTTGATCTTGAGCTGATTTCGATTTCCATCGACGGACATCCGCTGGAGTCGAGCTCCTATCGCTTGAATGATGAACAGCTTGAAATCCCCTCACCTCCGACTCAGCCGTTCACGTTGACGACTGTCAGTCGTCTTGATCCCCAGGCCAACACCTCGCTTGAAGGCTTGTACGAAAGCGGGGGAATGCTGACAACGCAATGTGAGGCTGAAGGCTTCCGTCGCATCACCTTCCATCCAGATCGTCCAGACGTGTTGAGCCGCTATCGGGTTCGGATCGAGGCGGATCGCGCACGGTTCCCTGTGCTGCTCTCCAATGGAAACGAAATCAGCGCTTCGGCTCTCAAAGACGATGCCTCTCGGCACGAGGTTGTCTGGGAAGATCCCTTCCCCAAGCCCTCTTACCTGTTTGCTCTCGTTGCAGGTGACCTGCGCGAGATCAGGGATCAATACGCCACGGCTTCCGGACGGGACGTCACGCTGCGTCTGCATGTTGAAGCAGGTGATGAGCCCTTCACAGCCCATGCCATGGCGTCGTTGAAGCGTTCCATGGAATGGGATGAGTCTGTTTATGGTCTCGAATACGACCTTGATGAGTTCAATACCGTCGCGGTGCGTCATTTCAATATGGGCGCAATGGAGAACAAAAGTCTGAATATTTTCAATTCCAAGCTGGTTCTTGCTGACGCAGAATCCGCAACTGATGGGGAACTAGAGCGGATTGAAAGTGTTGTTGGACATGAGTATTTTCACAATTGGTCTGGTAATCGAATCACCTGTCGTGATTGGTTCCAGCTGTCGCTGAAAGAAGGTCTCACAGTGTTTCGTGACCAGTGCTTTACCGCTGATCTGCATTCAGAACCTTTGAAGCGGATTGAAGATGCAGCGATGCTTCGCAATACGCAGTTTCGAGAGGATGCAGGTCCAACAGCCCATCCGGTCAAGCCGGACTCCTATCAGGCCATTGATAATTTCTACACAACCACGATTTACGAGAAAGGGGCGGAACTGATTCGCATGTTGCGGACTCTGCTCGGGCCTGAGCGTTTCATGCGAGGTATGAGCTTGTATTTCCAGCGCCATGACGGAGAAGCCGCCACAACAGAGGATTTTGTCAACGCGATCGCGGATGGCGCGGGAGCAGACGGTCAGCCTCTCGGATTCGATGTTGAGCAATTTCGGCTCTGGTACCACCAGGCGGGAACGCCTCATGTCACGGTGAAATCTCACTGGGATGGCGAAGCCGGACGTCTGAGCCTGACGTTGCATCAGTCCACGGCTCCAACGCCAGGTCAGGACAGGAAGCAAGCATTGGTGATTCCTGTTCTTTGGTCTGTCTTGCAGGCCAATGGAGGTGCCGGAGAAGAACGGCTGTTGGTGCTTGATCAGGAGACACAGACCGTTGTCCTGGAGGGATTGTCCCCTGCTGCACAGCCTCCGGTTGTCTCGTTATTCCGACGTTTTTCAGCTCCGGTGACCTGGGCTTCCGGCCAGACCCTCGACGATCTGTTTGACCTGTTTGCCGGTGATAACGACGCCTTTGCCCGCTGGGATGCTGGCCAACAGCTGTGGAAGCGGCTGATTCTTCCCCGTGCGGCAGGCACTCCTGAGTCAGAACTGGAGTCACGGATGCTGGATGCCCTTGGCCAGCTCCTCGCTGGTGACGGCGAACAGGACCCTGCCGTACTGGCCACTCTGCTGGCTTTTCCTGGTCCTGCCGAGCTTGAGTCACTGCAAGTGGAAGCAGACCCTCCTGCTCTGGAGAGAGCCGCTTGTGAACTGAGACAGCTGCTCGGATCCCAGCTCGCACCCTTGCTGAGGTCCAGGCTCGATGGCGTTGCGTCCAGCCTCGACCAAGCCTGGCCTGCTGGCCAGGGTGAGCGCCAGCTCACGGGTCTGATCTGGAGCTGGTTGGCTGCTGCCGGTGATTCAGTGGCGCGCTCCGATGCCGCGCAGGCAGTCCAAGGTCCCTCGATGACATTGGCGCGTGCAGGCCTGCGGGCATTGCAGCCGATTGACTGTGATGAGCGTGATCAGGCTCTGCGATCGTTTCACGATCGCTGGCAGGAGCGTCCGGTGATTTTCGACACCTGGTTTTCGCTTGAAGCTTCAACGCCTCGCGCGGATGCTCTTGAGAGGGTTGCGGCTTTGTTGGAACACCCCCGTTATGACCCGATGGCCCCTAATTCAGTGCGTGCTGTGCTGGGTGGGCTTGTGGGTAATCCACGTGTCTTCCATGCGCTTGATGGCAGTGGATATCAGTTCATGGCTGAACAGATCATCGCGGTGGATCAGCGCAATGCCATCACAGCATCGCGGCTCGCCAAGGTGTTTAGTCGTTGGCGCACCTATGGCAGCGAACGTCAGGCTGCCGTGAAGCGGGCATTGTCGACACTGGCTGCGGCGGATCTCTCCACAAACACCCGTGAAGTGGTGACGCTGATGGAAGCCTGACCCTGTTTTCATCTGTTGGGCTTGATCAGGTGGGTAGTCGGCCGGGTCAGTTCAATTCAAGCTTATGTTCGACGTGGAACGTTAAGGAGTTTTGAACGTTTGGGTGGTTTTTGGCGCTCCTCATCACGGCTGCGTTACGCCCTGTGAAACTCAATTGACTCGGTAATGACGCTCTCTAGGTTGCGTTGACTTGCAAAGGAGGCATGAGCAGCGAAGTTCTGGAGGATCTCCTTAAAAAAGACATCCATGAAGACACCTGGGAATGGTGGAAAGCTCAACTCTATTTTTTAAGGGAAGATAAAGACTTTCACGAAGCGGAAGCCGTCTTCAAGGAGTTCAGTATGTATAGAAGCAGCACTAGCGGACTCGATTCTTAGTGTCAATCAGAGTCGAATCGCGCTGGTTTTGTTGACGAGCAATCTTGTTTGTTCGAGGTCATCAATTCAGCAGAGACCTGATATCACTTTCAAACGTGAGAATGCTGTGACTCTGACCCTCCTGCCCTGGTAGCAGTGCAATCGCGCTGATGGCCTTGGGGAACGCCGCCTGACTTCTGGCGACAAATGATGAGAGGTCATCAGCAGACCAAAGGCCTTTAATTCCGGATCGACGTTCTTCAATCAGTCGTTCGTAAGCCTCGTTAAAGCGTTTGGCGCGTTCCTCATCGCCATCCAGCATCTCGGCGAAGGCCACCTCGGGACTCTTCTCCGTGGCGATCCGAAGCCATTCTTTGACCTCTGGATGATCGATTGCGGCTGATGTCGGCACCAGGTTGCCAATGCTCCCCACTCCGATCACCACTGCTTTGATCTCATCCGTACGACCATCGAGAACGACGCAAGGACAGGAGAAATCCCATACGCTCACGGCGCTGACTTTGATGGCTGCTTCCACGAACGTCTCCCGGCACTCAGACACCAAGACGTCCAGACGGGCTCGATTTGATGACATGTGCGCTCTTGGTTTGACCCCAGTCAGACGTAGCTGCCAATTCTCTCGAACGATCATTCAGCGTTGTGGATCAGCTGGATTCAGGAGAGCCAGCTGGAATCCACTGAAAACGTGAGAACGCCGTGATCATCTGTCTCGTTCCCCTCGGTGATGGCGACGCAGGCAATTTCGCCTTGATCGAAACACTGCTTGGATTTGAGGGCGAATTTGGCAGCCTCGGAATACGACCAAACAGCGAGTCCATGACGATGGCGTTCATCGGCATATCGATCCCAGAGCATGGAGAAGTGTTCTGCTTCCGGACCATGCATGAATTCATCAAGGGCTTCGTCAGCGCCCACCTCCTTGTAACGAGCCAGAAATGATCGCAGCAGTGGATTGTCGATCACATTGCTTGTGGTGATGGTTCCAGTGAGACCTCGCACCGAAGTTTTCAGAACGCGCTTGGGATGCTCTCTGGCATCAATGACAATCACAGGGCATTGCAGATCCCAGCTGGCTCGATTACGCAGTTCCCGCGCAGCATCCGACATCTCCTCGCGAAGCTCGCTGATGAGCTTTCGAACAATGAGGGTCGGATCCTTCATGGTCTGAATTTAAAGCTTGTACTGGCCAGAAGAACAGTTGGGGCGTGTCTTCAACTCATCCCACTCCTGAAGCTGGGTAGTTCAGATTGGTTGAAAAATAATGGACGGCTGACCAGAACAGAATCAGTTTTCATGATTCATCGATTCAGTCTTTTCAGGTCAGGTTTGTCAGCGACAATGACATCCAAGCTGTGTTGACTCTGGTTGACTCAGTACAGGAAGGGGCAAGTTTCGATGAGGTGTAATGTCCGACGTCACTTAAGAGCATCAAGCTCTGTCAGTGATGGCTGGCAGAGCTTGGTGGCATTGAACGGCTCTGGGCGATGACCAATCAGCCAGTGAAACGCTCCCAAACGCTGCGACTGGTGTTTTTCACCCTGGTCAACGACCGGGTGGCACGCACTCTGATCCTTTGCATCCTCCCTTTCATCGTCGTTCGCTTCCACCTCTCGGGGCTGATGCTTGGTCTGGTCATGGCGAGCATCACCTTGACCTCTGCAGTTGCGGCCCCCATCGCTGGAAGGTTGAGCGATCGTTGTGGTCGTCGACCGATTCTGCTCGGTTGCCTTGGCATCAGCACCGTAGGCATGTCCATTTTTGGCGTTGCATCAACCGTTCCTGCCTTGTTCTTCGGGCGTTTGGTTGATGGCCTCGGCGGTGGCAGTGAAGCGACTTCGGAGGCTGTGATGGCAGATATCACTCCTCGCAAAGATCAGACGAAAACGTTCGGCTTGGTGGCGATGGCCAGCGCGGTTGGCCTGATTGTTGGCCCTGGTCTGGGAGGTCTCTTTGCCACTCTCAATGTGCGCCTGCCTGTCTGGATCGCAAGCTTTATGTTGTTAATGAATGTGATTTTGATCGCTGCTGGATTTCAGGAAACCAGGCGTTCTGATTCGCCCAAACAATCATTAGCTCAGCCAAATCGCTCCTGGCCAAAACTTGTCGGTCTTGCTTATACCTGTCTGATGATGGCTGGTTATGGCGGGCTCTATGCAGCAAGTCTGATGTTGCACGATATTCATCAAGTGACTGTGAGTACTGCTGGGTTTGTCTTCAGTGTTGCGGGAGTCCTCAGCGTGCTTCAGCAGTGGCTGATTCTTCCTCGTTTAAGTCGCGTTTTAAGCGATCATGGAATTTTTCGAATCGGTTGCTGTTTAATGATTGCTGGGGCTGCGGTGATCTGGGCAGTTCAAATTCCATTGAACTTTATCAATACTGTGGTGGGTGTGAGCTTGATGTCGATGGGCTTTGCACTGATTTCCGCTTCGGTCTGCTCCTTGTTTGTCCGTGGTTCCTCCACCGGCCAGTCCATGGGCACACTTCAGTTGTTAAAGAACATCGGTATTGGAATCGGCCCTCCTCTGTTGGGTTATGCTTTCGATGTTGCGCTTCAAGGTGCATTCTTGATGGTCTTGCTTCTCGCTCTGGTCGGGCTCGTGTTGGCTTTCATTGCACCAAAACAGAATCAGATCATCACACTTGCGAGCACTTCGTGAATTCTTTAATCTAGCAAGTAATCGTGAATTTCTTGATGATTTTAATTTCAAGTTGTTGAATAAGTCATCACTTCGTCATTTGCTCCGTCATTTGCTCCGTCATTCACTGCGGCGGCCCTGCTGTTGATTTCCAATTCACGCTTACTGGTTTTGAGAACCCATTTCCTGCAGAGCTTTGCGTCGATAGATCGATCCTTCTTTGCCGCTATGGACTCCCCATAACCCTTCCCAGTAGAAGTAAATCACTCCATAACCCTGTTCATTGCTGAGTCGTTTTTTTTCTGCGAGCACAGGGATGGGTGTAGTCCTTTTCCCGAAACCGGCAAGAACACCGATCTGTACCGGCAATCCCCACTGACGCGCTTTACGTAAAGCAGGTTGATTGAGATCCTTGGCAAAACCCTTGAGTGAATAGGCGTAGTTCTGCACGACAAGATCATCAATCAGTTCTCCGACTGCCCAGAGTTCCCAGTCCTGCAACCAGTGGTTGTAAGCGAATCGAAAAGGTCCGGGCGAAAGGCTGATTTTTTGAGGCAGAGATTCTTTCTCCAAGCGTTCTCTCAGTGCCCTCAACAGGCCTGTCAACTGACGACGCCTCCAGGTCATCCAGTAGCGATTGGTGTGATCCTTCGGCGGTGGTGCACCGGTCTGCGTTTCGTATAGCGCAGAGGTGTAAGGGTCGTATCCCAGTTTCACTGGCCAAGCGAAGTGGTCATCGAGCTGCAGGCCATCCATGCGGCAGCGTTTCATCACCTCCACCACCAGGCCGATGAAACGTTCGCGGACCTGGGGATGCGCAGGGTTGAGCCAAACCATGTTCTTGCCATGCATGGTCATGACGGTGCTGCCGTCTGCACGAGCTAAAACCCACTCAGGCTGCTGACGCACGATCTCCGCATCAGCGGGCTCCATCAGTCCATATTCAAACCATGGGATGACTTTCATCCCGCGTTGACGAGCCTGTTGCGTCAGGGTGCAGATGGGATCGAGCTGGAGCCCGGCTTTCTTCAACGCCGGTTCAACCGGCGCGAAACGACTGCGATGAAAGGTTGTGCCACGACTCCACACATTGGGATAGATGGCATTGAAGCCTGCCGCTTTCAGCTCATCCATGGCCTGGACGAGCTGTTGACGGTCGTAGTAAAGACGACTTGGACTGTTGGTCAGCCACACCCCCAGCGTGCGTTTGGGCTGAACGGAGGGCAGCTGTGCCGATGCCGGAGCTGCAGCGCAGAGGCTCAGAACTCCAGCCATCACCCCTGCGGTCGTCCGGCGGAGCTGCTGCTGAGTTCTGGTCACGGAACTAGCGGAACATCGAGCTGACGGAGCTCTCTTCATGAATCCGCCAGATCGCTTCACCCAGCATGTTGGCGACCGAGAGCACCTGCAGCTGCGGGAACACGCGGTCTGAAGGGATGGGAATCGAGTTGGTGACTACCACCTGCTCAAACAGACCCTCGGCAGAGAGACGCTCTGCCGCAGGTGGTGAAAACACAGGATGCGTAGCGCAGGCGATCACCCGACGCGCCCCCTTGTCTCGCAGCAGACGCGCACCGGCGCAGATGGTGCCGCCGGTGTCGATCATGTCGTCGATCAGGATGGCGGTCTTGTTCTGCACATCGCCAATCACGGTGAGGCTCTCGGCCATGTTGTGACCTGTGCGCCGTTTATCGATGATGGCCAGAGGCGCATCATTCATCTGTTTGGCAAAGGCTCTGGCGCGTGCGACACCGCCCACGTCGGGAGAGACCACCACCACCTCGCCCAGGTCTTGATCCGAAAGGTAGTCGACCAGAACGGGAGAGCCGTAGATGTGATCGCAGGGAATGTCGAAGTAGCCCTGAATCTGTGCGGAATGGAGATCCATCGCCAGCACTCGATCAACACCGGAGGTCACCAGCAGATTGGCGGTCAGCTTCGCGGTGATCGACTCACGGCCTGCTGTTTTGCGGTCAGCTCTGGCATAGCCGTAGTACGGCACGACAGCGGTTACCTGACGGGCGGAGGCGCGTCGGCAGGCATCCACCATGATCAGCAGCTCCATCAGGTGATCATTCACTGGAGCACAAGTGGGCTGGATCAGGAAAACATCGCAGCCACGGATGGATTCCTGAATCTGCACATAGAGCTCGCCGTCAGCGAAGCGTTTGCAGACTCTTGGGCCATCCGGTACGCCCAGATAGGCGGCAATTTCGCGCGACAGGGCAGGGTTGGACGTCCCAGTGAAAAGCCGCAGACGCCGCGTGTCGTGCTGGATCTTCTCCTGTTCGGCGCGGGCTGCAGTCAGGAATCCGGTCACGATGCCCGCGAACGAGAAACTGGTTGTCCGATCGTAAAGGTGCACGGTCCCGTTCACTCTGGGCGTTTCCTGAATCGCTCCTCTTAACGTGCCGGGATGTCCCAAAACCTCCTGGTTGTTATCGGCGCAGGTTCTCTGCCTGAACTGCAGATGTCCGCAGCCTGCCGCTCTCTTGCAGACGAGTTCGGCGCTGTTCTGCTGGAAGAAGGTTGCGGCCTGGCTCCGAACCCACTGCTCAAAGAACTCACTTCAGAGATCAGTGCTTCCAAGGCGTTGACCTTGTTGAGGTTGAGCGGTGATGCCGGCGTTGATGAAAGCGGGGAGGGCAGCTGGTTGGAAGCTCTTGCAGCCTGGCGAATCCCCGTGCTGATGCTGGCTCAGCCGAGACCTGATGGTCGCTTTGCTGGGATCGTCCCAGCGTCTGTGGCTTTCGCTCGAGCGCTCAACCTCTCCCTGCTGGGACTGGTGCAACTTGGCGGCGAATGGGATATTCCTCTACGGCGCACCGATGGTCTTCCCTGGTGTGGATGCCTGCAAGGTCCTGATGATGACCCAAGAGGGTTGATCAGTTGTCTGCAGCATCGCCAGGAGGTGCTGGCCAGAGGGGAAGCGGCTGGTTCGGTTTGAGTTCCCGCATCACCTGCTGTCCTGTTCGGGGCGCCAGTTCCAGCTGAGTGATCACCGGAGGCTGATCGCTGCTGAGCGCCGCTGCTGCCAGGCTCATCATCTCCGTGGGCGTGAGATCTGTTTCCATCTGGGAGCTGACTTCGCCAATCACAGAGGGCAGAAGCACGATCGCATTGGGTTGATTCAGCTGCTCGTGAATCCCTTTCAGAAGGCTTTGTTGCCGACTGCGCCGTGCTTGATCATTTTTGGGCTCAGGTCTGAAGCGGGCCAGCTGTTCGGCTTGCTGGCCGTTCAATGTTTGCCGTCCTGCCTGCAGGTTCACGCTGTAGTTCTGGGCCGAGTCCTTGTGCTCATACGACTGATTGAGCGTGACTTCGACTTCACCCAGTCCGTCCACGAGACTGCGAAGAGCTTGGCGGGGCATGACCACGAACCGTTCCGGTTCTCCTTCCTTCAATCCCACCACTTCAGTGACGACATCGGCAGTCAGGGCCACACCGCCAAGCGGATAGGCATCAGCGAGCGACTGGACACTCTTGCGCCCAGGCAGATTCACAGCGAGTTCTGTCGGCAGCTGCAGCACTTGCACAGGGTCGCCGGCGCTGATCTGGACGAGCATCAGACTGTCGGCATTGGCCGGGCCTTTGGGAGCGGCTCTGTTGCTGGAATCGTTGATGCCATCCGCATCAATGCCCACCACCAACACCATGACCGCTCGCTTGGGAAGCGGCCCCAGGCTGGCGGGATCATCTGCGGAAGGCGGTTCCGCTGCCATCGGGTCAGGTTTAGGCCAGATCACCCCGAGCCCTCCAGCGATCAGGCTGGCTCCCGCCAGAGCAGCGGCGATTCTCAGAATGGTTCTGAAGGGATGGCTCCCGAACCATCGCTTCAACCGGCTCGGTGAAGGATCACCTGTCGGTCCCTCGTCCTTCATTGCCCCGAATCCTCCAGAACTGAGCCGCAGTCTCGCCTGGTTCTAAGCGAATAATGGATGGTGTCGACCCCGTGCTCATGCTTCTGAACGACGACTTCCGAGACCGTTCGCCGGACAAGGTGCGTGTTGTGGTCTTTGGTGCGACGGGATATATCGGTCGTTTCGTGGTGAAGGAGCTGATCTCGCGCGGTTACAACGTTGTTGCGTTTGCGCGTGAGCGCAGTGGTGTGGGTGGCCGTCAGAACCAGGACAGCGTGAGGGCTGATTTCCCCGGCGCTGAGGTTCGTTTCGGTGACGTCACGAATGCTGATTCACTCGCTCGTCATGCCTTTGATCAGCCAGTGGATGTGGTGATCAGCTGCCTCGCGTCACGCACTGGCGGTCGCAAGGATTCGTGGGCCATTGACTACGAGGCCACTCTCAACACTTATCAGCAGGGAAAGAAGGCAGGACTCTCGCATTTCGTTCTGTTGTCGGCGATCTGTGTGCAAAAACCTCTGTTGGAATTTCAGAAGGCGAAGCTTGCCCTTGAGGCTGAGCTTCGCGATGGCAGCGATGTCACCTATTCGATTATTCGGCCGACGGCTTTTTTCAAAAGCCTTGGAGCGCAGGTTGAAAGTTGTCGCAAGGGCGCTCCGTACGTGATGTTCGGAGATGGTGAGCTGGCAAGTTGCAAGCCCATCAGTGAGTCTGATCTGGCGTCTTTTCTCAGTGATTGTGTTGTTGATCAAGACAAGATCAATCAAATTTTGCCGATTGGAGGACCCGGAGAGGCACTGAGTGCTCGACAGCAGGGCGAGATGCTCTTCAAGGCTTTAGGCAAAAAACCTTGGATGCTTTCCCTGCCGATTGCATTGATGGATCTTCCTGTTGGTTGTCTTGAATTTTTATCCGGGACGTTCCCCTCGCTTGAGGACGCCGCTGAATTCGGCAAGATCGGCCGCTACTACGCTGGAGAGTCAATGCTTGTCTGGGACGAACAGCGTCAGCACTACGACAGTGCAGCGACGCCCTCCTATGGCAACGACACGTTGGAGCAGTTTTTTGAACGCGTTGTGCGCGACGGGATGGACGGCCAGGACCTTGGTGATGCCGCTCTGTTCTGAGGCCTTGTCATTGGCTTGTCAGTCGTTGGCTTGCCAAGCGGGTCCCGCGTGACCTCTGCTTCTCTGCCGCGTCGTCGCGTCGGTGTTCTGTTGCATCCGACTGCCCTTCCAGGCTCACCGGTCTGCGGGGGGTTGGGGGCTCCTGCCCGCGATTGGCTCAAGGCTCTTGCTCAGCACGGAATCGGCGTGTGGCAGATCTTGCCACTGTCACCACCAGACGGAACGGGGTCTCCCTACAGCTCTCCATCCAGTTTTGCCATCAACCCCTGGCTGCTGGATGCCAAGGATCTCAGCGACCAGGGATTTCTTCAACCTGGTGATTTAGGGGCTCTTCCTGGTGTTGAGGCAGCCGACCCACGACTGGATTTCCGCCTCGCAGACAAGCGTGCTGCTGCTTTGGCCAGGCAACTGCGCCAGCGCTGGAAGCAGCTGCCTCACACTCACCATGCGGACTTTGACCGCTGGCGACGGGATCAGTCCCGCTGGCTTCAAGATCACGTTGCCTTCATGGTGCTGCGTGAACAGAACGAGGGACGTCCCTGGTGGGAGTGGCCTCAAGAGCTGGCCGTTCACGATCAGCCCGCACTGGGGGACTGGCGCAAGGCGCATGGCGATCGTCTTCTGGAGCAGGAGCTCCTTCAGTGGCATCTGAGCCGGCAATGGACGCGGCTGCGCCAGCTTGCCTGTGAACTCGATGTGGAGATTCTCGGGGATCTTCCCTTTTATGTGGCTCGCGACAGCTCTGATGTCTGGAGTCATCGCTCGTTGTTTTCCATTGCTGCGGATGGAAGGCTGCGTGAACAAAGTGGTGTCCCGCCTGATTATTTCTCCGCGACCGGACAGCTCTGGGGCACTCCTGTCTACAGCTGGCCCCGCCATCGCAGCACAGGCTTTCGCTGGTGGAGGGATCGTCTGCGGCGTCAGTGGCAGCTTGCCGATCGACTGAGGCTTGATCATTTCCGTGCGCTGGCGTCCTACTGGTCTGTTCCTGGTGGGGACACCACAGCCATGAACGGCGCCTGGCGACGTTCTCCCGGTCGTGAGTTGCTCAGCTTTCTGCGTCGCGATGCAGGCGGGCGCTTACCTCTGGTGGCCGAAGATCTCGGGGTGATCACTCCGGATGTGGAGCAGCTGCGTGATCGTTTTCATCTGCCTGGAATGAAAGTGATGCAGTTCGCTTTTGATGGCAATCCCCAGAATCCTTACCTGCCGTCCAACGTCCATGGCACGGGATGGGTGGTCTATCCAGGAACCCACGACAACCCCACAAGTCTGGGCTGGTGGCAACGGCTTGATGGCGACTCCCGTGCTCGATTCGCCAGTTGTCTTGATTGTCCGATTGAGGCTCCTGGCTGGCAGCTGCTGGAGCTGGGTCTGGCGACAACCGCGCAGTTGGTGGTTGCACCGCTGCAGGACCTGCTGCACCTGGATGATGTGGCCCGCTTCAATACCCCCGGCACGGTTGGAGGCAATTGGAGCTGGCGCTTACCGGTGTTGGACGATTCGGTTGAAGGCGCACTTCAGGGTTATGGATTGCGCGCTGAAGTCTGGTCCAGGCGATAGATCCCCGGTCGATTCTGCAGCGCCTCCTGCGGGAGACCGTCCCATCGCACATCTCCAGCGGATGGTGCTGGTTGAACGCTGAGCTGAAGAGGTGGCAACAGCTGAAGGGTGAGCGTGCCCGTTGCCCCTTTGAGCGAACTGCGATCGCCCCCTTCACTGCTGAGGGTCAACGTGCTCGGTTGCTTGAGGGTGACTTCAAGCACTCCCGGCAGCGGTTGATCGCCCAGGAGCTCTTCAACGGTGTCAGCCGGTTGCTGTGATCTGAGCTCAGCGAGCGGGCGCAGGCCTTGCAGCAGTGCATCGGAATCCTGCTGAAGATTCAGGGGAACAGGAGTGAAGGATTTGGTGTTGTCGATCGCAAGTTGTCGTTGCTGTTGATTCAGCGCGAGCAAAGACACGCTGATGACAACGATGTACACAAGGCTTCCCTGCCAGGTGGTGAAGATGTCAATGCTTCCAAGCGTGAAGCGTGTCCGCCGCTGATCCTGCGGCAGCTTTTGTTGAAAACAGTCTTCAGGCAGTGCTCCGCTCAGACTGTTGGGCTCGAGCTGGAGGTATTGCTCCAGACGGTGCAGCATCGCCACCAGGTAAGCCGGTTCCGGCAGGCGGTCTGACCAGCCCCGTTCCAGTGCTTCCAGCACCGGTGTGGTGATGCGCACCTCCCGAGACAAATCCCTCAGGCTCAGCCCGCGTTGTTCGCGGTGCTGTCTCAGACGTTGGCCAGCCTCGATCAGCGGGGCCTCTTTGGTCGCTTGATCCGTTGCATTGGCTTCACTCTGGCGCCTTCGACGCCAGCGCCATGGGAAGGAACGTTTCAACAAAGCCATGGCCGGTTTACGCCTCACCTGCCTGAGAGCTGATCAGGCTTCGCCATTCTTGCCTGGATAGCTCGCGCCAGCACCCTTCTTCAGTCGATCCAAGATCCAGTCCAGCGATTGCAACCCGCTGCAGGTCGATCACGGAATGACCGAGCAGCGAGGCAATCCTGCGGATCTGCCGCTTGCGTCCTTCTCGCAGAATCACTTCCAGGGTGCTGTTTCCATGCTTGCTGTGGAGCAGTTTCACGCTGGCAGGGAGGGTTCGAGAGCCATCCAGTTCCATGCCGTGTCGCCATCGTTCCAGCTTCGAGTGATCCGGTGTTCCGGTCACCGTCACCCTGTAGGTCTTGCTGTGGGCATAGCGGGGGTGTGTGAGCTTCAAGGTGAGCTCTCCCTGGTTGCTGAGCAACAAAGCTCCACGGCTGTCGGCATCCAGACGCCCGACGGGATGCAGTCCTTGCCGGAGCTCGGCAGGGATCAGGTCCAGCACGGTCTTGCGACCCTGAGGATCATGGCAGCTGCTGATCACACCGGGAGGTTTGTTGAGCAGCAGCACTCGTTCCGCAGTCAGCTTGGCTAACGGCGTCCCATCCACGCGGATCAGATCCGTTGTGGGATCAGCCTGATCTCCGAGTGCTGCGATCGTTCCGTTGACGTCAACTCGACCCTGACGCAGCAGTTCCTCTGCCTGACGGCGTGAGCAGTGCCCCGCGGCGGACATCAGTTTCTGAAGTCGCTGGCGCATTCAGCTCGGTTTTGTCTTAGTGGTCACCGCGCGGTAGCAACAGTTCAATCGATGTGCCTCCGTCAGGGTGATTACGAGCCTGAATTCGGCCTCCATGGTTCACGGCGATCTGTTGGACGATGGCCAGTCCGAGGCCGCTGCCACTTTGGTGGGAACGGGCCCGGGATGGGTCGCCGCGGTAAAAGCGCTGAAACATGTTGCTGAGATCACTTTCACTCAGCCCCGGGCCATGGTCCCGGATGCAGACCAGCCACCATCCCCCACTGGGGAGGATCTTCACGTCAACGGCGCTCCCCTGAGGTGAAAAGCACAAGGCGTTATCGAGCAAGTTGAGGACGGCTCGATGCAACCGGCGTTGATCTCCAAGGAGTGGTCCTGGCTCTTGGGTGTTGATCGAGAGCCTCACCTCGCGCTGATCTGCAAGCGGACGGATGCTGTTCCAGGCGGCCTCCACCAGCTCTTCAAGATTGACCGGTGAGTACCCCTCCTGCTCATGGGGAAGGATGTTCTCCAGCCTGGAGAGCTCCAGCAAATCCTCCACCAACAATTGCAGACGTCTGAGTTCCTTCTGCAGACGCTCAACAAGAATGGCGTCATCGGCTGAGACTGCCGTGTCCAGTCGATCGCTCACGAGCATCAGGGCCGTGAGTGGTGTTTTCAGTTCATGGGCAACATCGCTCACCCAGCGTTCCTGTTGCTCCTGCTGCGCTTCCAGGGATTGTCTGTTCTGGAGGAGAACCAGCAACCACTCGTCCGAACCGGGCAGCACGATGGCTTCGAGAGGCACTCCTTGCTGTTCCCATTCACAACGTTGCGGCCGTTGTTGATACCGCACACTGACAATCGCCTCGTCAAGCTGAGGCACGCTGAGAACCTCGTCGAGGGCCTGTCCGCGCACGAGCTGATTGCTGGAGAACTGCAGCAACCGTTCCGCTCTTGAGTTGATGAAACCGATGGTGAGATCCGGTGTGAGAACGAGCCATCCCTGGGTGGCTGCATCGATCCAGGCCAGCAGTTGCGCTGTACTCAGCGAGTGCCCGGACAACACCGGCGAGATCTGTGCTGAGTGCCGTCGGGAACCGGCGTGCAGATTGAAGCGGCTGCGCAATGCCCAGCCGCTCACCACACCGACCGTGATGCCAAGGATGAGAGAAGCACCTGAACTCACATCAATCAGCCGAATCGATAACCGAATCCACGCACGGTTCGGATGTGGTCAGGAGAGGAGGGAGTGGTCTCGATCTTTTCTCTCAACCATCGGATATGCACGTCGACGGTTTTGGTGTCTCCGACGAAGTCGATGCCCCAGATTTGTTCCAGCAGTTGATCGCGGCTCCAGACACGCTTCGGGTTGCGCATCAGCAGTTCCAGAATCTTGTATTCCTTGGGGGCAAGGCTGAGATCCTCTCCGTCCCGCGTCACCCGGCATTCCTGGCAGTACAGACAGAGGTTGGCGTGTTCAATGACGTCAACCCTGTCTGTGGATTCGGGGCTGATTCCCTGGGAGCGGCGCAGCAGGGCGCGGCATCGGGCCACCAGCTCCCTGAGCCCGAATGGTTTGACCAGATAGTCATCAGCACCCACCTCGAGGCCGAGGACTCGATCGGTTTCGCTGTCTCTGGCGCTGATGACAAGGATCGGGGTGGTGTTATCGAGTTGCCTGAGCTTGCGGCAGAGCTCGAGTCCACCCATCCCTGGAAGCATCAGATCAAGGACCAGAGCATCAATGCTGTCGGCTTGCGGTCCGGTGAGCATGGCCAAGGCTTCGTTTCCATCCCCGCAGGCGCTCACCTCAAAACCCTCGGCGCTGAGCGCCTCCTTCACGGTTTCTCGGATGGAGGTGTCGTCTTCAACCACCAGAAGGTGAGCAGCGCTGACTCTCTTGGTGCTTTTGTTGTTGGCGGTTTTGCTGCTGGCGGTCGCTGAGGTCACAGGGGACTCCAGGAGTGCCCTCATTCTGACCCTGGGTCTTTTCTGGAGTTTCCTTAGCGAGGAACTCCTGTAAACGATGGTAAATTAAGAAACGGATAGGTTTCGTAATTAGTTGATGTCGCCCTTGGCCCTGCTACCGGATGCGGACCTGGTGCGTTCCTACCTGCGTGACATCGGCCGTGTGCCGCTGCTGAGCCATCAGCAGGAGATCACGCTGGGTCGTCAGGTGCAGGAGCTGATGGAGCTGGAGGCCCAAGAAGCAGAGCTGAGTGATCAGCGTGGCGGCGAGATCGTGCCCCCTGCAGAGCTGGCCAAGGCAGCAGGACTGAGTGCAGCGCAACTGAAGCGCAAGCTGCAGGCGGGTCGCCGCGCCAAGGAGCGGATGGTGGCCGCGAATCTGCGCCTGGTGGTGAGTGTCGCCAAGAAGTACACCAAGCGGAATATGGAACTGCTGGATCTGATCCAGGAGGGAACAATCGGTCTGGTGCGGGGTGTGGAGAAGTTCGACCCGACGCGGGGCTACAAATTCAGCACCTATGCGTACTGGTGGATCCGTCAGGGGATCACGCGCGCGATTGCGGAGAAGAGCCGGACGATCCGGTTGCCGATCCACATCACGGAGATGCTGAACAAGCTGAAGAAAGGTCAGCGTGAACTGAGCCAGGAGCTGGGACGGACACCGTCGGTGACGGAACTGGCGGGCTTTGTGGAGCTGCCGGAAGAGGAGGTGAAGGAACTGATGTGCCGTGCGCGCCAGCCCGTGAGCCTGGAGATGAAGGTGGGCGATGGTGATGACACCGAGCTGCTGGATCTGCTGGCCGGTGATGGTGAACTGCCGAGCGAGCAGGTGGAAGGCGAGTGCTTGAAGGGAGATCTGCGCGATCTGCTGGGTCAGCTGCCTGAATTGCAGGAGCGTGTGCTGCGGATGCGCTACGGGATGGACGGGGAAGATCCGATGAGCCTGACAGCGATTGCTAAAGCGTTGAAAATGAGTCGTGATCGCACTCGCAAGCTCGAACGCGAGGGTCTGGAAATGCTGCGCCGTGGTGATGTTCAGCTCGAGGCTTATGTGCTGGCCTGACACCCTCTGATTGAACGGAGGCGATCAGAAGAATTCGTCAAAGTTGTCGAAGTCAACGGCTTTGAAGTTTCCAGCTTCGACCTGGGTCATCAAGCGCTCAAGTTGAGCCCAGAGTGCACCTCCGGTGAGGATCGAGAGCACGAGTGCGCTGAGATAGGCCGCACCGGAAGCAAAGCCGAAAACCTGGAGTGAGCCCCCGATGAACAAGGTCACGCCGATCAGGATCCCCGTGTAGCTCATCACGGTTTCGATATTGCCGAGGGGAAGCAGTGGCAGCCTGTCTTTCTTCCAACCGTCGAGGCGGTTCTGAACCAGCCTGGAGAAAGTGAGTCCGCAAACCACGCTGATCGCCAATCCCAGCCCTGCCATCGCGTAGGGCGGTTGCTGCAGGTTGGCGTAGTCGAGCAGGATGTCATCCATGCTGAGACCACCGAATGCTTCGGTCAGCAGGTCGATCTGAGCCTGATCGAGCTCGATGGGAGCAGTGTCGGGCGCGATCGACATAAGTCAGGGAAAAGATCGTTGAGATGCCATTATCGCTGCGCAACTGCAGGGATGAAGGGTGTCAAGCCCTAATCAGGCTGCGAGCGGATTCAGGCGTTGCATCACACCCTCGGCGATCTGACGAGGCCCAAAGGTCTTTCGCATCAGTGCAGTGAGCTCTTTCAGATCTGAGAGGTTCAGGCGGTCGTCCTTGATCAGGGTCAGCAGGAGTCGCTGACGCAGGTCTCCACCATCTCGACTCAGCAACAGACGCAGACCCGCCCCGGCCACCGGCAGCAGTTCTCCGCTGCTCTGACCTCCCGAGTAATTGCCGACAACATCGAGGAGACTTTCAAGTCGCTCAACGCGCAGATTTCCCTGCTCGTCAAAGATGACTTCCATCAGCTTCTCTCGCATTTCTCTGGTGTCGCCAGCGAGCAGTCTCTTGGCCACATAGGGGTAGGCCACCGCAATGATCCGGAACTCGGGGTCAAGTCTGAGAGCCAGGCCCTCCTGGCTCACCACGGCTCGGATGATCAGAGCGAAGCGTGCAGGCACCCGGAAGGGGTAGTCGTACATCAATTCCGAGAAACGATCGGTGATCGCCTTGAAGTTGAACGAACCGACGGAATCTCCAAGACTTCCTCCCAGGGCATCTTCCAGGGCCGGAATGATCGGTGTCAGATCAGCATTGGGCGCAAGGAATCCGAGTTCCTGGAAATCTCTGGCAACCGCCTCGAAATCACGGTTGATCAGATGCACCACAGCTCCTGTGAGCGTCAGTCGATCCTGATCACTGATGGAGTCCATCATCCCGAAGTCCACGTAAGCCACGTGTCCGAGATCGCCGCTGCGCCCAGGAAGTGCAAAGAGGTTGCCCGGGTGGGGATCGGCATGGAAGTAACCGAACTCCAGGAGTTGCTGGAGTCCGCTGATCACTCCTGTGCGGATCAGAGCCGCGGGATCAAGGCGCTGGGACTTGAGCTCCTGTGAATCACGAAGCTTGCTGCCTTGAATCCAGCTGGTTGTCAGAACGCGACGGCTTGAGAGCTCTTCGTCGACATCGGGAATGGTGACCGCGTCATTGTCAGCGAACAATCGTGAGAAATGCCGGGCGTTGTCTGCCTCGCAGCAGTAATCGATTTCTTCGAACAGACTTCGACCGAACTCATCGATGATTTCTCCGAGTCCAAAGCCAAGATTCAGTGGCAGAAAGGGAGCGGCCAGAATTCCGAGACTGCGGATCAGCACCATGTCCCGCCGCAGGATGAAGGTCAGATTGGGTCTCTGAACTTTGACTGCAACCCATCGTTGAGTCCCGACCCGGGCCTTGTAGACCTGCCCAAGACTTGCTGCTGCAACCGGTGTTTCAGGAAATTCCTCGAACAACTGATCCACTGGAGCGCCCAGTTCCGTTTCGATCGTGTTCAGAGCGATCGCATGGTCGAAGGAAGGCAGATCGTCTTGAAGTCGTGTCAGCTCGTCAAGCCAGTCGCGACGGATCAAATCCGGTCGTGTCGACAGGGCCTGTCCGACCTTGATGAAACAGGGCCCGAGGTTGGTCAGGGTGCGCAGCAGGGTGCGAGCCAGATCGCGCTGAACACGAGGGTCGCTGCTGCCGCCCCTCAGCAGCAAGCTCAAGACCAGTCCCAGCAGAGCCCAGAAGATCTGGATCAGGCGCGGGATGCCTATCCATGGGCGCAACAGGAGCCATCGGACATCTCGGCCCGGGTTGTAGCGAAGCGAATCCACGCCCAGCAGTGCTAGGGAGTGTGGATCCTAGAGAGTCCGAAAGGTTTCACGATGCCTCTCTGTTGCAGAGATCTGACCGATCAACGTCGATCAGTCCCGACCAGCAGCTGCAGCGGTTGCCATGCTGCATCGGGAAAGTCCATCTGAAATCACCGGGCCGGTGATGCCGCGCTCTCTCGTCTATTCCCTGTGCTCATGCCGTCGCTTCTCGAGCTTCTGCGACCGGATCGACGTCTGGCCTTGCATCTTCCTGTGCATGGTCGTGGAGCAGCTCTGCCGCCGCTGTTGCAGCGTTTGCTGCGTCAATCACCGGGTAGCTGGGACCTGCCTGAGTTGCCCGAGATCGGCGGCCCGCTCGAATCACAGGGAGCTGTGGCCATCAGTCAGGCGCGGCTGGCTGCAGCTATGGGTGTTGATCACTGCTGGTTTGGCGTGAATGGTGCCACGGGTTTGCTCCAGGCCGGTCTGCTTGCGATGGCGCAACCGGGAGATGCTGTGCTGCTCCCTCGCAATGCCCATCGTTCATTGATCGCTGCCTGCGAGCTGGGGGGAGTGATGCCGGTGTTTATGCCGGTGCCGTTTTTTGCCGATCGCGGTCACGCCGGTGCGATGACCGCTGAGGGCTTGCGGCAGAGCCTGGACCCCTGGCCTGATCCAGGTCGCCCTATTGCTGGTGCTGTTCTTGTTCACCCCACCTATCACGGCTACTCCGCTGAGATTGTCGAGCTGATCGAGCTGCTCCACCGCAGGGGGTTGCCGGTGATGGTGGATGAAGCCCATGGCACCCATCTGGCCTTCACTGCCGAGCAGGACAGCCCTGTGTCTGCTCTTGCCGCCGGAGCTGATCTGGTTGTGCATTCGCTGCATAAATCCGCGCCTGGTCTGGCACAGACGGCAGTCCTCTGGCATCGCGCTCAACGATTGGACCATGAACAGGTTCAACGTTCTTTGGCCCGACTTCAGACCACGAGTCCCAGTTCCCTTTTGCTGGCTTCTTGTGAGACAACCCTCGATTGGATGCTGTCCAGCCGCTGGACGTCGCTCTTCGAGGCTCGTCGGCAGCAATCCATCCAGCTGATCCATGCTCTGCGAGAGCAGGGAGTCTTGCTTCACCCCAGTGATGATCCTCTGCGACTGATCCTTGCGACGGGAGAGCTTGGCCTGAGCGGCCTGGATGCAGATGATTTCTGCATGCGTCAGGGCGTGATCGCTGAGTTGCCTGAGCCTCTGTGTCTCACGTTCTGTCTTGGATTCGCTCGGCATCGGGGTTTGGCCAAGCGACTGCTGAGGATTTGGCAGGCGCTGGCTCGTGAAGGAGATGGTGTGCCGCTGCCTGTCATTCCTGATCCACCCTTGCAGAGCACGTCGATTCCTGAACTCACCCCTGATGAAGCACAACGGCTTCCCCACTGCATTCGCCCATTGACTGAGTGCGTTGATCAGATCGCTGCTGAGCTGATTTGCCCTTATCCACCGGGAGTTCCCCTGCTCGTCCCTGGAGAGAGAATCTCCGCAGATCGAAGCCAGTGGCTGCAGTCGCAGCATTTGCGATGGCCTGATCAGGTGCCCGGTATGGTGAAGGTTCTGGCCTGAAGGGCCCTGGGATCTGACAGGTGATTTCAGACGCCACAACCGGGAAGGCCTTGAGCAAGCGGCGAGTTGCCGATCACAAACGCCTGGTCAGCGGGTTGCTTGTGGGTCTGTTTGGCCTGGTGGTGGTGGGTCTGGGTGGTTGGTGGTTCACGATCGCCTTGGGGGTGATTGTGCATCTGGGTTTGCTGGAGTTCTTCCGCATGGCCCAGTTCAAAGGCATGCGTCCAGCCACAAAAACCACACTCGTGGCCTGCCAGTTACTGCTGATCAGCACGCAGTGGTCTGTGAACGGAGGCATCGCGTCTTCTCTCGCTGATGCGGTGTTGCCTCTCTCTGGAGCTGCCATTTGTGGCTGGTTGCTGCTGCAACCGATCACCGGTTCGATTGCGGACATCGCCGCATCGATCTTTGGACTGTTTTATCTGGGGTTTTTGCCCAGTCACTGGTTGCGGCTTCGCAACCTTCAGGCTGCGGATATCGCCCCGCTGGTGGATCGCATCTCCTGGAACTGGATCAGCTCCGGTCTGCTGATCACTCTGATGGCCTGCCTGATGGTGGTTGCGAGTGATATCGGCTCCTACGCCATTGGTCGCCGCTTCGGTCACCACCCTCTCTCTCCGATTTCCCCAGGCAAAACCATCGAAGGTGCTTATGGAGGACTGGTTTCTGCGGTGCTGCTCGGTGCTCTTGGCGGTGCATTGCTGGAGTGGCCCTACGGACCTTTGACCGGTGGTTGCTTGGGTGCGCTCGTAGCCCTCTTTGCTCTGGTGGGTGATCTCACTGAATCGATGATGAAGCGGGATGCCGGCGTGAAGGATTCCGGGGATGCCCTGCCGGGCCATGGCGGAATCCTGGATCGGATCGACAGCTATCTGTTCACACCAGCGGTGGTGTTCTACGTGGTGACCCTGGTGATGCCCGTGATCGCTCGGGGTTGAACGGTTCAGGGTGAATTTTCAGGAGTGAACTTTTCAGGGTTGAACGGTGGCATTGCCTTTGATCACCAGCTGACCGCCCTGCAGACGGGCATCGATGATTTGGATGGAAGGATCCATTGGCAGCAATAACTCCCCTTCCGCATCGCAGTGGTTCACTCTGATCGTGCCCCGAACCGCGCAGAGGGAGAAGCTTCGCTGCACCGGGTCTTTGCCTGTGATCACATCAGCGGTGAGCACCAATCGATCGTTGTCGATTGCCAGTGAGCGCAGCGGCGTCAGCCCCATCAGCTGTTCAGCCAGTAGATCCGCCAACCATCGCCAGCGATCAGTCGCCAGAGCTTTGTTGAGATCAGTTCCGCTCAGCACCACCTCCCCCTCGATGCTGAAAGGGTCCTTGAGCTGCAGCGGCTGGTTGGGTTGCCCAGGGCGGAAGATTGTTTTCAGTTCGCCGGATTGCAATTCGGCGCGCAGCAATGGCAGCTGTTCAAAACTCACTCTGCGTGCCTCGAGCGAGACACCTTTCAACCGACCTCTCAGCAGCTCAATGGCTGAACCCTCAAGGGCCAGGTTCAACTCCTCAACAGAGTCGCACTGCTTGCGAATCCAGCGTTGAAGACCACTGGCCAGAAGCTGGAGAACGGGGCCTGAGCTGGTCTGGGGCATGAAAGCTGGGCACCACGATGGCAGATCAGAACCTCATCATCCGACGAGGTCCGATGGACGGCTGATCAACAGCGTCGATTGGAACCAGTTGAGACAGCGTTCGGCAACTCGATCGGGCTGGTCAATGTGCGGAAGATGTCCGCAATCCTCAAACTGTTCAATCCTGTCGGTGAGGATCAGAGCCGCCGCTTTCTTTTGCGGAGCCCTGAGGATTCTGTCGTTGTCTCCCCAAATCACGTGCAGAGGCTGATCGGGAAGCGGTGTGCCGCAACCTGAAAATCCTCCGCTGCGTGCAAAAGCTGCGAGTGCCTCTGCCCAGCCGGGGCACTGCAGATGCAGTGAAGCGATCTGTTCTTCCGCGGCACCCACGTTGGCGTCGGGATCGGCAAAGGCCTGGCGGCAAAGACCTCGACGCACTCCTGGTCGACTGAGGAACCAGGCGCCGAAGCGATCTAGCAGGGGGGGGACAGGCATCGGTTTGCCGGTGAGTCCTGCTGGAGCAAGCAGCATCAACGACTTGATCTGATGCGGGTGACGGCGCGCCATCTCAACGGCAACGGACCCTCCCATCGATGCTCCGATCAAGCCGCACGGAGCTGTCTTCGGGATGTGCGCAAGCACGGCATCAAGATGACTGAGCACCTGTTCGGGTCCGTAGTTCACATCGAGGGGACGCGGTGAAAAGCCAAAGCCGAACAGATCGGGAATCAACAGTTGAAAGTGTTGACTCAGCAGTGGGGCCAGGCGCCGATATTCCAGGAAACTGCTGTCGAACCCGTGAAGCAGCAACAGAGGGGGACCCTGCCCCAACACTGCGACAGGAAATGGTGCGTCAATCTTGAGTTCTGGCAGCTCCCACCACTCGAGATGCTCCGCCAGGTTGCTGGCCTTGGGGTCCAGCAGTTCGCCTTTGATCGAAGCCAGCAGAGCTTTCAAGGCAACACTGCGCTTGTTTCAGCAGCTCCAACAAGAGCTTTCATCAAGGCGCCTGGAGTGACTTCAAAGGGAAGATGATGCAGATCAGATCCGTCTCGACAAGCGAACTGGCAGACCTGCTGCAGTTGATTGAGGCTGGCATGACCCAGCCCTAGATCATCGAGGCAAACGGGCAGACCCAGTTCGCGCAGCAGTGGCAACAGCTGGCGATGGGCCTGCGCCGCTAAACGATTGCCGCCGAGACGCTCCTCGAGGCGCAACTGAACGAGCACCCCAAAGCCCACCTTCTCGCCATGAAGAACGGAATGGCACGCTTCGAGCTGAGTCAGGCCGTTATGAACGGCGTGAGCGGCCACCGTTCGACAGCGAGCACCACCGAGACCCCCGATCACTCCTGCAGTGAGTCCGCAGGCATCCACAACCCGTTTCCATGCTTCGCAGCCAGGTTCTTGGATGGCCTCGATACTGTCGATGAGCAGCTGGTCCCGCAGAACTCGGGCCATCTGCACAGCCTGCTGAATCACTCCGTCCCGACTCGAGCCGCTGCTCACGGAGGCTTCGTACCACTTGGCGAGAGCGTCGGCGATCCCACTGGCAAGAGTGCGTGTCGGTGCCTTCAGCAGCAACTCGTGATCGAAAACCAGCAGGTCAGGGCAGCCCTTAAGGCCTTGATCGCGCTCAAAGGCGCCATCGGGGCTGTACAGATTCGAGAGAGCGGTCCAACCGGCGCAGGTTGCTGCACTAAGTGGAACCGTGACACAGGGGACGTCAAGTCTGTCGGCGAGCAACTTGCCCGCATCGAGAACTTTGCCGCCTCCTGCTGCGATCACCCCATCGCAGGACTGCCGAACAAAATCGTTCTGGATCCTTTGAAGATCAAGTTCACAGCAATCGTGCTCGAGATTCTGCTGGAACACTCTCAGGCCGCTTTGATTCAGCTCACGACAAAGCTTGGACCGAATCGCCTGAGTGGACTGACTCCTTCCAAGCAGTAGCGGATTGCCAAAGAGCTTGGAAATCGGCTTCTGAGCTTCAATCCAAGCTCCCGACCCACGAATGACCTGAGCGGGAGCGATGGAATGAACTGAGATTGGACTTTTACTGGAGTCTGATTGAATCATCCAGGTCAGAGACCGGCACCAGCAAGCGCGGGGGTTTCGCTGGGAACAGCGGTGAGATGCTTCACAACCACCTTGCCATCTTCCACATCCACTTCCGCGGAATCGCCATCTTTGATGCGACCTGAAAGGACCTCTTCGGCAAGACTGTCTTCAAGCAGACGCATCACCGCACGACGCAAGGGACGGGCTCCGTAAGCAGGGTTGTAGCCCTCCTCAACGAGACGCTCCTTGAAGGCATTGGACACAGACAAGGTGATGCCTTTCTCTCCAATACGGTTGAAGACTTCTCGTAACATGATTTCTGCGATTTCCTTCACCTCTTCGCGGTTCAGTTGCCTGAAGACGATGATTTCATCGAGGCGATTGAGAAATTCAGGGCGGAAATACTGCTTGAGCTCTTCATTGACGAGCGATTTGATGCGGTTGTACTGATTTTCTTCAGCGTTTTCATCACCTGAGAACTCGAAGCCAAGACCTCCGCCTCCTTTCTCAATCACTTTCGAACCGATGTTCGAGGTCATGATGATCAGAGTGTTCTTGAAGTCAACGGTGCGTCCCTTGGAATCGGTGAGACGGCCGTCTTCCAGCAACTGCAGAAGAAGATTGAACACATCAGGATGCGCTTTCTCAATCTCGTCGAACAGAACAACGGTGTAAGGGCGTCGTCGGACGGCTTCGGTGAGCTGGCCACCCTCATTGAAACCCACGTAGCCCGGAGGTGATCCGATCAGCTTGCTGACCGTGTGCCTCTCCATGAATTCCGACATGTCAAGTCGGATCATGGCGTCTTCACTGCCGAAGAAATAGGCAGCCAAAGCTTTTGTGAGTTCAGTCTTACCCACACCAGTCGGTCCGGAGAAAATGAAGCTGGCGATTGGACGATTCGGGTTCTTGAGGCCGACACGTGCCCGTCGAATCGCTTTCGAAACTGCTTTCACAGCTTCGTCCTGACCAATCAAACGCTTATGAAGCGTCTCCTCCATGTTGAGCAGCTTGACGGACTCACTTTCAGTGAGCTTCTGCACAGGCACACCTGTCCAGGAAGCAACAATCTGTGCGATGTCCTCCTCACTCACGACCGGGGTTGTTGTTTCAGCAACGACTCCCTGGAATGAAGACTGTTCAGCACCACCAGCTGTCGATTCAGTCGATTCGCTGGTTTCAGTGGCTTCCGAAACTTCGCTGGGAGTGTCCTGGCGACTGTTCTGCAGAAGGGTGCGGATTTTTTCGCGCAGCTCAACTTCCTTGTCTCTCAGCTCTCCGGCACGAGCGAAGTCCTGCTCGCGAACAGCATCTTCCTTGTCTTTCTGAACCGTGCGCAGCTCTTTGTCGACTTCCTTGGCTTCGGGAGGAAGCTTGGAATTGAGCAGGCGCACGCGACTGCCGGCTTCATCGATCAGATCAATGGCCTTGTCAGGCAGAAAGCGATCGGAGATGTAACGATCGCCGAGGGTGGCCGCCGCTTCAAGAGCTTCATCGGTGATGCGCAGGCGGTGATGCTGCTCGTAGCGCTCACGCAGTCCGCGCAGAATTTCGATGGTGTCTTCGATCGAGGGCTCGCCGACGTTGACGGGTTGGAAACGCCGTTCAAGAGCAGCATCCCGCTCGATGTGCTTGCGGTATTCATCCAGCGTGGTGGCTCCGATGCACTGCAGCTCACCTCGGGCGAGAGCAGGTTTGAGGATGTTGGCGGCATCAATGGCACCTTCTGCAGCGCCAGCACCGATCAATGTGTGCACCTCGTCGATCACCAGGATCACGTTGCCCGCGCCCTTGATCTCCTCCATGATTTTCTTGAGGCGTTCTTCAAATTCGCCCCGGTATTTGGTGCCGGCCACCAGAAGACCGATGTCAAGGGTGAGAACACGCTTGTCTTCGAGGATGTCGGGGATGTCACCCTGCTGGATGCGCTGAGCTAAACCTTCTGCGATCGCGGTTTTGCCGACACCTGGCTCACCGATCAAGACAGGGTTGTTTTTGGTGCGGCGACCAAGGATCTGAATGACACGATCAATTTCGTTGTGACGTCCCACCACCGGATCGAGCTTGGCTTCGCTGGCCAGCTGGGTGAGATTGCTGCCGAATTCGTCGAGTGTGGGTGTTTTGGTGGATCCCTTGGAACCGGAACCACCGCCGCCACCGGCACCCACTTCAGCCGTTTCGCCCAGCATCCGAATGACCTGAGTGCGGACCTTGGCAAGATCAACCCCGAGATTTTCGAGGACACGCGCTGCAACACCTTCACCCTCTCGGATCAGCCCCAGGAGCAGGTGCTCCGTACCGATGTAGTTATGGCCGAGCTGACGTGCTTCCTCCAAAGAAAGTTCGAGCACACGTTTGGCTCTGGGTGTGAACGGAATCTCGACCGCGACGAAACCTGAACCGCGTCCGATGATTTTTTCAACCTCCACGCGAGCGTCCTTGAGATTCACGCCCATGGACTTGAGCACCTTGGCCGCGACCCCAGTTCCCTCACCGATCAGTCCGAGCAAAATCTGCTCGGTACCAACGAAATTGTGACCCAGTCGTCTCGCCTCTTCTTGGGCAAGCATGATCACCTTGATGGCCTTCTCGGTAAACCTCTCGAACATTGTTCAGGCCGACAGCTGTTCGACCCAACCTATCAGGGCTGAACGGGTTGTTGTGGATCGATGATCCAAAGGCACATCCCAGTGTTGCTGCGGGTTGATTGCCCCAGAAAGTATTAATCAATGCCGGAATGTGTTCCTTTATTCAGTTTGATCAGTGCGGAAATCCCTACCCCTTGTGATTGATCGCGACTGAAGCAGGGCGTCGTCGCCGTTGGAGTAGTAACCACTCCTGCGCCCCGTGGTGGAAAACCCGCACCGGGCGTAGAAGGCTCGAGCCTCGGCATTCGTTGATGCCACTTCAAGGCTTGCTGACAAGGCACCGAGGGCTGCCGCCCGATCCATCACCGCCTGCAGCACCCTTGTGCCTAAACCACAGCGTTGGTGTGTCGGATCCACTGCGACTGCTGTGATCTGAAGCTCATCGACCACCAACCAAGCAGAGGCCACGGCGATCAGGCTTTGATCCTCTGCGTCGATGCCCATCACCAGTCTGCTTTTGTCTGAAAGCTCCCTCCTCCACTGCTGTTTCGTCCACAGCCCCTTCAAGGCGATCCGATCAAGCTGCAGGCAGGCGCTGAGGTCGTCCGGACCCAGTGTGCGTGGGTTGATCGCCACTTCACCAACCAAAACAGCACTGCCTGGGCGACGCGCCTCTTTACATTGCCTGTCCGACCGCCTCGACGTTCCATGCCACAGCCCTATGAATCAGGGTGTGACCTGAACAGCCCGAATCGCAATCTCGCGCCGATCACTGCCGAACTTGACGATCAAGGACGTCTTGCCGTGGGCGGTTGTGTTCTCAGCGAGCTGGCCGAGCGTTACGGCACACCCTTGTATGTGCTGGATGAAACCAGCATCCGCAAGGCCTGCCAGGCCTATCGCGATGCCCTGAAGCGTCATTATCCAGGTCCCTCACTGGCGATCTACGCTTCGAAGGCCAACAGCTCAATGGCTCTGACGGCTCTTGTGGCGTCGGAGGGGCTGGGGCTTGATGCCGTTTCGGCGGGTGAATTGATGACGGCACTCGACGGCGGCATGCCTGCTGAGCGGATGGTGCTGCATGGCAACAACAAGTCGGTCGAAGAACTTGAGTTGGCCTATCGCCACGACGTGATGGTGGTTGCCGACAACCAGCACGACCTGGATTGCCTGCAGACGATTGTTCCGGAAGGAGGGCGGCCTGTACGCCTCATGCTGCGCTTCACTCCTGGGATCGAGTGCCATACACACGAGTACATCCGCACCGGGCATCTCGACAGCAAATTCGGCTTTGATCCCGATCAGCTCGAGCCCGTGCTCCGCAAACTTCAGGGATGTTTGTGGGCAAGGGTTGAAGGCCTGCATGCCCATATCGGTTCGCAGATTTTCGAGCTCGAGCCCCATCGCGACCTGGCTGCTGTCATGGCGGATGGCCTGCGCTTGGCCCTTGAGCTCGGCCATCCCGTTCGCGATCTGAACGTTGGTGGCGGTCTGGGCATCCGTTACGTGGAAAGTGACGATCCGCCGTCGATCGATGCCTGGGTGAAAGTGGTGGCTGAAGCCGTCGTAGCGGCCTGCAGAGAGCGAGATCTTGAGCTGCCGCGTTTGCTCTGCGAGCCAGGCCGATCGCTGGTTGCAACTTCAGGAGTGACTGTCTACACCGTCGGCTCCCGCAAGGTGGTTCCGGGGATCCGCACCTACCTCTCCGTCGATGGGGGCATGAGCGACAACCCCAGACCGATCACCTATCAATCCCTTTACACCACCTGTCTGGCGGACCGCCCTCTGGCCAATGCTGAGGAGACAGTGACTCTGGCGGGCAAACACTGTGAGTCGGGAGATGTGCTGCTCAAGGATCTTGCTTTCCCCGCCTGCAGCAGTGGCGAAATCCTGGCGGTCTTCGCCACCGGGGCTTACAACGCGTCGATGAGTTCCAACTACAACCGCATTCCAAGACCAGCTGCGGTGCTTGTGCAAGCAGGAGAGGCTGAACTGGTTCAGCGTCGAGAGCAGCCGGAAGATCTGCTGCGTTACGACCTGATGCCTGAACGGTTGCGCTCTGTAAACTGAGGACACCAAAGGGCGAAGGCGAAGGTGTTGGAGGTGTTGCAACTGCGCCTTCTTCTCGACGTTCTCTGCGCCTCTCTCCTCGGCTTTCTGCTCTTCACCAGAGTCAATGAGCAACGCACGCTCTGGCTGTTGCGTGGGTACCTCTTCCTTGTGGCGCTTGCCTGGTTCGTCAAGCGCTTTTTCAATCTTCCACTCACCTCAACGCTGATTGATGCGTTGGTTCTGGCCTGCTCACTGTCGCTGGCCATTCTCTGGCAAGGAGAGTTGCGTCGGTTGATGGAACTGCTCGGCACTGGCCGTCTTGCTGTGTTGCTGGGGAATCCCCAGAGCAAAATGAGGGCGACTGCCAGCACCGTGGCTCAGCTCACCGATGCGGCAGGCCGTCTCTCCAAGAGTCGTCGTGGAGCCCTGATTGTTGTTGATCTCGGCAGTGATCTCAGGCCGGAAGACTTTCTCAACCCGGGCATCACCATTGATGCCCAGCTGAGCAGCGAACTGCTGCTGAACCTGTTCGCTTCCGATACGCCTCTTCACGACGGTGCCGTCGTGATCAAGGGCAGCCGCATCATCTCCGCGGGTGTGATTCTGCCGTTGTCACGTCAGGGCATCAGTCGCTATGGCACCCGTCATCTGGCCGCTCTGGGAATCACTGAACGCTTTGATCGCTGCATCTGCGTGGTGATTTCCGAGGAGACCGGAACCCTGTCACTGGCCAACCAGGGGCGCCTTGAACGTCCGATCACCAGTTCACGCCTGCAGGATCTGCTCACCGAGTTGATTGCCGCCTCTGTGTCGACCGCGCCTGTGAAATCACCATCTCCGCGTAGCGTGGCTCCAGGCACTCAGGATTCCTTGCCTTGAGCCAAAGACTGGCCGTCAGTACTGATCAAGCTGCACCACGGTGCTGTCCTGCAGAACTGGATCCACGCAGGATGCCTGGCCATGTCGCAGTGATCATGGACGGCAACGGACGCTGGGCCAAGGCTCGCGGCCTGCCACGGGTCATGGGGCACAGGGCCGGTGTCGAGGCGCTCAAATCGACCCTCCGACATTGCAGCGACTGGGGGGTTGAAGCACTCACCGCGTATGCCTTCTCCACCGAAAACTGGTCGCGTCCAGGGGACGAGGTCAATTTTTTGATGACTCTGTTTGAAAGTGTTCTGCAGAGAGAACTGCAGGCGCTTGAGCAGGAACAGGTGCGAATTCGCTTTCTAGGAGACCTGGACGCACTGCCGGTCAAGCTGCAGGGACTGATCGCTGAAGCCACGCAGCGGACATCCGGAAACAGCGGCATTCATTTCAATGTCTGCACCAATTACGGAGGTCGTCGTGAGTTGGTGCGTGCCAGTCAGCGGCTGGCGGAACGCGTTGCCTGTGGAGAGCTGGAGCCATCGCAAATCGATGAAAATGCCTTGGCGGCAGAGTTATTCACGGCGGGTGAGCCTGATCCGGATCTGCTGATTCGCACCAGCGGCGAGCGGCGGATCAGCAATTTCCTGCTCTGGCAGCTGGCCTATGCCGAGATACATGTCACCGATCTCTGCTGGCCGGATTTCGATGCCGAGGCTCTCCAGCTCGCACTGCAGGATTACCAGAGCCGTCAGCGACGTTTTGGTGGACTTCAGTCCATGGAGCCCCACGCTCTGGGATCCTGAGTGCAGCAGCAATGGTGGCTGGTTCAATGACGGACACGGTGGACCTACGCCACGACTGGACGCTTGAGGAGATTCAAGACCTTCTTGACCTTCCTTTGATGGATTTGCTCTGGCGCGCCCAAAGCGTGCATCGAGCCGCCAATCCTGGGTACCGGGTGCAGCTGGCTTCGTTGTTGAGCGTCAAGACCGGTGGCTGCGAGGAGGACTGTGCCTACTGCTCTCAGTCGATGTACAACAGCAGTGATGTGGGCGGTCAGGCCGATCTGGAGGTAAAGGCGGTTCTGGACAGGGCTCGTGCAGCGGCCGATGCCGGTGCCGATCGCTTTTGCATGGGCTGGGCCTGGAGGGAGATCCGTGAAGGACCTGCCTTCGAGTCGATGCTGAGGATGGTTCGAGGTGTGCGTGAGCTGGGCCTTGAAGCCTGTGTCACTGCAGGAATGCTCACCGATACGCAGGCGGAGCGTCTGGCTGAAGCAGGACTCACGGCCTACAACCACAACCTCGACACCAGTCCTGAGCACTACGACCGGATCATCACCACCCGAACCTATGAGGAGAGGCTGGAAACACTGCAACGAGTGCGTCGCGCCGGAGTCACGCTTTGCTGCGGTGGAATCATCGGCATGGGCGAAACGCTTCGCGACCGTGCCTCGATGCTGCGGGTTCTGGCCTGCATTGACCCACATCCGGAAAGTGTCCCGATCAATGGTTTGGTGGCTGTTGAGGGAACCCCCCTGGAAGGTCTGCCTACCGTTGATCCGCTTGAGTTGGTGCGGATGGTGGCCGTTGCCCGAATCCTGATGCCGTTCAGCCGTGTGCGACTGAGCGCTGGTCGGGAAGAACTGAATCGGGAAGCTCAGATCCTCTGCCTTCAGGCAGGTGCGGACTCAATCTTTTACGGCGATACCTTGCTCACAACGGGTAACCCTGCTGTGGATTCCGACCGGGCTCTGCTGGAAGCTGCCGGGGTTCAGGCCAGCTGGCAGGACCAGGCACTCGAGAGGCAGCCTGAGCAGGAGAAAGCAGCGGCATGACGGCGGCGCAAGCCGACAGCCCATCGTTTCTCGTGGCGGCATTTTACGCCTTCACGTCGCTTTCACCTGATGCACTGGAGTCGTTGCTGGCAGATCTGCCAGAACTGGCGGTTCGCACACAGGTTGTTGGTTCAGTGTTGCTGGCACCAGAAGGTGTGAATGGCACGATCAGCGGTCCCGACCAGGGCGTGACCGCGATGCTGGAGTGCCTGCGCAGCAGGATCTCACTTGGGGATGCCCATTTCGAGCGCCTTCAGGTGAAGCGGAGCCGCTGTAACCGCCAGGCCTTCCGTCGTTTCAAGGCCCGTCGCAAGCGCGAGATCGTGAGCCTGGGGCAGCCTTGTGCTGATCCCCGCCGCAATGTGGGGACCTACGTGGACCCCTGCAATTGGAATGAGTTGGTGGATGACCCCGACACGCTGGTCATCGACACCCGGAACTCCTATGAGGTGGCTGTCGGCAGCTTTGTGGGTTCTCTGGATCCGGCAACTGACAGTTTCCGGGATTTCCCTGACTGGGTGGAACAGCATCTCCGACCACTGGTTGAGCGCACATCTCCAGCGCGCATCGCCATGTTCTGTACCGGTGGAATCCGTTGTGAAAAGGCCAGCAGCTTTCTGCAACAGCGCGGATTCCCCGAGGTTCATCATCTTCAGGGCGGCATTCTCAACTATCTGGAGCAGGTGCCTGAAGAGCAAAGCCGCTGGGAGGGTGAGTGTTTCGTGTTTGATCAGCGAGTCGCCCTCAACCATCAGCTCGAGCCTGGCCAGCACAGCCTGTGCCATGCCTGTGGTCTGCCGCTGACGCCGGAGCAGCGGCAACTGGAGAGTTACATCCCCGGGGTGCAGTGTCTGCAGTGCAAAGACCGTTTCACGGATGGCGACAGGGCACGCTTCGCGATGCGGCAGAGCCAGCTCAGGCAAGGCGTCCTCTCGCAATCCTCCGGCTGGCGATCAAGGCCCGACACGTACGGATGAGCGCACGGCCTGTTCTCTACAGCTTTCGTCGCTGTCCCTATGCGATGCGCGCACGCTGGACCTTGTTGCAGGCAGGCCAGCTTGTCCACTGGAGGGAAATTGAACTCCAGGACAAACCAGCGCCGATGCTCGAGGCATCTCCGAAAGGAACGGTGCCGGTTTTGGTTCTCGCTGACGGCACGGTGATCGATGAAAGCCTTGCGGTGATGCACTGGGCACTCAACCAGGCCGATCCCTGCGATCTCCGCCGGCAGGGTTCTGGCAAAACGCAGCACTGCATCCAGCAGCTGATTGAGCTCAACGACACGACCTTCAAACACCATCTCGACCGTTTCAAATACACCGATCGTTTTCCTGGCCAGTCCAGACAGGACCATCAACAGCAGGGGTTGGAGGTGTTGCGGAGTTGGTCTGATCGGATCGCTGACTGTGGTGGCTGGCTCGTGGATTCCAGCTGTTCCCTCGCAGATGTCGCACTGTGGCCGTTTGTGCGTCAGTGGCGCATCGCTGATCCTGCGGGGTTTGATGCTGATCAATCCCTGCAGCCGCTGCGTGGGTGGTTAAGGCGTTTTCTGCAAGATCCTGATTTTGAGCGCCTCATGCAGAGGGCTGATCCCTGGCACCCCGGGGGACTTCAGCCCCTGTTCCCCGCGGATGCCGTCGACGTTCCAGCTGACCAACCCCTGTTCCATCTGGCGCTGGCTGAGGACTGGAAAGCCGCAAGCCTGTCGGGTCAGTACGACATGTCCACCCGAGGACTGCGACTTGACCAGGTGGGATTCATTCATCTGTCTTGGCGTGAACAGGTGGCAGCCACCTTTGAGCGCTTCTATGCGGATGCGGAGTCTGTGCTCTTGCTCACGATTGATGCTGCGCGACTGACCGCCCCTCTCCGTGCCGATGCGATTGCAAGCGGAGAGTTGTTTCCGCACCTTTATGGGCCCTTGCCCCTTGAGGCTGTTGTCGATTGGGCTCCGTACCTCGATTCGGAGCGCTGATGCTGGATCAACTTGAAATGGAGGCCCGTGAACGGGGGCTGCTGCTGAGACTTCAAGTGGGCCGCCCTCTGGGGCTGTGGAGTCTGCGGCTTGTGGTGGCTCGTTCGCAGTCGGAACGACTGCAGCTTCTCGGCGAGATGAAAGCCTGGGCTTACAGCGGTCCTCGTGGATTGCAACTGGACACGATGCGCGTGCTGCCGGCTGCTCCTGCAGGTTGCGGTGATCTCATCTGGGCGGCAACCATGGCCTGGGCGGTTGAGGTAACCCCTTGCCGACAGGCAAGGCTGCTGGCCATTCGTGATAACGAACGACAGCATCAACGGCTTGTGCGTTATTTCAGGTGTCGTGGGTTTAAATCCGTGCGCGAGGTGCAGGCCGCTCTCTGGGATCTGCCTCTGCGCATGGTCTGGGGCGGTGCCGGAGCACTGATGCTTGGCGACTGCGAGCAGGTGCGGGACAGGGCACTGACACGTTGGCGTCAGTCCGCTGCGTGATAGCTGCTGCGCACCAGAGGCCCACTCCTCACCACAGCGAAGCCGAGCTCGCGAGCAATGGATCCAAGATCGTCGAATTCATCAGGATGCCAGTAGCGGGCGACAGGAATGTGGGCCAGTGATGGGCGCAGGTATTGCCCGATGGTGAGCCGCTGGCAGTCAACGGCACGCAGGTCGCGCATGGTTTCGATCACTTCATCCCGGCTTTCTCCCAGCCCCAGCATCAGGCCGCTTTTGGTTGGAATTTCCGGTGCCAGTGATCGTGCGGCGGCCAGCAGACCAAGTGATCGCTCATAGGTGGCTCCCCTGCGAACGTCCCGCTGTAGGCGTTTGACGGTTTCGAGGTTGTGGTTGAAACACACCGGCGCAGCTTCCAGCACTGTCGCCAACCGCTCACGTTGAGCGCTGACAGCTTGCCGAGAGTCGGCGCGCCCTCCCCAGAAATCCGGAGTCAGCACCTCGATGGCGATCAAGGGATTTCTCGCCCTGATGGCTTTCATGGCAGAGGTGAACAGACAGGCCCCATGGTCATCGAGGTCATCGCGTGCAACGGCGGTGAGCACGACGTATCGCAGCCCCATGGCTTCAACGGCATCGGCAACCTTCTCCGCTTCAAGCGGGTTGACGGCCTGCGCGCGTCCTTTCTCCACCTGGCAGAACGCACAGCTGCGCGTGCAGATCGACCCCCCCAGCAGGAACGTGGCGGTGCCGGCGGCGTAACACTCACCTCTGTTTGGGCAGCGCCCTTCCTCGCAGATGGTGTGAAGGGCGTTGGACTTCACCAGCCCCTGAACCCGTTCGATCGCAGAGGCCTCTCCCAGGGGGCGACGCAGCCACTCTGGTAACCGCTCGTGCGGCTGGATGGCTGAAAAGCGGCTGGTCTTGCGCACGCCGATGCACGGGTCTGCTTTCAGGGTGGCTCCATTTCCATCAAGAGAGAACCTGATGGCCGACTCCACACCCGTGATCGAACGCATTGCGCAGTCAGCTGAGAAGATCAGTCCACGTCGCGTCGACCCTCAAGTGCACGGCTGAGAGTCACATCGTCGGCGTACTCGAGTTCACTGCCCACCGGGAGTCCGTAGGCAATCCGGCTGACCCTTGTGAACGGTTTGAGCAATCTGGCCACGTAGAGGCTTGTGGTGTCGCCTTCCACGCTGGGGGTGAGAGCCAGAATCACTTCCTCGACCTCATCAGCGGCCACTCGCTTCACAAGGCTGCTGATCTGCAGCAGATCGGGCCCAATTCCATCCATGGGAGAGATCAGACCTCCCAGAACGTGATAACGGCCGCTGAATTCCCGGGTTCGTTCGAGAGCAAGCAGATCGCGTGAATCAGCCACCACGCAGATCTGGCCGTTGGAACGCTCCTCGTTGCGGCAAATGTCACAGACGGAATCGGCACTGAGGTGAAAGCACGTCTGGCATTGCCCGACCTGGGTGCGTGCGGCCAGCAGGGCATCCGCGAAACTGCGGATCTGCTCCTCCGGTTGTCTGAGCAGATGCAGTGCCAGTCGCTGCGCGGTGCGGGGTCCAATCCCCGGAAGTCGCTCGAACTGGTCGATCAGACGAGCAAGGGGTCGGGTGAATCCGCTCAGAACACTGAGGCAAGTGGCGAAAATCTAAACAGGGGAAGGTGCGGGCAGAATGGCGCGCATTCGGTCAACTTCAATTCAAGTTCCTCAATGGGCTCATTGCTGCGTCAACCACTCCGGTCACTGCTCGTTCTGCTTTGTGTGCTGATGCTCAGCGCCTGCGGCGGAGCCAGCGCAGGCCTCAACTCCTTCAAGAGTCCCGATGGTCGCTACGCCTTCCTTTACCCCACAGGCTGGACGCGGGTTGCGGTGACCGGTGGGCCAGCTGTGGTGTTCCACGACCTGATCCACAGTGATGAGACGGTGAGTCTGGTGGTCTCTGAGGTTGACGCCGATGATGACCTTGAGACCCTCGGCAGTGCGGTGGCCGTCGGCGAGCGGTTGCGGCGTGAGGTGATTGCTCCTGATGGCAGTGGGCGCAATGCTGAGCTGATTGAAGCCCGTGAGCGTGATTCCGATGGTCATGTCTTCTATGACCTGGAATACGCCGTGCATCTGGAGGACCGCGATCGCCATGAGCTGGCCACAGTGGTGGTTGACCGCGGTCGCCTCTACACCCTGGCGACCAGCACCAATGAAGATCGCTGGTCGAAGGTGCAGGGACTGTTCGAATCAGTGA
Source organism: Synechococcus sp. MIT2312 (assembly GCF_059772315.1). Taxonomy (NCBI): domain Bacteria; kingdom Bacillati; phylum Cyanobacteriota; class Cyanophyceae; order Synechococcales; family Synechococcaceae; genus Synechococcus; species Synechococcus sp. MIT2312. The sequence goes on along the minus strand of NZ_CM186281.1, from coordinate 855,317 downwards.
TCAGTTCGTTCACGCTGTTGATCTGAGGCTTCGGACGTTGTTCTGAACTGTCCTCTCTGCACCGACAGTGACAGTTCATCGCCAGCAAGATGGCGTTCATGACCACGTCTTCCCGCGTTGAGCGTCTTCGGGCCCGATGGAACGGCCTGACCGACCATCAGCAGGTCGGCGCCTCATTGGCCGGCATGGGTGTGCTCTTCGGTGCCTGGCTTCTGTTCTGGCCGGTGCCCACTGAAGTGGAGGGACGCGGCGTTCTGATTTATCCCGACAATGCCGGAATCCTCAATGCCAGAGCAGCTGGTCAGGTGCTGAGCATCAACACCGAGGTCGGAGATCGTGTGCGCAAGGGGCAGGTGTTGATGACTCTGTATCTGCCGGTGCTCGAGCGGAAGCTCGAGCAGCAGAAGGGCAACCTGCGCCAGTTGGTGCGTCAGAACGGGGAACTTGATGAGCGGGATGCTCTGCGGGTCCGCACAGCTCAGCTTGCCCTGGATACCGCGTTGTCCAAGCTGGATGATGATGAAAAGCGTCTGGCCAGGCTGCAGGCGACCTACAACAGCAAGGTCGACAACCTCAACTGGTTGGCGAGACGTGAGGTGGTGGCGCCTCTGGCGCAAGAGGTGGTGTCTGCGGAACAGGGGCTGACCACCACGAGTGTTCAGCTGGATGACATCAAGATTCAGCGCAAAGATCAGATCACCAATTTCCAGCAGATCAAGCTCAATATCGAGTCGGAACAGCTGGACCGACGCTTCCAAATTGATGATCTCAAGCGGGCGATCAAGGTGATGGAGGCCAGAATCGCCTTCGACGGCAATGTCACGGCAGTGCGCAGTGGCTCGGTGCTCGATCTTCAGGTCATTCAGGGGCAGACCGTCAAGCTTGGTGATCGTCTGGGCACCATTGGTCGCAACACCAGACCTCCGAAAGGCGACAACAAAACCGGTGGTGATCTGATCGCCGTGTCGTATTTCTCCCCTGCGGATGCCCGTCGACTTCCGATTGGCTTGCCTGTGGAGGTTGTACCGCTCTGGAATCAGCGCGGCCGTTTTGGTGGGATCGTCGGCAAGGTGCGCAGTGTGCTCACCCTTCCCGCCACTCAGGAAGACATCTCCACCACCATCGGCAACAACCAGCTCGCTGAGGCACTCGTCAAACACGGCCCTGTGATGCGCGCTGAAATCGAGCTGGACCGGCATCCCCGCACTGATGACGGCTATCGATGGACGCTGTCGCAGGGCAGTGGGGTCTTCCCGATCCGCGACGGTCTGACTGTGGATACATTCGCCTATGTGGAGTGGCGTTCACCGGTGACTTACATCATTCCCGGACTGCGATCTCTCACCGGTGGGTTCCGTACATTCCGCATCGATCGCATCTGGGATCTGCCGTTCCTGCGTCAGCCAGGGACCCCTCAGTGATGTTCTGACTTTTTCATGGCACTCCGTTCTCTTCTGCGTCAGGAACTTCCCTGGCTGATTTCTGAACTTGTTCTGTTGATCGTTCTGCTCAATGCCAATCCCCCTGAACTGTGGTTCTGGCTTGTTGTGTTCCTGGTGATTTTTGGCTACCGCATCGAGCGGTGGTGGTCGTCCAAGCCTGCTGCGAAGTAGCGCAGCTCTGGGATCTGAGAAAAGCTTCTCATCGGATCAGATCACCATGGCTGATGGGCACCAGCCCCGATGACATCCGCAGCTTCGCCCATTGGCGCAGGCTTCGGAGCAGAACGCTTTGCCGTTGCGCAACACTGCTTTCGCGGCATGAATGGTGCACTGACAGCCCTGGTATTGACACCTGATCAGATCAGTATCCATGGGTGACTCCGGGGTCGATGATCTCGGTTTAGTCCCACTGACTGTTTCTCAACAGGTGCAAGAGCCGTCCTTTGAGGTTCGGTTTCAGGAGCCGCCTCAGTGTGATGTGTCGCTCGGATCCTCGTAAAGACAACCACGCCTTTGGGTTTGAAATTTTTGTCTTGAGTAAAAAAAAAAACTCTGAACCAGACTTTTTCCTTCTTGAGCAAGCAGACGGCAATGTGCTTTTCAGAGTGCTTTAAGGCGTTTCTCGCCGGAAAGGATTGCACTGACTGCCGAGAGCATAATGAACACCACACCAATCCACTGATAGAGATCGAGGTGAATGTCGAATATCCAAGACTCGGCAAACGCAACGATTGGCAAATTAAGTAAGAGTATGTTTCTGAAAGTCACCGGTGGTAGTGCAAATGCGGTCTTTGAAGCGGTAAAGCTCTCCAGCATTTTTAGGCATCCAGTCGCAAGCAGCAGTACCCAAAGAACTGCCAGTGCAGGGTAAGGAGCTGCAGGTAGTCTCGAAATCAGGATCAAGCCGAAACATGCAAAAATTACCTTGCTTAACTGCTTCGAGAAAACAACCTCTTTTGCGTTAATGGTCCCCCGCATTCTACCGGTTAATATGACGGCGTTCGTGCCGAATATCAGCGTAAAAAAGCCAAATAACAGTCCGATCAATGAAAACGACTGAAGCTTCACCCCTAAAATCAGAAAAGCCCCAACTGCAGCAAAAAGTACAGCTGTGAGCTCCAGCGGCATGGGTGGTCTTGCTTCAATGCTGCATGTCCGAAGCAACAGCGTCACAGAGGACAGGCCGATGAACATTGTTGCGATGGATGCTGGTAAATAATTAATGCTTAGGAGGATCGAGAAATTAAACAATCCACTCAATAGAGCCATCGAAATCACAAGCCTCCACTGCCTGTGGTTCCACTCTTTGTAGACATGCGCTCGCTTGATGACGGATGGTATTAAGGCAATAATGCCGATGCCTGAAGCAAGCAACAGCCATGGCGAAGAAAAGTGTGCAAGAAGGTATTTAGACAGCACTATATAGATGCTGAAAATAAACGAAGTGCTGAGTCCCCAGATCAACCCCCTGACCATGGTCTTGATGCGGCTATTGTTAGACTACAAGATTCCGGCAGTAATAAATCATTTTATGGAGGCTTCCGTTGGGTGAAGTCTTTGTGATGTTGATGATCAATGCAGAGGTGATTTCACTTTTTGTGGGCTCAGTTCACTTGCTGTGAAAACGCTGTTCTACTCTTGGTGAAAGAGCATTGGAAGACAGGGATGCTGGTGCAGATGACATCAACAATGAAGAATGTGCTGGTGCTGGCAGTCCTTTTTGGTAAGCAAATTCAATCTGGCAAGTTCGGCCAAGACTCATTCAATGAGAGTCATCAGTTCTGATTGCCAGAGGTTTGGCTGGTCAGGGTTGATTGAGTTCACGCAGTGAGAAACCTTCCAGCGTGAGTTCAGTGGGCACGGTGGAGTTTGGATCCCTTGGCATTGGCAGCAGTTCGCGCAGCAGCTGGGCATAGGTCACATTCACGTCGACCGTTGCGATCAGACGATTCACCAGTGAATTCACCAGTTGCGTCTGGGTCACTGAGAGATCAATTTCATTGGTGAGCCCTGTCTTGTAGCGGAGTGTGCTGTCTCGGAAGGCTTCCTTGCTCGCTCCCACTGCGCGCCGAGCCGACACAAGCTTGGCAAGACTTGCCTCATGATTCAGGAATGCTCGTTCAAGCCGAAGCCGGATGCTGTTGCGGGTGGCGGCATACGACTGGCTTGCTGCCTGCTCCTGCAGCGAAAGGGCTTTGACGGCGTTGGTAGTTGCGCCGGCATTGAAAATCATCCAATTGAACGCAAGTCCCACGGACCAGTCGTATCCCGCCACCTGCTCCAGGGGCAGAAACGTCGCGCCGCAACATCCTTCGCCCAGCAAGGAGATGTTGAAGGTGCGTTCCACCGATGCCAAGCCTCCAACGGACGCAAACAGGCTGAGCTTGGGCAGCAACTGAGCTGCCGTTTCGTCCTGTCGCAGAGCCAAGGCCCTGCGGGTGGCGAGGATCGCATCAAGCTCAGGGTTGCTGTCGTAAGCGGCCAGCAAGGATTGCTCAAGACTAAGGGGCCAAGCCGGTGACAGGCTGATCGCGTCGCCTGCACTGGGAACGACATCGGCGGGAAGATTCAACAGGGTCCATAACGCTCTTCTTGAAACAGCTCGATCGGCCAGAGCCTGGATCAGTGCCTCCTGATCGGTGGCGAGAGTCGCATTGCGTCGCAGCAGATCCACGCGCGGCACGAGCCCTGCCTGTTTGAGATTGAGCGTGTCTTCCAGCACGATCAGGTCGGTGCGGACCACCGCATCACGAATGCGCACCAACTGCTCATTGAGCTGAAGCCGGTAGTAAGCCTCACTGACTTCGAGTTGAAGAGCCCTGAGCTGGTTGGCGTATTGCTGTTCGAACTGCTGCAGCTTGGCATCGGCGGAGCGAACTCGTGGTGTGCGGGCGAAGTCAACCAGCGCGTAGTTGAGTTGCAGTCCTGCCTGGGAGTCAACTCCGTTGGCGTTGGCATATAAACCGCCACCTGCCGGAACGTAGAACGGTCCGGCGGAGCTGCCGCTGATGTTGTCGCCGTTCTTGGTGAGCGCGAAATTGGGCGTCTGTCCTTCTTTGGCGAACAAAGGACCAAACCCGAAGTTGTTGTTGGCGTAGGGCGAGAAAGTGGTGCCGCCGTTCTGAAATCCTTCCAGATCGGCAAACACACTGACAGTGGGCCAGTAAGCCCCTGACAGTGAAGCGACCGTGGCGCCCTGCGCAGCAATTCGATCCCTTTGAATCTGAAGCTCGGGGTTGTTGCGGAAGGCGATCGAGATGGCCTGTTCCAGGCTCACGGATTTCACCTTGGACTGCTGCTCTGCCAGCCCAGGAAGGCTGAGGGGTGCATCCGGAAGGCTGTCGTCCTGGCTTAGCGCTTCATCGGCTGGACGGTTGGCGTCCATGAGGTTGGAAGGCAGTTGCGGCGCTTTCAGATCGTCCGAATCATCAAGTTCTGGAGCAGGCCCCAACAGCGTGTCCAGGCTGTCGAGTTGTTCGTTCAGTTCGTTCCAGCTGCGTTCGAGCTGATAGGTGTTGCCTCCGTAATTCATGGGCGCTGGAACGCCTGCATCCGGAGATGCCTTGGAGGCCGCTGGAACCAGCAGGCCAACAATCGGGATCAGCAAAGAACCCCTGATGAACAACCTGATCAAGGGATGAGCCTGGTGTCCTTGAGGGCTTTGATCCTGACGCCGCACAACGAGTTCAGCGAGTTGCAGTGACAGGCTTCGATCTGGCCATGCCTGGCAGGCAGTCGTGCATCACGGAAGCCCCATGTTCAATCAGGGATGTCCGCAGAACGATCTGTCGCATCTGCTCTGGGGCAATGTCGGATTCCTTGCCTCGACCTCCAGCGTGCAACTCGAGGTTGACCGTTAGCTGCTTGGCCACGGCCTCCAGATCTCTGTTCAGCGCCATCAAGATTTGCAGGTCCAGCGACTGCTGCTCTGCCAGGTCGGGCTGGCGAAGGTTTGCGGACAGGGCCTTCAGCAGCTTGATCTGATGTCTGAGCACGTCCGCCTCGTCGAGATGAATCGCCTGGATCCAGGGCGGCGACTGAATCGGTGCCGCCAGTCCCCGCAAGCCATCCAGCACTGAAAGGAGCTGTGAGATCAACAGGTCAAGTTCTGTCCAGAGCTGATGCAGCGGGTGGTTCTCCGGATTCAGGCCCAGTTCCATCTGGGCCTGGTCGCGTTGCTGTCTCAGGGCATTGAGTTGTTGCAGGATCTCGATGCGCCTGTCCCTGCGATTGGCCATGGAGAATCGGGTTGGAGTGCTGTCCTCAAGCCGTTGTGTCTCCAGCTGAAAGTCCTGGATCAGTTCGTCGATGAATCTGGCGAACTGCCGGTGAAGCGAAGGAATCGTGCCACTGGGCCAGACGTACCGAGTCGCCCACAACGACAGCGCGATGCCAAAGGCTGTCCAGAACAGGCGCGACATTCCCCAGATGGTTTCCTCGGCGCTGTGGACCAGCCAACCCATGATCACGATGTTGCCGGCGACCTTGTAGCCCACCTGCAATCCCAGAGCACCTCCGAGCAGACGAACGCTGGCGAGGGCAAGGCCGAGTCCAAGGGGCAGAGGCAGTTGAAGACTTCGAGAAAAGAGCAACACGATGATGACTCCCATCACCGACCCGAGGATGCGTTGAATGCTCAGCTTCATTGAGTTGCCGTAGCTTCCCGATAAAACTGCGGCCGTGCAAAGAGGCACGTAGTAGCCGAAGGGAACAGAGCTCAGCAATCCGAAGCCCGCACCCAGACCCGTCACCAGGGCGAGCCTGATGTCGGATCGCAGGATCCAGGGATTGGATTGTTTTCTGGATCCACTCATGATGCTCGCTCGGCATTGAGCAGCTGCTGGCAGGTCAGCACGCGTCGGAAGCGCGTCACCTGTTCTTCAAGAGCGATCCGCTGGGGCAACGACAACCCTTGATCGCAGCCGTTCAGATCCAGTCGTCGACGGGGCGCTGGTCGTTCAGCCAGGTATCGGCCCAGTGCAGGGAGATATTCCGTCCCCTTGTCTCTGTGAAGCCGCTCGATCAGCCGTTCCACGAGTAGCCAACGCGCCTGCTGGCAGCGCCACAGACTGAGGCACTGGCGCCAGTGATCACGATCCAGTCGCTGCACATGTCGCGGTCCCAGGCTCAGCTCCACATTGATCAGGCGCTGCAGCTCTAGAAGCTGCTTGGTGATCATGGCCGGCTGGATCGCAGGTGGAGGACTCCCCCTGCCCTGCAGCGCAAGGCTGTGGGCTTCGACCCTTGTTTGCAGAAGGTCGGTGAGCTGTTCATGCAGGTTTTGCATGCGCGCTAGTCGATTCTTCGGCCAAAGCAGACGACCCATCACCAGGGCCACGATGATTCCCACCAGCGTGTCGACGCTGCGGTTGAACACGTAGTCCCAGCTGAGCGTGGCGTAGTCGTGAATGCCCAGAAACATCACGGTGACCGTCACGGCGGTGGACATGCCGCTGGCCCAGCCAAACCGCCGCAGCAGCGGAATCGAGATCAACAGGCTGACAAGGATGCCGATCCAGCCGGTCATGATCGAATGCACCAGAAAGGTCACCAGCCCACCGGTCACCGTTCCGAGGATGCGTCCCCGGGCAGCCCTCAGACTGTTCTCGTCCTGATCGTCGACGATCAGGTTGACGGCCAGAAGTGGATACCAGACATAGGTGATGCGCTGGAAGTGCTGAGCGATGGCGCAGGTGATCAGGATGCTTACCCCGAGCCTGATGCTCTGTCGCAGCAGATTCCTGTCCACAAATGCAAAAGCCGGCGTCGCCATTGTGAATGGCTTCGGCGATGAAGGCTCGTCGTTGGCTCAGTAGAGGAAGCGGTAGCGCCAGCCGCTGGATTCACTGGCATCACCTGCGCTCTGTTGTGCAGGCCATTCCGTGTCGAGATAACTGATGCCGTTCCGGTAGAAGGGGCGTGCATCAAGACGTTCGGTTTCCAGTTCCGTCAGCCCCATCGCCGTGATCAATCCGCCCAGCTCCATGGCGCCGAGATCGGTTTCAAGGTTGTTGCCAGCCTCTTTGATCAGGGCGGGCAGTTTCACAAGATGTTCAGGCCGGGTCAGTCGGCTGAACAGGCTTTTCAGGACAAGCTGTTGTCGTGCCAGACGTCCCAAGTCTCCTTCCTCGTCGTGTCTCCAGCGCAGGAATCCCTCAAGATCATGACCTGTGAGCAGCTGAGGTCCGGGTTGCAGATCAATCAGCAGCCCCTGACTGTTGTCGCGGTAATAAAGCCGTTTCGGGACATCGACCTCAACGCCCCCGACCAGATCACTGAGTGTTCGGATTCCATTGAGGTTCACAAGGATGTGATGGTCGATCGGTCGACCCATCAGCCTGGATAACTCAGCCTTGACGGCTTCATGCCCCCCGTAGGCATAAAGAGCGTTGGCCTTGACAGGCCCGAAGCTGTGGGAATCGATGAAGCTATCTCTTGGGATCTGAGTGATGGAGGTGCGTCCTCCTTCCACTTTCAAGGTGAAGATCGCATCGGTGTTGCCTCCCCCATCGTCAATACCCAGCACGAGAATCTCGCGATTGTCAAAGACGGACCAGGCTGAAAAGGGGTTGCTGACTGGCAGCAGGAGAGGAGCCTCAGATTCGGGCAACAGGGAGCGACTGAGCGGAATCGCCAGCAAAAAGCCCCCTGTCAGCCCAACAATGGCTGACAGGATCAAGGTTTTTGGCCGAACTTTTCTCGCATCATCCATTGGCGCACTTTAAGCCCGAAACTTCCATTTCTTAATCATTTCTTTCTTGGTTGGTGTGGGTCAGGTCAAGGGTTCGCTGATCACCATCGAAGCGCAATTCAGCAGAGACACCAGATTGCTGGTTCGATCACTTGCAGGAATGGGTAGCCCTGCGACCTGACGGCGCTGAGAACGCAAGATCACCAGATCGTGATCGCGGCTGCTGCTTTCGATCTTGGTTTCAACTCCAGGTCCGGACGCGAGCTGAATCCGAATGACGGCGCCCATGCTGCTGCGGGGTTGCCAGCGACGCAGCTCATGTTCGATCCGGATGCGTTCAGATCGATTGAGTCGAGGATCAACGATGTGCAGAAGCGTGATCAGGCCCTGCTCGCTGGATTGGCTCGCGAGAAGCCGTTGGGCAAGCTCGAACTGTTCGCGGGCGCTGGCGGAGAGGTCTTTGATGGGTACAAGAATTCGTTGAAGCGTTTCGACCGGTCGTTCGGCCAGGTTGACCACCACAACGGGGCAGTGTGCGCTGCGGCAGACCCCGTCCACGAGGTCACCGAAGAACCAGCGCCTCAGCTTGTCCGGTCGTCCCGCTCCAATCATCAACAGATCAGCACCCTGCTCCAGGGCGCTGCGACTCATTCCGCCTGCAATGTCTTCATCCAGCCGCAGCAGGCAGCGGGTTCTGACCTTGAGCTGCTTGCCAATGGTCGCTGCCTGGGACAGTCGTTCCCTGGCGGATGCCATGGCGCGATTCAATCCCCCCCGCGCTTCTTCAAGACTGGGACAGACCAGCGCCAGGGGCAGTAATTGACCCTGCACGTCGGTACTTCCACTCAGCAGCCGGGACGCAATGCTCAGCAGCCCCTGTTCCGTCGATGGATTCGCAATTGGAACGACAATGGTCAGAGGACGGCTGACCACATCAAGGGGGATGTCATCGCCTGAGAGGACCTCCTCGCCAGGTGCTGTGCCGCTGCGTCGTGTTCGTTCCGGTTCCACCAGCTGCCTGACGGAACGTGCGGTGAGGATCGGTCCCAGGGTTGCGGTCACCACCATCATCGCCAGAACCGCATTCAGCACCGCTTGGTCGAGCAATCCGGCTTCGTAGCCAATGAATGCTGTGGCCAATGTCGCGGCGACCTGTGGCATGGCCAGCGACCACATCATCACCATCTGGTTGCCGTTGTACCGGAACGCCCGACCGGCAATCAGGCTCACCACGCCTTTGCAGCTGATCACTCCGATCACCATCAGAACAGGCAGCTGAACATTGGTGATGGAGCTTTTGAGGCTGTTCAGATCAAGCAGGAGGCCGAGGTGAATAAAAAAGATGGGAATGAACAGTGCCGCACCAACCAGAATCACCTGCTGTTTTGACTTGCCCTCCGGCAGAACCGAGTTCACCGCCAGTCCAGCCAGGAAGGCTCCCACGATTTTTTCCACACCGGCAAGTTCCGCTCCCATCGAAGCGATGAACAGGATGAGCAGGATGGTGAGGAAGATCCTGCTCTCATCGTTGACGCTTCCGCGGAAGATTCTGCGTCCGACTCTGCGAATGATCGTGACGACGGCCACTGCAAAGATGGCGACGCTGGCGATCAGGCCTGCCAGGTTGGTGAGCGAAAAGGACTGCCCGCCAAGACCGATGGCGATCGCGAGCACAACCAGAGAGGCGATATCGGTGAGAATGGTGCTGCCAACGCTGACCACGACAGCTTCATCTCGCTGGGCTCCATAACTGCGCACGATTGGATAGCCCAAAGGGGTATGCGTTGCAATCAGGCTTCCGATCAGCAGACAGGGCACCACTGGATAGCCAAGCAGGAGTCCAATCCCTCCACCGGTTGCCATGCCACCGACAAAATGGAGAATGCCAATGGTCAGAGATCGACTGCGAACTCGTTTGAACTCATCGAGATCAATCTCCAGTCCGACGATGAACAGGAGGTAGATCGCTCCGATGTCAGAGACGAGTTGAAGGGTTTCACCGTCTGGCTGCAGAAGATTGAGAGCGCTGGGGCCCATCAGAACGCCCGCCAGCAGCAGGCCGACGAGATCGGGAAGGCCTGTGCGCCTGAACAGCGGCGGAACCAGCATTGCCAGCGCGATGAGCAAGGCGAAGCTTCCCAATGGCTGATGTGCCAGATGGGACAACGATGTGAACCCCGGTGATGCCGCAGCGAGCAGATGGCTCATCAAAGGATCAGGGCTTCATCGCGGCGAAGTCCGGCCTGAACGCGCCAGAGATCGGCATAGACACCAGCTTGTTGAAGCAGTTGTTCATGGGTGCCGTCTTCCACGATGCAACCGTGATTCATGACAACGATGCGATCAGCATGTCGAACTGTGCTGAGTCGATGAGCAATCACCAGTGTGGTGCGGTTCGCGGTGATGCGCATCAGTGAACGCTGGATCGCGGCTTCGGTGTCGTTATCAACCGCAGCGGTTGCTTCATCGAGAATCAACACAGGAGCATTTTTCAGAATCGCTCTGGCCAATGCGATCCGTTGGCGCTGCCCTCCGGAGAGCCGTTGTCCTCTCTCTCCCACAATCGTGTCGAACTGTTCCGGCAGTGCCTGAATGAACTCCAGCGCCTCGGCCTCTCGCGCGGCGTCACGCACTTCCTCGGCTGAGGCGTTAGGTGCTCCGTAGGCAATGTTCTCACCGACACTGCCATGAAAAAGGTAAACGTCCTGACTGACGAGGGCGATTGAACGCCGAAGATCATCGAGCCTTAGCTGCTCAACTGGGATCTCGTCCAGAAAAATTCTCCCTGAATTGATTGGATAAAGCCTCAGCAACAGTTTCACCAGAGAGCTTTTGCCTGAACCGGTGGCTCCCACAATTCCCAGTGTTTTGCCCGCGGGAATGGTCAGATTGAATCGGTTCAGCAGAGCTGGACGGTTCCGATAGGCAAAATCGACCAGCTCGTAGCGAATCTCTCCACGCACCTGCGGTGGGGCGAGACGGCGGCTTCCACCAGCGATCTGGATCGGTGTGTCGATCAGATCCAGCACCCGATTCGTTGAGGCCATGGAGCGTTGGTAGTCGTCGAGTGTGCGGCCGAGAGTGGTGAGCGGCCAGAGCAACCTCTGGGTGATGAAGACAAGAAAGCTGTAGGTACCCACTGCGATCACGCCATTCCTGGCCTGAATTCCCCCGACAAGCAGAATGGCCAGGAATGCAAACAAAATGGCGAAACGGATCAGTGGAATGAAAGCGGCAGAGATCCTGATGGCATGGCGGTTGCACTCCCTGTAGGCATCACTTTCCCGGCGTAGCTGTTCAAGCTCCCATCGTTCTTGGGCAAAGCTTTTGATGGTGAGCATGCCTCCAATGTTGTTGGTGAGCCTGGAGGCCATGTCTCCTGCTCGGCGGCGTACATCGCCATAGCGAGGGGCGAGCCGGTGCTGGAAATTCAGCGAGCCCCAGAGAATGACTGGGATCGGAAGGAAGGCGAAGAGCGCCACACCCGGAGCCAACAGCGTCATCAAACCACCCACCAGCAGCACGGTGGTGATGAGATGCAGGATTTCATTGGCTCCGTGGTTCAGAAATCGCTCAAGCTGATTGATGTCATCGTTGAGCACCGTGAGCAGCCGTCCGCTGCTGTCGTGCTCGAAGAAGTCCATCTCCAGTTTCTGGAGATGGTCATAGGCCTCAAGACGCAGGCTGTGTTGTGCGCTCTGGGCGAGATTGCGCCAGAGCAAGCCATAGAGATACTCAAAAAAGGATTCAGCCGTCCAGACCAAAAAAGACAGCACTGCCAGCACGATCAATTGACTGAGCACCGTGGTGGCACCGAGCTGAGCAAGCCATGACGTGTCCTGCTGAACAACGACATCAACAGCGAGCGCGATCAGCACCGGTGGTGCCAGATCGAAGATTTTGTTGATCACCGAGCAGCTGGCCGCACACCAAACCCTCCTGCGGTAGGGGCGCAGATGCTGAAACAAACGAATCAGAGGTGCCTGCTCACTGGCCTGAGGCTTGGAATGGGGCATCCGTTCGGTGAGCTCACTGTTTCATTCAAGCGTTGTGTTGCGCAGGAGCTTGGGTCAGCTCACAGCCGAGCTAGACCATGAAAGGAGAACGAGGAGGTTGCATGACCCGTTCACGCGCACTGAACCGATTTCATCGGTATCTGGCACATCGTCATCGGCAGATCCTGCGCTGCAGGATTCCGGATGCTCAAGCTGAATGGGGTGGACATGAACCACTGGACGTGAGTGAGCGCCTGAAGCGGCGTGCTCTTCAGCGTGATCAGTGGCTGGATGGCTTGGAGCAGGAGCCAGCTCTCTGAGCCGGCTCCCAGGCGCTGATCACCAGCGATTTCCGCCGCCGCCGCCGTAGCCACCGCCACCGCCGTCACGACCGCCGCCGCCGCCGCCATACCCACCGCGGCCGCCGCCACCGCCACCGCCACTGCGTTCACGGGGTGTGGCTTTGTTGACGCGGATCATCCGACCCATCCATTCGACATTCTGGAGGTCGTCGATTGCTTTCTGTTCGTCTTCGTCGGTGTTCATTTCAACGAAGCCGAAGCCGCGCTTGCGGCCTGTCTCTCTGTCGAGAGGAAGGCTGGCACTCTTCACTTCACCGTACTGGCTGAACAGGTCAAGCAGGTCTTCCTGCTCAGCCTGGAAGGAGAGATTGCCGATGTAGATGGTCATTTCCTATTGGGACCGATGGACATTTGATCAGTGGAGCCGTGGTCCGAATTGGAAAGTCCTTGATGCTGTAGCCGAGAAGCTGAAGCCGGGGGGAGCGAGCCGATCAGAGCCGAACGATGATGCTGATGCTGTTACACGCTACAGCCTGGACAGGAAAGAGATGCGAAAAAAGTGTCTCATTCCAGTTGGGGCTTGTTGATGTGGGTCTTGAGGGGTTGCGGATCACCGCTCAAAGCGCACCATCAACAGTTCAGGTTTGGGGAGGCACCCTGACCAATTTCGAGTGGAATTCAGATTTTGAAGCGTTCAGCTGCCTGTTGTTTGCAGGTTTCCTGTGCCGATTCAATGGTGCTGAGCAGAGATTGCCACTGGATTGAATTGCCCTTGTTCATTTCTCTGAGAAAACACTCACAGGTGAAATCTCCCATCCCCTCAGGAGGGACTTTGCCGGCCTGGCGCATGGCCGTGTTGAAGCCGGCAAGGCAAAGCTGAGTGATCTTGTTTTCAGCTTCCACGGAGTACGCGGGCCCGCAGACCGGGATCAGCGTGGCAAGCGCCACGCTGATCAAACAAAGGCGGCCGACCATCAGGGTCAGGAGGCTGGAGTGATCTGCAGCTCTCGGTTCATGACTTTCAGTCTGCGAAGGGCGTTGTACACATCCTCAGGCATGCCTTTGGGAAGATCCACAAGACTGTGCGCATCAAAGATCTGAATTCTTCCGATCATCCGCCCCTGCAGGCCTGATTCATTGGCGATAGCGCCGACAAGGTTACCCGGTTTGACACGGTCGCGATAACCCACCTCAACCCGGTAGCGCATCATGTTGTCCTCAGGTGGGCGTGACTCGCGATCGACGCGGCGACGATCGCGACCGCGTGGATCTCGGCGATCATCACGACGATCGGCTCGGGCGGGTGTCTTGAGCCAGCCTTCATCTCCGTGCACCAGCAGTGGTTGATCACCCACTGCAAGCTTCAAGGCTGCCACTGCCAGCTGCTCCATGCTCAGCTCGTTCTCCTGGCCCACCCTTTGAATCAGCTCCTGCAGCAACGGGGTTTCTTCGTTGCTTTCGGCTCCCGCAGCCTGAGTGAGGCGATGACGCAGCCGATTCAATCTGCTTTCGTTGATTTCGGCATTGCTGGGAATGTCCATCGGTTCAATGGCCTGTCCCACCGCCCGTTCGAGGTTGCCGACAAAGCGACGTTCCCGAGGCGTGATGAACAAGATGGCTTCGCCTGTACGACCTGCACGACCTGTGCGCCCGATGCGGTGCACATAAGCCTCGCTGTCGAATGGCATGTCGTAGTTGATCACCAGCCCAATCCGGTCCACATCGAGACCACGGGCTGCCACGTCTGTGGCCACGAGGATGTTCACCGTGCCCTTGCGCAGTCGATCAACCGTGCGTTCGCGCTGGTTTTGCGGAACATCACCATTGAGAACCGCCACATCATGACCTGACGCCTCAAGGGACTCAGCCACGGTGAGAGTGATCGCCTTGGTGCGGGCGAAAATGATCACACCTTCGCCGGTCACCGCCTCCAGGACCCGGTTCAGGGCCTCGAGTTTGTGACTGTTCTGCAGCGTGATGGACCTGTGACGGATTCGTTTGGCTTCACGGTCTTTGGTCTTGATGGTGATCTCTGCTGGTTCGCTCAGGTAGCGCTTCGAGAGACGACGGATCTCATTCGGCATCGTTGCTGAGAACAGCACCACCTGACGCTCTTCAGGCAGTTGCTCGAGGATCCACTCCACATCGTCGATGAAGCCCATTCGCAGCATCTCGTCGGCTTCATCCAGCACCAGACTGCGTAGTCCCGAGGTGTTCAGAGTCCCCTGGCGCATGTGGTCCATCACCCGGCCAGGGGTCCCCACCACCACATCCACACCACGCTTGAGGGCATGAATCTGCGATCTGAAATCGGAACCCCCGTAGATCGCCAGCACATTCAGATGGGGATGTCCGGCGGCGTAGGCCTTGAAGGAGTCGGCCACCTGCATCGCCAGCTCGCGAGTGGGTGCGAGCACCAGCACCCTCGGATGATTGCTACGCCCCTCAAGGCGTTCCAGAAGCGGAAGTGCAAAGGCAGCGGTTTTGCCCGTGCCGGTCTGAGCCTGGCCGACCAGATCGCGGCCCAGCATCAGTTCTGGAATGGCCGCTTTTTGAATCGGGGATGGTTCCTTGTAGCCCTTTGCATCCAGGGTCTTCAGCAGTGCTTCGCTGAATCCGAAACCAGCAAAGCCAGATGGATTGGATTGATCAGTGCCTGGGTCGGCAACGGATTCGTCGTCCCCGCTCGGTTCAATCACGGTGGTGAACAGATCCTGTTCTGAGGCCTCGGCTGTCGCTACAGGAAGCTCTGAAACAGTGAGATCCACTGCGCAGGGCTCAACGGCCTGCGATTGCGTCTGGGTCATGTCGATGAAGGCGGTCTGCCTGATTGATCCTTCAAATCAGGCCTGCAACGTCCCATCGGCATGTTGTGCCGCGCTGTATTGCTTGCCTTCTTTTCAAAGGTGGATGGTCAAGTTATCACCCTCCCGAAGTCATCCTCCAGTCGTTCGATGTCGGATTCCAGCAGAATTGAACCCCGTTGGACCTCGATGATCAGAAGATCTCCGGGACCTCCGAAGGCCCGGTGAATGGCTCTTACAGGAATCTCAAAGGTGTTGCCCACCGCTGCGTCCATCCAGGTGCCATCGCAATAGACGGACCCACTTCCAGCTGCAATCACCCAATGTTCGCTGCGATGTTGGTGGCGTTGCAGGCTGAGACGTGCGTTCTGCTTCACAAGCAGTCGCTTCACTTTGTAGCCGGCTCCTTCGGCCAGCTCCTCGTACCAGCCCCAGGGACGCTCAACTTGTGTCGTCACACCGACCCCTGACGATCGACCGCCCCCAGCATGCCGCTGCTCTTCGAGGATGCCAGTCGCACCACGGTCAGTTGGTGCCGAGCTCTTGTTATGGCGGTGTAGAGAAGCGCTGTGTTGCCTGCGTCATCGCAGGGTGGCCACAGCAGCACCACCTGATCAGCCTCGCTGCCCTGGGCTTTGTGAATCGTGAGAGCCAGAGCTGGTTCGATTCGGCGGACCCTGGCTGGATGCAGCAGTCGATACACGCCGTGGCCTGAGTCATCACTGCATCGGAACAGCAGCCTGCGTGTTTTGCCGCTGCCGATGCAGAGCCCGAGGTCGCCGTTGGCAAGCCCCAGTTCGATTTGATTGTCGCTGCAGAGAACAGGCAACCCCTCAGGCCAGTCACGGGCATCACTGCCCGACACCCAATGGCTGTGAAGGCTGTCCACTCCCCACAACCCCCGACGACGCGGGCAGAGCACGATCAAGGCATCGAGGCGCTCGAGAAGAGCATGAGCGAGTTCGGGATCTGGCGATCCATCAGGCCTGACCTCCAGGTTGCTGGCCGCCAACCTCAGGGTTTCCAGCTGCTGATCGACGGCATCGGTCACCGTCGCTGGAAACCGAGAAGACTCAAGCAGCAGTTGATGCACGTTGGCCGCGTCGTCGAGATCAGCGAGGTCGTTCCAGAAGGCTTCCGCCCCCTGACGGCACAACAGTGAGCTCAGTCGAGCCAGGTCTCCTCGGTTTCTGTACACCTGATGGAGACGCACAGCAGCAGTTCCGAATCGCTGCTGCAGGTCTGGCTTCTGTAGGTGTTGCCAGATAGCACCCACTCCGATCGGTGGTAACTGATTGGCATCACCAACAAGCAGTAGTTGTGCTGTGGCTGGCAGAGCATCCATCAGTGCCTGGGCCAGTGTCAGGTCGACCATTGACGCTTCGTCAACCACAAGCAGATCCAGCGCGAGTGGATTGCGGCGATGACGGCTGAAGCCTCCTGGTCTGGCCTGCAGCAACCGATGCAATGTGGTGCAGGGCAATTCAGCTGTGCGTTGATCGCCTTGGATTGCATCCTGCAGTCGCCGTGCCGCTTTCCCTGTCGGAGCGGCCAGATGAATGCGCAGGTCTCCGCGATCCGCCATGGCCCGGATCAGCATGGCGCGCACGGTGCTGGTTTTGCCGGTGCCGGGCCCTCCGCTGAGCAGCACCACCCTGTGATCACTGACCGCATTGACCGCCGCAAGCTGCTCCGGATTGAACTTCTGTTCCGACGTCAATCGCTTGGTCTCATCTCCGCTGCGACGTCCCTCTGGCTTGCCCACAGGGGATAGTGCACTGCGTTTGATCAGCGTCTGCTCCAGCTCCTCCATGCCCTGATGCCAACGTCGCCAGAGCAGGCGATCCCCTTCCATCACCATCAGCACAGGCTCTTGTTGCAACCAGCCGCTGGCCTCAATCACCCGTCGGTGCGTCTCGGGCCAGCCATCGGCCTCCAGCTCACTCGGTTTCTGGTTGCTGCTGCCCAGATCGATGCTCATCTCCCCCTGGCCGAGAGCCTGGGTCATCGCCTGCACAAGATCTTTTAGAGCACTGAGCTCGTTGTTGCCGAACTCCGCCGGAGGTGGATAGCGGCGCAGCAGCATCGACATCATTCCTCTGCTCAGAGCCGATGAGGTCGCTGTCCGATCGTGGGGATCCATCAATCCTCACCTCGTAGAACACAGTCGAGCGCGTGGAGGCGTTGCAGAGGTGCTGCTTCAAGAATTACGCCGCTTCCGCCAGATTTGGAAACGCCACGAAGGAAGACGTAGGCGTATCCGCCGAGATGTCGCGCAGGCTGGTAGCCGTCGAGTCGCCACTGCAGGAATCGATGCAGGGCGACAAGGTAGAGATGGGCTTGCAATGGATAGTGATGCAAATACATCTGCTCCTCCATGGCGCTTTGTGAATAGTGACGCGGTCCGCAGTGCAATGGACGACCGTCCGCGTCTCTTTCGCCGATCCAGTTGCTTTTCCAGTCCGCAACCCACCAGCGAGCAGTGGCGGGATCGTCGCCGTCAGTGAAGACCAGATCGATGGAGCCAGTGAGAAAACCTCGGCTCAGAAACTCCAGATCTTCCAGTGAATCGGCGTAGCGTTCACCGAATCGGCAATCGGGTTCAACGCGAAAGGCCCGCGCCAGTTGCTTGGGCTGGACCGCTCTGCCCTGATGTGCGACAGGCAGATCAAAGCTGAGTTCATGCAACCGCCGTCGACTGTGCAATGACTTCAGTTGCAGATTGCCGAGTGGCCCTCCAAAGGGGGCCTGCATCAGTGTCTCCAGGCCCTCGAGGACTGCATCCGCCATGTCGGTCTCCAGGCCGGACCGCGTCAGTTCCCGCTCCACCAGAGCGTGGTTGTTGTCCTGTTCGATGTCTTGATCAAATGGGACCTGCTCCAGGATGCGGTGCAGGCAATCACCGGCTGCTGCACCTCTGGGAAATGCTCCCAACGGGCTGTCCTTGGGATCCATCGGTTCGCTTTGATCGCTGAATGTGGGGCTTTCGGTATCTGCACCGGTCTGGGCATCCACATCGCGTCCTTCCTCAAGGTTGCGCGGGTCTGGGCTGGTGGCTTTCGCATTGCCGTGGCTTGAGATCCAGGCCGAGTAGCTGCTGCGCCCCCAGCTGCGGTCAAAAGCATGATCTGGCACGGCACCACATTGCAGATTTCGTTCAACCACCCGGGGGTGCCATTGCTCGCTCACAGGGTCGACGTCAGCTCGGTGCAGGCTGATCAAGGGACCCGGTGGGTCAGCGAGTTGCTCCAGCCATGGTGCGAGTGGATTGCCCTCCTGCCGAGCTGCCCTGGCCTGAAACAGAACGAGATGGCGTTCAGCCCGTGTCATCGCGACGTAGGCGAGACGTTCCGCTTCAGCTCGACGTTCCAGTTCATCGCATTGGCTGGCTGTATGTCCCAGTCCCCAGTGCGGGTTCAGCGCTACGCGCCAGCTGCCGGATTCGTCCCCTGCCGGCACACGCCACAGTGGCCCTTTCCCAGGAGAGGCCGCTTCCCACAAATAGGGGCAGATCACCACCGGATACTGCAGACCTTTGCTGCGATGAACAGTCACAACAGCAACCGCACTTTCGGCTAGATCACTGAAGGGCTGACGCTGTTCCGGGATCGTGTCTGGAGGGTAAAGGCGCTGGCGTCGCAACCAGTCGGCACCACTTGAAGCATCCAAGCCCTGACGGTGCATCGTGTCCTGCACGAGTCGTGCACATTGCTGAAGGTCACCAAGCAAGCGGCCGCGACTTGATAGATCGGCCACGGTCTGCCCATCGATCAGACGTGCCAGGCAACCCATCAGTCCTAGCTTGGGCAGCTCGATGGTGAGCTGCTGGAGCTGAGAGGCCAGCTGATCCAGCTGACCGTTGTCATCGGCGTCTGCCAGTTCATCGCTTCTCCACTGCAGGAGTGAGGACACGGCTAGCTGTCGTAATCCGCCGGCGTGGGCAGGCCGTGCGAGTGCGTCAAGAAATGTCTGTAGATCCGAGGCTCCTTGGCTGCTGAAGACATCTCCCTGACTGACAAGGCGGCTCGGCAGTCCGGTCGCTGCCAGCTCTGCGCGGATGTCTTCGGCCTGGCGATGCCTGCTGACCAGGATGCAGAATTCGGAGGGATCCAGGCCTGGATCTTGTCTCAGGGTGCGCAGGATCAGGCCGGCTGTGATCCGGGGAATCCGCTCCTCCAGAGATGTACGGCTGCTGGTTCCATCGTCGTCATCGGGATTGATGTCGTGGATCTGGAGTGATGCACTTCCCTCGAGCAGTGGCAGAGGTTGTGCGGAAGATCTTGGCGTCACCTCAGGCACCGAGAGTTCGGAGAGCAGCAGTCCAGGAGCCATCAGCTGATTCATGGCCTGCATCAGCAGTGGTGTTGTGCGGCGGTTGTCGAGCAGGTCGTCAATACAGTCCGCATCACGCCGTGCCGCTTTATAGGTGTTCAGATCTCCGCCGCGGAAGCGATAGATCGCCTGTTTAGGGTCCCCGACCATCAGCAGCAGATGGTTCGGTGTCGAGAAAGCGGTTCTCAGCAGTCTCCACTGAAGCGGGTCGGTGTCCTGAAACTCATCGATCAGAACCACTCGGTACCGTGCCCGCAGAGGAGTCAGCCAAGCTTCCGCTGCATCTGACTGAGCCGGGTCGAGTGCGTCCAGCAGCCCCGAAAAGCCAACAACCCCGCGTTGACTGCGCCGCTCGTGGAGCTGTTTCAGCCCTTTGATTAGCAGGTGGCGCCAGGTCTGTTCGGCTGGTCCGTCCCAGAGGTCGGCGATGGCGGTCTGCACTGCGGCTGAAGCAAGGCTGGGTTCAGCTTCAGCGCAGGACCGCGCTGTTTTCTGAAAGCTGCCTGGATGGAAATAACCACCGAGAAGTACCTGGTTGCGCACTTCGACGTAGTGCATCGAATGTCCACAGGTCTTGCTGATGTGGTCAGTCCAGGTGTCGAGCTCCTTGCTCCGGTCTTTCCTGGGGCGGGCACTAAAGGGTTTGGTGTCGGTGCAACCGAGGCTGCGCCATTCGGCGGCGCAGTCTCGAAGGGCTTGTTCCAGAGCCGCTCCCCCGCTGTTCCAGCTAGCGAGGAAGTGCTCCCAGCGGCTCTGCAGCCAACCCTCAAACACCTCACAAAGAGTTTGCTCAGGCGTGATCGACTCCGCATCTTCAGCAATGTGCACCGCACAATCACCATCCAGCCTCTGAAGGGCTGAAGCGAGTGCTTCGGGCGACAGGCCTGCTTGCAGCAGTCCTGCAACGTGTCCCGGCTTGAGTTCAAGAACCTCCTCTCGCCAGAGGTCATGGGCGACCTGGACAGTCAGGGTCTGAGGATCATCATCAAGGGCAAGATCGATGGCCTGACCGTTCTGAAGCGCTTGCCGGCGAAGGCTGCGGCGGCAGAATCCATGGATCGTGGTGATGTCGGCTCGCTCAAGGGCTTCGAGGGCCTCGAGCAGTCGGCTGGCCAGCAGCCTGCGTTGCTGGGAGTCCTGTCCGTGCTGCTCAAGCCAGTTCTGCAGGACTGCATCTGTTTCAGGCAACAGGGTGCTGCTCCGTTCCTTGTGCAGCAGGCCCTGCAGAGCGGCGTCAAGTCGGCGTCCGATCCTGTCGCGCAATTCATCGGCCGCGGCTTCCGTGAAGGTCACCACCAGCAGTTGATCGAGGTTCAATCCTTGTTCCGTCACCAGTCGCAGAACGAGGTGGGCCAGGGCGAAGGTCTTTCCTGTTCCAGCGCTCGCCTCCAGGAGTCGAACGCCCGGCGTTAATGGGTAGGTATTGGCGTCGAATCGTCTCGTGCTGCTAGCCGTTGCCATCGTCATCAGCACCGTGCCTCGAGCAACGGTTGGTATAACGCCTGAAAGGCGGCTTCAAAGCCTTCAAGGCCTAACAGCAACTCGGCATCGCAGTGGCTGCCGAAGCAGACTTTCTGCTCGGGCCGATCCCGTTCGGCCCAGCCGCTGAAGCCCCCCTGCCAACGATTCATAAAGGCCTTATCCGCCGCTGCCTCCCCCTTGGACCAGGCCAATGCCCTGGCCAGGCCGCTGTCCGGTGGGACCGGCCAGCACAGCTCAGCTCCCTGCTGCGCCAGACTTTGCAGAGCTTGGATGGCGTGATCAGCCTCCCGGGGGTTCAGCGCTCTCCAACGCATGGCGATGTGGAATTGATCGGCTTTTGCACTGCCGTCTTGTCGGCACACCACAGCGGTGTTGCAGCCAGCATCATCCCGTTGGGCAAGCAGGTGCCTCAGCCAGCTCTGCAGCAGAGAGCGTGACTTCAGCCTTGATGTGCTGATCTGAACAGCGGTTTCGCCTGCCATCAAAAAGGCTGAATGCTGGGAGGCCTGTTGCTGCTGCAAGCGCAGAGGCCCAAGGCTCAGAACAGTTTTTTGGAGGTTTTGCCAGCGTCGCTCCAGGCGATTGTCCTCCAGTTCAGCAGCAGCGCCAGGAGGCATGAGGCCTTGCCCGCAGCTGCGGGCAATCCAGTCCTCCGTCTCCTGAACGTCCCAACGGGCTTGGGGATCGTGCGCCAGCAGATCGAGCTGTTCTGAGAATCGCTGGTTGAGCAACTGATGACAGTCCAACTCCGGTAGCGATAGAGGGGAAAGATCGTTGACAGGATCAGACCATTCAGCCGCGTCGATGCCCTGACGTTTCAACCATTCCTTTTGGGGGGCCTGCAGCCAGAGCTCCAGTCGTTCGATCGCCTCCGCGTTGATGGGTGAGGCTGCATCCGTTGTTGTTGGAGTCTGCCAAACAAGCGGTAAAGCCAGGCCCAGATCATGTTGTGCCTGATTTCCCCCGATCTGCGCATCGAGATTGCGCCGTGCGTCTAACAGCCTGCGGTCGCAACTGATCGCGTCTCCTTGTGGTGTCGCCATGAAATTGGCGACATCAAGAGGATTGGCAGGAGGGTGAATCAGCAGCCGGTCCATTTGATCAGTCTCGAGCTGCTCTGCAAGCAGACTCAGCCACTGTTGAACCGGTGGGCATGGCGGCAGGTTGTCGCCTTGTCGCTCATCACGGCTACTCCAGCTGATCAGCAGATGCTGTCGTGCTGAGAGCAGTGCCTCAAGCAGTACATACCGATCCTGGTCCGTACTGCTGGGGTCACCGAGTCGACGTTGTAGTTCGAGCAGGTGAAAGCCTGCACGCTCCTGATGTCTTGGGAAGGAGGAGGCATCAAGGCCCATCAGGACGATCACGCGGTGTGGGATCGCTCGCATCGGCTCAAGGGCGCTGATCGTGAGGGCGCCGCTGCGGTGTCCGAAGCGGCCGCTTTCCGTGGAGAGCGCTTCCTCCAGCACGCTGATCACAACAGCAATATCCAGTTCCAGCGAGCAGTCATTGGCCTGAAGCCGCCAGGTCTCAAGGCACTCATGAATGGCCTGCAGCTCCCAGTCCCAGTTGCCACCATCGTTGAAAATCTCCAGAAGCAGCCTGCGCAACCGATCCACCCATTCAGGGCAGGTAGCACCGCAACGCAACTGAGAGATCCACCCAGCCACTTGATCCAGCAGTGGCCACCACACCTCGAGTTGCTGCAGGCTCAGATCAGTGAGCGCGGGGGCACAGGAATCAACGGCCAGTCCCGGTTCCTCCGGCAATGCCAGACCCAGCAGCCAGCGATCCAGGCACCAGCGCAAGCTATTGGTGTCATCTCCGTTGCGTTCAGCTGCATCCAACCCCCAGCGAAAGCCACTGCGCTGCAGTGCATCGGTGATTGCCATCGCGTCCTGCGATGTCAGCTGTTTCAGGCTTTGCAGTGCCGGATTGCCAAGCAGTGCCTCCAGACCGGTTGCGGTGAGCCGATCAGAGCTCAAGCGCAACAGGGTCATGAAAGCCTGTTGAAGTCCAGGACAGTTTTGTTGACTTCGATCGGTCAACCGCCAGGGCAGGTCCACACCCGTGGCATCCCGATCGGAAAAGACAGAAGCCAGCAGTGGTGCATAGCGCTCCACATCGGGAGTCATCACCAGAACATCCCTGGGCTGCAGGCTTGGATCAGCGGCCATCCAGCTGAGGATGCGATCACGTACAAGCTGAACTTCTCGCCAGGGACCTGCACAGCCCATGAATAACAGCGAATGATCGCCTTGCTCCAGTGACAGAGCTGATTGGTCCGATTCGCTGCTCGCAAGCTGACGTTGCAGCTGTTCCAGCAGAGACGCCGGTGAGTCTTCTGTCGTTCTCATCACTGTGGGATCAGCGAACAGGTCGCCCTGTTCCCAGCTGCCCAGCAGACATTCGCCGCTTCCCTCCAGCAGCAACTGAAATTCGGCACCCATGCGGCCCAGGATTCCCTCCAGGCGGGGAGCTTCAATCAGCCAGGAGCCATCGGGGGAGTTGGTCCAGTCTTCACCCAGTTGCCTGCGTCGTCGCTGCGACCGCTGCCAAAGGTCAGGACAGGGTGTGAGTAAAAACAAATCAACGCTGATGCGTCCGGCCAGGGCCTGCAACAAATTGATCTGGACCGGGGCCAGATTGCTGACGCCGAAGAGGCGTAGGCGTGGTGGCAGGGGCAGTGCAGGGTCTTCGCCGTTGCGAAGTCGTTCAATCACCTGTTGCACCTGCAAGCCGAAGGGTCTGCATGGCAACCGCGCTGCCAGAGCACGGACCAGACAAGGTTGCCATCGCAGGCTCTCCGGGAGTTGATCGCCTGCTCCTCCTGCCAGCCAGTCAGCGAGCTCCTCTGGCCTGTAGAGGGCGTAATCGTCGATTGCATCAGCCAGGCTGCGGGCCAGTTGCCACTGGTCACGATTCAGTTGTTCCTGTCGACCGCCATGGAGATCCCACCATTCCCGGAGGTTTGACGCGCACTCGTCTTCAAGCAGGTTCGGCAGTACCTCCAGGACGTGCCAGACCAGACGCTCCGCTCTCCATGGATCTTCGATCGCAGGCGCATCGCTGAGTACGGTCTGCACAAGCTGCCGCAGGCGACTGCCAGGGAATGGAAAGCGCACCAGTGCACTGATCCCATTCACCCTGGCCAGCTGTTCTCCGAGCCAACGGCTGGTTGGCCAGGTGTTGACCACCACCTCGATCTGTTCAAAAGGACCAGGAGGCTCAAGTCTGAGTTCCTGCGCCAGAAGTTCAGCGAGCAATTCCGCTCGGTTGCTGCGGTAAAGCCTCAGCAAGGTACTTCTGCGATGAGCTCATGACGGTCTGCGGGCGTTGCCCTGTCAGTGGGCTCTCCGATCACCTGCACCACTGCTCCAGTTTCTGGACAGAACGCGGAGAGCAGACCGCCGTAGACCGCGCCTGTGTCGATCATCACGATCTGGCCGCGATGCTCCACTGCCGGTCGGGGCGTATGGCCCACCACCACGGTTCCATAGCGACCGTCGTAGTTTTCCCAGAAGGATTCGCGCACATTGAGGTCTGGCTGACCCTGTTCATCAAAGCCGGCATGGGTGGCGACCCATCCATCTCCGAAATACACCAAAGGAAGTGCGCTCA
Source organism: Synechococcus sp. MIT2312 (assembly GCF_059772315.1). Lineage (NCBI taxonomy): Bacteria > Bacillati > Cyanobacteriota > Cyanophyceae > Synechococcales > Synechococcaceae > Synechococcus > Synechococcus sp. MIT2312. Next base: position 830,648 of record NZ_CM186281.1, on the reverse strand, counting down.
GGCGTTGTTGCCATTCCCGCGTCAGCGCGTCACCCAGTTGTCGGTAGGTCTCGATTGTGAGCAGATCATGTCTCCCCTTCGCTGAGATGGATTGAAGACCTTCCACCAAACGTTGCTCGTGGTTTCCTCGCAACCAGGTGGCTCGACCGCTGGCCACCAATTTCCACACCAGATTGATGCATGCGGCGATTCCAGGCCCCCGATTGATCACATCGCCACAAAACACCAGGTGATCTTCGGGCGGAAGCACTGAAATCAGGCGAAGCAGGGCCTTGTGACATCCATGTACGTCACCGATAACCCAGTGATGGCCCCGAGGGGACGCCATTTCGAGCGCTTCGATCACTCGATTCTGACTGTGTGAACCAGAGCTGTCAGCGAATGTGATTACGGTGAGACGCCAAAGAGCTCTGGATATGGATCCCCGTTCTCTTTCCCCTTTCCGCCGAGTGGCTTTGTTGGTCAAGGCACTCGACGGTGCCAAGAAAACAAATCAGGCGCTGGCTCGGTGTAGCGATGGAGAGGAGATGCTGGATGTGCTGCTCGGAGCTTCACAGAAGCTCAAACTTGGACTAACGCGTGAAGAGCTGCGCAACACGCCACCAATTCGCGACTGGGTGTGGTGGAAGAACAAGCAGGCGCTGGTCACCATTGGGAACTGATGGTGGAACAAGGGTGGAACGTCCTTCCCCTTTATCAGGGCGGAAGAGGTGTCATTCGTTAAGTTCCTCACGCTTCTAATCCCAGTCTTATCGGGGGATTGGGAATTTCATGATCTATTTCATTCTTGAAGCTCTGAGCAACCAGAATCTGGTCTACAGGTGGCAAGATTCTCTCTTCCCTTGATTGACAGCCTCAGAATCTTATGAGCTTCATCATCATTCCTTCTTGACTCAATCCAGCTATCAACGATCCGGCTTTTTCAGTTTACCGAGCAACACCCTCATCAGGAGTAGGTTATGTGCTTGTCTAATCGCAGATTGAATGTAATTCATCGCTTTTAAATTGAGAGCATTGTACGCTGATGCACTCTTGAAAAACCCAACATTTTAATCTCTTCAACCGCAGGCGATGTGGAAGGAGTAATGCACCAAGGAGGATTGGCTCTTCATAACGAACAGCCTAGTTTTGTCCACTCATCCATCGCTTGAATAAATCCTGGCTGGTTGACAGCATCATCAGTAAACAATGTTTCTTTAACAAGCTCTATTCCGGCCTCACTAATGAATCCCCTGGATTTAAGCGTGCATACAACTGCCATCGCTGATCCGAACGACATAAAGCCGCAAGCATTCTGGGTTGTCTCGTTTGGAGAACACATCTTGTTGATTTCTTTGGAATAGTCGAGTGAGTATGCCGGTGATGCTGTAAGGAGCAGGGCTCCAACGAGGCTGAGGTATTTCATGTCAACAGATTAGAGACAAATCCTCGTTTATCTACTACCGACGAAAGATTTGATCATTGCTCAACCATACCGATTCCAATAAGATTCCAGGATTTCAACGAGTTGTTCGGGTTTCTTTCCATAACACTCACTCAGTGAACGCATCTGATCATCATGATTCATCCAGAAGCTCACAAACTCCGTTTTGCTGTTGGATAATCCTGCTCCATGCTGCACAGTCGTGATCCCAAAACGATTGATGTCACTCCAGCGATAATGAAACTTTCGAAACATTATTCTATTTCGTATGCCATCCGGACCTAGCTTTAACCAGCTACTTCCTGGCCAAAGCGTCAATATGCAGATCAGAATTCCGAATCCGCCGATAACGCATGCGAGCAGTCCGAGTAATGTTTCAGTGTTGTGATCGCCAGTCTGGGAGATGCCCAATATCATAAAGACTTTGCTGACCAGCAACACCAGAATCCACTTGATTTTGCTGGGATAAAGCGTCATGGACTCTGGAAGGAATTCTTGTTGATTCACTAGCTTTAGAGTTTGTTGATTGGCTGTTCAATAGGCTAATAGAGTATCTCAGCTTGAACTGCTGCGCCAAAAGGAAGATGAGTTTAATGATTCCAGTGAAGGGAACTTCACGAACCAAGAGAAAGTCAGCATTCTTAAGGATGAGCGTTTGAAAAGCTAAGCTATCTGAAGATTTGACAATTGGTTGTAGACAAAGTCTACATCGAGTGGATAATTGATTTAATGATTGAAATGCCTTGTATAACCAGTCGTCTGTTTCTCCGCCAATGCAGAAGCGGCTCGACAGAATTGATTCTCTGATCAAGGAAGGTTATACGCTCAAAAGAAGTGGATGGTTTGATATTCAATTTCACAATAGTTCTGGAATCAGGGTGAATACACTGCAGCCTTGGAAATCTCCAGGTGGGTTTTCTTGGATTGCCTTCTGGTTCCCAGGAGTCGTGTGCTGCCAGATCCGTGAGTGGTCATATTTTTACTGGATCGCGATTATTTTTTCATTAAGCGTTGTCTTCGCCAGTCTCCTCAATAATGATTTGCCCAGCACTGGTGGCTTCTTGTTGAGCTTGCTTTATGGATGCTTATTTCCCTATATGAGATATCTGGCGATCGAAGAAAAGAAACAAGAGTTTTCAGTTTTAACTTCTTTCTTTATGTCCATCGGTTTGACCATTGTTGCCATTATTCCTGCAGTAATCCTAGCAGTGATCCTGGGTGTTGAGTAATGGATTGAATCACTTAAGACTTGCAACGACTCGATCGAATGCTGTAATTTCATGGCGGCTTAATACAATCTCCAGTGAATAGTATTCCACTGTGTTTTTGATCGTAATTGTGTTATCTGGTTTCTCTATCGGATTCTGAGCATCATTTCTATTTGTCGCAGTGGTGAGTTTGTTCTTCAGATCAGCATTCATGATCAAGTTCGTTCATCCCTCAAGGAGAAGCACTTCTCATCAAGCAGGGTTGGGCTCAGTCCTTGTGTCCTTTCTTGCAAGGGTGAAACATCCTGTGCATCTGCTTGACGACCTGTCCTTCAAGAGTCAGGAAGAATGTGAGTCACCAGGTCTGCGTTGATCCAACGAATGACCCCTGAATCCACATCGGCCACTTGAAAAAGGTTGTGGATGCTTGGGTCACGAGCAGCTCCGCCGCAGTGGATCACTTGTCCCATCCACCAGTCCTTGCTTTGGGCTCCACCAGGTCGCTCGTCACTCCTCACGATCACCGTCATGCCAGGTTTCACATCCAGGAACCCAGGCCTCCCTGCATCAGGAGCTTTGACTGAACTGAAGTGATCGACTGACACAATGCCATAGTACCTAAGTACTAGCATGCTAGTGCGTCGGTTGTGCTGCGTCATTTCTTTTGTCTTAGATCACGACACGTCGCGCCTCAGCGTTTCTGGTTGATTGGTGTTGCTGTGTCTTGGCTATACCGTCGAAGCCTGAGTTCCTTTGCGATGGCAGCGATGAATTGCTTGATCGTAGACTCCAGGACTGTCCCGAAAATCGTCGTATTGGGATCAAGAACGATCGGGGTCGTTACGCGGATCTGCATGGTGTAGCAGCATTGATCACCTGACAACGCAACTCAGTCGACGCACACTTCATAGGTCTGTTGAAAATGCATGAGTCCTGCTTATCTGATCACCACACCTGTTGAAGTTGATGTGCTCTGGAAGGTCAAAGCAGCTTCTGAGGAAGAAGCAGTTAAAAACCTCTCAGAGCATTGCACAGAGCTGAAGAAAACGCCCGATTCAATGACGCTAGGCTCTTTCACAAAGGGAATTTCATACAGAGGATTGCCAGACGAAACGCAGAACATCCAACAGATGTCGATCCGCTTCGCTGCCGACAATCCTCATCGATGCGTTGTTTTTGATGAGCTTGACGAAGGAGAGAGCTGATGATTCCAGTTTGCTGATCTGATTGCCCGCCCACCAAGGGCAGGGATTCGAACCTGTGCTGATTCCAGATGTTGATGAAGATACGTTTTATTAGTGAGGGTGGGTAAACCGCATATTCATTTCACGCAATACCAGCTGCGCTATTTTTAGGAATTGTGGTCATCCTTGAACGGATGATGACCGACCTGGCGAGTAGTAGGTCGCTACTCCTTTTTTCTGGAGCTGCCCAGAGCTGCTATTTATCTCGAGCTTAAGTCGTGCGATTTTGCTTGTTTTTGATTGATGATCGTCTAATCTGGGTCGATGCAAAGCCACAAGCCACAGGACAATCGGAGATGGGAAGAAAAGTTCTATTCCATCAAAGATGATCTGATTGAGCACGCCAAAGATTATTCAAGATTTGAAAGTGGCTTCTACTGGAATGATTCTCAACACTCAGGATTATTGTTTGTTTCGAGCAGGTTGGTTGATAAATACCAACTCCGCATGATCCCTGATGATAATATTGAATGTTGGATTGATGATTGTAGCTTGAATGCCAGTGATAGAGAAGAGAGTCTTGAAAGGTATGCTTATGCAATTTATATTCACCACGCTGAAGCTTTTTCTATTACAAAAGATGGATTAGACTTTTCAAGCGGTGCTTATACGAGAACACCTCATGGAGAATGTTACTCACTCGAATTTGTGGCATGGTTTAATGATTTTGCTGTTGAACTTCTCAAGGAAGGAAAAGAAGATCTGAAAATTGTTAGGTGGTGTGATGGCTAATTTGTCAAACTGGTATGAATCAAAGAGCTTAGTCGTTCAAGCCCTTGTCGATCTGATCTGCCAGAGAACGTCCTTCGTGCTGAGGGAACCAGAGATTGACAAGTTTATCTTGATCCTTGGAAGCTACGGTATTGAAACGGAAAACAACTTTGCAGATTCATTCTTCGCTGAGTACGAGGGTGACGATGATGGCGTCTTGCAGCAGTTTGTTCAGGACTGGTGTGGCGTTGCTAAGGGATGTCTTCCTAAAAAATTATTGAAGGAGGCCAATTCAACGCAACTTTGGAATGATCTAATTCGGCATGACTTTTACAAGTTAATTTTTAATGGTAACACTTACTTTTTTAAGAGGATTTTTTAAGTTCTATAGCTTTACAGTATAATAAGTGTCTTGTTCATTTCTGGGTCGGAGGTGAAGAGAATCTTGATCGAAATCACGCTACTTTTGAAGGTCTGGACACAGGTTTCAAGACTCGAAAGACCATTGGCAAGAAGCATGTCTCGAAGAATTAACGGCTGTTGAGTTGGCAGACCAATGTTATGGTGTTATTAACCAGTTTAATCCCTTTTGCTGAGGTCTGGATCCAAATCGGGGTGAGTGTCTTTCGATTGAGCATTTGATTAATCCCCTCAATGCTCAGAGCCAGTTGACTGGTCCATGTTGATCGAGTTTGTCTTTGAAGGATGAATTAGCCAAACAGGTGACTGAAAACCTTCTCAAACCTCATACCTCCCTTCATATAGAGAAGAACTACCGATGAAATGATGATTGAGTTGAGGATCAAGAAGCTTGAGATGACCCTGATTTCATTTTTCATTTCATAATTTTCGCCAATGTGATACAGCTGCTGTGGCTTGAAAGCTGTTGTGATCTGGAAGAATGTCTCTTGAAGCCCCCCTCTATCCGCACTTGCCCTCTGTCTTGTCGACATTGAGCTGTTTTTATTCAAGCTTCATGCAGATGTCCTTTGAGCTTCGCTGGTGTCGTCAAAGATCAGCTGTTGATTGGTTTGAGAATTCATGCTGGATCTGTTGACAGTTTTGTCCTGATGGCGGGCTTTTCAGTCGGTGCAACTGGTTGTGCCTTGAGGCAGAGCTGTTATCTGCTCTTTTCCGGTGCTGCTTTATGGAACAATCCTGAATTAAGGAGCTTTGTAGGGGGTTACAGCGACTAACTCCTGGGTCTGAAGCAGCCTGGAACTATGAGCATGACGCTTCAACTGGCTGTTGCACGCGGCACCGCCCGTGGCCTGATCAACGGCACAGCCGCTGCTGACTACGGGGATGTCATTTGTCTAAGGCGTCTGCTTTTGCGTGAAGGCGAGCATGGTCTGGCCACTGACTTGCTTGTGTTGGCTAAGGCCATGAGTCCTACTGCTGCTGAGCTTTCCGAATATGGTCCTGCAGCGTGAAGAACCCATCAGGTGATTCTTTGCCCTATGTCTTTGCATTGTTTATTCACTGTTTGGTCTCGTTGAGCAGCTTATTGTGATGCTTATGTGCATTCGGTTGCAGAGCTTGCTAAGTATTGGATGAGTGCGGTCATGTCCAGATGTCGGAAAATTCGGATCCTCAAATTGTTGATGTGACGGCGATTGTGGAATCTCATCCCCTTCTTGATGAGGATGATCTTCATGGAGGAGTTGCTGAAAGGCTGAAGCATTCCAAAGAGTTTGGGACTCTTGTCTGGGACGCGACCAAGGATTATGTGCAAAAAATGAATCTCACTTCTGAAGAGAAAGCTACTGTGAGCGCTTGGCTCTCATCTAAAAAAGATCGACTGCAGAAAACAATTGTTGAAAAGCTCCATAAGCTCCATCAGCATGATGCGTGATGGTTGATTCACTCGTCTTCCATGCTTTCATGGCATGTCTTTTGATCAGCCGAGTGAGATGATCGTTTGAATCTTGCGATTTGTCCCGCGGAGATGGAACCTGCTCCTTAAGCTGATTCAATAAGTTCCTATCGATTGATGATCCTCGACGAAGACAATCAGCCATCCGACCATCTTCTGAACATCTCTCATAAAACTGTTCGTTTGCGAGATTGGCTCGATTCTCGACTGCGACAACTCGCTCGTGAGCAACGGATCCAAGATGCAAGATCAATAAGGGAAGAGTTTTTGATTGAGTAATTGTATTCAGGTGATTCCGGTTTTCAAAATCAGGTAATGATGACGCAGGCTGTGATGCTTGCTCCAGGCCTAGAGTGATTCGGATTAATATTTAACGTGCCCGATGTTTGAGAAACCCCGGTGATGTTAACTCAATGTATTTGCCATTGCATCGGTCAGTTATTGAATTATGCTGATGTATTCGTCAATGCGATGTTGTTTGATTGCGTTGACGACTTTTTTATTTTCGACAAATCGTAAGCACAAGGCCAGAGTGTTTTGCCGGGAACGGTTGTTGGACTCTTCGGATCGCTTGAGTTCTTTAGAGATGCGGACTTTAAGCAGCTGCAGATTCCATGGAATCATTCAGTTCTTCGGAATCAGCTGTGAGATCACTGAAACGTTCTCCCTCTTCAATGGCGTACAACTTGTAGAGAGCCATCGCAGCTTCATCCCATTGTTCTCCTTCGACAGCCTCAATCATCTGTTGAAAGAAGAGCACATTCACGACTTCAAGATCGAGCGAATCCATCGAATCCCGATATCTGCAGCCAATTTATCGGCATTGCATCTCGTGAACAGGTCTCAAAGCGGTAAAGAGGTGGAAGATTCAGCTTGCACCTGCCCTCGCTCAGTTGTTTGCTCCAGGAGCGGCAATCGCTGCTCTGGTGAGCGTCGTCACGGCTGGCAGTTGTCGCGTCGAAGCTGTTGGGGTGATGCATCGCCCCAGGCATCGTTTCGCTCATTGCTGCATTCCTGTGTCCGAATGTCGTCCAGTTCCCTCTGTTCACCTTCGTTATCTGACGCTTGAGCAAGCCCAAGGCCCGAGATCAGTGCTGCGGCTGCAACCACGATCACGCTGACTGTTCTCAAGACCATTTGCAGCATGCCCTTCCAGCCTGTCCCTCCAGCATGGTCTGATATTTGCGATCTGTCTGGTTACAGGGCCGTTGTCAGTTCGTGATCGGTCGATGGCGACCAAGAGATGGGTGGTTTGACTCTTGCGGCTGTTCGTCCTTCGCGGCTCAAGCGTTTCTGGTAGCGCCACTCAGAACGGCTGGTGCCACTGCCAGTTGCGCAGCTGCAGCTCAGGCGGACCGGCCTGCCCTCACTGGAATCTGTCCACTGGTGACCCCATCGGTCCATGAAGTGTCCTTCTCTAGACCAAATGATCCGACCCTGGTGCGGGATTTTCGATAAATTACCAACGAGTTTCTCTTGAGACAGAAAACCAAGATGCAACATCCATTTGAATAGTTCTACTACGCGCGCCCCGAAATCAAGACCTGTTCGACGCGTTGATTTTGATCTCAAGTCTTACATGGCCAGCGATAATCGCATCGCTGCCTGGCAGATTGTTAATACTGTTATTCCCTTAGTTCTCTGTTCCTACGGATTATCCGTAGTAACAACATCGATCAATTTAATGTCGATGTTGATTACTCCCGTTTTCTTTTTGCTCATCATTCTGTTGATGAGTCGAAGTTTCTCCTTAATGCATGATTGCGGGCATCAAAGCCTGTTCCGTTCCAAGCGAATGAATCTCTGTGTTGCGTTTTTGCTCAGCATTATCCATGGGATTCCTCATCATCCATGGTCAAGAGGTCATGCTTTTCACCACAAATACAATGGCAATTGGGATCGTTACAGAGGTCCATCGGCTTTGACGACACGGATGCAGTATGAATCGAAGAAATCAAAAGAGAAGGCTTTCTATCGAATTTTGAGGCATCCTTTACTGTTATTCCCTGGAGGTTTTTATTACCTTATTCTCAAACCCAGGTTCGCCCTCTTTCTAGGCTTTTTCGAATGCTTTTTCGTCAGTCTCAAAAAAGCAGCTATTGCAATCTCAAAAGGTAAATTTCCCAATATTTTCTCGATCATTAACAACCATCAGTCAAGCTTTTTTTACACAAGAGGTGAGGTCTATGACACAATCGCAAATACTTCCATCCTTTTTACCTGTTGGTTTTTGATAGGCCAATCGATCGGCCACTGGCATTTCTGGCTTCTTTATATCTGTGTGATGAGCTCCAGTGCCGCGTTGATGATCGCTGTGTTCTTCGTTCAACATAATTTTCCGGGCTCCTACGCCAGTGATGAGCAGGATTGGAGTTATTTCAAAGGAGCTATTGAAGGTTCATCCTTTCTTCAGTTACCTGCAATCTTGAATTGGTTCACTGCAGATATTGCTTATCATCATATTCATCACCTTTCCGAAAGGATTCCTAATTATCGGCTCCGGGACTGCCACAATGCGAATCTTCATCTGTTAGCGGACGTACAGCCTCTATACCTGCATCAAATTCCGTCGTGCTTTTCTCTCATCCTTTGGGACAATGTCAACTTAGAGCTCGTGCCTGCTGGTCTTTGAGGATCATTCTCTGAGTCCATCTGGACTCCGTAACCATCCTGCCAAGACCTTGCGACTTTTCGCGGATTTGAATTGTGATGCCGTTGAGAGAAAGATACTGCTGTTAAGTCCGAATTCCCTCGACTGTAATCCTCCAATGCTTTGCAACCTACCTTGGGATTTCTTGTAGGGTTTTGATTGTTAATAGTGATTCGTAACTGGATGGTCACCGGTTTGTTCTTGTGGATATTGATGATCGCGATAAGGTCATTGGTACTTCAGATCAGGAGGAAAAAGCCCTTCTTTCATTCCATAACAGATTCAAATGCAGGAGCTGCAGTCAACCCTTTCCTGTCGTCTGGAGGCCCAGAGTTTTATGAAAAGGCCCTGATAGAGCTGTAGAGCAGGTGTCAGCTTTTCAGAGGTCAGCACTGTTGACACCTGGTTTGAATCCACCGAAAACACAACCCTGTTCCGGCTGTTTCGTATGGCACTGACCTTATCCTCGTTGAGATCACGGTCTCGAAGACGCTGGAGGCCTATCTCCATGAGCTGTTCCGTTGTGCTTGGGTCAGACGGCTCGCTGTATCCGCTCAGAAGTAGTAAACCATTGAGGCCTGTGCATTGCGCCAGCAGCCGCAATAGCTGCACTTGTTTCTTCTCCTCAAAAAGGTGCAGCACGTTGTGACACACCACAAGATCCCAGCCGTTCAGATTGAGAGTTTGCACCATGTTGTGTTCGAGTTCTCCCTGAATCAAGACACATCGTTCCCGTCCAGGATCGCTGCTGATCACTTCCCTGCAGAGCGAGAGCATTCGTTCGCTCGGTTCCAGCACAGTAAGCTCTGCGTTTGGACAGGCTTTCAGTAAGTCTGGCAGTTGTTCGCCTGGTCCAGGCCCCACCACGAGTACGCTTTTCGCCTGAGAAGACATGCTGTGAACTGTTGCGAGCGCGATTTCGTGAAGTACGTCATACCCCGGTACTGAATCGCGGATACTCGTTCGATAAGAGTTGCCATAGTCCCCTTCGAAATTGAGTGCTGGCATCGGTCTTTGCCCTGAAATTGTTGATGCTTTGTGGTGTTTCAGGTCCCCTTCATGGCAACCTATTGCTGTTAGCTCCAGCTTGATTCAAGCATCGAAACCAACCTGGATCCCCGCCATGATTGGGTGTCAGGATCTGTCGCTCACTCCCGGGAATCCTCGATTGCTGATGCTTGTTTCATTACTGGAGTAGCACCTTTGGATTGCTTCTTCGTCAACGAAGCGCCGGACCGGCTTGCGTCAGTGTTGATGAAGGGCCAGAACAGAGGCATTGGAACTGCACGCCATGCCGTCCAGCCCTGTCCAGGACTTGTCTATTGATATGACGACCAGAGTGATCGTGTTCATTGGAGTTTTGGCTGGTCTGAGCTGTCTGGCTGTTGTGGTCATTGGTGGCTTCATCACGGCAACGGCAGTCAAAGAGGGGATCAAGCAAGTGCCGGTGGAGGCGCCCATTCCGATGGAGGATTCCCAGGTTCCGTCCCTTCAGCTGTAATACTCAGCTGCGGAGTTTTTGACTCTCGTCAGATTCAATGATGTTCAATGATCATCCTGACGTCGCTGGGAGCGATCAGCTTCCTCAAGCTGGGGCATGGCTTGTGAATTCTCAGGAGGGTCTGTTCATTCACATCAAGCCCGACGCCTCGACAGAGGACCCTCAGTTCGTAGTGCTGAGCACTTTTCGCTGGTCTCCTGTCCTCGGACATCCAGTCCGCCAGCAGCGGATGCTCCATCGCCTCGGCGTTGAGTTGTGGACAGACCTGCAGAACATCGGGTGGATGGCTTGCTCTCCGCCAAAACGTTGACGTTGCGGAAAGAGGGAGTGTGACGTCTCCCTCTCCCCAGCGCACATGAGTCGGCTGCTCGACTTGCCTCTCATGTCACCCTTCAAGGTATCAAAGCACACACGCCTGTGCATGCATGCAGAGGCGTGTGCGGCCTTGTCTGCCGCAAGCCATGTGTGTCGCTGACAGAGACAGAGCCAGTTGGTATTACAGCCTCCACTGAGCACGGTCGGCACCTCCGGGGATCTGAGATCCACTGTTCCCTCAGATCCAAGTGCATGACGCGCTTGTCAATTCAGGGGCAAAGCGATCTTCGCTTCCTGTCTCTCTCGGATCTGAAAAGAGCATTCACTTGAACTGTTGATTGGAGAACTAACAGCTTTCGCCTGTGGCCGCAGCTGAGCGTTTCAACTGTTGGGATATAGGAATCCACCGCATCCAGAACTTAGGAGACCTGCTCTGCAGTGCTTCCAGGGATCGCAACATCTCCCGACCCGATGCCATCCGCCCTGAATCTGACTCCTGAAAAGCTGGCGATGCATGCCTGGCTCGGAATCCATGGTGTCAATGGTCTAGCCAGCGAGCGAAAGCCCAATGTTGACAAGCGCTAGGCCTCCCAGGAAGAACGCAGCTAGCAGTGAGGATTCGGGGAAGAATTTGGCCAAGGCCAGCCCTGCTCCCATGAAGCTGGATGAAACCAGAATCGCCGTGACATCAACGGGCATCTAAACGGGGCCTTGAGCAGTGCTTTTTAACAGATGAGCGGCTTCTGTGAGGTCAGCTGCGATGCATCAGTGGATCATCTGTCTACTGGCTCTACTCACCTCTTCTGAGCCTCGAGGCGTTCGCTGAAGCTCACCGTTGTTCTCGCTGGCACTTGGCCGGCGTTGTTAGATCGATGCGAGCCATTCACTGACGCTGCTGACGCACTCCTCTGTGGATTCATAAGGAAGAACGTTTCTGCCAGGGATCGTGCTGATCGAAGCCTTGGGCATTTTGTCTTTGTAGGTGCCCAGCCGCTCGTCGAGATCATCCCAGTCCTTTGATGAACCAATGCCGGTTGCCTTGGTTCCAAAGATGATCTGAACCGGAATCTTCAGTCCGGTCAGCTGCGGTTCCCAGTCCCGTCGCCAGAACCCTGCCAGGAACGAATACACCGCCCAGCGGGTGTCCATCGCTCGTGATCCCTGATTGAGCATTTCAAGCCATTCGTCATCGACCGCTTCAGGCCGGGCGAATAAATTTTTTCTAGAGAAGGTGTCTAGAAATCTGCGCCGCCGCGCATAGCGGTAAAACAAGTTGCCGATCGGTCCACCAAACAGCAATCGCCAGAGCCAACGCGCTCTTCTTTGGGGGAACTCCTGCTTGAGTACCAGCCAGCCTGGTGGGCTGATCGCCACCAAGGCGCTCACGATCTCTGGCGCCTTGGCCACAACCGCCAGTGCTATGGGCAACGAGGCTCCTTGGGAGACCAGAACAGCAGGGCCGTTGTTTCGCTCGCGCAGCAGATGGATGAGCGGCTCAGCCCACTCTTCAGGTGTGAGTGGCCGTGCTGGGCATGGTGCCGTTCCGCAACCGAGTAGATCGGGAGTCAGCAGAGCTGCTGTGTTGTTTCCGCCTTGCCAGCAAGCTTCGAATCGATCCCAGAACCGCGAAGACAAGCCAACGCCGATTGGGTGAATCAGTAGCAGCTGCTGTTCAGCTGAAGTGGTGCTGGCCAACGTCTCGGGTTGCGCAAGTGGTTTTGATTGTGATCAACAGAATCGCTGAGCGCGATGTAGCGCAGCACTCCACGTGCGCTGCTGTCGCTCCAAGTCAGAATGACGTGTTCTGCCGGATCATCAGCTCGAGACCATCAGCTCGAGAACACCAGTGAGAGAACAGGTCTGTTTGGCTCATTGTCCCCACCAGGCCAGTTCAAACACCCATCCTTGCGATGTCCATCGCCAAGTTGACCAGAAACGCACTGTTTTGCAGCGGTGCATAGAATTTAAATTATAAGCACTGTTGAACTGCTATCGGTGACGTTTGCACCTGAATGAGTGACATCGTCGATCGGATCAATGATTCAAACATTTGAACGAATTTCATCCAATTAGGATCAGTGAATGAATCTCTGACAGGTACTTTGTTCCAATCCCTCGTGAAGAATCAATCTTTTTCGAGTTGTTTAAGTCTGTTTCAGTCATGGATGGCCTTGACTCTTCCCCCCAGCTGACCGAACAGTTCAACCCGTTTTGATCAAGACGTTTTAATCCCTACAGCGCAGAATTAAAACCATGGCCATTCTGGTTGGATGATGATTGCTGGTCAGTCGGATGACCGTCGCCCCCACCGATTTCAAAGAAGCTCATGTGAGGGTGTGGGCCCTCATCGAGTTTGGTCTTGAATCCAATTCCAGCTGGCGCCGGATGTTTGTGGACTACGGCTTGCTTGCCACTGTTGGCTTCGATCAGCCCTTTGACAAGGACGATGACAAGGTCAGGGAGTTAGCTGAGCAGCTCGACCTGTCTGCGGATGTGGTTGTCGCTGAACTTTGTTATTTCATCCGTCAGAACTGCCTGTGGAACACTGATGAGCTTGTTGCTGAGATGGATCGCGCGTTAAGCGTTCTTGTCGAACAGGGCAGCCCTGCGCAGGTCGTCGACAGCTTGCTCGACTTTTCTCCCTACGCGAAACGCCCTGCAGTCTTACGAGCATTGCGTTCAAGCGCAGCCAAGCGAGATGACGCTGAGGCTTTTCAATCAGCGTTCTCCAGATGCGAGCAGTAACTCCGTTGGTGGTGCTGCAGTGCCACGCCGACCTCATTCGATTGACAGCTGTGCGGATTTCTATGGGATTGCATCTGCTTCCTGGGGTTTGATTGTGGAACCTGATGAGGTAACAAATGAACTGGAATTTGTTTTCAGGCGTCAGCTACAGAAAGTGCAGGAGCTCTTGCCCTGTTAGAGGTGACTTGGACTCGAGCTCAGGCGGTTTGGCCAGTACCAGGCTGGATCGTCCTGCCTGGAGTTAGGTCTTGGCTCCTCGACCAGGGCGATCACTGTTGAGACGAACCCTCTGTGATGCAGCTTGGATCGGAACACGTGTGAGTCTTCCCATGGCGAAAGACCAGATTCAAATCAATATCCCCGCCTCTGATTTCTCGAGGCTTCGCTCAGCTCTTTGCAGGGTTGGTTGCGGAAACACGCCTGATGCCGAAGAGGCGGCTTTGCTGCACGAGTTGATGAAAATTCTGGAAGGTGCCCAGGATCAACTTCTTGGAGGCTCACTCCCCTAAAAGCACTTCGGGGGCTCACCTTCTTACTGAGGGGCCTTCTCCCGGCGCGCGGGCGAGGTGATTCCTTGTATTTATTTGTACTTGGCTGGGCATCAGGGGGTACGGGTCTCTATCGATAAGAGCAAGACCTCAGCAAGTGACAATGTCTGACGCCTGGCTGGAAGACCCCAACACCCATTGGGCGATGAGGTTTCATCACCAATCAAAAACTCTTGATGGAGATGTGCAGGTCGTCGTGGAAAACGGCAGACCCATGCCCCATAGCCAGCCAGCTTTGATTAAGTCACGCATCCACATGGCTTATGAGGATGCAGTGTCTCTCTACAAAGAGTTGCAGCAGATTGGCTGGATGCACTGTCCAGCCTTCTGGTGAGCCTCCAAGGTGGCCAGCCAGTAACCCATGACGACTGATCCCATCTCCGCGGTGTTGGAAGGAGTCTTGCTCGGAGCCGAGGATCTTCAAGGCATCCACCCATGGAAGGCCAGTGCTGAGCAAATTATCCGCGCCTGTACGCGACTCGTTGAGGACTATGGCATCAGGCTGGAAGGGAAGGGCAAAGATTGCCGCGATTCACGGTTCCATCTTGGTGGTGACGACGAATTTCGGTACTCGCACCAGGAAGACGATGCGGGCAATCCTGCTGTGTTGATTGAGCTGGACAACCAGGCCTCTGCCGGCTGTTCAGAGTGAATGTTTTGCGACAGACGCATCATCGAGATCCGGTCGATCTGCTGGTGTTGTCTGTGGTGACGCGTAGACCTGAACCGATGGTCTCTGCTTTGGTTGCCGTTGAAGGTTTGATTGCTCACCATTCGATGCCGTGCCATTGATGGAGTGGGGCATGGGAAGGAGCAGGTGGTTTTCCTGGCTCTCTTGGCGTTTGATTTCTGCGGGTTGGGACCAGATCAGAGGCTGCGGATTAGTAGCGAGACGCCCATCAGCAGGGCGAGACTTTCAAATGCAACCTTGACCACTCGGCCTCCTTTTTTCAGTGACAGGTGAGCGCCGAGATATCCCCCGATCAGCGATCCCACGATCAAAGCCGGAACCCAGTCCCAGCGGATCTCACCACTGAATCCGAGCACAAGAGCGCCGGTGCCATTCCAGGCCAGACCCACCAGGATCAGTGTGTGTGCAACGGCTTTTGGATAACTCAGGCCGAACCAGCGCACCAGCCACAGTGTGACGAAGAGTCCTGAGCCAGAGGTGAGTGAACCGTTCAGCACTCCGATGACGAAAAGCACAGCAATGCCGATCAGCTTTTGCTGTCGGTTGTGGATGACAAGCCTGTCGGTCTGTCCCAGTTCAGGTCTGCGGGTGGAGTACAGCCCGAGGGACAGGGTGAGCAGCCCAAGTGCTGCTGTGGCGACACGATCCGGTAATACCATCACGCTGCTTGCGCCGATCCACACGCCTGGCACACCTGCCAACAGAACTAACAGGCTGATGTGGGGATCGAGGCTGCTCGCCCTCCAGTGGCGACCGGCGGCGCCAACGCCAAGGGCCACGCTGGCCAGTTTGTGGGTGGCGAGAGCCGAAGCGAAGGGAAGCCCCAGCAAGATCAGGGCTGGCAGCTGCACCAGGCCGGCGCCGCCGCCGGCAAAGGCTGACAGAGCATTGGCAACAACCGCAATTGCAGCGAGTGCCAGCTGCAGCAGCAGCTCACTGACCATGGGAAGAGATCGGTTCAGACATGCGTGAAATCAGTGTCCACCTGGTAAACAACCTTGCCTGCAGTTGGCACGAATATCCTGTCCGAACACCCCTTTCGGATGTCTGCGGGGGCAATCACTCTGCCTGTGCAATTGAATCGTCTTTCCTGAATGTGCATGTCGATGACGGTGATGATTGTGAACCACCACTTGTAAGGCCAGGGAGGTGTAGCCAGAGTTTGTGGTTAGGGCGTGTCACTCATCGCCGCTGAGTTGTCTTTTCACCAAATCTGTTCGAGTTGCTAGAACTGCTGGTAAGACTCCTTCTCTGGGCATGAGCGATTACTGGGCAAACCGCATGACCGTTCCCGTTGTACGCGCCAAAGAGTTTGCCGAGCTATCGGCCTGTTATCAGGAAGCTCTGAAGGATCGTGGTGCTCTGGATTGCACCTACAAGCTTTGGTCAGAAATGACTGCTGCCGAGAAAGCAAAAGTTGCCAAAAGATTGCCCAGTACAGCGAATAACTGGTATGTCAATTGATTGGACGCTTATAACCTCTTAGTCCTGATAAAAGAAGGGCGCTTGATGCTGGCTTCATTGATGGTCCTGCTCTGGCAAATGGCTAACCAGACGAAGTCTGTTGCGGCCACCTGGGCTGGCACTAGTGATTTGAATCAGGTCTCGTAAGGCGATAGGGGTATAGATCGCAACAACCGATCAATATCTTGATTTATGCATTTGATCCCAAAATAAAACCAACGGTTTATTGAGAGGCGCTCAGTGCAGGTGGAGACTTTAATTACGGCCATGGCTCGATCCATGAAAACTCACAAGCGCTATACAGTCAGACACCGCGAGACCAGCAGTCGAAGAATTGAAAGCTGTTACTACGCCGGTGATGCCTTCGAAGCCCGTGTTCTGGCTATGGAGGTGGTCCCCTTCATCAAGGCTCACCCCAACTCCATTGAAGAGATTCGTTGCGAGGAGCAGAAGCAGGTTTAGACGTCCCAAGCGTTGAATCAATCAACGCCGCTGTATCCAGGATTGGGAGATGTGCTCATGCTTCCAGACATGCCAGCTGCTCGTTTTTGCGATGTTGTTTGCTGGATGAAAAAGCTTGAAAATGATATTTGTAGGATGGCAAATGTGAAAATGCAGTTAGATTGGCTCGCATGATTTGTTTGTATCATGAGTGATAAGCTGGCATTTCTCATGGGAATCTCTTCGGTTGCAATTGCTATTTGTTAGATCCCTGCTGGCCTTGTTTCTGCACGTCAATTGTTCCCTATTGGTGGGCATGATGGCTGGGATGGACCTTATCAATCAGAGAACCATCATGAGCGTGTGAACTGGTGTGGCGGTTCATCGCCTGCACAGGTCGAGGCTCCAGTGCAATCAAAAGCTGCGCTTAGCTGATCTGTGATTGCCCTATCGCGAAGATTTGAAGCTCACTGAGATCCGTGTTTTGCAGCATATGTGGCAACTCAGGCGAGGTAATTTCTTTCTTTTATGTAACGCTCACGATCATTAACCTTGAGATACCCTTCATCCTCGAAGCGCTCGTCATTAGCAGCTCAGTCTTTGTTCCTGGGAGTCTTTGGGTCTGACTCAATGAGCCCACGATTCAAGTCGGCGTAACCATTGGATCCGCTTTCCAACGCGGTGTCATTGCACAAGTGCGACAGAGAGTGGTGGCAACTTCAGCAGTGTCGAGGCCTTGCCTGGCCCGGCAACTCACAGCCTTCCTAGGGATTCTGGGCAATGGTCAGAATCCGCAGTCAGTTGGCATAACGGCTAAGTCTCGGATACAGATGTGTTGTGGCAGTTGCCAGCAGAAAAGGACAATTTTTGCGAGTTCTTCCGGCTGAATGAAGGTGGGATTGCCAAGCATTTCGCAGTATTCCTCAAAGCTGATTCCCATCTTCTGATGAATCGCCGTTCGGATCAGTCCGGGCGCAAGATTGATCACACGGATGTTGTGCTCTGCCTCTGACATGTTCAGGCTCTCGCCCAATGAGCGTACGGCGTGTTTGCAAGCGTGATACACAGGTGCGCCTGGAGCAGGCTTGCGGTCACCAATGGAGCTGATGTTGATGATTGTTCCGTCTCTGCGTTCTCTCATGCCCGATAAGACATGGTGAATGCCATTGGTCACCCCTTTGATCATGGTGTCCACTTCTTCGTTGACCTGCTCGAGGCTGAGACTGTCCAGTCCGCCGATGTGGATCATCCCTGCGTTATTGATCAGGCAGCCTGTGGGACCGTACTGCCTCTCTGCCGATGCGATGGCATTCCCAAGCGCGTTGGCGTCGGAGACATCGAGTTGGCGGTAAAGCACTGGCTTATTGGCCAATGTGGGATCCACCTCCTGGTTTCTTGATATCAACAAACAGGGATGGCCGGCTGCAGAAAAAGCATGTGCCAAAGCCTTGCCGATCCCTGCCCCCGCCCCTGTGATCACCACCAGTTGTGCTGCCATGAACTCAAATGACTGACTGATTGTTCACAGCTTGGCAACAGACGCTGTCACTGAGTGACGACTAAGACTTGTTAACCCAAACCCTCTTATGAACATCAGCACAACAAGAACCCGCTCAGCGGCGGAGCAGGATCGGTGTGAGTTTTTGTGGCTTGTACTGATCGGCGTTGCTAATGAATAGCAGTATTGATCACTTATTTGATCAAATACAATTTTCGCCTTCTCCGATAGGCACACAATAGCCCGGACCATCGATGAATCCGTCAATCTCCTCTTCTTCGTAGCTCGGTGGATAATCAGATGGATTAATCCGACTTGCGAAACTGTCATGCACTCTGACGTAACGATTAGTGGGTGTTGATGTCAATGCGTTAACGACAGGTTGTAGATGAACTTCTTTGCGCTGGGCTGTTGTGCTTGCACCGCCAAATCGAATTTTCAAATCGGCTGAAATTCGGGTCTCGAATGCTTCGTCGTAAGAGATATTCACTCCTGCTGTCAAGCCACTACTTATTTCGTAGGCAACTCTTCCGAGCACACCAGAACCATCAGCTTTTGTTCCATCTCCATCCTGGTAGTAGTAACCAACAGACGCATTCCATTCCGGAGTGATGAAGTATCCAATATCAAGTCCATATGTGCTGAGTGCACCGCCTTGATAAAACCAGTTCAGTGGTTGCTCCGTATCACCAGTCGGCACTAAGGCATAAGCATTGAAGTTCCAGTCATTGGAAACAGCCTCTGCATTGACTGCCACCTGCTGGAAGAATGCACTCCTCTCTGTACCAATGACATTGACGCCAGTATCGGTGCCTCCTGTATTCATCGGGCGGCTGTCATAACCAGCATTCAGCCCATACATCCAGAGGCGATCACCATTGAGCCATCGGTAGCCCACACGCGTTGAAGTGCTGACAGTGGTGCCAGCGTCATTCGTGTTGATGATGCTGCTGTCACCCTCACGATCAGCGAAGTTGGCATTCACCAGGGCATCAAGGAACCACACGCTGTTGTCTCCAACAGAGAGGGGCAAGAACCCGCCAATACCTGCTTGGTTTGGTGTGCCTGCACCTTGGAGTGCGCCTTGAAACCCAATGGTGGGTTTGACGACATCAGCGAGGCTGATGCTCATCACCCCGAGATCATCTGCGCTGCCAACTTCTTGTGCAGCAGCAGACATCACTGCGCCATTCGCGAGTGCCAGTGCAGTAACACCACTCAGCGATAACGACAGGCGCAGGGAACGCTGCATTGATTCAGGAATCGGTCTGCACATGATGCCGAACTTTGCTTGGCTGCGCTTGTCATCGCACTGCAGGTTCAGCCGATCCAAACTCCAATCAGGATCCCGATGATTAAACCTGAGAACCAGACAAGCGCCCCCATTTGGTACTCACCCAGACCCAGCTTTTTTTTGATCCAGAAATAGGCATCACGATCTGCGCCAATGAGTGCCTTGAAAGGGTTTTTGGTCATGAATCCAAGTGCAATTGTCTGGATGGTCTCTCAACTAAGACGTTGAGGCCAGAGATCCTGAACAATCCTTTCCGCTTGCGGCTACTACCGATGTCCTGGCCTTAATGGGGTATACCAGCTGATCGCGGGGTCTACAGCTCGCCCGAGTCGGAAACGCTGCTCTTCTTTGATGTGTATCCAGGGATGTCGGTCGTTGTGCGGCATGACCACCTGACCGGCGAGAGGACAGATCAGCTTGGTGGATCGGGCCGGTGATCCATTGCGGTGCTGCTGCCCGCGACCCAGCCATGCACCATCGGTTCCAGAGCGCTGATTTGAACTACCGGGTGATCAGGTGGGTCAATTCTGATCACGTGACTCACATCCTTCCGAAAGCTGATTTCTGTGTCAGTGCTCAGCGAAATGTGGGCAATCGTGTGTCCGGCGACACAAGTGCCTTCTTGTATCGTTTGCCAGTCGAGACCGCATCAAATGGAAAGCTGGCTGACTATCGCGAGTAAGTATCAGTCGGTCAGGTTCCATTCCGATCCGAAGCAGGGCGGTTCAGCCAATGACGTTCTGGTGATCGTTGACCATGTCAAAGAGATGCCAGCAGGAGCGCCGCCACTTCTGAAGACGCGTCGGAACATGCGCTATGAGGATGCCGTCGCTCTCTGGAAGGAGCTTCAGCGCTGTGGCTGGACTGTGGCTAAGCCAGGTTGGGGATCCCAAGGCCTGCAACCTGTTCCAGATCGCTGAATTGGCTTCTGGCGTGATCCGGTGGCTGAACGCCGATCTGTTTCATATCCTTCCCTAGGTCTGACTCCATTTGTTTTGGGTTGAAGTCATGACGACTTGTCCGGGCGGGTGCCGCCTCCCGAACTCGTCGTCATGTGTTCGTGCCTTCTCCACCACGTCCACATCGTGATGTTGAGCCGCTAGGCGACGTCGTTTGGTATTGCTGCTGACGTGATCGTTCGATTGGTGTCGTTTGACCCTGTTCAATCCGGGTGGCGAACCACTTCCAAGTCGTAGGGGTAAGCGTGTCGCGGCTCTTTTGACCACTGCTGTCCGGTCGTAGAGGTCGTGGTCCCAGCATTGATCAGCGGTGGTTTTGATCCAGGAGGTGGAGGTGCGCCTGGGCAAGAACGTCCGCGTTCATGTGCAACCGATACTGATTCTCAGCAGCGTTTTTACGCTCCTGATTGAGATCCTTGGGGATATATTGGCTGTTCTTGAATGTGATTCTCAAAAGCACATTTTGACTGCTTAGTGTTCGGTTTTCACGCATATCTTTCGCCCTTTTGTGATGTAGAACTGATTCATCCCTCCAAGAGGTTTGACATGACAAATTCACTAACCGCACAAGCCCCTCAAGCCCCCATCGTCATTCCCGTCGGTCCTGCAGGCCGCGCCATGGCCGAGCCCATGTCCGGCGAAATGCTCGATCTCATGCAGGCTCATCTCAACCTCGAGCGGCAGTCCGCTGCTGACTATTTCGCGGCTGCTGTCTGGTTCGCTGAACGTGAACTGGTCGGCTTTGCCGAGCATCTCCGCGATGAAGCAAAGCAGGAACAGGAGCATGCCGCCAAGTTCGCTGACTATCTGATCTCCAGAGGCCAGCGCCCTGTTCTCGACACCGTTGAACCACCTCGCCAGCAGTGGCCTGATGTGGAACAGGTGATCGCCAATGTCTTCCGCATGGAAGCTGATGTCACCGCATCGGTGCTCCAGCTTTACAGCACCGCTGAACAGGACATTGATCGGCGCACCACTGTGTTTCTTGATCCCATCGTCGATGCTCAGCGCCTGTCTGAGCACGAAGCCGCTTATCTGCTCGGCCGCGTCAAGTTCGCTGCCAACAACCCGGCTGCCGTGATGATCATCGACGCTGAACTCAGGGAAGGCGAGGCCGAACCCGCCAAGCTCGAAGGCTGATCCATCAGCTCAAAGTCCCACCTGCCAATCCCATCCACCATCCCGAAAGCCCCGCCAAGTGCGGGGCTTTTTAGTGTCTACTCAGCCTTGCGAGTGAAGCAATCAGCGCATTGATCAATGGATTCAACGCAAGTTAAGTGGCTCGTTCAGGAAAGCCAGATGCCTGCATGAAGGAAAAGTCAGCAGTGGATCAGAAGCCACGAACGCCTTCGATGCACTGAGTGCTTGCCTTGGGTTGCCAATTCTTGATCACCCTGGAGTTCTCCATGCACTGGCCCATGGAAGCCTGCGGGATCTTCTCCAGTGCAGCTGTGGTTCTATGAGCGCCGTAAGTCGCCCAAGTGATGACCAGCCAAGTGATGGGTTCCATTTTGATACCAGAACTGCTGCAAGCCTAAAGACGATTTCTCATCAGCCTTCAGAGAAGGAATCCAGCGGGATAGCGTCATGGTGCTCCGCAGCTCTTTGCTCGCCAACATGGCGTCATGCCAAGCAAAGACCGCCCACTTATTGATTGAAAGACACAGAAAAATGGCAATGGCTGGCTGATCAATGCACTGGCCATAAGATGCTATTTGCCTGCATTATTAGACTGCAATGCCATATGAATTCATTGTTGCTATGGAGCAGTCTGGAAGAATTTCTTTCGTTAATGAGCAATGGATTAATCCATTGCAAGGGCATGAACCTTCCACTGATGATCTTCAGAGTTGCCCCGTACCTCATGATTCTCTAAATGCAAAAGGTGTAAAAAGATGGGATCTGGTTTCTGTTGTCCCGAAAACAAATCAAGCTGACGATCAGTTCACACATATTGATCTCCGTAGAGAGATTGGTTGGCAAAACGCTTGAGTCGATCATTCAAAGGAAAGGTCTGCAGCTTCACCAACTCACACAGTCCAACGGGACCATTGCTCGGGCACATAGCCGAAATCAGGTCTCATGCGATGGTGTTTTTTCGGTTGGCCAGTGCGATAAGCCAATTCCGTCTTTGCATCGGCCTCTTGAGGAATCTGCTCGATCATCAGGGTTTTTGCGTGAGTGACAGCAGCTATGCCCATCGTGAGTGAGAGGGCATAAACGAAGGCGGATTTCATCAACATGGCTTGTGGAAGGAATGGTTGGGGGTGGCTCCCCCTTGACTCCTTCAAGGTCACAGTGCTTCTGGTGACCCCCACTGCAAAGCTCTGGTGCAGACCTCGCGAAGTTCTGGTGAGCTTCTGGTGAATGGCTCAGAACACAGTGCCAGACTGGGATGAGCCTGTGGTTCGCAGGATGTTCAGGTACAACGCCATCGAGGCGTAGGAGACCCTGCAGACGTCGGGTGGGTGGAACCGGAGCCCTTGTTGCTCTGAGAGGAAGAAGGACTTACTTCCCGACGTCGGCTGTTTTGATGAATGGCTGTTTTGATGAATGGCTCTTTTGATGAGGGGCTGTTTTTAGGGATCGACGTTTTGGGTATCAGCCAGGAATCGTCGGCGTTCCCATGCTGTGAGATGGCCGTTGGCATCAAACACAATGCTGACCTGCTGAAACAGCCCGACAGTGTGCAGACAGCCGATCTCCAGCTGAAAGGCACCATCCGGCAGATACTCAGGCACCGAAAAAATCAGGCCAGCCGGCATCACGGCAGTCTTTTCATGCCGCAGGAACTGCTCTGCCATAAAAACCGACGGCTGAGCTGCACTCACCTGACCGAGGCAACCAGGCTGTGGTCGAAACGTTTCCGCATCACTGGACCAACCTTCCAGCGATGCAAGCATCGCCTCGGGAGACATCGATGCAAGAGGTTCCGGCTCGGGTACAGAAGTCTTGCGGCAATGGAAAGCAACAGCGCCCACCAACTGCAGACGCCAGCCCGTCGCCACCGGCTCCCAGATCAGCACCAGCATGGATCGGGACCGGCCGTGAAACAGATTGATCTCGTGGCCGAAGCGACGGCGATCAGGATCCGGCACAAGACTGGACTGACCTCCAGCCCCCTGGAATTGCCAGCATCCGCCGCCGCTGTTGTAGGTGTTGCGGCTGATGTCATACCTGGCCTGACCGCCGGGGGCAAAGAACAATCCGGATCCATCCCAGACGCCGGTGTCGGGATCACTGAAAGAGATGTCGTAAGTCGTGGGATCCATCACCTTGACCGGTGATTTGAGATCAAGCCTGTCCTCCGAATCACGCCCGAACCATGCGCCACGACCCTGCCAGCATCCCTGGAAGTTGAGCCGATTCAGCGCCCATTGATCCGTCATGTTGATCACCATCGCAGGTCCCCAGACTCTTTAGGTTCAACTCCTCTCTCAACAGAGCCATGGGGCTGACAATCGTTGGTTGCGGATACCTCGGCGAGACCGTGGCGCGTCAACTGCAACCGCGTCGACCGGTCCTCCCCCTGACCTTGACCACCACCGTGACCGAGCGGCATGCAGCTCTGACCGAACTCGCCGATCAGCTGCTGCTCTGCGACGCAACGGACCCTGCGCAGCTGCTGGCGGCACTGCAGCACAACCATACGGCTGTGTTCTGTCTTGCTCCCAGAGGAAATCAACAAGTGAATGCTGATGGCTACCGCCAGACGTTTGTTGACAGCTTTCATTGCCTGAGATCCCTATTGCCTGATCTGCCTCATCTGCGTCAGATCATCTACACCGGCAGCTGTTCGGTCTATGGCGACGCCGACGGTGACTGGGTGGATGAATCGACAACCCCTGACGCCGGAACTGGGCATCGTGAGGTCTTGCTGGAGAGCGAACGGCTGCTCACCGAGATGGGAGATCACAAAAGGCGGGTATGCATCCTCAGACTCGCTGCCCTGCATGGACCAGGGCGTGAGCTGGATAATCGACTCAAAGGGCTGGCCGGCAGTGAGCGCACTGGGGACGGTCGCTCATTCAGCAACTGGGTCCATGTGCATGACGCAGCCGGTGCCTTGATTGCTGCCATGGATGGTGCCTGGAGCGGCGTTGTGAATGTGGTGAACGACGAACCGATTCGGATGCGCGATCTGGTGGACCTCAGTCTGAAGCGCCAACAACTGGAGCCGGTGCACTGGAGTGGCGGGCCCGCACCGGTCTCCGGGAACGGACGCCGCATTCGTAACGACAGGCTCAAGGCTCTTGGCTACCGGCTGCAGCACCCGATGCTGGCTGTGGGCTGATCACTTCTCGATTGCACGTTGCTGTGCCTGCATGGCTGAGTACGACCTGGCAAGACCAGGCCTGATGGTGCCAGGAGTACGGCTAAGTCAGGACCTGCTCCCTGGCTAGCTAGCACTGAGATAGTCATCGCATCACCATGTACGAAGTTTTGATGGTCGCTCAGCTTCTGGCTCAGGATTCTTCGTTCCAGCAGTGGGTTGATAGCCGTCCTCCGGCTGAGCTCTGCCAGCTTTATTCAGACAAAATGATTCCCGACTCCATGCTTCCGGGTGGTCGTGATTCAAGCCCATGTGGCACCGAAACCTTCGACAACCCCATGAATTACATCGTCAAATAGCGAATTCATCCATCCGCCTGTCAGGCCATCGCCAGCGCCCTCTCAGCCGTAACGGGCGCAACAGAACCAAGCTTGGCATCATGCGCGGAGTGACTGATGAGTGATGCATTCAGATCCCAGTCCGGAGATTTTGCGGCAATGGAGTCTTGACGTTGCTGCCGTCTGCGTTGTCTGAGAATCGATTATCCAGGTGGGATGCCTTAAGACGCGTAATTTATCACTTGATTGC
Source organism: Synechococcus sp. MIT2312 (assembly GCF_059772315.1). Classification (NCBI taxonomy): domain Bacteria; kingdom Bacillati; phylum Cyanobacteriota; class Cyanophyceae; order Synechococcales; family Synechococcaceae; genus Synechococcus; species Synechococcus sp. MIT2312. Next base: position 805,219 of record NZ_CM186281.1, on the reverse strand, counting down.
ATGACAACATCCGAAAAGTTTGTCAGATTTATTTCATGACCTAGTCAGTTTTAATTATGAAAGAACATGTGAAAACTTATTCGGCTGAATGCATTCTTGATGTGGGAGCTCGACTTGCGGAAGGTCCACATTGGTGGGATGAACGTGGGCTTTTAATCTGGGTTGATATCGAAGATTCACGTATTGGATTGTTTGATCCTGAGACCAAAACAAATCATTTCATAGATACAGTGTTTCACGTGGGTTGTGTCGTGCCTACAAGCAAAGGCAATTTATTGGCCGCAACATCAGATGGATTTAAAATGATCAATCCCGACAGTGGACAAGTAAATTCATTGATTAATCCTATCGATAATCATTCTAATTATCGCTTTAACGATGGCAAGTGTGATTATTGGGGGAATCTGTGGGCGGGTAGTCTTCGTTATGACTTTTTGTCCCGTGCAGGATCTCTTTGGAGGTTAGATAAATTTTTTAATTCTACGCAAATGATTGAGGGGGTCACCATTTCCAATGGCCTTGCCTGGTCGTTGGATCGAAAATATTTTTATTATATTGATACGCCAACTCTTCAGGTCAAACAATTTTTAATGTCAGAAAGTGGTGATTTAATAGGCGATGGAGATGTCTGTATTCAAATACCCCCTGAGTGGAATTGTTCGCCGGATGGTATGTCGATTGATCGTAACGGCATGCTGTGGATTGCACTTTGGGAGGGAGGTGCTGTGACTTGTTGGAATCCCAGTGATGGTAACCATCTTGCAACAGTAGAAATACCGTGCTCTTTGGTAACCTCCTGTTGTTTTGGAGGATCTGCGTTTGACAAGTTATTCATTACAACTGCCACATATGACCTAAGCCAAGAAACCCTATCCTCCATGCCTCATGCTGGCGGTATTTTTATGGCAGATGTTGATGTTGCTGGTATGCCTGCTTCTCGTTTTATAGAGCAATAACCAATCGTCGACGCGGATTAAAATGTCTTTTGGCAACTCAAAGCGTTCCTTGAAAAAGTCAAAGCTGACAGCAGACTTCAGGAGAAGCTCAGAGCAGCCGCTGCTGACAATGTTGTTGTGGCGATTGCGAAAGAAGCCGGTTTCAGCATTTCAGCTGATGACTTGAAGAGCGCTCAATCAGAGGCCTCTGAAGAGGAGCTGGAAGGTGTCGCAGGTGGCAACTGCTCTGGGCGTGTGGCATTTTGCTCTCAAAATCAGGTTAGCCATCCTTTGAATTGTCTAATGTAGTCGTTAAAAACCAGACTATCTTGAGTACTGCATTAACCCCTTGTAATTGGCTGGGTTACTATGTATTCACCTCAAAAACCTCACAAATCAGCCTCCATTGACTGGCACGACTGAGCACAGTTGAGTCGTAATCAACCGGGCTGATCCATCACAGCCAATCTGCATTAGTGCCAGTAATTGGAATGGAGGTCATAGCAGCCCTTACGCACTTCAGTTGGTTTGGGATTGGCATGGACATACCGCAGTCAATCAGCACCCTTCAGTGGTTTTCCGGCGCAATCGTGGTCGCGTAAGACTTGGCTTCCCATAAGTGCCCGTAACGGCCACTCAGGTGGTTGAGTGCCGTCGCTGAATACCAGCCAAACCAATGCATCAGCGTTGCCATTTTACTTGCATCATCAGGACGCAGAAGCAAATAAAGTTGATTTGCCATCAAGCAACGGCATACACCTTGGACTTCACCCTCTACTAATTGAGGCAAGCACCATCAAGATTTACGCATTTACCGAAAACCATTCATAAGGCGAGCTTTAGGGGCGCCCTGTACAAAAAGCGAAGCGACGTCTTTACAATCAGCCAATAAAGATTAAAATTGAAGGCATGAGTCTCTCATGCAAAGCAAGTATCAAGAGTCTTATCAAGGCTACAGCTAGCTTGAGCCTGCTTTTGTTGAGCCAAATGCCCGCGAAGTCAAGTGAAATTCAATCAGAGGAATATAATATATTCACAAAGCTTTCGAAAAAACCAACAGGTCAACAGATTTCTGAGGTCGATTCCGATCAGCTTGTCAAAAAGCTCGAACAATTACAATCTGATGTAAAAACAAATAGCATTTCTGTAAGCATCGAAGATGCTATTGCGCTTGGGATCAAAAATAATCCGGAGCTCGAAATTGCATTTCAAGAAATACAATCACTCGAATGGCAATTGATTAGTGCGAAGCGCAAATGGTACCCGACACTTGACTTAAATGGTGGACAACCTTTTGCAGGCTTTAGTTGGTCAACATTTGTACGAAATTATTATGCATCACAGCAATCAAACCAAGGTGCCGGAGATGATATAAAGCTCAGAACTAAAACAAAGTCAAAAACTTACAGAACACAAGCTAGTGCAATTGCCCAATGGAACTTCTTTGACCTGTCAAGGCAAGCAGATATCAATGCAGCAGCAGAAAGCTTGAAAAAACAAAAACTACTATTTAATGTCAGCGCTAGAACCCTTATCCTGGAAATTCAGCAGATCTATTATGCTATTCAAAGTAGTGCTCAACTTATCAATAGCTTCAATAACATCCATGCAATAAACAAGCGGCGTTTAAGAGAACTCAGCGCAAAACAAAGTATTGGGATGGTCACTGTTCTTGATGTACAGCAAACCAAATCTCAACTCTTTCTTGATCTCAATCGATTGATTCAATACACGCAGAGCTACATTGCACAAGCAGGCCGCCTGGCAGAAAAACTTGCACTCAGGCCTGGACGCCTTGCCATCCCCAATGAAGAGGCAAAGCCCCAAGGCAATTGGACGCAAGACTTGGAGCAGACCATCGAAGAAGCGCTGCGGCAACGCGAAGAAATTCCTGCAGCGATTGCCAGTGCAGAATCACAAGAATGGAAAGGTATCGCAGCTCTTCGGCGATACTTGCCGATCTTTTCACTACAAGCAACGGGGGGATTGATTGGTCGCAACGGGTACGAAGGGGTCTCGGCAAACAAAAATCCCCGCACTGAGATGAAAGATTCTCAACGATGGAACGCGTCGATTGGCATTGGTTTTCAGTGGCGACTGTTTGACGGTGGGCAAGATGCTGCGAATGCAGAATCCCAATTTGCCCAAAGCAGAAGATTTCTTGCTAGCGCAAGCAAATCAAGACTTGAAATCACTCAACAAGTGCAGACAAGTTATAACGAAATGCAGACCGCACGTATCGGGATTGTAAGTTCAGAACAGGCCTATCGCAGTGCAGAAATTGCGCAAGAAGTTGCAAGGGCGCGATTTGACATTGGTGTCGGAGACATCGTTGGCGTTGTGCAAGCGATTGGTTTGCTTTCACAAGCTGCCACCCAAAAATCGCAGTCTATTCTTCAATACAATACGGCGATCGCCAAACTTTATCGATACTCCGCAACATGGCCAATGGATAGCAAAAATAATGTAGACCAAAGAATCACTTCAAATTTGCAGACAACACAACCATGAATCAACTCTTCAATGATCGCGCGCTTAAACGCTATAGAGTTGGTGACCAAAATGGGCCTGTAACCTTATTAACTCCACCATTACGAGCCACGCTTGGACTGGGTGCATTGATCGCCATAGCCGGTGGGATTTGGGCAACTTTCGCCAGAATTCCTGTCAGCGTTCAAGGAAGTGGAGTGTTATTGCCTGTTAGTACGATTAATGCCAGCCTCAGTGGAACCAATGGGATCGTAATTTATATGTTTAACAAAAAGCAAAAAGAATGGCACAAAAAAGCTCGTTATTTTTCTACTTATCCTGATAAAGTCAGCAATCAAGAGTTGCTAAAACTTGCGAAAACAATCTACGAAGCAAGTCATAATTCAATGCCTCTCTCATCAAATACAACCGCTTCGGAGGTTTTCGCTCAGAATCTCAAGGAAACTTTCACCGGACTCGAAGTTCCCAAAGGGCACTTGTTGATGTGGATCCAATCTGCAGGTGAGCTCGAACGCTTGAGCAGTGAAATTCAAGAAGTAGAGCGAACCATAGAAACAAACAAGGCCCAAACATTAAATATCCAAACAAAGCAAGTTATCCTGCGAAATGAGCTTAAGAGCAGATCTGCATTCTTGCGAAGCATGAATGCTTTGGCACAGAAAGGGTTTGTCAACATCGAAAGTATATTACGAGAACAATCGCAAGTAGATAACGTCAGATCCAATATACTCAATAATGAAAATCAACTGATTGAGACAAGAAAGAAGCTCGCTGAGTCGTATTCCTCGCTTCGCGGGCAAACTGCGAAGCTCATCAATGAGCAACTTATTTATGCCGGTAGAAATCTTTATATCTCGAGCATCATTCCCAATAACGGTGAAGGTGTTGAACAGGGTGAGGTTCTGATGCAGCTCAGCAACAATCAACTCGACCAACCCGTCATGGTTCCTGTTTTTCTCAGTAGCAAGGATATGGCACAGGTCTTTCCAGGAATGAAGGCACTGGCAACACCCTCGGGTTACAAGCGGTCCGAAGTTGGCGGGATACGAGGCGAAGTTGTATCGATGGCAAAATTGCCGAGTGGCGTTGAAGAAGTTAAAGCTAGGACTGGCCTTAAAGCTCTAGCCCAGTCCATTGTTTCAAAACAAGCGGTGCCAACGCTTGCTGTTGTTGCGCTCGAAAAAAGCAACAAAAGTCCTATCAATGGTGGTGGCTATCGTTGGACTTCCGATTCAGAGCTTCCCTATCCGCCAACCCCAGGTGATGCCCTTAGTGTGGAAATTACAACAAGGAGGGTCGCCCCAATCTCTCTTGTCATCCCTGCAATTCGCAGGTTTTTTGGCATTACGCCTCCTGATGCTCAGCAAGAGTTGGTCACGGAAGAAGGCTCTGGTGGGCGTACGGAACGGACGAGTCGATGAAGAAATCGCTGCAGAGAAAGCGAATCAAAGCGCGAACACGGCTGCAGTATGAGGCTGCAGAATGCGGAGCTGCATCGCTGGCAACAATCCTCGATTATTTCGGAAAAATTGTTGAACTCAGTGAGTTACGAGCAGCCTGTGGAGTGAATCGCGACGGCTCAAACGCAAAGCAGGTCTTGGTAGGTGCTCGTCAGTACAATCTCAAGACTCGTGCCTATCGCTGTTCAGGTGAACATCTCAAAGAGGTTGGTCAATTTCCATGCATAGTATTTTGGGGTTTTAATCATTTTCTCGTCGTTGAAGGTTTTGAGGGGGGGCACGCCTATCTGAGTGACCCAGCGCAAGGCCGGGTGCGCGTGTTGATGGAAGAGTTTCTTGATAACTTCACAGGTGTTGTACTTGAACTTGAACCGGATTCCAACTTCGTTCGCGGAGGGAAGCAACCATCCCTTGTCTGGAGTTTGATTCGCACATTATTTCCCTATCAAGCATCATTGCTTCAACTCCTGATCGTTTCCACTGGCCAAGCAGTTCTCACCTTACTCGTAGCAGGATTAACTTCTACATTCATTGACAGCTTTTTACAAAATCAACGCTTATACTTTGGAATACCAGTTATTTGGCTTCTTCTTTTAAGCATTATTGGTTGGCTTTCATTGCTGACAATTCAGTTTGTCATTTTAAGAAGGATGGAGCTCTTGCTTTCAAAAAAGCTGACAGCAGATTTGTTCAGAAAATTATTCCAAGTAACATTCGACTTTTATCAGACTCGATTTCAAGGTGAAATTGCAAGTCGCCTACTTCTGGGTATGGAAACCACTCAGGTTTTGGTGGCACGCCTGATTCGCTTCATGAGTTCGATTTGGATCGCAGGCCTAATTCTTCTATTCGCTTTCATTATCTCAAATTGGTTATCACTGCTTGTGCTCATCATTATGGCCAGCAATCTTTTATTAAATTGGTGGCTGACGGACCAACGCTATGACGCAAACCGTAAACTAGCCATTGAGGAGGGCAAGGCACAAGGTAAAGGATTGCAAGGTATTAACAATATTGAAACTTTAAAAGCTTCAGGGTTGGAATTTGATTTTTTGAGCCAATGGCAAGCAAGCTTTGGCAATGTAGTGATTCAAAATCAACAGCTTGGAGCACAGATGACTCTGGCGACGATTACTGCAAGTGGCAGTAGTTTCCTTCTCAATGCTCTGATTATTGCAGCAGGCGGATTCCTGATCATTGCAGGAAAAATCTCACTTGGTACGCTCGTCGCTTTCCAGTTCCTTCAGGGACAACTTACAGCACCAATTTCCTCTCTTCCCCAAATCAATTCGAGTATCCAAAGGCTTATTGGTGATCTGGGGCGACTAGAAGATCTGCGTAAAAACAAAAATGATCCATTGGTGCGAAGCTTCCAACTGCCGAATAGTGATGACTTAATAGTGAGAAAGGACTTAAAGAAGCTATCAGGATACATTGAGATGCGAAACCTGTCTTTTGGGTTTACTCCCAATTCAGACCCTTTTATCAAGGACCTCAATTTGAAGATACCAGCAGGGTCTCAGTTGTCTATTGTTGGTAGCAGTGGATCTGGAAAAACAACACTAATCAGAATTCTGGCAGGCCTGTACTCAGCGACCTCAGGTGATCTTTTATTTGATAACCAACCATGGGAGCAACATGGAGACCAAACCATGCGCAGCAGCTTGGCCTATGTTCCGCAGCAAGTATTTATATTCAACGCAAGTATAGAAGACAATATTTCCTTGTGGAATCCCGAATACAACTTAGATGATCTTGAAATAGCAGCAACGGATTCTCAAATTCTTACCACAATCAATAATCACCCAGAAGCCTTTCAACGCCAACTCAAAGATAATGGCAAAGATCTCAGTGGTGGTGAACGTCAACGCATTGAGATTTGTAGAGCACTTTTACGACAGCCAAGCATTCTTTTATTTGATGAGGCAACCAGCGCTTTGGATAACGCTACCCAATCCAAAATTCTTGACACACTTAAGAAAAAGGCAATTACTGTTGTTAATGTATCTCACCGGCTTGATGTAGCACTGCGTAGTGATGCTGTCTTAGTCATGCAAGATGGCAGGGTCGTTGAATACGGTTCTCCAGATGAATTGATATCGAAGAAATCTACTTTTTACGATTTAGTGCAGTCCGAAAAGCCTTACTCAATGGAGTCATAAATATGAAAATAAACAATTCACAAGATGCACTTCTATCTGCTCAAAACATCGAAGAAGAGCTGCTTTTCAGCCCCTCTTCGGATGATAATCATCAACCTGAAATTCGCCTCATTGGATTCTGTCTGTACAAGCTAGGCCGTCGTGATCAACAGATCGAACCTTTGGCAGGGGCAAGCATCATTGAATTGCTTGATTACAACGATATTCATCATCGATCGGTGATTGCACCACGAGACCTGAGCACTCGGCACTGGGATCTTGATCCTACAAACGATAACGAATTCCCGTTAATGATCGTTTTCGATAAGTGCAATCAAGAGCCACTAGCGCTCTATCGAGACAATGGTGAAAACTGGCTTTACAGCGGCCATACGCAAACCCACATCCTCGCGACAGAACATCATGGCTTAGAGGAAACTGCCTATGAAATATATCCCTCTTTACCTTCAATTGTTAAAGGCCCACTCTCTGTTTTAAGTTTTGCCTTTTCCTCTGAAATACGCCCTATCTCAGCACTGCTAGCCGCTTCTGGTGTTGTGATGCTATTCAACCTGTCAATACCAATACTTACCAACACCTTGGTGGAGAAGGTGCTGCCTCAAAATAATCAGCAATTATTGATTGAAGGTGTCAGTGTAGTCATCCTCATTGTGATTGGTTCAGTCATAACATCTTTCTTGCAAAATCTCATGATGCTAAGGCTTGAAAGCGTAGCTGATTTAAGACTTCAATCAGCGGTGTGGGATCGGCTTATGCGCTTACCAATGAGCTTTATTAGCCAATATTCAACAGGTGATCTCTCCTCTAGAGTTAATTCCATTAGTCAGCTTCGCCAGATATTGGGGAGTGGTGTATTGACAACTTTTCTCTCAACACTTTTCTCTTTCAGCTACTTCGTGTTGATGTTTATCTATGATCGACAATTGGCATTGTGGGCCTCAGTATTCACTCTTCTTGCTGTCATTAGCCTTCTTACGATCACCTGGAAGTCAATTCAATTACAGTTGCCCCTTCTTGAAAGTGGTGCTGAAATCACGAATTTCTCGCTGCAAGCAGTTATGGGCATGCCGCAAATTCGTAGTGCTGGTGCAGAGCCTTTTTTACTTTTACGCTGGATTCGCGAGATTAATCGCTATGCGCTTATCCAATTACGCAACAATATCTACAACGATGCAATTGAGCAATATGGAACGCTTGTGTCTCCAATTGCATCGCTATTCCTTTTTTCAGTTGTTGCTTACAGAATCCTAACGAGCACAGATCAGACAGATGTCAATCAGACCATTGTGGCTTTCATTTCCTTTAATGCTGCCTTTACCAGCTTCAATGGTGCTGTGACCAATGCAGTGAATCTCATTGCAAATACAGCTGGACGCGCTGCTGTGCTCTGGAAGAGAGCAGAACCAGTGATGTATGCAGATGTCGAAAAGGGGTATCAATCAAGTGCACTCCATCACCACCTGCGAGGTGATTTCAGACTTCAGCACATCACCTTTGAATTTCCTGGAAACTCTGAATCCCTCTTTGAAGATCTGTCCTTCTCAGTGCCCGCAGGTGCGCACACTGCCATTACTGGACCGAGCGGTTGCGGAAAAACCACATTGGTGCGCATGCTGCTTGGATTCACGAGTCCGCAGTCCGGAGAAATTCTTGTGGATGGTATTCCTCTCAGTCAGCTTGCTATCCGCTCTTATCGCAGACAGATGGGGGTTGTGATGCAAACAGCAAGGCTCAATTCGGGCTCCATATATGACATCATCTGCGGTGGTATTCAAAGAAAAGAGAGCCAGATTTGGGATGCCCTTGAAAAAGCAGCCGTAGCTGATGAAGTCAAAGCAATGCCTATGCAGCTTGAAACGCTTCTCAGTGATTCGGGTGGCAATATATCGGGGGGACAAGTTCAGCGAATTGCTATTGCCAGGGCACTGATTACCAATCCCAAGGTTTTAATTATGGATGAGGCCACCAGTGCTCTAGACAATAAAGCTCAACAGCACATCACGGAAACGATTAATCAGCTCGGAATCACACGAATCAGTGTTGCTCACCGTCTATCAACAATTCAGAATGCAGATCAAATCGTGATTCTTGAAAGAGGGAAGCCATCTGAATCTGGAGACTGGAATAGTCTCAGCAATCATGGTTATTTAAAAAGGATGCTCGCTAGTCATTGATGAGGAAACAGACCAGCACTTACCAAATTCCATAACATCAATTGGGACTTTTGGTCGTTCATTAAGGCCAAACCTATTCCACTCAGGCCTGTCATCAACCCTGGAAGAAATAATGATCCTTCCTGCGTTTGGAAACACCTTAAATCCAATCTTTCACTGCTGCATCGATCGATCACCGATGCCCGATAACGGTCTGCTTTCTTTGTAGCCATCGCACGTGTTTCCGGCTCCACGCACCAAGGCCCACTCACCGCGGCCCCAAGCACAGCCATTAAGCCCAGGCCACCGCAACAGAGATGATCCATCCCAGGTTCAGACTGAGCGACTGTGGTTTGAACAGCAATCTTGATTTCCTCCTCACACTGTTGATCCCAAAGCTCAGTTCCCCATAGACAGATCCTGCCAAGAGCAATACCCGGTGCGCCATGACACCAGGCCACCATGAAGTTAGGGTCAGCGCTAGCAGCATTTGATGAATCTCGAAAGTCAGGCCAATTGCCGTGCTGAGGTAGAAAGAAACCGCGTTCATAGCTCAAGGCCGCTTCAGCCCCCTTCCGAAAACGCTCATCACCGGTGGCAGCATGCAAACGAGCCAGAGCTGCTGCATAACCGGCCGTTCCGTGGGAGAAGCCAAGCAGGCCTTTTGTGTCTCGTCCACAAAGCCAACTTCCTTGAGGTTGTTGTCTTTCAAGCAGATGATCACCTGCCCTCATAGCCAGAGACAGTGCATGCTCTGTGTTTTGTGCCAAAAGCGAGCCGATCAATCCTGCACTGCCACCAATGACATCCAACTGCTGATCCGCTTCGATACAACGCGGGAGCAGATCACTCAGCAATATGTCAATCCAATCGCTGTGACCAAGTTGCTGCAATCCGAGCAGGATCCCGCCACATCCACTGATACCAAGAGCCTGATCTCTCCACCAACGCAACCGTGAATCCGCAGAATGCGGACTTATCAATGATTTTAATGCAATCAAAATGGAGCCTGCCAACGATTCGCCGTCAGCAAAAGTGGACTCCTCTCGACGCAGGCAGGCTTCAAAGCAAGCAATTCCGATCGAACCGCCATAGAGCGATAAGCCCACTGGACCAAACGAGAAACTTTCCCCATCGGCGCCTAAATCCATTCCAAGCCACTCCACCTGGCCATTGGAATCATGAATCGCCATTTGATTCAAGCGATTGAAGATCGCGATTGCGGCATGATTATCACGATATGAATCATCGACTTCGTTGATGTCAGAATCATCACCTGATACCGGCGTGTTTTGAATATCAATTTCAGATTCACGCAAGACTCTTGCAGATGTTGAACCCGCAATTAACTTCAATTGAAATTCAACTTCCTCGGCAGAAAGCTGCATGAGGCGTTCGCGGGCTGAAGCTAACCCACTTGTTTCGAGAAAGCCAGGAAGCACCCCCTCAGTTTCATCAAGGTGCAAAGCGTCTCCATCAAGCGGATGTGTAAAAAAAGGAATATCCAATTGCCGCATCTGCTCCAGTTCAGAAGCAAACACTGGCCAGTGATGGGGCCGCGATTCTGCAAGCAGAAAACTACGCGCTAGCTGCTCTAGCTTCAGGGCCTGTGCCACGGAAGAGCGCAGCGATTCTGGCTCAAGTTGTTGTCGCTGAATCGCGAAATAGACCCGGGTGGCGCGCAGCACAATCCGACGTGGCAATCCGATAAACAGTGAAAAGATTCCGTCCTTCTGCAGCCAGGACTCACGCACAGCGATCAACTCTTCACACTGAGCTTTAAATCCCTCTTGAAAACCGTGAAGGTAGCGGTCAAATACATTTTTTGAGCCAATTCCTACTGGAAGACTGGTAGGAATCTCTGCATTGACACTGACTCGGCCAGGCATCATCCCATCGCTATTGAGACCGAGCCAACCAGCCGTTTTGATTTTATCGTGCTTGGGAGGCATCACACCAAAAGCACTGATATCAACGGCTATTTTCTGCCCTCCAAGGAACATCCATTGAGGCAGAAGCCCTGATCGCAAAACCGAACGCTGAAAGCGCTTCTGCAATCCCGAGGCTTGAATTAGATCAGGCTGATCTGAAGCATCAGTGACGTGATCAAAAACATCCGCCTCCAGCAAGGTTTCCGTATCAATTAAGAGCAATTGATCTCCGCAGGCGATCAGATTCTCATGATGACAATCCGTGCAGCCAAGAATATGGAGAACCGCTGTTAATCTTCCGGAATTATAATAAAACTGACTCAACTCTTGGTTGTCACCGCAGACTTGATGCGTCACATATTCCATGTATCCATATCCGTTACCGCAGTGAATCTGCAGCATTCTCAGCGGATCCATATTGCTGCGCTGATTAAGATCTAATAAAACCTGCTGATAAGCTTCATCAAGCCTCATGTCTTTGGGCTTATACACAACTTTTAGAGCTGAATCTTCATCACCTTCAAATCCAAAACTCAAAATCGCTACGGCACGCCCCCCGCGATGCGGATCACTCAATCCTTGCTTAATACCGACTAAACAGTGATGGGCTGAAATTCCAAATTTGGACTCAAGAATCGGGCGATCTGAAGCAACCCGCTCAAGCATGTCTGCAGAGGTTTGCAACCACAGCTCAATCACCGTGCCAACCAATCGGCCTAACACAGGAAATTCCTCGAGCAAAGACTGCAATCCATCGCGACGATGGCGTTGCACAAATGTCTCGTAATGCTCGCGAACGGGTGGACCTGAGCCATCGCCGGAAGCACCCAGATGAGCGAGAAGCATCGTGCCTGGCGTCCGTTCAGAGCTAAAGCAAGACCACAACGCCTGTTCCGCCATGGAGCACAACCGTTTGATCAGGGCATCGGCCAACTGTGCCAATCCCGCTCGTGCAATCCCTCCATCAAGGGCAATGGAACCGCTCCGCTCTTGCAGCCATTCCATGGCAGGAGCATGCAACGGCTGCCAAAGATCCACAAAAGGACGTTGATCTTCCTCAGCGGACACCGGCATCATGGGTACGGCCCATGCTTCCTTCAGAACGGCAGAGACGAGGACCAGCCTGTTTTGCCAATCCGAGATCGCTTGTTGATTGTCGGCACCATCCGACTTCAACCATTTTTCAAATTCTTCTTCAGACAGGCCATCCCAGGACAGACGCCGCGCGAACTTATGCGGCTCATCCGGTGCCACCGTTGCTTGCCAAAGCGCTTCGCAGGAAGACTGGTCTATGGGTACAACTCTCCGCTGTGTGCATTGTTGTCCAAAAACGCCAATCTGGCCAAGCCATCACAAAAAGAAGACCGACACAAGCCGATTCACCAGATTGTCAAGACGCGAAAGGTGAACGGCAAAACCATATCGGCATCACCGACAACCACCTCGGGCGCAATCCAAGCCAAGTGAGAGTTCTGCTTTCTGGTGCTCGCGGGGCTGCCTCTAGGGACGCTGGGCATATTCAATTCAACTTTCTTGGTCTAACCCGTTCCCTCGAACTGGGACACATTGGTTCCTGGCCAGTTTTGGTGGCTGTTTGTGCATTGCCCCTACCCGATCACTTTTTTCTGTACGGATCCGATCAGTGAACTGTGGGGAGAGAAGAGGGCCTCCCAGGTGGTGATTCAGACCATTGCTATGACTGCTGAACAGACCTAATACCCATGTCAGAAGAGCAACTCAAAGCCTTCCTGGAGAAGGTCAAAGCAGACACCAGCCTTCAGGAGAAGCTGCAAGCCGCTGCTGATTCCGATGCAGTTCTTGCGATTGCAAAAGAGGGGGGATTTATGATTTCCGCTGATGATTTGAAGAACGCTCAATCAGAGGTTGAGATTTCAGATGAAGAGCTGGAAAACGTGGCTGGTGGTGCATGCCACGCGACTTGTCGCGGCGATAGAAAGGGCGAGACTTACCAATAACATAGCTGGGGCTATGTAAAACTGCGGGAGCCTACTTATCAAAGCCTCAAGGGGTTTTCATTTCTTTAATCACCCCAAAAACACCATCAATCTGCCTTCAGTGCTTGGCGCGATTGTACACTTTAATTGTTAGCCAAAGACACTGCAGTAGACCATTGCTATAAATAATTAACAGACTTGACACCTATGTCAGAAGAACAGCTCAAGGCTTTTATCGCCAAAGCCAAGGATGACCAGTCCATTCAAGACAAACTAAAGGCAGCAAAGACTCCTGAAGACGTCGTAGGGATCGCTAAAGAGCACGGCCACGAATTCACTGCTGATAATGTCGCTGAACTCAGTGAAGAGGAGCTGGAAGGCGTGGCTGGTGGACGGGTCCAGACGTTATGGTGTCCTGTGTGTCCTACGGGGGTCCCTATGTGATCGGTGTTGCTGGGACCTGGCTGCCTTTGATTGGTTGTGGATGGATTTGAGCCTACTCATTGCAAAGCCCCTGCCACTACAGGGGTTTTTTATTGCTTCAATAGTCTGAATAATCCCATCATTCAGTCTTCAATACCTGGAACGATTGAGCGCAGTTGAGCAGAGATAGGAAGCGCATGACTAGTGTCACGGATTTCCGTTAGTCAGTTAATTATCTTGATCATTGCATGGATCTCTAGAAATTCATTGGATGTAGCGCTTCGTCAGGCCACTGATCTTTGCCAAACAATGCATCTCCGATAGTTTGCAATAGAGATTTACCTTCACTTAGTTGTTTGCGGACGCTAAATTCAATCTCCTCAAGTTCATTGTTTTCAAGATTCAAGGTCTCGATCAGTTCTCGATATGCCGTACGTTCATCAGCATTGATGTCCTGTTGGTCTTCGGGGTTACGCGAAACTCCTGCCACTAATCCCGCAATTCGCGCTGCAAGGCAGCGGTCGCCATGGGTCTTGAGCTGTTTGCCTAGGCTGGAAAGTTCCGGAAGGTTCACTTGGGTTATCCGAGGTACAGCTCTTAAGCCCAGGCGATCCGGTAAATCCAAGATCATTTTTTCTTCTTCCTCAGAGATTGAGCCGTCGCTCAGCGCGATCACCTGTGCAATCAATAGGAGTGTGGAGTGGCTTGCTTCATTCCCCATCTTTGGCTGACCTTTGTGTTTCTCCTCCTCAGTCTGCTTTTGATCAGCAACTACGGCCAATACGCGTTCAGCGTCATCCCGATTCAACGGGGTGACCGATCCACATCAGTCTTGAGTTGTTTGTTTCTTGTTTTTGAGTCGGTGATTTTTGCTTTTGCGGCCTCAACCCCCTGCCGGCAGCGTGAACCAGCAGAGCACCACGCTGATCGAACTGAATAACACCACGGTCAGGGGCCAGATTTCATCTAGGCGATGGAGGCGCTGCTCCATCTGATCCCGCCTGGGACCGGCGGGCATCTCCTCCATCTCTCCGTAGCGGCGGCCGATGAAGATCACCAGCACGAAGGCGAGCAGCGTCACCACATAGGCCACCACGTAAACCTGATCCAGAAAGGTGAGGTAGGGCAGATCGGGCAGCTCATCTCGATAGGTCTGTTGCAAAAACACCAGAGTCAGCAACACCGTGACTGGAATTCCAGCCCGGGCATCCTGTTCATCAGCCCGAACCTTGAAGACCAGCAGCACCATCGCCATCACCACCAGCAGCGGCAGCATCAGCCGCCAGAACGCAGACCAGGCTGAGGTCCCGAAAGAGATGTCGTAGACGATCAGGCTGTAGTCGTCCGCGCTTCCTCCCAGGCCGAAATTGGTGGCGTAGTTATGCCTGTACTCGGCAATCGACCAGCCCCTGTTCAGCCAGCCGATGATGCCGGCGAACAGACCCATGCCGCTGTTCTGGACATCCGGTTCGAAGCGCAGATTCCGATAGTCGAAACCACCATCAACATCCTCCATCTCCAGCACGAGCGGCAGGCTGACGGTGACGAATGGAAAGTGCCGGAAGCTCGCCTTGTCGATGTAGAAGCGTCCGATGTAGGTGAACAACTGGTAATAAGTCCCATCTTCCAGACGCACAGGACTGGGGGACAGCGGCGTGAGCGTTGGATCAGCGTCTGAGAGCAGGGCGTTCACCAGGGTGATTCGTTCGCTGATCGATTGGTTCTGCTCTTCCAGATAGCGCTGCAGCGGTTCCTGCCATCGCAGCCAGACATAGCCGTTGGCGGAATAGCTGGGAATGCTGAGATCGAGGTCGTAGGTGCTGGTCGCGTAGACCCCTGCTTGGATGTGATACGCCGCGTCTTCAACGGCCTGCTGGTCGGTGTTCGTTTCTCGATCGGAGAGCAGCTGTCCTCGCAGAGAGGTCCAGCCGTCGCCGGGCAGCCGCCCCGGATCGGTTGTCAGGGCTCGGGAGGACGAGGCCAGCCGCAGAGCATCACGGCTTGGCACCTGGTCCACATCAAGTTCCCTGATGCCTGAAACGGCCAGCACTGCGGCAAGCAGAATCGAGACAGCGGCAAGGATGTTCCAGTGCTTCTGTTTCCTCGGGGCCATCGTGAGCTCGGCTCTCAAACCACTCTGGCCCGCGGCCTTGCCAGAAGGCGCCTTGCGTTAAGGGGGTTTGCCTTGACCGGTCTGGCATTGAGCGGTCTGGTACTGCTGCCGCTGCCCATCTGGATCGCGCAATCCCGCGATGCCAAATCAGAACCTCTCTCCCAATTAAAACGTCCATCAACCGCCGATGAGCTGGTGCTGGGCCAGTCACTGCCGCTCAGCGGACCCTCCGGCCAACTCGGTCTGGACTATCGGCGCGGAGCCATGGCCTGGTTCGATGCGGTGAACCGACGCGGCGGTATCCATGGGCGTCGGATCCGTCTGATCAGTCTTGATGATCAGTATGAACCCGACAGGACTCTTCAGAACACGCGTCATCTGCTCGGCCGCCAGGATCTGCTGGCTCTGTTCGGTTATGTCGGCACCCCAACCACAAAGGTGGCTCTGCCGTTGATCGAGAAGGCTGCTGTGCCTTTGGTGGCGCCAATGACAGGTGCCAGCCTGCTGCGCCGCCCGGAGCTGCGCATGGTGTTCAACCTTCGCGCCAGTTACCGAGGTGAAATCACAGCGATGGTGGACGAGATGGTTCGCGATGCCAACCATCGGATCGCCGTTGTTTATCAGGACGATGCCTTCGGTCAGGATGGGCTGGAGGGAGCCCTGGTTGCGCTGCGTCGTCATGGTCTCAAACCCGTTGTGACAGCGAAGGTGCAGCGCAATTCCGATCAGGTGGGCTCCGCTGTCAGGCGCCTGATGGCTGTGAATCCAAATGGTGTCGTCGTCGTGTCCGCCTATGTGAGCTCAGCGGCTCTGGCCACCGCTATGCGGGAGAGGGGCAGTCGTGCCCAGATCATGAATGTGTCTTTTGTGGGGACCAAGGCCCTGCAGCAGGCCATGCCGGTGGGTGTTTCAAACGGGATCGGTGTGGCTCAGGTCGTGCCCTTCCCATGGAACCGCTGGATTCCTGTGGTGGCCGAGTACCAGAAGCTGATGCGTCGCAACAGCGAGGATCCAGGCTTCGGTTTCACCAGTCTTGAAGGGTTTCTCGCAGCGCGGCTGATCACGGATGCCCTTAACCGTGCGGGGCCTGATCCCACTCGTGAGTCGCTGGTCAAAGCGTTGGAATCAATCAGGGATCTCGATCTCGGAGGCTTCAGGATCGACATGGATCGCGACGATCATCAGGCCAGTGATTTCGTGGAACTGACCTTTCTCGGCTCGCAGAGCTGGGAACCCTGATCAGCCCCCGCTACCCCGTCCCCAAAACCGCCTGCAATCCCTGGGACAGCATTCCAGCCCCACAGCCATCACGCCCTGGAGGTGCCACCCGCTCCAGCGATTTGATCATTCCGTCGGTTCAGGAGCGAGCCGATAAGGCTCTCGGCAAGTGATCAGCATCCCTGCCGACCGCAGGGCTCTTGTTGCCATGGAGCCTTGGCGTCACCGGCTTCCGCGTGAGCTAAACCCCTTCAGGCACTGGGGTCTGAGCCGTTCACCAGAAGCTCACCAGAACCTCGTGGGAGTCCACACCAGTGTTGTGTAGTGGGGTTCACCAAAAGAGCTGTGATCTTGAAGGAGTCGAGGGGGCTCACCCCTCGAACCCCTCGCTTTCAGAACGATGACAGTTCAAACCCCAACACCCAACGGATTAACGCTTGAGACTGATTATCGTGATCCATCATTTGAGGCAATTGATCATTATTTTGCCTGCATGACAATGTGCGACAGAGATGATCAGAACTGTGTCAACAATTGTCTTGATTACCATATGAAGCTAAGTGATGCTTGGCTTCATTGTTAATTGATTTTCGTCATCCCCGCCAAGTGCGGGGTTTTTATATCAAGCAAGCCATCGGGTAACGATAGTGCCGTCATAAATATGACCAGAAGCTTCGACAACAGGTTTGGTCTCTGGATTCATGAAGATGTCATAGAGAACGTTTTCAGGCCCCTGGAAAATAACTGTTGCTCTAGCAGGGTCGTCCTTAGAAACTCCGATATAAAAGGTTTGAACACCCATTTGAGCAAACATGGCCTGTTGCTCAGGCGCATTCATATATGAACGATATTCCTCAAACGTATTGCTCAGTTTGAAGTCAAGAACAGTCGTCTCAATCATGGGTCTGTGCACATTTCCAAAACACTGAGTCTCTTTTAGCGACTCTCTGGAGACATCGGCAGGATGTGCGTCACTAGATCAGCGTTGACCAACCTGATCAAACCTGGACCCACATCGGCGATCGATGCAGCGCAGCGGGCCAGCTCGAAGCGCTCCCTTTCGCAAGAAAAGGCACCCAGCGTATTCCCGAAGACATGAGTAAATCTACTTAAGCGTTAATACTCATCTGAGTAGATTCTGTTTTGCCCCGTGTTCCTAGCTCTGGTCATGTTCGTGGGTATTGGCGTCGTCCTTGGCGCTGTTGCTGTTCTGGATGGCGCTTCGTCGTAGTCCAGTCGACGACAACGACTCGCAGCGGGCCAGGTCAAGGTGCTGGCCCAGAGGATCGGCATGTACGAGATCAATCAGCCGCCAGTTTGATTCGAATGGTGGCCAAACTCCACAGATTCCGAACAAGGACCGCCCACTTGTTGATCGCCATGTACCGATGAACGGTGTCGGCTGGATGATGAATGACCAGGAGCAAAAGGTCTGCAGCTTCACCAATGCCAATCCAACCGCACATGCGCAGTGGGTTGTTGTGGAGTCCAGACCGCTGCGCGGTGGTGGTCAGCCTGTCGTCGGGCGGATGCTCAGGCACAACGCCATCGAAGCCTGGGAAAGGATTCAGAAGTCAGGCGGGTGGAAACGCTATAAGCCCAGGTGGTGGCAAAGATCTAAGCCGTTCACCAGAAGCTCACCAGAACTTCGCAAGGGCTGCACCAGAGCTGTGTAGTGGGGTTCACCAGAAGGGCTGTGATGTTGAAGGAGTCGAGGGGGCAATACCTCCAACCATCCACTCCAACAAGCCATGTCTGTTAGATCCCTCTTCATCTCCACCCTTTCCCTCGCGCTGGGCATTGGCGCTGTGACGCATGCAAAATCCCAGTTGATCGAACAGGGACTTCAGCAGGTCCCTAAAACCGAGGAATTTGCTCATCGCTCTTCTCTCACGAGCAGTGATGGATTTCAGCCCACTTTTTATGAGTCTCGTTCCTTGGGCGATGCTGCCAACGCCTGGTCCCGTTGGCTTGTTTGATGAGGCTTCACTGTGCATCACATGTTCAGAATCCCCGCCAAGCGCGGGGTTATTTATTGCCCTGGAGCATTGGCGTCACCGCCTTGAAAGACAGCTATATAAAAGTAGACCACATGCAGAGATCACAATGACTAGGCTTTTGGTTTACAGCTTTTTAGCTCTGCCAATGTGCACTTTCCTTCCTGCTGAAGCGAGGAATATGACACGTTGGGTGGATGTGAGTTGCTACGAGAATCGTTGTGAATCTGTGAGGGTCATCTCACCAGTCTTTTTTCAGCACCGATCATCTGATGGAAATGTCTGGAAAGTCGAAGCCGATTGTGATGCAGGACGAACGAGGGCGCATTTCAGTGATGGAACAACTGCTGACTGGTTTTCGCCGCCATCCGGATCAGTCGGGTCAGCCATGCTTGAGCAAGTTTGTCGTTGAACAAGGGGTTACAGCGAATTGTTCAATCCGTTGCGCTGCTTGATTGTGTCATTCAGTCGACGGAAGGATGTGCGTCACCAGATCAGCGTCGACCCTGCGGAACACTCCTGAATCCACATCAGCGATCTGATCTAATGCGTCCTTACTCGAAGGTACAAATACCCTCATAATCGTGAAAAGTGACAGTGATTGTCTTTCTACTCGCTGCAAGCACGTGCTCTTCTTCGTACTCACCTAGATCCTCTACCAATTCGAACTTGGCAGGAGGCTGAACTAAATCGAGGCTTTCATTCCCGTCAGCGTCCTTCTCTCCTATTCCTCTCACCCTCCAGTAGGTCACTGGATTAATTTCGCCTTCGGTTGTTTTAAGACACTCATACACGGCTGGCCCCTCTATCTCCAAAGGCCACGATGCGCTCCTGTCCTCTGCCATTACTGGTGAGCATCCGAATGCCATCAATGCCAGAAGGACGTGGTTCTTCATCAGTGGTTCTGATTGCTCAGACCTAAATAGCACCGGTTTGCAAGATGCCACTCTCTGAATATCTTGGGGCAATGGTCTCCGTTTTGGTTGACTCCAATGCCAGAGAACTGGATTCCTGGGCTTCAGCCTCCTAAGCCTTCCTCTGCCGACCTCAAGAAAGGACCAACTGTCGAGGGTGTTTCTGAAGAGGGAAAGAATGAGAAGGTCATCTCTCTGGAAGAACTAGAGCAAGTCAAGGAATCAGGCTTCGAGGTTCCCAATGAAGGACGTGCCCCCGGCTTCTAGGGCTCTTCCGATAGCTGCAAGGACTTTCTGGCTGACTTCTAGGGCTGCAATTCCGGGAGGATGTCGGTCACCAGATCAGCGTTGCTCCAGCCCAGCCGAGCGCAGGGCTTTTTATTGCCCTGGAGCGTTGGCGTTACTGGCTTTCGCGTCAGCTGAGCCCTGTCAGCCAAGTAGTTCCGAGCTATTCACCAGACGCTCACCAGAACCTCGTGGGGTCTTCACCAGAGCTGTGTAGTTGGGTTCACCAGAAGAGCTGTGATCTTGAAGGAGTCGAGGGGCAACACCCCACACATCACTCACTCACTTCAAAACCATGACTACTGCAAAATTGTTGAATCGTGTCACCACTGCTCAGATTCAGACTCAGGATCTGACCGATGACCAGCTTGAAATGGTGTCTGGCGGAGCCAATGAAACTTGCCGGACATATTATGACCCAGCTGGTGGTGTACACATGGTTTGCAGGCAATACAAAAACTAAGCTCACAGATCATTGACGAGTCCATAAAAAACCTCGCCAAGTGCGGGGGTTTTTTATGTCAAGCAAGTGAATACGGTGTTTCCTGCCGACCGTTGCTATGACTGCTGAACAGACCTGATACCCATGTCAGAAGAGCAGTTAAAAGCCTTTATCGAGAAGCTTCAGGGTGACGATAGTTTGCAAGAGAAACTTAAAACAGCTGCTGATGCTGATGCTGTTGTCGAGATTGCGAAAGATGCAGGCTTTAGCATCTCTGCTGATGACTTGAAGAACGCTCAACCAGAGGTTTCAGAAGAAGAGCTGGAAAACGTGGCTGGCGGGTCTCGTTGTCAACGATTTGGAACTTGCTTCGATTATACAAATCTCACTACGATTTGTGAACTTACTGTACTCTTTATCTGCTGATGTCCTGAGCCTACTCATTAAAGCTCCTGGCGCCGCAGGGGTTTTTTTTCTTCAATCACCCCGACAAGTCCATCAATCAGCCTTCAATACTTGGTACGATTGAGCGCAGTAATTATTAGCCACAGACATTTCAAGGCATTGTTGCTATATTTGATTTTGATTCCCAATAACCATGTCAGAAGAGCAACTCAAAGCCTTCCTGGAAAAAGTGAAAGGTGATTCCAATCTTCAGGAAAAGCTCAAAGCCGCTGCTGATTCAGACGCAGTTCTTGCGATTGCGAAAGATGCTGGTTTTAGTATTTCTGCTGACGACTTGATGACCGCTCAATCAAAGGTTTCAGAAAAAGAGCTGGAAAACGTGGCTGGCGGTAATCGTGGGGACACTGGGAATACTAATTGTTCAATCTTGAACACTAATTGTTGGGTCTGCTGACCTGAGCCTACTCATTGCAGAGCCCCTACAAACGCAGGGTTTTTTATTGCCTCAATCACCCCAAAAAGATCATCAATCAGTCTCCAATAACTGGCGCGATTGAGTGCAGTTGAGCAGAAATAGTCAGGGCTTAATTAGTAATCAAGCCTGCAATCAACTAGCAACTCAGGCCAATACCCGTTCAGCGGCATCCATGAGGCCATGAGCAAACTCAACCAGGCGAAGGAGCGGCTGCTGATGACGGTGGCAGCGTGACACCTCGCTGGTCTTTCAAACCAGCTGGGGCCATTTATGCCATGGATTTATGCCACGCCATCGCATTGGAGGTCAAAATTCCTGCAATGACTGGTTACGCCTTTGGTCTTCAAAACCATCGCGATCCGATTTGAAGGGGTACGCAGACTTAAAGGGACAGCACCCGACCGCTTGATTCCGCACCTCCGAAACCGCCTGGCCTCGTGGCTGGTCACCGCCGCCGCTTTTTCTCACCCAGCAAATCGGTCCATGTCCCCCGCAAACAGAGAGGATCCTTCCGCTGCTCCACCACAAGCCGAATCCCCCGGCTTTTCAGGCTGACGTTCGTTGCTTCGAGCAGCTGCTCCAAGGGCATGAGCTGGTGGACCGGTGAACCGAAAGTGGACCGTTTTGGGGTCCAAGATCACCCAAGAGCTCGCAAGATCCTCAGAGAATCGGCAAGGCCCGCCGAATTCCAGGCAATAAAAAACCCAGTCAGTGACTGGGCATTTCAGTGATAGAGAACGGAGAGGGTCGGATTCGAACCGACGGTGAACTTGCATCCACGCTGGTTTTCAAGACCAGAGCCATAAACCACTCGACCACCTCTCCCAGCTGCGTGACATCTGTGACATCCGCTCAGCCAGTTTAAAGGAGTCACCTCCGGATGACTCCTTGCTTTGTTCAGCTGTTGGGCTTGGCCAGAGGCAACAGGCACTTATCTGAATCACAGCCGGCAGGGCCAGCCTCGCTGATCTCACCCATGTCGTAGCGCTGTAGTGCTTCGAAGAAATCAGAACTCACGCGACGTTGGATGACCTCGGATTGCATCCGTTCGTACGTTGCGGCATCGATCGGTTCGAACGGCAGGCGGGGGAATGTGGCGTTGGCGTCGAAACGAGCCAGCAAGGCGGCAGAGATGTAGCCCTCTCCACGATCGATGGTGCCGTGCAGTGCATCGGTGAGCTCTTCGATTTCATGCTCACGGAACTCGATCGTTGCCGAGGTGTTGTGAGCGGTGTAGTGGGTCTGAACCTGCATGTAGAAATCGAACTGGGCCATCGCCGAGAAGGCATTGATGTCCACTGCATCCGCTCCGGGCAGATTCGCCCAACTCACTTCGGTGGGGATCTCCACCAGCCATTCCGTGCAACGGGGATCAAACGGGTCATCGAGCAGTCGACCTTGCTCGTCTTTATCGGACTGGGATGGCACCACTGTGTAGCCGTAGTCCATGCAGGCCATCGCAACAGGATCGTTTTTGCCAAACGTGATGCGTCGGATGAAACGCTGTGCTTTGGGAGGGTGCCAGCCAGGAGCAGCACCGGTCAGCAGGCTTTTCGTGCCAGCGGGCTGAACCGTGGTGCACCGGTTGGGGCGGCGCAGTCCATGACGATCGCAGTATTCCCAAACCGCCTCATTCACGGTTGTCTTCCAGCGACTGAGATACTCCGCTTCCTGACGCTTGAACTCCTGGCCCTCCTCAGTGTCTGGGCGACCGGCTTCCCACCATTTCAGCCAGGGGGTTCCGAAGGCGTGCACAAAGAAATCGAACAGGCCCGTGAAACTCACGCCAACGATCGGATCCCAGGCGCGGCTTTGGCGATAGCGCTCCACTTCGAATTGATGGTTCAGCAGGCAGGCCACTGACAAGGCACCTGCCCTGAAGGCGTCGCGTTGACCCTCATCATCGCTGGGGTCGATCTGGTTGAGATGAACTTCCGCGAGGTTGCAGTGGAAGTCGGCACCCAGAATTTCGCCGCAGGGATTGAGCCCGTAGCGCCCGAGTCGATGCTCGAGTTCGTCCTCTGCAATGGGACCGTGATTCAGATTCAGCCAACGACCAGCCTCTTCCTTGCCTTGATCGCAATAGATGTCAATGAATTCGCGACGCAGTTCAGGGGTGGAGAGAAGATCGGCATTGGAGCGGGCAATCGCCTCAGGTGCGAACTGGATCGCTCCCTCACCGCTGTGGAACTGGCGGGTCACCGCTTCCAGCAGCACTTCACGGCTGGGGCGGGTGTGATAAACCCGGGTGTGATTGGCCATGCGCAGGGCGTCACGCTCGGGATCAATCCGCCAGTTGCCGTCAGCATCCTGCTGCCAGAGATTGTCTTTGGCACCCGCCGCGCTGGTGTCATTGAATGCGAACTGACGCATGCCTGCGCTGCGCCGGATGTTGCCGGCCACGATCGTGACGGCAGCCTCGTCAATCAGCAGGCAGCATTCGACCGATGTCAGCCGGCGCCCAACGGCTTTGCCGAGAAGACGAGCGACACGTCCGTAGAGATCCTTCAGCTTGACCGGATTGGCCATGCCGCCGAAGCCCTTGAGGGTTTCACCGACGGGCCGGACGTCGGAGAGATCAACATCGACTTTGATTGTTCGGCCTGCGAAACGCTCATCACTGCTGAGGTTGAGCAGCAGCTGATAGCTGTCGACCCAGCCGCGACGGGTGTCGCCAACACGGATCGAAACTGTGTCGCCATCAATGGTGTGGCTGGTGGAGTCCTGACGCTCGCCGGCAGGAGTGACGCCGATGTCGGTGACCTTGATCACTTCGATCGGATTGGTGACCACCGGCAGACGGTCGATCAGGTGCGGTTCGATGATGGCGCCTGTACCGCAACCCATCATCGCCAGGTCCATCATCAGACCGAAGGCGTCCCAGTCAACAAGATTGGTGGAGGTGCAGTTGTAGGAGCCAGAGAAGTTTTCCTGGCGCTCGATCCATGGGGTGCCGCCGATCCAGAGCCAACGACCTGATGGCAAGGCTTTCTTGTCGGCCTGCATTCGAGCCAACAGCGACACTTCCTCATCGGTCAGCTGACCGAGCTTCTGCAAACCGCCGAGATTTCGCGATCCAACTTCACTCCAACTCTCTCGTCCGGCGGTGCTGCGTCGGCTGTAAGTCCGATAGAAAACGGGGTTGGCGGCGGGTGCTGTGGCGGGGAAGTCGCCGTTGCTGGACACGGTTTCGGTGATGTCCTGGGTGTCACTGCGGCTTGGAGACAGGGTCACGATGTCGGGCGGATCAGTCCCGGCACCCTAACGCCAGCAATGGGGGTAGCAAGTGGTTGGTGGCACTATCAGCAGTGTCGCTGGTTGGGAGGGGGCGGGAACTGCCACCATTTCGAGCAGGCATCGTCAGCAGGCAGATGGTTTGTTTTCAGCGCCTGGGGAGGCGACTGTTGGCGCGAACATTGACGCGACCGTTCAGGCGTGCGCTGAAATTTCTGCTGATTGGTTTGGTGGCGCTGGAAGAGTTGCTGGAACGCGTCTCACTCAGTGAGCTTGTGTTGGGCGTTGCCTACAGCACAACCCCTCAACAGTTGGAATGCATTCCCGAGCTGATGCGAGCGATGGTGGCAGAAGATTCTCAGCTTGATTTCGAGGCCTGTCGGCTCGTGCGCATTTCAGCGTTCAGCTACGACCATGACTTGGAGATCCGCTCATGCCACGCCACGCATGACGACTTTAAAAACAGCATGCACCGCCTCAATCGCAGGATCTTTGAGGTGCTGTCTCAGCATCGCATCGAGATTCCCTTCCACACACAGGCCTTGGAGCTGCACTCCTCCGAATCAAGTCAATGATCCTGCGCATTCCAGAACCTGAAGTGATGAACGACCCGCTGCAGGTGGATGCCTATGCAGCAGCTGATTTCAGTGGACCGGATCAGGCGATGGTCGAGCGAATCGACACGTTGCTTCACTCATCGGGTGCCTCGTTTAAGGATCATGCGCGTTTGCTGGATCTCGGATGCGGACCAGGAAACATCACGGCTCGTCTGGCCCAGCGATGGCCGAAGTGTTCAGTGCTCGGACTCGATGCGGCTGATCGGATGATTGCTGTGGCAGATGAACGCCGTCGTGCAGCCGGTTTGTCGCGCGAGCGTCTTCGTTACGAGCAGGCTCTGCTGCCGATCCACCAGCTGGATCAACCAGCGGAGCTGATTGTCAGCAACAGCTTGCTGCATCACCTCCACGACCCTCAGCAGCTCTGGTCGTCATTGATCCCAGTGGCATCGCCTCACTGCCTGGTGCTGCATCGCGACCTTCGGCGCCCGGACAGCCAGGCAAGCATCGATCGACTCTGTCAGTGCCATGTCGCTGATGCTCCACTGGTGCTTCAACGGGATTACCGGGCATCGCTGCATGCGTCCTTTTCTCTGGAGGAGGTCAAAGCGCAGTTGCTGCTTGCTGGTCTGGAGCATCTGCAGGTGGTTGCCGTTGAAGATCGCTACCTGGAGGTGAGTGGCTGGATCACGGGCTGTCAGGCTGGATCCGATCAACGCACACCATGAGCACCGATTCAGCACTTCAGGACGGACGTGAGCTGCTGGATGCGGTGGCGCGACGGCGCAATTTTGCGATTATTTCCCACCCTGATGCCGGTAAAACCACGCTGACTGAGAAGTTGCTTCTGTACGGCGGCGCGATTCAGCAGGCTGGTGCGGTGAAAGCCCGTGGTGAGCAGCGCAAGGTCACGTCCGATTGGATGGAGCTTGAGAAGCAACGGGGTATTTCGATCACCTCCACCGTTCTTCAGTTCGATTACACGGGTAACACCATCAATCTGCTGGATACGCCAGGCCACCAGGATTTCTCGGAAGACACTTATCGGACCTTGGCAGCAGCGGATAACGCCGTGATGCTTGAAGACGCTGCCAAGGGGCTAGAGCCCCAGACCCGCAAGCTGTTTGAGGTCTGCCGCATGCGGGAAATTCCCATCTTCACGTTCATCAACAAGATGGACCGACCGGGTCGGGAACCTCTCGCACTCCTTGATGAAATTGAATCGGAGCTGGAACTCACCCCTTGGGCGGTGAACTGGCCGATCGGCAGTGGCGAGCAGTTCCGCGGAGTGATTGATCGTCGTTCCCACGAAGTGATTCTGTTCAGTCGTGCTGAACGTGGGCGCCAGTCGGAAGAACGTCATCTCTCTTTGGGTGACCCTGATCTCAAAGACCTTGTGGAACCCGAGCTGCTTGAGCAGGCGGTTGAGGAGATGGAGCTGTTGGAAGCGGCAGGGGCTGAACTTGATCTCGAGCTGGTGCATGCCGGCGAGCTGACACCAGTTTTCTTTGGTTCGGCCATGACCAATTTCGGCGTGCGTCCCTTCCTGAATGCATTTCTGGAGATGGCTCAAAAGCCTGTGGCGCGTCAGGGGCAAGACGGTCCGGTCGATCCGTTGCGGCCTGACTTCAGTGGTTTCGTGTTCAAGCTGCAGGCCAACATGGATCCTCGTCACAGAGACCGGGTCGCTTTTGTCCGTGTCTGCAGTGGGCGTTTTGAAAAGGACATGACAGTCCGTCATGCCCGCACGGGCAAGGCCATTCGCTTGTCACGTCCACAGAAACTGTTTGGACAGGATCGTGCGGTTGTGGAGGATGCGTTCCCAGGTGATGTGATCGGACTGAACAATCCAGGGATGTTCTCAATCGGCGACACTCTCTACACCGGAACCAAGGTGGAGTACGAGGGAATTCCCTGTTTCAGTCCAGAGATCTTCAGTTGGCTGCGTAATCCCAACCCCTCCGCATTCAAGAATTTCCGAAAGGGGGTTAATGAATTGCGTGAAGAGGGAGCTGTGCAGATCCTCTATGACAATGACGAAAGCAAAAGAGATCCGATCCTCGCTGCAGTCGGTCAGCTGCAACTTGAGGTTGTGCAGCATCGTCTTCAGAATGAATACGGTGTTGAAACCCGGTTGGAGCCGCTGGGTTATCAAGTGGCTCGTTGGGTCACCGGTGGCTGGTCGTCTCTGGAGAAAGTCGGTCGAATTTTCAATTGCAAAACTGTGAGGGATGCATGGAATCGACCGGTTCTGTTATTCAAGAACGACTGGAATCTCAATCAGCTTCATGAAGAGCATCCCGATCTTGAGCTGAACGCTGTGGCTCCAGTCGTCAGTGGAGTTGAGCCGATCAGTCTCTGACTCAAAGAGCTCTCTGACTGATCAGCGATGACAAAGCCCTCTCAACAGGAGAGGGCTTTTGAGTTGATTTCAAATCCGGAAGGCCGTTCAGCTGATCACTCTTCGCCTTCTTCATCCATTGAGCCAACAGGAATCAAGCGAATGGCTTTGCGACCGAGCTTGATTTCAAATTCGTCACCTGTGTTGAGGTCAAGCATGGCGGTGTAGGCCTTGCCCACAAGCAGATTGCCGTTGCCTTGAACTTTGGCGGTGTAGCTCAGTTTGCGACCACCTTTGCCAATTCCGGCAGTACCCGTGCCCAGTTCGACACCTTTGGCACTCAGAAGTGCTTCATAAAAAGCTGTGAAGTTGACCCGTTGACCGCCATCTTTTTTATCGGTGACATAACCGCAAGCTGTCGCAAGGTCGGTTTTGGAGACATCGCCAAGGTCTTTGACCTTCGCCAGAAGATCAGATCCAGTAAGCATCGATAAACCTTATCTATGTTCATTTATGCATTGCATGCATCAGTTCGTCAACGTTTCAATCCGGTTCTGTCGTTGGTGTTGTTTTGGATGAGTGTCTGTACTGAGGATCGTTTGAATCACGCGCCGATCATTGACAACTGACCGACTCTGTTCTGTCTGGTTGCGCTGAGTGCTCCAAACCTTGGATGCATGGTGTAGGAGTCGTGTGACAAAACGCCAATACGTCATTGTGACTGCCATCTGCAGCGTTGGATTTTGCGTCTGATGGCCTCCAGAAACAGTTCCTTCGCTGAACTGAGGCCCCTCTGTGATGCGCTGATCGGCAGAGAGCACATCAGCAGTGCGCACAAGTGGTCTGGTAACGGAGAGCTGCAATGCTTGAGCGCTGTAGCGACCACGCTGCCACGTTGGTGACGTCCCGGTCCGATGCAGTCCTTGGTGTTGTGCGACGTTGCTCTGTTCTTTTGACTGACTGGATGATTGCGACGCATCATCTTCTCTGAAACATGGGATTCGGATGGTTGGTCGCTGTCGTTGTCTTGAATGCGTCTTCGATTGATTAATCTGATTCGGTAATGCACTTGGGAGCTTGTTGTGTTCTCCGTTGAGCGTTTCATTCTTTTTGCAGTACTGCTCTTTCCCTTCCCTTCGGCATCAGCGCTTGAGGTCTCAGCGGTTCGAGGTGTTCTTGACTCTCATCCAGTGGTTGTTTCAGTTCGAAAGTATCGCGGCAAAGTCGTCATCAAAGACCAATGCAAAGCGGATCACTATGCAATGTTCGTGAATTATGGTCCCAACCCATATTTGATTATTTGCCCAAAATCGGCACAATCACTCGCTTTGGTTGAACGCGCACTTCATCATGAAGCGGTTCACATGGCCCAGTGGTGCTGGGGGACTGATTCTCTTTATAGCAGTAAAGATCTAAGAGCCAATGCAATCGAAAAGGGTCTGACCTACAAGCATGCCGATTTGGCCTTAAAGCGTTTGGGGCATCAGCCTGGATCTGATCTGTACGAGTCTGAATGGGAGGCTTATTACTTTGAAGATGCTCCTCCGAAGTCGATAACTTTTCTGCTGGATGAAAACTGCAAAGACGCTACTCAGAAAGATCTTGATCAATATTGAAAACTGTATTGTTTAAATGTCAGGTCTTGGTCGCCACTTGCTCCAAATCTGTTCTCCGCTGAATCTGCGCTGGTTTGCACGAAGCTGCTCTCAAGCTGGTTGCAGAGTTGTCTTCAGATCGGATCGAAGCCGTTGCTGGCTTGAATTCCAATCCTTGTTGAAATGTTGAGATTCACTCGCGAGCGCTTTTCAGTCACGGGCAAGCAAATCGATCGCCAGAATATTGACTCTGAAGCGGTCTGCTGTGGACACCCTCTGGCTGCACCGTCCTTGTGATGACGGCGGCACTGATTATGTCTGTTTTCGTGATCATTGCGATCACGTTGAGGTGCTGGAGGGATATCACCAGCCTCCCCAAATGCCCTTGATCAGACACCGTCAGGTCTTGCTGAATGCTGATGTGCCCCGTTTTCGGCACCGTTTCGAGCGCCAGCAGGGATTCCGCCACGGTCCACCTTTGTTCTGAGTCACTTCCGTATCCAAGATTTGTGCTCGCTTGGGCGAGTCTCTCGATAATCTCTAGTCAGAAATTCTTTGATCAATGGCTGCAGGGCTGGATCCAGGCTCGGATTCGAAAGATCCCTATTCCTTGCTCGGCGTCAAACCTGGCGCCGGATTTGATGACGTTCAAAAAGCAAGGGATCGGGTTGTTGCTTCCTGTGGTGATGACGCAGTCGCCCGCGCTCGAGTCGAGGCTGCTTACGACGCAGTCCTGATGGAGCGTCTACGAGATCGACAGTCCGGCCGCCTCAGTTCGGCAGCAGCCTCTGCCTCACAGGTGGAACGTCAACAGGTGTCCGCCGGAG
This sequence comes from Synechococcus sp. MIT2312, assembly GCF_059772315.1. Taxonomy (NCBI): domain Bacteria; kingdom Bacillati; phylum Cyanobacteriota; class Cyanophyceae; order Synechococcales; family Synechococcaceae; genus Synechococcus; species Synechococcus sp. MIT2312. The sequence continues at coordinate 775,307 of NZ_CM186281.1, read as the reverse complement.
TGCCCAGCAGCGGTAATGGGCCTGCAGCTTTACTGACCCGTTTACGCGGCATGTCATTGCCTGCACCGTCGCTGAGTGGTGCCGGTTTTATGCCCGATCTGCAACTGGTGCAGGGTCAAGGTCTTGTTGTGCGCTCCATTGCAGGAGCGTTGGCCTTGCTGCTTTTGCTGCTGGCTCCTCAAACGGTCGATCTGCTTCTGGCCCTGTCGACCATTGCGGTGTTCATCAGTCAGGTCAAGCGAGGCCGCCGGCCCCTGGGCTCCCTTGGCTGGACCCTTCTACTCCTGGTTGTCGGCCTGGCTCTGGGTGCATTGCTCAGTGCTGTCACTGGTCAGGCGGGTCTGCCACTGGGTGTCGAGCAATGGCAGGCACTGCCCACCCTGCTGTTGTTGCTTGCCGGAGCTCTGTTACTTGCCTGATTCGATCATTCCCTCAATCAGGCTCTGCAGCTCTGATTCATCGAATCGATAAATTTCGCTGCAGAAATGACAGGTGAGTTCCGCTCCCTTGTCGTCCTCCAGCATGGACTGCAGTTCCTCTCTTCCCAGCAACATCAGTGCGCCCAAGCTGCGTCTGCGGCTGCAGGGACAATGGAACTGCACCGTCTGCGTTGGTTCGCTGCTGGGGATGGGCTGAGGATCGAGATCTGGGAACACCTCTCGAAGCAACTGTTCCGGATGGTCTCCGCAGCGGTGCAGCTTCTGACTGAAATGCTCAATCTCGCGGCACCTCTCTTCGAGCAGAGCAACCAGGGCTGGCTCTTCTGCGGCCTTGGGCAGCACCTGAACCAGTAGCGCTCCGCTGCTCTGCAATCCTTCGCTGTTGATCGTTTCGCCCACGAACACTGCAGAAGGTGTCTGTTCGGAGTGGAGCAGATAGGACGCGACATCTTCTCCGATGCCTCCGCTGACCAGCTCGACGGTGCTGCTGAAGGGTTCGCCTTTGCCGTCGTCCCTCACCACATGCAGATAACCCGTTCCTGCCGCCGAGGCGAAGTCGAAACTGGCTTGTCCTGCTGAATCGCGGATCGGGTCCAGTTCAAGCGAGGGGTTGCCCACAAAGCCACGCACGCTTCCGTCACGGCCGGCATCCACTGTCAGGCCCTTGAGAGGACCATCTGATCCCAGGCGCAGGTTGACGCGACCATGCCGAACCTTCATGGAACTCGCCAGCAGCAGACCCGCACCCATGGCCCTGCCGAGCATCACCGTGGTGAGATATGAGAGTCCGTGACGTGATTGTGCGGCACGAGTGGTTGCACCGGTGGTCACCGCCACAAGCCTGATTCCCCCACCTGCTGCGGTGGCTCGGACCAACCGATCAGCCATGGCTTTACAACAATCCAGGCGTCATGGTGACAGAGCATGCAGTCGGCCATCGCGCAGGCGCAGCTGCTCACAGCTCCATCCCTGGAACAGTTCCGGCTCATGGGTCACCACGATCAGCAAACGCTCCTGGCTCAGCCGGTCAAGCAGTTCGAGCACTTCGCCACGCACTGACCAGTCGAGTCCTGCGGTGGGCTCATCGAGCAGCAGGACATCCGGCTTGCGCAGCAGCTGCACCGCCAGGGCCAGACGCCGCTGCTGTCCGCCGCTGAGTCGCTCCGGAGCCTGACGCCCGTCCACTCTGCTGAGTCCGACTTTTCGGAGCGCCGAAATCATCGCTTCACTGCTCAGTCGCCTGTGGCCCAGCTTCAGTTCCTGGTTGACGCTCAGGCCCAGAAAGTGTCGCTCCGGAAACTGAAACACCACTCCGCAAAGCCAGCGTCGTTGGCGCTGATTGAGCGGCTGCCCCTGCCAGCTGATGCTGCCGGTGTCAGCACCGGCCATCCCGCTGATCACCTCCAGCAGGCTGGTCTTTCCACTGCCGCTGTCGCCGGAAATCAGCAATGGGCGCCCGGAATCGGCCTTCAGCTGAATGCCGTTCAAGACCAAGCGTTCTGCGGTTGCAGGTCTGTAGTTGATATCCGTGAGTTCCAGCATTCCGATCGAATGCCCCGGTCTGGGCTGCCTTGGCTCCCCAGCATGGTCGATTGCTCCGTCGCCGGCGATGATGACGAAGTCAGCGGTGGGTCATGCGCGTTCGCTTCCGAGAGGTTGATCCCTTCAATTGCTGGGTCTGGTTGCGATTCAGTGAGATTCCCAGTCAGGGAGAACGGAATTATGTGGATGGCATCTTTGACAGCTGGTATGTGCTGGGACGTCTTGGCGGTTTCAATGCCGAGAGCCTGCAGGTTCACGAAGAAGGCGATGAGCTCAGCTGGATGAACTACGAAACCGAGGAGACAACAGGGGTGATGCCGGCTCTGATGCACAACATGGGCCAGATGGAGTACCAGCAGGACTGGGCCCGTTGCTGGATTGATCTGGGCACCAGTGATGGAATTGCCCTCGATGTTCTGATCAATGCCCTGCGTCAGCTTGATTCTGATGTGGTGCAGCTTGAGGAACTGTTGATCGGTGGTGTGAATGACGACTGGCCGGTGGAGGACCATCCCGACAGTGTGTTCCCCGGCATGGGTTGAGCGTTGTCGTGGCGGAACGACGTCGCCTAATGATCGACTCCCGCAGGTTGCAGTCTGCGGACGAGCGTCGTCGTTTTGTGCTTGAGGATCATGAATCGCGCTATCTGCGCAGGGTTCTGCGGCTGAAGCAGGGTGCTCAGGTGGATGTCATTGATGGTCGGGGCAACCTCTGGGTGGCTCGTCTTCTGGACGCCCATCAACTCGAGTTGTGCTCAGAGATCGAGGCGCCGAGTCAGACTGTGATCTCTCCAAGGCCGAAACTGGGCCTGGCCATTGCATTGATCCGTCGAGGAATGGATGACGTGATGCGCATGGCCTGTGAGCTGGGTGTGGATCGGCTGCAGCCGCTGAATTGTCAACGTTCCGTTCCTCAGGCTGAGCATCGTCCGGAGCGTTGGAGCTCGATCTTGCAGGAAGCCGTTGAACAGTGCGAGCGGCTCTGGGCTCCTGAACTGGCTGAAGTCTGTTCCGCCGCAGAGTGGTGGAACGCGCCTGGCCCGCACGACCTGCGTTTGATTGCTGTCGCTCGCGAGCTGGAGAGTCCTCAACTGTCTGAGTTGCTCGAGACTCAGGCCTCAGTGGATCGATTCATCTGGCTGTCGATCGGACCCGAGGGGGGGTGGAGCGAGCAGGAACTGGCAGCAGCTCAAGCAGCAGGCTGGATCTTTGCGTCTCTGGGTGACACCATCCTGCGCAGTTCCACCGCTGCTGTGGCTGGGATCAGCAGCTTCAGCAACTGGCGCACGCTCAAGTGCTGAGGCTCCGGCGCTTACAGGCATCCATGAAGGGTCTGCCGGTCACTCCCATGCGCTGCATCAGCGCGATCTGCACGGAGGAGGGGCCTTGAAGCACCTCTCTCACACCAAGCTCGGATCGTGGTGAACGCCGAATTTGTCCAGGATCTCCCTGCTTCAACAGCTGACTGAGGCGGCTCGTGAAGAACTGCAGGGGTGACTGAGCGAGTTTCATTTTGGTCGGGTCAGAAGGTGCGTCACGCCTGTGATCGTCCGCGGAAGAATCAATGGAATGAAACCTCAATGGATCAGATCAGGATTGTGCCTGACAGGGCTGCCCCTGATCGCTCAGCTCGTGAACAGCTCGCTGGCCATGCTGCGAAATCCGGACAGGTTGTTGCCTGGGCGACGCTTGCCGGGACGGATCGAATTGCCAGGTTGAAGCGCCTCTGGAGCAAAGGTGCTCAACTGAATTTCCGGTTTTGCGGCTTCTGCGGCGGCGAGCTCTGCGGCGATGGCTTCTGCTGTGGTCTGCGATGTCTGCACTGTGGGTGCGTTGCCGCTGCTCTCTGCTGTGGTGTCGGTTTTGCTCTCAGCCGCACTAGCCACAGCAGCAACAGCCATAGGAGCAGAAGTTTGAGCAGGAGGAGAAGCAGGGGATGTCTCTTCGACTGGAGCTGGAGCCGCTGCGGGCTGGGCTGCCTCAGCAGCGCTCTCCACCTTCACCTGCTTGGGTTCAGGCTTGGTTGCCGCCGCTTGCGGTTCCTGGTCTCCCAGCTCAAGGAAGAAACCCTTTCTGTTCAGCACCATGCCTGAGCGGGGAAATCGTCAAGCTGATTATCCGTGCCGAAGCTCCCTTCAGCGTTGATGCTTAGGGCAGTGCAACACAGCCTGATGTTTTCCACACCTCTTGAGCTTCCGTCTCAAACCGCTGCGCTGTGGTTCACCGCGCTCCTGGTTAATGCCCTCTTGATCAGTTTTGCGCAGCGCTTTCCGTTGCTCACGCGCGCCGGTTGGTGTCATGCAGGCATCCTTGGCACCGTGCTCTGGGGCTCGCTGGCCTGGCGCGGATGGTTGGCCGTTGTGGCCTATCTCGTGCTCGGTTCTCTTGTCACCAAGCTGGGCTTTGCCAGGAAACAGGAGCTTGGTCTTGCAGAGGGTCGGGGCGGTCGTCGCGGCCCAGAAAATGTCTGGGGATCGGCCTTCACCGGTCTTGTGCTCGCTTTGCTGATCGCCGCTCGCATTGGCTCGCCAACGTTGTTGCTGATTGGCTTCTGCGCGAGTTTTGCGGCCAAGCTGGCCGACACCTTCGGAAGTGAGATCGGCAAGCGCTGGGGCAGGACCACCTTGCTGATCACCACCCTCCGGCCGGTGCCGCCTGGGACGGAGGGTGCGGTGAGTGTGGAAGGAACCCTGGCCAGTGCACTTGGCAGCCTGGTGATGACGGTCGTGATGGCTCTTCTTGGATTGCTTCAATCCGGTGCTGCTTTTGCTGTTGTGCTGGTGGTGGGTTTGATCGCCACACTGCTGGAAAGTTTGCTGGGAGCTCTGGGCCAGGACCGCTGGTCCTGGCTGAGCAACGAGCTGGTCAATGGTCTGCAGACCGCCTGGGCGGCAGGCCTGGCGATCGTTGCCGCTTGGCTTCTGGGGTTGTCAGGCTGAAATGTCGACCGGCTTCGGCACGCAGGGTGTTGAGCATTCCTCGTAGTGCAGTCCGCAGCATCTGCCGGTCGATGCTTTCGCGGCGTGCAATCTCCGTCAGGGAGAGCCCATCGATCCAGAACGCACAGAGCCAACGGCAATGGTTCGGCTCCAAGCCGTTCAGCATTTGGATCAGCCATTCCTGCTGCGGATCAGCCGGCTGGCATCTGTGATCTTGCAGACCATCGATCCGGGCTTCTGGTTCAGAAGCCCCATCGCTGTTGCCGCGCTGTTGATGCAGTGACTGGATCCGACGATCGCGATGTGCCAGACAGGCTTCTCGCCAGCGATCAGTGCTGACTCCGAGTTGTTTCGCGAGATCCTCATGGCTGTGCTGCAGCAGCCCTGCCTGCAATCGCTGCTCCTGCTCCTTCATTCCCCGGGCATGCAGATCACTCAGTCGCCAGGGGATTCGCATCGTTTGCAGCCGGTCTCTCCTGTAATGCCTGATCTGGCCTGTGATCCTCGGCATCGCGTAGCTGCTGATGCGGTGGCCGCGACTGGCCTCAAAACCCTCCACAGCTCGGATCAGCCCATAGCGGCCTTCCTGCACCAGATCGTCGCGTTCACCGGACCCGTTGTGCAGCAGACGGTTGGCACCGAGATGCGCCAGTCCGAGGTGCATCAGCACAGCGTCATTGCGCTGCAGGATGTGCACAGGGATCGATCGGCGGCGTTCATGCTGTCGTTGACGCTCAAGTCGTCGTTGGATTGCCGCCGGTTGTGTGTTGGTGGTCATTGATGCCATCAGGCAGGAACCTTTTCAAGGTCCGCTCAGTTATGGCTGGCTCACCTCACTCCTGTGGATGAACAAATTCATCCTCAAGGGGGAGGAAGTGGCACTTGGTCAGTGTTTACCGGTGCGCCCGATCAGGTAGGAGCTGAACGCCAACATCAGCACGCCTGCGCAGTACTGAATCAGCTCGGTGATGGAGGTCACCTCAAAGCTCACCATCACCTTGAACGCCGTCACGATCAGGGCAACGATGATCACCTTGGTGAGCTTCTGCTTCAGACCATCGAGATCTTGGATGTTCAGCAGGTTGCGTCTTGAAGACGATTCATCGGTCTGTCGCGGGTCGATGTCGGAGATCACCAGCTCGTAGATGCCGTAACCGAAAATCAGGAGAGCGATTCCGATCAGGTAGTAGTCGATGCCTCCCACCACCTTCCCGATCAAGAGCGTGCTGTTGTCGTGGGTGAAGTCACCTCGAAAGACTTTCCTGAGAACGCTGATCTCTGCGTAGGTGCCGATGACAAAACAGCTGATGCTCCCCAGCAGACTCATCACCACCGGAATCAGAGTGACCAGTCGGAACTTCCAGATCAGCCCTTCAAATCTGCGTTCCAGGCGGCTCGATCGATTCATGCTCGGCTTGTTCATGGTGGAGCTTGGTCTGGATCCGTTTGGGTGTGAAGGGATGACTTAAGCGAGGTTCTCCGCTGTCGGAGGTCTTGGTGGAGGTGGAGGGCCCAGAAGCGCTGGTATGGAGAGTCCCACAAGGGCTGTGCTCACGGCCAGAAAAACTGTCAGTGGAATGGGCTTAACCACTGGCTGCCGTTCCATCACGGTGCCGCAACGGGAGCACACAGGCAGGGCCCCTTTCGGCGGGTGCAGCACGACCGCAGGACCACAACAGCAATCAGGGCAGCGGAATCGAGGCATGGCCGAAGAGCGCGTCGTGATGCACGCAGTGGCGAACAGTGAATTGCGACAATCATGCGTTGCCGTCAGTGGTCCTGCCATGCCCCTCAGCTCCCTGGTGCGCCTGCTGCAGTGCTCAGCGCTGACCAGTGAGCTCGGCGAACGCATTGATCGCCCCAACCGGCTCTTGCTCCGCGGAGGTGGTCGTGGAGCCAGGGCTCTCGTGGCCAGTGCCCTGGCGCGCCAACAGGATCGGCCTCTGCTTGTGGTCGTTCCGACTCTCGAGGAGGCCGGTCGCTGGACGGCGCTTCTGGAGCTGATGGGCTGGCGCAGTGCCCAGCTTTATCCCACCAGTGAAGGTTCGCCCTATGAACCGTTTGACCCCACCAGTGAAATCACCTGGGGGCAGTTGCAGGTGCTCAGTGAACTGCAGCTGGATCAACAGAGTCGCGATCTGGCGATTGTGGCCACGGAGCGCTGTCTTCAACCGCATCTGCCACCCCCGCAGGCTCTGTCTGATCGATGCCGAACCCTTCGCAAAGGCGACAGCGTCGACCTTGAGGATCTGGCCACCAGCCTGGCCCAGCTTGGTTATGAACGGGTTTCGACCATCGACCAGGAAGGAACCTGGAGCCGCCGTGGCGACATCGTTGATGTGTTTCCTGTCAGCAGTGAACTGCCGGTGCGTCTGGAGTTCTTCGGTGATGAGCTCGACAAGCTGCGTGAATTTGATCCCGCCAGCCAGCGTTCCCTCGATCCGATCGAAAGCCTGAGGCTGACGCCGACAGGCTTCAGTCCCTTGATCGCTGAACAGCTGCGCGATGCCATGCCCGATGGTCTTGATCAGCTTCTCAGTGAGGAATCTCTGGCTGAATTACTGGAGGGGGGGACTCCCGAGGGCATGCGCCGCCTGCTTGGCCTGGCCTGGCAGCAGCCTGCCTCACTTCTTGACTATCTCCCGGCCGACAGCTGTGTGGCCATTGATGAGCGGCGTCATGGCCGCTCTCATGGAGACCAGTGGCTCGACCATGCCAGGGAGCATCACAACGAACTGGCGTTGCCCTTACCGATCCTGCATCGCGACATCGAGGAGGCGATGGGGCTGGCAGAAGCTTTCCCAGGCTTTGACCTGGCCGAGTTGCAGGAAAGTGATGCCCATCCCAACGCTTTTGATTTCAACAGTCGTCCTGTGCCGGCCTATCCCAATCAGTTCGGAAAGCTTGGTGAACTGATCAAGAGCTACGGCAAGGAGAAACAGGCTGTTTGGCTGCTGTCTGCCCAGCCCAGTCGAGCTGTTGCCTTGCTGGAAGAGCACGACTGCATCAGTCGTTTCGTTCCCAATGCCGCGGATGCGCCGGCGATTGAGCGTCTGATTGAACAGGGAACACCTGTTGCTTTGAAGACACGCGGCACCGCTGACCTCGAGGGGCTGCAGCTTCCCGCCTGGCGGATCGCTCTCATCACTGACCGTGAATTTTTCGGGCAGCAAACCCTCACCAGCACCGGTTATGTGCGCCGCCGCCGTAAGGCAGCCAGTCGCACGGTGGATCCCAACAAAATGCAGCCCGGGGATTTCGTGGTGCATCGCAATCACGGCATCGGACGTTTCCAGAAGCTGGAAAAGTTGGCGATCAGCGGCGAGGTGCGTGATTACCTGGTGGTGCAGTATGCCGACGGCATCCTGCGCGTGGCGGCAGACCAGCTGGGCAGCCTCGGTCGTTATCGCGCCAACAGTGATGCTCCACCCCAGCTCAGCAAGATGGGCGGATCGGCCTGGGTCAAGGCGAAGGAACGTGCCGGCAAGGCCTTGCGCAAGGTGGCGCTCGACCTGGTGAAGCTGTACGCCGAACGACATCAGGCACCTGGATTCGCGTTTCCGGTTGACGGCCCTTGGCAGAACGAGCTGGAGGAGTCATTCCCCTATGAACCCACCCCGGATCAGCTCAAGGCCACAGCTGATGTGAAGCGGGATATGGAGAAGTCTCAGCCGATGGATCGACTGGTTTGCGGTGATGTGGGCTTCGGCAAAACGGAGGTGGCGATCCGGGCCATCTTCAAGGCGATCACGGCCGGTAAACAGGTGGCGATGTTGGCTCCCACAACAGTGCTTGCCCAGCAGCACTGGCGAACGCTTTCGGAGCGTTTTGCGCCCTATCCCATCAAGGTGGCCTTGCTCAATCGCTTCCGAACGACCAGCGAGCGCAAATCGATTCTTGAAGGTCTCAAGCAAGGAACCATCGATGTTGTTGTGGGAACGCATCAGCTGCTGAGCAAGAGCACGGTGTTCAACAAGCTCGGCCTGCTGGTGGTGGACGAGGAACAGCGCTTCGGTGTCAACCAAAAGGAAAAGATCAAAGCCCTGCGCAAGGACGTCGACGTGCTCACTCTTTCGGCGACGCCGATTCCGCGCACGCTCTACATGAGCCTTTCAGGAGTGCGGGAGATGAGCCTGATCACCACTCCCCCTCCGTTGCGCCGACCGATCAAGACCCATCTGGCCGCTCTTGATGAAGAAGCGGTTCGCAGTGCCATTCGTCAGGAGCTTGATCGCGGTGGCCAGGTGTTTTACGTGGTCCCGAGAGTTGAGGGAATTGAAGACGTGGCTGGTCAGCTGCGTCAGATGCTTCCCGGCCTGCGACTGCTGGTGGCGCACGGTCAGATGGCTGAGGGCGAGCTGGAGAGTGCCATGGTCGCTTTCAACGGCGGTGAAGCGGATGTGATGCTCTGCACCACGATCGTGGAAAGCGGACTCGACATCCCCAGAGTCAACACAATCCTGATCGAGGATGCCCATCGATTCGGACTGGCGCAGCTTTATCAGTTGCGAGGACGTGTCGGTCGCAGTGGCATCCAGGCCCATGCCTGGTTGTTCTATCCCGGTCATGCCTCTCTCAGTGAAGCGGCACGGCAGCGGCTGAGGGCGATTCAGGAATTTGCCCAGCTGGGCAGTGGTTATCAACTGGCGATGCGGGATATGGAGATCCGCGGGGTTGGAAACCTGTTGGGAGTCCAGCAGAGCGGGCAGATGGAAGCCATCGGATTTGATCTCTACATGGAGATGCTTCAGGAATCCCTGGCTGAGATTCAGGGCCAGGACATTCCTGCAGTTGATGACACCCAGGTTGATCTCCAGGTCACTGCGTTCATTCCCGCTGACTGGATCACCGATGCCGACGAGAAGATGGCGGCTTATCGATCGGCAGCAGAGTGTGTCACCAGCGAGTCGTTGGTTGAACTTGCAGCGATTTGGGCCGATCGCTACGGCGCTCTGCCCGGTCCGGTTCAGTCGCTGCTCCAGCTGATGGATCTGAAGCTTCTGGCTAAACGCTGCGGTTTTTCACGCATTCGTCCTGAGAAGCCGAACATTGCTCTTGAAACACCGATGGAAGAACCGGCTTTTCGCCTGTTACGCCAGGGGTTGCCGCAGCACCTACATGGTCGGCTCGTTTATCAGCCCGGGTCTGGTGCGACGGCCAAGGTGATGGCCAGAGGTCTTGGAGTGTTGCCGATGGAGAAGCAGCTAGAGGAAATCAAGAGCTGGCTCGAGCAGATGGCCGCTCAGATTCCTGATGCCGAAGGACTTACAGCCGAAGAGCGCGAACAGCAGCAAACCGCACGCAACGAGGCCGTTCTCAGCGTTTGACCCTTGGTCCTGATCCTTGCGAACAGTCAAAGATGAGAAAATTCCTACACAATGCGCAATTCTTCGTTACACTGGCCGGAGAGAAATGGACCACGTGGGCGAATTCATTGATCCGATCAGCAGCGTGGGTTCCATGGGTTTGTTTTCAAGCCTGATTGGTGCTGCAGCTCTTGGTGTCTATGCCCTGTGGCAGGACGATTCTCAGAACAATGACGACGATGATTCCTCGCCTGGTGGTGGGTTGATGCAGCCCGTTGCCTGAGCAATTCAGACCTTTTTAAAACACGACAGTCATATTCGCTCATAACCATCACCCGTCTGGGTGATGGTTTTTTGATCTCCGCATAAGAACTTGGAACGGTCCCATGCTGTTCAGGGCATTTGAGCCGATCTTTGCTTCGATGTTGGCGGTGTTGGCTTCCAGCCGTCTGCCTGCCAGTTCTTGCAGCCATTCCAGCGCATGCGGTGTCCTGGGAAGCCATTGATGTTCTGCGCAACAAGCTCACGCGGGCTGGTGTGCGTGTGGTTCAGAAAGACTGCTCTCGACGAGGGCTTCAGGGCTTGTATCACCCAAGCAGCGACACCCTTGTTGTTTGTCGCTCGCACAGGTCCCCAGCCCAGGTCTGGGACACCCTTGCCCACGAGGCAACCCATCGCATGCAGCGCTGCGTTGGCGGCCCTCTTTCAGATCGGAAGCACCATCGCGCCATGTACTCAGCCCTTGCGCGGAGTCATCCGGCGGAAGTGCGTTCGATTCGTGTCTATCCCCGCCAGCAGCAGTTGGCTGAACTTGAAGCCAGATACACCGCCAAGCTCCCTCCACGCGATGTTCTGCAGTTGTTCGATCGCTATTGCGGAGCTGAGGTTCGCGCCTGAATGCCGCCAAAACGTTTTTTCACGCTGATCCACAGGGACTAATCATGAATTCATTACTGATGCAACTAGCGCTGGCTGCCCTCGGTCAGTTCGGTGGCAATGGACCGATGCCGATGGGGGGGCTTCCCCTTGGAGCTTTTCCAGCAGGAAGAGGACGTCCCGTCATGCCCGTGTCCAGGCCGATGCCTCGCTACCCCTCGGCATCAGGGCCAGGTCGCACCTCTTCTCTTCAGCTCGCATCACTGGCCACAGCCACATGCCTGATGCGAGAACGACAGCTGAGCCGCGCGCAGGCTGTTGATCTCCTCAACCGCCAGGGTCAGATCTGGGGATGGGAACCGCGATGGGGACAGCGCATCCAGCTGGCCTCTGTTGATGGAGCCATCAACGCAGCTGGTGGATGCAGGACCATGGTGCGCAGGATTCAGAACAGCCCTGTGTCCATCCCTCCGATGGCCACGGTCCCAGTGAATCGGTCTCCGGTTCGCACTGGCAGCCGCAGTGAACGTGAGGGATTCGGACTGTTTCCCTATCGCTGAAGAGCTGAGCGCAGGTTTGCGGATCCCGGTTGATAGGCCTGACCGCGTTTTGGTGATCGCAGCGCTTTGATCAAGGTGGTTTCGGCAGCCCTGTACTGGCTGTCCTTGCCGGTTCCGAGCTGCTCCACGGTCAGTGATTGGATCTCCTGATCGCTCAGTTTCACGTCCACATCCGGGCGGATGCCGTTCTTGTGGATATCGGTGCCTTTGGGGGTGAGGTATTTGGCAATGGTGACCGTCAACCCGGATCCATCGGAGAGGCCACGAACGGACTGCACCAATCCCTTGCCAAAGGTTTTCTGACCAACCAGGACAGCCCGCTGGTTGTCCTGGAGTGCCCCGGAGAGAATCTCGCTGGCACTGGCTGAACCTTCATTCACCAGCACCACAACCGGACTGTTGGTCAGCGCACTGCCGGTCGCGCGTCGCACATCCTGAATGCCATCTCGGGTTTTGGTGCTGACGATGGTGCCTTCATCCAACCATTGCCGCGCAATGTCGATGCTGGCTTCCAGCAGTCCCCCCGGATTACTGCGCAGATCGAGTACATAGCCCTGAGCGCCTTCTTTTTCGAGTTCACGGATGGCAGCCCGCATCTCCCGGGCGGCATTGGCATTGAATTGTTTGAGGCGGATGTAGCCGACTTTCTTGCCATCGGCTGCTGTATTGAGCCGACTTTCAACCGCATTGATTGCGATGCGAGCTCTCTTGAGAGGCACCGTGACCACTTCCCCTTTGCGGCGCAGGCCAAGAGTCACCTGGCTGCCTTCCTGGCCTCGGATCAGCTTCACAGCATCTTCCGTGGTCATGCCTTTGGTGGATTTGCCGTCGATTGAGACGATGACATCCTTGGGCTGCACACCCGCTCTGGAAGCAGGGGTGCCTTCAATCGGGGACACCACAAGAATCTCTTTGGTGTCCTTGTCGAGCGTGATTTGGATGCCAACCCCCGTGAGCTCTCCGGAGGTGTCGATCTGCATCTCCTTGAACTCTTTGGGGTCCAAAAAGCGCGTGTAGGGATCATCGAGGCTGGCGAGCATGCCTCGGATCGCTTCATAAGACTCATCGGTGCCTGCGTAGCTCTTGGCCAGCAGATCTCGTCTCAGACTGGTCCAGGTTTCAGGGGAATACTTCCCTGAAGAGTCGAGAAAATCTCTGTAAACGATCTGCCAGACCTGGTCGATGACCTCCTTGGGGCTGTTGGTGATCGATGAGGAATTGGTGCTGGGTAGACCAAGGCCCGGTGCCGCAACGGCGATGGCTGCGGTCAAGCCACCTGCCCCGAGAATCAGCAACAGACCCCTGTGCTGTGCATAAGCCGATCGAGGACTTTTGGTGGTCATTGATGTCCTTCAGGCCCGCTCTTTCAGAGTAACGAGTTCACTCAGGATCGACCCAGCGTCCATCGTCTTTGATCAGCTGAATCAACGCTTGAACACCATCGGCTTCCGGGACTTTGCGGATCTCTTCGCGACCTCGATAGAGCGCGATGGTGCCCGGACCTTTGCCGACATAACCGTAGTCAGCATCAGCCATCTCGCCCGGGCCGTTGACGATGCATCCCATCACAGCGATGTCCAGCCCGGAGAGGTGAGAGGTTGCATTTCTCACCTGATTCAGCACTTCCTCGAGATTAAACAAAGTGCGACCGCAGCTTGGGCAGGCCACGTATTCGACCATGGTCTTGCGTAAGCCAATGGCCTGGAGAATTGAGTAGCAGACTGGGATTTCCTTCTCGGGAGACTCAGTCAGCGAAACTCTGATCGTGTCTCCAAGACCTTCTGACAGCAGGGTTGCGATTCCTGCGGTGCTCTTGATGCGGCCGTAATCCCCATCACCGGCCTCAGTCACTCCAAGGTGCAGGGGAAAATTGAACCCTGCGTTGTCGAGTGTGTCGGCCATCATTCGATAGGCAGCGAGCATTACAGGGGCCCTGGAGGCCTTCATCGAAATCACGATGTTGTGGAAATCGAGGTCGTCGCAGATCCGCACAAATTCCATGGCCGACGCCACCATTCCCTCTGGGGTATCGCCGTAGGTGAACAGCATGCGCTCCGCTAGAGAGCCGTGATTCACCCCGATCCGCAGGGCTTTGTTCTCCCTCTTCAGTGCCTCGACCAGTGGTGAGAATTTGTCTTTGATGCGCTCGCCGATGGCATCGAATTCCTCCTGACTGAAGTCCTGTCGGTTGGGGTCAGGTTTGTCGAAGACGAACAGACCGGGATTGATCCGCACCTTGTCAACGTGCTTGACCACTTCCAGAGCAATCCGAATGCCGTTGTGGTGCACATCCGCCACAAGCGGAACATTGCATCCCTGGGCGCGCAAAGCCGCACGGATCTGGCCCATGGCCTTGGCGTGGGCCAGTGTGGGGGTGGTCACCCGCACAATCTCACAGCCGACATCAACGAGTCGGCGGATCCCTGCCACGGATCCTTCGATGTCGAGGGTGTCCTCATTGATCATCGATTGAACGGCCACCGGGTGCTCACTGCCGATGGGCACTTCGCCGACCATGACCGTGCGCGTGGTTCGTCGGCGAATCACCGTGTCGTAACGGGGATTGATGGCAACTTCACTGCTGCTTTCAGGAGCACTGGTCAAGGTGCCGGTCATGGATCGGACGGGTTCTGAGCCAAACCTTGGCATAGACGTCAGCGCAGTGACTTGCCGATGTCCCAGTCGGGCCACTTTTGGCGCTCCAAGTGGACATCGATCCCGGTGCGTCTGAACAGCTCAGCTCTCCGAGAGCAGATGCAGTCTGCGTCTGGCTTCTCGCAGATCCTGCAGGGTCAGGTCCTGGGGTGTTCCTGCCTCGCGAGAGCGGAAGCGCAACAGGTAGGAGGGATGAAACACCGGCATGAAGTCGCGGCCGTCATGCTTCTGCCACCGGCCCCTCAGTTTGCTGATGCCGCTTCGGATACCAAGCATCGCCTGCAGGGCTGTGGCGCCTGAGAGCAAAACGAGTGCGGGATCAATCAGATCAATCTGTTGCTTCAGCCATGGTCGGGAGATTTCGATCTCCTTCGCTGTGGGCTTGCGGTTGTTGGGCGGCCTGCACTTGATCACATTGGAGATGTAGAGCTCGTGTTGTTCATCCAGGCCCGCTTCGACCATGAGTTCACTGAGAAGCTGTCCTGAGCGACCCACGAACGGCAAACCGCAGGCATCCTCGTCAGCTCCGGGTGCTTCACCGATCAGCATCAGGCGAGCATTCGGATTGCCACGCCCAACCACCACCTGAGGGCTCTGCTCGCCACGGTTCGTCCGGTTCAGCCGTGGTTCTGTCATCGAATTGTCTGTTCTGTTGATTCAGGCCGAAGTACAAGCAGCAAAAACCTCTGACTCTCTGGATCCTCCAACCAGCATTCCGCTCCGAAGGATTCCAGCCTCGGTTCTTCTGTGCTCCTGCCTCCGAGTTGAATCACGCGCTGCTGCCAAGCCTGCAGCTCCAGCAGGGGGTCAGCCTTTGCCCGCCGTTGTAGGCATGGCGCCAGAGCCGAGCCTGAGGCAGGCCATGGACGGTTGCGCGAGGGTGTGTAGATCTGCAGGCTTCCCTGGCCTTGCAGAAGCACAATCCAGTGATGGGCAGCCACTCCAGGTTTGAAGCTGGTGCCCAGAAGATCGGCATAGAACCTCGCCAGCTGCTCGGGCCTGCGTGCAGCCAGCACCCAGCTCAAAGCAATGTCGTCACCAGTCATTCCGACATGATCCCTGGTCTGGAGGCTGGCTGTGTGATCCGTTTCTGAGTTGTCGTGGACGTCACGTCTTCTCTGTTGTTTTTGACACCACATCAGGCAGGATGATCAAGCTTCTACCTGCGCATCCACTGGAGGGGTGCCGCTCTGATGTCACGCCCGCCATCCCTTTCAAGCCGGGCTGAAGCCCTCCAGCCGTCTCTCACCTTGGCGATCAGTGCAAGGGCTAAGGCCCTGCAGCAGGAGGGTCGCGATATCTGCAGCCTCAGTGCCGGGGAACCTGATTTCGGCACACCCTCATTCATTGTTGAGGCTGCGATTCAGGCGCTGCGTGATGGGGTCACGCGTTATGGACCTGCTGCTGGAGACCCTGCGCTGAGGCGCGCGATCGCCAGCAAGATCACGAGCGAGAACGGTCTCCCCACGGCGGCGGAAGAGGTGCTGGTGACCAACGGGGGGAAACAGGCCATCTTCAACCTGTTCCAGGTATTGCTCAACCCCGGCGATGAGGTGTTGATTCCTGCGCCCTACTGGCTCAGTTATCCCGAGATGGCACGCCTGGCCGGTGCCCGGCCGATCTCAGTCCCATCATCGGCGCTCAACGGTTTCTGCCTGGATCTTCAGGCTCTCGAAGCAGCGATCACTCCGGCCACCCGTTTGCTGGTGATCAATTCACCAGGCAATCCCACCGGCCGTGTCCTCAGTCTTGATGAGTTGCAGCAACTGGCCGAGCTTGTGCGGCGTCATCCGCGTTTGCTGGTCATGACCGATGAGATCTATGAATATCTGCTGGATGACGGCGTTGAGCACCACAGCTTCGCTGCTCTGGCACCTGATCTGAGAGATCGATGTTTCATGGTGAATGGCTTCGCCAAGGGCTGGGCGATGACCGGATGGCGCCTTGGCTATCTCAGTGGCCCCGCCTCAGTGATCAAGGCAGCCTCCGCTCTTCAGAGCCAGAGCACCAGCAATGTGTGCAGCTTTGCGCAGCGAGGAGCCATCGCCGCCATCGAGGGCTCCAGGGACTGTGTGAGACAAATGGCGGAGAGCTACAACGAGCGCAGGACCCTTCTGGTTCAGGGGCTCCAGGCCCTCCCAGGCATCACGCTCGTTCCGCCCAATGGAGCCTTCTACGCCTTTCCCCAGCTTCCCGAGGGCTGCGGCGATTCGGTGAGCTTCTGCAAGAAGGCACTGGAGGAGGAGGGTCTGGCCATCGTTCCTGGTGGCGCCTTTGGAGACGATCGCTGCGTGCGTCTGTCTTGTGCTGTCTCGCGTGAGACGATCGCTGACGGCCTCTCTCGCCTCTCTCGTTTGCTTCCAGGCGGCTGAGGTCCGCAAACACTCGCATCACCAACAAGATTTTTAGACGCATGCATCCACGAGAACGCCGGGCTGTTGTCCTGATGGCCGTGCTGCTTTGCCAAGGTGTCACGGTCTTGCCTGTTGTCGCTCAGCCCACACTCAAGGTGGGGGCCATCCCTGATCAGAATCCTGAGCGACTGAATCGTCTCTATGGCCAGTTGGCTGACGAATTGAGTGAACGTCTCAACGTGAAGGTGCGCTATGTACCGGTCAGCAACTACCCAGCGGCTGTAAGCGCTTTTCGCACCGGTGGACTGGATCTCGTCTGGTTTGGAGGCCTGACCGGTGTGCAGGCGCGCCTGCAGACGCCAGGGGCTCAGGTGCTTGCTCAGCGCGACATTGATGCCCGCTTCCGCAGTGTCTTCATCGCCAACACAAGCTCGGGGCTGCAACCGATCAGCTCGATTAACGGTCTCACCAGTCTGCGAGGCAAGCGGTTTTCTTTCGGTTCAGAGAGTTCGACCTCCGGCCGTTTGATGCCACAACATTTTCTTGCCAAAGCCGGAGTGACACCAAGTCAGTTCAGTGGTGGTCGGGCCGGATTCAGTGGCAGCCATGACGCCACGATCGCCGTGGTGCAGAGCGGTGCCTACGAAGCGGGTGCCCTCAATGAGCAGGTCTGGACATCGGCGGTGAACGACGGACGCGTGAACAGCAAAAAGGTGAGTGTGATCTGGAGAACTCCTGAATACGTTGATTACCACTGGGTGGTTCGCCCCAAGCTGGATCAGCGGTTCGGGCAGGGTTTCACCACGCGCCTCCAGAAAGCGATTCTTGGTCTTCAGCCCACCACACCCCGTCAGGTGACCATTCTTGAGCTGTTTGCTGCCAAGCGCTTCATTCCAGCGGAGGCGAGTCAGTACAAGCCGATCGAAAAGGTGGGCCGGGAGTTGGGCAAGATCAGGTGACAACGCTGTTGGAGCTGGATGAGGTGCGTGTTGAGGGTCCCCACGGGGATCGGCTGAACGCTGTCACTTTCAGGATCCAGAGCGGTGAGCGCATCGCCCTGCTCGGACGCAGCGGTGCCGGCAAGAGTTCACTGATCGGTGTTCTCAACGGCAGCCTGTCCCCAGCGTCAGGGCACGTGCGCTTTCAGGGTGCAGCGCTTGCGTCGCTCAGCCGGCGACAGCGCGCGCGGATCGGCACCCTCTGGCAGGACCTGCGTCTGATCGAAGAACTCAGCATTGGGCAGAACGTCAACGCCGGCGCTCTTGGCCGCCATCGCCTGCCGTGGGCTTTGGCCAACCTGTTGTTGCGGGTCGATGCGGAGGCCAGCCGATCCTGTTTGCGTCAGGCAGGTCTGGAGGAATCGCTGCTGGCTGACACGGGGCTTGATCGTCCTGTGGGGCAGCTGTCGGGAGGTCAGCGGCAGCGAGTGGCCCTGGCCCGACTGTTTCGTCAACAACCTGATCTGATGCTGGCGGATGAACCCCTTGCCAGTCTTGATCCCGCCATTGCGGCCGAAGTCCTGGAGCGACTTCTCACTTCTGAAGCCGATGGCACTCTGCGCAGTGGTGCGCAGGCTGTGCTGGTGTCCTTGCACAGACCGGAGCTGATCGATCGTTTTGATCGGGTGCTTGGCCTTCGTGCTGGACGACTTGTGATCGATGCGCCTGCATCGGCTGTCTCAGTCGATGATCTGCGCGATCTGTATGCGCCGTGATCGTTGCAATGCGGCCTACTGCACCAGCCCTTGTGCTGTTGCCGGCTCTTGCCCTGCTGCCGGTGCTGATTGTGGTGCTGAACGGAGCCCATGGCGGTGGGGCGGAGATTTTGGGCTCCTTTGTGGTTGGCGCTGTCAGTCCTTCCATGGACCCGGCTCTGTTGAAGGCCTTGCTGATCGGTCTGCAGGTCACGATCGCCACGGCACTCACTGGATGGAGCTGCAGTCTTGTGTTCGGCGTGTTGCTGGGGTGTCTGAGTTCGGAGCGCCTCTGGCTCACCTGGTCGCTTCCTGTCTGGCCAGCGATCGTGTTTCAGCGCCTGATGGCCCTCCCCCGCTCCGTCCATGAGCTGATTTGGGGATTGCTGCTGCTGCAGGTGCTTGGGCTGCATCCCTGGGTTGCGGTGATGGCGATCTCGATTCCCTATTCGTGTCTGATCGCCCGTGTCTGGCGCGATCAGCTGCAAAGCCTTGATCCTTCCCGGCTGCAGGCCATGCTCCAGACAGGCTCTTCTCCCATGGCTGCCTGCATGACGGCTTTGTCGCCTGCCATGGGCTCGGTTCTGGTGAGTTATGGGGGCTACCGCCTGGAGTGTGCGTTGCGCAGTGCCACCTTGCTTGGAGTCTTCGGGCTTGGCGGTCTGGGGATGGATCTGGAACTGAGTCTGAAATCTCTGCAGTTCCATGACCTGTGGACGGGACTGTGGTTGTTGACGCTGGTCACCGTTGCTCTGGAGCAGGGACTCCGCTGTTGGAGGCGCTGGGGTGAACAGGCTCAATTTGGACAGCGCCAGGTCATGGGGTTTGCCCTCGCGGTTGGGTTGTCAGCAGGTCTTGGCGGTGTCTGGCTGGCTCACCTGTTTCCCGAAGCAGGTTCCCTGAACTGGCTTCCTGTGCAATGGCCTGATTTCAGCAGTCTGCGCCTGGCGGCTGAGGAGCTCCCCTGGATCTCGATGCTGCGGGACACCTTGATCCTGACGGTGCTGTCGACTGGCATCGCCATTGGTCTGCCGCCATTGCTGCTGCTGCTGACCCCCGCGCGGCTCTGGCAACGCTGCATCAGTGGTTTCTGGATCCTGGTACGGGTGATTCCTCCACCTCTCGCCGTGCTCCTGCTCTTGCTGAGCAACCAGCCAACTCTGGCCATTGGCGCATTAGCACTGGGGCTCCATAACAGCGGTGTGATGGGGCGATTGCTGCAGGAGAGCCTGGAGCAGCAGGACGGCTCCGCTCAAGTTGCTCTGGCCAGCAGCGGAGCGTCGCCCCAGGTGAGCTGGCTGTATGGATTACTCAGCCCCAGGAGCCCCTCCCATCTCGCCTATGGGGCCTATCGCAGTGATGTGATTCTGCGTGAAACGGTTGTGGTCGGTCTGATCGGTGGAAGCGGTCTGGGCTGGCAACTGCTGGAATCGCTCAGCTCCTTTCACTGGGCGGCGGTGTTGCTGTTGATCACCACCTATGCGGTGCTGACCCTGACCGGTGAATGGCTCAGTGATCGCTCACGGCAGCACTGGCTGCAAAGCTGACCCTGTTCAGCTGAACAGCAGTGGATTCATGCGGGCTCCCCGTCAACTGATCGTGATCGGAGACAGCGGCGTGGTGGGCTGGGGTGATCGTGAGCGAGGCGGATGGTGTGAACGTCTTCGCTGCCATTGGATGCAGCTCCCGGATGCTCCGCTGATCTACGGGCTCGGGATTCGCGGTGATGGTCTTGAGGCGGTGTCTGCCCGCTGGGAACGCGAGTGGTCTTGCCGAGGGGAATTACGCCGGAAGAAGCCCGAGGCCCTGTTGCTGTCGGTGGGGCTCAATGACACGGCTCGGGTCGGTCGTATCGATGGCAGGCAACCCCTGGATGCGCAGGCTTTTCGCTTCGGTTTTGAACAACTGCTTCGCGCCATTCAGCCCCATGGATCGGTGTTTGTGCTGGGGCTGACGCCTGTCGATGAACAGGCGATGCCGTTTGCCGACTGTCTTTGGTACCGCAACAGTGATATTGCTCTACATGAAGCTCAGATCGAGGAAGCCTGTCTGGAGGTGGATGTTCCTTATCTCTGCCTTCACCGGGCCATGCAGGCTGAGCCTGAATGGCTGCAGTGGTTGGAGCCGGATGGCATCCATCTCAATGCCGATGGGCATACCTGGATCGAGCAACGTCTGCGCTCATGGAGTGCGCTCCAGCAATGGGCTGGGCTCCAGCCATTGCAACAAGTTATGCCCTGCTAAACGAGCAGCATTGCGAATGGAAATTTATTGGTTTTAACAAGCAAAAAAACAATAAGCTTGCGATTTTATTTGGACATACTGCTGTTATTGATTCAAGTTTGGTGTTGAACATGGCTTGAACGTTTTAATTGAATTTTGCCAAATTCTTTTCTTGTTCTCAGTGCTATCAGGCTATTCAATATTCGATGTGTTGACGCATGATTTTTGATGGCTAGCGTTAAATCGATCAGAGGAGATTAATGGCTTCAGCATTTTATCTTGATGTCCCCGCTTCTGACCCTGCTAACCCGCAAGCCAAGACTTGGGATTTTGTTTCTTCCTTAGATGGAAGTGCTGTTTTGATCGGTGAGTTTGGACAGGCGGATCGTACGCCGAAGAAAAATACACCATTATTTGGAAAAACTCTGGGTGTAAGCCATGCTCTCCACAATAATAATAAAAGTGCAAATTATAACTTTTGGAGCCTGATATCAAAGCAGGTAATGGCTGTCGATCACTCAAGTTCCAAAACAATTAGAGACTCCGCCCGTAATATTTTAGAGGCAGCCTTGCTTTATCCCGGTGAGCTGATGACGACAGCAGAGATTTCGAAACAGGGAGACAAGTTGTTCTGGGCACAGGACATAGAATTTTACCCGGGAGAAATTGGTAACGCAACACCCCAGGAAACTGCCAATCAAGTGTATGCAGGAATCATTGCTTTGCTATGGGCAGGCAGGCACTATTATGGAGCGGATTTAAAAATAATACCTGTTGCGGGTAGTGCTGTTTTGCAAAATTTAAATCCTGATAATGCTCAAAGCAAAGGATATGGCGGATTCGTTGATATTGAGAGTCTTTTAGCTTCAAAAACTTATTTGGCACAGCTCAAGCTCGGGGTTCTGCCGAAAATCAATAATAAATCCCCAAATTTAATGTCAACGTTGCATAAAAATGGCTTGATTGATGGATTTATTAATCAGGATTATAATGCTTCAAAATTGCCGGGCCAGGAGCCTATGGCAACGTTCTCTGCCTCGCTCAATACGCCATTTGCCAATCAGGTCAAGTATGCGAATGTTGTGGCGGATCCCACTTTGAATCATCCTTTCAAGCTTTATTATTCGGGAGGCTCTTTACCTGTTGATGCATCGGTTTTCTTTACCACTAGGGCTAATGCCAAGCGTGTAAATCCAATCAAAAATTTCTTTACGCCTAAAGAAAATAATATTATTTCTATCAATGCCAGTCACTTTCAGGACCTTTCAGGCAGTCCTGTTGTTGATCTGACGTCACTGGCTGGCAATCAGTCGGTTGATGTGGTGGTTGAGCTTGGGCGCAATGCTGGGAATGATTCGTATGCTGGTTTCTATAAGGTATCTGATGCTAATGGTGCTGTTAATGATCCTTTGACAGGCCAGCAGATTCTTCCGGGTGACCCGAGCTATGCGAAGGTTGCGTTGGACAAAGGCAACCTGATATCAAGTATGAAAGATTTCGAATTGGATCAAAATGGGCGTCAGGATGTTGTAAGAACTGTTGTGGAGGGCTTCATGATGGCGCCTTTTGCTATCACAACAGTATCAGGTAAAGAGACTCCTTATTTTGCCTTTTTGGATGCTAATAGCGATGGTATTAATCATTTCAAGAGGCTAGGCCAAAATGCATTCGGTTTTGAAGATATTTATGGTGGTGGCGATTTTGATTACAACGATTTGGAGATTTCGTTGCGCTTCATGGATGTAACCTAAAGCTCTTTGTTTTTATTGTTATGGTTTAAGAAAAACGAGTTAAGTTTTCGGGCTTATTATTCATGCAGATTGTGTAGGCTTTGATTCAAACGAAGATGACGCGCTTTTTCCTCTATTCACTGTTTTCGTTGATTCTTCTGGCTTTGCCTGCGGCTAAGGCTCAGCAAGGTCTTGTGAACTGTGAGGCCTTCTCCAGTGGTTTCAGCACTCCGGAGGGCTGTATCGATGGTTCACAACCCAGTTCAGGCCCAATTCCCGCGAATCAGGATGGGATCAATGACGACTGGGGTGACATGCCCTTTGGTTGGTATGGGCCGGGAGACTGGATGGATTTCTAGTGGCAGTCGGTTGGATCTTCCCTGTTGATGCGTGGGCTCTTGAGCAGCTGTGCGAGCGCTCCCACCGGCCACCCGAGGTTGCGCAAGTGGCGGGCAAGAGATCTCGACGCCTCGTAATAGCCCTCTCCGTAGCTGTGGGAATAGCCGATCTCCTTCAGTGTCAGAAGAAGCAACCGGTGCTCTCGACGGGTGCCCTCTCTTGCCTCCAGCAATTGGAAGCCCCGCTCTCTGAGCTGCTTAAGGGCCTGTTCGTTCAGATCGTCTTGAAACCCCAGATACATCACATGGTCGATCTCTCTATACGCGGTGAAAACTCGGGCGCCGCGGTGGATTTCCAGGAATTGGTAGCGCTCCGTGACGGCGATCACGGCATCCATGCAGGGGGCGAGCAGGGCATCCTCGATCTGAACGATGTTCATGGCGTTGCGCTGCCGGCGGCCAGACGTTCTTCGCAGGCCACTTCGTAGTTCCTGACTGCACCAGCAGGGATCGAACCGTTGCTTTTGAGTTGGCGTACAGAAAGCTCGACACACTGCAAGACCACGCTGGTCAGCTCGCGACCCTCGCACTGAGCCCAGCTGCGTAGCAGCACATGCAGGCTCGGTGGAACGGAAACCGTGAGCTTCACCTGGTTTTCCCGTGGGGGCGCCATCCGCTCGGTCTTTGCGTCGATTGCACTATAGCTTTAAGTCACTGTCAAGCAACCACGCGGTAGCTGCTGGGTAGCTGTGAAGTTGCTCTAAGCCTCTTTAGGTTTGTGTCTGTTACCGTCTTGGTCGCGTGCGGTTACCGCAGGGTGGCTGCCAAGGGACTTGGCGCTTCAGCGGACCCAGGTGATCATCCGATTGTTGGCGGGCATCAAGGTGATGTTCTGAAGCTTCAAGCCCTCTTCACAGGCTTGTTTCATCACCGTCGTCTGGTCTCGCACTCCCCAGGCTGGATTTCTCTCGCGCAGTGAGGCATCGAAGCTGCGATTGCTCTCACTGACGTGATCGCCGTCCACGCTGAAAGGGCCGTAAACGCAAAGCCTTCCACCGCTTGGCAGCACGGCCGCTGATTGCGTGAACAGGGCGATTGTGCAGTCCCAATCAGAAATATGGAGCAGGTTGATCGCAACCACTGCCTGTGCAGGCTCCGTCAGTCGGTTCAGCCAACCTTGGTCTCTCACATCCAGTTGCAGGGCAGCCGGCATCTTCACAGTCAGCTGCTCGTGACGAATCCATGAGTCGATGCTGCGGCAATGCTCAGGATCAGGATCACTGCATTGCCAGGTGAGCGCTGGAAACCGTTTCTGGAAGGTGACGCCGTGCTCACCGGATCCGCTGGCAATTTCAAGAACTAATCCTTGGGTTGGGAGTTGATCCGCCAGGACATTTCCAATCGGGATGCGGTTGCGCTGGGTGGCAGGGAAGATCAGGCGTTCATCGCCGAAGCAGGAATTCATGCGATCAGTGCTGTCGGTTTCAGTCTGTTGATCGGCGGTTTGCGTTCATCGTTTCAGACTGCTTTATGTGTGTTGAGCATGAAGGCAGCGACTGCTCTCGATAGCTTGAAGGCATCAATCGGGAGATTGCGTTGCCGCTCAGTTCGGTTGCCGACTACCTCGACTGGGTGATCAGTTTTGACGTCAGCAATGTCCGTCAGGAAGTGCTGCTGCTTCGCAGGCGCTTTCCAGATGCGACGGCCTATGAGCTTGCGGAGCAAGCTTTCAGCGACGTGCGTCTGCGCGTGATCACCGCCGGCGCTGCCATGGGTCTGGCTGCTCACCCGTTGCTGAGCATGGCTGGAGCGCTTGCTGATCTTTCCGTCACCACTCGAGCGCAATTGTTCGCTGCAGCCTGTGCAGCCGAACTGTTGTGTCCAGGTTTTCTTGACAGCGAAACAGCTCGCTATGAATTGCTCGTTCCGGTGCTCGGCTCGAGCGTGATCAGTCAGTTGACTATGGAATTCGGCATGAAGGCTGCGAAGACCGCAACACGCGAGGTCGTGGTCAGATTGCTCAATCAGGGCAGCCTGCGGGTGGTCAATGCTGTGATCACAAGAGTTTTTGGGCGCAGGGTGACGCAGAGAGCCCTGATCACCAAGACGATTCCTCTTGTGGGCTGCGTGATCGGCGGCGCCTGGAATGCCATGGAAGTTGAGGTGATCCGCGGCCGCACGCTTCGATACCTTTCGGACCAATTCATGGGTCCGGTGAAGGTTGTCAACGTTGAAGTGATTACCAACTGATTGAAGAAATGAGCTGGCCAGAAGGTTGAGGCGATGCTCAGTCAGGCGATTCGATCAACCAGGGTGTAATCCAGCAAGCTCGTTGTGTTTGACAGCTTCGAAGCAGTTTCCGGCTTATGAGGCAATGCCTTGTTCATTCTTCGTTTGTTTTAATTCTTCTCCTCACTTCCCGTCGGTTTTGGGTCAAAAAATCATGGACTATTTTAAGTGTCAAGTTCATTTGATCGTCAATCAACCAGTTCGCTTTCATGCAGTGAGCCCTTGAAATGCTTGTCGACCCTGTGTCAGAACAGTAGGAGCTAGAAAAGATTGATGAAGAGAAGTCGCTCCACTCGTTTTTGGTTATGGATTTCCATATCTTTTTGTTTGGGAATGATTTCAGTTGTAGGAGCTGCGATAACGGCTTTTCTTGTGTCGTCCTCATTCAATGCAAATCAGCAATTCGTGGTTCGGAAAGTTCTTCCGCGAGATGAATTGTTGGAGCGCCGGCGGATGGAAATGAGGGCTTTTCTTGACTATAAAAAACAATCGGCGGAAATGTTGGTGGAGCGGATGTATCGGAGATATCTGCAAAATCCCGATGTAACCGTGAATTTTCTGGTCGTTTCCGGCGGTGGCCAAAAGGGGGCCTTCGGGTCTGGATTCCTTGTTGGATGGTCAGGTGTCGAAAAGGGGCTGGGGGCGATGCCTTTGTTTGATGGTGTGACTGGAGTCAGTGTCGGTTCGATTATTGCTCCTTTTGCATATATCGGTAAACAAGAAAGTCTGAAAAAGATTGATCATTTTTTTCGCAACCCCGATCAGAATTTATTAATGTTGAGAAATCCGCTTCGTCTGCTGCCACATAATTCAAGTTTGTTGAAAGTCTCCGGCTTGGAGACATCATTCCGCGATGTATTCAGCCTTGATCTTGCCGAAAATATCCTTAAGTCATCTGGCACCGGGCGAACTCTTCTTGTTCAGTCAACTAATTTAGACCTTGCATCTCCGAAAATATTTAACTTTATCTTGGCAGCAAAAGAGTCGCTCAAAAGCAATAGTAATGAAGCGATGGTCAATATACTTATGGCTTCAACCGCAATTCCTGGGCTCTTCCCTCCAAGGGAGATGCGTGATGGTCTTTATGTTGATGGTGGTGTTGAGGGTAATCTTTATTACGGTGGGCACCCTTCTAAGCCAGAAGAGACTTTTGGTGGAATATGGAAAAGAAAATTTCCGAATATTCCCATTCCCTTGACTCGTTATTGGGTGATTGTCAACAGCAATCTACCAGAGCTTCCGATGAATATTAGGCCAGGCTGGGCAAGCGTTGCTGCACGAAGTCTCGATGTTAAATATCGATCAGCGGAAGTTGTTGCGCTTCGAGAGCTTTATGCCATTGCTGATTTGACGCGTTTTCGAGGCCTTGGTGATGTTGAAGTGCGATGGGTCTCCATCAATGAGCCAATTGAAAAGCCAGGCTTTCCAAACTTATTTGAGGAGAAGGAAATGCGGCGGCTATCCGATTTGGGTAGGCGTCGTGGTGGTGATCTGAATTCGTGGAATCTTGTGGCGCCTTGAATTGTCTTTGTATCTTGAGCGATTGTTCATTTATCTTTTTTTGATGCTGATGCATCGTAGCTGTAGTGAACTTCTGGCTTTTGGGATTTGCAAGAATCTCGATTGATAGGCAATGATTAATGCAGGTCAATACACTGACTGGCTTACAGCCTGGTGGCTGTTCGCCAGGATCGAGAAGTCTCTGGGCCGTCTCCGATGCGCCTGGTCGTCTCTGAGGTTTGATCGAAGCCTCTGGCCTAGGCTCGGAATCGTTATCAATACCTCAGATTGTTGTAATTCACACAGCCATTTCCTGAGCTTTGTCGCTGAATGGTCTGAGCTGCTTTTTGCGGATGAGTTATGAACCTGGCAGCTTGGATTGCCGTCAGTTGATTGATGCCAAGCATCACCTGGAGCTCGCACTGGCTTCACTCAGTGGTCTGCCCCAGAGCGATCACATTCAACAACAGCTCAAAGCTGTTCATCAGCAGCTTGAGGGCATGCACGATCTCAAGAGGTCTCTTCAGGTTGACAATGCCTGACCACTTGCTCTTGCCTTCCCCAATTCGATTGATTTGATGCGCTTCTGGGTGACAATGACGTCACCGACCTCAGCCCGCATGTTCGAAAAGAAGGATCGTCCTGCCTGGCTCAACTGGTTGTTCCTGGGCATTTTCCTGCTTTCGAGTTGGCAACTCGCTGGCTTCTGGTTTGAGAAGCTGCACGGCTGAACGCCTCGTTTAATCGGCTGCGATCGCCTTGGCGGCGCTGCGCGGCACTTCAGCCGCTGGCTGGGCAGATGTTCTGTTCAGTTCACGCTCGAGCGCTTCAACCCGTCGCTCACGCAGACAATGTTTGCAACCGCCAGTGGTTTGGAGGTGTCGTTCAGGCGTGATGGTGATTTCCCGAACAGGGTGCTTGCAACAGCGAATTTTGACAGGGCTCTTGAAGCTCCGCCATTGGATGCCGGTGTAGTCGAACTGATCACCGAAGCGCTGTTTGGCTCGCTTCAGGAACGTTTCCAGCGTGATCCTTGCTCCCATCTCTGCAATCTATGGGCTGTGGCCGGCAACTTTGCTCACCCTGTTATCCGTCTTCACGCTCCATCAAGGTTGCGCGAGCGCCAGAGTGCTCGGCCCTGATGGTGGTGCAACGGATGGCCGCAAACGAGGCCGTTGAAGTGACGAACTGGACTCATCAGCCAGCCTGGCTGAGACCTGACGACAGCCAGATCTGGATGGATCGCTGCATTCAGCGGATCAGCTGGGATCAGCCGCAGGTCCGCGTCTATGGGCGATGGCATCGTGTGCCAAGGCTGACGGCTTTTCTGGCCGATCAGCAGGTTGCCTATCGATACAGCGGTGCAGTTCATCGAGGAGCGGGCTGGCCGGACTGGTTCCGGCCATTGCTGGACCTTGTCTCGTCCCGAAGCTCAGCGCCGTTCAATGGCTGTCTGTTCAATCTCTATCGGGATGGTCAGGACCGGATGGGATGGCACGCTGATGACGAACCAGAGATTGATGCGTCGTTTCCGATCGCTTCGCTGTCGCTGGGATCAAGCAGGGATTTGCAATTCCGCCATCGTGTCAGTGGAGCCCGTTGCGATGTCTCACTGGCTGACGGCGATCTTCTGCTGATGGATCCTGATTGTCAGACGCTATGGATGCATGGCTTGCCGGTGAGAAAGCGCGTGAAGCAGGCAAGGCTCAACCTCACGTTCAGGGTGTTCCGTTCAGTGGACTGATCAGCAGACCCCAGATCGGAACGCTGATCAGCGCGACCAGTGTGCTGATCAAGATCAGTTGTGCCGGTCTGGCTGAGTTCACCTGTTCGGATTCTGCGATCAGCAGAACGGAAATTGCCGTTGGGGCAGCCGCCTGCAGAACCAGCGCCTGACGCGCAAAGCCAGGCAGGGGAAAAGCCAGGCTGATCAGAAGCATGAGCGCTGGAAACACCACAAGTTTGCAGATCAGTGGAGCCGTCAGATCGACTCCCGGGCCGTTCAGCTTGCGTGCTGCGATATCACCCAGGCGCATGCCCACCACAACCAGCGCCAGCACGATCACAGCCCGCGACGGCAGCCAAAGAGCATCACGGATCGGTTCATGCCATGGGGTTGCCTTCACGATCAGTGCACCAAGCAATCCTCTTGTGGCTGGACTGGCGCTGAGATGTCCAAGAAGATCCCGCCAGCGCTCACGGATGGGTTCCGCTTGGCCTCTTCGGCTGAGCCAGAGAGGTCCCAGGCTCCAGGTCAAAAGGGTTGCGCCCAGGTCGTAGCCAATGCTCACCGCCAGGGCCTCCGGTGGAAGCAGGGCCAGGGTGGCTGGAATCCCGAAGTAAGCCGTGTTGCCGATGCAGCTGCCCATCTGCAGATCCGGTTGGCCCAGAGCAGCGATGCCAGCACTGAACCAGTGCAGGATCACAAGCATGAGGGCGATGGCTGCGACTGCGAGTAGCGCCATCCCAAACAGTGAACCGTTGATGCCGCCATGCAGCAGCAGCCCCATCAGGCTCAAAGGAACGCCAAATCGCACCAGTGGAACAGCCAGCGGTGCAATCCACTGAGGTCGCCATCGTCCGATCAGTGCTCCCCCGAGCAGGCAGGGAGCCATCTCCCAGAGGAGGTTCAGCACGGGGACTGCTTCAACACATCAAAACTAGGAACCCAGGCCCTTGTGCCAGACTTCCATCCGTCCGCGCCAAGGGGGAATTTTGACCGTCGCTGCACCCTCCTGCTTGATACAACGGCATTTTCTTCAGCTCAGTGCGACCCTGGCTGAGCGATGCCAGCAGTTGCAGTTGGAGCTGTCTGATCAGGTGGCCAGCCTTCCTTTTGGTAATGAACGTTGGTTGGTGACCGAACGGGAGCTCTCGGCGGCAGAGGATGCGCTGCTGCGTCTCCACGACCGTGTGGATCAGCTTGTCTCGATTCCGTAGTAGTGAAGGGGGACGCCAAACGTCACCACGTCATGCGGATCGCTTGGCAGCAGGGCCACGATGGCAAGTTCTCGGTCGTCGAAGGCTTGCTTGGATTTAACGACGAAGGCTGCCGCCTCCGACGCGCTCCATAGAGGGGCTCCACCGCTGCGTTCTTCGCGATAGATCTCCAAGAGTCCTGCAAACTCCTCTCCGTAGTGGGCATTGCTGAGCATGAGCTCCAATGCCGACTGATCACTTCTGGTCTGGATCAATTCGAACAACTGCTGCATCAGTGGATGGTCGATGGTCGTGGAGACCCGGACAACATTGCCGATCGTTCCCACCGCGGTGACGTGGAATCGCCGTCTGTCGGACCGGGCATCGATCACCGCGACGGGCAGCGTCAGATCCCACTGATGATGGGCCCCCACATGGATGGCAAGGCTGCGGAGATCTTCGGCGTGGTCTTCGCAAAGCTGCTGAACCCGTTCGCGTTGGTCCATAACGCCTAGAGGTGAGGGTGAGCAGACAGGTGCATCGTTGCTCTGCCTGGCAGGCAGACCATCAGATCAAGGCTGGCAACATCGTTCTGTCCGGTCTCCGCGATCAGCATTGAAAAGCGATCACTCCACCGGATGGAAACGGCGGTTTCGACCGCATCACGGGGTGGTTGTCTGCATGGATCGCTCACCCAGTCAAGTCCTCAACGCATCCTCACCATGGCCAAGCCATTAGCCAAAAAACAGTTTCCTGCGGACCAGTTCCTGATCAGTGCGCCATTTGATTGAGAAAACGTCGGCTGCGTTCCTCCTTCGCCTGGGAGAAAAATGTGGCTGAGTCCGTCAGTTCCACGACCCTC
The DNA here is from genome assembly GCF_059772315.1 of Synechococcus sp. MIT2312. Taxonomy (NCBI): domain Bacteria; kingdom Bacillati; phylum Cyanobacteriota; class Cyanophyceae; order Synechococcales; family Synechococcaceae; genus Synechococcus; species Synechococcus sp. MIT2312. The sequence continues at coordinate 745,082 of NZ_CM186281.1, read as the reverse complement.
CCTGCATCCATGAACAAGACCCGGTCGGCGACTTCACGCGCGAACCCGAGCTCATGGGTCACAACAATCATCGTCATGCCGTCGGCAGCCAGTCTTCGCATGGCATCCAGCACTTCCTTGACCCGTTCCGGATCCAGGGCACTGGTGGGCTCGTCAAACAACATCAGTTCGGGATCCATGGCCAGTGCTCTGGCGATGGCCACCCGTTGTTGCTGACCTCCGCTCAATTCAGAGGGATATTTCATGGCCTGATCGGCAATCCCCATCTGTGCCAAAAGGCCTCGAGCCCGTTCTTCTGCATTGGCCCTGCTGATCTTCCTCACACGGATCGGTGCCAGCGTGATGTTGTCGAGGATCGACAGGTGCGGGAACAGGTTGAATTGTTGGAACACCATTCCGACACGACGGCGAATCCGCCGGATCTGCCGTTCATCCTGATCCGTGTCCAGGGGGATGCCGACGATCTCCAGCTGCCCGGAATCGATTGCTTCAAGTCCGTTGAACGTGCGAATCAGCGTGCTCTTGCCGGAACCCGATGGTCCCATCACCACCAGCACTTCGCCGTGGTTGACGCTGAGGTTCACCTGATCGAGCGCTTTCTGTGAACCGTTGAAGGTCTTGGTGATGGATTCGGCTCTGACGGCAATGGTCATGAAGGAATGGCTGAAGTGGAGGCAGAGGGGCCCTGACGTTCAAGCTGGCGAGCCATGAGGGCCATGGCGGTGCACACCAGCCAGTACAGGCCTGCAAGCCAGATGTAGGTCTCGAGGTGTCGGCCGATATAGGCAGGGTTGGCCAGCAGGCTTCGGCTGATCCCGAGCAGTTCAACCAGGCCAAGAATGGCCATCAAACTGGTGTTCTGAAGCAGGCCAATGGCTTGATTCGTGAGTGCCGGTACCGCCACGCGCAGGGCTTGAGGAAGAACCACGAGCTGTTGGATCTGCCATGGACCCAGACCCAGTGCGGCCGCTGCCTCGAGCTGAGTTCCTGGAATGGCCTGTAAACCTCCGCGGACATCTTCGGCGACATAAGCGGCCGCAAAGAGTGCGAAGGCCACGACGGCTCGGAGCACACGATTGATCTCGATATCGACCGGCAGAAACAGAGGAAGCAGCAGCTGTCCGAAAAAGAGCACGGCGATTAACGGCACTGCTCGCATTCCATCGATGTAAAAGCGACAAAGATGGCGTGGCAGTGTCAGCTTGCTTCTGCGCCCGAGGGCCAGCAGGACTCCTAGTGGCAAAGCCAGAAGACCGCTGAAGCCCGTGAGCAGGACCGTGAGCGTCAAGCCACCCCAGTCCCTCGAGCTCACGCCCGGCAATCCTGCTCCGCCGGCGAGCAGCAGCAGGCCGAAGGGGAGCATGGCGAGCCAGCACCATGACAGAGCTAAACCACTGATTCGCCAGCGTGCGGACACGAGTGGCTGCAGCAGAGTTGCCGCTGTCATCAGGCACAACAGTCCAAGCCAAAGACAAGGTCTCCAGCGCTCGTTCTCCGGATAGGCCCCAACGGCAAAAAGCGGAAGATTTTCCGAGACCACAGACCAGTCAGCACCCACAACGAGCCAGGTCGCTGTGGACCAGACGACCCAGGCGATCAGGGCCAGGATCACAACGCTGAGCACTGTCTGCAATGGATGTCGTCTGGCCTGGAGAAGTCGTTTCCGATATGCAGTCCGTGACCCGGTCATCAATTCCCGGGCTGCTCCGCTGGTGATCTGAACAGGTTGAGAGCTGAAGTGAACAAGGCGACACCGAACAGGGTTCCAAGTGCCCAGAGGCTGTCGAAAGGCCACTCAACCACCAGCAGAACTCCAATTAAGGAGGTGAGTATGCCATCAACAATGCTCAGGCCACCGGCTGGACCTGATGCACTGGCTCCTGAGGCAAGCTCCATGACACCCTCAACCAACAGCAGGATTCCTGCGAACAGGGTGAGGCTGACTTCACTGTCGATGGGATCAATCAGGATGAAGATTGAGCCACCGACGTACAGCAGTCCTGAGAGAACACGAAACAGTTTTCCCTGACTGTTGTTCTCATCGCCAAGGCGTAGAAACTGGCCGATGCCTGCGGCAAATGCGATTCCACCAATTCCAATTGTGAGAAGCGTTGCGGAAGCAAAGGGAAGCAGGATCGCAGCGATTGCGGCGACGACCAGCAGCACCGCAGCGATGCGACGGGAATTCATGAGCTAAGGACTGACAGGTCGATGCTAGATCCGCTGTGCAGGACGAACCACGATTCGATTCAGCACCTGCATGCCTCCGTTAATCAGAAGATTCAGTGCGAGAAAGCTCAGCAAAAGGATCAGGAATCCTTCGATGGCTCTTCCGGTCTGGGTGATCGCTGTATCACTCACGGCGTAGAGATCTGCAAAGCCAACGGCGATTGCCAGTGTGCTGTTTTTTGCCAGATTCAGATACTGACTGCTCAGGGCCGGAAGAATGGCCGGCAAAGCCTGTGGCAACACGACTTTTTTAAGGCCAAGGAGTTCGCTGATTCCCAGGCTGCGGAATGCTTCCCACTGGCCCTTTGGAACCGAGTCGAGCCCACCGCGAACCACCTCAGCGATCGCCGCACCAGTGAAAACGCTTAAGCCCACCAGAACCGCAGAAAACTCCACGCTGAGGTTCAGTCCAAGAATGGCAACGCCTTGATTGGAGAGGCTGATCAGCGCTCCAACAGGAGCCAGCGGTTCGGATGGCAGGCCCAGAAAAGCCACGAAATACCAGAAGAGAAGCTGCAGCAGCAAGGGGATTTGGCGGATCAAGCCCACGTACAAGGCCGCCAGCTGACGGAGCAGAGGATTGAGACTTCGTCGTGCAGCACCGGCCCCAACACCCAGCACCGTGGCCAGCACGATGCTGCATGCAATCACACGCAGGCTGTTGAGCCAGCTCACCAGCAAGGCCCAGGCTGTGCTGTCTCCTGGTTGATAGGGAAGTGTGTGCTCGCTGAGAGCGAATCCTGCGGGCTGCCAGAGCCATTCGAAGCTCAGTCCCAAGCCTGTGCGGATCAGATTCACCGCCAGGTTGTTGACCAGAATTCCAACAACGGTGAGAACAAAGATCACCAGAATGATCTCAAGCCATGGAAAGCGTTTGCCTTTCATTGCAACGGTTTCATTGGAAGGGTGGCGCGGTGATCACTCCTCCATCGCGATGCAACTGATTGAGTCCGCGTGGGATCGGAACGGCGCTGTCTGGCCCCAGGTGTCGGTTGTAGATCTCTCCGTAATTGCCGGTGCCCCTGATCACGTTCACAACGAAATCATTGCTGAGCCCCAGCTTGTCGCCTAGGTCACCTTCAACCCCAAGAAACCGTCTCAACTTGGTGAGATCAGGATTGTCCTGCGCCTCTTGAAGTTTGTTGTCCACATTGGCCTGAGTGATTCCCATCTCTTCTGCAGTGATCGTTGCATAAACCACCCATCGCATGGCATCCGAGAGTTGTTGATCACCACCTGAAGACAGGGGAGCCAGGGGTTCTTTACTGAGAACATCGCCAAGAATGACATGCTCCTCCGGCCGCTCAAATCCTGAACGTGCTGATGCCAGTTGGGATCGGTCTGATGTCATTGCTTGGCAGCGTCCCTGGAGATAGCCGGCAACCACTTGGTTGAGATCCTGATATTTAATCGGTTTGTATGGAAGCCCGAGTGATTGAAATGCATCATTCAGATTCTGTTCGGTCGTTGTACCTGAGCCAACACAGATTGACTGACCTTTGAGATCTTTAAGACTTCGGATTCCGCTGTTTCGGTTGACCAATAACCCCTGCCCATCGTGAAAAACGACTGGCGCGAAGCTCACTCCATTTCCACCTGAAGCATCTCTACTGAGGTTGAACGTTGTATTGCGTGAAAGGAGATCGATCTCTCCAGTTTTCAGTGCTGTGAATCGTTCCGGTGCTGTGAGCGGTCTGTATTGAACCTTGCTGGGATCACCGATGATCGCTGCCGCGAAGGCCTTGCATAGATCCACATCAAGGCCCGCATAGCTGCCATCTCTCTGGAGGAAGCTGAAACCTGGGATCTTTCCGCTGACGCCGCATCTCAGTTCTCCCCTTTTGCGAATCAGATCCAGCCTGGAAGCATCGCCGTCTCCAAGGGTTGCGCAGGCTGAGATTGCCAGGCATGCGGAGAGAAGGGAGATCAGTGAGCGACGTTTCGTCATACGGGTGATCCTTGAAGGGCAATTTTGTCAGAAAATTGAGAGTTTTGAGACGGATGTCTGCTGACCTTGGCAGGAATCTCTACTGTCATCACCATGTTGACCAAGAGCCGAAAGATGTCTCGGTTTCGGCCGCGATCCTTCTTCGCCATGGCGTGTGTCCTGTCCGTGGTTGGTTCTCCTGCTTTGAGCTGGCAGCTCGGAGACCGACAGGCCTACAACAACAAGATGGCCCTGCTCAACGTGATGCTTGAGGGAGCCAAGCAGCGTGCTGTTGATACCGACGATCTTCAGACTCTTTGCCTCGTGATGAGCATCGGTAATGACGTCACCGAGCGCTATCTCCAGGAGCATTCGAACGATCAGCAGATCGAACAGCGCCTGCAAGGAATGCGTAATGACTTCACGTCCTGCTTGGGCCTTCTTTACAGCAGTCAGTGAACCTGTTGATTCATCTGTTCGGATCGCAGCCCTAACTATTGCTTCCTTCAGCCATGACCCCCTTCAGGCTGAGACCCGATTCGTTCGAAAAGATTGAGACTTTCTTCGTTCAATCCTTGAACATCGACCTTCGATCCACCTTGCTGAAGCTTGCGAATCACCTGATTAAGTGCGCTGACGCCGCTTTGATCCCAGATATGAGCGGCTGAAAGATCAATCGTGATTTGACTGGGATGATCATGAACGTCAAATCCCTGAAGAAAATAGATCTTGCTGACGAAAAACAACTGCCCAGTGACGACGTAGCGGCGCATCTCCTCATTCACATCCACAGCATCAACACGGATCACTTTGGCCACCTTTCGGCTGAACAGGATTCCTGCCAGAGCAACCCCTGCAATCACTCCAAGCGCCAGATTGTGCGGCGTGGTCAGCATGGTGACAGCGAAGGTCATCAGCATCACGGCCGTGTCGCTTTTCGGGATTGACCGGAGGCGACGCAGTCCGGCGATATCAGCTGTACTGACGGCAATGCTGATCATCACAGCCACCAGAGCCGCCATGGGGATCTGTTCGAGCCATGGCCGCCCCAGCAGAATCATGGCCAGCAGGCTGACCCCTGAAAAAAGTGTGGAGAGCCGGGTGCGTCCGCCGTTGTCGATGTTCATCACCGACTGACCGACCAGCGCGCAGCCCGCCATGCCACCAAACAGTGAAGACACGATGTTGGCGATGCCCTGACCTCTTGCTTCAACGTTCTTGTTGGAGTTGCTGTCGGTGCGGTCATCCAGGATGTCTTGGGTCAGGAAGGTCTCCATCAGACCCACAAGTGAGATGGCCAGGGCCGTGGGCAGCACGATGCCCAAGGTCTCCAGACTGAAGGGCACTTTCATGTTGGCTGGCGAACCGAAGGGCCAGCTCGGCAGCGGCAGTCCGGTTGGCAAGTCCCCGAGGCTGCTGACGGTGGGGATCTCCAGGCTGAAACCGATCGAGATCACCGTCAGCACAATGATGGCCACTAGCTGTGATGGCACCAGTCGCGTGAGGCGCGGCAGTCCATAGATGATCACCAGGCCAAGCAGGACCAGTCCCCAGACGATCGGAATCTGGCTGCCATGGGGCAACAGGTCATGAGCATGCCCCGCCACGTCGGATTCGCCGAAGTGCAGATTGATGCCCAGCTGAGGAAACTGTGCCTGGAAGATCAGCAGCGCCAGCGCGTTCACAAAGCCGCTGAGCACCCCAAGAGGCACGAAACGCATCTGGTAAGCCAGACGCAGCCAACCCCAGAGAATCTGCAGGATGCCTGTGACGACACCGGCGACCAACAGGTAGGTCAGTCCCAGTCCTTCGCCGCGCGCTTCCCCCGTTGCGACCAGACCGGTCATCAGCAGTGCCGTGGAGCCGGTGGCGGAGGTGATCATCGCTGAGCGACCACCGACGAAAGCGATCGTGATCGAGAGCAGAAACGCTCCGAACAGGCCGACCTGCGGATCCACACCAGCAATGCCGGAGAACGCAATCGCCTCCGGAATCATGGCGAAGGCCACCACAAGTCCGGACAGCAGTTCCTTGCTTGGGTTGCCGAAGCCGAGATTCAACTGCCGAGGCGCGGATCCTGAGGCCATCAATTAACTGTTGAGTGCAGGGACCGTAGTTCAGAGCGGCGGCAATCGTCCCTCCGGATCCAGTTCGCTCTTGAGTTGGCGCAGGTCCGGCAACCACTCGCCGAAGGCTTCAACCAGTTCCTTTTGATGGCCGGGCAGATGGTCGTGCAACTGAGCGAGATGCACTCCAGGGCATGTCGTGCTGAAGTCGTCACTCACCTGCTGCATCCACTCAAGGCTTTGTTGGCGCCCGACGCGATCTCCTGGATTCCAGGTTGCTGTGATCCAAGGCTTCCAGACTGAATCACGGTGAATGAATGATGTGCTGCCGCGCTTGACCCGCGTTGTTGCTCCCCCGAGCTGTTGAGCGCTGATGCGACATCCACCATGGGGTCTCTCCTGCATCCGCCGGTTCAGGCACTGCACTAACGGGTCGGCCTCTTTCCCCATGGCTGGACCGAGTCGTGCGAGCACCTCGCTGTGGACCGGAATGGGAGCAGTGGTATCCGAGGCGAGACGGCCAAAGGTCGGTTGATCCAGTTGATCTGTGCAGGACTGGATGGCAGTTTGATGATCTGAGCCCAGGATCGGATCCAGCGTCTTCAGCGTCTCGGGTGTGGGCTGTTCTGAGCCGCAGTCCACCGCATAGATCTCCAACCTGTCGCCCCAGCTCCACTGCAGGCTGCAGGTTTCAGGCCAGCCCTCCGCGATTTGAAGCAACTCGGGCAGTTGCGATGGAGCGATGACCCCATGGCGCACGTGCAGCGGTTGGCGTCGTTGGGTGCGCAGGCGTAGGCGGGTCACGACAGCCAGGAAAGCTGAGGCACCCATCAATCCGCGCCAGCGACGGCCACACTCTGTTGTTTGATCCCTCTGAAGCGAGAAGGACTCGCCTGATCCCCAGATTCCTTCGATTGCAGTGATGCAATCCAGAGCAAGGCCTTGTGAACGGCTCAGGGGACCCATCCCTCCGGTGAGGATGAATCCACTTCCCGTCAGACCAGAGAGTCCAATGGGAATGCTGCGGTCAGCCGCTTGCAGGACTTGCAGCAGCTCAGCCATCGTCTGGCCGGCGCCGAACTCGATTTCTGCGGAGTTCTCGTGATAGCGGACCTGTCGATGTCGTCGCAGATCCAAGGTCCAGCAGCCATCGCCTGCGCAGCGACTGGTGGTCCCTCCTGCGCAGACCCGCAGAGGGGTTGAGGCAAGCGGCTGCAACATCAGCTGTTTCAACAGCTCCGGACCGGGAGTCAGACATCCAAGGGTTTTTGCATCACGCGCCAGCGGATTCATGGTCTTTGTTTTACGGCCGTGAATAGGTTTGATACAGATGCAACGCACTTGTGACCCTGCAGATCATTGCTCCTGCTGCAACCAAACATGGAGTTCTGATCTGTGGTCATGGCAGCCGCAACCGTCTGGCGGTTGCCGAGTTCGAGGGATTGGCCAACGGACTCAAAGAGCGTCTGGCGGGATTGCCGGTGGAATACGGGTTTCTTGAATTCGCACGACCCATCCTGAGAGATGGCCTGGAACGACTGCGCGAGCAGGGAGTCGTCAAGGTGCTTGCCGTGCCGGCGATGTTGTTTGCCGCTGGGCACGCCAAGAACGACATCCCTTCGGTGCTCAACACCTACAGCGCTGAAACCGGACTGGAGATCGACTACGGCCGGGAACTGGGCGTGGACAGGCTGATGATCGCCGCGGCAGGAGCCCGCATTCAGGAGGCTCTCAACAGGACATCCAGTGTTGACCTCTCCGACACCATGCTTGTGGTTGTCGGCCGTGGTTCCTCGGATCCGGACGCCAATTCCAACGTCGCCAAGGTCACCAGGATGCTGGTGGAGGGTTTTGGCTTCGGCTGGGGAGAAACCGTGTATTCGGGTGTCACGTTTCCACTGGTGGAACCCGGGCTGCGTCATGTGGTGAAGCTTGGCTTCAAGCGCATCATCGTGTTTCCTTATTTTCTGTTCTCCGGGGTGTTGGTCAGCCGCATCCGCCAACACACAGAGCGTGTTGCGGAAGATCATCCAGACGTTGACTTTGTCAACGCGTCCTATTTGGGGGATCACAGCTTCGTTCTCGACACCTTCCTGGAGCGGGTTCAGGAGGTGATGGGGGGAGAGGCTGCAATGAACTGCTCTCTCTGCAAATACAGGGCTCAGGTGCTGGGCTTTGAGCAGGAAGTGGGACTTGACCAGTCAAGCCACCATCACCACGTTGAGGGGCTGACAGAAGCCTGTGCCCTCTGCGAAAGCGAATGCACGGGGGTTTGTCAACCCGACGGCATCCCGATTCCTGTAGGCGGTGGCCACCATCACGACCACGACCATTCCCATGACCATCACAGCCATGACCATGGACACCACCCCTACCCCCATGCCGACCATCCCCTTGGACCGACGACCCTGCGTCGCTTAACACCACAGCAGGAGGCCACTGAGTCTCAAATCTGAAGGAATTCAGTGGAAATGGCGCGCTCAAGCGTCTCTGTCTTGCCCGAGTCTCGTGAGACTTGCTTAGATAAGCGAGGCTGATGTCCGGCGGTGCTGTGGAGAAAAGCTGGGCTTTTCCACAGCTTTGGGACGCTTTTCCACCGCCGTTTCCCGAAAGCAGTCGCCTGAGGGCTGAATCTGTGGTTTTGGATTCCGGTGCCTTTGGTGACTTGACAGAAGTCTCCGCTTGATTCGCCGAGTTTTGGTCTGAGCTCTTCTGTTGGGTCAACCTCCTGCGCTGCAATGAGTCTTGTTTGAGATCCCTGTTGACTGGCAGCGCGTTGTTCGCTTTGACGAACAGGGCAGTTGTGTGGCTCTCTGTTGGTGGAAACGGGACGCAGAAGCGCGGATGGATCGCAATCATTTGGAGCGCTGCATGGATTCGCAGCCGGCCACCGCATCGGATGGTGAATCGCCTTTTGTGAGTCTTGAGGCTGAAATCCCTGAAGTGCTCTATCAGGGCATGAAAGCTTTCATCGGATCCAATCCGGCTTGGGATCAATACCAGGTCATGAGTTCCGCCCTGGCCCAGTTCCTGTTCCAGAACGGCTGTTCCGAGCGCGCCGTCACGGAGCGCTATCTCGATGATCTGTTCAGTCGTTCCCAGGCGTAACCGCTGCCAGGCATGCCCTGCGGGTGATGGCCATCATGGTGAGCGTCGGGCTCTGCCATCCGGAGCTGGGCCAGCAGGCCCCATCCACAACCAGCACGTTGGGACAGCGCCAGAGACGGTTCCATCGATCAACGACGCTGTTGTCTTCGCTGGTTCCCATCGCTGCCCCACCGACTTCGTGGATGTAATACCCGGGAGGTGGAGCGTTCTCCTGAGCAGAGAGAGCTTTGGCAACGAGGGGCTTCACAAGCGGAAGGTGCACTTGATCAGCCAGGGATGTCGTGACACCTCCTGCGACGTTGATGCAGTCCTGAATCGTGCTCTGCATGTGCTGCACCATGGCCTGCTCATTCGCTCTCCATTGGCAGCTGATATGGGGCACTGGCACATCCAGTGGATCGCAGCGTTGCGAGAGGCACACCTGATTTCTTGCATCTGAGAGCACCTCGCCGTGGCCGATCAGAAAGCCAAGCCGATGGTCTGGATTGCGTTTCAGCCACTGAGGTGGATCAAACCGGTTGATGCCTCCCCAAATCCCATAGCCGCGCAGAAAGGGGCGCCCCGCGCAAGTTTCTGGGACATTGCCGAAGGGCAGGAAGAAGCTGCCTGCTCCTGAAAGTGTGCTGGATGGGTCGGACACTTGTGTCGCCCCACATCCGGTTGCACTGGGAACGGAGAAGAATCGACAGCAGGACACATGGTCCATCAATCCTTTCCCCAGTTGGCCGGAGGGATCACTGAACCCTCTGGAGTGCGTTTGGCTCTCTGACTGCAGCAGCAGTCGCAGCGTTGCAATCGTTGAAGCGCAGACCACCACAAGGTTGCAGTCCAGTCGTTGACGTTCTCCAGTGCTGCGGTTCACCACCACAACAGAACGGGCACGCTCTTGTGCTGGACCCATGTCGAGGTATTCCGCCATCGAATTGGACAGAATTTCCACCCGGCCCGTGGCCAGAGCGCGCTGAAGGCTGGAGCCGTTGCTGCTTGATTTGGGCCAGGTGGGGATCTGCTGGCGTTGGTGGGCCTCAAAGCCTCGCGAATGGATGAAGGGGATGCCGCGTTCCCTTGTCAGCAGCTCACGGAACCGCTCCTCCTCAGGCATGAATGGCAACGCCGGTGCCATCTGACCATCGGGGAGCTGCTCAAGGCCATCCCGCTCACCACGGACTTCAAACAGCTGCTCGAGTGCGCTGTAGTGAGGATCGAGATCAGCGTGAGTGATGGGCCAGTTTTGGCCGTATCCGTCATGATCCGCGCTCTTGAATTCATAGTCGGAGAGTCGCAGTGTGATGCCACCCCAGGTGAGGCTGCGGCCTCCAACTTGACGACCCTGGGTCCAAAGAAATGGTTGATCCTCTGGCGTGCTGTACGGGTACAGACGCTCGTCTGCATAGAGGGCGGGGTTCTGTTTCCAGTAGCCAGGATGCTGGATCTGACGACGATGGCGGCCGCTGATCAGCCCTTCGGCCCGCCTCAAACTGTTGCCAGGCTCGCTCCCCAGAGCTTCCGAAGCTGATTGATCGGGGCCCGCCTCCACAACCAGAACCCGCAGCCCTGCCTCGGCAAGTGTCATCGCGGCGACGCCACCTGTGGCTCCCGACCCGATCACAATCGCTTCAAAGGGATTCAAGGACACGGCATGACGACGACCTACCGATAGTGTCCGACGCGGTCGATGGCTCTGGCCAGTCTCCTGAGTCTTGCTGCTGCGGCTGCCGTCCCTCTTGCTCAGACCTGTTTCCGAGCTGAGCCATCAGAGTTTGATGGCAGCACCACCGATCGCCGAGAGCGAATGCAGAGGATTTCAAGGCTGATTCGGGCGGTTGTTGAATCAGACAAAAGGCTCATTTTGATTCTGCGTACTTCATCGGCAATCGAGATCTTTCTTGCAAAGTTGAATCTCTACGTTGTCGTCCAGATGCAACGATTCACCATGCTGCTGACCAGCGCTGTGGTGGCAGCCTGAAACCGATGTGTTGCTTTCAAGACAAGATGCTGAAATCGCGTTCCTTGTTCAGACCTTGCGTTTGAAGCGATTCGAGCGCAATTAACCACCCGAGGAAAGCATTAAAAAACCCCAACAAAGTGGGGCTTTTGAAATTGGTGGCGGGGGGGAGATTTGAACTCCCGACCTTCGGGTTATGAGCCCGACGAGCTACCAGACTGCTCTACCCCGCGTTGACCTAATAACTATACAACTTGGTGATCGAAGACACCACTCAAGCGTGATCAGGAGGTTCGCAGCTCACCTTCCACATCCAGATGAACGCCAGGGTTGAGAATCAGCAGTTGTTCCTCCAGTTCCTTGAGTCCGCTCGGCGTCATCCAATCGAGCTGACGCAGCAGATGCAGAGCCACAGCCTGCTTGGCACGTCGGGCGCCATCTTCAACCTTGATGGCCACGCCCAGGCCTTCGCCGGTTCGGCTCAGGCATTGAATGCCTTCTGCCCCTCCTTTGCTGATCACCTGGTGATGGGAGCGGCGCATCAATTCCGTATCGAATCGCCCCTCTCCAGCCACCAGTTCGGGATGCGCCAGCATCGCCCGGCTGATCTGTTCCAACTCCGCATGAGCGGAAGAGCCCAGATGGGCAAATAACAGAGCGATCTGGTTGAGCTGAAGGCGCAGTGTGGGGGCGCCGCAGTCATCGCGTTCAGCGACCAGTTCATCAGGGGGCAGGCCGAGCAGTTCTGCCACGCGACGCGTGATCTCCTGCTGCAGAGGATGGTCTCCCTGGAGGTAGGTCTCAACGGGCCATCCCATTTTTCGGGCTGTGATCAAAAACGCAGCGTGCTTGCCCGAGCAGTTGTGCTCAAGAGGACTGGAACAGCCTGATGGGATGGGGCACTGCAGATCATCACTGTCCAGTTCTGCGTTCCAGAGCAACCGGAAGGCCTCACGCGCATGATTCGGGGTGCCTGAATGAGATCCGCAGCTGATGGCGATTCCCCGTTCCCCACAGTTGTAGGTCTCCGAGGCACCGCTGCTGATCAGCGGCAGCGCCTGAAAGGGTTTGAGCGCCGAACGAATAAACGTTTCGAAGTCTGGCTGCCCAGCTCTCATCAGCACCCGGCCGCGGCTGTCGCAGACCACTGCATGCACACGGTGGGTGGACTCGATGGAGGAGCCTCGTCGCAGCCGGACCTCCAATGGTGGTGTACTCAGGGAGCGCGCCGAACCGCGGTAACCCGATGGGATCGACATGCCCTGATGTTCCAAAGGTTCAGAGAGCCTGACAGATGCTTGCACCGCCCAGCATCAGGCCGGTCACGAGGGCCATGGCCCTACCGAGACGGCCAAGGATGGGCCTGACTTCATGCTGAGCGAGCAGAAGATCACGTTCTCGCCAGGACACGGGTTTTTCCCAGACCTGACCGTCATACCAGCCTGATTCCTCATATTCGACCTTCTCCGACAGCAGGCGTTTGTGCACGTAGGTCCAGCCCAGCCATTGTCGAATCAACAGCAGCATCGGCATCACAAGTGCAGCAACTCCGCCGGCAAGCAGCAAACGGACTGGATCGTGGCGCAAGGTCCAGCTACCACTGGCCACCAGCACTGTGATTGGTGAAATCAGCAGCCAGCTGATCAGCAAAGCCCGATCCAGCGACACCTGGGCCGTACAGGGCCATGCAAAAAACCAGGATCGGCTGAATTGAGAAAATTCCTCCTGAGGTCTCTGCTCAGGGGGAACAGGACAAGAAATGCTTGAGGCCATGCCGGGCCGCCTGCTAATCGTCTGATGATCTGGACGTTAGGTAGGGACGGCGTTCCCCGTGACTCCAAAATGCTTCAAGGTCGTAGTAACTCCTTTCTCCGGGTTGGAGCACGTGCACGATAAGTTCGCCGTAATCCAGCAAGGCCCAGCGTCCCTCGTTGACTCCCTCTTTTCGTAGGGGAAGTCTCTGGAGCTCATCCTCAATCCGATCCTCGACAGAGCGTGCAATCGCTCTGACCTGAACGTCACTCTGGCCACCGGCGATCACCATCCAGTCAGCAAGACTTGAGACCTCATCAACGCGGATGAGCTGGATGTCCACCGCTTTGCGGTCATCGCACGCATCGGCGGCGAGCTCCGCAAGCTGTTCACTATCCATAGACATTTTCGCTGGTGACGGACTGACGAGAACCTTGCTGTTGCGCCATTTCAGCGCGAGCTTTGCCGGCACTCTTGCGTAATGCCTCGAGTCGGTCTTCGTAGAAGCTGCGTTTTTTCTTCTTTCTGGTTTTTTCGACGAGATCCTTCAGCGCGCCGCCCAGGCTTTTGTAGGCATTCGGGACGCTGTAACCAAAACGACAAGCCAGATCGATGGCCCGTTCATCAGCAGAGATGGCATCGCGCAGCCGTTTTTCCGCATTGTTCTTCAAATACAGGCGGTAGCCCGCGAATCCGGACAAACCGAGGGCCATGAACAACAGCAGGCCGTCTTGCACCCAGAGCTCACCGATGGCCCCGCCCAGACCAATCGCAAGGGCTGCCATCTCCCATCCATCGCGGGGGATGGTGTCGTTCTGAATCCTGCCCACCTCGTGCCAGAACAGCAGATTGCGGTGGTCGAGGGCGAGGTTGTCCCAAGCTTCGAGATCAATCTGAATCTCAACCTCATCCCTGCCGATCTCTTCAAGGGTGATCAAAGCCGGCTCTACGGCAGCGGCTGCCTCGACGAACACCCAGCTCTGCATCTCCGGGGGAAGCAACCCTTTCAGACGCTGGAGCTCACTCATGATTGTCGCTTGTTCTCCTGACCCCCAACGCTAGCGACTGCCGGGCACCTGCCGCTGAACAGATGCATGTGGACATGGGGCTGCGTGGGAGACTCAAAAGGTTTGGCCGCTGAGAGAACGCCCATGCCCCGGCGGAATGACCTTCGTCGCATTCTTCTGCTGGGTTCAGGGCCGATCGTGATCGGCCAGGCATGTGAGTTCGATTACTCGGGAACTCAGGCGTGCAAAGCACTTCGCGCCGAGGGATATGAGGTCGTGCTGGTGAATTCCAACCCGGCTTCGATCATGACCGATCCGGATATGGCGGATCGCACCTACGTGGAACCGCTCACCCCTGAGGTGGTCGCGAGGGTGATTGAACAGGAGCGACCCGATGCCCTGCTTCCCACGATGGGAGGCCAGACCGCCCTCAATCTCGCTGTCAACCTGGCTGAGAACGGAACCCTGGAGCGATTCGGGGTCGAGTTGATCGGTGCCGATCTGCAGGCGATCCGAAAAGCGGAGGATCGACTGCTGTTCAAGCAGGCGATGGAAAGGATCGGAGTGAAGGTCTGTCCTTCGGGAATCGCGTCATCGATGGAGGAGGCGGAGGCTGTGGGAGCCGCTATCGGCACTTATCCCAGAATCATTCGCCCCGCCTTCACTCTGGGCGGAAGTGGAGGTGGGATTGCCTACAACCCAGAGGAATATGCCTCGATCTGCAAAACCGGCCTTGATGCCAGTCCCGTCTCGCAGATTCTGATCGAACAGTCGCTGCTGGGTTGGAAGGAATTCGAACTGGAGGTCATGCGCGATCTCGCCGACAACGTGGTGATTGTCTGCAGCATCGAAAACCTCGATCCCATGGGTGTTCACACCGGTGATTCGATCACCGTGGCCCCAGCCCAGACCCTCACGGATCGCGAGTACCAGCGACTGAGGGATCAATCCATCGCCATTATTCGTGAGATCGGTGTAGCCACTGGCGGCAGCAACATCCAGTTCGCGATCAACCCCGCCGATGGCGAAGTTGTGGTGATCGAGATGAATCCCCGCGTCAGCCGATCGTCGGCTCTGGCCAGCAAGGCCACAGGATTCCCCATTGCCAAAATTGCCGCGCGTCTCGCCGTTGGCTACACCCTCGACGAGATTCTCAACGACATCACCGGCAAAACACCTGCCTGCTTTGAACCGACGATCGATTACGTCGTCACCAAGGTTCCGCGTTTCGCTTTCGAAAAATTCAGGGGTTCGCCCGCAGTGCTCACCACGGCCATGAAATCGGTGGGCGAGGCGATGGCCATCGGACGCTGTTTCGAGGAGTCGTTCCAGAAAGCGTTGCGATCTCTGGAAACAGGCCTGGCCGGCTGGGGTGGTGATCGCGCTGAGCCGGAGCTCACCGCAGCAGAACTTGACCGCTCCCTGCGCACGCCCTCACCGGAACGAATCCTCTCTGTTCGAGCCGCCATGGTGGCGGGACGCACGGATGAGCAGATTCACGAGCTCAGCCGCATCGACCCCTGGTTCCTGGCCAAGTTGCGCGTTCTGATCAACACCGAATCTGAACTGCTCAACGATCGTCAGTTGTCGGACCTCAGCGCTGCGGATTTGCTCAGGCTGAAGCAGCTCGGCTACTCCGATCGTCAGATCGCCTGGTTCACCGGCTCAGATCAGCTGGATGTGCGCGAAGCGCGACTGAACCTCGGTGTGCGTCCTGTGTTCAAGACCGTGGACACCTGTGCGGCCGAATTCGCATCGACCACTCCGTACCACTATTCAACGTATGAACGTCCGTGGTCTCGCCTGGATGCAACAGGCACATTGACGGTGCAGCCCCCGGCGACGGAAGTGTCGGAGGACAACAGACGCAAGCTGATGATCCTGGGCGGCGGTCCCAATCGCATCGGCCAAGGCATCGAATTCGATTACTGCTGTTGCCATGCATCGTTTTCCGCCCAGGACCGTGGCTTCGCCACAGTGATGCTCAACAGCAATCCCGAAACGGTCTCCACCGACTACGACAGCAGTGACCGTCTTTATTTCGAACCACTCACGTTTGAGGATGTTCTCAACGTGATCGAGGCGGAACGGCCTGAAGGCGTGATTGTTCAATTCGGCGGCCAAACGCCGCTCAAGCTGGCGATGCCCCTGCTGCGTTGGTTGAATTCGCCGGCAGGTCAGGCCACGGGCACCCGTATCTGGGGAACATCTCCGGAATCGATCGATCGTGCTGAGGACCGTGAGCAGTTCGAAGCGATTCTGCGTGAACTTGACATCCGCCAACCACGCAACGGCCTCGCCCGCAGCGAACAAGAGGCACGCAAGGTGGCAGAGACCGTGGGATATCCGGTGGTGGTGCGCCCCTCCTATGTGCTGGGTGGTCGGGCGATGGAGGTCGTTCACGACGAGTTGGAGCTCAATCGCTACATGACCGAAGCGGTGCAGGTGGAACCGGATCATCCGGTGCTCATCGATCAATACCTCGAGAACGCCGTTGAGGTGGATGTGGATGCGCTTTGCGACCGGGATGGTGTGGTGGTGATCGGTGGGCTGATGGAGCACATCGAACCCGCAGGGATTCATTCAGGTGATTCCGCCTGCTGTCTGCCATCGGTCTCTCTCGGAGATGAGGCCCTTGCCACCATTCGCTCCTGGACGAAGGCCCTCGCCCTACGCCTTCAAGTTCAGGGTTTGATCAACCTTCAGTTCGCTGTTCAACGCACTGCTTCAGGGGAGGAGCGGGTGTTCATCATCGAAGCCAATCCGCGCGCCTCAAGGACGGTGCCCTTCGTGGCCAAGGCCACCGGTGTTCCATTGGCACGAATCGCCACTCGCCTGATGGCCGGCGAGATTCTCGCTGACATTGGTCTCAGCCAGGAGCCTTCTCCGCCGCTTCAAGCGGTGAAAGAGGCTGTTCTCCCCTTCCGGCGCTTCCCCGGTGCCGATTCACTGCTGGGTCCGGAAATGCGCTCCACCGGAGAGGTGATGGGTTGGGCTTCGCACTTTGGGATGGCTTACGCCAAGGCAGAGCTCGCCGCTGGAGAGGCCCTGCCAACCAAGGGCAGTGTTTTTCTCTCGACCCATGACCGGGACAAGCTGGCGCTGGTTCCTGTGGCCAAGCGTTTGCTTGATCTGGGTTTCTCGCTCACCGCCACCGCTGGCACAGCGTCCACATTGAGTGAGGCTGGTCTTCAGGTGCAGCCAGTGTTGAAGGTCCATGAAGGGCGCCCGAATATCGAGGATCTGATCCGCTCCGGTGCTGTGCAGCTTGTGATCAACACGCCGATCGGACGTCAAGCGGCCCATGACGATCGCTATTTGCGGCGTGCTGCGCTCGATTACTCCGTACCGACCCTCACCACGCTTGCCGGTGCTCGGTCCGCTGTTCAGGGAATTGAGGCGCTGCAATCGCAGACGTTTGATATCCATGCCCTTCAGGATGTTCATCGATAGGGTCAGCCCCGGTAGGGTCGCCGAAGCGTCAATGTCTTCAAGTGACTGTCACCAGCATTCCCAACGTTGCCCCCGGCAGTGACTGCCGTGATGCTTTCCAAGCTGCTTACCAGAATCGCTACACCTGGGAACCGGGTTTTGGCGGATATCAAGGACGTTGCGTCTGGGAACAAGGCGACCGTCGTGTTGAAGGTCGTTTCCAGATCGGTGCGGATCTGAAGGCCAAGGTCGAGGGCATCGACGATGCCGAGGTGGAGAAGGCGATCGCATCCCAACTCTGGGAAGTCGCCATTCATCGCGTTCGCAGACCTTTTGAACAGGTGCATGGTGCCAACACCTTCACTGCTGGTGACAGCACTGACGAAGGTCTGGAGGTATTGATCGGAGGGAAAGGAGAGGGTGATCGCTATCGCATCAAAGCTGATGTGGTGACGATGGTTCACCGGCATATCCATGGCACGGTGGTCACGATTCACACCGGAAGCACCACGGACACCGGATCGGGTTATCTCAGTCGCAACTACACCAGCCAGTACTCGGATCCCGCCAGCGGCGAAGCCAGGGGTGCCTCCAGTTCGTTTGAAGACACGTTCGTGCCCGTTGGTGAGCAGGGCTGCTGGGTTCTTGAGCGTCGAGCGATCAGCACCAAGGATGCCGACGGCAACGACACGCTTCAGGTGTTCGAGTTCAACGATCTGGCGGCACTCTGATGTCAGTTCCTGCCAGCGCTGCCGACAATTTCGACAGCGTGGTCACCGCGATCAATGGTCCGGTCAGTTCCTTCGCCTGGGGATGGCCGACCGTGGGTCTGATTTCGATCACCGGCGTTCTGCTGATGGTCGGTCTGCGCTTCATGCCGATCCTTCGGCTTCCGTATGGAGTGCGCATGATGTTGGCCCCTTCAGATCAGCAGGCTGAGGGTGATATCAGTTCCTTCCAGGCTCTGATGACATCACTGGCGGCCACCGTCGGCACCGGAAATATCGCCGGTGTGGCAGGCGCGATCGCCATCGGTGGGCCAGGTGCGGTCTTCTGGATGTGGTTAATCGCCTTCTTCGGCATTGCCACCAAATACGCCGAAGCCGTTCTGGCGGTTCACTACCGCGAGGTGGATGACCTGGGTCATCACGTCGGCGGGCCGATGTACTACATCAGCAAAGGTCTTGGACCTCGATGGGTCTGGCTCGGAGGGGCGTTCGCTCTGTTCGGCATGCTGGCCGGTTTCGGCATCGGCAACGGCGTTCAGTGCTTTGAAGTCTCCAGTGCCTTGCTCGGGCTCGGGGTGCCTCGGGAAGTGACAGCTGTCGTTCTAGGGGTGTTGGTCTTTGCCGTGATCATCGGCGGTGTGCGCCGGATCTCCAAGGCCGCCTCCGCGATTGTGCCGTTCATGGCGATCGCCTATGTGCTGGCCTGCCTGATCATTCTTCTGGCCAACCTCGGCAGCGTCGGTGACGCCTTCGCCAGCATTTTCAGCAATGCATTCACTGGTCAGGCCGCTGCAACCGGCACGCTCACGCAGGTGATCTTGATGGGATTCAAACGGGGGGTTTTCTCCAATGAAGCCGGCCTGGGCAGTGCACCGATTGCCCATGCTGCTGCCCGCACGGATGATCCCGTTCGTCAGGGCACTGTGGCGATGCTCGGCACCTTCATCGACACGATGATTATCTGTACTCTCACCGCCCTCGTGATTTTGGTCAGTGGGATCGCCGGAGGTGGATTGTCGGGCTCTGAGCTGTCGATCGCAGCCTTCAACGAGGCGCTGGCCGGTTCGGGCTGGATCGTCACCTTCGGTCTGCTTGTTTTCGCGTTCACCACCGTCCTCGGTTGGAGTTTCTATGGCGAACGCTGCACTGAATATCTGTTTGGTGTGAAGGCGATTCTGCCTTTCAGGGGCGTGTGGGTGGCAGTGGTGGTGATCGGTTCGTTGGTCGGCGATCGCGGTGTGGTGTGGGGTGTTGCGGATACTCTCAATGGCCTGATGGCCATTCCCAACCTGATCGCGCTGGTGCTGTTGTCAGGAACCGTTTTTGAACTCACCCGTCGCTATCGCTTCCCCGATGCGTCGGAATCATCCAACTGATCGGATCGGATGATCCGCTGTGGGAAAGCCTCCGCCATCGGCCGGAGGCTTTTTTAATGATGGGGATTGTGCAGACCCCTTGATCGCTCAGCCTTGATCGGGCATCGGGGTGACGTTCTTCAGGCGTTCATTCAGCTGCATGGCCATGGATTGACGACCCACGGCCAGAACTTTCAGGGTGTCTTCGTGCATCCGCAATTGCGCATCGGCGACCTGCATGCCGCGCACCAGTTCCTTCAGATCTTCAGGAAGCTCATTGAGGTTGTAGCGCTTGCCTTCGAAGGTGAGCACTGGATTTTCTGCTGGCGTTGCGGTCATCGGATGGACTGAATCACTGTTGAATCCATCGAAACTTAGCTGCACCGATCGCGAATCATTTGGCGTTCACACAGATCTCGATAGCGACCGTTGTTCGCCATTAACTGATCATGGCTGCCTCGTTCGCTGATTTGACCACGGTCAAGCACCACGATCTGGTCGGCTTCCTGCACCGTGGCCAGTCGGTGGGCAATCACCAGCACGGTGCGGCCATGCATGGCCTGGCGTAATCCCAGCTGAACAGCCGCCTCAGCCTCAGCGTCTAGGGCACTGGTGGCTTCATCAAGCAACAGCACCGCGGGATTTCCCAGCACGGCTCTGGCAATGGCAATGCGTTGCAGCTGGCCTCCGGAAACATTGGTGCCACGTTCCTCCAGCTTCGTCTCATAGCCATCTGGCAAGGCCATGATGAAGTCATGGGCATTGGCCAGACGGGCTGCTTCGAGCAGCTGATTATGGCTCGCTGGTCTGCCGAAACGAATCGCTTCAGCAATGCTGCCGGAGAACACCGTTGTGCGCTGGGGAACGAGGGCGACCTGCTGCCTCAGCTCGCGCGCTTTCACTTGCGCCAGGTTCTTGCCATCCAGCTCGATCTCTCCTGACTGGGCACTGTTGAAGCGCAGAAGCAGGGAGAACAATGTGCTTTTGCCGGCACCGGATGGGCCAACCAGCGCCACCACCTGACCGGCTTCGATGGTCAGGTTGATGTCTTGAAGCACAGGTTCGCCATTGCCGTAAGCGAAATGAACGCGATGCAGATTCAGGTGTCCTGCAGGCCGACCAATCGGCAAGGCGGGGTCAGGGTCCGCAGTTTCCTGAGGCTCCTGTTCGATCTGGCGCAGTCGTCGCAGCGAAGCCTGTCCCTGCTGAAATTCATTGAAGTTGTTGGTGACATGCGCAATGGGGTCGATCAGCACCACAAGGCCGGTGAGATAGCTGCTCAGGCCAGCAATGCTCAGGCCATCGTTCTGAATCCTCCAGGCGGCCAGTCCCAGTACTGAGAAAAGGCCCACCACTTCGATCATTCCCACCACCGGATGCTGCAGCGCCACAAGGCTGTAGGTGCGATGTCGAGCCTGACGATGCTGATCAATCTCGTCTTCAAATCGACCTTGCAGCCAGGGCTCTGCTGCAAACGCCCGCACAAGCGGCAGGCCCTCGATGGCTTCGCCGAGCAAACCGGCCAGTTCGCTCACTTTTTTCTGGCTGCGTTCGGTGGCTGCCATCACCCTGGCGCCAAACAGGCTGATCAGCCAGATGATCAACGGTGCCAGCAGCAGAATGGAAGCCGTGAGTTTCCAGTCCAGCCAGAGCATGTACCCCAGCACCGCCAGCAGTTGTAGAGCGCTTGGCAGTGTGTCGTGAATCGATTTGTACAGCACTTCACTGACACGATCAGCGTCTTCGGTCAGTCGGTAGGTGAGATCGCCGGCTGAGAGCTTCTCCAGTGCTCCCAGTTCAACGGTCTGCAGACGACGAAACAGATTGCTGCGCAGGGTCTTGCTCACCTGAAGGGCGGGGCCTGCCAGCAGTGAGTCCTGACCGAATTGAGCCAGCTTCTGGATCGCGAAAATCAGCACGCCCTGCCCGATCAACGCGAGCACCCGCCCTAGATCCCTCGATCCCAGTGCGGGGAAAAGGGAACCCGCGAGGTTGAGCAGCAATAGAAAGCTGCTCACATAGATGAGCATGCAGACCAGCCCGAGGCTCAGTTGGGGCAGATGCGGACGCAGCAATGGCAGCAGCCTGCGGAATCCTGCCTCGGAGGTTTTCAGCATCGCGTCACACTATCAATGCTCTTTCGTGATCTCTTGGGCTGATGCGACTCGATCAGTTCCTGAAATGGCAAGGATGGGTTGGCACCGGTGGTGAGGCCAAGATGTTGATTCAGGCCGGGCAAGTGCTTGTGAATGACAGCGTTGTGACTCAGCGAGGACGTCAGCTCAAGCTCGGGGACAGCGTGATCCTGGGAGGAGATCAGGCGGTCGTCACGAAGATCTGAGACGACTTTGCTCCCGTAGGAACGTAAGTTGGCTGCTGCTGAGCCGCAGAGGACGCAAGCGTGGGCAAACCGGTGATTGCTGGAAACTGGAAGATGCACATGACCTGCGCCCAGGCCCGGGACTGGTTGGCCACGTTTATGCCACTGATCGCCGACACGCCTGATGACCGTGATTTGGTCGTTGCGCCTCCGTTTACGGCGATCAGCACCACCGCTGAAGTCACGTCAGGATCACGGCTGGAGATTTCGAGTCAGAACGTGCACTGGGAAGCAGAGGGGGCGTTCACGGGTGAGATCGCTCCATCGATGCTGGAAGAGCATGGAGTGCGTTACGCGATCGTTGGTCACAGCGAGCCGCGTAAGTATTTCAGTGAGAGTGATGAGCAGATCAACCATCGGGCGCGTTCAGCTCAAGCCCATGGACTGATCCCCATCGTCTGCGTGGGAGAAAGTGATGAACAGCGCAGCCGTGGTGAAGCCGAGCGCGTGATCCGTCGGCAGGTCGAGCAGGGCCTCGAAGGACTCGATCCGAATCGTCTTGTGGTTGCCTATGAACCCATCTGGGCCATCGGCACCGGTAAGACCTGTGAATCTTCGGAGGCCAACCGTATCTGTGGCCTGATTCGTAGTTGGGTGGGTGCTCCTGATTTGATCATTCAGTACGGAGGATCCGTCAAACCCGGAAACATCGATGAGCTCATGAGCATGAGTGATATCGACGGCGTGCTCGTGGGTGGTGCGTCACTGGATGCGGAAAGCTTCGCTCGCATCGCCAACTATCAGGTCGCCTGATTCGTCATGCGTCATCCCGACTGCTGGGGCCATCGCCCGGCTGTGATGGGGGTGATCAACCTCACCCCGGACTCCTTCAGTGATGGAGGACGATTCAACCGGGCGGATCTGGCGTTGAATGAGGCGTCACGTCAGCTGCGGGATGGAGCGCAGCTGCTCGATTTAGGTGCCCAGAGCACCCGTCCTGGTGCTGTTGATGTGGGTGCGGAAGCAGAGCTGTCGCGTCTTCTCCCCTGCCTTCAATCCATTCGCGCAGCCCATCAGGAGGTGATCCTTTCCGTCGACACATTTCGGGCATCCGTGGCTCGAGCCGCGTTGGAGGCAGGCGCTGATTGGATCAACGATGTCAGTGGAGGCAGGCGCGACCCGGCCATGCTGCCCTTGGTCGCCGATGCTGGCTGCCCGTATGTGCTGATGCACAGTCGTGGAGACAGTCAAACCATGGACGACTGCACCGAGTACGGCGACCAGGGCGTTGTTGCCGGAGTGTTGCAGGAACTGAGGTTCAGCACCGACCGTGCTCTCCAAGCGGGCTTGAGCCAGGAACAGCTGATTTGGGATCCAGGTCTTGGCTTCGCGAAGACCACAGACCAGAATCTCCAGCTGATCAGACAGTTGGACGAGCTTCAACAGGACGGCATTCCGCTGTTGCTTGGGCCCTCACGCAAGCGTTTTATCGGTGCTGTTCTTGATCAGCCCCGCGCCAAGGCCAGGATCTGGGGGACGGCTGCTGTCTGCGCCAGGGCTGTGGAGGCCGGGGTTCACGTGGTGCGAGTCCATGATGTAGGGCCGATCAGTCAGGTGGTGACCATGGCCGCGGCGGTGGCCCGGAAGGGTTCACCCACCAACGTTCGTGACTGAGCTGGCTAGAACGGACGCCTCTGTGAGGCATTCATGAGTACGAGCCCTGAGCTCACCCTCCTCTACGACGGTGGATGTCCACTCTGTGTTCGCGAGGTGACGTTTCTGCGTCGGAAGGATCGCGATCAGTCCATCCGCTTCGTTGACATTGATGCACAGGACTATTGTCCAGAGGATTGGTCCGGCATCGGCTACCGCCAGGCGATGGCGAGGATTCATGCCATTCAGGCCGACGGAACAGTGCTCACTGATGTTGCGGTGTTTCGAGAGGCTTATCGCCTGATCGGTCTCGGCTGGCTGTATGCGCCGACCCGCTGGCCAGTGATAGGGCCAGTGGTTGACGTCCTTTATGGCGTCTGGGCCCGGTATCGGCTGAAGATCACCAAGCGTGCATCGCTGGACCAGCTCTGTCAGGAGCGTTGTTCGCTGCCGCAGTGAATGGGCTGGTTCTTTAAAGCAGTTCGATCAAGTCAGGATTCGGGTGTCGTGACACCCTCAATCCGATCCTCAACTTCCTGGTAGAGCTCCTGAAGCTGTTCGATGTTTTCGTCGGAAGTCTCCCAGTAACCACGACCGTGCACCTCAAGCAACGTCCCCACAATGCGGCGGAAGCTGTTGGGATTCAGATCGAGAAGACGCTTGCGCATTTCTGGATCGTTGATGAATGTGTCGTTGGCTTCCTCATAGACGAAGTTGTCGACTGAGCCACTGGTGGCACTCCAGCCAAGAGTGAAATTGAGGCGCTTTGCAACTTCTCGAACACCCTCATAACCCGAGTCGAGCATGCCCTCGTACCACTTCGGATTGAGAAGTTTGGTGCGCGAGTCGAGGCGAATCGTTTCATTCAGGGAGCGCACCTGAGCATTGGCGGTGGTGGTATCGGCGATGTAGCTGGTGGGCGCCTTGCCGTCATCACGCAGACCGGCGATCAGTTTGGTGGGATCGGAGTCGAAATAGTGACTCACATCGGTGAGGGAAATCTCAGCGGAATCCAGATTCTGGAAGGTGACGTCAGCGGTTTTCATGACATTTTCGAAAACATCACGCTTCTGGTTCATCTCACCGGGATTGTCAGCGTTGAAGGCGAATGTTTTCCTGGAGAGATACATCTCCTGCAGCTCGCCTTCCTCTTCCCAGGTGCTGTTTTCCACGGCCAGATTCACGTTGGAGCTGTAGCTGCCGCTGGCATTCGAGAACACACGACAAGCCGCATCTCGCAAACTGCTTCCCTCTTTTTCAGCCTGCTCAAGGGAGTGTTTGCGCACAAAATTCTGCTCTAGCGGCTCATCAGCTTCGGCTGCCATCTTCACGGCCTGATCGATCAGTGCCATCTGGTTGATGAACAGATCGCGGAAGACTCCTGAGCAGTTCACCACCACATCAACACGGGGACGTCCCAGCTCCTCGAGAGGAATGAGCTCGAGCTTGTTGACTCGACCAACGGAGTCCGGCATGGGCTTCACACCCACAAACCAGAGAATCTGTGCCAGAGATTCTCCG
The DNA here is from genome assembly GCF_059772315.1 of Synechococcus sp. MIT2312. NCBI lineage: Bacteria > Bacillati > Cyanobacteriota > Cyanophyceae > Synechococcales > Synechococcaceae > Synechococcus > Synechococcus sp. MIT2312. Next base: position 720,039 of record NZ_CM186281.1, on the reverse strand, counting down.
TAGGTCTTGATGTTGTCCGTGCCCCAGAGGACGCAGGCAATCGTTTCGGGCCAGGCTCCCTGCTCTTCGCGCTGGCGCTCGATCAACTTGTCCACAACCCCTTTAGCCGCGGCCACAGCAGCCCGCGTCGGGATCGCCTGAGGGTCAAGCGCGTGGATGTTTTTGCCACTGGGGAGAACACCGGGATTCCGAATCGGATCACCGCCAGGACCGGGGAGAATGTATTCGCCATCGAGTGCTTTCAGAAGACTCTCCATCTCCATATCGGCGCAGACCTGCTCAAGGCAGAAACGCAGATAGCCGAACAGTTTGTCGAGCTCAGTCGGATCGATCTCACTGAAACCGTTGGTTTTGCAGGCCTTGAGCCATGGGGACGGCAGCTTGAAGCCGAAGCGGGTCAGCAGGTCGCTGAACCACGACCAGTTGTTGCGCAGGTTGACTCGGCCGTCACTGCCGGTTACAGACCGAACCATGGCGAAGATCGCTGCACGCGATGTCTCTGTGATGGTGCGGTTGAGCTCCACATCAGCGAGAACACCGTTGTCATTCCCCTTGTAGACGTCTTCAATCGTGCGTCCGATCGATTCAGCAAGCAGGCCTGGAAGGGAACGCAGTTCGTCCTCATCCCGCTCAAGAGCAGCGATGTTCACGAGGGTGGCAACGGCTTCCTCAGCGGTGGGGGGTTTACCAATGGTGTGGAGTCCGCAGGGAAGCAGACGACTCTCAATCTCCATCAGCTGGCGATAAACAGCACCAACGAGGGCGTCACGTCCTTCAAGGTCGAGAGATGCGGCATCGTCCTCGGGAAGATCAACATCCTTGTCGAGGTTGCATTGGCGGGCCGTCTCCACAATCGTGTTGACGATTTGCACGCCGCGACCACCTTCACGAAGTTGTTGATAGGAACCAACCAATTCACCAAGTTCCTTGAGGCCCTTGTAAAGACCTGCGTTCTCCGCCGGTGGAGTGAGGTAGCTGATCGTTGAGGCGTAGCCGCGTCTCTTGGCGATGGTGGCTTCAGATGGGTTATTGGCTGCGTAGTAGTAGAGGTTCGGCAGCGATCCAATCAGAGAGTCCGGATAACAGGTTTCGCTCATCCCCATCTGCTTGCCGGGCATGAACTCCAGTGACCCGTGGGTGCCGAAGTGGAGCACGGCATCGGCTTGCCAGATTTTTTCCAGGTAGGTGTAGTAGGCCGCAAATCCGTGATGGGGGCTGGCGCTGCGCGAATAGAGCAGACGCATGGGGTCACCTTCGTAGCCGAAGGTGGGCTGCACGCCGACGAAGACGTTGCCGAAGTGTTTGCCGAACACGAGCAGATTCTGTCCGTCGCTGTTCAGGTTGCCGGGAGGTTGCCCCCAGTTCTCTTCCAGCCGTTCTGAATAGGGAGTGAGTCGCTCGTACTCCTCGACGCTCATCCGGTGCGCGATTGAAAGCTCTGGGGAGCCCTGCATGGCATTGGCGTCGTTGATCACCGCTTCCAGCAAGGCTCTGGGAGTTGGAGGTAAATCTTTGACGTCGTATCCCTTCGCTTTCATCTCTTCCATGACGCGATGGATCGAGCCGAACACATCGAGATAGGCCGCGGTGCCAACGTTGCCCTTGTCGGGCGGGAAGCTGAACACCGTGATCGCCAGCTTTTTATCAACGCGGGGTTTGATGCGCAGCGATGACCATCGAATGGCGCGTTCAGCGATGGCATCAACACGATCCTGCAGTGTGTGAGCTTTTCCGGTTGCGTCGTCTCTGCCGGAGAGAACAATCGGTTCGATCGCACCGTCCAGTTCGGGGATGGCGATCTGGAGTGCCACCTGCACAGGATGCAGGCCCAGGTCACTGTCCTCCCATTCCTGGGTCGTCTGAAACACCAGCGGCAAGGCCACCATGTAGGGCCGGTTCAGTTTCTTCAGTGATTCGACGGCTTTTGGATGGTCCTGTCGGGCCGGACCACCCACCAGAGCAAAGCCGGTGAGGGACACGATGCCGTCAACCAGAGGTTGTTCGGGATTGATTGGGTCGTAGAAAAATGCGTTGACGGGTCTCGAAAAGTCGAGACCACCACAGAAGATGGGAATCACGCGGGCCCCGCGGAACTCGAGCTCCTGGATCGTGGCCACGTAGTGAGCGTCGTCTCCTGTGACGATGTGGCTTCGCTGCAGCACCAGGCCGATCACTGGGCCTTTGAGCGCTTCCTCGGAAAGATCTGTTCGTCTCGACATCCAGTTGAGGTACTCCTTGAGGTCCTCAAACATCGATGGGGCAAGAGGATGCCAGATCCCGAGATCGGGGAAGACCTCCGGCTCTGCGACCTCCATGACAGGACGCTCCTCTCCTGCTTCAGCAGGAAAGACGTATTTGTCCGCCAGCATCAGCAGGAAATTGCGCAGATTGTCCGGTGTTCCACCCAGCCAGTACTGGAAGCTGAGCATGAAGCTGCGCGCATCCTGAGCCTTCTCAACCGGCAGGTACTTGAGAACTGTGGGCAGCGTGTTCAGGAGCTTGAGCATGGCGTCCTGGAAGCCGGCGCCGCCAGCCTCCTTGCGCTTTTTCATGAATCCAGCAATGGCGCTCTTGCTCTGTCCGAGCTGAGCCATCGAGAAGCTGCCGAGCTTGTTGAGGCGCATCACCTCCGGCATGGAGGGGAAGACGACAGCGGCTTTAAGACGGTCACGGTGGGGTGTGACGGCGTCGACAACCTTCTGAGCCAGATCTTCGATGAAAATCAGTGAGGCGATGAACACATCGGCCTGAGCTACATCGCTCTTGAAGTCCTCGTAATTGGTGTCGTCGCGAAGTTCCTCGATGAGGTAGCCGCTGAGTTCGATGCCCAGATCACCTCCGCTGGCGTTCAGAGCGGTGGCCGCCTGCGTGAGTGCGTTCTGATACTGCGGCTCCAGCACCACGTATACCGCCTTCATGACGGATTTATGGTTCTGACCCTCCACAGGAGCCACGCGGCGATTGGCGGAGCGGACCTGTGTGAACATCGGCGCACGTTTACCTGTGTAACGAACTTTACGGCGGTGAGCAGTTCTACGCGCAGGTTTTCTCGCGGTGTTACAACTCGATCCGTTCATAGGCTCTGACGAGAGACATCCCTGGCATGAGTGCTGCTGAGAATCAGTCGATCCCTGTGTTGGTCACCGGAGCTCTGGGACGCATGGGCGCGGAGGTGATCCGTGCTGTTCAGGCTTCACCCGACTGCCACCTGGTGGGGGCTGTCGACACCACACCGGGCAAAGAGGGAGCCGATATCGGTGAACTGATTGGTCTGGGAGCCATCGAGGTTGCCGTCACGGCTGATCTGGAGGGCTGCCTTTGCGCCACCAGCCAGTCCGTTCGTGATGCCGGCCCCGGTCAGGGAGCGGTGATGGTGGATTTCACCCATCCATCGGTGGTGTATGCGAACACCCGAGCGGCCATCGCTTACGGCGTCCACCCTGTGATTGGAACCACAGGACTTTCTCCTGAGCAACTCAAGGACCTGCAGAGTTTTTCAGAGAAGGCCTCCGTGGGCGGTGCTGTGATCCCCAACTTTTCAGTGGGCATGGTGCTGCTTCAACAGGCCGCGGCTGCCGCAGCACGTTTTTATGACCACGCAGAACTCACGGAGCTTCACCACAACCGCAAGGCTGATGCCCCCAGTGGGACCTGCATCAAAACTGCGGAGTTGATGGAGGAGTTGGGCAAATCATTCAATGCCGCAGAGGTTGATGAGCACGAGTCGCTGGAGGGCAGCCGCGGTGGTGAACGCCCCAGTGGACTGCGTTTGCATTCCCTGCGCTTACCAGGGCTGGTGGCTCATCAGGAAGTGATGTTCGGAGCTCCGGGTGAGACCTATACGCTTCGCCACGACACCATTGATCGCGCTGCATATATGCCTGGCGTGTTGTTGTGCGTGCGCAGAGTGAGACAGCTGCCAGGACTCGTCTACGGCCTTGAGAGGCTGATCTGAGTTTTCATGCTGATTCCACTTCGTCCCGGCGAACTGCAGACGCTGATACCAGCTGTGGCGACCGGGACCCAGTTCAGATTTGCACTGGGTGATCCACGCAAGATTTTGCAGCGCTTGCTGATCTCAGGCATTGGTGGAGTGATCACTCTGTTGATCAGTCAGAGCCTTTCATTCAACCGCTGGGGCTCTGTTTGGTTGATTGCAGGAGTCGTTTTGCTGCTTTACATCCTGTGGGGGCCGATTCTTGAGGCGGGTCGACGCAATGCGTCCTTGCGTCGCTACCCATCAGCTGCCCTGTTTGAGGGCGAGGTGATGGAGGCTTACACCAAGGAGCGTGTGGAGAATCAGCGCGAACAGGCCGATGCGAGCGGACGACTCGAGCTGGTTGAAAACCGCAGAACCTGGATGATCCTGGAGCTCGCCGATGAAGACGGCTACCTGGGGAGGGTCAGTTTTCCAATGACCAAGACCCATTCAGCGATTCGGCCAGGCGTTCTGATTCGCTGCATTGTTCTCAGTGAGCGCAAGGATTTTTCGAGTGTCGGCGCACTCACTGATGCATGGCTGCCCCAGCTCAAGCTCTGGGTTGGGGAGTATCCCTTCCTGCTCAGGCCGGCCTTTGAAGATCTCTGCAGGTTGCGCTTGCGTAAAAGTTCTTAATAATGCGTTACGCTGTGTAAAGAAGTCAGGTTGATCATGTCTCAGGTTCCCTCCAACGCTCCCGGTATCCGCGGCGCCACTGTGACCACAGAAGATGGTGGTCGTCTCAATGCTTTTGCAACAGAACCCCGCATGGAAGTGGTGGACACTGAGAGCGGCTGGGGGTTCCACGAGCGCGCGGAAATGCTGAATGGCCGCATGGCCATGCTTGGTTTCATTGCATTGCTGGCCACGGAATTCGCTTTGGGTGGCGAAGCTTTTACTCGTGGTCTTCTCGGCATTGGCTGATTGTTTGACGTGGTGACAGCTGATCCTCAAGTCCGAGACTCCGCTGTCAAAGCAGTTCATCACCAGTTCCGCATCGTTGGAGCTGGCCCGACGGGAGCCCTGTTGGCGCTTGGATTAGCGCAACAGGGCTTTTCTGTTGTTCTTCACGATCGCTTGAGCGCTGAGTTGTTGTTGAGCCGCAGTCGGGCTTACGCCATCACGCACTCCTCAAGGCGTCTCCTGAACGATCTTGGCCTCTGGGATGCCTTGCTGAACGAGATGGAGCCTTTTCACTCTCTGCGGCTTGATGATTGTTCCTCTCGCTGCACCGCCTGGTTCCACGTGCGCGATTTGCGACCTGCCAATCGCACCTCGGAGGCGATTGGATGGATTCTTGACCACCGTCCTTTGATGACTCTTCTGCTCGAGCGGCTAGAGGCCTCAGATCGGGTTGCGCTGCAATTGGATGACGCCACGCCAGCAGAGGAGGCTCTCGCCAGTGCTGGATCTCGCCAGTGGATCGTCGCTGCGGATGGCCCTCGCTCCATCCTGCGTCGCTGGGCTGAGGTGCCTTTCTGGTCCCACGCGTACCAACAGGGTTGCCTGACCGTCAAGCTTCGCCTGACGGGAGCGGATCAGCAGTGTGCTTACGAACTGTTCCGGCCTGAAGGTCCTATGGCCGTTCTGCCCCTTGGGCAGGACCGTTACCAACTGGTTTGGAGTGCACCGTTGCCGCGATGTCGAGATCGAGCTGCCTCTTCTCCATCAGAACTGTTATCGGCGTTGGACGCCATCCTTCCCGATGGAGTGAACGCTGTTCAACTGCTCGATGAACCTGGCGCTTTCCCATTGGAATTAAGCCTGGCGCCTCGTCTTCACCGTGGATCCTTGCTTTTGGTGGGAGAGGCTGGGCATCGTTGTCATCCAGTGGGCGGACAGGGCCTGAATCTTTGTTGGCGTGATGTCAGTGACCTCTTAACTCTCACTGCGGCAGTCCGGCGAGAAGAGATCGCGTCCCCATCGCTGGCTCGACGCTATTCCCGTCGTCGACGCACTGATCTGGTGGGAGTTTTGTTGTCAACGGATCTTCTGATTCGTTTCTTCTCCAATCGCAATCCTCTGCTGATGCCTTTCAGGCGTCTCGCGCTTTTGATGCTGAAGCGCATCAGCTGGATTCGGCGCTTCAGTTTGTCCGCGATGACCGACGGCCCTGGCACCTTGCTGAAACCGCTGCCAAGGTAAGCGCCTCACTCTGAAGTTGATGGTTATCAGCAGTGATCCACAACCAGTGGCGTCCAGAGCGCTGATTGCCTTTCTGCAGCAGCGACTGGGCTTGAGTGAGAACGCCATCAATCTCGGCATTCGTCAGGCCCACCTGGAGCAGGCTCCCCTTCCTGTTGTTCTCTGGAGCTTTGGATTGCTGAACCTGGCGCAGTACCAAGAGGTTCTCGATTGGCAACAGCAACAGGACTAATCGAACCAGCGGCCCACTTTCAGAGTTGGCGCTCCAATCAGTCGTAACGGATCAGTGATTCGATTGGAAGTCCCTCTGGCAAGCGACGGCGTCCGCCCAGATCTGCCAGCTCAATGACAAACCCGCAGCCCACGAGCCTGCCTCCAGCCTTTTGAATCAGCTCCACACTGGCGGCTGCAGTTCCGCCTGTTGCAAGCAGATCGTCGACCAGCAAGACACGGGCTCCATCCGCCAGAGCATCGGTCTGGATTTCAAGACGATCGCTTCCGTATTCAAGGGTGTAATCAACACCGGTCACTTCGCCGGGAAGTTTTCCGGGTTTTCTGACCGGCACAAAGCCAATCTTTTGCTGTGTGGCCAGAGGAGTGCCCACGATGAAGCCCCTGGACTCAATTCCCACGATCAGGTCTGGTTGGAGTCGGTCGCAGACGTCGCCAAGTTGCTGGATCACCTCCCCCCATCCACGGGGATCACGCAACAACGGTGAGATGTCGCGGAACAAAATTCCTTGTTTGGGGAAGTCCGGCACATCGCGAATGAACTGACGAAGATCCACAGGGTGGTGACGCAATGGCCTCAACCCTGGCATCATCGCAGCCATGACCGATGTCACTGCCGAGGCGGCTCCAGATCCGTCGATTCCTGAAGCGGTTCTGGGCCGCCGTGCTCTCGAGCGCCTAGATCTGCTTCTGCTCACTGTTGAATCTCTTGACCTGAACGGAGGGGAAGCCATGCTCTGGGCGACCCGCCAGCTTGGTTTTGAAACGATCTTTCCCAATCGCGTTGAGCTCTGGAAACGTCGCTGCCATAACCCGCTCAGGCGTTCCACGCGACGTGGTCAACTCAGTGCCGTGGAAACAGAGGCCTTGATCAGGATCCTCTGCGTGATGGCCGACCGGCTCTATCCAATGCTTCACCAGTTGCTGTCCAGCAAAGAGCCCCAAGACCTCACTCGCCAGCGCTGGCAGCTGGTCCATCAGCGTCTGCGCGATCTGATTGAAGAGCGCATGAATCTTCGGCGTGGTGCCATTCAGCGTTTTCTCGGCAGTGAGCCTGAAGGCCCGCTGCAGCGACAGCTTGTGTTGACACTGGCACTGGCTGCTGGACCCGGCGGGGTGGATCGTCTCCGCGCCAGTCTTCTTGATCCGACCCCCTGAATGGTGATGCTCAAACAGTCCTATCGCTACGACCAAACCACCGCTCGCCTGGAAGTCGAAGGCTTGCCTGACTTTTCTGCTGGTCATGCAGAGCAGGCCATCGGAATTCTGTCCAGCTGGCGTTTGAAAATCGTCGGCGCCTCCGAGCTGGAGGGCAAACGTGAGCATCTGGAAGCATTGATGCAGGTGGTGATTCCCTACGTGCGGCTGCGTCTTTCAGGGGTAGTCCGTTCCCTGGGTGAGCTGAACGATCCAGTTCGGCTGGTTCCCGATGGGTCTCAGCATCGTCTTGACCTCACCAGTGGCCAGCCAGGAATTCCGCCTCTGTCGATTCAACTGGATGATGCTCAGTTGGCCGATCTCGTTCGTTGTCTTGATGCCTTGCGAAGCGACGGCCGTGTCTGTCTCGCCTGGCCATCGATTCAGCATGAACCCCTTGCTCGTCGAGACATTGTTGAGCGGATCCCCTTAACGCAGAGGCTGACAGCTCCGCTGCTTGGAGGCGCCACGGTTGTGGTCTTGGGTGTCGTGGGGCTCCTGTTGCCATTGCCTGAGGTTCAATCCCCCATGCCTGCGCAGGCTCCCGAGGTCAAGACAGAAACTCCAATCAGCGATCCTGCACAACCTGATCAAGAGCGTTGACCTCTGAGCCAGGCGGCTCAGAATGGCGCGATTGCCTCACGGTTCGCATGGCAGAGAGTCCGTCCAACCTCAAGAGTTCTGTTGTTCGGATTGCTGAGTTCTTGCCGTCAGCGTCTCTCTGCTTTTTGATCATCGTGCAGCGCTGCTGTCGAATCACTGGCTTTGCTCAGGAATTCGCTCTGGAGGCGGTGTGATGAATTCCCCCAATCTGAGACCTCTTAGAGCTGTGCCCAAGACTCGGAGAGTATTCAGCAAGCGGCCCCGGTCAAGGGTGGTTTCAGTTGGCCGTCAGATGCTTGAGGGGGTTCTGTTGTTGGCCCTTGGCTCAGGGTTACTCGCATTTCTGAGCTGGTTGCCTCAGAAGGTCGACGCCATGGTGGTGGTGAGTGAGGCCATCGCTGATCTGATTCGAGGTCTTGGACAGCTCCTGGAAGCATTGCTCGGACTGGCTGCGGTCATCCTGATTGCAATGCTGCTTCTCGCAGGTCTCTTGGCTTTGGTGTCCGGAGTGTTCCGCCTGGTCAAATCCTTCACACGGCTGATCAGCTCCGAGCGTCTCAAGCCAAGTCAAACGATCCATCGTCGATCCAGACCTCGGCGCTGAACTCAGTGTCGAGGGGCGAGTGAACGCTGCACCGTCCACAGTTCCTCAAGCGTCAGTCCACCATCGGCGTCAAGATCGAAGCTCACAAAATTCCGGCTCAACCAGGGCAGTGATTGGCATTCATTCCGATCGATCCGACCATCACCATTGCGATCGGCTTGATTGAAGCGTTTCTGCAGCCGCTGCCCGCTCGGGTGAGGGCTTAAGGGTCTGAGATCCTTCAGCAATAAATAGCCACGCGAGTCAGGTCGTCGCAGACGCCGCTCGAAATAGGGCCGACCCCTGACTTCTCCCGATTCCAGACGACCATCACCGTTCACATCCATCCGGATGAACAGTGCCTCCATGCGTCGGCCGTAGATCTGCACGTGCCGTGGGCTCGCCAGAACCGAGGCGAAGGGGACAACACTTTGCATCCCAAGCAGCACGAAGGCCATCAACACTGGTTGTGTCAAGCGCTTCGCCATGCACTGAGCATATGGAGATCTGGCGACATGGACATGTCTGAGTCGTGACAGATCTCCGATCAGCTGTGACAAGGTCCGTTTGAGCGCGACAGGACGCAACGGCATCCATACGATCAGTGCAACTTGAAGCAGCGCCAGAACCCATGCCCCGCACTTCGATGATCTGGGTGGTTGATGATGACCCTGATTTGCGTCAGATGGTCGGCACCTATCTGCTGGATCAGGGGTATGACGTGCGCAGTCTCAGCGATGTGAAGCAGCTTGAGGCCCGCCTGGAATTTCAGCGACCTGATCTGATCGTGCTCGACCTGATGATGCCCGGTGATGATGGTCTGACGGCACTCCGTCGTCTCAGGGATGCAGGCGATGACCTGCCGGTGGTGATGCTGACGGCTCGTGGAGAAGGCGTGGATCGCATTATCGGTCTGGAGCAGGGGGCTGATGATTACCTGGCCAAGCCTTTTCTGCCCCGTGAGCTTTCAGCGCGGATTGAAGCGGTGTTAAGGCGGCGCAGTGCACTGCCTGCCGGCACTCCTCTGGCTGAAGGCGGTGATGTGGTCTTTGGCGACAATGTGCTGGACCTGGCTGCCCGCACGCTCACCCGTGAAGGCAAACCTGTTGTGATCACCAGTGGCGAGTTCAGCCTGTTGGCGTCATTCGTTCAGCATCCTCATCGCCCTTTGTCGCGCGAGCGGTTGATTGAGCTAGCCCGTGGGCCTGGCTGTGACACCGACAGCCGCAGCATGGATGTTCAGGTCTCGAGGGTGCGCAAACTGGTGGAGCCGGATCCAACCCGCCCGCGTTATCTGCAGACCGTCTGGGGTTATGGCTATGTATTTGTCCCCGACGGCGAACCAAGATCCCGCTGATCCCTCCCTCACGACTGTTGTCGATGCCTTCCCGTCCTTGGCAGAAGCGTCTCACTGCTTTGCTGGGTTGGGGAGGACTGGCCCTCGGTAGTTCGGCGTTTTGTCTGGTGGTTTTCCAGGCTCTCTTCGGTCGTCAACTGGAGCAGTTGCAGACCATTCAGCTTGGAAGAGATCTAGCCCTGAACGTGAGGCTCACTGAGCTGGCACTTGAGCGTTATCCCCCTCATCTGGTTGCGGAACTGAGCGGTCTTGATCTCGAAGTCACGGTTCGTCCCAAACCCGCACCGCTGCCACCGTCAGCAGCTTTTAAGCGACAGGCGGAGGCGTTGCAGCTGCAACTTTGCCAACGCCTTTCACACTGTCCCATGGTGTTGCCCGACCGGGCCGCCCGCGGGGAACGCAGTGTGTGGATCGAATTGATTTCTCCTCTGGAGCCCATCTGGTTGCGTGTGGACGTGCCCTCGGTGATGCGATGGCCTCCGGAACCCACGCTGCTTGGACTTGCCTTGGTGGGCGCAGGCATCATCTGCGGTGGGCTGTTTCTGCTGGTGGAGGTGGAGGCACCTTTGCGGGGGTTGGAGAAAGCGCTCTCCCGTGTGGGTGATGGTGAGGATCCTGATGCCGTCACCGCCCGCGGAGCTCCTGAGGTCCAGCGCCTCACTCAGCGCTTCAATGCCATGGTGCAGAGGCTGGCTGCCAATCGTCGAGAACGCGCCACGATGCTTGCCGGCATCGCCCATGATCTGAGAGCACCGATCACCCGACTTCAGTTCCGTTTGTCCATGCCGCAGCTTTCAGCGGATGAGCGGGAGCGGTGTGCTGGTGACCTTCAGTCTCTTGAGAGGATCACGGGTCAGTTTTTGCTGTTTGCCGGTGGTGGTGACAGTGAAACCTCGGTGCAAGTCCCCCTGGATCAATTGCTGGCGGAGGTGGCGAGCAGTCATCCGGCGGATCAATTGCGTCTCGACCTGGCCCCTCTCTCTGTTTCGGTCAAACCTGTTGCTCTCGGTCGTGCAATTGCCAACCTCATTGACAACGCCTTCTCCTACGGAGTTGCTCCAGTCATTCTTCGTCTGCATGTCGACAATTCACGCTGCTGCATCGAGGTCTGGGATCAAGGCAAAGGGATGCCTGCCCAGCAATGGGAAGAGGCTCTGCAACCGTTTCATCGTCTTGATTCGTCCCGCGGTCAGCAGGGCCACTGCGGTCTAGGGCTGGCGATTGTGTCTCACGTTGCGCGTCTCCACGGTGGCCGGCTCGAGTGCCTCCATCGTCACGAAGTCGATTTAGGACCTGATCCAGGCAGGTTTGCGATCCGCTTCAGCCTGCCGTTGTTGGATGGCCAGGCCAGCTCCCTGACGAGTTGAAATCTGAGAAAAACCGGAGCAGATGTTGAGCTGCCTACCTCCGATGCTTCCAATAGGAGCGGAGCTGTTCCGAACATGGGCAACAAGGGCAAGGCAAAGAAAAACGACCAAGCCAAGAGCAAAGCTCGTTTAGACCGCGTCTCTGACATTGCTTTGGAAAGCCTGGGGGTCAATGCTCAGGACATTGACACTCCATCTGAGCGGTTCGGGGATCTCATGGATGACCATCAGGCCAAGATTGTGAGGCTGAACAAGAAGCTATATGAGGCTGAATTGATCCGCCTCCAGACTGATTTGGTCAGGATGCAGTACTGGATTCGTGAAACCGGCTATCGGATGATCGTTCTGTTTGAAGGGCGTGATGCCGCAGGGAAAGGCGGCACGATCAAACGATTGACCGAACCCCTGAATCCAAGAGGTTGCAGGGTTGTGGCACTGGGAACGCCAACAGAGCATCAAAAAAGCCAGTGGTATTTCCAGCGCTATGTCGAACATTTTCCTGCTGCTGGTGAGATTGTTGTGTTCGATCGAAGCTGGTACAACCGAGCAGGTGTTGAGCGGGTCATGGGGTTCTGCACCCCTGACCAAGTCGAACAGTTTCTTGATGATGCTCCTCAATTTGAACGGATGCTGGTCCGCAGTGGCATTCTTGTTCTCAAGTATTGGTTCTCTGTCAGCGACACTGAGCAGGAGGCACGTTTTCAGTCGCGAATCGATGACCCAACACGTCGTTGGAAGCTGAGTCCGATGGATCTTGAGGCTCGCAATCGCTGGGTTGATTTTTCTAGGGCCAAGGACGAAATGTTCACGCGAACCAATATTCCAGAGGCTCCCTGGTTCACTGTTGAAGCCGATGACAAGAGAAGAGCGCGACTGAATTGTCTTCATCACATTCTCAGCAAAGTGCCCTGGGAAGACATGACACCTCCTGGGATCAAGCTTCCTCCCAGGCCTAAAAAAGGTGATTATGCACGCCCTCCCATCAACGAACAATTCTTTGTTCCCAATGGCTATCCCTTTTGACTGGAGTCGGAAGAGAGTAACACTCGAATGCCGGCGATTCTTGACGTGAAATAATTTTGAATCCGGTTCAGAAAATCAGAGAAAACCCCCAGTGAATTGCCTATCCTTGGCGATTCGGATTCGCGATGATGCACTAATATGTGCCACTAGATTGGAGCTTTTGCAAAGAATTGATTGACAATATTGTCGTCTTAATTGTGACCGTGCCTGTGGAATTTGAATCCTGATTTGATCTTACAAATAGGGTCTGAATTGCATTAAAAGCCAAGCTGTGGTGGGTTGACAGTGATTTGTCCAGAGTGCTTTAAGAGGGTTGCGCGTGTATCTGGTTGTTCGCGGAGTCGGAATCAAGACCACTAGCGTGGTTCAAATTTTTCCAACTGATGCCTGATACAACAGTGAGCTATTTCACCATACGATCAATCGAACTCAAGACTTCGATCGCGGACGGCTATGAAAAAGATAGTCTGGAAAGATTCCTGAATCAATATATCAGTCGAGGTGTTCAAGGATCTGTTCGCTATTTTTGTGAATCAGAGTTTGAAGTTTATTCCAAAATCAGAGTGGTTATGGAATTTATGCAACAGGATTTGGCTTCAGTGAATGAGATTTTTGAGATGATCCAAACCATCGAGCTTGATCAGTGGTCATTGGAGACGAATGCTGAAACTAGTGCGCCAACGCTTGTGCGACAAATCAGGTCTGCAGAACATCAAGTTGCTTAGAAGCTGGTTAGGAGCAAGGCCTCTACATCACCAATTTATCCTTTTTACAGAATGCTTGAACGATTGATATTTGCGTATTGGTTCTTGCTACGGATGCAAAAAATTACTTAAGTCGATAAAATTAAAGTTGATGCATCGGATTTGACTTTATTGTAGATCGTTGATTCCAGACTTGAATTTTGCGGAACGTTCAAGAATTCAGATCACATCTTCAAACAATTCATCTTCGCCGTAGAACAACCACGGTTGACCATTGTCAAGACGATTGCGCTTGAGCCAGGCGCTAAAGCTTTCGACCTCATCCTGTTGAGGCAGAGTTTCGTTTGAATTTTCGTTCATGGAGAACAATCTGATCAGAAGCGGTGAATCTCACGTGTGATTTCATTCATTCAGCCGTGATTGTTTAATCATCTTCAGGTTCCTTCTGCTGGACCTGGAAGTTGAAGCACCCGAGACTTGGCGAAGATGAACCAGCTTCAAGGGCTTGTCATCACTGTTTCACGATCTGAGCTGGCATGTGTTTCATGGCTGAATTTTCCTGATTCCCCTGGTTCTGCCACAAAGGTCTCTTTTTGTTCTGGATCATGACCCTGTCTGGTCCTTGCCCCAGGCACTGTTTCCGACGGGGCGATAGGGATACCGCCCCGTTTTTTTTTGGTGATGAGTGTTGTCCAATGGTCTCTCAACCGTGATCTCCAATGAGTGGAGTGCAAGTGCGGAATCTGAGACAGTAAAAAAATTTGGCTTTAGGAAATTATTGCGATTCAATGAATGTCGACGTTGATTGAATTTTTATTGTGTTTTGATCGGACCTTGTCGGGTCGCCACTGCTCATCAGGTTGGAGTTACTTTTTGACGCTTTGTCCTGTTTGATGCTCACTCCTTCTGTGATCCGACAGGAGCGGCCGTTTCGATGGCTTGACCTGCCATGACATGGAGCTGAAAAGCCCTTGACAACCTGCTTGTTGGCGTAATGATAATAAAAATTTGTTCAAAACAATGTTTATCACTGTTTTCGGTCAGAAAGGAGGTGTTGCAAAAACATGTACGAGCGTTCACTTAGCTGCTATCTGGGCTCATCAACACAAAAAAGTTGCCTTGATCGATGCGGATAGGAATCGTTCGGCAACTGCTTATGGAGCACGAGAATTGCTCCCTTATCCAGTCATCCCGATTGAAGCCGCAGCCAAAGTCGCCAGAGGTGCCGATATCGTTGTCACAGATGGTCAGGCGAGCAGCAACGAAGAAGAACTAAAAAATCTTGTTGAAGGTTCCGATATTATTGTGCTCCCCACAACACCACAGAGTCGCTCGTTAGAATTAACGATCGAAATGTCGACCTTGTTGAATCATTACCGCATTCCTTATGCCGCTTTATTAGTCAAGGTTGATTCACGCAAACGGTCTTCAGCAGAATCAGCTGTTGAAATCCTTGAAGGATTTGATATTCACGTTTTGCAGTCTCAAATTCCTCTTTTAAGTGCTTTTGAGAGTGCTGAAACAAACGGCGTCACGGTGGATCAGTCTGTTGATAAAAGAGGTCGTGCACATTCAAGGCGCATGATGGGCTGGTTCGCTTATGACAAAGCATGCACTGAGATTGAAGAGCTTTATGAGGCTCATCGAGAAACAACTCAGTCGCTGACTCCAATCGGTTGGGATTTCACACCGTTGGAACAGAGAGCCGCGTAATTCAGAACAGCATGCTGATCGCGGATGTGTGTTGAAAGCATCTAACTCATCTGTTCGGCTCATTCTGAACGTGGTTTTAAGCCACGGATCAAGTGAATCCGTTTCAGCACACTTTTCTCTGCTGTGAATTGAAGCACGAATTCGATAGTCTATTTGGTTATCTATTCTCCAATTGATCTTGTATTCTTTGTCGATCGAACAAGCCTGATAGACAGTCATGTGTGCACTACCAGGCTTTTTTGTTGCTGCTGATATCAGGAAGTGAAGATTAGATTGTAACCCTGATAAAAACCGAAGGCAACGACCCAGGCCACGATCATTGAAACAGCAACAGAAAAGAGTGTAAATCTCGCCGATTTGGTTTCACCCCAGATTGTGGCAACTGTTGTGAGACATGGGACGTAGAGAAGACTGAAAAGGCAATAGCTGAAACCCTGTTGGAAGTTGATGACACCGCCAAGGGTTGTTTTGAGCGCATCGCTTCCTTCAGTCATCCCATACATTGTCGCAACAGCAGCCAACTGAACCTCTTTGGCGACGAAGCCAATGATGAGTGAAACTGTCAATAATGGATTGATCCCCAAAGGAGCCATCAAAGGTTGGAAGAAGGTTCCGATCTGACCTGCGTAGGTGTTCAATCCCTCAGAGCCACCGGGATAATTTGTAAGGAACCAGGTAATTGTTGTACCGATGATCATGAAGACAGAGAGTTTTTGTACGAATGTCTTCATTTCACTCCATACATTCAGTGCAACTTGCTTGAATGTAGGAGTTCTGTAAGGGGGTAATTCAATGACAAATGGGTCTTTTGATTTGAATTGTCCACTTGCATTGAATATCATTGCCATAACAAAAGCGACGATAAAGCTAATGATATATAGAAGCCATAGAGCCACTGCGCCCATGTTGCTTGGAAGAATAATTCCCAGGAAGAAAACAAAAACTTGCAGTCTTGCAGAACATAATGCAAATGGGATGACAAGAATTGAAAGTAAACGTTGACTGCGTGAACGAATCGTTCTTGTACCCATAATCGCGGGAACATTGCATCCGAATCCAAACAGCTGCATGACGAAGCCACGACCATCAAGACCTGCTTTGCGCATGATGTTATCCATCAGATACGCAGCTCTTGAGAGATAACCACTGTCTTCTAGAGCAGTCATCACCACAAAGAAGAAGGCAACAAGTGGTACAAAACCCAGCAGCGAAGCGAAACCTGTATAGGGACCACTGATAACGAAATCTTTGACGATGTCCGGGAGGAAGCTCAGTCCTGGCTCTAAAACTGTGGCTTGTAACCAATCAGTGAAATCCCCGACGGGATCCTGCGCTGGCATTCCGATATTCCATATAAATAGGAATAGGACCAACATGGTCAGGAAGAAGATCGGCAAACCGAAAATTGGATGCAAGAGCACTGCATCCATTCGATTTGTGAATGTCACCAGGTTTTCTGGTGGCATTTCTATTCCCTGATCTAGAGAGTCTTGAATCTCTTCGTCGCTAATTTTATTTTGCCTGCAAAACTCAACAAGTTCTTTTACCTTATAAGAATCTGTGATGTCGTTAACAGTGTTCCAAATTCCGTCAATTGCCAGACTGCAACCAGCACCGTATTTGGCACTAATCGTAAAAACAGGCATCTCAAGGAATTGAGATAACTTCTGCGTATTGATCTTCACACCAAAGCGTTTTACTTCATCGGCCATATTCAAAGCAACTAAGCTTGGTATACCCAATTTCTTTAATTGAAGAGGTAGAAGTATCTGACGATCAATCTGAGAAGCATTGATGACGCAAACGATCAGATCAAAGCTGTATTGTTCAAGGAAGTCCTGAACGACTTTTTCATCTTCTGTGAATCCATCTAAATCGTAGATTCCTGGTAGATCAACAAACTCGACTGTCTTGCCATCACGTTCAACCTTCGCTTGCATGAAATCAACTGTTAGGCCAGGCCAGTTGGCGACACCAGCAGTTGCATTCGTAACTCGATTGAAAAAGGTTGATTTACCTGTGTTGGGTTGACCAACAAAAACAATCCTGGGTAACTCGTTTTTTGATTGCGTTGTCTTGCCGGTTTCTGCAGTGATCATGATGGGGAGTAAAGCTGATTGAAATGGACTAAATGGTCGTCTTCATGACTTTTTAAGATCAATCACATCAGTGATTTCCACCAAAGCTGCTTCTGACTTGCGTATGGCAATTTCAGTGGTGCTGCCAACCCTCACCTCATAGGGATCTCCGCCAGGAGCCTTGCGCATCACCTGAACGGTGCGCCCTTTCCTGATTCCCATTGCTTCTAAACGGTCTTTGAAGGAATTACTCAGGTCGCTACCATCACTGCTTACACCAACGACAGTTGCTGAATGATGAACTGCTAGTTCACTTAAATCCATTGCGTAGCTGTGGGATTGCGTCTCTATGAAAAGACTAGAGCTCTGACAATCGGCTGGCAATTACAGAGGACTTAAAACTGCAATTTTTGTAGAATTTGTTACGAGTTGTATGACATTGTTGTTGGAACTATAAACAAAAACAGTAATTTGAGGCCTTGACGGTATTTTCTGTTGCATATGTTACCTGGTAAATGATGTTGCTTGTCGGGCTATGAAACGCTGCTAGTTTTAAAGCAGACTATTCGTAATCATGCTGATTATTGAAATTGAATTGCTCATTGCGCTTGTACTTGTTTTAATAGCAATTACGCGTCGTACTGCGATTACTCAGTGGCTGGCCAATAGAAGATACCAGATAGGTCTCAAGAGAGCGCGAACATTGTTTCAACTTTTGGATCAGAAAGACGGCCAAAATGCTGTTGTCAATCATCTCCTTGAAGAAGGACATTTTTTGCGCTCAAAGCGTAGGGTCGGAGATTTTTATTGTATTCCTGCTGAGAATATTGATGGTGAACTCCAGGACATTATGCTTCGAATGTCTCATAAAAACGAACCCCGGTGGATTGCACTTAGGAGGCTCTATCTAAGTGCAATTCAGGATGGTTATTTCAAAAAAGCTGTGATTGATATACCGCCTCTGTGGGATCGAGAATTTGATGTTGCTTACGAGCACTGGAAGGACAATTTGTCAGGATCGATTCAAAAGCATGGCGAGGAGGATGCTTGGATCGTCGCTTGAGCATGAACCACCTTGTATTCAATATCGATCTCATCTTTTTCATTCCTATCAATATTGATCATTAATGCTTGATCGATTTTGACTGATTTTTTGTGGTTCTCAACCAAGTGTTGATTGATTTTAAAAGACTCTGAAGCAGTCGGCCAACCGCCTTAAAGAGTTTTTTCAGACCCAGTGGCGGCATCTTTCCGCATTTGCTGCAGTGTGGCATCGGATTGGTTCGCTTGGATATCGTTTACCCTAAACAGTACCCCTTGATTTGATCTCGTTCTTTCTTTTTCCTTCCTATCCGGTTGAGTTCAGTTCTTGCAGGATCGAGATCAATTGATAAGCCAAATCACAATGCTGGTCTGCTTTTGTCCATCTTTACGACTTTCTTTTGCAGCAGTCTTGCCTTTTGAGAGCTCCTGACTCACCTGCTTCGATTTGTTTGCCATTTTCCAATCGCTTGATCCCGTCTTCCGTTGTTGTTAGGCTGCTATTAGATTTGTTCTAGCCGCTTCAGATGAGAAAAGAGTATCAACATCTTGCCAAGAAGATGTCTAGTGGCGAACAAATGGTTTTTGAGAATGAGTTTGAGCTGCGTTGCAGACAGCCTTCATTGGGAGTTGTTTACGCTCTTCTCCTGGGATGGTTTGGCTACCATCGATTTTGGCTGAATGATCGCAAAAGCGGTCTTGTTTTTCTCGTTTTCTTCTGGACCTTATTGCCGGCTTTGTTCTCTATTTTTGATGCTTTGTGCATGCGTGAGTTGTGTACTGGTTATAACAATAAGCTTGCCAAGCAATTATATGACGACATCAAGCAGATCAGTCCCTATTGAATGTTTGGTTTAACTCTTCCCGGGGCAAGATCTCAGGGATCTCGTTATCGCCTTACTGTTTTTGACGGATTGGCGAATCATTTGCATTCATAATCGTCCTGATCGCTTGCCTTTTGGTTCTTTTTTCTTAGTATTTGCATTCCTCTTTTTTTGGTGTGAGGAATCTCATGAAATTGTTCAAGCAACTGCTGGTTGCTCCTGCTGCTCTGGGCCTTCTGGCTCCAATGACTGCTGGTGCAACTGAAGTCAATGCTGTTGGTGTTTCCGACTACGCCTCTGTGTCTGCTGACACGGTTGCTGCTGAGCAGGTCACCAGCATCACCCAGTTCTCCGACGTCTATCCGACCGACTGGGCTTATCAGGCTCTCAGCAACCTGATCGAGCGCTACGGCTGCGTTGCCGGTTACCCCAACGGCACTTACCGGGGCAACCGTGCCATGACCCGCTTTGAAGCGGCTGCACTGCTGAATGCCTGCCTCGACCGCGTCACCGAAGTGACCGACGAGCTCAAGCGCCTGATGAAGGAGTTCGAAAAGGAGCTCGCCATCGTCAAGGGCCGCGTTGACGGTCTGGAAGCCCGCGTTGGCGAACTGGAAGCCACCCAGTTCTCCACCACCACCAAGCTTGAAGGTCAGACCAGTTTCGTCCTTGGAGCCAACACGTTTGGTGGGGACCTGAATGAATACGATCTCTTTGGCATTAATGACGCATACGATCTAGGCCTGACTGATACTCAGATCAACGATTATTTAGAAGACCCTGATGACGGTCTTTTTGAGAATACGCCGTTCAGTGATGTTGCTCTCGCTCAACTCTTTATCAGTGGTGATAATGCACAAGACTATGAGAACAGAGAGTATGGAGCCGTAACTTTTAACTATGACACACAGATTAACTTCAATACCAGTTTTACTGGTAAGGATCTGCTGACAACGACTCTCCGAGCTGGCAATTTCGGCAGAACTGCATTTTTCGGTGCTCCGACTACCCTTTCAACTCTCGAGGTTGCTTCTGATTCCCTGGATGGCGCCGGCAGCGGAGATGCAGTTTACATCGATAAAATCTTTTATACCGCACCGATTGGAAGCAGCTTCAACATTGTTGTCGGTGCCAATGTTGGTCAGGATGACATGATGCCAATGTGGCCCTCTGTTTATCCTTCCGGAGATGGCAACACTGTTCTTGATGTGTTGACACTCAACGGCGCGCCTGGTGCATACAACAAAACCCAAGGCCCTGGTGCAGCACTTAACTACGAAAATGACGGGTTCGTAGCTGGCGTTCAGTACGTTTCTCAAAACGGCATGATCGGCAATCCTCAGGAAGGTGGAATCGCCTCGGATGGTTCAGCTGGAGTAGGTACTGTCCAGATCGGTTATCAGGCTGAGCAGTGGGGTATTGCTGGTGTTTACTCCTACCTGCAAGATGCGCAGTTAGTTCCCTATACAACTGCCTTCACGCAGCTCAGTTATCTCGTCAGTGATGCGACGAGTGACAGCTCTCTTAACGCCTTCGCACTTTCAGGTTATTGGCAACCTGAAGATACAGGTTGGATTCCTGCAATCAGTGCTGGTTGGGGTATCAATACTCTCAACGATACCGATGGTTCTCCTGATCGCATTGTGACGACTTCGCAGTCCTGGCAAGTTGCCCTCCACTGGGACGACGCATTCCTTCAAGGCAATAGTCTTGGTTTCGCGATTGGACAACCCACATTCGCGACTGCATTGAAAGGTGGGGACACTCCTTATGATGGCAACTATGTCATGGAAGCTTATTACGGTTTC
This sequence comes from Synechococcus sp. MIT2312, assembly GCF_059772315.1. Taxonomy (NCBI): domain Bacteria; kingdom Bacillati; phylum Cyanobacteriota; class Cyanophyceae; order Synechococcales; family Synechococcaceae; genus Synechococcus; species Synechococcus sp. MIT2312. Next base: position 699,386 of record NZ_CM186281.1, on the reverse strand, counting down.
CAAGTTACAGATAACATTACTGTGACTCCAGCAGTGTTTTATCTGAGCCGTCCTTTGGGCGAACTCACTTATCTTGGTGAAAGTGGCTCAGACGGAACATTCAATCAGTTCGGTGGAGTTCTCCGTACAACTTTCACGTTCTGATCGAATCAATCCTGCGGGACTGGGTGATAACGTTTGTTTCATCCATTCCTGAAGTTACAACCGACCTGTTTTCAGGTCGGTTTTTTAATGCTGAGTTTTTTCTATTCCTTCAGGTGACATCCTGGTCATGAGGTATTCATCTCACCATGAGTGATCAGACCGGCCAGACGCACCCCTTGTATGCGACGGATCGTGATCAAGTTGATGCCTTGCTGGGCCATCAGGGTGATCCGGGGCCTGAGCAGCTCACCGTGGCGGCCAGGCTTGTGATGCGATACGGCGATTTCCCAGGAGCCGATGACATCAAACAGGACATTCAGAAGGTTGTGACTGGCTGGGGTCTTGACTCGCACAGCCTCAATGCTCGTTGTCGTGAGATCTGGGCCAGTGGTTGGAAGCCTGGTCAGCAACTTGACAACGATCTCGGTTCCGGTGCTGATGTTGCTGATCAAGAGGGTTAAGGCCAGATGAATGGGCGCTCACCAGTGAAAAACCGGGCTGCCCATTCATCAGAACCATCAAGCGTTCAGGCAGGAGTCGGAAGGACCTTGCCCGCTCTGGCTTCCTCGGCAACGCGGCGCAGGTCGTCGCATCCTTCCTTCAATGTGGGATAGGCGAACATCCCGCTTCCTGCAATGAAGCAGTTCGCGCCTGCAGCACAACATTGGGAGATGGTCCAGTTGGCTTTGATGCCGCCATCCACTTCAATGTCAACGCTGAGTCCACGCTCATCGATGGTTTTTCTCAATTTTGAAATCTTGTCCAACATTGTTGGGATATAGGCCTGTCCGCCAAATCCAGGATTCACAGTCATCACCAGAACGTGGTCGACCATGTCGAGCACGTTCTGGACCATCTCCATTGGAGTATGTGGATTCATCGCCACAGATGGACTGCCCCCGAGTTGGCGGATTCTGCCGAGCACCCGATGTAGGTGTGTGTTGGCCTCAACGTGGGCAATGACCACTCCAGGCTCTCCGTTTGGCCCCTTGGTTGCATCCACATATTGCTCAAGCATCGTTTCTGAGTTGTATTGACTCACCATCAGCTGGGTTTCAAACTTCACATCGCAGTATTTGCGGCATGCCTTGATCAGTTCAGGGCCGAATGTGAGGTTCGGCACGAAGTTTCCGTCCATCACGTCGAACTGAATCCTGTCGACACCAGCGGCTTCGAGATCCTTGACGCATTGGCCCATCGCGGCCCAATCAGCGGGCAGCACCGATGGAATGATCTGAATCGGGCGTTCTGATGCGGTCATGGAAGGCCTTAAAACTCGGGGGACTTTAGAGAAGCACCATTGATGTCAGGCCTGCTCGAAGTCACTGATACAGTAAGCCGCGCTTTTGAGCGAAAAGCCCAGTGGCGCCAAGTCCTGAGAGCTGCTCCTCACCGCACTAGTTCCCCGCCGCACTCAAGTGGATCGCACTCTCATCCAGGAAATTCTCGAGGTCGTTGAGCAGGCAGCCATTGCCTCTGCTCGCCTCACAGGCCTCGGCAAGAAGGATGAAGCCGATGCTGCAGCCGTTGAAGCCATGCGTCAGCGCATGGGGCAGATTCAGATGCAAGGCCGCATCGTGATCGGTGAAGGCGAGCGTGATGAAGCTCCCATGCTTTACATCGGCGAGGAAGTGGGCAGCGGCACAGGTCCAGGTGTTGATTTTGCCGTTGATCCCTGTGAAGGCACCAACCTCTGCGCGAACAACCAGCGCGGCTCCATGGCTGTGCTTGCAGCTTCCGATCGTGGCGGTTTATTCAATGCTCCCGACTTCTATATGAAGAAGCTGGCAGCACCTCCGGCCGCTAAAGGCAAGGTGGACATTCGCAAGTCAGCCACCGAAAACATCAAGATCCTCAGCGAGTGTCTCGGTCTGGCTGTTGATGAGCTCACGATCGTTGTGATGGACCGTACGCGTCATAAGGACTTGATTGCGGAAATCCGCTCAACCGGAGCCCGTGTTCAACCCATCTCTGATGGTGATGTGCAGGCCGCTATTGCTTGCGGTTTTGCAGGAACAGGTACCCATTGTCTGATGGGAATCGGTGCTGCCCCTGAGGGCGTGATTTCTGCCGCTGCCATGCGTGCTCTGGGTGGACATTTCCAGGGCCAACTGGTGTATGACCCTGCCGTGGCCCAAACCAAGGAATGGGCTGATCTCACCAAAGAGGGCAACCTGGCTCGTCTGGCCGAAATGGGGATCAGTGATCCCGACAAGATCTATGAGGCTGATGAACTGGCATCCGGTGAGCATGTGGTGTTCGCAGGCAGCGGCATCACCGATGGCCTGCTGTTCCACGGCGTTAAGTTCGAAAAGGACTGCACAAGGACCAGCAGCCTCGTGATTAGCAATCTCGACGACACCTGCCGTTTCACCAACACGGTTCACATCAAGGAAGGAGCGCAGAGCATTGCTCTGAGCTGATCTCCTTCTTTAAGCAGCGAGGGTTTTCTCCATGCACATCGCCGTTGTCGGCCTCAGTCATCGAACGGCACCGGTCGAAGTGCGTGAAAAGCTCAGTATTCCTGAGCAAACCATGGAGGAATCCCTGCAGAATCTGCGTGGGCATGATCAGGTGCTTGAGGCTTCGATTCTCAGCACCTGCAACCGTCTTGAGATTTACACGCTGGTTCGCAATCCTGAACTGGGAATTTCGGCTGTCAGGGAGTTTCTGAGTGGGCATTCCGGACTGGATACGGGCGATCTGAAGCCTCACCTGTTCACCTTTCACCACGAGGATGCCGTCAGTCATCTGATGAGGGTTGCCGCCGGTCTTGACAGCCTGGTGCTCGGGGAGGGGCAGATTCTCTCCCAGGTCAAGAAAATGATGCGCCTGGGGCAGGAGCACAAATCGCTCGGCCCGATCCTCAATCGATTGCTCACCCAAGCTGTGAGCACAGGAAAAAGGGTACGCAGCGAAACCAATCTCGGCACCGGTGCCGTTTCGATCAGCTCCGCGGCCGTTGAACTTGCTCAGTTGAAGCTGGGACAGAGCCGTGGTGTGGATGATCTGGTCACCCTCGAAGATGAACAGGTGGCCGTTGTTGGTGCGGGGCGGATGAGTCGTCTGCTGCTTCAACACCTGAAAGCGAAGGGTGCTTCAGATGTTGTGGTTTTAAATCGCACTGTGAGTCGTGCACAGGCTCTCGCTGCCGACTTCCCGGATCTGCCTGTTCAATGTCGTCCACTGGACGACCTCGATCATTGTCTGAGCACCTGTTCGCTGGTGTTCACCAGCACGGCCGCAGATGATCCGATTATTGATGCCAGGCGGCTTCAGCAATTGAATCGTCGCAGTTCACTGCGCCTGGTCGACATTGGTGTTCCCCGAAACATTGATGCTGATGTGGACGGAATCTCCGGTGTTGAGGCGTACGACGTTGATGATCTGAAGGAAGTTGTCGAACGCAATCAGGAAGCTCGACAGCAGGTGGCACGAGAGGCTCAGGGCCTGCTGGATGAAGAAGCGAGGCTTTTCCTGGAATGGTGGGACAGCCTGGAGGCGGTCCCGACCATCAACCGGCTTCGTTCTTCTCTGGAATCCATTCGCTCAGAGGAACTGCAAAAGGCGCTCAGCCGAATGGGACCTGATTTTTCGGCCCGTGAGCGCAAGGTGGTGGAAGCTCTCAGCAAGGGCATCATCAACAAGATCCTGCACACTCCGGTGACATCTCTGCGTGCACCACAGCAGCGCAGCGAACGACAAAATGCCCTGGTTGTGGTCGAGCGTTTGTTTGATTTGGTCCAGGATGACGAGCAGGAGCGCTGAGTGATTTCTGGCTCGCAAGTTCCCTGTCTAGAACTGATTCCCAGCATTCTTGTCGGATCTGGCCCATGCATCGGTTGGGAGCAGCAAAAGTCCGGTAGGTTTGCCCGGCAAAGCCGATCTGCGGGGGCGGCATGAAGCGTGTTCTGGCCATCATTCTCGGGGGAGGAGCGGGAACGCGTCTATATCCCCTTACCAAGATGCGGGCCAAGCCCGCGGTACCTCTCGCGGGTAAGTACCGACTGATCGATATTCCGATCAGCAACTGCATCAACTCCGACATCAACAAGATGTACGTGATGACGCAGTTCAACAGTGCGTCGCTGAACCGTCACCTGAGCCATTCGTTCAACCTCAGCAATTCCTTCGGTGGAGGATTCGTCGAGGTTCTCGCTGCTCAGCAGACTCCGGACAGCCCTTCCTGGTTCGAAGGCACGGCTGATGCTGTTCGCAAATATCAGTGGCTGTTTCAGGAATGGGATGTCGATGAATATCTGATCCTGTCCGGTGATCAGCTGTACCGCATGGACTACAGCCGTTTCATCGAGCATCACCGCCGCACTGGAGCTGACCTGACGGTGGCGGCTCTTCCTGTTGATGCCAAGCAGGCTGAATCCTTCGGTCTGATGAGAACGGATGATGACGGCAACATCCAGGAATTCCGCGAAAAGCCGAAGGGTGACTCCCTGCTTGAGATGGCCGTCGATACTGCACGTTTCGGGTTGAGTCCCGAATCTGCTAAGGAGCGTCCTTATCTGGCTTCGATGGGCATTTATGTCTTCAGTCGTCAGACATTGTTCGATCTCCTAGATGGCAACACCAACCACAAGGATTTCGGCAAGGAAGTCATCCCTGAGTCACTTGCTCAAGGGGACAAACTACAGAGCTATGTCTTTGATGACTACTGGGAAGATATCGGCACCATCGGTGCGTTCTATGAGGCGAACCTCGCACTGACACAACAACCACAACCACCATTCAGCTTCTACGACGAGAAATTCCCGATCTATACAAGGCCGCGCTACCTGCCTCCGAGCAAACTTGTTGATGCACAGATCACTAATTCAATTATCGGCGAAGGGTCGATTCTGAAGTCCTGCAGCGTTCATCACTGTGTTCTGGGCGTCCGCAGCAGGCTTGAGTCGGATGTGGTGATTCAGGACACCCTGGTGATGGGTGCTGATTTCTTCGAGTCGAGCGAAGAGCGAGCTGTGCTCAGAGAGCGCGGTGGCATCCCCCTCGGAGTGGGTCAGGGCACCACGGTCAAGAGAGCCATTCTCGACAAAAATGCTCGCATTGGTTCCAATGTCACCATCGTGAATAAGGACAACGTTGAAGAAGCTGATCGCCCGGAGCTCGGCTTTTACATCCGAAATGGAATCGTGGTCGTTGTCAAAAATGCTTCGATTCCTGATGGAAGTGTGATCTGATCATTCATTCCTGACAGAGCTTGACCATGTTGCAGCCGAGTTCGGTTGTCGTGGTCACACTGTTGTCAGTGAATGGTCCAGATGAGCATGTCCAAGGCCCACTTCGGTCTGATTGGTCTAGGCGTGATGGGGGAAAACCTTGTCCTCAACGCTGAGCGCAATGGTTTTTCGAGCGTCGTCTACAACCGTACTTACGCCAAGACCGAAGAGTTTCTAGCCGGTCTGGGTGCTGGTAAGAACATTCAGGGCGCCAAGGACCTCCAGGATTTCGTCAACAAACTGGAACAGCCTCGACGCATCCTGATGATGGTCAAGGCAGGTGGACCAGTGGATGCTGTGATTGAACAGATTTCCCCCTATTTGGATGAGGGGGATCTGCTAATTGATGGCGGTAACTCTGAATATCACGACACCGAACGCCGCGTTGCTGAACTGGAAAGTAAGAGTTTTGGATTCATCGGGATGGGCGTCTCGGGTGGAGCCAAAGGTGCCCTGGAGGGTCCGAGCATGATGCCTGGGGGGACCAAGGCCTCCTACGACGCCATTGAAAGTCTTGTTCGCAAGATGGCTGCTCAGGTTGAGGATGGTCCTTGCGTCACCTACATCGGACCAGGAGGCTCAGGCCACTTCGTGAAGACCGTTCATAACGGCATCGAGTACGGCATTGAGCAGATCTTGGCGGAGGGATATGACCTGATGAAACGGGTCGGTGGCATGAACAGCCTCCAGATGGCCGACGTGTTTGCGCACTGGAACAGCACCGAAGAGCTGTCCTCCTATCTCGTTGAAATCACCGAAGTGTGTTTGCGCACGATGGACCCTGATGATGGGACCTCACTCGTTGAAAAGATTCAGGACAAGGCCGGTCAGAAAGGAACGGGTCTCTGGACAGTGGTCAGTGCTCTTCAGATGGGAGCCTCGGTGCCCACAATCTACGCCGCCCTCAACGGACGGGTGATGAGCTCCATGAAAGACCAGCGCATCAAGGCTGAGTCGATTTTGAAGGGGCCGGCGATCCAGCCCTTCGATATGGGCTCATCCGCCGATGGCATGGCTCCTTTGATGGATGCCATGGTTCTGGCCTGCATGGCGAGCTACGCCCAGGGAATGGAGCTGCTGCGGATTGCATCCGCTGAGCACAACTACAACCTGAACATGCCTTCGATCGCACAGATCTGGAAAGGAGGTTGCATCATTCGCGCCCGCTTGCTCAAGCGCATTCAAGATGCTTTCAACGCCAACCCCCAGCTGGAGAACCTGTTGATCGATCCCTGGTTTGCCGATCAGGTGAACCGGCGTCTGCCGGGTCTGGCCAAAGTGGTTGCTGGTGCTGCTGCTGCCGGCGTTCCAGTGCCCTGTCTCAGCAGCACTCTCGACTACATCAACAGCTACCGCACGGCACGCCTTCCTCAGAACCTTGTGCAGGCCATGCGTGACTGCTTCGGTTCCCACACCTATGAACGCGTCGACAAAGACGGCATCTTCCACACCGAGTGGCTCAACTGAGGAACGCGCGATGAGCTCCTATCGCATCGAGCAGGTTGAAACAGCCCAGGCTCTTGCCCGGCGAGCCGCCGAGCACATCGGATCGGCCATTGACCTGGCGCTGGATCAGCGGGACCGGGCGCAGATCGCCTTGTCTGGCGGCACCACACCTGCTCTGGCCTATGCATTGCTGGGGCAGGAACATCTGCCCTGGGACAGGGTTGATGTGTTTCTGGGCGACGAACGCTGGGTTGCTGCAGACGATGAATCAAGCAATGCACGCATGTTGCGCAACACCCTGCTCAAGCGGGACCAGCCAGGAGCCCGCGCTTGTTTTCATCCCGTTCCGACGGTCGAACTGGCATCTCCTGAAGCCAGTGCCAACGCCTTTGCGGAGTTGGTGGCCCAGATCTGTCAGGGCCAGCCACCCGTGTTCGATCTCATGTTGCTCGGCCTCGGTGATGATGGTCATACGGCGTCTCTCTTTCCTGGCACTGAGGCTCCAGGCGTACGTGATCGCTGGACCACCATTGGACGAGGCAAAGGGCTTGAGCGGATCACTCTCACGGCGCCTGTGCTCAGTGCTTCACGCCAGGTGGTGTTTCTCGTGAGTGGAGATGCCAAACGCCAGGCTCTGTCTCGACTGGTCGATGCTGATGAATCCCCAGAGCGCACACCTGCCAAGCTGGTTCAGCCGGGTTCCGAGATTCTCGTGCTCGCCGATCAGGCTGCTGCTCAAGGTCTTTGACGACACCTCCCCACCACCAGCCACCGGAAATTCGAGTGATCGCTGCCGGTGACTCCTTTCGCGAATGGGCCAGCCTCAATGACACGATCATGGGCGGGTCCAGCAGTGCTGGCTGCAGATTCAGTGATCAGGGTCTTGTTCTTGAAGGTGAAGTGGTGAGTGAAGGGGGCGGGTTTGTGAGCTGCCGTTCGCCCGTGTATCGGCCGCCCTTGGACCTCGCTGCCTACACAGGGTTGCGTCTGAGATTGGATGGGGAGGGGCGCAGTTTCAAGTTTGCGGTGGCCTGTCGGGATGGAGTGTTTGGACTCACCGAGCTGATTCCAGGTGGATTGCGTTGGGTCACGACGGTTGCCACTGAATCAACGGACACCACAGTTGTTGAACTTCCCTTTGACCGTCTCAAGCCTGTCGTGCGTGCGAAACCTGTCAGCCTTCCGGTTCGCTTTGATCCGTCATGCATCACTCGTCTCCAATTGCTGCATTCACGATTCGGTGACGATGGCGAGCCCAACCCCGGCTATCGAGCCGGTGCAATCAAGCTTTTAATCCGCTCGATCGAAGCGTTTTGAGATGAGTGCATGCTCGGCGCTTGAGACGTTGATCGCCTCCGCTGCAGACCTGTGTCGCAAGCCTGTGCTTCATGCCGTTCTGTCTGCCGAGGATGCAACCCTCGACGACTACCGAGGACGGATCGAATGTCGTGATGGAGATGGGATGCGTCTCGAAGAGCACGATCTCGAGCTTGAGGTGTACCGCAGTGGCGAGGATCTCAATCTCACCCTTGCCTGGGTTGATCAACCTTCAAGGCCGATTCTTTGGCACGGTCAGCATCCGGTGTGGATGGATGGTGAGACGGGCAAACGTTGCTCGGCTCCAGCCGATGGTCCACCGCTTGAAGCGCTTGCTCGACGGCTCAGAGCCCTGTTGAGCTAGATCAGGGCTGATCCGTGACCGCTCCCCTGCTGCTGGAGCTGACAAGACGCGCGTATTTGCCGAGGATTCCGGTGCGATAGCGGGGAGGCGGACTGCTCCAGGCAGCGCGTCTGCGCTCCAGTTCGGCTTCATCCACGTTGAGTTGCAGCACAAGTTGATTGGCATCAACGGTGATGCTGTCGCCTTCCTGAACCAGTCCGATGTTGCCGCCGACAGCGGCTTCAGGTGCCACATGCCCCACCACCAGTCCGTAGGAACCACCACTGAAGCGCCCGTCGGTGATCAAGGCCACTTTTTCTCCCAGCCCCTGACCAACAATGGCTGCAGTGGGTGACAGCATCTCGCGCATACCGGGGCCACCCACGGGACCCTCGTAGCGGACGACGACGACATCGCCTGCCTTGATCTTGCGATCAAGGATGGCTTCCAGGCAGGTCTCTTCACTTTCAAAGACCCTTGCTGGGCCTGTGAGTACAGGTGACTTGACACCGCTGATCTTGGCGACGCTGCCCTCAAGTGCAAGGTTGCCCTTGAGAATGGCCAGGTGACCCTTCTGATAGATGGGATTGCTGATCGGTCGGATCACATCCTGATCAGCAGGGGGTTCCGAAGGCACATCTGCGAGCAGCTGCTTCAGCGTCTTGCCTTCGATCGTTCGGCAATCTCCATGCAGGAGACCTGCATTCAGCAGCAGTTTCATCACCTGGGGGATGCCGCCGGCTCTGTGGAGATCAACGGTGACGTAACGACCGCTCGGCTTCAGATCGCAGAAGACCGGAACCCGCTGGCGGATCTGTTCAAAGTCATCGATGGTCAACTCGACTCCGGCCGTTCTGGCGATGGCGAGCAGATGCAGAACCGAGTTGGTTGAACCACCAACGGCCATGATCACGCTGATGGCATTTTCAAAGGCCTCTCTGGTCAGCAGATCCAAAGGCCTGATATTGGCTTTCACCGCTTCAACAAGGACCTCCGCTGATCGGGCAGCACTGTCGGCCTTTTCGGCATCTTCCGCCGCCATCGTGGAGCTGCACGGGAGACTGAGTCCCATGGTCTCGATCGCTGCGCTCATCGTGTTGGCAGTGAACATGCCGCCGCAGCTTCCAGCCCCGGGACAGGCGTTTTTTTCGACGGCGATGAGCTCGTCCATGTCGATCTTGCCGTTCGTGAGCTGGCCCACGGCTTCGAAGGCACTCACCACAGTGAGATCGCATCCACCGAGTTTTCCCGGCTTGATTGTGCCGCCGTAGACAAAGATCGCCGGGATGTTCATCCGGGCCATCGCCAACATGGCGCCGGGCATGTTCTTGTCGCACCCGCCCACGGCAAGCACGCCATCCATGCTCTGCCCGTTGCAGGCCGTTTCGATCGCATCGGCAATCACTTCACGGCTCACGAGGGAGTACTTCATCCCCTCGGTGCCCATGGAGATCCCATCGCTGACGGTGATCGTCCCAAACATCTGAGGCATGCCTCCGGCCAGGCGTGCTGCCGCTTCTGCTCGCCTCGACAAATCATTGAGGCCCACATTGCAGGGCGTGATCGTGCTGTAGCCGTTGGCGATTCCGATGATGGGTTTGCCGAAATCCTGGTCACCAAAGCCCACTGCTCGCAACATCGCCCTGTTAGGGGAACGCTGGATCCCCTTGGTGACGGCATCGGAGCGGAGCATGGACGATCTCGCGTTATGGCGAATCACTTCGGTCAACCTACCGGCCGCGCTGTCACTGCCTGGAGCCGAGATCTTCAAGCTGACGGCGCACATCTGCAATCGCCGAATTCAGCTGTTCGACGCGAGCTTCAAGGTGGCTGTCGGTGTCTGGCTCTGGACGATCCCCGGCGCTGAAGGCCTCACTACCGTCCTGCATGCGCGGTGCATAGAGCATCGAGCGCTGGTTGCGAAGCCGACGACGGCGATCAGCCTCGGAGAGCAGCCACCATCCGAAGCCTGCCGCGCCCAGAACGGCGCCACTGACGAGGGTGGCCAGAGTTGCTGATGCAGAGTCCTGCTGCCGCGCCATGGGCGTCCTTTGAATATCTTCAGCCTAGTGCGGCTGAGCTGTTCTGATTCCCAGTCTTTGCAGGGGATCACCGATTCCTGGAAGGATTCGGCCTTGCTCGTCGAGGTCGGCATCGATGCAGGCTGTGTGAATTGTGATCTCCGGGTAGGCCTCACCGATTCGCTTCAGCCCTGGGCTGGCGGTGAGTGCTGTGATCACCCTCAGCCTCTGTGCTTCGACGCCAAGCTGTTCCAGGCGCTGCAGGAGTTCGATCAGTTCATCGCCCTGACGGATCTGATCCAGAAGCAGCACCACACCGGCCTGGGCCTCAATCGCTTCAGGCAGCCTTCCCAGGCAAAGTTCGGCGCTGGGCAGCACCTGGCGTGCACCTTCCCAGAGCTGGAGTCCTCCAGGGAATATCGGCACGGCCAGCAGTGGAACCGCAGTCTCAATCACGGTTCCTTCCGTGCTGGCCAGTGGAGTTTTGATCACATTCGTGCGATGAGGCAACCAGTCGCGGATCGCTTCATAGCTGAGCCAGCGTCCGAGCTCCTCCATGGCCGTTCGGAACAAAGCCGGAGGTGTTCCCTCATGCCTCAGCATGGTCAGCCAGTGGGCGATCAGGGGATGGGGCGGTACCACCACCCGGAGAGTCTTGGCCATGACGCGTGGCTGGGCAGTGGTCTGCCATATCGTGACCGCTCAAGTTACGGCAGTTGTTCCCAAAGACCTGTCGAGCGTTCATTCACCATGGTCTTGTCTGCTTTTTTTCGATCTGTTTCCCGCCGCCTCATCGCTTCGTTGTTGTGTGGCCTGCTCGTCGTCGCTGGACTGGTGGTGGGTGGTGATGCGGCTGATGCGATCACGGCTCCGGAGCTGCGCGGGCAAAGGGCTGTTCAGGACATCACTGCCGATATGCATGGGCGCGATCTCAAAGAGAAGGAATTCCTCAAAGCCGACCTGCGAGAGGTGAATCTGAGCGAGACCGATTTGCGTGGTGCTGTGATCAATACCTCACAGCTGCAGGGTGCCGATCTTCGGGGAGCGGATCTTGAGGATGTTGTGGCCTTCTCTAGCCGCTTCGATGGAGCTGATCTGCGCGATGCCAATTTCACCAATGCGATGTTGATGCAAAGTCGTTTCAACGATGCTGAAATCGAAGGCACGGATTTCACCAATGCTGTGATCGACCTTCCTCAGCTCAAGGCATTGTGCGGCCGGGCTACTGGTGTGAACAGCCGCAGTGGTCTCAGTACCCGTGAAACCCTGGGGTGTCGCTGATGCCTTCACGGCTTCCAGTCACCGTGATCACCGGCTTTCTCGGGGCCGGCAAAACAACTCTTCTCCGACATCTTCTGGTGAACAGCGGCCAGCGCCTGGCTGTGATGGTAAATGAATTCGGCTCTGTCGGTTTGGATGGCGACCTCATCCGCAGCTGTGGCTTCTGCCCTGAAGACGAGGTTGATGGTCGCTTGGTGGAGCTCAACAACGGTTGTTTGTGCTGCACGGTTCAGGACGACTTTCTGCCGACGATGGAGACCTTGCTCCAGCGATCGGATCAGCTCGACGGAATCGTCGTGGAGACCAGTGGCCTTGCGCTTCCCAGACCGCTTTTACAGGCTCTTGAGTGGCCAGCCATCCGTAAGCGGGTTCACGTGAATGGAGTGGTCACCGTTGTGGATGGTGAAGCTCTCAGTGCCGGAAGCCCCGTTGGCGATCCCGCCGCACTTGAACGTCAACGTCAGGACGATCCCAATCTGGATCACCTCACTGCCATCGATGACCTGTTCAGGGATCAGCTTGAGGCGGCAGACCTCGTGCTGATCAGTCGATCGGATCGACTCGATGCACCCCAACTCGAGTCCGTTCAACAGCAGCTTGCAGAACGGGTGAGGTCAGGGGCTGGCACCCTGGCGATCAGTCGCGGCGTTGTCGATCCAGCGCTTGTGCTGGGGATGGATCTCGCCCATGACAGCCACCGTCATGACAGCCACGTTCATGACAGCCATGACCATGACCATGGGCATCACCATCACGATCACACCCATGTGGAGGCGGTCAGCGGTCAGATTCGACTGGAGGGATGCTTCGAGCGCGGACAGCTCGAACAGCTGCTCAGCAGCTTTGTGGTCGATCACGATGTGATCAGAGTGAAGGGACGGCTGTGGATTCCAGGAAAAACTCTTCCTCTTCAGATTCAGATGGTGGGTCCTCGTTTGGAGAGCTGGTTTGAGTCGGCCCCGATTGAGGCCTGGAAACCTGCCGGCTGCCAAGGTCTGGAACTGGTGGTGATCGGGTTGCAAAACGATTCCACCCAGCAACTCGAACACCTTCTGCAGAACACTTGTCCGCAGAGAGTCGGATGATCTTGCGTTGGTTTGCAGCAGCAGCTCTTGTCGGTGGGCTCTGGAGCTCGCTCATCGCCGTCAAGGCAGAAGAACCAAGCCTTCAACGGGGGGCGAGTGTGAGCTACCGCTGCAGCGGTGGTGAGCGGCTAAAGGCGACCTACTACGAGCTTCGTGATCGTTCTCTGGCGTTTGTGCGTCTGCGACTGCCGGATGGGCGTCGGCTGTCATTGCCGCAGATCATGTCGGCATCGGGTGCTCGATTCAGTGCTGACAGCGATTTCACCTGGTGGATCAAAGGCGACAGCGGTTTCCTTGAACAGCGGGATTCTCAGGGTGAGTGGCGTGTCACGTTGAAGGACTGTGATTCGTTGATCGATGCAGAGGCCCTTCAATCAAGGACTTCCAGTCGATCCGTGCCGCTGCGTTCGATCAGTTGAGCCAGTTCGAGCATGTCGGATCTGTTAACCAGGCCGATGCAACCGAGAGTTCCGCTGTTGGCGTTCTGAAGCCCCGCGCTGGGATCCAGGTGGATCCCCAGCACTCTGCGACCGGTGGTGAAGGTGGGCTCGATGCTGATCCAAACAGGACCAAGTTCGGGGTAGTCGCCATCGGTCAAGGGTTCAACGACGCCCACGCTGTAATTCCCGATCGGCAGGGGTGCACGGCTTCCGAGCTGGTCACGATTGGCGTTCTGACGATTGGCTCGGCCACTGACTGCGTCAAAACGACGCAGGGGTTCACCTGGAATCTCAATTTTGAGATTCCAGATTGGATCTCCGGTTGTCGGCAGCCGACGTTCGGTGCGCTCGAGAACAAGGGTGGGAACAGGAACAGGCTTCGGAGCTACAGGCTCAAGCAACGCCATCAAGGATTGCCGTTTGAACGGTTGGGCTTCAGCCCTCGCTGCAGGCGTCAAATCCGCCCCTGCCAGAACCAAGGCCAGGGTCAGACCTGAGAGCAGGCTGCTGAACAGAGGACGAGTTCTGACGATTTGCATCCCGTTGGCAGAAAAACGTGCCTGTTTTAAGGGGGATGATTATCGCTTGATGAATGAATAAACGGTTGTTCAGCTGGCCTCGCCTTGTCGCCAGTCCAGTCCAGGGCAATGGGCAACGATGGCCGCTGTTGTTCTCATGTAATCCCCATAGGAGGGAAGCTCTTGAAGCAGTGCGCGTTCCTCGCGCCGAGCTTTGCCGGCGAGAACTGTGCTCAGAAGCAGAAACAGCAGGAGATGCAGCATGCTTCCCAACGCGATCACCACACCCAGAGAACAGACCAGAACCGCTCGGTAGAGAGGATGCCGGCAGCGTGCGTAAACGCCTGTGGTGACCAGATCAGCCCCGGGTTTCGGATCTGGCAGCGGAGAAAGGCTGGGCCCCAGTGTCAGAAATCCCTGGACGGCCAGGCCCAGGCCGATGGCCAGGGTGATCAGGCCCGTGAGTTGAGCAGCCTGAGGCCAGCTGATCCCGAAGAACTCAGGCTTGGGCCATGCGGGTAATCGATGGCAGGCGATCAGGGCCAGCTGCGCCAGCAACCACCACTCACCGCGACGGTTGTTGATCCAGCCGTCCCAGCTCAGCCCCCAGCCTCTGAATGCTTGTTTCCAGTCGCTCATGGCAGGGCTGTCTCCATCACGACTGATCTTGGGTGGGACCATGCTCCAATCCCGACCTCCAATCAATCATGAGAACCGTCGTGATCACTGGCTCCAACAGGGGAATCGGGGCCGCGGTGGCGCGCACTTTGATCAAGCAAGGACAGCGACTCTGCCTGGCAGTGCGTGATCCCAAGGCCTTGTCGGGAACCGATTTGGACCCAGATCTGGCGCCCGATTTCCTCATGTCATGCCCCTATGACGCTCGCGTTCCAGAGGATGCTCAACGGCTTGTCGAGACGACTCTGAGCCGGTTCGGTTCCCTGGATACGCTCATTCACTGCGCTGGAATTCTGCGTCGGACTCCCCTGTTGTTCAGTGAAGAGCAACGCGCTGAACCGGATGAACTCTGGAGCGTGAATGTGATGGGTCCCTGGTGGTTGACTCGGGCTGCCTGGCCAGCCCTGGTTGACTCTGGACGCGGTCGGATTCAGGTGATGGTTTCGATGAGCGGCAAGCGCTGCAAAGGTTCGCTTGCCGGATACACGGCGTCCAAATTCGCATTGATGGGCCTCTGCCAAACCATGCGCAACGAGGGCTGGGATCAGGGCATTCGTGTGACCGCTGTCTGCCCTGGTTGGGTCAATACCCAAATGGCCGCCGGGGTGAAAACAATGCCGCCCGAGCAAATGACTCAGCCTGAGGACCTGGCCAGTCTCTGCGCGCATCTGCTCACGCTGCCAATGTCGGCGGTTCCTTTTGAATGTGCCGTGAATGCATCGCTTGAGCGTTGATCAATCCAGAGGGATCTCCCCTCGGGCACAAATGTCGCTCCAGCAGAGCGTCCGTTCCGCGACCCAACGGGCCTGCACACCCGTCCAGTTGCTGTTGCCATTCCGCTGCATCCTCATGCGGCCGCTGCCGTCATGCTGAAAGCGCACGGTCGTGTTCTCAAATGCCAGTTGCCAGCTGGTGCCTGGTTGATCGCTCTCATAGCGACAGTCTTCCCAAGCTTGATGCTGTTGCCGGCATTCCACGGGCACGCTGAAGGTGGGTTGGGCTGGCGCAGCCAGACCGAATCCAGCCGCAAGCAGCACGCTGGCCTGGCTGATGGAGCGGATGAGAGGTGCCAGTGGATGGTGCACGGACTGGCCTTTGCAGCAAGGGGCTTTTTTCAACGTGCATTTCGTCGAACGAAAGCGGTCCCCTGGCCTGTCAATATTTAACAATTGCCGCTCGGAGCCCGTGCCGCGTTATCAAGCCCGCGTTCTGGTGCACCTGCGCCCATCGGTGCTCGATCCAGCCGGTGAGGCTGCCAGGGCTGCCGCGTCCCGTCTCGGTGTTGATGGTGTGGAGCGACTGCGCATCGGCAAAGCCGTGGAACTGGAACTCGAGGCCTCGAATGAGGCGGAAGCACGCCGAAGCCTGGAGCTGCTCAGTGATCGGCTGCTTGCCAATCCTGTGATTGAGAACTGGACTCTTGAGCTGACCCAGTCATGACCATCGGGGTTGTCGTTTTCCCGGGATCGAACTGCGACCGTGATGTTCGTTGGGCGACCGAGGGCTGTTTAGGGATGCCAACGCGTTACCTCTGGCACGAGGAACGTGATCTGAGCGGTCTTGATGCGGTGGTGCTCCCCGGGGGATTCAGTTACGGGGACTATCTGCGCTGCGGTGCGATCGCCAGATTTGCTCCGGTTCTTGAATCACTGCTCAGTTTCGCGTCATCCGGTGGACGGGTCTTGGGCATCTGCAATGGTTTCCAGGTGTTGACAGAGCTGGGACTTCTGCCTGGAGCACTCACCCGCAACCGTGATCTTCACTTCATCTGTGAAGACACCGCTCTTTCTGTGGTGAGTGATCGCTCGCCATGGCTGTCGTCCCGTGGCCGTGGAAGCCAGTTTTCCCTGCCGATTGCCCACGGAGAGGGGCGCTACCAATGCAGTGATGACACGCTGAAGCAGCTTCAGGACGATGACGCCATCGCCTTGCAGTACTGCGTGAACCCCAATGGTTCCGTGTCGGATATCGCCGGCATCACCAATGCCTCAGGTTCGGTGCTCGGACTGATGCCTCATCCTGAGCGCGCTTGTGATCAGCAGACGGGAGGAACGGCAGGTCGGGCCATTCTGGAAGCGCTGCTCTCCTGACCCATGCGTCGTCGTTCTCTTCTGAGGCTGGCTCTTTCCGCCGGCGCAGGAGTTGCTGTGTCCTTGTCTGGAGGCCAGGGCAAAGCCACGTCCAGGCCGCGTCAACCTCGGCCAGTGCCTCCACTTCGCCGAGGCTCTCGGCTGAGAGCCATCAACCCAGGCACGTGGATGGATCCTGAAACGGATTTCACGCCATTGCTGCAGCGATGCGCCGCCCAGGGGTGGCATCTTGAAATTCCAGAGAGCGTCAGAGGTCAGTGGCAATGGTTCTCGGCCACCGATGATCAGCGCTGCGCCTCAATCGAAGAGGCCTGGAACGACCCCACTCTCGATGGCGTGGTGTACGTGGGAGGTGGCTGGGGTGCTGCGCGGGTGCTGGAGTCCGGCCTGCGGTTTCCTGATCGCCCTTTTTGGTCTCTGGGGTTCTCTGACAGCAGTGCCCTGCTGCTCGCACAGTGGCAGGCCGGTCTGCTGGGAGCCATTCATGGCTCTGCCTGGGGAGTCGAGGACCAGTGGCAACGCACGGTTGACCTGCTGAGCGGACGACCCACGCAACCCCTGCAGGGACGGGGACGACGCGGTCGTCAGGCGCGGGGACGACTGGTGGTGACGAACCTCACGGTTGCCACCCATCTGATTGGGACCCGTTGGTTCCCTGCGTTGGAGGGAGCGATTCTGGTACTGGAGGATGTTGGCGAGGCGCCCTATCGAGTGGATCGCATGCTCACCCAGTGGCGCAGCGCTGGTTTGTTCAAGGGTTTGGCTGGCGTGGCCTGTGGTCGTTTCAGCTGGAAAGAAGACGATGTTCTCCCCGGCGATTTCTCCATGCCTGAAATTCTTGACGAACGTCTCAGTGATCTCGGCGTGCCCCTGGTGATGGATCTTCCTCTTGGTCATGGTTTGCCGAACTGGGCACTGCCTCTTGGCCGCGAAGCATTGCTCGACGCATCATCGGGGCAACTCACACTGCAGGTTTGATGGGCCTCGTTCAGCGTCTGTTGCGTGCCTCATTCCTTCGGGTTTTGTCACCTCTCTTTGATCTCAACAGCAAGTCCATTGGAATAATCCCAATGCTCAGATAGGGCACGAACTGAGGCGAAAATTCTGCGGCAAGACCAATCAACAGAAAAGCGGTCACGAAGCTTGCTCCTCGATATTTTTTGAGTCCTGAGCCTTCACGACCTTCGATGAGCACCGACTGCTCAAGCAGCTCGGGCTTCTGCCAGGCATGGATTGCAACGAGCCAACCAATGCCGCTGATCAATGCAAGGGTCCACCAATAAAGAAGGCCTACTCCCTGGCTTGCAATCGTCTGCCCATCATTCAACGAACCATAGAGAGCTGTAGGCCATGGAAGAAAAACAATCAAGGCCATCCACAATGAATTCAACCAGAAAATTGTTCCATCAAAAGCTCTCATCGAATTGAAGACTTGATTGTGCTTAAGCCACAGCACTGAAAGGATTAAAAAACTGAACCAAAACGCAAAGATCTGAGACGAGTTATCGCTAATGAGCTGCCATATCGACTCTCCTTCGGTTGCCTTGATGTCAACCAGTGGAAGCAGTTGAAGGGTGATGGCAATCGCAACGACTGCATCGGTGAAGTTGATCAATCGGTCGAATGATCGCCGCTGAACGGGCGAGATTGAATTCTGTTCGTCGCCCATTCGAGTTTGATCAAACGATTCCCATGTTAGGTCTTTCCTGACGCTGAGTTCAACTCTTCTTTGGCGATTCGATCAGTGTGATGATTGAATCAAATGTTGCAAGTATCTTTGTTCGGAATCTGCTCTCTGCGATGAGTTTGTTTAATCAGTTTTCTTGGTGATGATGATGGATGGAGGTTTGATTCGCCATTGAAAGAGCCGCCGTTGAATGTTTTAAGTCCTCAAATAACCGTAAAAAAAGGGGCCTGATGGCCCCCGTGTCATGCAATTCGTGCGGTCGAGTTGATCAGACAGCAACAGCAGCTTTGGGATCCAGTGCGCCTTTGGCATAGAGGCCGGCGTAGTAGGTGATGCTCTGCTGTTGAATCTTGCTGGCGTTGCCTGCCGCCCAGAACTGCTGATAGCGGTCGAGGCAGACCTGCTTCATGTATTTGCGAGCAGGCTTGTTGAAATGACGGGGATCAAAATTGGCTGGATCAGCGATCGCCGCTTCACGCACTGCCGCTGTAAAGGCAAGGCGATTGTCGGTGTCGATGTTCACTTTGCGAACACCGTTGCGAATCCCTTCCTGGATTTCCTCCACAGGAACCCCATAGGTTTCAGGAATGGAACCACCATGCTTGTTGATCATCTCCAGCCACTCCTGGGGCACTGAAGAAGAACCGTGCATCACCAGGTGAGTGTTGGGGATCGCTTTGTGAATTTCAGCGATTCGGCTGATTGCCAGCACTTCACCGGTGGGTTTGCGGGTGAATTTGTAAGCGCCGTGGCTGGTGCCGATCGCGATGGCCAGCGCGTCGCACTTTGTTTTGGCCACAAAATCCGCAGCTTCTGCTGGATCTGTCAGCAGCATGTCCTTGGAGAGCTCACCCTCGAAGCCATGGCCATCTTCAGCTTCGCCTTTTCCGGTTTCCAGTGAGCCCAGGCATCCCAGCTCACCTTCGACACTCACGCCAACGGAGTGAGCGAAATCAACAACCTGCTTGGTGACAGCAACGTTGTAGTCGTAGCTGGCGGGTGTTTTGGCGTCAGCTTCCAGGGATCCATCCATCATCACGGAGGTGAATCCATTGATTGCTGCCGAATAGCAGGTGTCAGGAGCATTGCCATGGTCCTGATGCATCACCACGGGAATGTGGGGATAGGTTTCAGTGGCAGCCAGGATCAGGTGGCGCAGAAAAATCTCACCTGCGTAGCTGCGTGCGCCACGGGAAGCCTGCAGGATGACCGGACTATCGGTCTCGTCGGCCGCTTCCATGATTGCCTGCACCTGTTCAAGGTTGTTGACGTTGAATGCAGGAATGCCGTAGCCGTTTTCGGCAGCGTGGTCGAGCAGAAGCCGAAGCGGAACGAGCGCCATAGAGAAAGTCCAAAAAAAAGCCCTAGCGGACAAAAAGGTCCGTAGGGCCGAGACTTTACCTGAAGGGTGTTCAATTTGTCACGCGCGCCTGTCTCAGAAGCGAGACCAGGCTGTGCGTGATGCTGAATCAGTAGGTGTAGCCCGCTACGAAAAGTTGCTCGTCGGAGGAAGGCTGTGATCCGGGCACATAGCGACCGAGTGAGGCCTCAGAGTTGGCCTGGGCGCGTGCCAGAAGTGCTTTCTGGCCGGCCTCCAGGTTCGTGCCAGCCCATCCCTTCAGACAGGAGTGCTGCAGTGCTCTTCCGTAGGAGAAGCCAAGATTCCATTTCGCTTTGCGCTCGATGGTGTTCATGTTGTTCAGGTAGACCGAAGCGGCTTCTTCGCTCAGGCCACCTGACAGGAACACGATGCCGGGAACGCTGGCGGGGACGCTGCGCTCGAGTGTGCGCACGGTCATGGCTGCCACTTTGGCTGGATCTGCCTTTTCGGAACAATCGGCTCCTTGAACGGTCATCGATGGCTTCAGCAGGGTTCCTTCAAGCAGAACACCGTTGGCCTGGCATGCGTGATACACCTCTTGGATCACGTGCTCCTGAATTCGGGCAGTGGTTTCGATCGTGTGATCACCATCCATCAGGATCTCTGGTTCCACAATCGGCACAAGACCGGATTCCTGGACTGAGCGTGCATAACGAGCCAGTCCCCAGGCGTTCTCCCGCACAGACAGAGGTGATGGGCAGCCATCAGAGGTGATCTGGAGAACAGCGCGCCATTTGGCGAAGCGTGCTCCCTGCGCGTAGTAGTCGGCGGCACGCTCGACCAGTCCGTCCAGTCCGGTGCAAAGGGTTTCAACCGATCCTGCGCCTGCAAGCGGGCGCAGGCCCTTGTCAACCTTGATGCCGGGAATGATGCCCAGCTTGCCGAGTTTGCTCACCATGGACTCACCGTCGGCATGGTTTTGGAAGAGGGTCTCTTCGTAAAGAATGGCTCCGCTGATGAAGTCTCCGAGACCGGCTGCGGTGAAGAGCATTCCGCGATAAGCCTGGCGATTGGCTTCGGTGTTCTCAACCCCGATGGAGCCCAGTCGCTTGCCGATGGTCTTCGTGGATTCATCCACAGCCAGAATCCCTTTGCCAGGGGAGGCCAGGGATTGTGCGGTTGCAATCAGTTCGGAGGAATAATCAGACAGTGCCATTTGATTCTTCGGAATTGAGAGAGTCTCGGGGTCCAGAAGGACACCCAGGCCTCTCTGTTTACAGCCTTGGGTAAGATTTGCTACTTGCTGATTGGATCATTTGATCACAACTGCCCTGATTGGTTGCAGTGCGCTTGTAACTGGGCTAAGCGTTTTCGGGTGAAGGACGGCTGGTGCACTCAGCTGAGCCTCTAGTGCCAGTTCGCTCCTCTCAATCCAGCTCGCTTTGCACGGGACTGTGGGGCATAAAAAAGCCGGCTCCTTGAGGAGCCGGCTTTTTGGTCTTTGAAGGCTCAATCAAGCGTCGACCAAATCAAAGCTTAGAGAGACCCTCCCACTGATTGGGAAGGATCTTGGCAACCAGCTCGAACTTGCCATCACCCATGGGTTTTGCAACGTAGGCAACACCCATGGGTGCGGGATAAATTCCATTGGTTGGAACGACAGGCATCGTCACACCCTGGAAGGGGTCATCGTGTCCAATGAGGAATGTGTTCTTGCCAGCCTCAGGCTTCGCAGACATCAAGGGAGCAACGCGCTTTGCGTAGTTCTCGTAATCCTCCGGAGTGCACTCAACACAGGGCAGGAAATTCAGATCTGAGTTCTTGGTATAGGTGCCAAAAGCCAGATCAGCTGTGTTGTACGCACGGCAGTAATCGCTTGAGATGACATCTCCTACAGGGATGCCTGCAGCCTTGATGCCTTCACCGATCGTTTTGGCATCAGCCTTGCCTTCGGTGCTTAAGCGTCGCTGCGTGTTGCAGTCGGCGAGATCCAGGGCTGGGCTGACCTGGTCGCCCCAGTCCTTCGTGGTTTTGGCATGACGGATATAGATGACATGACCGCCATCTCTCAGTGCGCTCACGAGAGCCTCGTCGTCGACTTTGTTGACGAAATCTTTGTTGTTCTGCTCTCCAGAAAGGGTGGTGTCGTTCTGCTCATAGGCTTCGACCTCACTTCTGTCTGCGGACAGTTTTTCCTTGGACGAATCGTCGCTGACCGAACCAGAGGAGCACGCCGCCATCAGGAGGAGGGCTGCAAAACAAGTCGCTTTTTTGATCATTGATCAAAGAAAATTCATATTGATTCAAGCGATTTCACATCTGCGTGGCATTTTCAAAGTCACTCAAAGCCGTCACGGTTGATACGAAGTTGCAGGCGTGTGGCTCGTTCTCTGGATCAGCGTGACGACAAGGTCCTTTCACAGGCCTGCTGGCTTGCAAGACCTTCAGCAAGGCCAGGCACCATCGGATGGCCCTGTTGAATGCTCCGCGCCCACCAGCTCTGAAGACGAGCGACCGGAGCGACGCGTCCATCGCTCCACGTCGTCGCGAAGCGCAGATCCTCATCCGGTTGGACGTTTCGAGGAGCTTCTCCTCCTTGTTGAAGGGTGAGGGAAAAACCGTGCACATAATCCTTCTGGTTCTCACTCCCCAGAACCAGGCTGCCCTCGGATCCGTAGATCTCAATCCAGCAACCCCGACCGTTGCGGGCAACCGAAGACAGTGCGAGTTGTGCTGCGACGGTCCCACCCTGATGGGTCTCTAATTCCACATTGATCAGGGCGATGTCGTCAGCATCAACGGGGCGCATGCTCCCGTCGGAATCGGGTCGCTCTTGAATGGCGGTGCTTGTGAAGGCCTGTGGCTCTCCAACAGAGCCAATCAACCACGCCAAGGTGTCAAAGGCATGGGTGCCAAGCGCTCCGATGACGCCTCCACCTTGGCTGGCCTGTGAGTACCAGTTCCAAGCTCGTTGCGGGTTGGCTCTGCTGCTCATCAACCAATCCAGTTTCACGAGCCAGGGATTCCCAACCGCTCCCTGCTCGAGAAGGCGTGCTGCCTGTTGAAACAGGGGAACTGCCCTGTATTCGAAATCCACAGCAACGCTGAGACCTCTGCCGATGGCTTCGCGCTGCAGATCCGCCACATCCTGCGCGTTCAGGGCCACGGGCTTCTCAAGCAGTAAATGTTTGCCCGCCTGCAGAGCTCGCATCGCCAGCTCAAAACGGGGTGCCGGTGGTGTGGCAATGATCACTGCATCGACTCGGGAATCCTCGAGGAGTGAGTCCCAGCAGTGGTAACCCTTCAGGCCGGAGTTGCTGCAGGCCTGCTCCAGTCGATCCTGCCGTCGGTGCCAGAGAGCGACAGGTTCCAGCTCGGGAACGTTCTGGAGCGCGGGCAGATGAACCGCTTCGCCGAAGCCTAGGCCGGCGATGGCAACACCAATCGGGCGTTGAGCTGTCGGACTGGGAGCCATGAAGAAGCGGGCAGCGGATCAAGGTGGCGCAGTCAGATCAGATCAGCTCTGAACTGCAGACGTCGTTGATGACTTCGGTGATCAGATCATCCTTGGCCGGCGCTTCCCAGTCAGCCCTGAAACGGGGCAGTCCGTTCTTCTGTGTGTCTCGATAGAGCGACTGATCACAATCGATTTCCATCACCACAAGCGTCCCCAAGGCAGGCGATTCATCCTCGGTTTTCAGGCTGTATCGACTGAGCACCGACACATTGCCTTCTTTTGTCTTGCGGAGACTCCCTGCATCCCACCACTGCTGACCTTCGCTGGTTGACGGCACCTCACGCCAATCAACAGGACCGGCGAAAACAGGCTGAGCGATTGACGGCTGCGTTGAGACCAGGATCAGTAAAGCCAACAGTGCTGATGTCAGCCACTGTTGGACACGTGTCATCAGAGTGTTGTTCATGCCTGGACAGCGACCTCGGGACGGCAGCCATGAAGGCTCAAGAGAGTTGCCAAGGTGTTCTTCAGCTGTGTTCGCGGCACGATTGTGTCAACGAACCCATGCTCTTGGAGGTATTCGGCCGTCTGGAAGTTATCGGGAAGCTTCTCCCGCAGGGTTTGTTCGATGACTCTTCTGCCGGCAAAACCGATCAGAGCCTTGGGCTCGGCGAGGATCAAATCGCCGAGCATGGCGAAGCTTGCCGTGACTCCTCCTGTGGTTGGGTGCGTCAGCAGCGGCATGTAAAGCACACCCGCTTCGCGATGGCGTTCCAGCGCTCCGGAAATCTTGGCCATCTGCATGAGGCTCAGCATGCCTTCCTGCATGCGTGCGCCTCCGGAGGCACAGACGATGAGTAATGGAAGGCGTTTGGCTGTTGCCGCCTCAATCAGACGAGTGATCTTTTCTCCCACCACCGAGCCCATGGATCCCCCCATGAAACGGAAATCCATCACCGCAAGGGCCATGGGGATCGCATCCACCCGGCAGAGTCCCGTAATCACCCCATCGCGTAGCCCTGTGCTGGCTTGGGTTTCCCGCAGGCGGTCGGCATAGGCGCGTCGGTCTTTGAACCCGAGTGGGTCGGTGGGAGTCAGGTCATCGTCCAGCGGTTCAAAGCTTCCTTCGTCGGCAATGATCGCGATCCGCTCAGCACTGAAGATGCGGTGGTGATAACTGCAGTTGCCGCAGACACTTGCGTTGGCCAGAAGGTCTTTGCGATAGACCACCTGGGAGCACTCAGGACATTTGCTCCAGAGACCATCCCCCTCCTCGGGTTCTTGCGCGACCTTGACCACGGACTGACCCTTGCGGCGATCAGCGAACCAGTCGAAAAGAGACACGGGGACAATCCAGACCAGCCCATTAAAAGACGGACCGGGCCACGAACCATGCCATTAGGACTTCTCGTCTTTTCCAGGAGCCTTTTCAAGACGATGTTGACTGAAGTTTTGGCCTCAATTCCACTCACAGTCAGTCCATCAATCGAGCACTGAAGCGGAGAAGTCGGCGTGTAACATTTGCAACTCAAAAGGTGCGGCGTTGGCCGTTTTTAATCTTTGCTCAAGGGCTCGCTGGCGGTTGTTTGTCTATAAAAAATTATTAGCTTTCTTTTAATGGCATCGCATACTTCGGCAATCAATGAACATCTTGCGCTTGAATTTCAGGCTAGTCATACCTATCTGGCGATGTCGATATGGTTGCGTGAGAGAGATTTGATTGGTTTCTCTAGTTACATGCTCAATAAAAGTACTGAAGAGCGAGGTCATGCCTCTAAATTCATTGCCTATTTAGTTGATAGCGAATGCAACGTTCAGCTGCCCACAATTGAGTCGCCAGAGAGAGAGTGGCAGTCTGTAAAAGCACTGTTTGACAAAGTCTACGAGATGGAAAAAACTGTCACCAAGTCAATTAACAATATCTATACGCTCTCAGAAAACGAAGGGGATAGGACTGCCACAGCCATGCTCGATTGGTTTGTGGGTGAGCAGTTGCAGGAAGAGTCTGAAGCTCGATTTGTTCTGAAACGACTGCGCTTGGCTGATTCCAGTCCAGCTGCATTGATTTTGCTTGATCAGCAATTTCTGGATGGAACTCTGCTGGCCAACGTCAAAGCAGGTGGAGCTTTTGATATCGCAGGGACTGGTGGCGGTGCGGCCGTCTGACTGGGTTCACGACCCGATCAGCGTCACCCACTGACTCCACCACCACTGAGAGCCCATCAACCAGACCAGCCACATCCCCAGGGCAATGAAAGGGCCGAACGGGAACGGTTGTCTGGGTTTCAGGCGTCCGGTGATCCTGCCAAACACCCCGAACAACGCACCTGACAGCACTGAGATCCCCATCGCCACTCCCAGTCCAGCCAGTCCCAGCCAGGCTCCTGCCATGGCTGCCAGTTTGGCGTCACCCAACCCCAGTGCAGGCTGCCCCACCAGGCGTTCCGCCAGAGCACTGAGCCCTTCCAGAACCAGTAACCCCGCGGCTGATGCCAACAGATGATTGAACAAAAGGCTCCTGCCGATCTCAGGATGTCCAAAGGCCGCAACCAGTGCGCTTGCCAGCAGTCCCGTGATCACTCCTGCGCGACAGATCGGTTCCGGTAACCAGAGGTGATCGATGTCGATCAGCACCAGCGGCATCAACAGGCTGATCAGCACGAGTCCGCCCACCAGCGTGACGAGAGTCGTCACGGGGTCTGATGACAACGAGTCAACGTTGAAGCCGGTGGCCCACACCGCACTGAGCCATAACGCTGCAGTGAGAGCCTCAACCAGGGGGTAGCGAGCTGAAATGGGTTGGTCGCAGTTGCGGCAGCGTCCACTCAGTAACAGCCAGCCGATCACGGGAATGTTGTCGTGCCATTGCACGGAATGACCGCAGCGAGGACAGTGACTGCCTGGCCAAACAACGGACTCATCTCTCGGTAGACGCCAGGAGACGACGTTGATGAAGCTGCCGACACAGGCTCCTGTCAGCAGCACGATCAAAATCAGGAGTGGGTTCAAGATCCTTGCCCCTTGAGCCGTTCTTTCGGATTGCGTGATCGCTTCAGTCTTCGACTGATCAGTTCTGCACTGATGAAGTGTTCATCCGGCAACAGCGTTGGAGCCTCGAGAACCACACGCCCTTCGGTGAGATTGATATTCACGACAACTCCGCAGGGTTCGAGCGTATGGGTTGATTCGCTCAGATGTTGGAAATAAATTTTCCGGGCCAAAGCGATCAGACGTCTGCTGTCCACTCGGTCCCAGCGTGGAGTCAGGCTGGCGTTTCCGCCGGCTCCCGCGATCACGAAGGAAGGAGGTGAAACAGAAATAGGCTCACCTGAACAATCAGATGAGCCCACGATAGGACTGATTGGGTCTATTGATAAATAGAAATCAGTTCATCTTTTTCTTCTCTTCAATCATTCGGTGGATGATTGGAGTGAGAATCAGTTCCATGGCAAATCCCATTTTGCCGCCGTTCACCACGATGCTTGTGGGGCTGGACATGAACGAGTCGTGGATCATGCTCAGAAGATCGTTGAAGTCAATGCCCCATTTTTCTCGAGCACCCTTGCGGAAGTGAATGATCACGAAGCTCTCATCCGGGCTGGGAATGTTCCTGCAGATGAAGGGGTTGGAGGTATCGACCGTTGGGACTCTCTGGAAATTGATATCGGTGCGGCTGAACTGGGGACAGATGTGATTGATGTAGTCAGGCATCCTGCGCAGGATGGTGTCCACAATCGCCTCGGCCGAATAGCCGCGCTCAGCATTGTCGCGGTGGATCTTCTGGATCCATTCAAGATTGGTGATCGGCACCACACCAACCAGAAGATCGGCCAGTGATGCCACGTCGTAGGCATCACCTTTCACGCCACCGTGAAGCCCTTCGTAAAACAGCAGGTCTGTGCCAGTGGGGATGTCTTCCCATGGGGTGAACTGGCCAGGGTTGAGATCAACTCCCAAACGGGAATTGTGTTCAGCGGCTTCCTCTGGACTGTGCAGGTAGTAGCGCTTCTGTCCACCGCCTGTTTCGCCATAGACGCGGAACAGTTCCTCAAGCTTGTCAAAGAGGTTGGCTTCAGGGCCGAAGTGGGAGAAGTTCTCTCCCTTGGCCAGAGCATCAGCCATGGCATCTTTCATGGCCATCCGCTCAAAGCGGTGATAGCTGTCCCCTTCCACGACAGCCGGTGTGATGCTTTCACGCGCGAAGATGTGCTCGAAGGCACGCTTCACGGTGCTGGTGCCGGCACCTGAGGAACCGGTGACAGCCACGACGGGGTGACGCTTCGACATCGACGGAGGCAGATCTGGCCCGAAGAGTTTGGCAGGTCAACGGACCGATTTCGAAATTTGCTTGATCAAATCTGATCAGAGTGCTTTGAGCAGCTCCTCACCCATGGCCCTGCAACCCAGTGGTGTGCAACCTTCCGCCATCAGATCGCCGGTACGAAAGCCCTTCGCCAGCACCTGATCAACAGCCTGTTCCAGAGCGTCTGCTGCGTTCGGCTGCTTCAGGCCTGTTCTCAGCATCATCGCTGCTGAGAGAACCATGGCCATGGGGTTGGCCTTGTCTTGTCCGGCAATGTCCGGAGCTGATCCATGCACTGGCTCAAAAAGCCCCGGCCCTTCACTTCCGAGAGACGCTGAGGGCAGCATGCCGATGGATCCGGTGAGCATCGCTGCTTCATCGCTGAGAATGTCGCCGAAAAGATTGCCTGTGAGCAGGACATCAAACTGACGTGGAGCTCGCACGAGCTGCATCGCTGCGTTGTCGACATACATGTGACTCACCTCCACATCGCCGTAGTCGCTCGACAAGGCATCCACCCGGTCTCTCCACAGCTGGCTGACATCCAGCACGTTGGCCTTGTCCACCGAGCACAGTCGGCCCGAACGTTCACCCGCCAGTTCGAAAGCCACTCTGGCGATTCGATCCACCTCTGAATCCGAGTAGGTCATGGTGTTGAAGCCCCGTTCTTCTCCGTCCGCTTGGATTCGACCTTTCGGTTGGCCGAAGTAAATGCCACCCGTGAGTTCCCGGACGACCATCAGATCGACTCCTTGAATCACTTCTGGCCGGAGACTGCTGGCATCGATCAAGGCCGGCACGATCTTGACCGGGCGGAGATTGGCAAACAGCTTCATCCCTGAACGCAAAGCCAGCAGTCCGCTTTCCGGTCGCTTCTCTCTCGGCAATACATCGAAACGTGGACTGCCGATAGCTGCAAGCAACACGGCATCCGCTGAACGGCAGGTCTCCAAAGTGCTTGCCGGCAACGGTTCTCCCGTGGCGTCGATGGCGGCCCCACCAATCAGCTGTTCATCGAACGTCAGGCTGAAGTCAAAACGTTCGGCGACGGCTTCGAGCAGCTGACGGGCTACGACGGTGATTTCCGGGCCGATGCCATCACCAGGCAGGAGAACGACACGATGCTGATCCATGTTGCCGAGCCCGGACAGTGCTGGGGGGAGATTACTGAGCGGTCTCTGATGCTTCAGGACCAGAGACCGCCGGCTAAACCTGGCGCTGAAGTTGGCGCAGCTGTTTGGTCATCTCTGGCAATTTGCTGAAGGCCGCAGAACAGCGCAGCCAAAGCCTGTTCGGAATCGCTGGATATCCGCTCACCACTTCTCCTGAAGCGATCTCCCCATGGATGCCGCTCTTGGAGCTTGCAATCGCTCTGTCGCCGATCACAGCACGGTTGGCGACGCCCACCTGTCCGGCAAGAATCACCCCATCGCCCAGACGTGCTCCACCGGCGATCCCCACCTGTGAGGCCAAGGCGCAACCCCGTCCTGTCACGACGCCGTGGCCGATCTGGACGAGGTTGTCGACTTTGCTGCCGGCGCCGATTCGCGTTTCACCGACGGAAGGACGATCAATCGTGCTGCCGCACCCGATCTCGACACCGTCTTCCAGAACAACCAAACCCGTCTGTGGCATCTTGCGCCAACCCTTGGCTGTTGGCACAAAGCCAAACCCTTCAGATCCGACGACTGCATTGGAGTGAACGACGCAACCCCTGCCGATGCGGCATCCAGGGTGCAGAACGGCATTGGCGTGTAATTCACAGCCTTCCCCGATTTCCACGTTGCCGTAGATCACCACTCCTGGATGGATCACGGTTTGCGCTCCAATCCGGGTGTCATCTCCAATCGTCACGTTGGCGGACACGCTGACGCCAGAGCCAAGCTGTACGCGATCGGAGATCACGGCACTGGGGTGAATGCCGGCGTTCGGCGCAGGACGGGGATGCAGTTGTTCCAGCGCTTCGGCGAAAGCCAGTCGTGGATCGCGACAGGCGGCCCAGGCCAGTTTTCGATGCTCGGCAAGCGCCTGCAGCTCCTCTTGATCAGGGATCAAGACTGCACCCACCGAGCTTGTTTCAAGGCTTGTGACCAGCGCGTTGCCCTGCTCAAGGAAGCTGAGTTGATCGGCTTGAGCGCATTCGAGAGAAGCGGCTCCTCGGAGTTGGGGATCCTGGCCTGAAGAAACCTTGAGAACACCGGACTCGCCCTGCTCAAGAATGGCGATTAACTCGCTGAAGCGCATGGGGGCGTACCGATTCGATGAACATCGTGTTCACAGCTGACATTCTCCAACTGGTTTGCAACGCGTTCGTTACTGACAGCTTTTGAGAATCCAGTGAGAAGTAGCGATCAAGTTAGCCGGCCCAGACGTTGATGATGCATGCCGGACTGTTCCGAAATCACGACGGATCGAAAGTGTGAATCGTCATTGCTGGCAGATTGTGTTTGCTCGACGGCGCGAACTCTTGATGTTTTGGGAGAGATTTCAGCTTCTTTAGAGTCTGATTGCTTCGACGTGTTGTGGAAGTCTTGGTTATGCACCAGAGCCTGATTTTCAACACTCTCAATGATTGTTCTTTTGATCCTGTGGGTATGAATAATTGTTGTTGCTGACATTCAACGTTTGAATGCTTGTCAGTGCCATGTCTGTCCCTCTCCTGAGCTATTTTGAGCTTGATGACGTTTTGGTCGATAAGAGGTTGAGCTGCCTCTTGGGTATGCTGTGGTGACTCATCAATGAATTATGTCGAAGTGGGTTTTAATTCTTGGTGGTTTGTATTCAGTTCTCCTCCTTTATATCTATGTGATCTTGCCCGCACTGAAGTAGACTTTGCTGCTGAATTAATTTTATAATTTTATCTGCTTTCAAAGGCCACATTTGTCAATTTTGTGAATTGATTATTGTTGGATGAGTTGGACGGTTTGCCCTTGTCAGGGAGTTGACTGGCTGATGCCTGACGAGTGATGTTCGCTCTTGTAGATGCTGATACATCTGCATGGCGAGTTCTTCACTAAAATGATCGCCGAAATTGTTGATGTTATGTCGGAGAAACAGGATCCGATTATCAGTTTGTTTGCCGCTGCCTCGGTTGGCGCTTTCCTGCTGACGTCTTGGCTGGCTCATGATTATTCCAATATCATCATTCCATTTCTCTTCCTTAGCATGATTTGTGCCAACGGATTTGGGTATTATCTGGGGCTTTCCGCAAATAAATAGTGTTTCGACATGGCTTTGAATTTCGTATGAATTGAATTTAAAGAGGGCTCCGATTCTAGAAATTGACTGCGGTTGAATGTCCAAATCACGCATCGATCGTTAATTCGGTGCTTCCTGTGTTGTTGGCATCATCAGCACCATGGCGTCGCGATGCACGACGACTGGAGAGCCTCCATCGGCCGTTGTGTTGGTTGACTGCTGGGTAAGCAGTTGATTCAACTTTTCGCTGCTCATTGTTGTGAGGCCGCGCGCCACCTCCTGGCCATCCTCATTGAGCAGAAGCACAGCCTGGTTGGCGTCGAACTGTCCGCTCAGCTCGGTGATTCCAACAAGCAGTAGCGAAGCTCCTTTGCTCAGCAGCGCTCGACAGGCTCCGGGATCCAGGTGCAACGAGCCTGTTGGCTGCAGTGCATGCGCTAGCCAACTCTTGCGATTGCCAAGCGGTTGTGGGTGGGGATGGAACACAGTGCCGCCTCGACCGCCTCGCAGAATGTGCTGCAATGCCTCAGATTTCCGGCCATCGCCCAGATGCACTGTGATGCCGCTGGCAGTGGCGATACGAGCTGCTGCAAGTTTGGTGGCCATGCCCCCGGTCCCCCACCGGCCGCCGCTGCCGGCTCCTTCCTCGAGCTCTCCGATCTGCTCGGGATCATGCACATCCTTGATTGGTGTGGCATTGAGATCATTGCGAGGGTCCGCTGAGTAGAGACTGTCCACATCAGTCAGCAGGATCAATTCATCGGCTTTGACAGCAGCAGCAACGAGTGCCGAGAGTGTGTCGTTGTCACCGAATTTCAGCTCGTCCGATGACACCGTGTCGTTCCCATTCACCACGGGTAGCACTCCCCAATCGAGAAGTTGATTCAATGTGGCGGACGCATTGTGGTAGCTCAGGCGGTCTGCCAGGTCGGCGCGAGTGAGCAGCACCTGTGCGACCGGAATGGAATGGCGGGAGAATTCTTTTTCATAAAGACTCATCAGATATCCCTGGCCCACCGATGCGGCAGCTTGAAGGCCTGGAAGGCTGAGGGGTCTCTGCGTCATGCCGAGTCGTTGACAGCCCAGACCAACGGCTCCAGAGGACACGAGCACTGTGCGATCGCCGCGGCCCATGCTTTCCGCCAGGTTGCTGGACAGCTGTGCAATTGCTTCGGCCGTGGACGTCTCTTGGCGTTGTCTCAGCAGGCTTGTCCCCACCTTCACAACCCTGAGCGTCATTGACCCACTGCTCCGAAGAATCTGGCGAGATAGCGTTCCAGCCTTTGCACTCGATCGTGACTGCAGGCTGTGCCGTCGGGGCGAGGCGGTCTCACCAGAACGGTGTACAGCCCCAGTCTGTTGCCGGCAAGAACATCGGTGAACACACGATCTCCAACCATGGCGATCTCGGTCGGTGCATTGGGAAGCGTGCTGATCACGCGACGAATCGCTCCGCTGCGAGGCTTTGATGCTGCACAGGTGTAAGCCACATCCATCTGATCAGCCACTGCCTGGATTCTCTGGCGCGAAGGGTTGTTGCTGATCAGATGGATGTGCAGCAACCGCGATGCGTCCTTCGCCCAGCGACGCATTGGAGCGGGCAGTTCCACATCACGCCCTGGGAGCAGGGTGCGGTCCACATCGAGCAGCAGCACCTTGATCCCCCTTCCAATCAGGGGTTCAAGGGGCAAGTGGGCCAGGGTCAGGCCCGGATCCCAATCCGGTATCAGCCAGTGACGCTGCATCACTCAGGAAGTCCCTGCTCATCCAGCTCGGCTTCAATCCGTGGTTGAACGCGGTCGAACTCCTCACCCTCAACCAGCAGGGCTGCGCCGTCGTCCATTCTCGCCACCACGAAAAAAGGGTCCAGAGGGATGTACAGGCCATATTCCTGTTCCTCCACCAGAAAGCTCACCAACAGCTCATAGGTTTCGGATTCATCGTCAACGTCTTCCTCGTCGAGATCCTCAGGATCGGGTTCGTCAAGTTCGCCGTTCACCGTCAAAGTCACCGCTGAGCGGACCAGGGTGAGATCGTGTTCCTGAAGCACCACATCTGCGACTGAAAGAATCGGCTCGCTGCTGGCAATGCTTTCGATCAGTTCGGGATCGTCCCCGTCTCGCAGCCGGAACAGACACACAGGTGTATCAACCGGGGTGAGAAGCGCGTAATCCTTGTCATCGAGAGGAATGAGCTGCTCAAGAAAACAGAGCAGGTCGTGTCCGTCACGGTCCTTGACGAGAACGGTGGGCACCTCACCGCTGGAAGCAGGTCCGCTGGAACTCATGGCGCTGGAGGAATTGAAGTACAGGATCTTGCATCAGCATCCGTTTCGCCACGATTCACAGGCGCCATCTGGACTGGTTGCGGTTCAGGTCCATCGGCAAGCCATTGTTGAAGCAGCAGCGCTGCCGCGGCACTGTCCAGTCGCCCAGTGCGATCTCCATGCAGCTGATGGTCCTCTGCTGCCGCCCAGCTGCTGCTGTGCTCGTTCACAAAGGCCATGGGAAGGGACAGAGCACGAGCCAGTCGGACGCCATAGCGATGGCAGTGTTTGGCCTGCGTGGTGGGGTTGCCTGCATCATCCAGAGGGAGCCCAACGACCAGAGCCTCAACCCGACGTTCGTCGCAGAGTTGCCTGATTTGTCTGACATCGTTGTCGAAGTCACCACGATGCAATGCGTTGAGTGGTGAGACAGTCAATCCAAGGCCGTCACAGCCTGCGAGCCCGATCCTTCGACGGCCGACATCAAGGCTGAGTGCTGATCGCGCCTGGGGAGGTGAGCTCAACTCAGCGCCTCGGGGCCAGGCTCGGGGTTGGCAGCTGGGGTTGTTGAGGCTGCAGACGACCCAGCATTGATTCAAGCGGCCTCAGACCCCCAAGGTTGCGCTGCTGCACACGCCTCCAGATACTTCGCCCCAGCATCATTTCCAGAGATCCTTCCTGCCATCCCTGACTTGCAAGTACGGCCTTCAGCTGGTGGTCGTCGTCCGATACCAGAAGTGATGGTGGGATCTGCTGGTTGAGCAGTTGCGACAACGCTGCGGGTAATCCAGCACCAATGCGTTCATCCCACGCCGGTCCTCGCAGCACTTCAAGGCGGGGTGAATCAATCCCCCACGGCCGCCTGATCAGCCCTGCAATGACCTGAGGGTCTCCCTCTCTGTCAACCGTTAAAACGGTTGACCCACCTCCGCTCAGATCGAGCAGGTCGCACCATTGGCGATCGAGGATTTGTCGGTGCTGAGGGCTGATGCTCGACTGCTCCAGAGCCAACAGCTGTCGTGCGTTGTCGCGGTTGAGAGGACTCCAGCACAGTCCCTGCGAAAGCTCTCCACTGGTCGTTAGCTCTTCACCGTTCGGCGCGTTCGCCGACGATGGCGAAGCTGTGACCGGCGGATTCCAGATGCGCCCCTGGCGCAGAGGCTGGAAACCAAGCTCACGCAACAGATCCAGTTGCGGCCGATCTGTGGGGTCGCAGCGAACAAGCCAGCTGCGACAACGAGTGATGTCATCACTCAGCGCTTGCTGGATCAGGAGGCGAAGACCCTGCTGGCGACTGAAGTGACGCGGGGACGCAATCGAGAGAACGTCGAGATGCCAGCAACTGCTACGACGGTTGCTGGACCGCATCAGCAGCAGGGATTCGATCTGGTCTGCTAAGTCCGAGGACGATTCGATCAGAGCCAGAACCCTGGTCAGTCGAGCGTTCAGCGGATCTGGCAAGAACTGCTCAAGACGGCTGAACCATGACTGCACCAGCAAGCTCTGCAGAGCGCTGTTGTCGATGCTGGAACAGGAATCCGCAGCGGAAGCGATCTGGCTCAAATGACCAGCTTTCAAGGGCTCGACCCGGAGCCGGAATCCAGCTGTCGCTGCCACGGCAGGCCTCCACCACCGTTCAAATCTATCGCCGCCTTTCGTTGTGTGAGGTCAAGCTGGCCTGACCAGCACCAGTGGAGTGCGCTCGTTGGCATTTCCAGCGGGGTTGGGGCGCAGGGCGCGATGCAACAACGCCTCATCACAGCCGTTGCTGGAAGCCAGCACCTTCACACGACCAAGATCATTCACATCAACGATCGCAATCGCGACGCCGAGAGCATCTGCGGCGTCCTGGCAGAGACGGACCGGGTCGGATGGGCCAAGAACGATGGTTTGGTCATAGGGGGGTGTCGTCCCAGTGATGTCATCAATCAGGCGCGCTTGTTCGCCGGCGAGTCGATAGAACCAACCCTTCAATCCAACAATTTTCAGTGCCAAGCCAACTGACCAGGCAAGGATGACGCGGGTCGGACCGACCTGATCGATCAGTGTTTGCAATCCGCAGGCGGTGGCGAGACTGCTGGTGGGGTGAAACACGCGGCAGAGCAAGCGTGCAATCCAGGTCGGTTCGACCATGGAGGGGTGGGTGTAGCGCCCCTGGATCACGGCGACAGGGGTTTCCCCGATCGTCAGAATGTCACCCGGCTGCACCAGCTCGCCCGCGTAGTCACGCAGCACATCAATCGTGCTGTCGAGAGGGCCAAGCAGGTGTGTCTTCAGAGGAAGCACTTTGCAGTTCTCCCCGGCGCGGAATTCAGCTTTGCTGGGCTGAGGCACAGCGGGTTTGCGCAGAGGCACCACCACGCCCTGGCGACGATCAAGTCGTCCGAAGGGTCCGTAGTTCACCCAGTTGACATCCATCCAGACCGTATCGACCCGATCCGCAACGGCAGCACCTGTCTGATCACTGAGGGTGACGCTGACCTGGATGCGGGTGCTTTTGTGTCCTTTGACGATGTATGCAGGCCAGTAGCCGTCGGCCCGAGTGTCTTCATCAGGGTGATGGGGGGTGATCCGGGTTTTGACCATGACATCGTTGAGATCCGAGCTGCCGATCAGCACCGGGTTGACCTGCAGCTCCGGCACCATGACTTCCATGCGTGCATGAGGGTTGCTGATCTCGATCCATCCCTGCAGCTCAAGATCATGTCCGGATGGCGTGACGCTCCAGTCCAGTTGACGGAGTTTCAGCGGTGATGCGGGTCGTAGGCGGTGACGCGCTTCGATCCAGAACACTCCCAGTCCGAGCAGGAGCAGGATCACAAGCAGAACACACATGTCAACGTCGGCTGTCGGCCGGTCTCAATGGCGCGCAGCGTAAGGCGTCCACGTGATCGTTCAACGTGAAATCACTTCGGTGTTGAGCTCGTTGAAACTGAGGCTCATGCTTTCTCCCTGCGGTGCAGGAAGTCCGGTTGCCTCACTGATGGCGGCATTGATCTGCTCCAGCGGGACCTGCCCTTCCTCATCAAGTAACAGCTGACCATCTCCGTCGATCACCACCACCTGCGGAACAATTCCGTGCCAGTAATGCGCAGGATCAGTCCGGTCATTCGTGGCTCTACCTTGCAGTGCATCTGTGGTCAAAGGCAGAAGGTCCACGCTGTTTCCCCAGAGCCTTTGAAGTTCTGAAACGGCCGGTGAAAAGGCTTTGCTGGTTCTGCTGTCATCGAGGTAGTAAACGATCACGCTGGTGCGACCCGCCTGCTGAGAATCAGCCAGGGAGACGGCAGGAGGAACAAGTGAACCGTTACCGGCATACAGCGCAAAAATGTTGCCGTCGTAGCTGTCGGTTTCCCGGATCGCCTGAGCCGGTGATGCAATCAGCACCAAGGCCAGCACTGCGACGATGGAACGGATCAGGAACGCGGTCATGGCACAGGGACAGTGCGTGCATTCTGAGCCCTTGTCAGACCTTGCAGCTGAGAATTAGCCGCGCCCGAGACTGCGACCCATCCCCTGAGCAATGCCCCGTCCGATCAGACCGATCGCTCGACCCACCACCTGGGTGAGCACCACCACCATCAGGTCTCCGAGCCGTTTGACCAGGGCCTGAACCTGTGGGGCGATGGCATCGCGGGCCTCAACAATCAGAGCAACCTGTTGTTGCCACCAGCGCAGGCGCTTGAGCTCCTCATCTCTGGGCTCGGTTAACAGCAACGGTTCAATGCGTCCGGTTTTGAGGCTGAACAGCAATCGGCGACTCTCGTACAAACGGATTGGACGTTCGATCCAGTCCTGCCAACGCGACTGACTGTTGAGTTGATTGCGCAGACGTTCCAGTTCGCGCGTTGAGATCAGGTTCTGCTGAAGGAGATACCGGCGCAGTTCGGGCCATTCGCCGCAGATTCCGAGCAGTTCGGAACCAATCAGCTCAGCTGTGCGCACCAGCCAGTTGCTGATCAGGGTCTCAAGCTGCAGTAATGCCCTGGGATCGTCGGAGGGGAGCAGCTGACCATCCACAAGGACGGGTTGATCCAGCACCAGTGATGCCAGCATGGTCTGCGGGTCTGGCAGCTCGTCGTCCGATTGGTGGAGATCGGTGCGATCCACCAGTTGGTCGGCCACGGCAACAAGACTTTCCCCTTGCGGAAGCCGAACGTAATTGCCGGCGACGCTGCGCAACGCCTGTTGCTTCACTTCCGTCTGCAGAGACTGCCAACGAGCGCTCAGTGCTTTCTGGTCGCGTGTGCCGACAAGCTCATCACCGCGCAGGCGAAGCAGAACCTCATGCAACTGCTGAAGAAGCGCCAGCAACAGGTCGCGCCGTCGTTCCGGATGAAGCCCCTCAATGGCGAGCAACTGGCCAGTGCCGTTCCCCAGTCCACTGCTCACGGCACCTTCAAGTCGTTGTTGAATGGCATTCCAGACGGCCGTTGGCTCTCGGTCGTTCAGAGTCAGTTCAAGGGTCTTGCTCTGTTCATTCAGAGGCATGACATCAGCAAGGCCGGTGTGAAGAGGTCCCCAAAGCCACAGCAGCAGGTTTTTGGCACTGCGCAGTTCGCGACAGCGACCTTCCAGCATCAGACGCATCACGAAATGCTCAGGCGGGGGATCGAGCAGGGCTTCGATGACCTGAAGATCCCGACCGATCTGCTGCAGGCCACTGACAAGCAGCCACTGCGCCATGCTCAAGCTTGGCTTGCTGGTTGAGCCATGCTCAGCGTGGGGCTTGATTTTCAGCACTCTGCCTCCATTGAGGAGGGTCTGGACCGCTTCTCTGAGTGCTGCAAGGTCTGGATCCTGAAGGATGCCGTCGCAGTTCAACGACAGCAGTGTCTGAGGATCACGTCCATAGTCAGCGGGTAACAGCAACAACGTGGGTGCTGGAGTCCAGCGCTGTTGCAGCTGAAGAATCTCCCGCTCGAGAATCAGAGGCTGTGTCTCCGTCGGCAGTGACCAGATCACCAGAGATGGGTGCCCCTGCAGCTGATCAGGCGACCGTCTGACGCGAACTGGCAGCGCTTCAGTGGGGATCTCCGCAGCAAGGCTTTCACCGAGAAGATCGGGAGCGAAAAGGAGAATCTCCCGGTCCTGGTCGATCACGGTGCCCTGAAACTGTGCTGATGAGCGTCAAGGTAACGGCACTGGCGAGGATGCTCCAGTGGCAATTTTCGGACGTCCGTTTAATTGCAGGGTGTACGACTCGATGTTGAAT
The DNA here is from genome assembly GCF_059772315.1 of Synechococcus sp. MIT2312. Classification (NCBI taxonomy): domain Bacteria; kingdom Bacillati; phylum Cyanobacteriota; class Cyanophyceae; order Synechococcales; family Synechococcaceae; genus Synechococcus; species Synechococcus sp. MIT2312. Next base: position 661,342 of record NZ_CM186281.1, on the reverse strand, counting down.
CCGGTCCGACGTTCGATTTCCCTGAGTACATCGTCGGGAAGTTTCACATCAAGATCTTCAATTGCACCTGTCTCCAGACAGGTGAGATGGCTGTGTGGATCGTTCCGATACCCAAAAAGACGCCCATTGGCTCGATCGAGACACTCGATCACTCCTGCACTTTGCAGCGCTTCCAGATTCTGATAAACGGAGGTATGGCCGATTTGTCGGCCTTGCTGGTTGAGTTTTTCAAAAATGTCTCGAGCACTGAGGTGACTGGCTTCGCTCCAGAGCAGATCGAGCACCATTCGCCGCTGTCGGCTCAGTCGCATCCCCAGATTTCGGCAACGATCGAAGGCATCCTGAAGGGTCCGCTCGTCATGGGCTCCCTTGGGCAGAAATGACTCGACCAGCGACTCCACGGCAGTCGTCGTAACGGTTTCAGGTTAGACCCGTTCATCGGCCCCATCTTGATGAGGCCTTCAGGCCATGTCGTTCAACAAACCTGTGGATGGGTCCTGGAGTCGTCCATTGCCAAGGACCTTGAGCGCCTCTCCAAGCATGATCCGGCCGTCGTAGAGGGCTCGTCCAACGATGACGCCTTCAACACCGAGCGGCTCCAGTGCCAACAGCGCCAGCAGGTCAGCCATACAGCCCACTCCGCCAGAGGCGATCACGGGAACGTTGCTGGCAGCGGCCATCTGTTTGAGGGCGTCGAGGTTGGGTCCCGCGAGGGTTCCGTCCGTGCTGATGTCAGTGCTGATGATTGCTGCAATTGCCGATTCGCTGAACCGTGCGGCCAGAGCAGTGGCTTCCGTAGTGCTGTTTTCCAGCCATCCCCTCGTTGCGACCTTGCCGTGGCGGGCATCAATGCCAACGATGATTCTTCCGGGATGTCGCTCTGCCAGCTGCACGACAAGTTCCGGCTGCTCCAGTGCAACCGTTCCCAGGATCACGCGTTCGAGCCCGCATTCCAGAAGTTCTTCAGCGCGCTCAGCCGAACGAACCCCACCACCGAGCTGGACCGGGATCGAGAGTGTCTCTGTGATCGCACGAACCGCAGCGTCGTTGATGGGTTGACCGCTGCGGGCACCGTCGAGATCCACCAGGTGTAGACGGCTAGCTCCCTGCTCCTGCCAGCTCATCGCTTGGGATACAGGGTCATCGCTGAATCGGGTGACCTGGTCGTAATCCCCTTGGTGCAGACGGACGCAGGCCCCTCCCAGCAGGTCGATGGCTGGAATGATCTGCATGGACGCTGCGATGGACTGACTCCCATCCTGCACGGGTGGGTTGAGCGCGCTTCAATATTTGTTGGTCTGCCTGGGTGCTCGTGCAAATCCTGTTGATGGGGGGAACCCGCTTTGTTGGCAAGCCTCTGGTGAGCCGTCTGCTCCAGCAGGGTCACAGCCTCACCCTGTTCACTCGTGGCCGTCAGCCCGTTCCTGACGGGGTTGAAGCCGTGAATGGTGATCGTGGTGATGATCAGGCTCTCGATCAGCTCAAGGGGCGCGCTTTTGATGTGATTGTCGATAGTTCCGGGCGCACGCTGAATGACAGTCAGCGCGTGGTGGAGCGCACGGGTGCACCCAGCCATCGTTTTCTCTATGTGAGTTCAGCGGGTGTCTATGCCGGCAGCCACAACTGGCCTCTGGATGAGGACAGTCCCCTTGATCCGGCCAGTCGTCATGCCGGCAAGGGCGAGACCGAGCGATGGCTCCTGCGTGAAGGGATTGCTTTCACGAGCTTCAGACCCACTTACATCGTTGGCCCTGGGAACTACAACCCAGTGGAGCGTTGGTTCTTCGATCGGATCACGCATGATCGACCCATTCCTCTTCCGGGGGATGGCACAACCATCACCCAGGTCGGCCATGTCGAGGATCTGGCCGAAGCGATGGCGCGCAGTCTTGAGGTGGATGCCTCCTGCAACCGGATCTACAACTGCTCTGCCAAGAAAGGAATCACATTCCACGGTCTGATCGAAGCTGCGGCGCTGGCCTGCGGCCGTGCTCCGGAAAGCCTCGATCTACGCCCTTTTGATCCCACCGCTCTCGATCCGAAGGCTCGTAAGGGCTTCCCTTTGCGACTCAGTCATTTCCTCACGGATATCAGCCGTGTCGAGCGTGAACTGGCCTGGACGCCTCGGTTTGATGCACTGGCCTGCATGGCTGATAGCTATCAGCGTGAGTACGCGCTGTCTCCAACATCCGCACCGGACTTCAGTGCCGATGAGGTGTTGATCGGGGCCTGAGATAAGCCAAAGCCGACCACAGGGCCAGCACCAGGGCTGGCCAGTAGAGCCACCATCCCAGTGCATGCAGGCTCAGCGTGAGCTGGTCTGCAGACCAGTCCGTCGGCCAGAGCATCAGAAACAGGCTGAGAAACTGAAGGGTGGTCTTCCACTTCCCCAGCCAGGAGGCTGGAGCCCCGCTGGAGCTGCCCGACCGCCATCCGGAGATCAGCACCTCTCGAGCCAGTAGCAGCCATACAGCCCACAGGGGCAGTTGTCGCTCGGCTGCCAACCAGATCAATGGAGCGCTGATCAACAGCTTGTCAGCAAGGGGATCGAGTTTTGCTCCCCAGCTGCTGCCCCCATCAGCTTTGCGGGCCATCCATCCGTCAGCCCAGTCACTCAAGGCTCCGAACAGCAGTAGCAACCATGCCCAGCTCTGCTGCCCTGAAGCCAGCAACAGCAGCAATGGTGCTCCAAGCACGGCACGCAGCAGCGTGAGTCGATCGGCCCACAATCGCCAGGGAGAGATCAAGGCTCAGAATGCGTTCAGTTGATCAGGTTCCATGGTGCTCCAGCAGACGGTCGGGGAGGTGATGTCCGCTCCGGTGCTGACGGTGTCGGCGGAGACCCCTCTTCAGGATGCTGTCAGCCTGCTGAACGATCACCACGTGAGTGGACTGCCAGTGGTTGACGGGGACGGCGTTCTGATCGGCGAACTGACCGAACAGGATCTGATGGTCCGGGAGAGCGGTGTGGATGTGGGGCCTTACGTGATGCTTCTCGACAGCGTGATTTACCTGCGCAATCCGTTGAACTGGGATCGCCAGGTGCATCAGGTGCTTGGCAACAGTGTTGGCGACCTGATGCATCGCGACAGCCACAGCTGTGAAGTCAGCCTTCCGCTGCCGAAGGCTGCTTCGATGCTGCATGAAAAGGGCACCCAGCGTCTGATTGTCGTGGATGCGGAGCGCCATCCAGTCGGGGTGCTCACCCGCGGTGATGTTGTGAGGGCCCTGGCCTCAGCTCAGAGCTGACGCTGGGCGACTGGCTGAATTCGGATGGCGATCGGCTTGATCAGACGGAAGTCGACCATGTCGCCAACACGCAGACCAGCGAATACTTCAGCCTCCAGCTCAGGGCGGATGTCGAGCTTGTGAATCTTGCCGAGTGGGCCTCTCAAGGTCACTTTGTGGTCGGTGCGGGAGAGGCGCACAACTTCGGCCGTCCCAGTGGCCATGGCCACCCGAGCACCTGCCGGCACCGGTCCGAAATCACGTCCCAGCCGGCGATCTTCTCGCTGCAACGTGAGTTGGTTCTGCTGGGAGCTGCGCAGATCCACCACCAGTCCCTGCAGCATTTCAATGTTCACCTGATCTCCAACCTTGAACCCTGCTGCGCTTGGGTCTATCGCTGAGGTGATGAGCATGCTGTGCCCTCGCGCGCCTTTCACCCTGAGCAGTTTCTGGCCAGGCACCAGCCGTTCGATGGTGGCGTTGAGTTGCGCGAGCTCGAAAGCCTCCAGCAACTCGCTTTTCAAACTGACCTCCTGGGTTGCCAGAGGGCTGATCAGCAGCGGTTCTCCCTTCTCCCGGTAGTTCGCCAGCGCTTCACCTGTGGAGGAGCGAGGCAATTTGCGCACATTCACAGCCAGAGGCTGGATCAGTCGGAAATCAACGGTGTCGCCAACCTTGATGCGATCAAAGGGGTTGGCTCCATCGGTGATCACCACATCCAGATTGTTGATGCCACCGAGGGGCCCCAGAAGGTCGATGCTGTTGTCTTGTCGATCGATGCTGATGACCTGAGCTGTTCCTGAAGCCAGCGCCACCCGCATGCCCTTCTTGAGCTTGCCCATATCGGCGGGAAGAATGATGTCTTCGCGGTTGAAACTCAAATCCTTGTTCGCACTGGCCTCCAGCTCAACAACGAGGCCGTCGAGGATGGATAGTTGAACCTCGTCGCCTTTCTCCAGACCAAGGGGCTTGAGATCGATGCCCACTGTGAGAATCTCCCTGTGACCATGAGGATCGATCACTTCGATGACCTTCTCATCGGGAAGTGATGTGCTCACGGTTGCCTTCATTTCCGTGATCTCAAAAGCTGCCAGTTGATCCGGAGAGAACCCGGCTTCCGCTCTCTGGGCAATCCCGCAAGAGACACCAAGAACGGCAGCTGCAATCCATCCGGCTGGACGCTTTCTGAATGCGGAATGGAACGCCTGGAAATGAGTCACAGGTCTGAGCAACAGTTGAAAGACGGTAGCCGGATCCTTTCTTGGTTCACAATGTCGCGGAATGTGAGTCCTGAGGCATGGTTGTGCAATTGAGGCGGAGTGCCGTATCTGCAGGGTTGGCTTTGCTGACCCTCGGCCTGATCCAGGGGCCAGCACGGGCTGAGAAGGCCATTGAAATCAGCCTCAAGGACCGTTATCTGACGTTGTTCGATAACGGAAAGGTGGTGGAGCGCTTCCCCGTTGCGATCGGTGCTCCTGAATCTCCGACCCCTGCTGGCAGCTACGCCATCACTCGCAAAGAGGAGGCCCCTGTGTATCACAAGGGCGGCAAAGTGATTGCCCCGGGCCCCAAGAATCCGGTGGGTGTTCGCTACATGGCCTATTTCCAGATCGGATCAGGCGAATATGCGATTCATGGAACAGCCTGGCCCAATTGGGTGAAGCTGCGATCGGCCGTCAGCCTTGGATGCATTCGCATGCTGAACAAGGATGTGGTCACACTGTTCCAACAGGTGGACGTCGGGACTCCTGTCGTTGTGACTCCCAACTGATTCCTGTCTTGTTTGCTTTCATTCGCTGCCGCTCGATGATGTCTGTACGCACCGCTTCTCCAATGTTGTTCGGTTCTGTGCTCGCGCTGATCGCCAGTCCGGTGTTCGCTTCCCCTCAAAAGGAGATGCCTGAACAGACCTTCCTTGATCAAGTGGAAGCACCGGGCCATGTGCTGGTCACCGCACGCGGCGTTGAAGCGGTGAATGCAGAAGCTCGTCGTCAGGGGCTTCGCTTTCCTGCCGTTGGCTACTGGTCGCCGGAAAACATCTGCTTCAAGACACCTGCGTCAGGAGATTGCAATGGCCTCTTCCGCCGTTAGCAATCACCAATCACCCTGAACGCTTAAATCTGAGAGTTGAGGGTCTCTGCCATCCACACAACAAGTCGTTCTGGTTGTGGTGTCGTTTAATCAGCGCCCAAGGGCACATCATTTGATCAGATGAATCGTGCACATTGAAAGCATGACATGAGACTTTGTTCGGATTGGGTTTGGTTTGCCGTCGTCGGGATTGTCTGAATCCATCACCGCGAGATGTTGGAACTTGCATGTCAGGCCGAGGTTGCATGTATCGCCATGCTGCACAGTCCTGAGTCTGTTGCTAGGAATCTGGACATCACCGATTGACCAGATCCATGTCAGTGAGGAAGAGTTGGCTCGTCTCCCTATCAGCCCTGGCAGCGGTGCCTTTGTCTTTGTTCTGGGGTACAGGCTCTGAGAGTTTGGCGGCCGAAATCAAAATCAAGATCAACACGGGTGAACGAGAAATCAAGCAGCTCGCTTCCAGTGGAGGAGCAGATGCCTGTTTTATTCATTCAGGGTGCAAGAAGGGGGCTGGATTCAGTCAGAAGGGCTCGATGGGTGAAGGGTGGTATTGCACCGATGGTCAATTGGTCGGACCTCAAACTCAATATGACCAGTGCAATATTGTTTCTGGATGTACGTCTGATAAACATAGCGTTCAATACGGACCAGTCTGGAAGTCTGAGGAACGTTCTTTTCCTAGAGTGGTTGGTCAAAGTTGGCAGTGCTTTGACAATGCCTTCATTCATCAGGGATGCGAAAAGGGAGCTGTGTATATGAAGAACGGCACGATGGGAACAGCTTGGTATTGTAATGATGGCAAAAAAGTGGACTCTTCAACTCCAATTGACACCGCATTTATTCAGCCTGGATGTCAGGAAGGTGTTGTTTTTGATGAGAAAATAAGTGCGTGGAGGTGTAAGTCTTGACCCTGAAATCAGTTGGATTCTTAAACAAGTTTGGAGCCATTGTCTGATTTGACAACTTTGCCATGGTCCAGCGCGAGGCTGATTTCAGGGCGCTGGCGGCGGCAGCAAGGGTGGTGGCGGTGCCCCGACCATTGCATCGGTCTGAGACAGACTTGGCCTTGGATCCCCATCAGGCTCTGAGTCTTCAATGGATTCAGTGATTGGCGGTGCTTGACCCGAATCTGCAGAGGGAAGCGCCGTGGAGCTTTCACCGTCCAACGGTTCCGGTGTCAGCAGAACGGGTGGAGGGAGATCTGGAGGAAGATCGCGTTCGAAGGGAGGAAACAACGATGCAGGCGCCTCTGCGTCGAATTCTTCGCGGGGCTGCGGCTGTTCAAGCAGCACAAGGGGATCAGCGGTGATGGGAGGTTCTGGTAAGGGCGATCGTTCGGGCTTGCCAACTGGTTCGTCCTGAGAGAGGCCTGGCTTCAGGGGTTGCTGTTTCGGCTTCCAGATCAATCGGGCAACGGGCTCCACCCCTTGCTCCATCACGCGATTCAGCCCAGCAAGGGCCCTGTCCATCAGACGATGACCAGCAACTTCGGCGCAGTCGAGTGGACCCTGGCATTCCACCTTTGAGCGCAGCCTTTCGCTGAGGTTCCCAGCCAGGCCGCCTTGCAAGTGGAAGCGGCGTTCACTCAGCCGCAGCAAGTAGGGCACGTGCACAAAGCTGGTTGCACCACCGCTGATCCAGTTGGCGTCTTCCTCCGTAAATCCCTTCACTCCCGGAATGATCAGGCGACTCTTGGAGGCGTGATCAGGCATGTAGGCGGCCACCAGACCCCGGCGACGGGCCAGCTCCCTGGTCTGCTCCAGAGTGAGGCCGTCCCTGCTCATCAACATTTCCAGCCGGCCATCGCTGCGCAGTCCGTAGACCATCCGGATCCTGGGCAGGTAATAACGAATGCGCTGGCCCATGCTGATGCTGTAAGCACCCTTGTAGCTGTCGGGGGGGGCGTTCAGATCGTTGTAGACACTGTGTAAACCACCCACAAACATGTCGTAGGTCCTGGCATGTTCCGGAGTGAGTTCTCCATAGCCAAAGTCCACGGCTCCATTTTTTTTGATCCCCACGAACGCTCGTTGGCGGGATGCTGTTCGGTTCCTGCCCAGCCAGACCTTCTGCCCGAATTTCAGATCCCCGAGTGGAACGGTGATCTCCTGTCCACCGTTGTCGATGTGGCGTTCGTACATCGGGCCTGATATGTAGGCCAGAGCCGCAGAATCCTCAAAGGCATCCTGCTCGCGGTCCCAGCCCTCGAGCAGTCCAAGACGCACCTTTCTCGGGTCGAAATCGAGTGCGTAGACCTCGTCATCCGACTGATAGCGGAAAGCTCCACGAGCAGCACCACTGGTTTTCCTTTCCAGTGTTGAGCTGACATCGGGCTGAGGAGTTCCGGGGGCCAGTGCGATAAGGGTTGCAAGCACTCCAAGGGGAACACCCAGAACCAACCAGCGTTTACGCAGTCGTTTCGGACGGGGACGACGGCGCCGAACCCGTCTCTTGGTCGGAGGCGCAGCAGTGGTGGAACGAGCCCGCGTCACCATGTCTGTTTGGACCCTCTGAACGCCGGCGCGGGATCGAGCCAAGGAACGATGCTGCCCTCGGCAACCAGCCATTTGCGGTAACCGTGACGGCAGTCGTGCCCCCCCGTCAACTCTCCGAACGCCGGAATGAGCATTCGCTGTTCCACGTGGTCATAGGCGAAGCAAGGAAGCCTGAGTCGATCTGATCCCTGGCGAAGAGTGGCTGTTGGGTGAATATGTCCGCAAAGATTCAAGCCAGCACGCCCGTCCGTGGGCTGTTCCGGTTCGTGGCTGAGCCAGAGTTCTCCCAGTCTGAAGGCAGGATGCTGAGGGAAAGCACTCGCCTGCAGGTGGCGGTCATGGTTGCCGCCGATCAGCAGCACTTCAGCGTTTAAGCGGTTGTGCATGTTGCTGAGATCGTCCTTCAGGCGCTGGGTGAGCCCGAGTGGGCCATGGATCAAATCTCCAAGGATGATCACACGTTTTGGATTCCACTGCTGACAGAGTTTCTCCAGACGCTGCAGTGTGCCCCTGTCGTCATCGCTGGGGAGTGGAATTCCGCAGGCCTGGAACACCTCTGCCTTGCCAAGATGCAGATCGGCAACAAAGAGTTCCTCACTGGATGGCCGCCAGATGGCTTTCTGAGCCAGCAGAACCAGCTGCTCGTTGCGCCATTGCCAGCGACAATGCGTACTGGCTGTGTCTGCATGGGCTGTTGGCTTGCCATCAACCTGTTTGCTGTTGTTTTCAATGTTGATGGCAGTCAACAGTGGAACGCTCAGCTGAGATTTGCACCATTTTGCTTGCAAAACACGGAAGTGTTTCAAAAGCATGTTTCGCCCTTCATTGGGCTACAGGGAATGGTTTCTCAGCATCTGAGGTGGCAACCTCAGAATGCACGAGTCGATTGACTTCTGATGACCCTCGCTTTGTTGCTTGCCCTTCTGGGATCACTCATCGCCATGGGCGTGATCGTCAAGCGTCTTGAGAACAACGGGTGAAAGGTTTGATCAGAGTTCCCAGGATTTCTTTGTTGCTCGCCGGTTTCATCAGTGTTGCTGTTCCAGGTGCGGCACTGGCAGAGCCTTTACGCGTTGGAGTCAGTGGTGCCCCGCCGTTCGTCATGCCGAAGGGTGAACCTGTTCAGGGGATCAGCATTCAGATCTGGGAAGAAGTGGCGAACCGCCTCAATGAACCCTATGAATTGATCTATCAGCCGAATACGGAGGCCAATCTGCAGGCCGTGGAAAACGGCGATGTTGACCTTGCTGTTGGTCCGATCAGCATCACCCCCGACCGACTGGCGAACCCCAGAATTGATTTCACCCAGCCCTACTTCAACGGCAAGGAGGGGTTGATGATTCCCGTGAAGGCTCCTGGGTTATGGGCAAGGTTCAAACCCTTCTTCGGTTGGGCGGCGCTGTCATCACTGGGTGGTTTGATGATCCTTCTGTTCTTGGTTGGCAATCTGATCTGGCTGGCTGAGCGTCGCCGCAATGTTGAGCACTTCCCACCTCAATACCTGCATGGAGTCGGTAACGGCATGTGGTTTGCCCTGGTGACGCTCACGACAGTTGGCTATGGAGATCGATCTCCCATAACCAGAGCCGGTCGCACCATTGCAGGCATCTGGATGTTGATGTCGTTGTTGGCGCTGTCCTCGATCACGGCAGGTCTGGCTTCGGCATTCACCGTGTCGTTGTCGAAGCTGGAACCCTCTGCCATTCAGGCTCGCTCCGATCTTCGAGGCAAGACTGTTTCGGTGGTGGCCGGAACCACCAGCGGCACCTGGGCCAAAATTTATGGGGCCCGGGCCCGTGAATCCGTAAGCCTTGACCAGGCCATTGATCTGTTGTCGCAGGGTGAGGTTGCGGCCGTTTTGTTTGATGAGGCTCCTCTTCGTTATTACCTGCAGCAGAAACCTCAGGCGCCATTCAAGATGGCTCCTTTCGCGCTTGCGAGTCAGACCTACGGGTTTGTGATTCCGACCAACAGCGCTTTGCGCACGCCAATTGATGTCGAGCTTCTGGAGATGCAGCGAAGCGGCGAAGTGAAGTCGATCACCGATCGGCTGCTTGAGTGATCGGTTGCTTGAGTGATCGGCTGCTTCAGTGATCGGCTGCTTCGATGATGGGCAATGCATGCGCATCCCTGGCTTCAGCTGAGCGTTCCGTGCCGGCGCAGTCCGTCTTCGATCAGGAAGTTGGCCAGGCTGCTGCAGCTACGACCCTCGGCAAGGGCTTGCTGTTTGAGGCGACTCATCACCCCGCCTGCCAACGTCACATTGAGTCGTTCCGACTCCGCAGCATCAGCAACCTGAGCCGCTGTGACATCGGTTGATTCGCTTTGCAGTTGTTCCTGCAGCTCTTCCAGCAAACTTTTCAGGAATGACACGTTTTCGTGTTAGCAACGTAACCAAATCGTACCGACTGGGTGCTCGACGGCTTGGCGTAACCTGACGCGGTTTCATGATCTGTCTGGATGGAGACCCTGCCTCTAGAGCTTGAGCCCGGTCAGGACCTCCATCTGACTCTGTCTGAGCTGGCGATGCAGCAACAGCTCAGTGGCTTTGTTCTCGGGATCGTCGGCAATCTTTCTCAGGCCACGTTTCGCTGTCCTGGTCAACAGCAGCCAACGCGGATGAGTGGGGAGCTCGAGGTCATCACGCTGAATGGAACCTTTTCGCCCTCCGGTGTACATCTTCATCTCAGCCTTTCAGATGGCGCCTGTCAGGTCTGGGGAGGGCATCTTGAGCCAGGAACCACTGTTCTCAAGGGTGCTCAGCTGCTTCTCGGCTTGAGCGGTTTGCCCACTGCTCAGACGATTCAGCCGTCTGACCAGGAACCTGTCCAGTTCGAGGAGCGCGTCGAGCTGGCAGTGCTTCCCGGATGTCCATGGAGTTTGCGGGCCAGGCAGCTACTGGAAAGGTTGTCCATTCCCCACCGCCTGGAAACAATCGAATCTGACGATCGCTTCGAGGCATTCCGACAACGCAGCGGTATGAAGACTTTCCCGCAGGTCTTCATTGATGGAGAGGTGGTTGGGGGTTATGACGACCTCGCCCAGCTCGCTTTGCAGCCCTCGTTCAGGGCGATGGCAAAACCCAGGCAGGCCTAAAGCGTTTACAGCTGGGGCCATTCATTCTGCTTGTCCTGAAGAGCAAGTTGGAGAACAGAATGAATGTCAAGTAATTGTTTGAACGAAGGGTTCGATAACACTGGTCTTGGTCACTGCCTTAACTTATTTTTGGGAATATGTAGTTTGTTTGGCATAAGAATGTCGTGTCCTAATGAGTCCTCTGTTGGCTGTTTTCAGCGCAGTGTCTCAAGGTTTTATGGATTTTGAGACAGGGCGCTTATCAAAAAGCTACCCAGTCATTTTGGCGACTTTTGCTGAAGCTCTTGCTGAAGCGTTGAAACTCCCCCTTCCTAAGTTGGCAAGGAGTTAGCGCGAATTGGGCAGTTCTGGGAGCTCGATGCATAGCTGCTCAATCTCGTTGTGCAGCGCATTAATCCTGTCCAACGGTGTCAGCTTGCCGCGGCCAGGGGGCCAGAGCTGATCGCTATCGAGGTCTGAGGCCAAAGCCTCTTCCTCCATGGTCTCGATCAGTTCAGCAAGCTTGGCGCGAGCCTCTAGCCATTTGGTGATGCTCAAGATGTTGAAGGACCGTGGCGCTCGTCAGGTTTGAAACCTAGCCAGCCTGATGGCACAGGTCAGGCTTGCAACAAAGTGATGGAACTCTTCGGATGTCGATGGAGTGCCTGTGAGTTTTGTGCTGACTGTCTCATTTGAATTCAATGATTGCGATTTGCCCCAGTGAACAGCAATTGGGTATCTGTTGTGTTGATGTCTTTTGGATGAATATGTGTGATCAGAGCGTTTCGGAGCTCTGGAAAGGACGAAAAGATGCCAACCAATGCAATCATTCAGTGTTAACACTGGCTGCTTTGATTGAGATGCTGTTGCGAAGTCTGTTGAAGCGTGTTGTCTCCACCGAGATCCATTGCTGCGTTCTTAAGGCTTAATTGAATGCATCTCTCTATCAGTTGCACACTGATCCTCAGCCACGTCATGGCCGTGCAATCTGATCTTTCCTCTGATGCATTTGGAATTTTATGGAGGACATTCTTACCAGCAGTGAACTCACTGCTATGACGCATGGGTGTACAACTCCATGGTGAGGGAGTCCTTGGGAATCTGCGGTGTCTGATGCTCCTCTACCAGATCTCTGGGCTGAAAAACCCTGGTGGTGTCAGCCCTGGACGATCCTTCTCACCGGAGTCCTCGCCATCTCCGGCAGTTGGCTGGTGCTGCATCGCCTCTGGGTCACCATCCCGATTGCAGTGATCGTTGTGGCTTGGTGGATGCTGTTTCTAGTGATTGCTCCCACCGCCTACAAGAATCAGCCGCGTTGAGCGCTTCTGAAACGTTGTTTCTCTTCCATCAGTTCGGCTTCGAGCTGTTCAATCAGCTTGGTGACCAGAGCCTGAAATTCGGGCTGGCAGCCTCGAAACGCCGCCTTGTGCCGGATTGGTTCGTTGCGCATGCGCAGATCGGTCAGCATCAACTGAAGGGCGTCGATTCTGGCGTTGCTGTTCAAGGCTTCAGCCTGCAGGCGAGGCGAGGTTATGACACCGCCTCCCCCGTGAACTAGAAGCGCAAAGTGGTTTTTACAAGAGCACCAAGCTGGTTCAGCTGCTGTCCTTCAGGGGTGTCAGCCCCCAGCGGTCGGCTCAAAAAGAACACGGCCGGTGTGACTGTGATGGCATCCGTGACCGGCAGCATCGTCCACCACTCCATGACATAGCCAGCATCGTCGGGGTTTGTCCCGTCAACCAGCGCTGTGGCAATGATCGGCTGACCGACCGCCGCTCCCATGGCTGTTCCCGTGTTGAACAGATCGCTCCACTGAACCGCAACAGTCCAAGACTGGGATATGGCAACGAGTCCTGTGCGATCAACTCCTTCGCGGTAGCGCGTGCTGTTCCAGCCCCAGCCGAGACTCACTGAGGGAATCCAGCCATCTGTCGATGGTTGCCAGTAGCCGCTGATCGCCGTGCTGGTGGTGATTCCAGGTTGTTCGTAGCTGCGCAGGGTGTACGGACTGGCGTAGTCAATGATTCCGAAACCATTCTCGATCGCCACCAATGCAGCCGCAACGCCCCAGTTCTGCCTGGCATATCCAAGCTGCAACGTGCTGCTGCTTCCGGACTCATCACCAATCAACCCGGAACCTTCAGAGCCTTCATGGCCCTGGCCAGCGATGTAATTCGCACTCACGCTCAGCGGACCTCTCTGCCAGATCACACCGCCACCAGCTCCAAGATTGCTGCTGTACGCACCAGAGGCACCGGCCTGGGTGAACAGGTCCAAAACCGTTTCCTCGGGGTAAACGCTGGGTCGCAACGCCAGCATCACGCTCTGGTTCACCCGGCTGCCCAGCGTCAATGTCCAGTCCTGGCCAAGCGGGAACTGGTACCAGGCTCGGTTCACCCCGATCAGGTCGGGAGTGCGGTTTTGTTGGAAGGCCACCTCCAGTTCGGAGAGTTTGCTGGGTCCACCCCCTCCGAAGCTGTCATTGGTTGTGTCTAAATTGCCCCCCCGCAGCCTGAGATTCAGCAGGTCTTTGCCGGTGAAGCTGGTGCGCAGCATCAATTTCTGGTCGTATCCGAATTCCAGCGTTCCGTAACTGCTGCGCACAGAGTTGAGCAGATCTCCCTCCGTTCCGGAAAAGGTGTTGCCTCCGACGATGAATGTGCTCACGCCTTGAAGGCGCGTGGTTGGAGAAAAGGAGAGACTCTCCAGTTCCTTGGTTTGTTGCTCAACCCTCAGCAGCTGCAGGTTGAGTGCTCTGCGCTCCGCTTGAAGTTCGTTCAGAAGCCTTTGGAGCGGATCGTTGATGTTGAGTGCCTCCTCCAGGCATTGCTGAAGAACATCCGCGGCCTGATCGCGATCTCGCAGAGGCTGCGCTGATGTGCAATCAGCTTGTTGAAACAGCTCCTGCAGCTGGGGGGAGATTGATGGTGAGGCCTGTTCGCGTTGTTGAGGCTGCGCAGAACCTTGAACGGCCTGAATCGCGAGCATGACCGCCAGCGATGCAGTGTGGATCAAGGCTTGTGAGTTGAGGCAGCTCACAACTCAGGTGGTGATGCTGTCCAGAAGCCAGATGCAGAGCAGACCAATGAAAAAAGCCACATTGACCAGGCCTGAATCATCTTCTCCGCGTGCGTGGGCTTCCTTCATCACCTCTTCCACCACCAGGTAGATCAAAGCCGCTGTACCGAATGCGAGTGTGCCGGTCAGTGCAGGGCCCTGCAACCCATTGGTGATCAAGAGGCTGGTACTCAGGCCGATCAGGTAGGTGACAGCCATCAGTGCACCTGACAGCGCGCTTCTCCAGCGACCGGCACCACGGCCTAGCAGAGTCCCAAGCCCGAGGGTCGCTAATCCCATTTCAAGGGCAACGGCCACTGGAATCACCCACTGCTGTTCCGCGGCTTCACTGCTGATGCCTACCACCAGCCCATCGATCAGGCTGTCCACGAGAAAGGGCAACATCAACAGCAGCATCGGTCGAGGCCGACCCTGTTCCGGGCTGTCGTGGGGCTCTTCCAGAACCGCATTGATCACCAGCAACAGCGAGAAGCCCAGGCAGAAACCGATGGCCAGTGCAGCTGGGTGACCGCTGTTGCTGGCGGCCGGCATCAGGTCGGCTGCTGCAATGCCCAGCACCAGACCGCCCACCAGATGGGCAACCACTGCTCGAAAGCGTTTGCCAGGTCTGATGCGGCTACCAAGCAGACCGCCAAAGGCCATGCTGATGGCCGGCAGGATCAGAAGCACATCAGCCTCGTGCGGGCATCATTAATCATGGTCACCCTGGCAAGACCTGGCGGTAACCTCCGGCCTGCACAACGACCAGTGGTGTGTCGAACAGTGCTGAAAGCCTGGGTCCGGTGAGTGTGTCTTCAGCTGGGCCATCAAGGCTGACGCGGCAGTTCTGCAGTCCGACGACTCTTTGAATCTCGGGGATGATGGCATCCACCTGGTGGGTCACCAGCACCAGAGTTGTGCCTTGTTGGCACAGATCCCGCAGGGTTCTCAACAAGGCGTGTCTCGCGCGCAGATCAAGCGCGTTGGTGGGTTCATCCAGCACGAGCACTTCCGGTGCATGCACCAGAGCTCTGGCAATCAGCAGCCTTCGACGTTGGCCTTCGGACAGCTGTCCGTAGTTTTCGTCAGCTAGGCCATCAAGATCCATCCTTTGGAGTAATGCTTCAGTTCGCGACCACTGTTCTGCGGTGGGGGTTCTGTCTCTGCCGAGACCGATGGAACCGAAAAAAGCTGCCAGCAAGAGCTCCCGGCCAGTGAGCGATGCCGGGATGCGCTGTTCCACTTCGCTGCTCACGACCCCGAGTCTTTGGCGCAGTGCCCAGAGATTGACCGTCTCCGAACCGAACAAGCGCAGATGCGATCCCGGTTTGACCACTGGGTAGAGCGCGCGGCTGATTAATTTCACGAGCGTGGTTTTGCCAGCACCATTGGGACCGAGTACAGCCGTTGACTCTCCTCTCACGAGACGCAACGTCAGGTCTTTGACGACCTGATGACCATTGATCCAGGCCTCAACGGCCTGACAGTCCAGCCAGGCTGGTTCAGTATCTCTTGCCTGATCAAGCTTCATCGGTTGATTCTGGCCCTATCGAGAAGTTGTGTTGATGTTTGATCGCCGTTGTGCCCGTTGTGGTTCCACCAGCTTTCGTGCTGATCGCTCGCTGGGTGGACGCCTGGTGTGTTCCCACTGCGGAGTTCCTGCGGATCAGCAGGCTCGTCGATCCAGTGGAGGAAAACGATCACTTCGATCGTCTCGAAGCGGTTCAGGTGGTTTCAGGTTTTGGATATTGATCGCTTTGATCGCGCTTGTTCTCGTGTTGTTGTTTCAGTCCGCCTGAGTGATCTCGTCCAGTTTCTCGACCAGCATCGACAGCGCTGATGCCAGCGGACGCTCTTCGTTCAATTTGCTGCTCCAGAGCCGACCGCAGCGGATCTGTTCAGGACTGGCCAATCTCATGTCCTGTCCTTCACGCAGCTGCAGCTGTTGAAGAGGCACGCTGAGCTCGCCTGTGAAGACGTGCACAATGCGCTGCTCATCCTGATGCCGAAACCAGATCTTCAGCTGATCTGGGCACCAACTGATTTCCTCGTTGAGTTCTCGTCGCACAGCGATGAGAGCGGTTTCGCCGGGTTCAACATGGCCACCGAACAGCCCCCAGCACCCTGGCGCGACGATCCTGGGGTTCTCATCGCGCAATTGCAGCAGCCATCGGCCTTGCTGCTGCAGCATTGCAATCGCGAATTCAACGGCCATGGCCTTGTTTCGTGGATACCGAGATGTTCCTTTTTGGCGTGGAGCTTGCCATCAAGGCGGAGGAGATGATCAGCCGACTGAAAGCTTTCGTCTAGGGGCCGAGGAAAAAACCTACTGCCTTCTGTATTGATTGCCAGGTCTGATCTCCTCTGGGATAGCAGGCCATTTCAGCCACAGCTTGATGACAAGCGTTTGGTGCATGCCAATGACAAGTGGCCGAGGTTCAGCCACTATTCACAGCATGGAATTCGAACAATTCGCCGCAAAGATCAGGAGCCTCGACGCGGACTCCAAAGAGCGCATTGCACTGGCAGAACGATGTCCAGACCACGAAGCTCGAATTCAGGTCGGATTGGGTCACGCCAAGAACATCCCTCTCAATGGAAATCTGCTGGAGGCTGATTTCGCCAGCGATGGCACCCGGTTCACCGAGGACGAGTTGAATTACATGAGCGATGAACAAGCATCGATGTTGGCCGGGATGGTGTTCATGAAGCTGTTTCCCAAAGCTGCGCGTATTTCTGAAGACGATATTCTTGAAGTCGAAGATGAAGATGAATCATGGTCGGGCACGGTCTACACAGGTGAGGGGAATGGTTGGGTATTTGCATGGGTAATTGAAAAGAATGATAATGAACAATACGTCATCTCATTCAGTGACTATGAGGATGAAGACGAGGCATAGAGCTTGTCCCAGAAGTGACTGATGGAGCCAGTCCTTTGGCAGATGCCAAGTCTTGAATTTTTGGCTTTTAACTGTTCACTTCGTGGATCCATGATGGTTCGTCATCATGGATCCACGAGTATTAGCAGCTGGAGAGCGATACTTGCTTCGATGTTTCTCTCATGGATTTCATCTCGCATGTGCAGTGGCCTTTGATCGAGGCTTCAGGATCGAAGCCATGCACTGGGCCGGTGTTGATCGCTGCTTCAGGCACGACCACGGGATAGTCCTGATGTTCCGGGGTAAACAGGACGAGCGAGAAGAGTCAAGGTTTTGTTCGCCTCAGGCTTCTTGTTTTGGACTTCGTTTTTGGGTGTGGTCTGCATTGGATCAGCAGCGGTTGTTTTGAAGTTTTGATGGGTGCCTCGCCATCCCCCGTGTCAAGGCACACCCACAAGAAAAGCCGCCCTCCGTGAGAGGAAGACGGCTTGTCTGAATGTTGCTCAAACCCATTACTCAGTCGGCCGAGTAGGGCGGGTCGAAGCGTCTGGCTGTATGGCTTGTCGGGCCAGTCAGGCAGCTTCTAATGGGTGCTCAGTTGGACCGTCGTTACTCATTGAACGCCTCCGAATCCCGTTGATGCGATCACTATCCATCAGCGAGGGGGGCTCTGGCATCCGTCGAATCGCTCATTGCTTGTTGGCACGTTGGGTCCCAATGTGGAGACGACGTTTTGTTTGTGGCCAGAAGACGTCGTCGAATCACTGTTCATCGCCAATGCCATCAAGCGCGTGAACAACGTGGGTCACTGCTTCCGCCTTGACCCAGTGCAATGCTCCGTCGTCAACATTGGCCACCTGCAGCAGAGCGCTGACTCTGGTGTCAATGACCTCTTCTCCACACCCAAGGATTTGTCCCAGCCACCAGTCATCGACAAAGGGCTCTGCAATCTGCTGTTGAGCTCTGATGATTACGAAGTTTCCCGGCCTGACAGCCAGGACCTCAGGTGCAAGAGGGTTTGCGCTTGCTGAGGGAGTCGATGCACGACCGCTGCTCATAGCCTCGCTGCTGGTACAGGCGTTCTATCCGCCTTGGGGTTGGCTGGCAAGAGAGTCCACTAGAAACCAACAGATTTGATTGGCATGCAGCGCCTATCTTTCGTGCACCTGGGGAGCCCATGTGGCAGCCAAGCAATCCACCACACAACCCAACTGTCGCTGTTGGGTCTGGTTCAGGGGAGGTTTAGGGGTTGAATCCGAGTGGATCAGTGGTTTCTATGGCGCGCCATCGACTCTTGGTGGCATCCGCATCGAGCGAAGTGATTACGTTGCCTGCCGTGTGGCTGATTGGCGTGTGGTGTTTGAAGAGCCTGCGGACATCAATGCTGGTCCTGTGATTCCTGAAGGTGCTGAATGGAAGCTTGTACCGACAGACCCAAGATGATGGCAATCAAGAAGAAAGAACCGCGACATCATGACTGAAAAGCATCAACCTCATCCAAAAATCCCTACTTATTTAGTGGCTGTTTGTTCAGCATTTCTTGTTGCTCTATTCCATCTAGAATATACCGGACACTTTTTGGTTGGTTATTCCTTTTTGGTTGGTCTGATTGCAGGTGGATGTGGTTGGTTATTGGCGTGGGGGCTTTGGCGATTCTGGATTGTTTTTCCATACAAGAGAGTTTTCAAGCTCAGAGTCAAAGTCTATTTACAGGATTGACGTGAAGCAGTCCTGGCGATCTGTTATTCAACTAGTTTGAAAGCATGTGATGTTGAGCTGATCAGAGCTGTTTGATCTTGGGCAAGATTCTTGCTTGCCCGCACTTACAAGGCCGGACACTCCACGCGATTAATTTTAATACAGAACCATTCTCTGCTTATTGCTTCGACTGAAACATTGGGCCGGAGCTTATGAACTTAAATTCGAGCAAATCTTTCAAGGAACCCTTCAAGACCTTTCAGTTGTGATAATGGTTTCCTCAACTGAGGTGTCAATCCCAATTGCTCAGTTTGACCATCCTATGGCGAAGTGTCTCATTGAGGCAAGTGGTAAAAGTTTTTGGGACTGTGGCACAAAATAAGCTGAAACTGTGTGCTCTGTGCCATTGAAAGTGATATACCTTTGGTCCTTGAATTATTGTGAAAGTGGTTTCAAGCAATAGTGGAATAAAAGCAAATTTTATATCGATTCAATTTTTATGCCCAAAGATTTTAATTGAAGCTAATTTTCAAAAGGCATTGCCAATTTACGAATAATGTTTTTGGCTGCGGAACTATAATTTGATTTTAGCCTGTCAAGGCTGACTCAAACAGAATTGAACTCTTCTCGCCCCTAACCTGGCAACTACATATGTTGTACCTCAACCTCAACTTCAAGTGTGGTGGCTTATCAGATTGGGGAAGGTTTGGATCAAAAGAACAGCAGAGTTGTTCTTAAAGGAGGAACAGGAAGAGGACGATCCAGGCAGTACCAATCAGAAACAATTTGTCTGAGCCCCTGTCAATATCGAACAGCTCGTAAGGTTCTGGAATCATTGCAAGATCAAAAGCAAACAAGAATCTAGTTGATTTCGGCAGTTCAAGTGATCTCTCCAGATCTCGACCTAAAACTTCCCGTGTGTTCTGCACAACTCATGCTGAGCAGCTGAAAACTCCTAAAAGTCGACAGAGACTGACATGTCATGCCTCTTGAGCAGGGCGAATGTTGTTCCAGCATTGCCCCTACAGACGACGACCACCTGATGACACACCGACAGCTGCAAGAGATCGCTGCTCAGGAGTGGTTCGTGACGACAAGGATGCTGGCGAAAGTACTGAAGCAGAGCACTTCATCTCTGCATGCCTGGGGCTCAGTCATGAATCGCCTGGGGTTCTCTATTGAACGGACCAGAGAACGCGGCATATTTCGTGTGGTGAGGCTTTAGGGCTCAGTGAGTGGAAGTCGAAAAGCGAGGAGTGTCCGGGAGCGGTCAGCCCGTCGTCAGATGGATGCGCAGTCCCAAAGCCGACGATGCCTGGCAAACGATGCAAAAGTCAGGCAGGTGTAAATGTTTTCAGCCCAAGTGGCAAAGGTCTGACCCATTCACCAGAAGCTCACCAGAACCTTTGAGCCTCTACACCAAAGCTTTGCAGTGGGTTTCACCAGAAGGGCTGTGATCTTGAAGGAGTCGAGGGGGAAACACCCCAACACAACTCACTCACTTCAAAACCATGACTACTGCAATCTTGTTTAATGGTGTCACCACTGCTCAGATTCAGACTCAGGATCTGACCGATGACCAGCTTGAGATGATTTCTGGCGGGCACCATGGCGGGCCCCATGGAGGACGTCGGGCGGATCCATCTGGCTTCTGTGAGGATCTGCGGTGGGTATTGCCCGAACAAGATCTTCCCTGTGGATGCAAATAACACGTTTATTAACCAAGAAAACTCTCATATTTCCCGCTTAGTGCGGGGTTTTTTTTGTCAAGCAAGTGAATGCTGTGTTTCCTGCCAACCGTTGCTATGACTGCTGAACAGACCTGAAACCCATGTCAGAAGAGCAACTCAAAGCTTTCCTTGAAAAAATCAAAGGCGACTCCAGCCTGCAGGATAAATTGAAGGCAGCAATGTCTAACGAAGAGATAGCCATTATCGCCAAGGAGAATGGTTACGAATTTGCCTATGATGAATTAAATAAACTCAGTGAAAAGGAGCTCGAAGGTATGGTTGGTGGCGCAACAAAAACACGTGGAAATTTTGATTGTCCAACGATGTTGGCAGATACCTGTCTAGATTGTAGTATGAATTGTACTGCTGGTACGAATTGTGATTAGACCTCGAGTTCCTAATTTTGCAAGAAAAAAACTGGACTTTTGCTATCAAATCATCCCGTTTACTTCATACAATAGCCTGTAATGTCTGGTGGTACGGAGCGCAGTAATTATTGGCAAGGCCCTGAAGTAGTCCGCTTCATAAAGGTGGGAGAGTACGGCTAGCAAATAGTGTTGAAGGTCTGCCAAGTGCTTCAGCAATGACACCCCTGCGGCACATGTTTTTTAGGTCTTGCTGACATCTATCGCTCGGAACAGATTTATCAGTCTGTATCAAAGGCTTGTATGCCTCTGCTCAGGCACGTCGCCGTCGAGGTCTAGGGAGCCATGCAGAAATCAGGCAGCTGGAAACAGTGCTCGCCTAGATAGTGAATCAGACCTTTGCTATAACTACTCAAAGAGGCAAATTACCCATGTCCAAGGAACAACTCAAAGCTTTCCTCAACGAAGTCAGAGGAAATTCCGATCTTCAAAACAAGTTAAAAGCAGCTAAGTCTTCTGAAGAAGTTGTTTGTATTGCTAAAGAACACGGTCATGAGTTTAATTCAGACTATCTAAACGAACTTAGTGACGCGGAGTTGGAAAGTATTTCCGGTTCAGCTGGGACTTGTGCACCTGGGACTAATTCATGGGCTTGTACCCAATAGCTGGTTCAGAATTGCTAATCCCTAGCTAGGTTTGATTTTACTCTTCAATCTACCCTGTTTGCTTTCCAAAAAAATTCGCATCCATTTCGTTGCAATTAATATAAGCTTTCCTCGATAATGGCAAAGGCGATTTAAGGCTTCAAGAGTCTTTCAAGTCAGCAAGGTCGAATGATGCAGTTTTGTTTTCTCCTAAAGAATGCGAACATGAGTATTTGTCGATAAGATTATTTGGCGCAGCGAAAACAAGTGATAATGCGTGTTAATTAGTGCGTAGCATGTAATAAGTAGTAGAATCTGTCGCGATTGGGCGCAGTAAATATTAATCAAAGACTTTTTGGTATATCTTTGCTATAACCGATAAATCAGCCAAAAATCATGTCAGAAGAGCAGCTCAAAGCCTTCCTGGAAAAAGTCAAAGCTGATACCAGCCTTCAGGAAAAGCTCAAAGCTGCTGCTGATTCCGATGCAGTTCTTGCGATTGCAAAAGAGGCTGGGTTTAGTATTTCTGCTGCTGACCTAACCCAGGCTCAATCCGAACTTTCAGAAGATGAGCTAGAAGTCGTAGCTGGAGGAATTGAGAAGTCTACTCAAACTGGTGGCTGGGGCTCACACTGCGGTGTAGGTTGTTGCTGGTAAAAATCTAGTGTCCGAAACGTTTTTCCCTCGGATTCAAAACTTACACACTCAAAGCCTCTGCATTAATAGGAGCTTTTTTTGCTTCAATCTCGCCAATAATCCCACAAATCAGCCTTCAATACCTGGCACCACTGACATTAAAATAGTCATAGCTTTCACTCATCCAGTCAACTAATCCATCCACAAAAAATACAAGGTAGAGCAAACAAAGCCTCAGTTTTCTTTAGTCCTACATCTATTCATATCCCCTCAACGCAACTGCCAATCGTGTCGCTATCACAGCGCGTCACTTAACCCTTCCAGGCAATGGAGGATCTTGAGCATCTCATCCACATTGACCCACCTGATGGCTCCGTCGTCGACATCGGCAATCTGAAGCATCGAGTTGATGCTCGGGTCTCGTGCCCCACCTTCGATCCAGATCACAAGTCCCATCCACCAGTCATCTGTCTTGGCGTGGGCAACGGTCTGTGGCTACTGAACAATCACGAAGTCGCCTCGCTTCACATTCAGGAACTCAGGGCGTGCTTCTGCCGGTGCTGCGGTTCCACAGGCGTGATCGATTGACATGAGCACTCCGCTGGTGTGGATGCTGTAGTGATGGCGTTTGTCGGTGACAAGTGCTCCTGCGGGCTTGATTGCCGGAGTTGTGGAAAGGAATTCGGAGTTCCCAAAAATCGGCAATGGTTCCCATTTGGTTCTCAAAATCAGCGACTATTTCGTGGGAACCTCAGGAAAAAAGTCAGAGACTGACATGTCATGCCTCTTGAGCAGGGCGAATGTCGTTCCAGCATTGCCTCGGCAGATTCGCAGCTCGTTCGTCAGTGCGGTGATATCGAGCCATGCCGGAAAAGACTGGTTCACGGTCTTGAACAATTCGAGTCGTCGTCCACCAGGCAAGGCCGGTCCTCTCCATCCACCTTTGAGAAAACGAACCCCCACACGATTTGCACCATCAGTGCTTAGCTCAGCCTCAACAGTCACTGCTGCTGCCCCTCCAAGAGGACCGGCAAGGCGTAGGAGATTCATCCCCCGAAAATTCACTGGGTCGAGAACCTGAATATTCTCTAACCAGTTCGCTTGCTTCAGCCAGGGCTGAGTTGCACTGCTCCAACGCAGTTCCCAGACACCCATGAGAAGTGCCACATCCTTGCCGAGATCAACGTCTGAATTGGCTTCGGCTGCGACGACGAGATCGGGGATGCTTTCATCGTCCGGCTGTTCTCTCAAGCGTCGAATCAGTTCTTTCATCGGTCAATGATGTAGAAGTTTTTCTGCTTTTTTGGCGTGTGTTGTGGCCTTTCTAAGCATCTTTGATTATCACTTCAATCATATTGCATGATTGATAGATTGTGCTTTTAAATGCATTCAGAAATCAATTCTGCTCTTGCCAGGATTGATCAATGCTGTTGGCGAAGCCGATGATCTCTTGAATTAATCACCACATTTCGGATCTGCGTTTTTTAATCAACTCCTTGATCTGGCATTATTTCGACCGATCAATCCCAAGTCACTGTGCAGCGAAATTTATTGTCACCTCCGGAGGGAACGCCAACGGTCTCGCAACTTGTGTCTGTGATCGTCGCACCTTGTGGCACATTTGTTTTCAGATCGTCGATTGTGGCTGATTGATCGAAACCTGTTGCTGTGACGGATCCAGCATGACTAGGAGCAACAGTTCCTAGAACAATGATGCTGGTCATGATGTGCACGAAAGCCTTCATTGTTGAAATCATCTTTTCTGAAACCTAGCAACTCGACAGCTTTGCGCCAATTCTTCCACGGCATGAAGTTGCAGTTAGGCGTAATAGTGAGCTGCCTCCCTCTTTCTTCTTCGTATGTGGTGGCCCATCAATTTCCCACAAGTGATAACAAAAAGCACCGGCCAGGGCTTCAATTGACGATTCTTTTTATCTCTTATTCCATATGCTGAAGTTATTGACTTGCTTGATGTGGGTATTCCTTCGATCGTTAATTGGCTTGGCGATGACATTGATGATGGCAACGCTGACGCAGCTCTTTATGTTGCGGAAATCCTTCATGATCCTAGCCTGATCACGATTGGCCACTGCGCTTTGAATCAAGTTGATCAGTTGCAATCGAGCTCATCACTTGGCAGGCTGAGATATATCACTTCTGCTGATCCTGAAATAGGTGCTACGCGCTCGACTTTATCGCTTAAAGATTGTTGGTTGGGTGAGCAGTTTCTCCTCTTCCAGCTATCGGACTATCGTGAAAATCTGTATAAAATTGAAAACGCTGATGCACAATCCTACATCGAGACTCTCAAGCTACCCGAAACCGGTGCCTCGAGGTTCATTGAGTGGATTGCCGAAACATCACAGAAGATTTTCTGTCAGCCCCAGTCTGGGTACAAACTCTGTCTGGATACTTTGGTGACAACGTCTAGGCAGCGCCTGCTGTATGAAAAGGTCAAAATGCAATGGATGATCGACGCATAAAGACCTTGCCTGTTGGATGTTTTGCGGCCTGAATCAACAGTTGTTTGACTGATGATTGTCCTGATCAGATCAGTTCTGGATGGAGTGGATCTCCCTTGAAGGGCCCTTCCACCGCTGAGCTGATCCAGCCTCCATAGAAACCTCCCGGCTGAGCAGTCACCTCTTCACCGTTGAGCCAACAGCCATCCATCAATCCTGGATACAGGGCGAACCAACCTGCAATGGATTGGAAGGACTTCGTGGGAGAGGAGTATCGCCAGACAGCACGGTGAATACGTTGCTCTCCAACCGTGACGTCGAAATAATCAGCAACACCCTTCCACTCACAAAAGCTCCGTCCAGCAGCGGGAATCAACAGCTTTTGGTTGGTGCCGGCAGGTGGAAGGTAATACGTCGGTGGATGAAAAGTCTCCAACACTCGCATGCATCCAACGCCATCGAAGAGAACGTCTCCGCCGACCCGTACCAAAACATGATCAGGGCTGACCTCAAGCCGAGGAGGTCGGGGGTAGTCAGCAACTTTCTCAGCTGTCATTCAATCGTTCTTGTCTGCGGAGATGATGGCGTTGTTTCGGTGTGATCGGAGCTATGGCATCTGTTGATCCACGTCAGCCGGTGGTGATTCTCGGTGGTTTTCTGATTACCGAAGAGGCCTATCAACCGATGGCTGATTGGCTGATGGAGCAGGGTGTTCAGGATGCTCAGGTCGTTCCAGTCAGCCGCTATGACTGGCTTCTGACGAGTTGGGGGTTTGGCTGGCGGCGAGTGCTGGATCGAGTTGATGCGCTGGTGAAGGAGCTTCAGCACAAGTCGCCCTCCGGATGTGTGTCGTTGATTGGCCATAGCTCCGGAGGGGTGATGCTCAGGCTTTATCTCAGCGATCAACCGTTCCAAGGTCGTACCTATGGCGGAGCAGCCCGGTGTGATCGGCTGATCAGCCTGGGTAGTCCTCATCAAGCGGTACGTGCCACTCCTCTCAGGGCCATGGTGGATCGATGCTGTCCCGGATGTCATGAGCCTGGCGTCGACTACGTGGCGATCGCCGGTGAGCTCAACCTGGAGAGTCCGATTGCTTCTGTCTTTAGTCGCCGTAGTGCCAAAGGCAGCTATCGCGGTATTTCCGGATCTGTCGATGTCAGGGGTGATGGCCTGGTGCCGGTGAACTCCGCCTTGCTTTCTGGTGCTCGTCATCTCGTCCAGTCCGACACGGCCCATGGTGGACTGTTTGGCACTACCACGTATTTCTCTCCTGCAAGGCTCGCGGCCTGGTGGCGGTTTGCTGCGCAGTGAAATCACGGCAGTTTCTCGGGCTTTGGTTTGGGCTGCCGGCCGTCAATTCTCCAGTAACCAAACCAGTCCGGCTTCAGTTCCGCCTGAGGTCTGTTTGGGTCCGCTTTCAGATGGATTTGCCAATCTTCGACATTGAAAATGGGTAGGCAGTCATCAACCGTGTCCAAGCGATCGAGGGTGTGCAGATCATCTTTATGGACCTTTAAGGCACTGCCTAGCCAACGCCGACGAGCACGTGCCTTGGCCGCTTGCTTGTTGGGAGCCACAACAAGGCCGAACTGGTGCAACTCCTGAAGTGAATCTCGGTCGTAACCACCGAGGTTGATGAACCACAGTTGATCGTTCATTGCTGTTGAAGACGCCTGCTGTTGCTGTGTGCAGTCCACTCGCCGCTGGATCAGCTCAATGGCGTAGCCATCAACATGTTCAATGGCTTTGTAACTGTCGATGTGAAGGCCACTCTGCAGCCCAAACCACTGTTCCCTCAGGGTCGGGATCGTGTTTTCAATGCTTGTTCCCACCACCCAGCGCACATCATGCAATTCAATGTGGCTGGTCGCGGTACGTCCGCCTAAAACGACGAGAAACAGTGTTGGGGTTGCGTTCATCGCTTCATGCTGATGCTTTCAGTCATGCTTTTGAAATCAGCAACTGGCCGTTTGTCATGATTGCCTCCCTTCCGCTGATGTCACTGATTCTGGTCGTAGGCCTGGCAGGCCTCGGCTGGTGGCTAGCTCAGGTGAACAGCCTGGCTCGCAAGCTCGGGTCAACCATGGTGATCCTGATGCTTGGTCTGCTGCTGGCCAACGTGACCACCTGGACTCCGGATCCATCCGCGGTGTCGTGGGTGAACGGACCGTTGACCTCTTTCGCCATTGCAGAACTGTTGCTTGCGGTGGAACTCCGCAGCGTGATTCCTGATGCCCGTCGCTTGTTGCTGCCTTTTCTCACAGCTGTAGCCGGAACACTGGTGGCTGTTGTGCTGGTTGGGTTGCTGCTATCGGGATGGCTTGGGCAGTCTTGGATGTCTCTGGCAGGTCTCTTGAGTGCCACGTTCACCGGCGGCAGTCTGAACTTCGTTTCTGTTGCCAGAAGTCTTGAGATCTCTCCTTCTCTACTGCTGATTGCCACGGCGGCGGATCACGTTGCATTCACCGCATGGTTTCTCATCAGCTTGCTGATCGGCCGGGGGCGTCGGCAGTACAGAGAGACAGAACCCCCGGTGGTGAACAGTTCCGCTTCAACCCCCATCAACGCTGTTGCGTTGCCTTCATTTCAAGTGCTGATGGTCGGTCTTCTCTGGGGGGGAGGAGTTTTATTGATTTCCGAACGTCTGGCCGGTTTGTTGAGTTTGCTGGGGGCTGATGTCCCATCAATTCTTGTGCTTACAACAGTGGCATTGATTGCCGCACAGTTACCCCGAGCAGATTCTCGCAGTGCTTGCTATGCGCTCGGCCTGGTCTTGATTCAACCCTTTTTCGCTGTCATCGGACTGAGTTCGAGTCTGGGTGCGCTCTTTGGTGACGGCCTGCCTGTATTGCTTTACGCCGGCCTGGTGGTTTTCATTCAGGCCATTGTTGTGCTCCAGGCACGCCGCTGGTTCCGCTGGCCGATGGCTGAATGTCTGGTTGCTTCTCAGGCTGCAGTGGGCGGGCCAAGCACTGCTCTGGCTCTGGCGGGAAGCCTTGAGCGCCCCAATCTCGTTTTGCCTTCAGTGGCAATCGGGCTGCTGGGATACTTGCTTGGCACCTACCTCGGCCTGGCTGTGTCGACCTTGCTCAACGGGCTGATTGCCTGAGACTTGATCAATTTTCACCTCATGGTCTTAGAGTCCGTCGACTCATCGAGCTTTGATGGCCTGGGAATACACACAGCTTCGCTTTGTTCCCCGTGGCAAGAGCTGGACTGGAGAAATTGAAGAGCTCTGGCTGGACGACAAGCCCCTGATCTCCAGAAATCATCCGCAGCAGGTGAGCCTGGTGGAGCTGATGAATGAACTCGGTGCCCAAGGCTGGGAACTGGTGACCTATGCCCAACCGTTCACGGGCTATCACGGTGGCTGCTACACCTTCAAACGCCAGCGCTGAAGCTTGTTCAGGTGTTTGCCAGTCGCTGCACGACGTTCAGTAGAGACCTAATTGACGTCATACCTCTCCATGGCCAATTGATGCAAGATCGATAGCTCGGCCAAAGCATCCAATTTTTGCTGGGCTTGAGTCAGCATCGCTCTCCCATGCGGAGCACAGGCTTCGATCAAGGCAGCTCCCTCTGAGGCTTCGGCCTTGATGCGTTCAATACAAAGCTCGAGTTGCAAGTTCAGAGGTTTGTTTTGATCATTGTGTTGATAGGCCGGTCCAGCAAGAACTGACATGAGTTTCAAAATGGCTCGGCGGGTTTCTGCTGAGCTGACTGTCATGGCAACCAATGTCTTGTGTCTATTCTGACGCAACCAGAGCGCGGATTGCATCTGCATCAGATTGAGGTCCTTTCTGACTTGCTCATCCAGTCAGGCATAACCTGTTTGTGTTTCTGATTGGAAAGATATTCTTGTGAAAGGCAATCATAGCTTCTTTAACTGTGATGAATGACATTACTCTTGCTTGAGCCTTAAGCTTAAAATAGAGCTGTTAGAGCAACGACCGCATGCAGATCCGAGACTTCAATAAACAGATTGCTTTGTTTGTCACAGAGAAAGTCGGCACAATGACCTGTGCTTACTTCTTTGCTTTGATAGCACTTATTTCATTGCCAGAAGCCCTGTCATCGGAAGACCCTTTAGAAATCGTGTCGTGGATCGCCGAGACATTCCTGCAGTTGGTCTTGCTTTCAATCATTATTGTTGGCCAGAATATTCAAGGTGATATTGCTGAGCAGCAGGCTCAGACTGACCGAGAGACGCTGGCGGCTATCAAAAAGTTGGCTGAGGAGATCCATGTTGTCGCTACGCGATCACAGCCAACCTGATCGGATTTTTGATCGTTCAATATGATTCATCTCTAAAGCCCAATTGGTTTTCAATAAGGGATAGAGGTTTGGCTCTCAAATAGTGATTGTGTGCCTAGTCTAAATAAAGGATAGTTTATTGACTGATGTCTCCTGAATCTCAAGTCATTGATTCCAAGCAACCGAATCAATGTGATCCAACATCCAAGAAATTTGCTTTTGGCATTGCACCAATGGGAGTCGTCGCCATTGGTATTGTCCCCATGGGTGTGGTTTGCATCGGTGTAGTGCCGATGGGACTTGTCGGCATAGGGCTGGTCTCGATGGGTGCGGTTACGGCGTCTGTTGTTGGTATGGGGCTGCTTTCGATCGGCTTCAATACGATGGCGGTCTGGACAGCAGGCCCACTGAGTATGGGTTTTGTTAATTTAAGTGGATCGAAGCAACAAATTCCACATGTGCATCATTCACATCCGCATCCCTTAGTCAAAAACACTCAGCTTCAGAGTCAGCTGATGTATTCAGACAAAACAATGGCACAACTCGCAGCTCAGAGATTGGGCTGTAATCGTGTTCATCAAGTTGATGGATACTGGAAACCATGCGATCAGAGGGAAAATCCAGAAGTCAAGTAAGGAAAATTTTACAACTTCTTCTCATAGCCAAAGACTAAAACATTCTCTCTTCAAAACCTTAAGCAGCCTCTTTCAGTGCTTTCGACATGTTGATTTTGCCCACATTTATCAATGCTCCGAAAAGAAGATCGTGAGTTCAAGTCTACAATCCTAGACAGATGATGGCTTGTATCAATTAACAATTGAATTGTGCAATGACATTGTCTGATTGATCAAGTACGCGTACAGATCGATTGAGCTGGGTGCTAAGAGATTTTGCCCAGCTAATTGCCCCCTCCATCTCAATCGCTGATCCATGATGATGCCATTCCCGGAATGGATTTAACTCTTCGACTCGGTACGTTTGCAGATTTGTCATCCTGAAGACTCAGGTTTATCTATGAGCCTATGATTTTGACTTATTGTATCAGTTAAGTTTCTAATTGAAATATGATTTTATTGATTGAATCGATGCTTAGTTAAGCAAACCACTGGCTGATAACAAGTGGACTTCCATTGACCAGCCAAAAAGGAAAGACAGAACAACTGAAAAGACGAGGTAAAAATATTGGTTGCTCAGAGGAAAATAGGGTGCTTTGCGTCTGCTCACATTGCTTTAATTGCAGGTGTAACGATAAGAGCAATCGACTTGGATTGCGGTATTAAGATTGTCAAAACTGTTGTGAGCCTGAAACTCATTTGTGACGAAGATCAAATGTTACAAGCCTCTGAAGTTGGCTTGATTGTTGCAATATTGGCTTCGTGATCGAACATTTGAGAGTAAGTATGCCGAATTCATGAAAATTGTACCCGAGCTATTAGCGTCAATTGGATTGTTCCAGTCCAATTCGCTTTGTTGTAGTGATTTGATCACTTGATGCTCATAACGGATGATCAAACGGGTGTGGGTGATCAGGAAGGCTGACTTTGTAGAGAGTGTCTTCAATTGGTTTCCACTGAACAAGATGAAGAGGATTGATTTTATGTTTGTCGAGACAATCCCAGACGTCGTTTCCAGGCAATGTTGCTTCTGACCAGTGATCCCCTTGGCTGATCATTTGCTCTCTGACATAGTCTTTCCACTGACCCCAGTTGATTTGAGGATAATTTTCGATGAACTCATCAAGAATCACGATGTGAAAATCCATTGCTAACTCCTTCAATTCATCAGTGTGTTACAGCAAAGATCATACGCATTGATCGATCTGACGGAAGATTCTGAGGATCTCAACGACAGGGCCGTTGAGATCGATCTCTATGCAGAGTTTCGAGGATCAAATCATTCCCGCCTTAAGCCGGCACTTGATGCTCTGACGCAGCGTTGCTCCTCTGATTCGTTCATTGCTCTGTATACGCTGTGATGATGGTGCTTTCGATGATATGTCCAGCTCCTCGGATCATCTCTTTGTTCTCTTCAAAGATCTTTTGTGCGACCCCAATGGGTGCTTGTTGAATGGCACAGACCTTCGATGGGTCATCTTTGGAAACTCCTCTAAACAGTGATTTGATTCCCACTGATGCGTGCATTTGGGTGACATCATCACTGTCATAGATTTTGGCCCACTCCGAGAACGGAACGCTGAGGTTGAAAGTCCAAACGGTGGTTTCCATTCTTCAGGGTGTTTTTGATTTCTGATTGTTGCACTATCTCTCTGATTTGTTCAGCTATTAATGTGACAGTTTCATTGCTTTTCGGTTGTTCGCCCGGCACAGTTCAAAATCTTTGCATCCTCTCTTTTTATTTTTCTTTATGCTATTCGGCGTCGCGTTAGCTTTGACAGCTTGGATTGTTGTTTTTGACTCATTCCCGAATGGTCTTCACCTCTTGCAGTCATGGTCGTCATTCACCTGATGGCCTCTTTTTTTATCTGGTCTGTTGTCTTTGTGATTAAGTAAACCAGATAGCTTTTGGTTGCTATTCATTTTTCTGACTATTGTGAAAGTCTTGAGCTCATGATGATGCCATGCCGTTAGTTGACAAAAATGATTTCAGCCCCCTTGGTGTTATCGGCTTATCTTTGCTGGCCTGTCTGTCTGCAATTGCTGTTTCCAAACCTGTATCAGCTGGTTATTTTTGTAGTGCTTACGGTCCCGAAGCTCCAAAACCATGGTGCGGAGGCACTCACAATCCTGAGACAGAATTAAGCTGTTCGCCTTTCAATTATCGCCCGTGGACAACCAATAACAACCTTAAGCTTCAAAATAATGGCAGTGACCCTACGTATTGCACACAGAGTAATGTTGTTAATCAATTAGCTGGTGGTCCGTTTAATACAACACGTGCTTGGATGTATTTCAAGGATGATCAAGGGTCTCGCGATAATAACTACTGGGTGTTTCATGGTTGCGATGGAGCCGGTATTATGCCTGATTGCAAGGGAGATATTTTTTATGTAGAGAGAATATTTGAAAGATCTGAAGATCAATCAACTGTTTGGTGCCAAGGTACTGAAGGACTTCCGAACATCACTCTTGGCCAAGTCCCTCAACATGCTCATGAGAATGGCGCTGGGCGACGACAATGTCAGTTTAAGCATCCAGGAACAGGAACGGTTTATAAGAATTATGAGGCAGGTGTCTGGGGTTGGAATCTAACCACCATTCGGGATGACATGGTGGGTTCGGCGGCTGCAAAATTGCAGGGAAGAGAATGGGGCAAAGGTGTGAAAGGCCTTGTGCAAGGTATTACTACTCCCTTTAACGGGCAGCCTGCAATTGTGATGGTGACTTTTCCGTGGGTCTGCACGGGAGCCAATAGTAATGAAGATCAGACAGGTCTTTTCACCAATCCTCGTACGCCAGGTGCCAAGTGTTATTGGGATAATGAGCCTCTCACTGACGGTCAAGGACAAAATGGTTATCCACCCCAGATTCAGGTGTATTGGATGCAGTTAGGCAATGATTCCGGCAAAGAGTATCTAACAGTTTACGGCTATTATTTAGACAACAATGGTGGTCCAAATATCAAGCGCATGAACAATGGGCAGTCCTGGAGGCTGTATGCGTGTCATGGTGAATGTCCTTGGTGAATTGACAATCATCAATGCATTTTGCTTTGTGTGATTTAGAAGTTTAAATCATTTAATTCTGTTATAATGTCTGACCATTGGGACGACTTTTTCACTGTTTACTGTTCCTGACTAAGAGCTGCCTCTTGCATTCGCTTGATGCGTTCCAGTACAGACTCATTGCTCATTCGATTGTTAAGTCTTTCCACCAGCAGTGGAAAGGCGAGAGGTGTCGGTCGAGGCGTTGGACAGTGCAGTGTTTCTCCACGTTGCATTCTTTTCAGTGCACTGCGTAAACGTGGCAGTTCAAGTTGCTCCTGCAGCACTTCTTGTTGCGCTTGTCGCAGGAGAAGATTGCCTGGTTCATGCTTGTTAAAGACCTCCCACAGCAGTGAACCGCTGATCTGCAGCTGCCCTGCGCTTTTGTTCTTGCCTGGGAATCCCTGTACAAGAAGCCCGGCAACCTGGGCGATGCTTCGAAACCGTCGTCGACAGAGTTCGGAGAGATTGAGAGCCTGCTCAAGATCAGTTTCCAGATTGCCGTCATCGAGCAGATCATCCAGATGCTCCTCCAGCAGGTCATCCATGGGGTACCCCTTTGGCGCCAGCAGTTCAAATCCGTAGTCGTTGACTGACACCGTGATCGTTCCGCGATGCTGCCTTGTGAGTCGTGTTGCCCAGAGGAATCCCAGACCCTCATGCACAAAGCGACCCTCAAAGGGGTATGCATACAGATGCATTCCTTCCCGTGTTCGGCAGGTTTCAATCAGCAGCTGTTGACTCGATGGCAAGGTCGACAGATCCATTTGACGTTCAAACAACGGTTCCAGTGCTTGGAGCTCCGCGTTGTCCAGTTCTCCACGGCCTGCGCGTGCCACTTCTTCCCGCAGGTGATGGGTCAACAGATCCGATAGCGACATCTGACCTCCAGCCCAGGCTGGAACCGCAGTGCTTTTTCGGGTTGTTGTTTTGACGTAGGCCGTCATGTCGCGAAGCCTCACGAATTCCAGTTGG
Source organism: Synechococcus sp. MIT2312 (assembly GCF_059772315.1). Lineage (NCBI taxonomy): Bacteria > Bacillati > Cyanobacteriota > Cyanophyceae > Synechococcales > Synechococcaceae > Synechococcus > Synechococcus sp. MIT2312. The sequence continues at coordinate 628,089 of NZ_CM186281.1, read as the reverse complement.
CGTCCTGCAAAAAAGAACACATCCTTCGGCTTGAGCTGGCTGATGAAGGTTTCTTCCACGTGTCCCAGCACTGACCCCCGCACGAAGCGCACTCGGATCGATGGAGCTGATGTGATCGTGCCGATGTTGAGCCGATGCAGTCTGGCGATTGCGTTATCGCGAACCACAAAACGTCCGTCATCTGTGGTGTCCAGTTTTCTGTAGCGGGGATAGGCACCGAGGCAATCACCTCCATGCTCAAGAAAGCGCAAGCACCAATCCCATCCCTCTTGTTCGAGCGTTCTGTATGTGCTCGTGCTGCGAATGGCCTCGAGAGTTTCAGCAGGCCTGAACCCTGGCCCGCAAGCCAGTGTCGTGAGGTGTTGCAGCAACACGTCGAGAGGTTGGTTGGGTGGGCGTCGTTCTTCGACCATTCCGTTTTCCAAGCCTCGGCGAACGGCACTCAGTTCCAGGAGTTCCAGGGCATTGGTCGGCATGAACAGCACCTTGGAGGTTCCGCCTGGCAGGTGTGCTGAGCGCCCTGCGCGTTGCAGCAGCCGCGCCAGATTTTTCGGCGATCCGATCTGAACAACGCGCTCCACAGGTTGAAAGTCCACTCCAAGATCAAGCGAGCTGGTGCAGACCACCCAGAGCATCGCCCCCGCTTTGACAGCAGCCTCGATGGCTTCCCTTTCACCGCGATCAAGAGCGCTGTGATGCAGTGCTAGTGAGCCCTCCATTTCTGGGCAGGCGTAGCGCAGGCACTGAAACCAGCGTTCAGCCTGATTGCGTGTGTTGGTGAACAGCAGGGTGCTGGTGGAGGGCTCGAGCTGCCCGATGAGATCTTCGTATCGCCTTAGCCCGAGGTGACCACCCCAGGGGAATCCATCAATACTGTCGGGAAGGATGCTTTTGACATCGAGTCCTCGCTTGGGAGCTCCAGTGATCAGACACGGCTCACATCTCTCGCCAAGGGCATGCCGAGCAGATTCCTCAAGATTTCCGATCGTGGCGCTGATCGCCCATGTCTGCAGTTGAGGACGCTGCTGGCGTAACCAGCTGAGAGCCAGCTCCGCCTGGATGCCGCGTTTGCTTCCGATCAGCTCATGCCATTCATCAAGAACGACTGTCTCGAGCGTCTTGAACAGTGCTTCGCAATGGCGGCTTGCCAGTAGAACGCACAATGATTCCGGCGTGGTGATCAGAATTTCAGGTGGCGTTCTGGTCTGTCGGCTGCGTTCGGCTGTGGGGGTGTCTCCGTTGCGGATCCCGACCCGCAGGGGCCAGCCCATCGCCTCAATCGGTTGCTGTAGTGCGACTGCCAAGTCACGACCCAACGCTCTGAGTGGCGTGATGTAGAGCAGACGGATCCCTGCTTGCTCATTGGCTGACGCCAGCATCTGCGCGATTGGCCCCATCACCGCGGCGTACGTTTTTCCTGAACCGGTGGGGACCTGGATCAGACCACTCAATCCCTGCAGGTGTGCTTCCCATGTCCGCCTCTGGAATGGAAGTGGAGACCATCCCTGATGTTCAAACCAGTCGAGGATCGGCGAGAGAATCAGCTGCGGATCAGCGTCGTGCTCAGGGCGACCGCGATGGTTGTGAGACGTCCGCTTCATGATGACTGCGTTCGCTTCATCACTTGATCGCAGAGCGTTCGCGCATCTTCGAGGGTGTTGGCGCTGTCAGCCGTGCGGTCACTTCGCCATCGCAGAATCCTGGGAAAACGAACGGCGAGGCCACACTTGTGTCGCTTTGAGGCCTGGATCCCTTCAAAGCCGATTTCGAAGACCAGTTCAGGCTCCACAGATCGTGTTGGACCGAATCGTTCCCGGGTGTGACTGCGAATCCATCGATCCAGTTCGAGGATCTCGGCGTCGTTCAAACCGGAATAGGCCTTGGCGAATGTCACCAACTGAGGTTTGCTTGTTGGCTCAGACAGTTGCTCCCAGAGTGCGAAGGTGTAATCAGTGAACAGGTTGGCGCGACGTCCGCGGCCTGCCTGTGCATAGATCAGCACCGCATCCAGGGTCATCGGATCACGTTTGTGTTTCCACCAGTGTCCGCGTTTGCGCCCGCTCAGATAGGGCGATTGCAATTGTTTGAGCATCACCCCTTCGGCACCCTGCTCCACGGCCTCCTGGCGGAGTCGATCCAGCTGGTCCCAATGCTCAAGCTGTTGTCCACTGCTGAGTCGGCAACGCCACCCCGTCGAACCGGCGTCCATCCGTTCTTGAAGATCGGCGAGTTGTTCGAGCCTTTGCTGCAGTGGGGCTGATCGCAGATCCTGTCCCTTGCGTTCCAGCAGGTCATAGGCAACGAAACTCACAGGACACTCAAGCCGCAGCTTGCGGCCGACACTCTTCCGGCCGAGTCGTCGCTGCAGATCGCTAAAGGGTCTTGGCTGTTGCTCAGATTCCGCCCAGCAGATCACCTCGCCATCAATCACCGTATCGGCCGGTATCGCTGACGCCATCTCGATCAGTTCTGGGAATTGTTCGTTGATCAGTTCTTCACCACGACTCCACAGGTATGTTCCGCTTTCGCGTTGAATCAGCTGTCCGCGGATGCCATCCCATTTATGTTCCACCCACCACTCGGAGGGGGCGGTGTCTTCGATTGTCTCCGGTTTGAGTGGACTGGCGAGAAAAAAGGGGTAAGGAACGGGCCCTCTGTTGCCGCGTTCTTCACTGGCGACAGCCGTCAATCCTCGAAACCAGCGCTCAGAAGCATCTGCTGGCGCCATCAGACGCTCGAGAACCAAGGCCTCCTCCAGGTTGAATCCTGTCGCGATCGCTTTCACGACAAGTCCGCGGGCAACACCAATACGAAAGCCACCCGTCAACAGTTTGTTGAACAGGAACAAGCGGTCGTTGGGCAGGGATTCCCAGATCGCGAGCACAGTGTTGCTCTGCTCCTCAGCTTCCATCGCCGCCACGGCCGGCAACAGTTGTTCCATCCACCAGTGCATCGGCGGTGAATGAGCGAGTTGATTGATCCAGATCGACACACCAGGGTTGTGGATGCCGCCGCCAATGTCGCTTTTGAGTTGTGGCCAGAGCAGTGAGAGAGTTTCTGCTGAATCTCCGACATGACTCTGACAATCGTCGAACAGCCAGTCAGGCATAGCGCTCGCCTGCTGAAGGATTTCGCGCAGCCGGCGTCCGGTGATCAATCTTTTTCGCCGTTCACCCATCAGCAGCAACACTGTCCAGGCCGCGTCGTGGGCATCGGCTTGCTGGAGGTGCCCTGCGATCAGATCAATCTTGCGATTCGTTCCTGTGCTCTGATCCAGCTCTTCGATCAGAGCTGCGAAAGCATCCATAGCGAAAGAAGCTCAGGCTCTTGATTTAGTAATTCCAGCGATTGTCTTCAGCGGGGCCCGTCACCTGCACATTGCAACCGTTGATTCCTGCCGAAGCACTGTTGAACGCTTTGACGTAACGGGTCGCTGAGCCGGAATCGCCTGCTTCTCCCAGGGCCTGCTGCAAACGGGCTAAATCACTGCCGACCTGATCCCTTGTGAGCACACCGCTGGCAAGACCAGCGCAGATGGCCCCTGCAGCAGCAGCACCGTCAGCAGGGAACACCACGGTGTTGATCTGCTCAATGGTGATCGTGGTTTGCTGGGCGAGTGCCGTTCCTGCAGTCGCAGCGATCAAAACCATGAGGCCGGTCAAGGTAGAGCTGCGGGTCGCCATGGGGACACGAACGGTGCGTGAAGAGGCTTGAGGTTAGTTCAGTTGAGCTGATCAAGGGGTTTGGCATCGAGTCCATGTCGCTCGCGCAGAAAGCGTGCCAACACATCGCTCTGGCCATGGGTGACGTAAACGGTTGCGGCCCCGCTCTCAAGCACCGTCTGGATCAATCCCTGCCAGTCGGCATGGTCGCTGAGAATGAAACCTCGCTCATAGCCACGCCGCCGCCTGGCTCCCCGCACGGCCATCCAGCCTGAGGCAAAAGCTGTTTGCGGTGACCGGAATCGTCGCATCCAGGCAGAACGATGAGCTGACGGTGGTGCCAGGACCAGCCGCCCCTCCAGTGAATCCTTTCGTGGCAACTCGCTGACAGGCCTGCTTGCCGTCATGGCTATCCCGGCTTCGCGGTAGTGGCGCGTGACGGTTTCGACAGCTCCATGCAACAGCACTTCCTCTTCAACACCGATGGCGTTCAGCTCCGCCAACAGTCGTTGAGCCTTGCCGAACGAGTAACAGAACAACAGCGAGGGCCGCTCTCGGTCTGCATGCCACCAGTCTCGGATCTCTGTTGCTACCCGTTTCCCCGTATCCCATGCATAAATCGGCAACCCGAATGTGGCTTCGGTGATGAGCACGTCGCAAGGCACCACCTCAAAGGGTTCGCAGCTTGGATCAGGGCAGCGTTTGTAATCACCGGTCACCACCCAGACCTGATCCTCAACCATCAATCGAATCTGAGCTGACCCCAAGACGTGACCAGCGCTATGGAATGACAAACAGGCCTGATTGAGCCAGAACTCTTGGCGATAAGGCATGGAATGCAGAGTGATGTCTCGGCCAAGGCGTTGTCGAAGCACACCTTCGCTGACATCCACAGCCCAGTACTCACCGCATCCAGGTCTGGCGTGATCGGCATGGGCGTGAGTGATCAGGGCTCTCGACACGGGCCGTGAGGGATCGATCCAGGCGTCTGCTGCTCTGCAGTACAGACCGCTGTCGGTTCGCTCGAGAACGTTCATCCTTGAACTCTGGCAAGCCTGAGCTGCTGCCGTGCTTCAGGCTTGTGTGCCCATTACTTGCTCATCTCGAGCATGCGTCGGATCGGCGCTTCTGCCTTAGAGCGAATCGACTCCTCCATGGTGATCTGGGGCGACAGTGTCTCAAGACAGTCGCGGAGTTTTTCCAGGCTGTTCATGCGCATGTAAGGACAGGCATTACAGCTACAGCCATCGAGGCCGGGAACATCCAGCAACGTCTTCTCGGGAACCCGCTGCTTCATCTGATGCAGGATCCCAGGCTCTGTGAGAACGATGAACGTGTTGGAGTCACTGGTTTGGGAGTGAACCAGCAGCTTGCTAGTGGATCCGATGAAATCGGCAAGATCCAGGAGATTTTCCTGGCATTCCGGATGGGCGATCACCTCAGCGTCCGGATGATCCAGTTTCAGCTTGAGCAGTGCTTCCTCACTGAAGGTTTCATGCACAAAACAGCGTCCAGGCCAAAGCGTCAGTTCCCGTCCGCTCTGGCGTTCCACCCAACGTCCCAGATTGCGGTCGGGGGCAAAGAGCACGGGTTGTTCAACAGGCAGCTGCTTCACCAGATCCACGGCATTGCTGCTGGTGCAGATCAGATCGCTTTGAGCTTTGACGGCCGCCGTGCAATTGATGTAGCTCACCACTAGGTGATCAGGATGGTTTTGGCGAAAGTTGGCGAATTCATCGGCAGGGCAGTCGTCGGCCAGTGAGCAACCTGCCTCGATATCAGGCAGCACCACTGTTTTTTCAGGGCTGAGGATCTTGGCGGTCTCCGCCATGAAATGCACGCCGCAGAACACGATCACATCGGCATCAGTGTTGGCCGCCTTTCTCGACAGCTCGAGTGAGTCACCGATGAAATCGGCGATGTCCTGAATTTCGGGCTCCTGGTAATAGTGCGCCAGGATCACGGCATTGCGTTCCTGCCGGAGCTGGTTGATCGCCGCGACGTGTGCGGTGTCAGAGCTCATCGGGGCCATCTGGGGCAGGATGGGACCAGCCTAGAAGTCGTTCTGACATCACTCCGTGTTGCCATTGCCGGAGACCTCCATGGTGACTGGGGGACAGGGGATGTGGATCTGATTGAGCGACTGCAACCGGATGCACTCCTTTTTGTGGGAGATCTCAGTGATGGAGACCTGCGCTTGGTCAAGAGCATCACCCAGCTGGCCCTGCCTGTGGCGGTCCTGCTTGGAAATCATGACCGTGGACGTGACAGAAGCGGAGATCTGCTGCAACGGCAAATCACGATGCTGGGAGCCCGGCATTGTCCATGGCAATTGAGAGCATGGAGCCAGCCGCCGCTGGCGGTGGTTGGTGCCAGGCCTTGCAGTGCAGGAGGTGGATTTCACCTGTCTCAGGCTGTGCAAGCGGTGTTCGGGCCAATCACTGAACAACAGTCGGCCGACTGGATCATCGATGCGGCCAAGCAGGCTCCCGAGCATTGGCCTTTGATCGTGCTGGCCCATTCCGGTCCGACGGGGCTGGGCTCTGCTGCGGACAGCCTCTGCGGTCGTGATTGGAAGCAGCCCCATATCGACTGGGGCGATCGGGATCTGGCGATGGCTCTGGACGGCATGCAGCGAACGCGTCCTGCTGACCTTGTGGTGTTTGGCCACATGCACCATCAGCTCAAGGGACGACGCGGCGAACGGATCACGTTCCACCGCGATCGTCGAGGCACCTGCTTTGTGAATGCGGCATGCGTGCCCAGAGTTGGTTTAGATGAATCAGGCCAGCCGCTTCATCACCTCACCTGGGTCGAGTTCTCTGGCACTGAACCCTCTTTGGTGAGTCACCGTTGGTACCGCCCCAGTGGTGAACTGATCTATGAACAGACACTGTTGCGTCATGCCATCAAAGGGCAGGCGCCATGCTGATTTATGTCTGCGTGAGTACGCATGGCTATGGCCATGCCGCGCGTCAGGCAGCGGTTCTGATTCAGTTGCACCGACTCCAGCCGGATTGGCGGCTGGTGATCAGTTCCAGCGTGGATGAGACCTTTCTCGCTCTTGTGCTTCGCCACGTGCCGGTCAGCAGAAGAACAGTTCGCTGGGATGTGGGCATGCTTCAGGCCGATGCCTTGGGCGTGGATCAGCCAGCCACGCTTCACGCACTTCGGCAACTCGAGAATGAGCTTCCCCAGCTTGTGCGACGGGAGGTTGACTGGATTCGCGAGCAGGACAGCCAGTGTGTTGTTCTCGCTGATATTCCGCCTGCAGCAGCCCAGATCGCCCGTCAGCTTGACGCTCCCCTGATTTGGATGGGCAACTTTGGCTGGGATGAAATTTATGCGCCCCTCGGTGGTGCTTTTGTTGATTGGGCCAACAAGGCCACAACGGCTTATCAAAGCGGAGCGCTTCTGTTGCGCTGCCCGTTGTCGTTGCCCATGAACTGGTCGCTGCCGCAACTGACGCTGGGGCTTGTGTCAGCAGATCCGGAGGCGCTTCCACTCGATCTGGAGAGGCGTCTTGGCTCTGATGATCGAACCAAAGTTCTGGTGGGGTTTGGTGGACTCGGATATTCGCTTCAAAGCGACCTTTTCAAACGCTGGCCTCAACATCTGTTTCTCATGCCTGCACCTCAGGATTCCAGTCAGTTTGAGCAGCTTGATCAGGTCACGAATGTGCTGCTGTTGCCGGAAACGATCAGGTTTCTGGATGTGATGCCGTTCTGTGATCGGCTTCTGGGCAAGCCGGGATTCAGCAGTTTTTGTGAGGCGATGAGCTGCGGAGTGGCACTTCACGTGGTGGAACGCCAGGGATTTGCCGAGGCGTCTGTGCTGATGGACGGTCTGCGATCGCATGCGGAGCACAGGATTCTCAGCCGACAGTCACTGGAGTCTGGTGACTGGAAGCTGGATCAGCCTCCGGAACCTGCCACTGGTTCACCCCTGAGGGCTGGCGGCGCAGCCCAGGCCGCTGAGGCGATTCGCCTGGTCGCAATCAACACTGTTAAGCAAGGCTGATTTTTTTGATTAATTCAGCTTATCTGCGCTTCAAAGCATTTCTATCCCTGGACTTTTGAGTTTCTCCTGACAGGAGCGGCTTGCATGACGATTATCCGCCTGTCACAAACCCTCTGTAATCAGCGGCGTCGGTTCGACACAGTTTGCGCGTGTTTTCAGTACTGGATTCATTGAATCCAGTCGATCAGCTCACCAATTCACTCTTTCAGTGTCTTTGGAGGTTGATTCTGTTCCCTGACTGATTTGTATGACTTCCCTTGCTTTCACCGCCTGTCGTTGCATTCCAGGCGCTGTCGCAAGTGTTGTCTCTCTGCTCACCATTCTCCCGGCCCCTGCGGTTCGTTCCGCTCTCCCTGCTCTGGAAAGCTCCCGTTCCAGGTTGGTGATGCTTGAGGAGGATGCTGAGACTTCGGCACTCCCCTACGTCATCACTCCAGAGCGTCGCGCGATGCTCAACACCATCCGTTTCGCTGAAGGCACCTGGAAGGGGGGACATGATCTTGGCTATCGCGTCATGTTCGGTGGAGGTTTGATGCCGTCGATGGATCGCCACCCCAACCGGGTGATCTATTCCTCGCGTTATGCAAGTGCTGCTGCGGGTGCCTACCAGTTCATGCCATTCACCTGGGACATGGTCAAACGCCGTCTTGGCGTCCGAGGCTTCGGCCCGGAAGTTCAGGATCAAGGAGCCCTGTTTCTGATTCAACGTCGCAAAGCGCTAGGTCTGACTGACAACGGTGTGATGACCCCTCAGCTCGCTGCATTGTTGGCTCCTGAATGGGCATCGTTTCCCACCCTTCGAGGCAGGAGCTACTACGGACAACCGGTCAAGCGATTCGCCAATCTGCGGGGATTCTTCAACGTGAATCTGGCCCAATTGCGCAAGATTCGCGACGAGCGGCGTTCAGCTCTTTCGGTACAGAGCTCCAACCCAACCAAGGGTGATGCTCCAGATTGCCTAGGCCCAGCTTTTTCATGCAAGTAGGCCTAACGCAACTCGTCTGACTCAGCCCTCCTCACTGGATTCGTTCAATTTCCGTCCGACCGTCGCACCGGCGATCAGATAGGCACCAATTCCTCCAGCCATGAAGCCCATGCCGTTACGAATCAACGGCAGTACTTCACTAGTGCGTGTGACCACGGGCGCAACTCCAAACACGCCAAAGAGCATCACCCAAAGTGGTGACAGCAATAACAACCAGCCCCAGGCAATCAATTCACCCTCTTTGCGTGGATAGGCCGCGAAACCCGCAATCAGGCCACCCAGGATTGAGGTGCTGAGCGTCCAGAGCCACTGCTCCGTCGGCAGGCCGGGTACAACCTGGCAACCGCCACGGTCCAGGCACAGTTCAACGGCATCCAGTGCCGCCAGGATGGCGCCGTCTTCTCCGTGATCCTTCACATAGAACTGATTGCCGTAGCGGGTCTGCAGTTCAACCCACCAGGTGCGCGGCATCAGCGCAAACAGGGCATCGCCCACATTGAAGTTGAGCAAGTTGCCCCCACGAGGATCCGCCACCAGCAGCAGGCTGCGTTCGTCCAGTCCCCAGAATTCCTTCACGGCCAGTCCTGGCGTGCGCTCGTATTGAGTCAGCACCCTCAGCTTCCAGCCGCTGCGTTGCTCAAAGGCGTCGAGAGACGTCTCCAGCGACTGGCGCTGTGTCTGACTTAGAGCCTTGGCAAGATCGATGACCGGGGTCGGATGGTCTGGAAGCAGATCGGGATTATCAATGGCCCCGGCAGGCGCGGCGACCATCAGCAGCAGCACCGAAAGGCTCAGCAGGGCCTTCAGGCAGCGCATCATTGCTTGGACACCCATGATTTAGAGCGAGTGCACGCCATTCTCACCACATGAAGGCCTCTGATGTGCCCTGCCCCGAATGGCTGCGTGAGCGATTGCAACAGCATGGGCAGCGGGTGCCCTTTTCCACCTTCATGGAATGGGCCCTGCATGACCCTGATCATGGCGCCTATGGCAGTGGTCAACTGCATGTGGGCCCGGCTGGCGATTTCGTCACCTCTCCCTCCCTTGGTGAGGATTTCTCGGGTCTGCTGGTTCATCAGCTGATCGATTGGCTGGAGACCCTCGCGGCTCGCCATCCAGAAGGCCGACTTTCAATCGTTGATGTGGGTCCGGGTGAGGCTGATCTCATCGCTCAGATGATCCCTCTTCTCCAAGTTTCCGCAGCTGAATGGCTGCCGCGTCTGGAGTGTGTTCTCGTTGAAATCAACCCCGGGATGCAGCGCCGCCAGAGGGCGCGGCTCGAGTCAGTGGGCCAGATTCCCTGTCGCTGGGTTGCGCTGCAGGAGCTCGCCGCTGAACCGGTCAACGGCATCATGCTTGCCCATGAGCTGCTTGATGCTCTGCCGGTCGAGCGTCTCATCCTGAGAGGAGGATCACTTCGGCGGCAGATGGTCACCCTTCAGGCCACAGAGGCATCAGAAGCTCTGCTCCGATGGGATGACGATCCCTTGCCTCCTCAACTGGAGGCCCAGATCCAAAAGCAGGCGGATCGTGATGCTTTCGAGCTTCCGCCAAGAGGAGCGTTGGATGGATGGGCCACGGAGTGGCATCACTCCGTCGCTCCCTGGATGCAGCAGGCCAGTGCAGCCATGAGCGATGGCATGTTGCTGGTGGTCGATTACGCCTTGGAGTCAGGCCGCTATTACGCTCCGCGCCGCTGCGATGGAACGCTGCTCGCCTACAAAAGCCAGCAGGCATCATCGGATGTCTTGCGTGATGCCGGTTCTCAAGACATCACTGCCCACCTGTGCCTGGAATCGCTTGTGGGTGCGGCTTCAGAGGCTGGCTGGTTTTTCACCGGACAGTGCCGTCAAGGAGAAGCCTTGCTTGCCTTGGGTCTGGCAGAGCGGCTGACAGCAGTGCAGCAAATGCCTGCTGATCAGCTCGCGGAAGCGCTGCGTCGACGTGAAGCCCTGCTGAGACTTGTCGACCCCAGTTGTCTCGGTGAGCTGCGCTGGTTCGCCTTTGTTCGCAACGAAGAAACTGCCGCTGAACCAGCACGTTTTGACAGTCGTTTTCTGCGTGAACCGATTCCGCGTGAACCGCGCTGATCAGTTGAGGGATTCAAGGCAGCGACTGACATCGTCATTGCTGATCCCATCACTGATGATCACGCTGCCGATCTGGGTCGGCAGAACGAATCGCAGTTTCCCGTGCCGGACCTTTTTATCGCCTTGCAAGGTTCGCAGCGCTGCCTCCTGATCCAGGGACGGCCAAGCCACGGGTAAGCCGGCCTTTTCGATCAGTTTCAGCTGGCGTTGCTGATCAGCTTCGCTCCAGAGACCTTTCTGGACGGCAAGGTGTCCAACCGCAGCCATGCCGATTGCAACCGCCTCACCATGCAGCCAGGTTCCGTATCCCGTCAGCGTCTCCACCACATGACCAAAGGTATGGCCGTAGTTGAGGATTGCGCGACGTCCTCCTTCCCGTTCATCGTCGGCCACAACGGCTGCTTTGGCTTCCGCTGAAAGCACAAGGATGTCGTGCAGCATCGTGGGATCCATGGCTGCGGGTTCGGAGAGGTCTGATGCCTCCTCCAGACGCCTGAAGAGTTCGGGGTCTCCGATCACTCCGTATTTGATCACTTCCGCCATGCCAGCCCGGAACTCCCTCACAGGGAGCGTGTTCAATGTCAATGGATCAATCACCACCAAGCGTGGCTGGTGGAAGGCTCCGATCAGATTTTTTCCCTTGGGATGGTTCACACCGGTCTTGCCACCGATGGAGGCATCCACCATCGAGAGAAGAGTCGTCGGGACTTGGACGATGCCGATGCCGCGCAGCCAGCATGCTGCTGCAAAGCCCGTCATGTCACCGACAACGCCACCTCCCAGCGCCAGCATCAGGGAGGTGCGCTCGAGACCCTCCTGCTGTGCCTTGTCGAGGATCAAACTCAGTGTTTGCAGTGTTTTTCGTTCTTCACCCGCATCGATTTCCAGTAGCACGGGGTTGAAGCCTGCCGCTCTGAGTCCGTTCAGGCAGCTGTCGCCGTAAGGTCTGGCGACGTCAGGATTGCTGACCACAAGAATTTTGGTCCCTGACCGAATGGGGAGATCAGCCAGCGCAGCACCGATTTCTCCCACCATCGAACGGCCGATGATCACGTCATAGGGATTGCGCTCCAGGGACACCGTGATTGTTGTGCGTTCCTGCAAGTCAGCTGCCTGCACTGTGCTCATGGGCTGATGCTGCGGTTGCGATCCGCGGGGGATTCCATCGACTGACCTTATCCTCAGCCGCAAGCTCTTTGAGTTCGATGAACCCTGCCTCCAGGCCAGACCGGCGAACAAGCCTCACAGCCTGGGCCTTTCTTGCGCCTGCACTCACGCTGTTGAGTCTTTCCGTGCTGATTCCTGCTGCAATGGCTCTGTTGATCAGCTTCACGCAGACAGGGCTTGATGTGTCAGAGCCGCTGAGGTTCATCGGCTTGGCCAATCTGCGCAGGCTCGCTGGTGATCCGATGTTCTATCGGGTCCTGGGAACAACCCTCGTTTACCTCGTGGGTGTGGTGCCTCCGATTGTTCTCGGTGCCCTGGCCCTGGCCGTCCTCGTCAATCGTGTCCTGCCCGGCATTCACTGGTTGAGAGCTGCCTTCTACACACCTGTGCTGGTATCAATTGTCGTCGCAGCCATCGCCTTCCGCTGGCTGTATGCAGAGAACGGTCTGATCAATGGCTGGCTCGAAGCCTTGATCGGATCCGGTTTCATCCCCATCGACTTTCTGACCAATCCGTTGCTGGCACTGCCTTCCGTGATGCTTGTGACCCTTTGGAAAGGACTGGGGTACTACATGGTGATTTTTCTCGGAGGCCTTCAAGGGATTTCCAAGGAGCTCTACGAGGCCGCGGAACTGGACGGCAGTGAGGGCTGGAGGAAACATCTCGATATCACTCTTCCGTTGTTGCGTCCCTACGTGACTCTGGTTGCTGTGATCTCAGCCATTGCTGCCACCAAGGTTTTTGAGGAGGTTTTTCTGATGACCCAGGGAGGACCCGCCGACTCAACCAGGACCCTCGTCTACTACGTGTATGACCAGGCTTTTGCAGAGCTTGAGATCAGCTATGCCTGCACCGTCGGTCTTGCCCTCTTCCTGATTGTTTTGCTGCTGACGGCGATCAGGTTCGCCTTCAGTGAGGACCGTTCACTGATTTAGGCCCATTCCCTTGCATGGCCCTGAGGGTCGGATGGCAAGCTTCAGAGGAGGACATCAGTGGCTATGGCCAGCGCTGCCGGGACAATTGGAGTTGTTGGGGGTGGTCAACTCGCATTGATGCTCTGTGAAGCAGCGAAGACGCGGGAGGTTGATGTGATCGTGCAGAGCGCATCTGGCCAGGACCCGGCGATGGCCGTCGCTCATGAACAGGTGGCAGGTGCACCGAATGATGTTTCTGCAACTGCTGAACTGTTGAAGCGCTGCCGGCACATCACGTTTGAGAATGAGTGGATCCCTGTCGATGCACTAAGGGCACTGGATCGAGATGGGGTGGTGTTCTCTCCTGCCCTCGTCAGTCTGCTGCCGCTGGTCAACAAGCTGTCTCAGCGCCGCATGCTGGATGACCTGGCGATTCCAAGCCCGGCCTGGATTGCGCTGGATGAGGTCAACACCGACTCACCGGCTCTTCCCGCCGGCTGGACGTTTCCTGTCATGGCCAAAGCGGCCCATGGCGGCTACGACGGCAAGGGAACCTGCGTGATCAGGGATCTCAAGTCTCTTCGGAAGCTGTTGAGCAGCGTTTCAGTCGAGGATTGGCTGCTTGAGACCTGGGTGACCTATGAGCGTGAGCTCGCGCTGGTCGTCAGTCGTGATCGGCAGGGTCGAATCCGAAGCCTTCCTCTGGTGGAAACGCATCAGAAGAATCAGGTTTGTGACTGGGTTCTGGCGCCAGCTCCATCGGAGCAACTGTTGGAGGCCACCGCTTACAACATTGCAGCGTCCTTGCTCACAAGCCTCGATTACGTGGGCGTGATGGCCCTGGAGTTCTTTTACGGCCCAGCAGGTCTGATGGTGAATGAGATAGCGCCGCGAACGCACAACTCAGGCCACTTCTCGATTGAGGCGTGCAGCAGCAGTCAGTTTGATCAGCAGCTCTGCATCACTGCGGGTCTGCCGGTTCCGACAACCCACCTTGTGGTGCCTGGCGCGATCATGGTGAATCTTCTGGGTTTGCCGTCTGAAGGCGCGGAATCCCTGGAGAAGAGGCTTGCTGCTCTCGAGGCCATTCCTCGCTCTCACCTGCATTGGTATGGCAAGCGGGAAATGCCTGGAAGGAAAGTTGGTCATGTGACTGTGCTGCTTGAGCAAGCCGAAGCGGATGCTCGTGGCCTGGAAGCTGAACGGGTTCTGAAGCAAATCCGTGAGGTCTGGCCGAATCCCTTAAATTGAGTTCGGACTGCCTGGTTGGTGACAGCCTTTCTCTAGTGCTCTGATCTGACTCTCTTTCGACTTGGGGTGACTGTCGTGAAGGTGCCGTAAACCGGCCTTGTAGCCGGAAACGAATCCTCACTTTGTTGCCCCTTCTGGTAACTCCAGGTCGATGCCTAAAGGCTCCACGGTCAGGTGGTCCACCCCAATTACAGCAACGGTTCTCAGCGAAGCGAACACTAGGGCTGAACCCACAAGTTGAAACCAAATATTGGGTCAAGTCAAGTATTTCTGTCTGCTTCGTTGGCAGCTGGTGCGTGTCAGTCAAGGCTCCAGATCAGCTCCCCGCACAGGCTCACTCACGGTCCATCCAAGGCTCTTCGGTTGGAACTCAAGAGACGCAGCATCTTCGTAACGCATCTCCCTTCTTGTCTTGAGTAGAGCAGGGCCATCAGGCATGGGTCTGCCGTGATCCACAACAACCATCCGGTCTCCCAGGTCGTTACTTGATGGATCTCTGTGAACAGCACAAAACCAGAGTTGATTCAGTGTCAATGTTCTTGGCTATCTATGTTCGTTGGGATACATAGCGGTTAGTACCACATTGAATTGATCATCCGGCGAGAACAACTGCAATCAATGCGATCCTGGCCAGTCCAGAGAGTATTGATTCATTTACGGCAGCCCCGGCTACCACGGCAGGCATAAATAAAAGGTCATGACCATGGTGACCATCCTTTGCTGAGCCACCCCGCGACAGCAGACCCGGTGGGGGGAAGCGCCAGGCGGTGGCGGTATAGAGATGCCTTCAGACATATCTGCCATTTTTATCCGATTTCGCCAATATGAGTTCAAAGGGATGGAGAGATCCAGGTGCGACAAATGGTTGATACGGAAGTCAAGGAAAAGGACCCGGTCCAACAGCAGTATCCCAATTGGCTGAACTGGGTAGGGGCTGTTGTATTCGTCGCGATGACTGTCGGTGCGTTTATGCCAGATACCGGTAACTGGAGATTCTTTCCATTCACTGCATTGATGGCATTCATCTTTATCAAAAAGGGTGTAGAGCAAAGGACGTGGGAGTTAGGAGAGAAGTTGGTGATGCCTGTTCTTTGCTTTCCGTTTGTAATTGAGTTCGTTCTGGGAATAATAAATAAAGCTGAGCCTTCAACACTTTGGACTAATGGAGGAGTGGCAGTGTTATGTGTTTTGGTTAGCGCGAACGAGCTCTATTTCAAGCCAAGACGGAAGAAAAATAAGTAGCAGGTTTCGGTAGATTCACACTTCTCTGTCATTTTTAATCAGAATATACATCGACAACCAACCAATAGTGGCGGCATTTATGGCAACAAATTCATTGCCTATTGAAGGCCGGTTTATGGGATGAGTTAGCCTAGGAACAATAGAAAGCTCCTGTTTCCTGTGTATTACACAAACAAGCTGATTTCCAAGCCCAGCAGTGAGTGTCTTCTTTAACTCCCCCCGCCGCGCCTTCGAGCTCCTCTTCAGAAACTTCTGATTGAGCCTTCTTCAAATCATCAGTTGAAATACTAAAACCAGCCTCCCTTGCAATAGCCTCTACTTCATCAGCATCAGCCGCTGCTTTCAGCTTCTCCTGAAACTCGTGTCAGTTTTGAGCTTTTCGAGGAAAGCTTTGAGTTGCTCTTCTGACATGGGCTTGAGGTCTGTTCAACAGTGATAGCAACTGTCTGCACAAGTGTCTTTGGTAAAAAATTACTGCACTCAATCGTGCCAGGCATAGGAGGCAGCTTTGTTGGTATTTGGATTTGTAGTCTACAAAATGACATGCAGTATTAACTAGAGACACTTGTCTGTAAAACACCAAATGCAGCCAGTCTGATTGCGAGTATCAAGACCTCCAGCCACGCCTTCCAGCTCCTTGTCAGAAATCTCTGATTGAGCCATCTTCAAATCGTCAGTTGAAATACTAAACCCACCGTCTTTTGCAATCGCAAGAACTGCGTCTGAATCAGCAGCGGCTTTGAGCTTTTCCTGAAGGCTGGTGTCAGCTTTGATCTTTTTTAGAAAGGCTTTTAATTGCTCTTCTGACATAGGTATGAGGTCTCTTCAGCAGTTATAGCAACAACTATTTGAAAAACCAAAGAATAGGCTTGACTGATTTTTTTAATTTTTAATCGGTGTTGCTACGGTTAAGATAAGACTGAACTTTCATGAGAAACTTGTTACTCTTAACAGCACTAATGGTGTCGGCTATATCACTTAAAGCAGATGACACACGGCTTCTTCATCGATCAACAGTAATAGGAGCTTTTGCGGCTGCAGAGTGCCTTGTGAGCAAGGGAGAAATAATAGAAGAGCAAGC
Organism: Synechococcus sp. MIT2312; assembly: GCF_059772315.1. Lineage (NCBI taxonomy): Bacteria > Bacillati > Cyanobacteriota > Cyanophyceae > Synechococcales > Synechococcaceae > Synechococcus > Synechococcus sp. MIT2312. The sequence goes on along the minus strand of NZ_CM186281.1, from coordinate 611,677 downwards.
AAAAGCACTAATGAATGAATATGGAAGCGAGAATCCAGAGCTTAATGCTGCGTATTTATGGGCATTACCATCTGATAAAGTATCGAAAGGTCTGCAAGCACTGGTTCCTCATTTGAACTCTGATTGTGACGATCATACTGTTTCAGAAGATGAGGCATTGCGATTATTTGGACCTTACTTGAATTAACAGACGCTTAGCAATGAAGCGATTATCAGTCTTCCTAGGTGCCATACTCCTCTCAGCATCTCCTGCTGTAGCTGGTGACTTTGTTTATTTGGAATGCGAAGCAAAGTCTGTTGCTATAACAAAAGACCTTAAGTCAAATCAAATTACGAAGAGACAAGAAACGACTGAGACAACGCATCACAAGGTTGACCTAGCAAACAGTCGAATTGCATCGGCAAAGGAGCATGAATGGGAAGAAGTCAAGATTGTCGACGGTGTGGCTGTTTTAGATGAAGAGTTGACAGAGGATGGGTGGAATATAAGTATGAAGGGTTCTTGGCAAATAGTTCCTCCTGGTCGATTTACGGGAGATGGTTTATTTAGCAATGACGCCATTTCGGAGACATTCAAGTTGAGAGGCATGTGCAAGGCTAGTGATGCATCAGTATTTGAGGAGGCATTGAAACAATGAAGAAATTATCATTCCTCATTCTTTTACTAGGATTAATAGGTTGTAAGTATCCAGTAAATGCAAAGCCAAACGCATCAAATAGCTGTAATGGAGTGCATGAATTCTACGGAAATCCGTTAGCCGATAGCGGCAGAGGCTCTGATCTGAGGATTCTATTCTTTGTTGGCGAGCGAGAGAATATATTGGGATGCTTTAAAAATACTAGAGGAGTTAAAGTAGCACCTCTTTGGAAGGAGCTAGCCAACAAAATCTATAGCAAGATGGATGAACGATTAATTCTAGACATCGTTAAAGATCTGAACATTAAAGATCCATACCTTGCTAATGGAGGAATATGAAACTGCGGATCATTGTGCTGATGTTTGGCTTGGGTCCCTAGAATTCATCTCAAAGCTATTCAACATCTAACTTGTAGTCAAAAGTGTCTGACGCCAGATATTCGTGTTTTGCAATCAATAAACACAGCTGGCCAAGCATAGGTTGAACAGGTTCAAGCTTGAGTGGAGACGAGTGTATCTGCATAAAAGCTCAGCTGAGAGGCGCATAAAGAATGATTCCTGCAGTCAAAAGCGCGCACAACGATGAAAAGATATAAAAGAAAACCATTGCTGTGATCTAAAAACTGTGAATTGCGAGATAAGCCCCTTCAGTAAAACTTGACTGAAGCTGAGTGAAGGTGTTGAGGATGACAGCTGCCCCATATTTTCTTCGGTCTGGTCAAGAGTGGTTCAATCGTCAGCTTCATGGAGTGCTTCAAACCATTGCCGTAACTGATGGGGTGTCTTCACTCCAATGCGTGACAGTCCTTTTGCCAGCTGTTTGCAGTCCCGTGGCGTCAGATAAAACAGATCCGTATCGGTATCCATCAGCTCCCGGTAAAGAGAGCTTTGCTCTTGAGTCAGTGTCATATCCCTAGCCCGATCAGAGGAATGGCTTCAGTGTTGACCGGCTGGTTCGCTTTGTGATCCCCTATTCGAGCTAGAGACACCCAGGATCTTTGGTCCTTTCAGGGGATGTGGTTCAAATCGAATGCACAAAAGCTGGTACAGCATCTGGAGTTTTTGTGGACCCAAAAGAGATAGACACTTCGTACTGGAAGTACCTCCAAGGAATCAGTTACCATCATTTCAAGGACTACTTAAAGTCATTCAATGCAGAAGAGTATTTTGAGGAGCTCTATCCTGGAATATTCAAGAAGTTGCAAGCGTGCGCCGCAATCAGCGTTTGCAAGGAGGAATTATGAATAATTCTCATCGTTGTGCATTGATTGTTGCTTCATTTGCTTTGGTTGTCGATGTAGGACCAGAACACGTTATTGACGTGCCAATCACAGCTGTGATGGATTGAATCTTGACTCAGAGCAACTTTTAATGACTACAAGTCAGGCAGCACTTCTTCTCTTCTGTTTCTTGTCAGAAATTGTGGCTTGTGGTGCTGTCTTCGGCTTAGAGGATGTTGCTGCCCATCCAGATGAGGGCCTGGGGATCGGTTTCGGTTGAGATCATCACGCACATCTTCATCTATGACGTCTTGTGTAAGCCTTTCTGCCCTCAAGCAGTACTGCGCAGCCACAGGAGCTCCAACTACTTCATCTCTGTGACCAGGCTCTGTGTCTTCCACCTTGCTGGTCATCCAATGGCGAGAGTTGCCAACGCAGTGATGACTAGTTTTGGTCTCATCCCACTGGATCAGGCAGGATCGAAGACAGCGAGAGGAGTCTTCTGCCTGTTGCATCAGCTCCGCAACGTGGCTTTTCCAGCTCTGTTGCACAAAGTGGTCGTCTTAAGCCAACCTTAAGGAGTCGCTTTCATCTCTTTCTGGGTTCGGGCCCTGATGCCATGGCCGCAATCATCCGCTTTGTATCCGGCCCGGAGCCGCTCTGGCGGCGCTGCCTTGAGCGTTGCTGGCTCCTGGAATGCGACATTGATCCGCTGATTCTTAGGGCTCGCTGGCTTCACCACCACGGGCTGCATCATGATGCATCGGCCGTGGAAGAAGAGTTACACCCTGTGTTCTGAAGCATTGCGCTTGTGAGACGTCATCATTTAGCAGTCGCAATTGTCGTGCTGATCGTGGCTTCCTCCTGTTCGACGAATTACCCGTCGAAATCTGAAGCTGAGAGTGCTTGTAGTGAGTGGCAAGGTCAGGAGGCCAAGGTTGATCATGAGCGTGAGTTGTTAGGTTTTGAAAAAAGGACCAAATTTGAGCAAGAGAATCCCAGGCCAGACGCAGCTTTTTGGGATGATGAAATTATCGATTGGGAGAAGCAAAAATTAGCTTATGCATCGAAGACGATTCGTGAGAGTGTTGCGATTAGTCCTCGCTACTGTCAATCTGAACAAGAAACCTCTCAGTTTTTAGGATATGAGAATAATGCGATTAAAAATGGAACTTATCGTGATGAATTGGGAAAAAAGGGCGAGTGGACTGTTGTCAAGCATTTCCGTTACTAAGGCTGTTGTCATTCCCGCAGGATGGCTTCAAATGATGTGCTCAGTCTTTCCATGGATCATTCATCGTTCCATTTTTGTGAATGATTTGCAAACCCTTTAGGCTAAGACGAGTGCCAACCGTTTCTTTATCTTTCAGTAAATAGCCGGTCTGAACAAAGATGAGTTTTGCCGTGATCTTGCTGTCCATTGATAGCTTCTGACCAGTGAGTGTTTGGTAGTTTTGGTCAACGATTTCAGGTTCTTTCTCTTCATCCCAGGAAAATACCGCCTGATATCTGTTCCCCTCGATTTGATGCCATGGTGCAGGAATGATTTTGCATAAATCAGGATTGCTGGCTTTTGCAAATTGATGCTTTAGCTCATCATTTCTGTCGTCTTCTAGCCGCTTGACAAGCTCCCTTGGCAAAATCGCCGAATTGCCAATGAGGGTCACAGGCTCCTTTGTGATTATCACTCGTCTCATTGCAGGACTCTCGGGCTTGTTTCTGTTGATACTGTTCTTGGAATACTCGCATGCTTTGTTGAATCCTGGTGATCCGATCCTCGAGGTGATCAGATCCTTGATTTGAACGATGTACTCCGCATTGCCTCCGTGCTCATTAAATGTGTTGCCATCTGTTGTCTCATTGATGTTATGGCTTATTGATTCATGGGTTGTTGGGGCTGAACAGTTCTGGATTCCTGTTCGTGGCTCGTTGAATGGTCTTCTGTTCAGCAGTTAGGCCTGGTTCAGGCTTTAATGTAATTGTCGCGTTTCAAGAATGAGTAATTTTAGAAAAAAGCGAATCATTTCCGTCAACAAAAAAGCTTTGCTTTTCAATGCTGGCTCGATTCTGGATTATGTAGCACTTTATTTTCTAATCTCAACCGCAATTGAAAAAGCATTGAATCTTGAGATGCCAACACTCAATGAGTATGGTTTTATCGCGGTTACGCTTTTGTCGTGGCTTTTTGGATTGCCATATGAATGGAAATTGCGATAGGCAAGATATGAAGGAATTGTCTACGTTCTTGCCATGGTCGCGATTCTTTGCATCTACGTTTCGATCGGAAGGCCTGTTTGAATGATGTCTCGAACCAGGCTCCTAAGTTTTGTTGTCTGGAGTGAGTTTGATTTATGGGCTACTGGTCTTGATGCGCCTCAGCAGTTCGTCTTTGGCGAGTTGTGTTACAACAAACACTTCTTGAGCGCTCGTACCTTTGCGTGCCAGCATCTTGAAGCCGCCAGTCACCGGTATCGAAACGCGTAACTGAAGGCCGGAGCTGTGCCCTCTGACCCTGGAAATCACGCCGGGTGTGATCGTCTGGATCTCAGGATCCTTGGCAAGAACTTTCAACCAGGGGATCAGCCCTTCCACATAGGTGCTGTGCGTAATGACCAGGCGCCCCACAGAGACTTGCTGCTTGCTGAACGTTTTGCTGGTCGAAGCTAGTGGATTTGGCTACAGAGAAGAGAGAGATCTGCCAGCCATGCTCCGATCTGTCGACAGGCTGCTTTGTGAGGTGACCGGTCCTTTGCAGGATCGCTGCGGCCCCCAGGCCAGGGTTTTAACGGCGGAGGTTCACGGTGATGAAGTCCGCGGATTGGCGTTTTGTCCTGGCAAGGTTTTGCGCTACGTGCTGGCAGCTCGCAACAGGCGCATCAAAACAACGGAAATGCTTCGCTTGGCGCGCAGCAGCAGGCAGCCTGCTGCTTGAACACCAGCCTGATCAACGGCTTGATTTAGTCGAGCTCACTGGCCAGAACCGAGCTGAGTGCTTGTTCCACTTTGGTTTGAAACAGCTCTGTGTCCACCCGTAGAAGCAGAAGACCTGCTGCTAAAAGACCGACAGCCTGGAGAACAAACACCCCGGCGTAAGCCTCAAAGCTGTTTTGTGATCCGGTGAATTCTCCGAAGAGGCTCAGCAGCGCTCCGCCGCTGATCGTGGCGAGCCCTCGCGCATAGGCCTGGGCAAGCCCCCAGACACCGATGAACGTGCCTGCCATCAAAGGTGACGTCAGTCCGAGCATCAACGTGAGGCTTGCATTGGTGCTGATTCCGGCTCCCACTCCGAACAGAAACAATGCTGCTCGGAACAGTGGTGTTGAAGCCAGCAATCCGGCCAGGATCATCATCAGCACAAACAGTGCTGAGAGCACTGCACCGGTCAGTGCTGTTCTTTGGGCGCCAAGGCGTGGTGTGATCAGGAACCCAGTTGCAGCAATACCCAGCAATGTTCCGATGCCCCAGACAGCATTCAGCCGAGTGGTTGTGCAGAGATCCATGGCGAAAACGGCTCCGCCGTAAGGCTCTAGGACAGCTTCCTGGAGAAACAACGCGAAGGTAAACAGGGACAGAACAGCAAAGAAATACCCGACCTGTGGAGATCCTTTCAGCACAGTCCAGGCCCCCCTCAGAGAGATTTCCTGAGTGGCGGCGAGTCGCGACTGGTGTCCGCCGTTGCCTGGCTTGAGGCGTGGCTCGACCCCTGCGATTGAAGCCAACACAAGCGTGAAAATCACCAGTGGGGCCACGGTGATCAACCGCTCCACTCCGCTGATGAGATTGCCTAACTCGGCTGTGGCGCATGAAGAGCCAAGAAACGAACTCAGCAGGATCGCTCCGGCCACGATCCCCACCATCAGCATCGACCACACGATGGAGACCAGAGCAGGTCGCTGTTTCTCAGTGCTCACATCCACCAGAAGCGCTGCAAACGGTGTGGAACTGGCTGCAATGGCCAAGCCGTAAAGCACAAACACCAGAGCGAGGACCAACCCTCTCCAGATCACATCCCCCTGACTGCCGGTTTGGGATGCTGCCGCTAACCAGAGAACGGTGTGTCCTGCAATCCAAGTCAGCGCGCAGAATGCCGCTGCACCGCCAACGATGAAAGGGGTACGTCGTAATTGCTTCCAGCGGCAGCGATCTGATTGCTGTCCGAACCAGATTCTTGAAAAGGCGACCAGCTGCTGACAACCCAGCGCCAGCGCGGTCAGGGCGGCAGGCACTTCAAATTCATCGATCAACAGTCTGTTGAAGATGCCCAGGGTCAGAACTGAGAGGGCGCCGAGGCAGGCCTGAAACAGACCCAGGCGCAGTGCAAGGACGATGAACCGTGCTGATCCCACGGATTTGCAGAAGCGATTCGCTGACCTTAGATGGAGCCTCAGCAGCGTTCGACCGGAGCCATCGTCAACCCTTCCGAACCAAGCTGTTGGTGATACAGCTCAGCCTGTTCAAGTGGACCACACCAGACCTCGGCACGTCCTTCTCCGTCGATGCGTCTGGCCAGTGCCCAGGCCCGATCTGCATTCATGTCCGGAATGATCTTGCACAGGCACTCCACCACATGTTCGAACGTGTTGACGTCATCGTCGAGCACGATCACTCGGGCTTGTGGATAGCGCTGCGTTGTCCCCTGGCGTTCAAGAACCGTTGCTGCACCGGGTGATGACGAAGTCATGATGTCTCGTGAACAGACGGGATGAATCCGCAGGGAAGCTTAGTTAAACTGCCGGCAATCAAGAGATCCACAATGCTTTTCACCCTGGGCTGGGCTTCTCTAGCAGCTGTGTTCAGCTTTTCGATCGCCATGGTGGTGTGGGGTCGTAACGGTGACGGCTCCATTAATTTCTGACGTGTACGAGACGCTCCAGTCTCCTCTGGTCAATCAAGGACTCGCTGTTACAGCGGTAGCACTGCTGGTCTTTGTGAGCGGGTCTGTGATTTATCTATCCACCATTGAGTGGAGAGATCGGCGTCGGCGCCGGTAATCGTGTGTCTGAAACTGCTCTCTTGAGCCAGATGTGGGACCGTTGTCGCAACCAGCTGTTGCGTTCAACTGCCACGTTCGCCGGTATTTCGCTCCTCGTCGGAGCCGGTTTGATCGGGTTGCGACTGTCGAACAGTCGGCTGCAGTGGGCAGATGACAGTTCAGCCTCCTCGTTGGCTCAGTTGTCCGGGGCGCTCATTCTTGTTCAGAGTTTCCGTGGCGATCCGAGCCGTGCCGTTCCGTCGCTCTGGGCAGAGCGCCTGGGTGTGCAGCCAGCCACCGAGCTTTGGCGTCGCTACGGCCGTTCCATGTGGTGGCAGGGATGGTCAGAGGATGGTGATGCTTATCTCATCCTTTCGTCTTCCACGCTTTCTCCGGAGGTTCAGGGTCTGCAACGCCAGCGCGTGGGCTCGATGGAGGTCCTTGCCTCCGATGCATTGCACCGCCAGCAGTTGCTGCAACGCTTGAAAGCCAACCAGGTCGCAAAGATCAAAGTGCAGTCCGACAGCCTTTGGGGTTCGTGCCTTCTGTCGTTGTCAGAAGCGCCAGGGGTGATCTGGAACGCTGATGCACTCGCAACACTGAGCGGAACGCTTGCGCCGCTCCTTCAGCAGGGGCGTGAAGGTTGTGTTCAGCTTCGGCTTCAGGCCAACCAACTGCTCTGGGAGGGAGTGATCGGCCGTCGACCCTTGAGTTCGCTCAGCTTGCGGAGCTCCTTGTCGTCCTCAGGCTCTATCGCAGCTTCTCTGAATCCATCATCCACTGAGCTCAACGCCACCGAGACAACATCCAGTGATCTCAGATTGCTTCAAGTGGATGGTGATCGTGTGGATCTGATTCTGGGAACGCTGCTGTCCCGGCAGATCATTCAGGCTCCACTTGAGGAGCATTACGGCATCAATGGTGCGATGCGCAGCGAAATCGCTGACCTTCCGTTCTCCTTGAGGCTTCAGAGCCTTTCAAGCGGTCCTTACAAAGCTGGTTTACAGCTTCAATTGCCCTTGATCGGCAGTCGGCAGCAATGGACATCGATCCTCAGTGCGGTGTCGGATCGTCTCGCTTCCAGGGGGTTCCAAAAGCTTCCGGTGGATCGGGCGTCACCAGAGGGGGAGACTCCCACCCTTTGGCTGCGACGTGATGATCCCGATCCGACCACCGTCGGTGGCTGGCTGATCATCCAAGCTCAGAAAGCACCCGTCTTGAGCATTGGACTTGGCACTGAGCCCGCTGCTCAGCCCTTCCTTTCAACTCTGTTGCCGCCCAATCGCATCTCGCTCAGAGTTACGGGCGACCCGAAGCGTTTAACCCAACTTGGTCTGCTTGCTGGTCTTTGGCCCAAACCTGTGCAGAGGGCATCGAGCCTCAATCTGGAAATCAAGCCACTCAAGATCCCAGCGGGCAGCAAGCTCGCCAGAGAGTCATGGTGGAGAGTCAGTGGAAGCCTGACGCTCACGCCTGACTCTTAGTCCTTGGCAGCTTTTTCAGCTTTCTGTCGCTCGCGCTTCCGTCGTTCAGCAGCAAGGGTTTCCTCCATGAGCTCAACGGCCTGAACCATCTTTTCGAGGTTGCTGCGATAGAGCCCAAGATCCTTCTCCAAGCGGGGACGAGACAGTCCAATCTCTTCACCGATGGCGTGCACGGTTTTGCTCAGTTCCTCAGGATCATCACTTTTATTCCCCTGAGCTTCGGAGAGCAGGCTGAACAATCCAACGGCGACGAGACGGGAGTAATGGAATTCATCTCCGGTCACCGCTGAAAGGCCACTTGCCAGTGGTTCTGGAGCCCCTTTCCCCTTGGCTTTCAACCAGGTCTGGACATCGTCAACGGTGTGTCCCTTGACGGCTTTGCTGCTTCCTTGCGCAAGAGCCTTGATTTCATCGCCATCAAACCCATTGCAACTGCAGAGAGCCGCAAACAACGGGTCGAGTTGTGTCTCCGGGCGATATCCCTTCGTGAAGGCCTTGAAGACCTGACACAGGCCAACGGCGAACAACGCATTGATCCTGAAGTGAGTTTGATGACTCAGCAGGTGCAACTCCACCAGCAGCTCATCGGCTGTGCGTCGATACAGCGAAGGAATGACGTAAGGGAAAGCTGTGTGAAAGGCTTTCTTGCTGTCAGAGATCGTCTGGGACCCAGTCAAGCTTTTCTAAGGCTGTCTTTAAGGCAAGACCATAGCGCTGCTGTTGCCGCCGTTAAGATTCAGCCAGTCAGAAGGCCCAACATGATCCCCATCGTCATTGAGGAATCCGGACGCGGGGAAAGGGCGTTTGATATCTATTCGCGCTTGCTGCGCGAGCGAATCATCTTTCTCGGTGAAGCTGTCACCAGTGAGTCTGCAAACAGGATCGTTGCTCAGTTGCTGTTTCTCGAAGCAGAAGATCCTGAGAAGGACATCTACCTGTACATCAACTCACCGGGGGGATCGGTCTACGATGGCCTCGGCATTTTTGACACCATGCAGCACATCAAGCCTGATGTGCAGACGGTCTGTGTCGGCCTTGCCGCCAGCATGGGCGCTTTTCTCTTATGTGCGGGTGCCAAAGGGAAACGCAGCAGCCTTCAGCATTCGCGCATCATGATTCACCAACCTCTCGGTGGGGCAAGGGGTCAGGCCAGTGATATCCGTATTCAGGCTGACGAAATACTGTTCTTGAAGGACCGTTTGAACACTGAACTTTCTGACAGAACCGGTCAACCTCTCGATAAAATTCAGGCTGACACTGATCGTGATTTCTTTATGTCCCCGACGGAAGCGAAGGACTACGGATTGATCGATAGTGTGATCGATAAGCGGCCTGTGCATTCGGTGTAATTCTTGCGGCATTAAACCGAAATCAAAAAACTCCCTATCAGGGAGTTTTTTATTGCCTGGTACTTTTGTGATGAACGAAAATGCTCACAACAAAATCCAGGTTCATTTCTGAACCTGGATCAAGGAACATTATTATCTCAATCCAATCAGTTCAGAACTGGTGAGAATCGATCTTTTTCAGGGATTGTGGTGTAGTCAGCGAGAATTTCGCGGAATTCATCACCATCCATCGTTTCTTTTTCGATCAGCAATTCAACGAGACGATCCATTGCTTCGCGCTGACCCTGAACAAGGCTCAGGGTTTCTTCGTAGCACTGCATCACGATGCCGCGAACCTGTTCATCAATTTGCTTTGAGGTGCCTTCAGAGGTGTCGCTGCGCGTCATCAGGTCTCTGCCGATGAACACTTCCTGGCTTCCGCCATCGGTGGACATCTGGCCAAGGCCACTCATCCCGTAACGCGTGACCATTTGACGAGCAATTGACGCAACCATCTGGATGTCTCCGCCGGCACCTGTGGTGACTTCTGCGTATCCGAACACAACGTCTTCAGCAGCGCGACCTCCAAGGGCTCCCATGATCCTGGCTTTGAGCTGCGACCTAGAAACGAGCATTTGCTCTTCGTCAGGAGAGAACCAGGTCAGACCTTGTGCTTGACCTCGGGGAATCAGAGTGACTTTCTGAACGGGATCGTGGTCCTTCACGAGGCTGCCGACCAGAGCGTGACCGACTTCGTGGTAGGCAATCAGACGTTTGCTGCGTCCATCGGTCAGGGGGTGACCTTCCAATCCCGCGATGATCCGGTCAACGGCATCATCAATTTCAGCAAGGCTGATGGTTTCCTTGCGGCGGCGAGCAGTCAGGATGGCCGCTTCATTGAGAAGGTTGGCCAAGTCAGCACCCGTGAAACCAGGAGTTCTGCGGGCAATGCTTTCAAGGGAAAGATCTTCAGCGAGTTTTTTATTGCGTGAATGAACCTTGAGAATGGACAAACGTCCCTTGATGTCGGGAGCGTCAACGGTGACCTGACGGTCGAAGCGACCGGGGCGCATCAACGCTGAGTCGAGCACATCGGGGCGGTTGGTTGCCGCGATGATGATGATTCCGCTGTTTCCTTCGAAACCATCCATTTCGGTGAGCAGCTGGTTCAGCGTTTGCTCACGTTCATCGTTGCCACCACCGATTCCAGCTCCACGCTGACGTCCAACGGCATCGATCTCGTCGATGAAGATCAGGCACGGGCTGTTCTCTTTGGCGCGCTTGAACAGATCTCGGACTCTGCTGGCTCCGACGCCAACGAACATCTCCACAAACTCAGAACCTGAGAGGGAGAAGAAAGGAACACCAGCCTCACCAGCAATGGCCTTCGCAAGCAGCGTTTTGCCGGTGCCAGGAGGGCCCACCAACAAGACACCTTTGGGGATCTGAGCTCCGACGGAGGTGAATTTCTCTGGCTGCTTGAGGAATGTCACCACCTCTTCAAGATCCTGCTTGGCTTCGTTCACGCCTGCGACGTCATCGAACATCACACCTGTTTCGGCTTCCATGGCAAAGCGAGCCTTGGTTTTTCCGAATTGCATGGCCTGGCCAGGCCCTCCAGGCATGTTGTTGCCACGACGTGCCAGGAAAATCAGGGAACCGATCAGCAGCAGTGGGAACAACAGGTTTCCGAGAATGCCAAGGGCAGGGGGAGCCGTTTTGGGTGGATGGACGTCGAAGCTGATGCCCTCAGCTTTGAGGGTGTTGATCAATTCCGGTGCCAAACCCGGCAGGTCAACTCGCAGACGCTGGACTCGGTTATCGAGGTCGGGATCAACTGCTTCAACCACCGCGTCACGACCGCCGTCGTAGATGTCGACGGATGTCACGCGTCCGGCTTCCACGTAATCGAGGAAGCGGCCATAACTCATCCTGGCCACGGCGGTGTTGCGCGGAGCCTCTGTAGGACCACCTGGCTTCAGGTTGCTCAGCGCTCCGCTGCCGAGGAATTGCAATGCCAGCAGCAGAGCAACAGTGATGGGTAGGCCCCAGAGAAGGATCTGCCGCCAGCGCTGATTCATGGCATTGATGAAGATTCGATGATCGTAAGAGCTTCGGGTTACAAACTGTGCAGTTGTTCTACCTAAAGACTGCGTAAAGCCGTAATCGGATCAAGTCGAGCTGCACGTCGTGCAGGCACAACACCAAAGAACAGTCCGATCGAACCTGAAAGTCCAACTGTCAGAAGCACTGTTGGCACACCGATGGCTGCGGGAAGCGGGGTGAGCATGGCCACCGCTGCGATCGCCCCGTAGCCGGCTGCCGTTCCGATGACCCCTCCAAGGCTGGAGAGCACCAGAGATTCAACCAGAAACTGCCGCAGAACATCCGAGCTGCGTGCCCCGAGTGCTTTGCGAAGACCGATTTCCTCGGTTCTCTCGCTCACGGAGACCAACATGATGTTCATGATGCCGATCCCGCCGACGAGCAGCGAAACCCCTCCGATAGCGCCAAGCATCAAGGTCAGCCCTCCGGTGATGGTCCCCACGATGGTCAGTGCGTCCTGCTGTGAGCGGACAGCGAAATCGTCATCGCGAAGAATGCGATGCCGTTGACGCAGAAGATTGGAGATCTGGAATTTTGCCGCACTTGTGCTGTTTTCATCCCTGGCCTCTGCACTGATGAAACTGAGGCTGACGCCGTAGGTGGGGTCGCGCCCTGTCAGGCGGCTGACCATGGTGCTGATCGGGATGTAAGCATTTTCATCCTGATTGGATCCGAAGACAGCTCCTTTTGGCGCCATCACTCCAATCACACTGAAGCTTTGGTCACGGATGCGCAGGGAGCTACCGATGGCTCCGCCGCCTGGAAAAAGCTTGTCGCGCAGATCAGGACCGATGACCACCACGGTTCGTGCTGCCTGGACGTCCTGCTCGCTGATGAAACGCCCCCGGCCCACTTCAAAACTTCTGACCGGCAGGAACTCCGGGGTCACGCCGAAGATGGCGGCGGTACTGCTTCTTGCCCCTGACTGCACCACCTCGTTGGCATTGATCTGAGGAGCCACCCGCTTGACGCTGGGGACCTGTTGGGCAATGGCCTCGGCATCCTCAAGCACCAGCGTTCGCGGGAACGCCACCCCCTGACGCCTTGTGTCGTTGCTGCCTGGAACCACGAACAGCACATTGGCTCCAAGGTTGCTCAACTGACTCTCAGCAAGATTCTGGGCACCACGTCCCACACCAACAAGCGTGATCACTGACGCATTGCCGATCACAATCCCGAGCATGGTCAACAGGCTGCGCAACCTGTTGGCCTTCAGGGTGTTGAGGGCCATGCCGACGGTCTCGGCGATGGGCAGATTGCTGGCCATGGATGAATGCTCAGGCTCAGAGCATCGTGTCGAGTTTCACGGCCATGTTGCTGCCGGTTCCTCGATGAACGGCTCCTTCCTTGACGAGCAGAGTGACAACCTCGCCCTCGAGAAGATCGCGAGTGGCATTGGCGATGCCTGCAATCACAGGGATACCAAGACGTTGAGCGATCACCGCTGCATGGGAGCTTTCTGCAGGTGTTTCGGTGATCACCGCTGCGGCGTCTCTGATCGCGTCGAGATAGTCAGCATTCGTGTCGGTGGCCACGAGAACCTCGCCGGGCTCGAGCTTGGCACAGTCACTGGCACAGGTTGCGATGCGCACTTTGCCGCTGATGGATCCGCTGCCGAAGCCTGTTCCTCGACCCAGTACAGCACTCACGATGCCCACCTTGATCAGATCGGTGGAGCCGCTGACGCCTGCCAGCGTGCCAGCGGTCTGAACACAGAGGTCACCGTCCTTGAGCACACCGATTTCCTGTGCCACTCCCATGGCGAGAGTGAAGGTTGCGGTGGTGCTCTGCTGAGTTTCGATCAGCAATGGCGTCACGCCCCAGACAAGCTGCAGTTTCCTGGCCACTGACACCTCAGATGTCACCGCCAGGATTGGTGTGGAGGGTCGAAATTTGCTGACGTTGTGGGCTGTTGCACCACTTTTTGTGAGCGGCAAAATCGCCGCAGCATTGAGCTGTCGGGCAATGCTGCTGACCGCGCCGCTGATGGCGTTGGGAATGGTGCTCGGCAGATGCGTGTCGATCGGTCGTTGCGGGTAGTCCCTTTCAATTCGCCGGGCAATCGTGGCCATCGTCTCCACTGCCTCGACGGGAAAATCTCCCACCGCAGTCTCATTGGAGAGCATCACGGCATCGGTGCCATCAAGAATGGCGTTCGCCACATCGCTGACTTCAGCTCTTGTTGGACGGGGGCTTGAGGCCATCGAATCCAGCATCTGGGTGGCCGTGATGATCGGAATTCCCAGGCTGTTGGCCTTGTGGATCAGATCCTTCTGCAGCAAAGGCACTTCTTCGGCCGGCATTTCGACGCCAAGATCCCCTCTGGCCACCATCACGCCGTCGCAAAGCGGAAGGATGGCGTCGATCTGATCGATGGCTTCAAATTTCTCGATCTTGGCGACCACCGGAGTCGAGAATCCATGCTTCCTGATCAGTTCACGAATTTCCTGCATGTCCGAGGGATTACGGACGAAACTCAGTGCGACCCAGTCGACTCCTTGCTGCAGGCCGAAGGCCAGATCCTGTCTGTCCTTGGTGGTGAGTGCTCTCACCGACAGCTGAACATCAGGGAAATTGACTCCCTTGTTGTTGGACAGGACTCCGCCAACCGTGACAACGCAGTGAAGGGTCTGGTCAACCTCATCCACGCGGTCAACCTTCATCTCCACCCGACCGTCGTCGAGAAGGATGCGACTGCCTGCTGTGACCTCCTCAGCCAGCCTGTCGTAGGTGACCGTGGCAACGGTCTGATTGCAGCGAACCTGCTTGGACGTGAGAGCGAAATGATCGCCCTTCCCCAGGGTGATTGGACCTTCCTCGAAGCGACCCAGTCGAATTTTCGGTCCTTGCAGATCCTGCAGGATTCCGATGTGAACCCCGAGCTCATGCGCCACCTGACGGATTGTGGCGATCCGGGTGGCGTGCTCGGAGTGGTCTCCGTGAGAGAAGTTCAGTCGGAATGTTGTGGCGCCTGCTTGAACCAATTCCCGAATGCGTTCGGGACTTTCGGTGGCTGGGCCGATCGTGGCGACGATCTTGGTTCTGCGTGTCAGATCGAGCTCGGCCATCCTTGGCGCCGGAAACCAGCGGAATCTACCGTCATGCCCTCAACCCTCCGCTGAGCTTCCATGCTCCTCAACGACTACCAACAACAATCACGTGACACGGCTCGATACCCCGATGCCGGCAACAATCTCATCTATCCAACTCTTGGCCTGACCGGTGAGGCCGGTGAGGTCGCCGACAAAGTGAAGAAACTGATTCGGGATCGTGGAGGGGTTGTGGATGAGCGCTTCACCGAGGACGTCGCTCTTGAGCTGGGAGATGTGCTCTGGTATGTCGCGCAACTGGCCACTGAACTAGGGCTCAGCCTTGAGCAGGTGGCCGCTGCCAACCTCAGCAAACTCAGAAGCCGGTCTCAGCGCGGAACGCTCCAAGGCGAGGGTGATCATCGCTGAGACCCCGGTGATTGGTCTTCAGCCGTACATGCCGAAACCGCCGGCGAAAGCGAAGCTGGCAGACATCAGCAACTGCTGCATCAGGCTCAGGGCGATGAAGGCCAGGATCGCCGAAAGATCCAGTCCGCCGAGCGGAGGAATCAAACCGCGAAAGGCATTCAGATAGGGATCAGTAATCGAACTCACGGTGCTGAGCACTGGATTTCCCCAGTCGAGATTGGGGAACCAGCTCAGAAGCACCCGCACGATCAACACCAGTGAATAGATCTGGAGTGTCTGGGCGAGCACCTGAAGGACTGTGGACAGAAGCTCGGTGGCCATGGAAATCGCGGAATTAAATGAATTTTATGCAGCCTGGGATGGTTCGGAGCCACCGCCAAGATCAGGAAGAACGGAGAACGTTCTGTGGAACTTCTCGGAGAGGGTGATCCAGTAGGAGCGCCCTTCACTCTGACGCTTGCGTTCGATGAAGTTCTGGTTCACCAGTTCCTTGATGTGGTCGTAGGCCCCTGAACCTCTGAGATCCACCAGATCCGACTGGAGAATTCTTTTTTTGAGTGCAACCGTGGCCAGTGTTCTGAGCGTGGCTGTGGAGAGATTCACCGGAAGCAGATCGCGCACCAGTTCACCCAGACCTGGACGCAACTGCAGGCTGTAACGACCGTTGCTCTGATTGATCTCCAGAGAGGTGTCTCGCTGGGCATAGCCAGCAATCAGGATCAGCATTCCCTGCTCGGTCTCCGCTTCGGAGAGCTCAACCAAGGACGACAACTCCTGCAGCGACACAGGACGTCCTTTCAGGTAGAGGATCGCCTCAAGACGAGCGGGGAGTGATACCAGCGACGCAGCGCTCTGAGCGCTGTGACTGCTTGGTTGGTCGCTTGCCTGGTCCAAGCCAGCATCCCTGAATCCGACAAGCCAAGGTAACGCCCATCCCAGTGAGCGCCATCAGGGACCTAGAAAAATCCGGTAGGCGGGATTGGATGTTTCTTCCCAGCTCGGATAGCCCAGGTCTTTGAGGACTGCTTGCCATGACTCCAGATCATCGGGGCTGACCAGAACGCCCACGACGATCCGACCGACATCGGCACCATGGTTTCGGTAATGAAAAATGCTGATGCTCCAATTGGAATGGAGCGCATTCACAAAGCGCATCAGCGCACCCGGTCGTTCCGGGAACTCAAAGCGATACAACAGCTCCTCAGTTGGCTGTTCCGACCTCTGCGGCAAACGGCCTCCCACCATGTGACGCAGATGCACCTTGGCCAGTTCGTCGTCGCTGAGATCCAGGCACTCATATCCATTGCTGCGCAGGGAAGCCAGCAGATCCGAGCGGTCCTGGACATCCTTGACCTGAATTCCCATGAAAATGTGGGCCTGATCACCAGCGCCCATCCGATAGCTGAATTCCGTGAGGCTGCGCTTCTGAAGGAGTTCAGACAGCTTGCGCAGGCTGCCGGGCCGTTCAGGGATCTGCACGGCAAGCATGGCCTCACGCTCTTCACCCAGCTCGGCCCGTTCCGCAACAAAGCGCAGACGGTTGAAATTCATGTTGGCGCCGCAGGCGATCGCCACAAGCTGCTTGTTTTTCAATTGCCGCCTGGTGACATCGGCCTTCAGTCCTGCAACTGCAAGAGCACCGGCCGGTTCAAGGATGGATCGGGTGTCTTCAAAGACATCCTTGATGGATGCGCAGATCTCATCGGTGCTCACCGTGACGATCGAATCCACATACTTCTGAGCCAGTTGAAAGGTGTGTTCTCCCACCTCTCGCACGGCCACTCCATCCGCGAACAATCCCACCTGCGGCAGACGGATTCTCTCACCGGCCTCCAGAGACAAGGTCATCGCAGCGGCGTCATGGGGTTCAACGCCAATCACCTCGATGTCAGGCCAGAGGCTCTTGACGTAAGCGGCCACCCCACCGATCAGGCCACCACCGCCAATGGCCACATAAATCGCATCGGGAGGTTGCTGGCTCTGGCGCAGGATTTCCATTCCCACGGTTCCCTGGCCGGCGATCACCTCCGGATCATCGAAAGGATGGATGAAACAGAGTCCATCCTCTTCGCTGCGTCTTCGGGCCTCCGCATAGGCCTCGTCGTAGGTCTCTCCATGCAGGATCACCTCGCCGCCCAGCTGACGAACCGCTTCCACCTTCACGCTTGGTGTGGTGATCGGCATCACGATCACAGCTCTGCACTGCAGATGGGCCGCGCTGAGTGCCACGCCCTGGGCATGGTTGCCCGCGCTCGAGGCAATCACACCACGTGAACGTTCGTCGTCCGACAGCTGAGCCATGCGGTTGTAAGCACCGCGCAGTTTGAAAGAGAAGACCGGTTGCAGATCCTCACGTTTGAGCCAGACGTGGTTGTTCAGTCGCCGGCTGAGATTCGTCGCTGACTCGAGCGGGCTTTCGCGGGCGACGTCGTAAACCCTCGCGCGCAGGATCCTCTGCAGGTAATCATCCATCGGATCAGTCTGACAACCAGAGGCTTTCACGGGCGGCAGGCACGCCTCGTAGATTGACTCAATCTGCCGGGAGGCTCATGCACCTGAGCGATCTATCGCATCCCAATCAGCTGCATGGACTATCCGTAGTCGAGCTTGAAGATGTTGCGGCTCAGATTCGACAACGCCACCTGGAAGTGGTGTCCAATAGCGGTGGTCACCTCGGCCCTGGCCTAGGGGTTGTTGAGCTCACTCTCGCTCTTTACCAGACTCTTGATCTGGATCGTGATCGTGTGGTCTGGGATGTGGGCCACCAGGCCTATCCGCACAAGCTGATCACAGGTCGCTACGCCGATTTCGATTCACTCAGACAGAAGGGAGGTGTTGCTGGTTATCTCAAACGTTGTGAGAGCTCATTCGATCATTTCGGCGCCGGTCACGCCAGTACATCCATTTCAGCTGCACTGGGCATGGCCATGGCCCGCGACCGCCTTGGCCAGGACCATAAATGTGTTGCGGTGATCGGTGACGGAGCACTCACCGGCGGAATGGCCCTTGAGGCCATCAACCATGCGGGACACATGCCCAACACACCCTTGCTGGTGGTGCTCAACGACAACGACATGTCGATTTCCCCACCGGTCGGGGCTCTCTCTAGTCATCTGAACCGGATGAGGCTCAGCCCTCCGATGCAGTTTTTGTCAGGGAGCGTGGAGGAAAGTATGCGCCATCTCCCTTTCATGGGAGGAGATCTTCCCGCTGAACTCAACCGACTCAAGGGCAGCATGCGTCGTCTGGCGGTGCCCAAGTTGGGTGCTGTGTTTGAAGAACTGGGCTTCACCTACATGGGGCCCGTCGATGGCCACGACATTGCCGAGATGATGAGAACATTCCAGGAGGCTCACCGCGTGGGTGGTCCGGTGCTGGTGCATGTGCTCACCACCAAGGGCAAGGGTTACCCCTATGCCGAGGCCGATCAGGTGGGATATCACGCCCAGTCGGCATTTGACCTCAACACTGGTAAGGCCCGCCCGAGCAAAACTCCCAAACCACCCAGTTACAGCAAGGTTTTCGGACAGACTCTGGTCAAAATCTGCGAGCAGAACCCCCGCGTTGTGGGGATTACCGCGGCTATGGCCACAGGCACGGGACTGGATCTGCTCCAGAAGGCTCTACCGGATCAATACATCGACGTGGGTATTGCTGAACAGCATGCGGTGACTCTTGCCGCCGGTATGGCATCGGATGGCCTTCGTCCGGTTGTCGCCATCTACAGCACCTTCCTGCAAAGGGCTTTCGACCAGTTGATTCACGATGTAGGGATTCAGAAACTGCCGGTCACCTTCGTGCTGGATCGTGCTGGCGTCGTTGGCGCCGATGGCCCGACTCATCAGGGCCAGTACGACATCAGTTACATGCGTGCCATCCCCAACTTCACGGTGATGGCGCCCAAGGATGAGGCTGAACTACAACGCATGCTGGTCAGCTCCCTCAAGCACGACGGGCCCTGCGCCATTCGAATTCCAAGGGGGCCCGGTGAAGGCGTTCCCCTCATGGAGGAAGGATGGGAACCGCTTCCGATCGGTTGCGGGGAAGTTCTGCGGTCTGGAGATGATCTCCTGATCGTGGCCTATGGCGCCATGAATGCCAAAGCGATGGCGACAGCTGAAATTCTTGCTGCTCAGGGGATTCAGTCCACAGTCGTCAACGCTCGATTCCTCAGGCCTCTCGACACAGCGCTGCTGCATCCACTGGTCCAGCGCATCGGTCGAGTTGTCACGATGGAGGAGGGGTCATTGGAGGGCGGCTTCGGGTCCGCGGTGATTGAATCCCTTCAGGAGTCTGAACTTCATCTGCCTGTCATGAGGCTTGGAATTCCAGACGTGTTGGTGGACCATGCCACCCCACAGCAGAGTTTCGAATCGCTCGGCCTGCTCCCTGATCAGATGGCTGAGAGAATTCGCGCACGTTTCAACCTCATCAACACCCAGGTTCAGAACTCCTCTGAAACTGGTGTTGAAGTGCCTTCTGTTCGTAGCTGAAACCACAAAAAAAGGGTGGCCTCGCCACCCCTGCATGTGGATTGATCAGTTCGGAGTCGTTTTAAAGAACCCCTCGGGTAGACAGGCCGAGAATGGCACCCATGCCGATGACGTGGCCAAGGCTTGTTGTGGCCAGCAGAGAAGCATGACTCATCCCACCGAAGAATGATGGGTTGGGCAACTGGGCCCCCTCATTCGGAAATTTGATCGCAGCTTTGCCGATCACAATGGCGATGACGTTGCAGACAATCATCACAAGCCCCACCTTTGGAGACCAGGTCAGCGTGGCGGGAGCAATGGCCAGTAGTGGAGCGAGCATGAAGAACAGAGGCAACGATTCATCTTCCAGCCTTTAGGCACTCACGTACAGCTCTTGTAAAAGTTGTTCATCGCAGTGCTTTTTGATACCCGACCAGGCCTGCCACGATGACGGCGTTGCTGAGGGTCAGGAACGCTTCGGCTCCGCCATGCAGGGGATCGATCGCCACCAGCTCAGTTCCAAATTTGAGATCTGCAATCACAGCTGCTGCAATGGTGATTCCGACAAACAACAGCGTGAGCTGAAAGCCCCTGCGACTGAGGGCGGGAAGCAGCCGACGTTGACCCAGGTAATAAAGAAAAATCAGATAGGGGAACAGAGAGAGTGCGAACAAGGGTGATGGATCGAAGTCGGGCATCAGATCTGATCCTCCAGGCTTGTTGGCGCTTTGATCGACCATGCAGCCCAGGCCAGCATGGCGTTGCCGATCAGGGTGAACGATGCCTGAAGCGTGACCAGCCAGCGCAGTTCTTCAGCGTTGTCGTAGAGATGCCAGGTGCACGCTGCCATTGCACTGACCAGAGCTGGAAGCATCGCCCAGGCGATCCGCTGAGTCGTGGCTGTCTGGCCATCGGGTTTGTATTGATGAATCAGCACGATGGCCATCAGCCATTCAGCCACTGAGGCCCAATGGATCCACCACGTCCCCAGCGATAGCGCGTGCATGTCATTTCAATGGCGTCGTTCACCGTAACGGTTGAGGACTTGGATAATGTCTGATCAACTGTGGATGACTGGTGAGGGCGCTTCGCAGTGGCCGGAAGTTGAGCGTGCTGCTCTGTGGTTATTACGGAGAGCACAATCTCGGCGACGATGCACTGCTCCAGGTGCTCGTATCGCAGATCCCTTCCACTTGGGACCTTGTGGTGACAGCCAGGGACTCCGACGCTGTTCACGCGTTGGTTCCTGGGGTGTCGACGGTGGATCGTCGATCACTGTCGGAGACCATTCAGGCTCTGAACCGCGTTGATGTTCTGGTTCTTGGTGGGGGCAGTTTGCTTCAGGACGGAACCAGCTTTAAAAGCCTTGTTTACTATCTCGTTCTCCTCTGGATCGCCCGTTTCAAGCGTCTTTCAATTCTGCTCTGGGGTCAGGGACTAGGGCCATTGCAGGGTCGATTCAGCAGTTTCTTGGTGAAACACACACTCTCTGGAGTAACTGCTGTGTCCTGGAGGGATCCAGGCTCGATGGGGCTGGCGCAGCGCTGGGGGCTCAGCATTCCCATGGTGATGGGACCTGACCCGGTGTGGCGTCATCCCTCGCCATCCTGGAGGGGTGGAAACCGGCTGATCCTCTGCTGGAGACCCACTCCTTTATTAGACATCAAGGGTTGGAGTGTTCTTCTCGAGGCGGTTGATCGATTCAGTTCCAGTGGTTGTTCTGAAGTGGTCTGGCTGGCTTTCCACGCAGATCAGGACGCCTCATTGTGGAATGATTTACGCAGTCGAAATGTGATCCCTGAGGGATTGTGTCGACGTTCCGTGCAGATCCAGGCCGACTCTCTTCAGCAGGTCCAGTCGTTGTTTAGTGAATCGGCACTGGTCATCGCAATGCGTCTGCATGCCTTGATTCTCGCTACAACGGCAGGTTGCCCGACCGCAGCACTGAGTTATGACCCGAAAGTGAAGGCAGCCGCTCAACTTGCGGCCTTGCCCTGGGTGGATCTAAACGATGCGCTCAACGCCGATCAGTTGAACCACCAATGGCAGGCAGCGATGACGGCCCATCGCGATGGCTCACAGATCGAGCAACTCAAGCGTGATGCTCAGCTTCACGAGACCATGCTTGTTGGTGAACTTCAAAAATTATCGGCTTAAACGACATCCTGTTTCAGCGTTGAAGAAAATTTCGTCCTCAGCCCGCCAGGTCAGTTTGATCTGTTCCGGAATGTTCTGCTCAGGAGGTGCCATCATTCGAATCAATCCTTGTTGTGTTTCAACGAACAGCAACTGGGAATTCCCCAGCCATTCTCTCGATTGAAGCTTGCCGGGTAATCCTGAATCAGAAAAATGAATCGATTCTGGTCTCACAGCGCGAAGATGATCTGACTCGTCCTTCAGGCAATTGATTTGTGGTCGACCAATGAAACGCGCAACGAAAAGGCTGCAAGGATTGTGGTAGAGATTGTATGGGGTATCAATCTGTTCGATTGTTCCTTCACGAAGTACAGCGATCCGTTGTGCCATTGCCATGGCTTCATGTTGATCATGAGTGACATAGATGGTCGGTTTGTTTTGCTCCAGGACCAGTCGACGAAGTTCAGGACGAATATCCTCTCTTAACTGTGCATCCAGATTGCTCATTGGTTCATCGAGAAGATAAACCTCAGGGTTTCTGAGCAGTGCCCTGGCCAAGGCAACTCTTTGACGCTGACCACCTGAGAGCTCAGCAGGGCGATTGCCGGCTCGATTCAGAAGTTGCACCAGCTCAAGAATCTGTCTGATCTTTGAGGTTCTTTCGCGTTTGGATACGCCTCGAATCCGCAAACCAAGTTCGAGGTTTTCAAACACCGTCAGGTGCGGAAGCAGTGCGTAGCTTTGAAACACCATGCCAACGCTTCGCTCAGCCGGAGAGAGGGGTGTGATGTCACGACCACTGATGTGAATCGATCCGGAGCTAACAGGATCAAGTCCTGCGATTAGGCGCAATGTTGTGCTTTTGCCGCAACCACTTGGTCCTACGAGAGCAAGACATTCATTGTCTGCGATCGTCATGGTCAGGTTTTCAACAATCCATTGGTTGTTGATGGCTCGCCCGACCTGCTTGAGTTCAAGTGTCATCCCTTAACGGCTCCAGTGGTTAAGCCCAAAACAATCGGTTTTTGGAACACCATGACCAATAGGATGAGGGGTATGGAACCAATCACTGTCGCTGCTGCATAAGGACCGTAAGGAACTGAATGAATGGATGATCCCGCAATTCTTGCCATCGCAACTGGTAGTGTTAATTGATCTGAGTCGCTGATCCATGTGAGTGCGATTGGATATTCATTCCAAGAGAACAGAAATACAAGAATTGCTGTGCTGGCAATGGCTGGTGAAATCAGTGGAAGCAGGATCCAACGAAATCGTTGCAAAACGCTTAAGCCTTCAACTCTGGCTGCATCTTCGAGCTCAGGAGGCAGATCTGAAAATGCATTTGTGAGAAGCAGAACTGCCAAAGGTTGCGATAGTGCTGCATAGGGAATGGCAAGTGCAATCAGGCTGTTTCCCAGTTGTAGGTGTCTGGCGATCTCTAGTAATGCCAGAAAGAGCAGAACGTAGGGGAATAATGCACATCCAATTAATACACATTTGACGATCAGTGCACTTCGCTGCCCGAGTTTGCTTAGGCTATAACCTGCGGGAATTGCCAATAACAATGTGAGGACTGTTGAGACGGCTCCTGCGAATAAACTATTGAAGAGATAGCGTATGAAAGGGGGATTACTCTGCAGAACACTTTGATAATGGGCGAGTGTCCAACGTTGATCAAGTGAAGCAAACGGTGTCACCAGAGCCTGATCCGTGCAGAACGAGGTGTAAAGCTGCCAGGCCAATGGGCTGAGTGACCAGATCAACAAAGTGATAACCACTAAACGTGTTGCTTTCATTTTGCGAAAGCTCCTGCGCAACGGTTTCGAGCCATCGAGATCACCAACCAGGCAATCACAATGAGTGAACAGAGAATCACGAAGCTGCCAATCATGATGGTTGCGCTATATCCAAAATCGAGAAAACGCAGAGCGTTCCAATAGGCATAAAGAGCAATACTCTCCGTGCTGCTCGCTGGTCCACCTCCGGTCATCACCTGGACAAGATCAAACACTCCGAATGCCTGAGCAAGTCTGAACATCAGCGCAAGACCCAAATAGGGAAGCAGGAGAGGAACCGTGATGCGCCGCAGACAGATCCAGGGACCTGCTCCCTCAAGTTTTGCAGCTTCGTAGAGATCAGAGGGAATCGTCTGCAGGCCGGCAAGCAGGATCAGCGCAACAAATGGCGTGGTTTTCCAGATGTCCGCGTAGACGGTGGTGATCCATGCAATCGATGGTTCTCCGAGTGCGTTGAGCGGTCGTCCCAATCCCGATTGCATCAGCCGGTCAAGGGGCCCATAGGGAGTATTGAAAATCCATCTCCAGCCCAGCGCCATCACCGTTGTGGGCAAGGCCCATGGAATTAATGAGGAGGATCGGATCAGTGCCCGCTTGCGCAAGGGCTGATTGAGGATCAAGGCAATGATCAAGCCGAGCACGATCTCAGCCGTCACCGAGACAAAGGCGAAGCGAAGCGTCTGGAGCAGGTCCTGCCAGTAACGGGAATCATGCAAGAACCGCTGCCAGTTCGCCCCCTGATTGGGGATGGCCAGCAGTCCTGTCATCACGGAATCAGCGTGGAAGCTGAGCCACGCGTAGCGAATCAGCGGCAGTGCAAACACCGCAATCAGGAAGAGCAGGGATGGAAGCAGCAGCAGCATCAATGGCATTAGGGGGCTGCTCCTGCTGCTTCAAGCACCTGAATTGTCGATTGCTCGGCTTGTTGCATTCCTGCTTTGGGGGATGTCATGCCAGTGAGTGTGCCGCTGAGTTTCCGCTGTAGAACATCACTGACCTGCGCATAAAGGGGAGTTTCTGGTCTGGAACGTGCATACGCCAAGGCTTCACCGATGGATTGCAAGGAAGGATGCTCCTTCAGCAGGTTCTGATCATTGAAGATCGCTTTTTGAGTTGGCGTATAGCCGTATTGGCTATACAAATAGCGTTGTGATTCCTCGCTGGTGAGGAATTTAATCGCCTCAACGGTTGATTCAGGATTTTCGGACCCCTTCAATAAACTCAGTCCCCAACTTCCCAGGGTTGCAGCAGGTTGATCGCCCTTTTGCGCCACCATCGTTGTAATACCAATTTTGTCCCTAACCTGACTGTCATTTTTTTGTAATTCAGCCCATGCATAGGGCCAGTTGCGCATGAAGGCAGCCTGGCCGGACTTGAAACTTTGCAAGGCCTCAGATTCAGAAAAGTTGGTGACGGCCCGTGGGCTGATGCCTCGTTGCATCAGGCCATCGAGCCACTCTGCAGCGGCAAATCCCGCTGGCTTGTCCAATCCAATTTGCCCGGATTCGGGTGAAAACCATGTACCGCCAAAACCATCAATGATCTCGAGAAAAACACAGCTGAGTCCTTCATATTGCCTTCCCTGCCAGACATAGCCATAGGGGACGCTGCCGCTGGATTGAAGTTTCTGACTGATGCTTTCCAGTTCTTGCGGAGTTCGAGGGGGTTCATCCATCAGGTCTGTTCGCCAGTACAGAAGACCGATGTCTGCAGTGAGCGGCCAACGCAACAGTGACCCCTGATAGTGATTCCCTTCACTGGCCCCTGAGGCAAGTGCATTCACTTCATCGTTGCTGAAATAGTTGTCAAGGGATTCGAGCCATCCCGCCTTTGCATATTTCGGCACCCAGGTCACGTCCATCAGAAGTCCATCAAAGGGCGTATCACCCAATAAAAGACTGCTGATTGCCAAGTCTGAAATTGCCTCAGTTTCCAGAGGACCCCTGATCACATTCAGATGAATTCGACCCTGGTGTTGTCGATTAAACCTTTTAACGAGTTCAACAGTCGAATCAGCGAAGGGAGCCGGCATCAAGATGGAGACATGCTCCGGTTGTCTTGCAACCACAGAAAGACCAAAGAGACCGCTGGCGATGATGATGATCGAGACCATCAAAAGCCTGAATGATCTCCTTCTGATCCAGAGCATGCTTTTACTCCTGGGTCTCAAGTGCACCCATTTGTTCATCCGCCCAGTCCGACACAGTGAATGCTTCCACTGCTGAACTCATTTTCTCCATTCTTTCGACCTGTTCTGATATGGGCATATCAATCGCTGCGTCAATGGCAGCATCCATCTGTTTATGCGAATAAGGATTGGTCAGAACTGCACCATCCAGAATCACTGAAGCACCTGTAAATTCGGACAGTACGAGAACTCCAGCCTGCCCTTTTCTGGCGGCGGCATATTCCTTGGCTACCAGGTTAAGACCGTCACGAAGTGGTGTGATCCAACAGATATCTGCTTGTGAAAACCAAGCCACCATCTCCTCATAGGGAATTCTGCGTGTTGAGAACCGAATTGGAACCCAGTCCATTTTGCTGAAACGCCCATTAATACGACCAGCTGTTTCTTCAATCAGTCGCTGGGTATCTTCATAGATTCTCATTCCTGAAGCTGCGGCAACGCAGGCCAACATCAGCACAACTGTTCCGTGCAGGTCGGGACGACGTTCAAGCAGTCGCTCAAATGCCAATAACAATTCTTCGTTACCTTTGGTGTAATCGACTCTGCTGGCAGAAAGGATAAGCTTTCGTCCTTTCTTTGTATCTTCGTCGATACGCTCTGATAAATGACGGACATGCGAATCTTTTGTGAGCGCTTGAATAACATCCGGAGACGTTCCAACTGGAGATGATAGAAGGCGCACCTTTCGCCCTCGATAATTCAGCCATGGGGTTTCACATGGCTCTGTCAAGGCAGATCCACAACCAAGAAATCGAAGAGAAACGTTTTGTTTTTCTCCTTTTTCCACTCCAAGCAGACAATTCGCGGCCCTTGCGAAGTTCTCTGTATAACGAGGAATATGAAATCCAACGACGTCGCAACTGAGTAAGCTTTCCACAATCTGCTTCCTCCAGGGAAGGATTGAAAACACATCACTACTGGGGAATGGAGTGTGGTGGAAAAAAGCTATTTTTAAGTCTGAACGCTTGCTGCGAATGTATCCAGGAACCAGCCAAAGGTTGTAATCATGAATCCATACAGTTGCCCCTGGGGCTGCTTCTGAGCATGCAGCGTCCGCAAAGCGTTGATTTACTTCTTCGAAAATACTCCAATCGGTATTGTTAACGTCAAAGTAATTTGGGAATGTATGTAAAATTGGCCAGAATGATTCCTTGGAAGTAACGTGGTAAAAGCTTGAAATCTGTTCCTGTTCCAGTGGTATTCGTCTTAGTGTGAATGAAGCAGGTTCATCCATCGTAATTCGTTCATCTTCGGCATTCGTTAAGTCATCAACCTGTCGCCAGGCAATCCAGGTTCCGTTGTCTCGGTCTCGGAACAGGTTTCTCAGAGTCGGGATAATTCCATTCGGACTCTTTTGGTCTCTCCAAACCCGTTGACCTGAATCATCTTTTGCTTCATCGAACGGTGTCCGATGATAAAGAATGATAAAATTACTGCTGCCGATGTTCAAATTCATTGGCATGAACTCCCGTATGATTCTGATTTAACTCCACGATTCAGCTCCTCAGAGATTCTGTTAAGCAATGGAATTACTCTGTTCTGACACCAAAGTATTTAGCACGTCCTGAGCATGCCCAACAGGTCTGACTCCCGTCCAGCGTGCGCGTAAAACACCCTTCGGATCGATCAAAAATGTGTGCCGAAGTGAGTACGGGGCCATCCATGAACCGTACTGACGACTGACCTTGCCTTCAGGATCGGATAGCAACGTGAAGTCGAGTCCTTCGCTGCTGCAAAATGACTCGTGATCATCAACGCTGTCAGCTGAAACTGCTGCGATATCGCACTGATGAGCGTTGAAATCTTTGAGTGATTCCTGGAAGCCGTGAGCTTCAATCGTGCAACCAGACGTGAAGTCTCTCGGATAGAAATAAAGCACAAGCCAGCGACCGGCCCAGTCGTCCAGGTTCCAGTTTTTTGACTCGCTTCCCCCCAGAGTGCCTGGGAGGTTGAAACTGGGTGCTGGATCTCCAATCTCGGGAAGCTTGCCTCCAAGGGCCTTTGCCTTTGACGGGTTCCAAAACAGAGCTGCTGCCCCAGTGATTGTGATGCCGAGAAAGTCTCGGCGTTTCAGCACAAGCTGAGGCATGTCAGTAACGATTCAGACTTTGGCCAAATCAATGCCAAGGGACTTGGCATAGGCACCAAGACCTTTCTTTTGAATGGTCTTCAGGGCACGGGTTGTGATCCGAAGATTCACCCAGCGGTTGCCTTCTGCCCACCAGAGTCGTCGTTGCTGCAGGTTGGCCTGCTGCAGCTTTTTGGTTCTGATATGGGAGTGGCTCACTGCCATTCCGTTATTGGCACGCGTACCAGTGAGCTGACACACCCGGGACATGATGACGATCCTTTGTTTCAGTGGCCATTGGCCAAGCAGCCAATTTAGCAAACAGACCTGGTCAGGTCCCTTTGCTGACCAGCTCGGACATCAGCCTGGCGCTGCGTGTCTGGAAGCCCGCCAGCTCATTGGGTTCCAGTCCACCCACGCTTAAGCGTGCCATGTCATACAGGTGCAAAGCGAGCTCTGAAGCCAGTTGCTTGCTAGGGGACGACTGTTCAGTTCCGACAAGCACGCCTCCTGAAGACAATCTCAGCAGTCCTTCGACAAGCGGATGCCGGCGGTTGATCAGCAGCACATGGTGGTCAGGCAACCCGGGCAACCGTTGATCCATCAGCGCGCCCATGTCATTCATGCGTCGCATCTGCTCCGGAAGCAGGATCATGGCTGGTGGGGCATCTTCACCTCCCTTCAGCGCCTGTACCTGAATCGTGACTTTGTCGTTGCTAAGTGCTTCTTTGATCAGGTTTCTGATCGATTCACTCTGCGTTTCACCATCCTGGTCACTGATTTCCGGCTTCTCATCGCGGAGACTTTCGTCGAGCTCCGCATCCACTCTCTGGAATTTGAACTGTTCATTGGTTGCCTCAAGCCATGGCAGAAACTGACTGTCGATGACCGTTTCGGCGAAAACCACTTCAGCTCCCTGGCTTTTCCAGAGGGACAGCGCACCAGCCTGGGCCACTTCATCAGTGCAGTAAAGAATCCGTTTGGATTGCGTGTCTGAAAGTCTCCCCTGGTATGACGACAATGTTGTGTAATTTTTTTCTCCTGCCTTGATCGGTTCGGGTTCTCCCTCAGTTGCTTCTGCAGTTGTTGTGAACAGAATCAAATCGGAAACCTGCTCGGCAAACTTATCATCTTCCATAGCGCCTATTTTCACAAAAGGCGCCAGAGAGTCCCAAGCTTCAGCGTATTGTTCTGGTTGGTCCTTCTTCAGATTCTTCAGGCGATCAGCAACTTTCTTGGCAACAAAGTTGCCGATAGATCGTACTTTGCGATCTGTTTGGAGAGCACTTCTGCTCACATTCAAAGGAATATCGGGGGAGTCAATCACTCCTCTCAGAGGAAGCAGATAGCGCGGAACAATTTCCTTGATCGAATCACTCACATAAACTTGATTGCAATACAATCGAATATCTCCCTTTTCCCAGTCAGCTCGACCCACCGATTGAGGGAAGAAGAGGATTCCCTGCAGTGTATAGGGGTAGTCGGTATTTAAGTGAACCCAGAGTAGAGGATCTCCCTGGAATGGGTAAAGATAGTGGTAAAGGTCGATATAGTCCTGGTCGGACATTTCTCTTGGATTTCTCCTCCAGGCTGGGTTGCGCTTGTTGACACTTTCACCTTCGAGTTGAACATCAATAGGCATGAAGTCGCAGTACTGGGTGATCAGTGTGCGCAACCTTGCTGGCTCCAGATACTCCAGTTCATCATCCATTAAATGGAGGATGACATCTGTTCCAGGCTCAGATCTTTCGTGACTCTCGAGTTTGAATGCGGGTGATCCGTCGCAA
This sequence comes from Synechococcus sp. MIT2312, assembly GCF_059772315.1. NCBI lineage: Bacteria > Bacillati > Cyanobacteriota > Cyanophyceae > Synechococcales > Synechococcaceae > Synechococcus > Synechococcus sp. MIT2312. Next base: position 582,025 of record NZ_CM186281.1, on the reverse strand, counting down.
ACCCAGCGAACTGCGTCACTGTCGGGACGGGCTGAACGTGTGATCAGTTCAACCTCTTTGGCAACCATGAAGCTGGAATAGAAGCCAAGGCCGAAATGTCCGATGATGGCGTCTGACTCCTGTTTGTATTTTTCCAGAAAATCTTCTGCACTGGAGAATGCGACCTGATTGATGTACTTTTTCACTTCATCAGCAGTCATGCCGATTCCGTTGTCACTGATTTTGACCGTCTTTGCTTCTCGATCAACAGTGATATTGATCAGACCTTCATCTCCTTCAGAACAATCGCCTGCCATTGCAGCCATGCGTCGCTTGCTGATGGCATCAGTGCCGTTGCTGACAAGTTCTCTTAGAAATACCTCGTGGCCTGAATAAACGGCCTTCTTGATGATTGGAAAAATGTTTTCGGTATGGATCTGAATCTGACCCTGTTCAAGCACCGACATCAGCACGCATGAGTTTGCTGAAAATTAGTCATGGTGGGTGCTGCTGATCAAGAGCTTGCTTGGAGAGTTTTCCGTACGTCAGAGCGTCCGTGGCTGTTGGAGCTCTGATCGTTCCTCGGGCAGGATTGCGCCCTCGAGGGGGCAGATCTGCAGACAAACGCTGCAGTTAATGCAGGTTTCGAAATCAATCCAGTAATACTCAGTTCCTTTTGTGTTTTTACCAGTTCCAGGTGTGATGCAAGCGACAGGACAGGCGTCGACGCAATCGCCCCCTCCTTCGCAGACGTCGGTCACGATCGTGTGAGCCATGCATCCGCTCAGCGCCGGCTGATCTTAGGGATCGATCCACTCGAGACTGTCGCAGCCCGACTGTTTCAGGCGATCCAGGGCTTCAGCCTGATCGCTGCAGGCACGATGATCCAGCACGCTGATCCTTCCTTGTTGGTGCAGCGCCATCTGGCGCTGCAGTGCTGACTCGAGAGTTTGCTTGGGCCCAAAACAGATCAGCGCCGCGGTCTCTTCACGGGTTGTGGGGATGGGATCTCCCGGCAGATCCCTGATGTCATCCACGCAGTAGCTGAATCCCAGACCTGTTGCCTCAGCACCTTCACCGCCAAGTCTTCTGACGAGTGAGTCGTACCGTCCGCCGCGCGCGATAACAACGGGAGCGGATGTTCCCTGACAGACCAGTTGCAGCACGATTCCGTCGTAGAGCTCGTAATGAGGTTGAAATGTTGGGTCGAGTTGCAGTTGCAGGCCCGAATTTTCAGCAAGAGGGTGGAGATGTGTGAACAATCTCTGCAGCTGCTTCAGCACAGCTTGATTGGGATACTGCGTATCCAGTGCTTCGAGGATCTCCCCGGGACTGCCTCGTCGGTCGAGCCAGGAAGCCAGGTTGTGATGCGCAGCGTTCTCCAGTTCAAGCTCCTGCAGTCCCAGGCGGTCGTACTGACTGAGGCAGGTTCGGATCCTGTGCCTCTGCCTCGCATCAAAAGGTTCGAGCAACAGGTCCATCAGGCTGGTGTGTCCGATCAACAGCCTGGGTTGATGGCTCTGGTTCAGGTTCAGGCCCTTCAGCGATGCCAGCAAGAGACTGAACAACTCAAGTTCTGACTCAACCCCCAGGCCTCCGAATAGCTCAACACCGCAGTGCAGGTTCTCCTCAATGCACTGACCGCCTTCGTCGGCTGTTCTTGACTCGAAGACCGTTCCGCAACTCCAGAGTCGTAATGGGCGTTGGCGCTCTAACAGCCGCGTGCAGGCTGCTCTGGCAATGGAGGCAGTCAGTTCTGGTCTCAGTCCCAGTGGTTCATCCGCGACGAGTCTCACGATGTCTCGGCTGTCGATGGCTCCTCCTGCCTTGAGCGTGTCCATCCGTTCAATCCTGGGAGGCGTGACTTCCTCGTATCCCCAGAGACGAAACACCTCCGCCAGTGTTTCTCTGAGTTCCTGGTTGCGCTGAACCTGCTGAGGATTGAGATCTCTCACGCCTGAGGCGGGTTGCAGGGCCATCGCGCCTATCGCTGCTTCGATCAGGATCCCATGGCCCGGGTTTCAGTCTGCGTAGAGCCGTTCTGCGAAAGGCTTGATCCCCTCGAGTTCACTCTGAAGTGTGCTGTGCAGCCCAGGGCCACTGGCCAGAATCCGACCGGACGAGATGTCGTAATTCCGCGCTCGGTAATCACTGACTTCACCTCCTGCGATCGCCACCAAAGCAGCTCCAGCTGTCAGATCCCAAGGAGATAAGCCTCGCTCCCAGTAACCATCGACTCGTCCCGCAGCCACATAGGCCAAATCAACAGCTGCAGCTCCACCGCGACGCACACCCCTTGTCTTGTGGGTCAACCGGCAGAACTCCGCGTAGTTGTTGTCCGCGCGTTCCCTGCGGTCATAGGCGAAACCAGTCACCAGCAGGCTGTCTTCCAGTGACGTACAGCCACTCACCTTGATGCGATGGTCATGGAGGAAAGCTCCTGTGCCGGGACAGCACCAGAACACCTCCTGCAACAACGGAACAGCCACCGCCCCGAGGATCGGGAGACCTTTCCAGAGCAAGCCGATTGATGTGGCAAAGAAGGGGTATCCGTGCGCGAAATTCGTCGTGCCATCGAGAGGATCAACACACCAGCACAGTTCGGAAACATCGCCTTGTGCTCCTGATTCCTCTGCCAAAACCGGAATCTCAGGGGTTGCTTCGCCAAGACCGCTGAGCACGGCTTTCTCAGCAGCCAGATCGGCATCGGTGATCAGATCTCCGGCACGTCCTTTCTCTCGGATCGAGACGTGTTGCCCGTAATGCTGCATGAGCACCGATCCACCCAAAGCAGCTGTCGCTCTGGCGACCTGACTGAGTTCCTCAAGTCTCAGGGCCGCCAGTCCGGCATCTGCGGCGGCTGCATCGCAATCAAGATGTTGCTTTGTCATTCATTCCAGGTTTCGAGTTCCTCGAGAGGGATCTCACGTTTGATCGTCCCTCTGCCGAAGTGTCGACCGAATTGCAGGTCGTAGACCTCATCCTCATCCTGAGTTTCAACGACAAGAGGGCCAATAGCTCTTGCCACACAGAGAAGCCCATAGCCCTTGGCCCTCAGTTCTCTGGAGAGTCCCATGGCTTCCTGTTGATCCAGTTCACCCTGCTGAACACGAACAGCGCAGGTCGTGCAACAACCGTTTCGGCACGAAAAAGGCAGTGGATCTCCCTGTTGTTCAAAGCTCTGCAGGATGTAATCACCCTCCGGCACCTCATGAGAAATCACCCGACCTTTCTGTCTCCAGTGGATGGTGACCCGATGAGTCGGCCTCATTCAGTGAAGTGGAAACGCCCTGCTACATTCTGACGTGCCAGACGAGCCCCTGGAGAGGTGGCCGAGTGGTCGAAGGCGCAGCACTGGAAATGCTGTATAGGGGCAACTCTATCGAGGGTTCGAATCCCTCCCTCTCCGTTTTCAGCCGGTCCCATGGGACCGGTTTTTTATTGGAAGGTTCACAGCGATCGATCTATGGGGATCGATGCTTTCAATTCATCCACAAACGGTTGATCAGCCGAATCGACCTGAGACGTAATCCTGTGTGGCTTGTTGAGATGGTGAATTGAAGATCATTTCTGTTTCGTTGAACTCCACGAGATAGCCGACTTTTCCAGATCCTCCTTCGACTGCTTCAGCATTAAAGAAAGCGGTCATATCACTAACTCTCAAGGCCTGCTGCATATTGTGCGTCACAATCACGATCGTGAAACTCTTCTTCAATTCGTGCATCGTTTCCTCGATTTTCAATGTCGAGATTGGATCCAGAGCTGAGCAGGGCTCATCCATCAGGATCACTTCCGGTTGAATCGCGATCGTGCGTGCAATGCAGAGGCGTTGTTGTTGACCGCCAGACAGGGAGTACCCACTCTCATTGAGTTTGTCTTTGCACTCATCCCAAACGGCAGCTTGGCGTAGTGAACGTTCAACCAATTCATCCATATCTCCTGTGTAGCCATTGATTCGAGCACCGAAAGCAATATTTTCATAAATACTTTTTGGGAACGGATTCGGTTGCTGGAACACCATGCCTATTCGGCGCCTCACTTCCACCGGATCGACTGACGGGCCATAAAGATCAGCTCCGTCGAACAGCACGCGTCCTTTCAGGCTGCAGCCCTCAATCAGATCATTCATCCGATTCAGTGCTCTCAGAACCGTTGATTTACCGCAACCTGATGGGCCGATGAATGCGGTGACTTTGCCTCGAGGAATATCGCAGTAAACGCTCTTGACGGCCTCATAGCTGCCGTAGCTGATTGTGGTGTTCTGAATGGAGAGGCAGATGTCTTTTGTGACGGCGCTGCTCGACTGGCTGGTGGAAGTCATTTGGTTAAAGATTGGTGCTTCAATTGGAGGCAAAGCGTCTTAGCCATCGAGCAAACATATTGATCAACAGGATAAATAGAACAAGCACGAACGATGCTGCCCATGCGAGTTCGTTCTGAGATTCATAGGGCAGTGTCGCAAAGTTGTAGATCAGTACTGAAAGCGTTGCAATTGGGTGGAAAATTGCATCGAATCCTTCAGGCCAGAAGGGTGAAAACAGAGCTGTGAAAATCAATGGCGCTGTCTCTCCTGCTGCTCTCGCAATCGATAACACCACACCTGTGGCAATGGGGGTGAAGGCTGAAGGAAGGGTGATTCGCAGAATCGTGACGAATTTGGATGCGCCCACACCCAACGCGGCGCGACGGAGATCGTCGGGAACCAGCTTTAGCCCCTCGTCAGTGGTCTTGATGACCGTCGGCAGCATCAATATCGACAATGCAACGCCACCTGCAATTGCACTGTAGGAGTTGCCAAAAATAATCTTTGTTTTGACGATCACAGCATAAACAAAGACACCGGCAATAATTGATGGGACGCCTGCCATCACGTTGGTCCCGAAGCGAATAAAATTCGCAAAGACCCCACCTCCCGAATACTCAGCAAGAAAAATCCCACCTCCTACCCCGACTGGAATGGCGATCAGAGCCGATAGAAAGGTGACGATGATTGTGCCGATCACAGCGTTGCCAATGCCACCACCTTCAAGTCCTGTTGATGCTGCAGTGAACAGACTCAGGTTGAGCACACCTCCACCCTTGATCAGCACATATGCCAGTACGGCAATTAACGGCAGAACGGCTATCGCTGAAAACAATCCGGCCAGAAACGTCAGAACTCTGTTGAGTAAATTGCGCCTCAAGCCCTGCTTATACGACAGGTCTGGGATGTCTCGTCTCTGGCTGAATGCTGGTGAAAGTGCCATGGTTCAGTACTTGAGGCTCAGACGTTTGACCAACCATTGGGCCAGAAGGTTCACCGCAAGGGTGAGAATCATCAAGATGAATGCTGCATACATGAGCGACGAAACCTGGCTTCCGTCGGCCTCGCCAAACTGATTGGCAAGCATCGCTGAAATGGTGTTACCGGGTGCCAGCAGTGACCAGCTGAAGGTGTTCGAGTTGCCGATGATCATGGTGACGGCCATCGTTTCACCCATGGCTCGTCCAAGGGCCAGCATGACGCCTCCCACAATTCCTGAGATTGCAGCCGGAAGCATCACGTTGAGAATGGCCCCCCAGCGCGTTGTGCCAACGCCGTAGGCGGCTTGACGCAGCTTCATCGGCACCTGGTTGAGTGAGTCTCTGGAGATCGCCGTGATGATCGGCAGAATCATCACAACGAGAATCAACACCGCCGGTGCGATTCCAGGTCCCATGGGATCCGTTGAAAAGAAAGGCAGCCAGCCGAGGGTCTTGTGCAGGACTTCGAGGAAGGGACGGATGAACGGTTCCATCACGAAGATGGCCCAAAGTCCCAACACCACTGAGGGAATCGCCGCCAGCAACTCCACCATCAATCCGATCAGCGTTCGGAGTCTCAGGGGAATGATGTTTTCGGTGATGAAGATCGCTGTTCCCACACCGAGAGGCACTGCAATCAGCAATGCCAGCAGCGATGTCAGCAGCGTTCCGTAAATGGCTGTGAAAGCGCCGTATTCATCTTTGACTGGATTCCAGTTGGAGGTCACCAGAAAAGACCAGCCATATCGGCCCATCGAATCCAGCGATCCCCAGAACACCACGATGAGGATGGCCAGCAGCACCATTGCCACCACGGAGGCCAGCACGATCGCCAGGATCCTGAAACCGCCATCCACCGATTTTTCAATCGGCGGACGTCGCCGTAAGCGATACAGCTCCAACGACCCGGGCATTCTGTTCTGAACAGACCCTTGAAACGTAACGGTCCAACGGCACCCGGATCACTAAGAGCGCGTTAAAGCACTCTGTGGGATGCGTGCGTGGGGGGCTGGGTGAGAGCTGTTTGGGCCGTTACCGTGGGATTCCACACAGGCTTTTATGGGCCGGATCGTCGGAATCGACCTGGGTACCACCAATTCCGTCGTGGCTGTTCTTGAGGCCGGGCGGCCCGTGGTGATTGCCAATGCGGAGGGGACCCGGACGACCCCCTCTGTCTTGGGGTACACCAAAGACAACGAACTCCTGGTGGGTCAACCGGCTCGACGTCAGCTGGTTCTCAATCCGCGCAACACTTTTTCCAATCTCAAGCGTTTTGTCGGTCGTGCCTGGGATGAAATCGACGACGGATCACTCACCGTTCCCTACACGGTCCGTTCCAACAGCCAGGGCAATGTCCGCGTGGCATGTCCTCAGACCGAGCGTGAGTATGCCCCAGAGGAACTGGTGGCCAGCATCCTGCGCAAGCTTGTGGATGACGCTTCCACCTATCTCGGCGAAGAGGTGGAATCCGCAGTCATCACTGTTCCCGCCTACTTCAACGATGCCCAGCGTCAGGCCACCCGGGATGCCGGTCGTCTGGCGGGAATCAATGTTGAGCGGATTCTCAATGAACCCACTGCTGCAGCTCTCGCTTACGGCTTTGATCGCAGTGCGGTCCGTCGCGCCCTCGTTTTCGATCTCGGTGGCGGAACCTTCGATGTGTCGCTGCTGAGGATCGCCAATGGTGTTTTCGATGTCAAAGCCACCAATGGAGACACCCAACTGGGTGGCAACGACTTTGATCAACGCATTGTTGACTGGCTTGCGGAAGCTTTTCTCAAGGAGCACGGTGTCGACCTGAGGCGTGATCGCCAGGCACTGCAACGACTCACCGAAGCTGCTGAAAAGGCCAAGCAGGAGCTCTCCGGTGTGACCTCAACGCCCGTCTCTCTGCCCTTCATCGCGACAGGCGCTGACGGCCCTCTTCACATCGAAACAACTCTGGATCGGGAAACCTTCGAGGGATTGTGCCCAGATCTTCTCGACCGGTTGCTCGTTCCGGTTCAGTCAGCACTCAGAGATTCCGGTTGGGCCGCTGAAGACATTGATGACGTGGTGCTTGTTGGCGGAAGCACCCGCATGCCGATGGTTCAGCAGCTGGTCAGAACACTCATTCCCAATGATCCCTGCCAGTCGGTGAATCCAGATGAGGTCGTTGCCGTGGGCGCAGCGGTCCAGGCAGGAATCATCACCGGTGAACTGCGCGATCTGCTTCTTAATGACGTCACGCCGCTGTCGCTGGGCTTGGAAACCATCGGAGGCCTGATGAAGGTGTTGATTCCTCGCAATACCCAGATCCCTGTCCGTCAGTCCGACGTGTTTAGCACGTCGGAGCCCAATCAATCGTCTGTCGAAATTCATGTCTGGCAGGGAGAGCGCCAGATGGCGACAGACAACAAATCACTCGGCCGTTTCCGTCTTTCGGGTATTCCTCCCGCCCCGCGTGGTGTGCCTCAGATTCAGGTTGCCTTTGATATTGATGCCAACGGAATCCTTCAGGTGAGTGCAACGGACCGGACGACAGGCCGCAAGCAGTCGGTGACCATCCAGGGAGGATCAACACTCAGTGAGGATGAAATTCAGAGTCTCCTTGCTGAAGCCGAAGCACGCGCTGATGAAGACCGTCGCAAGCGCTCCACCATTGAGCGGCGCAATTCGGCGATGACCCTGGTGGCACAGGCCGAGCGTCGCCTTCGTGATGCTGCTCTGGAGCTCGGTCCCTATGGCGCAGAACGTCAGCAAAGAGCAGTGGAGATGTCGGTTCGTGATGTTCAGGATCTCCTTCAGCAGGACGATCTTCAGGAGCTTGAGATGGCTGTGAGCGGTCTTCAGGAAGCGCTGTTCGGTCTGAACCGTCGACTCACGGCTGAGCGTCAGACCGAGGCGGGTCCTCTGCAGGGACTGAAAAGTACCCTCGGCACTCTCAAGGACGAGCTGTTTGCCGAAGACGACTGGGATGATGATCCCTGGGCATCGCCACAAACCCGCTACGACCGTTACGACGGACGCATGAGTGGTGGACGCAGAGGGATTGACCCCTGGGACGATGACAACTTCCGCTGAACCGGACTACTGGTCATTGCTTGGTCTGGAGCCTGGCGCAGCTCCGGACGCGCTCAAGCGGGCATTCAGGCGTGAAGCCAGACGCTGGCACCCTGATCTGAATGGCAATGATCGTCACGCCGAAGAACGCTTCAAGCTGGTCAATGAGGCTTATGCGGTGCTCAGCAACCCTGAGCGGCGCAAGGAATGGCAGACGCGCCAACGCGGAGGAGTTGCTGCAACTGACCCTTTCAGCACTGGATTTCCCGATTTTGAGGACTACCTTGCCGTTGTTCTCGGTCTGGAACGAGAGCCTGTTCGTCGAGAGCAGGCTGCAAGAGATCAGGACGTGCCAGAGCAGCCGTCAGACCCCAGCGCAGGGACTGACCAGGCGTATGGGGCTCACTGGCCTGAGGCTTCGCCGCAACCACCCCCTCCGGTCCGCAGTGAAGACGATCTGGAAACGGTTGTTGATCTCTCACCGGATCAGGCCCTTCAGGGCACAACCGTGGAGCTGGAGCTAGGGGACGGCACCCTGGTTGAAGTCGGGACTCCGCCTCGAGCCGGAGATGGTTGGCGGTTGCGCCTGGAAGGGGTTGCACCGGGAGGTCGCGATCATTTCCTGCACCTGCGGGTGATCACGGATGACGGGCTGCGCATTGATGGTCTTCGGGTGCATTACCGACTTGAGTTGCTTCCTCCGGATGCCGCGCTTGGTTGTGCTGTTGATGTGCCCACTCTGTCCGGCCCGGTGACCCTCCAGGTCCCTCCGGGTTCATCCAGCGGACGACTGTTGAGATTGCGCGGTCGCGGTCTTCAGCTTGGAGACGATTGCGGAGACCAGCTTGTGGAAATTGTGATTGTGATCCCAGCGGCTCTGGATGACGATGAACGGGCGCTTTATCAACGACTGCAGGAACTCAGTCTTGAGCGAGCAAACGGTTACTAGGCCCCTGTTCCGATGAGAGACTGCTGTTGACGACTGATCAGCATGTTGGTTCACGTGCTCCTGTACGACGCAGGACAGGACAGCGAAGGCATTCACTCCCTCGAGCTCTCGGGTCAGACGGTGGTGCTGATGTTTGAGAACCGCGATGATGCTGATCGCTATGCCGGACTGCTGGAAGCGCAGGACTTTCCCACTCCCAGCGTTGAAGCTCTCGATCGCGAGGAGATCGAGTTGTTCTGTCGTGAAGCGGGTTATGAGGCCCGTTTCGTCTCTGATGGTTTTGTGCCCAAGTCGGATGATGAACGCCTGATGCTGGCCCCACCGACTGCCAATCGTGACGTGGCCAACTGGCAGGAGCAGGAGCCGGAACAGGATCTGAACCAGCAGCAGGGACTTGCATCCAAGGACGACACGGATACCTCCATCAAGGATCTTGATGATGTTCGGCGGCGCCTTGAGGGTCTTCTCTAACCATGGCTGACGTCCCATCCATTGGCTCTGAGTCCAGCCCCTCGCTGGTGTCTCCGTCGGATGACCGGGGTTATCTGCTCACCGAACAGGTGAATCCAGCGAGTGATCAACTTGATCAGCTCTCCACCGATGCACTGGTTGAGCTGTTCATTGACGAGGATCGAAGGCCCCAAGAGGCTGTGTTTGGAGCCAGAAGGGCTCTGAGCCAGGCCATCGATGCGATTGCCGAACGACTTCAGCGGAACGGTCGGTTGTTTTATCTGGGTGCAGGGACCTCAGGTCGGCTCGGAGTTCTGGATGCTGCTGAATGTCCACCCACTTTTTGCAGCCCACCGGAGCTGGTTCAGGGCGTTCTTGCCGGGGGTGCTCCGGCGTTGTTGCGGAGTTCCGAGGGTCTTGAAGATCTTGAATCTGCTGCGGTCACCGATCTTCAGCAACGTGGTTTTCGCACAGAGGATTGTTTGGTCGGTATCGCTGCAGGAGGGACGACTCCTTATGTCCGCGGTGGACTCAGCTATGCCAAGCAGCTCGGAGCACTCACGATTGCCATGGCTTGTGTTCCTTCGGAGCAGGCACCTCTTCCTTGCGCGATCGACGTTCGTCTGCTCACAGGGCCTGAGCTGTTGACAGGTTCAACCCGCCTGAAAGCTGGAACGGCCACGAAAATGGCACTCAATATCCTCTCAACAGGGGTGATGGTGCGGCTTGGCAAGGTCTACGGCAACCGGATGGTTGACGTTGCTGCCAGCAACAGCAAACTTGTCGATCGCTCCATTCGGATGCTCAGGGACCTTCTCGGGTTGAAACGCGAAGTCGCTCTTGTTCTGTTGGAACGCGCCCAGGGATCAGTGAAACGTGCCCTGCTGATGGGCAGCTGTGATCTGGGGGCGAAGGAAGCTGATGCCCTGCTTGAAGCTCATGCCGCTGATCTGAGATCAGCGCTGGCCAGTCAGGGCAAGTCACTCCCTGTTCAGGTCTGAACGCTTCCCCAGTAAGGACTGGTGAACAGGTCGAGGCGCTGGCGTGTTGCAGCAGGAACCGCATCGGGAGCCGTCATCAGCGCATGCTCCAGTGCACGGTGTGCTGGCGATTCGGGTCGCTCTTTGGCGAAGTGGCCCATTAACCGTTCCAGAATCGGCCCGGTTGCCGTTGCATTGGCTTTGAGGTTGCCGACCACCATCTCCACGGTGACGGCGTCATGGTCGTCATGCCAGCAGTCGAAGTCAGTCACCATGCTCAGGGAGGCATAGGCGATTTCCGCTTCTCTCGCCAAGCGTGCTTCCGTGTGGTTGGTCATGCCAATCACATCGCAACCCCAGTTTCGGTAGAGCTCGCTTTCTGCGCGGGTTGAAAACGCTGGTCCCTCCATGCAGAGATAGGTTCCACCACGATGCAGATGGTGACCTACGGGCATGGCTGCCGCTGCTGACGTTGCCAGCCATTCACAGAGGGTGGGGCAGAACGGATCAGCCAAGCTGACGTGCGCAACGCATCCGTTTCCGAAAAATGACTGAGGGCGTTGCCTGGTCCGGTCAATGAATTGATGCGGCACCACCATGTCACGTGGTCTCAGGTGTTCTCTCAGCGATCCCACGGCGGACACTGAAATCAGCCAGCGCACACCGAGGCTTCGCATGGCCCAGATGTTGGCCTGATAGGGGACTTCGCTGGGAAGCAGATGGTGCTGACTCCCATGACGAGCCAGAAACACCACCTCAACGCCGTTGAGTGTTCCGACTCTCAGTGCATCCGATGGCTTGCCGAACGGAGTCTCGGTTTGCACCTCACGCACCGATTCCAGGTTGTTGATGGAATACAGACCGCTGCCGCCGATCACTCCCACCCGGGCGGAATCAAGCTCTGGACCTGAGGCTGTTTGACTCATGGCGTGGTTGAGGTCGGCCTGCACAGCCACCTGCCTAGCATGGTGTTTTCGAGTTGACGCCTTGACGACCGTTCTCATGTCCACGGACGCCGGCGATATCAAGCTGGAGATGTTCGAACAGGATGCTCCCAACACCGTTGCCAATTTCGTCAAGCTCGCTCGCGATGGCTTTTATGACGGGCTTGCCTTCCACCGCGTGATCGACGGTTTCATGGCACAGGGTGGTTGCCCCAACAGCCGTGAGGGTTCACGAGGAACGCCCGGCACCGGTGGTCCCGGATACATGATCGATTGCGAAATCAACAGCAAGAAGCACGTTCCCGGTGCTCTGTCGATGGCCCATGCCGGTCGCAATACAGGAGGCAGCCAGTTTTTTATCGTTCATGACGCACAGCCTCACCTGGATGGTGTCCACACCGTCTTCGGATTGACCGGTGATATGGACGTGGTCATGGCCATCAAGAACGGCACACGCATTAACAAGGTCAGCGTTCAGGACCAGTGAATCAAGGCTGCCTGGTTTCCTTCGGGGAACCAGGCAGTGTCCTGCGACGCATCAGTCAACGAGCTGCGTTTGAGCTCCCTGCGTTCCAGTGTCTGGGGTGGATGGGTGATCTGCTGTTCATTCACCGTATGCAGAAGACCAAGCCTTGAAGTTTCCGGCCAGCTCGCCATGGTTTCAAGCATTGCCATGATCGAGCCTGAGTCAGGATCTGATCCCTGCAGCGACCAGACGAAACGTGGTCGTTCCCACAAGGCCAGCAAGCGTGGCCCTTGTTCGGCCCGTAACTGAAGGCCACTGATTTTGCTGAGCTGTTCCACGCGATGCAGCAGATCTGAAAGAACCCCGTCATCGGTGGAGTTGCTGTCGAGAGAGAGAACCCAGTGAGAGCTGAGTTCGATGGCATCGAGCAAATGCCCCAGCTTTTCTTTTTTGGTGGCCAGATATCTGGCATTGAAATCACCGACAGGTGCTTTCATCGGCACACGATTCACCACCTCAAGGCCATAGCCGCCCAGGCCTGCAATTTTTCTGGGGTTGTTGGTGAGCAAATTGAGCCGGTGAATTCCTAGGTCGCTGAGAATCTGTGCTCCGACGCCGTAATTGCGCAGATCAGGTGCAAACCCAAGCTTCTCGTTGGCTTCAACGGTGTCGAGACCGCCCTCCTGCAGGCTGTAGGCCTTGAACTTGTTGATCAGACCGATGCCCCTTCCCTCCTGGCGCAGATAGACAACAACGCCTTCGCCTTCTTTTTCGATGTGCTTCATCGCCATATGCAGCTGAGCGCGGCAGTCACAACGCACGGATCCGAAGGCATCACCGGTGAGACATTCGGAATGCATCCGCACCAGCACCGGTTCGCTCAGGTTGTTGGGATCGCCTTTGACCAGCGCGACATGCTCACTGCCGTCCAGCTCATTGGAATAACCAATGGCGAGAAACGATCCGAATTCCGTCGGCAGTGAGCATTGAGCCGATCGCACCACAAAGCGTTCGTTATCGAGGCGATAGCGAATCAGGTCTTCAATGCTGATCAGCTTCAGCCCGCGTTCACGCGCATAGATCTTCAGCTCCGGAAGACGTGCCATTGAGCCGTCCGGATTCTGAATCTCACAGATGACACCGGAGGGATAGAGGCCCGACATCTGGGCGAGATCCACTGCGGCTTCAGTGTGTCCTGCTCGCTTGAGAACACCTCCCGGCCTGGCTCTGAGCGGGAAAATATGTCCAGGTCGCCTCAGATCCGATGGTTTGGAACCCGGTTGGATCGCCACCTGGATCGTGCGCGAACGGTCGTCCGCTGAGATCCCTGTGGAAACCCCATTCTCAGGGCCCGCATCAATGCTGACCGTGAAGGCTGTCTGATTGGAATCGGTGTTGCGATCGACCATCAACGGGAGATCAAGCGCGTCCAGGCGTTCGCCCTCCATGGCGAGACAGATCAGACCACGCGCGTCGGTGGCCATGAAATTGATCTGTTCAGGGGTGGCGAACTGTGCTGCACAGATCAGATCACCTTCGTTTTCCCGGCGTTCATCGTCCACAACCACAATGCACTCACCATTTCGGATGGCCGCGAGTGCATCAGGAATGGAATCAAACATGGGAGTAGCCCCCTCGGTATGAGCAACGGAATCGGGCAGCGGTCCAGGTGTCCTGAAATCTTTGACCATTATCGACGTCGGTACGATCGATCGATGTGCCGTCGCCGCAATGGGGATTCAACGGGTTGCTGTGGTGGGTGCCTCCGGGTACGGAGGTCTGCAGACCCTTCGCCTTCTGAACTCCCACGCAGGGTTTGACATCACCTACCTGGGAGGTGAGCGATCCGCAGGTCGTTGCTGGAGCGAGATCTGCCCGTTCCTGCCGCTTGGTGAAGACCTCACCGTGGACAGTCCGGATCCGGATCGCATCGCCGCAGCCGCTGATTTTGCGGTGTTGAGTCTTCCCAACGGACTGGCGAGTCAGCTTGTGCCTCCTCTGCTCGACAAGGGCGTCAGGGTGGTGGATCTCTCTGCTGACTATCGCTACCGCAGTCTTGATCAATGGGCTTCGGTGTATGTGCATGAGGCCAGAACCCATCAGCGCACGGACGCTGATCTCTGCAAAGAGGCGGTTTATGGGCTGCCCGAATGGCATGGCCCTGAGATCGCCGAGGCCAGGCTTGTTGCGGCTCCGGGATGTTTTCCCACCACCAGCCTTCTGCCCTTGCTGCCATTTCTCAAACAGGGCTTGATTGAGACCGAGGGTTTGATCATCGATGCCAAAACCGGTACGTCCGGAGGAGGTCGGGCTGCGAAAGAAAATCTGCTCCTGGCCGAAGCATCGGAGTCGATCAGCCCCTATGGCGTGGTGGGGCATCGCCATACATCGGAAATCGAACAGCTCGCCAGCAGCGTGGCGGGATGCCCTCTTCAGATTCAGTTCACCCCTCATCTCGTGCCAATGGTCAGGGGCCTTCTTTCGACGGTCTACGCACGATTGAGGGATCCCGGCCTCACCGCCGAAGACTGCACAACGGTTCTCAAAGCGGTGTATCGCCACCACCCCTGCGTTCGCGTGTTGCCTGTTGGAACCTATCCAGCCACCAAATGGGCCAAGCACACGAATCAGGCTCTTCTGTCCGTGCAGGTGGATGGACGGACAGGTCGTCTGGTGTTGATGAGCGCCGTCGACAACCTGATGAAAGGACAGGCTGGCCAAGGGGTGCAGTGCCTGAATCTGATGGCGGGACTCACGGTCAGTGAAGGGCTCCCATTGGCACCCTTCTATCCCTGAGCTGTGGCTGCCGTTCTCCAGCGTTGACCGGCGAGGGCCGTCGCCCAGGGAAGCAAACGGTGTTCCTGCGCCTGAATGCGGCGGCTGAGTCGCTCCCTGCTGTCATCACTCAGGATTGGGACGGCAGCTTGAGCCAGGATTGGGCCGGCATCCACATCGTTCAGCACTTCGTGCACCGTGCAACCAGTCACGGTCGCGCCTGAGTTCAAACACTGACCGATCGCATCCATGCCTTTGAAGGATGGGAGAAGCGAGGGATGGATATTGAGCAATCGGCCTGGGAAGGCATCGATCAGCACCGGTGTCACGATGCGCATCCATCCCGCCATCACAACGGCTTCAACACCTGCGCTCTGGAACGTGCGCACCAACTCGTGATCCATCGCCTCTCTGCTTGAAAACAGGCGGTGGTCTCTGAGCTCACATTGGATGCCAAGCCGCTCAGCTCGATCGCTGGCTCCACAGCCGGCTTTGTTCACCACGAGGACAAGGATCTGGGCATCCAGGTCGCCGCAGGCAATGGCGTTGTGCAGTGCTTCGAAATTGGTTCCTGTTCCTGAGGCCATCACCCCCAGTCGCAAAGGTGAATCAAACCTGGGCCACGTCCCGATCGCTGGAACGATCAACGCGGGATAACACTCGCTGTCCGTCTGGCTAGGGTCAGATTGCGCGGGCATTCCGATTACATGTCCCATTTGTCCATCCTGCCCACATTGGTGACCGATCTCGATCTGCTTGAGATCGCTCTCCGCAGCGAAGGATTCCAGGTCTTTCGAGGAGGGGTCGTGAGCTCCTTCGATAGTCATCAGTCGGTGGATCTTGCCGCCGTGCATCCATCCGGTCTGCAGCTGGGCTGGAGACACAGTGACAATCAACCCCATTTCGATCTGGTGGCGGACTTATCCGCACCTAAGGGTTCCGGACTGACAGAACCCTCTCTGCGACGCGTCTTGCGTCGTTACGCCATCAGTCAGGCCATGCGGCAGGCGGAGATTCTTGACGCTGAGACGGTCTCCTCCGGCATCTGATGGCCGACGTTCACGTTGCGCTCGATCTCAGTACTCCCGCTTCTCAGCTTGTTTGGGTCGAGCTCCGGTGGAGTCCTGCTCAGGCTCGACAAACCTGGACCCTGCCTGTTTGGACCCCAGGGTCATACACCGTCCGGGATCCCTCCCAGCATCTTCACAGCCTCACCGTTGAGCAGGCTGGGCAATCCCTCGTTCCGCGTCGCCGTTCACCGGAGACATGGGATTTGGAGTGCCGTGGTTCAGAACCGATCACGTTGCGCTACGCCCTGGAAGCGAGGCAGCTGACCGTCCGCACCAATCACGTCGATCCTCTGTTTGCGTCACTCTGTCTTTCCGCAGTCGTGATGTTGGTGGAGGGTCAACGCTGGAATCCACACGTTTTGGAGGTTTTGGTTCCTAGCTCTTGGTCTGTGGTCTGCCCATTGCCAGGGAACAACAACTCCTTTCGGGCCGAAGACTTTGACCATCTTGTGGACGCGCCGGTTCATGCCGGTGAGCTTCATATCGAGATGCTGAACGTCAGGTCGGTGTCTCATGAACTGGTGTTGATCGGCTCTCCGCCTTCGGGATGGTCAACAACGCTGCCGGCCGAGATCGAATCCATCTGCTCATCGGTTTGCGATCTGATGGGTTCCGACCCGCCTTCCCGAGAGCCTTATCAGCTGGTCTTGCAACTGCTGGATCAGGGTTACGGAGGGTTGGAGCACGACAACTCCTCGGTGATGCAGTTCCCCTGGACCCGCCTGCTGGAAGAGGGAGGAACCCGCAGTTTGTTGCAGCTGATCGGCCATGAATATCTTCATCAGTGGAACGTTCGACGACTCCGACCGAGTGAATACGTTCCCTACCGCTACGACCGGCCCGTGATCAGCGAGGGCCTTTGGTTTGCTGAAGGCATCACCAGCTATTTCGACCTGGCCTTGCCTCTGCTCTCCGGTTTTTCCAGTCGTCTGGATCTGCTTGAAGATCTGGCTGCTGATCTTTCCCACGTGCTGCTGAATCCAGGGACCGGCATTCAGTCCCTGGCTGACAGCTCAAGGGAGGCCTGGGTGCGGCTCTACAAGCAGTCCCCCGCCAATGCCCGCAGTCAGATCAGTTATTACCGCCTGGGAACCGCATTGGCCTTCTGCCTCGATGTGCGCTTGCGTCAGGTCGGTGGATCTCTGGCAGAAAGCCTGCGTCTGTTGTGGGCTCGACTTGGCTTCCATGGTCGGGGTTACACCCGCCACGATCTGATGGAGGTGATCGCAGCCAGCTCAGCAGAACTTGCTGCACAACTGCCAACCTGGCTCGATGACTGTGGCTCGATCCCGATCGTGTCCTGTCTGAGCGACCTTGGCCTCGAGCTGGAGCCTGTGATGGCAGCTCATCCCGATGCGGGATGGACGCTGCGTGAAGCGGATGGAAGTGTGTGGATTGACCGCACAGTGTCGTCTGGTTCCGCAGAGTCCGCGGGTCTGGTTGCAGGCGATGAGTTGCTGTCACTCAGGAATTGGCGCTGCCGAAACCTGAAACGCAGTCAGCAGCTGCTGCAAGGTTCGGAACAGTGTCAGGTGACGTACAGCCGTCGTGGCCGGATTGCCAGCACGGAGCTATCCCTGAAGAAGGCCGGGGTGGAACGCCACCGATTGGCCTGGAACCCTGGTGCGACCAGGGAGGCTCGTTTGCTCCGCGATCAATGGTTCCAGATGATCTGAACCGTGTGTGGCTCAAGTCCTTTGGCTTGCTGCGCCATCCAGGAGCTGGGATTCTGCTGGCGACAACCTCCACGCTGGTGCTGGTCCTGTCGCTGGTTGGTTTCACTGCAGAAAAGTCCACTGAACGCTTCGCTCGCAAGCCTTCCCTGCTGGATTTGCTGGATGAAGTCGCTCGCGACTCCGATCCGAACAAGGTTCTGCCGGGGCAGCAGCCTGATGCTCCAAAAGGTGCGTCCTGGTCATCTCCTCTAGCCCGGCAATGTTCCGGGATTGATCAGTCGACGCGCAGTCGACTTCTCGCCAAGCGCCGCAAACTGCCTCAGCTGCGCCAATCCATTCCGGCTGATCCAACCAATTACGGAGACCGCTTTCGCAGCAACCCATGGGGCCAGTCCATCAATCCTGCTCCTCGGGTTGTGGTTCTCCATGAAACGGTCTATTCCCTCAGCTCAGCCGTGAACACATTTCTGACTCCCCATCCCCGTGATGAGGATCAGGTCAGTTACCACACGTTGGTTGGTCTGGACGGATCGATCGTGGATGTGGTGGATCCCCTTAAGCGGGCCTACGGCGCTGGATACTCGGCGTTCCTCGGTGAGTGGGCCGTCACCAATGCAGAGTTCGATGGCTCTGTGAACAACTTTGCACTTCATCTCAGTCTTGAAACACCGGTTGATGGGCATGGCAGCCATGGCGACCACAGCGGTTACACGGTCGCTCAGTACGACGCCCTGGCCCTGGTTCTGGATGGATGGCTCGAACGCTTTGAGATCGATCCTGCTGCGATCACAACGCATCGACATGTTGACCTGGGTGGAGCAAGGGCTGATCCCCGCAGCTTCTCGTGGTCCGATCTCCAGAATCGCCTTGCTGCCCTAGGCAGGCTCTGCCAGTCGTAGCGAACAGCGGCAGCTGTTCAGATCACAGCAAGTGGTGCCGGTCGGATCGTGGAATAAATCAGTCCATGGAGAGCAGGGTCCTGCATGTAGCGGAGGACCCTGGCGGGATAATCCAGCTTGCCGTTATGGAGGTAGGCCAGCGTTGCGATGGCCTTGGCATCGACATAGGACCGGCTGGCAATCAGGATTGCGTGGCGCTCCAGTCCGAGCTCACCTTTCAGTCGCGTCAGCTTCGCTGCCAGCAGCTCCACGTTGGCGTCTGGATCCATCAGCAGGTCACGGGCAGCTGCAATCTCCTGAGGCGAGGGATTGGCAGGAAGCCGCCCTTGATGAATCAGTTCACTGATTCCAAGCTGGGCAGGACCATGTGTCTCCACAAGACCCGAGTGAACAACGAACGGCAGATCCTCTCCCGGTTTGGAGTGCTGAATTTCGTCGAACAGAATGGCCGTGATCAACATCGGATTGATCGTATGGCGATCCGCTTCTCTCTGGATCACCGGCTTCAGTCTGTGCAGTCTCGACAGAGTGTTGGCACGGAGAGGCTGGAGCTGATCCACTCCACGGGTGAACAACTGAGCCAGCTGAGTCTGAGGTCCATGGACGCCAAACCGGCGTTGCAGATGGTCGAGCTCTTCGGCACTGAAATCGGTCGGATCGGGATCAGTCTCCTGAGAAAGGAGCGAGGTTGACCGCGCAAAATCGCTGTGTGGATTGGTTTCACGCTGAGGGGGCCAACCCGCCATGGAAACGGCAACAGCCGTGATTGCCAGGGCTGTGAGGCTTGTGATCGCTCTCGGGACCATTGCGGAGCAGAAAATGAGCCTGTCAGGAAGCATTGACGGAGATTAGCCGTGGTGTCTCAGTTCATGGGCATTCCGCAGGATCCTGGATAACTTCGGCACAGAGAGTTTTCTCCGTTAGATGAGTTTCCCGGATTTCAGTGCCACTGATGCCCAGATTCAATGGCAGAGATTCTGTGATCTTCTCTGGCACCACGAGGACCTCGGAATGTGGCTGGATGTCAGCCGCATGCACCTGAACAATGCCCAGCTTGAAGAGCTCACGCCCAGACTGGAGAAGGCTTTTGAGGCCATGAAGGCCCTTGAGAACGGTGCCATCGCCAATGCCGATGAAAATCGTCAGGTTGGTCATTATTGGCTCCGGCATCCCCAACTGGCTCCTGATCCGGAAGTGGGTCAGCACATCTCCTCCGAGATTGATCAGATTGAGCAGTTCGGAAAGGCGGTGATCAATGGAACGATCAAGTCTCCGACCGGCCAACCCTTCACGGATGTTCTTTGGATCGGCATTGGTGGGAGTGGACTCGGCCCCTTGCTGATGATCCGTGCCCTTCAGGACAAGGGTGTCGGACTTCCTTTCCACTTTTTCGACAATGTGGATCCGAACGGTTTGAGTCGGGTGCTGGCTGAGCTTGGCGATGCTCTACGCACCACTCTGGTTGTCACAGTCAGCAAGTCTGGAGGTACCCCTGAGCCCCATCTCGGGATGGAGCAGGCCCGTCATCGCCTGGAAGCAGTCGGAGGTCAATGGTCGGCTCAGGCTGTGGCGATCACCATGGCTGACAGCAAGCTCGACCAGCAGGCCGTTGCTGAACAGTGGCTGCAGCGCTTCGACATGTTCGACTGGGTCGGCGGACGCACCAGCATCACCAGTGCTGTGGGCCTGGTTCCGGGAGCATTGATCGGAACTGATATCCGCAGCTTCCTGGCAGGTGCTTCTCAGATGGACGAGGCCACTCGTGTGAACGATGTGCGCCGCAACCCCGCAGCACTGATGGCGGCAGCTTGGTACTCCGCTGGGGGAGGCAAGGGCAAGCGCGACATGGTGGTGCTCCCCTATCGCGATCGCCTGGAGGTGTTCAGTCGATACCTGCAGCAGCTGGTGATGGAGTCCCTCGGCAAGCGCCTTGATCGCAATGGTGATGTGGCCCATCAGGGCATCGCCGTTTATGGCAACAAGGGATCAACGGATCAACACGCCTACGTTCAGCAACTGCGAGATGGTGTCGACAATTTCTTCGTGACCTTCATTGAAGTGCTTCGTGATGTGGAGGATATCCCCGAGATCAACGGCGAGCGGCCAGGAGACTTTCTTGATGGCTTCGTTCAAGGAACCCGCTCAGCTCTCACAGAGGGAGGCCGTCAGAGTCTCAGTATCAGCATGCGTCAGTTCGATCCCCGCCGACTCGGCGCGCTGATTGCCCTGTTCGAACGTGCCGTTGGTTTTTACGGAGAACTGGTCAACATCAATGCCTACCATCAGCCCGGCGTTGAAGCCGGCAAGAAGGCAGCAGCTGCGATCCTCAAACTCCAGCGCCAGGTTGAGGAGGTGCTCAGCGATGGGGTGTCCCGCTCGGTCGTGGAAATCCAGCAGGCCATCGGTGAGGGATCGGTTGAAGCCGTCTTCTGGATTGTGCGTCATCTCACCGGGAATAACCGGGGCTATCAAGCACAGGGTGACTGGAACAAACCGGCAACTCTGCGTTTCAGTAAATCCTGATTGGATCTCAGGACGGCACCAGATTCACCAGTTTCCCAGGTACAACAATCACCCGCCTGGGGGGCTTGCCGTCTAACCAGCGCTCGGCCACATCGCTGGCCAGCGCAAGGGCCTCCAGCGTGCCCTTGTCGCATTCAGCAGGAACCTGAATGGTTCCACGGACCTTTCCCTTGATCTGAATCACCAGATCCACCGTGTCTTGCACCAGTGCATCAGGGTCATGCTCAGGCCAGGCCTGGAGATGAACACTGCCCTGTCCACCGAGTCGGAACCAGAATTCCTCCGCAAGATGTGGAGCAAAGGGTGCAAGCAGTCTGATCAGTGCTCCCATCGCTTCCACCTGGACCGGTCGTGATGCCTCAAGCACAGCGCCAGACAGTTTGTTCGACAGTTTCATCAACTCCGATATCGCGGTGTTGAACTGGAACTCGCCGCTGAGATCCTCACCCACAGCCTGAATGGCCAGATGAACTGCCCGTCGAATCTCTGTTTCGGATTCGGACAGCTCGTCGGGAATGCCTGAGGCGTCGTTGTTCAGGAGTTGATCCGGAGCTGTCACCTTGCTGACGCTGTCCACCAGCCGCCAGAGACGTTGAAGGAAGCGAAACTGACCTTCCACATCGGCGTCATCCCACTCAAGATCCTTCTCGGGCGGAGCTTTGAAGAGGATGAACATCCGAGCTGTATCCGCGCCATATCGATCAACCACAAGCGCTGGATCGACTCCGTTGTGCTTTGACTTGGACATTTTTTCAAACAGCACCTCAAGCTCCCCGCCGTCTTCGGGATCACTCGGAGCACCCGGGTCGACCACCTGAGCGGGAGCGACATATTTCCCCGTCCGTGGATTGCGGTAGGTCACCCCCTGCACCATTCCCTGAGTCAACAGACGCTCAAACGGCTCATTGATCGAAATCAAGCCGCGATCCTTCAACGCCTTGGTGAAAAATCGTGAGTACAGCAAGTGAAGAATGGCGTGCTCGATGCCTCCGACGTATTGCTGAACAGGGAGCCACCTCTTGACGGCCTCGCTGGCAAACGGACGATCGGAGTTGCGCGGATCAGCGAAGCGCAGGAAGTACCAGGAGGAACACATGAAGGTGTCCATGGTGTCCGTCTCGCGTCGTGCCGGTTTCCCACAGTTTGGGCAGGGAACAGTCACCCAGTCATCGAGTGCGGCGAGAGGTGATCCGCCTTTGCCAGCAAGATTGACGTCTTCAGGCAGTGCCACCGGTAATTGATCAGCTGGAACCGGTTGGGCGCCGCAGTCGGAACAGTGAATGATCGGAATCGGACAACCCCAGTAGCGCTGTCGCGAAATCAGCCAATCTCGAAGCCTGTATTGCCGCTTGGCTCGTGCCCATCCTGTCGCCGTGCCTTGTTCGGTGATGGCCTCTCTGGCCTGGTGATTGCTCTGGCCATCAAACGGTCCGCTGTTGACGAGGGTTCCAGATCCTGTCCAGGCCTCACCGTCATTGAGGTGTTCATCAGCGCCATCCATCTGTATGACGCGCTGCACGGGCAGCTCGTAGGTTCGTGCAAAACGGAAATCGCGTTCGTCATGGGCGGGAACTCCCATCACGGCTCCGGTTCCGTATGCCGCCAAGACGTAGTCAGCAATCCAGATCGGAACCCTCTGACCGTTGGCCGGGTTGACCGCTACTGCACCGGTGGGCACACCACGCTTGGGGCGATCATCCGCTGTGCGCTCATCGATGGACAGGTCGCTGACCAAATCGCGGAATGCTTCAACGGATTCTTTCCGATCCGCAGTGGTGAGGGTATCGACGAGTGGATGCTCAGGTGCCAGAACCACATAGCTGACACCAAACAGGGTGTCGGCTCTGGTGGTGAACACGGTGATCGTGGCGTCGTTGTGGCCATCAACCTGGAAGTCGATCTCTGCCCCGATGGAGCGTCCGATCCAGTTGGCCTGCATCGTTCGGACTCGCTCAGGCCATCCCTGCAGCTGATCCAGGTCTTCGAGCAGTGCATCCGCGTATTGGGTGATTTTCAGAAACCACTGCTTGAGGTTTTTCTGCTCAACCAGCGCACCGGATCGCCAGGAACGCCCCTCGGAATCAACCTGCTCGTTGGCAAGCACTGTCTGGTCGATGGGATCCCAGTTGACAGTTGCTTCCTTCTGGTAAGCCAGGCCTGCTGAATGCAACTCAAGAAAGAGCCACTGTGTCCAGCGGTAATAGTCCGCATGGCATGTGGCCTGTTCCCGAGACCAGTCGATCGATAGCCCCAGGCGACCGAGCTGATCTCGCATCTGATCGATGTTTCGGTCAGTCCAGACGCCTGGGTCCACATTGCGTTCAATCGCCGCGTTTTCAGCTGGCAGTCCGAAGGCATCCCATCCCATCGGATGCAGCACAGCGTCACCACGCATCCGCTGAGCTCTGGCGATGACATCAGTGATCACATAGTTGCGGACATGCCCCATATGGAGGCTGCCGGAGGGATATGGAAACATCGAAAGCGCATAAAACGCCTTCTGATCTGGCCTGGGCTCCTGTGTTTGATAAAGCGCTGTTTGCTCCCATTTGCGCTGCCACTGTTCTTCGAGAAGCGAGGGCTCATAGCGATCGGACAGTCCCGAGGTGGATTCGGGCATGGACGAGGACTGCGGGGCTGTCACATCAGGAGAACACCTGCGAGAGATCGTGACACAGCTTGAGGCCTTCCTCTGGACGCAGCGCCGAAGTCTCTCAGGCCAAGGGGCGAATGGTGAGCACCGCCAGACGATTGATCAAGACGGGATCGCTGCTGTCCTCCCGTTGCAGTGCGAAGTACTGGGGATCCTGCCAGGCGAGACATCCATCCAATCTGCGGCCATCGTTCAGCTCGATTCCGAGCACTCGCTGCTCACGAATCCACGACTGAATCAACCGGATACCGGGCAAGCTGGGGTCGAAGCCCGTTGAATCCATGGTGTGGAAGCGAAAACGGCATGTTGTCTGCACTCCAGCAAAGACACCTGGCCACGTCAATCCGGACTTGGCGATGCCTGCTTCTGTGATCGATTGATCCTGCAGACTGAAGCCGGTTCGAACTGAAGGCACAACATCGCCTCAGCCATCATCGCCGAATCACTGATCAAGGTCTTGATTTGAATTTACTCGCTGAGACCAGAGAGCAGTTGCTCATCGCGCTCACGAATCAGTGGGCGTCAATGTTGGATCAGCTTGATGAAGGTGATTTCACGCCTGAAGATTTTTATGAGATTCGTAAAGCGGATTCAGATGATGAGCTGATCAGGGAAAGTGGCTGTCAAACGGATCAGGAGCTCAACAAATTCATTGATGACTGGTATTACAGCGGCTTCTGGACTGCGCCGTGATCAAGACGATCTTCGGAATGACGATTCTGAGATTGCATCGTGTTCCGTTAAAGACTGAGATTGGTTGAATTGGTTTTTTAAAAAATGCACTGATCCTTCAAGACTGAGCATTGTCAGTGTTCACGCCAACAATGCAAAAGGCCTGAGTTAAACTGATGCTCTTCGAGTTCAGCTTGATAATGAGTTTTTCTGTGAGGTTCTTGAGTTTTGCGGTTTTGGTTGTTTGCCTCCAGGGTTGTCAATACTTCATGTCTCCAAAAAAGATGCTGGAAAACACTGAAGCTGATGAGCTTTGTTATCAGTGGAAGGAGCAAACGAGAAAAGTAATTGTAAGATTTGACATGGACTACACGTTATTCAACAGGGGTTGTCAGTTGGATTCTGACCGGTCGCTTTATCTTGGTTACGAAGGTAATTATTTGACAGGCAATCAAGAGCAGGACAGGAAAATCATGTCGGGATGGACTGTTGTTAAGACGTTTAATTTGAAAAATTGATTCACGACTTGAAGCTTTCCACTGGATACATATCGGGAAGAAAGCATGGAAAAATCCAGGCCATTAATGGTATCTTTTGATTCGGCGACGTGCTGCAATCTTTCGATTTATGCCGCTCGTGTTTCAGGTTCAGTCATTAAATTATTTGTCTTTGATTGAGATTTCTGTGTTGAATTTCCTGCTTCTTCTGATTTTGCCCGTGGTGGCAATGCTCGGAGGTTGGGCTGTTCTTTCATCAGCAACCTGACGCGAGATCGATCAAGAGGTTGAGCTGTAATGCTCGGGATCAGCTCAGCTTGAGTGTCAGTGCTCGCGTGCAGCCTGACCGCATTCTCCTTTTGCATCGGTTTCATCAGCGCCGCTCTGAAGAGCAACTGAAGTTGAGCAGGATTGAAGTTGGAATATCTGTTCTCGAAATCCTGTAACGTATTGGTATCACTGGGTTGTTCTGAATGCTGACTTTCAGCAAATATCAAGGGCTGGGCAACGACTTCATTTTGATGGAGGGCCGTTCCGGGCAATTGTCCGCTGAGATTCATACACCCGATCCAGGCTGGGTCCAACGCCTTTGCGATCGCCGCTTCGGCATCGGAGCGGATGGATTGATCCTGGCTCTCCCCCCGGAAGGCGATGCCGAGCTGCGCATGCGCATTTTCAATGCTGATGGCTCGGAAGCGGAGATGTGCGGCAATGGAATTCGTTGTCTTGCGCGCTTCCTTGCTGACAGTGATGGGGATGGTTCAGGTCGTCGGTGGTCAATCGAAACCCCCGCTGGTCTGATCATTCCGGAACTTCAGAACGACGGTCAGATCCGTGTGGATATGGGAGCTCCTTTCCTTGATCCCGCCTCTGTACCCACCACGCTCAGTGCTGATGCAACGGGTCTTCCGGTGGGTGATCTCACCCTTGATGGAGACACCCTTGCCCTGGCTGCAGTGGGCATGGGAAATCCTCATGCAATCGTTCCCGTCAATGATCTGAACTCCATACCCTTTGAACGCTGGGGAGCAGAGCTGGAGTGCCACGAGGTTTTTCCGGCCAAGACCAATGTGCATTTTCTGAAGGTCCACGGTCGTTCTCAGCTCGAAATCAGAGTGTGGGAACGAGGTGCCGGTCCCACTCTTGCCTGTGGCACCGGTGCCTGCGCCACGCTTGTCGCGGCTGTTCTGCTCGGCCTCAGTGATCGGCAGGCCACTGTTGAGCTGCCAGGAGGTCCCCTTCAGATCAGCTGGGAGAGGCCCGGTGCATCGGTGTTCATGACCGGACCAGCAGTTGCTGTGTTCGATGGAGTTTTGAATCCTGAACTCGTTCCCTTACAGGGTTCAACCACTGATCCAGCATCGGCGGTGAAAGCTGAACAAGCAGCGTTCCTCCAGGCAGAAAGCAGCGAGCCTGACAACCGTCAACTCGCTGAGGACTGTTCTGAGGAGGAAGCCCAATCGAGAGTTCAGGAATTCCTTGCGTCCAATTCGCTCGATTCGATGATCAACATTGCCACTGAATCCCTGGAACAGCGAACGCTCTCGCGACTCCAACGCGATCCCCAATCCTGAGAAACGTGTGATTTATCTCGATGCTTGCGCCACTGCACCCCTCAGACCGGGGGTGCTTCAACGCATGATCGAGACCCAGGATCGAGCCTGGGCTAATCCTTCCAGTCTTCATGGATTCGGTCTGCAAGCCTCTGAAGCCTTGGAGAGGGCCCGCTCTCAGATCGCTGAAAAACTCAGTGCAGATGCCAGAGATGTGGTCTTCACCTCGGGAGCCACCGAGTCCATTCATCTCGCGCTTCATGGGCTCGCCGCCACACGTTCGCCGGGCAGGCTTGTGATCTCTTCGGTGGAACATCCCGCCGTCTCCGGCGCGGCAGGTCTGCTGTCCATGAGCGGCTGGGAGGTGACCGAATGGCCTGTGGATCAGCTGGGCAGGATCAGATTGGAACATCTGGAAGAGTTGTTGGCGCCTCCCACTCAGATGGTCTCCCTGGTCTGGGGCCAGGGTGAAGTGGGCACGATTCAGCCACTGCTGCGCGTGGCAGAAGCCTGCAGAACCAGGGGAATTCCCATCCATACCGATGCCACGCAGGTGCTGAGCCAGGGACTTCCCAGGTGGAAGCAGTTGCCGGTTGATTTGCTCAGTGCCTCGGCCCACAAAAGCGGAGGTCCCAGAGGAATCGGCTTGCTGATGATTCGTGAGTCGCATCGCTCTGAGCTCATGCCGCTCCTTTCAGGTGGCGGTCAGGAGGGTGGCCTCAGAAGTGGTACCGAATCAGTTGTTCTGGCTGCCGGGATGGCCGCTGCGCTGGATCAGATCGAATGCTGTGCACCAGCCGATCTCCCACGCTCAGGACACGGTGTTGCTGATCTACGCGATGCGTTGCGAGAGCGATTGCTCACCGATGAACGCTTGATGATCTGTGGTGATCCAGAGAACCGTCTGCCTCATCATCTTTCACTGCTGGTCAGCGATCACAGCGGTCAGCCTGTGTCTGGGCGTCGGCTCGTGCGCAGTCTTGATGCCTGCGGGTTGGCCGTCAGCAGCGGTAGTGCCTGTTCCTCTGGCAAAGACAGCGACAGTCCTGTTTTGGTTGCCATGGGGCTTCCACAGAGCCGGTGCCGATCCAGCGTCCGACTCAGCCTTGGGCCCTGGATTGAGCCTCAGCAGCTTGATGAGATCGTGCAGCGCTTCCAAGCCGGTCTTGAGCAGTCGCTCTGCAGTTGAGGCTGCAGCGGCAGTACGCTCCGCCAAACAATTGACAGAGCCTGGTGAGCGCCGTTCTTCCTGCTGATCTATCCGAAGCTGAACAGCGGACTTTCGTTGCTCTGAGTGAGGTTCTCAGCTCCAAACGTCGTGGTCGCTGGCAAGTGACGTGGAAGTTCGAGGGTCTTCGCTTGCTTGGGCCCTCTATCAGGCTGTCTCAAGCGCTGAAGGACAGCGGTCTTGGCTTGCTGCTGGCCTGGCCAGATGCAGGAGCTGCAGCCCTGGCCAAACGTGATGGACCTGAGCTGGCCGACTGCTGCGTTGATCTGAATCAGCTGCAACGCGACCCCGCTTGGGCAGGTCGTGGTGATCTGTTGTTGATTGTCGGCGCTCAACCCAGCGATTACGAAACGGTGGAAGCAATCTGCAGTCAGTGGTTTGAACCGGTCGTGCTGTTGAACAGCCGTCTTGAGGACGCCGCAGTTGGAATCGGCAGCGTGGCTCGTCAGCGACGCAAGGGGTTCATGTCCACCTGGCAGTCGGCTTTTCATCTGGAACCCTTTCTTCAAGGTGCTCTGATGCAGGAACATCAGCAGCAATGGGAACTGTTCCGACAGGATCCGGACGGATATCGCTGGGTCAAGCAATTCGAGGCCCGTCCGGATCAGGAACAAATTGACGAGGCCTTGGCCGCTGCGGGGGATGGTCTGAGGCAGACCCTCGGGGCGATGGATCGCTTCATCGATGATCTGCGTGGTTGATCGCCAGGTCCATCACTTTTAGTGTTGCCATCTCAAGCTCAATCCCATGGCCTTCTCTGAACGCCTTCGATCAATCTCCGTCATTGACGCAGCCGCAGCGGTTGTGGCGCTTGTGGCTATCGGAGGTGTGCTGTGGAGTCCGAAGCTCAGCAACCAGCTCGCCAGAGCCACAGGATCCATCAAACCGGTTGAAGTCTCTGTGGACGTCCGTAACACCAGTGCTGCGGATCCGGATCAACTGATTGCGGAGGCTCTCAAATCAGGTCGCACATCACTGGTGATCCGCAATCAGCCCGCTGGAAGCGTGCAACTGATCAGGGTCGACGACATCAGACGCCAGCTTGCAACCGTGCTTCCAGATGGAAGTGTTGTGATGGCTGATGACCCCAACAGGGAGATTCAGGGCATGCTTGATGCCCGTTTCGTTCTTCAGGGTGATGCCACAGTCACCTCGACCGGTGTTGTGATGGCAGGTACCAAGCTGAAAGTGGGAATTCCTGTAGAACTTGAAGGCCGTTTCTATCGGATGAACGGAATTGTCAGTGGAGTCTCCGTGCAATGAGAACAGCGTTCCTCACCTCTGGACTTCTCCTGACTCCAGTGGCCATGCCCGTGGCTGCCAGTCAGTTGGTTCCGCTGACGATGCCGCCGCCGCCGCCGACTGAGCAGCCGCTGCCGCAGTTGCAGCCGGGTCGTTCGTGCCCAGCTCTTCAAACCGCTCTGAAGACCAATGTCGGCAGCGAAGCGAGGGTCTGGTCCGTCACGGTTCTCAACAGCGACGGAGATCTCCTTGGACAGATCAACGGTGCCGTTCCAAGAATTCCAGCGTCGAATCAAAAGCTGATCAGCACGGCCTTTGCCCTCGATCGCCTCGGCCCGGATTTTCGCTTGAAAACCCGTTTGACCCAGAGGCCGGATGGTTTGATGGAACTGAACGGTCAGGGAGATCCTGATCTCGGTATCGCAGGTCTTCAGCGATTTGTTCTTGCCGCTCTTCGTCAAGGCGGTGCCAGAGGCAACTCAGTCGCTGACGTGAAGCTGATGGTGCGCGAAGAGCCCCGTAGCAACTGGTGGCCCAGCGACTGGCATCCTGCCGATCGTGGTTATGCCTATGGCGCTCCGATCACACGCTTGGCTCTCACCAGCAATGCCGTTGGCGGTGCCGTCAGCGATCCCTACTCGCGCCTCCAGCGACTGTTCCAGCAAGAAGCCCTGCGTCGCGGAGGAACGGTCCAGATCCAGAGGGGCCAACCAGTTGGAGAAACGCTTTCAGCTGTGCAGCAGAACACGGTGGTGTTGCACGAGGAAAGCTCTGCTCCCATGCACGCGTTGCTCAGTCTTGCCAACACGGAGAGCCACAATTTCACCGCAGAGGTGCTCATGCGCCAGGCTTCTGGTCGATGGGATGTCAGGGCGGCCTCCCGTGCCACAGAGCGCTGGATGTTTGAGCAAGGACTCCCAGTTCAGGGCCTGCGTGTGGCAGACGGCAGTGGTCTCTCACGTAACAATCGGGTCACGAGCAACACCATCGCTGCTCTGCTGATGCGCATGGATCAGCACCCGTTTTCCGCCTACTACCAAGCCTCAATGGCTATCGCAGGCCAAAGGGGAACCCTGCGCAATCTCTATCGAGGCAGCGTTCTTGACGGTCGTTTCAGAGGCAAGACAGGAACGATCAGCGGAGTGCGCAGCATTTCCGGTTATCTGCAGACCGCCGATGGCCCCAGATATGTGAGCATGATTTCCAACGGATCGGGCCGCCCCAACACGGTGATGGGGCAAATCCTGCGATCCGTCCAGAGGTTCAGCCCATGCCCCTCATCTGTCGCACCCGTGAAGCGGCCCGACGTGCTCGGCTGATCGGAACGGTTTTGCCGTCCTTGGCTTCAACCTCGGATGACTCTTGGCGTCCTGTCTGGATTTTGACCAGTTCCTGGCGTCCGGCCAGCACCACCTGAGCCATTTCTTTGAGCCTCTGCTCGAGTTCGCCCAGTGTCTGTTCGGCATAACGGTTGGCCCCGTCCTGAACATTTCCAGCTTCCTGGCGGCTGCGCTGAATCAGGGTTTCACATTGCTGCTGCGTCTGCTGTCTGAACTGCAAAGCATCCTGGTGCAGTCGCTCCGCTTCAGTCTGGGCTTCTTTCTGCAGGCGCAGTCCTTCCACTCGAATTTGCTCGAGTTCCTGAAGTGACTGTTGCCGATTGCGCTCATGCTGCTCGGTCAGCTGTCGCTTGAGTTCGTTGGCTTCCTGATCGAGCTGTTGCCGGCGCTGCAGTGACTCCTGCTCAAGCTGTTGGCGACGGGATGCAAACTGCTGTTCAAGCTGTGCGTGCTTCGACTGCATGTCCTGCTCCATCTGTGCGGACTGCTGGCGAACGCCCTGCAGCATCTGCTCGCACTGTTGACGAACCTGCTCGCGCATTTCGTTGACCTGGCGTTCCGCCTCCTGACGGATTGATGCCTGAGCCAAAAGCTGTTCGCGCTGTTGTTGGGCTTGGTTGACGATCTCGTCAGCCTTTGCGCGTGCCGTGGAAATGAACTCATCCCGCTTTTGGAGCAGTCGGTCTGCCTGCTCAACCTGTGCGGGCATGGCTTCGCGCACTGCGTCGAGCAACTCAACAGCATCCTGCTCATTCACGAGCCGCCCGCCACTGAAGGGGATGCGACTACCCTCCAGCACGATCTCCTCGAGCTGGTCGAGCTGGTCGAGTACGGAGAACCGGATCTCGCTCATCGCTGCGGTTGGTTGAAAGCCGAATTAAAGAACCTCATGAGGTCCTTCGCCACCACCGGCGGGACCATATGGTCAACAGAACCACCGAAACGAGCCACCTCTTTCACAACGGAACTGCTGAGAAAGCTGTAGTGAGCAGACGTGCTGAGGAATACCGTCTCAAAATCTGGATCCAATGACCGATTCGTATGGGCGATCTGCAGTTCGTATTCGAAGTCGCTCATCGCACGCAGACCACGCAAGATGAGTCGTGTGCCGTTGGATTTGGCGCATTCGACGGTGAGACCGTCAAAACTGATCACGCTCACATTGCTGAGATGGCTTGTTGATAGACGGATCTGATGAAGTCGCTCATCCAGCGAGAAGGCGGGTGACTTTCCTGGGTTCTGAAGCACCGCAACAATCAGTTCCTCCACCAGGGACGATCCACGTTCGATCAGATCAAGATGACCGAGCGTCAGAGGATCGAAGCTGCCTGGATAAAGCGCTTTCATCGCGACAACCTCAGCGGGAGCTGGCCGGATCCTATGCACTCCGGCATCACTAGATTCTCGGCATGCCCACCCTGCTTGAGCAACCGGATCGCCTGGAACGTCGGCTGAAGGACATCCCGGCCGAACCTGGTTGCTATCTGATGCGTGACGCTGAGGATCGTCTGCTTTATGTGGGCAAATCCAAGAGTCTGCGCAGCAGAGTGCGCAGTTATTTCCGCAGCCGTCACGATCTGAGCCCTCGCATCCGCTTGATGGTGCGTCAGATCTGTGAGATCGAGTTCATCGTGACCGACAGCGAGGCAGAGGCACTCGCCTTGGAATCCAACCTGATCAAGAACCAGCAGCCGCATTTCAATGTGCTGTTAAAGGATGACAAGAAATACCCCTACCTCTGCATCACCTGGAGTGAGGCTTATCCAAGAATTTTCATCACCCGGCGCCGACGTTTTCGCAGTCCGTTGGATCGCTTTTACGGTCCTTATGTGGATGTGGGGTTGCTGAGACGAACCCTGTTTCTCGTGAAGCGGGTCTTCCCGCTCAGGCAACGTCCCAGACCACTGCACCAGGACCGCACCTGTCTGAACTACAACATTGGACGTTGTCCTGGTGTGTGCCAGGAGCAGATCAGCTCAGAGGATTACCACAGCACGCTTCGCAAGGTGGCGATGGTGTTTCAGGGGCGCAGCGATGAGCTTCAGAACCTTCTCCATCAACAGATGGATCGTTATGCCGAGCGATTGGATTTCGAAGCTGCTGCCAAAGTGCGTGACCAGCTCAAGGGCCTCGATCAGCTCACTGCCGATCAGAAAATGAGCCTGCCCGATGCTTCCGTCAGCCGTGATGTGATCGCCATGGCTGCGGATGAACGGCTGGCCGCCGTACAGCTGTTTCAAATGCGGGCAGGCAAGCTCGTCGGTCGACTCGGATATATGGCCGATGCTTGCAATCAGGATCCTGGACAGATCCTTCAGCGGGTGATCGAGGAGCACTACAGCCAGGTGGATGCGGTTGAGATCCCACCTGAACTGCTGGTGCAGCATCCACTTCTCCAACAGCCCCTGCTCGAGGAATGGCTCACGGAACAGCGCGAACGCAAGGTTCAGATTCACTGCCCAAAGCAGCGTCAGAAAGCAGATCTGATTGAACTGGTTCAGCGCAATGCCGACTATGAGCTCCAACGTGCAAAGCAAGGTCAGGAGCAACAGGCGCTTGCCACTGAGGATCTGGCTCAGCTGCTGGAATTGCCTTCGCCGCCTCGACGCATCGAGGGCTATGACATCAGCCATATTCAGGGCAGCGATGCCGTTGCATCCCAGGTGGTGTTCATTGATGGCCTCCCCGCCAAGCAGCACTACCGCAAGTACAAGATCCGCAGCAGCAGCATCAGGTCTGGGCACAGCGATGACTTCATGGCCATGGCTGAAATCATGCGGCGACGCTTTCGCCGCTGGGCACGGGCCAAGGCTGAAGGCGTCGATGTCGGAGCCTTGCGTCGAAGGGGCGGAAGTGCTCTGCAGACCGATGGTCTCAATGACTGGCCTGATGTGGTGATGATTGACGGCGGAAAAGGTCAGCTCTCCGCAGTGATGGAAGCTCTCCGGGAGCTGGACCTGCAGGAGGATCTCAATGTCTGCTCTCTGGCCAAACAGAGAGAGGAAATCTTTCTGCCAGGTGAAAGTCATCCACTGGAGAGTGAACCCGATCAGCTTGGCGTGGTTCTGTTGCGGCGCCTTCGCGATGAAGCTCACCGTTTTGCCGTGAGCTTTCATCGACAGCAACGTGGTGAGCGCATGAAACGTTCGCGTTTATCTGATATTCCTGGCGTTGGACCCAAACGGGTGAAGGATCTGTTGGCCCATTTCCATTCCATTGACGCCATCCAGCTGGCACCGGTGGAGACTCTCGCTCAGGCGCCAGGTGTCGGTCTGGCGCTGGCCAGAGATATCCATCGCTTCTTTCATCCCGATCAGGAGACCGAGCAGGATGGGCAGATTGCAGACCCGGGCTCCTCATCACCATGATCCGTGCTTTCAAATTGGCTGCACTGGTGATGGGTCTTGTGATCGGCCTCATTTCCACCCGTGCGGTCCACGCCTCACCTGGACTCTGCACCGGACCTGTCTGTGCGGATGACATCACACGCAGTGCCAAGAATCACTGGCAGCTTGTGCTGAAGCTCAACGACCAGCTGGGCCATCGAGAAAAAGTCGTGATGAACTGCAGGGCAGGCCAGCTCAGCCCCATGTCAGGTCCGGTGGACAGGGCCTACGCCACATCGATCGGACGACGTGCGTGTCGTCTGGCGGGGGAGGGCTGAGATGGAGCTCACCGTCGTCTATCCGAATCAGCTGTTTGCCGATCATCCCAGCCTTCAAACAGGCCGGGTGGTGGCGCTGATCGAGGATCCGCTCTTCTTCGGTACGGACCCGCGTTGGCCGATGCAGGTGCATCGTCAGCGGCTGTTGCTGCATCGCTGTTCGATGTCTGTCTACGCCGAGGGCCTGCGAAAACGAGGCTTCACTGTTCTGGAACAACGCCATCAACTGGCGCCTGACACGCAGGGACATCTCCAGGCTCTCTTCGCCATGGGCTACAAGCACTTCCATCTGGCGGATCCTGTCGACGACGTGCTCAGTAAGCGCCTGCATCGATTTGCAGAGCAGAACGGCTGCGACCTCACAATCACTGCCACTCCGATGTTGCTGACGCCGGATTCCGTGATCAATGAGCACTTCGCCACAGGACGCAAGCCGCTCATGGCCAAGTTCTATGAGATGCAACGCAAACGTCTGAGTGTTCTGCTTGAAGCGGATGGTGGCCCCGTTGGAGGTCGTTGGAGTTTTGATGCTGACAATCGCAAAAAGCTCCCCAAGGGAATCGTTGTTCCTCAGGAACCAGCAGCCAGTCCAGCTGCAGTGGTGGACCGGTCGCGTCAGGAGCTGGAACAGGAGAATCTGCCGCTGATCGGTCGCTGGGATCTGTTTGCCTATCCGCTGGATCATGATTCCGCTGATGCCTGGCTTCAGGACTTTCTGACGCAGCGATTGAGGGACTTCGGCTCGTATGAGGACGCCATCAGCACACAGCATCGGGTGATGTGGCACAGCGTGCTCACGCCCATGCTCAATATCGGTCTGTTGACACCTCAGCAGGTTCTCGATCGCACGCTTGAAAGAGCAGCTGAGGGGGATGTGCCGCTCAATTCCCTTGAAGGCTTCATTCGTCAGATCATCGGTTGGCGCGAGTTCATGGCCGCGATGTACAAGCGCCATGGGGTGGAGATGCGCACCGGTAATTTCTGGGAATTCGACGACAGGCCCATCCCCGAGGCCTTCTACCGGGGCACAACCGGTCTGCCCCCAATCGATGACGCGATTCATCACGCTCTAGACACTGGCTATTGCCATCACATCGAGCGTCTGATGCTGCTGGGCAATGTGATGCTGCTTTGCGGCTTTCATCCCAACCGTGTCTACTGCTGGTTCATGGAGCTGTTCATTGATGCCTACGACTGGGTGATGGTTCCGAATGTCTATGGCATGAGTCAGTTTGCTGACGGAGGTCTGTTCTCCACCAAGCCCTATCTCTCCGGCTCGAATTATGTGCGCAAGATGTCGGATTATCGCAAAGGGGATTGGTGTGATATCTGGGATGGATTGTTCTGGAGTTTTATCAAGACACACGAGGACTTCTTCCGTGGTCAGTTCCGGCTGGCGATGATGGCCCGCAATCTGGATCGAATGGATTCCGACGTTCTGCGGAAGCACCAAAATCATGCCAGGCAATTTATTGAATCCCTATGACATGTCTCGATCAATGAGAGATGAAAGCGTTTAAAAATTTCTGATTGACTCAATCATTTCATCGACTTTTGTCCAATTCGTAAATTCATGTACTTTAGAGAGGTCTTTTGGACCATTGGTGATGGCCATAATCAGTAAAATCGCCAATCTGTTGGGACAGTTGAGGCTGGGATAGTCGAGTCTGCCTGCAAAAACACCTTTCAAGTCGGGATCCCATTCGACCTTTTTCAAGAATTTAACGATGTAGGGATTGGTCTCAGGGGTTGCTTTTTCAGGCTTTCTCGCCGTGAGGTTCAATGAAAAAAATGCCGTCTTTTTCTCAGAGAGCGTATCTTTGTTCTTTGTGACGAATTCATATACGTTTTTTCTGTGGTAGCCATATCTGACACTTGCGCCCAGCAGAACCTCATCAAAATCAGAAAGGTCTTGCTCGGAATCCGTATCAAGTGAGGCAATGGTTATCGCCTTGTCTTCATTCAACTTTTCCTGGGCGTATTCGCAAATATGCTTGGCATGTCCATCAACGGTTGAATAAAGGATTAAAAGCTTAGGCTTTTTATCAGACACGCTGGTTTGATGACGTATGACTCAACTATACTGTTACATGATCAACAACGCTTGTTTTTTCAACAACTGTAAAGAGTGCTGACTCGCTTCACTGTTTTTGTCATGCCTTGTTGACGTTAATCCTTGACTTGATCTATCCCTGTCATTTCTTTAATCTTCGTCTCAAGGATTGATTTCAGAGAATCACAATGCTTTGTCAAACATATCGATGTTGCAATCGATTGGTTCCCTTAATCTTCCGATTCGACTGCTCTGCTGATATCATCAATATGAAAAGATCAGTTGTTGATGCTCGTCGGCTGGGAGCGTGTCTTGTCAGTTGAATCTCACCCTCTTCGAGAGGTTCTCAGAGACGTCGGTCCCGACAGCTGCCCTGATATCTGTAATTTCCACTGCCACACACAATGCAGTGATGGCAGTCTGCAACCACTTGAATTAATTGAACAAGCAACTGAACGTGGTCTCAGTCATCTCGCTGTGACTGATCACCACTCCAGTGCTTCATTTCAACCGATGCTCGACTGGCTCAACCAGCGTCGTCAGCGTGGTGACAAGGTTCCGACTCTCTGGAGCGGTATGGAGATCAGCGCCATCCTGCGGGGCTGTCTTGTCCATGTGTTGGCTCTTGGTTTTGAACCTGGGCACAGGGCACTCGCTGTCTACAACAGCGGTGATGCAGCGGTCGGAGAGGATCTCAGAGCGGAGAGCGTCTGCCGAGCGATCCATGAGGCAGGCGGTCTGGCCATTCTTGCCCATCCAGGTCGGTACAGGGTCGGCTTTGCAGATCTGATCGATGCTGCTGCAGACCTCGGCTTTGACGGGGGTGAAGCCTGGTATGACTACGACATGCAAACCCGCTGGAGCTGGTCTCCTGTGGTCTGTGAAGCCATCGATCGTCGTTTGAAGAACCTTGGCCTTTTGCGTACGTGTGGAACAGATAGTCACGGCTTGAACCTGGAAGGTCGCTAAGTTCTACGGAATTCCCTGTCTCTGGGTATGGGCCTCTTCGATCGTCTGCTTAATTCCAGCTCGGATCAAAACGAGTCTGCAAAAGGTCCCAAGGCCAAAAAGCCGAAACAGGAAGCTTTTTTCCTCGACAGCGACAGCGCGTCAACCTTTGGCGACCGCGACTACATGCGTGAGTCGAAGACCATTCGCCACACGTTTCCAGGAACTCTTGACAGCCCTGGGATGAAGGAGATGGTCACTGAAGTGGACGCCACGGATCTCAAAGTCGATAGGCGCAGTGAGGGTCTGGGTGATCAGGTTGTCAAAAAGGAGACGGTCAGCGTCAATACCGGTGTTCCCAAAGCGGTGAAGAAAACCTTTGCGGAAACGATGTCGCAATCGGAACTGGACGAGCGGCTCAAAGGCAACGCACTGAAGCAGGCAGGTGTGAACGCTCTCGCTGCCCCTGATGCGGCTCCTCTGGCTCGCAAACAGGAGCTCAAACCCAAAGAGGAACCGAAGCCTTCGAGCTCAGGTTCTCAGAAGAGTAATAAGCCTGGTTCAATCGATCCTTTCCTCTCCATGGTTCGGGATCTCAACAAATAAAGTCGGGCCTCAGCGGTTGATGTCAACTCCTTCAACCGCACGCTCCGATTCGAGCAGGACACGACTGATCGCATCGAGCAACGAGGCATCGGCATCGGACCAGAGTCCCCTTGTGGCTGCTTCCAGACAGCGTTCGGCCATATCTCTCATGACCCAGGGATTGCGTCGCAACAGAAACTCTCTGACATCCTCGGCAAGCAGCCAGCTTTCAGCGATTCGGCCGTAACACCAATCCGGAACCGCACCGGTTGTGGCGTCGTAGGCGAACAGATAATCAAGGCTGGCTCCCATTTCGAAGGCCCCCTTGTAGCCGTGCTGCTTCATCCCTTCGATCCAGCGTGGGTTAAGCAGTCGGCTGCGGACCACCTTGTCGATCTCACGATCCAGTCGATGAATCCGCAAGCGTTCTCTGCGGGAATGATCAGCGAAAAACAGTTTCGGATCATTGCCGCTGACCCGGTTCACCGCAGCTGCCAACCCCCCCTGAAACTGGTAGTAGTCATCGGAATCCAGCAGGTCGTGTTCCCTGTTGTCTTGGTTGTGCAGCACAACCTGAATGTCCTGAAGAGCCTGTTCGAGTCCCACCCTGTCGCTGTGGGCTTTCGCGTCGGAGTCATAGCTCCAGGAACTCCAGGCCAGATAAGCCTCTCCAAGCTCATCACGCCGTTCCCACTGACCTGAGTCGATCAGGGCCTGAAGGCCAGCGCCATAGGAGCCTGGTGCGGATCCGAACAGACGGGCCTGAGGTCCCCGGCTGCGAGTGAGAGCTGCCAGGGGATTGTCCCTGTCGGCCTCCTCAAGCCCAGCAACCATGGACAAGGCGCGATCGACCCAGGCAAGCAGCTGTGGAAAGGCATCCCGGAAGAGACCCGACATGCGCAGGGTGACATCCACGCGTGGTCGCTCCAGCAGGGTCAAGGGAATCAACTCAAGATCCACCATGCGCCGAGTCGGGCCATCCCAGACGGGCCGTACGCCGAGCAGGGCAAACATCTGCGCGATGTCTTCGCCTCCATTGCGCATGGTGGCTGTTCCCCAGACCGACAACGCCAGGTGCCGCAGGGGTTCCCCCTCCTCGAGTTCGTAAAGATCCAGCAGTTGTTCCGCGCTGCGACGACCCAGATCCCATGCAGCTTCTGTTGGTAGACCTCTCAGATCAACGGAATAAAAGTTTCGCCCCGTCGGCAGAACGTCATCTCGTCCACGGGTTGGTGCGCCAGAAGGACCGCTAGCGAGACGTCGGCCGCTCGCTGCCGCCAGTACGGCCTGATGCTCATGACCGGCGGATTGCTGCAACCGAGGCCAGAGATCAGTCTTGATGAACTGGAGTGGACCGGGCAGTGGCTCTGAGCTGACTAGTTTGTGAAAGACATCGTCCAGCGGCGGGGCCTGGTCGTGCTGCTGCGATCGATCGCCATCGATCAGCTTCAGCAGAAGCCTTGCGGCCTGTGCCTCGATCCACTCCACCGCATCACTGAGTCGCCGAGGCTGATGACAGCCATGACATTCCAGGATGTGCCGATCCTGATCGGACAACACAGTTCCGTCCTCGTCCTTCCAGGGATCGCATTCAAGGCCGACACTGCGACTCATCCACTGGGTGAGTCCAGGACGATCAGACGCCGGAGAGCGGGCGATCGCCAGCAACAACTCTGCCAGTTGGGTTGGTTGGGGATGCTCCCCCAGCCGGTGCAACCCAGTCCTGATCTGTGCTTCCTTGAGTTCGCACAAGTAGGTCTCAACCTGCTCGAGCAAGTCAACGATCGCTGCTGATGAGCTCTGGTTCGCCAGGATGTTCTCCATTGACGGCCAGTTCAGATCGCTCAGCAGTTGGATCAGCTGTTGTTGGATGTGATCGCATCGAGAGGCACCGAGTTGCCTCGCTTCGACGTATTCATCCAGAAGAGATTCCAGGGACAGCAGAGGTCCATGCAGACCGGCCCTGCCGAGGGGAGGTGTGAGGTGGTCCAGGATCACCGCATGCCCCCGGCGTTTGGCCTGTGACCCCTCGCCCGGATCGTTGACGATGAAGGGATAGAGATGTGGGATGGCACCCAGAGCGAGCGCAGGGGCACAGGACCGACTGAGGCCCACCGACTTGCCAGGCAGCCATTCCGCACTGCCGTGCTTACCCACATGCAGCATCAGTTGACAGTGGTGGATTTCCCGCAACCAGAGGTACTGAGCCAGATAGCGATGGGGAGGGGGAAGATCCGGTGAATGCAGATCACTGAGCTGATCGGCGTCATAGCCACGACTGGGCTGCACCAGGACCACCGCATGGCCGAATCGCACACCGTGGATTGCGAAGCCCAGTGGCTCAAGATCAACTGCATTCTCTGGTTCCCCCCAGCGATCCTGAATCGGCAACCTGGCGGACTCAGGCAGTGATGACCACCAGCGCTGATAGTCAGAGAGCGGCAGATAGGTGAGCGGAGGCCTGGTGTGACTTTCTGGATCGTTGGTTCGGCCGTTGAGAACCTGTTGGATCAGCAGATCAGGATCCTGCGGCAGAGGCTCATCACCGAGATCGAATCCGTCATCGTGAAGCCAGCGCAGGATGTTGAGACAACTGGCGGGCGTATCGAGACCCACGCCATTGGCCAGCCGTCCGTTCCTGAGGGGATAATTCGCCAAGACCAGAGCGACTGAGCGTTGTGCAGCCTCAGTAGAACGCAAGTTGACCCAGGCCCTGGCGTGCTCAGCAATCCAGTGCAGGCCAGCGCGATCAGGCTCGAGGCGTTTGACCGCCGTGCACAAGCGCTCATCCGCGTGGTCCACCTCGCGGAAAGCTCCGATCCGCGTTGTGATTCGACCATCCAGCTCCGGCAGCACAACCTGAAGGGAGAGATCAATGGGATCAAGACCTTGAAACGAGTCCTGCCAGCTCTCACGGGAACGTCCTGAGCTCAGCATCTGCAGAACAGGACGATCCAGGTCATCCCAGAGGGGTGCACCCAGACCAGCTTCCGAAAATTGAACAGAGGCGAAGGATGTGCAGGTGATCACCAGCTCCACGGCCTGTTGTCGGTACAGATCCTTCACAGCCCTCTGAACGGCCGGATCACGCAGGCTGCTCACCCAGAGTGCTTTTGGCACCAGTCCATGCGCTCGCAGGGTTTCAAGCAAGACATCGCACCAGTGAACATCCGCCGATTGACGATGGGCGCGGTAGAGAAGCACCCCGACGTTCGGCCCGTCCTCCTGCCGCCAGTCGTAGGGATCAGGATCGGGATTGGCCGTCGACGTC
Source organism: Synechococcus sp. MIT2312 (assembly GCF_059772315.1). Taxonomy (NCBI): domain Bacteria; kingdom Bacillati; phylum Cyanobacteriota; class Cyanophyceae; order Synechococcales; family Synechococcaceae; genus Synechococcus; species Synechococcus sp. MIT2312. The sequence goes on along the minus strand of NZ_CM186281.1, from coordinate 541,283 downwards.
AATGACGGTGCATCCACGGCAGACGTCTGGCCTGAAGCCGTGGACAGGATCCATTTCAGACCGTCGAGCCAGCGCTGCAGGTTGTCTGCTCCTCCTTCGCGCAGCAGCCGTGCCATGGCATCGCAGAAGGGCTCAGGCAGGCTGCTGAGTGGATGCAGTTCACGGTCCTGTTCCGGTGTACCGGCCAGAACCAGGAGCTGCCGACCCTTCTGTTTGGCAAGCCATGAGCAGCATTGTTCAAGTCCGTAGGACCAGTGCCCACGCCCCCCGAGCAATCGGATCACGATCAGTTGCGTCTTGTCGGTGCAGAGGGCCAGGTAATGATCGATCTGAGCCGGATGGGAAAGCGCCTCGAGTGGGAGCGCACGGATTGCGTCCTGCCAGAACGGTTGCGTCTGCCTGTCTAGAACCCTTGCCAGGGCAGAGATGTCCGAGCTGGCGCTGGTGAGAAACAACACCGGTGCGGTGGGTTGCTCCACGTAGGAGATCGGCCCATCGGTGTCGGCCCCCGGAAGGCTGCTTAGGCGATGCATGTCCCCATTCTCCAGAGGACAGGACGAGCGGGAACTGACGGGTGAGAAGATCTGGTCAACGGACGCTCAGCGATGCATCAGTTCCTTCCCTACGCCTGGTTCCAGGGACGATGCGTTCCTTTTGAGGACGCCAAGGTGTCGGTGGCGACGCATGCACTGCATTACGGAACCGGAGCCTTCGGTGGGATGCGGGCCATTCCCGACCCGATCAAACCCGGAGGAATGCTCCTGTTCCGTGCTGACCGTCATGCCCGTCGGCTGTCTCAGAGCGCCCATCTGTTGATGGCAGATCTCAGTGAAGAGACCGTGATGGAAGCTCTCACAGCGATGCTTCATGCCAACAGGCCCACCACACCGATTTATCTGAGGCCATTCGTCTATACGAGCGATCTCGGCATCGCGCCAAGACTGCACAACATCGAGACCGATTTTCTGATCTATGGGCTGGAGCTGGGTGACTATCTCTCTCCGGATGGAGTGAGTTGTCGGATCAGCAGCTGGACCCGCCAGGAAGATCGCTCGCTGCCACTGCGCGGCAAGATCAGCGGCGCTTACATCACCAGCTCACTGGCCAAGTCAGAGGCCGTCGCAAGCGGTTTCGACGAAGCTCTGCTGATGAACACCCGCGGCAAGGTGAGTGAGGCCAGTGGGATGAATCTGTTCATCGTCCGTGACGGCCAGCTGATCACCCCTGGGGTGGACCAGGACATTCTCGAAGGGATCACCCGTGCCAGCGTGATTGAACTGGCCAAGGGCATGGGCATTGATGTGATCGAGCGGCCGGTCGACAAGACCGAACTGTTCATCGCTGATGAGGTCTTTCTGACAGGAACAGCGGCCAAAATCAGTCCAATCCGCCAGCTGGAATCAACGGTTCTCTCGCAACACAGACCCCTGATGGAAGCGCTTCGCTCCAAGCTGGTGGCCATCACGGAGGGTCGGGATGAGCAATATGCCCACTGGGTCACCCGGATCGACCTGGAGAGCTGAGCCCGGCAAGGTCTGTGACTTTGGCCTCAAAACCAGGATCCTGAGACCTGCATTTCTTAGAATGCGCCCACCGATCCAGTGGTGATGCAGGCAGTTCAGACAAAGTCCATCACTGAATCATCCCGCTTCCTCAAGCGTCTGCACGATCCCAGTCGGCCTGTGCTGGTGTTTGACGGTGCCACCGGGACCTCCCTTCAGCAGATGGACCTCTCGGCCGATGATTTCGGCGGGGAAGTGCTCGAGGGTTGTAATGAAAACCTTGTGGTCACGCGTCCTGATGCGGTGCAGGCCGTGCATCGCCAGTTTCTTGAGGCCGGCTGTGATGTGATCGAGACGGACACCTTCGGTGCGGCATCCGTGGTGCTGGCGGAATATGACCTCGAGGATCAGGCTTTTGTTCTCAACAAGCGTGCAGCGGAACTGGCGCGTGAGATCGCAGATGAATACAGCACTCCCGACAAACCGCGCTTTGTCGCCGGCTCTATGGGGCCGACCACGAAGCTCCCCACCCTCGGCCACATTGATTTCGACACGCTGAGGGCTTCCTTCCGGGATCAGGCGGCAGGCCTGATCGCCGGCGACGTGGATCTGTTCATCATCGAGACCTGCCAAGACGTGCTCCAGATCAAAGCAGCACTTCAGGGCGTTGAGGATGCCTTTGAAGCCAGCGGCGAACGTCGTCCGTTGATGGTGTCCGTGACGATGGAGACCACGGGAACCATGTTGGTTGGCTCGGATATCGCTGCCGTGGTCTCAATTCTCGAACCGTTCCCGATCGATGTGCTCGGTTTGAACTGTGCCACCGGTCCAGAGCAGATGAAGGAGCACATCAAGTACCTGGCGGAATACTCGCCCTTTGTGGTGAGCTGCATCCCCAATGCCGGACTACCGGAAAACATCGGCGGCGTTGCCCATTACCGGCTCACCCCCATCGAGCTGAAAATGCAGCTGATGCACTTTGTTGAGGATCTTGGCGTTCAGGTGATTGGTGGTTGCTGTGGCACCACACCAGCCCATATCAAGGCGCTGTCAGAAATTTCCGATGAACTGAAACCGGCCAGCCGACAGGTGCGGACGCACCACCTTGAACGCCAGCAGCTTGGCTATGAGCCGGCGGCAGCGTCGCTCTATGGCGCCACACCCTATTTCCAGGACAACTCCTTCCTGATCATCGGCGAGCGATTGAATGCGAGCGGATCCAAAAAGGTGCGTGAACTGCTCAATGAAGAGGACTGGGACGGCCTTGTTGGTCTGGCGCGTGGGCAGGTGAAGGAGAACGCTCATGTTCTCGATGTCAATGTTGATTATGTGGGACGCGACGGTGAGAAAGACATGCATGAACTGGTGACCCGTGTGGTCACCAATGTGAATCTGCCACTGATGCTCGACTCAACGGAGTGGCAGAAAATGGAAGCCGGACTGAAAGTTGCCGGCGGCAAATGCATCCTTAATTCCACCAATTATGAGGATGGTGATGAACGGTTTTTCAAAGTGCTCGAACTGGCTCGCCGTTACGGCGCGGCTGTGGTGATCGGCACCATTGATGAGGAAGGCATGGCGCGAACGGCTGAGAAAAAAGTCGCTATCGCTAAACGTGCTTACAGAGATGCTGTTGAGTTTGGGATCCCGGCCCGAGAGATTTTTTACGACCCTCTTGCATTGCCGATTTCAACAGGAATTGAAGAGGACCGCCGCAATGCCACCGAGACGATTGAAGCGATTCGCCGTATTCGCAGCGAACTGCCCGGAGTTCACGTTGTGCTTGGTGTTTCGAATGTCAGCTTCGGACTTTCACCTGCCGCCAGGATTACGCTTAATTCAGTTTTTCTCCATGACTGCTGTGAGGCAGGGATGGACGCTGCGATTGTTTCTCCCGCGAAGATTCTTCCCCTGATCAAGATTGAGGAGGGTCACCAACAGGTTTGTCGCGACCTGATCACAGATTCCCGCCGCTTTGATGGCGATGTCTGCATCTACGACCCCCTGACTGAGCTCACCACGTTGTTTGAGGGTGTCAGCACAAAGGAGGCTCGCTCTTCAGGGCCCTCTTTGGCCGATCTTCCTGTTGAGGAAAGACTCAAGCAGCACATCATCGATGGTGAACGTATCGGACTTGAAGTGGCTCTCAACGAGGGGCTTGAAAATTACAAACCACTTGAGATTGTCAATACATTCCTTCTTGATGGGATGAAGGTTGTCGGAGAATTATTTGGCTCTGGCCAAATGCAGCTTCCGTTCGTTTTGCAATCCGCTGAAACCATGAAATCAGCCGTTGCTTTCCTTGAACCACATATGGAGAAGAGTGACGGAGAACGTTCCGCGAAGGCAAAGTTCCTGATTGCCACAGTCAAGGGTGACGTCCATGACATCGGCAAAAATCTTGTTGATATTATCCTCACAAATAATGGCTACGAGGTTATCAACCTGGGTATTAAGCAGGATGTTGGAGCCATCATTGCTGCCCAAGAACAACACCAGGCTGACTGCATCGCGATGAGTGGACTTCTGGTGAAATCCACCGCGTTCATGAAAGACAATCTCTCTGCTTTCAATGAAGCTGGAATCAACGTTCCAGTGGTTCTTGGTGGAGCTGCTCTGACTCCGAGATTTGTCAATAAGGACTGCAGTGAGGTGTACAACGGCAAGGTTCTTTACGGGAGAGACGCATTTACAGATCTGCGTTTCATGGATGCCTTTGTGGATGCCCGTCAGTCCGATTCCTGGGATAACCAGAAAGGCTTTCTGAATGGCACTCCCGAGGGACTGAGCCTCGGTGGTGAATCGATTTCGCAATCCGAGACCGACACATCCGACGATTCGAAGCCGAGTGAAGCCGGCAAGACGATCAAGGTCGACCCAGTGCCGGTCAGTTTCGATCGATCCGACACCGTGCCGGAGGAAGCGGCCATTCAGCCTTCGTTCCTGGGTCCGAAGGTGTTGCAGGGAGACAGTGAAATACCTCTGCCCGAGGTGATGGCCTATCTCGACCGACAGGCTCTGTTTGCGGGACAGTGGCAGATGCGCAAAGTCAAAGGTCAGTCGAGAGAAGACTATGAGGCTGATTTGCAAGCCAAGGCAGAGCCGGTCCTTCAGTCCTGGCTTCAACGCTCAATCAACGAAAAGCTTTTGCACCCGGCTGTGGCCTATGGCTATTTCCCCTGCGGACGTGAAGGCAACGATGTTGTTGTTTTTGATCCGGACGGATCGCGTCAGCTCGGCCGTTTTTCATTGCCCCGCCAGCGTGGCGGCAATCGTTACTGCATCGCCGATTTCTACAGAGATCTCGTTGACGGCGGTCCCAGCGATGTTTTGCCGATGCAAGCAGTCACCATGGGGGAACAGGCCTCTGTCTTCGCTCAAGAGCTCTTCGAGGCAGATTCCTACAGCGACTACCTGTTCTTCCATGGACTGGCCGTCCAGATGGCAGAAGCTCTTGCCGAATGGACCCATGCCCGCGTGAGGCGTGAATGCGGATTTGCGGATCCCGAAGGGATGCCGCTCAGGGATGTGCTGGCCCAGCGCTACAGGGGCAGTCGTTACTCCTTTGGCTACCCGGCATGTCCCAACGTGGCGGATTCTCGGCAGCAGCTGCTGTGGCTTGGTGCTGACCGTGTCGGTCTGAACATGGATGAGGGTGACCAGCTTCATCCGGAACAGAGCACCACGGCACTGGTGGCTTTGCACAGCAAAGCCCGCTACTTCAGCGCTTAAGCAGGTTCACTGCTGCAGACTGCAGCTTTCATCAAACGCATCACCATGGATCTCAGTGGGCCCGGCGCCATCGATGAGGCGATCAATGCAGGGATCGATCTGGATGGATCCCCTCTGCCTGCTGAGATGCTTGCGCTTTACAGGGAAGTGATGACCCTTGAAAGCCAGCGCAAGCGCAGTGGGGTACGCAAATCGATGCGCAACCGGGTGGTCAAGACAGGGGCCAAGCACTTTGACCAGGACACACTGAATCAGCGCCTGATCAATGCTGGATGGGAGGGTCTCAAGGCTAAGGAGATCAGCTTTTTCTACGGCTGACCCAAGCCGCTGACGGAGCTCTGCGGATCATTCCTGGCAGAGCTTCTCCATTGTGTCGATCACTTCCTGTTGAAATTCCTCGAGTGCGCTGGATTCGCTGAGGTCGATCCCCTCTCCCGCTGCATTCTGAGACAGGTCCTGGAAGTGGAAAGCCCCCTCACCATTGGCGAGGAACTCAATCGCCGAGGATTCCCCGCTTTCGCGGAAGGCGTCGCAGAGGGCGAGGAACGCTGCGTCTTCAGTGAACTCCCAATCCATCGAGGAGGCATAACTGATTGACCTTTAACGCCTCGCCCCCGGGATCCGTCAACCATCTTGTCGCGCAATGTGCCAGTCCTTCGGCAGACTCCTCATGGAATCCAAGGCCCGATGAGCTCCGACACGTTTCCCGAAACCGAAGTCCAGGCAAACGATCTGAACGTTCTGGGCAAGCCTCTGGAAGTGTGCAGTTGTCAGCCCATAACCGGATGGTTCAGAGATGGACATTGTCGAACCGATGTGGGCGATCTCGGACGTCACAGCGTCTGTTGCGTGATGACCGAAAGCTTTCTCAGTTACAGCAGGGCCCAGGGCAATGATCTGAGCACACCGATGCCTGAGTTTGGTTTTCCGGGTCTTCAACCTGGAGATCACTGGTGTGTCTGTGCTCCTCGCTGGAAGGAGGCGCATGAGGATGGAATGGCTCCGCCGGTTCTGTTGAACTCCACAGAACGCAGCACGGTAGAAATCATTCCGCTGGACATCCTGCGAGAGCATGCTCACCAGGGAATGTCCTGACCATCCCAGGCGAGAAATCGACCGCTGTCGGATGGTGTCTGACCCAGCAGCACATCCAGGAGATGCCCTGCTGCCCTTTCAGGGCTGAACAGCTTCTCCTTGGGTACAAAGCTCTGAAAAGGCTTTGAAAGGGCCGTATCTGTCGTTCCAGGGTGCAGAAGAGTCACCGTCGCGAGCGGCAGACGTCTGCCCCACTCAAGACTCAGACAGCGCAACATCATGTTCTGTGCTGCTTTTGCACCGCGATAGGCGTACCAACCGCCGCTGCGGTTATCGCCAATGCTGCCAACCCTGGCACTGAGACTGGCGAAATGAAAGGGTGAGTCTCTGCTCAGAACAGGCTCCACTGCCTTGGCTAGCAACAGTGGGCCAGCCGCGTTGATCGCAAACGAGTCGAGCAGGGCTGATTGCTCAGCATGTTGCAGTCGCTTTTCAGGTTGATACGAGGGACCGTGGAGACGTCCGGTGGCGTTGATCACAACTCTCAGAGGGTGGGAGTCACCCCTCAGCCGTTCGGTCAGTGTGCTGAGACTGTCCGTGCACTGGAGGTCAACGGTCCACTCCTCATCCGAAACCGGGTGACGCGTCGCCAGCGTCACCAGCAGAGAAGGCTGACGACGGGCCAGTTCCGCGCTCAGTGCCCGACCGATTCCGCCTCCTCCGACAACGAGAGCTCGTCCCTGCCAGCTATCGGTGCTCATTTCAGGCATGATTCCAGCTCCGCTTCAGCGGGTATGCGTCTCGTTCGACCACTGTTACTGACTCTGATGGCGAGTGCGGGGCTGACAGCACTGATCGTCTGGTCCAGCGGGACTGGGCGTGTCCATACAGACAGCCAGGACGCAGAGCTCTTGCTCAGCACCTTGTTTGACGCTGAAACTCAGTCCAACAACGACGGTCATGAGCTGCAAACAGCCTCTGCCCCTGAGGTGCCTGCACCCAGTGAGAGTCCTGATCCTCAGCTGCGCGTCGCCCTGTTGAGTCAGCGCCCGCTCCGTCAGATCAGCACACAGGGTGGAGCGGGTTGTCGGAAGCAGGGCGGAATTCCCGTGCCGCCCGGACTGGTCAACGGGATGCTCACTGAGGTCTCGACAGGTCTTGTGAGTTGCGGTGGGACCAGCGGGGCGGTGCTGGTCAACGGTCGTGCCTACGAAGGAACCATTCATCTGCTCAACAGAGGGCAGGGATGGCTGGCCATCAATCAGATCAACCTGGAACGCTATGTGGCGTCCGTTGTGGGAGCTGAAATGCCCAGCCACTGGAATGGTGAAGCCCTCAAGGCCCAGGCTGTGGCCGCCCGCTCCTACGGCCTTGTTCACATGCTGCGACCGGCCGATCGCGACTGGAACCTTGGAGACACCACTCGCTGGCAGGCTTACTCCGGAAGAACCAGCAGCAACAGTTCAACGATTCAGGCCACGGAAGCCACTCGAGGACTCGTGCTGAGTTTCAAGGGAGGCCTGGTTGAGTCGTTGTATGCAGCCACTCAGGAGATTTCCGATGAAGCACACGGACACCTCGGTGCGAGCATGAGCCAGCATGGTGCTCAGGAGCTGGCACAGCAGGGGCTTCGATTCAACGAGATCCTCGGCAGGTACTACGCAGGAGCATCACTGGCGAGGATCAAATCCGATGGGTGAGAAGCAATTCTGGTCGAAGGCGCTGGAGCGTTCCGAACAGGCCTTGAATTGCGGTGCCCTGATCCCTCTCAGCACCTCCACCATCGGGCTCTCAGGGGCCAGTGCGGAACAGTTTGAACTGCGTCAGCTGAATGCGGCTCTGCCCAAACATCACAGACCGGAGGGACCCAAACCCAATCCGTTTCTTCCCTGGGACCCTCAACTGGAGATTGAACGGATTCAAAACCATCACGTTCTGATTCTCAACAAGTACCCCGTGCAGCGTGGGCACATGCTGTTGATCACCCAAGGCTGGGCATCCCAGATCCACTGGCTTCAACCTCAAGACTGGCGTGCCCTGGTGCAGGTCGACAGGGACAGCACAGGGCTTTGGTTCTTCAACAGTGGTCCCAGGGCCGGTGCCAGTCAGCCTCATCGTCATCTTCAACTGTTGCCCCGTCATCCAGGTCAGCGAACCTGTCCGCGACTGTCCTGGTTTATGGAGCGACTCCACAAAAGTTCTGCATTGACAGGCAACAATCAAACACTTGATCCACTGTTCAGCAGCTGTGTCATCGCTGATCGTCCACTCTCGAGCGATCCAGACGAGGAGGCGAATCTCCTCCATGATCTTTACCGTTCCCTTGCCTCACGACTGGGGCTCGGGAATCAATCCAGTCAACATCCGCCAGCAATTCCCTACAACCTGCTGCTGACGCAGTCTTGGATGGCGTTGATTAAGCGCAGTCGAGAGAAAGTCAGGGGATTCAGCGTCAATGCACTGGGTTTCGCTGGTTATCTGCTGGCGACGAATCGATCTGATTTGGCCTGGCTTCAGAGGCATGGTGGTGAACAATTGCTGCGACAGGTTGTTCCTGACTTCCGTGATTCCACTGATGCAATGAGTTGATCAGCGATGTCTGTCTGAAGGAGTCCATCAGCTCCATTTGAAGGGATCCATGAACAGACAGCAGATCAGACGCAATGCAAGGGTTGAACAACACATGCAGCTTGTGAAACCGCTGGCCAGGCGTTATGCGGCAAAAAGCGGTCAGGATCCAGATGACCTTCTGCAGGTGGGATTGCTGGGTTTGCTGAGGGCTGCTGAACGCTATGAAGGCCAGAGAGACATTCCTTTTTCAGCCTTTGCCCGACCCCACATCAGAGGGGCGATCCTGCATTATCTGCGAGATAAAGCAGCAATCATTCGACTTCCGCGAGCGTTGCAGAACAGTGACTGCGATCTCGGGGCCGGATTCAATGCAGCGACTCAGCAACGACAACTGGTGCCACTTGACGATGACGCGATCAGCTCAGTAACCGACCTCACGAGCGAACTGGATCGAAGAGAGCATCGGCGGCAGCTCACTCGAGCGTTACAACGGCTCTCAAGACAGGAGCGGACTGCGCTGGAGGAAGTGATCCTCAAAGGGCAAAGTTTGAGAGACGTGGGCAATCAAGCTGGCGTCAGCGCCATGACCATTCAACGGCGAGTGAAGCGGGGTCTTGCCCAGCTGCGTCAACAACTCACCGTTCAGTTGGAACCAGCCTGATCTCGTTCGATCTGCTGTTCTAGGGTGCTGATTGCTGCTGTCACAGCAGCGATTTGACGCTCAAGTCCATCACGCCAGAAGCGCATCATACGCAATTTGCGCTCCTGGTGATGACGCTGCCAGTCGCCATCCGCGCAGGGTGAGCAGCCAAATGGAGGGAACATCCGAAGCGTTGTGAACTCTCTCCATCCTGGCGAGAACGGCACCCTCACTGCGTCATCGAGATTGCTTGGCGGTTTTTCCTCTGGCGATTAAGTTTGGAACTTGAGCCCTTCCAAGGCCACCAGTCACCAGTCGCGAGTGTCTCACCGAATCCCACTACTGGTCTTGATTGGCGTCTCGGTTGGGACGGTTTCGAGCGAATTTGCGAGACCTGTTCAGGCCTATGTGCCGTTGATGGCCGGTCAACGCGCAAGGCCTCTGAATGGCAGCTTCAATAATGTGCCCGTTCTTCACTCCAATCAGCCGGAGATTGTCAAAGGGCCAGGAATCCTGGTGAACACCTCACCTGGCAGTTCGATTGCTGCCGAAACCAACCAACCACTGAAGAACACCACATTCACTTTCAACGGTGAATTTGGTGTGCATATGCATCACAAATATTACCCGCAGGATTCCAGCAAACTCGGAGGCCGCAGAGCTCGTGGCCTGCTGACTGTTGCTGCTATTGCAATCAATCCCGGTACAAAACCTGTCACTCTGAGGTTCAAAAGAGGTTCCGTCAAAAATAGTTTTGAAGCTCCCTATCATCCCAACAAATTGATGGGAGTTAAGCCGCTAGGTCCCAGGCCCTGGAACACGGGACCTGGCGATGCGACTGCAGTTCAGATTCTTCGTGGCGAACTTGATCGCAATCTTTCCAGAGAAGTTGTGATTCCTCCAAATAGTCGCAAAGTGATTGTGAGCTCGGTTCTGCCCGCTCGCGGAATCATGAACGGGCTTTTGCGTGGCCATAGCAATGGACCCTTCCAAATGGCTGTGATCGCGGCGGAAGAAACTCAAGACGAACGTGCACTAATCGCTGTGCTTGATCGTGGACGACTAGCACCTGGAAGAATTTATCTCAATCGCATTCGCGAGATTCAGTCAGGACAAGTATTCTCCCGCGTTGCAGGAGTTGCGCTTGGTGATGAGTACAAAGCCTCAATTCAGCACGATCTCTCTCAAGGCTCATTGCATGTGCCATTAACCAGTACGCGAAAGCATCATTTCGGGACTCGAGATATTCAGGTCAATCAACTCAGCACCCGCATGGTTGATTCAGCTGTGAACAATGTTGGTACTTATGGAGTCCGTTTTGACATTGATCTGAATCTTGCAGGCGAGGGCGCACATGAGCTTGTTCTGAGTCACCCTGTTGCATCCGGTCGCTCATCGTTTACGGCGTTCCGTGGATCAATCGGCATCAAAACTGATCGGGGTTATCAAGAGGTCCATGTCGGCATGCGTTCCGGACAGAGTCTGTCCATTGCTGATCTTGATCTCAAGCGTGGAGCCAACAACCCAGTCACTGTGAGCGTCGTCTACCCAGCCGATGCCACGCCGGGACACTTGCTCAGCGTGGTTCCAGTGACGCAGTTGGCCATGCTGCGTGAGCGTCAGCAGATGTTGAAGGCAGCCCGCAAGGCGCAGGCTGAAGCCAAGGCGCGCAAGGTCAAGCCTGAAGTGGCTCCACCTGCGGTGAATGCCCAACCTGCACCTGAAGTGAAGCCTGCTGTGCCCATGGCCAAGCCCGCCCCGCAGCCGGTCAGAACCACTGCACCTCCACCACCTCCGATACTCGTGGCTCCCAGGGGTGGCACCAATGTCATGCCTCCTGCAATGATCATGCCGTCAAGAGTGAACAGCAGCCTCGAGCAGCGTTACCGTGACGCCATCCGTGCTCAACAGGAATGGTTGCGTCGCCTGCAGGGTCGATAATTCAACCTGCTTGACGGTCAGCAAGTCAGATCCTTATGAGCGGCAAGCGCATCAGTCTGGAATTACCCGAAGAGCTCGTCGACCAGATTGATCAGCTTCGCAGAGACTGGAAGACTCGTTCCAGGGGGGAATGTCTTCAGCGACTGCTTGAGGAAATCTTTCAGCCCGATCTTGATCAAGAGGAGGCGCCTGAAGCACTGATTGATTCACTGAGTGATCAGTCTTCCGAGGGCAGATCAGAGCCAGTTGCTTCTGAAGCTACGGCTGGGTCCCACGCTCCACCTGGTCCACAAGCGATCCAACAACCTCAGTACGACGAGGATCGCGCCATCGTTCTGGTTGGTTCAGCTGGCGGATTAGAAGCGATCGGTCAGGACGATGATCCTCCCCTCCCACCGCGACCAACGGCTCGCAATGCATCTCCTGCTGGGGTCGGGATTGATCTGCCCGGTTTCGTTCGCAAGCGCAGCACTGCCATTCGCGAAAGCCTCACACCACAAAACCAACCCAGCACGGAGATTCCCGTTGTTCCAGTGATCAGTGATGAGCAGATCAAGGATTGGTTTGACGTGGCTCTCAACCATTGGCTCAATCTGTATGGTTCCAATCCGGGTCCCACCGTGATGGAGGCGGTGATGCTGTGGATGGCTCGTGACATCTGGCCCCATATCGATGGATCCGAGGGGCGCACATTCACCTGGAGTCAGGTCAATCACTCCATGACCGAGTTCTGTAAAAGCTGGATGGTTCCTTCTCCCCGCTTTGAACAGGTGATTGTTGCTGCCGCGGTGTTGGAGGATCCTTTTGCCAGCGCTTCAGTGCCAGATCGAATCCCAACCCTGATTCGTCGCTTTGTCAGTCGTTTCAAACGCAGCCGCAAGGTCACATCCTTCGAAACGCTCGAATCCACGATGACTCTGCATGGTGCACTGAAACAACTTGAGTTGCCCACGCAGGCCGGCCAATCATTGACCTTGCGCTCAATTCGCGACGCATACAAGCGCAAAGCCGTTGAAGTTCACCCTGACTCGGGAGGTTCAACCGATGCCATGCGCCGACTGAACGAGGCTTATCAGATGCTGAAAGAGCTGTATCGCCAGAAAGAACTGTCTCGGTAGTCCAGATCAAGTCTCTGCCCTGGACTCAGATTAATTCTCAGCTTAGACGGCAGAGAGGTAAGATCAGTGGCCTCAGATTGAACCTTCAGGTTTCGAACTGGTGAAGTTCAATCATTTCTATCAAGATCACTTTTTTTCATTGTTTTATTTGCGTGATGCATGTCTTTGCATGCTGAATCTGAGGCACTGACTTTTGTTTGAGTCCTGCAGATTTCAACAACTTGCGATCGATCAGCGGCTGTCCAACGAGCGGATCGGCCTGTCCAGGTAATGAGCAGGACGGTTTCAAAGCCAGTGAGGAAGCACTTTTCTTGCCTTGCGTCTCTGCTGTTGACACAGTGACGCAAGCTTGTCGGACACAGCAAAAGGGAGACGGTGAAGGCTTGATCAGATCAAATCGATCAATAAAACCGGCTCCAAGAGTGGAGCTGTTTCTCAAAATCAGGCAATCCCATTCATCTTGAATGAGACCAATTTGAACCTTGAAGCAAGTCCTAGGTGAGACCCTTGAACATCTCAAAAAACCAAGAAGCTTCTTCAAAGGGGGGCTGCTCCCTGAGGAAGGGATAAGGAGAAAACAGCTGTCTCAGTCAAGACACACAACAAGTCCGATGAAGAGTCTTGCTTAAGAAGCCAGAGCCAAAGAATTTCAAAATTGGGAATGCTGTCGATTCAGCCGATCGATCAGGTGCTGGTCTGCATTCCTTTGATCAGATAATCGAAATAAGGACCTGCAATCTTTTGTTGTTCTTCCGAAAGAAGCACCAGGGAGGCCTCTCTCATGCACCGCATGGCATCTACCATCCCAGGCATGGGTACGCCAAGGCTGTTGTACATCTCACGGGCGCCGATCAAGCCGATCTGCTCAATCATGTCGGTGCTGCCTGCAAGCACTCCATAGGTCACCAGCCTCAGATACCAGCTGTAATCGCGCAGGCACTGGGCCCGTTGCTTCTGGCCGTATGCATTTCCGCCAGGAGCGACATATTCAGGTCGCAAGCCGAACAACTGGCGCGCTGACTCATCGACGATCTTCTTTTCGCTGTCGGTGAGGATCCTGACCACAGCCAGACGTACAGCACCCTGGCTGAGGTACTCAACCATCGAGCGAAGTTCTCCACTGCTCGGATAACGCAGATCGTCATCCGCCTGGAGGATCAGATCCCTTACAACGCTCATGACGGCTGGCATGCTGGAAACAGTTTAAGGGGCATGAACCCCAGTCATGGGGTGGAGCTGAGGGGTGTTACGCCATTGCAATGACAGCGATGAATGAAACGCCGCATCCGGGACTCACCATCGACGTTGTTGGAGAGGATCTCGACCAGCAGGGACGTGGTCTTGCCCGTTGGAATGGCTGGGTCATCACGGTGCCTGAGCTGCTGCCTGGCGAGGAGGCCAAGGTCAAAGTTCAGCAGCGACAGCGGCGGATGTGGCTGGCCCGAAGAGTGGAGATCATCTCCGCCTCTCCCCATGCACGCCGACCACCTTGCATTCTCGCTCGCGACTGCGGTGGATGTTCGTTGCAGCATCTCTCGGTGGAGGCCCAAAACAACTGGAAACAGGAACGATTGACCAACACGCTCACTCGCATCGGCCAGCTGGATCCGGATGTGAACGCGCTGGTGAGTCCAGACCGGGAATCACTGGGCTACAGAAACCGGGCGTTGATCCCTGTCCGTCGCGATGGACGGAAGGTGCGCCTCGGCTACTACAAACGCGGCAGTCATCGCATCGTTAATCTCAACCACTGCCCTGTTCTTGATCCACGACTGGATGCATTGATTGCTCCGATCAAGCAGGATCTTGAATCAACCAGCTGGCCCATGGATTCAGACCTGCAGGGCGATCCTGGTCTTCGCCACTTGGGTTTGAGAATCGGCGTCCGAACCGGTGAGGTGCTGATCACCCTGATCTCCGCCACACGGTCGCTGAAGGGCGTCGAAGCGCTGAGCGCAGCATGGATGCGTCGCTGGCCACAGCTGAAGGGTGTGACGCTCAACCTGCAGCCGAAACGCAGCAATGCCGTGTTCGGTGATCAGACCCTTTGTCTTCAGGGCGAGGATGCGATCGAGGAGAGGTTTTGTGATCTATCACTCGAGCTTGGAACCACAACTTTTTTTCAGGTCAACACACCCCGGGCCGAACGGGTGGTGGAGCAGATCCGCGACTGGCTCACGCGCGCGCAGGCCAATCAACGGGTGATTGATGCCTACTGCGGCATCGGCACGATTGCCTTGCCACTGGCAGCTGCCGGCCACAGAGTGACCGGCTTGGAAATCAGTTCTGCATCCATACGCCATGCCCAACGCAACGCACGACGCAACAGGCTGAAGTCAACACAATTTCTGGATGGCGATGTCATTCGGCATTTGCGCGACATGTTGCCGCTGCACGATGCCCTTGTTGTGGATCCTCCCCGCAAGGGCCTGGATCCCTCTGTTCTGGCGATGATCCTGGGCCATCCGCCACAACGGCTGGTGTATCTGAGCTGTGATCCTGCAACCCTGGCGAGGGATCTCAAACACTTGGCTGGAGATTCGGGTCCTTATCGAATTGAACATGTTCAGCCGATGGATTTCTTCCCTCAGACCTCTCACCTGGAATGTCTGGTGTTGATGTCGAGCTTCAACTGCGCAACTCCACCTGAAACTGCTTGACCAGTGCCTGGCGCACCTTCTCATGCACAGGCTGAATCATGTCGTCGGTAAGCGTGCTGTCTTTGCCGCGATAGCGCAGCCGGAACGCCTGACTGCAGGCATCGTCGCCCAGCTGTCCGCCTTCAAAACGATCGATCAATTCAACCGACTCCAACAGTGGTTTACCTGCTTTACGGATGGCCTGCAGGAGATCTCCTGCCGCCAGGCTGCGTGGAACAACCATGGCCAGATCTCGCTCTGACGAGGGAAGGGTGGAGTAGGCCTTGAATTGCGGGCTCCAGCGATTGCTGCGCGTGACTGCTTCCAGCAGACGTGCCAGTTCCAGATCAAACAGATACGTATCCGCCGGCAGCTCATGGCTTTCACACAGAGCAGGATGCAACTGACCGAAGCAGCCGAGGGGGCGACCTTCAACAACCACACACGCTGCACGGCCTGGATGAAGACGCGCATCATCGTTGAGACGACGATCCTGAGCCTCAATTCCGAAGGAGTTCAGAACGGTGGTGAGCACGCCTCTGGCCTCGTAATAGTTGAGAGGTTGTGGCTTGCCACTGGACTGCCATCGCGACAGGCGACGATCACCGCAGATCACACCCGAAAGCCGAGCGTCCTGATTGATCGCGGTGCCATCGGAGCTGAACACATGGCCGATCTCGAACACCCAGCAGCCAGGCTGTGAGGCCTGAAGATTGCGTTGACAAACCTGGAGATGCTCCCTCCAGAGTGCAGTGCGCAGATGGCTGGTCTCCGCCAACAGAGGATTGCTGATGGCGATGCGAGTTGGATCAGCTTCATCGGCACCAGTGAGTGACAACGTGGTGATCTCCTGCAGTCCTGAGGCAGTCAGCCGCTGACGCAGGCGTCGTTCGGCCTGCTGGATAAGCGTCAGCTGGCCGGGTTGCAGCGGGTCCGGAAGCTGAGACTGAAAACGATCAAATCCCACCAGTCGAGCCACCTCCTCGATCAGGTCAACCTCACGCAGCAGGTCCATTCGCCTCGACGGGGGAACGACCACCCTCCAGCCATCGGCATGGGGAGAGAGTTCACAGCCGAGCGCTGCGAGACAGGCCTCGACCTGAGCGTCAGCGAGCGGCTCAGGCTGACCTTTGCTGACTGGGGATTCAAGAGGCCCGAGCAGGCGATGCAGTGATCTGCGTCGCAGAGTGACGACAGGATCGTCTGCCTGTTCCGCTGAACAAACCCAGGTTTCACCGATCTCAGCACCCAGCATCTCCCTGAACAACGTCAGAGCACGACCCGCTGCGATCAGAGTGATTTCCCTTGGCAAACCCTTCTCGTAACGACTGCTGGCATCCGTGCGCTGACCTGTGGCCCGACTGCCGTTGCGGACGGAAGCAGGTGTGAACAGGGCCGATTCCAGCCAGATTCTGCGAGTGCTATCGGAGACACCACTTTCGGCACTGCCGATCACACCGGCCACGGCGACAGCACGATCCCTGCAGGTCACCACCTGAACACGGGGATCCAGTTCAATTTCACGTCCGTCCAGGCCTTTGAAGAGCTCACGTTCACGGGCCTGACGCAGTCCGAAATCCTTGGCTCTGATCTCAGCTCCGCAGAGTGATTCCAGTGCATCTGCATCAAAGGCATGCAGCGGTTGGCCCTGTTCAAGCATCACGAGGTTGGTGATGTCGACGACGGCGTTGACGGGCTTCACGCCGGCGCGCGTCAGCCGTCTCTGCAACCATTGCGGTGAGCGAGATGAACCGTCGACGCTCTTCACCTCGGTCAAGCCGTAAAGGCCTCCGGCCTGCATGGCAGCTGTGGAGTTCTGATCAGTTGCCAGCGTTTGCGTAGCTGATGGAGCGGATGACTCGGGCAGTGAAAGCCGAGCTCCTGTGAGTGCCGCCACTTCCCTTGCAATGCCTGTCATGGAGAGGCCATCAGGACGATTGGCGGTGATGGCGAGTTCGAGAACGCTGTCGTTGAGGCCGAGGGATGGGGCAACTGGCTCACCCGGAGCTGGCGCCTCAGCAAGGAGATCCTCGAGGATGGCGATTCCGTCCACATCACTGGCCTGGCCGAGTTCTGAGAGCGAGCAGATCATTCCTTCACTGCTCACACCACGCAGTTCACCTGCTTTGATCGTGAGGTTCACGGCTGGAAGCACAGCTCCAACCATTGCGACAGGAACGTGAATGCCAGCTCGCACGTTCTTGGCTCCACAGACAATTTGCAGAGTTTGTTCAGCACCCACATTCACCGTGCAGACACTGAGTTTGTCGGCATTGGGATGCCGTTCGCAGGCCACAACTTGACCGACCACGACACCTTGAGCAAGCAGAGAGAGATCCTCCAGCTCCTCCACTTCAAATCCAGCCATCGACAAGCGATCACCCAGTTGATCAGCGGGTTCATTCACCTGCACCAAATCCTGCAGCCAGGAGAGAGAAACCCGCATTGGGAGATCGAAGTCAGCGCGTGATCCTACGAACTCACAATCACTGCTGAAAGCTTGGAGTGGGGTGAGGTTGACCTGTAAAGTGGATGTTTGTCATTTCGCTTCGCAACTGCGGCGCTACGTCCTTTATGGCCAAGAACAAGGGCGTCCGGATCGTTGTCACCATTGAGTGCACCGAATGCCGGTCCGTTCCCGCCTCCGAAAAGCGTTCTCCCGGTGTGTCCCGATACACAACCGAGAAAAATCGTCGGAACACCACAGAAAGGCTGGAACTGATGAAGTTCTGCCCGCAGCTCAACAAGATGACTCTCCATAAAGAGATCAAGTGAGCCTGCTGTTCATCCAGTTTTCCAATCGTTTCTGATTCATGTCGAGCTCCTTCTTCAAGAAGCGTCTTTCTCCAATCAAGCCCGGCGATCCCATCGATTACAAGGATGTGGATCTGCTCAAGAAATTCATCACAGAGCGCGGCAAAATTCTGCCAAGACGTCTCACTGGCCTCACTGCGAAACAGCAGCGTGATCTCACCAATGCTGTTAAGCGTGCCCGGATCGTGGCGTTGCTGCCCTTCGTGAACCCCGAGGGTTGATTTCTGGCCACTGCTGACTGCAAACCGGGAGATCTGGTCGGCATCAGCGACCTGAAATCACCTCACCTTGCAGTTGTGCTTGCCGTTCAAGGCAGCAAACGTCGTTTAAGCGTTGGTTTTCGAGGCAAAGAACAAGTTGTTCCAGCCCGGACCATTGATTTGATTCACCCCCAGTCAGGCGACGCTGA
This sequence comes from Synechococcus sp. MIT2312, assembly GCF_059772315.1. Taxonomy (NCBI): domain Bacteria; kingdom Bacillati; phylum Cyanobacteriota; class Cyanophyceae; order Synechococcales; family Synechococcaceae; genus Synechococcus; species Synechococcus sp. MIT2312. Next base: position 522,882 of record NZ_CM186281.1, on the reverse strand, counting down.
TCCGTCTGCCCGGCTGGGGGTTTTTCCATGGACATTCAACGAGGAGGATCTCACTCAAGCCAGTCCCAGCTGTCGCGACTGGGGCGAAGCATGGGTCCTGATTCTTGAATCAGGTGAGACTGTTGATCTCGCGGGATTTGCGGAGCTGGCCTGCGGCACTGATGCCGCGATCAGCAAAGCTGCCTGTTGGCTTGCTTTGCATCGTGACCAGGACTTTTTCCGCTGCAAACAGGGCGTGATTCAGGCCCGGCCTGCTTCCGAGATCCGTAGCCGACGTGCTGAACGGCGCATGCAGATCAATGCTGAACGACGAGGCAAGCGATGGATCCAGGTCTTGAAGACACGTCAACCTGTGGTCTTCAACAAGCTTGATCCCCTTCATCAGACATGGATCAAGTGCATGCAAGAGCTGGTGGGCGACAGCATTGAAGTGGTCCAACTTGATGCTCAGCTGTTGAAGTCACTGCAATCGGCGCGTATCGATGCCAACGCCAGAGATCTCCGTCATCTGCTGATTCAGCTCGGCCAGTGGGATGAGCATCGACCTGCCTCGATCACTGGCACGCCCTGGAGCAATGGATTCAGTGAAGCGCTGCTCCTGCATGCAAGGCAGCTGGTCGACAGCAGTGAGTCGGCGCTTCCAGGAGATGAAAAAAGACATGACCTCACGGCTCAGGCCTGCGTCACCATCGATGATGCCGAGACCTGTGACATCGACGATGCGATTGCACTGGAACGTCGACAAGACGGATCCCAACGTCTCTGGATCCATATCGCCGATCCGGGTCGGTTGATCTCTGAGGGATCACCCCTGGATCTTGAAGCTCGACGCCGCGGCAGCAGCCTTTATCTGTCACGGGGCAATCTCCCCATGTTTCCATCCGAGCTTTCGACAGGGCCTTTCAGTCTCAGAACCGGGCGCCGCAATGCTGCCTGGAGCACCTGGGTCGATCTCGACCAACACGGTGACATCAGTGATTTCGGGATGCTGCGCAGCTGGGTCACCCCCCGTTACCGCCTCACCTATGAGGATGCCGATGAACTGATCGATTTCGCTCCACCGGAAGAGGCAGATCTTTCGGATCTGCATCAGTTGCTGGAACGTCGTCGACGTTGGCGGACTGATCAGGGCGCACTGCAGATGGACCTCCCGGAGGGTCGTATCCGTTGCCGCGATGGAGAGCTGTCCGTGCAGATCACGGAGCCAGGCGCCTCAAGGACGATGGTGGCTGAGGCCATGATCCTCGCTGGTGCCGTTGCAGCCCGATTCGGATCGACCCACAACTTGGCGCTGCCCTATCGCAGTCAGCTTCCCGCCGACCTTCCCTCGGCAACTCAGCTTGAGCAGCTACCGGATGGAGCCGTTCGATTTGCTGCCATCAAACGTTGCCTGAGCCGCGGACTGATGGGAACACAACCCTTACCTCATTTCAGCCTTGGCCTCAACGCCTATGCCCAGGCCACATCGCCGATCAGGCGCTATGGGGATCTTGTTGTGCAACGCCAGATCGCTGCTGTGATCAACGCCGAAACCCCGCTCGGCGAGGAGTCCATGCAAGAGCTGATTGACAGTTTCGATTCAGCTGTACGCGAAGGGCTCACCATCTCAAGGGAAGATCAGCGTCACTGGCAACAGGTCTGGTTCGAGCGTCACCAGAGCCAGCAGTGGCCCGTGGATTTCCTGCGCTGGCTGAGACCTCAGGACAGGCTGGGGTTGGTTCGACTTGATGATCTGGCCATGGATGTTGCCGCTGAATGCCCTGCGGGATCAGCGCCGGGAGACGCTCTGGCGCTGAAAGTCGATCAGGTTGATTCTCAGTGTGATCAACTCAGACTGATTGCCTTGGCTTGTTGATCAACACAGCGAGGAGACCCGAAACCATCCTCCCCAGGGGTTATGGGTGCCTTGAACCATGACGCCTGTCGGCTTCTCGAGCATCTGAAGTCTGGCGTACACGGCTGGTTCCAGCGTGATCAACTGGCAGGACTCGGCATTCTCAAGCTGGATTCTGTAAGCACCTTCACCGTCTGGGCTGACCATGGCGTGCACTGATCTGCCTGAGTCCAATGTCTCGGGAAGGGCTGCTGTCAGCGGTTTGCGATCGAGGGCTGCTGTCTGCCGTTCCAACCACTGACTGTGATGCCAGGCTGTATCCCAGAGCGGTGCGACAGCGGCTGGCGCCCTGTCGTCGCCGATCAGTCGATTCTGCAGGCTGCGCACCGATAGTTCAGAAGGTTGCAGGTTTGATTCCACGGCGAGAGCGGACGCTGCACCTGCAGCTTGGCCGATGTTCATGATCAACGGTTGCAACCGGGTGGCGCCATTGGCCATGTGACTCGTGCTGAAAGCCTTGTCCGCCATCAGCAGATTGTCGATTGCATCACTCAGCAGGGCACCGAAGGGGATGCAGAAGGGTGTTCCTGTCCAGCGGCCGCCCCAACGACAACTTTTGGGCGCCAATGGCCAGTCATCGCCGGGGTAGTGATGGTCATTGGCGTAGTTTCCCACCGCAATCGACTGGAGCACTTCGCTGTCATTGACTGGTGGACCGGACATGCACACCCCTTCTGGCAGGGGGAGGAGGTCCTGTTCAATCACAGTGGTCCGGCCAATCATCCGTCGGCCTTCTCGCCAGTACGGCATGGCAGCAATCCAGGGCGCAGGGCTTGCAGCACTGCTGGGAAAGGCCCGGCCAAGTTGCAGCCAGCCATCAGTGGCTCGGCGCAGCTCGTCGGCGAAGCAGAGACTGTGTTGCTGCATCTCACTGAACAGCTCAGCTTCCTGGCGGGCATCAGCGAGGAATGCTCGTTCCAATCCTCGATGCCAGTCGTTGCCGTGCAATGGCCAATTGAGCATCACCAGTCCTGACGGCAAGCGGCCATAGGTGATCGTTTTTTCCAGCCCGAAGGTGTCGCAGGCACCTCCAAAGGGGGCAGGCAGTGGTGAGCCAGATGGTTGACCGTTTCGCTGAAGATGATCCGCGAGCTGATCGTTCTGAAGCTGGCCCATCACCACCCATGTGGGGGACTGAATGGGTTGATGTCTGAAAAAGGGTTCTGTGCTGAGACGTTGCTGCGATGGAGCACTGGGTTCATGCCACTGCTCCTGGGGCTCCCAGCCGAAACGAAAGGGAGCATCCGCCAAGGGCAACAGATCACCTCGATCGCTGCCGTCGATCACAACGCGGCACTTCACCCTGTGAACGCCTCCCTTTGTCTCAACGTGCAAGCCCGTGATCAGAGAGCCAGCACGCTCAACGTTCAGCAGCTGACACCCAGGCCACCAAAGCAATCTGGACTCCTGACGCAACCAGTTCTGAAGAATGATCTCCGCTGTGCCGGGTCGGTAACCGAAACAGCTCACCCAGTTCTGATCCAGTCCTTCTGGCTCGGCTTGTTCCAGTTCACGCAGAAAGGCTCCCCACAGCCCGGTTTGCCATGGGCTGAGTTCATTGCCATCTGGACAGCAAACACCGGCAGCACTGACCATCCCGCCCAACCATGCGCCTGGCGTGAGAAGCAGGGTGGTGGCACCGCCACGGGCGGCCTGAATCGCTGCTGCCGCTCCGCCAGTGCCCCCCCCCCAGACCAGCACGTCCACCGAATCAATGTTGACGGTCATGATCCTTTCCGTTCCTTGATGAGGACGGCCCGGCAGTCTGCCAATCACCCAGCTCAGAGGCCTGCAGCTGAATCAGATCTCACCCAGTCGCATGCTCCAGGCAGCGGGGTCGCAAGATCAGGTCCCCGGAAAGAGGGTCGTTAAGATCCAGCCCCAGAGCAAGGGGCCTAAGGAGAGCGCCGAAGCGATGACCTACAGCCTCACAACACCGCTCTATTACGTCAATGCCAAGCCGCATCTAGGCAGCACCTACACGACCATTGCCTGTGACGCCTTGGCTCGTTTTCAGCGCCTTGAAGGACAGCAGGTTCTGTTCGTCACTGGGGTGGATGAGCATGGTCAGAAGATTCAGCGCACGGCCGAGGCTCGCAAGATCAGCCCACAGGCTCACTGTGATCAGATCAGCCGCGAATACATGGATCTCTGGTCCCAGTGGGAGATCAGTAACGATCGTTTTGTACGAACCACAAGCGAGCGACACCTTCCCTTGGTTCAGGAGTTTTTCCATCGCTGTGAAGCTGCAGGTCACATCCGTACAGGCCATCAGGAGGGTTGGTACTGCGTCGATTGCGAGGAATTCAAGGATGATCCTGCCAATGCCCAATCACCGAGCTGTCCAACCCACCAGAAGCCCCTTGAATGGCGCGATGAAGAGAACCTGTTCTTCTGTCTCTCCCAGTTTCAGAAGCCGATTGAATCCCTGATCTCACAGCCTGGATTCATTGCGCCGGCAAGTCGTCGCAGGGAAGTTGAAAATTTTGTGGCCGGAGGCCTGCGCGATTTCTCAATCTCCAGGGTCAATGTGTCTCATGGGCTTCCGGTACCAGGCCATTCCGGCCACACCTTCTACGTTTGGTTTGATGCACTGCTGGGTTATCTGACAGCTCTGCTGGATGATGGAGGTTCAGTGGATCTGAATCGCCTGAGCAGTGCTGGCTGGCCCGTCAGCGTGCATGTCATCGGCAAAGACATCCTGCGTTTTCATGCCGTTTACTGGCCAGCGATGTTGATGTCGGCAGGTTTGCCCTTGCCCAAGAGCGTCTTCGGCCATGGCTTTCTGACCCGCGAAGGCCAGAAAATGGGCAAATCTCTGGGCAACGTGTTGGACCCTGAACTGTTGCTTGAGCGCTGCGGTACGGATGCTGTGCGTTGGTATCTGCTGCGCGACATTCAGTTCGGTGATGACGGTGATTTCCAACAGCAGCGGTTTGTGGATCTGGTCAATAACGATCTCGCCAACACGATCGGGAATCTGCTCAACCGCACCTCGTCGATGTCCAGGAAATGGTTTGGCAGTGGCTTGCCTCCTGTGGCTGAGACGGTTCGCGACGACCATGCACTTCGCGGCAAGGCAGAGCTGACGATTCAGCAGGTTCGGACGTCAATGCCGGCGCTCAATTTTCAAAAGGCTGCTGAAGCAGTGCTTCAGCTTGCAATCGACACCAACGGTTTCCTGAACGAACAGGCTCCCTGGAGTCTGATGAAGCAACCAGGCCAGGAAGTACAGGTTGGTGAAGATCTCTATGCCGTTTTGGAATGTTCCCGGATTGTGGGAATTCTTCTGCAACCGATCGTGCCTGATCTCAGTCAACGCATCCTTGCTCAGCTGGGTCTTTCCCCGATTTCAGGATCCTGGAACGATCATCTGGACTGGGGGAGGCTTGTTCCCGGATCACCTCTTCCCAAGCCGGAACCTGTCATGCAGAGACTCGAGCTCGAATCACCACTCTGATGACCTTGATCAATGCAACAGGTCGTCGGCGCGGTGGTCTGCTCATCATCCTGTTGCTGTTGACAGGCTGTGGCAGTGACAAACCGACGTCAACAGCTCAGGCACCACCGTTTGTCTTTCGCTCGCTGAAACTCGAACAGAAGACCAGACAAGGACTGATGGACTGGAGTTTGAACAGTCCTGAAGCCCGTTATGAACTCACTCGACGTCTTGTTCGTGCCCGCCAGCCTGTCGGTGTTCTCTACAGGAACGGCAAGCCATCATTCAGGGTGAACTCAGATCTGGCTCTCGTTGTCAACGATGGTGAGCAGATCCTGCTTGAAGGTGATGTGAGGCTGCAGCAACTCAATGGTTCGAGACTTCTGATCGAGGGAGATCGTCTGCGCTGGCGTCCGCAGCAGGGGATTTTGTTGATTGAGCAGCGACCGAGGGCTACGGACAAGGAATCCAGGATCAGCGCCAGCGAAGCACAGCTTCTGCAGACCACGAACGACCTGACCCTCAGGGGTGTTGTCAGACTTGAGCGCTGGTCAAAGGACTCCGATCCATCCAAGCCGGACACCACACTCCGAACCGGTCTGGCCGAGTGGAATCTCGATTCCGGTTTGCTGAAAGCCGAGGGACCCGTTCTGGCACAGCGACGCGACACGGAAGGAACGGTGCTTGAGCAGCTTGAGGGCAAGACTCTTCAAGGAAATACACGTGTAGGCGACCTGATGGTGATGGCTCCGGTCACTGTCCGGATGCCACGTCAACAAGGAGTTCTCAAGGCGCAGGACACCACGTGGAATTTTCGAACGCAGATCGTGCGGAGCGAGCAACCCTTCGAGGCGGTACTCGACCGCACCAGAATCTTTGGCAATGCTTTTCAGGCTGAACTGCAGGACAGCACGGTGGTGATCAAGGGTGACTGCAGGATTGAACAGCCCGGAGAGGCGCTCGATGCCACCACTTGTCGCTGGAACTGGGGCACTGAGGAGGTTCTGGCGGAGGGGAACGTCCTGTTAAAACGTGACGCCAATGACCAGTTGACCCGTGCCAGCAGATTGATGGGTCAGGTTGGTGAGAAAGGCAGGATCACCTTCACCGCTCCGGGCGGAAAGGTGCAATCTCGGGTCAGATTCCCTTCGGATCAATCTGTGGATCAGAGTCCTGGACCACGGAAATCAGCTCCAGTTGAGTTCTGAGCCTTTCTGCCCAGCCCGCCAGCCATCGTTCATCAGAACGGGTGAAGCAGCGCTCTGACCAGCCACCCAGCACAATCCAACCACGCTCTCCGAGGGGTTGAACCATCACAGCCGGCAGACCTGGCAGAACAGCATCAAATTCCTGACGACCTGGGTAGAGAGCGGTTCGGACCAGTGACACCAAGGCCTGCCGATCCGTACTGCGTCGACAGATCTCACCAGGAGAGAAAGGATCCTTGGTGATCAAACCTCGTCTCAGGAGCACCGTCTCGTCCCAGTTCACCAGGATCGTCGCCGCCGAGGTTGCCGTCAGAAACTGATGGCTTCCCCAGGCCAGTTCCGTGCGCAGGCTTTCGGAAAGTCCAGCGGCGATTTCAAGACCCTGTTTGCCTTCAAGCTTGACGGCCTTGGGGTTGCGAGGAACCGCTCGGGTCCAGAGCACTGCCACGAGCATCAGGCCAACCGCCGCCATACCCGACAACACTTCTGCACGCTGAAGTGCCGGTGTGAACGTTCCGGCTGTCAGAGCATTGAACACAGCCAGCCCCAGCACCAGCAGTCCGGAGATCAGACAGAGTCGCGCGGAGCCTGGCATGGTCTCGAGAGTCCTGCGGTCAGAAGAGCTCACTCTTGCTCAAATGGGGCAGCACTGACCAGTGGTGATGACGGACGCAGAAGCTTTTGCCTCGATTGCACTGGCTGCGGTGGCCTGCGACGGCACCCTCGGTCGTGAAGAAGCCCATGCCCTGCGACGATCACTGGAGTTCCGCACTCCCTACAAGGACCGCACGGAACAGGAGATGGGAGCCTTGTTCGACCGATTGCTGGTCACGCTGCGCGAACAGGGGGTCAACCAGCTGGTCACTGAGGCATTGCCGGCTCTCACTCCCGTGCAGCAGGAGACGGCACTGGCGGTGGCGGTTCAACTCACTCATGCCGACAGGGATGTCTCGCCAGCAGAACAGGTGTTCCTGAACCAGCTCTGCGATCGACTGTCTCTTCCTGACGGCCGAGCAGTGGCGGTGATGGAGGCCATCATGGCCCTGCATCGCGACAGCCTTTCCACCTGAAGGCAGACTGTCAGCACATTGCTCCTGACCATGAAGCGTCTGAACCACCTCCTCGGAGGGATTCTGTCTGCTGTGTTCTGTCTGCTGCTGGCTGTTCCAGCAGCAGTAGCGGTGTCTGCACAGGATTTCCCGCTGTCTCTGCCTGATGACGTCGTCCTCGATTCAGCTGATGTACTGAGCAGAGCCAGCAGGAACGAGATCAGCACGCGTTTGCAGGAGCTCGACCAGTTCCATGTCGATGCCCGTTTGGTGACGTTGCGACGACTCGACTACGGACTCAGCCTGTCCGGTTTTGGGGACGAACTTCTGGCTCGATGGGGCCAGGAATCCAACTTGACTGATCGCCCCCTGCTGATCTTCCTTGAGGAAACTCAGAGCAAGCAGGCGACGGTTGTTGCGGCTGACCAGCTGCTTGATCAGTTACCCGAGTCCCTGTTGCGCAGTACCGGACGGACGACCATGAGCCAGCCGTTGCGAGATGGCGATCGCTTTCGGCAAGCGACCCTCGACGGAGTCAGCCGAATTGAAGTCGTCCTCAATGGAGGAGAAGATCCTGGACCGCCCGTTCAGCTCGACCGTGTCTCCAACCCAACCAATATCCCAACTGCTGAAGAGACTGGAGAAAGCAACGCCTTCACATGGGTTGTCGTTCTTCTCGTCGTCGGCACCATAGTACCAATGGCGACCTGGTGGATTTTCTCCAGCTAACGACACGATGGCAGGACGTAACTGGCTTGGAACCTTCGGTGGAGCCAAGTCATTCAATGTGAATTCAGAACTGGATCGCGGTTACGAAGCCGCGCTTCTGATTCAGAGTCTTGAGCTTGAATATTACGGTGACAGGCCTATTCGTCCGGACTTGGAACTAGCTGTTCCATCAACTGTTCAGGCCACGATCCTTCGCAAGTTCAGGGCTGCTATCAACGTCTGCCGCTCATCCCTCGACAAACTGGAGTACCAGCGAGCGCAATTTGACACCCAGGAGCTCAGACAGCTTCAACTGATTGAAAGTGTTGTTAATCGATATAGCCCCAGGCGTGCAGCCTCTGCGCCAACGATCAGCCGTGCCCCTGACCCTCTGCCCCGCTCCTTGCTGGGCATCTTCGACACATTGCGGCGTCAGCTCAATCCAGCTGCAGAAGCGACGTTGGTGGCAGGTTTCCGACGCCGTAGAGATTCAACACTGATTTCACTGAAAGTTCTGCTTCTGCTGATTCTTGTTCCGTTGTTGGTTCAACAAGTCAGCCGCACATACATCATTAGTCCAGCTGTTGATCACTTTGCTCCAGACCTCCCGTTCCTCAGTTATCCCAAGCCTCAGCTTGAGGAGCAGGCTGTGGAGAAACTCAGGGTCTATAAGGCTGAGATTGAATTTGACGCTCTTCTTCGTGGAGATTCCATTCCCACCCAGGAGGAGCTTCAACAGAAACTATCTTCAAAAGCCGAAGAATTGAAGGAAGAAGCTGATTCAGAAAGTACTCATGCTGTTAAAAATGTTTTGGCAGATCTCGCAGCAACGATCGCGTTTGTTGTGGTTTGTCTGTTCAGTCGCGAAGAACTGAGGGTGCTTCGTGGATTCTTTGATGAAGCTGTCTACGGACTCAGCGATTCAGCCAAGGCTTTCGCAATCATTCTCTTCACCGATATTTTTGTTGGTTTCCATAGTCCTGAGGGCTGGACTGTTCTGTTGGATGGAATCGCCAATCACTTTGGGTTTCCAGCACGAGAGAACTTCATCCTTCTCTTCATCGCCACGTTCCCTGTGATTCTTGCGACCATCTTCAAGTATTGGATTTTCAGATATCTCAACCGTGTCAGTCCATCCTCTGTGGCCACACTGCGCGGCATGAACGGCGGTGGCTAATCCCTTGCATGGTCTGGTCATTGTGACCGGCCCAAGCCGTGGTGGAAAGAGCCGCTGGGCTGAACATCTCGTCGCTCAACACAGTCCTGTCAGTTACGTCGCCACATCCGATTCACGCCCTGACGACAGGGAATGGCAGGAGAGACTTCGCTTGCATCGAGATCGGCGCCCCTCGGATTGGGATCTGGTCGAAAGTGGAGCCGATCTATCGATGGCTCTGAACACCATTCCCACCAACCACACCGTTCTCGTGGATGCTCTGGGAGCCTTTACGGCTTGGCACTTGGACGCATCTCCCCCTCACTGGATGGAACTGAAAGCTGAGCTGTTCCAAAGCATTCAGGCGCGACATAGACCTGTCGTGATAGTGATCGAGGAGACGGGCTGGGGAGTTGTGCCGGCAACTGCCATTGGAGGTCGATTTCGTGATCGCCAAGGCCGGCTGGCCCAACAGCTTGAAACCATGGCCTCAGCGAGTTGGCTTGTGGTCCAGGGACGAGCCCTTGACCTGCATGCACTCGGATGCGCGGTACCTGATCGATGATGTTGGATTCCACGCCCTTGAGAGTTGCGCTGTTCGAACCGAGGATTCCCCCGAACACCGGCAGCATCGCGCGAACTTGCGCAGCATTTGGTCTGCCGCTCGCACTGATCGAGCCCCTTGGATTTTCAATTGACGATCGTCACCTCAAGCGCGCTGGCTTGGATTACTGGCCTTTTGTTGATCTGTCTGTGCATCAGGATTTTGAGCATTTTCTCAACAGACTTCCAACGCCGTCACGGTTGATCGGCTGCAGCCGTCGCGGAGGGCAAACCCTTCAGACCATCAGTTTTCAAACAGGCGATGTTCTGTTGTTCGGACGTGAAGACATCGGCCTTCCAGATCCAATCAGGACTCAATGCGATCAAATTCTCACGATCCCGATGCCCTGCAGCGCTGCTGACGACGGCAGTGGTGGTGTTCGCAGCCTGAATCTCTCAGTCGCCTGCGGAATCGTCAGTTATCACGCAGGAACAAAGCTTCAGTTGTGGTAATTGGAGATCTGCCACGAAAGCCCTTGCACTGTTGTATTTCGCTCGCTACTTTCAGCCGAATCCCGGGTTGTGGCGGCTCCGTCGGGAATGATCCTCAAGCTTGCCTGAATGAAGCCCCTTTTCATAGCTGTTACCGCAATTACTTCCTGCAGTGCGCTGTTCGCGGTTTCTCAGCTTTCGGGGTACGCCGAATCCGATCACTACAGCGCCCAGCAGCTTTTCACTGCACTTCCCAATACAGCATCTACTCCTTCTCCCCCAACGTCACTGATCTGGGTTGAGCTAGCAGCAGACAGCGATCTGAGTGTGATTGCCAGAGAGCTTGACCTTTCTCTGAGTGAACTTTCAAAACTGAACGAACAGTCAGCTTCCACGTTGCTAACAGCTGGCCAATGGCTTGTTTTGCCTGAACAGAGTCGTAGTGAAGTTGCCAGCTCATCCCGATTTGTTGCTGGGTCACTGCGCAAAACCGCACCTCTCAGTTCTCCTCCAGTTCCTAAGGATGTGGTGGAGATTCAATCAGATCAAACCCTGTCTGGGTTCATCAGGGACCATGGCATCTCGCTCCAACAACTCAAGGATCTCAACCCTGGAGTCCAGCTGTCGAAAATGTTGGTGATTGGCAGCAAAGTTCGTGTTGCCGAAGCACGCCCTCTGATGGGAATCCGACCACTCAGATCCGGTGGAGCGAGCTGGCCCAATCTTCCTGGCTTCAGTGGTTCTGAGGCCTTTGACCCCTCCCAGTCTTTCATCTGGCCGACCAAAGGTGTTTTCACCTCCGGTTATGGATGGCGTTGGGGTCGGATGCACAAAGGCATTGATATCGCCAACAATGTCGGCACACCGATTTTTGCAGCCAAGGATGGTGTGATTGCCTTCGCCGGCTGGAGCAGTGGTTATGGCTATCTGGTTGAAATGTCCCATGGTGACGGCTCATCCACGCGTTATGCCCATAACAGTCGTCTGCTGGTGAAAAAAGGCCAGATGGTGCCCCAGGGCACCCGTATTTCTTTGATGGGCAGTACCGGCCGAAGTACAGGTCCTCACCTGCACTTCGAGATTCGTCATCCGGGTGGTGCTGCCCTCGATCCGATGGCGATGCTCCCAGCTCGTCGTAGTTGACAACGATTGAGCGTTATAACTGTATTGGAAACTTCATTAGTTGTACCTCAATTTTATTATTTCACTGATCTGAAAGATATTTTTTGAGTTTGATCTGAATAATTAAATGTCAGAGGAGAGACTTGAACTCTCGACCTCAGGGTTATGAATCCTGTGCTCTAACCAGCTGAGCTACTCTGACGAATGGCCCTCAGGCCAGTACTCATCATACATCTTGGGATGTCCTGATTGAGCTAACGCATCTCAATGGCATTGAGACGTTCTCGGAAGGATTTAGGGGACGACTGCGCTGTTCCCGCATCTTCCGCCAAGGAGACATGACCATCGGGAATCGCATTGGGCCTACGTTGCTGCCTGACTGGTTGGCCACGGTGAGGCCGAGCTTTGAGCAAGAGTGCCCTCGTTTTTGGGTCACGTTCGAGTGGTTGGCTGCTCAGCTCGCTACGCACCTGATTCAGCAGTCGAAAATGCCCGGTGCTGCTGAATTTTCTGAGAAGAGCTGGATCCCAGCTCATGGATGAATGAATCATGCGTTGATAATAAGAGTGGGCCGTGCTGAGACAGGCTCTCCGACGTGCCGCAGTCTCTAGGTCAGCCGTGATAACTTGTCGCGAGCAAATGGAAGTCGGAACGACTACGACCTAGGCCTGTTCACTTCCTTGCCAAACCTCGCATCACCAACATGTCTTCGCTGCGCGTGGGCCAACAGGCCCCCGATTTCACTGCCACAGGAGTGGTTGACCAGGAATTCAAGGAAATCACTCTCTCGCAGTACCGCGGCAAGTACGTGGTGCTGTTCTTTTACCCTCTGGACTTCACCTTCGTCTGTCCAACTGAGATCACGGCATTCAGTGATCGCTACTCAGATTTCTCCAGCAAAAACACCGAAGTCCTAGGTGTTTCAGTTGATAGTCAGTTCAGCCACCTGGCCTGGATCCAGAGCCCACGTAATCAGGGTGGCCTTGGCGATATCAACTACCCCCTCGTGTCCGATCTCAAGAAAGAGATTTCCACGGCCTACAACGTGCTCGATGAAGCAGAAGGTGTTGCATTGCGCGGGTTGTTCATCATCGATCCCGAGGGTGTGATTATGCACTCAACCATCAACAATCTCCCTGTTGGAAGAAACGTTGACGAGACTCTGCGCGTTCTTCAGGCTTTCCAGTACGTTCAGTCCAATCCTGATGAAGTTTGCCCTGCTAACTGGACACCAGGTGAAAAGACCATGAAGCCTGACCCGGTTGGAAGCAAGGAGTTTTTTGCTGCGATTAATTGATCGATACATCGCTTGCTGATGTCTCCAAGGTCCGCGGCGAGCGGGCCTTTTTTAATGGCGTTGTGCTGCTTTCATCTTTACGGCTGTCGAGAAGTGACCTCAATCCAGTGTCCAGATCAGCTGCCATTGCCACACGGCGCCCATCACTCACCACGATTCTGGTCAATGTCGGTAGCCCTCCCTGCTGTGCCCGCAGATAAATCGGTTCGACATACAGCAGTGAATCGCCAACAGGAACAACAAGCAGATTGCCTTGCACAACCTGTGAGCCCGCTCGATCCCAGAGAGCAAACTGCTGACTGATTTCAGGATTTTGATTAATCAGCGCTTGAACTTGCTCTGGGCCAAAAATCGGAACATCACTCGGGAATCGCAGCAGAATGAGTTCTCCATAGTGTTCACCATCATTCCTTGCTGCCAACCAGGCAGATAGATTCGGCCGTGCCAGGGGAGTGAGAGGTTGCAACAGAAGAAACTCTGAGCTTTGACTCGGCTTAACCTGGGCTGTAATGTGATAAGGCGCTACTGGGATTTGATTTTTCCCGTATAACTCCATTGGCACTTGCCAGACATCATCACCGCTGTAGAAAATACGAGGATTGGTGACGTGATAACGCAGCAATTGCTGGACCTGTAATTCAAACTGTGCCTGAGGTACCAACAAGTGCCTTCTAAGACTGGGGGGCATCAACTCCAGAGGTTCGAACAATGATGGGAAAACATTGGCCCAGCCTTGAATGATCGGATCACGCGGTTCATTGATATAAAGATGAACCTTCCCGTTGTAGGCGTCGACAACTGCCTTCACAGAATTGCGCACATAACGAAGAGGTCGACCATCTGGAAGCGTTGCTGCGTAAGGGACGGTTCTTGATGATGTGAACCCTTCCACAATCCAGTACTGGTGTTGGCCCTCCTGATACCCACTTGGAGCATCATCCATCGGCACAGAAACCAGATATGGGTCTCCCATCAGATCCAGAAAGGGTGCCAGTGTTCGAACTCTTTCTTTGACATCACGCCGCAGAAGCAAACGGGACTTTTCAGTGAGAGCTCCTGTGTTTAGGAACCGAGGATCAGCAAGATATGTCGCCGCGGTAATTCTCTGCCATAGATGCTCAAGCGAGACACCCGCAGAACCTGAATAGTGGTTATATGTGTTGTCGTCGCCCTCGGGATAATCAAACTCTTCGATGCGAGTGGGTGCTACGGCATAGGGTGAAGGCAGGGCTCCAAAGTAAAGTGCAGCTCGACCGATCGGTACTTCACGTTCGACATCGGCCTTGGTAATACCCAACGACTTGTTCCCTTCAATCCGTGTGGATTGGCCCAGATCACTAATGAAGTAAGCCGGAAGACCATCCGGCTCTTTTGTATTTACAGGATTCAGCGTGAAGCCGAAACCGTGGGTGAAAACAAAATGACGGTTCTGCCAGGTTCGAGAACGTGCAGGAAGTGCAGCCTGGTCCAACTCCCGGGCTGAAATAATGACTTGCTGATTCTCATTGCTTTCTGGATTGAGTGGATAACGATCAACGGAAGCATTCGCAAATTGGTAGTAAACCCTCAGTTGCTGTAACTGTCGATTGGTATCCAGCATCGGTTGGCTGTCCCAGAGTCTGATGTTTTGAAGCGTGCTTGCTCCTTTGATCAGGTCCTCTTCGCTGATCTCCTGCGTTGGCGTGGTGCCACGGGCCCTGATGGAATCCAGCTGGTAGGCCTGTCGTGTCGCTGAAATTGAGCGACTGAGATAAGGAGTTTCGAGTTGCAGTTCTCGAGGCCTGACCACCATCCACTGGACAATCGGCGACAACAGGAGTTCTGCAAGAACGGCGACCAACGCCAGGGTGAACAGTGCTGTTCTCAGCCGTCGTCGTTGTTGCTGGGCCTCTCCCGGCCATGGCAGACAGGTACCGGCCATCAGCACCAGCGACAGAGCAACTAACTGACGCAGCGGCAGTCTGAGATGGATATCGAGCCATCCTGCTCCGGCAACCAATCCGCTCTGGGTCCAGAGCAATTGGTGACGGACGAGCCATGTGAGAGCAGCCAGCACGAGAAGCAACAGGGCCAGTACGGGTCGAAGCAATGCACGTTCTTGAGAATTCCAGCCAGGAAATCCCCAGTCACTGAGACAGGGAGAACGGGTCAATCGACTCCACGCCGAGGTGCTCAACGTCAGCAGGATCTGCAGCAGCAGCAGCTCAAGGGCCAGTGCAAAGGCTGAGAAACGACCTAATCCGAAACTGAGATCCGCACCCAGAAGTGGATCCGTGGTTCCTGAATCAGGGATCGTGATGGCCAGTGCCCAGAGTCCCCAACTGCGACCTGCCACAACACAGAGGCAAAGGCTCCCATACACAAAAGCCAGGTTGATGCGACGCCTGCGTCCGAGCCCCGATGTGATCAGCAGGATCAGAACAATGCTGAAAATCAGAACGGTCCATTCCGGTTGAAACGGAACACTCCACCAGTGGGCCAGAAGAAACGGTTGCTTCCATGCGAGCCATGCCAGCCGTGTCGTGACACCGAGAACGCTGAGAAGAATCGTGAGGCAAGCAAGTAAAGAGAGGGAATAGACGCCGCCTCGTAGTGCGGGAATCTCACCCCGTGGAGTCGGGACATAGGCCCGCATCCAGCGGTGTCGCCACCAAGCGGTGATGAGCACAAGCAGGAGCGCTACACCAGCCCCAAAGAACTGAAAAGCGAGTCGTTGCCCGTAGATCCCCTGATGCCCGAACTGAGAAAACCAAGACCACTCAACCTGGAGCCTGGCGAAGAGCCAGAAGGCGGGGAACACCAGCAGGAACCACACCGCTGATGGACGCATTAGAGGGGACATGCCCCGTTTGAGCAGGCTCAAGCCCCAGCCGGCAGCTGATCCAGGCTAGAGCTCCTGGAGGGGACGTCGAGTCCTGCAAGAGCATGGAAACGATCGGACTGAAGGGTCTCTTCCTCAATCAGAGCATCGACAAGACGATCCATCAGCTCTCGCCTTGGGGTCAGTAGATCAATGGCCTGCTGCAGGGCCTCTTGTGCCAACGCTCGAACCCGGTGATCAATTTCTCGACCGGTGCTTTCGGCATAGGACTGCCTCGTATGCACCAGATCACGCCCAAGAAAAACTTCCTGATCCTGACCTTCAAGAGCAACTGGGCCCAGGTCGGAAAATCCGAAACGCGTCACCATTTCCCGTGCGAGCTGCGACACCATCTGGAGATCGCCACTGGCACCCTGCGTCACCTCAGAGTCTCCGAAAACCACAATCTCTGCCGCACGGCCGCCCAAGGCCATCACGAGCCTTGCTCTCAGATAGGCACGCGTGACAAGACCGGAGTCAATAATTTCCTCATCAGGGAAAAAACGGGTGAAGCCGCCAACTCCACCACTGCGTGGCAACAGAGTGACCTTGTCCACGGGGTCGGCATGGGGAGTGAGCGAGGCCACGAGTGCATGGCCAATCTCGTGATAGGCAATTAATCGCTTCTTTGCGCCGTCCTGGAGCGGGGCAGCAGTCAGGCCCATCGTGATGCGCTCGAGGGCCTCCTCAAGCTCTCTGTTGCCGAGGAAAGACGCCTCATGACGCGCCGTCAGAATCGCTGCTTCGTTGAGAAGATTGGCTAGATCCGCGCCTGAAAAACCAGGTGTTCTACTGGCCCATTCAGCCAGCGAAACCTCATCGGACAACGGACGGGTTCGTGCATGCACAGCGAGAATCGATTCCCGACCGCGGCGATCAGGTAGACCCACCTGGATGCGTCGGTCGAACCGTCCAGGGCGCATCAATGCCGTGTCCAGCACATCAGGTCGGTTCGTCGCTGCCAACAGAATGACCCCCGAGTTATCGGCGAATCCATCCATTTCGGTCAGCAACTGATTGAGGGTTTGCTCCCGCTCATCATTCCCACCACCGATTCCTGCACCTCTCTGACGACCAACAGCATCAATCTCATCGATGAACACGATGCAGGGGGCTTTGTCCTTGGCCTTTTTGAACAGGTCTCTGACCCGGCTGGCACCAACCCCGACAAACAGTTCAACGAACTCAGAGGCTGCAATTGAGAAAAAGGGAACTCCTGCTTCTCCGGCGATGGCTTTGGCAAGCAGTGTTTTGCCGGTTCCTGGTGGACCAATCAACAACACCCCGCGAGGAATTCGAGCACCAAGCTTGATGAAGGTCTCCGGTTGTTTCAGAAAGGTGACCACCTCCTGCAGCTCTTCCTTGGCTTCGCCGATCCCAGCGACATCTTCAAATCGAACCGTCATCTCATCTTGCGGGGTGGTTCTCGCCTGGCTGCGTCCGAACCCCATGGCCTTGTTGGCGGCCTGAGCTGATCGGCGCAACAGCAAGGACAAGCCGACAACGATCAGAACAATCAGAGCAAGATTTCCAGCGAGACCTGCCAGTGCCTGCTCTTGGCGGACGTCCTTGACATTGAGAGGTGTGCCGGATGCTTCAGCAACGCGCAGGATCTGCTGATCATTTGCCAGCACAGGAACTGTGATTTGCTTCCCGTCGCGATAGGTGACGATCACCTGACGGCGAGCGGGCACCAACACAAGTTCCTTGACGGAGCCGGACGATATGTCCTTGAGCAGGGTGCTGTAACTCACTTCCGGTTGCCTTTGAAACAGGGCGAACGGATTGTTCTGTTGCTCCTCAGGCTTTGACTTGGGCGCTTGAGTTCCCGGTTCTGACTGGGTCGGCTGCTCTGAACTCACACCGCTGATGCGTTGCACCAAGACTAGCGATTTGACGAGTGGGCTCTTCGAAGTGGATCATGGCTGTTTGGCAGCGAAACGCCCGCGATGGCCGTCCCGAAGAAGAAAACCTCAAAAAGCAAGCGCAACCAGCGACATGCTGTCTGGAAGGCCAAAGCTGCCACCGCAGCTCAGCGTGCACTCTCGATTGGCAAGTCTGTGCTGAGCGGACGGGCGCAGGGCTTTGTCTATCCCGTTGCTGAAGAGGACGAGGCTGAAAGCTGATTGTCCAAGACGTGGATCTCACGTACATCGCGTGATTCCGTGAGATCGATCACCACACGGCTCAGGGGAAGGTTGCGTAGCCAGCTCGGCGGCAGTGCGGCAAGCACCATCCGGTTGAAGTCGGCAAGTTCATTGCTGCGGTAGCCCACCCCGGTCTGCTGCTCCAGGGTGGCGAGTTGCTGCTGCTTCCATCGAGACGATTGATCGTTTCGAACAGCCCGCAGATGCCAGAGATCATCAAGGAGTGTCCAGACCTCCTGATAGTCGGCAAGTTCAGAAACGGCTCTGGAGCGCCAGACAAGCTCTTGCTCTGACAATCCATCAAGGTTTTCGGTCTCAATCGAGGGGAGCGGAGAGGCCCCCAGAAACCAGCCTTCAAGCAAGACCACTTGCGGTCGTGAACTGCTGCTTCCGCATCGATCACCACGGCCATTGCGGAGTGACTTGTCGAAGCGCGGAACCGTGAGCTCACCAGTTTCTTTCCAGATTGCAAGGGACTGCAGCAGCCCATCAATGTCGTGGCTGCCAGGAAGAGCTCTTGCAACCGACCAGGGGTTCCCCCGCATGCTCTTGTCCAGCTGCTCCGCTGGCCAGTAGAAATCATCAAGTGAAAGGTGATCCACAGGCCAGCCCAGTTGTTGAGACGCGGATTTGACCCAGCTGCACAGCGTTGATTTACCGCAACCCGGCAGTGCACTCACACCAAGCACAACACACTCCCCCTGAAGCTGAGCCGACTCAACTCGGCTCAGCAAGGGCAAACCCACGAAGGCAATCCAGCCATCCATTACTGGCACAGACCAATGATGTCTGGCCAGATTCACACCACCAAGACGCTCCCATCGGTTCCACCAGTCCTCAACGTTGGACCAGTCGTGGCTTGCAAGCAGACGCTGGAGCCCATCAGGAACCTCCTGAGGCATCAAATCGTTTTGGCGATCAGGATCCAAGCTTGTAAGCCTCGAGCACAACCGCATAGACCGTGCCGATGCGCAAGTTGTCGAGAGCAAGCCAGGGGAGAGGCCATGGGCCGGAACGCACTTTGCTGCGCAGGCGAACGATCAGCTCAATCATCAGCACCATCACCAGCACCGCTGCAGGACGGTTCTGACCGGATCTCTGAAACCAAATCATCGTCACGTTGCTGCCAATGATGAAGCCGAACAGCAGCGCCAGAACAGCAACACTGCGTCGTCTCCATGGACCGACCAGTGTCTGGTTCAATTGCCTGCCGATCCGGCGCTGCAACTGCTCGTAGCGGGTGGCCTGAAGCGTCATTGCGAAGGGGCCGTGATCAGCAACTCCAGGTACTCCAGCGTGATCCGACCCTCAGCACAAGGGGGGCCACTCAAGATCCTCGCCTCCTGATCAACGTCTCCGAACTGATCGACCACGGCCTCGGCATCTCCCAGGTTGTTGTCAATCTCGGCATCCCAGGGGGATGGGGTCAGCAGGCAGCACAAACCAGCTGCTTTGGCTGACCGCAGTCCAGGGGATGAATCCTCGAAAGCGACAACATTGGCCCGATCTGATCGACTCAGATCAAGTGCGAGTTGATAAGGATCGGGATGGGGTTTGTGTCGATCCACATCATCGGCAGTCACCATTCCTTGGAAAATTCCGGACAATTCGCTTGGTAGAGACTGGAGTAGAGCCTCAACAGAAGCTCGTCCACTGCTGGTCACAATCCACTGCTGCACCTTGGCACTGTTGAGTTCCTGAAGCAGTCGACTGACACCGGGGCGCAGTTTCACAG
Organism: Synechococcus sp. MIT2312; assembly: GCF_059772315.1. Classification (NCBI taxonomy): domain Bacteria; kingdom Bacillati; phylum Cyanobacteriota; class Cyanophyceae; order Synechococcales; family Synechococcaceae; genus Synechococcus; species Synechococcus sp. MIT2312. The sequence goes on along the minus strand of NZ_CM186281.1, from coordinate 503,232 downwards.
TTCCAGAGGACGCGATCTTCAGGTAGTGCTGTTGTTTCGATCGACGCAATCGATCGAGCTGCTCCTGATCAATCGGGGCTCCCAATTGTTCTGCGTAGAACCGCATGCGCTGCCGTCCTCCAGGGATGCTCAGCAGTTCGCAGTAGAGCTCTTCATTCCAGCACCAGTTGAGACCACACTCTGAGAAAGCCTGATTGAAAGCAGGGCGATGGCCATTCAGCTCGGTGTCGGCGAGCGTTCCATCCACATCCCAGAAAACAGCCTGCAAATGGGTCATGTTGGAGATCCGACCGGGCCCCAGCTTGAACGATCGCTTTTGAAGCGATGAGGACCCACAATGCAGCCACTATCTCTTTCGACATGGTGGCTGGCGCCCAGGATCAGCAGTGGCGACTCCCACAACCAATCGACGGTGACCCACTGCCCTCCGTGGATCTTCCAGTCGCCCTGAAAGCGATGCTGTTCAGACGAGGACTGCAGAGTCCGGAGCAGGTGATGTTGCTTCTCAGCGATCAACCGCTGCCGGCAGCGGATCTCCACTTTCCGGAGCTGACCTCAGCGCTCACGAGGCTGAAAAAAGCGTGCCTCAACAAGGAAGCAGTGGCCATCTGTGGCGATTACGACGCTGATGGCATGACCAGTACTGCTCTTCTCATGCGCGCTTTTGAGGCCATGGGAGCCAGTCCTCAAGCAGCAATTCCAAGTCGGATGGCCGACGGATATGGCCTCAACAGCGGCATGGTGGAGCAGCTCCATGCCGAGGGCATTCGTCTGCTGGTGACAGTCGACAACGGGGTGGCTGCACATGACGCTCTCGAGAAGGCTTCTGAACTCGGCGTCGAAGTGATCCTCACCGACCACCACACCCTTCCTGCCAATCGACCCAAAGCATTGGCTCTGATCCATCCTGCAACCACTCCCAAGGACTCTCCTTATGGCTGTCTGGCTGGAGTGGGATTGGCCTACGTACTGGCCAGAGCACTGGCCGCGGAGTTGAAGAATCCCAGGTCGATCACCACAGCGAGAGATCTGTTCTGCATTGGCACCGTGGCCGACATGGCACCACTCACAGGTGCCAATCGAACCCTGCTTCGAGAGGGGTTGAGTCATCTGCATCGAAGCAGCTGCCCGGGGGTTCAAGCCCTGCAGCAACTGGCTGGACTAGGAGATCGTCCCTTACGTGCTGATGACATCGGTTTCCAATTGGCACCGAGGATCAATGCGGTCGGCCGCATCGGTGAACCCTCCTTGGTGGTTGACCTGCTGACAGCCGATGACCCCAATCGTGCTTTTGAGCTCGGGCGTCAGTGCGACGCACTGAATCGTCAGCGACGCGAGCTCTGCGATGCGATTGAAGCGGAGGCCGTCGCCTTGCTTGAAAGTGACCCATCACCTCTGCCTCCTTTTGTGCTGCTTGCGCAGGGTCATTGGCATCACGGGGTGATTGGCATCGTTGCTGCACGACTCGTTGAGCGTTATCAACGCCCCGCAGCTTTGCTCGCCAGCGATGGCGAAGGACGTATGCGAGCCTCGGTGCGTGCGCCCAATGGTTTCGCCGTTGATCGTGCGCTGCAGCATTGCAGTGATCTTCTGGACCGTCACGGAGGTCATCCCGCCGCTGGCGGATTCACGGTTCAGGTCACCTCTGTCAGTGCACTGCATCAGGCCCTCAACGGTCTGGCTGCTGAATGGCTGCAGAGTCGTGGTGAGAATCTCCTGGTGGAACCGGAAGCGCTGCTAGAGCTTGATCAAATTGACCATGATTTCTGGCAAGCCCTGCAAACACTCGAACCCTTCGGTGCTGGTCATCCAAAACCGCTGTTTTGGTCGCGAGGTTGCCGCATCACCGACCAACAACCCCTACGAGGAGGGCACTTACGTCTGAAACTTGAACAGAACGGAGTGGAACGCCAGGCCATTGTTTGGCGCTGGCCTGACAACGCCGTGCTCAGTCAGACAATCGATGCCATGTACACCGTCACTCAGAATCATTGGCGCGGCGAGACCCGTTTTCAACTGGAGATTCAGGCTCTTCGACCTCATCATGAAGTGATGGAACTCCTGCGTTCTCGCGGCAGTTATCGAGTCCAGCGCATCGACAGCCAAAGCCTGGAGCTGATCAACCCAGACGGAGAAACACTGGTGAGTCGTGTCAATCACGAGGGTGTTCTGGAAAGCGACGACAGTCGCGCTTCACACCCTTACGTTGCAGCTCTACTGCAGGAGGCCTGTATCGGCCTCGGTTTGCGTCCATGAGTCCGGATAGCCGTCAGGAACCAGTTCTGATTCCAGGAACATTGCCGTCACAGAGCCGACTCCAAGGCGTTGTTCGCCATTTCATCGGTCTGGTTCTGGTTGGAGTGCTGATCGGGCTGGCCTGTCTGCCTCTGAATCTTGTTGATGGCGTTCAGGATTATCTGTACGGCCTGATGCCGACCTCCGCCAATGAAGGTTGGAGCTGGAAGGCACTGCTTGTCGCCTTCATGCCACTGGTGGTGATGCCGATTCTGCTGTTGCTCCAGCGCGGCCCTTGGCAGGCCGGTGCAGGCTCCGGCATTCCATCCACAATGAATGGGCTTGAAGACCCCTCTCAACTGCCCAAAGCGATGGCAGTGGCCGGAACAGTGCAGCGTGGCGTGCTTTGGTCCATTGCCACCGCCGCCATGCTTCCGCTTGGAAGGGAGGGTCCAGTTGTTCAGTTCGGCGCAGCAGTTGCGCGGGCCTGCCATCGGCGCTTCCGCAATTGGTTGCCTTCTCTGAATGAACGCCAGATTGTCGCCATCGGGGGAGGTGCCGGTCTTGCCGGTGGATTCAACACGCCTCTGCTTGGAGCTGTGTTCATGCTGGAAGAGCTCACCGCCGACTATTCGATCGTGACGATCTGGCCAGCGCTTGTGGTCAGTGTTGCTGCAGCGGGGTTTTCCAACATCGGTGGAGAACCGATGTTTGGGCTTGGCGTCCTCAACATCGCCTTACCCGAAGTTGAGCAACTCATGCTGGCTTTCCCGATCGGAATTGTCTGCGGACTTGTCGGTGGTTTGTTCAACAAGGGCCTGGTCTGGATGACCGGACGTCTGGCCCCGGTGATCAAAAGACAACCCCTGCGAACAGGCTTATGTCTTGGTGGTGGATTGACAGTTCTTGCTTTGCTGAGCTGGGGGACCTCAACGTCTGATGGCGAAGCACTCGTCCGTCAGCTGATCGATCAAGGAATGCCCGATGCCTTCGGTAATGATCAGAATTTCATTGCCGGACTCACCAGCGTCTGGATCACGCTGGTCAGGGTGGTTGGACCGATGCTGGCTCTGAGCCCCGGAGTCCCAGGCGGTCTGATTGACCCTTCTCTGACATTCGGTGCAGTTCTTGGCTACACCGTTTGCGCTGTGGCCGGAATCAGCTCACAGGTGGGAATCGGTCTCGGCCTGGCTGCAGGCCTTTCAGGCGCAACCCAACTTCCCCTCGTCTCGATCGTTTTTGCCTGGAGGCTTGCAGGCGACCAGCAATTGTTTGCCGGAGTTGTTCTTGCTTCAGTCCTCGCCGCTTACACCGGACGCTTGGTCTGCAGAGATCCGGTGTATCACGGCCTCAGCAAACTTCAGAGGGCACCACGGCGATAGAAGAGGATGAAGATCACAGCGGGGCCGGCCAGGGTGATCAGGGCCAGTGCCGCGAAATTGGCGATCAGGTGGAAATCAAGTCCCATGGAACGGATGCAGATGAGCGGCATTTTGCCAAATACAGGCTACGAGGCATTCCCCCTCCTCGACCAGCACGAACTCACCCTCTGTGATGGCTTGTCACAGCCAAAAGCTGCTGATCAGGGTCTTGAGGTGGTCTCATGACGCGCTCTCAACGCCATTGGTCCTGCATGAACCAGTGCGGTGCCTGCTGCCGACTTGCGCCTGATGAACGCCCTGAAGCCGTTGAAGCTCTGGATCCTCTTCAGCAACAGCAATATCTATCGATGGTGGGTGAAGATGGCTGGTGCATTCATTTCGACAGTGGAGCAAGGCGATGTCGGATCTATGACTCCCGACCGGATTTCTGCCGCGTCAGCAGTCTGTGCGGCTTGTTCGGCATCGAACCCGATCAGATGGACCAATTCGCGATCAATTGCTGCCGACAACAGATCCGTTCGGTTCATGGCGGTCGCAGCAGGGAACTGCGTAAGTTCGAACGTCTTATCCGTTCAACGGATCCTTTGTGATGACTGAATCCGGTACCCCACCACGTCCTGGTTTCACCACCGTCCTTCTGACAACCTTCACAACGGTTTTTCTGGCCGAGCTTGGCGATAAAACCCAGCTCGCCACACTTTTACTCTCCGCGCAATCCGGGCAACCCTGGCTTGTGTTCGGTGGGGCAGCACTGGCCTTGATCTGCTCCAGTCTGGTCGGCGTTTTGGTGGGACGTTGGCTGTCAACCGTGATGCAACCGGAACGGCTGAAGCAGATGGCCGGATTGCTGATGCTGGGACTTGGATTGTGGCTCGGTTCCCAGGCACTGCAGTCGTTGATCGCCGCCAACCCTCTGTAAAAGGCAACTCTCGATCGATTGGCCTTTGAACGTCTTCTTTTCATGAATCTGCCCCTGCTTCTGTCCACATTCGCCACCGTTTTTCTTGCTGAACTCGGCGATAAAACCCAGCTCGCCACCGTGGCAATCAGCGGAACATCGAACAGACCCTTGGCCGTGTTTCTCGGCTCATCATCAGCGCTTGTGCTGGCAAGCCTGATCGGTGCCGTCGCCGGTGGATCGCTGTCAGGGATTGTGCCTGCCGACTGGCTACAGCTCATGGCATCACTAGGTTTTCTGGCGATTGGACTGAAACTGCTTTGGCCTCTTCTCAGTGGGGCGGAAACCACCGCGACGGCCGACGACTGAATCTCCAGGCGAGCTAGGGGGCTTTAAGATTGTGAGATCGAGGGGAAGCGCGGTCTTCCGCTGCACGCGCACCCGAGATGAATTCTCCCGGTCCTGAAGGCCGGTTCCTGTACACCGTTCCGATGAAATTCACGGTCGCTGACCTGCTCGACCAGGTTCCTGATGAGGGCAATCTTGAGATTGCCAAGCTCGAAAAGATCCTGCGACTGACCAATCGCTCAGAAAAACAGTCTCTCGAGCTCGCTGTTCAGGGTCTGACAAGGCTTGGGATCCTTGATCTTGACAGCGATCAAGGCATCAGCCGGGGGGCAGCGGTCGATCTGGTCGAAGCACGACTTCGCTGCAGCAGCAAAGGCTTCTGTTTCGCGATTCGTGATGACGGTGGAGATGACATCTACATCCGTGACCATCAGCTCAATCACGCCTGGAACGGCGATCGGGTCCTTGTCAGGCTGACTCGTGAAGGAGGACGACGCCGTTCCCCTGAGGGTGGAGTTCAGTGCATTCTTGAACGGGCCACCACAAGCTTGCTCGCTTCGGTGGAACAACAGGATGAACGGGTGATCGCTGTTCCACTCGACGACCGTTTACTGGCGTCGATTGAACTGTCTCCCGACGATGCTTCGCATGCGGAAAAACCGATCGGCATAGCTGTTGCCGAGGTTGTGCTGGATCGCTATCCAATCGCGCAGTTCCCGGCACGTGGACATGTAGCTCGATCGCTTCCCCTCGATGGCGGTGCTGATGCTGATCGTGAGCTGATGCTCACGAAGGCCAATCTTCATCAGCGGCCGGCTGCTCCTCGCGCCAGTTTCAAGGCGCCATCAGCCAAAAAACGTGAGGACCTCACCGAACAGCCCTCGTTGATGATCAGCGGCTGGTCTTCAGAAGGCGCTCCAGCACTGCCAGCTGTTCATGTCATTCCTCACGAGGGAGGCACCCGTTTATGGATTCACAGTCCCGCTGTGGCCGAACGCCTGACTCCCGGGAACAGCTACGACCAGTGGCTTCTCAATCAGTCGGAAAGCCTCTGTCTCGGTGGACACTGGATTCCGTTGCTGAGCCCCTCACTAGCAAAGGCCTGCGGCTTTTCCGTTGGGGAGGTGCAGGACGCTGTGTCCTTGCGTCTGGATATCGATTCCGATGGTGAATGGCGCGATTGGGACTTTTGTCTCAGTCGGATTCGGCCTGTCGCTCGGGTGAATGCTGATGCTCTCCATGCTTTGCAATCGCGTAAACCAAAGTCAAGGGCTGTTCCTGCAGCGTTGAAGTCGATCAAAGACCAAATCGGTCAGCTGGAAACACTGATTTTCTGTGCAACCCAACTGCATGATGCTGAACGGCGAGAAGGTCGCATCGAACTGGATCTAACGCGAGCTCAAGCGGACGATCTGGGTGATCTCAACCACGTGTCGCCTGATGGTGACGGTCAGAACTGGTCAACTCCACTGAATGCCAGTTGCCCTAATTCGGTTCTCTCCGTACTCATTCGGCACGCCCATCGTGTTTGGGAAGAACACAGTCGAAAACTGGGTTTGCCAGCGATTCTTCTTGACGCTCCACCTGCGGAAGATGCTGCTCTCAATGATGTGGCCAAGGCCGCTATCGCACTGGATGTGCCTCTAGAACTGGACGAAGATGGTGCGCCCACACCATCTGAACTCTGCCAGGCTTTGGCGAACAGCGACTCGAGCCATGTCCTCAATCTGCAGCTGAGGCAGGCGTTGCCTGAGAGTTTTTATCGGATTTCAAACAGCATTCAGGAGACAGGCTCAGAGGGTCCTGAACAATCATCGAGTGAATCCACTGTTGATCACACTCCGGATCATGAGTCCGACAACAGCGACGCTGATGGATCGTGCAAGCAACCACTTCAACCCTTTGCACCCTGGTGCTGCCCAACGCTGCATCAGGCTGATGTCATCAACCAGCAGGTGCTTTGTTCACTGCTCAACGACGGCAAGGATCGCCCAAACGTGCGCCAAAAGAACAAAGTCAAACTTGGCGAAAAAGGAGTCGCTGCATCCGTCACTTGGCCTTTATTCACCTCATCTCAGGAGCAGAAAATTTTCGACACGATCCGGGAACGCACGGTGCAGAGGTTGAATGCGCGTCGACGCCAGGTTGAAGAGCTCAAAAGGGATGTGGTGGCAATGGCCAAGGCTCGTAGTGCAGAACCCATGCTTGATCAGCAGCAGACCGGTGTCATCAGTGGAGTTCAGAGCTACGGATTTTTTGTTGAAATTGCCCCTTCCATGGTTGAGGGTCTAGTGCATGTCAGTTCACTGAATGATGACTGGTATGAATATCGATCAAGGCAAAATCGTCTGGTCGGCCGAAGAAGCAGACGCGTCTATCAGTTGGGAGACAGCGTCGACGTGAAGGTGCTGAAGGTTGATGTGTTGAGAAACCAAATCGATCTTGAAGTGGTTGCTGCCACTGCACCGGTCGCTGAGGATCCTCTGCCGGTGGCTGTGAGCGAGGAATGATTCCCTATGTAATCGGTATCAGCGGAGCTTCAGCACAACAGCTGGCAGAACGCACCTTGCAGTGGATGCTGCGACGAGATCTGAGCGTTCACGTGATTCTCAGTCGTGGCGCCCACGAAGTCTGGCGCGCCGAACGCTCGATCTCGGTGCCAGTGGATCCAAAACTTCAGGAACGCTTCTGGCGGGATCGCCTTGGAGTGAATGACGGTCAACTGGTTTGTCATCGCTGGAATGATCAATCAGCTGTTGTCGCCAGTGGCAGCGTGCGCACCAAAGGCATGGTGGTTGTGCCCTGTTCCATGGGAACTGTGGGTCGCCTCGCGGCAGGACTGGGCGGTGACCTGCTTGAGCGCTGCGCTGACGTTCATCTCAAGGAAGGACGTCCTCTCGTCATCGCTCCGCGGGAAATGCCATGGAACCTGTTACATCTGCGCAACCTCACGACCCTCGCTGAAGCAGGAGCAAGAATTGCTCCTCCGATCCCGGCCTGGTACACCCAACCGGAAAGCATCGACGACATGCTCGATTTTCTGGTGATGAGGCTCTTTGACTCGCTAGGGGAATCCCTCACCGATCAGAAACGTTGGCAGGGCCCCCAGCCATGACACCACTCCAACGCCTGTTGCTGATTCCCTGTCTTTCACCTCTGCTTCTCACGTTGCTCGTCGGTGGCCTCAACCTCGGAAAGTCAGGCAGTCTTCGCATTCTCACTTGGGAGCTACCCAAGCTGCCTCTTGGCGTGTGGATGGCCGTCGCAGCCACATCAGGCGCCGTGCTCGGATCTGGAGGAGTACTGGCTGCAGGATCTGCGACACAGCAGACCCTGCAACGGGAGGTTCGGCGGCCCTACAGATGGCAGGAAGAAGCTTCAGAGCCCGACACGCAACCTGCTGCCACGACGGCAGCAACCATGCCTTGGCCAGAGAGAGACGTGCGTGAACCTGCACCCACCGTGTCTGTGCCCTTCAGGGTGATTCGGACCGGTCGATCATCCAAGGACAGTGCAACTCGGCCGGAGGTGAGGGAGAAAACTGTTTCCGAGACTGCTCAGACCTCAACAACAGATCTTGATGACTGGAATCAACCGATTCCGACAGATTGGTGATCTAGTGAGAAGTGCCCTGGGCTGTCTACAGTCCCGCGAACGATTGATGTCCGGTGAGCGAAACCCCCGACACTCCTGCCAAGCCCGAGACATCTGAGGCACCTGCAGTGCCTGCAGGTACAGAAGCTTCGGCGGAAGCGGACGTGACTGTCTCCCCAGACAACTCGGACAAGACCGAAGCGACGGCCAGAGCAGAAGCAGCGGAGAAAGCCGAACCTGCAGCAGAAGCAGCTGAGAAGCCTGATAACTCTCCAACCCCGGCCAAACCGGATCAAGCAGAGAAGCCTGATCCAGCTCAGGAGAAAGCTGCCCCCGTCAAAGCTGACTCATCGGCCAGTTCGGATCCAGCAACCGACAAGCCAGACAAGACTCCAACCTCTGCCAAGCCGGATCAAGCAGAGAAGCCTGATCCAGCGCAGGAGAAAGCTGCCCCCCTCAAAGCTGACTCACAGGCCAGTTCGGATCCAGCAACCGACAAGCCAGACAAGACTCCAACCTCGGCCAAACCAGATCAAGCAGAGAAGCCTGATCCAGCTAAGGAGAAAGCTGCCCCCCTCAAAGCTGACTCACAGGCCAGTTCGGATCCAGCAACCGACAAGCCAGACAAGCCTCCAACCTCGGCCAAACCGGATCAAGCAGAGAAGCCTGATCCAGCTCAGGTGAAAGCTGCCCCTGTGAAAGCTGACTCATCGGCCAGTTCGGATCCAGCAACCGACAAGCCAGACAAGACTCCAACCCCGGCTAAACCGGATCAAGCAGAGAAGCCTGATCTAGCGCAGAAGAAGGCTGCCCCTGTGAAAGCTGACTCATCGGCCAGTCCTGTTACGGCTGCGGCCAAGGCAACCAAGGCTGATGCAACGGATAAACCAGCCAAACCCGCCAAGCCCGCTCCAAAGCCCAAACCGGAAGACAAGCCCTTTGCCAACTTCATCCAGGAGGATCTGCTGCCAACACTGACAAAATCTCTCACCGCGCGTGATCAAGCGCCAATCAGTCTCAAGCTTGTTGAGGGAGAACGACCAGTGGTGGGTGGTCAATGTTGGATGGTTCAAGGCGAATTGCCTTCAGAACGACGGTTCTGGCTTTGCTTTGCATCCGATGCGATCACCTCTGGCAAAACGATTGCTCTCGCTGAATCCGGTTCAGATCCAAGCCTGCTCGAATCGTTCTTGATCGATGAGAAACGCATCAACCTGGCCTTGCTTGAATCCCGACTGCTCCAACGCCTGAATGGTCAGAAGTGGTTCGGGGGCAACTGAACCAATGGGTTACACCCAGCCCCGGCTGTGCCTGGACTGCATTTACGATGCAGAAAACACACGTTGGATCTGATGGTGCCTCCCACCGCTGTGAATGACGCAAAATCCGGAGGTTCCGGTGTCTCCGTCAAAGATCCGGTCAAGGACACGATCCTGACGCCTCGCTTCTACACAACTGATTTTGAAGCCATGGCGGAGATGGATCTCCGTCCCAATGAGGCTGAGCTCGAGGCGATCTGTGAGGAGTTCCGCAAGGATTACAACCGTCACCATTTTGTGCGCAACGAGGAATTCGACGGCGCAGCAGACAAACTTGACCCCGAGACGCGTCGCGTCTTCATCGAGTTCCTTGAACAGAGTTGCACTTCTGAATTTTCAGGTTTTCTTCTTTACAAAGAACTGAGCCGTCGAATCAAGGCCAAGAATCCTCTGCTTGCAGAATGCTTTGCTCACATGGCCAGGGATGAAGCCAGACATGCTGGCTTCCTCAATAAATCCATGAGTGATTTTGGTCTTCAACTCGACCTAGGATTTCTGACCGCAAACAAGAAATACACTTTCTTCAAGCCAAAATTTATTTTTTACGCCACTTATCTTTCTGAAAAAATCGGATATTGGCGTTATATCGCAATCTTCAGACATCTTGAGCAAAATCCTGAAAGTAAAATTTTCCCTATTTTCAACTTTTTTGAAAACTGGTGCCAGGACGAAAATCGCCACGGAGATTTCTTCGATGCCTTGATGAAGTCACAACCTGACACTGTTCGTGGTCTGCGTGCGCGACTTTGGTGTCGGTTCTTTCTCCTTGCTGTTTTCGCCACGATGTACGTCAGGGACGTGGCTCGCAAGGAGTTTTACGAAGCTTTGGGCCTCGACGCCCGTGAGTACGACCGAATGGTGATTGACAAAACCAACGAGACATCCGCTCGAGTATTCCCAGTTGTTCTCGACGTCAAAAATCCCCGTTTCTACGAACGGCTGGAAAAAATCATCAAGAACAACGAGTCTCTTGAATCTGTGGACAAGAGTTCATCATCTGCTCCTCTCAAATTCGTTCGCAAACTCCCTCACTGGATTGCCAACGGAGCACAGATGGCATCTCTTTTCCTGATGTCACCTGTTCGCAGTGAAAACTATCAGCCCAGTGTGCGCTGATGCAGTCAACCCTTCAAAAATCTTTGGCTGGGTTCAATGATCTGGACCCAGGCCATCACCCCTGGCGTCAACGCCTCGACGCCTTACTGAATGCTGGGGTCAGTGCCGGCGCTGACCTCGTTGAAGTGTTTCTGGAACGCACGGATCACCTCGGAGTTCTTGCCGAACAGGACAAGATCACAAGTGTGGGCCCCTCGTTCGGAATGGGAGCAGGGATTCGTGTGTTCCGGGCTGGGAGGGATGGTTTCGTCAGCACCAACGACCTCAGTGATCAGGGTCTGGAAGAAGCTCTTCAGCAGGCCCTGGGCATGCTTCAGCTCAACGCTTCCACCCTTGCGTCCCCCAACTCATTTGATGGTCTTGGACCTTTCCGCGACTACGGCTCCTCCAAAAACAACTGGCTGGACAGCACACCTGATCTCGTCACGATCACGCAGCGTCTTCTTGAAGGAACCCATTGCCTGGAGAAGCGGGGTCAGCATCTCGACGTCCGTCGGGGCAGCTTCGCTCGCGACTGGCAGGAAGTGCTGGTAGCAGCCAGCGATGGAACGTTTGCCCGTGACATCAGGTTGCATCAGTCCAGTGGCCTGAGTGTGCTCGCAGCCGATGGCGAACATCGCTCCAGCATTGCCCGTCGTTACGGAAGCACCGACCGTCCCGATGATCTCTGCCACTGGAACGTTGATGCCTCTGCCCAAGAGGTCTGTGACAGCGCCGCCAAAATGCTCAGGGCCGATTACGTCGACGGTGGCCAGATGCCCGTGGTGCTGGCCAATCGATTCGGGGGCGTGATCTTCCATGAGGCCTGTGGTCACTTGTTGGAAACCACTCAGGTTGAACGTGGTTCCACTCCATTTGCCGACAGCATCGGTGAAAGCATTGCCCATTCGGCAGTCACTGCGATCGATGAGGGCGTGAGTGGCGGTGCTTTCGGATCCATATCCATGGATGACGAGGGTATGGAGCCGCAAAGAACCGTTCTGATCGAGGACGGAATCCTGCAGTGTTTTCTGAGTGACCGAGCTGGTGAAATGCGAACTGGTCACGCCCGTACCGGAAGCGGTCGTCGACAGAGTCATGGCTTTGCTGCCGCTAGCCGCATGCGCAACACCTACATCGATGCTGGACCTCACAGCATTGATGATCTGATCAGCTCGGTTGACCATGGCCTGTATTGCAAATCCATGGGAGCCGGCAGCGTCGGTGCAACCGGTCAGTTCAACTTCTCTGTTGAAGAGGGATACCTGATCAAAAATGGCGAACTCGGTCAACCGGTCAAGGGCGCCACTTTGATCGGAGATGCCAAGGAAGTCATGCCCAGGATCTCGATGTGCGCTGATGATCTTGAGCTGGCTGCCGGCTACTGCGGATCCGTCAGCGGCAGCGTGTTTGTGACCGTGGGCCAGCCTCACGTGAAAGTGGATTCAATCACCGTGGGAGGTCGTTGATCATGTCCAACGCTCCGCTCAATGTCAGGTCGCTTCAGGATCAACTCCAGTCGCTTGCCCGTCGTGAAGGAATTTCAAAATGGGATCTTGGCGCCAGTCGCAGCAGCAGTGCTTCAGTGCAGGTTGACCGGGGTGAGGCCAAGCAGCTGAAGGCTGCACAACGCAGTTCGATCACCATTCGAGTCTGGAATCAACAAGGGTTGGTTGGCATCACAAGCACCTCTGACCTGTCCGATTCAGGTCTGGAAAAGGCGCTGATGGGTGCTCATCAGGCGAGTGGATTCGGCAATCCCGATGACATACCTGGTTTTTCCCCTCTCGCCACGGCACCTCAACCGGATCTTCATCGTCCTCTCCAGGAAGCTCAGGGCATTCAGTGTCTCCTCAAGCAACTGCTGGACGCTGAGCAGCAGCTGCTGAGCCGCCATCCGGCCATCGGCACACTTCCCTACAACGCCATGAATGAGGGCAGTAGTGAACGGATCTATCTGAACAGTGAAGGTGCACTGCGCCAGGCACAACGCACTCAGGCGAGCATTTTCCTGATGGCTCGTGCGGAGCAAAGTGGTCGCAAACCCCGCAGTGGCGGAGCGGTGCGGATCGCTCTCGGCAGTCGCGATCTGGATCTGGCGGGATGCATCGATGAAGCTGCGGAGCGCACCATCAGCCATCTCAATTATCAGCCCATTGACACTGGTCGCTACCTGGTGTGCTTCACGCCGGAGGCCTTCCTTGATCTGATCGGTTCATTCAGCAGCATGCTCAATGCCCGTTCCGTTCTGGACGGTGTCAGTCTCAGCAAACCCGATTCGATCGGCGATCAATTAGCCGTTCCCTTCTTCAATCTCACCGATAACGGTCTGCATCCAGCCCATGTTGGAGCCATGCCTTTTGATGGCGAAGGAACGCCAACCCGAGCGCTTCCCCTGATTCGTGAAGGTCGCCTGGCGAATTTCCTGCATTCCGAAGCCACGGCTCGGCATTTCGGAGTGGATCCAACAGGACATGCAGGGATGGGTGCCAAGGTGTCCGTCGGTCCGGACTGGTTTGAAGTCAGTCGCACGCCCTCCATGGACACAGGGGCCGATCATCTTGACCACTCCACCAGTGGAGACACTTTCGTTTTAATTGAAAGTCTCAGTGCTCTTCATGCCGGGGTGAAAGCCAGTCAGGGAGCTTTCTCTCTGCCCTTCGACGGTTGGCTGGTTCAAGGTGGGGAACGCATTTCCGTCGAAGCCGCGACAGTGGCTGGTGACATCCGCGAACTCTTACGTTCAATTGTTCATCTCGAACCGGAATCCGTGATCACCCATGAAGGCGTCAGTCCCTATGTGTGGGTTGATGGTCTGGCCATCACTGGTGAAGCCTGAACAGTCTTTGCTGATTCATTGCTCTTGAAAGTTCTGTTCTGGGGTACCCCCGTTTATGCAGTGCCCACCCTGGATGCCCTGCAGATTGCGGGGCATCAGATCGTCGGTGTTGTGACGCAGCCCGATCGGCGTCGAGGTCGGGGCAAACAATTAATGCCTTCAGCCGTGAAAACACGGGCCTTGGAACTTGGTTTAAAGGTTTATACCCCGGAAAAAATACGCCGAGATCATGCCTGTCAGCAGCAGCTAGCAGATCTTGGTGCCGACCTTTCTGTTGTGGTTGCGTTCGGCCAGATTCTGCCTCCTGAAGTGCTGACACAGCCACCCTTGGGCTGCTGGAACGGCCACGGCTCGTTGCTACCGAGATGGCGGGGAGCAGGACCAATTCAATGGTCCATCCTTGAAGGTGATGCTCAGACCGGCGTTGGTGTGATGGCGATGGAGGAGGGACTGGACACCGGTCCCGTCCTCATCGAAAGGAAGCTCGAAATCGGTTTGCTTGAGAACGCACATCAACTCGGCGACCGACTCAGCAAACTCACGGCAGATCTGATGGTTGAGGCCTTGCCAAGGATTGAAAACGCAGGAGCAGGGCCGGAAGAGGAGCGACTTCGCAGGTTGGGCGTGCGCCACCAGACACCTGAGGTCACCTATGCACGCATGCTCGTCAAGAGTGACTACCAGATCGACTGGTCTGCTTCGGCACTGTCCATTCATCGCAAGGTGATGGGCCTTTTCCCGGGCGCTGTGACCCTCTGGAACGGAAAACGGCTCAAGCTGCTGGTCACTGAACCGCTGATCGAGAGACTCCGTCACGATCTGAGCCCAGTAGCGCAAGAGCTGCTCGGTCGCTGGCCAACTGGTGGACATCAGGCTGGAACGGTTCTGGAGAGCAGTGAGGCCGGCTTGGTGGTCAGCAGTTCAGGTTGCCCCTTGCTGATCCGCGAAGCACAGCTGGAAGGAAAAGGCCGGAGCCACGGTCGAGCTCTCGTTCAGCAATTGCAGGCCACTGCTGGCGACAGGCTTGGCTGACTGAGCAGGCAACCTTTGGAGCTGATCAACGTCTGCGCTGGCGGGACACGGGTGATGAACTGCCACGACCACGTTGATGACTGCGTTGACTGCTGCGCCGTTTGCCACCGCCAAGATCCAGGGGTGGGGCCGTCAGAATCGTCGGCTCAAAACCCTTCACCTGTTCTTTGCGCAATGCTTCCCCAGTGAGACGCTCAATGGCCTTCAGTAACAGCGATTCCTCAGCGGCAACAAGCGAAATGGCATGACCGGTTTCACCAGCCCGACCGGTGCGACCAATGCGATGGACGTAATCTTCAGCCACGTTGGGAAGATCCAGATTCACCACGTGCGGCAATTGCTGGATATCAATTCCCCTTGCAGCAATGTCCGTCGCCACAAGCACCCGGACATTGCCCTGCTTAAAACCCTGAAGGGCTCGGGTACGAGCACCCTGACTCTTGTTGCCATGAATCGCAGCCGCTTCGAGTCCTTCCTTGCTGAGTTTGTCCGCAACGCGATTGGCTCCATGCTTGGTCCGCGAAAACACCAGCACCTGACGCCAGTTGCCACTTCTGATCAGGTGACTGAGAAGTTCCGGCTTGCGTTTCATGTCACAGGGGTGAACAACCTGTTCCACAGAACGTGCGGTCTGGTTTTCAGGCGTGACCTGAATCTGCAGTGGTTGATGCAGTAACCCAGTGGCCAACTTTCGGATCGGTGGACTGAACGTGGCAGAAAAAAGCAGGGTCTGCCTTTGCTCGGGCATCAGGCGAATCAATCGGCGGATGTCATGGATGAAGCCCATATCAAGCATTCGATCCGCTTCATCCAGCACGAGGCATTCCAACTGATCAAAACGCACGACTCCCTGCTGATGGAGATCAAGCAATCGGCCGGGTGTCGCCACCAGTAGATCCACACCTCCCCGAAGTCGTTCAATCTGCGGATTGATCTTGACTCCACCGAACACCACATCACTTCGCAAAGGCAGGTGATGCCCGTAAGCACGAACATTCTCATGAACCTGAGCGGCCAGTTCACGGGTGGGCGTTAAAACCAGTGACCTCGCCTGACCACGACCGGAACGTCTGCCGTGCCGAAGTCGTTCGAGCATGGGCAGTGTGAATCCAGCTGTTTTCCCAGTGCCGGTCTGCGCTGCCGCCATCACATCACGACCACGGATCACCGCTGGAATCGCTTGTTCCTGAATCGGCGACGGGTGGATATACCCCTTGTCCCTCAGCGCTTTGAGAAGGGGTTCACCGAGGCCAAGGTCTTCGAAGCCGACCTGGGCATTGACCGTGACTGAGGTCTCGCCGATCGTGTTGGGGCCGAATCCTTCACCCTAGGAGGCGACCCAAAAACTCTGGTTAGACACTTGCCTTGGCTTCAACAGAACGAACTCAGTTGATCTTCCAGACAGCATCCTCTGGAATCTCAGGTGCAGTGTGTGGATCAGGTGGCTCCTGCTGGGTCACCCGCCAGGCTGGAACCCGTGTGTCTCGATAGCTTCCATGTTGAATCAGAACCCCTTCCTGTTCATCCGTGGTGGCATAAAACCCGCCTTCCCAGTGGGACTTCTGATTCAGACCACCACGAAACCAGACCCAACAACGCTCACGTTTCATCGATGTCACGCCGACCAGTGACTGCAACGTTCGCATGGACCTTCAGGGATCACAGCGCAGCGCATCAGTGGACTTCGAGCATTGAAACGACAGGCAGGGTCACCAATGACCCAGCCATGCTGAAACCAGCGTGCATCGTTGGGCCTCTTCTGAGGTTTCACCATCAGAACGACTGAACTCAACTGATAGCGACCGGAATGCAGTCGATAACGGTGGCGGCGCTGCATCACAAGGAAACTGCCGTCATCGTGGAGGAACCACCGCCCCGGGGAGGGTGGCTCATCGAGTTCAACACGGTCGAGCAGTTGCTCACTGCCGGTTTGTCGGATTTCCACGAGCATGCGCTCAGGACTCCTCAGCCGCAGGGGATTCACGCAAGGAAAAGCCCCAGACCATCAAGCCAACGACTGCGGCAAGCGTCACCAGTTCGGATGGATGCAGGGTCGGCAGGGCCATCATCGCCAGCAACTTGAGACCAACAAATCCGACCGCAAGGAAACCTGCTGTTTCCAACCGTGGATAGATCTGAAGCCAGCGAATGAACAGTCCTGAGGTGAAACGCAAAGCGACCACTCCAATCAAGGCACCCGTCAACACAAGTAGCAACTGATCACTGATGGCAACCGCGGCAGCGACACTGTCGATGGAAAAGGCGAGGTCGGTGACCGCCAGGGTCAACACCGTTCGACTGAATCGGATTGGCTTGGAAGGTGTTTCAACCGATCCTTCACCGGCATGTTCGGTCGAAGAATTCCAGTGACTGAAGCAGATCCAGAGCAGGTAACCGCCTGCAATCAACTGAATCGGCGGAAAAGCCAGAACATATTGCGCCATCAGGATCAGCCCGACGCGCAACCCGAACGCCATCACAATGCCGAGATTCAACGCGCGTCGTTCAAGTCGGGGATCACGCTGTTCACGGGCGATTGCTGCCAGCGCAATCGCATTGTCGGCCGAGAGAAGCAACTCGAGAGTGACAAGTACCGGCAACAACGGCAGCAGTTCACCCAGCTGATCAACGCCGTCCAACCAGGCAGTGAGTGACGACAGTGCAGCTGTATCCATTTCTACAGCTTAGAAATGGAAGACATTGATCAGTGGAATGCGAACCCACGCCCAGCTCTGCCATGTGAGTTCCGACCGATGCGTTGTGCTTGTTGAGGCTTATGAGGGAACCACACCGCTTGGGAGTGCTCTCGGTGAAGGTCGCAGCGTCTCAGAAGCTGAGGATCAGGCTCTTGATCGACTTCGAATCAGGCTGGTCTACTCCGAACCAGCCAATGCGGAGGAGACAACAGCAACGCTCTCACAGGCCAGCGTTGAAAGCCTGGTTCAGCCTGGCGGATCAAAACAGCAGCAACCGATCAAGCGCGTCGCTCCGCCTGAAATCAGGGAATCCGCGGAAGCCAAGCAGGTCATGACATCCCAGCGGGAGCAGCCAACTCCTGTTGCCGAAGCTGCCGAAAGCGTGGAAAGGGGGCCTGATCCCCAACCACCCAGCGAATCACCGGTCGACCCGGAGGACTGGAGTGAGGAGCTCACTGCCATCGACCTCGAACTTCAGAGGATCGGGTGGGACCGCGACGGTGAAAAGATCTATCTCGAACGAGCCTTCGGGCATGCAAGTCGTCATCGGCTCACGCGCTTCAGTGATCTCGTGGCCTATCTCAAACGTCTTCGTGATCTGGCTGCAGGAAGTGATCCACGGCATGCGGAGATTCCTTTACGTCGATCCGATTTAGTCGCACAGGGGGACGAAATTCTTATTCGGCTGCAGTGGAATCAGCAGCAGGCGAAGGACTTTCTGAATCAACACCTTCAGGCCAGTTCACGCCAGCAACTCACCGATGAACAACTTCTGAGTTTCAACATGATGCTCGAGGAACAACTACTCAATTCTTGAACTGACAGTCCTCAGGAATGATCATTCAAGACACATGGAGTCATCACCCAGCAAAACGATCAGGACAGCAGAGTGTTCAAGAAGCTGTTGCTATTGCATCAGGAATCTCTGAGCTGGGAGCTTCAAAACGCCCGTCAAGAACAAACTCAAGCCGTAATTTCATGAATGTAATGAAATTGGAATCTGTGGAGACCACAGCCGCAGCAGGCTGAGGGAGCTGATCAAGGATCGACTTCATCTCCGCTGCATTGAGAAAAGCAGGTTGGCGAACAAGCCAGAAATCAATCTCTTTTCCATGTTCTTGATAGTGACGTCGTCTTTCCTTGAGTACTTCCTCCAATGGCTCCTCCTCGGTGAGGAATCGATCGCTTGCTGCAACGAAGTAATAGGTGGTCATCAACTTTGGCTGGCGAACAATGGCTCACGGCGAGGATTCTGAACCAAGGAGCGCATCTCGCTGACAGCGGATTTCAAACCGACTGCAAGCGCTCTGGCCACGATCGTGTGGCCAATGTTCAGCTCCTCCATTCCCTCGATGGCTGCGACTGGTTCCACGTTCTGATAGGTGAGTCCGTGGCCGGCGTTGACGCGCAGGCCGAGGGAGCGGGAGAACGCAGTGGCTTCCGTCAGACGGGCCAACTCATGGGGCTGTTCAGTCCAAGCGGCCTCCGCATAGGTGCCCGTATGTAACTCAACCCAGCGTGCCCCTGCATCACGACTGGCTCTCAACTGCGATGGGTCCGGATCCACAAAAAGGCTGACGGGAATGCCTTGTTCATGGAGACGCTGCACCATGATTTTCAGCTGCGCAAGCTGACCTGCGACATCCAACCCTCCCTCGGTGGTGACCTCTTCACGACGCTCAGGCACCAGCGTGACCATGTCTGGCCTGACACGCAAAGCGATTTCAACCATCTCGTCTGTGGCGGCCATTTCCAGGTTCAAACGGCTGCGCACGGTCTGCCTGAGCAGATCAACATCACGGTCCTGGATATGACGACGGTCTTCGCGCAGATGCACGGTGATGCCGTCAGCACCACCAAGTTCAGCTAACAGTGCCATCGGCACAGGATCAGGCTCCACTGTGCGCCTCGCCTGCCGGACATTGGCAATGTGGTCGATATTCACCCCGAGGCTGGCCACGTTGTGTCGTCGGAAAGGCGTAAATCCTATTCAGCGCATGATCCGATTCGGCCGAAGGAGCAACTGCCCAGCAGAGTCTTGGGTGTGCGGTCTTCCCCGGTAATTTCTTCGGAGTGGATTTTTAGTTCAAGGCGGTGTCCAGCAGCCTGACGACGCGTTCATCTGCCCTTGATACGGGGATCGATCCCTTCTGGGCCCCGCTTGCCATGGTTGTGACCCAGGACATGGCTCTTCACTACCTTCGTGGCAGAACCGTTCTGGGTGCTGAGCATCTCCCGAAGAATGGTCCGGTTCTCCTGGCTCCAACACACCGAGCCCGATGGGATGCCCTGATGATTCCTATGGCTGCAGGACGACGGATCACAGGCCGTGATTGCCGTTTCATGGTCACGAGAACAGAAATGTCCGGATTGCAGGGATGGTTCCTGCACCGTCTGGGTTGTTTTGCGGTCGATCAAGACAAGCCTTCACTGACAACCCTGAGGTATGCCCTGGACCTTCTGGAGAGCGGTCAGCAACTGGTGGTGTTTCCTGAGGGGCGGATTAAAAGGAATGATGAACCGATTGTGTTGGAGCAAGGCCCCGTGAGGCTTGCGCAACTGGCGCAACGCAGGGGGATCGATGTGCAGGTCGTTCCTGTCGGTCTTGCCTACAACCCTGCTGTTCCAGGCCCGCGCAGTCGCTCAGCAATCTGCTTCGAACAACCCTTGGTTGTTGCTGGCAAGGGAAAGGACGAGGCCCTTCGCTTCAATCACGAGCTGGCCAATCGGATGCATACGGCTGAACAAGCGGCCCGAGAGGCCATCGGACGACCGCTGAATTGCCTTTAAAGTCCGCGCACTCAAGATTGGTTCCATGGGCACCCGCCTTCTTTGCTCAGCGATTGCCCTGACTGCCGGTTTGTGCATGACCCCTGCATTGGCACAGTCGGGACCGGATGCTTCTGGCTCAGCCACCAAGGTGCTTGCTTCCAGTGGCACGGGGTTCAACGTCTCGTCCGTCGAGGCCTTGATTCAGCGCGGGGATGCAGCAGTGGCATCCGGCAATCTGGTCCAGGCGAAGCAGGATTACGACAACGCTCGGACCGCTTCCAAGCAGCTGTTGGCGTTCTACCGGGATCTTTCCGGTTCTTTCCGAGGGCTCGATGCCCGTATCCCCCGGGAAATGGACACCAAAGGACGTGCGGCTCTGGCTCTACTCGCCCAGTCCAACCTTCGTCTTGCTGCGCTTTTCCGCCGTCAGGGCCAGCCGGAAGTTGCTGTGCCAGTGCTGGTTGAAGTCGTGCGACTGATGACTCCTGCCAAACCAGAAGGTCAGAAGGCCTACCAGAGTCTTCTGGAACTCGGTTTCGTGGACACCCCCTACCGCGGTGCTGCCGCTGGTGAGTGATCGGATTCACACGCGACATTCATCTGCCAGCATCAATTGAGTTCAAGCTCTGTTCCAATGGTTCAGCCTGACGCCGTCACCTCTGCAATTCGTCGCGCGATCCCCGATGCTCAGGTGAGCATCGAGGACCTGACCGGTGGTGGTGATCATCTTCAGGTGAGTGTGGTGTCGACTGCCTTCGACGGTCTCAATCGCATCCGTCAACACCAGCTTGTTTATCGCGCCTTGAGGGAGGAGCTGGCTTCAGAGGCCATTCACGCCCTAGCCCTGAACACCTCCACACCCAACTGACTCGCCTCTTTTTCTGATCGCCTGATACCCATGGACAGCCAGACCCAGTCCCGCATCGAGAGCCTGATCCAGTCGAGCCCGATCTTTGTGTTCATGAAGGGCACCAAGCTGATGCCCCAGTGCGGCTTCTCGAACAATGTCGTGCAGATCCTCAATGCACTTGGCGTGAGCTTTGAGACGTTTGACGTGCTCTCTGATCCTGAGGTCCGCCAGGGAATCAAGGAATACTCCGATTGGCCCACCATTCCTCAGGTGTATGTCAAAGGCGAATTCATGGGTGGGTCCGACATCCTCATCGAGATGTACAACGACAACACACTGAAGGAAAAGCTGGAGATCGCTTTAGCCAGCTGATTCATCCAACTGAGCCAAGAAATCATTCACTACTGCAATGAATGCCCGATTGCGATCGAGGTAGGTCTTGTGACCTGCATTCATCAGCACTTCCAATCGGGCGCGATCTCCAATGATTGATGCTGCATCCTGCAAGGTCTGCGGTGTGGCCGTGTCGTGTTCACCGCAGATCAGCAGCGTTGGCTTCGAGACGTTCTGAATGCTTGGGAACAAATCGAGGTCACTCAGCATGCCCTGGTGCCGGAACTCACTCGGTCCCCACATCTGTTGATAAAGCTTGTGGTTGCCTCGCTGACGCTCACAACGCACTGCATCTTGATCTGATCCTTGATCGGAACGACAGAAGTGTCGGCGTTCGAATTCCATCTCCAAATTCACCGATTCGCCTAACTCCCGTTGAATGGTTTTGATCAGTTGATTGCAATCAGCCATCCACCGTTGTGTTGACAGCAAAGGAGACGAGAGCAACAGGGCCGCCACTCGATCAGGATGATTCAGGCAGAACTGCGCCATGATTGCTCCTCCCCATGAATGTCCAAAGACATGGGCACGGGCAATGCCCAAGTGATCAAGAATGCAAAGGGGTTCCGTCGCAAAGCGCCTCAGTGTCATCTGCTTCGGCAGCAGATCGGCAGGCGATGCAAACGATCCGAGCTGGTCGTAGAAGATCGTTGGTCGTTGATCCGCCAGAGGATGCAGTGCGTCATAGAGACCAACGCTGGAACCACCTGGACCACCGTGCGTGATCAGCAGAGGAATCCGATCGGCAGCTTCCGCACAGTGAGGTCGGTAACAGCGGAGCTCAATGCAGCCTCCTTCAACTGAGACAGTCCTTACAGCCTCCAGCGAATGACGATTGATGCCCATGACCCCGACGGTTCAATACTGATTCGGATGCCTGTAGAGAGCACTCACATCCCCATCAGGACCGATGAAACTGGAGGGGTCCAGGATCCAGCGTTCAATCAGTGTCTCGAGCTTGGCCAATTCCCTTGGATCGAGATCACCGGTTCTGCGCAGGGCATGCAGATAGCCATCGGCATAGAGGCGCAACTCAGACGGTCCGTGATAGCGCGTTGTCAGTTCCTGGCAGGCATCACAAAGCGCCTGGAAGTGGCGAATGGCCTCCGGGTGCTGAAGAGATGTCATCTTTGGTGAGGACGGCAGCCTCTGTTACCAGCATGCCTAAGGATTGGCATTAGCGTAAGACGGCTTTCGGATGCCTTGTGACCTCCTCCTCCCGCGATCTCCTCGCCCATGGAACCGGTCAGGCTCCTGTGCAGCAACTGACTGTTCCCGCGATTCCTTCTCGGGAACCCGCACGGATTCTTGTTGTAGAACCTCATCCAACATTGCGGACCGTTCTTGTTCAGCGTCTGCGCCAGGACGGCCATCTCACTGCTGCGGTGTCGTCGTCGCAGGAAGCCATGGAGGTGTGCCAGGAGCAGTCTCCTGATCTGTTGGTGAGTGCTGAACTGCTGGAGCAAAGTTCTGCCCTGAGACTTGGCCAGCAACTGCGCTGTCCGGTGATTGTGTTGACAGCCCGCAGCGGCGCTGAACCCGTGGTGGGATTGCTCGATGACGGCGCGGACGACGTGCTGCGCAAACCCTTTGGCCTTGAAGAAATGGCCGCGCGCTGTCGCACTCTGCTTAAACGGGGTCGCAGCGGTCTCCAGGAGCGCGTTGCCGTTGGTCCTCTTGAGGTTCATCTGCTGTTGCGTCAGGTGACCCTGCGAGAGCAACCGGTTGAACTCAGTCCGCGTGAATTCGCCCTGCTGTGCGCTCTGCTGATGCCACCAGGAATGGTTCGCAGCCGACAAGAGCTTCTGAGAATGGCCTGGCCACCGTTCAGCGGTGGACCACGCTCTGTGGATACCCAGGTCCTGACACTCCGCCGCAAACTTGAACAGGCAGGTCTTGGAGAGGGTGGCGGGATCACCACCGTTCGTCAGCAGGGATATCGCTTCAGCCTGGATAACCTGCCGGAATAGCGATCCATCCCGATCTCACGGCAACAGCCACCGCCATTTCGATGGTCAGCATGCCAACTGCCAGACCGAACAACAGCTGGTAGGTCCAGGGAGGAGTCAATCGTTGAATCGCGTCTGTCCTGAGACCTGTTCTCTCCTCAAGGATTGAAAGAAACCGATCGAACTGCTCGAGGCGTTGCGGAAGCAACCGCTGCCCGTGGTGGATGGTGGTGAGGTAATAAACCCTTCCTCCCTGGCTTGTACCAACAGGTACGAGTCGCTTGATCTCCTCCCATTGCAGCTGCCAGCCACGACGAATCAACCAGCTGCACCAAGTGGGATGCCCCACACTGATTCCTTGGTCATCCAGGTTCACCTGCTCGCTGAGCATGGCAAGCACCAGTGCCAGTCCGATCGGAGCAGCCAGCCAGAGGGTCAGCTTTAAGCCTGGAGGTGCCATCAACGGCAATGGCAGCACCAGTGCCAGATAGACACAGATGAGAGTTGCCCTGATCAGAGGCGAAAGTCGAAACCGCTCCTGAAGCGCGACAGGCATCGCTCAGCGATCCTCTGGTGAACCCGGCAGTGGCTCGATGACATCGTTAGGTCTGTAATCGCCGTTGAAGACTTCCTGCTCTCGGCCCTTCCAGAATTCACCCAGACGCATTAAGTCGGCATGGGCCTCCTGAATTGATTTCAGATAGGTCTCGGGAGACATCTGGTCGCGAGCCTCCTTCAACTTTGAAAGCCGCAACATCTGAAGCATCCAGGGCTTCCCCAGTTCTCCGCGTTGTTCGAGGTAGCGCGCAAGTTCTGCAGAACTGGGTTGAGGTGCCGGTGCCATGGAAATGAAATGTTCAAAACGACCCTAAACAGCTCATGAGCTCTGACGTGGTCAGATTCAGGCTGGGAGAGCCCAGGGGTTCAAACCGAGATCCGCCCCGATGCGATGGCTGCAGGCATAGCCGCTGAAGGCAACCGCATTGAGTCCCTGGCCAGGGAAACAGGAGTCTCCAACGCAATAAAGACCGTTCAACCCAGTTCGATTGAACGGCATCGGCAGCAGACCTGGCAGTCGACCTGCCGGGATCGGCCCGTAGGAACCACCCATCCGCCCGAGGAAGCGACGATGCGTTCGAGGAGTCCCCACCTCCTGAAGTTCGATGGCCTGCGAAAGACCCGGAAGGATGGACTCCAGGCGCTCAATCAGCCGCGACGCATCGCGCTGCTTTTGAGCTTTGTAGTCCTTCGGCTTGAGATCGTCCCAGTGCTGGATATCGCTCATGGTGAAGGTATGAACGATGTGCCGACCCTCAGGGGCCAGGGATGGATCCAGCAAGGTTGGAATCGACACAAAGATCACTCCCTGCTCGGCTTCCAAGTCGTTCCAGTCCTCCAAGAGCAGGTGATGACAGTGGAATCCGTCAGGCACAACATCAGCCTTCACCCCAAGGTGAACCGATAAAAACGAACTGGATGGTTGATAGCGACGTCGCCAAGTGGATTCAGCGGAAGGGGTGTGGTCTTTCGCGACCAGAGTGCTGTCGGGTGAACCGTCTCCAGCGAATGTGTCCCAGCGGGTGGCATTGCTGACGATGCGCCTGCCTCTGAGCTCTTCGCCATCAGAAAGCTCAACGCCAACGGCACGACCTTGTTCGATCAACACCCGCTTGACACGGGCCCGGTAGCGGATCGTGCCGCCATGGGCTTCAAGCCCATCCACCAGCTTCTCGGCGATCGTTCCGACACCGCCCTTGGGGTAATTGATGCCACCGGCATGGCGGTCGGAGAAGACCATGCCGGCATTGATCATCGGTGTCCGATCAGCTGGCATCACCGACCAGCAGAAACACTCCATATCGATCAGACGCAGCAAGTCCTGATCGTGGATGTGTTTGCGAGCCACATCTCCCACATTGAAGGGAAGCCAGCGTGCTAGTCCCAGACAGGCAAGCGGGGCTCTGAAAAAAACTTTGGCCAGGTACGCCGGATCCTCAAGTGAGAGGAGCGGCATGGCATCCAGGCAACGAAAGACCTGCCAGCAAGTGTCGTAAAAAGCCCTGATTCCCCGTGCTTCATGGGGGAATCTGGCGCTCATACGAGCGATGAAGCCCTCGTAATCTCGATCCACTGCCATGGTCAGACCATCGGGCAGGTGATACTCAAGCTGCACTGGATCAGGCACCGTTTCACAGCGCTGCCCCACATCGGCAAGAGCCCTTGTCAGGAGGTTGGTGTGCCCATGCTCTCCGAAGCCGAAGATCATCGAAGCACCCACGTCAAAGGTGTACCCCTTGCGTTGGAAGCTGCCACCAGAACCGCCAGGAATCCGATACTGCTCAAGCACAAGCGTTCTGGCCCCTTTGGCAGCCAGCTGAGATGCGGTCACCAGCCCTCCGATGCCGGAACCGATCACAATCACATCCCAGTCCGGGTTCGAGCTCACGGCCACACCTGAGAAACTGCTGCAGCCTCAAACCCTAGGAAACACCGGCCGCAGCGAAGGGTGGCGTTGCAGTCAGGATCACCTCCGTTCGCACAGGACAGGCCAACAAGGACTGGCATCGCTCCTGAATGCGATCGCGGATCAGATCAATGGCGCCGCCATCCATCGGTTGACTTGGATTCAGATAGACGACCACAAAAGCCGTGCGGCCGACCTGATAAACCGTGAGATCAAGAAGCCAGCAGGACAGTCCTGCCAGGAGATCTTCCAGAGCCAACCGGGTGCTGTGGATGAGATCGGTCTCAGCTGAGGCCCCTGCCGCTTGCCCTAAAGCGGTGAGGAAACCTTGCAACGGTTCACGCAGCACCAAAAGACTGACCACCAGCACCAGCAAGGAGTCGGTGACGGGAATCAGGCCTGATAACAAGGTGCCCTTGAGCAACGGTGCCCCGAGCAGAGCCAAGCCGGTCAGACCACTGATCAGACCATCCAGTCGCGCAGCCTTGGCTTCGGTGAGCAGGATCTGCGAGTGCCGCCCTGTCCGGCACCAGTCGTGATGGTGACGCCAGGCAAGCCCCCAACAACTCGCCACCATGGCAATGGAATACCAAGCGACGGGTCCGAGCCGAACAGAGCTGACGGGAACCCCATAGGCGTAATCAATCACGGTGCTGAGAGCTGAGATGGCGGCAAAAGACAGCACTCCCATCAGCAACAGAGAACGGAAGAGCACGTACAGCGCTTCTTGCCCGTCGTAGCCGTAGGGATAGGCACGATCTGGCGGGCGAACCACGTTGCGACTGATCCTGGCGGCCACAAGACCCGAACCCACCATCACCGCTGAATACAGGCCATCCAAAAGCAGGGCGTAGGAACCTGAAATCACATGAACAGCAACCCCAGCCACCGCCATCAGTGCGCTGGCATAAACGCCGATCTTCAGGGAACGGCGCTCAATCAGCCGATCATCAGGCCGGACAGGCGACATCAACAGACTCCTGCTTCTCTGTTGCTAGCAGCAAATCGTTCAGGGCTCTGTCCCTGTAGGCGCCATAACGGCGGCGCTTGTCTCTGATCTTTTCAGGCAGAACGGGCAGCAAGCCAAAGTTGGGGGGCATCGGCTGAAATTTGCCGGATGGTGCCTCACTGATGAAATGGGTCAGTGCGCCAATCATGCAAGTGGGGGGCAGGTCGAACGTGGGGCGCCCTAAGGCCAGACGGGCTGCATTGGTCCCCGCAAGCCAACCACCAGCCACTGCAGCGGCATACCCCTCAGTCCCTGTGATCTGCCCCGCAGCGAGCAGACGTTCACGGCTACGGAATTGAAGCGTGGGCTGAAGCAGCTCAGGGGCCTCGAGAAAGGTGTTGCGGTGCATCACGCCAAAACGCACGAATTCAGCCTGTTCAAGACCCGGAATCATGCGAAGTACCCGTTTCTGTTCTCCCCACTTGAGATTCGTCTGAAAGCCCACCAGATTCCAAAGGCGACCGTCTCTGTCCTCCTGACGCAGCTGGGCCACAGCGTGGGCGCGTTTGGCACGTCGCACGTCGCGATCGTTGACATCTCCCCAGCGTGGATCCCAGAGGCCAATCGGCTTCAGAGGTCCGTAACGCATGGTGTCTTCACCACGGCGTGCAAGTTCTTCGATCGGCAGGCAGCCTTCAAAGAAAGTGGCGCTGTCTTTTTCAAAGTCCTTGAGTTCAGCTTGCTCAGCCTCGAGAAGAGCAGCCCGAAAGTCCAGATACTGCGGCTGATCCATCGGGCAATTGATGTAATCCGCGTCTCCCTTGTCGTAACGGCTGGCTCGAAAAGCCTTTTCCATATCGATGCTGTCACCGTCGACAATCGGACTGGCAGCGTCAAAGAAATGACAGTCATCACGGCCGGTGAAGTCACGAAGGTCATTGGCCAGTGATTCGCTGGTCAACGGTCCTGTCGCCAGAACAGTGATCTGGCCTGAATCTGGGAGTGCCATCTGTTCACGACGTTCGATCGTGACCAGCGGATGTTGCTCGAGAATCCGCGTTAGGGCAGCGCTGTAGCGACCACGATCGACAGCAAGTGCTCCGCCTGCCGGTACCGCATGATCATCAGCTGTTCGAATCACCAGCGAACCGAGGCGGCGAAGCTCCTCCTGCAGAAGGCCGGCTGCTCGGTCACTGCTCAGGGCCCCGAAACTGTTGCTGCAGACAAGCTCTGCGAATTCGCTGCTGTGGTGGGCGGGAGATTGTTTCAGAGGTCGCATTTCGACCAAACGAACCGCCACTCCTGCTTGTGCAATTTGCCAAGCAGCTTCTGTACCGGCCAGTCCAGCACCGATGACCGTTACGGAGCTGACGCTCAAGGGATTTCAATCAACAGATTTCAACCCTATCGATCGGATCAGAGCCCGTCGGAAAGACTCAAGCTTCTCCGCGCTTGAGCATCATCTGCAACTGACCGATGGCAGCTCGGCTGATGTTGTAACCAGCCCAGCCCAGGGCAATCAGGATCGGAGCTGCCACGACGACGACGCGAAGGTCCATGGTTTTTAGGGATGGTGGCGAGATCCTAATGAATACGGCTGCATCGAAGTCTTAAAAAGGTCAGTCCGTTTGGTTTTGCAGCATTTCAGCCCAGCTTGCAGCCAGTTGTGCGTAGTTCAGCGCGTGGTGCTTCTGCTCCAGCACTGCCGCATCGCTCTGTTCCCGCTTCACCTGAGCCGGAACGCCTGCCACCAGGCTGCGTGATGGAACATCACGGGTCACAACCGCGCCTGCAGCAACCAGAGCTCCTGCGCCAACGGTGACGCCGTTGAGAACAATGGCTCCGATTCCAATCAGACAACCGTCTTCGAGAGTGGCTCCATGCACCACGGCCCGATGGCCGATGGTGACATCAGACCCAATCAACACGGGCGAACCGGGATCTCCGTGCAGAACGGCACCGTCCTGCACGTTGCTACGAGGGCCAATCACGATGGACGACAGATCTCCCCTCGCCACGGCAGTTGGCCAAAGACTGGCACCTGCAGCAATCTCAACATCACCCATCACCACAGCACTCTCAGCCACCCAGGCCTGAGGATCAATCCTTGGGGAACCGATCTTCAACGGCTCTGGAGCGGAGGAACCAGCCATCAGTTCTCAGTCCTGAACTCGAAGTGCTGATTCAAGCGGGTGAGATCAGCCACTGGCCAGATCTGGCACTGATGGTCATGCCGATTGAGGCACACGTTGATTCCAGGGAGCTCATGGACGATGGTTCGCCAGGGTGATATTTTTCTTGAGTGCTTGAGAGCACAGCCTGTTCCGGATCGCTTGCTCCGGCTCAAGGAGGGTCGCTAGCTCAGCGGTAGAGCACTCGGCTTTTAACCGATTGGTCCTGAGTTCGAATCTCAGGCGACCCATTTCACCGACAGCTTCAGAACCCGGTCATGATTGGTGAAGCTGGCCAGGATTGAGCATGGATGGCAAACCGCGCGTTGCTTTCGTGGATGACGATCCACGTCTGCGCAGCCTGATTGCCGAAGAGTTATCGGATGAAGGCGTTCAGCCTCTCGCTTGCAGCACCGGTCAGGAACTGCTCGATTGTTTGGATGTTGAGAACGTTGACCTGATTCTTATTGATCTCATGATGCCTGTCATGGACGGTCTCACCTGCCTTCGGCATCTCAATCAGCGATCAGAAAGGATTCCGATCCTTGTTGTTACTTCGTTCAATGACGAGACCAAACGACAGGAAGCAATCGACAATGGAGCGACTGATTACATCATCAAGCCAGATCTGTTTGAACGCCTGCCTGAGCTGCTCGATCGATACCTCAACAAGCCACTGAACAGCAATCAGATGGATTAAATCAATCGATTCATCATTCAATCTCTGAACCTAACGATCGTCAAGCAATGCTATGATGTGCTACATGAGGTTCATAAAGGCAGGCATCAGCTCATAAAAATTATTCAAGAAACTGAAAGCCATGGCCTTGGGGAGTAAGGAGAACAGCCAGTCAAAAGACGCTAAAATTCACATTTAAAACGTATATTTAAAGACAAATAAAGTCAGCACAATCCCCACCCCTAGGACGACAGCTCACGCGGAAGCCAGTGACACTATGGCTGGAGAGCAACAAAACACCCCGTGCGTCACGGGGCTTGTGATTATCAGGATCACTAGTGGCCGTCGCGCTGAGTCCGATAGGCCAATTCCTTCTGTTCCATTAATTCCTGAAGTGCATTCTCGGCCAGCTGTGTTCTTGCGTGGGTAACGGCACCAACACCCACAGTGATGGAGAGGGCGATAATCAAGAGAGACTTGAAAGACATGGTTTGTAGGAGTGAATATTTGGAGGTGTTGCCTCCTCGACTCCTTCAAGTTCGCAGACCTTCTGGTGCCCCCCACTACACAGCTCTGGTGCAGCACCCAAGAGGGTCTGGTGAGCTTCTGGTAAATGGCTCAGAACACTGTACATAAGTGGGCTCTGCCCACCTAGAAGAAGATGATATCAAGTTCCAGGAGAGAAAAACTTCGCCCTGAGCGCGGCGTAATTGGTGTGAGATTGTTTTGTGGAAAGATCGACAACGCTGCATACTCCCATGCGTTTGACTTTCGGTTCCTGTATTACTCTCAGCCACGCTTATATAGCTTCAGTTGTGCTAAAAAAGAATCAGCCCTACCGACTCTCCTTTGCAGTCTCTCCAATTATTTGAGGTATTGCATTCCACCAACATGACTGCTGAATCTAGTAATAGCGGCATGGATTGACATCGCCCAAGCTAGTGACATTCAAAACAAGTGGAACGCCAAAGCTGTTCTTAATATCCTATACAATTAATCTTAATTCTGTTCTTGATACCGTGCAGGTCACTCGTCAATACGTTGACAATGCAATTCATTTGCTTGAAATTGGTGCCATCGACCAGTTTCTAGCTGATTTTATAGCGGAGAACGTCCAATGGGTTATCACAGGCTCAAGTGTCCTTGCTGGTGTTTATACATCCAGGACTCACTTCATCAATTCAGCAATCTCAAGACTAAAAGCATCCTTAGATGGTTCTATTCAGTGGAGAGTCAATCATGTCATCATTGATGGCTCATTCGTTGTACTGGAGATGACTTCCATGGCTGTTGCTAAAAACGGAGAGCCTTACAACAACCAGTACGCTTGGATATTAGAATTTGATGGCAAAATGTTTTGCAATGTGAGGGTGTATTTTGATGATGTGCTGGTAGATAAAATTATTAAATAGCTCACCTTCAAACGACACCAACCAAGTCACTGTCATGACAGTGATACGAGCGAAAGCTGAAAGTTGCATTTGCATAGTCTCTGCAGAGAGGATCATTCCTCATGGAACTCTTGAACATCTCCAGGATCAACTCGACCCATACGCTGGTGAAAGTAGACCAACTCACTACAAAAATTTAATCAATTAAAGACTTATTGCTTTATATTCAAGGGCAATTGAGCGAAGTGAAACCAACATTCTATCCAGCGAATATGCAATCATCATGATCGCAATGATCCCAAAAATACTTTCTAAAATACAAATGCTTTGATACCAAGGCAGAAAAGCTTGGATCCCGCGAAGTCTATCGAGCAACTGATCAAATCCAAGGTCAACCAATTCCAAAAAAGCAGCCGTCATGCTGAAGAGAGCCAGCATAAAATAACGCCCGGACCTTTCTTGGCTTTTCATGATAACTTTATGGCGACTAATAGCGATCTGAAGACTGCATATAAGAAAAAATATTGAAAACAGAGCAAGATGCAAGATATCCCTAAACAAATACGCTTCGCGCAACTCAATCGCTATCATTGATATAGCAGCTGCTATGATAAAAAATCTAAGGACAACCAACAAAACAAAAAGAGCTTTTTTGCTGTAAAAGTTTGGAATACCAGGGTTCATGACAAGAAAAATTGCTGTTGATGCTTCACTCGCTTCGTTCCGTCATAGCAAGAGTATGTTTCCGCGCAAATAGGATTGATTGAATCACACACGCGATCGGTGCTGTTGAAATCCGTCAGTCCTTTTCTGCGCAGCTGGAAGCTGATCAGCGATAACGAACTCACGCTCATGGTTCCGTACTGCTGAGCGCCATCTTGAGGCCAAAAAGAGCTAATACCACGGATGCTCAACTTGACAAGCATGATGAGAAGTGACACAAGGTCAGGAACCATTTCCCGTGTTGCATGGTCCCAGGTGACCATGTGAGAGTCCTATTTCTGTGACCCTTTTCAATGGCTGACACAGCCTGGTGATCAAAGACGAGTAGTTCTGCGGATGTGTTTACCGACCCGTTCTGGTTAGAAATCAATCAAGGTCATAGGCCACCGGGAGTAGATTCACACGGCCTTTAGAGCCCCAGACGGGGCCCTTCTTAATGGCCACTCGTCTCCCATGTGAAGCAGGTGTATCTGTGCTGATTTACGACTGACGTTCTACCCTCACCTGTTTGCCAAGATCAAGCATTGTCTTGACCTCTTTGAAGCAGTAATCAAGGAAATCCTTGAGGTCAACTTTGTTGGCTGTGTCATACCAGGTAACCCCGATGTTATGCATCATCGCAGGAACCCAATCAGGGGTGAACCCATGGATCGCTTGAGCTGTAGCTAAGCAATAGGAGGCTTCTAGATAGTCTTGTTTGAAGGTATCAGACAGACGATTATCTTGGCCGTACACATAGTCTCTCACAAGAATTCTCAGAACAATTGCTAAGGTGTCATGCGGATAATGACGATTCTCTCGATAACCAGATGCAACCTTAAGTTGTTCCATAGTGCATCCAATATTTAAGTTCTCTTGAACCTCAATGAAGATATCCGTTGTATAGCACCAGCGAATTGCATCGTTATAGATTTCAATCTTTTCTGCCTGTGTCTTATCTTGGCCTGTGGCACCCTCTATAAAGTACCCAAAGCTATAAGAAAGTGGGGCTAGAATATCAATAGTAAGTAAGGCCCGATTGGCTATGACTGGCAATAGCCCGATGGCTAGATTAAAGGAAGTCTGTTTAACTACAGCAAGATCTTGGTCCTGTTGGGCTTGATGTTCAGGTGCTATTTGCATCCCTTCCTCAATATTCTTGCCCCAATAAAGCCATCTGGGGATGAGTAAGCCAAGGCTGAGGAGGGCCTGGTATATCTCCTCCGGTGTACGCAATCTCTCTAGCTCCGAAGGCTCTATGCCTAGGTCCGCTGCCTCTTTGCGTAACTCGTCGTTCAAGTGGATGGATGTATTTTCCCTATTCTGACCATCTGAAGCTGACTCAGCATCACCACAAACCCATGCCAATCGTCTCTAACGAGAGGTGGCCCTGCTTACTAGACCATCGCCCTTCAGCCTGTGACCAACCTCACAACGCTCCATAAGGCATTCATAAAGTCAAATGTTGAATCCGCAGATGGTGTGTATGACCACACCTGACACAAGAGCGAAACCATCTGCAGCAGTGGGTTTTGGCCAGATCCACCTCAAGCTCTACTCGGTGGGTATGCCGGGGCGTGCCGCACGCTTGGCAGCGCGCCTGCTTTGGGAGCACTCTCTGACACAAGTCCTAACCCAGTCACAGCCTGAATCTCACCCTTCTCTGCTACCTAGCGGGCGACAGCGGGCGGAGAATCAGTCAATATCAGTCAGCCTTGACGAATTAGTGCCAGGACGTCGGGGTTGATTGCTGCTGCTGAACGAGTATTGGCCGGAGTTGTTAGTTGATTGCAGACTTGATTGCTAATTAAGCCCTGACTATCTCTGCTCAACTGCGCTCAATCGTGCCAGGTGTCGGATCCAATTTAAGTGAATAGTCCTGCCATTAAAAAAATTAATCCTCTGCCATTGCAAACAGTTTTAATGCGTATGCTGTTCAAGCATTACCTACCACCGTGGCAATTAGCCTTGGCAATTGCTATGCAGCGGTAACATCGAAAGGCGAACCCGGCATGGCCCCCAACCAGCTCTCCAGGAGTCCGCGCCACCAGCGACGCCCTCCAGCTCTTCTTCAGAAATCTCTGATTGAGCGTTCTTCAAGTCATCAGCAGAAACACTAAAACCTGCTTCTTTCGCAATAGAGACCACAGCATCAGAATCAGCCGCTGCTTTTAATCTTTCCTGAAGGTTAGTGTCGCCTTTCACCTTCTCTAGGAACGCTTTAAGTTGCTGTTCAGACATGGGTTGCAGGGGCTTTGATGAGTAGGCTCAGAATCCATCAAAAATTGAAGGATGATTCCACACAGTCAGCAGTGAATTGCCTGATGATGCCATACTCGAGTTCTGAAACCACCAGCCACCCCCTCCAATTCTTCGTCTGAAAGTTCGTATTGATCCTTAGTCAAGTCATCAGCAGAAATACTAAACCCTGCTTCTTTTGCAATCGAAACTACTACATCAGGATTAGCAGCTGCTTTGAGCTTCTCTTGAAGGTTGGTATCTCCTTTGACCTTTTCTAGAAAGGCTTTGAGTTGCTCTTCTGACATGGGTAGCAGGTCTGTTCAGCAGTCATAGCAACGGTTGGCAGGAAACACCGTATTCACTTGCTGGACATAAAAAGCCCCGCACGTGGCGGGGCTAATGGTTCACCAGCAAGTCAACTCAGACTCCTCTCATTGCCCCAAGTCTGTTTCGCCATTCCCTTTGTTGTGGTGTTAACAATGCATCAGGCAACTCAAATAGTCTATCGATTCCAGACTTTCCTCCAGCAACAGCCTCTAGCTCTTGATCAAGTAGTTCAGTTTTGTTGTAGTCAGTGTTGAAAGTAGTCATTGTTTTGAAGTGAGTGAGTGATGTGTGGGGTGTTGCCCCCTCGACTCCTTTAAGATCACAGCCCTTCTGGTGAATCCCACTCCACAGCTCTGGTGTAGACCCCATGAGGTTCTGGTGATCTTCTGGTGAATAGGTGAAACCTCTGTCACCACCAGGACTGACAGCGTTTCCAGCCGCCTGGCTTCTGCATCGTTTCCCATGCCTCAATCGCGTTGTGGCGCAGCATCCTTCTGACCACAGGCTGACCGCTGCCCCGTAATGGCCAGCATCACTGCGGTCATACCAGTGACGCAGCAGCTGGACATTCCAGTGCTGATGGTCCTTTCAGCAGGACTGATAAAAAGTCTGGGCATGAGCTGAGGGCAACTGGCACACCCCTCAGTCCAATTCGCATCTGCACGCCTTTGGTCCGTCGGCATTTGCTGCAGCATCAGGGTCAACAGAATCCCACTGAAGATCGAAGGCGTGAATGCCGGGGGCTCAGCATCAGATCTCGCTGCCTTGCTGAAAGCACTGGCTGCTTAAGCCACAGCATTAAAAAACCCCGCATTTGGCAGGTACTTGTCTGGTTACTTCATGCTCTCCCGCGAAATTTGCTTTTCAATGGCCTTATCAGGATCTAACTTTTTAATAGGAGATTGAATGAATTCGTTCAATAATGGAATGAAGCGATCCATTGAAATCAATCCAAATACTACAGCTGCTGAATTGCAGACCCAGCCAAGTAGAAAAAGAAAAGGAATTAAAGGAGTTTTTGGTAACACGTCCAGCTGGCTGAAGAAGGCATCAAGCGCTGCATCTATTGCAGCGAAAAGAGTCCCTATGAACATCAGTCCGCCAATTTGAGAAGCTTTGAATGCTGACTTACGTTTTGCCGTCTGAATCAGCGCACGACTGACTCCCATCTGAAAGCTTGCCATCATAAAAAGAAAAAGAAATACTGTAAAACTTGTAAGCTGTCTCAATTCAAAAATTTCACGTGACTCGATAACTAAATAAGCTATGCCAATTAATGGCAAAAGTATGCGAAGTGCTGTAAGAGAAGCATTAAGGGCTACGCGATTCAAAAAAACAAAGCGGCTATTTGCCAAGTTATAGTCAAACTTTTTATTCTTGCCTTGAAAAAGCAATTTCTGACATGCCTCGATCAAGGTGGAGAGTCTTCGTAGTATTCGAACAACTGCAAAAGCTCGTTGACCAGAAAAAATATCCCTCTAAGTATTAACGCTTAGCAGTTCAGAGAATAAGATCCCCGCATTTGGCTGGGTGTGATTGGTGTGAGGTGTTTTGTCGGGAGATCGATAGCGACTACTCAACGCCCCCGACCACAGGGGCTTTTTATTTCTTCAACCAACACCATAAACCCAAAATCACCCTTCAATACCTGGCACGATTGAGGGCTTTAATTGTTAGCCAAAGACACTTCAAGACATTATTGCTATAACAGTTAAAGACTTCAGATACCCATGACAGAAGAACAACTGAAGGCATTCATCGCCAAAGTTCAAGCCGATCCTTCACTGCAGGAACAGCTCAAAGCAGAAGGCGCTGACCCTGTTGCTATTGCCAAAGCTGCAGGCTTCTCGATCACCACAGAAGACTTAAAAGAGCATCGCCAAACCCTGCCTGATGATGAGCTGGAAGGTGTGGCTGGGGGGGCCTATAAACTTACAAATACCTGCATCCCAAACTGCTGCGCGGACACATTTAAAAAATAAATACTAGCTGAAAATTACGGCCACAGCCTACACACTCAAAGCCCTTGCATTAGCAGGGGCTTTTTATTTCTTCAATGACTTCCCTATTCGCTTAAAATGGCATCCGATACCTGGCAACTTGTAAACTCAAACAACAAACAATTTCTAATCTCATGTCAGAAGAGCAACTCAAAGCGTTCCTAGAAAAAGTCAAAGCAGACACCGGCCTTCAGGAGAAGCTCAAAGCAGCAGCTGATGCCAATGCTGTTGCTGCCATTGCCAAGGAAGCAGGTTTTAGTATTTCTGCTGCTGACCTAACCCAGGCTCAATCAGAACTTTCAGAAGATGAGCTAGAAGTCGTAGCTGGAGGACTTGAGAAGTCTACTCAAACTGGTGGCTGGGGCTCACACTGCGGTGTAGGTTGTTGCTGGTAAAAATCTAGTGTCCGTAACTTTTTCCCCTCGGCTTCAAAACTTACACACTCAAACCCTCTGCATTAACAGGAGCTATTTATTGCTTCAATCTCGCCAATAATCCCACAAATCAGCCTTCAATACTTTGCACGATTGAGCGCAGTTGGGCAGAGATAATCAGGGCTTAATTAGTAATCAAGCCTGCAATCAACTAGCTACTCCGGCCAATACTCACTCAGCAGCAGCCCGATCGACCGGGACGCCCGAGCACCGGTGAATCGTTATGGCCTGCAGCGATCCCAGGCACTGCCTTATGGACCGGCCCCCGCATTCATGCCACCAACTCCCTGCGATTCCTCAGCATTGACTCCAGCTTTTGCTTTCCATTGAGGGTTCGAGCTCTCATGGGTGTGAGACTGATTCCGGCGAGCTGTAGACCCCCTGGTCAACCGTGGACCTCCAAGCGGCGACGGGCATCTGCCTGAGTGCGGCGGATGGCAGCTCTCACAGGCAGAAGACAGGCGAACACATTCACTACAAGCAGCACCCAGAACACACCAACTGGAAGCCAGTTCACTGTCTCGCCGTCCGATAAACGGTGGAGGATCAACAACACGCCGCTAGTGATCAGCAGCAGGACAACACGTGCGACGACATCCCATAAAAATGGTGTAATGGTGCGCCGGGTAATCGCGTAATAGATGCCAGCAAAAGGCAGAACTGCATGCGCGAACGACCAGGGCCAGACACGATCGCGAAGGCGCAGCTCCAAAGCACGCTGTCGACTTGATTGCTGAGCATCCTCTGCCGAGCGTTGCTGCAACGCAAGATGGTCCGCACGAATGGAGGGGATCGACTCAACGATGATGCCCCACACGAGCAGGGTCAATCCGAATTGCAAGATCGGATCCAAGCGCCACCCCTGAAAAAACATGATCGATCCCACCAGCGGTAAGGCGATGCAGCGTCCGGCCAGGGTGACCAGAAGCCAAACCAGCCCGAGCCCCTGAAGCGACTCGAGCGGCTGATCCCGATCCATCAACACATCGAAGCGTCGCAACGACACCACGAGGGCAGGAACCCAGAGAGCCATGAGCAGCAGCCCCCAGAGCGAGGCCCAGTTCAGACTGGCATTCACCATCAACAGCTCCGCGTCATTCCCATATTGCTGTCCGCGACACTCAGACTTTTGCCTAGATGCAGCGCCTGCAGCTCATTGCACTGCATCAGCTGCACTGATCTCTTCAGCTGGTCGTGGAGATGGCCGACGCCTGATCGTCCAGGCCACCGTTGATATTCAGCAGCCCCGCCAAGCGCGCGGCTTTTTATTGACCTGGCTTGATATTGACCGTTTCTTTGGCCTTCTCAATTTCTGCGATTAGATCCTCGATTGTTCCGGATGATCCTTTGATTTTCTGAACTGCCCAGAGTGCTGACTCAAGACTGTCGATGAAGGTCTGGTTCTGATCAGGAAACTCAGTGCTGATGAGCTTGTAAACCATTACTGAGTTCTTGAGCAAGCGCTGAAGCTTAGTTGTTGTTCCCAAGCAGGGTCGACCATGGCCTCTAGCAGGCTTTCGGCAGGATGTGAGTCACCAGATCAGCGTTGACCCAGCGGATCACGCCTGAATCCACATCAGCGATCTGGAACAGGTTGTGGATCTTCGGATCGCGGGCAGCACCGCCATTGTGGATCACCTGCCCCATCCACCAATCCTTGTCGGCTGTCTCGCCGGTCATGGGGTCATGCTGCACCGCAACCGTCATCCCTGGAGCCACATCCAGAAAAACCGGACTCTCTGACTCGGGTGAGTTGTCGACCCCGTGATCGATTGACACGCTCGCGTGACAAGGACGCTTGTACTAGCCATGAACGCAAGAAGAGCCGCTCAGCCAAAGGGTTTGTTAAGCAGCCATAGAACCACTGCAAATACTGATGCGGTCGTCGCTGAATTGCGGTTCACGCAAGAAGCGATCTTTCCGGTGAGTGCAGCGCCATAGGTCGCCCCGTAAACAAAGCAAAACAGCACTGTGTAGAGAAGGAGGAGCCAGGGGTTCACTAATGAAATAAGCAACTGACCAGAGCTCTAGCAACACTGCAAAACCCGGGCCAGCACCCTCTCAGCCGCGACGGGCGCAACCAGGAAAAGCCCGGCATCATGCGCGGACTGACGCCATCCCAATGCTCCGCCGCCTCTCGATTGGACTGCTGGCTTCAGCTGTTGCCATCGCCCCAATGCCTTTGAAGGCACAGGACGGCAGTGCAGAGGATCTCGGCGATGTGATGAGCATCAGCCTCAAGGATGTGGTCAAGCCAACCCTTGGATTCCAGGGTGCGTTGCAGGGTGCGGGAACACCGAACCAAGCAGGCATCGGTGGGTTCCTGCCTCTCTCTGTTGGTGACAGCAGCATGTGGTTCGTTGATGCCCTGATCAACGCCAACTTCGCTGATCGAGCAGGTGACAGCAGCATCATCAATACCGAGGTGGCTGGCACCACCGTCAGCACCTCTTCAAGACTTGGCTATCGCTGGCTGAATAGTGACCGCAGTTGGATGTTTGGCATCAACGGTGGTTATGACAGCCGCCCGATGAATACAGGTGGGACCGATACCTGGGTCGATGTCAGCGGCACAGAGAAGAGTGCTTTCTTCCAGCAGGTGGCTTTAAATGCAGAAGCTGTTTCCAATGACTGGAACTTCAATGCTTATGCCTTAATTCCTGTTGGTGATACTGAGCAGAAACTGAACTGGTATTACCAAGGTGGTGCACTGGATACCTATGGGCTTGATGTAGGTTATTTCATCACGCCTGAGCTGAATGCCTCTGTTGGTTATTACTACCAAAATGGGGATGTAGGCGATGCTGATGGTTCTGGTGTGCTCGGACGCCTGGCTAATGAGATCAGCAGTGGCTTAACGGCTGGTGTGAATATCTCCTATGACGAGGCATTCGAGACCAAAGTTTCAGCCGATATTAAAGTTCGCTTTGGTGGTGCGAATACATCAGCACAGAGAAAAGAAGTTCAGCAATTACCAATGATCAATGCCTTAACGTCAACACCAAGCAACCGGGATGTAAGGGTGCACGACAGGGGTCACCCTCGTTTCATTCTAGGAGGCGATTATTGCTTGGGGAGCCCCCATGGACTTCAATTCTGCGCTCCCGTTACAGATGAACCGAAACGGTAACGGGAAAGGAAACGGGAAGAGGCACTACCGGGACCGTCAAGGTGATATTGCGCGCAATTGAGCAGAGATAGTCAGCGCTTAATTAGTAATCAAGACTGCAATCAACTAGCAACTCCGGCCAATACTCGTTCAGCGGCAGCCCGATCCACCGGGACGCCCGAGCACCGGTCGATCGTAATGGCCTGCAGGGATCCCCAGGCACTGCCTTATGGACCGGCCCCCGCAGTCACGCCACCAACTGCCTGTGATTCCGCAGTATTGACTCCAGCTTTTGCTTTCTATTGAGGGTTTGGTGTCGCATGGGTGTGTGACCGACTCCCTCCTCCGCTGCCAAGTCATTGAAGGATTCGCGGTGGGCAAAGTTGCTGTCAAAACTAAAAAACCCACTCGTGAGAGCGGGGCTCTTAGTTGATTGTTCTGCCGGGGGATAGATCAGCCTCGCTTCATGACCGCCCTGCTTTTCCCTTTTGGGTTTTTTATTGCTTTCAGCCTTAAGGCATCAGGATCCCCGACATTGGCATCAGAACAGAGTGGTCGTGCCGTCGCTGCTGTCAGATGGCTGACCAAAGAGGTTTTTGCTGAACGGATCGCCACCTTCATCCAGACCACCTTCGCCGCCGTTGTTACCGCCTTCACCAGGATTAATCAAGAAGCCAAGAGATGGATCAGCAATGAAGGTCCGCTTCATTTCAAAAGGATCGATAATTGTTTCATCAATAGGGCAGATAGCTCCTCGTTGATTCGTAAACCAATCATCAGCCTGAGCGGATCCAGCATCATTGTTCTGGTTGGCGCCTGGATTAATAAGGGGATCTTTATTTTCCCATTGCTCTTTGGCAATCTTTGCTGGATCTTTGCCGTTATACAAGTAATCCCTCACTGCCTCCATCATCTCAGCACTCCATGGCTTTCCATTAGGACCCCAATTCAAGCAATTATCTCGACTGCCACCATGCGCTGTACCAGCGAGTGCCAAACAAATATTTTGTGAAGTCTGCATAGCTTCTTGTTGCATCTCATTTTCTCCTGCTAATCCTATTGCAACAGCTAATCCCAAGATTGGGTTAACAGCACCAACGAGCAAACTTGCAGATGAGTCAAGTAGTGAATCCTCTTTATTCTCTGAATGTCCAACTTGAAAAGCAGAAATATAAGCACCTGGCCCATTACTTGCGATCTCTTTTACTGTGCTTGATCCAACTCCAGCTGCTTCAACAGCGTTGCCAGCCTTTACCCCAAGGTACGTTCCAACGGCTGCCCAAAAACTATTTTTAATAAAATCGACAACACTTCCACCTTCTACCCTTTTTTCCGTGCTCTCAGTACCACTTTTAGAATCACCACCGTTAGCGAGTGTTGAATCATATAAGCCTGCAAATGCTTTTTGCATGTCAGAACCGCCATCATCCTCTCGCTGCCAAGGAAGCAGGGTGTCTTCCTTACTAGCTGTTTTAGAGCCTGTTAGCTGATCTAACTTAGAGACATTGGTGCCAATGCTGAGAGGGCTTTCTTGCTTAGAGTTAAGACTCCCGAGTATTTCATCAGCAGTAGCTAGCTCGAAATCCTTTACCGTACTGTTTTTGCTTGGCTTGGAATCCTCGTTAATACCAAGAGGGTCAATTTGATCACGCTTATCAAAGTCTGCAACCACTGATCCATCTTGCTTGCCAGACTTTTGGTCATGCCACATAAACTTTGTTTTGTTGTATCCAAGGCTTTTTAGAGTGTTTGCGCTACCAGTAAAAGCTGGCTTGCGGAGATTGGTGTAGCGAGAGACTAATTTGATTTTGAAGGTCATGGATCTTGGAAGCGATGTGGTGGGTTATCGAGGGATCTCTCCCTCCGATGCACACACCATCTCTGGATTCAGCGTCTGACTCATTGACCTGGCTCAAGAAGAGCTGTGATCTTGCTCACAGCCCCCTCAGATCGATGGGAGTGAGTACGGCATCTAAAGAGCATTTATCTCTGACACCTCCCCCCATGGCATCGCAGCCATGTCGATCCTTTCCCCCGGGGGAGGGGGAGACATAGACGTTGCATCTCCTATCACCATCACTGGGTTCTCAACTGCGCCTCCCTATTGCTTCGCAATAAGGCCCGAAACCGGCCGGATTTGGGGTGCTCTGCCCAGAACGTCTGCTGTCACTCTTTGGTTGCTCTTCTAACAGTAGAGCAACTAGCGTTAAGGCTGATTTGAGCCTGCTGTGAAGGTCAATCGCCACGGTCAAGCGACGGTGCTCACCCCCGAGCAACTCGATGAGCTGTTGGCTGCTGCTCCGTCTCCTCGTTATCGGGCTCTGTGGTCTCTGCAGCGATGGTCGGCTGCTCGCATCACCGAGACCCTGGCCCTGACTTGGGGCGATGTTGCTGCCGGTCACGTCACCTATCGGAAGGCCACAACTAAGACAAAGGCCACCAAACAGATCCGCTGCACCGACAGGCTTCAGGCTGCACTGAATGATTACCGCCAGGCTTGGGCTGATGAGCATGGCCATGCCCCTGCAGCTGGTGAGGTGCTGTTTCCAGCTACTGGCAGCACCCAGACTCCAATGAGCAGACAGGCTGCTGACAAAGCATTGAGGGCCACCGCCAAGCGACTCGGGTTTGAGGGTGTCTCGACTCACAGTTTCCGTCGATCTTTTGCCACTGGTGCCCTGAAGCGCGGCGCATCATTGCCTGCAGTGCAGCGGGTTACGGGCCATCAATCACTTTCCGGGCTCACTCCCTACATCGAGGTTGATGAGGTTGATGTGATGGCAGCCCTGGCTGGTGCATAACTAAGGCCGACATTCTGATCAGCTGCCCGGCCGATGTTGCCGGGCTTTTAATGCCTTGCTGATCCTGGAATTACCTAATGCTTTATCTATGAGTACTTAGAGTTTGATATCAAGACCTAATTGCTCATCCTCAATGGACAGTCGCGATGATTATTACGAGCTTGATAATTAAAACCATCTATCATTTGCTTCTCATCTCGCCAATTAGTTGAACCGCCTCTCTCAATTTGAGCTTTTAGTGTATCTAAAAGAGCATATACTTGACTCTGGCTATAGCCAGAATCCAACATTACGCACGCTAATGATGCGACTCCCTGGCCAAAATCATATCTAGCAGCATGCGCCGGAGCCGCGGCAAGTAAGGCAACAAGAAGGAATAGTCTTTTCATGGCAATTGGGCGAAGGTGGAGACGTCTGAATTTGGCTGAATGGCCGACGATACTAGAGATGGCATTTCCGAGCAGTATCCCCCTGAACAGTTCATATCCACTCAACAAATAATCTGCTTTTTGACTTCTTCGATGGATCGCGCTGTAGCGATTAGTGAGGTTGATGAGAAATAGAATGGAGCTAAGTGATGCTTTCTCTCCTCTCGATTATTTTTGCCGCCGATTTGGGGGTGCCGGGGGGTTGCGATATGTGGGAGACGATACTTCTGAGATCAGTTATCCCGAGTGGTGATCTGGAGCAGTTTGGCCTGCAGGTTCACAGCCCCGATCGCGTTACTGTGCTGGTTTGTTTTGATCGAGAGCTCTGCAACCCGCTCCATTTTCTCCAGGGCACTAGCGACAAAATCCTTGCGTCCTTGGTTGTTCCAACGCTCAAGGATCACTGCTCTGGCCTCGTAGAGATAACTTTCAGCCTGCCTTTTGCTGACCCCCCATTCAGCCGTTGCGAGTCGAAGCATGACTCCAGTGGGTCTGCAGAGGCTGATCCATTCGACCATGCGTTCAATCCTGTTGTCTTTTACTTCTTTGCTGCATCGAGCAGTATGTTTTTTGCTGTATTTATCTGGTGTTTCGGCGCCCATGATTGATTCTGGCGTCAATAACTGAACCGATTTTAATCACCAAGCTGATGCACTGGAAGCGGGTAAAATCGTCCCTCTGATTGATTATTTAATTAAGTAGAGCGCAGACACAAACAACTCAAGTGATGCCCTAACTATGGGGGATAGAGCAACCGGCATTGAGCACGACTTAGCTCACTCTTCGCGATGCAGTCTCTGTATTGCTGCTCATAGTTGTTGGACTCAAAGGCAAATGCAGCAGCAAATACCAGTGCAAACAGACTGGCGACAGCGATGCCAGCAAGAGATCCCGAGTTTTTGGTTGTCTTGTCCATCAATCATTTCCCCCCACTTCAAGTTCCCCCGAATCCCTCCGATCCACATCCCCCATCCGGGTGATGCACTTCTATTCACTGCGGGTGATGCTGAAAAAGCCCACCTCTGGCAGGCCAAGAATGTCGGCAGCAGTTCTGTCCCGCTCAGCCAAGCGGTTGCTGTCGACGATGACCTGCACTTGGCTCCTGATCAGCTCGACTCCGATCCAGGAATTTGGCAAAGCGGGCGAGGAACCGGGCGACGCGGGCGACAGGCGGGCGAGGGATTGCCTCTAGATGACACCATCTGAGCACATATGGCGCAAGAGCTGAGACCCACTGCTGCAGCTTGTTTCGGCGAGATCGCCGTCAGGCCCTACTATGTGGGGGTAACGGGGCGTGGCGCAGCTTGGTAGCGCGGGTGCTTTGGGAGCACTA
Source organism: Synechococcus sp. MIT2312 (assembly GCF_059772315.1). Classification (NCBI taxonomy): domain Bacteria; kingdom Bacillati; phylum Cyanobacteriota; class Cyanophyceae; order Synechococcales; family Synechococcaceae; genus Synechococcus; species Synechococcus sp. MIT2312. The sequence continues at coordinate 458,801 of NZ_CM186281.1, read as the reverse complement.
GGTCGCAGGTTCGAATCCTGTCGCCCCGATTGATGACTGAAAATCAGACAACAAACTCCAAGATGGTGTTTGTTGTGTGCTAAGGAAGATTATGGAAAAACTCTTGAAGATCATCGCTGTGATCTGTGCAATATCAGTGGCTGTAGTAACAGGATCTCTCTATGTGCGTGGTATCCGAGATGATATCAATGAGCAGGAAAAGCTCAATCAACGCCTCAAAGGGCTTTGTGACGAGGCAAGAAAGGCTGACTGGAGCGACCAACAACGCTCTGATTACCTTCGAAGACACTGCGAGGACTGAGTATTCAGCCAAACAGATTATAATTATTTTAATTTCGACAGAAAACCTTCAATCAGTTGCTACTGAGCTTGTGAGTTTATAGAAACCTTTCTATTTCCCTTTTTTAGAGTTTAGAATTGTTTGTTGATCACCCATGAAGGGGGCAAACCAGGATCGATCAGGCTGCGGAATCAGTCTCAGCCGTGGGCGTTAGCAAAATGCTCAACCAGGATTATTGAACCAGGGCATTCGCTTTGAAGGCGTTGAAACTGCGTATCTTGTTGCGATCACCATCTGTTGGCTTCTATTGATAGTTTCACACATATTTTCAGCGAAACCTGAAATTGTTGAAAAGTTGAGTTTTGGGAATAGACTGTCAAGAATATTAAGTGTACGAATGAAAAACCAAGCCAACACTCTCTGCATTGATATTGGTGGGACTGGTGTGAAGCTCATTGTTCTTGACCCCGAAGGGAATGGGCTTTGTGATCGTCAGCGGCAAGAAACTCCTCACCCAGCAACCCCGGAATCAATTCTTGAAGTGATTGAAGGGTTGACCAGCAAAGTGCCTGAATTTGATCGTGTGGCCGCTGGATTTCCTGGTGTCGTGCGTAATGGAGTTATTGAAACGGCTGCCAACTTAGACAGTCATTGGCCCGGCATCAATCTTGCAGCTCAGCTGGAACAGCGTTTGAAAAAGCCAACTCATGTGGCCAATGATGCAGATGTTCAGGGTTATGGATGTGTTTCTGGAAAGGGTGTTGAGATGGTGCTGACCCTCGGGACAGGAATGGGATCAGCCTTGTTTATTGATGGGCAGCTGGTCCCGAATCTGGAACTTGCGCATCATTTGTTTAAAAAGAAAAAGACGTATGAAGACTATGTCGGCAGACCAGCGCTTGAAGATATTGGCAAAGAGAAATGGATACAGCGTGTTGAAAGAGTGATATCAACAACAAAGCACATCTGGAACTGGGATTTATTACATTTGGGTGGTGGCAACAGTAAACTTCTCAAAGACGCGAAATTATCCAAAGAGGTAATTCTGCATTCCAATAAAGCCGGAGTGCTGGGTGGATATTTTTTATGGGAGCGCCATTAATGCAATCTAGCTTCACTTTAATGGATTGATTCTTGAAAAATCAAAGGCGTCATTCACGCAGATTCAGATAAATACTTTAAACTTTTGACGTAACAAGGCAACCCTGACAACCAACGATTGGCTCAGGCAATCATTCTGCCTACCCGATTATTTTGCCGATTCAACCGTTGAAGAACCAGGCAATGCTGTGAGTTGTGATGGCCTTGGTAGCTGTTGAAACCACAGCAGTCCGTTACAGAGTACAAACTTCTGGCCACTCGACGATTGATGGTGGAACTTCTCACAGCCCTTGCGGCTCTGCCGTTTCTCGCCGCTCTGGTCGTTGGAGCCCGAGAGGCTGAGCAGGATCAACGCTGAAGCGTGGCATTCGCAGCAGATCCGTGGCTATGCCTGTGGAAACGGGTTCGGTTATGCGCTGGCTGCTGGTTTTTTCCGGTCTCATCATGTCCGGGATCTGGGTTGATTTGAAAGCTGAGCAACGGCCACCTGAACTGCAAGCGGGCCAATCGATTTTGGTTGTCGACCAGACCTTGACATCAACAGGCTGGAATCCGGCGCCTGAAGGGCAAGTGCAGACCTTTGAGCAGACGCTGGCGGGCAATCAGCTGTCGTCACTGGCGTCCTGCTCAGGAACGGGTGTTGGTTACTGCCGATACGACTACCAGCGAAGCAACAAGAGGCTGGTCGTGGTCACGGTGCCTGCGAGCAAGCCCAATCAGGCTGGACGCGTCGCCCGTTGGTGGATGGAATCCGTGACGCTCAACCCAGCACATTGATCAATCTCAGGGTTCCCCAAAGGTCAAACACGCAGAAGATCAACCCAATCACAATCAGGTCCCAGGCACGGTGACGCAGTGCCCAAGGAGCCAGAAAGACTTCGGCAACGCCATGAAGTGCTGTTCCCAGTGCGATGTGTTCAAGCACCAGCAATCCATGAGCCAACAGGAAAAGGCCGCTCGCAACGAAGCGCATTAGCACCGACCAGGAGACCGACACTCTTTTCATCGAACGGAAAGTCAGCCTATCGGGTTTGCAGGCTCGAACCTCTCCAGGCTGTTGAGGCTTGTTAAGGCCGATGTGAGCTCAATCGGCATGAGCCTCTGCAAAAGCCTGTCCCAAATCTCACCAATTGGTGGTTGATGTCCCAGCTGGACTCATGCTTCGTATCAGAAGTCACTCACACGACCAGCCAAAGGAGAAAACAACTCGTCAACGAGCACTGGTGTTGACTCTCAATAGTGCGTACTATTGAGAAACACTGCATACCGTTTGCATGTCGCCTGCAACCTCTTCTGCTGAAGCGACCGGAACTCTGAAGAAGGGGCTGCACCAGGATGGGCGGCGAATGACGCCGCAAAGGCGCTTGGTGCTGGACCTGTTCGAGCAGATCGGCAGCGGCAGTCATCTCAGTGCAGAAGAGGTTCACCGTCAGCTTGTGGACAATCAGTCCAAGGTCTCGCTGGCAACCATCTACCGCACCCTGCGCCTGTTGGTGGAGATGGATTTTCTCCAGGAACTGGAACTACGTGATGGCGGCAGTCGTTTCGAGCTGGCGGATGCTGAACACATCCACCACCATCATCTTGTCTGCGTGCGCTGCGGGCTTACGGAGGAATTTGAGAATGAGGCGGTTCTCCAGGCAGGCCGTGATGCCTGCAAGCAATTCGATTTTGAACTGATCGATTCCAGCCTGAATGTGCGGGGCATCTGCACTGCTTGCCGCTGATCAGTGCTGGCTAGTGATGGCCCATTGAATGCTCGGCACAAGGCATCCAGTGACTGCCCATCTGGTGGACTCCCTCACAGCCGATCAGCTTGGCCTGTGCTTCAGCTTCAGCCTTGGTTGGATAAGCCAGGAGAAGTGGATCGTCCTCTGATTCAGCAGGAGCGTGGCTGTTGTGGTCATGGCTGCCACGCCCGCCGATCTGAACCAAACCCATGCTCATCGGTCCAACCGTCCAGACCCCCATGGTGTTGGCGCCGATCGCCAGCAGCCCCATTCCCACAATCGAAAGATTGATGACGCCCATGGCGACCACACCGATGGACACGACGCCCATCGGAACGATGCCGATACAGATCACGCCCATCGGGACAATTCCGATCGAAACAGTGCCGAGTGGAGCAATTCCGATAGCCAAGCGTTTGGGCTTACTGCCGCAGTGCGCTGGCGCCGAATCAGCTGATGAAGATTTGGTCATTTCTGCATGGTGACGGTTGCTGCGACTTTCCTCCAGCCTCGCCAGGCTGACAGTAATGAATCAATTCACTCAAGAGCATTTACGGGAACTGCTTGTGATCCGACCGCAAGACGTGACGGAGGGGATGGCCGCTGTTTTGGCTGTTCGCAGTCAGAAAACGGTCGTGCTTGATCTCACGTCCATGGAGATCGCCCAGGCACAACGCACTGCTGATTTCGTATCCGGTGGCGTGAAGGCCATCGATGGTGAGGAACACCGGCTCGGGGAGCATGTGTTCCTGTTCACGCCTGCTGGAGTTCAGGTCACGCTCAACTGAGCGAACCACCACAGCTGGACCCATTGCCAGCAGTGCACCCAAAGCAATGGTCTGCGACGGCAATCGGTTGATCCATCAGTCCATCCGCTGCACTGAGTAGATCAGCGAGCACTCGAGGGCCAGCGTTGGATGCAAGATTCAACTGTTGATTGAAATCGCAGTCGTAGAGAGCGCCTGTCCAGCTCACACTGATCAGGCTTCGGCACATGACCGCAGGGATGTTTTCCGGTCGATGGGCCTCACGCAAGATCTGCTGGTAGGGCTCGAGCTGACCCTGATGCTGCAAATCTCGCGCGAACCGCTGAATTGGCATGTTGGTGATCGTGAGCAGGTGAGAGAAGGAAATCCCGTGGCTCGAGAACAAAGCCTGCCGGTATTGAGCCTCAAGGGGTTCCTGAGCCGGTGGAAGAGAAGGGCCTGAAGGGTTGAACACCAGATCCAGTTGCAGGGGTGATCCGGGTTGGGCATATCCCAAATGATTCAACTGCTTGAGACCTGCAATGCTGCGCTCATAGACGCCCTGGCCTCGCTGTAGATCCACCCTCTCCTTTTCATAACAAGGCAGTGAGGCAACCACCCTCACAGCCTTCAACGCCAGGAATTCAGCAAGATCCTCATGCCCGGGTTCGCTGAGGATCGTGAGGTTGCAGCGATCAATCACTTCCACGCCAAGAGCCCTGGCCGCCGAAACAAGCTCACGAAACTGAGGATGCAGCTCCGGTGCACCGCCGGTGAGATCAAGACAGCGAAGATCAAGGCGGGCGAGCACTTCAGGGATCAGATCAATCAGCTCGCCAGCCATCATTTCTTTCCTCCAAGGGCCGGCATTCACATGACAGTGACTGCAGCTCTGATTGCAGCGATAGCCGAGGTTGACCTGCAGGGTGGTCAATTTCCCCCGGCGAACGGGGGGGAACCTCAGTGTTTCGGGAAAGGTTGATGTCAACGTCGGTGAGCGAGCTGAAGCCGTGACCTGTTGGAATTGTGGCTAGACCCGCAGATTTAGGGAAACGACTCTTCAACCAACAGCGCACACTCCCCGATCAATCTGGAAGGGAGGTTTCAGAGTGTGAGCTCGGTCCGAGCTTCCGACAAACCGATGAACCAGTTCACGTAGGCCTCAGGACCGCCAGGAATGCAGACATCGAAGTGCAGAGGATCATCAGGATCACTGATCCCAGCGAGAGAACCATCGGCCAACGATGGTCGGTCAACCTCTCCGCCACTGCTGTCGACCAGCACCACCCGGTTGGGACGGCCAAAGCTGCATCCGAGTTCCTGAAGAAGAGTGAGAAAGCCTCGATCACTGCCTCCTCTCAACCAGCCATCACCAGAGGGATTGACCGTTGACGTGACAGTGTCACCAACACCGACCAGAGAAGGCATCTGTTCAGGCGGTATCCGTTCCTCGCAGAGAGCCAGCAGCGCTTCATGGTCGTGGGGCGCGGTTCTGACGTTGAACGCTTCTCCGAGGGGTGCCGTGCCTGTGCGTGCTGCGATGTGGCGATTGATCAACACCAGCAATCCCGCTTCCTTGATGGCTCCTCGCAACATGAACTGGATATCGGTACTGCCGACGTCTCCCTTGACGGCAGGTTTGAGTCGTTCACAGCCAAGAGGGTCACGCCCGAGATTCGGCGCAACATGCAGGAAGAAGGAGTTTTGAAGGCCTTCGGCCTGGGCCATTGCCATGAGTTGCTGCATCAGCGACTCCAGCATTGACTGCAATTGACGTTGACGGTCGACATCGTCGGGGATCCAACCGAAAAGGCTGTTGAGATTGATGGTTGGTGACACCTGAGTGTCGAGAACAGCCCGCTCGACTTCGACGGCAAGCTCCGCTTCACCCAGTTCGGGCATCAAGGCAGGGAGCATGGAACGCATCAGAGCCTTCATCCGCCCGGGAACCGATGCCAGAAAACTCATTTCAGCCTCACTCACTCCAGGATGTGTAAGCCTCCCGAATTCGTCCTGCAGCTGCACTCCACCGGCAGCGAGCCCGGGGAGATAAAGACCATGTTTTCGGGCCATGGAGCAATCGCCGAGTGCTGTCTCAACCAGACGATTGACACCGCGATGACCTTCGTGTTCGCCATTGGTCAGAACGACAAAACTGCCATGTAATCGGGCAGCGGCATGCACATATCTTTCAGAAAGGCTTCGGGTCAGTGGATCCTTCACCAGAGGCATGCAGACCCCGTCAAGGTCCTGCACGATCAGCAGGTCTGGACTGGCGACGAGTTCCTGATGCAGTGAAGCGAGATCCATCCGAACCGTTGGTGGCGCGATCTTGGTCCTCACCCTCCCATGCAGCGATTGAATCGCCAATCATCGAAAAGCGGAACGCACATCAGCTTTCGGGCAAAACCCATGACCAGCCTGAAGGCAGGCCTGAGGTTGGTGCGCTCAATCACAATCTCAATCACCGGACAGGGGCCGAGAACAAGCACTGGGACAAAACAATGGCTGGTCACTGAGATGGGCCTGAACAGCACAGTCAGCAGCACCCCAGCAGTCGCCAACCAGGGGACGATCAGGATCCAATTGGCAATTGAACATCTCCATGAGCTGTGGACATTCACGATCACGACTGGAGAGAACAAACAAAGCAATGGAAAGGTTTGCGTTAACGGACAACACCCACTGACTGTTCAATGCGTGCTGTGCGGGCGCGATGATCTCGCCGCTCTCGTTCTCAGCAAGAAAGATCCCTCCGCAAGCAGTACATCACTGACGATCAAGGCAGGAAGCTTTCCGAATGGCTTGATGCCAAAGAAATCAGCACGGCCATGCTGCTTTGGCTGCAGGTGAAGTTCAAGCAATTGATTGTTGATCGCTTTCTCCTCCATAAACCCTCGGGGCATGCTTGCTCTTGTTCTTCGACCGCCGAAGAGTGCAAAAGCCACCGGATCGCATCACCGGTGGGTGAATGCTGGCAAAGGGCTGGACCAGATTCAAGCTGTCCGAACGATCGACATCAGACCTGAGGATGTCCTATCGAAAACTGAGCCTGTGATTCTGTAGTCTCATTGAACTTATATAGTCGGACCATCCGGCTATCCCGGTAGCTTCAATCTTGATCAATGAACATTTTTGATATGACATTAGATTTGAGTTCTTCGGAAATATTCGGTTTCGCAGCAGCAACACTTTCAACTGTTGCATTTCTGCCACAGGTCATCAAAACATGGAAATCCCGATCAGCAAGAGACGTTTCCTATGCCTTGCTGCTCACTTTCAGCACGGGATGTCTTTGCTGGGTGATTTATGGGTTTCAGGTTGACGCCAAGCCGGTAATGATCGCAAATTCATTCACACTGACATTGAACCTGGCAATTCTGGCGATGAAAATCATCTTCGAGAATGAATCAAGGCCAGCAACAGCAGGAGATCAGTAGTAACTTTTGAAAATCTGAATAATATCCTGGATCTCATCAATCTGAACAGAATTTCGATTTTGATCATCTAACAAAATCATTTCAAAACCATCCCAGTTTTTAATCAAGTCAACTTCAACAAAATGATTATTCAATGTCATTCTGATATTCACGCCCCAATCAGCCGAGTCCACCAAAAGACCTTCCATCGTTCCGATGTCGGCAGTTCCGAGCAGACGACGAATTTCATTCTCCATGTCCAGGCTATTCATCACTCAGAATTTTAATAATGGCGACAGGTCTCAGAGCAACGTTAAACTATCTGCATCATGATCTATCGAACAAAAGCAACATTCTCTGCGACTCTCTGACGCAAAGCAACCAATTGCCGACACAGCTTCGGTCTTCAATAATGAAATCCTCAACAATCCGATTCATCCATCTGACGTCAGACAAACCATTCACAAACTTGGTCCATGAGGTTATCGACTGGAGTTTTCAACTATTGACCCTGGAGCATCGGTGAAGCGCCCTCTGACCTGAGAGCAGATAATGGATGATTACTCAGATTGGAATGGGTTGATCCAACGGCTCGCCACGAACTAATGAACCAGCCAACAACAGCGGTGTAACTGGGCCTCCAGCCAAGCTTTCCATCCTTTGTTCACCTCATCCTCCCCTTCATTGCAATGAGTCTCAGCACTGCAGCACTGTTGAACTCAAACGGATTCTTTCCTCCCAGCCTCGACAGGGATCAGGTGCGTCAGCGGGTCTGGGAGCTGGAGACAGGAAAGGTCGGGTTCTACAGCGTGGGGCTCTATCCCGCGTCCCTTGCCTACAACTGCGCCATGCAGCAGAAGGACGAAGAGAATCTGCTGCTGGCACCCCGACCCGATCGCGAGCTTCTCGGTGCGTTCACGCAGTCGGCCCTCGACGGCATGGACCCCAAGCACGTTGCGGTCATGGAACGCATGGGCAGCCATCTGGTTGAGGGTGTGCGTCAGCCCAACACCCTGGCTGACCTGCTCAAACGCTGTGAGCTGGTGGTGCTCAGCGCCAACAGCAATCATGTTGAAGAAGACCTGATCGAAGCGATTCAACTGCGGGATCAATTGGGTCGGCAACATGTGGTGCTGGCCTGCCTGGCTGGATCATTCAGCCATGACAACTTGATCAACGAGTCCTATGTGCTGTGCGAAAAAGTCCCGAGCCTGGGCTTTTTCTCCGGTTTTCATCGCCATGGCGCCCTGCGCAATCCACTCGACAGCTTCACGGCCAACTTCTGCCATCCCAACGCACTGACAGCACTGCTGGGAGCGCGAATGCTGGATCGACTGTCGCCGAACATTCAGGTTTCAGCTGGGGTTCACAACATTGAGGGGCAGTACATCAAGGCTGCGAAAAACATGTCGTCGGTTTTTGCCGGGTTTGGCTACGCCTATCACCAGGACAACCCTGGAGTGCTTCCAACTCTGCTGACACTTCTGCTTGACCAGTGCCTGGACCAAGCGGCAACGGTTTCCATGGCTCGGCGCAATCGCCAAAGGCTTTACAACCGTCAGCCCTTTGCACTGACGGAACTCGGTTACGGCGTTCAGAGAATCGAAGCGGCTTTAGTGCGGGGGGGGGATATGGAAAAGGTGCGCGATCACACCTTTGCGCAACTCACAGCCATGGTGGCTGACGTGCGCGGCAGCATGATGTTGCCGGTTTCCGGCACACCGACCCGTAATTTTCAGGCAGGTCAGGTGTTGGCAGAGCACATGCGGGACGAAAAGCGCTGTCCGCACTCAATGGAAGAGCTTGAGAACTGGTGCGAACAGGCAGGCCTGCGTAAAGGAGGCCTGGAAGGTCTCAAGTCGTTGCGCTACTGGCCACAGATTGTGCGCAAATACGCCATTCCTGTGCACGACGCATCGATGGTGAACCTGCTCTACATGGCCATCTATGGAAATTCCACAACCAAGGATGTGGCGTTTTCGGTGATGACCGAAAGCCGTGAGCTCTCCAACTACTGCCAGGAGTCGGTGCGACCCACCCACAGCCGGCGATACGCCGAGGCACTCCAGAATCTTGACCAGCCCGAGGCGATGGATTTGTTGGTGAATGCCGTGATTGCCGATAACGCCCGCCGCCTGATTCGAGATGACAACGGCATCGAAGAACAGGACACAGTCGATGAACCACCGGCCTATCTCAAAGCCATGAACGTGATCGAAAACGCACTCTGAACTCGATCACCCCAATCCAGAACGTCAGTGATGGTCGAGATCGATCACCGCATCGGCAATTCCTCGGTAGGGATCGGGGTCACAACTGAGTAGCACCACCTGCAGACCCAGATCAACTGCCTGCCGGAGCATGCTCCCAACCGCTTCAAGTCGCGATGGATCGCTGTTGGTGAAGGCGTCATCAAACAACAAAGGAAGACAGCCGTCATGACCATCGCGCAGAGCCTCGGCGATCGCCAAGCGAACAGCTGCGTTGAGCTGTTCCTTGAGTCCTCCGCTGAGTTGTGAAAACTCGAGGCTCTGACCTGAGCGCTGAAGACGCAGATCCTTCAGGCCGTTGCTGGCATCAAAACGCAGCTCAGAGCTGTCGCCGGCTTGCTGCAGAAACGGAGCAATGAAACGATTGATGCTGGTTTTCAGTGGTGATGAGTAGCGACGTGAAAGGTCCGCACGCGCGTCCTGGAAACGCTTGAGAAGCAGAACCCGTGACTCAACCAGCTGGGTTTCCTGTTCTTCTGCCTGTTGAGCCACCTCAAGACGATTGGACATTTCCTCGAGGTCGGCATGGAGTTCACGACTTCCGAGACGTTCACAGCGCTCGAGCAATGAGCCCCGTTCACGATTGAGATCCGTGCGTTGCCGGTTGAGCTTCAGCTCACGATCATCCAGCTCAGCCAGTGGTGTCTCCACGTCGGTGCCAGATGCGAGACCACAGTCGTCACAGAGCACGAGCAGTTGGTCCTGCAACAGCTCACACTGATGCGAGACCGTCTTGAGTTCAACCTCGATTGATTGAGCTCCTCCATGCCGCGATTCAATCTCGTGTTGTTGTTGAAGCTGCTGTGCATGCTGGGCTTCATGCCGTTCCAGTCGAATCTGGAGCTCCTGAAGCTTCTTGGCGAAACCTTTCTGTTCTCGTTCCGCGCGCTCATAGTCGCCACGCAGTGCGCGGAGCCTTTCCTGGACCGATTGATAGGTCTGGCGGCAGTCGTCCAACGCCTTTGCAAGATCGTCCTCAACGGCAATCTCACGATCCACTGGATGGTGTCGGAGTTCAGCGAGCTGCTGCTCGAGTTGTTCGAGGTCTTGATCGCCTTTCAGGTTGCTCTGCTGCTGCTCCATGAGCTGGCGAAGACGTGCATCAAGAACAGCAAGCTGCTGTTGAAGCTCAGTGCGAGTCTGCAACTGGGCCTCTGCAGCTTCAAGGCTGCTGACACCCCAGACCTTGAGGTTCTGCTCCAACAGAGACTGACACTGCGTTCTTTCGGCCATCAGTGCTGAAAGGCCGATCCCTTCTCCTGGACTGACCAGCAAGGTGACGTCTTCACCCACCTCAAGCCGAAAAGCACCTGTTCTTTGGGCAACGTCGCCAATCCCGAGCTGTTCGCCATCCAGGCACACAGTCACGTTGGAGGACTGCAATTCGATCCGCGATGCCATGCTTTGAAGACGAATCTCCAGCTCACGAAGCTGTGACTGCTGAGCTTTCAGGGCCACCAGATCGCTGGCATCGCGACTTGGCAGTGCCGTCAGCTGTTGCGTGAGCTGGAATTGCTGCTGTTCGAATTTGGCGCGTTGTTGCTTGTGCCTGCGCAAGCCCTGGATGCGTTGTTCAAGCTGTTCCTGGTCCTGACGACGTCGCAGGGCATGGCCACGCTCTTCAAGCGCCTGACGCTTGCGATCAAGTTGTTCACAGGCACGTCGTTGATCTTCGAGTGTGATGGAGGTGGTCTCAGCGGACTCGTTCATGACCCTGAGCTCCTGTCGCAACACCCTCATCGCCGTTTCAGCTGCCTGCATCTCCTTGATCAGACGCGTCAGCGCACTGAGCTGTTGTTGCCATTGGGTCTGCTGAAGTCGAAGAGGAGCCAGACGTTGTTGCAGATCCTTGAGAGCTAGCAGCTGTCGACGTCGCCTCTGCACTTCCGGTGCGCGACATTCCAACTGATCAAGAGCCTGCTCATTGGCGTCTAGCTCGATGCAGGCTGCTTCATAACTGAGCAGTCGCTCCTTTGCCTCGGCGTGTTGCTCTGAAGCTTGTTGAACGTCCCGCCGGCGTTTCCAGAGTTCACTGTTTTGTTTCACGCCCCGACTGGTGAGGCTCGACGCCACAAGTTGCTCAAGCTGGTTGTAAACCTGCTGATCCATCGGCGACTGCAGTGATTGCTCAGCCTGTCCCTCCAGAGCGGTGATTAATCCCTTGAGGTCGTAGTGCTCGCCGCTGAGATCCAGCAGGTTGCGACCGGCCAGTCCTTGCATCACCCAGAGATGAGCCCAACGGGTGGGTAGAACACGGTTCACCTGTCGGCTACCGATGATTTCCTCGACTCCCAAAAGAGCAGCCAGCTGATCCTCTGCATCGCCACCAAGCAAAGCCTCCTGACCCGCTCGGCTCAGGCGGCTGGTGCCGCCGGCACCGCTGAAACATTTCAACAGTGACCAACGATATCCGGCAGCATCAAAATCGATCTCGACCTGGGGATGACCTGCGTGCGTGGCCGAACGCAGATCACGAATTGCAGCTCCCGTGGCAGAGGCACGCAGAAACAATGTCCGGTGCATCGCCTCCACGAGCGAGCTTTTACCGGATTCATTGGCCCCCCCAATCAAGGTCAGCCCAGGAGCAAAGGACACCTCCAGAGCTCGATGCCGGCGAATGCTTTCCAGTCGACAACGAATCAGGCGCATGGATCCGAGGAGCGAGATTCAGTGGCGTATGAACCCGTGGCGCAGAGACGGTGCAACTCGATCAAAGCATGCTCAACCAGCGGATCAGCAGTGCTTTGAAGCTCGTCCTGAAGACCTGCCGCGATCGTGCTGACCAGGGGACTATCGATCCGAAGCAGCAGCTCATCCCTCTCCTCTGCGGTTGGTTGGCGGTGCAGCTTGCCTCGCAGGCGAAGGTGAAGGAGCTGTTCTCGGAGCAGCGCTAAACGTTCCTCCAGTTGGAGATGGCCCTGGAGACCAAGTTGTCCGTTCAGCTCAAGCCGCATCAGATCACGACCCACCCGGCTGCCAACCGACTCGACCAGTTGTTGCTCAAGCCGGGGCAGATCGGCATCGCCGTTGAGCGTCATGGTGATCCGGTGCCAACGCAGACGGCCCGTTGGTTTCACGATGACCCTTGGCGGCTGGGCCCTTTCCACATCAATCACGAGAACCTGTGATCTCAAGTCATCGGGCCCTGTGGGAAAGCGATCGGGTTCCGGTGTACCGCTGTACCAGGTTCTGCGATCAACCTCCATCAGCGCATGCCAGTCGCCAAGGGCGATGTAATCGATTTGATCACGGGGCAGTGGCTCGAGGCAAAGCTGATTGACCTGGCCTTCACCACCGAAACCCTGCACCGAGCCATGGGCCAGAACAACGCGCGGTTTCACCGGATCGAGTTGTGTCCAGTTGAGCTGATCGAGCCAGAGAGACGGACTCTGGCTGTTCCGCTGTCGTTGCAGGGGGCAGGGCAGAAGAGTGACACCAGCAACATCGACTGGTTCCGGCTTGTCAAGCAATTGAAGATTGCCAGCACGCTGCTGCATCTGCCGGCGCAGATCGTCACGCCTCCAGATACCACCGGCGCCACCGTGATCATGGTTACCAGGGATCACGACTACAGGTGATGGGATCGATCCCACCGCTTCCAGCACCTCCATGACCACGGCAGCAGCCACCGTGCTCGAGTCGAACAGGTCACCGGCAACCAGCACAAGGTCCACGTTTTCCTGGCTGGCCACATCAGCAATCCTCAGGACGGCATCAACGCGCTCCTGCTGCAAACGAGCCTGTTTCTGAGAATTTTCAATCCAGCGATAGGGCTTACCGATCTGCCAGTCAGCGGTGTGAAGGATTCGTGGCACCCGTGACGTTCAGACAACGATCACCATGCTGCCGCCTTCCCGCCTGATTTTCCGCACACTCATTGCTGGCAAAGGGCAACAAAGACGGCATGTTTCGTGATGAGACCCATGCGATTCGCCGTGTCCTCCCCGCTCTCCAGCCCCAACTCGATCCTGGAGACCATCGCAGGCCTGTTCCATCCACCGGAACAGATCGATGGGATCAGCCAGCTTGGTTCAGGAAATGTCAACGACACATTTCTGGTGACACTCAATCGCAGTGCTTCACGATCAGCCTTCGTGATGCAGCGTCTGAACACTCAGGTGTTCGAACAACCTGAACTGGTGATGCGCAATCTGCTGAAACTGGGCAGCCATGTTGAGCAACGACTTGCACAAGAACCGCCAGAGCTGTTGGGTCGTCGCTGGGAGGTTCCCAAAGTTCTGCCAACCCTGGATGCGGATAGCCACTGGGTGGAGCATCAGGGTGAATTCTGGAGGTCGATCACCCACATCGGTGCAGCCACCACAACGGATGTCATCCAAGACGACCTTCATGCCCGTGAACTTGGCTACGGCTTGGGCATGTTTCATCACCTGATCAGTGATCTGGCCACTGACGAACTGGCAGACACTCTCGAGAATTTCCACATCGCGCCGGCTTACCTGGCTGAATTCGACCTGGCGTTCTCCAGATCGAGTGATCGGATCAGCCGACGCACCACTCAGGCCGTCTCCTTCATCGAGCAGCGAAGGCAAGGGATCGATGTTCTTGAGCAGGCCTGTGCACGAGGTGAACTGAAACGACGACCGATTCACGGAGATCCGAAGATCAATAACGTGATGATCGATAACGCCTCCGGACAGGCCGTCGGCCTGATCGATCTTGATACGGTGAAACCGGGACTGGTTCACTACGACATCGGCGACTGTCTGCGTTCCTGCTGCAACAGATTGGGAGAGGAGACTCTCGATGCAGAACAAGTCAGCTTTGATCTCAATCTTTGCCGAGCGATCCTTGAGGGATATCTGTCCATCGGCCGATCATTCCTCACGCCAGAGGATTTCCGCTACCTACCTGATTGCATTCGCCTGATTCCTCTTGAGCTTGGAATCCGCTTTCTCACAGATCATCTATCCGGAGACCACTACTTCCGGACATCAAGGCTTCAGCACAATCTCGACCGCGCTGAGGTTCAGTTTGCCCTGACTCAATCAATCGAGAATCAATGGAAAGACCTCAACAACCTGATTGAAGAACTTGCGCAAGAACCCTAAGTTCAAGCACGCGAGCGCAGTGCACTGAAGAGAATGAGGGCAAACATCATGACTAAAGGATAAAACGTCAAGGCAAAACCCAAAGCTCTTGAAATCGCTCCTTTGCGATATCCCCCGATAAACAAGATTCGTCCTGCAAAAAAACAACAAGCCGACAGCGGAAGTACTGACAACCAGACCGAAGGAGTCATCAGGATCCAAAGCAGGTAAACCACCGTGGCCAGCACCGTTTGCTCCAGAGTGTTCTGAAGAATCGATTGGAGACACACAAGCTTCAGCGATGAAGACTTGACTGCAGAAGAATCAATATCCGCAGAGGAAAAGAAACGATACTTGGCAACTCTTGCAATGGAACCTATCAGGAAGAAACAAGGAATCAGCAAACTCCAGCCCAGAACAATTAGCCTGCTATCCACTGTCTGTGAATCAGAGAAGGACAGTGGGTTGCAGAGGATCCCATAGAGAATCAACAGGAGGGAAATGATGAACCCAAGTCCCATACCTCGCAAAACACCTGACTGCTTGTCCGCCAAAGTCAGCGCCATATTCTTCAGCTGCATCGATGACTAACAATACTCAGATCATCACTACCAACAACGCATGGGATCAGTTCGCAGATGAAGCCAGCTCTCACAAGAGCAGAAAAGGCGTCAGATTTCCGGCTTTAAAATAGTGATGTTGTATTCCTTGGAAATCAGGATTGAAATCGTAGCGATTGCTTGCTGAACGATGAGATCAGCATTTTGATTGGTCTGCTCATTAAATTCAGGAATCAGTACTGCAGAGTCCTGTAGCTCTGGAGGTGTAACCAACCTCAGCCGAGCACGATCCTTCTCTGAACAATGATCAAGCACAGTCTCTACAGCTGCTGAAATCAACCACTCCCTGGCTTGCCTGTAACTATTGGAGCGATCAATCTGTCCAGAATCCTTTGGCATCTTGTGCTCCTTGCTTGGTGTCAAGCCAGGATGACTCAGTTCATCATGAACTGGTGTGGATGATGCCCATCCCTGCCCTCAGGTTGCAAAGAACCTGGCCAGCTTTTTCCTCTCAAGACTTGAACGAAGCGTTGAGTCTCTCGATCAAGCTTGTTGCTTGGGACCTTGTTCATCGTTTGGCTCTTGTTGAGCGTCTTCGTCCTGAGGGTTGGCCAGTTCCAATTGATGGCGCGTGAGTTCCACGGAACAGGATTCGATCAGGTCTGCTGCAAGGTCTTGCTCTTCCCCCTCAAGCCGAAGGTCCTGAGAAATCGGTGCTTCGGGGCAGCTGATGGCGGCGACCTGCTGCAGAGCATTCGTGATGGCAGAAAGGTCGTTTTGCCAGGTGACTGCCAGCCCCTCGATCTCTGCGAGCACTTCAGGACTGGCAGCTTTGAGACCAGAGGCAGCATTCACACGAGCAGCGATTCGCCGCTCATCCCAGACGGAGGCACCCACTAAATGCGCTGCATGAAGCGTGGCCAGAGAGCTGATGGCTTCGGCCTTAAGGGTTTTGACCGAACGGCTGATGACACGTTGATCCAGCGAAAGTGGTTCCACTGAAGGCAGATCAGCAGCATTCGCCGAGGCTGACATTGTGAGAGGAACGCCATCCTCCAAGGGTTCCAACGGCTGCGGCAGATCTTCGAATTCATCGGGATCCACAGATGGAGCGATGCGGCATGCCGCACGAATCAACAGATCAGCGAAGCGTTCTCTCAGGCTCATGTCTTGTCAGCTCCCCCTGGTTCCATTCTGACTCTGCTCCTAGTCTGCGAATCTCAACAGGCCGGACTTCACCACTCAACAGTGACGACAAGGCACACAATCAGGCATCGAGCTCAGCACGGCACAGCCTGGTCGGAGACTTAAAGAATGGGACGACACCCGGTGATGGTGAGGCAGGTCTGCCCACTGATTCCCTTCGATCATGCTCAATGCCCTTCGGTTCTCGCCACGGCGGAGTTCGTCTGGACCGAAGACGCTCCACTTGAACTGAGCTTCAGCCTTGGACCGAAGCTGGCCGAAAGCTGCATCGGTGGCCTCTCGTTCAACAGGCATAAACCAGAAAACTCAGCACGGAGGCAGGACAACCTCTGGGAACACACCTGTTTCGAAGCCTTTCTTGCTCGTCCAGGTGCCGAAGGGTACTGGGAGGTGAATATTGCTCCGAACGGAGACTGGAACCTTTATCAATTCGACGATTACCGCACGGGTGGAATCGCCGAACCACTGGCGAAACCCCCTGAAGTGCGCTTCAGCATGAATCGAGTTGGTTGCCGCTGCACCATTCAGATTCCACTCCAGCCCTGGTGGCCGTCCGCAGAGATTCCTGAAATTGCCCTGACCATGGTTCTGGAAGACCGAAGCAGCTGTCTGAGTTATTGGGCTCTGTCCCATCCAGCGGACAAGCCAGACTTCCATGACAGAAGGGGTTTTCTGCGTTGGTGAACAGTCATCTGCCTGACACCAGGATCTGGGTGCGTTGTCTGATGAGCATCGCTGTGCTGCTCAGTCCGATCACCGTGGCTTGCAAGACGGTTGAAACCATCGAAACGGCTGTCGATGCAAGACCGAGTGGCGCAACGATCCCGAAACTGCCAAACCAGACAGGCCTGCCCATTGCTCCGAATGGTCGGAACTACCCGTTGGTGCCGAAAGAACCAAGCGATATTGCTGCGCTGATTACCGGTATCGAGGCTGCTTTGATCACCCCGCAGCTGGCAGAACTGGACCTCGGGGCTCTGGCCCATCAGCAACAGGTGATTTACAGAGTTCTGTCCAAGCGCCCGCACCTGAGTGAGAACGTTCGCTCCCAAATGGATCCACGCTGGCGCTGGGTCTTTGACCAGCACATCGCAGCCCGCAGAGAGTTCCTGGCGATGCATCGTGGAACTGCTTCGTCCACCTTGCCGGCTTGGAGAATCCAGTCTCCCGAGCCTGCTGATCAATTACTCAGGGCCTACCGCAGTGCATCGGCGGCGACAGGGATCGACTGGACCGTTCTGGCTGCCGTGAATCTGGTGGAAACCGGAATGGGAAGGATCGACGGCGTTTCCGTTGCCAATGCCCAGGGTCCGATGCAGTTTCTACCAACCACCTGGGCAGAACCAGGCATCGGCAATGGTGGCAATATCCGAGACCCATGGGATGCCATCCATGCAGCAGCTCGCTATCTCGTGAGACGCGGAGGCTTGAAGGACATCCGCAGCGGCCTTTGGGGGTACAACAACAGCGACCACTACGGCCGAGCTGTGCTCCATTACGCAGCTCTTCTGAAGCAAGAGCCACTGACCTACAGGAGTCTTCACCAATGGCAGATCCATTACGCCTCCTCCGCCGGTGACCTTTGGTTGCATGAGGGTTATGAGCAACAACAACCCATTGGGGTGAACGACTATCTGCGACACAACCGCCACAGTGCACCCCTGAAGGAAGGACTCCAGCCCTGAAGAAGAACTCAGCAATGGGTTGAAGAAGCTGCAGCAGTGGCCATCCCCCCTGGCCTTTCATCGTCTGGCATCTACGCTTCGGGGATCAGGACTTAACAAGCTGCGTGGCAAAAGAACTCACCCATCGCGCCGACGAACTGGCCGGTCTCGGCTGGTCTGCTGACGATGTCAATCGCTACGCCGAACTCTGGGAGTATCGGCAGCGCTGGGGAGCGATGAACCTGGAACGGGAAGATCGTCTGTTTCTGCGTAAAGCCGAAGCAGCTCTCCCCGTGCTGGCAACAGGCAAAGCCTCTGTCAAAAAGAACACCCAAGACAAGTCTTACTACCGCTGGCTGCGTTTCCATCTGGACGCCATGAGTGCGGCGCAGTCTGAGATGCAACTTGCTGAAGGATCCCAGGGAGCGTGGGTGATTCTTCTGGAGGAAGAACTGCGTCTTCTGGACCACTACCAGCCAGTTCTGGGTCTTCCGGACACGATCAAAGCCAAGAGCTTTGATGCCTTCCGAGAGCAGATGGCTGAACAGGCTTCGGCGCTGGGCAGCGAGGAAATGCAATTACGCAGCCATGACTTTCAGGCAGCACTGGCGGAACTGAAAGAAAAGGAGAACAGCAAATGGCGTCATCTACGCGAACTCACTGGGGAACAGCCCTATCCGGTGTTGCTTGGCGGAACGCTCGACAGCTTCCGAAGCGAAGTTCGCAGCAGGTTGACTCCGCTGCTGCGTCAGACCCTTCCCTCACTGGCAGAGACCGATAAGCCTGATCCAGACGCCGGCTGAGGTCGCTCGATCGCCACACCGCTAGAAATGGATTGACTTCTCTGCGATCGCCGTGACGGATCAGCGCTTTGAGACCCTGCAACTGCACGCGGGACAGGTCCCTGATCCCACGACCAATTCAAGAGCTGTACCGATCTATCAGACCAGTTCCTACGTCTTCAATGACGCAGAACACGGCGCCAATCTGTTCGGACTGAAGGAATTCGGGAATATCTACACCCGGCTGATGAATCCCACAACGGATGTCTTCGAAAAGCGGGTGGCTGCTCTGGAAGGAGGTGTCGCAGCACTGGCTACAGCATCAGGACAGTCAGCCCAGTTCTTGGCGATCACCAACTGCATGCAGGCTGGCGATAATTTCGTCTCCACGTCATTCCTCTACGGCGGGACTTACAACCAGTTCAAGGTTCAATTCCCCCGCCTCGGCATCAACGTCAAGTTCGCGGAAGGAGACGACGTTGCCAGCTTTGCTGCGCAGATCGACGACAACACCAAAGCGATCTATGTGGAAGCGATGGGCAACCCCCGCTTCAACATTCCTGATTTCGAAGGGTTATCAGCTCTTGCCAAAGAACGAGGCATTCCCCTGATCGTGGACAACACCCTCGGGGCCTGCGGAGCATTGCTGCGCCCGATCGAGCATGGTGCTGATGTGGTGGTGGAAAGCGCCACCAAATGGATTGGCGGCCATGGCACCAGTCTCGGCGGCGTGATTGTGGATGCCGGAACCTTCAATTGGGGCAATGGCAAATTCCCGCTGATGAGCCAGCCCAGCGCTGCATATCACGGTCTTGTGCATTGGGACGCGTTTGGCTTCGGCAGTGACATCTGCAAGATGCTGGGACTTCCGGATCATCGAAACATTGCCTTTGCCCTGAGAGCCAGAGTCGAAGGACTGCGCGACTGGGGCCCGGCAGTGAGTCCGTTCAACAGCTTCTTACTGCTGCAAGGCCTGGAAACGCTGAGTCTGCGAGTTGAACGCCATGCGCAAAACGCCATGGAGCTGGCGCAGTGGCTGCAACAGCACCCGAAGGTCACAAGCGTGAGCTATCCGGGCCTGAGCGGCGATCCATATCATTCAGCTGCCAAAAAATATTTAACAGGCCGTGGGATGGGCTGCATGTTGATGTTCTCGCTCAACGGCGGCTATGACGATGCAGTGCGTTTCATTGACAGTCTGAAACTGGCGAGCCATCTGGCCAACGTGGGCGATGCCAAGACATTGGTGATCCATCCGGCATCCACCACACACCAGCAGCTGAGCGAAAGTGAGCAGGCCTCAGCCGGTGTCACCCCAACCATGGTGAGAGTGTCTGTGGGTCTTGAACACATCGATGACATCAAGGCTGACTTCGATCAGGCCCTGGCATCTGGCGCCTGATCGGAGATGTTGTGACATGGCTCTGATCCTCCCGGCTAATTATCACAAGATCACAGCCGTTGAACGCAATCGCATTTCCTGGATCAAACCAGAGCAGGCAGAACGCCAGGACATCCGGCCCTTGAGGATCGGGATTCTGAACATCATGCCGTTGGGGAAACAGTACGAATTCAACCTGTTGCATCCGCTTGGACTTTCAGTGCTTCAGATCGAACCAATCTGGATTCGTCTGCAGACCCATGCGTACAAGAGCTGGGACCAATCGCATCTTGATGGCCTTTACAAGACTTGGGACGAGGCCAATGCCAAGGGGCCTCTGGATGGATTAATCATCACCGGAGCACCTGTTGAACATCTTGATTTTGAGGAGGTGACCTATTGGACAGAATTTGTGAAACTGGTTGATGAGGCCCGCATCAGCTGCGCCAGCACCCTTGGCTTGTGCTGGGCGGGTTTTGCCCTGGCTTATCTGGCGGGAGTTCGCAAAGTGCCACTCCAACAGAAGCTGTTTGGGGTGTTCCCAATGCGCAGCCTTGTACCTGGCCATTCTCTGATGGGCACACAGAACGATCAATTTTTCTGCCCACAAAGTCGCTACGCGACACTTCCAGATACCGCGATGGAAGCAGCACAACGACAGGGGCGATTGCGATTACTGGCACACGGAGAATTGGTGGGCTACACAATCTTCGAAACGCCAGATCAACGACAACTGATGCATCTTGGACATCCCGAATATAACGTCGACAGAATTCTGGCTGAAATGGAACGAGACAAAGCCCGGGGCGATGTTCCGCCACCGCAGAACTTTGACTCCGACCATCCTCTGACTCTCTGGAGGTCACACCGAAATCTTCTATTCCAGCAATGGCTGTGGTTCTGTTATCAGAGAGTGAGTTTTCAAGCGTGATTGAAATAGAAGACATCGATGCATCCTCTTGAAACCTTTGGACAATGGCGCCAACGCTGGCTCGGATGGTTGCCAATTCTTCAACGATGGGAACGGTCAGCTAAGGAAATAGCACCTGAGCGACAAGATGATTGGTTATTGGATCCCGTCAATCAACAAGAAGCATCAGCATTGTTTCCGCACCTCAGCAAAGAGAGAGCGATACTTCAATATCAGAAAATGAGGCTACACATGCGTGAACAAGAACAGCGCGGTTTTTGATCACGGTTCGAGCCAATAGTGTCGTGAATCAATATCAAAATTAGATTATTCGGGAAAGAGCAGATCAAGCAAGACAAATAAAAATAGATCTACACCTCAATCGATTGAGCGGCTACAGCAATCAAATAACCAAAGGATATTGCAGAAGGGAGTACAGCAGGCGTCTCACCAAGGTGGCCGCGATGATTTCTTTAATACACCAACGGTTTGATGATCCAACACAAGGAACACTTTGCACAAGCATCCGGCACTGTCTGGTTCAGGATCAAGCTTTAAGATCTGAAAGGTTGGTTCAGCTCACATCAACTGGACCGAATTCGCCATAATCTTGATATGAAAAATCTTCTAGTGAAACTTCTCGGCCCTCTGCTCGCGATCGCAGGTGTCCTGGGTCTGACGGGTTCTTCGATTCTCTGGAATTTTCAGGGTCGCACGCTTGGACTCCCTGCCACTGTGCTCTCCTTGTTAGTGCTTGCTGTGGGAGTTGTTCTCTTGCGCCCCCTGCAACCAGCCGTAGCAACGGAGACAATCAACATTCCTGAATCTGAGACTTCAGAAGTCACCACCGCTGCGTCCACTGAGGAGAAGCCTCAATCTCGAGAGGATCAGACTAGTGAAACTGCAAATCCAAGTTCAGTTGACACGTCCAACCCGAAGAAACCATCTTTGACCACGGCCGAAGCGATCGCAGCCCAGCTCGCGGCAGCGGAAGCGGAAAAGCCTGAGCTTGTTCTTGTGAACTTTGCACCGGACGCACTGTCCCCTGGCAATTCAATCCGACCGAATAAGCGAGAACCAGGGAAGAATTTATCGGGCTTCCGAGACATGGCTTCCGAATTATTCAAAAGCAGTTGATCAATCAAGAATGACTGACGCAGCTCTTCATTCATGATTAATAAAAATTCTTCATCATCAATGCATTAATATCTTTAATTCAAAGTTTCTAACCAACTTTTGCTTTATCCAAGCTGGTTAACTCAGGTTCTAGCTTTGTAATGTTAGATGTCACAATATTTTCTGATAAAACTGATTGATTGAGAGTCTCCAAGCTGACTTGCCTTGTTCCAATCTAAACATGCTCGTTGAAGATCATTCGACATTTCCATTGCCATTCCATGATTGAAATAAGCTGTTCCGTCTTCGGGATTCATTTCAATCGCAACATCAAAATCAAGAATGGCCCCAGCTAGATCTCCAGTTCGCGCCTTTGCGATCCCACGACTCCCATAAGTGTTGCCAGTTGAATCAAGCTCGATTGATCTACTGTAATCGATAATAGAGCCTTCAAAATCGCCATATTTAGCTTTAACAACGCCTCGATATTGGTAGGCAGATGCGTTCTGCGGATCAAGCTCAATCGCCTTATTGAAGTCAGTCAGAGCACCGCGATAATCGCCAGATTTTGATTTTTCAACGCCAGCCTTGAGATACGCATCAACATTGAGTGCCAGTGCTGGAGAAACAAACGTCAAGAGACAGACCATCAATGAGGCAACAATCCTTCGAATTAGCATTAGCTGAGATGACCTGCTGAGAACAGTTTAGTCTTCGGTCTAAAAACTGCAAAAGGGCTTGTAGCCTCAAAATGTTGATCACAAGAATCAGAGAACGATGGTGTCATGCCTGTGTGATCGGCACTTGATCAATCAAGACTAATTTCCAATCATTGGGATCGTACTCTCCGTCTCCAAACATAATATTAGATGCCTCATCCAAGCATGACGCTTCGACTTCAACCGTTTTTTCAGCTTTCTGATTCAAAAAGGAATAGATATGACCCTCTTCATAATAAGCAAATGGCTTGGACGGCATTTGCGAATCAGGAAGCCAATCATCACGAGCAATGATTTCCTGAGTAATCCCTTCAATCATTTTCAAAGTATCAATGTCACCGTCTTCGAAATAGGCTTGCCAATTCATCTCAGCCCATTTTCCATTATCCTCCATATACAAAACATAAGCCTCATCCTGAACCGTATCACGCATTAAACAAAAGTTTTCACCAGAAAAACTGAATTCAGCAGATTGAAGCTTGTTATGGACAGACATAATTCAAAGTTAGCAGGATATTGTGCGAATCGAAATCACAAACTACTTGTGCAGTCATTATTGTGAATCTAGCATCCTGGCTGAGCTGCCGAGGTAGAGAGCTTAGGGTCAGCTTGGTCCAACAACGGCGAGAATGTCTTGAATCGGGCTTTTAAGGCGTCATAGAATTGCATGACATCAGCAGTCACCTGTCAAGCAAATACAGTTCAACAAGACTGGAAGGGGAGGATCCACATGGAACCAAGTAGTATTTCACATCCACGGCTGATGATATCTCACAACTCATCGAGATGATGGTACTCAATTCTGTCTGAGCAGCTGAGCTCACAAAGCGATTCATCGCGTAAGCAACAGAATGGCACCTATCAGCACACACGAGGGGCTTGAGAAGCCAGTGAAGAGTTCACTGCTGATGAAAAATTGTTCTAGTCAAGGCTTAACGACGATGCTTGATAGCAGCGTTCATAGTGATCACTGAATCATTGATAACTGATCAAAAAAAGAAACGACACGAAACTGTAATCTTCTAGACTACAATTCTAAATTCTGGAGTTACAAACAGCTCAATTACCCAAGACACCATGGCGAATTCAAGATTGAAAGGAGCGTGTTACGTTGTCAAGCTCAATGACGGCAATCTTCTAATCGAGGTCGATTCCTTCGAGACCTATGCCGAGGCCTTAGAACAGTTCACTCAAACGATTGGACTAGGATCGTTCGGTCGATGGAATGAAGTGTATTTAGAGGGAAAAGATAGAGCCGGACAATTCATTGACATTTACTGTTTTCACGACTTTCGTGGAAATTCATAATCCTGATGCTACAAGCCAACTTTAAGGACAGATCAATAACATCATGCAGAATAGGATGGACGCCAATGTCAAGACACAGAACAATAGATTATTGCATAGGTGAAAAAATCAAAATAAATCCAAGTGACTGAGTAAATTACTGGAATGAGGAATGAGGAATGAAGAATGAAAAAGGTGTTTCCTTCATATCTCAGAGAATATGGATGTTCAATAAAAGTTGCTCTAGATCCTTGTGCAAGGTTTCACCTTTGATTCTGTTGAAACTCAGCTTCAATCTCGGAATGGTCAACCTCTCGACAAGTGCCCATCACATCAACCACCATCGAAATATTCCTTTGTTGAATCCTTTGCTCATAGGTGTACTCACCTACAGGATCAAGATTCATCCGGATGGTTTCCTGGCTTGTACTGAAACCTTGCCCAGACACTCCAGTACTAGACAATACCCCGTCAATCATCTCTGCATTCAACCATTGTCCGCCCTGTGACATCAGCATTCTTCTCTGGGGATCAATGATGTAGGTCTTATTTTGCTTCCCTTTATTTTGCTGAATGATTTCTGAAGTATTGGTATTCATAACCTTTGAGGTAAGTTCTCCTTTGCAATGTAAATAAATGAGCTCGTCAGCAATTGCAGGAGTGCCAAAGATCAACACAACGCCAAACAAAGTTAAAAGATTCATTTCATTCAGAAACATCGTTTCCTGATCACTGTTTTCTACTTAACACCAAAAGAATACTGAGGACATCTTTGCTCAATACCAGGGTAAAACTGGCTATTGATTTCTTGCTCACTCATTGAAGCAAGCTGGTCAATCTTTTCTGGGTATTGACCCATGACCAATCCTATGGCCATGCCTTCATTCATGCCTCGATCATAAGAGTTCATAACGCCTACATTCTCTCCTTCCATGATTGAGCAATAGGCATCAACCATTTGATTGATCATAGATTCCGAACCCATTGCAGATGCTCCAATCCCACAGGCTGCTGCAATACCTGTGATCATGTACAAGGGGTTGAACTTCATAAGTGATTCGCTTTTTCCATTGATAGCAACGCACCAAAACTCTGCCAACATCTGTCATGATGGGATGCAAAATGCGCCGTCAGGACTTATCAGAGCATTGATATTGATAAGGTAAATACTATTAAAACTAAAATCTATCTTTTGAACATTGCGATCAACAAAGAGCCTGTGCTCAGAGCGATCACCCCATAGAGCCAAGTTTTCCTGCTGTATTGACTGTTGATGGCGTAAACCCAACCTGGGACACCATCAGATGTAAAAACGATGGTGAGGCCCAAGATAATCACAAGAGGAACGACTAAGGCAATAACTAGATCCATGTGAGCGATGCACTTGGTTAAACTTTAGAGCCACATCAGAGTCCTCAATCACAACGTCGTGTTGATCAGTGGCCAATCAAAAAAGCCTGCGTCCTCATGCTGCCATGAAAGGGTGTATTGCGATGAAATATGGATGTGGAGAAGCAACTCAACACGGGTTTAACCAGGCTATGGTGTTTGACTTCCGGTTCACCAATAGCTGGAGCAGTGCCAACCAGCTAACTAAAGATTGTGAACAAAAAAAATTGAAGAGAATGGTAAATAGGCAACCATTCCTTCAATGATTTCAAAAAACTCAAACTTTCGATAATTTTTGTCTGATCTACTTCTGGCGATGGCTAAGCATTGGTTTCGCAGACATCAAACTCACGATAAAGAGCGTCAGCATCTTGGAATCGCTTGCTCAA
This sequence comes from Synechococcus sp. MIT2312, assembly GCF_059772315.1. Classification (NCBI taxonomy): domain Bacteria; kingdom Bacillati; phylum Cyanobacteriota; class Cyanophyceae; order Synechococcales; family Synechococcaceae; genus Synechococcus; species Synechococcus sp. MIT2312. The sequence goes on along the minus strand of NZ_CM186281.1, from coordinate 432,801 downwards.
AAGCAGGTCTCTAACCCGTAATTTCCACCAATCCTCAAGCAACCTGGCATCGCGACTACTCAAAGTCAGCTTAGGTAAATCCATCATCCTCCTTTGAATTAAATGGTTTATATCCGAATTTTCACCTCAAACAAAATAATCCTTACATAACTTAAGCAGCCTGGACTACATGCCACGACCAATACTCTTAGCCTTTGCTCTCAACAACGGCGGCGATGATCGACTTGCTTTGCCAAAAATTCAAAAGCGTCGTCGATCAATTGATTCGGGTCAGTCACTTCTGGATGCAGTCGTGAATAGACATTCAAGGTGTTCACCCTCAAGCGGTTGGTGGCATCGCCATCTTCTTCAGGCAAGAGGCCAAGAAGGCGGCGTGCCTCCTCAATCGTCTTGATCTGTTGGGGTGACGGAACCCAATCCGTCAATTTCGGGTTGATGCTGAATGGTTTGGTCATTACGCCTTGGCCTCAAGTGAACGAATCAATCCCGGTGATTGTTATCTAATATCTCTTAGAGATATCAGAAGATCTAAGAGAAACAGTTAGAAAAGTCACCACAAGAACGCCAAAAATGGCTCCAAGGGGGGATCGCGGAGCTAGCTTCTGAAACTCTGCTCCTAACCAATGAAAGCTCTCAGATTTAGGAACGGTATTGTGTAACTTTCAATCAGTGCTTTTGGTGTACTGAGCAACTCACCAATGTAACGACAATAAAAACCCGTCGCGTGGAGCTTAGAAGACTTTTCAATCACTGGAGACAACAAAAGACTCAGAGATTATCCACCCGGACGATTTGTCTGATTATTTCTCATTCCTGACGAGACCAAAGAACACTGCTATCCACGTGAAAGCGATCAACAGATAAAGCATGGCGGCTCAGTTCGTCGATTAGGAAAAAGGCAGGGACTATCACCTCCTGCCTCGGACAGTCACATCCTTCATCAATGCGACTTAGCAACAGTAGAAACTGTGGATTGAGCGGCGAGAGTTCCATGATTGCGGTTTACCCAACCATCCTCAGAGATTGATTCCGTCAAGAGCATTGACGATCTGAGTGACCCCATCAGCACAGACGCGTCTGATTGAACCGTTATCGACATCGGCACTTTGGAACAGGGAGTTCACCTCAGGATTCCTGGCACCACCCTCACAGAACACCAACTGGCCCATTCACCAGTCACCCGTCTGCGCCATGGCAACCACTGGTTGAATCTCGGCAATGACGAAGTCGCCTGATTTCACGGACAGGAATGCCGTTAGAGACAGCAGGTCGCTGGGACTCAGGACACTCTCCGCCTTCTCGGCATTCACAGAACAGCTGTACTGCTGTGCAGTTCTGACCATTGATGAGAGTCCTGTCACCCTTTGCGAAAAGACTGAAGTCAATGATGCCAATAGCGTCAAAAGCAAGAGATAAGGCGATGGGCCGTTGCTTGAAGTTCTCGATTGAAGTCGAGATCTAGGCATGCCAACGATTCGTCATGGGTGTTTGTGGCACCCCTATCAGCGATTTGGGCTGACCCCGCACTGCAATCAAGACCAGCTCAATCAGTACAGCCAACTGACAACGAACGAGAGAGTGCAGAGACGAAGAGACTGGGAGCAAAGGCAAAGAGCGAAAAGAGAATTGCTTTGCACAGTGCTAACGCGAAAGTGTTAGAACAAGAGCAAGTAAATTTTTTGGCCTGTAACCTTCAAGAAAAGATGAGGTTCTGTAAAGACACCGTCGATGCTGGAGGAGATCACACATTCACGAACCATCGATATAATTGAATAATGTAATGACTACCTTGCTCTGACGATTGCAAGACGGTATAAGCAAGTAAAGGAGGAATCCATGTCGCCCAATCCCGATTGGAGAAAAGAGCAATCTTCAACAATTAGTGAGTGGTGGAAGCACCGTATCGAGAACCTATACGCAGATTCAAAGTTTGAATCTGCGGAGGCACTTTACAGAGAGTTCCGTTTAGATGACGAATGGATGTGATGTCAGGGACGGCAAGGACTCTTCTGTCCGCAACGGTTGCTGTGCTGGCTTTAGTCGCCGTTGTTGCAGTGGGAGTCCAGCAAGGCAAGGAACCAAGCATGGATAGACCAGTCGATACCAAAGGAGAACTGGAACGCCTCAGGAATGAGCGACTGAACTGATGAATAAAGAACAATATCTGAGGTATGTCATTATAATAATGATTTCCATAGGTGTGATTGCGTTTAATCACCAAGGGAACAAAGAAACGCCTGAAGACGTTCAACCATCAGAACACATTCAAGACAACAGGGCATTGAATCATGCTAAGCGCCTAAAGTAGTTATCAATCGACTGAGAAAGTTTGACTGCTGTCTTCCTCGTGAGTTCGTTTGTGTTGGCAGTGCTGCTCTTGAATGAGAGGGATGCCTCGAACAAAGCAGCTGCAGAAAAGGATAGAGCAATCAAGAACTACAGAGCATCAGAGAGGTGGTTTATCACTGCCCTGTCCATGGCCGACAATGAACAAGAAGTCGCCGATGGACTCACACAGATCGAGAAAGTGGAGAAGAGACAATGGGACAGAGACTGGCACGGAGAGTCTGATATCAAGATGAGCATGAACGATCAAAGGTATGTTGACATCTCAATGCTCGGGCATCTTCTTAAAATGCACAAAAACAGGAATGCCTAGCGATTACCTGTACATAATTGAGCAATCGTTATGTGCATATCTATGCTATCCCTGCTTCACTCTGTGAGTGGTGATGTAAAGCTAACCCGAATCACTTCATGCGGAGATTTCCAATCTATTTGTCACATGCTTTTGCCATTCCTTGATCCCTGAGGGAGGGTGAGATAAGCCTGCGCGTTCTTGTCTTAGACAAGGACGTACAGGTCATGAGATGTCGTGAGCTTGACCAGTAACAGATCTGGCAGTGCTTCATTATCTGTTGGAAAAAACGCCCAAAGGACAGCAGATTTTCCCAGGCTGTCGACTAGTTATTTGAACAGATCCCCATGAGATCCTCAAGAGGAAACCCTGGCGATTAGAGGTTATTCAAAGAACCAGCCATAACTGTGTAATCCAATCCCAAGAAGATTGACCCCGATGTAACACACAACAATCACCACCAGGCCTGAGGCGGCAACAAGCGCCGGACGCCGACCTTGCCAACCTCGGCTCAGACGTGTGTGGAGATAGGCGGCGTAGACCAGCCAGCAAATCAATGCCCAGGTTTCTTTGGGATCCCAACTCCACCAACTTCCCCAGGCCTCGTTGGCCCAAACAGCCCCACTAATGATGCCGACAGTGAGCAAGAGAAACCCGACCGTGATCGTGCGATAGCTCAGGCTGTCGAGCTGCTCCGTGCGGCTGAAGTGAATGGATGAAAGCTGTACTTCGGGAGGGTTCTGGACGGCAACACCCCCTTCCATCGACAACACCTTCGGCCGTCGATAAGCACCGGTTCCGATGGAACTACTACGCAGTTCCAGCTCTTCACCTCGGTCCGTGAGCAGCACAGCAACCGACAACAGTGACCCCACCATGAGAGCCGCATAGCTGACCATGATCACACTGACATGCATGACCAACCAGCTGCTTCGCAGGGCCGGCACGAGTGGTGATGCTTGCTGAAGCTGGTCGGGTAGGGCAAAGCTGGCAAAGGCAATGCAGCCAAGACCCATCGGTGTGGCGGCAGCTGCCACCAGTGGTGATGACCAGTTGCGTTCAACCAGAAGTTGGGTGAGCGTGCAGGCCCATGCAAGAAAACAGAGCGATTCGTAGAGATTGCTGATCGGGAAATGTCCCGATTGCCACCAGCGCAGCACAAGCTGAGCCGTCAGCAGAAGATTGGAAAGGGCGATCAGAGAACGCACACCACTGGAGCTCCGACCATTGGAAAGGGCCCAGAAACTCCACGGCAGAGCAACCAGCAAAAAGGCAAAGGCCATCAGACCCAGAAGCAGAACGGGTTCCGAGACGATCGCTTCCAGACCGGAAAAACCCATCCAATACCTCAAGCAGAGGACTCACTGATGCTGATTCTGACGGTCTGGCTCATCGACTGGCCTGTCGTAGTAAGAAACCGCCACCCCCGAGGCAGATCAGGATCGGGCTCCAGGCAGCCAGTATTGGTGTCAGCGTTCCTTTAACGCCCAGAGCACTGAAGCTGGAAGCAAGTAAGTAATACGTCAAAATCATCACGATGCTGAGTGCAAAACCCTGGCCTCGATTGGTTCGATTATTTGGTTTAGAGCCAAGGCTTGATCCAATTAATCCGAAAACAAGGCACGCCATGGGAAAAGTGAATTTCTCCTGGATCCGAACCTGTAATTTCCTTGCGCCCTTCAAATCACCGGAGTTCTGCAGTAGCTGCTCTGCCTGCAACGCCTCAGCCACGGTCATGTTGCGGGCATCCTTCGGCAGTTGGGCGATCCTGATCGGTGCTGCACTAAGCGGGTATAAATATCGATCGAAATCGGCAGAAGTGGTGCTTCCTGAAGGGGTCAGCGTCAGGATCTGACCGTTCAAAAATTCCCACTTCGCTTCCTGTTCATTCCATTGGCCTCTTTCAGCCAGCAACATCTGAGTGAAGCCGACCCTTGAGAAATCAAGCAGCGTGACTCGGGTCATGATTCCGTCCTGGAATCTGCTCGCATAGAAGAGCTGAAGCAGACCTTTGCTGGACGAACCATCAGGTTCCTCAACACGCCCGAAGCGTGGATAGATGATGTTGTTACCTTTCTCGGTTGAAATGGCCCTGCCAAGAGCACTGCTCAGGGTCACCTCCGCCGACCGGTTACTGCGCGGCACCAACACGTCGTTGAACAGAAAGGTGAGGCTGGACATCACCAACGCCAGCACCAGAGCGGGGATGATCATGCGCGTTGCCGTGACACCAACGCTGCGCAGGGCTGTGAGTTCACTGTTGCTGGAGAGTCGGCCATAAGCCAGCAACGTGGCGAACAAGGTTGCCATCGGGAACGAGAGCACCAGGAAGCTGGGCAGACGCTGCAACAACACCTGGATGGCAATCAGAACAGGCAGATTTTTTTCAGAAATCAGACGCACGAGCTCGAACAGCGCCCCCACCGTGATGGCGAGCACCGTGAACATGGCAATGGCGAACAGAAGAGGGCCGATCAACTCGCCGAGCAGCCAGCGATCAAGGAGCGGAATCCTGCGCAGTTGAGTTTGAATTCTCTGAATAAAAGCCTCCATCACAGCTGAAATCCTTCGCCGAGGTAATGACGGCGTACCAGCGGATCCGACGCCACCTGATCCGAGAGTCCTGAAGCCAGAACGCTCCCATCCGTGAGGATGTAGGCCCGATCCGTGATGGCCAGGGTTTCCCTCACGTTGTGATCAGTGATCAGAATTCCCATCCCCCTTTGACGCAACGCCTGAATCAGTTGCTGCAGGTCAGCCACTGCCAGTGGGTCGACACCGGCAAAAGGCTCATCCAACAGCAAGTACCGAGGGCCTTCAAGACCCACCGCCAGCGCCCGGGCCACTTCACAGCGCCGACGCTCGCCGCCGGACAGCTGGAAACCCTTGCGATTCAGAAACGGCTGCAAATGGAAATCGTCAATCAGTTGATGCAGGCGTTCGCGGGCCTGAGGCTTGGCAAGGCCGGTCTGCGACAGCACGAGCTCCAGGTTCTCTCGGACTGATAACTGCCTGAAAACACTGGGTTCCTGAGGCAGATAACCGATCCCGAGCCGTGCCCTCTGAGGCATGGAAAGACTGGCGACAGGGTGCCCGTCCATCAACACCTCCCCCTGATCGGGCTTGAGCAGACCGATGACGAGATTGAAGCTGGTGGTTTTACCGGCACCGTTCGGGCCCAGAAGACCAATCACTTCACCCGGTTCCAGCGTCAGCGTGAGGTCTTTCACCAGAGGTCGACCTCCCAGGGTGAGAGAGACCCGATTGAGACTGAGACTCATGGCGTCAGCGGGGTCTGCGCTGGCTGATCAGGGCGCAGGATCATGGTCGCGCGCACTTGCCCGCCATTCGACGGCACCGCAACAGCCCGCTCATCCTCAAGGTTGTAAGTCACGCGTTCAGCCCTGAGTGTGCTGCCATCTTCCTGCACCACGTCGACGTCACCACTCAGCACCAGGCGTCCCTCACGACTGAAGTACTGAGCCTGTCGAGAGGTCGCCACCATTCCGCGGGAGGGGTAAACGATGCGGACATTACCGATGGCGGTGACCACTCCCGTGACGTTGTCGGCTGTCTGGCTATCGGATTCGATGGTGATCAAGCCGTCGTCAGATGAGGGACCCTCAAGAGGTGCAACGAGCTCCTGTGCCAGAGAAGGTCCGCTCAAGGTCAGGAGCAGACCCGCACACCAGATCACTGAAGCGCGGAGCACGGTCATCGATCGCTGAAACGGTGGAAACACGATCGGTCCAGGCGCTGAGAAAGGGATGTGTCATGGTCCCATGAATCATTTCGCTGCAATCAGTCGGGGTGGCGGTAGGACCTCCGGGTCTGCTCCGGATTGAAGGGCGCTCAGGCGGTCAGCGACAGCCGTATGCAACGCGTCGAGGTCAAGTCCCAGCGCGCTAGGTAATGAGGGCTTGAGACGTCCGATGCCTTCACCGAGAAGGATCGTTGCACCGCGTGTGTTTCCCCTTTCGAGGTGAACATGGGCGACAGCGATCTGAACGATCGCCTGAATCAACTTGCGGTCGGGATCCATCTGTTCATGCCAGATCTCCTCAAAGGCATCGTGGGCCTCGTACCAGGCTCCGGAATTGAACAGCTCCAGAGCCTGCGGGAAGCGGGGATCGTCGGCCGGACTCAACGCTTGGCCATCTTCTTCGCGGGAAGTTTGCGCAAACGAATCGATTCCGGAGTGACCTCCAGCATTTCACCGGGTCCGATGTATTCGAGAGCGCGCTCCAGCGTCATCTGAACAGGTGCCTGAAGGGTGTCGAGTTCTTCAGCACCCGCGGAACGCATGTTGGTGAGCTGCTTCGACTTGCAGACATTGATCTCGAGATCCTGAGGACGATTGTTCTCGCCGATGATCATGCCCTTGTAGACCTTGGTTCCTGGAGCAATGAAGAACTGGCCCCGGTCTTCAGCGTTCTTAAGGGCGTAGAACGTTGCCGTGCCCTCCTCGAATGCGATCAGCACACCGTTGCGCCGGGTGTCGAAATCACCCGTCATCGGACGGTATTCGAAGAAGGAATGGCTCATGATCCCTTCACCACGGGTGGCGCGGATGAATTCACCGCGGAAACCAATCAGGCCACGGGAAGGAACGACAAATTCCAACTGTGTGCGGCCGTCAGCACTGGTTTCCATGTTCTGCATTTCAGCCTTGCGTGATCCCAGCTTTTCGATGCAGCTGCCCACAGCGGCTTCGGGGACATCCATGACGAGGGTCTCAACGGGTTCGCAGGGTGTGCCGTCGATGGTCCTGAAAATCACCTGTGGCTGAGACACCTGGAATTCGTAACCCTCGCGTCGCATGGTTTCAATGAGGATGCCGAGGTGCAGCTCACCACGACCACTCACTGCAAAACGATCAGGTGAGTCCGTGTCTTCAACACGCAGTGCCACGTTGGTCAGCAGCTCTCGCTGGAGACGGTCGCGCACCTGACGACTGGTCACAAACTTGCCTTCCTTCCCAGCAAACGGTGAGTCGTTGACCACAAAGGTCATCTGCAGGGTTGGCTCATCGACCTTGATGAGTGGAAGTGCCTTGGGTTCATCCGGACAGGCGATCGTCTCGCCGATGTTGACTTCGTCGAAACCGGCAACAGCCACCAGATCGCCAGCACTGGCTTCAGCGATTTCGACACGCTGCAGGCCCTCAAAGCCAAGCAGTTTGCTGATCCGACCCTTTTTGAGGTTGCCGTCATCTTTGATCAGAACTGCATTCTGACCCTGCTTGATCACGCCGTTGTGCACCCGGCCAATGATGATCCGACCAAGAAAATCGGAGTAATCCAGTGTGGTGATCTGAAGCTGCAGAGGCTTGGTGGAATCGCCAACCGGAGGCGGAACATGGCGAAGGATCGCATCGAAGAGAGGACGCATGGTGTCGCTCTCGGTTTTCATGTCGGGCTTGGCGAATCCCCCCAGGCCGCTTCCAAACAGATAAGGGAAATCACACTGGTCGTCGTCAGCGCCAAGCTCAAGGAACAGGTCCAGCACCTTGTCGACAGCCGTTTCGGGATCAACCCGGGCACGATCAATCTTGTTGACGAACACGATGGGGCGCAGACCCTGCTCGAGCGCTTTTTTCAGCACAAAACGGGTCTGAGGCATCGGCCCTTCGTTGGCATCAACGATCAACAGGCAACCGTCCACCATGCCGAGCACACGCTCCACCTCACCACCAAAATCGGCGTGTCCTGGGGTGTCAACGATGTTGATGCGGGTGTCGTTGTAAGTGACAGCCGTGTTTTTGGACAGAATGGTGATTCCGCGCTCACGCTCCAGATCGTTGGAATCCATGACGCAGGTGGGGACTGCTTCGTTGTCACGGAAAATGCCTGACTGGGCCAGCAGTGAGTCGACCAGGGTCGTCTTTCCATGGTCAACGTGGGCGATGATCGCGATATTGCGAATCGCCTTTTGCTGGGCGCTCATAGGAGTCTGTAGGGGGCGGAATGTCTCTTGGCGCCCGCAGGCGCAGTCGACGCACCCTATCTCAACGTGAGATCGTTCCGGGTCGATGTGGACGGTCTGGCTGAAGGTTGTTCCGGTTCAACACCCCGGATCAGCGCAAATCACCACACGATCTGAACCTCAGCGAATCAGCTCGGGGTTCAGCCATCAACCACCATTGGCCAGCCGACGCGCGGGTTCAAACCTTCGCAATGCATCCGCTGAACCTTCAAATCGCCAGTGCCAGGGCTCGTAGCTGACACCCTGGGAATTCACTGCAGGGAATGAAAGCGTGAAGTGATAGCTGGCGGCATGATCCTGAAGCCAGCTGAAGGCGTCGGTCTGTTCGAACGAAGCGGAGAGATTCGAAGCAGGATCAGCCCCATCACCGAGATCGACGGCATAGCCAGTGCTGTGTTCGGAATAACCGGGTGGCGCCGATACCTTGGCCCGTTCTGCGGCCGTTTGATTGCGCTCTGATTTGACGTCGAAGAAAATACTTTTTTGGAGTTCCTGGGAGCGATAACCGCTCAGCAACCTCAGATCAACACCATCGGCTGCAGCCGCACGACGCATGGCGTCAAGAGCGATGGCGGCGTCTCGATGCAATTCAATGCCCGCCTCAACAGGCACCAGTTGATCCACAACGGCTTCCACATAGGGGAAATGCCCCAGCAGGCGACCATCACGTCCTGGCTGTTCATCGATGCCCTCCACCACCTGGGTTTTGGAGCCGAAGGGCAGAAGCTCCGGCAGGAACACCACTGTGGCCAGTGACAGCGAGAAAACCACCCCGCAGCTGAGGAGAAAACCTAGGCCACTCCCCCGTTTCGGTTGAGAGGAGCGACTGCGGCGTGCGATGGGGATGTCATCGCGGCTGCTGTCACGCTTCCTGCTGCGGGTGGCGACAGCCCGGGACAAAAGAACACTTCAGTGATGTTTCGATCGTAAGGGGGTGCGCCAGTGCCAGCACCGAAACAACTGATTGAGGTGTAGCTTCAATTTAGAGTCCAGCGGAGTGTGCTGAGATGCTGAGAGTTGCCGTCATCGGCGGAGGTCCGAGTGGATCCTGCGCGGCCGAAGTGCTTGCAAAAGCTGGCATCAGCACCTGGATATTCGAGCGCAAACTCGACAACGCCAAGCCCTGCGGAGGAGCGATCCCACTCTGCATGGTCGAGGAATTCGAACTTCCCGAATCGATCATCGATCGAAAAGTCCGCAACATGAAGATGATTTCCCCCTCCAACAAGGAGGTGGACATCCGTCTGGATCCACTGGGGTACGACAACGATGCCTACATCGGCATGTGTCGTCGCGAGGTTTTTGACGCCTTCCTGCGCAACCGTTCCGCCGAGCTCGGGGCGACACTCGTGAATGCGCTGGTTCAGAAGATTGATACCGGAACCAATCGTCAGGGGCCCTACACCCTGCATTACGCCGATTACAGCAACGGTGGACCCACCGGTGAGCTGAAGACTCTTGAGGTGGATCTGATCATTGGCGCCGACGGCGCCAATTCCCGCGTTGCCAAGGCAATGGATGCCGGTGATTACAACGTGGCCATCGCTTTCCAGGAACGCATCAAGCTGCCTGCTGAGGAGATGACCTACTACGAGGATCTCGCCGAGATGTATGTCGGCACCGATGTCTCCCCAGACTTCTATGCATGGGTGTTCCCCAAGTTCGACCACGTGGCTGTGGGAACAGGAACAATGCAGCAGAACCAGTCGCTGATCAAAGGTCTGCAGAAAGGAATTCGTGAACGTGCGCGCAAGCGTCTGTTTAAAGGTGAGGTGATCAAGGTCGAAGCCCATCCCATCCCGGAGCATCCGCGACCAAGACGCGTCGTCGGCCGGATGGCTCTCGTGGGCGACGCTGCTGGATATGTCACCAAGAGCTCCGGTGAAGGGATTTACTTCGCTGCCAAGAGTGGGCGCATGTGCGCCGAAGCCATTGTGGAGATCTCAGCGAATGGAAGCCGCGTCCCCACGGAGAAGCAGATCAAGTCGACCTACCTGAAGCGCTGGGACAGAAAGTACGGAGCCACTTATGCGGTGCTCGACATTCTTCAGAAGATTTTCTACCGGAACGACGCCGCTCGCGAAGCCTTTGTGGAGATGTGCGATGACCGCGATGTTCAGAAGCTCACTTTCGACAGCTATCTGTACAAACGAGTGGTGATGATGAACCCCTGGCAGCAGGTCAAACTCACCTTGCGCACTGTGGGAAGTCTGTTGCGTGGTCAGGCCCTTGCACCGTCCAATTACGGGTCTGTTCCCTCAGCGGTGGGTCGCTCAGACGGCGACTTCCTTGCCGAGGAAGCAGCCCAGGCGATCAAGTCGAAGGCCAGCGAGGACCCGGCTTCAAACAGCGAGGAGCGTTCAAAAGTCCCCAGCAGCTGAGGTCAACACCGGCTGAGCCCGTCAACGGCCGAGCTCAGCCAGTCGTTCACGACTGGATGTTGTTGAAACACGCCAAAACAGAAGCCTGATTGCGCAGTACACCAAGCAGGCTCAGACGGTTGCGACGCACAGCATCATCCTCAGCCATCACCATCACACTGTTTTCACCATCGAAGAACGCTTCAAGAGCTCGGGCAGCACCCTGGAGCCCTGATGCCAGACCCCTGTAATCACAGGCCTCAGCAAGCGGACTGAGAGCCTCCAACTGCTTCAGCAGATCAGACTCACTGGGGGAGTCGAACAACGAGGCTTCGATCACTCGACCTGGAACCAGTTGAGAGCTGTCGAGATCTCCTTTCTCAGCGAGCCTGGATGCACGTTGCACCACAGCCTGAACCGCCTGAAGCCGGCCATCAGCCCGAAGATCCTGGAGCAACAACAGCCGTTCTCGCGCATCGACCGGATCCTGAAGCAGGCGTGCGCTGCTGACGCCCTCTCCGCTCACGGCCTGCACAAGGTCGGGGGGGAAACCATCCTCCTCGAACTGAGACACCATGCGTTGCCGCAACAGCTGGCCAAGGTCACTGGCCAGCGATGCAGCATCGAACTGAAACGCTGGGAACAACCCTGCCCAGTGCTCTGACGCTGTACCCAAGAGAGTCTGCAGCGGAAGGCGCCAGCCACGATCCCAGAGGATCTGAACGATCCCGTTGCCGGCACGGCGGAGCGCATAGGGATCGGACGAGCCCGTCGGGCGCTGACCTTTGGCGAAAATGCTGAGCAGAAGCTCCAGGCGCTCCGCCAGAGCCAACAGGGCGCCGGCATCGCTGGAGGGAGGCGAGTCCCCTGCACCGGCCGGTTGATAGTGCTCAGCCACTGCCAGGGCAACATCACGATGCTCACCCTCCTCAAGCAGATATTTGCCGCCCATCAGGCCCTGGAGTTCAGGGAATTCCCCCACCATCTGGCAGACAAGATCGTTCTTGCAGAGGTGGGCCGCTCGGCGTCCATGGCCTGCCAGTGAGTCGCTGGTTGCAAGAGCCTGAACCAGTTGCTCCATCACCCAGCTGATCCGATCGCTGCGATCCAGCAGCGTGCCGAGCCCTTCGGCAAAGGTGACGCGATCGAGCTGCTGACGGCGCTGCTCGCTGGGCTGACGACGGTCAACATTCAGGAAGAACTCCGCGTCAGCAAGTCGAGCGCTCAACACTCGCTGATTACCGCTCACAATCGTTTTGGAAGCATCCGGCAGTCCATTGCCAACAAGCAGAAAATCAGGCCGCAACACATTGCGAGCCTCAAGCTGCAGCGGATCAGCAGTCGCGTTCGGTTGTCTGAGAGGGACATAGCGCTGATGCGACTGCATCACCGTGACAATCACTTCTGGAGGCAGATCCAGATATTGATCTGCAATTTCACCCTTCAGGACGAGCGGGGCTTCCACCAGATCCACCAGCTCCTGAAACAGACTCTCTGGACAATCCGCCTCACCACCGCAGGATGCCGCCTCAGCCGCAATGGAACTGCGGATGATTTCGGCACGCTGTTCGCGATCCACCATCACACCGGCCTCAGCCAGACGCGCGGGGAGTTCATCCGCTGACTTCAACTCAGCGAGTGAGTGGTGGAGACGATGGCCTCGACTGTGACGACCACTGCGCACAAGAGGATCAGAGGCCTGGAGCGTGACTGGGATCAAGCTCTCACCCAGCAGAGCGACCAGCCAGCGCACGGGTCGACTGAACCGCTGCTCCCCACTTCCCCAGCGCATGAAACGACGCCCCTGAAGGCAGTCGATCCACTTGGGGATGAAGTCCTGCAACAGAACAGAGCTCTCCTGACCGGGTGTACAGACGCGCGCAAACAGACAGGGACCCTTGGGCGTCTCACGACTTTCGAGCTGCGAAGGTTCCACACCACAACGCTTGGCAAAACCGATGGCAGCCGGTCCTGGCTGACCGTCAACCAGCGCCTGGGACACAGGAGGGCCCTTGCGATCCTCCTCCAGATCAGGTTGTGAATCGATGAGATCGCTGATCTGCACAAGCAAACGACGGGGTGTGCCTGTTACGGAGAGCTGTCCATGGTCAAGCCGCAGCTCCTTCAGATCCGTGCGGACACGCCGCTCCAGCTGCTGAAGCGCTGAGCGCACGAAATCGGCCGGTAGTTCCTCGGTGCCGATCTCGAGCAGAAACGTGTTTGCCACTCCACGTGCCAATGCAGGTGGCGACTTTATGAGACGCCGCTTCGCTAGTTTCAAATGCAACAACGGTGCACGTGTGAGCGACGGACTGACAGCCACATCCAATGCGCATGAGGCCGTCGTGTCTTCTGTGCTGGATGGGCCTGCAGCGCGCACAGAGTCGATCGACACTGCACTGTCAAAAGCTGAGAAAAGGAAGCTTTACAGCGGCCATCTGCGCGAGCCGCTGCAGTCGGAACTGCTGAACGACGACATCCGTTTCAGTGAGGATGCCGTTCAGCTGCTGAAGTTCCATGGCAGCTATCAACAGAACCATCGCGAACTGCGCAAAACCGACAAGGTGCGCTGCTGGCAGATGATGCTGCGGCTGCGCAACCCAGGTGGTCGGGTTCCGGCTGATCTGTTCGCAGCTCTGGATGACCTCTCCGACCGCTACGGCGACGGCACACTGCGCGCCACCACCCGTCAGGCCTTTCAGATGCACGGGGTGCCCAAAGGTGACCTGAAGACCGTGATCGGCACAATCATCACCAACCTGGGCTCAACCCTCGCCGCCTGTGGTGATATCAACCGCAACGTGATGGCGCCCCCTGCGCCGTTCGAGAAGGGTGCTTACCCCGCCGCACGTGCGCTCGCTGATCAAATCGCTGATCTGCTCAGTCCTGAAGCAGCTGAGGGGTCCTATCTGGACATGTGGATTGATGGCGACCACAGCTATCGCTTTCAGCCGGCCACAACAGTGCGCAAGGCTCGCACCCGCCAGCAGAAGGGCGGAGTCTTTTCCGGCAGCGGAGCTGAACCCCTCTATGGCGACACCTACCTGCCACGCAAATTCAAGGTCGCCGTCACCGTGCCTGGTGATAACTCCGTGGATCTGCTGACGCAGGACATCGGTCTTGTGGCTTTTGCCGATGTCTCAGGAGCATTGAAAGGCTGCAATGTCTACGTGGGTGGCGGAATGGGCCGAACTCACAACCAGGAAGACACCTTTGCAAGAACCGCCGACGTGCTCGGCTACGTGAAAGCAGAGGAGATCTTCGATCTGCTGCAGGCGATCATGGCCCTGCAGAGAGACCATGGCGATCGGGAAGTCCGCAAGCACGCCCGCATGAAATATCTCCTGTATCAGCGGGGGATCACCTGGTTCAGAACAACCCTGCGCAAGCACTACTTCAAGGGTGAACTGAAGGGCATCCGCCAGGAACCGGTTGCCAAGCTTGAGGATTATCTGGGTTGGCACCGTCAGAAGAAAGGCCTCTGGTTCGTTGGCCTGCCGATGATGTGCGGACGACTGGAAGGTGCGGTGAAAAATGGATTGCGCAAGATTGTGCAGACCTATCAGCTTGAGATCCGCTTAACGGCCAATCAGGACCTGCTGCTTTGCAACGTCGGGGCCGCACAGAAACCATCGATCAAGCAGGCACTCGCCGAACTGGGATTTGAACTTCCGGGTGAACCGGCGCCACTGGCACGTCATGCGATTGCCTGCCCAGCCTTGCCGACATGCGGGCTGGCGATCACAGAGGCCGAGAGAATTCTCCCTGATGTGCTCGATCGCCTGGATGCGTTGCTGCAAAAACTGGGAATCGACCAATCGGTGTTGGTGCGCATGACCGGATGCCCTAATGGCTGCGCCCGGCCCTACATGGCCGAACTGGCTCTAGTGGGCAGTGGCCTGAATCAATACCAGCTCTGGTTGGGAGGGACTCCGAATCTTCAGGTGCTCGCCAGGCCCTTCCTGCAGAAGATGCCTCTTGATCAACTGGAATCAACACTAGAGCCCTTGCTGATCAACTGGAAACAGTGCGGCGTCAGGCGCAGTTTCGGAGCACACGTCAACCGACTCGGAGACGAGGTGGTTCAACAACTCCTGGGAACCGAGGCGTAGATCGCTGCGGGGGTCTGTTGTTGCCAGGCCCAGAGCTGGTCTCCGTGGCTGAAATGCCACCATTCACTGGGATGTCTGGCAAATCCAGCCTTGGTCATCACTTCATTGAGCAGACAACGACGACCATGCCAGCGAGCCGCCTCTCCGAGGGGATTCGCTTCAGCCTCCTTGGCGTGGTGATCAGGTATGGACTGATCGCCGATGGCATCGATGTCACCGCCCATCTCGAGTGGAGCTCCAGCGCTGTCCGCAAGGGTGAGATCCACTGCGGCACCTGTGCTATGCGGAGGAGGTGTACAGGGATCCGGACTCGGAGGAGCCCAGAACCGGGCCACATCGCTTTGAACCTGTTCAAGAGCTGCAGCCATCAACGGGTCTGAAGGATCAAAACCCTGAGTGCGGCATTGCTCCTGTACGGCGTGCTCCACCATGAAGGCCTGCACACGGATCGGTCTCCACGCATCAAAGATCGCAAGCTGCACCGTGCCGACCTCAGGATCACTGCGCATTGATAAAAGGGTCTGTGCGGCAATCAGCCGCTTGAGAACGCCGGAACGCAGTCGATAGGGATCTGCATCCTCGCCATACGGTGCGCCGACGCAGGCATAGGGATGGGGCTCAAGGCACAGGAAGCACGGCTTGAGCGACACAAGCGGTTCTCCACAGTCGTCGATCACCACATCGCTCCAGGGACGACGCATCCGACCTCGGAACGCAAGGCAGCCATCGTATGGGGAGAGCAACAGCAGCGACGATGGATGTCAGTTGAGCTGTGCCGCCGATGTCACACGACTGCGCTGCTCATCGAGAAGACGCCTGAGCACGGCGTAATCCTTCAGCTCTGGATCTTCACGCAGGATGTCCGCGGCTTCTTCGCGCGCTTCCTCCAGCACAGATCCATCATCAGCCAGGCTGGCGAGCGCCAGATCCGGCAGGCCGGATTGACGGGTGCCGAGGACCTGGCCTGGTCCGCGCAAGCGCAGATCCATTTCAGCGATCTCGAAGCCGTCGGTGGAGCGCACCAGCACCTCAAGACGTTGGCGGGCTAACGGGTTACGACTGTCGTTGATCAGCAGGCAGTGGGAGGCCGCTGCGCCTCGGCCGACACGACCACGCAGCTGATGCAACTGCGCTAGACCGAAACGATCGGCATGGTCGATCACCATCACACTGGCCTCCGGCACATCCACCCCCACCTCCACCACGGTGGTCGAAACAAGAACCTTGGTCTCCCCTGAAGCGAAGGCTCTGATCACAGCCTGTTTATCGGCGCTGGCAAGACGACCATGGAGGAGACCCACCTGAAGATCTGGAAACACCTCATCGGCCAGCTGTCGATGCACATCCACCGCTGAGCGCAGATCCATCTTTTCGGATTCCTCCACCAGGGGCAGCACGACATAGGCCCTCTGGCCCTTGTCCACCTCTTCACGGATCAAGTCGTAAGCCTCGTCACGATTCGAACCGGTGATCATGGCGGTACGGATCGGCGTCCGGCCGGGCGGCAGCTCATCGATCTGACTCACATCCAGATCACCGTGCAGGGAGAGCGCCAGGGTGCGGGGAATCGGCGTTGCCGTCATGGTGAGCAGATGGGGTTGCAGACCCTTGCCGAGCAAACGGTTGCGCTGACGCACTCCGAACCGGTGCTGTTCATCCACGACCACCAGGCCAAGACGGGAGAAGCCCACCGGGTCTTCCAAAAGAGCATGGGTCCCGACCAGAATTTTGCAGGCCCCGGAGGCAACATCAGCGAGGATCCTGCGCCGTTGCTTCTGGGGTGTTGAACCCGTTAACAGCTCAACGGTGACATGCAGCGCCGGCATCCAGCTGCAGAGACTGCGGTAGTGCTGCTCAGCGAGAACCTCCGTTGGAGCCATCATGGCCCCCTGCCAACCGGCCTGAATGGCTCTCAACAGAGCAGCCACGGCGACGACCGTCTTGCCGCTGCCGACATCCCCCTGAACCAGTCGAGCCATGGGTTCCTGGCGGTTCAGATCCGCCTCGATCTCCGCCAGCACCCGCTGCTGCGCTGCAGTGAATTCAAACGGCAGCATGGTCAGGAACCGGCCCAGCAACCCATCACGATCCGAGGCGCTGCTGCTCAGGGAGGGAGCGGAGCGCTGCTTCAACGCCGCGCGGCGTTGCATCAAGCCGAGTTGCAGCAACAGAAACTCATCAAAGACCAGGCGATGCCGGGCCTGCTGAAGTTGATCGGACGACTCAGGACGATGAATCGCCACCAAGGCCTGATCGCGACTGAGCAGTTGTCGTGCATCACGCCGGACCCGTGGCAGGGGCTCCGGCCACAGACGCACCGACGGCAGAACGCGTTCGATCAGCGAACGGAAACGATCCGCGGTCAGACCCTCCGTAAGTGGATACACAGGCAGAAGCCGGCCGATGCGGCTGGAACGAAGCGGTGCCTGAGCACTTTCCATCACTTCAATCAGTGGATCCTGAAAACTGATTCCATACGGCCCGCTTTTGACCAGACCACTGACGGCCACCGTGGCTCCACTGGGGTACTGACGGGTCTGACCATGCAGATAGGAGGGATTGCTGAACCGCTTTCCAGCCAGAAACCGGGTCACCTTGATCCGTCCTGTTGGATCCTGAAGCTGCAGCTCAATGATTGACAGGTTGGGATTGCGTGGACTGGTGAATCCATGGCTGCGACGCACCGTGGCCACGATCGTTGCGGTTTCACCCGGCACAAGGGCATCAATGCGTCGCAGCGCCGAATAGTCGACGTAATCCCTGGGGTAGTGGAGGATCAGATCACGCACCAGCAACAGCCCAAGGCTGGCCAGTCGCTCCGCAAGTTTCGGACCGATGCCCTTCACCTGAGCTAGTGGACTGTCGAGACCGGGTGCGGCGGAAGTGGATGCAGCAGACGACGATGATCGTTGCGCAACCTTCAGACGCGGTGGTGCCATGGGTGCTGATGGCTCCAGCCGCTGGCGCAGAGCATGCAGCCACTGCCTGACCACCGTGACCTGTCGGCGGCGGGCGGCGTCATCCAGGGATGCGTAGTCGGCGAATCCCTCTGCCAAAGCCTGAAGCCGAGGCGGAACATCACCTGGCAAAGGAATCTGCGGAGCAGTTCCTAGCTCGCGCTGCATGAAGCTGTCAAAGCGTTCATTGCGGCCCTGAAGATTGCTGAATCCGCGGTCCACCTCCAGTGACAACGCCTGCTGCAGAGGTCGGATCCACACCAGGAACCGCTCAAGAGCCTGATAATCAAGGCCGGCGTTCAACTGAGTTGAGGAGTCTCCGGCTGGTTGGGCCACCAATCGTTCTGGACCTCTCGGACACTGGCGCGACGCTGCCAGTGTCGCTCCTTCAGAAGCAAACTGCCTAGATCACGACGTTGCAATCGAAGCCGAGTGCGACTGCGCCTGAGACGATGGTCATCGAACTCAAGCTCGGACGGGCGCATCAAGACGCAGGCGGTGTCCATGGCCTGGTCGTCACCGACCATCGAGAGAGGCAGCGTCAACCTCAGCACATTGGAGGGTGCTGACTGAGATGGCAGCTGACCATTGTTGACGGCATCCAGAAGCTGAATGGGAAGCAGACTGCGCGTGACCCCTGCCCGCATCAGCTCAACATTCACAGCATGGGACACATTGCGCAGCCTGCGGATCAGGGCGGAATCCACTGAATCCATCCAACCCAACAGACCACTTGCCGTCGAAGGCATCAGCTGATCGCTCGATTGGGCCGCCGGGTGAAGAAGGGAATCGTCGGCTTCGAGACCGCTCTGAAGCTCCTGGGAGGACTCTCCCTGATCCAGTGATTCTCCGGCCATGACAAACAGCGACCGCAGAATCTCCAGCTCGGACAACTCAGTCCCTGGATCAGGTGGTGTCAGTGACTGAGGGTCGGCGGCTTCGGGACGATCCTGCGAATCCTCCGTGGTGGGTGGCTGATCATTCGGCAGCAGACCCTCCAGCAGATCGGGACGTTCCAGTGGCAGATCCAGTCCCAGCTCAATTCCCTGTGACGGTGCGACATCGATCGGTGGCTCGACGCTGTTGGTGGCGCGATCCGCGAGATTCTGAAACTGCTGAATGCGGGAGCGTCGCTCTTCGTCCTGAAGGCGCATGGCCAGAACAAGCAACTGCTCGATCGTGATCATCGATGAAGCACGCTGAACGAGTGCATCAATGCGTTGCTGCAGCACCGTCTGGCGTTCTGAGAGCGCGGCGCGTTGCAGCGGGGAAAGAGTGCAGAGCAGGTGGCGGATCGCCGATTTGACGGCAGTGGGCAAGATCCGACGCACCTGTTCCAGATACTGGGCCTGCTCTCTGTAGAGATGCGGTGCCAGAGAGTTACAGCGCTCTTCCAGACGTGCAAGCTGCACGCCTGGATCGTGAGCGTGACGACTCCCAGGCAATCCCGTCAAGATCAGCCTTTCGACATGGAGGCGACTTCTGCAGCGAAGTCGGACTCTTCAATCTCAATGCCCTCTCCGAGGGTGTAGCGGGTGAAACGACGCACCTTGACGTTTTCGCCGATCTTGCCTGCTGTCTGTTTGACGAGCTCCGCCACGGTCAGCGAGCTGTCCTTGATGAAAGGCTGTTCCATCAGAGCCAGTTCCTTGAGACGCTTGTTGATGCGACCCTCGACAATCTTCTCCTTCATCTGCTCGGGCTTGCCTTCAAGATCATCCCGACCCATTTCGATCGATTTCTCGCGCTCGCGGATCTCTGCAGGGATCTCATCCGTGGTGACGTACTCCACACCAGGACAAGCAGCGACCTGCATGGACACGTCGCGGAGCAATTCCTGGAACATGTCGCCACGTGCAACGAAATCGGTTTCGCAGTTGATTTCGATCAGCACACCAACGCGGGCTCCCGTGTGGATATAACTGCCGATGGCACCCTCAGCGGCGG
Organism: Synechococcus sp. MIT2312; assembly: GCF_059772315.1. Lineage (NCBI taxonomy): Bacteria > Bacillati > Cyanobacteriota > Cyanophyceae > Synechococcales > Synechococcaceae > Synechococcus > Synechococcus sp. MIT2312. Next base: position 412,802 of record NZ_CM186281.1, on the reverse strand, counting down.
TACGGCCGGATTTCTTTTCAGCGCTGGCGATGCCTTTCTGACGAAGCCACTCAACGGCTTTGTCGGCATCACCTTCTGTTGCTGCAAGAGCTTTCTTGCAGTCCATCATTCCAGCGCCGGTCTTGTCGCGGAGTTCCTTAACGAGCTTGGCGGATACGGCAACAGCCATCGGATGTGTTGGTGGAGGACGTTGGGACAAAAAGATCCGCCTTCCCGCTCTGGCGGGAGGGCGGCGTGAACTTAGCGGCTAAGGCGACTCAACCTTGGTTGTCGGCGCCACGCTCGTTGGAACCGTGACGGCCTTCGTTGATGGCATCAGCGAGGCGGCTCAGCACCAGCTGCACGGAACGCACAGCATCGTCATTGCAAGGGATCGGCACCTCGCAGAGATCAGGGTCGCAGTTGGTGTCAAGCATCGACACCAGAGGGATATCGAGCTTGCGGGCCTCGAGCACAGCGTTGGTCTCGCGACGCTGGTCCACCAGAACCACCACGTCGGGGAGACGACGCATGTTCTTCAGGCCACCGAGGTACTTCTGAAGCCGATCAAGCTCCCGGCGGAGCACAGCTGCTTCCTTCTTGGGGCGCATGGCGATGGCACCACTGGACTCCATCCGCTCCAGATCCTTCAGGCGATCGATCCGGGCCTTCATCGTGGTCCAGTTGGTGAGCATTCCACCCAGCCAACGCTGGTTCACATAGGAAGCTCCACAACGTGCAGCTTCATGAGCGATCACCTCGGACGCTTGTTTCTTGGTGCCAACGAACAGAAAACGTTTGCCGCTTCTGGCCGCGGTGCGCGTCCATTTGTAGGCGTTGTTCATGCAGACAGCGGTCTGCACGAGGTCAATGATGTGAACTCCGTTGCGCGCGCAATAGATGTAGCGCGACATCTTGGGATTCCAGCGACGGGTCTGGTGACCGAAATGGGCACCAGCTTCCATCATCTCGGCGAGAGTGACGACAGCCATGGTTGTGTTGAGGTTTCGGGTTCGCCTCCACCTGTCAGGGATGGTGTGTTGAACCGGAGTTCAGATCACATCCAGCACCCGAAACAGACAGGTGTGCGGTTTGAAAGGACCCGCCGAATTTAACAAAGTACCGGCTCAGGACAGCCCTGCTTGACGCGCTTCTCGATACAGCGCCTCCACACCGATCCGGTTGAGCGGAAGCCTCAGCAGCTCGAGTGCCAGAGACGGTTGACCCAGACGAATCAACCAGGCCAGCACGGGTCGCAGGCTGCGTTCATTGAGCAAGCCACCCAACGTCAGCAGCCCCCAGAGCAGACGATGCATCCAGGTGAACTGAATGATCATTCGCACCCTGCGGCTGGGATGCTTTCGATAGAACACGAGCCCCATGCGGGCGCGTTCGCGTTCGACCCTGACGAGGTCGGGGATCTGAGCAAGGCGAAAGGCGGGATGCCAGTGGTAACCAACAGCTTCAGGGCAGCGAACCAGCTCCACTCCCATCTGGCGGAGACGTTCACCCAGTTCGAGGTCCTCCCAGCCGTACAACCTGAATCCCGTATCGAACAGGCCAGAACGTTCGAGCACTTGTCGATCGATCGCGACATTTCCAGTCGCGAAATAAGCCCACGACAGATCGCGCAGCTTGTGACGCTCTCCTGTTGGATTGTCGAAATCGGCGGTGTTGATCACAGCGCCGTAGGTGAAGCAGAGACGGTTACCGGAACGCTGCCATTGCCTCTCAAGAGCCCGCGCATGGCTGGCCAGGAATGTCGGCGTGACGACCAGATCACTATCGATGAAAACGATCACATCGCCCCGGGCATGGGCAACACCACGGTTGCGTCCCTCGGCAGGTCCCCCATGGCTTTGCTCAATCAAACGGACCCTGGGGAACGTTTCCGCCGATGATCTGAGCCAGTCCGGCGTGCCATCGGTGGATCCGTCATCCACCACGACAACCTCATACTCATCAATTTCGGAACAGGCGTTCTGAGCGTCCAGAGAACGCAGACACTTCTCGAGGATGTCGCGTCTGTTGTAGGTGGGAATCACGACGCTGATGAACATCCGCCCGCACGATGAGCCGTAGAGAGTCAGCCTAAAGGCAAGAAAAAGGGGGCCCTCAGCCCCCTGTGAACAAGCTGTTTGCAAACAGATCAGTCTGCAGCGCCACCATTGTTGGCAGTGCCTGTCACTCCGTTGCCGGCACCTTCACCACGGCCATCGTTGCGCATCTTGCGCTTCTTGAACTTGCGCGCATAGGCGCGATTGCGCTCCTGCTTTTCCTTCTTGAGGTTTCTGCGCTTGGCCATTCGGGAGTCCGGAGCTGCTTGAAGTTCAACCCAACCTACTCAATGGCCTGAAGCAAATGGCCATCCTCCATTTTCACCAGCCGGTCAGCAACATCAAGAATGCGCGGGTCATGGGTGACCATCAGCACGGAACAGGCTTGCTCGCGAGCCAGGCGCTTGAGCAATTCAACAACCTCACGACCGGTCCCGCTGTCCAGCGCTGCCGTTGGTTCATCGGCAAGCAGCAACTGGGGCCTGGCAGCCAGTGCACGGGCAATGGCCACGCGCTGTTTCTGACCACCCGAGAGGTCCTGCGGAAGCTTGCTGAGGTGATCCTCCAGTCCAACGGCCCTGAGCCACTCCCTGGCCTGATCACGGCGACCGCGGTAGCTGAAACCCTCCAGGAGATCAGCTCCCATCTGCACGTTCTGCTCGGCCGTGAGGCAGCGCAGAAGGTTATGGCCCTGGAAAATCATGCCGATCCGGCGGCGTAGCAACTGTCGTTGGCCCCGGCCGGCACCCTGGAGCTGCTGTCCAAACACGCGCACATCCCCCTGCTGAACTTGTCGAAGCGCTCCGATCAAGGTCAGCAGAGTGGTCTTGCCACAACCTGATGGACCGGTCAGCAGCACCACTTCACCGGCTGCGATCTGAAGATCAACCGACTGAAGAACCTGTCGGCGCATTGACCCACGTCCGTACCAGTGGCTGAGATTTTCAATCTTCACCGTGCTGACCACATCAGCATCTTGATGTTGAGCTGGATGGGAAAGAACCGTCATGGCTTCAGAAGATCTCCGCCGGATCGGCATCCACAAGACGGCGCATGGCCAACCCCGCCGAGGCCATGCACATGACCAGGATCATGCTGAACACCGTCATGGCGCGACTGAAGTCCATCGCCACGGGGAGCGCGGTGGCACTTCTCACCAGCAGGTAAAGACCCTGCCCGGCGGCATAAGCCGGCAGATATCCGAAGAGCGCGAGCAGAAGCCCCTCCCGTACAACGACACCCAGCAGGGTTCTGAGCTTGTAGCCCATGGCCATCAAGGTGGCGTACTCCGGCAGATGGTCACTGACATCGGAATACAGCACCTGATAAACGATCACGCAGCCGACAACAAAGCCCATGGCAGCACCCAGGGTGAAGATGAAGCCGATCGACGTGCTTGTGCGCCAGTAGTTCTGCTCAAAATCAATGAAGCCCTGCTTGGTGAGAACCGTGACGTCCTCAGGCAGCAGAGCGTTGAGTTTCTCAACCACCGCTTCAGCGTCCGCACCCTGCTGCAACCGAACCAGTCCAACCTCGATGCTTCCTGGTGGCGTGTTGGGCAGGAGCTCGAGAAACGTTTCGCTGCTTGTGAGAAGGTTGCCGTCAGCGCCGAAGGAGCTGCCGAGCTCAATCAGGCCGGCCACACGCACCCTCTGACCAGAGATCTCACTTTCAACGGTTCGACCAGCACGGAACCACTCAGCAACGGGCCCAAACTCGGGCCGCGACTTCTCGTCGAACAGAACCCGGCCTTTCTGAGTCAGCACCTGAGCTTTGGGCGCCAGAGCTGGGTCCACAAACAGGGGATCACCCGGTTCGAAACCAAGAGCCAGGATCGATCGGGTGCCGCGTGTCTTGGGATTGCGCCAGAGCAGCAGATTCCAGTGCACAGGCGTGATGCCTTCCACCTCAGGCAAGGCCATGGTCTGCACCAGACGACGTCGGGGAAAGCCGGCCATGCTCACGGAACTGGTCGAGCGTGGACTGATCAGAACAATGTCAGCGTCGAAGAGGCGGTGCACCGTGACGCTGGCATCAAAGAGACCATCGCGGAATCCCAGCTGCATGAACATCAGGATTCCCGCGAAACTGATGCCAGCCAGTGCGACAGCCAGACGAACCGGCTGCCTGACCAGCATCAGTGAAGCAAGTGGAATCCCACGCCCGCTCAGGAAGCGACCGATCATGAGGATCCGAATCGGGCGATCACCTTCAGGCCCGAGAGTCTTGAAACGCGCTGAGTGGATCCTGGATCCAAGCGAACCAGCACTTCAACAATCCTGGCGTCCGCATCTCCGGTCGGATCCGTGGACAACACCTGTCGTTGTCGCACCTGAGGACTGATGCGCGCAACGGTTCCCTGAAGATCCCCTTCGAAACCGCCGTTCTCACTGATCAGGGTGACCGATTCTCCAACCTTGATGCGATTGATGTCTGACTCGTAGACCTCGATCAGAGCTTCCATTGACTGGCTGGCTCCAACATCCAAGACACCTTCGCTGCCAGGTCGCTCACCAACCCGGGTACGCAGCTTGAGAACGGTGCCATTGATTGGAGATCGGAGTTCGCTGTCATTCAGATCAGCTTCAAGCTTTCCGCGCTCAGCGATCAGCTCCGCCTTTTTGCGCTCAAGCAGGGTGAGTTGGTTCTGTTTTTCCTCGAGTAAGACAATTTCCACCGCCCCCTGACCAGCGCCCTGCGCGTAACGGGCAACCTCCCTTCGCTTCAGCGGTATCTCCGTCTCAGCGGTGAGGATCTTGGCGTCGGTTGCGGCAAGATCCGCTTCAATCTTGGGTCTGTTGTCGAACACAGCCAGAACCTGACCTTTGCGCACCGGATCCCCCTCCTTCACCAGGAGTGACGAGACCCTCGGTGAGCCACCGAAACCACTCACGGGCGCAGCCAGACGACGGACCTCACCGGCAGGTCTGAGGCTTCCAAGGGCTGCAACCGATTCCGGCTTTCGGCTTGCGACCTGCTCAGCAGCAGCAACAGGGGTGGATGGCTGCGGTCGACGCAGCATCAACACTCCGCCAGCAACAGCAAGGATCGCCAGCGCGCCGACGCCGAGCCAGATCCGACTCGATCCATTCAGGGACTCGGTGGCTCGTCGAACAGCAGCTCCTCGATGTACCGATCCGCCCACACTGTCCCGAAGGCTTTCTCCAGAACCCGCCGCGTTTTGTCGTTGCGTTTCTGTTGCCGGCAATAGGACACCTGTCCGTGATATCGGGCCAGAGTAGAAGGAGCACTGGGGTCATCGGGCTCCGCATCCTGCACGGCATCGCCCAGAACCTGGAGGTAATCGTCGACCAGTTCCACGAACCAATCTTCTTCCTGTTGATTCACGGGACGAATGAATCTGACGAACGGCGAGAAAATGGTTGCCCAGGTGGGAAGTTCGCGCACCTGTTCAAAGGCAGGAATCACAGCGGCTTCAAGGCCGCGTTCAATGCGTTCAGGAAGCTGATCACCAACCGGGGAAAGGTCGATGATGGCCGCCGAGATTCCGGCGGGGCTGGCAACGATATCGGCACCGAACACCGGCAGATCAAAGCGAGGATCCGGAAAGAACACGCAATGCAGGATCTGAAGCCCGAGTCCAAGTCGTGCGATTTCCAGGTGCAGCTTGCGCAGTCCACGGCAGGAATGCACCTCATTGGTGATGAACAGAGCCTCGCCATCGAGCGTGCCGATGATCTCCTCGAGGTCAGCCGACAACGTCAGTGGATTGAGCTCCGGAAAGCCGTCCCTGCACTGACGGATGCGAGCAGCCAGAGCCATCACCAGCGGATGCATCTCCTGACCGCTCGGGGACGCTGGCATCAATCCGATCCGTAATTGCACAGAATGGGACTTTGCCACGGGACCCTGACTGCGATCCCATCCGGTCCGGTGCTCGAACACCGCACGCTTCACAACGGCAGCAACCTTGTGACTGCCGCCATCCCTGATGCGGCACTCACCTGCCTTGATTTCTGGTGTCGAGGCGGAAGCGCCTGGGAAAGAAGCGGTGAGGAGGGCATGGCTCACTTCCTCGAGCACATGGTGTTCAAGGGAAGTCGAAGGCTGGGTCCAGGGGAGTTTGATCGGAGAATTGAGGCGCTTGGAGGCAGCAGCAATGCAGCCACAGGGTTTGATGACGTGCACTACCACGTGCTTGTGCCCAGCGCGGAATCAAAGGAAGCACTCGATTTGCTCCTGGATCTCGTTCTCGATCCGGCCCTCGAACAGGACAGCTTCTCAATGGAGCGTGAGGTGGTGCTCGAGGAGATCGCCCAGTACCGGGATCAGCCCGATGACCAGGTGCTGCAGACCCTGCTGGAACTCTGCTGTGCTCCCCACTGCTACGGCAGACCCATTCTCGGCTGGGAGAACAGCCTGCGGAACATGAACCCTGGTGGAATGAGGAACTACCACCATCGTCGGTATCAAGGAGCCAACTGCTGCCTCTCGGTGGCTGGAGCCCTTGAGGAGGGTCTGATCAGTCACGTGCTCAGCAGCCCGCTTGCGGCGCTGGACCAACGGATGGACTCCGATCAGGACACATCAACCAAACCTTCACTGAGCTTTCAAGGCGGACGGGAATGCCGACGGTTCGCTCGACTGGAAGCAGCACGATTGATGATGGTCTGGCCGGTTGCCGCGGCAGATGATCAGCTGGCGATCGCCGGAGCGGATCTGGCCACCACCATCCTCGCCGAGGGTCGGCGCAGCCGGTTGGTGCAGAAACTGCGCGAAGAGCTTCAGATTGTCGAATCCATCGACATGGATGTCACCACGCTGGAACAGGGCAGCCTGGTGATGCTGGAGGCATGTTGCCCAGACGATCAGATCGAACGTGTGGAGAGGGAGATCCACCAACAGCTGAACAGCAGCTTGACCACGGCCATCTCGGATGAGGAATTACATCGCGCGATGCAACTGGTCGGAAACGGTCATCGCTTCAGTCTCGAAGCGCCGGGAGCTGTGGCCGCCAGTGCTGGTTCACAGACACTCTGGGGACGGCACCGAGACCTGCTGGCTCCACTTCAGGACCTGATGCACTGGAATGGTTCAAGGTTGCGGGAACGGGTCATGCCGCTGCTGCAACCCCAACACAGCTTCACCCTGATTGCCCGATCGGAGGACAACGCTTGAGCTCCAGCTGTGATCTCGTTCTGGATCCGGTGACGACGACCGGGGTGCTCTCCGCCAAGCTCTGGATCCGGCGGGGAAGCAGTGCAGATCCTTTCGGGCAGAGGGGCGGGCATCAGCTTTTGGGCTCGGTGCTCAGCCGGGGATGCGGCCCTGTCGACCACCTGCAGCTGGCGGATCTCGTTGAAGGCTGTGGCGCCGGTCTTCGTTGTGACACCCATGAAGACGGAATTCTGATCAGTCTCAAGTGCCGCGATATTGATGCCGATCGTCTCTTGCCTGCACTGGGCTGGATGCTGCGTCAGCCGCATCTGGACGAAAGTCAGATCGAACTGGAGCGAGACCTGAGCCTGCAGGCCCTGCAGAGACAAAAAGAGGATCCCTTCCATCGCGCCTTTGATGGCTGGAGGCAGCTGGCCTACGGCAAGGGTCCTTACGGGCATGATCCTCTCGGAATCGGTGTCGACCTCGAACAACTGCAGAAAGCGGAGTTGGCAGGCCTTGCGTCAGATCTCGAAAGTCAGGGCTCGGTGCTGGCGCTGTCCGGAACGATTCCTGATCAGGCCCAAGCACAACTGGAGGACTGGCTTGGCACTAACAGGACCGGATCCAGCTCTTCGGAACCTGGATCAGCGATCCGAGAATCACCTGAACTGGACCATGGCGAGAGAGCGTCGTTAGGGCTTCAGTCCCTTGCCACGGAACAGGTTGTGCTGATGCTCGGTCAGGCCGCTCTGCCCCACGGTCATCCGGACGACCTGGCACTGAGGCTGCTTCAGGCCCACCTGGGCTCAGGCATGTCCAGCTTGTTGTTCCGACGGCTTCGGGAGGAGCATGGCGTCGCTTACGACGTCGGTGTCCATCACCCGGCTCGCGCTGGAGCGGCACCCTTCGTGATGCATGCCTCAACGGGAATCGACAGGGCGGAACTCTCGCTCGAACTCTTGCTCAGAAGCTGGATTGAGCTGATGGAGGTGAGCATTTCTGAAGCCGATCTCAAGCTTGCCAAGGCCAAATTCAGAGGGCAGCTGGCGCACGGCTCACAGACCACCGGCCAGAGAGCCGAGCGAAGGGCGCAACTGCGTGGTCTACATCTCCCTGATGACCACGACCAAAGCTGCCTCAACCAACTGGATCAGCTGCGGGCCAGTGATCTGCGTGACGCTGCAGGACGCCACTTGCAGAGCCCGCAACTCAGCTTGTGCGGTCCCGCGGGAACCCTGGAATCACTGGAGAAACAATGGACCCTCAGCGGTTTTGCTGAAGGCAGCGCGCCTTGATCAGTCCGCTGGATCAGCAGTCGCCTCCGTCTCTGATGAAACATCGGAATCCGATAAGCCTTCGGAGTTCGATGGAGCATCCTGATCAGAGAGCTTGTTCAAGTCTTCGCTCACAAGCGTGAGTTGCTCGATCGACAGCAAAAACGTGCCTCTGGCAAAGCGAACCGCGGCTGTTTGCGCCGGCTGCAGTGCCATGACCCTGCCGATCTCGTTGTGGGCCACAAGATCAGGAGGCCTGAGCATCGGCATTGGATCAGCTGTCTTCAGGAAGGTCTGAGGGCGAATCAGTCGCACCTGGTCACCAATGGAAACGGACATCTCGGCTGGGCAATGCATCTCTCTTACAGCAGGATGGTGCGAGCTGACGTTTGCCCGTGCGGGCACTGGCCACCTGGAGCGGCGCTCTTGCCGGATTGCTTCTGATCCTGGTCGGAAGCCTGATTCCGACTGCCCTGCTTCTGCCGCTGCCTGAATTACCCCCGGCCTTGCTGGGTCTTCCCAGCACCTGGCAGGTTCCTGCACTGCTCGTCTGCGCCCTCGTCGCGGGCCCACGAGCGGGCGTGATCGCTTCAGTGGCTTATCTGACCATCGGCTTGGTGGACCTGCCTGTGTTCCATGGAGGTGGTGGTTTCGCCTATGTGCTGAATCCTGGATTCGGATATCTGGCTGGATTTGTCCCCGCCGCCTGGTTGACCGGTCGGCTGGCCCAGCAGAACGGAATGAATGACATCGCCCGACTGACTCTCGCAGCCATGGCCGGCCTGCTGACCATCCAGCTCTGCGGTCTGATCAATCTTGTTCTGGGGGCTGCACTGAATCGCTGGAATGAGCCCCTGATCGAACTTGTCTTCGGGTACAGCCTCGGGCCCCTGGCTGCCCAGCTCGCCCTGTGTTGCGCCGCCGGACTGATCGCACGCGTGAGCCGTCGTGTGCTCTGGGTGGAATGAGCCGGAACCATGCCATGAACAACAGACCAGCCCGAAGCATGCGACGCGGCAGCGTCGTCGCGCTCAGTGTGCTCATGGTGATGCTGGATCAGCTCAGCAAGCACTGGGCCCGAGGCGTTTTGCTTCCAGGGGAGTCGAAGCCCTTCATTCCCGGATTGCTGCAACTGAATCTGGTGCGCAACACAGGTGCTGCCTTCAGTCTGTTCCGGGATTCCTCGATGATCCTGGGAATTCTCAGCCTGGTGGTAGCCATCGGCGTGAGCATCTGGATCTGGCGGGAGGCCCGACGAGGCCTCTGGATGGGACTGGCCCTCGGCTTTCTGCTCGGAGGCACGATTGGCAATGGCATTGACCGCTGGCGGCTGGGCCACGTGACCGATTTTCTGGAACTGGTGCCGATCCAGTTTCCGATCTTCAACTGGGCGGATGTCGCCATCAACCTGGCAGTCCTCTGCTTTGCCATCGACGCCTTCAGCAACAGACATGAGCAGAGCGACGGCTGAACCCAGGGGATTGGCCCTGCTGAGGATTCATCAGCAGGATCGCCCTGATCGCACCCTGCATCTGCACGGCGAGGGCTATCGGATTGGACGCGATGCAGACGTGGAGATCCGTATCGACCATGCAGCAGTCAGTCGCCTGCATGCGCTGTTACAGAAACAAGGCCGGCACTGGATTCTCAAGGATCAAGGGTCAACCAATGGACTGTGGTGGCAAGGGCGACGTGTGCAACAGCTGGAGCTCCAGGACGGCGATCGCATCGGTTTTTCCCCGACCCAAGACGCCGATACCCCCTGGATTGGTTTTGAGAAATCAAACCAACGACTGCAGCAGCGCATCCGCAAGTCGTTGGGAATCAGCATCCTGGGCTGTCTGGGCGGGGCCGGACTGCTCCTCGCTCTGGCCACCTTCAACGTGCCTGTGCGTGGACGACTGGCCAGCGTTCGCGGACCACTGGCCATTTACGACGGCAACAACAAACCGCTCAAATCGGTGGATTCCAATCGACACCGGGAACTGGACAGCCTTGACCAGTTTTCTCCGTTGTTGATCGATGCCTTGCTCAGCAGTGAGGACAACCGCTTCTGGTGGCATCCAGGTGTTGATCCAATCGGAAGCTTGCGTGCCTTCGCCGCCAACCTCGCTGGCGGAAGGGTTCTTGAAGGTGGCAGCAGCCTCACCCAGCAATTGGCCCGGAGCCTCTACCCCAACCTGGTCGGAGAAGGCGACACCCTTGGCCGTAAATGGCGCGAACTGCTAGTGGCGCTGCAGTTGGAAAGCCGTTTCAGCAAACGTGAGCTGCTGCTGAGCTATCTCAACAGGGTCTACCTCGGGGTGGGCTGGGGATTCGAAGACAGCGCCCAGACCTTTTTTGATCAATCGGCGGCTGATCTGAGCGTTGAGCAGGCCGCACTGCTTGTGGGACTGTTGCCATCACCCAATGGTCACGATCCCTGCCGTCACCCTCAGCGAGCTCTTGAAGCCCGCAACCGCGTGCTCAACAAAATGGCCGATTCCGGTCGCCTTTCACTCGACGCCGCTCGTCTGGCGAGACGTCAACCCATCCAGCTCGCACCCCAGGCCTGCAGCAGGACTGCTCTGACCCGATCAGCACCTTTTTACACCGATCAGGTGCGCAGGGACCTGACGGCACTTGTGGGTCCGGAGGTTGCCGCAGAAGGGAATTTCCTGATCGAAACCCACCTTGACCCCGTGCTGCAGTCGGTGGTGGAACGACAGCTGCGCAATTTGGTCAGCAATGCCGGTGGACTCGGCGTGAGTGAAGGGGCCGCCGTGGTGATCGACAGCAGCACAGGAGGAGTTCTGGCGATCGCCGGCGGACGTGACTATCGCTTCAGTCAGTTCAACCGTGCGTCCATGGCCCTGAGACAGCCAGGCAGCACCTTCAAGTTGATGACTTACCTGGCGGCTCTGGAAAGGGGAATCAAACCCAGCGAAACCATTGACTGCAGCTCCCTGAACTGGAGAGGGCAGCGCTTTGAAAGCAGCTGTCAAGGGCGCCTCAGCCTCACCAACGCCTTTGCATCCAGCAGCAACACAGCGGCTCTGCGCCTGGCACAGCGGGTTGGACTTGAACAGGTGGTTCGCCAAGCCAGAGCCCTCGGCATCACCACGCCGCTGGATCCGGTTCCAGGCCTCGCACTCGGCCAGAGCGAAGTGCGACTGATCGAGCTGACTGGAGCCTATGCAGCCATTGTTAACAAGGGGGAATGGAAGCCCCCCAACACGATTCGTCGTCTGCTCGATGCGGAAACCTGTCGCGACGACAAGCTGCGTGGCTGCGGCAGCCTTGCTGGCGACGATCAGCGCGGTGTGAACCCAGGTCGGCAGGCTGTTCGCCGCGCCAGTGCAGCTCAGATGCAGGCTTTGCTGCGCGCGGTTGTGCGCAACGGCACCGGCACTGCTGCATCGCTGGGAGGACAGGAAGGGGGCAAGACCGGAACCACCAATGAGGGCAGGGATCTTCTGTTCGTCGGCTATGAGCCCTCGCGTCGCTGGGTGCTGGGCATCTGGCTCGGCAATGACGACAACAGTCCATCCACAAGCTCAAGCGCCCTTGCGGCATCGCTCTGGGCTGACATCATCCGCGCGGCGGGACGAGGAGGGATCAACGGAGGATGAAGGGATCGACACGTTGGATTCTGTTGGGAGCCGCTGGTCTGATCGCCCTCATGGTGATTGGCCTGGTGCTGCAGGGAATCCGAAACCTGCTATGGGACCTGAGTTACTGGCTACCGCCCTGGCTGGTCGGCCCCGTGCTGCTGATCGGAACGGTTCTGCTTGTGGCGGTCGTCATTCAGGTTGGCCTGCCATGGCTGCGTCAGTGGCGCACACAGCGTCAACGTCGGGACGCCTCATCTCCGCAGGACAGACCGGCACCGAAGAGCAGTCGAGATGCAGCGGAACAGAGCCTGTCCAGCGTGGATCGTCTGCTGGAACGCCTTCAGGACGATGTGGCACGTCAGTCTCTGCTGCAGGAACGGCAACGGGTCGCCAGGGAGCTTGAGCGCGGTGATCTTGTGCTTGTGGTCTTCGGCACCGGCTCCAGTGGGAAAACATCTCTGATCCGTGCCCTGCTCAAGGAGATCGTCGGCGATGTCGGTGCCGCCATGGGCTCCACCAGTGAAAGTCGCAGCTATCGGCTTCGGCTCAAAGGTCTTGAGCGTGGGGTTCTTCTCGTGGACACGCCGGGAATCCTTGAAGCAGGACAGGAAGGGAGAGGACGCGAGCAGGAGGCACGACGCCAAGCCAGCAGAGCCGATCTCATGATCGTTGTGGTGGATGGCGATCTGCGCAAGAGCGAACTCAGTGTGGTTCAGAGCCTGTCAGGACTGGGGAAGCGTCTTGTGCTGGTTCTCAACAAGTGTGATCTCAGAGGCGAGGAGGAGGAACGCAGGTTGCTTCAGCTGTTGCGACAACGCTGCTCTGAATGGTTGCAACCCGACGATGTGATTCCTGCCAGTGCACGCCCCCAGTCACTGCCTCGCCCTGGCCAACGTCCCGTTCAGCCACCAGCCGAGATCGGCCTGCTGGTGCGACGGTTGGCCGCAGTGCTGCATGCCGATGGCGAGGAACTCCTGGCCGACAACATCCTTCTGCAATGCAGAGATCTTGGCTCTGCCGGTCGGGATCTGCTCGACCGGCAGCGCACGGACGAAGCCCGGAGAATCATCGATCGCTACACGTGGATTAGTGCGGGTGTCGTCGCCGCAACGCCACTGCCCGGAGTGGATCTACTGGGCACCGCTGCTGTGAATGCGCAGATGGTGATGGAGGTGGGAGCTGTGTATGGCATCGAACTGACCCGGAGCAGGGCCCAGGAGCTGGCTGTCTCGGTGGGTCGGACCCTTGCGGGGCTGGGGGTGGTCAAAGGCGGAGTGGCTCTGATCGGCACCGCACTGAGTGTGAACCTGCCGACCCTGCTGCTCGGTCGGGCCGTGCAGGGTGTGGCCGCCGGATGGCTCACCAGAATCGCCGGTGCCAGTTTCATGACCTATTTCCAACAGGATCAGGACTGGGGCGATGGCGGAGTGCAGGACGTGGTTCAGCACCACTACGAACTCAACCAGCGGGATCGCTCTCTGCAGGACTTTCTGCAGGCGGCACTGCGGCGGGTCGTGGAGCCCCTCCAGCAGGAGGCAAAGAAACGACTTCCGCCCCGGCCAGGGCCTCGGGCGGCGGAGGACGCATCGGACCGCGGCTATCGAGAACCGTGATCAGACCGAGGTACAGAACACCAATCAGGACTGACATGGCTCCGGTCACGATGGCAACCCAGCGCCCCCGCTTGTTCTGAGCTGCAGGCATCACACCATCTCCCGTGAGCATTCGTTCAGATCGGCCGCAAGTTGGTCGATCAGCGCATTCGAGGTGTGGGGGTTACCCAGCACGACTTTGATGCGATGCCGCCCTTGATGAACGGGCCTGGACACCATGATCTGCCGATCCAGCAGCCGTTGACGCACAGCCGCTGTCCAGTGATCGCAACGTGCGGAATCCGCTCCAAACGGCGCACAGGCCAGTAGGTGCAGGGGACCTGATGTGATCTCCAGGACAGAGGCGTCGAGACCCTGTTCCAGGCGCTGACGTCTCAACAGTGCCTTCTCCAGCACTGCGTTGATCCCCTGTTCACCCAGTTGACGCAACCCAAGCCAGAGCTTGAGGATCTCTGCAGGGCGACTTCCCTGCAGGCCCAGTTCACCGCCATGGGCACCAGCGAAGGCGGGCTCCATATAAGGGAGGCCAGTGTGGAATGTCTCCTGAAGAGCTGACTGTTCTCGCACCAGCAGCAGCGACGAGGTCTTGGCGATTCCCAGCAGCTTCTGAGGGTTCACCGTGATGGAATCGGCCTGGCCAAGCCCAGCCACAAGGTTCGAGGTGCCCGGACACAGTGCAAAGACAGCACCAATCGCTCCATCCACGTGCAGCCAGAGGCCCCGGTCCTTGCAGAACTGAGCCAGAGCGGGAATCGGATCGATCGCTCCACGCACAGTCGTGCCCGCTGTCGCCACCACTGCGATGCAAGGCCGGTTGTGCTGCTTCAGCTCCTGCAGATGCTCTTGCAGGTCTGCAATCAACATGCGTCCCTGGGAATCCACGGGAACGCGCCGAATGCCGTCTGGCCTGAGCCCCATGACTCTGGCCGCCTTCTCCAGTGACACGTGGGCGTCATCACTGATCAGAATCACCGCATCGGGGTCATGATCCAGACCCATCCGATGACGGGCCGTCACCAGGGCAGTGAGATTGCTGAGGGAGCCACCGCTCGCGGCAACACCACCAGAGCCATGGGGCAATTCAAAACGGGCGGCGAACCAGCTGCAGAGCTGGCGCTCCAGTTGACTGAGGCTCGGAGAGAGTTCCTCTGCCAGCAGATTGTTGTTGAGCCCGGCACAGATCAGTTCGGCAGCGATCGATGCCGTGTTCGGAGGCGGATCCAGATGTGCGAGGGCGCCAGGATGGTTGGGCTGATAAGCACCATCCATCAACTGCTGAAGGTCATCCAGCAGTCGGTCCGCGCCTACCCCCTGGGGCTCTGGGAACGCCTCGGGCAGCAGCCGCAGAGCTGGCAGCGGCGATCGCTTGGAGGCCGACCCGAGCCACTCACACAGGCGGGCGCCGGCGTCCTCCAGGAACCGCTGCAACTGCGGATCCAGGGCCTCGGAAGAGGCAAATGCGGACAGTTCCGTCGCAGTCGATGCCGCCGATGAAGTCCTGGAGGATCCGATCAAGGAGGGAGCGGAAGGAACAGCCATTCTCACCTGCGGTGGCACATTGGACGCCTCTGCACGATGGGGTTGGACGTGCGCCTGACACCGCTCGAGCTGGAGAACGCTGAGATCCATGCCTGGATGAAGCGCCTGCTCCAGCGTGCAGAGCGTCTCGGTGAGTCGGGAGAGATCCCTGTCAGTGCCGTGGTGCTGGATGCGCAAGGACGATGCATCGGCCACGGCAGCAATCGGCGCGAGTGGGCTTCCGATCCACTCGGGCATGCGGAACTCGTGGCTTTGCGCCAGGCATCCCTAATCCTTGGCGACTGGCGACTCAATGAGTGCACATTGATCGTGACGCTGGAACCCTGTCCGATGTGCGCAGGAGCTCTGGTGCAGGCCCGTATCGGTCAGGTGATCTACGGAGCGCATGATCCCAAACGTGGTGGACTGGGAAGCACGATTGATCTCTCCAAACACCCCAGCGCGCACCACCACATGCAGGTGACCGGAGGCGTGATGGAGCCTGAAGCATCCGCACTGCTGGGGAGCTGGTTCAGGCAGCGACGGCAGCGTTCTGACGGAACCGAGGCAGTTCGGACTCGAACAGATTGAGCAGACGATCCACATTTTCAGGTGTGGAGTTGTAACCCATCAAACCGATCCGCCAGATCTTGCCTGCAAGCACGCCAAGTCCACCACCGACTTCGATGCCGTGGGTGTTGAGCAGGTGAGAGGAGAAAGCCTTGCCATCCACATCCTCGGGAATGCGAACCGTGGTGAGCGTTGGCAGTCGCAGCTCTTCAGGCACATGCATTTCCAGGCCCAGTGATTCAAGGCCAGCCCAGAGGGCTTGCGCGTTGCGGCGGTGACGTGCCCAGGCGTTGTCCAGCCCTTCTTCGGCCAGAAGACGAAGCGCTTCACGCATGCCGAAGTTCATGTTGACTGGAGCCGTGTGGTGATACACACGGTCGCTACCCCAATACTGGTTCAGCAGGGATACATCCAGGTACCAGTTGGGGACCTTGTCTTGGCGTGCGGCCAGCTTGGCCTCTGCACGCGGACCCATCGTGAAGGGACCGAGGCCTGGAGGACAGCTGAGGCCCTTCTGGCTGCAGCTGTAGGCCAGATCAACCTTCCAGGCATCCAGATACAGAGGAACTCCGCCGAGTGAGGTCACCGTGTCGAGCAGAAGCAAGCAATCGTGCTCTCGGCAGAGATCACCGATCCCGTCCATCGGCTGGCAGATGCCGGTGGACGTCTCGGCATGGACCATCGCCAGGATCGAAGGCTTGTGCTTCTTGATCCCCGCTTCGATCTCTTCCAGCGTGAATGCCTCACCCCAGGGCTTCTCAATCACCTGAACGTTGGCGCGGTAACGGCCGGCCATATCCAACAGGCGATTACCGAAGTATCCCTTCACCGCAACCAGAACCGTATCCCCGGGTTCGATGGTGTTAGCCAGCGTGGCTTCCATGGCTGAACTGCCGGTGCCGCTCATCGGCAGAGTCAACCGGTTGTCGGTCTGCCAGGCGTAGCGCAAGAGCTCCTGCACCTCCCCCATGAGTTCCACATAAAGCGGATCCAGGTGACCGATGGGAGTGCGCGAAAGCGCTTGAAGAACCGTGGGATGGGCATTGGAGGGACCCGGACCCAGCAACAGACGGTCTGGTGTGTCAATCGGACCGATGGAGCATCGATGGCACGAGTCAACCGAAGGGTGAGGGTGTGTCATCGGCGGAGACGGAACCGGAAATCAATGGCGAGAAGCCTACGCATCAATCGGTCAGAAATTGGCCCTGAACGGTCACTCCGACGCCGCTTGAAATGATTTGGAGACTTTTCTTGCGATCAGCGCTGACGCACGTCGCTGGCTGCAAGACCGGAGGCCATGTGCTCAAACGGCTGACGCACAAGTCCGCAACGCTCCTGACGAACACCCTCATTCAGGAGGCGTTCACACAGAACATCAGCCAGAAGCACCATGCTCCTCACGGTCGGGCCTGTTGGGACACCAAGACTCTTGTAGGTGTCGTCAAGACCGTTCAGGACGCGCTCGTTGAGAATCGTGCTGTCGCCGGCGATCAAGGAGTAGCTGGCGTAGCGAAGGAAATAATCCATGTCTCTCAGACAGGCAGCGAGGCGACGGGTTGTGTAGGCGTTACCGCCGGGCAGCAACAGCTCTGGATCCGCCTGAAAGAGTCTCTGACTGGCTTCACGCACCAGCTCGGAGGCTTCACGATTGATGATCTCAACAGCAAGAACACGCACTTCCGCTTCATCGAAATAGCTCTCGATGCGATCGATCGCAGAACGATCGAGATAGCGACCCAGCTGGTCGTACTGACCGATCAGTCCAGTGATGGCATCGCGCATGCAAGCCCTGTCCACGTTGGTTGGAAGGTAACACCGACAACGCGATGAAACCTGCTCCAGCAAAGGCGATCACAGCAATCTGACAGAAACGGTTACTAAGTGGCGTTCTGAAGCCACCCAGCGAGACGGAAGGCAAAAAGGTGCTCGTTGATACAAAACAGCTGCGGATCGATATCTACGGTCGGAGCGACTTGTATGGGCTCAATTCCCCGCCATGGCCAAATCTGCCCAGGACGTGCTTCGTCAGATCAAGGATGAAGGCATCGAGCTGATCGACCTCAAGTTCACGGACTTGCACGGCAAGTGGCAGCACCTCACCGTCTGTCAGGACCTGATCGAACCTGAATCGTTCACGGAAGGCCTGGCCTTCGATGGCTCATCGATCCGTGGCTGGAAAGCGATCAACGCCTCTGACATGGCCATGGTGCCCGATCCTGCAACCGCCTGGATCGATCCCTTCTACAGGCATAAAACCCTGAGCATGATCTGCTCGATTCATGATCCCCGCACGGGAGAAGCCTACGAGCGCTGTCCCAGAGCTCTTGCCCAGAAAGCACTGGCTTATCTGGCCAGCACGGGTCTCGCTGACACAGCGTTCTTCGGTCCGGAACCGGAGTTTTTCCTGTTCGACGACGTGCGTTACAACTCCGCTGAAGGCGGGTCGTTCTACAGCGTTGACACCATTGAGGCCGGCTGGAACACAGGTCGGATCGAGGAAGGCGGCAACCTCGCTTACAAGATCCAGGAGAAGGAGGGATATTTCCCTGTCGCTCCGAACGACACCGCTCAGGACATCCGCTCGGAAATGTTGCTGATGATGGCTCAGCTGGGCATTCCCATCGAAAAGCACCATCACGAAGTTGCCGGTGCTGGTCAGCACGAACTGGGCATGAAGTTCGCCGAGCTGATTCAGGCGGCCGACAACGTGATGACCTACAAATACATCGTGCGCAATGTGGCCAAGAAGTACGGCAAGACGGCCACGTTCATGCCCAAGCCGGTCTTCAACGACAATGGCTCAGGCATGCACGTGCATCAGAGTCTCTGGAAAGGGGGACAGCCTCTGTTCTTCGGGGAAGGAACCTACGCGAACCTGTCTCAGACAGCCCGCTGGTATATCGGCGGCATTCTCAAGCACGCTCCCTCCTTCCTCGCTTTCACCAACCCCACGACCAACAGCTACAAGCGACTGGTCCCCGGCTTTGAAGCACCGGTCAACCTGGTGTATTCGGAAGGCAACCGCTCCGCTGCCGTTCGCATTCCTCTCACCGGCCCCAGTCCGAAAGCCAAGCGACTTGAGTTCCGCTCCGGCGACGCCCTGGCCAATCCTTACCTCGCCTTCAGCGCGATGATGATGGCCGGCATCGACGGCATCAAGAATCAGATCGACCCCGGCGACGGCGTGGATGTTGACCTGTTCGAACTCGCCGCAGAAGAACTGAAGAAGATCGCCACTGTGCCTGCATCCCTGAATGGGGCGCTCGAGGCTCTGAACGCAGACCACCACTATCTGCTGGAAGGTGGAGTCTTCTCCAAGGACTTCATCGACAACTGGATCGACCTGAAATACGAAGAGGTGCAGCAACTGCGTCAGCGTCCGCACCCCCACGAATTCGTGATGTACTACGACGCTTGATCAGCAGTTTCTGAATGCATTCAGGGGCAAATCTTTAAAACAGATCATCAAGTCATTGTCCCCGCAAGGGGACTTTTTTCTAGCTCAATCGCACGGCGCACTGGCTATCGACCGGGATCTCTTTGTATGCTCGGAAGCCATCCATTCGGACTTTGTCACAGCTCTGAAGCAACACAGAAATAAAGTCACCAAAACTCAGGTTAAAGTATTTAGAACCGGACCTGAAAATGAAAAAATTATTTGCTGTCACCATCATTGGCGTTGCTGCAACCGCCCTTTCGTCCTGTTCATCGCAACAAACCGCATGGTGCTCGCTTGAGTGGCCGGGAACGGAAAAAAGCGCTCTTTCAGGGGATTGCCGCTTCGAAGACAAAGAAGGGAAAGATGATAATGCCACTATTGATTTTTATTCCAATGACTACAGCTTTGTATTTCCCAACTCGAATAATGGGAAAAATTATGAGCGCGAAAACACGAATCAATCCATTCGCTTCAGCCACAATGGTTATGTGTTAAAAGTCTATCCGGACGGCGAACCAAAAGCCTGAGATAAACCGAGTCATCGTGAAACAATCGACGACAATTCTGCTTCAACGTTGTAGTTGCCAAGCAGGCGTGGCGAATCATCTCAACAACGACGACCTGTTCGCTCTGACAGACCTTGGTCTCTTTCAAGGAAGGCCGATCGAGTGAAGCGCTGCACGACGATTCCGGGGCATCACCTGAAGCTTTGCTTCACGCCTTAGGCGTGCCTTAGTTGCGCCATAGCGCTGTCATGCAGTTGCCTGGCATGCAGACGGCGACGAGCACACACTTGTTGCTGAGCCAGAGCGCTGCGCTGATCCAGTCGATCAGGGTGGCCTTCAACTTGAGCATGGGCCGCTTGCTGCCTCAGCACGTCATGGGCGTGGTGCTCTGCCCAGGCCAGGAATTCAGCGGCCGCTCGCTGACGACGCTCCAGCACGTTGCCCGAATACGACGCCATGGTTCCGGCGGTGGTGATCTCAACGGCCATCGAGAGCTCCTGGGGTACCTGAGGCAATTCTGTAGCAACGGCTACCATTTTCACCGATGCTTCACATAACTTTCGTGTTCAGTCCAGCAAAAGCCCACAACCAGGTTCGCAATCCATTGAAATGAGCTTGGATCTCAATCCTTTTCATGGCGCCCAGTTTCACTGAAATCGCTTACCGGACCATGCAACAGGGCCGCAGCCTTGCCGGGCTGGTCCACAAGGAACTGAGCACCAAAGTGATGGAAGTGGTGGCGCCTGATGTGGTGCCCAAAACGGAACCTGTTCCCAGCGAAATGATGGATGCGCTGCGTCAGTCGCTGGATGATCTGCATCAGCGTGACTGGCAGGATTCTGAGTCAGGGATTTATCCCCAGTCGCTGCTGTTTGATATCCCTTGGTTGGAGTGGGCTGAACGCTACCCACGCGTGTGGCTGGATCTGCCCTCCAACTGGGCCAGAAGACGTGCCAGAGACGTCAAGGACATTCCTGACCTGGCTAACCGCGATCTCTATCCCGACTATTACCTCCAGAATTTTCACCATCAAACCGACGGTTACCTCAGCGATCACTCCGCCGAGCTGTACGACCTTCAGGTCGACATCCTGTTCAACGGTGCTGCCGATGCGATGCGGCGCCGGATCCTGCCTTCACTGCAACAAGGGTTGAAGCGATTTGCAGACCGTGCACCGGGAAGCCTGCGCATCCTCGATGTGGCTACCGGCACGGGCAGAACATTGCATCAGATTCGTGCTGCGCTGCCGCAAGCCACTCTCGTGGGCGTGGACCTTTCCGAGGCCTATCTGCGCCAGGCCAATCGATGGTTGAACCAATCCAACAAACCGCTGGTGCAGCTTGTTCAGGGAAACGCAGAAAGAATGCCGTTCGATGACGGTGGCTTCCAGGCCATCACCTGCGTGTTCCTGTTTCACGAACTGCCTGCCGATGCCCGGCAGGCAGTGCTTCAGGACTGCTACCGCCTGCTTGAACCCGGCGGGGTTTTGGTTTTGGCCGACTCAGTGCAATTGAAGGATTCGCCGCAGTTCGACGTTGCCATGAACAACTTCAGACGCGTCTTTCACGAGCCTTACTACCGAAATTTCATCAGTGATGACATTGACCAGCGCCTCGAAGATGCTGGCTTCAGTGAAGTGCAAGCAGAATCTCATTTCATGACCAGGGTGTGGACGGCCATCAAGACTTCATGACCTCAACACAGTGATTCCCTGACATAGACGCTTGCAGTGGCACGGCAACCCCATATGGTGCAATCACTCAGGGACTCCGTCCATGTCGAATCCTTTTCGGATCCGCTGGTTGCGGGGATGGACCTTTCAGATCGTTTTCATGGAAGGAAAGGTTCAGGTTGAAGCGCAAGGTTTTGGTATTGGTCTGCGAACAGCTCTCAATCCAGGTGAAAGCCCAACTTCGGCTGCGGATCGTCTAGTGCTTGCGGAGGATCGACGTCGGCGTGCCCTCTATCAGGCCTGGATCAAAGGCCAAGCTCTGCCCTCCCCGAATGAAGGCCAGATTCATCCCGAACAGCGGCTTCAGGAAGCACCGGATTCACTGGTTGTGGTCGATAGCCCAGCAGTGGCTGCCTGAGTTTCAGCGAGTCAGCCAACACCCCAGCACCAGAGCCGGTCCACCCCAGCGCAGAGCTCTCCAGAAACGCTGACCACGTTCTGGTGTGATCAGCCAGTTGAAAGCTTCAGGGTCAGCCTCCACCAATTGACGAAGCAGTCGACGCTGCTGAATTCGACGGATCGAGCGTCGATCCTTTGCCTCCCAAGATCTGGGCTGATAGCGGAGAAGAGAGCGCAGTCCGTGCAAACCTCCCCGACTGCGAAGCTGTCTGTTCACCACCACCAGCAACCACAGCAGTCAGGATAGAGAGACCCCGCTGATCCAACGCCAACGTGTCCGCGAAAAAATGGCCTGAACAGTCGATTGAACAGGCTCTGTCTCTGCATCAGAGCCTCAGTATCAGTGATCGTGAATGGCACAAACTCAAATCCGACGCGGATCGACGCGGAGCGGAATTGCTGGCCGCGGCACTGGCGCAGCTGCTGCAAAACGGACGAAATCATGACGTCGAAGCTTTGACTCAGCAGGCTCTGGGCTGGATCAGGGGAGAGCTGAAAGACCCTGGCTGCCCTCGGCACTAATGGCCCGTTGGCTGGATCCAGGCCGGCGGCAGGCCAACTGCACCCTGTTGCCTCGACGACTCCAGCGAATGTCGTCAAAACACTGATGCATCAGAAACAGACCACGCCCTTGATTGGCATCGACTTGTTCCGGCAAACAACCTTGCCTGGCATCACTCGACAGACCATCACCTTCATCCTGGATCTGCCAGATCAACCAATTCGGCGTGAGAATCCGACGGATGCGCAGGCACTTGCGAGGGTCTCCCGCATTGCCGTGACGCACGGCGTTGACCAAGGCTTCCTGAAGACCCAGTTGCAACCGACACGAGGTCTCATTGCAGTCAACAGGCTCCAGCAACAGCTCCATCAATGGACTGAGCTGAAAAGTTGACGGAAGGATGAAATCAGCCCACCGAAATTGAGGTAGAAATCGGCTGAACATCAGCACTGTTTCATCCTTTTCGACCTTACCGGCCCGCTGACGTTCTGCCAGAGCAATCCAAGGTGTCAGGTTCTGCTCGCCAGACCGGGATGCTGAAGTAGCGCATCCATCAAACGGACTCCCCTGAGCTGGTTCACCAATGGCATGTGTCCCTCAGGTGCATCCATGCACCACTGAAAACTGCCGGGATAACGGGTCCAGACACCATCGTTCTTCCAGCCGATCTTCGGCCAGAGCCTGTCGTAACGACCGCCGAGTGCACGAAGCAGTCGAGCTTGGACCGTGAATCCGAAACGTCCCTGGGAATAGGCGATCCAGAGCCTGTCGATGGTGGTGAGATCCAGTGGTGTCATCGAAGGGACCTCGCTGAAATAGACGTATCCGCGTTCCACAGCCTGATCACCAGCCAGCTGGCGCAGTGCGCAACTGGTGAGGCGATCAGCCTCCTCAAACTCTTCTGTGAGCAATGCACGTTGGAGATCCGAGTAGTCGATCCCGCAGGACGACGGCATCTGAAACCAACCGGCAGAGGCACCTTCAATGGCGTCCAAAGCCTCCGGGTGGTGACGCTGAAGGATCTGCAAGATCCAGCCCGCTCCCCAGTCATCCCCCTCTGGGGAGTAAGCCTTCAGGGCAACATCGGCTTGACCTGAAAGCTGCTCTGAAATCTTTTCCAGCGCTGAAGCCGTGGAACGCTTCTGTCGAGATGATCCAGAAACCAGTCGCTCCAGCAACTGATCAATGCCGAGTTGTGTGGAGGGAGGTCGTCCGGAAAGCATGGCGATGTGCCGGCACCGACTGGCTCAGCATTGGCCCACTATGTCAGGCATGGGCAACAGCATCGTGACCGGTCTCAACAGCTTCCGCACGGCGCAGGGGACCATCGTGGATGTGAGAACACCCTCGGAATTTGCTCAAGGCCACTGGCCGGGCGCTGTCAACATCCCTCTGTTCACCGATGAGCAGCGTCACCTGGTGGGCCTGAACTACAAGCAAGAGGGGCGACTCGCAGCGATCCAACTTGGTTTGAAGCTCTGCGGTCCCTCTCTGGCCGAATTATCGAGTGCACTCACAACGGCAGCCGCTGGACCCGCAAATCCCCTGAGGATCTACTGCTGGCGTGGAGGAATGAGGTCCAACAGCATGGCTTGGCTGGCTGGCCTGAGCGATCACCCCGTGATGGTGCTGGAAGGGGGGTACAAGAGTTATCGCCGATGGGTGCTGAATCGCTTCGAGCAGACCTGGCCCTTGCGGGTGCTCGGTGGCAGAACAGGCACTGGCAAAACGGACCTGTTGCTGGAACTGAACCAACAGGGTGTTGGTGTGATCGATCTTGAGGGGCTCGCCAGTCACCGCGGCAGCAGTTTCGGCAACCTGGGGCTGCCGCCGCAACCGACCAGCGAGCACTACGAAAACAAACTGGCGGAATGCCTGGAGGTTTTACGCCATCAAGAAGTGCAGGAGATCTGGCTAGAAGCTGAAAGCATCCAGGTCGGCCGCTGCAGGATTCCAAAAGGGCTGTTTGATCAGATGCAGTCGTCTCCGGTCTTGGAGATCCAGCGCAGTGATCAGGAACGCGTGGAGCGACTTGTGAAGGTCTACTCGTGTCATGAACAGGCCGAACTGCGGCAAGCCACCGAACGAATACAGAAACGGCTCGGTCCTCAGCGCACGCGACAGGCGATCGAAGCGATCGATTCCCAGAACTGGGATGTGGCCTGTGAAGCCATGCTCGATTACTACGACAGCTGTTATGACCGTGAGCTTGAGCGATCACCTGCGAGATCCTCCGTGAATCTCCAGGGACTCAGCTGCGAGCAAGCAGCCAGACTGCTTCTGGATCAAGGGCACGTCATCCCTGGGATCTCCAATTAAGATCCACACCTCCAAGTAGATGAACCATGGCTGAAGGCGACAAGGCGGCGATTCAGTTCTTCCGCGGCATAGACGAGCCGGTGGTTCCCGATATCCGCATGACGCGCAGCCGCGATGGTCGCACCGGGCAAGCCAAATTTGTCTTCGAGGAACCCAAGGCACTGGCACCGGAAACGATGGAAGCCATCGCCGGCATGTGGATGGTGGATGAAGAAGGTGAAATGGTGACCCGCGAAGTGAATGGCCGTTTCGTGAACGGCAAGCCTTTTGCCCTGGAAGCGACCTACACCTGGAAAAGCGAGGCGGATTTCGAACGCTTCATGCGCTTTGCGCAACGTTATGCGGATTCCAACGGAATGGGTTATTCGCAGAACTCCGGCGACAATGACTCCAGCGAGGAAGGCACAGACGGGTGAAATTTCAGCACTGGCTCGGACTGGCGGCGTTGCTGACGTCCGGGCTGTTGCTCTGGAGCCTCCGCGAAGTCCTGATTCATCTGTTCGCCGCTGTGGTTCTCGCCATGGCGATTTGCACCCTGGTGGGTGCACTGCGCCGGCGATGGACGATTCAGAGGCCGTTGGCCCTGGTGATCTGTCTGCTCGGTCTGCTGTTGATCGTGGCCCTTGCAGTGGCCGTGATCATTCCACCGTTCTTCAGTCAGTTTCAACAGCTGCTGCAACAGCTTCCTGCTGCTGCCCGCGAGCTCCAACAGATCGTGATGGGTTGGGTCAACCATGCCTCATCACTTGTTTACGGCGCAGGCGAGGCAACTGATGTCGGAGCACGGCTCGTCCCGGGTGACCTTTCATCACTCCCCAACAGCACGGCTCTGGCGTCCGGAGTGAGTGGAGGTATCAAGGGTTTGCTGGGTCTGGCCAGCAATCTCGGCAGCGGACTGGTTCAGCTGGTGTTTGTGTTTGCGGTGGCGCTGATGGTGTCGATCCAGCCGGAGTCCTATCGCAACGTGGCCATTCAGTTGGTGCCTTCCTTCTATCGGAGACGCGCCAGAACCATTCTTCTGCAGTGTGGAGAAGCGCTGAGCAGCTGGATGATCGGCGTGCTGATCAGTTCGCTTTGCGTCGGCTTACTGGCAGGAATCGGACTCTCACTGCTTGGGGTGAAATTGGTGATGGCCAACGCCCTGCTGGCTGGCTTGCTCAACGTCATTCCCAATGTGGGGCCCACCCTCAGCACCGTGTTCCCCATGGCGGTGGCTCTGCTTGACGATCCCTGGAAGGCCGTTGCCGTGCTGGGGCTTTACGTCGTGATCCAGAACGTTGAAAGCTATGTGATCACTCCCTCAGTGATGCAGCAGCAGGTGAACCTGCTGCCTGGACTCACACTGACGGCGCAGTTCATTTTCACGGTTCTGTTCGGACCTCTGGGTCTGTTGATGGCCCTGCCTCTGGCGGTGGTGATCCAGGTGCTGATCCGGGAAATCGTGATCCACGACCTGTTGGATCCCTGGAAGAAACGTCGCGCGGCCGCATGAACCCAAGCAATCTGCTGGCAGCTCTCACCCTTGTGGTGCTTGCTCTGCTGACCTGGCAGCTGCGCTGGGTGCTGCTGGTGCTGTTCGGCGCGGTGGTGCTGGCGGTGGCGCTTGATGTGCCTGTTCACCATTTGATCCATCGCTTCCGGCTCCCCCGTCCGATTGCACTGCTGGCAGTGCTGATGATCGCAGTCGTGGGAGGAGTGCTGGTGATGCAGCTGCTGCTGCCTCAGCTGATCAACCAGTTCGAAGAGCTCACAACCCTGTTGCCTGCACTGTTCGGTCAGGTCCAGGCGCTGTTGTCCAATCAACCCCTGCTTGGAGAACTGGCACGCAGCCTGCCTGACCAGTTCAGCTGGGATCGCATCCAACCCTTCGGATTTCAATTACTCGGGGTTGCCGGAGGAGCAGCCAACGGTCTGGTTCAGGTGCTGCTGATGAGCCTGCTGGCGGTGCTGCTCGCCCTGGACCCCTCTGCACACCGACGCATGGTGGTTGCTGCGACACCGCGTCCTGCACGCGCATCGATGGAGGACCTCCTGGACCAGTGCCGCACTGCTCTTGGTGGCTGGCTGGCTGGCATGACTCTCTCCGCCCTGGCGATGTTTCTTTGCACCTGGGCAGGTCTGGCAATTCTGCGCATTCCGCTGGCTCTGCTCTCCGCTCTGGTCTGTGGTCTACTCACGTTTGTGCCAACGATCGGGCCCACAGCGGCAACGCTTCTGCCTCTCAGCCTGGCGCTGATGATCTCACCGGCAACGATGCTTCAGGTGTTGGTGCTGCGGCTGGCACTGCAGAACCTGGAAGCCTTCGTGCTCACGCCGCTGTTGCTTCGGCGGACCGTGAATCTGCTTCCCACTGTGGCCCTGACCTCCCAGCTGAGCCTGGGTGCTCTGCTGGGTCTTCCTGGGGTGTTGCTGGCGCTGCCACTGGTTGTGGTGCTTCAGGTGGGGATGGAGCAGGTCGTGGTCAAGCAGATCATGGACCGCTGGAGTTAACAGGACCTGTTAACCGCCGTACTGCCAACCGGTGGTGCTCAGTTCAAGGGCATCTCCATCTCTGTGAAGCACCGCTGATTTCACCTCGCCGATGAACACGGTGTGATCACCGTGGGCAAGCTCACCCACAAGTTCACATTCAACACCGCCCAGGGCATCCTTCAGAATCGGCAGACCGAGGGCGCCAAGCTCAAAGGGCGCAGCCTCAAAACGGCCACCCACAGCCGACTGGGGCTTGAAGAATGTCGCAGCCAGATTCTTCTGGTCGGCGGCCAGCACGTTGAGAGAGAAACGACGTGTGCGCTTGATCATGCCGTTGCTGGTGCTGTCAGCACGCACACCCATCACCACCAGAGGCGGCTCGAACGAGCCCTGGGTGACCCAGCTGGCCGTGAATCCGTTCACCTCATCACCCTCGGCGACGCCGCAGATGAACAGGCCATGGGGAATTTTCCGCAACAGTGTCTTCTTGGCGTCCAGATCAAGCGACATGGCGGTTGGTGCTCACGATGCGAGCAGACTAGGCAAAACCATGACAGCACAACGCGACAGCGCTGCAGACACCAGAAAGAGACTGCTAGTTTTCGACGGCTTCTGAGCTGGATCCCTGGATCGGCCCTCCTCCCTGAGTGTGTTCGCAACGGTGGCCGGAAGCGGAGTACTGGGCCTGCTGATCTACGCCGGTTTTTTTTACGCCAATCTGCGTCAAACCAGCACCATGGAGGAGCCTCAGGAGCTTCGCCCCGCCTATCCATCGCAAGCGCAGGCCGAGCAGGAAGCCGAACGCTGGATCAAGGAGGGGGGAACTTTCACCGTCACGACCACACAACGCGTTCGCAAGACCATTCCTCTCACCCGCCAGGAACGACGCAAACTCGAGCTTTTGGCGGATGAAAAGCGCAGAGCCAAGATTGAGGCGGATTACGAAGCCTGTCTTGATCAAGCGGCAACAGACCTCGCGAAGGAGCTCTGTTCCTTTCAGCAATCACCGCCCAACGCGACTTCAACGGCAACGGGGGCTGGAGAAGCCAGCGATCTTCCAACCACCAAAGTGATCGAGGACGTTCGTGTTCAGACCAGTCAACGCCCGCGCCGAACATGCACCCCAGTGAGCGCTTATCGACGCTTCAACTGCATTGAATTCGACGTTGCCAGAGATGGACGATTGAACGCTGAACAGCAGAACTCTCTGGAGATCAAGGGGTATCGCCAGTTTCGTTACTGACGCGCCGACGGAGCGGGCCATAGCGCCTCCAGAGTGAAGGTTGCAAGGACAGCACCACCACGGCGAGCAGGTGATGACGTACAGCAAAAATCAAAGCCGTCAGGGTCACCTGATCCGCTAACAGTCGCAGTTCCGTTCTGAGATCACTCAGAGCCAGAACAAGCAACAGCAGCGGGATCCAGCGCTGGGAGCGAACTGAGGCTGTCGCTGCGCGATCAGGCACCGGCAGCTGCACCAGATCGGGATGGCCAGATGCTCAACAGGGAAGGCGCCAGGGCAATGCTGGACCAGCTGCCAACGATCACACCCAGTGCCAGAGCAATGGCGAACCAGTAAAGCGTTGAACCACCGAACAGGATGAGGGCAACCAGGGGCAGAAGTGTGGTTCCGCTGGTGTAGATGGTTCTGGTCAGTGTGGCTGACACAGCGCGGTCAACCTGCACGGAGAGAGGAAGATCACCATCCATGCGCTGGCGCTCGCGAATTCTGTCGAAAACAACAACGGTGTCATTCACGGAATATCCAGCGATGGTCAGCAGAGCAACGGCAAACAAGCTGTCAACCTCCAGACCCGTTGCGAGTCCAAGCCAGGCAAAGACGCCGCACACGATCACGATGTCGTGAGCCAGGGCCACCAGAGCCAGAAAGGCGTAGCGAGGGTCGTAGCGAACGGTGATGTACAGAGCAATTCCCGTGAAAGCGACCAGCAGGGAAATCAGACTGCTGCGCAGCAGCTGTCCACCAAGGCTGGGACCGATGGTGTCAACGGACTGACCTCCAGGCTCAAAGGGTCCAGCAACCGGTTCAAGTGCTTCGATCACAGCCTGCCCCTGGCCTGCGGAGAGGGCCGGCATGCGCAGAACAACCGACTGGCCTCCATCAAGGAGCTGAACGCGGGCGTTCTCCAACTTGGGGAGTGCTTTTCCGCCCTGAACCGGAAGCTTGATCTGCTGAAGCTCAGATTCGACGGCGATGGTGCTGAGCTGAGCGCAGCTGTCAGCGCAGCTGCGCTCCAGCTGGATCTGAGTTCCACCGGTGAAGTCGAGACCTGGTCTCAAAGGCGATCCGATCTGAGGGTCAGTCCAGCTGCGCACAATCCCGATCAGGCTCAGCAGCAGGCAGACAGCAGACACCAACCAGACCTGCCGACGACGACTGGTCAGAGGGAAGCGCAGAGGTCGCTGATCAGTTGCGGATGATGTGAAAGCCATGGCTCAGGACGCTGTCGTGGGAAGTTGCCTTGCCGGCAGGAAGTTCGTCGGACGCCGCAAGCCCTGATAGCTCATCAGGAAGCGCAGCAGCGTGCGAGTACAGGTCAGAGCCGTGAACAGACTCAGCAGAACACCAATGCCGAGAGTCGCCGCAAAGCCCTTCACCAGACCTGTGCCGAGGAAGAAGAGAGCGGCACAACTGATCAAGGTGGTCAGGTGGCCGTCAACAATTGATGAAAACGCCTCGGAAAATCCCGTTTCAATCGATCGGATCAGGGTGTTGCCTCGCCGCAGTTCATCCTTGATGCGCTCGAAGATCAGCACGTTGGCATCCACCGCCATGCCGATGCTCAAGATGAACCCAGCGATCCCTGGCAGCGTCAACGTGACAGGGATCAGGGCATAGACCGCGAGGTTGAACAAGGCATAGAGGCTGAGTGCCATCACCGCCACAGCACCTGCAAGCCGGTAAATCAGCAGCATGAAAATGCCCACCAGCACAAGACCTGAAAGGGCGGCGATCAGGCTGCGACGGACGTTTTCCGCACCAAGAGATGGTCCGATGGTGCGCACCTCAAGGATTTCCACCGGCAAGGGCAACGAACCACCCCGCAGTTGAACCTCGAGGTCACGGGCGTCCTCAGCCGTGAAATTGCCGGAGATTGACGCCGTGCCTCCTGAAATTCCGGCGGCTTTGTACTGGGGACCGACGCTGGCTTCACTGATGAGTTCACCATCAAGAACGATGCCCAGCAGGCGCCCCGTGCCGGCGATCGACTGGGTGAGTTCGGCGAATTTCTCGCCACCCTCAGCGTTGAAATTCAGAGTCACCTCCCAGCCAGAGCCGTTTTGCTGTTGCTGACGACCTGCACTGACCAGTTGCTTACCGGTGAAGGCCGTGGACTCGAACCGATCAAGAATTTCCTGATTGGTGCGCGCGAGCAGCTGCTCCAGTTGCTCCGTCTCCGTCTTGGCCGTTCCATCAAGACCGAGTTCTTTCTGGCGTCTCGCGAGCTCGTCCTGCTCAACGGGGTCAAGCTCGGATGCGTCATCTTCATTACGCGTGGCCAGTACGCTCTGCAGCTGGCCTCTCAGCTGTCGAAGGCTTTGCACTTCCTCCTGCGTGCCTTCCTGCTGAGCTCTGAACTCGAGCAAGGCCGTGCTTCCGAGCACGTCTGCGGCGCGGGTCGGATCGGTGACACCCGGCAGCTGCAGCACGAGCTGATCATCACCGACGGTCTGCAGCGTGGATTCAGCCACACCGAGACCATTGACGCGGCGATCGAGCACCGCCTTCACCGCCTCCATCTGCTCGGCGCCGATGGTGGTGATCTCTCCGGCCGGCTGAACCTCCAGTGTGAGCTGACTGCCCCCACGCAAATCAAGTCCGAGCTGCAGCGGGAAGCTGGACAGAACTGCAGCTGCCGCGATGGCAAGCGCAAGGATGAGGGCGAACCAGCCCTGTTGACGGGCCATCAATCAGAGCCCCTGACGAACAATGGTCTGAGCCGCTTCGACAATCTGATGCGGCTGAATGATGGTCAGATTCTCGAGATTGCCGTTGTAGGGGGTGGGGATGTCCTGGCTGGACAGCCGGATCGGCCGGGCATCGAGCTCATCGAAACAGTGCTCAGTGATCAGAGCGATTAACTCGGCACCGATGCCACCGGTCTTCATGCACTCCTCAACCACGATCACCTTGTGGGTCTTGCGGATCGAGCGGGCAATCGTCTCCATGTCAAAGGGCTTGAGGCTGATCAGATCGATCAGTTCAGCATTGATCCCGTCCGCCTCGAGCTGCTCCACAGCCTTGAGGCAGTGATGACGCATGCGTGAGTAGGTCAGGATCGTGATGTCACTGCCCTCCTTGACAAGATCCGCCTGATCGAGGGCACAGGTGTAGTCGCCGTCTGGCAGTTCTTCCGTGAGGTTGTAGAGCAACACGTGCTCAAAGAACAGAACCGGATTGTTGTCGCGGATGGCGGCCTTCATCAGGCCCTTTGCGTTGGTCGGCGTGCTGCAGGCCACGATCTTGATGCCGGGGACGGCATGGAAATAAGCCTCGAGACGCTGACTGTGCTCGGCTCCCAGTTGTCGACCGACACCGCCAGGGCCCCGCACAACTGTCGGGATGGTGAAATTGCCGCCGCTTGTGTAGCGCAGCATCCCCATGTTGTTGGAGATCTGATTGAAGGCCAGCAGAAGGAATCCCATGTTCATGCCCTCCACGATCGGCCTCAGGCCTGTCATGGCTGCACCCACAGCCATGCCGGTGAAACTGTTCTCGGCAATCGGAGTGTCGAGGACCCGCAGTTCGCCGTATTTCTCGTAGAGATCCTTGGTGACTTTGTAGGAGCCGCCGTAATGACCAACGTCCTCTCCCATCACACAGACATGGGGATCACGGGCCATTTCCTCATCGATGGCCTCGCGAAGTGCGTTGAAGAGAAGCGTCCCTGCCACGGCGTTGCTGCAATCCCGGCAATGCCGGCGTCAGCGGCCAAGCTATCTCAGTCCAGGTGTGTTCAGCCCCCGGCAGCGAAGGTTGCCAGCAGCAGAACCGAAAGAAGCAGCCCGGGAGACAGCAGCAGCACCAGCTGACCGAGATCGTGGAGGGTCATTTAGCCAGAAGCTCTCAGCTGAGGCTAGGCAGCGTCCAGCTTGTCTTTCATGAAAAGACTGCGAAGAAACACCAGGAACAGGCCAATCCCGATGAAGGCAAAGCTGAATGTGGCCAGAAAACACATGCCGATGAACAGCGTTTTCATGGCAGATGCGATGTTCTGAGCTGTTGTGCTGCTGAAATTTGAAGAGTGCGTCGAGAGATAGATCACGACTTTTTTGCTCAAGCCGAAACTCAACCAGGCCAGAACCAGACTGGTGATGGATCCGGAAAGGAAACTGAGGGGTCCTTTGCGGGGTTTGGCTGTGGCTGCGTTGCTGTCACTCATGCCGCCAGCTTGACGCCGTGTGGGAGCAGGGAACAACTCCAGGATTGCAGGCCCTGCGCTTCAAACTGCGCAGCAGAATGCTGACGGGCTTGTTCAGCAGCGCTGAAGTCTGGAAACAGAGCAAAGCAGCTCGGGCCGGAACCACTCATGGCCACTCGCAACCGCCCTGGCAATACATCCAGGATTTCCAGCGCAGTGCGTACCGAGGGCGTCTGCGAAGCCACCACGGCCTGAAGGTCGTTGCGCAAGGGCGGAGGCACATCGCTGCGTAGGGGGCGCAGCCATGCAGAGCTGCGAAGCGCCTCACGACGTTGCTCAAAGGCTGACTCTCCAACGAGGTAGCGATGGAAACGCTCTCGCTTGCATTCGCCATACGCCCACGGCGTCGACACGCTGACGGATGGATCCTTCAGCAGCAGAACGCCCAGCGGCGCAGACACTTCAGGCAGTACCTCAAGCCGTTCTCCGCGTCCGAAACAGAGCTGGGTGCCACCGGCAATGCAGAACGGCATGTCGGATCCGAGATCAGCAGCCAGCGTCTCGAGCTGAGAGGCACTGAGGCCGAGGCCCCAGAGCGTGTTCAGGCCAACCAGTGCTGCTGCCCCATCACTGGAGCCTCCTGCAAGACCGGCGCCAATGGGAATGCGCTTGCACAGATGCATCCGTGCGCCCAACTCCCCGAATCCTGATCGCTCACGCAGCAGCCTGGCCGCCCGCATGATCAGGTTGTCGTCTGCGCAACTGAGTCCTGGTTGATCACAGCTGAGGGAAAGCGTTCCGTCGGCAGTGTTCTCGCACTCGAACTCATCGGCGAGATCAATGCTCTGCATCACCATGGCGAGTTCGTGAAACCCGTCTGCCCGCAGGCCCAGCACCTCGAGATGCAGATTGATCTTGGCCGGAGCTCTGACGCAGACCGGAGCCGTCATGAACAGGACCTAGCGCAGTCGGCCGGACTCCGACCGGGATTTGGAGGCTAAACCACGGCCACAACCCAGTTTTGGCAAGGGATCGAAGCCAGGATGTCTTGCTGATTGGTCATCCACGGCAGGCACAGACACCGACCCGGCCTCAGCAGTTCACGCGGATGTTTCCGCTGCGCTTAACCCCCTGGCTAGAGCAACCCAGTTTTCCGGCGCCACGTCCTGAGGCCTTTGCTGCAGATCAATACCGGCCTGCTGTGCCAGCTCCTGGAGCTGATCCGGCGGTTTGACACCGGCAAGGGTGTTGCGCAGCATCTTGCGTCGGGCCAGAAACGCCTGCTTGAGCAACCGTTCCACCCCACGGCAGAGCTCTGGATCTGGGCGCTGATCCGCTGGCAGGGGGTCAAGCCTGATCACCTCGGACTGCACCTTTGGAGGAGGCTGAAAGCAACGCGGAGGCACAGGGCAAACGGTTTGACAGCGGGCCAGAAGCTGCAAGCGCACACTCAAAGCACTGAAACTGCTGTGTCCGGCACGGGCTCGAATGCGCTCTGCCACCTCTTTCTGCACGAGCAGGATGAGCCTTTCATAGGGCGGATCAACGGGACGATCCAGACGACCAATCAGCCGATCGAGCAAGGGGCCCGTGATGTTGTACGGAATGTTCGCCACCACCTTGGAGGCCGGAGAACCGTCGGGAAGTGTCAGAGGAACGCTGAGAACATCGCCCTCACAGAGGGAAAAGCGTGATTGAGCTCCGTACCGCTCGGTCAGACCTGACACCAGATCCCGGTCCAGCTCGATTGCATGCACCAACGCGGCAGGGCTCCTGAGCAGTCGTTCGGTCAGAGCACCCCGTCCTGGTCCCACCTCGAGAACCCGGTCCCCCTCCACGAGTGCTGCCGACTCGAGAATCCGATCCAGAACCCGTTCATCCCTCAGCCAGTGCTGTCCAAACCGTTTGCGGGCCTGATGTCCTGCGAAGCTCATGTCATGCGGGCCATGGGTTCACTGTGCACCAGCGCAGAAGGCGCGGAACGCGAAGATGATGGTGCTCAGGTCTGGCGCGGTTGATGAACAGACCTGCCCTGCTGATCTGCATCTCCGGCCCCTCCGCAGCAGGCAAGACACACTTCAGTGAGGTGCTGAAAACGTCGCTCGCGCAAAGAGGGATTGCTGCTGTGGTGATCGGCTCCGATGATTACTACCGCGAGCACTGGACACCGGATTCGATCTATGGATTCGACACAGTCGATGCCATCGACGGAGATGCGCTGGTCGAAGACGTTAATGCTCTGCTCGAACGCCGTCTGCAGCAGCGACGCCGTTACGACATGAGCACCAGGGACGTCAGCTGGGAGTCTTTCAACGAGATCTGTGATGTTGTGCTCCTGGAGGGGGCGTTCGGTCCCCAACTGCTGGTGGATCAGCTCAATCCTGATCTTCTGATCTATCTGCGCGCATCCCTGCCGATCAGGGTGATGCGCCGACTGCGCCGTGACGTGCGCGAACGCCAGCGGACCCCCCTGTCGGTCTTGCGTCAGTCACTGACGCAGATGCTGCCGGGAGAGCGGCGGTTCATTCATCCGCTGAGACGTTCGGCTGATCTGGTCATCCGCGATCTTTCCACCGGTCTTCCGCTGTCTGTGAAACGGATTGAAGGTTTGATCAAGACATCCGAAGCTCCGGCACCCTGATCCAGCGCACAGGCCTGGAGCTGGGTGGCAGCGGCACCAGCGCAAGCACCACCTCGAGATGCCCCTGTTCACACCAGGGGTGACATGACTGCCAGCAGGCAAGCGTTCGGGCCAGTCGTCGGCGCTTGGCCGTGGCAAAAGCTCTCAATCCGCAGCCATCAAGACCACATCGCTGCCTGGCTTTGACCTCCACCAACAGAAGTCGCAGTCCTGAGCGACCCGATTTGATCATGATCAGATCCAGTTCCCCGTAACGACAGCTCCAGCGCTCAGCCAGGCAACGCCAGCCACGACGTTTCAACAGATTCAGAGCACGCTGCTCAGCCCAGCGACCGGGATCGCTCTTCGCATCAACAGCGCACAAGAGTCGGATCCCCGGATGCTCGGAGTCTTCCCCCTTAAGCCAGGAATCAGGCCCCCTAGGCTTGGATCACGCTTTTGATCCGCTGATGCAACGACATCTGCTGGCTTCCCTGCTTGCCCTGGTCCTGATGCTTGGTCTGCCTCTGCAGCCGGCGCAGGCCGCGATGGACTACGCCAAACAGGTGTTGATCGGTGCTGATTTCTCCAACCGGGAGATGCAGGGGGTGACTTTCAACCTCACCAACCTGCGCGAAGCTGATCTGTCTGGCAGCGATCTGCAGGGCGCCAGCCTGTACGGAGCGAAGCTTCAGGACGCCAACCTCACAGGAACCAATCTGCGTGATGCCACGTTGGATTCAGCAGTCCTTGATGGCACCAACCTCACCGATGCCGTTCTGGAGGATGCTTTTGCCTTCAACACCCGATTCATCAATGTGACCATCACCGGTGCCGACTTCACCAACGTGCCATTCCGCGGTGATGCACTCAAAACCCTCTGCGCAGCTGCTGATGGCACCAATCCTGTGACCGGCCGCGAAACCCGCGACACCCTCGGCTGCTCATGAGCTTCGATCCCCGCAGTCTTGAGCGACTCAGGCAACTGGGACGCCAGCTTCCTGAACCCATCCCCGCACCTGAAGCCGAAACTGAACGCTCTGCCAAAACCAGCCGACCGCGCCACAGGGTCGAAACCGAGCAGGACCCCAAAGCGCTGTTTCATGAACTGATGCAGGTGAGCCAGGACGGCACCGTTCCTGAGCATCTGATGGCGAGATTGCGTGATGCGGAAGAGCGGGTCGACAGTGAGCGACGCCGGAAGCTGAATGCGCCATCCCCCCTGACGCAGGATTCACTGGCATCCCAAACGGCGGTCCCAACCCGTTCGACCGGCAAGGGCAAGAACACCCGCCCTCAACGACGTGATGTGGTTCCCGGCAGCGAAGAGGACAGCCTTTATGTGGCTTTCGGGCAGATGTTTCTCGAGGAACAGGACGACGAGACGGAGTGACGCCGCTGTGCCATGAACATCTCCCGATGCCGCATCATCGCGGTCGGAAAAGTGCGCAAGCGATGGGTTCACGACGGAGTGGAGCTCTACCTCAAACGCCTGCCTGGGCTGATCATCACTGAACTGCGTGACAGCACTCGTGACAAGGAAGCCGAAGCGATCCGTCAGGCCTTGCGTCCTGATGAGTTGCCGGTGCTGCTGATGGAGCAGGGCAACACCCTGACCTCGGTGGACTTCGCTGATCGTCTGCGGCACTACGGCTCCGAGCGCCTGGCCTTCGTGATCGGTGGCGCTGACGGTTTCACGGATGCATTCAAGAGCTCTGCCCGCTGGCAACTGAGCCTTTCACCCCTGACCTTTCCCCATGAGCTGGCTCGATTGCTGCTGGTTGAGCAGCTCTACAGAGCGCAGTCGATCCTGCAGGGAAGTCCTTACCACCGGTCCTAAAACCAACACCAACACGAGGCTCAGGCCGGCCAGGCGCTGAGAGCCACAGGCTCGAACTTGGCGATGCTCATGGTCCAGGCACGCCCACAGATGGCTTGAAGACTGGCCTGAAAGGCCTCGGTGTCGCCGCTGTTGAGCCAGTCGGCTTTGAGCCTGGGGAGATCCTCCGGCAGACACTCCATCGGCAGTTCCACCAGCAGCAGACTCTCCACGCCGCAAGCCCGGCGCAACGGCCCTTCATCACTGCGCTGCCACAGCCGCAGCAGCAACTCCAGGGCCAGAGAATGGGCCGCCTGCGTGGGCTGTTCCGCAGCGGCATCTTCAGCCTTCAGGGAACGCCCGGCCAGCGGCAGAGCCCTCTTCCCCTCCTGCTCGATCAGCGCGAGGGCAACGAGATATGGAGCAGCAGCCATCAGGACAACGTCAGTCAGCGCATCCTCTCCGGTCAAGGCCGCGATGGCGCCGAATCCGGATCATGGCTGAACTGGATTTGCGCAGAAAGCCCGCCATTCATGACAGCACCAGCTCAGGAGCCGAG
The DNA here is from genome assembly GCF_059772315.1 of Synechococcus sp. MIT2312. Taxonomy (NCBI): domain Bacteria; kingdom Bacillati; phylum Cyanobacteriota; class Cyanophyceae; order Synechococcales; family Synechococcaceae; genus Synechococcus; species Synechococcus sp. MIT2312. The sequence goes on along the minus strand of NZ_CM186281.1, from coordinate 375,326 downwards.
GACCATTCTCTGCTTCGGCGACTCCAACACCTGGGGATTCAACCCCGACGGTGGTGGGCGACTGCCCCACGACATTCGCTGGCCGAATCAGTTGGAGCAGCAGCTCAACCGGCGTGCATCCGGCCAGGCCTGGCGCACGATTGAAGACGGTCTCAATTCCCGCACCTGGCTGCTCGACGATCCCATCGGAGCAGCCAGATATGGCGCGCAATACAGCTGCAGCGGCCGCTCAGGCCTGATGACGTCTTTGCACAGTCACAAACCCATCAACCTGGTGATCCTTGCGCTGGGCTGTAACGACTGCAAGGACTATCTCAATCTGTCCGCCGAGCAGATCGCTGATGGCGCCCGCATCCTGATTCATGACATCCGCAGTGCCCTCAACTGTGGGCCGCGCGAGCGGCCCGACCAGCCCCCCAACATCGTGCTGATGACACCGCCGTTGGTGATGATCACAGCGCAGTCGCTGGCCTGGGGATTCGGGGGAGCCGACACGAAATCCCAGGCACTGGCCAGCCGCTATCTGCAGCTCGCCGATGAACTGGAGGTACTGGCTTTCGATGTTCAGACCGTGGCCAGCGTCTCCTCCCTGGATGGGATCCATTTCGACAGCCAGAGCCAGTCCGCAATCGCTTCAGGCCTGGCGGATCTCATCACCTCAACCTGAACACAGAGCGCAACCAGCCTCCAGCGGCCACAATAGAACACCTGTACTATTCTGCCCGTGTCGGCCTGCTGAACCCATGGCAATGGAGATCGATCGTTCCTTTCTCCAGCCACCGCAACCCCTGCGCCCCCAGCGAATGCCAAGGCAGCTTCCACTGGCCGGAGAGCGGGTGGCCGCGGGATTCCCTTCTCCGGCGGAGGACTATGTGGACGTGGGGATTGACCTCAACGACCAACTGATCCGGCATCCCACCAGCACCTTTTTCCTGCGCGTCAGCGGCGACTCCATGACCGGTGCCGGCATTCACGACGGCGACCTTCTGGTTGTGGATCGCAGCCTTGACCCCCACCCCGGACGCGTGGTGGTGGCCGTTCTCGATAGCGGCTTCACCCTCAAGCGCTTGGTCCGCCATCACGGCCGGCTGCGCCTGGAAGCGGCCAATCCCAACTATCCACCTCTCGACCTGGAGTCCTGCAACGACGTGCAGATCTGGGGGGTTGCCATCCATGTGATTCACCCCCTCTGAACGCCATGGCTCAGATCACCGCCCTCATCGACGCCAACAACTTCTATGCCTCCTGCGAGCAGAGCCTGGATCCAGCCCTGATCGGCCGCCCCGTGGTGGTGCTCTCCAACAACGATGGCTGCATCGTGGCCCGCAGCGCTGAAGCGCGTGCACTCGGCATTGCCATGGGCACTCCGTATTTCAAGGCCAAGCAGACACTGGAACGCTGCGGAGTGGTGGTGCGCAGTTCCAACTACGCCCTTTACGCCGACATGAGCCAGCGACTGATGAGCCTTCTGGAGAGTCAGGTGGAGGAGCTGGAGGTGTATTCCATCGATGAAGCCTTCGCTCGCATCAGTCGTCCAGCGACGGCAGATCTGCGGCCCTGGGGCCGGCAGCTGCGCGCCCTGGTCCGTCGCAATCTGGGACTGCCCATCGCCATCGGCCTGGGAGCCAGCAAAGGCCAGGCGAAGCTGGCGAACCGTCTCGCCAAGGTGGAGGCCGCCCATGCAGGCCTGTTCGATCTCGGGCACTGCAGCCATCAGGACCGCTGGCTGGAAACGATCGCCATCGAAGACGTGTGGGGAATCGGCCGCAAACTTGCGGACTGGTGCCGACTGCATGGTGTGCGCAACGCCAGGGAACTGCGAGACATGGCCAGCGGCCCCCTGCGGGCCAAAGCAGGTGTGGTCGGCCTGCGCCTGCAGAGGGAACTCCAGGGGCATGCCTGTCTCCCCCTCGACCTGGCCCCATCCCCGAAGCAGGAAACCTGTGTCAGCAGAAGCTTCAGCCGACCCATCACGTCCCTGGCGGAGCTGCGAGAAGCTGTGGCGACCTACGTGGTGCGCGCCGCGGAAAAGCTGCGCAAACAGCAGCAGCGCGCAGCCTCCCTAAGCGTGTACACCCGCACCAGTCCGTTCGTACCCGCCTTCTACAGCCGCAGCGCCAGCACCCATCTGGACTTGCCCAGCAACGACACCCAGACGCTGCTGAACGCAGCGCTTCCACTGGTGGAACGGATCTTCCAGCCCCACCGTCAGCTCGCCAAGGCCGGGGTGCTGATGGAGCACCTTCAGGACACGGAGCAACTTCAGCACCACCTGCTGGTGCCCTGCAGTGCAGCACATCTGCAACGGCGAGACACGCTGATGAACACCATCGACGGGCTCAACCGCCGTTATGGACGAGGCACCGTGCAGTGGGCCGCCTGCGGCCTGCATTCCGGCTGGTCCATGCGACGGGAACGCCTGGGCCGTGCAGCCACAACACGACTGAGCGATGTACCCGTGGTCCAGGCCTGAACAGCAGCCACAGGGTTCTATGAAAAAATCTGGCCACTATCGACGGAAGGGTTGTGTTGCGGCGAATCCCGATCATTGCTGCGGGGCTTGTCCTGCTGGGGGGCAAAGCGACTTTCGCCGAGCAGATCACCCTCAAGCTGAGCAACGGCGACACCCTGCACGGAGAACTCATCCCTTCCGAAAGCACAGACACCACAACGGTGCTGCAGCACCCGGTGCTGGGACGGCTGAGCATCCCGAAAACGGCGCTGATGCCCGAACCCAAGCCGAAGCCATGGAAACTGAGTCTCTCCGGCGGAGTCACAGGATCCAACACCGACAACGATCTCGATGCCGGGGGAACGGCACAGCTCGACACGAGCTACACCTCAGGCCCCGACAAAGTCTCACTGAAAGTGAATGCTCAGTATGAGGTTTCTCGGGACGAAGGAGAGAGCAGCAACTCAACAGACACCAATGAAGGCGATGCTGAACTGCGCTACATCCGCAACTTGAACGGTCGCCTGCACGCCTATGCAGGTGCGCACTTCAATTACGACACACTGAACTTCAGCGGAACCGACGCATTTGAAAGCTCAGTTGGGCTTGGTTACGACCTGATCAAAACTTCAAAAACACGGCTCACCGTGTCCCTCGGTCCCTCCATCGAGCAGATCTGGGGAGGGGATGGATGCAACACAGATCCAGTCTGCGGACAGACCTTCGCAGCAACAACAGCGAGAGCTGAACTGGAATGGAAGCCCAGTTCTGCAGCAAGTCTCACGCTGACCAATACCTATACCGGGGCTTACGTCAATGGAATCTCGACCAACAACATCTTTTCGATCGCGCTGAAAGTCTTCCCCATGAACAATCAGCGCCTGTTCACATCCCTGAACGGCCAAACGATCTACAACGAACTGCGCAGTCCGAAAATCAACAACAACATCTCCATACAGATGGGCGTGAAGCTGGATTGACCTGAGCAGACGTCATTGAGACGATTCCGGCCAGATGGTTTTGCATTGCGGATCTCTCGACAATGCCAGGGATTTTGCCCGCTCTGTTTCTTCTGGGTCGAGGTAATGCGCCTCCAGCAGCAACGTCAGACGCTTCAAGGCCTTCCTTCCCTGATCGGGAGTGAGCCATCCCAACCCGTAATAGGTGCAAGTGGCGTCAAGCCAACCCTTGGCTTCACCCTGCAATCTCAGCTCCAGATCATCCATGGCCGGGATGGCCATCATCGGTGGAGCACAAAGACAAGAAGCAGCAGCAAGGCCAATCAAAAAACGGTGCACGGAACAACAACGTCTGAAGACATGCTGCAGCAACAGCCGTTGCGCGAACCGGACAATTGCCAACATGGAGATCAAAGGACGGGTCTGGAATGCCAGAACGAACCCGGGCAGTCATCGAGTCAGGAGCTTTAACCCCTCTCTGTCGCAACCCGTGTTGGGCGATCTTTCCGATGCGAGACCGGCAACATCAGAGTGCTTAAACCGTGAGCTGCAGTGACTGCTCCGCCAGGGCCCGGAAAATCTCCTGCTTTTTGCATTCAAGGAAGTCCTGTTCGTTGGGATCGCCGCCCGGCCAGTTACGCAGTGCATCGCAGGTTGTCTTGTATTCCAACCGCAGAGCGTTCAAGTCATACGAGAAGGTGGCAACAGATTCGTTCATGGAACACGCAAGAAGATTGAGAAATTATTACAAATTTTGCAGCTGTCTTGACGTAGCAGGGGCAGCGGTATCCATTTTTCGAGAGGGACGTTAGGTCGCTGTTGAGCTTTTCGCGAGCCGAAACAGTGCGGATATCTCCGTCACGGATAACAACAGGATTTCGCGATGGTTTCGTTGATCTTTTTTCGCTCGTTCAGATGACTAACGAAATCCGCAACTGGGCCGTCATTGCCTCCGCCATGGAAAAGCAAGGCGCCACTGACAGCCAGATGTATCGACGCGCAAAGGCCATGTCCAACGGCAGCATTGATCCAATGCCAACAAGCTATCCAGCCGCTCCTTACAGCATTTCGGTGGCCTGAGCTCCTCAGAACCATTTCAAATCCTTGGGAGGCTGACCCCAGCCTCCCTTTTTGATGCGTTGCAATAACCAGAGTGCAAACCTGAGCAACGGTCACGTTGGCATCGACGAAAAGACATCCTGCAATCAGGCCCACCGACCATGAATCCTGCAGGACGCGCCATCCCAGCAAGTCAGGATTAATCCTGAGGCTTCAGCCAGGTGCGCAAAAGGGTCGACCTGGGTTACACCTGAAAGAACCGCTTTTGGTGCTATGCCCTCAATCGAGAAGAACGCAACGCAACAGAAGAAATCAGAGGCTTCTAAACCGCTCACTCTGCTGGCCCGTCCCGTGTATCCGGGAACACGCGGAACGCCCCACACCAACAGCTGAAGAACAAATTCCGGACTTCAAAGCGCTGGCATCCGAGGGACTACGGGCAACAGCCCCTTGGATGCCATCAACATGGACTGGAGCCATGCTTCAAGGATGCAGAGTGGCGGCATGAACGAGAAGAACACGACTGACTCCTGGATCCATATCGAAACATTCAACGCGACGCATTCCTGGACACAAACCTGGATGTTTCTCGGTGGTGCAGTGATGCTGTTTGCATTCGCACTGCTGTATGAGATCGACAAAGACTTGCATTGCAGGCCCAATCAGGCCTCCAGCAACTCACAAATTCTCACAAGCACTGCATTTTCACAGGAAAGACTCATAACAATCACTCCAGACATCACACTGTGATAGCTCGGCTCTGCAGGCTCACAGATCTGGCCGCCAAGATAATGAGGAGTTGAAGCATTAACAAGAGATCAACATTCGCAATTGAAAGCCATCAACAAATCACTGCAGAACGTCTTGAACTGCCTTTGAAGTTGCCTTCAACATTATCGAAGCATCGTTCTCATTCGCAGCAAGAGTGTCCTTGATCATCTGGACGTCAAGCTGCATCAGCTGCTGATAACGAGCGTCCTGACAAAGCTGAGGGATGCAATCAAGCTGATCAGCGCTGTAAGCCTGGGCATCGACCTTGATGCAATCCTTCTGAACCACAGTCCAATTCATCAGCTGATCGGTCGCATGCATCACCGCAACCTGCAAACGCAGAGGAGCAGCTGCTGGCAGTTGACTTTCATCCCCCTCCTAAAGCCAGTTTGTGCTCCCAAATCACGTCATAGCGTGAAGCGTTCTTCCACCCATGAGCTACAGATAACATCCTGCGTGCGACGCTAATGCTCCTGCGCAAAACACGGATTAACACCAAAAAAGACAATCAATACGATCAAGACCAGAAGCGTTCGGAGACCTGAAAGGAGCTTGAACATGGGTGGCCCAGCATCACTGAGCGAGTCTGACTAATCAACCCAGCCCACGCCTGGGACAGCTCCAGGAACGATTGATGTGCCCTGAGGCAGACGGTGTGTTCAACCTGATTCAGACAAGCCATCACAAATGACACGCCACGCACTTTTGGCACAACGGAGAACAGATCGAGGTCCTTAAGGTTTTCTCAACAATTGATCAACTCATCCATTTGTTGACTCCAAATTCACCACTGGGTCCAAGACAGTCAACCGCTGACCCTGTCAATCTCTACACCGAACGCCTGAATGGGCGGATGGCCATGCTGGGTCTGGCCATCGGAGTGACCGTGGAAGCATTCACTGGCAAAGGGATTCTCGACCAGGTGTTTGGTCTGTTCAGCTGACCCAATTGGGTTGAAGTTCTGATGTTCTTCAAGGGTCCATGAGCTACGACTGAGGGATCGGTACGTTGACCATGACCGAACTCTTCAACAGAACATCTGCACGTCGGGATTCAGAGGTGTTGATTCATCTCTCCGAATGGCTTGAGAAGATCTGCATGCAGACGCTGTTGACTTTGGCGTTGTGGCCGCTGAAGTTGATGTACAAGCGTCCGAGACCTGATGAGTCGTGGCCAGCCTGGCAAGCCAATCAGAAACTCTGCAGGGCTGACCAGCGCTACTGCTGAGAAGCCCTCAACAGGGATCCCAACAACGGCCAGAAGAGCTCACAATCAAAGCTGATTCAAGCACTGGCCTGAGACAATCGCTTTGCGAGGAAGGTGCTTCAGTGGTGTCTGATTGAAACGGCAACGCATGACCCAATCCAGGGAAGCTGACGTTCAAGCCATGGGAGTTGTCTTGGCTTGAAGTTCGCAGCTTGCGGTCAGAGGAGGAGCGGCCAAACCGCGGATATCACTGATCAAAGCACCGGTTGAACGATCCAAGACATTGGAAAGGTAAGACCCCGTGTAGGGCAGCTCTTTCCCAAAACGGACTTGTTCAGATGTGAACGTGGCTGGATATTCCGTGCTGCTGCGGAATTCAGGCTTGTAAACCCAAGCCTTGCCGGCCTCCTCATCGAGCGTGATTTCCCAGATCGTTCCATCCACTCCGGAGACATCGCAACGCAGATAGACCTGATCGGCCTGAGCAGGGTTGAATCGCCCCTCCACGGCTGGAAGCAGAACCGCCCCAATCAGTGCCCCAACAGCAGAACCAACAACAACTCGACTGAGACTGTCCATTCACCGAAACAAGTTGGCGCAAGGTTCCTCGATCTCGACGCAGAACACATCCCTCCAGCGAGTGATCGTGCATCCTGGCGATCAGTAGAAATCCTGAACACCCTCAAAAGCCAACGCTCGAACGACGTGTCCTGCAGTCTCTGCACAGAAGTGAAGCAACTGAACAAGAACACCCACTTGGGGGATGGCCCCGAACTCAACCTGTCCTAGAAAGGCATCAGTGATGAGGTCTGCCAATGGCGATCCCAACCCCCATCTGCGCCTGTGAGCCCTGCAATTGCACCGTTGCCCCGGACTCTGCAGTCGAAAAAGATGGGAAGCTGTTCTGCTCTCAGCCTTGCGCTGATGGACATGCAGGCGGAGATCAGTGCTGCACCAGCTGCGAGTGCTGCTGATTCCTGAACACAGGCCTTGACGTCAGAAGCCCCACTCATCCGAGTGGGGCTTCTGTTCGCGAAAGAACAGACTTTGATCAACATGCCCGGGAACAAGGATGGACAAATCTCCCGTGCAGTTCGGTATCGCGGAAAACGACCATGATCTGTTGTTCAAAACCCTGAGACGGATTCAAAATCATCAATCAGGACGGAACATTCGAAACTCATGCCTGCAAAAAACAAAAACACAGACTGACAAGCAAACAGGCAAAATAGAGACATACATTGATATCATCAGTCAGAGCCACCGCGCTCATGACAACATTATTTAAGAAAAAACTGCCTCAAGAGAGCGAAAGCAAGCAGCACATAGAATCACATTCATGAAGCAACAAATCCTGAATTACGACCCAAGTCAATACCAATTCCAGGAATGGGCATGCGCAGTCTTAGGCATTTCAAACCTGGAACATGCACATGCATCAGACAAGGTTAAGAGGCTGAACAGAAGTCCAACTTCAAACCAGTTAACTGATGCCTTTGAAGATATTTTCGAGAATTACCGTAAATTCATATCAGACATCATCATCGGAAATATTGGCAACATCGACTCATACCAATGTCCACCATCCTTTCGTTTTCACTACTGCGGCAGAGGAAGCAGCGTTTTTCACAAGGATCGAGACTTTGGCGTTGAAGATGGAAGACTGAATGTTTGGGTACCACTCACCAATGTGTGGGGAAGCAATAGCCTCTGGGTCGAAAATCAAATTGATGCAAAAGATTTTGAGCCGTTGATCATGCATCCGGGGCAGGCTTTGGTTTTTGACGGCGTGAATCGTGGACACGGCTCAAAAATCAATACAACAAGCACGAGTCGTATCAGCTTTGACTTTCGCTTCATGCCAGGCCCCGGTCCTGCCCTTCCGACCTCCTACTGAAAAGAAACATTGGCAGGGTCGTCAAGTGGCTGAAATCTCTGAATCAAGCCAAGTCCATCATGAGTTTTTTCATCTCATGAAAAACTCTCCACAACGGAACCTATGGTCGACGCGAGAATAAAAAATGTACACACAGCGATAAAAACTCCAATGAGAACTGTTGGGTTGACATCACTGACAGCCTCTTCACTCAGAGCCTGAGCATTGCTATTAGTCACTTTGTCTTCCATACGAGGCATTGAAACTTTGCTGAGTTTATGAGACAAAGGGCCTGGAAATTCAGAAAGGCGTTGAAGGCCCCCTGAAAACACGGCAACCGTTAAAATTGATCGAGCCAAAAGAAGCATTCGCGATTGACCAATGTTGAATCGAGCAAGTTGCTTCATGAAACAACATCAATAAGACTGATTATTGAATGTTTTGGCTTGTTTCCTGAAGGGCAATGGGGCTTGAGAGCTGATCAGACGTTCCTTTCACCGCATGAGTGAATCGTTAGGCCTCAGTGATCACTCAATGGGATTGACAGATGCCTGAGGTCACTGGCTAGTGCAATCGCAGGAGGTCAAAACTTGCGGAGTTCTCGTTGCCGTCCGGTTCTTGAAGGGCGCAGCATTGAATCCTGCTGACCAGTTGTCATTTCTGCAGATGGCCTGTCGTTGTCGCACTCGCAGCGGGGTTCTTTGATCGCGAGAAAGATGACAGCAACAGCAAGGAGCGCAACAGCAATCGAGTTGATCGGTGCAGTTTTGTTGTTCATAGGGCCCAAGAACACCGGTCTCCGAAACGCCAATCGATCTCGGCATGTCCAATGGCGATCATCGCCGGCGGCAGATTGATCTCTTTAACAAACAGCTCAGCCACGGTCCGGTCGTAGACATTCATCTTGCGCAGGTGATTCGGAGAGCCCTCGCGGAAACAGGGGCAGCCCGCTTTTCCCTCAGTTCAGGACAATCGATGCAGGCCATCGACATCCGCTCCCCATCGGTTGTTCGACAGGCCTCAGCGTCACAGCAGTCGCTGATGAACACACACTCAGCAGCACCTGGAGTGCCATCAATCGATGGCTGCATCAGATCCTGCCTGCATCTGAGCTTGGGCAAATCACTTTCACTATTGGAGGTTTTGCCGTTCAAGGCAATGCGTGATTCCACCGATGCCAGATCCACCTCTGCAGGTGGAAAGTAAGGCCACGCAATCGGAGGAACCAGCCTTGGTCGACACTCCACCTGAGCAGATCGCAGAAGCAGACTGACTTCTGGCCCCTGCTCCAACAGTCTCAACAATCAACTGGGTTGGTCCTTTGGTCGGCAGACCTTGTGCGCCACGCCAATCGACGCTCCACTCGCACCGCCCTAGGTGCCCCAGGAGACAACAACCCGACTCCTAGAGCCCATGGCCCCAGGGCGCCTCTAGCCAGAAGCTTCGAACCCTTCCTTTCTCTACAAGCGATGGGTTGAACAATGCACAAACGAGCGACTTAGGCCGTCTTTCCATCCGGAAGGGCGGCCTTCCTCTTCAAGGCCAGCACTCGGGCCGGACACTGATTCAGATCTCGTCAATGAAAAAGCCTCGCCGAAACGAGGCAATGGGCCCTATCGAGGCTGGATCACCCTGTGTAGGGGACACCGCGATAAGCCAGCTGGGGGTGAAGGTCACGGGCTGCCTGCTGGCGACGAGCGTTGTAGTGCTCACGCCGGTAGGTGAGTTCAACACTCTGCTTTTGAACAGCAGTGTGATGAGGGGTGTAGGTCTGACCTCTGTAAGTGAGAGTTGTCATGGATGGTTCCTCGAAGCAAGTTCAGGTCCCCGTTCCTTGGCCTGAATCGAACTGCGCCTCTCCGAAAAGAGGTGAACGTTGTTGGTAGCTGTTGCTACAAACTTTTATAAGACAACTTTCAAGGGGTTGGTCGTTCAAGTGGATACAAAACGGACGAATTCCCCCTGCAAAAGGAACTCAGCTGGTCTGGTCAGATGTGGGGATAGGCATTCGCCAAGCCCCAAACCGCCAATGCTGTGATGCAGGCAAAGGTCATTGCCGCCCAGGCCGCTGTGCTGGAGCTGGAGCTTTTCGACAGTGGCAGCTGAATTTTGCGGGCCATCAAATCACAGTTCACTCATCTCCGTGGTGGCTCAATTCATCCCCGATCGCCAGTGATATCAGTGAGCCCTAACCATTCAGCATTTCAACGCAGAGAGTCGCTGGTTTTTTAGAACGCTTCAAGTCTCTGCTCAGACAGGGCAGACCAATTGCACCGCATTGGATCTGGAGGAAAACAAGAGCACAAAATTATCGCCATGGCCATTCAATCCAGTTTGCTCACGCAGCAAGTCAGTGCTGGCCAGAGCCAGGCCACAGGTCTCGCAGAACAACACCGGCAACGTTGCAGCACTGCCCTGCATGGCCTGAAGATCAAGGGCCTGCCGGACAGCACGCTGCGATCGTTCAAGACCGAGTCGCTCCACCAGAGCAGGCCAGAGATCGTTCACCGGTGCGCTGGCCGCGAAATCAACAGATGGATGAGACATCAGACAGGCAGCTGTTCAATCGCCACCACAATCATCTGCGGCGAAACCTCGATCACATCCAGAGGATCCTGGTTATCGAGGTAAGCCTCGAATGACGTAAAGCGCTCGATCCGCGGAGCCGCCTCCTTCACGGCACAGGCCGCTATCCAGTCGTTGTCGTCGGGCTTGACGGTCACGTAAGCCTGCAGAGCCTCCTCCAGGTCACCGCCATCACCGATGCCCTCCCCATGCCAGAACGCTTCGAAGAATTCAGACATCGGACACGGGGAACGACCGTGTTGATCATGACTCCGACCTTAGGAACTGCCCAGTGCTTAGACACTCAAGAATGGGACTTGAGGGACGTGCAGAACGATGCAGGATTCGCTGTTCAGACTTGATGGTCAGGTGGCACTGGTCACGGGATGCCGGCGTGGGATTGGTCAGGCCATGGCGGATGCACTGGCCGAAGCAGGAGCCGACATTGTTGGAATCAGCGCCTCGCTCAACCCCGACAGCAGTGAGGTGGGAGACGCGATTCAGAAGCGTGGCCGTCGATTTTCTGGTTTTCGCTGCGACCTCAGCGACCGCCATGCCGTCGACCGCGTGCTCGAACAGGTTCTGAGCCAGCATCCAGTCATTGACGTGCTGGTGAACAATGCCGGCATCGTGCGACGGTCTCCGGCAGAGCAACACAGCGATGCGCTCTGGGACATGGTGCTGGAGGTCAACCTCAGTGCAGCGTTCAGAGTGAGTCGCAGGATCGGGACGCTGATGCTGGAGCGCGGCAAGGGCAGCATCATTTCCACCGCCTCCGTGCTCAGTGATCAGGGTGGATTGAATGTGGCCAGCTATGCGGCCAGCAAAGCCGGCTTGGCCAACCTCACGCGCTCACTGGCCAATGAATGGGCCGGACGCGGCGTGAGGGTGAACGCCATTGCACCTGGGTACGTGAAGACAGACATGACCGAAGTGCTGCAGTCGGATCCACTGAGATCCAGACAGATCCTCGAACGCATTCCCGCCGGTCGCCTTGGATCACCCGATGACCTGCGCGGTCCGGTGGTGTTTCTGGCCAGTGATGCCTCGCGCTACATGCATGGAGAGACACTGGTCGTGGATGGCGGTTGGATGGGTCGCTGAGCTCTCAGAACGGAGCGTCCTGCTGAACGGCATGGCTAGACACGGGGCAGCGATGTCGGCAACCCATGCAAACGCTGGAGGAGTACTGCCGCAGGTTCAAGGATGCGGATGCCCGCTGGCCGGATCTGCCGGTCCCCGCCGATGACCGGGAACGATGGTGGGAGCGTTGGCTGGCGGAGCGAGAACCGAATGCATGCTGGGAGGATCTTCGTCAGCTGCTGCCGCAGTTGCTACTGCAGCCTGGAGTCGACGTTCACAGTGGCGATGCCTATCAACGGCTGGTGATGCGAGGAGAGCTTGCACAGACCGAAGATCTGGAACTGGCACCGGTCCTGCATGACCCTTCAGGAACGACGATCTCCATCGCGCAGCATCCGACCGGTGCCGTTCCGGTACTGACGTTCCGCAACCATGAGGATTTCGTGCTGGCAGTGCGCTGTCTGGCGCACCGCTGTGAAGCGGTTCCGATTCAGCCCACTGTGCACGCTCAGGCCATTTCAGGGCTGATCCACTGGGGTTTGATCCGTGAGTTGGGCGTGCAAGCGCGATGCCAGATCCTCCTGTTACACCGAGCTCCCTACGCCTCTCTATCAGTGGAAACCATTCAGGGTGAGCCACCAATGGAACGCTGGCTCGACCTGTCGCAGACCTGGAGGCTGGAACATGAACTCACCCATATCGCCTGCCGCAGGCTGGTTGGTGAGATGCGCATCAATCTCTACGACGAGATCGTCGCCGATGCCATGGGGATGACGGCAGCGCTTGGGCACTTCGATGCCGATCTGTTCCGGAGAGGTCTGGGCCTCTCGATCGAGGGAGTACCAGAAACACAGGCCAGGGCTCATGTCTACGTCTCAACGCTTGAGCCGAAACAGCATCATCAGGCCTTTCAGCTCACACTCCAACGTGTGGGCGAACTGGAAAGGCTGCTGGACGAGCAGCGCTGGCCAGGGCACTCGATGGCGTTGTTGGGACGACTGGTCCGCGGGCAGCTCAATCAACCGTTGACGGAGGCTGCAGGCTCAGAACTGGTGTCCTCAGAATTGGTGTGCGACTCATACCCGGCACAGCGCTGTTGATCGAGATGTTGGATGTGTCGACGTTCGCTGTAATAGAGCTCCTGAAAACGCAGGGCTTCAGCGTTGAGGTCTTCGAACATGGTGTGGATGCGCTGCTCCATGTCGACTTCCATCTCAACAGCCGGAGCTGACTGCTCCTCTTTCTCCTGCTCGATCAAGACGGCGATGCAACGCTCCAGGGTCTGCAGACGCTGACCAGTCCAGGCTTCCAGCAGATGCCGGCAGCGTTTATGGCTCTTCTGACGTTCGAGCATCGCTGCCGTGCCGCGCAGCTGATCCATCGGCCGAGCCAACGCAACACGCTGCAGTTCGCCCGGTTCAAGCAATGGCGTCAGACGCGTCACCAGATCGCTGTTGTCCAGCAGGAGCTGATCCGTGAGCAGTCGGGGCAGATCGAGATCTGCCAGTTCATCGCCGCGATCCTCACCGCGACTGATCGCTTCCAGACGCACACTGCCGAGATTGCCTTCCTCCAGATCCGTGATGCCAGACCAGAGCAGACGGTGATGCTGAAGCGCGAAATCCTCGAGCTCCCGACTCCTCAGTTCCTTGCGGATGCCAGCCCGATGGGACGGGCAATGCAGATACAGCAGCAGGATCTCAGCTTCTGAACGTTCACGCTGGGAGGCTTCACCAGCCTTTTCATGTCGGTTGGAACGGCCGTGCCAACGCTGACCTTGAACCTGCTGGCGAAGGTCGTCTTCAAGCTGCAGAGCCAGACGCCCCTGCCCACCGCTGAGGCGCTCGGCCACCTGCTGGATGTAGTGGGTGCGGATGGCGGACTGGGGAAGCTTGCCCAGCAACGCAACCAGCGAAGCCACCGAACGCTGAAACTGATCCGCCTTACTGAGATCCCTGCCCTCAAGCACCTGTTCGATCTGCCAGTCGAGCCAGAGCGGCGCCTGATCCAGCAGAGCGCGGTAATCGCCGGCGCCATGCTCCTTGAGAAATTCATCAGGGTCCTTCCCGGATGGAAGGTGCAGAACCCTCAACTCCAGTTGCCCCTGGAGTGCCAGCTGCTCCACCTCACCGATCGCTCGGTTGGCGGCGCGCACACCGGCGCCATCAGCATCGAAATTCAGAATGATGCGCTTGCCATCACTGCACCGGCACAGCTGGGTGATCTGCTGACTGCTGAGAGCGGTGCCCAGAGAGGCCACCGCATTGGTGACGCCTGCCGCATGCAGGGCGATCACATCGAAGTAGCCCTCCACCACAACAGCACGATCGTCCTTGCGGATTGCGGATGAAGCCCGGTCAAGTCCGAACAGGTGCTTGCCCTTCTCGAACACCTCCGTTTCAGGCGAGTTGAGGTACTTGGGCTCACTGCCATCGAGGCTGCGGCCACCGAACCCGATCACCCGTCCCTGACGATCGCGGATGGGAACAATCACCCGATGGCGGAAGCGGTCATAAAAACCGTTCCCCCCTTTGCGGGGAACCACCAGTCCTGCGGCCTCCAGCAGTTCCGGGGCCAATCCTTCCACTTGCTGCAGATGCTTGAGCAGGCCATCCCACTGATCGGGTGCGTAACCCAGCTCGAACTGATCGAGGGTGGTTTCGCTGAGGCCGCGGGTCTCCCGCAGATAGCGAAGTGCATCAGCACCGGCGTCAGTTCTGAGCTGTGCACGGAACCAGCCGGAGGCCAGTGCAAGCGCTCGGTGCAGCTTGTCGCGGCGGGACAGCTGTTGCTTGAGTTTCTCCTGCTGAGGACCGTCGACGGTCTCCACCGGCAGTTGATATCGGCGGGCAAGGTCAAGCACCACCTCGCTGAAGCTCTGACGTTGAAACTCCATCAGGAACTTGATGGAGTTTCCTCCTGCGCCGCAGGAGAAGCAGTAGTAAAACTGCTTGGCGGGAGACACCGTCATCGACGGCTTGCTGTCGTCGTGGAACGGGCAGATTCCGACGAACTCACGCCCCTTTTTCTTGAGCACCACGTGCTCTCCGACCACATCCACGATGTCGGCGCGTTCCTTGACGGCCTCGATGGTGCGTGGGTGAAGTCGGGGGCTGACCATCAGACCATTCTGCGAGAAACCGCGCGTCCCGTCGATCGCAATAGCTGCTTCAGACGTGGCGCACCCAGTGATGACAATCCCAAAGGGGCTCAATACGATCCCATCAACGGCCGGGGAACCATGAACCAGGGATCCTCCCTGCTTCTCGCTCTGGGATTGTCCGCTGCAATCCTGAGCGGATGCGGCGCTGCTGAGAAGCAGACCGCTGCAACGGAAAGTGTTCAACCCCGACAGGTGTCTGCCCTGGGCAGGATCGAGCCTCTCGACGGAATCCTCAAGGTGAGTCTTCCAAATTCACTCAGCAACGACAGCATTCGTCAGCTGCTGGTGGGGGAGGGGCAGGTCGTTGAACAGGGTCAACCCCTCGCCGTACTCGAAACTCAGTCCGTCCTCAAAGCAAATCTGACCAAGGCAGAGGCCGAGGTCATCGCCGCACAACGGGGACTGGATGCTCAACGCTCAGTGATTGACCGCTACAGAGCTGAACAACGACAGGCGCAGGCCAAAGCAAATCGCAGCAAGCAGCTCTTACAGGACGGCGCGACGAGTCTTCAACGCCATGAAGCGCTTCAGGCCGATTCGGATTCAGCCCTGGCACAGCTCAATGAGGCGATCGGCAACGAGATGACCTTGAAGGCCGATGTGAGCGTCAAGCAGGCTCAGGTGAAGCAAGCCGAAGCTGACCTCGACCAGGCGACGGTCAAAGCCCCGTCCAAAGGCACCATTCTTGAAATTCTGGCCCGACCAGGAGACCGCGTCGGCGAAGACGGACTACTGCTGATGGGCGACACCACCAGGATGGGAGTGATTGCCGAGGTCTATCAGAGCGATCTTCCTGAGATTCGTCCCGGGCAAACGGCCACCATCACGGCCAGCGGCTTCCCCGGCAGAAGTCAGAAAGCCACAGTCACCGAAATGTCTCAACAGATCAGCAGTCAGAGCGTGGCGACTGGAGAGGCCGGCGACATGGTCGACAAGCGGGTCGTGCAAGTGAAGCTTGCCCTCCCCAAAGAAAGCCTCGCCGTTGCGAGCCGCATCAACAATCTCCAGGTGAACGTCCTGTTCGACCCGCTGACGGACGAGCAGCGACGTATCAGACCCAAGCAGCCCTGAAGGTGGTGTCGTGAAACTGATCAAGCGCACCCCCATTGCCTGGCTTCAGTTGTCCCACCGTCCTCTGCGTTTGGCAGCGGCTCTGGCAGGAGTGGGGTTCGCCAACGTGCTGGTGTTTTTCCAGCTCGGTCTCTCCGGGGGGCTCTACGACAGCCAGAAACGACCGATTCAACAGTTCCACGGTTCTCTTGCTGTGATCCCACGTCGGTACACCAATTTCGGAGAACCCGCTGGCTTCTCCAGATCACGGTTGTTGCAGGTCCTCGGGTTTCAGGGCGTGCGTGGAGTCAGTCCTCTGCGGCTGGGAAAACTGCAGTGGTTGAACCCGGAGACTCAGGAATCAACCCAGGCACTGGTGATGGGCGTTGACCCGGGCAATCCGGCGCTGATGCTTCCGGAGTTGTCAGCACAGCGGACGTCACTGCAACTGCAAGGTGGCGTTCTGTTCGACAAGGCCTCCAAAACATCAGCCGGACCAGTGACTGCTCGCCTTGAGCAAGGTCAGTCCTTCAACACTGAACTCAATGGTCAACGCACCAACGTGAACGGGTTGTTTCAACTGGGCCTGACCTTCGCGGCCGATATCAATCTGATCACTTCAACGAGCAATTTCCAAACGCTTTTCCCGGAGCGTGATCCCGATGAAATTCAGATCGGAGTGGTTCAACTTCAATCCGGAGCTGATGCCAGCGATGTTCAAAGCCGACTGAATGAAGTTCTGGGGCCCTCGCTGCAGGTCCTCACCGTGGAGGAGCTTCAGCAACGCGAAGTGGAGCACTGGAAACGCAACACCTCCTTCGGATTGATTTTCGGACTTGGCGTTCTTGTGGGATTCAGCGTTGGAGGAATTGTTGTTTACCAGATTCTGTATTCAGAAGTGGGTGAACACATCAGTGAATACGCCACGATGAAAGCAATGGGATATGACGATCGGTTCGTCGTGGCAATCATCATTCAGGAATCGGTGATTCTTGCGAGCCTGGCTTTTCTGCCGAGCCTGATTGTTTCAGCCCTGCTTTACAGAATTCTGATGCAAGCGACAGGCTTGCTGGTGGTGATGTCGTTCAGTCGGGCGGTGCTGGTGTTCACCACAACCCTGCTGCTTTGTTCAGGCTCAGGCTGGCTGGCCACAGCAAAATTAAGACGCCTTGATCCGGCGGATGTGTTCTGATCATGACTGAACAAACGCCACTGGTCGAAATCAGGGATTTGAATCACTGGTTCGGAGATGGAGATCAACGCAAACAGGTGTTGCGGTCAATCAACCTCACCGTTCAACCAGGTGAGATCACCATTCTTCTTGGTCCTTCCGGATCAGGTAAAACCACATTGCTGACAATGGTTGGTGGATTGCGCTCGGCGCAAGATGGCAGTCTGCGGATCTTCAATGAGGAATTGCGGCAAACATCGAAGACCAATCTCACAAGACTGCGCCGCAAAGTGGGGTTTATTTTTCAGGCTCACAATCTGATGCCATATCTCAACTCTCAACAGAACGTTCGGCTTGGATTGGAGGTTGTCCCTGAATGGCTGGAGAAAGGCCAGGCAGCCATGAATGATCGCTGCAACGAGGTGCTTGGAGAGGTGGGTCTGGGAGAACGCCTTGAGTACTTCCCTTCGAAACTTTCGGGTGGGCAGAAGCAACGCGTGGCGATCGCCAGAGCACTTGCCGCTTCACCCCAGCTGCTGCTTGCTGATGAACCCACAGCCGCTCTCGACAAGGACTCCGGACGCGATGTGGTGGATCTGTTCAGAACCCTGGCCCGTGACAACAAAACCGCGATCGTGATGGTGACCCACGACAACAAAATTCTCGACATCGCCGATCGGATCGTGAAGCTCGAACAGGGCTCGCTGGTGGAATGAGCCCGCCCTGATGTTCCAACACAGGGCTCGATCAGGAACAGCTGCGGTGGCATCGTTGAGAACTAGCGTGCAGAACGGTGCATGCGAGGCCTGCTGACAATCTTCCGCAGATCGCAGTCCCCTGAGGAATGGAAGGCCTGCGTGAGTCTGGTCGGAGCGGCATTGGCCTTCAGCCTGATGACCGTCTGCGTCAAACACCTCGGAGGTCGCTTACCCGTGGCTGAGGTCGTTCTGATTCGATCGCTGATCAGCCTCGCGATCACGGTCACCATGTTGAAGCGACTGGGAGTGTCACCCTGGGGCCACCAGAGGGGATTGCTGCTGGTGAGAGGGGTGCTCGGCACTGGCGCACTGCTGATGTTTTTCCAGGCCATTTCCAGCCTGCCTCTGGCCGCAGCCACCCTTCTTCAGTACACCTACCCGACCCTCACGACGGTTTGCGCCTGGGCCTTGCTGCGGGAACCGATCCGCAAGCGCATCAGCCTGGCGATCCTGCTGGGGCTGTTCGGTGTCCTGCTTGTGGTGCAGCCCGAATGGGCAGGACAGTCGATGGCGGGACTTCCACCGCTCTCAGCACTGATCGGACTTGGCGGAGCCCTGTTAACGGCACTCGCTTACGTAAGCGTGCGCCAGCTTTCTGTGCGGGAGCATCCTCTGGTGATCGTGTTCTATTTCCCGCTCGTTTCCGTCCCGGCGACGTTGCCGTTACTGGTGAACAATCTGGTGCTGCCGACGGGAAGCGACTGGCTGTGGTTACTGGGGGTTGGTCTGCTCACGCAGATTGGGCAGGTTTGGCTGACCGAAGGCCTGGCGGCGCTCCCTGCGGCGCGCGCAACCTCAATCAATTACGTGCAAGTGGTGTTCGCCACCCTCTGGGGTGTGTTGATCTTCGCTGAACCGGTCACCGGCACCGTCATCGTTGGGGCGCTTTGCGTGCTCGGCGCCACGCTGATCAGCCTCAGCGCCAAGCAACGTCAGGCCGGGTCGATGGCCAGTGGATAAGTGATCCAGGTCTGCGAACTGCCGTCATCGGAACCACTCGGCAACGCCAGACGCCAGCTCTGGCCGCGTTCACCTCGCTCCAGAAACAGCTCGAAAGGACTATCGACCTTGACAGCATCTCCAGGCAGTCGCCAATCGAAGCGTCCGATCAGATGCACGCCGTTCTGATCACCAATGCTCAGACTTTCTTGCTCCTCAAGGCGGACCCTGGTGACCTCTGGAGCCCCGGAGGCCTCAAGATCCAAGGACTGGGCGATTGCACTCTGGGTGAGCTGAATTTGCTGGCCCAGAGCGCTGAGAATCACTGCGCGAGGCGGACGATCGCCAAGTGAACAGGAGGTCAAACCAAGACTGATCAGACACGCCAGCAACACGGACAGAAGCAGCCTGCTCGCGCTGTGTAGAGATTGAATCACTGCATAGTGGAGAGCACGATCAGGCCCATGGAAATCTGAAATCTCGCTGACCTGGATGTCAATCATTGGTGATGTTCAGAGCGATCAAGCGGGGGTGCCGCACAAGGCTAACGGCAGCTCGACCCCTGAAACACACGCTTCCGACTGAACCCGAGATCGCCCTACCTCTCTGCGCCAGCAACGACTAGTCGGACGCCGAGGCAGCAGCCATGTTCCGCTCCCTGTTGAACATAAACAGACCGAACGAAAAAGCAAAGGAAATTGCAAACGTCACAGCGATGTAGAGATACCAAAACTTCATTTTCAACCGGATCCCTTCCGCTGCATAAAAAACAAACGATGCAATCAGCACAAGCGTGAGGTCAGCGGCAATAAATCCCGCAGAAGCATTGGCCCAGACACCCTGAGAGAACAAATTAACAATTTCAATTGGATCTGTTAAACCGAGTGCTTCCGTTTCTTGAATGAACTGATAAATGCAATACCAAGGCCACGCAATTCCAGCAAGTGCAGTGGCTCCATAAAGTCCAAGCCTTAACTTCGACATGTCTCAAAAACTAATGGCTCACATTCTCACACAACAAGAACCACTCAGGTGACCAAAGCTACAAGAGCTCAGAAGGACTTTCATTCACTGATGAATTCATGTACGAATCATCAATCAACTCATCGAGTTCATCATTGACAATGTGATTCATCAATCCACATCAATCAGGAACAATTCAACGTTCTGAGCCGGCCCAAAGACCTTCATGGGAACCGTGCAAGGGATGTCCCGGATGCTGACGCCCTTCGGCGTAATACAACTTTTCAGCCATGAGATCTCCGACCATCGGCGTGGCATCCGATTTGGCAGGGATGACCATCAGAGAGAGAGCAGCAAGAGAAGCAAAAAATTTCATGATCAATCACAGTGCAAGACGATGGGGAACACCATTTCGTGGATCATCGGAACAATCCAGACTTTCGATCCGCGTCACGTTCAATAAGGAGGAGTTGCATTATTCAAACCAGAACAGGACCGACTGACTTGGTGTAATCCCGATTCAGATCAACGTGAAGTACGGAGAGCCGCCATCAGAGGTACGGTCGGCGACCTGAAACATCATCCAGATCATGCGACTGGCAATGCTTGGCAACGTTTAAGCGTGTAATCCATGAAGTCAATATCAAAACCCCTGAATTTCTAGAGGCTGATTAATCAACAGTGATAACGACCACTTCAGCATGAACAGACTCTTTCAACATCAGGACGGAAGAGGACTCAAACACCATTGAATTCACCACATCACAATCCCTTGCTGGCGGGGAGTCACCCCAATCCCGGCGCGAATGGCTCAGCCAGACTGACCAGGAGCACTGCGAACAGACTCAGATCAGCTGAAGCAGTCATCCAAGCCGTTCAATCACTGCCTTCACCCTGGCAACCCAAGCGGGATGATCAGCGCTTCTCAGCCAGGCTGGCGAGCTTCAATCTGCCATTGATCAACTTGAACGGCTCTGAATTCAGTATTTACCGGCATCATTGAAGGCGGTCAGCATTCAACAGGCGGGGGCATTTCATGATCGGCTGGCTTCGGGGCGAACGGATCCAGACCTGGGAGCAGGGAGGCCGCCGGGGCGTCGTGATCGCCTGTTCAGGGGTGGGGTACGAAGTTCAGCTGACCAAACGCGACCAGCAAGCTCAGATTGACGACAGCTGCACCGTCTGGGTCCATCAGGTTCAGCGAGACGACGGTTCGACGCTCTACGGATTCCCCCAGCAACGCGACCGTGATCTGTTCCGAACCCTGATCGCCGTGAATGGCGTCGGTCCTCAGATGGCTCTTTCCTTGCTCGATTGCTGCGCCGCACCGGAACTGGTGATGGCGATCATTGAGGGGGATCTAAAGCGGCTGACGCAGGCTCAGGGGGTCGGCAAGCGCACTGCTGAACGCATTGCCGTGGAACTCCGTGATCGGCTTGGCTCCTGGGCACCCGAGGCCAACGAGGCGTCTCTATCGCTGGTTGATCGCAGCGACGTGAAAGCGCTGCCGATCCAGCCTGAATCGCTGCAGGAACTGCAACTCACCCTCGAGACTCTCGGCTATGAGGACCTCGAGATCCGACGCGCCATGCGTGCTGTCGCCAGCGGTTCCGAGGTACCTAAAGACAACGACAATGAAGGATGGCTGCGCGCCAGTTTGCGTTGGCTCAGCGAATCGGCTTAACGGGACCGCGGGAAGGTAAGTTGGTTCTTTGCACTGTCAGGGCCAGACGCCGCGCATGTCGCTCGATACCACCGAAAAGCAGCAGCTGATCAACACCCATCAGACCCATGCCACCGATACCGGATCGGCTGAGGTTCAAGTGGCGATGCTGAGCGAGCGCATCTCAAAGCTCAGCAGCCACCTGCAGCAGAACAACCACGACTACTCCTCCCGTCAGGGGCTGTTGAAGATGATCGGTCGCCGCAAGCGCCTGCTCAGCTACGTGAGAGGCAAGAGTGAGCAGCGGTACAGCAGCCTCATCGCCAAACTGGGGATCCGCGGCTGAACCGCGTCCTGGAATCTGCATGAGTCATGGCTGAAAAGCGCGATCCTCTTCCTTTTGAACCGCGTCGTTCAGCCCCAGAGACCAGCCGGAATCAAGCGATTCCGAGAGAAGTGGCCAACCGCATGGCCCGACGCGTCGCCATTGCCACAGGGGTGCCTTCCGTGATGGGAATGGCCGTTTTTGTGATCAGCTACCTCGTGGTGAGTCGGGGCATTCTTGATGTACCGCCGAGCATCACCCTGCTGGGCTCGGGCTTCTTCTTCCTTTTGGGTCTGGTCGGCCTGAGCTACGGCGTGCTGTCGGCTAGCTGGGAACCACAGCCGGGAACATTTCTGGGTCTTGAGCATCTGAAGCCCAACCTGCAACGTCTGCGCAGCTCGATCAAAGCCCAGAAGCAGGCCTAATCGGATTCAGCGTCAACGCATCAACGGATCGCTGCAGCTGACGGTGAAAGCACTGTTCTGCAGATGTTGCTGAGCCGCGGCCACATCCTTGACGCAGAACTGGGGGCCAAGACGCACATAACGCACTTCGGGGCCTCGACGCACCGCTGCCACCACGGGAACACGGACACCCAGCTCATCCTGGTCAGGACGATGGGCCTGGAGACACTCTCTCAGCTTGTGCTGAACCGCCACATCTGAGGCCTGATCGGGGTCGAGCTCCACCAGAAGCAGACGCAAATCATCAATCGCGCGGCAGTCATCCACGATCAGCTGAACCCTTTCATCGCGTCGATCCACGGCGGCCCAGACCAGAAGCCTGGCCTCAGCCATCAGGTGATCGGAGAGCCTCGCATAACTTTTCGGGAACACCACGGCTTCACAGGACCCGGTGAGGTCCTCCAGCTGAAGAATGGCCATGCGGTCGCCTTTGCGCGTGGTGACCTGACGCATCTCACTCACCATCGCGATGGCGCTGACCTTCGCCTTGTCTGCTTGTTCTTCCAGGCTGGCCAGGCCGATCGGTGCCAGCAGACGGGCGGGTGCGGTGAGCTGCTTGAGCGGATGATCGGAGAGATAGAACCCAACCAGGTCTTTTTCCAGCTTCAGTTTTTCACTGGGGTGATAGTCCTTCACAGGAGCTGCCTTGGGAGCAAGGCTCAGGTCCGTGCCGGCATCAGTTTCATCCTCAGCAGGTGCCGCCATCAGATCAAACAGATTGCCCTGACCGCTGGCACGATCCCTTGCACGGGATCCGGCCCAATCGAGCAGAAGATCAAGATCGGCAATCAGTTGCGCGCGGTTGGCCCCTGGCTCCAGCGCATCGAGTGCGCCGCAGTGAATCAACGATTCCAGGCTGCGCCGGTTGAGCACACTGGAGGGAACCCGGTCACAGAGATCGGCGAGTGACTGGAACACGCCATCGGATTGCCTGGAGCGAATCAGGGCACGGATCGCACCGTCGCCGAGATTGCGCACCGCCGATAGCCCGAAGAGAATGCGGCTGTCCCTGGGGGTGAAGTCGGTGCCAGAGGCGTTCACATCCGGCGGCATCACTTCGATGCCCATGGCGTTGCAGTTGGAGATGTAACGCTGAACCTTGTCGCTGGCACCGGCATTCACCGTGAGCAGCGCTGCCATGTACGCCACTGGATAGTGCGCCTTGAGATAAGCGGTTTGGTACGTCACCGCTCCATAGGCCGTGGAGTGGCTCTTGTTGAAGCAGTACTCGGCGAACAGAACCATCTGGTCGAACAACTCGTCGGCGACCTTGGTGTCAACGCCGCGCTCCGTGGCTCCCTTCACAAAAATGCCGCGATGCTTCTGCATCTCCGAAACTTTTTTCTTGCCCATGGCACGACGCAACAGATCCGCCTCTCCAAGGGAGTAGCCGGCCAGGTCCTGCGCGATGCGCATGATCTGCTCCTGGTACACCATGATTCCGTAGGTCTCGGACAGAATCGGCTCCAGGGTGCTGTGAGCGAAGTCGATCGCTTCGCGGCCATGCTTGCGGTTGATGAACTTGGGAATCAGGCCAGCATCGAGTGGACCTGGTCGATAAAGCGCCAGGATCGAGGAGATGTCTTCCAGAGATGAGGGTTTCAGATCACGAACGATCTGGCGCATCCCTGTGGACTCGAGCTGAAAAATACCCTCGAGATCACCGCGGGCCAGAAGATCGAAAGTCCCCTCATCTTCAGGTGGCAATTGATCAGGGTCGATCCGTTGGCCACTGGTCTGCTCGACAAGCTCGAGGGTCTTGTCGATCATCGTGAGGTTTTTGAGACCAAGGAAGTCCATCTTGAGCAGACCCATCGACTCCACGTCTTCCATGAAGTACTGGGTGATCACCTGACCATCGTTGTTGCGCTGAAGAGGGACCAGTTCGTCGAGGGGATCAGCTGCAATCACCACGCCAGCGGCATGAACGCCGAATGTTTTGTTGGTTCCTTCGATGCGCATGGCCATGTCGACCCAGCGCTTCACGATGGGATCCTTCTCGTAGCGCTCCTTGAAGTCGGGATTCGGCGACTCATCGCCGATCATGGCTTTGAGTTTGGCGGGCTTGCCTCTGACCACTGGGATCAGCTTGGCCAGACGGTCCGCATCTCCGTAGGGAATATCGAGGACGCGGGCCACATCCTTCAACACGGCCTTCGAGGTCATGCGGTTGAACGTGATGATCTGAGCCACCTTTTCATCGCCGTAGCGGCGCGTGACGTAATCGATCACCTCGCCGCGGCGCTCAATGCAGAAGTCGGTGTCGATATCAGGCATCGACTTGCGTTCCGGATTGAGAAAACGCTCGAACAACAGACCGTTGCTCACGGGATCAATGTTGGTGATTCCAAGGGCGTAGGCCACCAGTGAGCCTGCGGCCGAGCCACGACCGGGGCCCACAGGAATGCTCTGTTCCCGAGCGAAGCGGATGTAATCCCAGACGACCAGGAAATAGGTGGGAAAGCCCATCTGTTCCATGATCTTGAGTTCGTGCACCATCCGCTCGGCGTACACCTCCTCGATGGTGTCTGCCGGTGTCAGACCGAGACGGGCACGCAGGCCCTGCTCGGTGACCTCACGCAGATAGGTCACAGGAGTGTGGCCATCCGGAATCGGGAAACGGGGCATCTGATAGCGGCCCAGGATGTCGTAGTCCTCGACTTTGTCTGCAACGGCAACGGTGTTGGCAATCGCTTCCTGCACCACCTCAGGCTCGAGATGATCAGCGAAGAGATGGCCCATCTCCTCCTCCGATTTGAGGTATTCGGTGCCGGTGTAGCGAAGACGCTTTTCGTCGCTGATCAGTTTGCCCGTGAGCACGCACAACAGGGCGTCATGGGCCTCAACATCATTACGGGTGAGGTAGTGAGCGTCGTTGGTGGCAACAACCTTGATGCCCAGTTCGCGGGCGATCTTGACGATCTCCACATTGACGATGCGATCCTCCGGCGATCCGTGATCTTGAATCTCCAGGTAGAAGTCGTCACCGAAAACGCTCTGGTACCAGCGAGCAACATCGCGGGCCACATCCGGTCGTTCGCGCATGATGGCCTGAGGAACCTCTCCGCCCAGGCAGGCTGTGGCAACGATCAGGCCTTCGGAATACTGAGCGAGCAGATGCTTATCAACGCAGGCGCGTGAAAAAATTCCACGGCCGCGCATGCCACGCAGGTGACTGATGCTGGTGAGCTTGACGAGATTGCGATATCCGACGGCATTCTTGGCAAGCACCACCAGGTGATATCGACGTTCTTTCTTGGGCTGTGGGTCATCAATCGAACCGTTGATGACATACATCTCGTTGCCGATGATCGGCTTCACACCACTGCCCTTACAGAGCTTGAGCAGCTCCACAGCGCCGTACATCACCCCATGATCGGTGAGTGCCAATGCCGGCATTCCCAGCTCCTTGGCACGCTTCACCATCTGAGGCAGCTGGGAAGCACCATCCAGCAGGCTGTAGTCGCTGTGGTTGTGAAGAGGGACGAATGCCATGCACCCAGCCTAGGTGCATGCGCAAGATGCAGTGCACACGCAACCCAGCCAACACCAGATGCAGTGCCGCCCAGGCGATAAGTCTGGTGTCAAGCAGGGACCAGACCCGCTTCCGGCCTGGACTTCATCACATCGGCCGCGCGCTCGTACTGATGAGCCACCTGCAGCAGACGGGGCTCCTCCAGCACATTGCCGATGAGTTGAACACCGATCGGCAGACCACCGGCATCGAAGCCGCAGGGCACGCTGATGGCCGGCAGACCGGCGAGGTTGGCCGGAATGGTGAGCAGATCCGATAAGTACATGGCCAGGGGATCATCGGCATGGGCACCGTTCTTGAAGGCGGTGCTGGGAGCCGTGGGCGTCAACAGCACATCCACCGACTGAAAAGCCGAGTCGAAATCGCGCCGGATCAGCGTTCTCACCTGCTGCGCTTTCTTGTAATAAGCGTCGACATAACCAGCTGACAGGGCATAGGTCCCGATCAGGATTCGGCGTTGCACCTCACTGCCGAACCCCTCCGCACGACTTCTGGCCGTCATGGCAGCCAGAGATGCTGCATCCTCGGCCCGATAGCCATACTTCACGCCGTCGTAGCGGGCGAGATTGGCCGATGCCTCCGAGGGGGCGATCACGTAATACGTGGCGATGCCATCGTTGAAGCGGGGGCAGCTCACGTCCACCAGTTCGGCACCGAGAGCCTTGAGCTGATCCGCTGCCGCCAGCACCGACGCCTTCACCTGCGGGTCCAATCCGTCCTGGTCAAAGCACTCGGTGACCAGACCGACCCGCAACCCCTTGATCGGAGCGGCAAGGCCAGCGGAATAGTCAGGAACAGGAACATCCAGGCAGGTCGAATCGCGAGGATCAGCTCCTGCCATGACCTGCAACAGTTCGGCGGCATCCGCCACGGATGTGGTGAAAGGCCCCACCTGATCCAGGGAGCTGGCAAACGCCACCAGGCCATAGCGACTCACGCGTCCGTAGGTGGGCTTGAGACCAACCACCCCGCAGAAGGATGCGGGCTGACGAATCGAACCACCGGTGTCGGAGCCGATGGAGGCCAGACATTCTCCGGCGGCTACAGCGGCTGCACTGCCACCGGAGCTGCCACCCGGCACGTGCTCGGGATTCCAGGGATTGGCGGTGGCTCCAAATGCGGACGTTTCGGTTGAGCCACCCATGGCGAATTCGTCCAGGTTGGTCTTGCCCAGAAGAACTGCTCCGGAGGCCCACAGCCGGTCAGTCACCGTGGATTCATAGGGAGGCACGAACTGCTCGAGCATGCGACTGGAGCAGGTGGTGCGAACGCCCCTGGTGCAGAGATTGTCCTTGATGCCAAGGGGGATCCCAGCCAGTGGAGGGAGATCCTCACCGGCACGTCGAGCCTCGTCAATGCGATCGGCATCCTGACGGGCACGCTCTGCCGTGACTTCAAGGAAAGCATGAACGCTGGGGTCGACCGCATCAATCCTGGCCAGGTGATGGTCGGTGAGTTCCCTCGCGGACACCTCCCCGTTTGCCAGTTGCTGACGCCATTCGGCGATCGCCATGGTCAGGATTTGCGTGCAGCTGAGACGCTATCAGTCAGATGCGTTCGCATCGACTGACTCAGCCCTGGGATTCAATCGTGAACGGTTCGGAACGGCGACAGCGCACCAGTGAATGATCGAGTGAAGCGGGCGATTCCGAGGACACATCACTCAGAAAAGCGGGAAGCTCTCGCTCCAGAGTGGAGCGGCGCACGAAAGGACCGAACCAGTAGGTGACATCTGGACCATGGGTCTGAACCCTGGCCCACCAAGCCATGCCTAGACCGTTGGCAAGTGAGCGCATCGGTCGGTTCAGAGGGCCCATGGCGGAGCGATAAAGACAAAGTCATTGTGCACTGATTCAACGTTGGTGGAAGAATTCCAGCCATCGCTGTTCCGAGTCCCTGAAGTTCGCCGCACGGCGGTCAGAGATCGATGCTGCCTTCAAAGGGTGCTTCGGCGGTCTGCGGCAGACGTTCAAGTTGCAGATCAATGCCTGGAGTCTCGGGCGGCACTTGGGAGGAATCAGGCTCACTGGACGGCTGCATCCCAGCGGTCTCGGATTCCTCCGACGGTGCTGCAGTCCCGATCTTTGAGACCTCAATCTGCTCTGAAGGCTCTGATGGCGGCGGGGACAGCTGAGGACGAACGATGCGAGGAGATGGGTTCTGGCCCTTAAGGCCCTTCATCCAGCCTCGGCGTGCCACTTCATAGAGACAGAGAGCGGTCGCAACCGAAGCATTCAGGCTTGGCGTGACACCCCGCAATGGGATGCGAATCAACTGATCGCAATGGCGACGGGTGAGCATGGACAGCCCCTGGCCCTCAGAACCCGTGACCACCACGAGCGGACCTTCCAGATCAACTTCCTCAAGGGTCTGATCACCTTCCTCGGCAAGACCAACCACGCGATAGCCAGCATCTTTGAGGGTTTCCAGGGAGCGGTTGAGGTTGACCACCCGCGCGACAGGCAGATGTTCCAATGCACCAGCTGCAACTTTGGCCACGGATCCCGTCAGGCCTGCACTGCGGCGCTGAGGCAGAACCACTCCATGGGCTCCTAGGGCTTCAGCTGATCGAACGATCGCACCAAGATTGTGAGGATCGGTGAGACCATCCAGAGCCAGCAGCAGTGGTGGTTCATTGAGCTCACTGCAGCCATCGATCAAATCAGGAAGATTCAAGGTGTCCGCTGCAGCGGTCTGCAGCGCGATTCCCTGATGGACAGCACCACCGGTCATCTGAGCTAGACGCGCCCAGGTGACTTCCTCCACCAGAACTCCGGAAGCCTTGGCATCCCGGAGAAGCTGCATGAATTTGGGAGCACTTCGCATCTCACTGGTGCACCAGATGCGATGGATCGGCCGGCCGGCCTCCAGTGCCGCCTGCGTGGCATGCCGGCCCCAGAGCAGATCATCAGCGACAGGATCAGCACCATGGGGAGTTGCTTCTCCGCGGGGCTGGTCATCAGCCTGACGGTCTTGGCGCTCGCCGCGGCCAGGGCGAATGCTGCGGGCATCGCCATCACTGAAGCGGCGAGCTCCAGGACGACGGTCTGGGAATCGCCTCGCATCAGAACGATGCCCTTTAAAGCGCTGATCTCCATCCCGGCGCTCGTCAGGGCGCCGTCCTTCGAAACGGCGGTCTCCCTCACGGCGGTCACCCTCGCGGCGGTCTTCAAAGCGCTTTGAATTGAAACGCCGATCATCAGAACGGCGGTCTCCATCGCGGCGGTCTCCATCACGGCGGTCACCCTCGCGGCGGTCTTCGAAGCGGCGACCTTCAAAACGCCGATCACCCTGACGACGGTCTTCAAAGCGACGATCATCCGGACGGCGTTGTTCAAAGCGCCGGTCCCCATCACGGCGATCGCCTCGACCAGGAGGTCTTGATGCATCTCTGGGACCGCCGCGAAATGCACCATTCCGAGACGGTCCGCGTCCTCGAAACTCACCATCACGCGATCCACGCCAGGGCGTATCACCCCGGCTGTCATCTCCATCCCGCCGGCGGAATCCTGTCGGGCTGCCATCCACTCTTGGGCGACGACCACGGGGCCCACCGCGAGACGGTCGACCGCCTGCGGAATCACCACCACGGGAGGAACGAGCGGGGCGGCGATCAAAACGGGAGCTCATGGGATCGATGGTTATGACAGGGCGGATTCGGTCTCCTCGAGTCGATCCAGAAGCTGGGCAAGCCGCGTCGGATTCTGCAGAAAGAGCCAGCCAACCATTGTCTCAAACCCCGTGGCCTTTCCATAGGCCGCAGGGTCTGCACCGCGTGGGCCGCGGCCGGCACGATTGCGGCCACGACGCACAAGATCCTTCTCCTCCTCAGTCAGCCAGGGCTCAAGACGTTTCAAGGCAGCCGCCTGTGCATCGGCCCGAACCTCGGCCACCACCGCTCGGTGCAGATCCTTGGAACGGCCAGCCTGCCGGCAGTGCCGCAAACGCTGATGCAGCTCCCAGACAGCATCTCCGAGCCAGGCAAGCTGCAAGGGCCCGAGATCAGTGGAACCTGCCGGAAGAGCGTTTTGAAGCCGGATCCAGTCGCTCAAGCAGCCAGCTGGGTGTAGGCCGTCTCCAGATCATTCACCAGATGAAGGAACGATTCCAGTCGGACCAGTTTCACGGTCTGGGTCACACGGGCATTGCCAACCACTACGAAGCTGCGCTTGGCGTCTTTGCATTGTTTGGCCAGCTGCACCAGGGCGCCGAGACCGGAGGAATCGAGAAAGTCGATTTTGCTCAGATCAAAGACAGCCGGGAAGGCATTGGCCTTCAAAACATCCATCACGTAAGTGATGAACTGCTTTTCGGAGTAGGCATCCAGCTGGCCAGTGAAGTGAAACACCAGGCAGCCATCCTTCTGCTCAAAACCTCCACGGAGAGAAACCGTCAGTCGCTGCAGTTCAGTGATGGGACCAGACCCCCCATGTTGCGTCGTCGTCGTGCGAAGTGTAGTGATGCTCCAACGGACAGACCACGCATCAACGTCGATCTGACATCAGCGAAACGAAACGGGCAAAATGATGGTCGGCATCGTGAGGTCCAGGACTTGCTTCAGGGTGATATTGCACCCCAAACAGCGGCTGCTGGCGATGGGCCATTGCTGCAACGGTGCGGTCGTTGAGATTGAGATGAGTCACCTCGATGCTGTCGGCCGGGAGACTGGCTGCATCCAGGGCAAAACCATGGTTCTGACTGGTGATCTCAACCTGGCCAGTGGTGCCGCATGGATGGTTGAGACCGCGATGCCCATAGCCGAGCTTGAAGGTGGTGCCCCCCATGGCCAGTCCAAGAATCTGATGGCCGAGGCAGATGCCGAATAAAGGGAGATCCCGCTGCTGAATCAGACCGCGAGCCAGAGTGATCCCATCACTGACGGCAGCCGGATCACCCGGTCCGTTGGAGAGAAACACACCCTCAGGCTTGCAATCCAGCACGCTCTGCAGGTCTGTCGATGCCGGCATGACGGTCACATCACAACCATGACTGACCAATCGATCGAGGATGGCGCGCTTGATGCCGAAATCGATCGCGATGACGCGATACGGACTCTGCGGCCGGCCGCTCTGCAAGCGTCGGTCGAAATCAACCGCACAGGTAGCGCTCCAGGCGTAGGAGGTGCTTGTCGAAACCGTGTCGGCGAGATTCAAGCCTTCCATCGAGGGTGCTGAACGCACCACCTCAAGCAGCTCAGCCGGCGAGCGTCCGTCGGAGCTGATCACACCATTCATGGCGCCTGTTTCACGCAGATGGCGAACCAGGGCGCGGGTGTCGATGCCCTGAATGCCGACAACTCCATGGGCCACCAACCAGTCCTGGAGACTTTGACGAGAGCGCCAGTTGCTCGCCACCGGAGACAACTGCCTGGCGATCAGACCTTGAGCATGCGGCTGATCTGCCTCCTGATCATCGGGATTGACCCCTGTGTTTCCCAGTTCCGGGTAGGTGAACGTAACCAGCTGTCCGGAATAGCTGGGGTCGGTCATCACCTCCTGGTACCCGGTCATGCCGGTGTTGAAAACAACCTCACCGACCACGCTGCCGCCAGCGCCACAGGGCACACCGGAGAAGACAGTGCCATCGGCCAGCACCAGCCATGCCGACTCACTGGATGAAGCAGTCATCAGCAGACGAATCCCCTCAACAATGCTGGAACCCTCATCCTCCCTCGGCGGGGGTCAGCCCCTGGCGCAATTGCTCAAGACGCTTCCAGGCAAGGCCATCACCGAGAGCCGAAAGAGCTCGCTGCGCACCAGATTTCAGATCCATCTCCACACCGGCCACCCAAAGCACCAGAGCGCAGTTGAAAGCAACCACATCGGCCTGGGCTTGAGTGCCGCGCCCCTGGAGTAGATCACTGAGGATCGCCTGATTGCGGGCAAGATCACCGCCACGCAGCGCTTCGAGCGGTGCCTCCTGAAGTCCGAGATCTCCAGGTGAGATGAATTCTGAACGCAGCTCTCCATTTTCAAGAATGCGCAGGGCGTTGGGTCCGGCCAGTGACGCTTCATCCAGACCACCGGCACCGTGAACCACAACGGCTCGCTCCTGGCGAAGACTCTGGAGTGCCTCCGCCATCGGATCCAGCAGATCTTCGGTGGCCACACCCAGCACCTGACCATTGGGTCGCAGGGGGTTCACGAGAGGTCCCAGCAGATTGAACACCGTGCGCACGCCCAGACTGCGGCGAAGTGGAGCCAGGTTCACCAGAGCTGGATGCCATGCCGGCGCAAACAGAAAGGTCACTCCGGCCTGAGAGAGAGCATCCACCACCTGAGCCGCTGGTGCCTGCAGATGCAAGCCGAGCCCTTCGAGCACATCCGCTGAGCCAACCTTGCCGCTGGCACTTCGATTGCCGTGCTTGGCCACGTGGGCACCGCAGGCGGCGGCTGTGAAAGCCACGGCAGTGGAGATGTTGAAGGTGTCCGCACCATCGCCCCCAGTGCCACAGGTATCCACCATCAGCAGGTCCGGCCTTGCCCCCGGCAGAGGACAGGCTTCACGCAACACCGCTGCCATGGCACCGAGTTCTCCGCCGTTGACACCCCGTGCCCGTATGGCGGCCAAAAATGCCCCTGTTTGCACAGGCGTGAGTTCCTCGGAGAGCCAGGCTCTCATCAATGCCGCTGCCTGATCAGGAACGAGCACTCCGCCGTTGAGCAGAAGCTCAAGTGTCTGAGGCCAGGAAAAAGATGCGGAGACCATGGGAAGAGAGGCCTGGAGCCTGGAGATCGACGGACAGAAAAAAGCCCGGGTGCAGATGCACTCCGGGCCGGGTGATGGGGACCTCAACACTATCCCTTAAAAAGGATGCGATGGCCAGTTCAACGCCAATCTCAACGCTTACCGGAGCACTGCGCTCTCCTGAGCATCCGCTCAATGCCTAGGTTGTTCGTTGTTCAGGGTTCGCGATGGCCGCTTTCCGCCTCGATCTGATCGGCCGCTACCTGAAGCCCCATCGCCGCACGGTGCTGATGGGTGCGATCGCTCTGGTCATCGTGAACATCCTCAGCGTCACCATCCCGCTCGAGGTTCGGCGGGTGATTGATGACCTTCAGGAGGGTTTCGCCTTCTCCGATGTGCTTGCCCAGGCGGGCTGGATCGTGCTGCTCGCCACGAGCATGGGAGTGGTGAGGCTGATCTCACGCCAGTTGGTCTTCGGAGTCGGGCGTCAGGTGGAGGTTGAGCTTCGTCAGAAGCTGTTTGATCAGATGCTGCAACAGGAGCCCGGATGGGTTCAGCAAACGGGCAGTGGTGAGGTGATCAGCCGTGCCACCAGCGATGTTGAAAACGTTCGTCGGCTACTTGGTTTTGCAGTGCTCAGCCTGACGAACACCGTTCTGGCCTACGCCTTCACGCTGCCGGCCATGCTGGCGATTGATCCCGGTCTGACCATTGCTGCAATCTCCCTCTATCCGGTGATGCTCGGCGCCGTTCGCCTGTTCGGGGGGCGAATGATGCGCGAACAGCGTCGCCAGCAGGAAGCGCTGGCAGGTCTCAGTGAACTCATTCAGGAAGACCTGTCAGGCATCGCAGCCATCAAGATCTACAGCCAGGAACAACAGGAACTGAATGCCTTCAGTTCTCGCAACCGCGGTTACCGCGACACCGCCATCCAGCTGGCACGCACACGCAGCACCCTCTTCCCATTGCTCGAGGGCATCTCGTCCATCTCCCTGCTGTTGCTGCTTGCACTTGGCAGTGGGCAGCTCCAGCAGGGCACCCTGTCGATCGGTGGCCTGGTCGCCCTGATCCTTTACGTGGAGCGACTGGTGTTTCCCACCGCCCTGCTGGGCTTCACGCTCAATACATTTCAAACCGGACAGGTCAGCCTGGAACGTGTCGAGGAACTGCTGTCGCGACAACCGCTGATCCGTGATCCGATCGAACCAGAGCATCTGGAACTGCCTGTGCGCGGAGAGCTGGAGGCTCGCAACCTGCACATCCGCTACGACGGATCCGATTGCGACACCCTGGACGGCCTGAGTTTCCAGATTCACTCAGGCGAACTGGTGGCCGTTGTCGGTCCAGTCGGATGTGGCAAGACCACGTTGGCCCGCGCTCTGGGCCGCATGGTGGAAGTGCCCGCCAATCAGCTGTTCCTGGATGGGCATGACCTCACCAACGTGCGACTGAATGACCTGCGTGAACAGATCGCCCTTGTTCCCCAGGAGGGCTACTTGTTTACCAGCAGCCTGGCGGACAACCTGCGCTACGGCGAACCCGAAGCTGAGATCGAACGGGTTGAAGCAGCAGCGGAACAGGCCCGCCTGTTGGGAGATGTGCGCGGATTTCCCGATGGCATGAACACGCTTGTCGGAGAACGGGGAATCACGCTCAGTGGAGGCCAGAGGCAACGCACCGCACTGGGCAGGGCTTTGCTGCTGAAAGCTCCTGTACTGGTCCTGGACGATGCACTGGCGAGCGTCGACAACAACACCGCAGCTGAGATTCTCGCTTCAGTCCGACGCCAGACACAACGCACGATTGTGATGATCAGCCATCAACTGTCGGCAGCCGCGGCATGCGACAGGATCCTGGTGCTGGATCAGGGACGGTTGGTGCAGCAGGGGCACCATTCCGATCTGATCAAGGAACAGGGTCTCTATCGCAGTTTGTGGGAACGGGAACAGGCCGCGGAACGGCTGGAATCGGCGGCCTGACGCAAAGGTTGCGCAACGAACGGGCGACAAACCCTGGTGCCTCGGCTTAGCTGGAGTCTCTGCTGCCGAACCATGAAGTCAGGAACCCCATTCTCGGTCCGCTGCACCCTGACGTTCGGGGATATCTACGGGCAGATCCTGGCCTGGATGGCTGTGATTTTTGTGAGCCTGGCAGCGGGGCTGGCTCTGATGGGGTCTTCACGGCCGGTGTTTGCCCTGGTGGGAGTCGGCTTGATTCTCGTGCTCAGCGTTCCGTTTCTGCTGTTCGCCTTCGTCACCACGCTGCTCAACCACATCCGCCTGGATCCGATGACATCTGCCTAGGGTTGCGACACAGACAAGGATGTGATGCTGCCCAACTGGCTAACGGGTTCTCAGCAAGGACAATCAGACGGCAACGCTGACGAACGTCACGTTGTGCTCGGAACGCCACTCAAGGCTCCCCTGATGGAAGACCAGGAGGAAATTGTTTTTGGCTGCGGATGCTTCTGGGGTGCTGAAAAGGGTTTTTGGCGGTTACCGGGTGTTGTCTCCACAGCCGTGGGTTATGCCGGTGGCCAGACTCCAGCGCCAAGCTACGAGCAGGTCTGCAGCGGACGGACTGGTCACACCGAAGTGGTGCGCGTGGTCTACAGCACCCCCGCCATCGACGTCAGCGACCTGCTCAAGCTGTTCTGGGAATGCCATGACCCCACGCAAGGGGACCGCCAGGGCAATGACCAGGGCAGCCAGTATCGATCTGCGATCTACACGACCACCAGTCGGCAAATGCAACTGGCCCTGGCCAGTCGCGACTGGTACCAGCAGGCTCTGACTCAGGCCGAACGGGACAGCATCACAACCGAAATCGCAGCCGACCGAACCTTCCATTTCGCCGAGACTTACCACCAGCAATATCTGGCGCGACCCGGCAGCAGGCCCTACTGCTCCGCCATGCCCACAGGGATCAGCCTCGGTGCCTTTGATGGAGCCGACTATCACTTGCCCACTCAGGTCTGGAGCCATTACGACTGGACCATCAGTCACTGCGTCCTGCGTGGTGACAACAGTCCGATTCCGCTGCAGACATGAATGACTCACTTCCCGACAGGGTGGTGATCGCCGTCATCGCTCTGACGGTGATCCTGGTCTTCTCGATGGCCTTTGCTCTGAGACCAAGGCCGGATCATGAGCGTCCGTTTCTCTGGCGTGACCCTTCTCCCGCTCCTCCTGCACAGGTCAGCGCTCCCCTTCTGAGAGGAACGCTGGCGATCTGACCACTCCCTTCCCTCTGATCAAACCGACCTGGCAAGGTTGGTAGCGACTGGACTCCTCGCGCGGCGTGCCAACCATTCCCGAGCCGAAGCCCCCTCGTCGTCTGCATCCACTGCCGAGTGGCCTTGTGGAGCTCTATGGCCTGATTGCTGTGCTGGTGGTGCTGATTCCAGAGTGGATCGCAGATGGCACCCTGAGTCTCGGGAACAACAAACGACGCTCCAATCTGCCGATTGCCTCCAGAGCCTGGAGGACTCTGCCTGAACTGCAACTGGCCTCCATGAACCTGGTGGCGTTGCGTCAGCTGGGCAGACAACTGCGACTTTGGGGGTATGCGGGCGACAGCCGTGACAGGCTCACAACAAGACTGCTGACACGCATCAAGCGACACACGAAGAGCGGGAATGCCTTGTGATAGCTTGCATCTGCCGTCGGGGCGTGGCGCAGCTTGGTAGCGCACTACTTTGGGGTAGTAGGGGTCGTGGGTTCAAATCCCGCCGCTCCGATGTCACAGTCCAATCAATCAACTAGACCCCTCAATTGAGGGGTCTTTTTTTTGCTGTTCCCTGCAATCTGGCCAAAGTCAGCAACAACAATTCCGATCAAAAGCAGTGAAGACGTCTTACTCAGGGATCATTCATTTGCAGGGCAAATGCGTGATCACAAGGTGACGTTGGCCGTCGATCTTGAGCCATCCTTCGTCTCGGAGCAGACCGATGACCCTGGTCACCGTGACACGGGTGGTGCTCAGAGCACTGGCCATCTCCTGATGGGTCAGGCGCAGGTTGAGACGCAGTCCCTGTTCACAAGGCTGGCCGTAATCCTGGGCAAGCAGCTCCAGAAAACCTCTGACACGCTCCTCAACACGACGCAGACCAAGCAGAGAGAGCAGATACTCCGACTGCCGATGACGAAGCACAACCGCTCCCAGCAGATCGTTGGCCAGGTCCTGTGACTCACGCACCTCACCCATCGTCATACAGAGAAGATCCGAGTCGGTGAGCGTCACAGCCTCATAGGCCTGCACTGTGCTCAATGGCTCGCCAAAGGTTTCGTTGGGACCTGCCAATCCCAGCAGCAGCTCATCTCCATGAACAGAAACCGCCCCGAGCTTCACCATGCCATTCACGACAAGCCAGAGCCTGTTTTTGTGCAATGGCACCACATTTCCCGCAGCAAGGTGCAAGCGATTTCGATTTTGAATACTGGAGTCCAGAAGGCAGGACCTTGCATTTTGTATTTTGATTCTGGAGGAAATTCGACAGCATCGACTGACGATTCCCTACCGACGAGTGTATGGAGCGCAACATCACACACCCAGACGAAGAGCCAGCAATCGAATCAATAAGGAGTGGTCAAAAGTATCGAAAGATCAGGGCTTAAATGACCAATCGATGGTTGTCAAACCGGACAATGATCGATCAGCAGGCCTGCAATTACTGAGCAATCCGTTCAACGACTGGCCGCGACTTGCTGAGAATTTCAGCCTCCAGCGGAATCAAACCAAGCTCGGCAACCTGGCTTTGTGTCTGGTTGCTGAGCATGAAGTCAAGCGCCGCTCTGATCGCCGGCGTGTTCTCGCCGTTCCCAGACCTGTAGGCCAGAACCCAGATCAGCGAGACGATCGGATAAGCACCCTTGACCGAAAGGTTATGGCTGCTGCCTGCAAGATTGAAATCCAGCTCGATGGCCTTGAGGGTCTTGGCAGCTGAGCTCAAACTGGGCCGCAGAAACTCTCCGACGTTGTTTTCCAACGCAGCAGCCCTGACACTTCCGCTGAGATAGGACAAACCGAGGTAGCCGATGGCTCCCCGTCTGTTTTCAATCGCAGCAGCAACTCCGGAGTTCCCTTCCGCAGCGATCGCATGACCTGCTGGCCAGCGAATCGACGCGCCGGTTCCCAGCGGCCATTGCGAGGAAAACGCCTGCATGGATTGTGTGAAGGCATCAGTCATCCCAGAGACATCGGATCGATACACCCAGGTCAGAGAACCGGGCTGACAGCCGAGCTGCTTCCAGTCAGTGATCCTGCCGCTGGCCAGCTGAACAGCCTGCTGCTGGCTGAGTTTCAGGTCGCACCCTGGCTTGTTGTATCCGAAAGCGATGGCGCTGGCAGCGATGGGAATCTGAACCACACCACGCCTCACCTTGGCCAAATCCTTCGGTTGCATCGGGGCATCGGAAACCGCGAAATCAACGGTCTGCCTGATCAAGGCCCATTGAGCGGAAGCGGAGCCCACAGAGCGATAGCTGACCTCAGGGCCGCCTGAGCTGGCCATCTGAGCAAACCAGTTTCGGTAGAGCCTGGCGGGGAGTGAGGCACCAACACTGGTCAGAGATGACTCTGCAGAAGCGGAGACCCCGGCTCCGACAGCGAGCAGAGAACACAGGATGAGAGCCTGCCTGGCAACGCTCATGGGTGGCATGAGGGGAAGCGACCTACGCATAGCGGAAAGCGGACCCCGGCAGCGGTGGTGGCCGTTGTTGGTGAACGCTTCAAAGCGTTGACCAGGAAATCAAGGCTCCTGTGTGGATGCACCTGATGGCAATCGCGTTGATGCCGAATAACGGTTCAGCCATCGATTCACTCGCGACCGCTGACAGGAGGGAACCTCCTCCAGCAAATGCGAGAGTTCCAGCGCACCGAGACGCTTCAGTTCACGCACATCCACATGCCAGAGGCACTCCGCCTCGCGAATCAGGCGCGCCCAAGTGCGGACCTGCTGCCAACGCTGAAGGCGAGAACGAATGGAAGGCGGATGCCTGGGAAGATCCATGACGTCAGCCTGGCTGTCTGAGCGGCAGCAGCGGCAAACCCACCATGAGGCTTCCGACTGCTGAAGCAAATCAGGATGCCAGCGGCAATTCAGGATCAACAGGCACAACAGGAAAATCGAGTGTGCCGGCCTCCCTCACCGATAGACGCCTGGCCCAGGCTCCTTTCACCGGTTCATTCCAGCGGAAACCGGCATCCCGGGCGAGATGACGTTCGTCGTAAGACACCTGGGCACGCATCAGCTGACGTGGCTCCAGGCCTCGCTCGATCAACTGCTCAAGATCGTCACAGCGCCGGAAGACCTCTGCCAGGTAAATGCAATCAGTGAGAGCACGATGGGCGGCCCAGACGGGGATTTCATAGGCCAGGGCCAGATCACGCACCGATGGCCTCGACCTGAGCTGACGGTCAGCAGGCCAGCGCATGTCCTCCATGCTGCAGAGCCAGCGTTTCTCAGTGGCCGGCAGGTGACCACGCCCGAACCACTGGCGGTCGAAGGCGGCGTTGTGGGCCACCAGCACATCGGCAGCATCCAGCAACGACTGGAGATAATCGAGAGCGGGCCGCCAGGGCTGAGGCAGGTTGGTCGCGGAAGCGGGAATGCGATTGATCGCCTCTGCGGCATTGGCCTCCACCGGCAACAGAAACGATTGCTGCGCCAGAACCTGACGACTGGACACATCGAAGAGAATCACGCCCACTTCTAGGCAGTGGTCCAGCTGCGGGTCCAGTCCGGTGGTTTCAGTGTCAACAATCAACAGCGTGCGCGCTGCAGCCGAACCATCGGCTGCTGAGTGAGGCGAGGGACTGGTCTCAGGCCGCTGCAGCGATGGCGGTGGAACCTGAGGCAAAGATTGAGGCGGGGATGGGGGCGGCGAGACCGGAGACGAATGGCCACCGCTTAACGACAGCAGATCGAGCTGACCCGGTACGGATTGGTTCTCCATGCACTGACCTCCCTCCTGGATCGCTCCATTCTCCGTCCTTTATCCACGCTTCCTAAGGTTTCGCCACCAATTCGACTGCTTGGCATGGCCCTCACCGTTGGTGACAGCGTTCCGACTATCAACCTGGAGGATCACGAAGGCAACAGCTGCGCCATCAGCGAGCGCAACGGCACTCCCCTCGTGTTGTTCTTCTATCCGAAAGACGAGACCCCTGGCTGCACCGCAGAAGCCTGCGGGTTCCGGGATTCCCACCAGGAGTTGCAACAGCTGGGTGCTCAGGTCTGGGGCGTCAGCGGTGACGATCTGGTGAGCCATCGCCGCTTCGCGGAACGCCATCAGCTGCCCTTCCCTTTGCTGAGTGACAGTGATCAACGCCTGCGCCGAGCATTCGGTGTTCCCAAAACCTTCGGTCTGCTGCCTTCCAGGGTCACCTATGTGATTGATGGCCAGGGAGTGATCAGGCACGTGTTTAACAACTTGCTCGATGGCCCGGCCCATGTGCGCGAAGCCCTGCAGGTGCTGCGTTCGCTGCAGCCCAGTCAATGAGCAACTGGGTTCGCTTCCGTGACTGCTGGACCCTCTACCCGCGTCAGCCACGCGGGTTGGTTGAATTCGTGGGAGGCAGCTACCTCGCGGCAACACCACAGATCAGTTACCGGCGTCTGCTAGAAGGACTGGCGGCCCGTGGGGTCGCCATCCACGCCTGGAGCTATGTGCCGGGTTTCGACCACCAGCTTCAGGCACGCGAAGCCTGGAGTTCCATGCGCTCCTGTCGCTCACGACATCAGGACCGCCTGGGTCAGCTGCCACCACCTCTGAGGCTCGGTCACAGCCTGGGTTGCAAACTGCATCTGCTGGCTCCCGATGGAGGGCGGAACTGCAACGGCCTTGTGGCGCTCAGCTTCAACAACTTCACCGCAGATCAGTCAATACCACTGCTCGACGTTGTGGCGCCAAGCCTGGGGGTGAGCACCGAATTCAGTCCGAGCCCCAAGGAAACCCTGCGCTTGATCGAACGTCAGTATCTGCAGCCTCGCAATCAGGTGGTGCGCTTCAACAAGGACAAGATCGACCAGAGTCTCGATCTGATCACGGCACTGCAGGCGCGCAAGGGCGACTGCAGTGAACTGTTGAGGTTGCCGGGAGATCACCTCACACCCGCCAGTGCCGGCCTGCGCAGACAGTTCCTCGGCGATTGGGCGGAAGGCAGCGACCGGCAGCAGCAGGTGAACCGTCTGCAGGACCTGATCACCTCCTGGGCCTTGGGCGGCCCAGTCTCATCGCGTTAGGTCACCGGCACTGTTCAACCGTCGTCTTAGGAACGCAGCTTGTCCAGCACAGAGCGATCTTCCAGGGTGCTGGTGTCACCTGTGACTTCCTGACCGGCGGCGAGGGCGCGCAGGATCCGGCGCATGATCTTGCCGCTGCGGGTTTTGGGCAGGGCATCACTACAGCGGATCTCATCGGGCCTGGCGATGGGACCAATCTCCTTACCCACATGGGCCCGCAGTTCTGCGATCAGGGCATCCTCCGGTTCACGTCCTGCCTCAAGGGTGACGAAGGCGACAATGCCTTCACCCTTGAGGTCATCGGGACGACCGACAACCGCAGCCTCCGCCACGGCCGGGTGACTGACCAGAGCAGACTCGATCTCCATGGTGCCGAGGCGGTGACCGGAAACGTTGATCACGTCGTCCACACGCCCCATCACCCAGAAGTAGCCATCAGCATCACGACGAGCGCCATCACCGGCGAAGTAGATGTGACTGCCGTCAGAGGGACGGATGTGCTCCCAGTAACTTTCACGGAAGCGCTGAGGATTGCCATGCACGGTGCGCATCATCCCCGGCCAGGGACGACGCACCACGAGGTATCCCCCTTCATCGGCTCCAACCGTGTTGCCATCGGCATCAACCACATCGGCTTCAATGCCGGGCAACGGCAGTGTGGCTGAACCGGGCTTGGTGGGCGTTGCACCGGGGAGAGGGCTGATCATCACGCCACCGGTCTCGGTCTGCCACCAGGTGTCGATAATCGGGCAACGACCGGAGCCGATCACATCGCGGTACCACATCCAGGCTTCAGGGTTGATCGGTTCCCCCACGGTGCCCAACAGCCGCAGGCTGCTCATGTCGTACTGATCGGGCACCTCACGGCCGTTTTTCATAAACGCCCGGATTGCGGTTGGAGCGGTGTAGAAGATCGTGATGCCGTGCTTCTGAATCAGTTCCCAGAATGCTCCGGGCTTGGAGGGACGCGGCGCCCCCTCATACATCACTGTGGTCGCACCGTTGGAAAGCGGGCCGTACACGATGTAGCTGTGACCCGTGATCCAGCCCACATCAGCTGTACACCAGTAGACGTCATCGTCGCGAATGTCGAAGATCCATTGGAATGTGAGATGGGCCCAAAGGTTGTAGCCAGCGGTGCTGTGCACGACACCCTTGGGTTTGCCGGTGGAGCCGGAGGTGTACAACACGAAAAGACGGTCTTCACTGGCCATCGGTTCCGCGGGGCAATCGGCGCTCTGCGCCTCGACCAGTTCATGCCACCACTGATCACGACCTTCAGCCATCTCCACCGCCTGCTTGGTGCGCTGCACCACCAGAACGGACTGCACAGTTGGGCAACTCCCACCAGCGAGAGCCGCATCAACAGCTGGCTTCAGCGACACGGGCTTGTCCTTGCGGAAGCCACCATCAGCCGTGATCACCGCCCTGGCTTCACCGTCGATCAGACGATCACGCAGGGCTTCCGCTGAAAAACCGCCGAACACCACGGAGTGAGGTGCACCGATGCGAGCGCAGGCGAGCATGGCGATGGCTGCTTCAGGCACCATCGGCATGTAGAGCGCCACGAGATCGCCCTTGCCGATTCCCATTGCCTTGAGGGCATTCGCAGCTTTACAGACCTCGGCATGCAGCTCGCGGTAGGTGAACCGGCGCACATCACCCGGCTCGCCTTCCCAGATCAGCGCCGTTTTGTTGGCCTTTTCACTCTGGAGATGTCGATCCAGGCAGTTGTAGGAGATGTTGGTGGTGCCGCCTTCAAACCAGCGAGCGAAAGGCGCCTCCGACCAATCGAGGACTGACTCGAAAGGAGTGAACCAGGACAGTTGCTGGCGCGCCGCGTCTCCCCAGAAGGCTTCGGGGTTCTGGCGGGCTGCGTCGGCCATGGACCGATAAGCCTCCATGCCACCGATACGGGCGGAACTGGAGAAGTCGATGGGCGGCTCAAAAACCCGTTGCTCCTGAAGGACGCTCTCGATGGTGGATTTCTCGGTCGTCATCTGGGGATTCCTCGTCGTGATGCAGGCTATGACTGACATCAGCTGATGTCAGCGGAGAGCAATTGATTGACAGCTTTCTGACGCCTTAGGCGCGCTGTCCACGGCAATTGGTCAAATCAAGGACCCGATGACCGTCTTGACCAAAACTTGGATGCCATGCACGGCCGAGTCAGAACCCTGGATCAGAAGGCTGCAAGAAACGATGCAGTCAATTGCGGTGACAACAGCTGAGTGTCCAAGCGCTGAAGCGCCGCCAGCCTTGAACGAAAGGATGCAGGGAGGATTAACTTGCTGCTCTCATGGCCTGAAAAGACCGCAAAGGTTCGATGACTCCAGTCCCAGACCCTAAAACACTTAAAAATCTTGGCTTGATTTCTTATGCGACCTTTCTTTCAACAGTCTTACTGACCGCCACATCGTATGGCGAAAAGTCGTTCATCACAGACGTCTCAACCCTTCAACTTGCTCTCTGCTCGGCCGCAAGCCTCACAATCCCCCTCGCAATCTTCAGACGTCGCAAATCACTAGGACGACGAGAATGCCTGACCTGGATTGTTCTAGCGGTCGGATGCGCAGTTCTCGCAATGGACGACAAACTGATGCTGCATGAAAGACTGGATCAGACAATTCACGCAGCATATGGGTGGGAGGAAACACGCATAAGCGACAAAATTGACGACATTATCGTTG
This sequence comes from Synechococcus sp. MIT2312, assembly GCF_059772315.1. Lineage (NCBI taxonomy): Bacteria > Bacillati > Cyanobacteriota > Cyanophyceae > Synechococcales > Synechococcaceae > Synechococcus > Synechococcus sp. MIT2312. The sequence goes on along the minus strand of NZ_CM186281.1, from coordinate 331,702 downwards.
GCCTTTATGGAGTGATTGGCATTGTTTTCATAGCAGCGAACAGAAGATTTTTTCTCTTTTCCGCAAGATTCATGGCATTCGCAAAAGGCTCAATCGCTTTGGCCTTCATCATGGTTTTATGCGACATGAGGTCGCTCTACGGGCTCAACGAGACTCAGAATCAAGTCCTATCCCATCTTGAAGAATGGTCAAAAATATTCGGAGGAGCTTTACTTCTGATTGGGCTACTTTGCGCCCTAGAAGATGCTATGAAAACACAAGCAAGAATCCCCGAAGACCTTCATCAACTGCCATGAAAATTCAGGACTAGAGCATTAAGCGAACTGGATCAGCAAAAATCATTGTCATTCAGCTTCTGAAGGCTGTCCATAAGAAAACCCCGCTTGAAGCGGGGTTCGTTCACATCAATTCCTGAGCTTTATTCATGCCAACACGGGCTCACGCTGTGGCTGGAACTGATCTTGACGCTGCGGCTGCATTGGATCGGACGCTTGGATGGCCGCTTGGGTGGGATCAACAACTGATTGATCGCTTGGAAGCAGAGAAACAACATCAAGTTTCATCGGATTGATCTGCTGTTTCTGAAGCATGAAGTCTGCTTCAAGACTTCTCTCCTCAAGCGACGTGTCAAGCCCCCTCGGATCAGCCTGGCCAGATCCCCAGGCAGAAGGCTCCTTGAATCGATCCGAATCCTGTAATGCAGTCACGGAATCCGAGGATTGATTGGAATCCATCCCTGTCAATGGATCCTTCGTCGTGAACAATCCTTCAACGGCATCTGCAGAGCTGCTGGTGTTTTGGCCAGTTTGACCGGTCAGCACATCCCTCTCAGATGCTTGATCCTTCATCGCGAAGGGCTGTTTGTTGACATCATCCAAACCAGTAGAGGAGACGTCACCGATTTGCCCTTCGATTCTTGAATCAAGCGTCTCCGCTTGCTCCAAGCCGGCGATTGCATCTATAGAAGGATCATCTTGTCCAACATCCTTTGCGGCGGAATCTGAATCAGCTTGATCAGTTTCGTTGACATCCTTCTCCGCAACTTCTGCAGAAGCTTGATCAGCTTGATCAGCTTGATCAGCTTGATCAGTTTCGTTGACATCCTTCTCCGCAACTTCTGCAGAAGCTTGATCAACTTGATCAGTTTCGCTGACATCCTTCTCCGCAACATCTGCAGAAGCAACCTCGGTTGAATCAGGTTCTTTTGCATCATTACCCTTTGGATCTACAGCATTAGGATTGGAAGGCGCATCAACTTTGACCTGAACTTTAACGGGTTCAGCAGGTGGTTTATTATCGTCTCTAATCTTATTCGCTACAACAAGACTGGTTCCAACAGCACTCACTCCAAGTGAAGCTTTAGCTGTTGTTGACGCAGCCGCTGCTTTTGTTGCAGCAACGGCTGCAGCTGTTTTTGTGGCACCAGTCGCTGCAGCTGTTTGTGTGGCTGCAGCAATCGTGGCTGTTTTGGTCGCGCCAGCAGCTGCAGCTTTTGCCGCTGCCACAGTTGCCGTCTTTGTTGCTGCTTTGGCCGCAGCCACAGTTGCTGCCTTGGCTGCAGCTTTAGCAGCTGCCACAGTTGCTGCCTTGGCTGCAGCTTTGGCTCCGATCACTGCGCCAGCTTTGATCGCAGATTTAATGGCGACTACACCAAAAACAATGAATGGAATAGGCATTGGATTAAGCAGATTGTGGGATCTCTCCCGGACAACTGCACCCTCACCGTTGACTTTTGGAGGCTGTGGTTGAGCGCTGGTCAGAACTCAGAACAGTTCTGGTGAGAACCAGGAGATGTCGGTCTGCACTGGGATTTGACGTTGTTTGATCGTTCCACCAAAAAGATCCTCATCTCTGCGCTGAGTCGTCACGGACCCCACAAACAGAAATCAACACAGGTCAGATTCATGACCAGCCATCTCAGCCGTTCAGCTCAGGCGCTGGTACTGCCGTTGGCAGTCCCGTCAGTGCATCGGTGTTGTTGAGGCAGCATGCTGTGAAGAGAACCATTGCGGTCGCCCATGCGGCCAGCAGCCATTGCAAGCAGAGAGGCTGTCTCTGAACCAGCCAACCCACCCACCTGACGCCTGCCTGTTTGACCTGGACGGCCTGCTGCTGGACACCGAGCCGCTGCATGCACGCGCCTGGCAACAGGCGGCAAGCCATTTCGGCAGCGATCTCATGCCTGACCAGTTGATCCAGCTGCAGGGCCGCCGCCGTCTGGATAACGCGAGGCTCGTCTGCTCCTGGATCGAGCAGCCGATCACACCGGATCAACTGCTCGCCGTCAGGCAGCCGATCGCAGCACAGCTGCTGCCTGGAGCCAAGGCGATGGAGGGAGCCGAATCGCTGGTACGGACGGCCGACCGACTCGGCATCGCCATGGCTCTGGTCACCAGCAGTGACAGGCAGTCAGTGCAGCGCAAAATCGACAATCATCCCTGGGTGAATCTGCTGCAGTTGATGATCTGCGGCGACGATCCACGGATCAGATCAGGGAAGCCAGCGCCAGATCCATTTCTCACAGGAGCCGAATGTCTTGGCGTTAGGCCCGAAGACTGCTGGGCTTTCGAGGATTCCCAGGCCGGTTGTCGATCAGCCCTGACCGCTGGATGCCAGGTCTGGCGTCTGCTCAGAACTCATGAATCCTTCGATCCTCTGACTGATCAGCCAGAGGATCTTGAGAAAACAGCGCGACTGATCAACATTCACAGGCTCAGCGAAGCTGAGGCCTGCCTGAAACTGTTGAGTCAGTAAAGACGACTGAGCACGAAATCGGGGAGCTCCAACAAGGCCGTGCGATAGGGGGAATCCGGAAGCCATGTGAGCGCTTCACGAGATTCCTGGGCGAAGGTTTCAGCCAGCTGACGGGTGCGAGCAATCGCATCCGACTCACGTACGATGGCCAGGGCTTCGTCGAGATCACCCTCATTGCTGAATTCCCGTTCGATCAACACACCCATGGCTGGATTCCGCTCGAGGGCATACAAAGCCGGTGCGGTGAGGTAACCACTGGAGAGGTCACTGGCGGCAGGCTTGCCCAGTTGCTGATCACTGGCCGTGAAATCAAGAATGTCGTCCACCACCTGGAAGGCCAGACCCAACTGGCGCCCGTAGCGGTAGAGCGATTCCAGCTGTGGCTCGGTGCAACCACTGAGAACCCCAGCAGCACGTGCGCTGTTCGCAACCAGAGAAGCGGTTTTGCAGTAACTCTTTTCCAGGTAGGTCTCGAAGGTCTGGCCTGTGTCGTAGCGGAACAGACCCTGCTTCACCTCACCATCAGCCAGATCCATGATCACGCGGCTGAGCAGTTTCACCACATCAAGATCATCGAGATTGGCGAGGTGCCAGCTGGCTTGCGCAAACAGGAAATCACCGGCCAGCACGGCCACACGGTGATTGAAACGACTGTGAACAGTTTCAACCCCACGCCGGGTCGCGGCTTCATCCACGACATCATCGTGAACCAGCGAGGCGGTGTGGATCATCTCGGTGATCTCTGCCAGGCGGCGATGCCGGGATGTAAGCCCACCGTCGCTGGCAAGGGCTCTCGAGATCAGCAGAACGATCCCTGGACGTAAACGTTTGCCACCTGCACTGAACAAGTGCTCTGCAGCTGCTTGAAGGATCGGATGACCCGCTCCGATCAGACTGCGAAGATCGCTGAGCAGGATCTCCAGATCCGCCTCAACCGGCTCCAGCAAATCGGTGACGGTGGTCATGAATCCTCTCAGTGCGCAGATCCTAGAAGGCGTCGACCTGTCACTGCAGTTGCACCAGCTCAACCCGCGGCCGTTGCCCCAGCCAGGGCGTCGCGCGGTCCGCGAATCCCTCCGCGTCAGCCGTGACACAAATGCGGGTTGCTCCGATGGCAAGGGGCTGATTCAGGCCTCCGGGGACCGGCTTCCCCAGCAAGGCATCGAGCTGGCTGGCCACGGCCATGGCGGGATCAATCAGCCGAATGGATGGCGGCAACAGATTGTTGAGCAGCGGCACCAGCAGGGGATAGTGCGTGCAGCCCAGAACCACAGACTCCACGGAAGCCTCCATCAGGGGTTGCAGGTAGCGGGTGGCAGCATCACGGAGGGCCTCAGAACGCAGATCGCCGCTTTCAATCAAGGGAACGAAGTCAGGACAGGCCTGCTGCACCACCAGCGTTCCAGGATGAAGAGCCTCGATGCTTTCCCGGTAGGCACTCGATGCAACGGTTGCCGGTGTGGCCAGAACCCCAACCCGGGTTTCCCGAACCATTGCAGCGGCTGCTCCAATCAGGCCGACCACCGGAACACCTGCTTGCCCTTCGGCAACATCCCTGGCCAGCGCATTGGTGGTGTTGCAGGCCATCACCACAGTGGAGATCTGATGCTGGCTGAGCCAACTCACCACTTCTGAGGCAATCGTGCGGATTTCAGCGGCTGAACGACTGCCGTAAGGAACACGAGCCGTATCGCCGAGGTAGATCACCTGCAGGGATCCATGGCGTTCCAGCACGCGACGCAGGACCGTCAGTCCGCCAAGGCCGCTGTCAAACATGCCGAGACGGATGGTCATCTCACCCCCTGCAGATACTCAAGAATGCCGGTGGCGATAGCCAGAGAGAGTCGACGGCGATGCGCTGCGCTGGCCAGCCTTGGGGAGTCGAGGCTGCCGGTGACAAAACCTGTTTCCACCAGGACTGAAGGCATGGTGGTGCGGCGGATCACAAAAAAGCGGCCGCGACGAACTCCGCGATTGGGGCTTCCAGGAGACACATTCAGCACCTGCTGCTGAATGTGTGCGGCCAGCCTTGCGGAGCGGGGATCAGAGAAATAGAAGGTCTCGATGCCGTTCACTTCCGGACGCGACATGCTGATGGCATTGGCATGAATGCTCACAAAGGCCGTTGCGCCGAGTCGGTTGGCAAGCGAGACCCTCGGAGGCAGATCAACATCCACCTCTGCGGTACGGGTGAGGGTGACCTGTACACCCTTGGCCTCAAGCAATCGAGCCACCTGCAGCGAAACATCGAGAACAATTTCCGACTCGCGAATCCCCCTGATCCCCACGGCACCGGGGTCAGGTCCCCCATGACCTGGATCAATCACGACTCTGTAACGACCGCGAGCAACACTTGGGAGCCCGGCCGCATTCACCGGAGTTTTTGTGGGCTTGATGCGAACGCCGCCCCAGCGTCCTGTGCTGGCGCGATTGAGATCGCCTTCCCCGATGGTGCGCAGGCCTCTGGTGGGAAGCCCCTCGAACATCAACTTCCAACGATCCGGCGAGGTGCCGATCAGGCGTAACTGACCAGGATCAAGCTCAACGCCAGGATTGAACTCGATCACCAGACGTGTGGCGCCGGGGTTGGGCTTGCCGAGTCGAACCTCGCGAACCGGTCCGGAACCTCGCAGCTTGCGTGTGCGGCTCAGCTCACCGGGAAAATCGATCCAGACCCTGGGCCCACGACCGGCTTCACCGGCTTCAAAGAAAGCATCGAGGCGCGCTCCCGTGGCCGTGCGCAATTGCAGAACCCCATCACGCCCCAGCGACCAGGCCGCAAGGGCACTGGCGGCCCGAGCGGGCAGGGCCATCAGCACGCCAGTGCTCTGCACAACAAGAGCGACCAGCAGAGCGCTGAAACGACGAGGGAGCCGAGGCATCAGATTCAGAACAGTGCGGTTCTGCGGTGCTTCAGGCAAGGCATCTGCGTGCGGATGCGCTCGAGATGATCCAGGTCAACCGGAGCGACTGCTGCACCTGGGCTCACCCCGGCATCGGCGAGCACCGTTCCCCAGGGGTCTATGACCAGAGAATGTCCATGGTTCTGACGTCGTCCTGCGTAGACACCGGTCTGTGCCGGAGCCAGCACGTAGGACGTGTTTTCAATCGCACGGGCCTGCAGAAGCACCTGCCAGTGGTCCTTACCCGTGAAAGCCGTGAACGCGGCGGGAATCATCAGCAACTCAGCTCCTGCTCCGATCAGATCTCGGTAGAGCTCAGGGAAGCGCACGTCGTAGCAAATCGACAGCCCCACCCGACAGAGTCCAGGCACATCCACAACGGGTGGAGGCGTCGTACCTGGGCTGAAAGACGCTGACTCGCGGTAGGAACTGCCGTCAGCCAGGTCCACATCAAACAGATGGATCTTGTCGTAACTGGCAAGAATCTGACCATCGCGACCCACCAACTGCGCACGTTGATAGGTGTGCTCACCGTCCCCGACCGGAACAGGAAAACCACCGCCCAGGATCACCACCTGATAGCGACGCGCCATGGTGACCAGAAAATTGGAGGCCTGTTCTGCCAGGGCCGGAGCCAGTTCAAGGCGCCGTGAATCCTCACCGAGAAAGGCAAAGTTCTCGGGAAGTCCGATCAACTCGGCTCCCCGGCGTGCGGCAAGGTCGATCTGTTCCTCGGCAGCCGTGAAATTGCTCTGCGGGTCAGAACTGCTGGTGAGTTGCACGGCCGCCGCCAGGAAATCACGCACAGAGATCAGGGTTCAGTCGATGAAATGGTATGGCTGACGGGCGCTCCGCGCTTTAGACAGGCACGGCTCGTAAAACACCGGGCTCGACCTGGGTCGGAACCACGGGAATCTGATCCAACGCCGCGCAACAGCTGAAATCGGCATCGTGGTTGCCGATCCCGATCAGCCTCTGGCCATGCGAAGCGGTGCGCAGGCAGGCCTCAGGGTCATGCTTCCACTGGTTCCAGAGGGCCAGTGCAGCCTGAAGTTCGTCATTGGCAACCGAGGCTCCTGCCGCCACGAGCAGCTCTGCGATCGCTCCGGCAGCCAGCGAATCCTCCAGGGAATAGGTGCCTTCCCAACCACTGCCAAGAATGAGAATCCGCTGGTGTTGGCCTGCCAGCAACCGCTCTGCAACAGCGCGCCTGTTGGGCAAAGCCGCCGTCACAACACAAGCGACATCGCGAACCCGCTGCAATGCACGGGTGCCGTTGGTGGTGCTCATCAGCAATCGCTTGCCCTGCACCACTTCAGGGGTCACCGCCACCGGGGAGTTGCCCAGGTCAAAGCCTTCGAGCATGCAACCGCCGCGCTCCCCCAGCAGCAAACGGGAGGATTCAGACCACTGCTGCGCCTGGGCACGCAGTTCATCGAGATCAGCGAACGCCTGAACCGCCTCGGCACCGTTGTGCAGCGCCCAGGCAATCGTGGTCGTGGCACGCAGGACATCGATCACGACCGCCGCATCAGGACCGTCGGCGGAACCAATCGTGTCGGGAACATCCGCAGCCGCATGAAAATAGGAAAACTGCATGGCCACATTCACCGTCAGCGTGCGTCACAGTACCGAGATCACCCCCGCTGAGGTGGCTTCCAGATGGCTCTGTTCCGCTCCGGCCCCAGCACCAGGGATCTGCGCGCCTTCATTCAACTGCTGGAGGAGCGGGGTCAACTCAAGCGGATCACGGCCCCGGTGGATCCCGATCTCGAGTTGGCAGCGATCGCTGATCGCGTGCTGGCCAGCGGAGGGCCCGGACTGCTGTTCGAAAACGTGATCGGATCCTCCATGCCGGTCGCCGTCAACCTGCTCGGCACCGTCGAACGCGTTGTCTGGAGCATGGGCCTCGAGCACCCAGAACAACTCGAAGATCTCGGTGAGCGTCTGGCGCTGCTGCAACAGCCACGACCGCCCAAAGGATTAGGGGAGACCAAGAAATTCGCTCGCGTCTTCTGGGATCTGGTGAAGGCGAGACCAGACAGAGATCTGTTGCCTCCCTGCCGGCAGCAGGTGTTTGAAGGAGATGACGTCAACCTCGACAACATCCCTTTGATTCGCCCCTGGCCAGGCGATGCCGGAGGGGTCATCACGCTCGGACTGGTCATCACCAAAGACCCCGAAACCGGCGTTCCCAATGTGGGGGTGTATCGGCTTCAGAAACAGTCGGTCAACACCATGACCGTGCACTGGCTGAGCGTCCGCGGTGGTGCACGCCATTTGCGCAAAGCTGCAGCCCTCGGCCAAAAACTGGAGATCGCCATTGCGATTGGTGTGCATCCACTGCTGGTGATGGCGGCGGCCACACCCATTCCAGTGCAGTTGAGCGAATGGTTGTTCGCCGGGATTTATGCAGGCGAAGGCGTCAGGCTCACCCCCTGCAAGACCGTGGATCTCAAGGTTCCGAGTCACAGTGAGGTGGTGCTGGAGGGCACGATCACGCCGGGGGAGGTGATGCCGGATGGACCCTTCGGTGATCACATGGGCTTTTACGGGGGCGTTGAGGACTCACCGCTGGTGCGTTTTCACTGCATGACGCAACGCAGAGATCCAGTCTTTCTGACCACATTCAGTGGCCGTCCTCCCAAGGAGGAAGCGATGTTGGCCATCGCGCTGAACAGGATCTACACCCCGATCCTGCGCCAGCAGATCCCCGAGATCAAGGATTTCTTCCTGCCGATGGAAGCACTGAGCTACAAACTCGCGGTGATTTCCATCGACAAGGCCTATCCAGGCCAGGCGAAGCGTGCCGCGATGGCGTTCTGGAGCGCGCTGCCGCAGTTCACCTACACCAAGTTTGTGGTGGTGGTCGACAGTCACATCAACGTGCGTGATCCCCGACAGGTGGTCTGGGCCATCGCCGCTCAAGTGGATCCGCAAAGGGATCTGTTCACTCTGGAGAACACACCGTTCGACACCCTGGACTTCGCCAGTGAGCAACTCGGCCTTGGCGGACGATTGGCGATCGATGCCACTACCAAAGTCGGCCCTGAGAAAAACCATCCCTGGGGCGAACCTCTCAGCAGACCAGACGATCTCGAACAACGCGTGACTGATCGCCTGGACGAACTGGGACTTGCCGATATCAGCAACAGGGAGCCGAACCCGGAATTATTCGGCTACCTGCTGGATCAACTCATTGCCAACCGGACTGGGCCATGAGCTGAATCGCCTTGGGATTCAGTGCACTCAACTGAGAAATCGATACATTATCGGGGGTGAACTTGGTCATCCCTTTGAGATATGTCGAACCACCAACACCGGTGAGCGGGAATTCAAAGGTGGGACCAGCAATTCCTCGACTTCCGTTCGGTGAAGCCAGAAACTCGATGAGCTTGACAGCGGCTGATTTATTTTTGGCGTATTTCGAAACAGCAGCTGCGCTGATATTCACATGCGCAGGATTCGGCATCACAATTTTCACCTGATTGCCAAGCTTCTGGTCCCTCGCGCCATTAATGCCTGCACGCATGCGGGCGAGATAATAATGATTCACCACTCCAACACCGCACTTACCCTGGGCAACAGCACGAATCAGAGCAATATCACCAGGGAAGTAAGGCTGAGAGACATTGGAAATCAAACCCTTGAGCCAAGCCTTGGTTTTCGCCTCACCCCGGATTGCCAGCTGATCAGCAACCAAAGATTGGTTGTAGACGTTTTTACGATTACGAAGACAAACTTTTCCTTTGAGATCAGGAGAAGCTAGTTGTGCATAAGTTTGAACCTGTGACGGCTTAACCTGATTGGGGTTAATGATGATTGCACGCACGCGTCGTGCGATGCCAAACCAACGATTTCCTGGATCTCGGTAACGGGCAGGAACTTCGGAATTTAACTTTGCTGAGCTGATCGGCTGAAACAAGCCAGCTTTTGCTGCATTATTAATTCTGGCTGCATCAACAAGAATGATCACATCCGCCTTGGTGTTGCTTCCCTCGCGCTTGATGCGCTCAACAAGGGAGATCCCGGAGGCTTCGATCAGTCGAACCTTGATACCGGTTTTGTCGGAAAATGCCTTGTAACTCTGCCGGTCGGTATTGTAATGACGGCCAGAGTAAACACGAACTTCTTCAGCCTGCACAGCAGCCGTCAGAAAAGACAGCGACGCAAGCAAGGGAATGGCAAGCAGCTTCATAAAACACAAGAACCCACCTGAGGTTGTCTGCGAAAAACCAAAACGTCGCGCCAAGTCGATACCAGCTTACTAGACATTTGATACAAGTTTTCCGCCCTCAATGAATCACATCAAGCTCCAGCTTTTCAACTCTGAGCAGTGCCAGGCGGTTCTGGACAAAATCGAGACCGCCGAGTGGATCGACGGCAGGACAACGGCTGGAGCACAGGCCAGGGGCGGAAAAATCAATGAACAAATCGTGCACTCATCCCCGGTCAGAGCGGAGATTCAAAACCTTGTGCAGCAGGCAATGTGGGCACATCCTGCGATCAAAAGCTTCTGCGTGCCGCGCAAGCTGCACCGGTTTCTGATCAGCAGAACAAAAACCGGGGGTGGTTATGACAGCCATGTGGACAATGCCTACATGAGCAGCGGCAGAAGCGACCTTTCCTTCACGCTCTGCCTGTCTGACCACAAGACATTCACAGGCGGAACGCTGGAAGTCGATACGGTGACGGACTCACTGGAACTGGAACTTCTCCGAGGTGAGATAGTGATCTACCCCAGTTCAACGATGCACCGGGTCAACAAGGTCACGAGCGGAGAACGCATCGTTTGCGTGGGCTGGATCGAGAGTTATCTGAAAAACGAAGGGGATCGGGTCACCTTGTTTCAACTGGATACGGGGGCCAAGGGATTGCTCGCCAAGCACGGACGCAGCGAAGAACTTGACCTGGTGTTTCTGGCGTATACAAATTTACTGCGCTCACTGGGCACCTGATCAACCCAGTTGAAACGACTTAGAATTATGGAAGCCTATATAAATGGTGGTTATTGGAATGAAGAGGTCAACTCTTTCCATCTTCCTCGCCGGTGCAGCTGCACTGAGCAGCCAAATCGCAGTTCCAACTGCACTCGCTGACACCAACACCATGGGTGGTGGATTGCAGGAATGGAGCACTGATCAGGACATCGACGCCGAAGCCAAGAAGGATGCCGATGCAAAGAAGGCCGCTGAGAAAGCTGCTGAAGAAGATATCTGTGTGCCGATTGGCGAGGGCGAAAACTGCTGGTGATCTAGCCAGCCAGTCATCATCAATAAAAAAGGAGGCCATAGGCCTCCTTTTTTATTGGAATCATTCAGCCAAAAAAAAGCTCCCTCAAAGAGGGAGCTTGGAGAAGAATCAACCGATCTGAATCAGAAACGGAAGGTGGTCTTCACGAGGTAGCCGAAGGTGTTGAAGGTCTCAGCATCTTCGCCGCCGGTCAGAGGGCCGCTGCCGGTGAGTTCACCGAAGGGACGGGAGACGTAGAAGATCGCGGGAGTCACAGCAATGTTGTCGGTGACTTGGAACTGGTAGTACAGCTCCATGGCGTAGTTGCCGTCATCGGGAGTGCCGTTGTCACGATCGGTTTCGAACTGAGGCTGGCCGATGGCGAAGCCAAGCAGGTTGCCCTTCATGAAGGCATCCTTCCAGTTCAGACCAACGGTCCAAGCCTGTGAAGACTGCTTTCTGTAGAGCTTCTTGCCGTCGAAGGCAGTGTTTTTGATGGCCTTGGGAGTCTCAGCGTCAGAGAACCTGTCGCCGTGGTTGAAACCGGTGTAGTCGTAACCAAGGGTGATTGAAGGAACCCAGCTGGCCTCGGAAGGCTGCCACCATGCACGCAGTGCGAAAGCGTTGGCGTCGCTGAATCCGCGTGAACCGGACTCGTCGTCACCACCAAGAACTTTGGTGCCGGAACCCAGAGGTGTGCCGTAACCAACGGTCATACCGCGCTGGATGTAGGCATAACCAGCGTTGATGTTCCACTGGGGGCCGCCGTAACCAACCTGAGCAACAAACTTGCCTTTGGAACGGTCAGCACCGATACCGCCACCGGTGGTGGGGTTGCCCTTGGCACCGTTTTTGGCGGTGTAGTTCAGAGCAACGGTGAACTTCGGATCGTAAGGATCGTTCTGGCTGTTGGGCTTCCAGACGATACCGGCACCAGGTGAGGTGCTAGCGCCGTAAACGCCGTAGTAACCGCCCAGTTTGAAGTCCTTGAGAATCTCGCGGTACACGGTGGCGGGAGCGCCAAGCATGTAGTAGTTCTCGATCTTGGCACCCAGGTAAACCTGGAAGTCAGCACCCAGAGGGAACTGGTACCAGAGCTTGTCAACCTTCAGCGCATCGCCAGTTGACTTGGCAACGGAGAGCTGAGTGATGTTTCTGGTGTAACCCTTACCAGAGAATGCGTTGGTGTTGAAGTTACCGGCACGCAGGCGGGTGTACAGCAGATCCTTACCCGTGAAGCTGGTGTTCAGGTTCAGGGTTGCGCGGTAGTTGAACGTGAAAGCGTCCTGACCCAGGTACTTGCCGCCGTTCTTGTAGACAGGAACTTCGTCGCCGTCTTCGTCGATTTCAGTCCGGGTAGGAATGGTGAGATCGTAGTCGTCGCCGCCGTAGCTGACGCCGCCCATCACGAAGTCGACCTTACCTTTCAGCTTGGTGGTGGTGGAGAACTGGGTGGCTTCCAGTTCGCCAACGCGGGCTTCCAGACCGTCAACACGGCCCTTGACGATGGCGAGCTCCTTTTCGAACTCCTTCATCAGACGCTTGAGCTCGTCGGTCACTTCGGTGACGCGGTCGAGACAGGCGTTCAGCAGTGCAGCCGCTTCAAAGCGGGTCATGGCACGGTTGCCGCGGTAGGTGCCGTTGGGGTAACCGGCAACGCAGCCGTAGCGCTCGATCAGGTTGCTGAGAGCCTGATAAGCCCAGTCGGTCGGGTAGACGTCGGAGAACTGGGTGATGCTGGTGACCTGATCCACAGCAACCGCGTCAGCAGACACGTTTGCGTAGTCGGAAACACCGGCAACATTGACTTCAGTTGCACCAGCAGCCATCGGAGCCAGAAGGCCCAGAGCAGCAGGAGCAACCAGCAGTTGCTTGAACAGTTTCATTGATCCTCACACCAATAAAAGAGGAAGAGGCATTTGCCTCGCACCGTATTAAAACGCACAGACAGCGACTCCGCTACCTGAAAAGCAGTCACAACCACAAACAACAGAAGGCCTTAACGCGGAAAAAACGCTCAGAACAGCAAATCAACCAAATTCATGCCAGTTCGCGGCGCGCCAGCAACCCGTTGAACGACAGGCTGGATCGAACGTCTCACAGCCCGACGACGACGCAAAAGACAAAAGACGAAACACTCAAAACACTTGGCCTCACTGCCATGAAGCAAAAATCAAGCCCACCCGACTGCGGAACAGAGACGGGAAGCTCAGCAACAGGTCAACTGTTCTGGATGCCTGCCGAGGCGAAGACCGCACGCGGCCAGCGCGCCAAGGCTGTCAAAACACAAACCGGCCACCCTCGTGACAAATGCAACCTTTGCCTGTAATTACTGGCCACTTGCCGTCATGACCAGAACAAACATCGGCGTCATGCCGCTATCGCCATTCGCAGGTCAAACAGCGTCATGCCCAACAAGTGCCCGGGCTCATTGATCACCCAGCAGCGCATCAGAACTTCATCCAGGCCACCAAAACAATCCATAAATTATTTGGAGCAAATGCGAAGCCATGGACGTAGCGCACGAACTGCATCGGCAACAACTCATCAAGGCATATAACAACGCGGTTAAAAGGAAAGATTGGCAAGCAGCTCGAAATTATCGCGACGAGCTGAATATTTTAATTGCCAAGAAAGTCGCTTTGTCTTGAATTTCAAAATCAACTCAATCACTGTACTGACTTGGAATATCTCATTCATCAAATCATTGATAGAGAATGTTTATTGAACAATATTTCAACTTCGGAGTTGAAAACAAACTAGTTCGACGTACGGCCTTTCAGGAGAATTTTAACCATTACGATTGATGATTACAATAAAACCTTATTCATCGATTGATATTGACATCAGTCAATTGATGGTCTCCGGCGATTGTTCAAATCCCTTCTAGACTTGAATCTGGAAAAGATCTAATTCATTTCGAAAATTTAGTGCTGTTCACGAAAACTTGGTGGCTTCATTCCACAACCACGTGCGAACTGGTCCTGGATCAAACGACTCATAGAATTCAGCCACCAAGCCATGAGAGAACGTGCCGGGAACCCCAGGAGATGCCCGTCAACTGAGATCCGGCGGAACTCTCAGGGGGCATGTGAGGGTTCCCGGAGACAAATCGATCTCTCATCGGGCCTTGCTGTTCGGAGCCATTGCCGAAGGGCAAACCACGATTGAAGGGCTGTTGCCTGCTGAGGATCCGATCAGTACGGCCGCCTGCCTCAGAGCAATGGGAGCGCAGATCAGTCCCGTCGCCGACGGGGAGATCATCACCGTTCACGGCGTTGGCCTCGATGGTTTGCAGGAGCCCAGTGAAGTGCTCGACTGCGGGAATTCAGGCACCACCATGCGCCTGATGCTCGGGTTACTGGCCGGACGGGATGGCCGACATTTCGTGCTGAGCGGGGATGATTCCCTCAAACGAAGACCCATGCAACGCGTTGGGCAACCGCTCTCAATGATGGGAGCCGAGGTGCGCGGGCGCGGACAGGGAAACTTCGCCCCTCTTGCTGTTCAGGGATGCAAGCTGCGCGGAGCCGTTGTCGGCACCCCCGTCGCCAGTGCACAGGTGAAATCCGCCTTGCTGCTCGCCGCACTGACAGCGGATGGAACCAGCACGGTGATTGAACCAGCACACTCCCGTGATCACAGCGAAAGAATGCTGAAGGCCTTTGGCGCCGACCTGGATGTGGGTGGAGAAATGGGACGCCACATCACCGTTCGCCCGGGTGCTCAGCTGCAGGGGCAGCATGTTGTGGTTCCAGGTGACATCAGCTCAGCAGCGTTTTGGCTGATCGCCGGCGCCCTGGTGCCCGGTGCTGATCTGACCGTTGAAAATGTGGGCCTGAATCCAACCCGCACCGGAGTGCTGGAGGTTCTGGAACAGATGGGAGCCAAGATCGAAGTGGTCAATCAGCGCGATGTGGCAGGCGAACCGGTGGGGGATCTGCGTGTCACCCACGGATCACTGAAAGCCTTCCGGTTTGGAGAGGAGATCATGCCTCGACTGGTGGATGAAGTCCCGATCCTGAGCGTGGCGGCATGCTTCTGCGAAGGCGAAAGCCAGATCACAGGAGCAGCAGAACTGAGAGTGAAGGAAACAGACCGACTGGCGGTGATGGCACGCCAGCTGAAAGCCATGGGTGCCGACATCGATGAACATCCCGACGGGCTAACCATCCGTGGAGGTCGGCCACTGAAAGCTGCACAACTCGACAGCGAGACCGACCATCGCGTTGCCATGAGTCTCGCGGTGGCGGCCCTGATGGCCAAGGGTGATTCAACCCTGGCGCGCAGTGAAGCCGCAGCCGTCAGCTACCCCACCTTCTGGACCGATCTCGATCGACTGCAGCGTTGACCCATCCGCTCGGGCAACTCAGGGCGTTCGAAACGGCTGACGGAAGCCTGAGTCTTCACAGCGATCACTTTGATGAGGCGTTTCACAGCTCCGCAGGAGCCCTGGAGGAAGCGGAGACGAAATTTGTCCAACCCGCCGAGCTGGGACGGTTCTCGCAAACGAGCCAGCTCAGGCTGCTCGATGTCTGCTTCGGGTTGGGATACAACAGCGCG
Source organism: Synechococcus sp. MIT2312 (assembly GCF_059772315.1). Classification (NCBI taxonomy): domain Bacteria; kingdom Bacillati; phylum Cyanobacteriota; class Cyanophyceae; order Synechococcales; family Synechococcaceae; genus Synechococcus; species Synechococcus sp. MIT2312. The sequence continues at coordinate 316,250 of NZ_CM186281.1, read as the reverse complement.
GCCGTGATGGCTGCACTGCCTCCAACCAGATCACCCTGGGTGCAGTGGTGGGGGCTGGAAGTTGACCCGCGGCCCCTCGCATGGGCCCTGAATCACCAACCGTTTTGTGAGCTGTGGCCCGGCGCCGTTCTGCAGAGGCTTGAACAGCTTCACAGGAGCGGCAGCTGGCGTGACGACAGGGGCCAGGGAACGATGCTCTGGGGCGATGCGCGCCAAACGCTGAAGACCCTGCCCAGCACTTGTCAGTTGGACCTGATCCTTCTGGATGCCTTTTCTCCTGGGCATTGCCCACAGCTCTGGAGCGAGGAATTCCTCGCAACTCTGGCCGGTCGTCTGGCACCGGGAGGACGCCTGCTCACCTACTGCAGAGCCGCCGCCGTGAGAAGCAGCCTGCGGAGTGCAGGCCTGACACTTCGATCACTGCGTCCGGCAGCACAACAACGGATCGGATGGAGCTCCGGCACCCTGGCAGTGAAACCCCTCGCCTCAGCGCCATTGGCGAAGGAAGGGCCTGGCTGGACTGCACTGAGTGCCATGGAGGAAGAGCATCTCAACACCAGAGCATCAGTGCCCTATCGAGATCCCGAGGGTGCTGATGTGGCCGAGATCATCCAGGAACGACGAGAGATCGAGCAGCAGTGCTGTGATCTGGAGAGCACCAGTGCCTGGCAGCGTCGCTGGTTGAAGAACAAAACGCTGAAGCAAGGTTCAGATGTCAGCTGAGTGTGATTCTGAAGTGGAGAAACAGGTCTTGATTCTCCAGGCTGCAGCGACATCAAAAACCACTTGTACAGGCTGAATCAAAATGCTCTGATCAGACTGTTTTCAGCGCTGAATTCAAGTTTCGCCCGTATGAAAAACAAGTCCAACCGGGGGGTCTTGATGGTCATTTCTGTTGCTTGATGGTGGGGAGTTCAAGACATCGTCGACTTCGGGCCCATGAAGGTCCAGGCTGAATGGAGTGATGTGCATTTCTGCCATGACTTTCACCCTGTCCGGCTTCGACGCCTGGACGTTTCAGATCGTCTTCTACGGCAGTCTTCTGGTTCTTGAAGCTCTGCATGACGATGAGCGCCTCAGCACAGTGCTCCAACCGATGGACTGCACCCGTCAACGGGCCCATGCCTTGATCCGTCAACCCAGTTGCACCCTGGTCGGCCGTTGAAGAGACCACGAACCTTTCTGCTGGGCTGAAGCCACGGGATCCCGGTAGATTCCGCCCGATTCGCATTGCTGTTCATGCTCGCTGTCGCTGTTCTGGCCGCAGGCAAAGGCACCCGCATGAAGAGTGCACTGCCAAAGGTGCTGCAGCCGCTGGCTGGCGCCACCCTGGTGGAGCGGGTTCTGGCCAGCGCCGGCAATCTCCAGCCTGAGCGGCGAATTCTGATCGTTGGCCATCAGGCCGATCGGGTTGAACAGCAGCTGAGCCCCATTGGCGGGCTCGAATTTGTCTTGCAGGATCCTCAGAACGGCACGGGACACGCCGTGCAGCAGCTGTTGACGCCATTGCAGAATTTTGAAGGGGAGCTGCTGGTGCTGAATGGCGACGTACCGCTGCTGCGTGCCGAAACCATCGATCAGTTGGTGGCCACACACCGAAGCAGTGGCGCCGATGTGACCCTGCTGACAGCACGTCTGGACGACCCCACGGGCTATGGCCGCGTCGTTGCAACTGCGGATGGCCTCGTGAGCGCCATCATTGAGCATCGCGACTGCAATGAAGAGCAACGCTGCAACGACCTCACCAATGCTGGTATCTACTGCTTCAACTGGCGCAAGCTCGCGGCCGTGCTGCCGACGCTGAGCACTGACAACGATCAGGGCGAGTTGTACCTCACCGACACCGTTGGCATGCTCGATCGGGCCATGCATCTGGAGGTGCAGGATTCCGATGAAGTGAACGGCATCAACAACCGGCGCCAGCTGGCTCAGTGCGAGGCCCTGTTACAGCAACGGCTGAAAGAGCACTGGATGGATGAAGGGGTCACCTTTGTGGATCCGAACAGCTGCAGCCTGAGTGAAACCTGCCAGTTCGGTCGCGATGTGGTGATCGAAGCTCAGACGCACCTTCGAGGCGCTTGTCAGATCGGCGACAACTGCCGACTGGGACCCGGCAGCCTTCTGGAGGATGCGGTGCTTGGGGACAGTGTCACCGTGCTGCACTCGGTGATCAACAAGGCCGTGGTGGGAAGCAACACGGCGATTGGACCGTTCGCCCACCTCCGTCCCGCTGCAGTCATCAGCGATGACTGCAAGATCGGCAATTTCGTGGAGGTGAAGAAGAGCACCATTGCCAATGGCAGCAAAGTGAATCACCTCAGCTACATCGGCGACGCCGAGTTGGGGACCAATGTGAATGTGGGCGCTGGCACGATCACGGCCAACTACGACGGTGTGAACAAACACCGCACCGTGATCGGCGACAACAGCAAAACAGGTGCCAATTCAGTGCTGGTGGCACCGATCACCCTTGGGAACAGCGTCACCGTGGCGGCCGGTTCAACCCTCACCAAGAACGTTGCCGATGGAGCTCTCGCGATTGGACGCGCGAAACAGACGATGAAAGAAAACTGGTCTACAGCAAAGCCATAGAGCCAGTCTCAAAACAGCATCTTGTGCTCAGGCATCGTTTCGAATCTCAAGCGCTCATGGCGATCGAGACACTTTCTGGGGCGAGGACAACTCAGCACTTTTGGGATCTGTCGGCCTTCATCATCAGCTGACGTTGAACGTTGGATCTACTACCAACAAGGGTGTCGTTGATGGCGCCTCTGCCATTCATCGCGCCCGACTGACCTCAGAGAATGGTGGTGCTTTCGACTCCGCGGCCAAACCAGTTCCTGACGTCCGACCTCTCCCCTGAGCATCGATGCCGTCGAAGATTGTTCTCAATGCCGATCTGAACGTCTGTTCGGCACTCAGATCCTGGATCGGCAACAACACTGAAGTGCTGAAGGGTTTCGATCTTCTGGTCGCCGAGGATGTGCTTGAGCGCATGACCAGCGGCGGCAGCCTCGACGATCACGCTGTGACGTCTTCGCGCGCTATCGCTGACGGGGGCGATATCGAACTGGCCGCGACGATTCTGCACGGCGATGTCAGCGGCCTGGTGCATTTCCCTGCCCCAGGAGCTGAACGGGCAGGGGATGTGCTGTCGGAGCCGCTCCTACGGGCAGCGCTGCTCAACAACCTGCCGATTGCGCTCAATCCGGCCACCGCGTCGGCGATCCTTCGAGGCATCAAGGGAAGTCGCCGGGGCTTTTTGATCTTCAACCCTGTCGCCGGACAGGGCGATCCCAGCGCCGAACTCGCCGAAATCCGCAACTTTCTCGAGCCGCAGATCATGCTTGAGGTGTGGATGACCAAACCCGGGCTGGATCCGGGCAAGCAAGCACAAGAACTGATCAAGGAGATCAACGCCTTCGATCAGGAGGGGCAGGGTAAATCGCTGATCATTGCCTCAGGTGGTGATGGCACCGTGGGTGCCGTCGCCAGTGCACTGCGAGGCACTGACATCCCTCTTGGCATCATTCCCCGGGGCACGGCCAACGCCTTCTCCGTCGCGCTGGGAATTCCAACGACCGTCAAGGCTGCCTGCACCAATCTGATCCTTGGCAACACCCGCCTCGTGGATGTGGCGATCTGCAATGACAAGCCGATGATCCTGCTGGCAGGACTTGGCTTCGAAGCCGGCATGGTGAACAAGGCCAGCCGTGAGCTGAAAAACATGCTGGGACCGATGGCTTACATCTTCTCGGGAGCCAGGCAGTTGGTGGAACAGCAACCCTTTGATGCCAAATTGATGATCGACGGCGAAGCAACGGAAGTGCATGCCAGCGCCATCACCGTGGCCAACGCCGCTCCGGCCACATCCGTGATGGCCCAGGGATTCGGACAGGTGATCCCCGATGACGGCCAGCTTGAGGTGATCATCGCTTCACCACGGGGCCGGATGGGCGGGTTCTCGGTGTTGTCCAGCCTGGCGAAATCAGCAGTGCTCAAGAACAGCGCCAACAATGCCGATATCTTCTGCATACGCACCCATCAACTGAGCGTGACGCTTCCCAAGCCTCAGACCATGGTGATCGATGGTGAGATCGAGGAAACCGATCACATGACCGTGTCGGTGATTCCTGATGCGCTGAAGGTCATCGCACCGATCCGTCTCAGCCCTTGAATCTCGCCAGCGACCCGCCGATCGAGCGCAAGATCATGCGCATGGCGCATCGTGTGCGCTGGAAGCATCCGGCGATCAGTGCACGCAACATTGACCAGACACGGCTGGTGATCGAGCAGCCAGACATGAACAGCGAGGAGAATTCCGCCTTTCACTTTCTGGTACTTGGTGACAGTGGAACCGGCCGCCATCGACGCCACAGCCCTCCACGTCACATCGCTGAACGTCTGCTCCCGCACAAAGACAAGGCAGCGTTTCTGCTGCATACAGGTGATGTGGTTTACCTGGTCGGAGCCGCGGCCCAGTACCGCAACAACTTCATTCGTCCCTACCGGGAGTGGCTCACTGGCGGAGAGGACTGGGAAAGCATCCACCCGCAGAACATGGTGTTCAACCAGCCATTCCTGCCGGTGCTCGGCAACCACGACTACTACGACCTGGCCCCGATCATCTCGGCAATGGCGGGATTGACCCTGCCGCTGCGTCGCCATCTGCAGTGGTTTCACGACGTGGACACGGGATGGCGCGGATCCGATCAGGGAGGCTGCTTTGCCCATGCCTTCATGGATGTGCTGTCGGATGTGTCAAGCAGTCGATTGGGCGACTATCTCGACCGCCATTACAGAGCTGAGTGGGATGGTCAACGCTGCCTGCAATACCAACCGGGTCATCACACCAGACTGCCGAACCGCTTCTACCGGTTTCGCCATGCCGGTGTGGACGTCTTCGCGCTCGACTCCAACACTCTGATTGCTCCGTTGAGCGGACGCGACGACCGAGCCTCGCTGCGACAACAGCTGAAATTCCTTGACGATGAGCAGACCCACTGCCTGAAAGCGCTGTCGCTGAAAGCGCGCGATGAACAGCAGCGCGATGGATTGATGGACGATCTCGAGACCTTGCAGGAGGAACGACTCGACCTGCAACGGAGGCTTCACCATCACGCCGCCGAAGATGGCGAGCAGCTCACATGGCTGCGCGACGGACTGATCGCATCCCATCGGGATCCAGGTGCGCGCGGCCGGATCCTGACCCTGCATCACCCTCCCTACGTGACCGAGAGAACCAAATGGTCACAGGCCGACACCCTGGGGATCAGGCAGCGGCTGCGCAATGTTCTGGATGATGTCAACCGAGTCCTTGGCCGTCAGAGCAGCAGCCAGCGAACCGTCGATCTCGTGCTCAGCGGGCATGCCCATTGCCTCGAGATCTTGAGGACGCACGACACCGGTCACGGTGATTCATTCACCAACTGGGCTGTCTGCGGCGGCAGCGGCTACAGCCTGCGGGACCAGCGAGGACAGGGCCCTCACCTCAGCGAATCGCAAAGCAATGGAGAGCAGCGACGGGTCGCCACCAGTGACCTTTATGTCGGCAGAAGCTGGGCTGACTGCGATGGCGGCAAGGCTTACAGCGCCCTGCGGGTTGACATCAGCGAGGGCAGTCCGCTGCGGATCAAGCTGACGCCCCTGATCTCCAACCGTGAGGAGAAAGGCTGGAATGAGGTCACGATGAATCCGATCGAACTTCCGCAGGCTGATCAACTCAAGACAATGATCTCAAACGCCGATTGAAGGTCTGACAACACTTGTTTCAGGACGGATCAACACGCAAAACTGAGCCGAATTCCCTGATTGTCTTCAGGTGCTACCGATGGCCTGAAGCTGATCATGCGGGACGTTGGGTGCATCCATCACTGGATCCATGCACGATCACAAGCGCTACACGGTGCGATACCGCGACGCCAACAGCCAACAGATCGAATCCTGTTACTACGCCGGTGATGCGTTTGAGGCCAGAGTGCTGGCCATGGAGGCGGTTCCCTACATCCGAAACCACCCCCATGCCATTGATCTGATTCGCTGCGAAGACACCCAGTCAGGAGTGATGGCGGCCTAAACCGCAACCCTCAGGGTTGGTTGAGCAAAGGGATCAGGCGCTCAAGAGCAACTCCGCGGCTGGCCTTGAGCAAGAGCTTGTCGCCCGGCTGCAACCACTGATTGAGAGGTTCTGCAGCCAGTTCGGGCGACTCCACAAGAGCAAATCGGTCGAGGGATCCCGCAGCCCGCTGCATGGCAGCAGCCTCCTCACCTGACGCCACCGCCACCAGACCATCCAGTCCAAGCTGGACGGCTCTGGCGGCCACGGCCTCATGCAGCTCAATGCTGCTGGCACCGAGCTCGAGCATGGTGCCGAGTACGGCGAACCGCCGACCGGGCTGCTGTGCCAGAAGGTCCAGAGCTGCAAGCACGGCTTCCGGGGAAGCGTTGTAGGTCTCATCGAGAACAGTGAGTGAGCCGATATTCAGGCGCCGGTTGCGGCCACCGGGCACGGTCACCTTGAGGTTTTGAAGATCGGCCAAAGCAACACCCAGTTCCGAAGCCACCGCCAGAGCCAGCATCAGGTTGCGCGCATTGTGACGACCCTCCAGCGGACAGGAAAAGCGCAGACCCTCCAGGCTGAGCAGACCCTGCTGTGGATCATGAACCCCGATCAGATCGGGTGCAGGACAATCACTCTCCGGCAGGTCAGCGGCAACATCACCTTCCAGGGCAACCCTCAGCGTGCGACCACTCCAGCAGCGCGACAGGGCTTCTTCCAACAGGGGATCACCCGCTGGTATCACAACCACTCCCTGGGGGGCCAAGGCGGCAGTGATCTCACACTTGGCCTTGGCGATGGCCGCACGACTGCCAAGCCGGCCGATGTGTGCCGTACCGATGTTGGTGATCACGGCAATTTCAGGCTCAGCACAACGGGAGAGACGTTCAATCTCACCCAGGCCTCGCATGCCCATTTCCAACACCACAGCAGCATGATCTTGGTGTGCACCCATCAGGGTGAGCGGCACTCCGATGTCGTTGTTGTTGTTGCTGACCGTGGCTTGAACATCTCCAAGATGCGCCAGCGCCACACGAATCAGCTCACGGGTGGTTGTCTTCCCGGCTGAACCGGTGACGGCCACCACACTGGCCTTGAGCTGACGTCTGTACAGCGTGGCCAGCTGCTGATAGGCCCAGAGCGTGTCCTCCACCCGCCAGTGCAGCAGCCCCTCCGGCAGAGGATGGTTCCAGTCACTGGCCACAACTGCGGCTTGCGCTCCCAGCTGCGCGGCTTGGCTCAAAAAGGTATGCCCGTCAAAGCGCTCACCGCGCAAGGGGATGAAGAACGAACCAGGTTGCAGCTGGCGACTGTCAGTGCAGACAGGCCCTAGCTCGACCTGCAGATAGGCAGACCTTGCTCCACTCATTTCGGGATGCCCCCAGAGCTGCACAAGCTGAGCGAGCTGCAGCGTCATGGCGAAGGCAACGGATCAAACATGATCATGCCGCCGCCCACCCGGGCCGGCCTGGCGAGCAGATGCTGATCGACAGCTTCGAGGGTGATGGCGTCATAGCCCTGGTCCTGCAGAGTGGCCCACCAGCTTTCAGCGCGATCACGTCGGAGAGCCTGTGGCAGTTCAGACCACAGATCTGAATCCACAACCAGCACCGCAGCATTCTCAGCAGGAACGGGACGTGCTGACAGCAACAAGCCAGCTGGAGCTGCACTGTCGGCATCCACTTGCTCCAGCAGGTTCAACAGGGGATCCACTTGAAGGACCGGGAATTCCGGCTCAGGGGGGTCGAGAACGACAGGCTCAGGTGGTGCGGCCTGAATGGGCGCTTGTGGAGGAGACGTTGACTGTGACGTCTCTGCTGGATCAGCAGGATCCGGCACGATCTCCGGCGCTGACATCAGCGGCCGGGCCTCTGGCAAGGGAGTCGTGCGAATGCGTTCAACGGCTGGTATGGGCTCTGGATCGGCGACGCTCACGGCTGCTCGTAGCTGAACGACACCAAGAGCAAGAAGCAGCAGCACAACGACCAGCGCAACAGGCCAGAACAGAGGAGCCAGATCCTGCGGCCAGAATCCAGGAGTGGAGAGATCGCCTTCGCGGTTGCGTCGCCAGAGTTCCTGAACGCGCAGGCGCAGATCAGCAGCTGCAGCGGGGAGATCCTGACGCAGGGCTTCCCAGGGGCTCTGGTAGGGAGCCGGAAGCGAACGTTCATCCCTTGCGTCCTGATCCTGCATCACTCAAGCGTTGGGACTTGAAAACCGAGTGCCGCCCAGTTGGTGCGCACCCGGCACTATCTCCATCATGACCTGTCCTGAAGGCGATCCGCTGGCTTCAGGAGCGTGACTGACGCAGCAAACGGGCCAGGGGGTTGCGACTGGCACGACCACGGGCGTCGTCTTGTGGGACTTCTTCGGACTGCGGATCAACGGCTCCGTTGCGTGATGGATCCGCTTGCTGGCCCTGAGAGAACCGCTCGACAGCTGCCGCATCGGGGCCGGGTTCCTTCAGGCCGCACACATCCCTGTACATCTGGTCGTATTCCAGGGCCGATCGCGCCCAGCTGTAGTCCTCACGCATGCCTCGCAGCTGGAGCTGTTTCCAGCTGTCCTGATGGCGGTAGGCCTCCCAGGCACGCACCAACGCGGTGTAGAAGTCGACAGCTTCAAAGCGATCGAAACAAAAGCCTGTTCCCAAAGCATTACGGGGATCGTGCGGCGGCACGGTGTCCACCAGCCCGCCGACCTTGCGGACAACGGGCACAGAGCCATAACGCATGGCATTGAGCTGACTGATGCCGCAGGGTTCAAAACGACTCGGCATCAGGAAGGCATCACTGCCGGCGTAGATGAGCCGGGACAGTGCATCGTCGTAGGTGAGAAACACCGAAACTCTTCCCGGATGGCGAGAGGCGAGCTGCCACAAACCAGACTCCAGGCCTCGCTCACCGGTCCCGAGCACAACGATCTGGGTATCGGTGTAGGCCAGAAGTCGATCAGCAACCTGAAGGAGCAGATCCACGCCTTTCTGATCAACCAGGCGCGTCACCATGCCCAGCACAAAGGCGTCATCCCGCACCTCAAGCCCCATTCGCTCCTGCAGCACACGCTTGCAAACCAGCTTTCCACTGAGATCATCGGCGCTGTAATTCGCTGGCAGGGCCTTGTCTGTGGCTGGGTTCCAGGCCTCAAGATCGATGCCGTTGAGGATGCCGCGCAACTTGCCGGCGATGTAATTCAGCAACCCCTCCAGTTTTTCGCCGTACTCGGACGTGCGGATCTCCTGCGCGTAGGTCGGCGACACGGCATTGACACCTTCGGCGTAAAGCAGTGCTGCAGCCATGGTGTGATCACCCTGCATGTACCAGGGACACCAGGTCATGCGATCCAGTTTCCAGCGCCATGGCCCCTGGTATTTGAGGTTGTGGATGGTGAAGACCGTGCTGATTTCAGGGTCTTGATGCATCCAGACGGGGATCATCCCCGTGTGCCAGTCGTGACAATGCAGCACCTGGGGCTTCCACACATTCCAGGAGAATTCCGCCGCCGCACTGGCGAAGAAGGTGAAACGCCAGTCTTCGTCTTCGCCGCCGTAGATCCGCTCCGGATCGAACACGGGATGGCCCACCAGGTAAAGGGGAAGGCCATTGGTGGGATGGCGGGTCTCGAACACTGCAAATTCAGTGCCCATGGTCTGGGCACGCCAGATCGGTTCAGCGGGAATCTCGAGCTGGCTCCAGAGCTTGCCGTAGCCGGGCATGATCAGGCGCACGTCGTGGCCGAGCTGGGCCAGAGCCGGAGGCAGGGAGCCGACCACATCGCCCATACCGCCCACCTTCACCATGGGTGCACATTCGGCGGCGGCAAACAGCACACGCATGGACGATCGATCCGGCTAAGCGGCGCGACTGTAAGCGCAATGACCCCCGTGAGCAGGCCGATCAGGGCAGCACGGTGACCGGAGTTCCGACACGCACCAGCTCGAAGATCTCCTGCACGTTCTCCTCGTAAAGACGCACACATCCGTGGGACACAGCGCGACCCACCGTCCAGCGATAGGGAGTGCCGTGAAAGCCAGCCACCGTGCAGCCATCAATATCGAGATACTGCTCCCCATCCCAGCCTTCACGGCCTTTGCAATCGCGATAGAAGCCGATCCAGCGGCTGCCGAGTGGATTGGTCGCATCATTCGGGCCCAGCTTCTTGCCGTTCACCGGATGGGTCCACACCGGTTTCTTGACCTTCTGCATCACGCTGAATCGCCCAGCGGGTGTTTCCCAGCCCACGGTGCCGACCGCAGCTGGGAAGCGCCGGGTGAGCACACCGTCGTGCAAAACAAGCAGCTGGCGATGTTGACGATCCAGCACCAGCTGCAAGCCCACCCGCTGCAACAGATCATCTGGAACCCGCTGCATCGATTCAGCATCTGAAACCGCTGCAGCCAGGGGAGGAATGGGATCCGGTTCACGCTTGGCTGAAGGAGCCGCAACCTTGTCAGCCGCAACAGCGTCGTTGCCGGGCTCTGTCTGAACAGACAGCGCAACACCAGGCAACATCAGCAGTGCGGCGGCCAAAGCCGGAAGGCCTGAAAAGAAAGGGATGCGAACCGGCATCGCTACGCAGAGCGGGAAATTTCTCCTTGTTTAGCTAGGGCAACCAGGGAGAAGCAGAGAAATCAGGATCTCTCTTCTCGAGGAAGGCGTTACGACCCTCCTGGCCCTCCTCGGTTCGATAAAAGAGATGGGTGGCCTGCCCCGCCAACTCCTGCAGCCCCGCCAGCCCATCGGTCTCGGCATTGAAGGCAGCCTTGAGGCAGCGAATCGCCGTGGGACTGTGCTGCAAAACCTCCTGGGCCCAACGCACGCCCTCGGCCTCGAGCTCTTGCAGAGGAACCACGGCATTCACCAGACCCATGGCGAGCGCCTGATCAGCTCCATAGCGTCGACAGAGAAACCAGATCTCCCGTGCCTTGCGCTGGCCCACCACCCGGGCCAGATAGCCGGCACCGAATCCACCATCGAAGCTGCCGACCCGAGGTCCGGTCTGACCGAACACGGCATTGTCAGCCGCCAGGCTGAGGTCACAGAGCAGGTGCAACACCTGGCCGCCGCCGATCGCATAGCCGGCCACCAGCGCAATCACCACCTTGGGCAGGCTGCGGATCATCCGCTGAAGGTCAAGAACATTGAGCCGGGCAAGACCCTGTTCATCGAGATAGCCGCCATCGCCACGGACGCTCTGATCACCACCGGCACAGAAGGCATAGCCGCCGTCGTCTGCAGGACCAACCCCGGTGAACAGCACCACACCGATGCTGCTGTCATCACGAATGCGGGCAAAGGCATCGCAAAGCTCCGCCACGGTGCGCGGGCGGAAGGCATTGCGTTTCTGCGGTCGATTGATGGCAACCCTGGCGATGCCTGCGTCGCAGCGATCCAGCAGCACATCCTCGTACTGGCCCCAGTGCTTCCACGTCACTCCTGGATCACCAGGCAAGACCGCGCGGGGGAACGACTCAGCCATGGCAGCGACGACGATCAGGCCTCCGTTGTACCGCCCCGCGACTGCTGCAGTGCGGCGGCCGTGATCTCACGCAGCTGATGACGCAATTCGGCATCGGCGGATCGATCCGTGCAAACACGCAGCAGTGCCGTGCGCTGCTGAGCCAGTCCCCACTCCAGAGCTGGCTGCAGGTCCTCGAGGCGGGTCAGCTGGCGAGCGGGCACCGCATAGGCCGCTGCCAGAGCCAAAGGGTCATGGCGCTGAGGCATGGCAAACAACTGATCCAACGAGCTGGAGGCAACGGAAGCAATCGGCAGCTGGGCGAAGATTCCACCACCGGCGTTATCGATCAGCAGCACCAGCAGAGGTGGTGAGGCCTCGCTGGCCAGCAACCAGCCATTGCTGTCGTGCAGCAGCGCAAGATCACCGCAGATCAGCACTGTGGGCCCCTGAAGGCGAGCCAGACCAAGAGCCAGTGACAGGGTTCCGTCGATGCCGGAAGCCCCGCGGAAACTGAAACAACGCCGTGAGCCAAGATCGGCAGCTGCGAAGGCCTGCCAGTCGCGCACAGGACTGCTGGCGGCGAGCATCAGCGGCAGCCCCTGCGGCAACAGTTCAGGCAGGGCCTTCATCAGTGCGGGCTCGCTGACGCCTCCTGCAGCCGGCAAATGATGATCCAGAACGCGTAGCACCTGGGCATCGGCCTGGGCCCATGCCGAGAGCAAGGCCCGCGTGCCGGACGGACTGAAGCAAGCATCGGCGCTGATGGCGTTCCACCAGGCCGCCAGGCCACTGCTGCTCTGCCGCGACAACCTCAGCGGATCCAGGCAGCGGGGTTCCCCTTCACTAATCAACAGCTGGCCCGAACCAAGACTGCGCAACCAGCTCTCGAGACGTCGGCTGGCAGGGAGTGGCCCCAGCCGCAACACCTGAAGACCTGGCGCAGCAGCCGGCAAAGAGTGCGGCAACAGCAGCTCCCAGTGGCGGATCAGATTGGGCAGATCAGCGGGAATCGCGGCCAGCTGGTCGGCCAGCACCGGCCAGCCACTGCACTCAGCGAGCGCCCTGAGTGCCTGCTGATAGGCGGGCTTATCGGATTCAAGGCCTCGCCAGGGTCCTGCCACCACCACGCCGGGACGGGTCCAATCGAAGCCATCGGTTGGCCCGGCAGCAGATGAGGCCGGTGGCCGGACAAACGGCCGCTGCTGATGCACAGCACAATCCCAGCTGGACCAGGCCTGCTGCTGGTCATCGCGGCTGGGATGCAGGGGCTCCTCAAAGGGGAGATTGAGGTGCACCGGCCCGGGATGCTGAAGCGTTTGTTCCCAGGCTTTGTTTGCCAGCGATTGCAGCTGGGTCTGCGACAGCCGATGCAGGCCATCGATGGGGCCAGTCATGAACGCACGACAAACCGACTCCAGAAAGTCCTCCTGATTGACCGTCTGGTTGGCGCCGCAGTTCTTGAGCCTTTGCGGACGATCAGCTGTGAGCAACAGCAACGGCAGAGCTGAGCGATCGGCCTCCACCGCAGCGGGCAGCAGATTGGCCACCGCGGTGCCCGACGTGGTGATCACAGCCACTGCACGCCCTGATGCTGCAGCCATGCCCAGGGCATGAAAGGCAGCGGAGCGCTCATCAATAGCCGTGGTCAGCGTCAGCAATCCCCGTGCAGCCAGGCCACCCGCGGCCAGCGCCAGTGGTGCTGAACGACTGCCAGGGCAAAGCACCAAGCGTTGCAGGCCTTGCCGCTGCAGGCACAGCAACAGACCGATCGCTGCAGCGAGATTGTCGGCGGCGTGACTCAGACCAGATGCCGAGGCTGATGCGATCCTCGGTCAAGGCCAACCCTCACTGCTGACGCTGCTGATGAGCGACCCGTCCGCCGACTCCACAAAACCTCAGGGGAGCTGGCGCTCCTTGCTGATCTGGGTGCTGCTGGCACTGATGCTGCGCTGGATCGTGGTGGAGCCGCGCTGGATTCCATCCGGATCGATGCTGCCCACCCTGCAGCTGCAGGACCGGATCCTGGTGGAGAAACTGAGTCCACGCTTTGACCGGGTGCGTCACCAACCGCTGCCTCTAAACAGCATCGTGGTGTTCAAAGTTCCCGAGCCACTGGTGCAGGCCGGCTATGACCCGGATGCAGCATTGATCAAGCGGGTGGTGGGCAGGCCCGGAGACCAGCTGGAGGTGCGTGATGGCCAGCTCAGGCGCAACGGTGAGGGCGTGGATGAGCCCTGGCTGAACGAAGCGATCGACTATGTGATGCCCCCGGTCACCGTGTCCGACAACGAGCTCTGGGTGATGGGCGACAACCGCAATGCCAGCCTGGATTCACACCTCTGGGGCCCCCTGCCGGAAGCCGATGTGATCGGAACGGCAATCCTGCGCTACTGGCCGCTCAGCAGGTTCGGTCCGATTCGGTTCTCTCGACCCGAGGCTTTAGTGACGAAGAGCACAGCTGCGATAGGGTCAGGCACATGACGGAGAGCGATGGGATGTTCAACCCTGAGTTTCTGACCACCGATAACCAGGAGGGTCAGCCCGTCAATGGCCTGATTCAGTACCTGCAGGATCAGTCTCCGGACGTGCTGCAACGCGTGGCCAAATCGGCCAGCCCTGACATTCAGGACATCATTCGCCACAACGTTCAGGGATTGCTGGGAATGCTTCCCGGTGAACAGTTCGAGGTGAAAGTGACCTCCAATCGCGACAACCTGGCGAACATGCTGGCCTCGGCGATGATGACTGGCTATTTCCTGCGCCAGATGGAGCAACGCAAGGAACTGGAAGAGACGCTGTTCGGAGACGATGAAATGGCGATTGACTCCGACTCGGATCTCTGATCCACATCCAATTCACATCTGCAGTGATCAGCGATTACCGCGTTCGCTCACTGCGATGACTGCTCCGAATCGGGAACAACGCCGAGATCCAGCAGGGTTTGATCAATGCTGCCAAGGAACTCCCAGTTGCCTTCACTGGGGGCCCATTCGCGCAGCATGAGATGCTCGCGCAGCTGAACCACCTGCAGGGTTGAGAAGGCCAGCGGCGCTGAATAGTGGGCCGGCACCAGCCAATGCAGATCGCGCTGCTGTTCGAGGGCCGCCAACCAGGCGATCAACGCCTGTCGTTGCCTGGGCAGCACCAGGCGCTCCAGCACCGGTGCCACCTGCAGTCGTGGTTGATCGTCTCCCATCAGAGCCTTGGCCGAATCCAGCCACCCCGGCTTCCAGGCGAAGGGATACAGGCCGAAATGGGTTCGCGCACTGCGCAGACCAGGCCGAAAGGCCTGCCGGATCACCTGCAGCAAACCAGGCACATCAAGCGGTTCAGGCCGCAGATAGGAGGCAAACAACACAAGCCTTGCCCAGCCGCGGCGTCGATTGTCGGGGGTGTCATCAAAGGGTTGATCACCGCGATCACGGGCATGGAACAACAACGGTGCAGGGTCGTGCGCAAACACCTTCGGTGGTTCAGAGGAAATCCCAACCAGGGCATCCGTCACCAGCAGTGCACCCGAGGGGCGGTGCAGGCAGCTCACTTCCTGAAAACGACCAACGCCGAGATCCAGGGGCCCAAGTGAAATCCACTCACAGACTTCGGGATGAGGCACGCCATCGTCGAGCAACACCCTGGTTCTCCTGGCGGGCACGCCCAGCCAAGACAGCGGCAGATTGATCGGAAAACTCCACTGGCCTGGGCAAACCCAGAGATCAGCTTCAGGAAAGGCCCTGGCCATCGGAGCCAGCGGCAGCTTGTGCTCCAGACCGGAGGCCGTGGGCAACACGATGCTGCGCACCGGTCCGTGCTCAGCTTCAAGACGGCGAATCAAAGCGCGGAGCTCGCCGGTGGGCGGCAGCGGATTCACCAGCATCAGACCGCCGGGAACCTTCACCACCGTGAGCCGGATCGGCACCGCCACGTAATACACACCCTGAAGCTGCTCGAGGCTCCAGATCTGTCCGGGAAACAGCTCTTCGAAATGAGTGGCACGGCGGCCATACGGATACAACGGCAGCAGCGGCCACCAGGGCCAGTGCTGATCAGCAGGTTGGATACCGTTTGCCGCCACTCAGCTGATGTTTCGTACCCACGATTCTGCCTAAAGGCGGTGCGTGCAGCTTCCGGATTGCAACCGCCCAACAGCCAGTGGCATCGACCAAACCTCGTAAACCAGAACCAAGCCTCAGCCCCTCTTGACGCCTCTCAATGAAACCAAGCGATGGCTTAACCAGATCGTGCACCAATGGAACCACATGCCAGTAGCTGCATTGCGATGCCGCTTCGATAATCATTGAAAGATCAAGCCTCCACTTGGTTATTCCCTCGCGCGCATTGACAAGGCGACTCCCTTGGAACAGGGAGTTGAACGCTGGCGTCTGGGCAGTTCCAGTGGAGCCTGGTAGCTGGCTCAATTTGAGAGATCAGCACGCTCATCCGGCTGAGTCGTAGCGATGGTCTGGCCTCAGAAGACCAACGGAGTGCTGACAAGTGTGGGGTTGAGCGTCAGCACGCCGTGGGCCTCAGGCTCCAAAAGACGCGTTGATCATGCTGGTGGCCTTGAAGGCAAAGAGCTGCTTGTCGCCGATGGGTCATGCCCCCACATCCGCGAGTTGCTGGCAACGTGCCGCGTTCCGGTGTTGTGGCTCACAGGCCAACAAGACCCGCTGATCGTTGTTGGTCGAGCCTTAGCCCAAAGAAGAGCAGAAGGAACGCCCGTTCAAACACTCCACTGGGTCAGCCATGGAGCGCTTGGTGCTGTTTTTGTTGGCCCCAAAAAGATCAACACAACGGCTCTGCTGAATGCCCAGCAGGAGCTCGCTGCTTGGCAACTCAAAACAATCAATCTTTGGAGCTGCTCAACTGGGGCAGACCAGGATTTTGTCAGTGTTTTAGAAGAACTTTCTGGCGCCTCAGTATGGGCCAGTCCTGGGACATTGGGCCGTCAGGCTGATGGCAGCAGTCATTGGCAGCTCACAAAACCATCAAAAAACAAGAGACCTGATTTACCCATCAACAAAAGACAAAAACTGGCATGGAATTATTCACTCGTTGCAGGAGCAGATTTTGAGGGACCCCAGTCGCTATCAGGAACGGTTGCCACTGGCCGCGCCTGGTTCTCATTAGAAGAGACAATCAGCTCAGGAGAACGTCTTCTTCTTAATCAAGATTTCTTTGGCAGCGTCTTCGCCGCCATGGGCGATGGTGATACTGTCCACATCGGAGTCAAATCCAGTACTTGGGCCAGTTCTGACAACCCATTCACAGCTGATTCTGCAGCAGGATTCGCAGGAAACTTCGCAATCAGACTTACAACACAGCGATCTGGGCAATGGGCTGGAACAAAACGGAGCAGTATCTATAAAGATGGCGCAGAAGTTGCCAGATCATATGGATCCAGTCGTGGAACCACATGGAGTCCTCAATATTTTTTAGAGCTATCACATGACGGCGATAATGTACGTATTGCCCAAAGCAGATCGTCTAGCTCCGAACGGGCGCTGCACATATCAACAACGCCATATTCCTGGTGGGATGTTGATGGGATCACAACAAACAAAGATCAAACAGGCGACCAAAATTTTAACTTTACGTCGACTGACATTCTTCTCCATTGGAGCGGCTGGGATGCAAACAGCACCTTTGATTATGCAACAGTCGACTGGTCAGAACTCACTGAGACTGCTGTTCCGACTGATGAAACTGCTCCCATTTTCTCTTCAGCTGCCACATCCACCGATGGCACCAAAGTTGTCCTCACCTACAACGAGGCACTCTCTGTAACCACCCCCTACGGAGATAGCGCCGTAACTTGGTCGCGCTTCACGGTCACAACGGATGGTGACGCAAATGCCGTCACTGGCGTCTCCGTCTCTGGGGCAACGGTCGAGCTCACGCTTACCAACACCGTCAAAAACGATCAGACCGTCACCGTTGCTTACACCGATAGCACCAACGACAACGACTACATCGCTATTCAAGATTTGGGTGGCTGTGACGCTGCATCGCTGAGCAGCACTGCAGCTATCAATAAGTCCAGCATTGCTGGTACTCCTCCCACCATCGCCATTAGCTCCGATGTCGCCTCCCTAAAAGCAGGAGAAACCGCATCCCTCAGCTTTGCACTCTCAGAAGCATCCTCCGATTTCGTTCAATCCGACGTCACCTTTTCCGGCGGGGCTCTCTCCAACTGGAATGCGGCATCCGCAACCTCCTATTCCGCCACCTTCACACCAACAGCGGACAGCACCACCAACGCGATGGTCTCCGTTGCCTCCTCCAAGTTCTCCGACGCCGCAGGCAATACCAACAACGACGGTTCTGATGACAACAACACTGTCACTCTCTCCGTTGACACCGTCAGGCCCACCATCGCCATTAGCTCCGATGTCGCCTCCCTAAAAGCAGGAGAAACCGCATCCCTCAGCTTTGCACTCTCAGAAGCATCCTCCGATTTCGTTCAATCCGACGTCACCTTTTCCGGCGGGGCTCTCTCCAACTGGAATGCGGCATCCGCAACCTCCTATTCCGCCACCTTCACACCAACAGCGGACAGCACCACCAACGCGATGGTCTCCGTTGCCTCCTCCAAGTTCTCCGACGCCGCAGGCAATACCAACAACGACGGTTCTGATGACAACAACACTGTCACTCTCTCCGTTGACACCGTCAGGCCCACCATCGCCGTTAGCTCTGATGTCGCCTCCCTAAAAGCAGGAGAAACCGCATCCCTCAGCTTTGCACTCTCAGAAGCATCCTCCAACTTCGCTGAATCCGACGTCACCTTCTCCGGCGGGGCTCTCTCCAACTGGAATGCGGCATCCGCAACCTCCTATTCCGCCACCTTCACACCAACAGCGGACAGCACCACCAACGCGATGGTCTCCGTTGCCTCCTCCAAGTTCTCCGACGCCGCAGGCAATACCAACAACGATGGTTCTCAAAGCAATAACTCCGTCACTCTCTCCGTTGACACCATCAGGCCCACCATCGCCGTTAGCTCTGATGTCGCCTCCCTAAAAGCAGGAGAAACCGCATCCCTCAGCTTTGCACTCTCAGAAGCATCCTCCAACTTCGCTGAATCCGACGTCACCTTCTCCGGCGGGGCTCTCTCCAACTGGAATGCGGCATCCGCAACCTCCTATTCCGCCACCTTCACACCAACAGCGGACAGCACCACCAACGCGATGGTCTCCGTTGCCTCCTCCAAGTTCTCCGACGCCGCAGGCAATACCAACAACGATGGTTCTCAAAGCAATAACTCCGTCACTCTCTCCGTTGACACCATCAGGCCCACCATCGCCATCAGCTCTGATGTCGCCTCCCTAAAAGCAGTCGAAACCGCATCCCTCAGCTTTGCACTCTCAGAAGCATCCTCCGATTTCGTTCAATCCGACGTCACCTTTTCCGGCGGTGCTCTCTCCAACTGGAATGCGGCATCCGCAACCTCCTATTCCGCCACCTTCACACCAACAGCGGACAGCACCACCAACGCTGTGGTCTCCGTTGCCTCAGCCAAGTTCTCCGATTCAGCTGGCAATACCAACAACGATGGTTCTCAAAGCAATAACTCCGTCACTCTCTCCGTTGACACCGTCAGGCCCACCATCGCCATCAGCTCTGATGTCGCCTCCCTGAAAGCTGGCGAGACCGCATCACTCGGCTTCACGCTTTCAGAATCCACCACCGATTTCGTGCAATCCGATGTGTCCGTTTCCGGCGGTGCGCTTTCCAACTTCTCCGGTTCAGGCACTGCCTACTCCTCCACATTCACTCCCGCTGCCAACAGCACCAGCGACGGTCTGATCTCCGTTGCCTCAGCCAAGTTCTCCGATTCAGCTGGCAATACCAACAACGATGGTTCTCAAAGCAATAACTCCGTCACTCTCTCCGTTGACACCGTCAGGCCCTCCTTCTCCTCTGCCGCCACATCCACAGACGGGGCCAAAGTCGTTCTCAGCTACGACGAAACCCTTTCATCTTCAACCGCTCCCACCTCGGCCTTTGCGGTCACAACCGACGGTGCCGCCAATGCCGTTACCGCCGTTTCCAATGACGGTGCCACCAGTGAGCTCACACTCACCAACACCATCAAAGCCAATCAGGCCGTCACCGTTGCCTACAACGACCCTTCCAGCTCCGACGATGCCAATGCGCTTCAGGACTCGGCTGGCAATGACGCCGTCTCCTTCTCCAGCACTTCGGTCACCAACAACTCCACCATCCCCGCAGCATCCACTGGTGGCTCAGACCTCATTCCCAACACGCCAACCACCAGCAAGCTCCTGCTCAGCAACGACAACTCGTTCTCTGTCACGAAAAGCGCAGCACAAGGACTCTGGATCAACCTCAAAGTCATCTCAGCTGACTCTGATCTCCAGAACAGCCTGATCATTGTTGATCAGAACAACAACGCCCTCGGCTGTATCGGCGCCACACACTCCTCAGGAAACTGCGGTGATCACGCGATCTTCATGCCACACGGATCCACCATCTCGTTCCATCAGTTCAGCAACAACCAACCGCTCATCAGCTCACCACAACTCGACATCACTGACAACAACGACGGCAGCTTCCAGCTCAGGCTCAACGACAGACTCAACGACAGCGATCACGATGATCTGGTCGTCGACATCAGCCACTCAGCCTCCTCACCCAATCCTGCAGCGACCGCGATGGCTGCCAAGCAACAAGGCATCCACAACGCTGTCCTTGATCTCTCCAGTATTCCAGCAACAGGCCAAACCCTCAAACTTTCACTGAACAGCAACTGCGCCTTCGTCAACCGCATCGCCATGGTCAAGCTCAGTGAGGACGCCGACGGTAACTTCTCGGTTGACGGCATCACCAACACTGCAGGCGCAGCCTTTGACCAGGCCGTTGCCGACAACCTCATCAATCCAGGCGGCGACAGCATCTCCTGCACTGGTGTTGAGACGCAGGCCATTGAATGGGATCTCTCGGCTTCTGATGCTGGCTTGTACGCACCTGTTCTGATCACACCCGATGGCGAGATCTACACCTACGGCTCATCTCAAATCAAAGCCCTCGGATGCAACTTCTTTGCCTTTGAGGACGACAACTCACAAAACTCCTCTGACTGGGATTTCAACGACCTCAGCATCAAGTTTGAAATCATCTAATTTCCATTCCTCAACAGCACCAGCTCAAGCTCCACCGCAAGCCCATCATCACTAGCCCATAATCACGCTCAGTTGCACAAAATTCCAAGGACACATGAGGGACAAGCCCCTCAGACCTTGAGCTGCAACTGAGAGCTGAGTGGCAGCAGCGGCCACCAAGACCAGCTTTGGTCCTCTGACGAGATGCCCTCAGTTGCACTCAGATCGCCCTTCATGATTGCTCTAGCTGGTGTTGGGAGCGCTCTGATTTCTCTAAGATTAATGCTTAGCCCGAAATATTGGCTAAACTTACAAAATCTTTTGAAGCTTAAATAGTGAATCGGATCAAGCCTGCTTTTTGTCTTGCGGCTGTCATCACAGCAACCTTGGCGATGAGTGCCAATACTTCTGGTTTTGCTAGCAGCAGGCCGTCAGAGTGCGACGACATCAAGCCTGCTCTTAAAAAAGAAAGTTCAACGACGAAAGCCATCGTCAATGCAGACAACTACGCGTTTGCCGAAACTGAAATAATTCTCGGTGATTATGTTCAAAAAATTGCAAAGGCAACCTGTTCAGACGGGATGGGTGTATTCATGCATTTCCGGAAGGCAATGGATCCCAAAGATAGAACTATATTGAGGCCAAACTTTGATACGTTGTACTCAGCAGCTGTTGTTGACTTGAAAAGTCCAGCAACAATCACCTTGCCAGCCTCCGATCGGCTGCAAATCCTGGAAGTGGTTAGCGCTTATCACTGGATTCCATTGGTGACTAGCAAGCCCGGCGTCTACGAGATAACAGAAGAAATGGTGGGTAGTCGCTTCGCATTTATCATCATTCGCACCCAAGTAAATATGCAGGATCCTGCCGATATTGAGCGGGTTGGCGACATTCAAGATGAAACAACAATTCGCCAAAAGAATCGCGGCAAATTCGTGCAAACAAAAGATTGGGATAGGAGCCAAATGCTTTCAATGCGATCTGACTATCAAGAAGAAAAGAATACAAAAGGTATTAGCAGTGAAGAAATCTTTGGCGACAAGGGTGAAATCAGTTCGGAGATGAGAAACATTGGGGTTGCCTTCGGGTGGGGTGCTCTAACAAAAGAAGGAGCTGTCTATCCCTCCATTAGCATTCCTGGATCTGATGAAGAATTCACACTCTTACTGAAGGATGTCCCTATGGCAAGCAATGCTTTTTGGTCGGTAACTGTCTACGACAAAGATGGATTCGCCCAAGGAGAGAATTACAATGTAAATAGCTCCTTTGCGAAGCAGGATAAAGATGGCAACTATGTGCTTAATTTCGGAAAGAATTCAGCCAAAGAAAATTTCTTAGAAATTTACCCAGGCTCCAATGCAACGCTGCGCATCTACTCTCCGCAAAAGCCTTATTTTGATGGAAGTTGGAAAGTTCCCGAAATGCAATCCGCTGCTAGAAGTCAGTAAATGTGTTGAGCAAGCCTGCATCATCGGATTGCTGCAAAAATCTCCCTTGTAGGGATCAAGACCACGCTCCCCCTTCAGAATTTCTGAGATGTCTCACCGCCTTCGTCGTTTCCTCTGCCTCCTGCCTCTGCTGACCTTGAGCCCAATGGCAGCAGCACAGGAAACTGTCGAGTCCTACTTGAGGGAGTATCCAAATCAGGAACAGGTCAAGATGATGAACACTTGGCTGGAGAAGAACGAGAAGGGCACTTTCAAGTTCACCGGTTTGGTGGATCCCAGCGACACCACAGTGGTCACGCCACAAGCCACTGTCGACTACGGCTACAACTGGTTTTCGATCTCAGACGGCCCGGCAATCCTGACGACGCCGACTTACGACAAATTCTTGTCGGTGTCGGTCTTCGATATGAAGCACAATGTGCCGGCTGTCATCACCAACCCAACAAAACCGATCCTGCTCAAACGACCCAGCCAAGCGATGCCCGAGGGCGACTTTGAGGTGGTTGAGCTTGAAACTGATCAAGGTCTTGTGCTGACCAGGATGGTCGTCGTTGAAAACCTGGACGCAGTCGTCGCCTCCCGTAGCCAATTCCAGATGCAGGGCGGCAAGGGAGACATGCAGCGTGAGGTCCAGCAATTCAGCCCAGAGACGGAAAAGAACGCCCAGGCCGTCATCGACACAGTGATCACCTATATCAACCCCGATGACGCCTTCGGTCGGGTTAGCGGAGACGTCAGCTTCCTCGACCTCGCAGCCGGAGTGAAGTTGGGCCAGTTAGGAACGCCTTCCGACACGGTCCGTTACGGCACCATCTTGGTCGACGACAGCGGTGCGCCTTTGCGCGGTGATGCGACGTATGTCGTGACTGTGCCTGCAGGGCTTTACAACCCTGGCGGCTACTTTTCAGTGACCCTCTACGGAACCGATAACAAGCTGCTGATCCCAAACGATCTGAAGATCTACGACCGAACCACATTCTCTTCAGAGCGGAACCAAGATGGAACAACAACCATCACACTCAGTCCTAATGGGAGTGGAAAAAACGGAATTCCCACTGGCAAAGACTTCTATGGAGTCCTTCGTGCGTACGTGCCAGCACCCGGTGCAATCATGAAAGTGAAGGTCGAGCGGCAGTAGGAAAAAGCGATGTTGGGATACCTGATTCTTCCGTAACGACTGATTGATCAGCACAATCACGCCATTCGAAAACTGGATGCCGTTGCTGAATCCAGCGGTTGCTCACAATCACGCCCAGTTGCACAAAAAACTGGGGACAACTGAGGGATTACCCTCTCAAACTCACTGTAATCAAACACTCTTAAGTGGCAGCAGCGGCCCCCACGGACAGTGTTGATCGCGCTGCTCTTCAAAGGACAAGGCACAACCTCGTTCCATCAATCATTGCTTCAGCGCAATACCAAGGGTTCAATCTGACCATCCTTCTCGATACCGAGCTGAATCGGTCTTGGTGCTCCTGAACCAGGCAGTGTTACCTCAACCCAAAGGGTGCTGCCATCCGGTCGGATTGAAGGATCCTTGACATGGGGTGGAATAAAAAAGGCTAATTCTGGCCCAGGATTAACCACCAGCGATCCCTCACGCAGCCTAATTTCTCCGGCATAATTATTGAATCCTGCTCCAACCTTCTGCACAGCCTGCAGCCGATCCGACTCAACGCGAAGCTGCACATCTTGCCAGGAACCAACCAGGTCAGTGGCAGAAACATCCGTGCTGTTGGAAATAAAAGGAACCACCATGTTCAAGGTGATGTAACGCCCTCGAATCGGCAGGTTTGGATCAACGGGTGCCGTTGGCACCCAGGCGCGAGGACTGATCTGACGATCGAACCAAAACAGTAATCCAGTGAAAAGCATCAGGGCGGCTTGAACACCAGCAAGTTGAAGACCTGGTCTCGATAGAACTCGACTCTTCATGACATTTATGACGGTGGATTGGGAGGAAGATTGGGAAGCAGAGCTTGTCGCAATCTGTTTAAGCCCCATCCACCAACCAAAAAGAACAAGCCAAGCCCCAAAAGAGACAGGGAGCGATCAAAACGACCGATCACCTCGGTGAAATAGAAGCCAATCAGCGTGGTTGCGAGCAGAACGGTGCCGATGTTCACCCGCTCTGCTCGGGCTTCAGTACTGCCCCAAAGCATCAAGCCCACAGACCCGACCCCCCACCAAGCAAAACTCAGCACACTGAATCCTTGAACCTGGATTACAAGATCGAGGACCATCCAGATCGCTACAAGGGCCAGGGGCCAAAAGCGATGGGGTCGCAGCCACCAACCAAGGATGACCGGCCCACCCAGCGTCACGACCCAGACCATCAATGACAACCAAAGCGGCTGTCCCAAAGCAGGCAAATCCAGACCCGTCGCCACCACAGCCCAAGTCACAGCTGCCGGCACCAGAGCAAGACCACCCATCCACATCAACACCGACCGAGCAGGGGTCAATGGCGTGCGATCAGGTGCCGTGAAGTACGTCAAAGAGGTCAGAAGTGCGCCAGCAGCAATTGGAACGACGGCCCAGTCCGGTTCAGAGCTCGAAAACCGATCCACTTCGAACATGATCAGTGCGGCGATCCATCCAGGCAGAAGCAGTGAAAGCAAGGCCAATTGGGGCCACTGCCGCAACAACTTCCACCCCGCTGCGGCTCCCAAGGACCAGAGCAGTAGGCCCCAACGGAACGACCAGAGGACATCAAGGTGGAAAATCTGAGCGCAGAGAAACACTCCCGCACCAAAAGCCACCGTGCCAACTGCGTGCAAGCCAAGTGCCATCAGCTGAAAACGCTCAGCAAACCAAGCACCACCAGCGTGCAAAGCGATCACAATGAACAGAAGCAGGCTCACTCGCCACAACGGTGGCATCTGATCCCAGTGAGCTGAGACGAAAAGCAGTAGGCCAGCAGCCAACAGCAGTGAGCCAAGCAGAATCGACAAACGGATGGGTACAGCCAAATGACGCACCGATGAATGCTTCGACTGATTGAGCTGGGAGTCTTCCCATCGCTGAATCGCTTCGGCCACATCGGCATCGATCAGCTCAGCTTGCAACCACCGGCGCAGCTGATCACTTAACGATTTGGAAGGATCCATTCAGAAACTACGCTCACATTCATTGTGCAAGACCCGCTCAGCTGACTGGACGAATTCTCCTGAAACTTGATGAGCAGTCTTTAGCCATCAACATCGTTTCGATAAAGATCCAGACCTTCAATGCTGATGACTTCAGGTTTCAAACCTCTGCGCTTGACGTCCTCAAAATCGACAGTTGAAGGCAACGCTGAGGTTCAGTTGTATCTGAACATTGCGCTGAGCTGATAGCCACCTAGGAAATGCCCATAGTTCTGCCCAGTTGCACAAAATTACAGAGACAAGTCAGGGATCATCCCCTCAGACTCATATCAAAAACTGGGCAAAAGGTGGCAGCAGCGGCCACCAGGGCCAGCTTTGGTCCTCAGGTTTGATGCTGCTCGCAGCCACTCAATTCAAGTTTCCTCACAACGATTCTGCCTAGAGGCGGTGCGTGCAGCGATCGATTTGAAAATGGCATGCAGCCAGTGGCATCGAACAGACCTCGAAAGCCGGAACCAAGACTCAGCCCCCTCTTGACGCCTCTCAAGCAAACCAAGCGATGGCCTGATCAAATCGTGCACTAATCGGACCACATACCAGTCGCAGCAGTGCATTGCCGCTTCGATAATCGTTGGGAGATCAGGTCTGAATTTGCTCCTTACCTCGCGAGCATCAGCAAGTCTGCTCCCTTGGAACAGGGGGTCGAATGCTGGCGTCGAGGCGACGCCCTTCGAGCCTGATCTGGGGGATCAGCACGCTCATCAGACTGAAAGGTAGCGATGGCGTTGTCTCATCAGGTTGATGAAGGATTTGTTGATGCGCAATTAAGGCTCAGCACGCTCTGGGCTTGCAACTCCCCAACAAGCGTCAATCAGTCGGTTGGCATTGAAGACAAAGAGCTGCTTGTCGCCGATGGGTCATGCCCCCACATCCGCGAGTTGCTGGCTACTTGCCGCGTTCCGGTGTTGTGGCTCACAGATCAACACGACCCGCTGATTGTTGTTGGAGAAGTCTTAGCTCAAAAGAGAGAGCAAGGCAGACCTGTTGAACGGCTGCACTGGATCAGCCATGGAGCGCCTGGTGCTGTTTTTGTTGGTGATCAAACGCTCAACACAACGGCTTTGCTGAATGCCCAGCAGGCGCTCGCCACTTGGCAGGTCAAAACAATCAATCTCTGGAGCTGCTCAACCGGGGCAGATCAAGATTTCGTCAGTGTTTTCGAAGAGCTCTCTGGTGCATCGATATGGGCCAGTCCTGGGATATTGGGCCGTCAGGCCGATGGCAGCCGACACTGGAGACTTAGCAATGCATCGACAAGGGACAAGCCTGATTTCCCAATCAATCAACACCAACTGTTGACGTGGAACTATCAATTAGCTGGCTTCTCAAGCAATACAACTAACCCCAAGGCGTCACCTGGGCGAACATTCAAAGAGAGTCGAAATCAATCCGCATTTGCAGCACTCAAAGACGACGGCTCCGTCATCACCTGGGGAGCGCTCTCCTATGGAGGCAGTTCATCCTCAGTCTCCTCCTCGCTGTCTTCAGGCGTCAGCCAAATCTTCTCCAACGGTTATGCCTTTGCAGCGCTGAAAGAGGACGGTTCTGTGATCACTTGGGGGGCTAACTACGCTGGTGGAAATTCATCCTCCTTCTCCTCCTCGCTGACCTCAGGCGTCAGCCAAATCTTTTCCACTTTCTCTGCCTTTGCAGCGCTGAAAGA
Source organism: Synechococcus sp. MIT2312 (assembly GCF_059772315.1). NCBI lineage: Bacteria > Bacillati > Cyanobacteriota > Cyanophyceae > Synechococcales > Synechococcaceae > Synechococcus > Synechococcus sp. MIT2312. Next base: position 289,350 of record NZ_CM186281.1, on the reverse strand, counting down.
CGACGGCTCTGTAATCACTTGGGGGCGTTCCTACGCGGGTGGAAGTTCATCCTCCGTCGCCTCCTCGCTGTCCTCAGGCGTCAGCCAAATCTTTTCCACTAATTCTGCCTTTGCAGCCCTAAAAGACGACGGCTCCGTCATCACCTGGGGACAATCAAACTACGGAAGCAATTCATCCTCCGTCGCCTCCTCGCTGTCCTCAGGCGTCAGCCAAATCTTTTCCACTAATTCTGCCTTTGCAGCCCTGAAAGATGACGGCTCCGTCATCACCTGGGGAGGCTCAAGCAACGGAGGCAATTCATCCTCCGTCTCCTCCTCGCTGTCCTCAGGCGTCAGCCAAATCTTTTCCACTGCTTATGCCTTTGCAGCACTGAAAGACGACGGCTCCGTCATCACCTGGGGAGGCTCAAGCCACGGAGGCAATTCATCCTCCGTCTCCTCCTCGCTGTCCTCAGGCGTCAGCCAAATCTTTTCCACTAGATATGCCTTTGCAGCCCTGAAAGACGACGGCTCCATCATCACCTGGGGAGACTCGAACAGGGGAGGCAATTCATCCTCCGTCTCCTCCTCGCTTTCCTCAGGCGTCAGCCAAATCTTTTCCACTGGCTCTGCCTTTGCAGCGCTGAAAGACGACGGCTCCGTCATCACCTGGGGACAATCAAACTACGGAAGCAATTCATCCTCCGTCGCCTCCTCGCTGTCCTCAGGCGTCAGCCAAATCTTTTCCACTAATTCCGCCTTTGCAGCCCTGAAAGACGACGGCTCCGTCATCACCTGGGGAGACTCAAACAACGGAGGCAATTCATCCTCTGTTTCCTCCTCGCTGTCCTCAGGCGTCAGCCAAATCTTTTCCACTAATTCTGCCTTTGCAGCGCTGAAAAATGACGGCTCCGTCATCACCTGGGGAGCACTCGCCTACGGAGGCAATTCATCCTCCGTCGCCTCCTCGCTGTCTTCAGGTGTCGTTGGCTTCGCCAATCCATTCACCAATGATGTTTACGACACCATCGCCCCCAGCTTTTCTTCGGCCGCCACCAACACCGACGGAACCAAAGTTGTTCTCACCTACAACGAGGCACTCTCTGCAACAACCGCAGCCATATCGGATTTTGCCGTTACAACTGATGGTGCAGCGAATGCGGTCACCGCTGTTGCCATCTCCGGTTCCACCGTTGAACTTTCACTCACCAACACCGTCAGAAATGATCAGGCGGTCACCGTTACTTACACCGATCCATCCGGTTCCGATGACAGCAATGCTGTCCAGGATTTAGCCAGGATTGACGCGGCGACTCTGAGCAGCAGATCGGTCACCAACAACTCCACTGTTGCTGGCACACCGCCCACCTTCTCCTCAGCTGCCACGAGTACTGATGGCACCAAAGTGGTGCTCACCTACAACGAGGCGCTCTCTGCCAACACCGCAGCAGCATCTGCCTTTACGGTCACCTCAGGCGGGGTTGCCAATGCCGTCACCGGCGTTGGCGTTTCCGGTTCCACCGTTGAGCTCACAGTCACCAGGCCCATCCCCAGCTGGCATGCCATCAGCGTTTCCTACACCGATCCATCCGACTCCAACGACAGCAATGTCGTCCAAGACAGTCAAGGCAATGACGCCGCATCGCTAAGCACTACCGCCGTTACCAACAGTTCCACACAACCCTTTGAGCAACGCGGCAGCGACATCGATGGAGAAGCAGCGAATGACTACAGCGGCAGGTCCGTCTCGCTCTCCAGCGATGGCACCATTGTCGCCATTACGAGTCATGGTGGAAATAAAACCCGCGTCTTCCAGCGGAATTCAGAGACCAATGCCTGGATTCAAATGGGCAGCGACTTCGTGGGACCCACTGGCGTCTCGTGGGGCGCCGGTTCCGTCTCCCTGTCCAGCGACGGCACAATCTTTGCCCTTGGAAATCCTGGTGGAAATAAAACCCGCATCTTTCAGTGGGATGCAGGCTCTTCTGCATGGAACCAACTCGGCAGCGATATTGATGGAAAAACCGCTTGTGATGAAAGCGGATTCTCGGTCTCACTTTCAAGTGATGGCAGTGTTATTGCCATTGGTAATCCTGGTGTCGGTAGCTGTAGTCAGAACAAAAAAAGAGGAGGTCGCGCTCGCATCTACGACTGGAATTCACTCACGAACGACTGGATTCAACGCGGCAGCGATATTAGTAATCATTCAAGAGGAAAATCACACCTCTTAGTAAGCCGAGCTGGAGCAGGAAATTCTGTTTCACTCTCCAGCGACGGCAATGTTGTTGCTGTCGGAGCCAGCAACACAGGCCGACAAGGCTACACCCAAATTTTTGCGTGGGATGGCAGTGCCTGGGAGCAACGCGGCGGCCCTATTGATGGTGATACCTGGGGTGACGGGAGTGGAAACTCTGTTTCGCTTTCCAGCGACGGCAGCATTGTCGCCATTGGTGCCCCTAATCACCCCGGAAAAACCCAAATCCATGAATGGAATGGCAGTGCCTGGGAGCAACGCGGCGCTGACATCGTTGGAAAAGGTACACGCGACCAGAGCGGTCACTCAGTTTCTCTTTCGGGCGACGGCAACCTTGTTGCGATTGGTGCCCCTGGCACCCACAGTCCTACCGACAATCAAGGCTATTCACGTCTTTATCAATGGGATGCAAGCTCTTCAGCATGGAACGAATTAGGTACTGAAATTGATGGAGAAGAAGCTTATGACCGCAGTGGCTGGGCAATCTCTCTCTCAAAGGACGGCAGCACCGTTGCCGTCGGTGCCTTTTACAACGATGGCAACGGCGACCAAGCCGGGCATGTGCGGGTCTACAACCTCGACAACACCGCGCCAACCATCGCCGTCAGCTCCGATGTCTCCTCTCTGAAAGCCGGCGAGACAGCAACCCTGAGCTTCACGCTTTCAGACGCCTCCACTGATTTCGTTCAATCCGACATCAGCGTCTCCGGCGGTGCTCTCTCCAACTTTTCTGGTTCCGGAACCTCTTACTCCGCCACCTTCACACCAACAGCTGACAGCACCAGCAACGGCGTGATCTCCGTTGGCAGTTCCAAGTTTTCCGAAACCAGCGGCAACTTCAACGCCGATGGCTCCGATCCCAATAACTCCGTCACTCTCAGCGTCGACACCATCAGGCCAACCATTTCAGTTGCCATCAACGACGGTGGCGACGGAAGTCTCAACGCAGCGGAAGATGGCTCGGTCGCCATCGCAGGAACCACCTCTGGCGCAGAAGACGGTCAAACCGTTGCCATCAACATCTCCTCCTCGGCTGGCGGCACTCCCATCAACACCACCGCCACCACCAACAGCAACAGCTATTCCGTCACTGGCCTCGATCTCTCTTCTCTTAACGACGGCACAATCTCCATCACAGCCGATGTCAGCGACTTGGCTGGCAATGCAGCAACGCAAGCCTCCGATACCTCAACCAAAGACACAGCAGCTCCAACCATTTCTGTTGCAATCAACGACAGCGGCGACGGACTTCTCAACGCAGCAGAAGATGGCTCCGTTGACATCTCAGGAACCACGTCTGGTGCAGAAGACGGTCAAACCGTTGCCATCAACATCTCCTCCTCGGCTGGCGGCACTCCCATCAACACCACCGCCTCCACCAACAGCAACAGCTATTCCGTCACTGGCCTCGATCTCTCCTCCCTGAACGACGGCACAATCTCCATCACAGCCGATGTCAGCGACTTAGCTGGCAATGCAGCAACGCAAGCCTCCGATACCTCAACCAAAGACACGGCAGCTCCAACCATTTCTGTTGCCATTAACGACGGCGGCGACGGACGTCTCAACGCAGCAGAAGATGGCTCCGTTGACATCTCAGGAACCACGTCTGGTGCAGAAGACGGTCAAACCGTTGCCATCAACATCTCCTCCTCGGCTGGCGGCACTCCCATCAACACCACCGCCACCACCAACAGCAACAGCTATTCCGTCACTGGCCTCGATCTCTCTTCTGTTAACGACGGCACACTCACCATCACCGCTGATGTCAGCGATTTAGCCGGTAATTCAGCAACACAAGCCTCCGATACCTCAACCAAAGACTCCACTGCTCCCAACATCTCTGTTGCCATCAACGACGGTGGCGACGGAAGTCTCAACGCAGCGGAAGATGGCTCGGTCGCCATCGCAGGAACCACCTCTGGCGCAGAAGACGGTCAAACCGTTGCCATCAACATCTCCTCCTCTGCTGGCGGCACTCCCATCAACACCACCGCCTCCGTCAACAGCAACTCCTATTCACGCTCCAATCTCGATCTCTCCTCCCTGAACGACGGCACAATCTCCATCACAGCCGATGTCAGCGACTTAGCTGGTAATGCAGCAACGCAAGCCTCCGATACCTCAACCAAAGACACGGCAGCTCCAACCATCACCATCAGCTCTGATGTCGCCTCCCTGAAAGCAGGCGAAACCGCATCACTCGGCTTCACGCTTTCAGAATCCACCACCGATTTCGTGCAATCCGATGTGTCGGTTTCCGGCGGTGCGCTTTCCAACTTCTCCGGTTCAGGCACTGCCTACTCCTCCACATTCACTCCCTCTGCCAACAGCACCAGCGACGGTCTGATCTCCGTTGCCTCAGCCAAGTTCTCCGATTCAGCTGGCAATACCAACAACGACGGCTCCGATGCCAATAACGCCGTCAGCCTCTCGGTTGACACCGTCAGGCCCTCCTTCTCCTCTGCCGCCACATCCACAGACGGGGCCAAAGTCGTTCTCAGCTACGACGAAACCCTTTCCTCCACAACCGCTCCCACCTCGGCCTTTGCGGTCACAACCGACGGTGCAGCCAATGCCGTGACCGCCGTTTCCAATGACGGTGCCACCAGTGAGCTCACACTCACCAACACCATCAAAGCCAATCAGGCCGTCACCGTTGCCTACAACGACCCTTCCAGCTCCGACGATGCCAATGCGGTTCAGGACTCGGCTGGCAATGACGCCGTCTCCTTCTCCAGCACCACGGTCACCAACAACTCCACCATCCCCGCAGCATCCACTGGTGGCTCAGACCTCATTCCCAACACGCCAACCACCAGCAAGCTCCTGCTCAGCAACGAAAACTCGTTCTCTGTCACGAAAAGCGCAGCACAAGGACTCTGGATCAACCTCAAGGTGATCTCGGCTGATTCCGATCTCCAGAACAGCCTGATCATTGTTGATCAGAACAACAACGCCCTCGGCTGTATCGGCGCCACACACTCCTCAGGAAACTGCGGGGATCACGCGATCTTCATGCCACACGGATCCACCATCTCGTTCCATCAGTTCAGCAACAACCAACCGCTCATCAGCTCACCACAACTCGACATCACTGACAACAACGACGGCAGCTTCCAGCTCAGGCTCAACGACAGACTCAACGACAGCGATCACGATGATCTGGTCGTCGACATCAGCCACTCAGCCTCCTCACCCAATCCTGCAGCGACCGCGATGGCTGCCAAGCAACAAGGCATCCACAACGCTGTCCTTGATCTCTCCAGCATTCCGGCAACAGGCCAAACCCTCAAACTTTCACTGAACAGCAACTGCGCCTTCGTCAACCGCATCGCCATGGTCAAGCTCAGTGAGGACGCCGACGGTAACTTCTCGGTTGACGGCATCACCAACACTGCAGGCGCAGCCTTTGACCAGGCCGTTGCCGACAACCTCATCAATCCAGGCGGCGACAGCATCTCCTGCACTGGTGTTGAGACGCAGGCCATTGAATGGGATCTCTCGGCTTCTGATGCTGGCTTGTACGCACCTGTTCTGATCACACCCGATGGCGAGATCTACACCTACGGCTCATCTCAAATCAAAGCCCTCGGATGCAACTTCTTTGCCTTTGAGGACGACAACTCACAAAACTCCTCTGACTGGGATTTCAACGACCTCAGCATCAAGTTTGAAATCATCTAATTTCCATTCCTCAACAGCACCAGCTCAAGCTCCACCGCAAGCCCATCATCACTAGCCCATAATCACGCTCAGTTGCACAAAATTCCAAGGACACATGAGGGACAAGCCCCTCAGACCTTGAGCTGCAACTGAGAGCTGAGTGGCAGCAGCGGCCACCAAGACCAGCTTTGGACCTCAGATTGGATGCTGCCCGCAGCCACGCAATTCAAGTTTCCTGACCCACGATTCTGCCTAGAGGCGATGCGTGCAGCGGTCGGTTTGAAACCGCCCGGCAGCCAGTGGCATCGAACAGTGCGCTGAAAGCGCAACCAATCCATGGTCATGCCCCTGCCGGCAACACGGAGCAGAAGCAAGGCTCATGATGATGAGATCACGCGCTGAGATCGATGATTCGCTCCAGAGCTGCCGTGGCATGGGCACCCGGCAAACCACTTGACATCACCGAAATCGAGGTGGCGCCTCCAAAACATGGTGAAGTGCTGCTGAAAATCGTGGCCACCGGGGTGTGTCACACAGATGCCTACACACTGTCCGGTGCGGATCCGGAAGGACTATTTCCTGCTGTGCTGGGCCATGAGGGCGGCGCTGTGGTGATGGAGGTCGGAGAGGGCGTGAGCTCGGTTGCTCCTGGAGATCACGTGATTCCCCTTTACACACCGGAATGCCGTGAATGCAGCTACTGCCGCTCAGGCAAGACAAACCTTTGTCAGGCGATTCGAGCCACCCAGGGCAGAGGGGTGATGCCCGACGGCAGCAGTCGGTTCTCCCGCGAGGGTTCAATGATTCACCACTACATGGGAACGTCGACGTTCTCCGAGTACACAGTGCTCCCTGAGATAGCGGTTGCGAAGATCAATCAGGAAGCGCCATTAGAAAAGGTTTGCTTGCTGGGCTGCGGAGTCACAACGGGGATCGGCGCAGTGCACAACACTGCCAAAGTGCAGAAGGGCAGCTCGGTCGCTGTATTCGGTCTTGGCGGCATCGGGCTGGCCGTGATCATCGGTGCCGTTCAAGCAGGTGCCGAAAGGATCATCGGCATCGATCTCAACTCAGACAAATTCACCATCGCCCAGCAGCTGGGGGCGACGGAATGCATCAACCCACGTGACCATGAAGCACCGATCCAGGACGTCCTGATCGACATGACCGACGGAGGTGTTGACTATTCCTTCGAATGCATCGGCAATGTGGATGTCATGCGTGCAGCCCTCGAGGCCTGTCACAAGGGCTGGGGTGAGTCGACAATCATCGGCGTTGCAGGTGCAGGCCAGGAAATCAGTACGAGACCCTTTCAACTGGTCACTGGTCGGGTCTGGAGGGGGTCAGCCTTTGGGGGGGTCAGAGGCAGAAGCCAGCTGCCTGGCTATGTCGAGAGCTATCAGAAAGGAGGCATTCCCCTGGACAGCTTCATTACCCACACCATGAAATTGGACGACATCAATGAGGCCTTCGAACTCATGCATCGAGGAGAGAGCATTCGCTCTGTCATTCATTTCTAGGAACGACGACCAGAACCATGGAGTTGATCAACTGTCACCGCTGCTTCGACGGAGAGCAACGCCGTTACAAACTGGAATCCCGTCAGCTGAACAGCTCCACAACAGTTGGGGTCTTTCTTCCGAAGCGGGCGCTGGGACCGAAGCCAGAACGCGTCCCCGTCCTGATCTGGCTGTCAGGACTGACGTGTAACGACGAAAACGCTGTGCAGAAGGCAGGCGCTCAGAGACGTGCATCCGAACTTGGTCTGGCACTGGTCATGCCGGACACCAGCCCTCGCGGTGATGACGTCCCCAGCGATCCTGAGGGAAACTGGGATTTCGGACATGGTGCCGGCTTCTACGTGGACGCCGAGAAACAGCCCTGGTCATCGCACTACAGGATGCACAGCTTTGTGGTTGACGAGTTGATCTCACAGCTGTGCAAGGAAGTGCCCCTGGATGATCAGAGACTGGGTATCTCCGGCCACTCCATGGGAGGCCACGGTGCACTGGTTTTGGGTCTGCGTCATCCCCAGCTCTACCGATCGGTGTCTGCAGTGGCTCCGATCACACACCCAGTCCAGTGCTCATGGGGACGGAAGGCATTCAGCCACTTGCTTGGAACAACATCTGACGAACAGCTCTCATGGCGTCGATGGGATGCTGTGACACTCCTGGAGGATGGACACCTCAGGAATGATTGCCTGCTGGTGGATATCGGCTCCGCTGATCCCTTCCTTGAGGAGCAGTTGCGTCCGGAAGAGCTACGCAACGCCTGTTTCAGAAGCGGGCAGAGTCTTGAGATGGTGAGTCATGAGGGTTATGACCACAGCTATTTCTTCGTAGCCAGCGTGATCGACCGACATCTTGACTACCACGCCAACGCTCTCACACCAGACACTTGAACAGGCCTGGAGCAGCTGTTCAGGCAGGGGTCTGCAAAGTGAAAAGCTCTCTGCTGAAATCGATCATCCGGCGAAAGGGCACTGCCCACAATCACGATCAGTTGCACAAAAAGTCAGAGACAACGCAAGGACCACTCCACTCGATCCAATGCAATCACGAATCACTGAGTGGCAGCAGCGGCCAATTGGAACTTCCTTACCCCTAAGCACTGCTGTGATTGCAGAGCTGAAGCGAGTCAAAAAGGGAGTTGTTCATGACTGAAGCCCTCTGGGTCCCACCAGCTCAGATCGGCCGAGCGATAGGCCACCACGTTGAACATGCCTCGAGCGTGGTGGTAAGTGATATGGCAGTGGAAAGCCCAGATGCCGGGATGGATGGCATCAAAGGCAATGCGGCAGGTTCCTCCTTTAGGAACATAAACGGTGTCGCGCAAGGCACCTGCCAACGGCTCGCCATCGATTTCAATTATTTGAAATTCATGGCCATGCAGATGCATGGGATGTCCCATCGGGGTGGGATTGGAAAAAACCATCTCCACCCGTTGGCCTTCTTCAACCCAGTAGGGAGCTCTGTAGGGATAGAAACGATCGTTCAGTCCCCAGGTGTATTTGGGCGCAGGCCCTGTCAGAGCGATGGGGATCGTGTTGTCAGCGGTACGCGCCTTCAGAGGTCGTTGTGCCCGTAATTGCTTGTCTTGAGTGAAATCGAGGCGACCGGTCCACTGATCAGTTTGCGGAGTCAAAGCAGGCATACTGAGCTTCGGGTTGTTGCGCAGCACAACGCCACAGCGCAGGTTGCTGCGTTCACCTAAAGCCAGCAGTGGAAAAACCCCGGGCTCTTCAGGGACCTTGATGCGCAGCGTCAACCGCTGAGCTAAAGAGAGTTGAAACACCGAACCACTAATCGGCTCCACAGGATTGGCATCAGTGCGGAGTAATTCGCCATCGAGATCGCCAAGGTCGAGGAAAAAGCTCATGAAGGCGCTGCCGGCAATCCAGCGAATCGCAACGGTCTCACCTGGCAGCACATCGATGATTTCCGGCGCATCAAGACTTCGCTCATTCGCCAGCAGCGCGTCATAAACAACATCCGGGGCCATCATCAAATTCCCCTGCTCACGTTTCCAGCCAAAGCGTTGCTTCGATGGATCCCATTGCTGGCTGAGCAACATCCGCGGCTGATGCCATGCGAAATCAGCTAGGCGCTTAGACATAGCCGTACCACCGCCGCGCTCGCCAGCGATGACGTTTTCGAGAATCTGGCTTGCTGGCGTGAAGCTGAAGTCCCGCAGCATCACAGTGATAGTTCGATCAGCCCACAACTCCTGCTCCTGATCAAGTATCACAAAAGGCTCAGCCACATAGCTCTGGGTCTGCAGGCCATAGTGGGAATGCATCCAGAAGGTGCCGTTTTGCACAAGCGGATAGTGGATCCGCTGACTTTGTCCCGGTGGGATCGGGGGTTGCGTGACAAACGGCACCCCATCCATGGCATTCGGAAGAACCAAGCCATGCCAGTGAACAGATGAAGGTACCGGTAATCGGTTGATCAATTCGAGATTGATGCCATGAGCCTGAGAGGTTGTGTATCCGCGCTGACCATTCAGCTGCCGAATGCAGCCCCGAACTACAGATTTTCCTAAAACAGTGATGGGTGCTGTTGAAATTTCCAGCACGACTGTCTCTCGATTACGAGGCCGCTGAAACGTCGGTTGGCTGACGAATCGCTGCCAGGCGGATCGAGCGTTGGCTCGAGTTGTCCTGAACATTTCCAGGCTAACGCTGCCAACGAAAGCGCCAAGAGCGCCCAATCGCAAGAAAGAACGACGAAGCAAGAGAATATGAGCCAGTCCTCAATATTTAATCAAGGTGAGTTGAAAGAGGAACAATGCGCGACTCTTCTCAACATTGATGACATCGGCTCGCCTCTCATCTCAGGATTGTGTTGTCGAAACGACCCCTAACCGTTGCGCGCCTTATCAGCTGATCACTTGATGCCATCTAGATGCTCAAGATGATGAAAATGCTCAGAGTCAGCCACGTTAAGCGGCAGGGTTAGACAGGGCTTGCCAGAGGCGCAAAATCAAGCCAACCTGCATCAACATGCCAAAGTTAAATAGAGGAATGTGCAGGTGATGGCTGGCTCATCAACAACAAATCCGAAGATGAATCAGGATCACCCTCCAATACCGGCAGCAAGAGATAAAAAGCCAACCATCAATAAGGTTGCCCTTGAAGAACACTTCTCCATCGGAGAACTTCTTCCAAAATCCGAGGAATTGGAGTTTTTCGACCCGGAGGTGCTGGCTCAGATTGAACCGTTGCTGCCTGAACTGGCTGAACAGCGACTGGCCAATATGGACAAATCCGGGATCGAGATCGCCGTGCTGTCTCAGACTGCGCCGGGAATTCAAGCGATCGCCGACTCGCCCGAAGCATCGGCCATGGCCAGACATGCGAACGATGCTCTGCACACAGCAATCGAGCTGCAACCTCAACGCTTCAGAGGCTTTGCAGCACTGAATCTGCAGGATATCGAGACCGCTTGCGCGGAGCTGAAGCGATGCGTGAACGAGCTGGGTTTCGTTGGAGCTCTGATCAACGGCAGCACACAAGGTGAATACCTCGATAATCCCAGAGTCGATCGGCTGTGGGTGACACTCGAGCAGCTTGATGTGCCCCTTTATCTTCATCCCGGACTTCCCACCAACCAACCGGCTTCGATGGTGAAGGAGCTCGATGGTGCCACTTGGGGCTGGTCATTCGACACCGCGACCCATGCGCTGCGACTGATTGTGAAAGGCGTCTTCGAAAAACATCCCAATGCCAACGTGATCCTCGGACATATGGGGGAGAACCTGCCCTTCTATCTCTGGAGACTGGACAGTCGTTATGCGTCAACTCGCTATCGCAACGACATCGTCACCACGCCCAGCGCTGTCTTCCGACGAAATTTCTTCATCACCACCTCAGGCGTCTGTGATGACGCTGCACTGCAGTGTTCGATCGCGACTCTCGGCCCGGAGCGCATCATGTTCTCCACGGATTACCCCTATGAAGACATCGAACTCGCAGGCCAATGGATTGACCAGGCAACGATCGACCCACTCGCAAAGAGCATGATCTGCAGAGACACAGCACGGAGGCTGCTTCGACTGGGCTGATTCCCTTGTTCGACCCAACCCAGGAGCTCCAGGTTTCAAGCACCCATCACTGCCATCACAGAGCAGCAGCCATCAGGGCCAGGACTGATCCTCAGGTTGGCCAGCGTCTTGAGTCACACTGTTCCGATTCTTGGCTGAAGGCACTATCGAAAAAATGACTGCTTGAACGACGTTCCAAACCACAGCGCAAGGAGGAGCATCACCCTTTCAAAACAAGCTTCCAAGATAATCCTTAACTCTGTTCTCGGATCAGATTCCAAGCTTCAGTCGCGGTATCAGCAAACTGGATTAATTGACGGTCTTCATCATCAATCAGTCCCGAGTCCGCCATGAAGTCAAAATCAATCAATCGAGACCAGTAATCAGTGCCGAAAAGAATGACCGGCATCGCACTTTTAGCTCCAACCTGTCGCAATGTCAGAACTTCAAACAGCTCATCCAAAGTGCCAAAACCACCTGGGAACAACACTGCCCCAACTGAGCGCATCACGAAGTGAAACTTACGCAATGAAAAGTAGTTGAATTTAAAGCATAAATCTGGGGTGATGTAAGGATTTGGATATTGCTCATGGGGAAGATCAATATTGAAACCGATCGAACGGCAGCCAGCGTCAAAAGCTCCACGGTTGGCGGCTTCCATAATCCCAGGACCGCCGCCAGTGACGATGACATGGGTCGAACAACACGGAGACGAGCTGTCGTCTTGCTGACCATATCTGGAAGCCAGAAAGGCAAATTCTCTTGCTGAATCGTAGAAGTCTGAAAGCTCTACAAGCCTTCGGGCTTGATCCACCTTGCGTTGTAACAAGGAGGAGTTTGGGTCAGCATTCAGTGCATCCAGAGATTCAGCAAGAGACGACTCTGCAGCTGAACGCTCCTGAACCCGAGCACCTCCGAACACGATGATGGTGGAGGTGATTCCAGCCTCCTCAAGCCTTAGCTCAGGCTTGCTGATCTCCAAAAGCATCCTGACCCCCCGCATCGAAGAACGATTCAGCAGGTCAAGATCATGATGGGCCAGCCGGTAGGTATCCGAATGAATGATCCGATCAAGGTTCTGTGCAGTCAGGTTCTGATCGTCACTGAGAAAGCTGGAATCACTTGATGCTGAAGACATTGATGAACCATCGATAACGACAGGTTGGCGCCAGTTTTTATGACATCACGCCCATTTCATGGAGAGTGGTCATGACCTGTTGACGTGCAGCCGCTTCCGTAAGCCTTGGGTTCTCTCTTTTGATGTTCAAAACCATCTGCTGGAACATCTCTCGATGCTCGCTTGAAGCATGTTTGAGCCACTCTTCATATTCCGACCTGGTCTCGCTCAAGAGCTTCTCCTCAAACATCTTTTTGTAGTGGGGATAAAGGAAGGCATGGTCTCTCTCACATCGAATTCCCATGTCCGTCAGGAGCTGCATCGACGACCGACCACTGAGGTAGCTCAAGCCAACTTTTTTCTTGTATCCGAGCCAGTCACATGCAGAAGCAAGAGCTTCATACGCACCTTGCTGGTTGTTCATCACAAGCTGTTTCCAGTCGTCATAGGTGTCCTGATCAAACTGGCCGACGATCAATGTGCGAATGCCTGAGGGTGAACATCGGAACCGTTTGCCGGTCTTCACTCCCAGTGTCCAGACCGGATACTTGTGCCTCTTGCCTGCTTCGTCGGTGAGCGCAAGCACCACCGCCCACAGTCCACACATGAAGGTGATGCTGTGTGGATGCTTCACCACGAACACACCGTGGCCTTGTTGCCCCTCTGGCACTGGGGCCAACAGATCTGGTTTCCAAATCTTGTGGTCCTGGTTCTCTTCGGTCCACCTGTCGTGGTCGTACCACTTGCGGGCCCCTTCAATCTCCTCAGGGGTGGCGTCCTTGAAGTTCTGATTGAAGATCTCCTTGGTCCGCCTGGATGAGTAGCCGTCACCGGCCTCAATCTCTTGCGCAAATGCCGCCATCAGCCGATCGAACTTGCTGCTTGAACGGCGCACATGGTCGCCAGCCCATCCTTCTGTGGTGTTGTTGACAGCTCAAGAGTTGCTTCCAGGGAACGATCCAGCCACACCTTTCCACTATTGGAGGTTTTGCCGTTCAAGGCAATGCGTGATTCCACCGATGCCAGATCCACCTCTGCGGGTGGAAAGTAAGGCCACGCAATCGGAGGAACCAGCCTTGGTCGACACTCCACCTGAGCAGATCGCAGAAGCAGACTGACTTCTGGCCCCTGCTCCAACAGTCTCAACAATCAACTGGGTTGGTCCTTTGGTCGGCAGACCTTGTGCGCCACGCCAATCGACGCTCCACTCGCACCGCCCTAGGTGCCCCAGGAGACAACAACCCGACTCCTAGAGCCCATGGCCCCAGGGCGCCTCTAGACAGAAGCTTCGAACCCTTCCTTTCTCTACAAGCGATGGGTTGAACAATGCACAAACGAGCGACTTAGGCCGTCTTTCCATCCGGAAGGGCGGCCTTCCTCTTGTCATCTCATCTGTTCTTCCCGAACTGGAGTCACAATCCAACTCACATCAACCACCAACAATTGCACTTGACGGGATCTCATCCCGAGAGAAAAAAAATTTCACCAACCAACCACTAAAGCACCCAAGGGGACAAACCATAATTCAGAAGTTTACCGTTTAAAAATTGATCGACCGTTCCATGAACGAGTCATACTCGTGAGCCATTTATGTTGTTTTTTTGATCAGACGGCAACGTCCGACAACTCAAAAACATTGTCAGAACGAGGCCTGAAAGCGCAATAAAAAAACCAATCGCAAACAAGTCGAGATAAGTTTGACCGTATTGCAGTAATGCTGACATTCCATTGCTCCCAACCGTGAGGCCTAACGCAAATGCCAAAGTCATAGTTCCCCAGGTTTTGGGATGCTGGGCATGGCCCACAGCTTCCATTGTTCGCTGTGATGTCATGGCCACCAGTCCCATCAAAAACACACCTGCCAGTCCTGCGGCAAGAGCCAGCGCCCAAACTTTTGAAGTGAAAAGGACTAACAACATACTGATTACACCAGACACATAGACAACAAAAAGCGTGAGTCGACTGCCTACAAGTCCTGCAAACAAACCGCTAACACCAGCTCCAATCGCAGTTCCGACACCAAGAACACTGAAAACCTGACTGGCCTCAGAAACTCGCAAGCCAAGATCACGATGTAGGTAATCAGTCAAAAAAAGCGTGGGCGGCTGAACAGCCACAGCACCCAGTCCGTAAGCGAGAATAAGTCCAAGCAGAACCTTTCTCTGCCCACCATTGAGGTGATGAGACACTTCTGACCTCACAAGAGGCTTGCCCGAAGCACGAGAGGACAAAGGCCATACAAGGATGCAAGCAAGGGCAGTGACTGCAGCCTCGTAGAGCCATGACAGCTGTACATCAAACTCAAGAAAAAATGGCAGCGTCAATGAAATCAGCACTATAAATAGTCCATTTCCAGCAAAAGCAATACCACTGCAAACTTTTTTCCAACGATCAGAAATCTGAGAGCTCAGAACCGATGGAGTAAGAACCAATAAAGGTGCAGCCGACAAACCTGCGACAAAACGCGCCAAGATCAACCAACGAAAACCCAAATCAAAAGCAGACATCAACCCACCAATCAAAGCAATTGCCAATGACAAACGAATCACAGAACGAATCGGAAGATATCGAGGCAAGACAATGGCCAGGAGGCAACTTGCGAGATAGCCCATGCAATTAGCACCGCCCAGAAATCCAGCCTGAGGAACACTGACCCAGCCATCACGAATCAATGCAGGGATAAGAGGTGTATAGGCATATCGCGACATCCCAAGTGCAATTCCAATGGCACAGACTGCAGCAAGCGTTGCTCTGAAAGGATGAAGGGGCCGATAAGGGACAGCCGAATGGGACATGTCTTCCTCACTATCACTTCTTTAATAGCCAGACTTCACCCCAGCTCAATCAAAGAGACCAACGAGTGAGTCGAGGACGTGAGGGTTACCCACCTGATCGAACCGACGTCCACAGCTGCAGCTTGAACAATGGGGTGGTGGTCAGATCTCTGGTTCTTCCTTAACACCAAAAGAGCTGCCCCACTCACCAATCATCAATTGGCGACCTTTTGATTCCATGTTTCAACATGGAGGGTCTTGCAATCTCGCTTGATAGCAGCATTGAATGCTTTCATTTTTTCAGGGTAGGAGACAAATACAGCTCTCCAACCTTGGTCTGAGGATTCCGTGGCATAGGCGAAAGCTTCATCCCAATTCATGCCCTGCTTGTAAGCGTCACAGCGATTCTCTGCATGCTCTTCTGCCCACACGGAGTAAGCATGTTTGGAATAATCAGCACCACCTCCACCTCCTCCATGGCCAAACAGAAGCGGGAGCAAGCCAAGCGGAAGCAACAAAGGCATTTGCAAAACGTTTAGAGAACTTGAATCGCCCACCAGTCTGGGTCTAGAGGCCGATCAATCGTTGTGTTTGAGACGCCGAGAGATCTGAATCATGGGCTCCTGATGGACAGCGGCTGGTGTCGAACGATCCGCAGCACTCCATCTGAGTCAACCGGCTTGCCGCACAACCATGCAGATCACCACTGGGGCTGGATCAGCGGCAATCTCAGCAAGCAATGAATCCCACCTCCGAGCACGAGCCAAGCAACAACCGGCCAGATCGCAGCAGCATGAACAGCCTGTGCTCAAAGGCAATGTGATTGGTGTGGTTCGGGCGCCAACTACACCCTTGATGAACAGGCCAGTGATCACATCGAATTTCTGAGTGTTGCCAGCAGATCCGGGCATTCAAACCGGACCAAAGGCTTCCAGCGCTGAGCCTTGGCCCAATCTTGCTTTTGCTGCCTGTGCCTGCCGATGCTTGAAATGGTTCTTGAAGGGTGGTGAGTGTCGACGGCCCAGTGCTTGTCGTTTTGGTTCCCTTCGTTGTCGTACGCGATGGTCGTCGTCACGATTCAACAGAGTGCTCCTCCTGGCCATGGCAGCAAAACACGATGAAGCCTTGATGCGTGAAGCGATCCACCAGATGCGTGAAGCCGGGGTCGTCAATCAATCAGGGGGCCCCTTTGGAGCTGTGGTGGCCAAAAACGGCGAAATCGTGGCCTCGGCCGGTAACAGCGTGATCAGAGATCTTGACCCGAGCGCCCACGCTGAAGTGAATGCGATTCGAGCTGCCTGCAAGAAACTGGGGACCTGGGATCTGTCTGGCTGTGTGATGTACACCAGCTGTGAATGCTGTCCGATGTGCTACGCCACGGCTTACTGGGCCGGCATTCGCGACGTGTTCTACGCGGCGTCCTGGTCGGACTACAACGATCTGTTTTCTGATGAAGCCATCAATGACGACATGCAGAAACCAAAGGCGCAGCGTGACATCAAACTCACACAAATTCTCAAGTGTGAGGCTTGCAATGTGTGGGATGAATTCCGCAAGCTGCCCGACGGGGCTCGCTATTGAGCATCAAGGCCTAAGTCGTCATGTCTGAGCAAACTGAAAATCAATTTGTTTACACGATTCACAGCTCGATCGCAGCTTCACAGCGCCAGGACTACCAGAGCATTCAAGAGCGCATGAACCATGCCGCTCAGGCTTTTAACGGTTACCTCGGACAGGACGTCGTGTATGAGGAGTCAGACACTGATCCGGTGGTGAAGGTCACCACGCATGTTCGCTTTGAAGAACTGGAGCAATGCCTCCGCTGGCTGGACAGCCCGCAGCGCAGAGAATTGCTCAATCAAGCCGAAAAACTGATCGGCTATCACTATCGCTTCCGCTTGGATTCAAACTCCTTTGACCAGTGGATTCAGGCCAAGGGACCATCACGAACACCGATCTGGAGGGTGAATCTTCTGGTCTGGCTGGCCCTTTACCCCTCGGTGATGCTGTTGATGTGGCTGAGTGGGCCAACACTTGGCAGCCTGCCCATGCCTCTCAACATGTTGATCGGCAACCTGATCACGGTGTTACTCACCGGTTACCTGCTGGTGCCTTGGCTCAGCCGCCTGTACGCCAACTGGTTATCGACAACCTCCAGGCGTTGGACTCTGGCCGGGTGCGGCACGATTCTTGCAGCGCAGGGAGTTTTACTGACGCTGTTCTCCACGCTTCCCGGACTTCCCTGGAACACACCGAAGTTGTAACAGCAGAGCTGATTGGACAATCACCACGTTCAGACAACCACCTGAAGGTCAAGAAGTGCCAGCTCAGCACTCAGACCAGGTCCAAAAGCCAATGCAAGGCAGGGACCTGCCACCGATCGCCGACGCAGCCGTTCGAGAATGAACAGGATTGTCGCCGACGACATGTTGCCGTGATCTTGGAGAACGACTCTCGAGTCGTCCAGAAGCCTGGGATCCAGTCCCAACGCCTCAGCACAGGTCGAGAGAATCTTCGGTCCGCCTGGGTGCACGGCCCAGCTGCGGATCTCCGAGAGATCAACGGCCCGAGTCTGCAGCCAATCCTGCAACCAGGGCAACAGTGCTGCCCCCACCGCTGCCGGCACAAGCGGAGATAACCCCATCGAAAAGCCACGATCACCAATCTCCCAGTGCATCAGATCAGCACTGTTAGGGATCACGATCGAGCCACTGCCCTGCAGCACAAGATCCCGATCAGACATTGGCGGTCCGGCGGAGCCGACAACGGCTGCCGCTCCGTCGGCGAACAACGCATTGGCCACCACCTGTTCAGGATGCCAGCCATACGACATATGCAGGCTGCACAGCTCAACGGCGCAGAGCAAAACCACCGCACTGGGATCCATCTCGGCAAAGGCATGGGCGACACGTAAGCCGTTGAGTGCTCCGTGGCATCCCATGAATCCAACATGGGTTCGTTGCACGGCAGCGGAAAGTCCAAGCTTGTCGATCAGGAACAGGTCGACCCCAGGCGATTGAAAGCCGGTGCAGCTCACGGTCACGAGATGGGTGATCCTCGACGGCGTTAGGCCGGAATCGTTCAGCGCTTCGCGAGCGGCCTGCAACGCAAGCTCACCCGCATGCTCGCCAAAGGCCTGCATCCGCTCTGCCGTGCCAGGACTCTCCGTGCCGTAAAAACTCAGACGCTTCCGATTCACATCTCCATCGGCTCCATTGGCAAGCAGCACACTGCCGCGGTTGTGCACCTTGGTCTTCTGGTAGATCCGGTCCATCAGCCTGGCCTGTTCAGGACTTTCGGCATTGATTCGACGCGCCACCTCCAGCGCTTCCTCTTGACTCAGGCTCTGAGTGGGTACTGCCGTACCGATTCCATGGAGTGTCAGTGGCATGGATCAGGGCAGGCCGTGGAGGGAACAACGCGATTGAGGCCACTGATGACACGCTCAGGGATGGCGGGCCAACGGCATCCCAATCTGAACATGGCGGCTGTTGCGAGCGGTTGACGCAACAACGTCGACAACAGTCGGCAGAAACGCTGACGACTCACCGTCAGATCCTCAAGCCTCTGTTGCCAGCGCAGCTCAAGATCAGCGTTCCATGCTCCCTGTGCCTCCTCCACGAAAGGAGCAACCGCCGCTCCGGCAGCGAGAGCCCAGGCCATGCCTTCACCGGTGAAGGGTTCCACATAACCGGTGGCATCACCCAGCAGCAGAAAGCGCTCACCCGCGACGACAGCGGCACGGCGCGTCAGCGCTGGGGTCAACTGCCAGCGTGATGTTTCCAGTGCTCGAGGGATCGCGAATCCGGCCTGGCGCAGAACCAGCTCCGCCGCACGAGCCACTCCACCTGCAGACCTCAACGCAGTGGGATCGAAAGCAGCAGCCAGGTTGAGAGCACCATCCTCGCGGCGCACCAAACCGACATAACCACGCCGAGCGATGGCCATATGAATGGTTCCGCTGGCGTAAACAACCTCGTCGTCGTTGATCAGGCAGCCAGCCCCAATCCTTGAGTCCGGAGCGATCCAGGGTGTGTCCCGGTCGCCTGATGTCAGAACCTGATGCTGCAAGCCCGCTGCGACCAGAACAACACGGGCCCGGACCCGCTCGGCTGGTGCACCACCGGGAGGTCGCAGTCGCACCACTCGCTCATCGGCGCAGGTCTCCTCAAGAACTGCTCCGGTCTGGAACCTCACCGTGGCTCCTGCCGCCTCAGCAGCATGGATCAACGCCTGATCGAAACGCTCCCGTGACAGTGCCCAGCCTCCGGGTAACCCCAGATTCAGCGTCTTGCCATTCCAGCCGAGACGCACTTGATCGAGAGGCACTCCTCCCTGATCACGGATCAAGTCCGGCAAGTCGACCGCCGCCAAAGCAGCCAGGGCATTGGCATTGAAGCAACAACCACAAACCTTCCAGCGAGGAAAGGAGCGCTTCTCAACGAGAAGAACAGTCAGACCTCGACGCGCGCAGTCGAGGGCGGCCAGTCCACCGGCAACTCCCGCTCCAACCACCACGACATCCCAGCTGTTCTTCATCTCAGTGAGGTCTCCAGCAAAGCCGATATCGCTCTGGCCAGCCGCGCTCAAGCACCGGATGATGCAAGCCGGCCTGGGCGGCAAGTTCGAGGATCTCCGAGGGAGTAAATGCCGCCTGGACTGACAGCGGGCCGTCGTAATGCACCACCCAGGAACGGCTCAACAAGCGAGTACCAGCCCAGGCCAGTGCATAGCCCAGACGGCTGCGGATCAGATCATCCACCAGCACAAGTCTGCGCGCCTTGGCCGACATCACGGACAGCAGTCGCACAACCTCCGGAGGGTCGAGGTGATGCACGAACAGAGTGCAATACACCACATCAAACGTTCTGTCGTCAGACGGTTCGAGCGCATCGGCAACAAACAATTCGACACTGCTGTTTTGCCTGGTGACATTGCGACGGGCGATCCGAATGGCCTCAGGGTTGAGGTCGCAAGCGTGAATCGTCATCTTCAGCTGACGTCGCTGGGCCAGCGCTGCCAGCTCAATGGCTGTGTCACCTCCTCCACAGGCCAGCTCGAGCACACTCAGTGGAACCGTCGGGGTCTCAAGCGCGAGCGATTCAAGGTGGCGAAACAAGCCTGGAACGCAACGGCTGATGGCATTGATGCGTCGCAGACCCCGAAGAGCCCGGTCGTGCTCGGCAGGATCCAGGCCAGGCTGATCCATCACCTCAGGCCTGCGATCACGCAGCATCGGGGCCTGACCCGGGATCATCGGTCTGAGATCAATGGCAGTTAAAGCTAGGCGCCAGACGACGCCAACTGCTTTGCGTTGGTTGGATTCAGGAGATTGGATCCCAATTGTGCGAGATGAGCTTCGCGGCGAGAAGCGAAACAACGAAACGAGCTATCAGAACAACAAACGCCTCTCGCTCTGAACATGACAGGCACCGTTGGGAACCTTTCCTGGAAGGCCGACACAGATCGACCAAACATTGTTTTGATGCTCGCCGACAACATCGGCTTCGGTGACCTCGGCTGCTACGGCAGCGGCGGCGATCTGCGCGGGATGCCGACGCCGAATCTCGATGACCTGGCTGAAAAAAGCCTGATGCTCACCCAGTTCTTTGTGGAACCCGGCTGCACACCCTCACGGGCTGGCCTGATGACCGGCCGTTACAGCGTTCGCTCCGGCCTGAACAGCATCATCGTGGGCGGAACTCCCAGCACTCTGCAGGAGGGGGAGTTGACACTCGCCGAAATCTGCAAGGAGAACGGCTACTCCACGGGGATGGTCGGCAAGTGGCATCTGGGAGAGGAGGAGCAGAGCATCCCCACCAGGCAGGGGTTTGACTCCTACCGCGTCGGTATTCTGGAAACCACCGATGCGACTCTCTATCCACAGACGATGCGTCGCTCGGGCCTGAGCGAAGATCAGATCGAAGCAGCGCAGTCGCACATCTGGGAGTCAAACGATGACGGCAGCCTGCGCCGCGTTCGCCCCTATGACCTCGCGTATCGCCGTCACGTTGAAGGTGACATCGCCGATGCGGCAACGTCATTCATCAAGGAGAAGTCCGCCGGCGACGATCCTTTCTTTCTCTATGTCGGATGGTCTCATGTGCACTACCCGGAGGGAGCCCACCGCGACTTCGAAAATCGATCGTCATCGGGGCCTTACGGGGACATGCTCATGGAGCACGACCACCGCGTTGGCCAGGTTGTGGCGGCCGTCGAAGCGGCGGGAATCAGAGACAACACGATCATCATCTACCTGTCTGACAATGGACCGGTTCAGAATCAGGTGATCAGCACCGACTTCAAGGGCAGCTCACCGGGCCCCTTCCGGGGCGAAGTCGGCGACGTGCTCGAAGGATCGCTGCGCGTCCCGGGCATGGTGTCATGGCCGGGCAACATTCCTGCTCGCAAAAGCAATGAAATGGTGTCGATCCACGATTTTGTGCCCACCATCGCAGGAATGCTGGGCTCCAGCCTTCCCGACGATCGTCCCTACGACGGCGTCAATCAATGGAAGTTCTTCGTTGGTGAAAGCGAACGATCGAATCGCGATCATCTGATCACCTTCATCGGAGGTGAAATTGCCGCTGTGCGCTGGAAACAGTGGCGCATCTATCCGAAGCAGGTGATCCAGTCTCAGACCAATCCATCTTCCCTGGGAGTCTGTGCCTATCGAGCGGAGGGGATGGGATATCCGTCGGTGTTCCACATCGAGAGGGATCCCAGGGAGGAATTCAACGTGGTCGGAACATGCGCCTGGGTTCTGGGTCCGTACATGAAGATCGTCGGCAACTATCTAACCTCCATCAAGGAGCATCCCAATCCTCCGACCTTCAGCATGACGTCGTTTACCCAGTAACGAAACCGAGTGAATTGCAGTTGAACAACGCCAAGACGCAGGAGCTCATTCACGTTCGCGGTGGATCACTTTCAATGGGATCCACCGCTTTTTACATCGAAGAGTCACCGACCGTTGTGGTGAAGGTCGACGATGTGCTGATCCAGTCGAGGCTGGTGACGAACGCAGAGTTCAGGGACTTCGTCGCCGACAGCGGTTACGTCACGACAGCTGAGCGCAAAGATCGCGAAGGTTCCGTGGTGTTCATCGGAACAGAGGGGCCTGTGCAACTCAATGACTGGCGCAAGTGGTGGGCGTGGATTCCCGGTGCGAACTGGCGTCACCCCCATGGCCCCGAATCAAACCTGGATCAGCGGCTGGACCACCCTGTTGTGCATGTGTCCCTGCACGACGCCCGCGCCTATGCGGACTGGGCAGGTCTGGCCCTGCCGCATGAGCCGGAGTGGGAATGGTGCGCACGCGGAGGTCTTGATGGAGCCACCTACACCTGGGGCGAGCAACCGAATCAGGGAGATACGCTGTTCGCCAACACCTGGCAGGGCGACTTTCCGTTTAACAATCAAGGTGCGCATGGATGGAAGGGAACATCGCCTGTCGGGTGCTTCCCAGCCAATGGCTACGGCCTTTTTGACATGGCAGGCAATGTCTGGGAATGGACCGAAAGCGCATGGCAGGACCATCCGGGAGTGCACTGCTGCTGCTCAGGATCCGAACGCGGAGGCGACCTGAAAATCATCAAGGGTGGTTCGCACCTCTGCTCGCCTCAGTACTGCCTCCGCTTCCGCCCTGCTGCCCGCTCTCCTCAGGAAGCCAGCGAAAGCACAAGTCACCTCGGCTTCCGCTGCATCTCGCGCAACTGCTGAACGCAACGGTTTTTCTGGTCGCTCAGATCTCCCAGAGCAGAGCCTTCTCACTGACCACTTGGAGGATGTTGTTCCGTGCCTTCGCCTGCAGCTCGGCCGGGTACCAGACACCCGCGGGAATGGTCTGCTCTGCAGACGAGAGACCTGAACGCCCTCGCAGCAGCTCCATCGCGAATGCTGCTGTGGCCTGACCCACGCAATCCTCGAGATCCGCATGCACACAACGCAGCGTGACCTTTTCAGAGAAATTTGAGCTGTCATCAGCTTTGCTGTAGCCGTCGACACGCATGGCATTGGTGGCGCCGACAAGCTTGTCGACCAATCTGATCACAGGCATTGAGACCACTGCCAGACC
Organism: Synechococcus sp. MIT2312; assembly: GCF_059772315.1. Taxonomy (NCBI): domain Bacteria; kingdom Bacillati; phylum Cyanobacteriota; class Cyanophyceae; order Synechococcales; family Synechococcaceae; genus Synechococcus; species Synechococcus sp. MIT2312. The sequence goes on along the minus strand of NZ_CM186281.1, from coordinate 265,936 downwards.
CTGCATCGCCCTCCGATTGATCAGCCAGTCGCTCGGCAACAGTTTGATGGCGGCGAACAGACTGTTCCAGACACCCGGTGCAGTGCCGAAACGCGAGGAACAGTTGGCAACAGCCAACGCTTCAACGGTCGTGGGCACATCGGGGTTGTCGAGCAGGAAGCAGGCGTGCCTGCCCCCACCAGCACCGAAGTCAACCTGCCGACGCTCGGTCCATGGCTCTTTGGGCGTGAGCCTGCCATCCGAATAGGTCAGCACTTTGGTGGCCAGCAGTAGAAAGGTGGCACTCACGATGGTGGGACCGGCACCGCCGGTTCCAGCTGTGAAAAAGCTGAACTCAATGCGTTCACAGCTCTCCGGGCCCCCAAGCTGTTGCACCGCCTCCGCAGCCATGAGTGCACTGACGCCAGGCCAGATTCCACACGACACCACGGCAGGGATTCCAGCCGCCGCGGCCTCTCCCGAGAGACCCTTGGCATGGCGACTGAGGCTGTACTCATCGCAGACATCGCAATACGGCACTCCTGCTTCGATGCAGGCACGGAGCAGAGCAGGTTGTGTGCGTCCCTGAAATGGTCCTGCCGTATGCACCACCAGATTTGCGCCACGCACCACGGCGACGAGCGACTGCATCTCAGCCTCGAGATCCATCGGCTGGAAAACGAGCTCCGGAACATCGAGACGATGGCGCACAGCCTCAAAATGGGCCCTGCTGCGACCGCCAATCGCAAGCCTGAGTGGCGCATTCGCGCTGCAACGGCAAGAGAGCCGATGCAGCCAACGCACTGTTGAGGCGCCGACACGCCCATTGCCACCGACGACGAGCACATCAACAGTGGAAGACGACTTCATCACAGCTGGAACATGCCTGTTTTCAATGGCTGATCAGAACGCCTTCCTCATCTCGCGGAATGGTGTCCTGCACGAGAAGACTGAGGCCTGCCGCGGCCAACATCCCCACCACCACAACCGCATATCCCTGGAGTTCCTGCATCGATGAGGGTCGGAGTCCCGACGGGAGCCCCCATTGAGAGAACAGGCCCACGGTGGGCTGCACAATCACAGGGAAGAACATCACGATGAAATTGACGAAGGCCAGCGTGATCGCTCGGGTATGCCGCTTGGCAGTGTCGGCAACCATCACAAAAGCCAGAACCTGACTACCTGAAGTGAATCCCAGAGCGGCTACCAGCACAGCCACGAGGACCACCGGCAGACGACTTGTGAAACAGAGCAGCAGGGCGAAGCAGGCTGCACTGATGGCACCAGAGGTGAACAAGACCTTGCGGTGACCAATGCGATCGGACCAGTGGCCAGCGACCACACCACCGAGGGCGAAGCCGATGAACACCAGGGTGGTGATCAAGCTGGCCTGATCATCGGGAAGACCGGCCTCGATGCTGAAGAAGGACACACCCCAGAGATCACCGATCACAGAAACCGGCAAATAAATCCCCGCGGCAGCCAGCGCAAGAATCCAGAGACTGCGTTTGTGCAGAATTCTGTTGAGCTGAAATCCCATCGGCTCGGGGCTGTCCGGATCAAAGCCGTCCTCTCGCATCAGCTCCATAAACCATGTCGGTCGTCTCGGCAGAAAGCTCCAGATCAGCCAGGCGATGACGATGCCGGCCACTGTGCAGATCAACAGCGGCATCCTCCATCCGAAGTGATCTGAAATCAGCAGCAGAGGAAACTGCGCCGTCGCCGCACCCAGCGTGCCGATACCGGTGACCATCCCCGGGACCATGCCGTGACGTTGAGGCGGCAGCCAGATCAGTGAAAGGTAGATCACACCCAGATAGGCCACAGAACTGCCGAGCCCCTGAAGAAAACGACCCAAACCCATCAGCACAATGTTGTTTGATGTGGCGAAGAGCAGGCATCCGAGTGCAACAAGCAGCGATGCCGGAGCCGCAACAGCACGCACACCATGGCGATCCAGCAGACGGCCGACGAGCAGCTGAGCAGGCGCATAGGCCAGGAAATACAGACTCATCGAGAAGCCGAACGCGCCTTCGCTGGCGCCGGACACCTTGATCAGCTCTGAGTGCAGCACCCCGGGAGCGACCCTTGCAAAGAATTCGTAGAAGTAGAAGAGCGATGCGATCCCGAACAACATCCAGGGCCGCCAACCCTGACGGGCGCGCTTGGCACGCAGGTGGCAGGCCTTGAGATGGCGCTGGGCTGCATCGTGCGCTGGCCTGCCTCCTGGAGGGCGTTGTGGCATATCCATCGACGCGAAAAAAGTTCAGCGATGGGACGTCGCTGATGAATGAGCTGCATCCTTTGCTAGCCACGGTTGAGCAGGATGACTCCTGAACATTCAGGGCGTGACATCAGCGAGCAACCTGGATCCGAAGCGGGCATACAGGGCAGGAATCACCACCAGCGTGAGCAGGGTCGACGTGATCAGGCCACCCAGCACCACGATCGCCAACGGCTGCAGGATCTCATTACCGGCTCCGAAGGCCAGAGCCAGTGGCAGCATCCCCAGGGATGAGGTGAGGGCGGTCATCAGGATTGCGTTAAGACGATCCAGGGTGCCGGCTCGAATCAACTCCTTGAGGCTCTCGCCCCTCTGGTGGCGTCGGTTGTAGTTGTCAACCAGCAGCAGGCCATTGCGCACTGCCACACCGAACAGGGTGATGAACCCGATCAGCGACGCCACGGAGAGCACGCTGCCACTGAGCAGAACGGCAACAAGACCTCCAACCAGCGCCAGCGGGAGATTGAGCAGGATGGCAACCGTCGCCGGCAGAGAACGAACAGCCACCACCATCACCGCCGCGATCACCACAGCGGCAAGCAGGCTGTAGAGCACCAGAGAACGGGTGGCACGCTGTTCAGACTCAAACTGTCCGCCATAGCGCAGGGTGTAGCCAGAGGGCAGTTTCACCGACTGATCCACACGGCGACGGATGTCATTCACCACAGGCCCAAGAGGGCGCCCGGCGACATTGGCGGAGACGACGATCCGCCTGGAGACATCCTCACGATTGACCTCATTGGGGCCCGTCGTCTGCTCGAAGGTCATGAAATCACCAAGAGGCATCAAGGCCCCTGATGCCGTTCGGATCGGAAGCTCTCGCAGCGATTGCAGGTCGCCCTGTTGCGCAGTGGGAAGCGTCACCACAAGTGGTGCCGCAACGCCGGAGGATGGAGCATGGCCAACGGTCGTTCCATGCAGAGCCACCTCAGCGGCTCGCGCCAGTGCGGCGACGCTCACCCCGTCCCGCAGCGCCGCCTCGCGATCGATCCGCAGTTTGATCTGAGGTACAGGCAACTGCGGCTCCAGCTGCAGATCAACCACTCCGGCAACCTCGCTCACCGCATCGCGGACCTGCTCTCCGAGATCACGCAGTTCCCCCAGATCAGGACCGGCGATCTTGATCGCAATGGCACTGCGCACGCCCGACAACACCTCATCCATCCGGTGGGAGATGAATCCACCCACGTTGGGTGCCACGCCGGGCAGGCCAACAAACACCTCACGGATGCGGGCGATCGCAGCGGGACGGTCTCGCATCGCCTGATCACTCAACTCCAGATCAACATGGCCGATGTTCACTCCGGCGCCATCAGCATCACCCGGCGCCCGGCCGGCTCTCACCTGCACCCACTCCACATCGTCGCTGGACTGGAGCTGTTTGGAGAGCAGTCGACCCGCCCGGCTGGTCATCTCGAGCGAGACACCGGGGTAGAGCACCATCGAGTTCACCAGTGACTGCTCCCGGAACTCAGGCAAGAACACACGGCCGAGACTGGGAAGAATCAACAGGGTGGCGATCACCACAGACACGGCCAGCACAAGCACGCGACGAGGAGATCTCAGAACACTTTCGAGCAGAGGTTTGTAGAGACGCTGAACACGGGATTCCACCCATGACGCGGCAGCCGGCAGGGGAGCACGACTGAGAAGCAAGGCGCAGAGTGCAGGAGACAAGGTGAGCGCAACCGCTGTCGAGGCAACGATCGAGAGCACATAGGCGATCCCCATCGGCATGAAAATGCGCCCCTCCACACCACTGAGCGTGAAGATCGGTGCGAACACCACAACAATGATCAAGGTGGAGAAGAGCACCGGCTGTCGCACTTCAACCGAGGTGTGGAACACCACCTCAAGAGGGTTCAACGGCTTGTCCTGAAGCCGGTTGCTGCGCAGCCCCCGGTAGCAATTTTCCATGTCGACGATGGCATCGTCGACAACGGAACCGATCGCCACCACCAGTCCCCCGAGGGTCATGGTGTTGAGTTGCAGGCCGAGCCCACGCATCAACAACAGTCCAACAAGCAGCGACAGAGGAATGGCACTGAGGGCAATCAGGGCCGTGCGCCAGTTCATCAAAAACAACAGCAGCACCACAGCAACGATCACCACGCCAAGCAGCAGGGATTCACTGACGTTGCGGATGGCGATTTCAATGAACTTCGCCTGACGGAACGTCTGTGTGACCGAGACATCCGCGGGAAGTGACGACTGAAGCTGTCGCATTCTGTCTTCAACAGTGCGCGTCAGCTGAGGCGTATCCACATCAGGCTGCTTGTTGATCATCAACACCACAGCCGGTTGTCCGTTCAGGCTGGCCTCGCCACGCCGCAGCGCAGCTCCGGATCTCACCTCCGCAAGCAAGCCCAGCGGAATGGCACGACCATCACCCGCACGCACCACCGAATCTGTGATGTCGTCGTCGTTGCTGATGGCGTGGTCGCTGAGGATCAGACGCTCCTGACCACCGGAAATCTGCACCCCGCCACGGCCATTGAACTGAGCGTTGCCAGCTGCTTCAACCAGCTCATTCAGGGCGACATCCTGATCCCGCAGAGCCTTGAGATCAAGTTGCAACTGGGTCTGAGGACTGTCACCGCCGTAGATCGTGACCTGCGCCACACCGGGAATGGCCAGCAGAGGATGTTCGTAGGTGCGCTGCACAACGGTGCGCAGCTGCAACGCCTGCTCGGGGGAGGCGGTCTCCGGGAGCGTGAACGCGTATTGAAGAATCGTTCCCAGAGGCGAGAGCAACGGCGAAATTTCCGGAGCCTCTGCCGACTCAGGAAGTTGCATCCGCACTTGCTGCAAGCGTTCCGACACGGCCAGCCGGGCACGATCCAAGCGGGCCGAATCACGAAACACCACCTGCACCATCGACAGACCAGGTTTGGACGCGGATCGAACCAGATCCACTCCCCCAAGGCCGTTCACAGCAGCCTCGATCGGCTCACTGATCTGATGCTCGACCTGCTCGGGAGCCAGACCGGGCGCAACGGTCTGAATGTCAACCTGAGGTGGTGCAAATGGCGGAAACACATCCAACGGCATCTGCAGCACGTTGATCACGCCGAGGAGGCTGATCAGCAAGGAGCTGATCAGCACAAGCCATCTGCGGGCAATCGACCAGCGCAGAATGTCGTTCAGCAGATTGTTGAACATCGATGAACTGTTGAATCGCTGAAAGACAGAGAGAGAAAGACGACGTTCAGCGCTTGTTCTTCTGCGATTCAGCGAAGATCGACAAAGCACCGGAGACGACAATCTGCTCGTCTTCCGTCACACCGTCGAGAACCACCGTGCGATTCACAGAAACAGCGCCTGGCTTGATGACCACCGGGTCGTAGGTGGTTCCGCTGAAGACAAAGACGTAGGGCTGTCCATAGGCCCTGACGATGGCAACGTTCGGCACACTCAACTGGCCATTGGCCTCCATTTTGGGCTTTTCAGAGACGATCCCGAGCATCTGATCGCGGCTGGGATTGGCCTTCACCTGGCCTACGGAACCGGTCTGGACAAACTCATCGCCATGACCGGCATGAGCCAACACTGGAGATTGATCAAAACCACCGATACCGGCCATGGCGGCCATACATGTGAAAACGAGAGCGCGCATGCACAATCTGAAGTTGCATCCATTGTGATGAGAATGGTTATCAATGGCCACTGTTGTGACACCAGTCAGCTGCGACAAAAGACCTCAACGCGGCTTCAACAACAACCAGCGCACACGTAGCGCAGGCAGACTTGATTGAGCTCAAGCTGATTGCACACTGCGCGAGGTTCCGAACCTGCATCTGAATCATGGCTTTTTCTGCGCTGGCGATTGCATGGACAACCGTTGTTTCGATCTCTGCTGTTGTGATGTCTGGCCTGGCGATGCCTGACCCAGCACTGGCCCACAGCAAAGGCCTCTACGCAACAGAAGCCGAAGCACGTCAACGCGCTGAACAGATTGGCTGCAACTCTGTTCATGAGAACAACGGTCGCTGGATGCCCTGCGCAGATGAGCGTGAATTGCATCAACAGCTGCGTCAGCAATGAAGCGGGGCCTTCATTCACAGCGTCAGGCACGACGCATTCACCGCTGGCTAGTTCCCATTGCAGCGGCACCACTCCTGCTCACGGCAATCAGCGGTTCGCTCTACAGCGTTCTGCTGGAGCAAGGAATCGATGCATTCTGGTTGCTCAAGATTCACACCGGCAAATTCGGCTTGCTGAACCTGCAGTCGTTCTATCCGGCGCTGCTGGGAGTGCTGACCGTTGTGATCACAGCATCAGGAGTCACACTGCTGATGAAGCCCCGAAGCTGAAAAGCCCTTGAGACCCGGCTGATCCATGGAGTGCAAACCTGAAGCTGTGATTGTTGGGACGGAATCTCCCAGTTGCTAAGCCGTTAACGAACGGACAACAACCAACAATGAGTCGATTCGCTTACAGCTGCGCTGCGATCGGGTTGATGGCAGGCATCAGCGTTGCAGGCCTGCCAGCAGGAGCGCAGACACCGACGTACTGCGAACCGGATGTTGGTTCACCAACCAATCTCAAGACAATCAAGCATGGGCTGCTCGAGGGCTATCTGGCACCCGATGCCGTACCCGATTCGCTGAAGCTTCTGCCAGCGCATCCCATGAAGGGTTCCATGGCCTACGACCTGGATGTGGCCAATGCCGAATCAACCTTCCCGCTCCAGGGAGGCCCACGCTGGGAGGTGGCAGCGATTGATGCCAATCTGCATTTCCCTGAGGCCGCAGCGATCTACTCCTGCGCTCTTGGCGTGCCGATCACCGAGGAAGGAACACCAAGGCTTTACACCCTGCTGCGACGCACACTGACCGACGCCGGTCTGGCGACCTACAAGGCCAAAAACAACTATCAACGCCCCAGGCCGTTCATGGTCAACGGCAAGCCAATCTGCACACCCGACGAGGAAACCCTGCTGAGAGGCGATGGCTCCTACCCATCCGGACACACCGCTGCCGGATGGGCATGGGCACTGGTTCTCAGTGAGCTCGCACCGGAACGTCGCGATGTCATCCTGGCCAGAGGAATTGAGTACGGAAAGAGCCGCTACATCTGCAATGTCCACTGGCTGAGTGATGTGCAAGCCAGCCAGATCATCGCCTCAGGCACCGTGGCTCAATTGCAGAACGATCCGGTCTTCCGCGCTGATCTGAGAGCCGCCAGAGCGGAAGTCCAGGCCATGCGCCGTCAGGGCCTGTCCCCGAACGGAGACTGCGACCTGGAACGACGAGCCTTTCAACCCTGAGGTTGTGCTCCATCGGGCCACTAATCCAGCCACTGATCAGGCCACCCGCAATGAGCGAGTGGCTTTTCGACCTTGCAGTACTGAAGGAGTGAGACACGGCAAATCTTTGCAACATCCATTGGGAGATCACTGCTTCAGAGCGAAGCTGGAACCCTGCAAGAAGTCGAATACCTCGACGTCACCATGAACCTTCGTTCCCGGATCGGTGGTGTACCCGAAAATCTCCACGTCAACCTGAATGGCCGCGACGTTCGTGTCACCCTGGAACGTCGAGGTCCAGAGAACGGCGAACTCTGGCTGCTGCTACCAGCCTTGAGCACCGTGTCGAGCCGGGGCGAGTGGCATGACTTTGCTGATGCGATGGGTGAACGCTGTCAGCTGGTGAGCTTCGATTGGCCGGGATTCGGAGATAGCGAACGTCCGGCAATGGCCTACAACGCCGATGCTCTGCGTGTGGCTTTAACAGGCATTCTTCAACACCTTCAACGCGCTGATCTGGGCAAGATCAACGTTGTGGCGGCTGGCCACAGTGTTCCCATCGCTCTCGGCCTAGCCGAGCAATGCTCACGGCAATGGGCACAGATCGTGGTTGTTGCACCCACGTTCCGAGGTCCGCTGCCCACCATGACCGGACGAACAGGGACGAGCTTCCACTGGGTCAGACGGCTGGTGGAACTGCCACTGATAGGTCCGCTTCTTTATCGACTCAACACCAGTCGACCAATTCTGAAACTGATGCTGCGTCGCCATGTCTGGGTCGATCGCAGCCTTCTGACGCCTCAACGTCTGCGTGAGCAGCAACAGATCAGTCGGCAGCCGGGAGCTCGTTTTGCGAGCGTGGCGTTTGTCACCGGAGGCTTGGACGCGGCCTCCGACTCGCGCTGGTGGTTGGCACAGATTCAAAACCTGCACTGCCCCCTGCATGTGGTGCTGGCCAACGAAGCACCACCTCGATCGAAACAGGAGATGTTGACGCTGGCAGACAAGGCAGATCGTGCCTCTGACATCGACGGACGCCTTGGGCTGCATGAGGAATTCGGCGAAAAACTGGCACAGAGCATCAGCGCCAACTGAAAGAGCATCAGCGCCAACTGAACCAGAGGCAGAGTCACGAAGACCCGTGACGTCGGCAGTGCTCAGACAAAAGCTTTAAAGTCATGTCAAATCTGCACTGACGCAGCACTGGTTCACCCTCTTCCGACATCGCCATGGCCTCCTTCACCTGGAATGAATCCACACTCTCCGCAGATTGCGGAACTCTTGAAGACATGGCTGAACGATTCGAAGACACAGCTGCTCTGATGAGGCGTCTTGCTCAAACTGGATTTGCTGTCAAGCAGCAGGAAGGCGCTCGAAAAATCATTCACGCCAACGACGAGATTTTCAAGAGCTTTGGATTTGTGATCGAGGAATAAGGGCTGGTCATCAGGCAGGTCAGACCAACCCAAGCTTTCATTTCTGCTCTCCCAGTAAGTCTTTTTTCAAGGCGGCGATTCGAGCGAACAATTCCGCACGTCGATGTTGCAACAACAAATTTGCTGTGATCAATCGCACAACAGCAACCAGGCCAATCAGCTCGGCCACTCCCTGGAATAATCCACCAACAATGGGCAGATGATTGATTGAGCTCAAAAAAGTGGTGACAAACGACAACATCAAGCCGAGAATCACAGAGCCAAAGACAATCAGAAAGATTGGATAAATCTGTTTAAAACCTTCAAGATTCAACTGTTTCAGTGAATCCAATCCAAGCGAAAGCTGTTGGAGCAGGTGAGAGACAGAGAGTTCATCTCCAGGTTCCTCAGACGCCAAGGATGACGGCGATTGGAGGGCATCCTGTGGAGTCTTTGTGATTTCAACATTTTGAACCTCTTCAGCCTCAACTGGGCCACCACCGAGATTCAGCTCGGCAGCCTCAACAGGCTCTTTGAATGGCAAATCACCACTTTGACCAGAACTTTCACTCACCTGTACACCTCAGCAATCAAGCTGCCAATATGCGGGAGAAGCACAAGCCCAGAACAATAAATTCAGCAAACAAAAACTCTCACAACAAATCTCATCAACACCCGGCGACTGGAACACACTACTCAACAATCAGCGCAACAAAGATCCATCCTGTTCACGCGAACTGCCGATCCCGGACCGATCAGAGACCCATAAGGCGACGAATTCAAACTGACCACAACAGCAGAAGCATCACTGATCCACAGATCAGCGTGGAGCTGGGCCGCAAAAACCACAGGCATCGATCACCAGCTCGTGATCACACCATCAACGGGGCGCTGTGAAAGTTCCAGCTGTCACCATCCTCCAGCCACAGCTCCCAGGTCATCGCTGTTCCATCACGAAGACGCAACCGTCCTCCAAAACCAGCTGGAGTGGGTTGGTAGAGATCGGATAACTCAATCACAGCGTCGCCATCCCGCGTCAGCAGCAATTCAACAGGTCGACCAATCCGTTGGGACAGGTCCTGACGCAGCTCATCAATGGTCATTAATCAGGAACGCTGAAATCAAGCACCAGGTCGCCGAGATCTTCACGGCTGATGGTGAAAGCAAAGCCGTCAACCTTGCCTCGCCAGACCCCAATGACAGCATCGGCAGCCGTGCCCTCAAGCTGCTCAACCTTGTGATCAAAGAGAACGGAGAAACAGTGCGCCGCCACACGAGCAGCCTGATCCTCATCCATCTCATCGAGCTCATGCGCCTGAACCGTGCATCCTTCAAGCAGTTCGGCATCAATCACATTGCCGCCGCCGACGTCGGCGACGAGAGCCTGCAATCCGGCAAGTTCGCTGTTGTCTGTCATGTCGTCATTGTCCATTAAGGACAGGCATTAACAATGAAGTGCAACAGGGTTATAGCCATCAGATGACGGGACAATCAGCTGAAGAAGAGCCGGTGGTTCACCTGTCCGCAGAAACCCTTGATCCTGAGCATTGAACGATTCGATCCGATCCCCCAGCTCAACGCACAAACCCGAGAACGCCAGCAAGACCACAGACCCCAATAAAAACAAGCGGTGAAATCTTGGTCTTCAAAACAAAGAAGCAAACCATGAACGACAGTGCATAAGCGATCAAGCTGTGATTGGCTGTTTTCAGGATCGTGACGCTCACAGAAAACAGAATGCCAAGCGTCACCGGCCCGAGACCCCGTTCAAAAGCCATCCGCCATGGGGAGTCACGCCAGCGATTCCAATAGACCGATGCAATCAGCATGACCACTGTGGATGGCAGCAAAATCGCAATCTCAGCGGAGTAACCCGTGATCAGAGCCCAGACTGGTCCGTGCTTCCAGCCTGCTCCAAGACCCAGAAGGCCTGCGAACATGGAACTTGGCCCCGGTGCAGCCTCCGCCAGACCATAAAGATCAGAGAATTGACGGTTCGTAAGCCAGCCAAAAGTCTCAACCACTTCATGGTGGTAAGCCTGCAGAAGAGTGTTACCGCCACCGATCGAAAACAGCGAGAGTTTCAGGAACAGGAGCACCACATGCCACCACGTTTGAATTGCCGTCATCGACGTTGCCCCCGAGGCCAGTACAAACTCATCGAAATCGCACCTGCCACGAGAACAACAGGAATCAATGGAAACCTGAATCCCTGAAGACAGACAAAAACGATCACCGCAATCGTCAGGGCGAGATAATCTTTTTTATAAACATCCAATATTTTAAAGCCCATGGACAGTGCCATCCCTGCAGCTGCCGCGGCGAGACCAGCAAGAAGACGATTGACCTCAGAAATTTCACTGACATTGAAATAGATCAGGCCCAACAACATCAAGAATGTGAAAGGGAGAAGAATGATTCCTGCAGTTGCAGCAAGGGATCCAGGCACACCTTTGAAGATTGAACCGATGTACACCGACATATTGATCTGATTCGGTCCTGGGAAAAGACGTGCAACGGTCAATCCCGTGACAAAGGATTCAGAGGTCATCCAATGACGCCTCTCAACAATGATGCGGTGACTCCAGAGAGACATTCCTCCACCAAAGGCAGAGAAAGCAACCTGCGTCATGCAAACAAAAAGTTCGCGAAGGCCTGGATCAACAGCTTGATTGGACTGCAACTCGGAACCGGATTGATCACTCATGGATCCTGATCACTCATGGATGAAATTCGGATCCGGCGACAACTCTCCGCAATCATGCAAGGAAGGATCGAGAGGATCCGGCGCTAAATAATCCTTGGCTTCATGCCAATCCGACTCAAAGATTTGACAACAGCGCGCAATCACTTCTGGAGCGTCCGTTTCCATTCCCAGCTCTCGGCGAACATCAAAGGCGCTTCTGTCAATATTCATGGAGCCAATCACTGCCGATTTTTTATCAACAATAATCATCTTTGTGTGCAATTTTAAATGCTTCTGTCGGCGAATTTTGACGCCAAAACGCGACATCACACGTAAATTTCCAAAAGTGTCGTAAATATCCCAGTCAGAAATGCCATGCTTGCCACCACATAACAGGTGAACCTTGACGCCCCTGACACAGGCTTCAACAATCCGATCGAGGATCACAGCATCAACAAATTTGGGATGATGAATCCACAAATGCGTGGTTGAGGAGTCAATCAGTTTTGCAATCTGACCGCGACTATGAAGGTTGCTCCAGACCAGTCCGACCGTGAGATCAGGCTTGAATTCGAGGTTATTCCAATCAGCATCAAAGCCAGCAATGACCTGGTTGACCGCGTCTTGGTTGTAAGTCACCAACCCATGATCCCTGGTCAGGGTGAAGTATTTTTCAGCAAGATTAAATGTAGCAATCAACGCAAATTCATCATCAACAACAATTGATTTTTCATGAGTTACAGGAAAGGACTCGCTTGTCCAGCGCACATCCACCCCTGATTTCTTGAAGATTTCAAACGCCTCATCGTTCCATCGAACCCCGCCTGATGTGTGAGGGTTCAACATGATCTGCACTTTCACCCCTCGATCATGGGCGTCTTGCATAGCCTTGATCACAGCTGGAGCCTGCAACTTGAATTGCTTAATACGCAGACTCTTTTTTGCTGACGCAAGCAGATCCAGTACTGCTTGTTCCCCGTCATCAGGCATCACCAGCAAACGTTGGTGATGCCCCTGACTCGTTACTCCAGTAGCCATATCAGCTTCCCGTAAAACCAGGCAGTATTGACTTTCACAAACTAGCCACAACAGGCATGCTGGCCAAGTATCACTGAGTGCCAGAAGGTTATTGACAAAGCATCATGCGCTCAAAGGGGGTGAACCCTAGCTCCAACACAAATAGAATGCCACACATATTTTTAGCAACCATTAGCCAATGGTAATTTAATCATCAAATCACCAGAAAAGTCCTGACAAAATATTGATCAGATTGATCGCCACAGCAGGGGACATTGATCATCTGGGGATGAATCACTCACACAGCATTAAAACAGCAACAGTTTCACAAGCGAAAACGTGGATTCGGATTCATTGTGAGCACACCACAAAGAATCGAGCAGTCACGGATTGTGCTGTCAAATTGAACACACCATCTGAAGGGACGTCATGCCCACTGTTTCCTGTCGGTATAGCGGTGAACTGCGCTGTGAAGCCACACACCATGGATCTGGTGCCGTGTTGATGACCGACGCTCCGCTCGACAACGCCGGCAAAGGCGAAGAGTTCTCCCCCACCGACCTTCTGGCCACATCCGTCGCAACCTGCATGCTCACCATCATGGGTATCACCGCCAGGAGCAGGAACTGGTCCCTTGAGGGGAGCACTGCCGAGGTGGACAAACAGATGACCCAGTCAGCTCCCCGCAAGGTGGCGAAGCTGCGCGTCCATCTGAAACTGCCCCAGCAGCTCAGCAACGAACAGCGCGCTTTACTGCAACGCGTGGCCGAGCAATGTCCTGTGAAACGCAGCCTTGATCCATCGATTGAACTGGAGCTGATCTGGAGTTGATTACAGCGCCAGACCCTGGGCCAGGACCGCCGGCAGGGCGGTGTCGACACTGAGAGTGCGTTCACCAAGATGAACTCGCTTGGCCACAATCGAGGTTGCAAGCTCGATCTCGAAGGGGACAAATCCTCCCTCCGGACCGATCATGACCAGAGCAGGTCTTGCAGGGGTCTGCGACAGGGCAGTCGCTGCTCCCTTATCAGTGATCCAGCAGGGCCGACCGTTGCAAAGCTGGAGAAGCTCGTCCTCCACAAAAGGTCGAAAGCGTGGATGACAGTGCACCACCGGAGCGATCGTGTCCTGCGAGCGTTCCATCCCCGCAATCAAAGCTTCATCGAGCTTGGCCTGCGACAGCAGAGGTGACTGCCAATAACTCTTGTCGACCCTGGCACTGTTGATCAGATGGAGGTTTGAAACCCCAAATTCCGCGACGGTACGCAGAATCCGCCGCAGCATTTTTGGACGAGGAAGTGCCAGCACGATGTCGAAGCGATGCCTTGGCGGCGGTGATTGCGTCAACTGCACAGACAGCGTCACACCCTCGTCATCGATGGCATCAACACGAGCGCTCCCCTGAGCACCGCCAAATAACCCGACCCGGAGCGTGTCGCCGACCACCGCTTGCAGAACCGTATGGATGTGTTGGGTGCGACGACCATTGGCCAAAAAACAGCTGGATCCAGACCAGACGTCGTCGGCATAAAGCAGGATCAGATTCATGCTGCTGATCGTTGCTGAACGGCTTTGACATTCGCATGCCTGGTCATGAATTGCATGCAGCGCTGCAGTTTTAGGCCAAAAGATCAAAGCGGTGAACCGAACAACTCAGCTCGGCAATCACACCCTTCATTGAGTTGATGTTCTGGTTTCAATCATGGACAGTATCAATATGCAAAATACGCAAAACAACAACCGAACCAACACGATCAACGACTCTGAATCACTGCTGCAATTGCTGAGTGAACGCCTTGCACTGTGGGATCAGCAGGATGCAGCTCAGGCCGCCGGTGAATGGCATCAGGCACTCGCTCTCGAACAATCGATTCGGTCCATCTCGCCCCGCATCCGACAGAGCATGGGTCTGCTCGTGGTCTCAAGAGCAGGGGGCACTGAAGCTTGAGGCTGAGTGATGTTGTCGCCAACCATGGCTTCGCTCCCTGCAACCTGGCCACGATTGAGAATGCTCGTCTGTACCAGCGCGAGCACGACGATGGGGTTCTTGAGCTGCTCTGCGTTCAGAGAATCGGCGGCGAGATGCGGGTGGATCGTCAGCCGCTGATTCCCCTGGTCATCGATGGACAACTCACCATGCCCGTCTTTCTGCCGGTGGGAAACGCCGTTTCCGATCAGCGCATCCCCAAGGACCGGCTTGAGGATTACCTGAACACCACTCTCTGAGCGCTAACGGCAATACGCTGCGATTCCCGTCGTTGGAGGGCAGATCGCTTTCAGGGAGGTTCCTTGTTCAAATCCCTCTCGCAACGCGGAAACAACACGTTTGGCGATCCTGTCCAGGGTCAGCTTGCGTTGTCGTGGATCGCGCAGTCCTCGCTCCAGAGCCCCCTCAAGCATGCCGATTTCCAACATCGACACCCCCCTGCGAGGTGCTCCCAACATGCCTCTGTAGTCATAGGGATAGGCACCGAATTCCTTGGCCAGGGCTTCGTCCATCACGGAAAACCCGAAAGCGACGGCTGGGATGATTCCTGCACCGATGCCATGGGGTGAGTAGGCGTCGTAATGGATTTCCACCACGTAGCCCCCCTCTGAAGCATGCCGTTGCCCCACGGACCAGTTGGTGCGGGGATCCTGAACGTTACGGATGGTGCGCACACCGGGGTCATAGAAGGTGATGTTCAGACCCTGCTTTTTGCCCTCAGCCACCACTGCCCTGGCGGTGCGCAGGTTCCAGTAGAGCTCATCCGTCATTCCCGATTGCATCGGAGCGGCTCCGGCAACGCCGACTGCCCAGCCTGGCGTTCCAGAGCCATACATCCGCTGGGAATCAGCATGACCGGCCAGAACCAGGATCGGGGTCCCCTGCTTGGGCATGCGGTCACCGACCCAGTTCTTGCCGCGGCCAGGCTTCAACGGAAGCGGCGGAAGCTGCAGCCTGGAAGGCTCAGGGCGCGCCGGCTTCATGCTGTCGAGCAGCTCCATCAACCCGGCCCCTGACACGGGAGAGGCAAGAAGAAGAGCGCCCCCGAGGAGCCAGGCGATGCGACGCATGGGATTCAACATGGTTGACCATGCTGCCTGGCTTGGCCCAATCCGTCACCCCCCTGCTCCTTCCGCATGGCTGAACGAGGGGTTGGAGCCATCCAAGCAACCCTTGATCAAGACGAACATTGCTATCTCAAGGGCATAACGCAACCGGACAACAATGGCTGATCTGACCGCGCTGTTCATGGCCTTGATCTGGCCCGGCGCCCTTGTCATCTCAGTGCTTGCCGTCAGCCGGACCTTGATCGTTGTGGCACGGAGCGGGGTCCGCGTGGAGATCTTCACCCGCCAGCCGATTCTGATCAGCACAGGAAACGCACCGCTTCGCGCAGAAGTGGGCAAGGTCAGGATCTGATTCCGTTGATTCGCATCGGTTACAGCCAAGCTCGCGCTTCACCCAAACCGCCATGAGGGCGTATCAAACAACACGCATCACAGGCACGCTTGCACTGTTATAACGACAGCAATTAAAGGTGCATTTCTGAAATCATGCACCAGCAACTGATATGGCGCAGGCTGAAAAAAATCTGACAACACTGGTCACATCGGTCATCGCACTGAAGAAGTCAAGCCAACACAGGATCATCACGAATGAGAGCGAAAACAGAAGCTTTCAACTGAAAATAATCGATGGCTTTATTCGCCTGTACTGCGTCAACGACACTGGAAATAATGCGACCGAATCCACACTTGCTTTAATTCATGCTGGAACCAGCAGTTCATTTTCTTGGAATAACCAGCGAAAGCTGATGATTGAAGCCCTTGAAACATCAAAAGTTGAATTCAACCCTAAAGATCAACCTGTTGATACCAACCATTTCCTGGAAAACTGGATTCTCAACCTTTACGAAATCAAGCAGCCTGCAGACAGCCTTGAACGATTGATCAAGCTGTTCTTGCTGCTTGCCAAATCAAAAGGCGATCAAGATGGCCATGGTGAACAGACCCTGATTTCCGGCCTATCCCACCGACGCATCGGCGAAATCATCAGCAGCACCAGACCCACCATCAGCAGACACCTTGGCTGGATGCAACGCCAGAAGCTGATCGACGTGGATGCAGTGACGAAAACGATGCGGCTCAATCTGGCTCAACTCCAAGCCAAACAGGATGAGCTCTTCGCTCAACCTCGACCGCACTTGCACTGACCACCCTTCCACTTCGAGCATTTGGACTTCTTACAACCTTTCTTTTTCTGAGGCTGATGCACCGTCACGATCCAGGCTGCTGAGAATGCATCTCATTATACAGCGCTGATCAATCACGACACCAGCGGCCATCGAAAGACTCGACAACTCATGTACATTTGATACATAAGCGGTCCCTCGCCATGCTTTCAGACCCCTCCAAGCGCGTCCAACTCCCGGTTGGCCCTTCCGGTCGGGCCATGGCGGAGCCGATGGATCCGTCGTTACTGGAGGCCTTTCAGGCGCACTTCAACATGGAGCGCCAGGCCCATGCGACCTATTTCGGTGCTGCCATCTGGATGGGAGAACGGGAATTACGCGGTTTCTCCAGACACTTCAACGATGAGGCAGGAGGAGAACAAGAGCATGCAGCCAAAGTTGCTGATTACCTGATTGCCAGAGCACAGACGCCCGAACTGCATGCCCTCGAAGCTCCGGATCAATCCTGGGAGTCAGTGCTCGACGTGATGAGCACAGCATTCCTGACGGAACGGGACGTGACGACGTCGCTCCAACAACTCCTGATGGCAGCAGAACGCGTTGGCGACACACGCAGCACCGTGTTCCTCGAAACGATGGTGGAGGGTCAGATCAAAGCTGAACATGAGGCCGCTCATCTGCTCGGAAGGACCAAGTTCGCCGATGGCCATGCCGCCGCATTACTGGTCATCGACAACGAACTGAAGGAAGGTGTCGCACACCCTGCCCAGCTTCAGTGATCAGTTCGCCAAGGAGCGAATTTTCAAGATCGCCCGCCGGGCGACTTCACTGGCGAAATCCAATGCCAGTGGATCAACCACAGACTCGCGATCGATACCTGCGATCAGCTTTTGAAGTTGCTCGAGGCGTCGTGCAATCAGAGACTGCTCAGAACGCAATCGCTTGAGCAACTTCTGATTCAGGCAAAAATTGCACTGTTGACTGATCTGGAGACTCCGCCTCGAGCAGCGCTCTGCATCACGACAGAGCTCTGCCATGAGATTGCTGCCCTGGCGGTGAATCACAGCCATCAGAGATGGGTCAGAGGTGCTGTGCTGATCATGTCGATCGAGAAGTTCATGGTGAATTCACCACCAGAACAGTTCATCTGATCCACATTTCTCCACTTGGACACCTGACGGGTCGTGGTGACGCGCGTGGCTCCGATCAGTTCTCCGAGACGGTCATGAGTCAATCGGAAAGGCAGCTGGAAGCAATCGCTGCAACGCTTGCCGAGGCGATTGACCAGCAGTGCGAAGAGAGCATGAAGCCTCTGCTCAGCCTGTCCAAGGTGACGGATGCGCAGAAGCTGCAACGTCCACTCGTTCACCGCGTCCATGCCGACTTCATCGTCGGACGAAACGCTGCGGGCGAGGCGAAGATCAGTGAGAGCTTCGACGCAGATGCCTTCGCTGCAGAGGCGATCAGTCCTCAGGCGATCACCTGCTTGAAGGAAAGCCAGAGTCATGCCCTCTGTTTCCTCACAGGGGCAATAGACGCGGCAAAAGCCTTCATGAACCTCAAGAATGCTGCCTTGGCCAGCAGAAGCCGGGTCGATCAACACGGTCTGGTGGCGAGGCATCGTCATCAATGCCACGGGAGCATCGGGAAGAAACCGGTAAGCCGAGAGTGTCATGGACGGAAAACGTCCTGCTATTGAGAATCGATCTCGACTCTAGAAGCAAAACTTGCCTTCATGCAAGCGATTCTCAGAAGCAGTAGGGGGTTCCTTTGAGCCATTTGCTACCTGAAGACCCAACAAGACGTGGCCTGCAAGGTACAGATGGCACCAGCGCAACCGACCAGATCCCACTGGACAGCTGCAAAGACCGCAATCAGAGCGCCCATCGGTTCGCTAGGGGCAGCACGGGTTGAAGCCGGGCCAGACGCTGTCGATCAGCCGTAGCACCTCTTTACATATGGCCTTCGAGCGTCTGCAAAACACCATCGGAAGCTCCCTTAGCAACACCAAGAGAACTCGCAACTCGCGGTCGTGAGCGCAGCGTCCTGGAGAGCTCTCCAGACCGGTCCTTGAGGCCTGCACTCTCCAGCATTGAATCTGCCAACAAGGCATTCACGCGCAGAATGCCGACCACCAGACATCATCCACCCAAAAAATCACGTTTTGAGCGAGAAGCCTTCTCGCTGAAATCAGAATGACGATCAACGACTCACAACAGCAACTCGAAAAAGCGCTCAATCAACAAAAACAAATTCACACATTTGATACTGGAACAGTGCAGCGGTGCATTTCGCTACATGCGGGTGTTGAGCTTGAATCCACATACATTCGCTCGCAGAAGTAGACAAATCGAACTGAATCCAGCTCGATGGATCTGCCTGAACAATGCCATCACGGGTGTCGAAGAGCACAGGCAGCTGCATTACAGAACTGGTGCATGGGTCAACTCTCCAAACTCACACTCCAGGGTCGAGAAAACGATGCTCGAGCTCTGACGCAAGAACATCTGGAAACATTGATCAAGGTCGATATCAACACAATCATGTGGATGCAAATCAAAAAAGCCAGCTGAAATTGCAGGCAATCAGTCAGACAGCGAGCAGTAAAACAAGCCTTAAATTAGAATATTTAACCGGAAAACGATCAGCCCTGTTCAGACATCATCTGAACAGGGCTTTGATGCAGCGGACCCAAACGAAAAAGATTGTCGATACAAGATGAGATCGACAACCTTCCATCGATCAGAACGAAAAGGTCACACCAGTGCCGATGTGGTGGTTCCAGCCCTTGCCACCCTCAGAGCCCCAATCTTCAGAGCTGTACACAGGTTCCCAGTGAGCGAAAAGCGCAATGGTGTCTGTGATCGGGTATTCAAGCTCAAGCTCACCACCCCAGTCGGTGCGGGAGGACAGACCTGAGTAACTGCCAGGCACATAGAAACGCGGACCACCCGAAAGCGTGATGTTCAGCAGGTCAACATTGAAACCAAAACCAGGCCAGACGTCGGTGTAATTACCGATGTAGGTGCTGTCGGATTCCCAACCAGTGCGGTTTTCAACGGAAATGAACACACCGTCGATCACATCTTCCAGTCCATCACCCAACGCGAAGTTCACATCGCCGTCACCAAATGCATAGTTGACACTGACGCCCACTTCATTCTTCAGCCCTTCACCGAATTCCTCACCCTCACCAGTGACGTAGTAGGGCATCCATTCGATCTGGACAGCCAACTTTTCATTGGGTTGATAACGGGCTGCCAGGAAGCCCCTGACGTCGGTGCGCTTGAACGGTGCACCTGATTCATGCGCATGACCATGATCATCGTGGTCGTCGTGGCCATGATCGTCGTGATCATCGTGGTCGTCGTGGCCATGATCGTCGTGATCATCGTGGTCGTCGTGGCCATGATCGTCGTGATCATCGTGGCCATGATCTTCATGGTCATCGTGGCCATGGTCATCATGATCGTCGTGATCATCGTGATCATCGTGATCATCGTGATCATCGTGATCATCGTGATCATCGTGATCATCGTGATCATCGTGATCATCATGGTCATCGTGATCGTCGTTACCATGGGCATGAACCACTCCGTAGAAGTGTTCAGCCTCTCCATAAACAGCAGAAGGTCCAATGGATCCTTCAATGGCAAACACACCGTTGTTGGGCAGTCCCCATTCGAAGACATAACCAAATTGACCATCAATGGCGTAGTGTTCAGGCTTGCCATCGAGGTTGGTTTCCATTCCTCCATGACCCTCAATGGTGATCACCGGAGTGGCCCGGAATTCACCTTCGGGCACTTGTTCACCACCACCATGTCCGCCATGGGCATGGACCGCGCGGATTGCAGCATCACCGGCCAGCAAGAAGGCAAGACCGGCAGCGGCATTCAGAAACGAAAGACGAGAAAAGATCATCGGATCAGAAATTCAGTTATCCAAAAAATTCAGAAAAGTGTGCAAATCAATCAGCGAATTGAGGCCCAACGCTCCTGAAGCTGTGCTGCGCCGTTTTCATCACAACGTCCTCCCTGGGCTACAACGAAGATGCAGATGTTGCCGGTTGCTGTCTGCACAAGACTTTTTCCTGGAGCCTGGCCATCTGCAAACAAAGGCTTGCCGGCGAGAGGAACGCCACTGGCCTTGCTGATCCGGCGCATCGTCTTGGACGGGGGCAGCGCCTCGGGGAAGATCACCTTGGTTCCTGACTTCTTGATCGCCTTGCTGATGGCACTCAGGCTGGACGGGCGCATCCGGCCGCCGGTGGCGTACTCATCAATCACGGGGAGTTCGCGAATGCCGAACCGACGTGCCAGGAAGGAATAGGCGCGGTGGCCTGTAATCAGAACGCGCTGCTCAGCAGGCACTGTCTTGATCTGCTGGCCAGTCCAGGTCCCAAGCGAACCCAGCACTGAATCCATGGCAGCCCTCCTCTGATCAATCGCTGCGTCCTGAGTTCCGTTGAACACCGGCTTGAGCCTGACTGCAACCGCATTGGTCATGGATGCCGCAATGGCAGGGTCATGCCAGAGATGCGGGTCATTCAAGGGATTGCTGGGAACCGCAATTTCACCCACGGAGACCACAGGACCACCGGCTTTCACACCCTTGAGAGCGGGGGTGAGGTTGTAGCCGTTCAGAAGCACAAGCTTGGCTTTGCTGAGATTGCTGCGATCAGCAGGCCTCAGGGCCATGGTGTGCGGATCTGCACCCGGCGGTATCAGGCAGATCACACGGGCCTGATCAGCCACCAGCTTCTTGGTGATGTCGCAAAGAACGCCGTCAACTGCAACAACCGTTGGAGCTGACGATGCAGCGGCCAGCAGGGTTCCTGCTGCTGCCGTGACCAGAGGAAAAAGCAAGGTGCGACAAAATCTCTCCGGGAATGATAATCATTCTCACTGCTGATGCAAGTCAGGCTGGATTGGCTGGTCGCAACTTGGGCAGGCAGAGCAAAACCATGCAGACAACGCCGATCAGGGGACCTGGAGGAAGATTGAGCGGAACAGCCAACAGGAAGCCCACGGCACTGAGAGACAGACCCACCAGCGCCGACTGCAGCATTGCGGCACGCAGACTTTTCACTCGCCACAGCCCCGGAAGCACTGGTGCGCATAACAGGCCAATCACCAGAATCACCCCAACAGCAGCCATGGCACTCACGATCACCATGGAGGTGACCAGTGCCTGCACCAGCTGCAGGCTCCTCACCGACATGCCAGAAGCCTGGGCACCCTCTGGATCAACACCCAGAAAGACCAGCTGCTGATAGCGGTTCAGCAGCAACAACGCCATCGCGGCAGCGGCCACAAGAACCCTGTAGAGGTCTGACCAGTCGACAATCAACAAATCGCCGAACAGCAGCGCCTCCAGATCAAGGCGAATGTTGAAGACAGGAATCAAAAGCACACCCAGACCGAGAAAACCGGCAAGCACCGTGTTGACCACGGCTTCCTGTCCAGCCGGTTGCTCCCGCTGCATGCGCTCAGCCGCCAGTGAACCCAGCAACCCGCTGATCACGCCCCCGATGGCTGGGTCCAAACCGAATGCCACCGCGATGGCAACGCCCGGCAAAACAGCATGGGAAATCAGATTCGCTTGCAAAACGCGTCGTTGTGTCACAAGCAACGTGCCGGTGACAGGGCAGAGCACCCCAATGAGCAACGCCATCAGCAGCGGCACCAACCAGAGATCGAGCTCACTCATGTCTGTACTCCCGATGCTGAGGCTGGCTGCTGAGCTTGCGACGCACCTGCTCGGGGCGACCATCCGCCACGACGCCGACATCGAGGACAATCACGCGATCGAACAGATCCAGGGAGGTACCCCAGTCGTGGTTGCTCACCAACAAGGTGTGACCTGAATCAGCGAGTTGACGCATCAGTGCAAGCAGCTGCTCTCGCGAGGGCGGATCAATCGCGGCGCAGGGTTCATCCAGCAACAGAACCCGAGACGGCTGCACCAACGTTCTGGCCAGCAAGGCCCGTTGCTGCTGACCTCCCGACAAGGCATCCAAACGACGAGTCGCCAGCGTTTCCAGACCGACACGCTGCAATGCCGCCTCCCTGTCGCAACAACCAAAGGAACGGTGACCGATCTCCCCGAGTGCCACAAACTCACGCACCGTGATGGGGAAAGACCAGTCGATCCTGCCCCGCTGCGGCATCAGCACCACCTGATCACGGCAGCTCTGAATCGGCATGCCGTCGCAAGCGACCTTGCCGGCAGAGGGGGTTAATCGGCCTTGCAGCAAGTGCAGCAAGGTGGATTTGCCGGCACCGTTGGCGCCGACCAGCGCCGTCAGCGTTCCGGCTTCCAGGGTCAACGACACATCATCAATAACGACGCGATCGCCGTAGGCGACAGACAGACCTTGCGCGACGAGGGGAGCCACCCTCATGGGCAGTGAGAACGATTCTCAGTCAACTTATCGAGATGGCTTTGAAAAGTCAGTCAATGCTCCTCCAGCAGGCAGCCAGCGCGCCAGCACCGCCGGCTGCTCCAGAACCTCGAGGTTGAGAGTGCTTCCGGAGATCAGAGCAATTCGTCCATGATCTGCGGCAGGCTTCTGAACCACTGTGAGCAGTTGATCACTCACGGGGTCGTAGTCCAGTTCCGACCCCGAGCTCAATCGCCATGGACCCAGGGAGCGTCGACGGATCTCTTGCCCCTTGCTGTCGAGCTGCAGGAGCACGTCCTCGGTGCGCAGGCCGGCTTCCCGCAACACCAGCCAGAGGCGCTCGCCACCGTTATCGCAGGCTGCCGCCATCACCCCGGCCTCACCCAGCCAAACCTGCTGTGGAGGCCGGGCCGGAATCACCAGCTCAAGGGATCGGCGGTAGTCAGGCCAGTGACGCACCAACAGAGCTCGCCCGGAGCCGGAGCAGAAGGCCTTCACCTCCCGACTACCAGGCAGTGACTGCCGTGATCCTCCATCCAGGGAAGGATTGAGGGGCAGCAACTCCAAACCGTCGTAGGACGGCAACACCAGTCCATTGCCATCAGGGAGCAGACGCAGAGGACCACTGGCCTTCAACTCCAGAAGCCGTCGTGCTTGGCCTCTGGACTGAATCCAGACGCGATCACTGTCTGGCTCAAACCCCCCGAGCTGAACCAGCAATTCACCCAGTTGATTACTGCTCAGATGAGCAAACAGCAGCGATCCCGAGTCTCCGGACTCCAGCTCCTCAAGACTTCCCAGCACTGGATCACCAAGACCTTGCTCACGGATGCTCAGAGCCTGTTGATCCAGTTGACGCAGCAGCACCCGCTGCCGTGCCTCACTGTCGTCGCTGACCAGTCCAACACCGGAGCCATTGCCCAGTGGTTCAATCTGCAGAATGCGTTGCTGCACCGGTGCAAGCGACTGCCATCGTCCGTCTCGCAGGCGCAGCTTCAAGCGTTCTCCATCCCCGCTGGGCACCACTGCAAGAAGGTGGGGCCTGGGGTTCCACCAGACCACTTGCCTCTTGAGGGGCAACTGCCGCAGATCCTGACCCAGCAGATCCAGACGTAGAGGCCCCGCAATCGGTGGGCCGGAGTCCACCAGAAGCCGCAGACGATCCTGTCGACCGAACCAGCTGTGCGGAAGATCCGGAGCCAGTGCACTGGCTGCGACGGTGTCGCGATCCATCGGCCTGCTGAAGATCACATCCAGCGCAGCGGCTCCTGATCGCAGCGGCTGAATGGCCACGGATTGAAGCCGAGGTGGTCGTCTCAGCAGGATCTGCTGCTGCACCACAGCCAGTCCGGCCAGAGCCGCAAGGCATCCGAACAACAGCCGCGGCCGCACCGATGAAGCCGACAAGGTCATGGCTCGAGCGGGCGTTCAGGCCTTGGAATCAATGTCATCCGAGTCGGCTTCACCACACTGAGCGGCACACCATTGCGCTCCTGCACGATCATCGTCCCCTCGATCGAAAACCATTGGTCCGCCTGAGGGTTCGCCTCAGCTGGCCAGTCCACGGGCAGCCCTGCTGGCGTTGCATCCGCGAGGCAGCAACGCACCGTCAAGCGAGCCAGCTGCAAGGGTTCACCGGGTCGATCCAGAACAAAACCACTGATCCGCACCGGATCTCCTGCGTACAACTCCGGGTCAGGCTGACTGCGAAGTAGCCGCACCCACTCCGTCAGCGTGCGCTGCTCCGGAGGCAGGAAAAAGCTCAGACTTGGTGCCGCAGGAAGACTGTCCGGACGGCTCGCAGCAAGGTCACTGAACGATGGTCGAGGAGGCAGAAGCAAGATCAACAACGCCACCACTGCAGACAACAGCCAGCCGAGAGGGGCAACAGGCAGGCGACGACGACCCACCAGCCTCAGCTGGATCAATCCAGCCAGCATCAGCACCACACCGGCAACAGCGACCACCGGGTGAAATGCCGAATTCAGCAGCAGATCCAAGCGGGAAGACAGACTGCTCCACACCAGCACCCAACCCCAGAGCGTGAGCACCAGAGGGGGGAGAACAGCGGCCCGACGCAGATGACGTAAGGATCTCATCGCAGCAGACACCCCATCAGAGCTGAATCAGATTCACCCACTGGCCGATCAGCAGAACCATCAGAGATGCAGACAGCGCTGTGATGGCAATCGCTCGCGGCGTGAGCAGAACGGTGAACAATCCGGCCAGTTTGAGATCAACGACCGGTCCAAGCAACAGGAAGGCCAGCAATGCTCCTGGAGTGACCTGGGCGGCAAAACCGAGTGCCAGAAAAGCATCCACACTCGAACACACCGAGACCACCAACGCCAGCAGCATCAAGGCAAGGACCGAAAGCGTTGGCGCACTGCCAAGCGCCAGAAGCCAACTGCGCGGCAGCCAGGTCTGCACCACGGCGGCCAGAGCACTGCCGAGCACCAACAACGTGAGCAGGCTGAGGAATTCCCGGGTGCTGTGGGAGAGAAGCTCACGCGGCACAAGGGCCGTTGATTGGGCTTGCCTTTCAGGCTTGGCCGGACCTGCACCGACCAGTCCTGTGCGGCGCTCGAGCAACCCGATGCTCGACAGGGGCTGACTGAGCCTGCGCTCTTCCAGCAGTGCGCCCTGAAGCAGACGGGATTCAGGAATCAGCCCCAGCAGAGCGCTCAGAGCCAGTGCAATCACAAAAGCTCCAGCAGGCCTGGCCCAAAGCAACCAGGTTTTATCCGGAAATGCCGCCCAGGTGCTGGCCAGAACAATGGGGTTGAGAACAGGCGCCGCGAAAAGAAAGCCGAATCCGGTACCGAGGGGCGCGCCGCTGGCCAGGAGGCGACGAGCCACTGGCACATTGCCGCATTCACAGGCCGGAAGCGCAAATCCGAGCAAGGCTCCAACCATTGGTGCGAGCAGGGGATTCCGTGGCAGACGATGAACCCAGGCCGACTGGGGAACCAGCCAGCGCGCAAGGCCGGCGATGGTGACTCCAAGCATCAAAAAGGGAAGTGCCTCGATCAGCAGACCCTGGAAGATGGCCCAACCGGTTGCGACACGCGTCATTCAGCCCTGAGCACTTCAGCTCCAACCGTTCTTGGTTTGCTGCTCAACGTAGGAAGCAACGTTCTCAATGTCGACATCACTCTGCTGGGTGAGTGAACCACCGGAAGAGAACAGACAGCCGCATGCATCACCACTAACGTCCAAAAAGAGACGTCGTCTTGGGATTCATGGTGCGACTCTCGCTGCAATGGGTGCTGAGTTTGCTGATTGCAGCCACCGTGCTCTGGTCTCCCGCTGAAGCCATGGCCTGCATTTCTGGTTTGCAGTGGGGCATGGACAGCTCGACCGTCGAACAGCGTCTTGAGGTGTCTCTTGAGACAGCCCGCTCTCTGGACGCGGATTCGTCAGCCGTTTATCGCGTCAGCAACCAGCACATCGGTGACATTCCGGTTGAACAGCTGGATCTTCGCTTTGGCAACCAAGGGCTGGAACAACTGGTGTACAGCTTGCCCAGCAATTCAATGACGGAAGTGCTGGCAGGGCTCAGAACCCGTTATGGCTCGCCGGTCAGCACAACGATCAAACAACCAGATCAGCTGCCTCAACAGATCTGGATCTGGAACACAGATGAAGACTGCATCACTGCAGTGAGAGCCGAGAATCAGAAATTTCTGCTCAGCTATCGGCCAAGCCGGCTCAGGCCATCGTTGCTTTGATGACCCGAAGCGGCAAGATCGATCAGTGGACGCCGGAGCCATGGGACGAACAAGGCATCCACTGATTACCCATCTTGTGAGCCCCCGTGCAATTGAAACCTGGGGCGGCGGCTTCAGCCTCAGCTTGAGTGCTGAACACGGCTTTCAGGCCCTGGGGCGAACTGGAGGATTGACCAGACAGCATGGTGCCGGTGTGGTCGTCGCCAGGGACATGGTGGGCCCGGGCCGATTGTGCTCCCATGAGCGTGAGTGCGGCCAGTGCGGCCAGGGAACCCCGAACGACGGATCGGTTGGAGAGGAGCATCAGGCTGGACAACGAGATGTGTTTGATTCATTCTCCAACATCAGCCCAGCCTTTGTGCAGCCCTTTACGAACTAACGAGCATCAAATGGTGCTGACGAGTGATGCAGCACGATGCGAATCGAGCCATCGATTTCACGCAGGAAGGTCCAGGTCTTCTCAGGCTCAGCGGTTTGACCGTCGGAGTCGGTGAGGATCACCTGACCCATGGTGTTTGCAGTGTTACCAAAAAGCTGCACCACTTCGTCTTTGATTTCGCACTTGACCCAGTGGCGATAAGTGGCGAATCCCAGTTTCTTGCCTCGGTAGAGGGCGATGGAAGGGTCTGGACCGACAAAGTAAGCCAGAGCCCCGTCCCGGGTTGTGCGGAATGTGCCTGCTCCAGTGGCATAGGTGGGTTTGAAAGCGACCGGTCCGTAGTCGTAGGCGTACGCCGAATCGATCACAGCCGCTGCTTTGGCTCGGCCAGCGTCATAGCCCCCATCCTGATATGCCGCACTGATGGCCAGCACGGCATCGCACCAACCCTTTTGCATCTGATCGACTTCAGCCTCAGTGATACCAGTGTTGAAAACCTGAACCACAGGCTTGGCATGAACCTGCACACCAACAAGGGATGAAACCGCAACAGCGGCAGCGGCAACTGATGAACGTCGCAACAAAGTCATTGAAAGTGTCGTTACTAAAAGCTGCCTAGCAAGATCGTTGAATTCGCACTGAGTCGGGGCCGAACCTCAGGAGGACGGTCGGCAGAAGATTCCGTGACGCGGCGCCAGCAGGAACGCCAGCAGGAAGAGACCGGTCTGAACCAGAACGATGCAACCAGCCGTGGAGCTGTCGGTCCAGTAACTCAGATAAACGCCCAGAAGACTGGACAGCACACTGCTGCCGATCGCCAGCCAGGTCATGCGATCAAAGCGATCCGTGAGGAGATAGGCCGTTGCACCCGGTGTCACCAGCATGGCCACCACAAGAATGATGCCAACGGTTTGCAGGCCGGCGACCGCCGCAAGCGACAACACCGAGAGCAGGAGGTAGTGGAGAAAACCGGTGTTGATTCCGATCGAGCGGGCGTGGGTGGGATCGAAGCAGAACAGCAACAGATCGCGTCGGAACAGCAGCAACAGCGCCACAACAACAAGGCAGATCATCCAGGTCTGCTGGATGTCAGCCGCGGAAATGCCCAGCACGTTGCCGAACAGAATCTGAGTGAGATCGATATTGCTGCGCGTCTTGGAGACCAGCACCAAACCAAGAGCGAAGAAGCCTGTGAACACAAGGCCGATCACCGTATCTTCCTTGATTCGCGACTTCTGCTTCACAAAACCGATGGTGGCCACCGATCCGACTCCGAATACAAAGGCTCCTAAGGAAAAAGGCAATCCCAGGGCATAGGCCAGCACCACACCGGGAAGGACGGCATGGGAGACGGCATCACCCATCAGGGCCCATCCCTTCAGCGTCATGTAGCAGGAGAGCAGACCGCAGACTCCGCCAACCAGTGCACTGATCATCAGTGCGCGCACCATGAAGTCATGACGCAGAGGCTCGAGCAGGACGTCAGGCAACTTTGCGACTCCTCTGATCCCTGCGCTGGTGCAGCAAACAGGCCATCCTGCAGTCGCTGAAGATCACTGGGTCTGCCCCCTCAGCACATCAGGTGGAAGACCACCGAACGCCAGCGACAGATTTTCCGGTGTGAAGACCTCCGATGTTTCTCCGTAGGCCAGAACGGTCTTGTTGATCAGAACCACCAGGTCACAGAAATCACGCACATGGCTGAGGTCATGAGTCGAGATCAGGATTGAACAGGACTGGTTGCGCAGCTGCAGAAATAATTCGGCCATCAGCTTTTCAGTGCGCACATCAACGCCGTTGAAGGGCTCATCAAGCAGCAGCACAGAAGCTCTCTGGGCAATCGCCCTGGCCAGGAAAGCTCGCTTGCGCTGACCGCCGGACAACGCAGAAAGGGGGCGATCTCTCAGATCCAGCAGTTCCACCCGCTCGAGAGCATTACGGACCGCCAGGCGATCGGACTGACGGGGAATGCGCAACAGATTCATTGAGCCATAGCGGCCCATCATCACCACATCCCAGACAGACACAGGAAAATCGCAATCGATACCCTCGCTCTGAGGCACGTAGGCCACAGCCTGCTCCCGCTGAGCTTCAGCCACCTTGAGGCCGTTGATGCGGATCTGTCCTCGGGATGGACGAACAAAGCCGGTGAGTGCCTTGAACAGGGTGGTTTTGCCAGCTCCGTTCATTCCCACCATTCCGCAGATGCAACCGGCAGGCAGCGTCAGCGACGCGTCGTAAAGCGCAACGGAGCCGTTGTAGTCAACGCAGAGCTGATCAGCTGCGATCCGAATCGTCATGGCTTTGGATCGGCGGTGGAACCCAGCCCGGCTCGAATGAGTTTCACATTGTGGCGCTGCAGATCAAGCAGGGTGGCTGCAGGACCGTTGCGATCCGACAAGGAATCCACATAAAAGCTGCCGCCGAAACGACTGCCCGACGCCCTGGCAACTTCACGCTGGGCCTTGTCACTGACTGTGGTTTCGCAGAACACGGCTGGAACCTGATCTCGCTTCACCCGTTCAATCAGTCGGCCCATACGACGCGGTGAGATCTGGCTTTCAGCGTTCACGGGCCAAAGATAGGCCTCTTCAAGGTCGTAATCACGCGCCAGATAACTGAAGGCGCCTTCACAGGTCACCAGAAGGCGTTGACCAGCAGGGAGAACCTTCAAGGTGTTGCGCAGCTCCGCATCGAGTTCCTGAAGACGGCCTTTATAGGCCTCTGCATTGGCCTCGTACTGCTGCGCACCCTCAGGATCAAGCGACGAGAAAGCCTCAACCAGGCGGTCGACGTAAAGCTGGGCAGCCTTGGGAGACATCCAGGCATGCGGATTGGGGCGACCCGCGTAGGAGTCCTCAGCGATCAGCAGCGGTTCAATGCCATCGGTGAGCGTCACCGTGGGCACATCACCGGCCGCTTCCGTGAAACGCCTGGCCCAGAGCTCTAGGCCTAGTCCGTTTTCGAGAATCAGATCCGCACCGGCAGCGCGCTCGATATCGCTGGGCGTGAATTCATAACCGTGAATCTCCGCCCCGGGCTTGGTGATGGACTCCACCTGCAGCCTGTCGCCAGCGACATTGCGGGCCATATCAGCAAGGATCGTGAACGTGGTCAGCACCTTGGGGCGACCGTTCCGAGCCGAACGATCTGAGCCACGATTCTCCTGGGAGGGGGCAACCCCATTGGTGGACCCCAGTCGAGTCGAGCTGCTGCAGGCAGCCGTGATCAAAAAAAGACTGATCCCTGCAGCGGCAAGAGGCAGGCTCCGCTTCAACAAATCGAGCTCACCCTTGCGACACAGTCCTATTTCCATAGTAAGGAATGACATCCAAACTTGCTTCTGATTTTGCCTGAACTGTTCTGATCAAACGAGTAGATACGGTCCAGGCAAGGATGCCAATACCCCGCAAAGCATGTAATCAGTCGTCAAAGTCGTGATCGTGCTTGTTCATGGCCTCCACGATCAGATCGTGCATCAGCAGTTTGACTTCCATCGCACTGTGATGCACAACAAGACGCTGAATCGCGTAATACACGATCAACATCACTGGCAAAATCAGAACACAGATGATCTCAAACATGGTGTCCTTGAATGCATAACAACAGAGATGAACGTCTGCATGAACACTTCAACCAACATCATGACTCAGATCAATCGTTCCAGCCGTATTCGCTCGACCTGAGCTGCCCCTCTCACAACCGCACGACGATCCACTCCACATGTAGCGGCCAGAAAGCCCAAGCGATGAAACAGAGCGAGAGAGGGCAACGCACCGACCCATCCGTCCGCCTGGCGACACTAGATCTGGGGCTTGCGCAAAGGCGCACACCAGACCTATTGGTGGGAGGGTGAATGGGAGGCGGCATCAGCTGCTGCGACACCATTCCAGGGCCGGGTGTTGGGGACTTTCAATCACCGGCATCAGACTCCCCGATCGTTGATCGGGGATTTTTTTTGGCGCCTGCAGCGCTCGGAGCAGTAGCGCACGTCATCCCAGACATCCTTCCATTTCTTGCGCCACTGAAAAGGCCTGCCACAGACTGGGCAGGTTTTCGTGGGGCGGTCGCGCGGGCGCATTCCAGAGGCAAAGCCAGGTCGCTCCGTTCGCTGCCTACCCATCAGCACCAACGATCACAAACAGTCCTAAAACCGAATCAAAACCTAGAGCAACTGCTTGGCAATCCAAGACCCTGATCCAACCAGATCAGATCAAATCAGGATCGACGTCGACAGCATCAAGCAAGAATTGACTGAGCCCAATACAATCAAGGACAAATTCTTTAGGAAAAATAAATACCTATTTGCGATTTAAGAAGCTGCTGAACCGGCTCAAGACATTGGTCATAGTTTGAACACATTCTGTTTCTGGCGTGATATGGCTCTGCATCATTCGGCACCCTCCTGCTTCATGCACTGGAGTGTTCAGCGCGTGACCAACAACCTGTTTTCAGTGTCAGCAACCAGCGATGGCCTCGATTACACCCATGTTGGCAATTACCGGTCCGTTGAGGATGCCAACCGGGCTGGTCGACGCTTTGTTTCAGCCAGAGCACATGAACATGGCCACAACAACTCTGAGAGAGCGGGAGTCGGGCTCCGTCAGCATCGTCATCTAACCAGTAACGCTCTATCTGGCTAATCAAGGGAGCAAGCTGATCCAACAACAATGACTCTTGACGATCCATGCGTCTCGATACATCCCTACTTCCGCGTTCCCGTTGAACGCGAGCAGGAGGTGATGGAACTGTGTCAACAGTTTGTGGATCGTTCAAGCCAGGAATCCCTCTGCATTTACTACGGCTTTTCCAAAGCAGGTGAGATCCTCCACTGCCGCGAAGGTTACCGGGGCGCAGCAGGTGCACTGGCTCATCTGGAAAATGTTGGTGAGCTGCTTCAGACGTTTCTGCAAATCTGTGAACTCACCAAGCTCGAAGTGCATGGTTCTCGTGAAGAGCTTGAGACATTGCGCCCTGCCCTGAGGGCTTTTCCAGTGGAGTTTTTTGAATTACAGATGGGATTCCGACGCTGACCGAATAAAGCAGAACTCAAAACGCCAGAGGGATCGATTGGTATGCCATGAATCTGTAAAGGACCTGAATCACATCAGAGGTTGGGTCTCAACAACATGACCAAAATGATGAGAATTGAAAAATATTTTTGACGCTTATCTCATGCTGGTCGAAAAAGCTTCAGCAGGTTGTCAAATCATGCATCAGTTGATTCAAGGATGACTAATGTCAATCCACTTCTGGAGGTCTTTCAGGGATGGCAAGGTCTCGCTCCTGGATGACCCGTTGTTGAAGCTCAGTAAAGCGCTCATCCTTGTCTGGCACAGAAAACCAGCGACGCCTTCCACCTACAACAATGAAATCCCTGGACTTCGTGCTCTCTTCATTGGCCATGAATTTGGCTCCTTCGCTGTCTGCAGCAGGCATGACGCCATTGTCTTGCAAGAAGCTAACGAAGCCGTGATTTCGATGAAGCCCCAACCTGCCCTTTTTCAGCGGAGCTTAAGGTTTCAGTAAGATTCGAGTCACATCAGGCCATGATTCACACAAAAGTGTGATCAAGCAGACCAATCAACAGGGTTCATCATGAGCCATTGAACTGAACGACATCTGATCAAGAACGCTGAATCCTGCCAGCAATTATCGAATCATCAATGAACTGATGGGTGCGATTGGTCAGATCCAAATTCGTTTTCCCTGATGACGGCAAACAACCCCATGATTTTTCTCCAACGAGGGTTGTGATCAGATCAACGACCGGCGCAGCAAGCCCTTCTGGAACGCAACGCAGCCAAGTCCAAGTCGATCACCTCTAAAGCGATGTCTCTGTGCTTCAGATTGAAAGAATGTGGAGGAATCTCGCTGAAGCGCCCCGGTGATTGTTCTGGTCTTGCTGGTCATCCTCGTGGTGGTGTTTTTGGGCTTTGGCAGAGCCTGAACCCGAACCTGAGGCAGATCCCCTGCACCGCAACAGACCGACTGACCAACTGAGCAGCAATTCCAGATCGAGCAGTTCAATCGTGCTCTTGACAACCCAGGACACAGAACGCGGCAACGAGCTGGGTCCTCAAACAGGACATGCCCCGGTTGATCGCAGCGAATGGATGATGACGCCAGTCTTGGCCTTCATTGCCTAAAAATCACCTGTTTTCAGTGTCCAATGGACCTGCTGATCCCCACAACTGCCTGAGCAGCGCGCTTAGGGTTCTGGAAGGATCAGTTCCACATTGTTGAGCTTTACCTGAACGCCAAGCTGCATAGCTGCATCACTGAGGCTGCGTATCGATCGATGCTCACATTGAGGGATCTCGACGACCAATATTTCAAACTGCGCAGCGACTTGCTCAAACAGGTTGATAATAGATCGATCAGGCTGACCTGACCGTCCAGGGAACCCTTGTTTCAGACCAACGATCCACGCTTCTGGAGGTCTCTCCTGGGCATCCTCTCGTTGCTCGTGGGATGTTCTCTGGCCTGGTTGATTCTCAGCCTCTAATGGTCAGCTGATCAGCATCCAAAGCAGCGACACAACGGCGATGCTGACGCCGGCACCCAACAAAGCCAGCAACAACAGACTGCCTCCGGCGAACCAGAGCAATCGGCGGAATGTCTGGGGAAAGAGCAAATAGAGGCTGAGTCCCAGAGCGAGAGGCCAAAGGGGAGGAATCACCACACAGACAACGGTGAAGAGACCAAGCTTCAGACGCCGTTGTGACTCCTGCTCCTGCTCCTGTCGGGTCAACCGCTGCTCGTGCTCAAGCTGCTCAAGTTCGTCGTCACTGAGCCAGCGTCCCATTGCGCGAGCGTGATTCAGCTCCCGTTCCAGCTGCTGAGATGACATCGAATCGGGCATCCACCGATGCTATTCAGCGATGGTTACGGGTGTCGTTTTTGAGCCAGGACCTCTCAAGAGAGGCGCGCGCCTGATCAGGATTGAGCGATTCCAACCGTCGCTGAGCCTTCAGCTTGGAGCGGAACGGACCGGTGAGCCGCCAGAAGCGCAGTGCAGAAGCAACAGCCACCACCGCCCAGGCCACCAGGATCCAGCGGGGATCATGCAAGTTCATCGACATCCATTGGCATTACTGAAAGCGGTTGCTTCAAATGGGAGTGTGGCCAACCTTTGGCAAAGCTGTGATCCGATGGCTTCAGATTCTCGAGAGACCTGAGCCTCCTGCTTCAAACTAGATCGATCGGGCTGGCTCTCAGACAGATTTCAAAGACTCCAAAGATCCTCCTCTCTTCTAGGGAAGAAGGCATCTAGCCCGCGGACGCTGGACACAACATTCACTCACTGCAGCACTGCATCACGACGTAACGCCAACTGAAGACTCGTCCTTGAGTCAAAACGCCGTTCTCAGTTTAGACGAAACAGACAAGAACTCCAAGAGAATGGGGCTGGC
This sequence comes from Synechococcus sp. MIT2312, assembly GCF_059772315.1. Taxonomy (NCBI): domain Bacteria; kingdom Bacillati; phylum Cyanobacteriota; class Cyanophyceae; order Synechococcales; family Synechococcaceae; genus Synechococcus; species Synechococcus sp. MIT2312. Next base: position 231,198 of record NZ_CM186281.1, on the reverse strand, counting down.
CAAGAGGCAAAAATGAAGACCAGAGGCCAGTGCCAAAGCCCATTCAAGATTCTCAAAAGAATTAGGCTTGAGCAACATGAAGCACCAGCTCAGTTCAATGCAATGAAAACTCTTTCAATTTTTCTAGCAATCGTCGTAAGCAGCTTGACGGCATGCGACAACAACTATCAGTCAGTGCTGGAGGCAGAGAAAGCATGCGAAGACTGGGCTCGCCAGGGCGTTGCATTCACCCTTGAACCAAGCGGATACCTCGAGAGCATCGAATACAGGGGCGCAACAACCAATCGATTCTGCGAGAAGAAAGAAATTCAATACATCGGCTATGTATTCGACCTCCCAGACGATGACAAACCTGTTTTCGCCGATGAGTTAATGAAACTTCGAGGCGATGCCAAACCCAGTCAAAAATTCAGATGGTAAATAAACCCACAGACCTCAAGCCAATATCCATTCATCGAGCAGACTGAAGACAGCAGCCATCAATTCATGACATATGAGCAAGAGATCATCATCAAATGTGCAATCAAGGGAACTCTCGGAGGCCTGGGCAAAAAGATGACAGCCGAGGAGCTTGATGAATTGTTGAATGGCTCACAAGACTGGAGAAAGCACTTGGTGATTGAGGAGATCAGTGAAGTTGCGACCATCCATGCAGGTCGGAGACGCCCAGAAATCGAATAGCTCCCAGCAATTCCTTCATGAATCCATCAAGCAGTGCCATGAGGAAAGCTCGAAGGACTTAAAATCCCCTGGGCCACAATGATCTTGCTAACGAACTCGTCAGTGAAAGCTCAGACATCTCAACAGGTCGTGATTGAAGGACGTCATGATGAGTCAACTGGCGGAACTGCATTTGAAAATTAGTTAAGGAGTCTGGCAATCAAATAAAGGTACGCAACGATTAGACAATCAGAGTTGTTTCTATGCCAAGCAAGCATCAAAACATTGATGACGATTACATTGTGATCGGCGGCAAGCGCCGTTGGTTCGGCACACCAATGTCGCCAGACGAGTTGCCAACCAAGCAAGACGCTTATTCTGAACAGACGTTCGCAACAAAGAAGAGTATTGTCGTCCGACAAGTCGCTGGCCTGGGTTCATGATATCTGAACCTTTTCAGTGTCTGATCTGTGGGCCATCGCCGTCTGATCTGTTCACCTTGCTGGATCAGAGTTCCACCTCATGACGAAGCGCTGCAAGAACAAAGGCTTGATGCTCAACATCATTGACTGATGCTGATGAAACACAGGCTTTTCCACATCTGATTGGTTTTGATCTACTCCCAATCGACGCCCAGATTGCGTCTATTCATGATTTCAGATTCGATTGGCGCCTTGATAACCATGGTTCACACATGGTTCCTGCAAGTGAATTGATGAGCTGATGTCATTGAGGCCAATGGCCTGATCAGGTGCCTTACTTTGCAATCGCTGAAATCGTCTCGATTGCGAAGATTGTCCAGAGCACGCTGGTGCTCAACACTTAGCCATTCAACGAATCTGACTCATCATCATCTGGTGGCCCAACCAAGAGCACATCACAATCGCGCTGATTCACTTGAATGACCAGGATTCGTCTCGGGAATTCGTCATAACCTTTTTTTGCCGTTGCGACGGCCTCAACAACATCGTCCATCGTCGTGATGGCTCCTCTCTGCAAGTCTGATTGAGCCTCCTTCCATAACTGAGCGAATTCCTCTCCTGAGTCCATCAGCATCTTGTGCATGGCTTTCTCTGCTCCCCGTTCTTTCGCGAGAGCAATGAACTGTTTCACCAGTGGATTCGACATCGCCGAAGAAACCCTGAGATGAGTCGAGAGGCCTGAAAGAGTCGTCTGCATGACTTCGTTCTGCTGATCGATCACCACACACTCAGCACTGAGATCAAACGCAGTCCTGTTGTTCAGTCGCATCCAATGCGGCTCAATATCACTCCAATTGCGCTTCATCGGTTGATTCTGGCTGATCTGACAAGGGCAATCCATGGGGACCTTGCCCGAGTCAGCGATCGAGAAATAGGCATTAAGCCTTAGTCGTCGAAAAGAAAAAAGCGTCCAGAGTCAGGAGTCGCAAGAAGGCCCATGAAAGGACTGCACCTGTCGCTCCCCCTGTTCGGATGCACGGTTGCACTTGCCGTCATGGTGATGACCTTTGTGGTGAAAGCAACTGCATGAAGAGGCCTGACGTCGTCGGACTCTGCTGTCAGTCGACCACGATGAACAAAGAAAAAGGGGCATCCCACTGCCCCTTCCTGTGATGAGCTGGATCCCGTCCAAGGGACTCATTCCCAGGCAAGCGTAAAGATTGATACAAATATTCGTGACTTGAGACAAGAGCAAGCGAGCCGACGACATGCTCAATCGCTATGGGTTGTGCCGTTGAACGGACTGGTTGAACAGCAACTGGCACAGTGCCACTCAAGTGGCTAGCTTGTGTGTGTGAGGAGAAAAGCTCACGGGGTGGAAACAAGGACACACTCCCGCAGAGTTTTCAGAACCCCTGCCTTCGGCGGGGGTTTCTTTTTGATTGATCGTCGAACCATTGCATGTGGTGTGTCCAGTTGCAGCCATCAAGGCTTGATCCCCTCCTGCAGCTTGTATCGCCACGAGTTCTTCTGAATCCAGGCTGTCAGGCGAGTTCAGGCACTGAAGTGGATTTGCTTCAAACACTCAGTGGCCAGGGTCGAATCCGCACCTTGGCAGGGCAAGAGGCACGGCTTTTCGATGATCGATCGAAGGAGACGAACCGCCCATTCATTCAGATTCGCCGATCTCAGCTCAGGGCGAAGGATGCTGAGCTCATGCCGGCAGGTCAACTGACAGCAACTTCCTCTGGCTTTGGCCTCTGATCGAAACGATTAAGGTGCCAGCCCTCGGGATGGGGACTTGACACATCAACTGAAGAATCGGGTGGTCGTGATCTGCCGTTCAGACGAAAGTGCGTGGCGACCGAACGGCATCAAGGGAGCTCCCATCGAGTCGTATGCGATCGGCATTGATCCGATCACGAGGAAGATTCGCAGCGAGCGCAGATCGGAGAGCTGCCTGCAAAGCTTCAGCCACAGCGCCAATGGCACGCTGATCGAATTGTCCAGCGAGGGGACAGGGGTGATTGCCATTGACACCATTGAGCTGCCGCGCAGCACTTTGGCGGTGGTGCGTCTGGTTTCCAATCGCGAGGGCTGCGACATCCACCTGGTGGAAGGAGTGAAAGCCGAGGATTTATCGGCTTACAACTGGAGTCTGGAGGGCAAAGAGAGATTTCAGCTGTTCAGGGATCCAGCTCCACCCTCGAGCTGGGTGGGAAACCTCAAGGACTGGCGCCGCAGCGATCTTTATCGATCCCATCAGCAGAATTTCGATCATCGGCTGAACCAGGAATTCGCATCAGCGGTGCACGCTCTCTCGATTCACATCACTGCCGATGATCAGAGCATTTTTGATGGCTTCATCACCCGTGCCTGCGAGCAGAACACCGGCTTGTTCTGGGATATTCGCAAGGCTGCAGCCACTTATGCACTGCAGGGAAGCTTCAGCCAGAACGACCTGAACCGAATGGTTTATCTGGCGCAGGAGGGTATCGCTGCTCAGGAGCTGTGCCTTGAGTGCACAGCTCAGCAATTCCTCAAAGCCCTGTTCGATCACTGCAAGCAGAGCGCAGAAGCCCTGAGCGATGAACAGATCTGGGATGCGCAAACCCGGTGCGACCTGCTGAAACTGGATCAGCTGATGCCCATCGTGCAGACGAAGTCGAAGTACAAACCGTTCCTGTACCAGTGGCTATGGCGACTCGACGGCAAGCCCGATCCCAGTCTGATTGAGAACCCCGACCTCTATGAGATCTACCGCGAAGAATTGATCGCTGATCGAGACAAGATCATGACCGCCTTTGGTGTTGATGGTGCTCTGGAGGTCGACTATCGCGACCAGGTCATCAACTCCATGCTTCGAGATGACGGCTGGACCCTGGTAGAGACTGACCGGTTTGAAGAGGAAGAACAACGACGACGCGCGGGCGAGTTGTAGCCCATCAACGGCATCACCACTAGCGTGAATCTCCATTGGTTCTGCTCAGCAGACAAGCTCACCTTGAAACGCATTGACGGTCGAGTGCTGATTGGAGTGATCGGAGTGTTTCTCTTGGCGGCTGCTGCCTATGAGTACTCACTCGTGCAGGGATTAGCCCCTGCGGCCTGACCCCAACAGGTTCATTCTTCAGGGCTGCAGGCATAACTCACGATTCCGCCCTTGCGTTGGCGGAAGTCGGGGTGCTCGGCGTCCTCAACTTGCCACCACCAGCGACCATCGGTGTAACTGGGAGCCCCGGCATTGTTGGTGCGAGGCAGTTGCAGGGTCACGCCCCGCCAGCTGAGCAGGATCACATCACCAGGAACAGTGCCGTCAGCACTGTTGGGGATCGGCTCAGCCGTGGCACCGAAGGCATCACGACCCAGCTGAATGGGTTCTGCGGTGAGGCGGTCACCGTCACAAATCCAGGCCGCTGACGCCGGCAACTCAGCCGTGATGATCACGGTCAACACCAGCAGGAGCTGGAACAGTCGACGACCCATACGCTTGAGCCATTGCAGAGGTTGATCCACAGCAGCGTCTGGAAAACGACAGAGTGACACGGTCGCACCCTCGTGCAGGTCCAGCTCAATGCTCCCTCCCTTCGTTCCTTTCTGTCCAATCAGCACCGCGAAGATTGCCGGTCTCAAGGCCACGGTGACACTGTTGCTGATTCTGTTGATCAAATCCAAGCTGCTGCGAGTGAAGATGTCATTGCTTGGCTCTGTGATCGGCTTGATCCTGCTCACAGGATTTTTGTTGAGCACCGGTCTGCTCACCCTTGTGGCAGGCGGAGCCGTGGCCTATGCGGCTAACCAGAACAAGGCATGAGCGCACAGTCTCCAGAAGAAATGCCCCTTCCCGACCGCGACCAGGTTCTCGCCGCATCAGCGGGCTGGGTCGCCGTGCTGCTGAATGTCTTGCCGGGCCTCGGTGCTGGATACCTCTATCAGCGTCGATGGAAGGCCTACTGGATCACATCTGCTCTTGCCACCAGCTGGTTTGTTGCCGGTGCTGCACTGGCACAGGGAGCCACAGCTGATATGGAACAGCAGAATCAGCTGGTCGGTCTGCTCGGCCTTCTGTTGCTGGCAGGCATCACTGCAGCGGAAGCGGGTCTTGCCGTGAAACGGGTCCGCAATGCCGGCTGAGGGAATCCCCCTCGCCGAAGACATCCTTCGCTTCTGGTTTGAAGAGTGCAGACCCTGGCAATGGTTTCGCCGGGATCGCGAATTTGACCGTTCTGTCAGTGCACGATTCAGACCGCTGGTGGAAGCCGCTCAGGAGGAGGGTTTGATCGAGTGGGAAGTCAGCAGGACGTCGTCTCTGGCTCTTGTGTTGTTACTCGATCAGTTCTCTCGACAGATCTGGCGTGACCAGGCTCGTGCCTTCCAGGGAGATCTCCGTGCACAGCGATTGAGCCAACTGGCACTGGATCAACGTTGGTTGGAGCATGAGCCTCTGAAGGCACGTCGACAATTCTGGTTGATGCCTCTGTTGCACGCCGAATGCCTCGAGACGGTGAACAAGGCAATCCCTCTTCTGGAGAGATGGGTTGACATCGCAACGGCAAACGTGGCGCGTCGAAACCGCGACATGCTCGTCAAGCATGGGCGTTATCCCTGGCGAGATGGAGCGCTGGGCCGGTGATCCATGCTGAATCAGGATTCTGCTGCGAGCTCTGTGGAAGCCCCGGGTCTGTGCATTACCGGGTGCGCAGCGATGCAACGACAGAGTGGACTCTTGTGTGTGCAGAGTGCTGGGCAGCAATTGCTTCCCAACCGGGCTACAGATACGGAGGAACCCGCAAGGCGAATCGCCGTAAAACAAAGCGATGAGGCTTCAGGTCAGCACGATTGCTTCCAACTACACCAAGCACGGCTTGCATCAACTCATGCAACAGGCATCATCCGCTTAGTTCGAGATGGATCTGAGGTTGGAGCAATCCAACCTCTTTTTCTGGGTGATTGCACTGTTTCTTTGATGCCAATGAAAAACCACTGGGTTAGCAGTGGTTGAGACTGGAATGTCGGATAATCCCCATCATCCGGCCCAATACAACAAGGCTAGAGATCATCACCACGGAATAGGTGTTCTTGTATACGTTGTCACGAACTTTAGATCCCAGCTTCATGTCGAGCCCCGGAGGTTTTTGCGATGTGGTCTTTTGATTCAGCGTCATGGTGGACGACATTCTTGAACAAAGCTGATTGCAATCAGAGGCCATCAGAGATGGCTCGGAACTTGCGGTGCAAATGCAACCAGGTGTGTTTTCAATGCACCGAACCACACAGCTGTGGCTATACCTCAGGTGGTTGGCTCTCCTCACCGAGATTCCCAACTCCTCACACCCACTGAAGACCCCATGGGTCTTTTTTTTTGCCTTGGGTCAGCTTGCTGATTGGCGACCCACAGAGGGATCACTGCAGTCGTCATAGTCGTGGTCCGAACTGCGTCGAGCTTTCGGGCGTCTGACAATCCAGTGGATAGGGATACCCGCTGGGTTGGACAGCGTTAATCAGCAGAGATCACTGAACCTTGCCGTCTCAATCACGGAGCGGCGTTAGGTCGGCATTGCCCCATCGGATCACTCCATTCAGCCGCCATGACAGATACGCATGCGCTCGATGGACCAGGCGGCAGAGCTTGAGCTGGGCCTGCCAAAGCAACTGAGCTGAGCCAGGGAGGCCACACCCACCGGAATCAGAGTGATCGCAATCACGATCAACGCCACTCCCGTTCCCGGAGAGTGAATATTGGCTTGAAAAAACGGCTTGTTCCCCATGGTGGCCATTCAAGCAAGGTGGAACACCCAGTGGGTTGGGTCATGCCGTGCAGGCACTCATGGACTTTGGACCGATCAAAAACGCCCCATACAGAGAGGGGCGTGATGAATCAGTTTCAAGGTTTCAACGATCGAAACCATCGTTTTTGAGCTCGGCGAAGATACCGGCATCTGCCCCTGAAAGGTCAGCTCACTTCGCAGGAACTTTTGGATCGCCAGGCTGACTCTTGTGATGATCAGCGTTGGGGTTGTTGCAGCACATCGATTGAAGTACGACTTCAATCGTCCTAACAGTTGGATGATCTTGATCAGCTGAAAACCGAGTGAGAGTTACACAACGGCCGCAATGCGAGAATGATTATCACTCTCGTAGCTGACAGAGGACCCAGAGCTCATCCCGGGAATCCAGCCAAGGCTGACGGACTATCTGCCACAACTGCAGCCACAAGCACCCGCAGCATCATGACAAGGCTCATCGTTGGGGTGCCCCGTGGCGCAAGCATCAGAACAGAAACTTTGGCCGTTTCTTTGCACAGCAGCCGAACCGCCTGCTTCGCAGTTGCAGCCTGGGCAAGCACATTTCAAAACTGTTGCCATCAGGAAACATTGACCTCTGCCATTGTTCTAATGGCAAATGGAGATTCAGCGACCTGCGCACAACCAAAGGTCACACAATTGAACAGAGCAAACGATAATGATTATCGATTAATTCATTGATCCTGAAAATGATTATCACCCTTATGCGCGATGGATATGTTGCGATCAACCTGGCTGGCGAACAAGGCTGAACTGCCTCCAGCCAGGCCGAAGCAAGCAGTCAGCTGCCACCTGACATGCAGAAGGTCGAGATTGAAACAAGGCCGAAAGGGTCAAGCAGGTGGCGCTGAGCAGTCACTTTCGCTCTCTCCACAAAACCCCTCACACCTCGAAGCCCCGCGAAGTGCGGGGCATTGAGGTGTGAGGGGTCAGACCATCAGCGGCAACCGCAGGCGAGACCATCAGCGGCAACCGCAGGCGAGACCATCTGCGCAACGTTCACAGCAGAAGGCTTTGCCGTGTCGCATTACAGCTTTCGCAGCCTCGACGCTGCACTGACAGCCGCTGTTGCATTGACACTTGATGAGATCGGTATTCATGGTGATGACCGGAATGGAACAGTTCCTGTCTATTGCTGATGAACGTGACTCAACAGAGGGAGGACCGACCCTCGAGGTACGGTTTAACGTGCACTTATGCGTAGCCGAAACAGTCACAAGCATCCCCAGCAGGAGCCCCTCAAAACAAGTCGTGAGGAGTGTCTCCGGCCGGTTGCAAAGCACCAGCGGGAGCTGACCAGAACGCCCTGGCGAAACGCTGAAGGCTGGTGGAAGCTCACCACATCAGGTCGGCTCTGGTGGGCACCTCCGGGCGCTCGCCGCTGGCGCTGGACACCATGGTTCGTCGCGGACGGTCAGCTCTGGCACTCAGGCAATGCACCCAGCCCTGAAGACACGGATTCACTGCTGGAGCGACTGGCTGAAGGGCGCCGGAAGCAGCTGGATGATCGCCTTGAAAGACGTGCTGCTGATGCTCGCCGCCGCCGGGCACTCAGGCCAGCCCGTCCAGCGAGGCAGTGCTGCTGCTGTGGCTGCACGTTCACGCCGAAACGTGCAGATGCCAGGTGTTGTTCCGGTCGATGCAGAGCGAAGCTCAGCCGGAATCAGACCTCAGAGGATTGCTGCGGTACTGAGTGCGGCTGACGCTCCCCCGAGCGGGTGAGTTGATCACTCTTTGAGCAAGCCTCCGTTGGTTGGGCTCTGGGAACACAAATGATCGACTGATACAACCTGAAGACTCAACAATGGCTAAACCAGAGAAAAGCTATTGAAGCGATATGGAGTGGCACCAAACCGCTAATTGCGTGGAGGAGAGGCTTCACGTCATTCAGCAAATGCACAGGTTGAACGGGATTTCAGAACTCATGGCGTTGGCCGATTACTGCACTCAGCACAATCTGAAGACTGAGTGCATCTCCAAAGAAGAGCATGATGCCCTGATTGATCCAGAAAATGGCGATGGAGCCTGGGTTCTTCGTCGAAACGGAGGAATCAGACTGAAAATCACCTCTCAATCAGGAGAAGTGATTTTCAGCCTTCGCATCGAAGACAACATCTGGCATGGTTATGCCGAACATGTGGCTGACTGGCATACATTTGCTGAAAACGCCAAAGCACTCTTTCAGATTCCATCCAAGGATGAAATGAGCTGGCTGGTCTAGGAGGACTCCCAAATGGGGACAGAGTGCCTGTGAGACCAGCTAATCGAGTGATGAAACTTGGTTGTCGGACTGCATCAGATCACTGAGGCGTTGCATCGTTTCACGCATGCTGTTGCGGCTGAGTTCAGCGAAGACCGGTTGCAGCATGTCTGGCAGATCTGGAACAAGCGTGAGGGTGTGTTTGATGCGGGTACCACCAGCTGCCGGGGTAAACGTCCAGCTGCCATCGAGCTTGCGGATGCGATCACCTTCAAGCATGTGAAATCGAATTGCCGATCTTGGACTTTCTTTCACAACCAGTGTGGCGCTGATCGTCAAGCCGAATGTGTAAGGAGCTTGATAGGTCTGTCGTAGATGGAGGAGATTGTCTTGACGGCTCAGCAGCTGGACCTTGCTGATATCTGGCATCGCCTCTCCAGTTCCGACATAGTCCGTGAGCACGTTCCAGGCATGAACCTGCGACACTGGCAATGTCATGACAGCCGATCGGGTGTTGCCCGTCTGTTGAATTTGAATTGTGGCTGCTGTCGTCTCATTTCCCTGCGCTGCTGGTTGATTTGTCAACAGAATTCCCAGCCCAAACAACGTTGACTGCAGGCGAAGCTGGATGCTCATGGATTTAGCGATGATGACTGGACACAAAAAAGCCCTCACAGAAGCGAAGGCGAAAGACTCAAGATTGCTCCGCTAGGAAACTCACCCGAAAATTCCAAAGACCTGCTCGATGATGCCTCTTCCGGTCAGCGCTTCGGTGGCCAATCCAATCGCAAGACCGAGCATCGCAGCACGGCCGTTGAGCTTTTCACTGAAGACCTTGGTTGAATCGGGAGTGAAGTTGTCGGTGGCGTCAGGCATGGATCACAAGAATTTCATAAATATTAACTAATGTAAAGGGGCCGCCGCGACCTCTGGGAACTGGAGAGCTTGCGAACTTGCCTGACCGGCACTGAATGCAAATCAGTTCAAACAACTGGTCTTCAACGATTGCTCGTGCGCCCCTGACTCGAGCTTGTCTCAGCCTTCCCGCAATCAAGCCGTGAAGCGGTAGTCGGGAGATTCGACCAAGTGCCCACACAGGCTCAGGAAGCTTGAGTCAAGAAGCCATTTCGATTCGCAGGCCCAGACAAGAATGAAGCTAATGATGGACTCATTCCATCATTGCTGTTGAGATGTTGATCAAGACAATTGGAAACGCATTCATGATCATTCATCGAACATTCTGAAATGCATGTGAAATAACTCTCAAGCGCCTCCCAGCTTTCGGCAAGAGGCCTTTGATCACATTTGGCGTTTAAATAATCCATATCAGGCCTAAGAAGTAGATAGTCCATAAGACGTGCCACTAAATAAAGTCAAGCCTGTTGTTTCAATGCATAAATTACTTAGGTATAATTCTCTGAAGAAAAATACTCAACAATTTGTGCGCAGACACTCCCACGAATTCGTTTAAGTGAATTCTTCGAACACTGGCTGTATCAAAAGATCTGACTGAGTCAGATCGATCCACAGCCCACAGGCGCAAAAGCCAAAGGCTGAGAACAAGTAGGCGGTCCGCAACTTCTGAGCAGTGACTGACTCGGACTCGGGCACTTTCACCTGTCCTGAATCAGGACGCAAAAGTGCGGTCAGAGCCAAAGATCATGAGGCTTTGACCGCACTGATTCAGCCAGCCACAGCCGAAATGCTGAAGGGAGCTGCAGGGAAAGAGGTCGGCATTGGATCGGCTTTGCCTTCTGCCAAGGCTTTGGCGCGGAGATACATCTGGCTTGATGTCGTCCCGGCGGCTTCCATTGCTTTGGCAATGGTGTCCCAGTTACGAATCTCGGTGGTCATTGCAGTGAATTGATTGCAGTTTTAATCTTCGCCAGTGAGTTCAAGAGGTTGTGATGGTGATACCCGGCATGCAACCGACCACACAGAAACAATCGTTTGTTGATACCCACGAACAGATTGGAAACAGTTTCTACACATCTGTTCGCGGATGGATTGGCCTGACGGCCACAGCAGCAGGGTGAAACTTGTCACTATTGGATTCCGATTCAGTTTTGAGTCACAGCGCTCGACGCCGGACTTGTGGCTCAGGCTGACGGAGCAGGCAAGCCCGGGAATGTCAGCTCACTGCATTACCGGGCATGTCCGCTGCGCTGGATTGATCCCCTCTGATTGAGGAGGAAAAGCCAATCGCGTTAGTGAGTGTTGGAGAGTTGCTTTGCTGGATTGAGGGAATCAAGCAGCTCAGCCGAAGATTCCAACGCAACTAAACATCACAACCAGCAAACGTTTAACACCTGAGAAGTCAATCACAGATGCTTGGTTGAAGGTACTGACTTGTTCAATGATGCCTTTGCCGGTCAAAGCTTCAACAGCCAAACCAATACCTAGGCCCAGCATAGCTGCGCGACCATTCAGTTTTTCACTGAAAGACTTATAGGGATCAGGCGTGAATTTGCTTGTGACTTCAGACATTGCCAGACGACGGTTTAGATTATGTTAACTAACGTAAAGACGATCACGCGGTATCCCAGAAGACCAGTGCACGTCAAGCATCCTCGGAAGTGAGGATTCATTGGTCAGTGCCAATGCCTCTGTTCAATCAAGAAATAGCTGCTGTGATCAGACGCCCAGACCCGATCGTCATCAGGAAAGTCATCATGATCACCACATCCCATGCTTTGGATTTGATGAAGTAGGGCACAGAGATGCTCATGGCTGCCAAATGAACAATCACACCAGTCACCACATCAAGGTGGAGGGTAATGAAATATGCGGCAATGACTAACCCACTCCCGAAGATTCTCATTCGTTGAAGCAAGACCATCTTCCTTGTTCCAGCAATTTTGAAATCATCCAAAATTCTCCATGCCCAGTGCGGGAGCGAATCGATAGGGATTACCGGCCTCAACGGGGGATCTAGATCGATGGAATCTGATCGATGGGAATCTGATCAGTGGTGAATCCAGACAAAGGAACTCCGATGATGGATCCCATCGCCGCCATCGTTCTCAACGGTGCTCATTTGTCACGATCTTGCTGACCGTCACCACTGAGTTTGACAACGCTTCCACCCATGAGCCACCGCAGTGGGATTGGCGTTGGTGAAACTGCAGACCTTGGGTTCCTGGTCGTTCAGCAACTATCTGTCATTGCATCAAGGGCAGCTGATGCACATTCCAGAAACAAACCAAAGACCCTGTGAGAAATCTCACAGCACTGCTTGAGACAGGTCATCGATTCAGACGCCGAACCCGGAGATGGTGGGTCCATCGAGTGAAACACCGATGTCCAACAGCCAACTCATCTTTGATCTCTCCTCGACAACATTGCTTTGTTCACCATGAACGATCAGTACAAAAAACAAGCAAGTCGTGTTGGCAAGAGCAGCATCTGCATTTTTGTCACCCCGGAAAAGAAAGCCAAGATCATTGCTGCACTCGCATCCAACGGCTATGGGTGCAACTTCCAAGAAGGAATCACTAACTATTTGGATGCCCTTATCGAACACTCCATCAAGACCTGAAACGCTCTCACGAAAGGGGCTTGTGATTGCCTTCAGCCGATCTGAACCTCAAAAAGCAGCCACGCAGAGTCAAGAGCGCACTTGCTTGACAGAAAAACCCCGCACTTGGCGAGGTTTGTACTGGACTCGTCAATGAGCCTTGGGCTCAGTTCACGATTTGGCTGCAATACATGCGGGTAACACCTGTTCTGGGATCAATCCACTGGCGACATGTTTCATTGGCTCCACCAAAAACCATCTCAAGCTGGTCATCGGTCAGATTCTGAATCTGATTCTGATTCTGATTCTGATCAGTGGAGACACGATCGAACGAAATTGCAGTAGTCATGGTTTTGAAGTGAGTGAGTTCTGTTGGGGGTGTTGCCCCCTCGACTCCTTCAAGATCACAGCCCTTCTGGTGACCCCCACTACACAGCCCTGGTGCAGTGCCCAAGAGGTTGTGGTGAGCTTCTGGTGAATGGGGCAGAACTTATTCACCACCCAGACTGGCAGCGTTTCCACCCGCCTGACTTCTGCATGGCCTCCCATGCCTCAGTGGCGTTGTGGCGAAGCATCCGTCTGATAACAAGCTGACCTTGACCAGAGACTGACCGCGTTTCGACTTCTACCCAATGAGCGTGTGCAGTGGGCAAGTCGTTTCTGAACTGGGAGACCTTTCCTTGCTGGGTGTTCTCCAGCCAGCCAACACCTTTCTTCAGCGCATGACGGTCAACGAGTGAGCGGCCCTTGTTCAGCATGCCGACACGATGGCGAACCAAAGAAGGGACCCGCCAGCGATGCAGGCAGCTGACCGACGCTGCCTTTTGCACTCGATCCTGCCCTAATCGCAAATCAAAAGCAGGGATTTGAGGGCAGGATTTCGCTGATATTGACGGCAACAGCTGGCTTCTAGGAAGCCCTAGCTCACCTCCACACCTTTGCCGCGGTAAAAGGCGAATCGCTCACGGATCTGGTCGGCCTCAGGCTTAGGTGTTTCGTAACTCCAAACGACGTTGCTGATGGCCTTGTCATCCAGAACCACATCCCAATAGCGGGCAGTGCCCTTCCAGCCGCAAACCGTGGTGTGGCTGGAATCACGGAAGAACTCCTCACGCATTGCCGAGCGGGGGAAATAGGGGTTGCCATCCACCATCACAATGTCGTCACTTTCAGCAAGCACTGTTCCATTCAGGACCGCTTTCATACGCTTCATCCAGACCATCAGCAAGGCGACAACTTATCGACTTCGCCGGTGGATGGCGTGATGCCTGAGGTGTCGTCCGCCATTTGGGACGACGTTGCATGGTGATAAGACAACCGCAAATCCACTGCACTTCCGAACGCGGTGAGCATCAGCTGTCAATCACAGGGGTCAGGCCACAACAGCAGAATGTTCGGAGAAAAAAGTCTTCAATGCGCTTTGTTGCCTCGCTGTTGGCCCTCTGCATCGCCCTGCTGCTGCCGGGAAAAGTTCAGGCCAGCACTCTGGAGATTGACATCCACAGCATCTCCAAGGATGGGATCGGAGAGTCGATTGGCAAAGTTCTGGCCAGGGACAGTCGGAACGGACTTGTGATCACACCATCCCTCACCAGCCTGAGCGAAGGCGAGCATGGCTTTCATCTGCATGCCGGAACGTCGTGCCAGGCAGCTTTCAATGATGAAAATGTCAGCGTCGCAGGGCTCGCAGCCAAAGGACACTGGGATCCCGATAACACCAACACACACAGCGGTCCGTTCAGGGATGGACATCGTGGTGATCTCAGTCGTCTGATTGTCAATGCCGACGGCAGCACCACTTCCGAAGTTGTGGCGCCCCGGCTGAAAACAGCTGATCTGAGAGGGAGGGCTCTGATCGTGCATGCCGGAGGAGACACTTACAGCGATGTTCCTCCACTCGGCGGTGGAGGGGCTCGCATCGCTTGTGGCATCGCAGGATGAGCGACAGAGGCTGTTTCAGAAACTGCTCTGGTTCTGACCGGCGAAACGCCCTTGATAGTTCTCTTCTCCATCAAGAGTCTGGAAGATGAACTGGCAGATGGCGGTGCCAGGATGAACAGCAAGAGGAGCAGGTCCGAAATTGCTCATCTCCAGCACCTGTTGGCTGTCGATTCCAGGCCCCATGAAGGGTGCACTGATATGCACCATCAGGCCCAGACGAGCAAATCGGCTGCGACCCTCAAGCCATCCACAAAGTCCGGGGCCTAGCCTCAATCGTTCTTCGGTGATCCCCAGGATGGTTTCACCGGGCATGATCAATATGTGCTCTCCCTCGGCGATGTCGACCTTGTCGGTGAACGAGCGATAGTCGGTGTTTTCATTCACATCGACAATTTCGTGAACTTTGCGAAAGACCCGAAAACTGCAAGCCAGCGTGAGATCAACTGATGCAGGACCCACATGCTCCGGAATGAACGGAGTGATGGAGATGGCGCCACTGTTGATCGCCCGCAGGATTGCCTGACGCCCGAGAACGGCCATGAAAAGGATGTCTTGGCCATCCAGACTATGGACAACGGGCCGCAGTGGCCAGAGCGTCAGTCAGACAATGTTTCAGCAGAAAGTCCTTGCCTTCCAACCCATGACATTCTCAGGAACATCTCAACGCTGTTGAGACTCTCTAAAGGCTTGAAGCTTGTCGATGTCCTTTTCCTGATCGATCGAATAATCAGTGAGGATCAGTGCTTTACCAATCGTGCCAAGGGCGTATTCAATGCGGTCGAGATCTGCACGACCCTGCTGATCAGACCGAGCAGTGCGTATCACTGAAGGAGTGAGCTGGTCGGCCAACTTCTCGATTGCTTCAGCAATGGAACTGGCCTGAATGAGAGGGTCGCTGGAGCCCACGAGAGAAAACGATTGTGATCCTGCACCGATGATGCCAACAGCTGGCGACAAAAACACTGCTCTGGCGAATCAACGACTGTGCCAGCGATTCCAAACGCGTCGATGCCAAGGCGTTACATCTTTAGGGGGAACGCTGTCCCCTTGTTGGGTTCGCTCAAGCTGATCGATTTCCTGACGAAGCTGTTTGAGCACAGGAACCAACAGAACCGCTGCAATCAGTCCGACAACAAGCAGAACCGGCAGAAGCGTCACCATCCAGACCGTGACAATGACCAGAACAGCAAAGCTGATCAGTTGTTGGAGCCAGGGGGGGCGACTGCGCCCAGGCAGTTGCTTCATGCGCTGCGGAGCGAAGTGATCAACCTGCCAAGGAGAACACAGAATCAGGTCACAAGACAAGAATGCTGAGGCTTCAGCTGTATTCGCCGGGAGGCTGGCGTTTCGACACCGTGACGCGCCCCACCTTCTGTCCGGAGAAACGCAGGAGCTCATCACCGGCAAATTCATAGCCGAAACCGGCAGCGATTTTGGCCACATCGTCAGCAGTGGATGAGGCCAGAACAGCATCCTTCAAGGCTGGATCGCTCTGCATCAGAAGCAGAAACGCCTTCAACTGATCCAGAGCCATGGTCATCAGCAACCAGGCCGATCATCGCCTGTAGCGGCACTCATCGGAGACAGCAACACTGGCGAAGCCCAATGTTCAACCAGAATGTGATGTTTTTTGCATCAACAACACAGCGATTTAATTAGATTTCTCAAAATCACCAATTTAATGAAATTCAAACCACCATCTTTTCAGAAGTTTAAGAGGAAGGCAGAAGAAGCCTTGATAAGCAATAAAGCCTACATTGCAACCTTGCTGGTGTTTAACGTCGCTTACATTCTCCCGAAATTTACCGAAGCCTCCGATGCTTCAAGCATTTTGATTGCCACAATTCCACCGGCATTCATCATTTCAGTTGTCATTACATTCGCAAGAGACCAGTACATAAAAAACACACTGATTCGCAGATTAATGGAAGACTCATACATTCCGTCCGTCTACAGAAGCAATATCGACCTGAGAGCACTTGAAAATCCAACTCCGTTAAAGAAGGAGAGAGCCAAGACCAGACAATGGATTGAGCTCAACATTCTCGACCGAATCAGCAGCAAATAAGGATCGAACAGCTGCACTGACACGTTATTCAAGTCGAACCTTTAGCTAAACTTACGAGAACATATGTAAAATTTTCAATCAACTCAATCCAATCAGTCTCAGGTGACGTTGCGGCCACCAGTTAACAACTGAAAGGAGCAGCGGATCCAGTCAGTCACGAGATGAGACGGCCAAAGAACGCTAAATCTGCTAAATGATGAGGAATGGCCACTAATCGTTCAATGCTCCAGGGTCGATACGAGCACAAAGGCATGGCTTATGTCATTAAGGAAATGACCGGTGGTCCTGGATATCTCGTGCTTGGCTCTCCCAAGGGCCACCTCAAGCAGTTGGGCAGGGAGTATCCATCTCTGAAGGCTGCCGATGCTGCAGCACGACGCGCCATTGATCAGATGCTTGCGGAAGCCCAGTAAAAAGCCCTCTCAAACGGAGGGCTTTCTCTGCAGGTGGGCATCTGCATGGTAGAAATACTCAGCGCTGAACTGTGGCTGCCAGGCCAGATTCAGCGTTAACCGCTTGATCGAGTGATCACACCCAGGCCTGAAGAAGTTGCGGGAAACGATCCCGATAAAGCCTGGAGAGACTCAGCGAGCCAGAGCCCGCGATGGCAAGCACCAGAAATATAAACAGATAGAGCGCTGAAGTTTCAAATTCGTAGTTATGAGCTTCGACAACGGCGAATGGAGCACCTTGGAGACCTGTGTCAAGGAAATGAAAGGTCATCGCAAACAACATGGTTGACAACAAACCAATCACAGCAGGACGAGTGGCGATTCCAAAAATAAGAACAACCGAGCCGATGATTTGAGTGTAGGCAGCCAGATATGTCCAAAGGACATGGTCAAACGGCAAAAAAGGAAAATACTGATCGATAATAAATGAAGTGAATCCAACAGGGTCCTGCAACTTCTCAAAACCATGATGAATCATGAGAAAACCTGCTGAAACGCGCAGAATCAGTAAGCACAAGTCTGAGGAAAGTTGATTCGACGTTTCTTCACTCATGACTTTCAGGCAAACAAAAACCTGACTATCTTACTCCCGAGCAAAGCCCATTCGTCGTCGATCCACGCCATGGGACAAGACGCTTGACAGCGGTGCGCTGGTGAAACCATCCCTAGTAATCACCAGCCCAACCTGCCTGATTCGAATTGAGTGGAGAAACCTCCGTCAATCCAATCAATCCAATTGCGAAACAGCAACCGGAATTTCAACTCTCGGACAATCAAACTAGTTCAAGTGAAATGAATGAGACCAGATGAGGTGTCGCGAGTTGCTGAACCGTCGTAGCAATGCGTCTCAACAGATGAACCCATCAAAGACTCAGGTTCTTAAAGCCAAAAATATCCGCAGAGAGTATCAACCGGCACACTGACGCAACCTTATAAGAACGTAAATTATTTTTATGAGTCAAGTCAGATTACAGCGACTTTCCGAAGAATATTTCCTGATTACCCATTCGGATGGGACATGGGAAATCATCCATGGAGACCGCATCAGCACACTTCAAGGGTCATAACCATTGGCAGCTTGGAGCAATTTCAAAGCCAAGGGAGCGTAGACAGATGCTGCCAACCTTTGTTTGGTCAGGGGAAGAGATTGATCGTTTGGAGCATTGGTGGTCCAACCGGATTGAACAGCTGATTGTAATGAAACAGCCACTGGCTGCATCGGCTCTGTTCGATGAGTTCGAACTGGAGAAACGAAGTCATTTCACTCATCCAGACTGACTTTTGATACAATGCAATATTCATAGCATCAGCAACGACAGTGGAAAGACTCTACGGAGAAGACAAGAAAGAGGCTCTATCAATTTTTTACGACAATTTTTGCAAAGAAATTGACGAGCTCTTCTTCAATAAATTTCAGGAGCTCTCAGATCTGAACGTAGGAGAAGGTGAAACGACCAGAATCGTTGGCCGCCTTCTGAATGCCAAAACCAATGTGATTGATCAAATCAGAGGTTGACCGTGTACGGGCTGAGATTCAACTCCATCAATGAGTGATGATGAAGGGAAACAGCATTGACAGCAGCCAGTAGAAGAAGAGCTAAATTGAATGTAGTGGTGAGATGAAAGCTTGGAGACTCGAAAACAAAGTCAAAAATCGTCTTTCTGGACTTGGCTGCTTCAACCCCTGGACAAACTCAAAAGGCGAGTTGCAGTGGTTCCCTCAGTCAATGACACGGTCAGTGCCATGAAAGAGATTGGTGTCGACCTGACGAATGACGTCAATCAGGAATGACGCTGACCAAACTGCTGATTCGTTGAGATCTAGAGATTGGCATGCCATCCATACCCCGTGATCGTGTTGGCGAAATCTACGGACGATTGACCGTCGTTCGCCCTTCGGAACGCCGTACCAAAAGTGGCAATGCCTATTGGTGGTGTCGTTGCAGCTGTGGCCAGGAAAGGGAAGTGCCCGGAGACAAGCTTTCAACCAACACAGCTCGCAAAAAACCAGTGATCACAGCTTGTCTGCGCTGTTCCAAAGAACTGCAGGTTGAAGGTGTCTGCGCCAAGAACGATCGTGAAGAACGACAGCGACGGGAAGACGCCAAGAGTCAGCGCGATGCCTTGCAGGGGCATGTGCCAAATCGTTGGCTTCGACTTCCACTGACTGATGCCCATGCTCGGGAGCTAGGTCAGGTTCTGTTTTTTCGTGGAACCTTGTGCCTGCGAGGTCATCTGGCCCCCTATCGCATCAATGGAGGGTGTCTGGCTTGTTCAGGTCAGACACCTTCAGCTCACTCAGCACTGATGACAAACAGCACAAACTCAGCTGAACGCGAATGATGACAAATACCAGGATGCACAACTTGTCAGAAAATCAGAACCTGATCTGAACAAAGACCTGACTCATGCACGCCCTCTGGCTATCAAACCAGCAAGGGTTGAAAAGACGATGACAAGATTTGTGCTGAGGAATGGTGAGGTATTCGAGTCTGAGAGAGATCCGTCTGGTTTCGACACCTTTTGCTACGGAAAAAATGGGCAGGAACAAACCTGCCATCTCCTCTCGTTTCAATCAGAGATCGCCTTTTTGATGGTGTTGGGTGATGACCTCAACCTTCGCTACGAGCCTGTTCAAATCAAAGGTTGAAGCGATGATCAAGTATTCGCCGATGACATCTTCGTGTGGTCTTGTGAACGCAACATGTGCATCGTTCAGGAGAACTCGCTAGACAAGTCGTATGACTGACAACAACAAAAGACGAGCTCTTGAAGCTCTGATCGAGAGAGCAGCCGAAAACCTCAACCTCAGTGAAGAGGAATCAAAGGCTTTGATCGCACCGATTTCTGAACAATTCAAGCGACTCGAAGCCGACAATTGAATCACTGAACGCGTTTTTGCTCCAACTCACGCAAGGATTCATAAGCAGCCCAGAGACCTTCTGTGACTGTGCAGCTTCGGCCTTGATCGCACACTCTGTATTGACCACCTCCCAGAGCATCAATGGTGGATCCCCTAGATGTCAGGCAGATACGACTGGATTGAGCCATTGGGATGCAGATTCGCATCTCTAGGTCTATAACTGCGCGTTTCCACCAATCAATCGAATGTTAATCATCTAAATTATTCCCTTTGATGAATATCGGGGCCTTCAGCCTCTCGCCGTCAGCGTGACGAAGGGTGATCAATCCAGTCAGGCGCAGTGATCAAGCTCTAAAAAAACGTCTTGCCTGCAATCCAGGAGTCAAAGGGTGCCGAGGCAGCTTCAGACAAGGCCAGATAGCAGGTCGTAACCATACCAATGAAAGCGATGCCAACCCCAGTGACAATCAGCGACTCGTAAAGTTTCTGGGCAGCCCTTGTCTCAGGACTGGGGAAGACGCGACGACGGGCCATACCTACTCCTGAATGCGATCAGTCTGGCCACTAATGGCATCAAAGAGCAACGCAAAGAAGCAAAGATTTGCAAGTCCCAACCATGTAACTATCGCTTTACGTTGTAAAGATCACGTTACGTTCGCAGGCAAGTGTCGATCCCGGGCGCAATCCCGCCGGATTAATTTCACCAGAGAATTAACAAAGATCTCACAATCAAATGCCTTGACAATCAAACAGTCTGCTTCTCAATAGTGGGGCCCTTTGTGACTCAGTGATGACGGATCAAAGACTGACACTCCTTCTGCAAGAAGCGGAGGAGCATCTGCTCCGGCAGAGCTGCCGCAGTCGCTACGAACGATCAGTTGTACGCCTTCCTGACAGCAGGCGAAACATCTGGCTCAGAGACGACAAGCGCGCTGCTTAATCAACGCTTCCCTGGGCTCCTTCGGGACTCAGACCGTTGCCCTGGACGACCCGCTTGGCATTGACGACAGGTGCAAACAAAAGAACCGCTCCAGGATTGAAGCGGTTCACCCCTCAAGCCAAGCAATCCCCATCACCCGGCCGTTTGCACCACATCTTGTGGTACATGCAGAAAATGCTAGTGCGTTAACAGCACATATGGAGTTGCTAAAGCTGTCCTTCAGGTTTAAGTGAACTTTTAACAGTCTTGAAACACTTGGGCGAAAAACTCTGCATCTAGCGTTTCAACGACCTAGCTTTGGAGACCCCATCACCCGGCCTGCCCCAGTGGCAGGCTTTTTTGTTGAAAAGCACTAGCAGTGGGGTACGGGCCTGCAACAGCCGTCCAGGGCGTAAGTAGGCAGCATTTGGCGCAAACCGAAAAAAAAAAGGCCCGAAGGGCCTTCAGTGGGTGTGAGGAGTTGGAATCTCTGTGAGGAGAACCAACTGATCGAGTTCTAGCAGCTCTTCTGTGCCATTCAAGAGACCGGCCTGCCGACAAGTGGCACTGTGCCAGTGAACTGGCTAAATTAATCTTGTGAGGAGAAAAGCTCACGTGGTGGAAACAAGGACACACTCACGTTGAACTTTCAGGACCCCTGCCTTTGGCGGGGGTTTCTTTTTGCACATCAAAAACAGATTCAGCAAATTCTTCAACGCTCGATGGACGGCTCGATGACCGAAAAGGAGACATTGGTCGAACAGGTTTTCGCAAAATATCGTTCCTACTGCAACGAGATCGGCATTACACCAGCAGAGATGATGCAACAGGCCTATCTCAGCCACCTCAAAAGCCTCACGACAGAACAGCTCAAGGCAAAACTTTGACTCAGTGCGATCTTTGTGCAACGGACTGAGCTAAAGCGCTGGGTAAAAATGCTCAAAACCAAGGCCACAGAAGCATTTTGCACATCCTTCCGTGATCAAGCCAACGAAGTGCCAGGGAAGAACTCGCCAGACTCTGCAGGCATGAAGTTTTGTAATGGACTCCCAGATTCGACAGGTCCTGCAACGTGAAATCCTTGAGCGTTGCAACGAAGAAGAGCGGGAAGCCGTTGAACGATGGTTCAAGAGTTTCCAGGCCATTGGCTTGTCCAAGTTGAACGGGATGTCTGTAGCAAGAGGAACCACGATGTCTTGCCCTCTTTATTGAGCTGAATTCATTCAGATGCTCCGGCAGCATGGCAAACGACTCTTGATCAGATGTTCGGATATGCGCCCTGCTGAGCTTTCACAAATTGCGTTAGCCCATAAGTCGTTGCGAGAGTCGTCATGGCGATTCAACCGTCTGATCTCGGTGAAACATTTGTCAGATCTGGGAAGCGTCTGATCACCCAACGATCTGCTGATGACTTACTTGAACGAGCAAGCTTGAAGCAGTTTGCACCCAGGTTGATGCCTGAAGGGGGTTCAGACAGGGAATGACATGTTGACCAAACAGCCCGAATGAATTCGGGCTTGCGGACAGTAGCCAGTTTCGGAGGCGATGAATAGATGAAGACTGATCAACTAAACAAAAAGTTCAACTCAGTGAACTAGTGTTATTGATTGAATGCTTTAAGCCCGACATTTCTAGAAACAATTTCACAAAAAGTATGCGCTTAACGCACCATGAAAAATTAAATGAACAGCTTGTCAACGAAGAGAACAAACATAATGAAACCCACGTTAAGCAGCGCTAACACCCCACAGAATGCAAGAGTCAACATTGATCGACCTCAATAATGCTGCCAGATCTATTGATGAGATCTGGCTGCGGATTGATTGAATCAGAATTAATCTTCTTCACGCTCGGCCTGACGTGCGCCAATTGCAAGGGCAGCAACAAAGGGGAGAATTGCAATTGCTGTGAGAACTTCCATCAGATCACCATCCACTCTTCAAGAACCGACCGACAGAGGATGACCGTCGAGCCCGCCGAAGCGAACAACAAGCAGTTCCTCTTGCGTGATGAAGCCGTTTTCATCGAGCAATTCAGGGTGAGTTGTTTTCAAACCGGTTCTGTCACTTGTCCTGGTTTGCTTCCTGAATGTCAAAGCCATGCAACGAAACGCCGACAACAGCACAAATGTGCAAGCAGCGGTGTATGCGAGGGGTAGCAATGCTGTGGTCATGCTCAGCTCCTGACTTTTTTGACGGAAGGAAGATCCGAGGGTTGAGCCAGCACGTAGACAACACCTGCGGTGATTACAGACGCGAAGGCGATGAGGCCGTAGATGGCAGCGGAATAATCAGACATCACGATCGTGAACTTCTGTAAAGCAGTTTAGACGCTTTGTAAAGCTGTGTAACCAGGTGTATTTGCTTATCTTGCCGACCAGGCCGGGTTCAGTTGCGGCAACGAGTCGTCAGCCGCCTGCAGCAGCTCGGATGACTCCGACATCAGCCAGACCGAGCACACGGATGAACACGGCACTGATAACGCTGTAAGCCACAGCCCCAAGCACGGCACTGCGCAACCCATCCTTCAAACGAAAACCATCAATCAACGACGCAGCCAGGCCAAAGAGAATCACGGTGATCAACCAATCAAACAGCCAGCTGACCGGGGCAATCAAACCACCAAGACTGGTCACAGCCCAGGGCAGCGCCAAGACAAACTTCAAAGGCAGGATCAGAAGGGTGCCAAGTAAGCCAATCGTGACGGCCGACGAAAGAGCTGCCTGGAACCCAGCCAGTTCAACTCCCAGAGGCATCGCCGCCACGAGCAGCAGAACCACAGCACGCACAGGCCATTGCAACAACCAGCCAAACAGGCCCATGGGAACAGTGCGATTAGACCTGAAGGCTAAGCCTGGCCTCGGATTTCAGCAGAACCGAGACGATACAAACCATGGCGCAAGCAGCAGGACAAAACCCAATCCGCTGCTTGCTTTCAGAGCGCAAGAGCAACAACCGTGAAACCAGTCAGCAATGAAACCGTGATTAACCACATCGCTGATCAGGCCTCAGATTCCATGTCGCTGGTTGCACGCAGAAAAATGGTGAGACCAACGACTGTGCCCAAAACGAGGAAGGAAACCATCAGGACATCCCACACTGAGTATTTGTACTGATCTTAAGGGGATCTTGCGATCACGCGGTGTCTTGAGCGACATCAGGCGCAAAGGGCAGTCTCGGCCAAAGCCAGGTGAATGACGACTTCGATGAACTCAGCAGAACAGATCGGAGCAACAGGATCTCCTGCGGTACCGCGTGCCATCAGACTTCAGAGACCGGAACCGAGCATTGCGTCATCCAACGAAGCAGACTCGACAAGACCCTGGTCTGCTTCAGTTCGATCCATTGAGATGGGTTCGGACACAACAGGATTGCTGTTCAAAGCAACACCAGCGTTGGAACATGCCGTGACAAGCAGTCCCAGGCTCAGGCAAAGCAAAAGAGCTGAGTTGATGAGACGGATAACAAGGGTCTTGACAAACTCAGACATTTATCTGAAACGATGGCAAAGATAAAACTAATCGAGCGCAACAGAATCACCAGCAAGAACATCACAACAAAAGGCACATTCATCACAGCAATCGCGGTAGTTCTGCGAGCTATGTCCAAGCAAAGATTCAAGAGCAGAAAATGGATAACAGGTCACTTTGTGGACGGCAAAAATAAGGATCATTCTGAAGGGCCTAATCCTAAAATCCTCTTGTGTAGCTTGACTCTGCTGCGCAGATCATCAGACAAGGCTCTTGCCCTGATCGCCCTCGGAGACACAGACCAATCAGCTCTGGACTGGGCAAAAGTGGCCTGTAAAAAGGCATTGAACACTTAATCAACAGGCAAGATTGACAAAAAAATCAAAACGAACAGTTGAGTGTATTGCCTTCCAGCAATAAAATCAGCGCTAAGCATATAGCCCTAAGCATTATTACCTGGAAAAAGTTTTGTGTGGCAAAGGCTACGACTTACGCAAATTACCCCTATAAAACTAGGACAGTCGGAGGAATTTGATGAGTTTCACACTCCCTACCGTTCTGATTGGAGTCAGCCTGTATTTATTAATGCACGTTTTATTGTCGCCTGTCATGCAATAAGCAGACAGCGAAAACCTTCGCCTAAAGCCGAAAACCCCGGCCAAGCCTTGATTCCAGCCAGCAAAAACAACAACAAGGCACAGACAGCAACACGCCACCAAACAAGCCTGAGCAGCCACACTCAGGCCTTTTCGATCGACTTGAAACCAGCCAAGCGGCTGCAGAGGTGAACCTGTGAGCAACGCCGACAGAGGCCGGACGCGCTGTTCGCTGGTTTTTGCTGACCGGTTCAGCCAAACAGGCAAGTTTTTTGGTGATTTGTACTCAACCAAGACTTCACTTCTTCAGCTTGTTTGCTTATTTGTCTGGGTTCGCTGACATTAATGTGACAAGGTCACCCGCACGTTCTGCAGATGAGAGGCCAGTCTCCGGCACCACTGTCTTGCCTGAAGTGGGGAGTCGACGGAGAGTTGTCGGCACACGACACAGCACTTCTTGTGAACAGACTGGCATCATCCGAGAAATCACGACGAGCCTTCAAAGATCATTTCGACAGGCGTCAACATGGCAGCACTTCTGATCAGGGCTCACGTCAGTCATGACAGTGGCAGGGAGTGGGCTAACGCCAATGCCAACTACTAAAAGTGAGAGTTTGGTGAAAGAAGAATGACCGGGTGTGAATCTGCAATTCTGACAAAATGCGGTTTAAGCTGTCGCTGAATAAAACAACAACGGTGCCATGTACCCACGGTGGGGAGTGATCACGGCTGCAGTCGTAGCACTTGCTGCGCCTGGTCCTGCTCAGGCTAATTTGAAGAACAACATCATCTTCAGCAGCTGCGCTGCAGCGATGCGAAAGGAATATCAGCAAGCCAACAAACAATTACTGCTTAGCCAGCTCAATAAAACCTGCGATTGCGTGGTTCAGCAGATCAATAACCGCAAAAACATTGAGCAAGCCAAAGTTTCTTGCATCAATCTAAAACAGCCAATCAGTAGCAACAAGAACCGACAATCGCTCTAAGTGTCAACAGAAATACACAATCACTTAAGCCACCACCGAAATACGACCTACCCACAAAAAACATCTTCAAAGAGTTACATTCTCCAATTCCGTCAGTCTTATTGAATACTCAATCCGATCATCAGAACAGCAGAGATCGGCATAAAAACGTTCGAGTTCGTCATACGCCTCGTCATACGTGCTGAAGCACCTGCGCGTGAGCTCGTCTTCAACACCATCGTCGCGAATAACCTTCACCAGCTGGTTTCGATCGCTTTTCACCGCAGCTGAGCTGAGTAGGAACACCGATTCTCGCGCCTTACGTGCCAATCAGACTGAAGAGTGCGCGAAGAGAAAGAAAAGCATGAAAGATCAACGGGTTGATGCCATGCCCTCAGGCCTGAGCACAGAACAGGGCCGCCAGAAACTGCTCAACAACAAGGAACTGCTACATGAAAGGGTGTTGGCTGGAGAGGAATGCCGTGCCCGCAATGACCGTCAGACCTACTTCAGCATTACCCGTGACCTGGTCGACGCGCAGTTCGTTCTGGCCGATCAGGAATTAACACGCCGGCTCTGGCAGGAGGTGGGTGATCGAAACCTGGAGATCGGGCGCATCATCAACCTGCTCTACCGCTGCAGCAGCCATGAGGACGAGAGCGAAATGGTTGAGGTGGACGACGCTTTTCTGCAACTGACATTGAGCTGAGCACCAACTTCCATTGCCGTGAAGAGCCGGCCTACCGATACTGCATGCACACCCCGCACAGGGATCCTTCGAGGAGCCGCGAATGGCAACGAAGCTCTACAACGTCCGTTTTGAAACCGAAGGAGCAGACCTTTTCGTGGAAATGGAGGCGAACGAGGGACTCAATCGCCAGCATCTACTGGAGAGAGTGGTGTCAATCCTGGAGGACCGTCATGGCATGGAAACGGTCGAAAACGATCAGGGCGAAATGACCAGAGTGGGCCACAGCGATGGGGCAACGCTGCTGTCCTGGCTTTCGATCTCCGGACAATCCTCGCGACAGGCCCTTGATGACGACGGACTCGATGAAATACTGACCTGCCTGGTGTTCATGCTGTTCCCACCCGTTGTGGAAACAAGCGTGCAAGACGACAACAAGAAGGCCTTAGCCCTGGCTTGAAGCAGACCTGTCAGCGGCAAAAGCCAGTCACTGACTAGAGAAGCAAGATACAAACAGGGCTTTGAGCACGGCCTAGGTGGTCGTGCATGTCTTGCAGTTTCGCGTGGTTTCAGCAGGATTCTGGGAAGAAATTCGGAACGGATTCAGAACGAACGGAACAACTTCAGGCCACTGTCGCCCTTCATTTCTTCATCGGTCAGCTCTTCCCTGGTGTCGTTCTTCTTTGTCTGATCTTCCGACATAGGTAATTGGCTAGTACAGAAGACTTAGCCATGGCCAGCAGCCGCGTCACTAGTACTCCCGGCACCATCCGGCTTGGTTCTGCCAGAGGTGCTCAGAAGCTCGGGGCTCGACCATCGTTGGGAACCTCGAAGCCTGTCTCCTTGTCTTGCGCTAGTTCTTCAAGGGAAATGACTTTCTCGTTTTTGACCTCTTCAGAAACACCTTCAACAGTCGGCCTCTTCTTGAGGTCGGCAGCAGGAGGATTAGGAGCACTAAGCCCAGAAATCCAGTTCTCTGGCATTGGAGTTAACCAAAACGGAAATCATGCCCCAGGTATTCAGAGGGGCGCTGAATGCAGCCTTAGAAGCCAAGGAGGCTGGGGACATCGATGGTTGCGTCGGAGATGTATTTGCATTCATTGGCAGCATACGCTAAGCCGTGAATTGAAGCTTGATCGTATCTAGAGCTCGAATTATTGAAGTCATTAATATATTCCAGCAGCCACCTTTCAAAAATAGTTTTAGGTACAGTCCCATTCTTGACCGTAAAGCACATTGTAATTATCGGATTTGATGTCATCTCCAAGAGCAAGTGTCTTAATCAGATGCACACCATTCGCTGAATTTATATTGCAAGTCTGTGCATCTATCGGATTTACAACTGCCTCTGGCTGCTCTTTCTAAATCATTGATTGTGGTTTGCACATTTGCTGTGCTGAGAAGAAGCAAAGCGCCGAGCAGAATGAATGCCTTCCTGTTGTCTGTGATTAGCGCTCTGGCGGATTAAGAATACATCAGTTCGTTTGCATTCACTTCTCAAACAAAAGCCCTGCACTTAACGTAGAGGCATCAACTGGGTTTTACAGATCTCCAATGACCTTATCCACGGTACTTGTTTATATTTCCATACCCTTCGTGTTAGTAACCCTGTACTTCGGTACAAGGAATGGTTTTTACAATACAGATAAGTATGACGGAGACGGAACCGCACATAAAGTCCTGAAGTGACTTAACAAAAAGGGGTAGCGATAAAAACCCACGTCCTTCTGGCATTGATGGCATTCAGATGTTCACCAGTGATGGCAGGCCTCCGCATCAGCTATTTGGAGGTGGATGGGGCAGATCATCCACTGCGGTGGTGCTTCCCGTGATCCGAAGATCCACAACCTGCTCCAGATCACTGATGTGGATTCAGGTGTGATCAGGTCGGTCAACGCTGATCTCGTGCCCCACATCCTGGGCGGTCAGCGGCACCGTCTCCTCCGGGTAGATCACTGAATTGGCCTTGGGTTCTCCCCATATTTCATCTTCAGTGAGCTCCGTCTCGATCAGCTCAATTGGAACACCTTCCTCTTCGATGATGGCCACCTTGAAACCACTGAACGGTTCATAGGGCCCTAGAAGCAGGTGCTCATCAGCAACTGCGGCAACGAGATCATCCACCTGAAATGCCACATGAGGGGTGGACTGAATCAGTGGGTGCAAGCAGCTGCCGGGTTCGAAGCGATGAAATTGAATCCGAAATCCTCCAGGATCCTCACCACCGGATGTGTACATCCGAAAGGTTGAGCTGTAGTGCTCACCAGGGCGTTGCTCCGAAGTGGGAACACCCATGTGGTGGTAGCGATAGCTGACGTTGGGCTTGCGTTTCATCACTGTTGATCACCGCTGAATTCACCATGACCTGCTTCCTGGTGAGCAGCTGGTGAACAGGGAGAGAGTTTTCAGCATGTTCGGAACCTGACTGGTTCCAGGTGATCCACTGCGATGGTGCTGCCCTAGACCTGAGCATTCACAACCTGTTCCAGATCGCTGATGTGAATTCAGGAGTGATCCGCTGGGTCAAAGCTGATCTGGTGACCCACGTCTTTGCCTATGAAATACAGGTTTGTTGACCTGCTTTTCACCATAACTGTTCTGGCTTCTGACCAGATTTCTACCAAACTCTCAAACAACAGAAATGCAGAGTGAAGATGTTCGGGATCAATCCCACAATCCTTTTACTCAATGACTGAAGAACAAGAAAACAAGGCTGTTCAGAACGAATCGCCATCAAAAAAGGGCAAAGAACATATTGACAGTCCTAACAGCGAGCAGCGCCAATTCCCATCAGCGTGGGACCTCTTGGATGTGTTGTGGTGGATTTAAGCTCGAGCATAAGCAACATCATGCCATGCCATGATGTTGCAAAAATAAAGATCCTAAAAGTTAGTTTACACGCGTGAAGATGCATGAAAGGGATAAATCTAATTTACTGGATATGGTTGAGCGGCAGCCAATAGAGCGATTGGTGAGTCCGATACTCCGGGGCCGTAAAAAACCCCGCACATGGCGGGGCTTTTTACGGGTAAAGGTCTGGGCAGGTTGCAAGAAGACCCTTCGCTATTGCCTCACCAAAACCTTGCTCGCCAACTGACAAGGCATATGCGGTGAACTCAGGGCCATAGCCTTGCTCGAGCACGTAATTCACCGACTCTGTTCCCACCTCGCCCACTTGACCTTTCTCCGCGGTGAGCTCACACATCTTGTCGATCAGCAGTTCAAACCACGTCTCGGTCGGATAAGCAGCAACTGGATTGAAGAAAGCACCCACAGCCAACAGCAGTGCAGGCAGAGCATTGGATATGTTCTTCATCTCGGATCGAGAGGCGTCAGCTTCCACTGTGCACCCTCTGGAATTTCAGGGCCAACGTTCATGTCTGCCGGCTCTGAGAACACCACGCGGCAATCGGCGACACGACAGGGCAAGTGATCAGATCGTTCGATCCTTATCCCGCCGAGTGTTGATAGGTCGACATACCAACTGCTGCCCCAGTGAGAGTCTTCATAGAGCCCGCCTCTAAATCAGACCCAGCACCGACAGTTCGGATGGTGGGGGGTCTACGTGGGCTTGGACTGCTGGCTGTACTCCGCCGTGCCTACTCCCAGTCCCGGACGCAGAAGGATTACATCACGATCAGAGGTGCTCACCCCAAGTTGCTGGGGAGTGTGGTTCGTCAGCTTAATCACCCCAAGCCCCTGCATTCAAAGGGTTTTTATTGCTTTAATCACCCATACCCACCATCAGTCAGCCTTCAATACCTGGCACGATTGAGCACAGTAAGCATTAACCAAAGACGTTGCATTCATTCATTACTGTAACTGCCTAACATGCTCATCGCAGAGCCGAAATGAACTGATTTCATTGCATCAACCAAGGACAGGAAACGCTGATCGCACGCAATTCCAAAGATCAGATTGCATTGGGGCCACGCATGAATCTCAGCCTTCCCGAGCATGGACGGAGGCGTTAAGTATCGTGTGGCTCAGAAAAACTGGTCGGTTTCAACACATAGAGTATTGAAACAGTATTGAAAACAAGGATATGGGATGGTTGCGATCCAAACTTAGAATTTTCAGCAAAAGCCTAAAGCCTAACCAGCGCATTCATTCAGACGCATCTTTTTTTGCGGTCAGCGTCCAGTCTGATCAGTTGATCTGCACCTGGAAAATCAGAGACGAAAGCAAAACAATGATCCAACGTGACTTTAATTCAGCACTCTTTATCAGAATCAAAGACATCAGCGGGGATCAGTCGATATCTTCCAAAGTCATTCAAGTCTCATTAAATCAAGACACAACCAATATCCACTTACCCTCGAAAAGCGGAAAAATTCTTATCGACCTTGGCTACAAGAGCGGTCTGGATTTCATGACTCTTGAGTATCAAGTCTTAGATCTAGGGCCTAAGAAAGTTAGAACCAATTATGACGTGAATTGGTTCGCAGAAGAGTCTGACAATATCCACGAAGAAATGTACAAACTTTCCACTGGAGGACGGCCCTTGGGTGGATCAGAGATGGTGCACAAGGATTGACCTCTGGCCATTGAGCTCCACAAGAGAGCTGCTCCAGACAGGCTGGAACTTGGGCATCGATCCAGCATCAAAACCTCGGTGAGCACGCTGCTCAGCTGTGAGCAGCATCACAGACGTGGCTGCATCAGATCAACGGGTGAACCAGCAAAAACACGGATGGTGATGGCAACGGAGTTCCCTCCACCGCAAACAGTTCCATGTCTTTCCACTCAGGCCTGCTCGGCGCATCCATCACGCTGATGGGTGCTGTGTCTCTCAGCACTCCAGACGTCATGCAGATCCATGAAACCCAAGGACAGCATGCCCAGGCAGGGAACGTTGATCACCGCTTCGATGACGCGCTGTTCGAAACAGCTTCTGCCGATTCACGCAACATCTGCCTGAACGACAGCCCACAAACAAGCAGCACGGAAGGCAGGAGTGTGCTTGTCGGCATTGATTCAAGTAGCGTTCATTTAACTGAGGTCTTATTGATATGACTGATGAAAGACCCTCTTTCTTCTCTTTTGAAGGAGAGATGGGGCGCGTTGATTACTGGGGTAGCGCCATCTTCAGATCACTGATTGCAGGTCTGATTTTCTTCGTTGCTCTTGCCTGGATTTTCAGAGGTTATTTCAGCAGCTCTTACGAGGAGTTATCAGCGGCAATCTCACTATGGGCCACAGATCACGCAGTCAGAGTGTGGTTGCTTGGTGAGATTTTGAACGTCTTTCTATTCCTGCCAATCACCTGGAGACGATGGAGAGATCTGGGACCACGCTTAAAGAAAAACTGGCTCTACATCGCTGTCTTGAGCAGCCTGATGCCGGGATATGAGGTGTTCCCCTACGTGGGCGTGCAGTCGCTGATCATCACACTTGGGATCCTGTCGATTTATCCGAACTTCAAACTGCTTTTCTGGCCAGGGAAGCGATACGTACAACGACTGCAGAACGAACAGCCCTGACCCATGCCCAAAGGAAGCCGCTAGCCGCAACAAGCCATCAGCGTGCTCGTTGAGCTAGCACTGGACATGAATCAGGGTTGCCATGCAGGAGCTTCTGTTGATCTCGCAACTCCTGGCATGGAGTGATTTCGACTTCCAGGACTGGGTGGACAGCAGACCGCCGGCTGAACTTTGCCAGGGGTTCAAGGATGGTTTGATTCCTGAAACGATGCTCCCCGGAGGCCGGGCACAGACCCCATGCAGCAGCTTCAATGGAGACGACCCGATGAATTACGTCGTGGAGTGATGCACACGGTGCATTTGTCAGGCGACACGAAGCAAGTGATGCAACAACGCTGCCAACCGGCTCGCCATGATCACGGCGCGACCGTTCAGAGGTGGGCGTTCGCACGTGACGAACCCGACGGCGTATTGCGGAATGCAGCGTCGGGTGAGTCCACGTTGACGCAGATTCGAGCAATTGTGCCGAACGTCTGAATGACTTAACGAATCAGCCAGCTCATTCCGACTTACGGAGTTCATCAACAGAGCCACCGGATCAATGGCCTTGCCGAGCTGACGGCTGTTGCTAACGGCTGTTGCTGACGGCTGTTACCCACGACTGCACCAACCATCGGATTGAAGTGGAACGCATCACAACAGTGGAGCTGTACCGGCAGCGGCACGGCGCGATCGCAACCCGCAGGATTTGCTGAGACCTTCGACCAAGCGATTACTGATCCAGCACTCCCGTCGCCAACAGCAGCCAGACCAATCCCGCAAACACCAGGTAAGCCACCAGCAGAGGATTGGGGCCGATCGTCGCAATCAGCAGACAGGCAATCGCGCCGCTGGCGACAAGACCAATCAGCGGATTCCACCTCTGTTCGTGTGTTGGCTTCAAGGCTTGTGGGTGATCACCGGACCGGAGACAGGGTCAGTGACTCCAAGCTCTGGTGAGAGCTCCTCCAGCAAGTCGCGCACTGCATTGAGATGGTCAATCATCTGGGGCCGTGCAGCCACGAGTTTCTCCTCGCTCTCCCAGAGGCCAACAAAGCAATAGGAGCGTTCACCTGTCTTGGCCCAGTAAGCATCAAGCATCCCTTCGGGATTGACCCATTGGTCCGTCACGGCGATGAAGTTGTCTTCGCAGCCTTGTTTGCAGCGGACACGAACGTTGTTGAGGAACCGGGCTGCCACTTGAACTCTCAGACTTCAGGGAGACTGCCAGACGATTGCGCCGCTGTCTGTGACCAATGCGCCTGAGTGAAAAGAGCTGAATTCAGTAGTAACGGCCGGGATATTCACCGGGGTGATCAACGCGTGTGACGCGCACCCCCGCCGTGCTGCGGCCGGACAACATCAGCAGATCGCTGCCGGAAACGGCATATCCGAGGTCCTGGGCCAGCTGCGCCACTTCATCCGCCGTGACAGCCGCCTGAACCTTCACCTGCAGGACCGGATCACGGCTCAGATGCTCAAGAAACTGCTGCACCGGTGATGCGGTCATCGTTGCTGATGAACTGGTGCAATTGAACACGATCCTCAGCGGATGCGTGAAAACGAATCATTGTGTGGAGAGATCGCGATTCTCGAGGCGAGCCCCATGCTGAGTTCTCTGCTCAACATCCTCTGGGTGGTGCTCGGCGGTCTGATGATGGCCCTGGGCTGGTGGCTGGCCGGACTGATCTGCGCCATCACGGTGGTGGGGCTGCCCTGGGCTCGCTCCTGTTTTGTGATCGGGCGTTTTTCGCTCTGGCCCTTCGGACAGGAAGCCGTGAACCGCAGGGATCTGCGCGGTCGCGATGATCTGGGCACCGGATCTCTGGGATTGATCGGAAACGTGCTCTGGTTTCTGGTGGCGGGATGGTGGCTGGCGATCGGCCATCTGACCTCCGCCCTGGCCTGCTTCGTGACCATCGTGGGCATCCCCTTCGGGATTCAGCACATGAAGCTGGCCCTGATCGCCCTGGCTCCCGTGGGGATGACCGTTGTGCCTGTCCGCAACGTTTGATCGCCGCGGATCAGCAGCCTTCAAAGCGGCAGATAGAGAAAATCGGAGCCGCAGCGTTCCAGAGCTTCGCGCACCTCTTCGAGCTCCTGTTGCTTTGCTTCGAAGCTGCGACCCGCCGGCACCACAAGCTCGCCATCGGCATCGAGATGAATGTTGCCGCTGAACCACGATGCGCCTGAGGGAAGAAACGCCCGGCAGCTCAACGCCCCATCTGACCCCTGCCTGCGCTCGATCAACCAGCCATTGACCCGGTCAAGCTCGGTGTAGCTGTCGAGACCCGCAGAGCAAGGGTGCACAAGCAGCATCAGCATCGCCGCGCTTCCGCACAGCGCCGCCGGCAGATCTGATGGGGCTCCGCTGAGCCTCAAGAACGCTCCTCCTCCGTGAGGTACTCCTCAACGATGGGAGAGCAATCACCGCGTTCCAGCGCTGCGATCTCACGTTCAATGTTGTCGATAAACAGCTGATTACCGTTGCGTCTGGCCACCTCCAGAACGGTACGCAGACGCTCCAGCTGGATCAGGTTCTCATCGTCCATGAACTGCACACCGCAATCGGGGCAGCCAATCATGGATGGCGCATCATCAGCAAGCCCGCACCAACAGAACGGCCAAACGGTCGGCGTCGTTGCAACAGTGACAGGTCAAGATCCGTTAAAAGGAGTTGACACGAACAGCAAACATGGCCCACGGATACGGAGTAATCGGCAGCGGATACGTCGGCACCGCCGTGGCCATGCGCATGAAAAGAGCCGGCCAGTCCGTGACTGCCACCACCCGCTCAGTGGAGAACGTGCGCGAGCTGCGACGACTGATGGATGACGTCCGACAGCTCGACATCACTGACCACGATCCGGACCTTTCCTTTCTGGCCGATCTGCAGGGCCTGCTGATCAGCGTGGCACCCACCAGACAGAACGATGGCTACAGCGATGTCTTCGCCCGCGGCATGCGCAACCTGGCCGGCGCACTGAGGCGCAGAACCAGCACACAACCCCTGCACATCACTTACATCAGCAGCGTCAGCGTCTACGGAGACCGGCAGGGAGAGGAGGTGTGGGAGCACTCAGCGGTGGACTCCGGATCTCCGGTGAACAGCATGCTCGCTGCAGCGGAGGAACTGATGCTCGACATTGACCGCCCAGACACCTCAATCTGTGTGCTGAGGCTGGGCGGGATCTATGGACCCGGCCGTGACATGGTGGGCATGATCCGCGAGGCCGCAGGCCAGCAGGTGCCCAAGAACGGCAACGCCATCAATGCCTGGAGCAGTCTTGTCGACATCGCCAGAGGTGTGCAGTTCGCCTCCGAACACCAACTGACAGGCATCTACAACCTGGTCGACGACATGCAGCTCAGTCGCCGGGAACTCTCCACTCTGATCTGCGATCAAGACGGCTTGCCTCCGGTGCTCTGGGGTCACGCCAGCGCAGCCAGCGAACGCAGCATGAATGCCCGTGTTTCGAATCAGAAGATCAAGGACGCCGGCTTCAAACTGATGTCACCATCGATGCTGGAACCCGCCATCGTCTGAAAGGCGACATCAGCGACTGATCCATCGCTGACAACAGGCTGAATGCGTGTCATGCACACATCAACTTGCCGCCATGGTCCGATGATCCACATGAGGATCACCCCGGAGCCATTCCGCGCGGATTGATGGCTCACGGGCAGGCGCAACAGAGCCTTGACGCCGCTAACCGATCATGCGCTGGCGCACCAGTGCATCCCACAGCCTGGTGGGAATGAACCGCTGCAATAGCACCACCTCGGACTCGCTGCCGCAGCGGTAGCGAGGCTTGGGACTGGACGCCTCCAGAGCCGAGACGATGGTGCTGGCCACCAGCTCCGGCGAGGAACCCCGGCGAAAGCCCTCAGCCCAGCTGGCTGCAACACGACGCATCATCGGCCCCCACACCGGATCAGTCGACTGCTGCCGCAACAAGGCCTCACTCACCGTTTCGAAGCCGGTACGGATCAGCCCGGGCTCCACCAGCACCACCTGCACCCCGAAGCCGTGCAGCTCCAGACGCAGAGCGTCACTGATGCCCTCAAGCGCATGCTTACTGGCGCCATACCAGCCGGCTCCGGGAGTTACAAAACGGCCGGCAATCGAGGAAAGATTCACGATCCGGCCACGACGCCGTTCGCGCATGGGCGGCAGCAGCATCTGAGTGAGACCGATCAACCCAAACACATTCACTTCAAACATCGCCCGCGCCCGCTCGATGGGCATGGTCTCCACCGGACCCGTCTCTCCATAGCCGGCGTTGTTCACCAGAGCATCCAAGGCACCCACATGGCCGCTGACGGCATCAGCCAGCTGCCGGCAAGATCTCTGATCAGCGAGATCAAGCTGCAGCACCTGAGCGCCGCGGCAGCGCAGGGATTCCATCGCCTCTAGCCGACGTGCAGCAGCAAAAACGCACCAACCACGGTCGAGCAACTGGTGAGCTGTGGCCAGACCAATGCCACTGGAAGCTCCCGTGATCAGCACGCTGGGCCTGGCCTGGGATCGGGACGCCGTCATCTCACTTGTGGCAAGCCGCTCGGAAACGGTCGGCCGAACTGGTGCTGCCGTGCTTGGTACGCCGACCCGTCACTCGCTTGCGCCAGGCACGAAAAGAGCCTGACTTGAGCTGGGAACGCATCAGAGCGATCACTGCCGACTCAGACAGACCGAACTGGAATTCGATGGCCTCAAACGTGGTGCGATCTTCCCAGGCCATCTCGATCACACGATCGATGTCCTGGGAGGTGAGCTGGTCCGGCACGCCGCGATCCATTCGATGCTCAGATCACTGATCAGGGTGCTCGAACAGAGCCACAGCCCGATCGGATTCGCTGAGCTCGCAGGCGTCGGTGGCCGGCTCAAGCTCAGAAGCTGGCTGCACGGAGGACAGCGCGAAGGCTTTTTCCAACTCGGTTCTGGTAGCTCCGAAGGGATAGGTCATGGGTGGGTCGAAGCAACGAAGGGCGCTGGAGCCCAGGCTCTTTACATTGCGCAACATTAACAACAAGCGCCGCCGGGCGGGCAGAGCCGAAATCGCTGGCCAGGCAAACGACACTGATTCTCATCAGCAGATTTACTCTCCTGATTGTGATTCTCAACTGCATATCTTTGACTACTGAATGTGATTCTCAACTGCATATTTTGATCCCTTAATGTTCGGTTTTTACCCGTATCTTTCGCCCTTTTGTGATGTAGAACTGATTCATCCCTCCAAGAGGTTCGACATGACAAATTCAGCCACCGCACAAGCCACCATCGTCATTCCCGTCGGTCCTGCAGGCCGCGCCATGGCCGAGCCCATGTCCAGCGAAATGCTCGATCTCATGCAGGCTCACCTCAACCTCGAGCGGCAGTCCGCTGCTGCCTATTTCGCTGCTGCCATCTGGTTCGCTGAACGTGAACTGGTCGGCTTTGCCGAGCATCTCCGCGATGAGGCCAAACAGGAAGAGCAGCATGCCGCCAAGTTCGCTGACTATCTGATCTCCAGAGGTCAGAGGCCTGTTCTCGACACCGTTGAACCACCTCGCCAGCAGTGGCCTGATGTGGAACAGGTGATCGCCAATGTCTTCCGCATGGAAGCTGATGTCACCGCATCGGTGCTGCAGCTTTACGGCACCGCTGAACAGGACATTGATCGGCGCACCACTGTGTTCCTTGATCCCATCGTTGATGATCAGCGCCTGTCTGAGCACGAAGCCGCTTATCTGCTCGGCCGCGTCAAGTTCGCTGCCAACAACCCCGCTGCCGTGATGATCATCGACGCCGAGCTCAGGGAGGGCGAGGCCGAAACCGCCAAGCTCGAAGGCTGATCCATCAGCTCAAAGTCCCACCTGCCAATCCCATCCACCATCCCCAAAGCCCCGCTCACTGCGGGGCTTTTTCATCTGCGGGCACCCACCAACAACTGATGGCCGGCTTCAGGGTCGAACCAGCCTGAACAGCACCCAGAGAGCGGCGGCAGCCAGCAGCCAGTAGATCCACGACCATTGCAGGACAACAGCGGCGATGAGACCCAGGGCGAACAGTGCCAGAACTCTCCCGAAGGTCACACCAGGCTGTGCAAAGGGATTTCATTGAAGCCAACACCGGCCTGATTGCGCAGCCCGCATGAGCATGTCGCTGCTCCGTAGGGTTGCCAGCAAAGGGCGCTGGTTGGATGAACGTTGACAAAGAGCTGCAGAAGCAGGCACGCAAAAGCCTGCGCGGCACTGACCCCTCAATCGCCAAGTACATGCAGGTTCTCGAACACGAGGTCTGCCGCCTCGAGAAGCTCAACGCCCAGCTGAGCCAGAACATCCAGTCGATTCACCAGGGCGAGAAAGACTGAACGATGACCCCTCGACAGGATCAGGCAATCCTGAGAATCGCGCTGATCAGGTTCGGGCGCTGCCTCAGTTCGGCAGTGAATTCACGGGCCAGATCCCTGGCTTCCATCGCATCCGAGGCGTAGACGCAACCTTCGAGAGTTGCTCCGCTGAGATCCCGGTAGCGCACCAGATAGCGATTAACGGTTTGAAGTGGTGACATCAGAGAATTCCTGTCTTAGGCGAACCCGAAACGGCGATCGGCGCTGGCCTCAACCTCGCGTCGGATCTGCACAATCGCCTCGCGGGCGAAAGCCTTCTCGTTTTCCTGCGCCGTGATGATCTGCTTGGTGAGCTGACGCAGCTGTTCAATGTCTTCGCAGGCATCGATCTCACGAAACGTGGATTCGAGATTGAACTTCTGCTCAACCGACAAGCGATGGTTGGTCATGGTGCAGAGACGGCGAAAGCCTCACCTGGGTGAGACGTTGTTGGGCTGAATCCAACGATCGCCATTCCCCGGCTCGATCGTGACAGTGAAATCCGCCCTGGGCCGAACACACGGTCAGGCCCAGGGCTTGATAGGCCATCCTTTGACGATGACAGGCAGGGTCAGAAACCGAGCTGATTGAGGATGCCCTGGCCTGTGAGCAGTTCGGTGCCCAGGCCAATCACAAAGCCGAGCATGGCCAGACGGCCATTCCAGGTTTCAGCGAAGTTGACGAAGCCGAAGCGGCGTTCAGTGGTGTCAGTCATGGTTTCAGATGCAATGGGTACTGGTGCAGTGGATCTGGTGCAGTGGTTTCTGGTGCAGAAGTGAATCAGGGCGATCAACCGGCGCAGTTGCAACCACAGGGCACATGCTCATGGTCATGGCATGGCTCCCTGTTGAGATGACCGCTAGCGCAGGCTTGCGAGCAGAAGAGCTGGTTGCCACGCCGCATGACTGTGGCTTCCTCAACGGCACAGGTACAGCCAGGGCATTCGCACTGAAGCAAAACTGCTGTCATGGGGTCTCCGTGAAGGACCTCTTCGTTCTATGCCTGTCGCACTGCGGGGAGCGTGGGGACAGCCGACTTCAGAGGTACGGTTTCAGGATCTTTCCAAGCGGTTTTGACGGGAGCAGATTCACAGGTTTTTTTCATCTCGCTCATCCGCATCACAGCTGGTCAACACATCGATCGGTTTTCCGTAGCCGTTGTCACCGACGAAGGGATTTCGGCTGGCCAGCATGACGACATCACCATCGTTGGAGTTGGACTCATGAAAGCCAACAGCAACCGTTGCCAGGACCTGAACAAGCAGCTGGCCATGTATCGCGCCTTCCGCGACATGGATGGCGTGGCAGCCGTGACCCGCGAGCTGCAGATGGACGCCTGCGCCTGCCCGGTCAAGAACTGAGCAGAATCGAGGCACCCAGCATGGTCAGGCACTCCGCAATCGCCTGAAACCATCGAGACTGCCTGGAGCATGTCGAAGCCGTTGTTCGATCAGCAACTGCTATTCCCAGGAACTGAAGCCATCCAACCGGCCTGCCCTGAGGCTTTCCGCGGAGAGCCTCCCGCTGGGATCAATTACATCGGCACAGCAGTTGATCTGCCCGATCCTGATTCGATGGCTCTGTCCATCGGGTTTGATCTGGAAACGTTCAACCGCCGCACTGATCTGTGGCGTCACAAAGCCAGCCTCAGCCCCTCTCTCGGTGGCGAGATCCGTCTGGCTCAGCTGACGACGGCTGACAGCAACAGCACGCTGGTGATCGATGTGGCGGTGATCGGCCAAGCCGCCGTCGACTGGCTGCGCAGGCTGGCGCGCAACCCTGAACGCAGGTTGGTGGGCCACAACCTTCTGTTTGAAGCCACCTTTCTGATTGCCGCTGGAATCAGGCCGCTGTGCCAGTGGTGGGACACGATGCTGGCCTGTCAGATCATCGGCGACTTACCGAGCAACAGCCTGGCCGCCGCGTCTGCGCACTACCTGAAGCGTGAGCTCGACAAGAGTGAA
The DNA here is from genome assembly GCF_059772315.1 of Synechococcus sp. MIT2312. Lineage (NCBI taxonomy): Bacteria > Bacillati > Cyanobacteriota > Cyanophyceae > Synechococcales > Synechococcaceae > Synechococcus > Synechococcus sp. MIT2312. The sequence continues at coordinate 190,838 of NZ_CM186281.1, read as the reverse complement.
CAGACCAGCGATTGGGGGAATGCCCTCAGCGCCAGCCAGCTGCGCTATGCGGCTCTGGACGCCGAAATCGTGCTGCCTCTGGGGCGTGAGCTGCATCAACAACTGGTGGCCACGCAACAGGTTGCAGTGCACCGGCTTGATTGCTCGATGATCAGTGCCTGCGCTGATGGTCAGGTGCGAGGACTGGCGGTTGATGTCGAAGCAGCTCGCGACTCCAGAACACGAGCTCTCAGCGAACGGGAACACCTGGCGACTGAGGTTCAGAAGACACTCGGGATTGGGAATTACAGGAGCCCGGACAAGCTGCAGGAGGCTCTGAGTGTTCACCTGGGCGAGCCGGTTGAAAACACCAAGGACCGCACTCTGAACACTTACCTTCCCGATCCCGTCATCGAGACGTTGCTCCAGCTGAAGGCGTTGGATCAGGAACTGAAAGAGGTGAACTGGCTGCTCGAGGAAGCCCAGCTCACGGATGGCCGGGTCCGTCCCCACTACCGGATCATTGGTGCCAGCACCGGCCGGATGAGCACCAGTGCCCTGATCCGCGAAACCAGCAGTCAGGTTCCCTCCGATACCGAGCGGTTCAAAACAGGCCACAGGCAAGGGGAACCCAAGGCCGTGAAGCTCGGGCAATGCGGGTTCAATTTTCAGGGCATCACCGGCGATCGCAAAAAAGCCCTGGGCACCGGCAACCCCGACACTGTGCTGATGGACCTCGACTGGTCATCGATTGAGATCCGGCTCCAGGCCAGCCCGAAGCTGTACAACGACCAGGGTCAGCGCAGGATCCTGCTGGATGGCATCGACCCGCATGCCTACATCGCCAGCCAGGCCTGCGGACGCGAGATCACCAAAGCGGATCCGGAACGGTCAACGATCGGAAAACGTGCCAATTTCGCCCTGGCCTACGGCTGCGGGCTCTCGGGTGTTCGCAAACTGCTCTCCCGTGCCCGCGGTGAGCAGGTCGCGGAAACGGAAGCTCAGAGGGTTTACGACGCCTGGCATCGCCTGCACCCAGAAATGAGCCTGGAGATGGACAGGTTCTCCAACAGAACCGTCACCGAAGTGCGCAGCATTGCGGGGAGACGGATGACATTCCGCAGTCGCCAGGTCGGCCCGGATGGCATCAGACCGATGCAACCGCTGGGACGCACCAATGGAATCAATTTCCCTGTTCAGGGGTCTGGTCGTGATCTGCTCGCCGCGGCCCTTGGTGAGCTTTGGCCGGCATTGGATCGCTTCGCAGGTGTTCACATCGTTGGCCTGATTCACGATGAGATTCTTCTCGAGGTTCCACGGGATCTGGTGGAGGAGGTGAAAGCCGTGGCCCTGGCCTCGATGACCTCAGAAAAGCTTCAGAAGCAGTATCTGGGTGACATTCCCCTGGAGGCAGATTGCAACATTGCAGAGAGCTGGGGAGAGGCTCACTGAGAAGCACGCTTGCATCGACAAAGCCAATTCCTTACCAGCATGAGGCAGGACTCTGCGAGTTCATCGGCTACATCCGCATGCAATGAGATCCACGAAAGGTTGAGAGGCCGACGAGCTCAAGACTTGTTATTCATGCGCGGCAGGGTATAAATATGACTGACGAATTCTTCTACCTGAAATGCTCACTGGTGCCGATCTGCTGGCCAAGGTCAAAGAACTTGGAGATGTCTCTAAAACTGATTTGGCAACCGCCTGTGGGTATGTCTCCAAGAAGAAAGACGGCTCTGACCGTGTGAACTTCACTGCCTTCTACGAAGCACTGCTGAATGCCAAGGGCATCGAACTCGGTGGTGGTTCTGCCGGCATGGGTAAAGGTGGCCGCAAACTCAGCTACACCGCCAAAGTGCAAGGCAACGGCAACCTCCTGGTGGGCAAGGCCTACACAGCCATGCTGGATCTCGCTCCTGGCGATGAATTCGAGATCAAGCTGGGTAAAAAAGCAATCCGGCTGATTCCTGTGGGCGGTGAGGAAGAAGGCGAAGAGTGATCGGTCGACCAGAGCCAATCACCATCTAGTTGATAGAAGGCAGGGTTGCCGGTCAGCCCTGCCTTTTCTTGTGTCTGGGCCCAGCGAGGCGGACCCTTGGCCCATCCCTTAAAGTGCTGCTTCAGGCAAGCCATCAGTGAGCTCAGAAAAACTCCACTGGCAAGATTTATCGCTTGATGAGCTGGAGCAGGTTTTGAAGTCGGAAGCCGTCACTGGTGAACCGGAAGAATATGACTACATCAGGCGAGATGGAACACTCCATGTGTTCAACGACGAGTGCTCAATCGAATTGACTCTGAACAACGAGCAAGTGGCCTGAGCAACTCAGGTTGCGTTGAGAGTGAGTGCCGTTGCAGCCTCTCAAGGCAGCTAGAGTTTCGGCAATTCCTGAGTCAATCTTGCTGAGTCTGATCCCTCCTTACTATCTGGTGGCGCTCGGCCTCGGCCTGGCAGCAATTGTTGTCGTTCTCTTTTATTCCTTCACGCGCACAACCAATTACGAAGTGCAAGAGAAGATCAAGAAAGCTCAACTCAGGAAGCAGCGGCAGCAGGCCAACGATCTGTAAACCTCGATCTTTGCTTTGATCAACCGATGCTGAAGGTTGAGCTCAGGGCCGCCCGAATTCCAGGTTTGCCCGGATGGGTTGCAGATCATTTCTGGCTGCTGGTGATTCGCGACGTTGAAGCCAGCGATCATGAAACGGTTGATCGCTGGGAAGTGTGGCAATTCGCGCGCCAGAATCTCTCCTGCTGGGGACATCTGCACAAGAACCTTCTGCCTCCTTACCAAGGTGTTGGCAATGGTCCATCACGTTTAATCGAGCAATGGGTTGGTGATGATGCATTCAGCCTCGCAGAGAAGATTGAATCCTCCCCCTATCACTACCCCTTCACCGAAACCTACCGCTACTGGCCGGGACCGAACAGCAACACCTTTGCGCACTGGATCGTTGGTGAGAGGACGAAGCTCGGTCGTCGAGCCATCGGTCAAAGCTTCCCTGTTCCAGAGATCACCTGAGGACGATGCTCCTCCAGGGGATTGAGGGCATCACTGTCAAGACATCCAGGAGATGTGCCATTGAGAGTTTCCCTGGCAATCATCTGATCAATCAAAACGACAAAACCGAGTACATTCAGCCGATCTGCCAGCAACATATGTCGATGGAAGAATTAAAAAGATTTTTAGTTGCCATGCGAGCCGACAAGACGCTATACGACAAGGTTTCAAGCTTCGCGACTGCAAACGAGATCGCTTCCATCGCCAGCACTATGGGGTTTGAATTCACAGAAACTGAGTTAAAATCAATTTCCAATCAGAACATTGAAGGCGTGAAAATAAAGAGGCAAGACACTACACCTTCGTATAATTTTGGCGAAGGTGGCAACTGAAACCTCGCAGACATCAATCAGGCATCAGATATTCCAGAAGCAACGAAAAACTCCACAGCCCGGCAACGGCAATCAATCCCAGGAGGATTAACGCAGCGGGGCTCACCACACCGACAGACTCAGCCGGCAGCTCCTCAATGACACTCCTTTCAATTTGATTTTGCACAAGATTATTGATCACTGGATAAAGGCTATAGCACTGCTCATAAATCAAGTATTGCGCGACACTTCCGATACTTTTAATGCAGCATTGGGCGGCAATTCAATTCAGATCCGGTAGCTTCCGACATTTTTCAGAGTCGCTTCTTGTCAAACACTTCACAGACCACAACAAACAGGATTATTCATCCGAGAGCCAGTAACAGCAGGAGCCCTGAGCGAACTGACAAGGACTTCAGACAACATATAAATCGCCAAGACGACGATCATGAACCCAGAGCCCACTACCGACGGCGGCGGCTCATTTCATGCTTTGAGGTCTCGCTGAAAGCCGTGAATAAAACGACAACCACAGCAGCAAGGCCCAATCCAAGAAAAACAAGATAATAGGAAGGCAGAATACTTAGCATTTGAATTAAATCTTTTCCTGATTTTAGCCAGGAGCCAGAAAGCCAACTCACTTCTTGATACACAATTGCGATCAATCTATTGGTTGGATTTAAATTATTTTTCAGTCATCCGTCATCGATGCTTGTCCTGACGTGATCATCGATGCTGCAGCTGAAATGCCTGGACAATCAGAACTGACCCGCGCCGGTGACCGCCACATCGGGATGGATCACTGACTGCAGTTCTTCCTCAGCATCTACCAGGACTGGAGTTCACAGTTCTGAACATCCAGCAGAAGAGCTGACAAACACTGTTGCCATGTTCAATCTGTGGAGACCTGGGTCATCCACATGCTTTCACTGAGATCACCTGCCATCGCCTTGTTTGCCATTGCCCAGGGATTCACTGTTGGCGTGATGCCAGGCCAGGCCGCACAAAACTGTGGACCTGGCGCTCACTGGGTTCAGACAGGACCAATGCTGGGTTCTGGTTATTGCAAGCCAAAACATCGGAAAGACCATTTCGTTTGTGCCATTGGCTATCACTACGCCGGCCAAGGTCGTTGCGTTCGCAATGGTCCCTGGTGGACGGGCCGCAGACCTGTGAATTGGGGGCCTTATTACGAGCCACGCAATAAATCAGGCAGCGTCACCTTTGACGGCCCGAACGGAGGCCAGATCAAACTGAAGTGGTGACCTGGAACCCTGCAACAGGTCACCACTTTTGCGATTCGAATCTGGATGCCGACACTGTGGATCGATCGCCAAAAAACGGACCAAATCAATCACCAACGACAGACAGATCCGAGGAATCAACCAACCATGAATCGTTGATCATTTGCGACAATCTGAAGCAGCCATGAAGCCTGCTTGCAGCACCAGGGTGGTCGGTTCAGGCTGAGGCCATGAACCCTGAATTCACGATTCGCCCGGTCCAACCCGTTGACATTCCAGTGATCAACGACTGGGCGAGAAGTGAAGGGTTTGCCCCCGGGGCGGGAGATATCGGGATTTACCGCCAGACAGACCGTCAGGGCATTTGGACCGGTTGCCTGGGTGAAGATCCTGTCGGATGCATCGCAGGCATCCGCTACAACCATGCCTACGGTTTTATCGGGCTCTACATCGTGCGCCCGGATCAGAGAGGCCGAGGCTACGGAATGAAGCTCTGGCGAGAAGCTCTTGACCACCTCCATGACGTGAGCTGCGTTGGGCTCGAAGCAGCCGAAAACCGGATTGATGATTACTCAGACTGGGGATTTCAACCTGCTTCAACAACCACACGCTGGCAGCTTGAGGTTGACTCTCTTCCTGATCAGATCAGATCACTGGAACGACCGGAAGGGCTCAGATTGATTCACGGCGATGACATCCCTGAGCCCGGGGTTCAGTCCTATGACGCTGATCGTGAACTGAACCCCAGACCGCACTTTCTGTCTGATTGGCTGCATCACCCAGCCGGTGTTGTCACGGCACTGATTGACAATCAGCAGAACTGCCATGGTTTTGCCCGAATCCGCCCATGCCTGCTGAAACATGAAGCGGGCTCGCGCATCGGCCCCTTACTGGCGGATTCCCCTGAACTGGCCGAGCTATTGATCAGGGATCTGCTCAGTGCCAGCCAGGGATCGGTGATCATGGATTCACCGGGTGGCAATGCCCTGGCAGCGCCGCTGCTGCGGAAGCTTGGTTTCAAGGCTGTTGGACGCACGCTGCGGATGTACCGCGGAGTGATGCCATCCCGTCAGCTGGATGAGGTGTACGGGCTGGCCTGCCTGGAGCTTGGCTGAGCAGCACAAAAGCCGGCCAGCCTGCCCCGCCACGTGAATCGAATCAAAGACCCAGCGCCATCAGCAGTCCCTGGTGGAGCAAGGCTTCGCTGCCGATCAGAGCAACAAAGCCGAGCATGGCCAGACGTCCGTTCAGGCGTTCAGCTTTTGCCAGGTGTTCACGGCGCATCTGGGCTGCGGCAAGGTCTTGCCAGTAGCGCTCATCAGCCAGAAGAGTTGCAGTTGTCATGGCTGTCTCCGAGTGGGACCCGATCGGTCTATGCCCCCTCGATGGCGCTCGGAAGAGGGGAGAGCCGCCCAGGACGGTTCGGTTTCAGGACCTTCTCGGCCAGGTCGTCCAGGAGCAGAGTCACCCGATTTGCTCTGCCGCTCAGCAGGGTTGAACAGCAACGACGGCCAATATTCATTGGCCGAATGAAGTCGGCGACACATTGACGGGCCCCGCTGAAGTGGCAGTTTTGAGGTCCAATGAGTCAGAGGTGGCTGATTGGTCGTTCGGGCGCTGGTGGGACAGCGCCAGGACGTAGTGACACCCGCAAATGATTCAGTGGCTTGGATGCATTTCACCTGTGCTGGTGCTTCAGGTGATGCAGGGCTTTTTGGGCCGCTGTTGCCAGGTTGTGAGTCCAATCTGATGGTCGATTGGTCGCCTAGGTGGGACCGGTGCTGAACGATTCAGCGCCGGGCTAGACGGAACCCATCCAGCCCGAAAAGGCAATGGCCGAGGCACGCAATCACGCCCCTGGCTACAGATGGCAGAGAGTCATTCCGGGGCACAGGCAGCGGATCAGCATGGAATTACGGCTGCTAGCTCTGGCCCTGATCACCGTGGGCATCAGGCTGTTCGGGAATGCCAGCGTTGTGATCCTCACGGGGATTGATCCGCGGCCGGTCGCCGTACGCAGGCGGTTGCTGGCCTGGCTGGTGTCTCTTGGTGCTGCTGGGCTGGCGATGCTGCTGGCTCCGGTTGTGAGCAGCCTGTGAACTTCAAGCTGAGAACAGCCATCGGAGCCGCTGTGGTTCTGATCCTGGTGCAGACCTACTGCTCCTTCCTGACGCCTTGGATCCTGCTGTTGTTTGTGCTCTGGATCATTGGCGGCTCAAAACTGATCTGATCAGAGCCGCGCAAGCCCATGGCGAAGGCACAGGTTCAGAGCCAATGGATTGCCTAGGCGGTGGAGGCCGGCAGCCACTGGGATTGATAGTCAGCCAACGGTGATCGTTCCAGCAGCGTCGTCATCCCAAGTTGTTCACGCCAGGCGATCAGTGATTGATCCCATTGCTCCTCCCAGCGAACAGACAACAGGGAAATGGGTAAGTCATGAGCCAATTGAATTCCAAAATCCACACATCTCCAGATCAGCTGATTTTCAGCTGGCTGAAGGAAGCCATGCGTGATCCAGGTCGTCATCACAGCAAGGGCCCCAGGCGACCTGTAGCGACAGGCGTAGTAGGCCGAGGCAACGGCCTCACCAGCGACGGTGTCGGGCAACCCGAAGACCAGATGATGAAAGTCATGGGTTCGACGCAGACGATTCGCGAGATATTCCCAGTCTTCGTTTGTTTCAACAACAGATGGAGGCAGCTCCTGCAGATGTTCAGCATCGAGCCGCCGTTGCAGGCATGCGGCAAGACTGGCGGGCGGGGCACTGCGTCGCTCTTCTGGTGATGGCCACTGGGGGTCATAGCGATCCTTCAAAATCAGTTGATGCTCTGATTCGCTGGCCAGATCCATCAATCCACGCTGACTCAAATCACTGGAATCAATGTGTTTCAACATCCGAAAAAGATGATTGGTCGTGTGATCAGGATCTTTGGCTGTTTGTAAAAAGCCCACAGCCGCATCAAGGGCCACGGCACGTAATTCTTTAATCGCCACGTTGAATCCAAGGATTCACTTCAAACTAATCATGGTTGTGAACAAGCCCTGGCATTCACAAGCTGATGATCAGCGATGAGGTGCGCTCATCGCAGCTTTGCGAGAGTTCCCATGCAGCACGGAGGCAGTCGTGGGGATGTTTGGGCTCGATCAATACCTATTCGTGGAGTGGCTCTCCGCCTGGTTGGTGCTGAACTGGGGCGCCCACCTCGCCTTGAGCCAGATCCCGGCTGAAGACAGCAGCGATGGTGCAGCCAGGCGCCAGTTCCCCAGGCTCAGCGACCAGTTCCCTTATGTGCTGCATTCGCTGGCCATCGCCTGGTTGATCCAGTGGTCGTGGCAGCTCCTGCCACCGATTGGATGAGCCGGGAAGCCTGAGCGCTGATCGCTGGATCACACCGGGGTGATCCGATAGGTGTCGGGCAGACGTGCAACCTGGCCAGTGAGCATGCAGTCGATGATCCGGTGAATGTAGGCAGCCCGGCGCATGGTCTCCATGGTTTGCCATTTCGCCTCACCCATGGCTTGTCTGGCCACTGCGATCGAGGCAAGTCCGGCGAGATTCTGAGCGCGGTCCATGGGCCAAGCCCTGTTGCACCGGATCAAACCGGGTCGCCGTTCAATGGCAATCCGAAGATCAGCAAACCCCGGCAAACCGCTGGAACGCGCCTGAGGTAGTCAGCGCACCGGTGGACGGCAACGCCGCCAGCCGACCTTCTGCATGTTCTGCCAGGCCTCGATGGCGTTGTGCTGGAGCATCCGTCTCTGGCTCTGCGGCTCCGGGGGATGAGGCCTCACCCAGCGATAGGTGCTGAGAATCACCCACTGACCATGAGCAGTGGAGCGGCCATTGCTGAACCTCACCAGCAGCTGCTCCTCACCATTCACCAGCCAGCCATCCCTGCCGGCATGCAGCGGTGGTTCTCGGCTGGCCTCGTCCCAGTTCGGCATGCCGGGAAGTTTCGCTGTGATCCGTGTCAACGCGGGTCAGAGTTCACAGAACCTCACTCCAGCAGGTGCTTTGCAGCACATGGTCTGCGGCAGCTAGCTGATCAGCTGGGTGAGCAGAGCGGCGGACGCCAGTCCCCCGAAGAACAGAAACGTGGGCAGCATGGCCGGCCAGACCGAGGGCTGAGTCGGATCGGACATCCGTTGGATCTGCATTAGATCCTGCGAAATTAAAAGGCTTCGCGTCAGCCCCAGGTGATCAGCTGATGGCACGCAGGTCGTATTTGCTTGGTTGCCAGGTATCTGAGCTTGCGGCTGCAACTTGGCCTGGTTGAACAACGCAATTAATTTGATACTGAAGCTCAGTTGGCCGTGGTGAACGGGTTTTTCTCCAGACTCCTCCGCTGGAACATCGATGCTGGCGATGTGATCCCGGCACAACAGATCCAGAAGGAGAGAAACAAAAACTCACGGCTCTCCGCTGATTATCTGTTTCGCTGCATTGCCTCGGCACTGGTGGCCACCCTGGGCCTGATCGGCAACAGCACGGCGGTTGTGATCGCCGCGATGATCATCGCGCCCCTGATGGATCCACTGCTGGGACTTGCCGTTGCGATCAGCCATGGCAAGGCCGGAACAGCATGGCGATCCTTCATCTCCTTTCTGATCGGTTCCGCCTCTGTTTTCCTCTCCGCCTATCTGCTGAGCACGTTCGTGCATGTGAATGCCATGGGCTCGGAGATCTTCAGCCGAACCTCGCCAAGCCTGATTGATCTGTTCATCGCTCTGCTGGGTGGCTCGGTGGCGGCCTACATCACCACACGCTCCAACATCTCCAATGCGATTGCTGGTGTGGCCATCGCCGTTGCCCTGGTGCCACCGCTCTGTGTGGGAGGGATCGGCCTGACGCTGTCTCCGGAACTGAATTCGAAGCTCGGCACCCTGACCTCGCAGGACATGCTCTTCGAAATCACCTTCGGATCACTGCTGCTGTATGGCTGCAACTTCATCGGCATCGTCGTCGCTGCCGTGATCACCTACCTGAGCCAGTCGATTGGATCCTGGAAGCGATCGATCCTGCCCCTGGCTCTGCTGACCCTATTGAGTGTTCTGATTCTGAAACCCCTGCAGACCAGCTATCAGAGGTTTCTGATCAAAAACCACATCCGCAGGGAACTCTCTCTGATGGGAGCGGAACGGATCCAGCAGAACGAAGACTCCTCCGCCAGACCCAGAACGGGGATGCTCAAGAACTCACAGTTTCAAACCACAGACATCAAGGTGCAGATGGACGACCAGGGGCGCGCTGATGTGAGGATTTCACTGAGCGCTCTGGATGGCGTGATCACCCAGAAGAAGGCCGAGATTGCAGGGTCCCGCCTGGCCAGAGCACTTGAATCACTGGGGATCAGATCCAGCCGTTTTCAGTTCAGGGTGGTGCCTGTGAAAGTTCTGCACTATCAACACTGATTCAGCGGGGGCGACGATCGACATGCGGCCTGGAACGCGCAGAGCCAGAGGCAAAGCAGAGCTCTCAGCCGCCTGCCGACAACACCTTGAGGCCATCGCCGTTCCCCGCCATGCCAACTGGGATCCGGTGGGTCTGATGGCCGTGCGCAGTTATGTGCGCGAGCAGCTGGCCGCACTCGGGGATGTGCAGGAACACCCGTTCAGGCGCGGCAGCCATGAGGGGGTGAATCTGATCCTGAAACTTCCCGGCCGCGACCCCAGGCGCCGGCCACTGCTGGTGGGGGCGCATTACGACGGGCCGCTGCAATCAATCGGAGCCGATGACAATGCCAGTGCGGTTGCAGCCCTGCTGGAACTGGGCAGGCGCTGGCGCGCTTCACCCCCGAAGCGACCTGTGTGGCTGGTGGGCTTTGATCTGGAGGAATGGGGCCTGATCGGCAGCACCGTGCTGGCCGAACAGCTCAGAGCTGAGCGGCAACGGCTCAAGCTGATGGTGAGTCTGGAGATGCTCGCCTACACCGGCAGCACACAGAGCTACCCGCACCCCGCCATGGGCAGGCTCTACGGCAACCGCGGCGACTTCATTGCCCTGGTGGCGAATGCCCGCGCTGGCTTGATGCTCTCCAGGCTCACCCATGCCATGGGGCAACACGTGAACAGCAAAGCTCTGCCGGTGCCGCGCGCCGGCATCGATGTGCCCGCTGTACGCCGCAGCGACCACAGCCCCTTCTGGGATCAGGGCTACAACGCCCTGATGGTGACGGACACCTCGTTCATGCGGAATCCGCACTACCACCAGATGAGCGACACGATCGACACGCTCGATCTGCCCTTCCTGGCCTCAGTGATTGATGGGCTGGAGCTGGCGCTGGGGAGACTGTGAACAGCTCAACAAAAAGGAGGGATGCCATGGGAGCAGTGGCCATGGCAATTAAGGAGGAATTCAAGCCATTGCATCCTCCAGCACGAATTCGTTCCAAAGATGCAGGGACTGATTGCTGTTAATGGATCCCAAAAAGGCCCGGCATCCCGAAGACATCACGCACCACATGATTCGAGCTGCAGTGGTTCTTTTCATCACGGCTGCTGCAGCCGTGACGTATTGGTCAGTGCACAATCTGAACAACGATATCCCGGTACCGACGACCGAACCAATGACGCAACAAGCGATGCCCCGGAACTCGTCTCGCTGAAGAGATGTCTTCGAATCATCGAAACCATCGTCTGCACATTGGACATCAGCAACGCGTATGCGGAGTTTGCAGACCAATTCGATCACGAGGAGCCATCCGGTCGAGAAGCGAAAGCGATCAAGGTGCTGTATTGCAGGGTCTCCAGGGAGAACGCTTCCAACGTTGTGATCGTCGTCCAAGCCGAGACCGGTGTGATTTCAAGACAGGTGAAAGACAACGCAGCGCGTTTCAGCAGCATCGGGGTTCAACCGTGAGGCAACTGGCCGTTGCTAAAGCTCTCAATACAAGGGTGATCCAATCGATGAACAACCAAGAACTCAGAGAAGCTGCCCTGGCAAGCCTTAAGCACCGAAGGGGATTAGAGAGGCAGCTCAGGATTTATGCCATCACCAACATCACGCTTGTGGTGATCTGGGCACTGTCAGGTCGTGGTGATTTCTGGCCAATCTGGTCGATTGCTTTCTGGGGGCTGGCCTTGATCTGGCAAGCCATTTCCTACAACTATCGACCAAGGCCGATTACCGAGGATGAGATCCAAAACGAGATGAAGAAACTGGGTTCCTGACAGCTGTCGCAATCGATCCAGGCGTCAGGCGTTGTGCCGATGGCCAACCGCATCGGACTGCCGTCCGATCAATGGCACCTGGATTTAGCAGCTGACCTCCAGCACTTGCTGCGAGACCGTCTCGCCGAGTGCTGGAAGGCAGATCTTTCGGCTCAGAACAGCTTGATCCTGATCGACGGTGCCGATGGCTTGGACTTTGTTTTCGGCTCAGCAGGAGCGCTGTTCGAATCAGAATCGCTCGAGCTGCCGGACGATTCGCCGTAACACTCGGTGATCACGGCCTGATTCCCAGCACGCAGATCAGCGAAGTTCACATTCAGGTTGATCACGGAGGGGTTCAACATCACGGCCTGCGTGGACAGCACGGCGTAGTTGCCCGGTCTCGTGCCATCAACAACGGTTCCTTTCGGCGGTGCCCAGGTGGCTGCAAACGTGCCCCGGGTGACACTGGTGCGAATCGGTTCTTCGCAGTAACCGGCCTTGGTGAGATCGGCACGGATCTTCGCCAGCAGCGCCTCCAGCGTGGTGTTCTGATGCCGGCTGTTGAGCGCCAGCTGGCCCAGAGGATTGGCACTGAACATCAGCTCGGCATTGGATCCCAGGCTGGGAGGAAGGCTCTGAAGCAGCTGCTTCACCGGCTCCGCTGAAACAGAGGTGGCGCCTCCGCTCAATGCGGCGAAGAGCGATAACGCTGCGATTCTGCGAATCATGGTTCGATCAACCTGTGATCAAAAATCTAGGGATCCATCACCACGATCACAGCCCCTTAACTTCTCTTATCCAGAGACATCAACCACGGTTTGGCTCCATGGGCTGGAGGCATGAGCTATAGATCATCAAGACCGCCCAGATCGTGTGTTGTGGATTCGGCTGAGCTGAAGGAGTATTTTTCCAAACGTGTCAGCCTGATCAGTGCGGATCGATCCGCTACGGCGCAGTTATTTGCACAGTTGTATGCAGACTTTCAGACTGAGATTGTGCATCGGGTGTGTTGCACTGCTGTCGTCGATCGACCCTACACATGGGTCGATCCCCTAGACGGCCGCAGCTCACAGGTGATCGTGTTTTTTCATGGTGGTGGATACACGATGGGAAGCGCGGAAGACCACATGCAGCTGATTGCTTCTCTGGTGGAGCTGTCTGGAACAACCGTTTTAGCCGTTGATTACCGGCTGTTTCCTGCAGTGTCGTTTCCCGCTCCTCTTGATGATGCAGAAGCCGCCTACCGCTGGCTGCTCGAGCAGGGAATCGCAGCATCCTGCATTGGCCTGGCGGGGATCTCAGCGGGCGCCGCCCTGGTGACGCAGCTTGTGCATCGTTGCAAAGTCAAGGCTCTGGGATGCCCGGCCCTGGCCCTGGTGATGTCGGGCCTGAAGGATTTTCGGTTCAACCGCCCCTCAATTATGTTCAATGCCGACATGGACCTTGTCTCCCTGGAACGACTGGAGGCGATCCAACACTTCTATTTCCCCGATCAGCAATCGTTCAAATCAGATGATGTGCTTTGCATCGATCAGATTTACGCACATTACCCAACCACACTGTTTCAGGTTGGTGATCAGGAAATCTTGCTCAGCGATGCCATTGCGATGCATCAATCGCTGCGATCGCAAGGTCACGATGTGCATCTGAATGTGATTCCACAGATGATTCATTGCGGCCAGATGTTTGCGCGCGACTATCCACCCGGACAATCAGCAACCGAGCAGGCGGCATGTTTCATCAAGACAACCTTGCAGTGATGATCAATCCTGCTCAAAAGCGGCAAAGCTCCATTCAAACGACACCAGAGCGGCGATCAGGTCAGCAGCAACACCAAGGAGATCCGGATTGAGGCTGAGGATCCAGCCGCGGTTGATCTGTGAGGGGTGATCGCACGACGACGGGCCCGGAGGCAACAGCCAGACAGCCGGGCAAGTCGTCATGCCTGGGCCAGGCTGCGGCGACCGGATGGGTACTCACGGATTAACCGATGGGTCGATCAAGCCATAGGCAATAGCCTTCACAACCAATTGCGTGCGGCCTTGAGCACCGAGCTTGCCCGTAGCGTTGACGACATGGGTTTTCACTGTCTCAATCGAAATCCGCAACTGATTGGCGACGGCTTGGTTGCTGAGGCCCTGAGCAATCAAAGAAACCACCTCGATCTCGCGATCCGAAAGAGGCTCAACCAAAGCAGGAAGATCAGGCCGAGGCGCTTGTGCCCCCAACTGGCGGATCTCTTCGGGGTAATAAGCCTGGCCCTCAGCAAGGGTATGAAGAGCCTGAATGAAGTCGCCCCGACCTGTTCCAAAGCTGGATTTGAACATCACGCCATCGGCGTAGGCATCCATGGCCTCTCTGACGACGGCCTGTGTTTCACGAACCAGCACAATCAGGCGTTGGCAGCTGGGCAACTCGGCATAAACCCTCTTGATCAAATCGATTCCGTAGCCGGTTTCCAGATCTGAGCTGCAGATCAAGAGATCAGGTTTGTGAAGCAGCACCAGTTCAAAACCTTCGTCTTCTGTAGTGGCGGCACCTAAGAGCACAGGCCTCACTGGTTCGGTAAGGCAAAGGCACATCAAGGCCAAGCGGTCGCCCATACAAACCACCACCCGGCGGTTTTGAAGCAACACTCTGGCCTGATCGATCGCTCCTTTGATTGCGCGCGACTCAAGGCGCAGCTCCATAGCGGCCTTCAACAGTGGCCTCGTTTTAGCTGGCTTCAGGCTCCATGACCTCTATGCCCTCTTCGCAAACGACACCACGAATGCATTCGGAATAACGCTCACGGCCAATCCGCCAAGCTTCAGAAGCATCATTGGCTAACACAGTTTCAGTTTTCAACTCACCTTTATGCAAAAAAATCAAGTCGTAGGAAAGTTTCATTGGTCATTCAAAGAAGGCAAATAGTTTCAAGTGAGGTAAGTGCAAAAAGATCTGTTATGCAACTCCTTGCCTGGCCAGTGCATGAATACGCGTTAATCATTGACACAAAAGGGATTCTCCACATCCCTCAGTAGAGGGAGACGTTACCTTTTATTTTTCACTCACTTCAGCGATGTAAAGTCAAAGAAATGCTCATTTCGCCCTAAAAACAAAATAGGACTTGATCAAAAAGAACTTTGATCTTCTATTGAAAGAAGGATATACCCCACCACAGAGAGATGAAATCAAATGGCTAGTGGCTACCTTCTCTACGCTTACACCACATGGCTTCTCATTGAGAGAAATACCAGCTCAATACCAATCTGCAGGACATTGAAGATTTCGTTTTCCCTCTGAGACTTTGTACTCTGCCACAGCTACAAGCAGTTGATCTCCGCAGAAGGGCTCAGCTTGCACAAAAGAATCCCTCAACTGAGGGATGTGCTAACCAGCTACTGGCATTGAAACTACATCTCGGACTTTTCGTCGGCATTTCTTGACCTTACCTTTACAGCAAGTCGTTCTTGACTGCTGGCGAGTTAACGGGTTGTGCCTCATGTAAAGGCCATCAAAAATTTCACGTATAGCGGAGGCTTTTTCGATTTGCCTACTTGGATCAAATTCACCACGTCTTGCTTAGCAGGCATGGCTGCATTACTTGGTGGATCAGCGCAAGCCAGTGTTGAGTTCAAGCACGCTGTCATTAATAATCATCCACTTAAATCCGTGATCGAAAAGTATGGAGGACGCGTTCACATCAAGGCCAAATGCAAAAACGACTTCGTCGCAGTTTTCTACCCAATGCAAGGTGGCCAGATTGTGATTTGCAGTGAGAAGTCGACAACTGCGACTCAACTGGAAGAAGCTCTCACCCACGAAGCAGTCCACTTTGCCCAGCACTGCTATGGAGCGGAAGGCGGCAGTATTTATATAACCCAAGAATTGAAGAAGCATGCAGCCGTAAAGGGTTTTTCAGATGATGCTGAATATGCCCATAAAATGGCAAAAGCTTATACCGATAACAAGCACGATTACAACCAGGAATTCGAAGCATATTACTTTGAAGATTCACCCGGGGCTGTCAGCGACATGATCAAAGAAAGCTGTAGTGACTTTAACCTCAAAGAGATTTAATTCATTAGGCCACCGAATCAATCCATGCCAATCTTGGTCATGCTACTCATTAACAGACTTGACTGATTCACTCTTAGTGAAGCTTGATCAAAAGCCACAAGAGTTGAGCAACATTTTCCTTGCAAGGAAAGAAAATCTATTTCTTCCTCTGATCCCCAATGTTTATCATTTAGTCCCTCGTTTGGATGGCATGTGATCGAATCTTCCTTGAGCCGATCTACAACTGGTTCACAGCGAATGGTTGGTTTAAAAGTGATCGTACGCGGGCGGGCATGGCTGAGGTCAGCATTGCCGTGACCTTGGGTGCCATTGCTGGAGCAACCGTTGGCCCCTTCATTGCTGTGTCCTTGACCACCAACATTTGGAGCTGGGTGGCGACAGCAGCCCTGATTTTTACCTCCTTTATCGTTTCTGGAAGTTCCTTTGCATGAATAGCGACAACACAGACAAATCTCCCATTGGCATCATCGTTGCGGGCTCGGCTTCCTTGCCTTGTTTTGGACGAATTCACGCATCGGTTGGCGTTTAGCCGTGCCTCCCGTGCCACTCGGTGCCATGGCAAACCCTTTGAAACCAGGTCCTGAAGACAAAATCTTTGTCCTCTCGAGGCTGCAGCTTGATCGCGATCTATTTGAAGCCCTCGCGGAAATGGCCAAGGAGCAGGAACGCACCATTGCCCAGCAGGTGCGATGGGTCCTGAAGGACTGGTTCGCATCCAAGTCGTGCCTCGAGCGAGATGCAGACGCTTTACAGAGCGCGCAGAAGTATCAGGCCCTGCTCGACAAGCAAAACATCGAATGAACGAGACACTCCAAAAGACAGCGATCCGCATCCTTGGTCGACCAGGGATTGCCTCACTCCAGAAGCCCGACGGTGACGTTTATTGGCGTTGCTGGGCTGCCGATGGCTGGACGGACGACGAGGGTTCTGACGGCATTCTCGAGACGAGCCTCGGCGCCATCGAGTCCTGGGCGAAAGGCCTGAAAGGCCCAGCTGATGCAGACCGCAGGCTTTCAGTTCGCAAGATCCTGGAAAAAGGAGTCGCTGGTTATCCGCTGAGCGATAAAGACCTCGAGGTATTGCGGGCCTACCTCGCGCATTTTGCAAACCGCCGCTTTCACCTGGGCTTCCCTTCATCACGAATGGATGCCGCCGATGGCTTTGCACTGGATGACTCTCTCGCTGCTCAATACGGGATCCCTGCAGAGGAGCTGAGTGTCCCCAACATTGCGGCCGCCATCGCCGACCAGAGCACTGGCGATCAGCAACATCGTGAATTTCTGGCTGCGTTCGAAGAGCAGGAATCAATCAACGAAGGACTATTGGAGTGAGCGGCTGCATTGGAGAGGACTCCCTCGGGCTTTTGCCGAGCTCTCTGAAATCCGTCATCAGTTCCCTGCTGAACTGGGCTTCCTCAACACCCAACTAGCCACGGCCAAGGAGCTCTTCGAGTGGAGCGAAGCCTGATTAATCCCCCGAATAGGGGATTACTTCTTTTTGGCGTTCCACGAAGGTGGAGTTATTGATTTAAAAGGCAGCATGTCAGTCGAAGTACAAGACAGCAATGACTTCAATAGAGAAGCAAAAGCCATGATGCACTTTCAGAGAACTCAACTTATTGCCAACCTGCTCACTACAAGTTCAATGCTTGCCTCAGTCATCGCACCTGTCGTTTTAACGGTGAATCGGGGTAGCCCTCTCTGGCTTTTGATGTTTTTGATTTGGCCTGCCTGTATTTTCTTGATGGGTTTGGTCAAGCATGGTGGAGCGCCAACTTGGTTCCCCGCTCTAGCTCTTTTGATATTTTTTGTTGCCACACCTGTACCCAGTTGGTATTGGTTAATTGCTCTAGCAACAATGATGGCTTATCACGTGCAGCAAAATGAGATACCTGTGCAGAGAATGAAATTGGACCAGGCTTTTAAAGAGATAGGCCAATGATGCGTGACCACTTATAAATTGATAATCATCTTTGAACAAAAGTCGGACTTACTGCTCGCACCGTCATTTTTTCAAGATCTCTAACAGATATTACTAGGAGTTTCTAATGGCTAGTTTTAGTAGGCGAATTCAGCAATATTGCAGCTATGGCGGCACCGCAGGCCGTGATGAATTCTTTTGGGGCAATTTTTGTCGGTTCATTTTCCTAGGCATCCCTTACCTGTTAATCGGCACCATTTACTTCACTGGCTTGGGCTTTGAACCAGATACACCGCAAGGTTCATTAGCCTTGTCTATCTGGCTGATTCCCTATCTGCTGCTGTTTAACTTTCCGTTAGCCATGCGCAGATGGCGCGACCTCAATGGCAAGCTCCATGCCAGATGGCTCATGGTGTATTTCATCTATTGCCTCACGCCAGAGCTGAGTGACCTCACAGATAACCAATACCTAAAGCTCATTGGCTACCTGTTCACAATTCTCATGCTTTATCCCGGTCTTGTATTGACCTTTGCTCGCGGTGAGAAATCGATGTATTTTTGTCGCAATGAACCCAGCATCTCCCGCAAACGCATGGAGTGAGGGCGGACTACTTTATCACCCGTTTGGGGGATGTTTCTCTAAAGAATCTGATCTCAAATAGAGGAGAGAGAAATCCATCAACTTTCTACCAAGTCATGCGCACAGTGAACATAGAGTCAGAAACATCCTGCTCAACAAAGTCTTATGGCGAGTCGATGAACGCCGTTCAGAAGGTCATTGCATATATCGGTATTGCCTTGATGTGGATTGGAATCCTTGAACTAATGTCGTCACAAGCATGGCTTCAGCTGATTGGCTTTCTTCCGGCATGGTTTTTATTTACTAAATTTTTTGGGATCTCAATAATCATTGCTTTGTTCAGAACAAGAAGAATTACGAGGATTATGAACTTCAAAAGAAAGCTTCTAATTCAAGTAGGTTTTTTATTCATAATCTCCTTCGTGCTTGGGAGGGCTGGATACCTAATTCATGGGCTAGGGCCACTGTTTGTACTGGGTGGAATTACATCTGGCTTGTCGATGCCTATGAATTACCTGCTAGCTGACCTCAGAACGCCTTGAGCCACCTGATTACTGCCTTATTTTCTGCTTTGAAGAGATTGGCTCGTTTGGGGGATGTGCACTCCGGCCGAGTCCTGTTTAATACAGAAAGCTAAATTTGATGCAGGATTTGTATGAAACGTCTCTCCTCCTTGACGATCATGGTGGTTGAATTCATAAAAGATAAATTTAATCCATCTAGGCCTATAGGCAGGAAGAATTACTTCTGGTCATTTATGGCTTATATGCTCGTCTATATAGTTATCGCTTGAAATATACCGAGTATGGACCAGCTCCCCGCTCCGCCCGCAACAGCAATAGCTGGAATAATAATTTCACTACCTATATATCTCCTAAACCTTAGAAGAGCGAGGGCATGTCTTGTGCCAGTCGCTTTTATCTATGGGCTCTTGTTTCTCGCACCAATTAATTTAATGACAGACGGTGGGCCTGTAGAACATCTGATTAATTTCTATGGAACCATTATCGGCATTTATCTTTTGTTCGCACCCAATAAAGTTGATCCATTAAGTCCTTAGTGATTAAGGTATCTCGCTTTGATTCTTCAAGCTCTTTATTCTCTTGAATGAGCTATTCTATGGTTTTGCCAGGTCTGACGACATGGCGTAGGCATTTGTTGTGGGCAAGGATCATCGTCGAAAGGACCTGCTCTGCCTGTTCATCTGTGAGGCAGAACCATTCCGGTTGCGGCACTCGTTCGGTTGCGAATTTCTTATGAAGTTGACGCTCGAGCTGCTCCGGCTCTTCCACCAAAACTCGACAGATGATTGTCAGCCCATCGCCTCCTAGTTCTGACTCGCGGCGTTCAGGGTTGCGAGTGAGTCCGATCTTGGTGAGGCCTTTGGCATTGGGGTGAGTAATGACATATACGTAACCAAAACCCTGTATCGGTAATTCAGCCTGTGAATTCATCGTTGGGTGGTATCAGTCTTCGCTGAGCTCTTCTTCGAGGTGGGTGGTGAGGTGGCGAAGCCATTCGCCGTAGACAACTGTTGAACGTTCTGCTTCTGCATCTCCATGGAGCGCAGCAAGCAGCTTCAACGCTGCTGCGCGCTGTCATTGGTTCATGGACTCATTCTCCTTTCAGCCAAGGTCGAGAGCATCCCCCGATCGGGGGATTTCAGTCAGCTCAGCTGAAGTTGGTGATGCCTCTGCTCCAAGGGAGCAGTCCCTAAAAAAGTAGATGAGATCACATCCACTATCAGTTGCACTGGCTACGAGCTCGGCCCACCACTTAACGCCCTAGCAATCTTCGGCTTCGTTGAATTCCTCAACATAAATAGTGTCGAGAATTCCAATCTCTTTATCCTCTTCTTTTTCATCTTTCCTCCAGTTACCTTCGATTGTAAGGTAGTAAGAATCTTCATCCCACTCATTATTGTTGAGGGTAGAAATGTATTCATCGATCGCTTGCTCAAGTGTGGGGACAAAATCACTAATCACCTCTTCATGGTCGCCCGCATAGGAATGAACAAGGCAAAAGTTCTTGGGTTCTCCTCCTTCGCTTGATGTCTTGATTGCCTGAAGGCAGTCCTTAATCAATTCAACCTTATTGAGATGGGTAAATGAATTCTTTGCGTAGTTAGTCATGAGTGCTTTGACTGATGTAGTTAACTTAATTTGATTGGGCAGGCTCTACGACCCCCAACCGGGGGATTTAGCAATAAGGCTATACCCCCTGATTGAAGCGATCAATAAAAACTTGCTATTACCGATTGGGTAGCATGAGTTTTCTTATCGGAAGATCGATATCGACGGCTCGATGTTCCCTGCTTATCCCTTTCGGGTCTTAGATGGCTCTCATTCTCTCTTTCATAGTTTCAGTCTTCATGACAGTAAATTTTCATTAGTTAAGCTCCAAAGTTGATTCGAGAGGTTGAGGCGGGGCTTGCTTTTTAAGCACAGTGGAGCAAGCTGAAAAAATTCCAGAGACAACCAAAACGCAAAGCAGGATATTTGTCCAAGTGTTGGCTTGTTGGACGGGATCAGTGATTTTCATTGCATTAGAACAATGCGGTCGCCCGCTGAACAAGTGTTGGATCCCGGAGCCCCCGTGGAAGACAACCCTCCTGGTCCTCTTCACCATCTCCGGAATCAATCGGATTCACATCACCCAAATGGGGGAAGGGGGGAAATGACAAATCACCCAACCGGGTGTTTGTGAGAATCTATCGGTCAAAGACAATCTAAATATGACTTATAAAAACTCTTTTCCTCTATCACTGCTTTTTGCACTCGTTATTGCTGCCATTACAGGCTGCAATGAAGAAGAGGCAAAGCGTGAAATGGCGTCACACAATACTAGCTATTCGTCGCCCATCCAAAGGGTTAAACGAGATACCGCGCCAGAATGTTCAATACAGGAATATTCGGCAGAAGAGTTATTTGATAATTCAAAGAACGGCATTGCGGTGGTTCGTACAGAATCGGGCGTTGGTAGCGCTTTTGTGGTGAAGCACGAAGATAATTCGACATTGCTCATCACCAATGGACATGTTGTCGATAGTAACAGTATCGTGAACCTAAAATGGTCAGATGGATCGCAGAATCAAGCGGCTGTCGTAAAAATTGGCGACTCTCAGAGCCTCGATAATGATTTAGCATTGCTCGAGGTTAGAGGAATTATAGGCAAAGTACTCAACATCAAACAATACAAGGCAAAAATAGGAGCTGACATTATTACACTTGGCGCTCCAAGAGGCTTAGAGTTCACGATTACACGAGGAATCGTAAGCGCACATAGAGAAGAAGGCCGCGTAATTCAGATTGACGCTCCTGTTAATCCAGGGAATTCTGGCGGACCGATTCTTGACAAAACTGGGTGCGTCGTTGGCGTCTCTACCTACATTCGCAGAGACAGCGAAGGACTTGCATTTGGAATTTCATCAGGACAATTAACGGCATTCTTGAACCGCGAAGTACAAACCACCCCCAGCAAACATTTTTCAATTGCTTCCAACAACATGGCTGCTACTAAATATCCACAACTGTGCTGGACTTCTGCTCATCCAGACGCTCCCAAGGACAAGCTGACATCTCTACCCTGCAAAGTAACAAACCCTGAAAGAGGAATAGTAATCGTAAATTGGAGCGATGGTTACAGCACAAAATTCACGAACTATACTGACGCCCGTGACGAGATTCAGGATATTGGCAGTGGCACGGTTAGTTATGGGGAAATTGACAACGAGCTGACTGAGCACAAGGGTAAAAAATACTTTATTGTCAACTCCGATAAAGGTGCTCAGTCTTGGATAGACAGTGAATCACTTATCAACTGGGGTGGCAATTAGGTTAGTAGTTTCTGGGATCTCTAATATCTAAATATTTCCCTGGCAACTTGTATTGGCCTCTGAAGATTGCTTAAGCGTATGTATTTCCTCGCCTTAGGTATCAGCTCAACTTGAGACAGCTTCCTTGTAGGCCAATATTGCCGTCAATATCAATCAACCGTAACGCTCCGGTCTTGGTGTTTAGCTCTGTCCAGCTATTCGCTACTCCATCTCGACTCGTATTCGTAATCCATCTCCTCCAGCCTTCTCCAGCTTCCTTTCTGCCAATACTTACCTCCTCGAATCGGTATGGCTGCTCCCCGCTCATCACCTCAACATGTCCTACATCGTTCTCCGTGAATGTCACTCGATAACCCTGGCCGTTGCTCAAAGAATCACAGTTGAAAACCATCGCCCCTCCTTTCACTCCCTGCCCGCATCCAGTAATCAGACCTGCAGCAACGATCAAGCTCAGCCAGCGCATTTCAGGCTTTTCCAGTCACTCCTTGCTAGCTCACCCTGCAACTGGCAGACCCCGCAAAATGCTGCTCGCGATGAGATGGGTGTTATCAATCGCGTGATCGGCGTAGTCCCCCCTGTGGGGGGTGGCCCTAGCTCTCAAGCCAGTTTCTCTGGTCGTGGTGAGGAGCGCTCGTAGGGATAGGGGAGGGGGCTGCCGGTGAGTCATGGGGACCACTGACTGGCCCTTGTCGCTGTGTCTGCCCTCAAACTGCTCAAGACGGCACCAGTCGATGTCGACCTGGATTCCACCAGAGGCTGAGGATTCGCCTGACGTTTGGGATGCGCTTTCTACAGATGCCAGTAGCCGCAGGAGCAAGGCCCAGCCAATTCGTGCGGAATTTGCCGCACTCGTAGCCCGCAAGCGCCGTAAGCAGGGCCGAGATGATGGCTGGCCCCCAACCTTCTGGAGCTTGTGCCTCGGAAGCCTTTGGAGGCACTCTTGGCGAACCACCGATGGCGCGTTTACCTGAAACAGCTCAGGACCGATGACATGGACGCCAAGGGCTAACGAAGTTATGCCTGATTACCTGCTTGTGATGCATCAGCATCTTCCAAGCCGCGATTCAGTCTGTCTACAGACTTTCAATCAGCAGGCGATCTTTAGTTGCCCGATCTCCATTCCATTGCCATCAATGGATCGTGGGAAACGCTCTTGGTGGGGCACCCACGTCATGAGGACGGAGGCGGCCATGCCGCCCCCCTCTTAATGCAATCCGTCAGAGCGATCCAGCCTCAGGCGGCCTTGCTCTGCTCAGACTCTTCGGCTTCAGCTTCAGAACGAAGGAAACGCTTGCGCTGCGCTGACTCATAGCCAGACAGTTCAACCTGTTTCTTCTCGATGGGTTTGCGCTTGGTCTTCTCCAACCCCATCAAAAGGGGATGAATTCCTCTTCGGCTCATTGAATTGGTCCGTTTATTTGGATTCCGCGTCTTGGTCGGCTTGACCATCCACGTGAGGAAATCATGCCGCCTTCCAATCAGCAATGCGGTGGCATTGGAGACAAATGAAACGAATTGGCGATCACTTTTGAAGGATTGAACAAGCAACAGTCCTGGTGGGTTGCCACCGCCAGACTGATCCCAACCGAAGCGCACCGATGCTGTCTTTGCTGGCCACCAGCCTGATCGCCGTTGCGCTTCCTGCAGCCGATCAAGCCTGCCCACAAGGTGTGATCGACCAGCTCGATGGCCTCTATCACTGGCAGGTGCAGCGCATGGATCAGCGTGGTGACGCGGTGAAGGCTCTGGCCACACAGCGTCAGCGCTTCACACCATCACTGTTCAAGTTGCTGCTTGAGGCCAGACAACTCACACCCACGCGGGATGGTCGTTATCTGGATTTCGATGTGTTCAGCAACACCCAGGTCATGACGTTCGGAGCCAGAGTCACTGGCTGCAGTGCGGAGATCGAAAACAGTATCCAGGCCAAGGTGAATGTGCAGGCTGGTCTCAGAGGAAGAACAGGCGAACCCCCACGCAAGTTGCTCTACGAACTGAACAAGGACAGCACAGGCAGCTGGCGCATCAACGACATCACCTACCTCAATGAGCGGGTCTTTCAGCTCAAGCCGTTTCTGCAGCAACTGATCAAGTCAATGCCCTGAACCACTCCCCCACGCAGACGCTGAGCAGCGACCAAGCTGGTGTGTGAAGTCAACGACGCCGCTTGCCTAGCCCTTCTCCACTGCTCAGAGCTCTGCTGCTGATGCTGAGCGCCGGCAGCTTTGCGGCGGCGGCGGCGGCGGCACCGGTCAGCCGCGACGACCCAGAATCCTCCGACCCAGGCCGCAAGCCCATCTCCACGGCCGCAGGTTCTGCGGTTGTGGTCACCGCCAATCCCCTGGCCAGTTCAGCAGCCCTGAAAGTGCTCAAAAATGGCGGCACGGCAGCCGATGCTCTGGTCGCAGCGCAGGCCGTGCTGGCCGTTGTTGAACCGCAGAGCTCCGGTCTCGCCGGTGGTGGCTTCCTTCTCTACTGGGATGCGCAGCAACAAAATCTGGAGGTGCTGGATGGGCGCGAAGTTGCACCTGAACGCAGCCGGCCCGGCGACCTGCTGACGCCAACTGGAGCCCCCCTGCCCTGGCGCGAAGCCACGGCACGACTCGATGCGATCGGCATCCCCGGAACAGTGGCGCTGCTCTGGGAGGTCCATCAGCAGTTCGGACGACTGAGCTGGGCCAGCACGCTGCAAGCGGCGATCCAGCTGGCCAGCGATGGCTTCCTGCCCAGCCCACGGCTGCTGCGTTCGATCAGCCTGGCCCAGCGCATCGGAGTGGGTCACAACCAAGCATTCACTGCGCTCTACCTTCCCGGCGGCAAGCCACCACCGGCCGGTCAAGCCTTCCGCAATCCGCAGCTGGCACGCACGCTGGAAGCACTGGCTCAGCAGGGCGGCCCTGATTTTTATCGCGGAACCCTGGCCAGGCAGATCCTGCGGGAGATGGACGTGCTGCAGACCGGCGACCCTGACTTCCGCGGCTGGAGCCCAGCAGACCTCTCCTCCTATGCGGTGCTGCGCCGCCAACCGCTCTGCAGCGAGCAACTGAGGCACCGGATCTGCACGATGCCGCCGCCGAGCAGTGGTGGCGTGGGCTTGCTGCAGACCCTGGCCTTGCTCAACCAGTCCACGGATCTTCCCGGCTCCAGCGCCGCTGATCCGCAGACCTGGAGGCAACTGGCCAGAGCCCAGGCCTGGGCCGATGCCGACCGCCTCTACTGGGTGCATGATCCGATCGATGGTGGTGCTCCCGCCACGGCCTTGCTGGATCCGGCCTACATCAAGGGCCGAGCCAACAAGATCCAGGCCACACCCGCAGCACAACCCGCTCCGGGGCTGCCACCAGGACTCACTCACTATCCCTACGGCCATCCTGGCCAGGGCCGCGAACAGGGCACCACCCAGGTCACGATCGTGGACGGGTTCGGCAACATTGCGAGCTACACCTCCTCGGTGGAGACGGTGTTCGGCAGTCGGCACCTGGTGGCCGGCATGGTGATGAACAATCAGCTCACCGATTTCGCCTTTGCGCCATGGATCAACGACCAACCGGTCGCCAATCGACGCCTGCCTGGACGGCGGCCGATGTCGTCGATGGCGCCCACCCTGGTGTTCTGGCAGGGCCAGCCGGTGCTGGCGCTCGGCAGCCCGGGAGGCCGCAGCATCCCCCATCTGCTCAGCCGGGTGCTGCTGGCCTCACTGACCTGGAACGAATCACCGCGGCGGAGCGTGGGACTGCCCCATCTCTCCAGCCGCGGCCAGCAGCTCGTGCTGGAACAGGATCCACCACTCCCCTGGCCACTGCCGCTGGACCAGCTACAGACAAACGATCAACCCGCACGCCTGCAGCGGGTTGGCAGTGGCACCGCTCTGGTGCAGAAGATCAACGGCCGCTGGCACGGCGCGGCCGACCCACGCCGGGAAGGCACCGCCCTGGCTCTGCCCTGAACCTGAACCCCGCCAAGCTGGCTACTTCGCCAGCCAGGGCCAGTTGATGCCCAGGGTCTCCAGCGGATCCATCACCAGCTTGTTGAGCGCACGACCCAGCAGCACCTGCGGTTCATCCGAGCGAATCGGAATCACAGGGTGCTGCTTCGTTCTGGGCACAGCCTCGCCGCGCACGATGCCGCGCCTCAGCAGCGAGTTGCCCGCTTCAAGACCGCACACATAGGCGCGTTCCTGACACAACCCTTTGGCTCCGTGTTCCCTCTCACCCATGCGCACCCAGTCGCCGGCGCAGACCACCGGGGCCAGTGAGGTTTCCAGTGGTGGCCGCTTGTTGAAACTCCCCGGCGAGAACAGCGACACCGAACGCGGATAGCGCCGCACCTCCTGATCCACCACCTTGGCCTCGCCAAAGGCGGGCTGCGCCATCGGCAGCAGATCCTGCATCAGGCAATCGACAATCGCCCGATCACTCAGTTCAGCGATCGCGGTGGCGTTGTAGAAATCGCTGGCGATCACCGATCCCTGCGGAGTCTCACCACCCCAGAGCTCAGCCTCCGACGCCTTCTGCAGCTGATCGAGCATGAAGAAGGTGGCACCGGAGCCTTGCAGTGCGCTGAAGCGCGAGAACACATTGGCGGGATCGGCAACCGGCACGTAGCGATCCAGCCAAAGCCTTACCGACACCACGTCGATCGTGCCAAGCGTACCGGCCTGAACCAGCTCCGGTGCCAGCACGCCGCACTGCGGCGACTGCGACATCAGGGAGCTCATGCCCTTGGCGCCCACGGCCAGCACCACCGCATCCACGTCATCGAGCACAGCGCTGCTGCCCGTCATCACGTTGCGGGTCTCCAGCGAGCGGATGCTCTGGCCGTCAACTGACACGTTCAGCTTGGTGGCCAGAGTGCCGCCCAGCACCGTGAGCTGATGGCGTTCACGCAAGCGTTCACTGAGCGGTGCAATCAGCTGTTCGGCGATGCTCTTGGAGCGGATCCAGCGCACATCAAACGAGTCCTGGTGGGCCAGGGCGTAGTAGTAGAGCAGCTCCATGGTCACCGCCGCCGAGAGCTCCTCCGGCGGCTTGAACAAGCCCACCAGCAGCGTGGGCCGCAGGAAATCGTCGATCATGCGATCACTGATGCGCAGCTGTTTGAACAGCGTCAGCGCATCGATGGCGTCGTAGCTCCGGTACACCGCATCACTGCGGTTGAGATCGAGCATGGCGTAGAGCAGTCCGGCGATGCTGAGCCGGTCCGGCACGGGCAGTCGCTTGAAGTTCTTCACCGTGGCCAGCACCTGCCCCACCGGACTGGGCAGCTGCGGCGCATCACCGAACACCGGTGCGGTGGCCTCCAGCCCATCCGGCGACCAGAAGGCACTGGTGGTGAAGTCGGTATAGATCGAGCCGAGCCCCAGCTCATCGGTGAGTGCATTGATGTTGGGGTAGTCCTTCCAGAAGCCGCGGGTGCCGGCCTCGAATGGCTTGCCGCTCCCGGTGGTGATCGGCTCGCTGCCGCTGGGATCCGCCATCCCATCGATCAGGGTCACACGCACGCCGGCTTCACAGAGCGCCTTGGCGGCACCCCAGCCGCCCCAGCCGGCACCCACCACCACCACATGCGATTGCTGCACTGAAGAACCCGTTTCGCCCATGAAGCTGCTGTGCGTGCGCTCAAGTTAGGGAAATCAACTGCTCCGACAGCTGCCAAAGCTCCCTGGCCTTCTGCAGATCAGCACCTTCAGCACTGGTGTCGGTGGGCTCCAGCCGATGCCCACCGAAGCCCACCACCTTGTTGGTGAAGTAGCGGAACCCCGGCGCGATCTCCGGATCGCACACCAGCTGCGCCAGCAAGCGACCGGCGTTCTCGGGCGATTCCGTGATCCGCAGCAGATCGCGGGCCACAAACGCAAACGCCCCCATACCCAGAGGATTGCTGCGCTTGTTGTACCGGAAAAAGCCGCCGCTGTTGCGCGTGATCACCAGACCAGGGCTCCAGGCGATCACGGGCAGGGCGCCCTCCAGCTGGCGGTCGAGCTCCCGTGCCATCAGCACATTGCAGAGCTTGCTGTCTTTGTAGGCCTTGTTGCCATCAAAGCTGGGGCTGCCGTTCACCATCGCGAAACCGGCCCCGGCGCGCAGCCCTTCCAGATCGCCGAGATCCGCGGGCTTGCCCACCTTGCCGGCACCGCTGCCGGGGTTATGCACCTCAGACGCTGTGATCACCACCCTCGGGCGGTTGGCCTGGTGCAACAGCGGCAGCAGCCGCATCGCCATCAGCTGATGGGCCAGCTGATTCACCGCGAAGGTGAGCTCGATGCCCTGCACCGAAAACTGCGCCTCGGAGGCACCGGCGTATTGCAGACCGGCATTGAGCACCAGCGCATCCAACGCCGTGCCGCGATCCACAAGCTGGCTGCACATCGTGGCAACGGCCCCGAGATCAGCCAGGTCGCAGATCAGGGTGTGAACAGAACCGGGCATCAGGCTGCGGGTCTGATCGGCCGTGGCCTGGTTGCGGCAGACAATCGTGAGCTGATGCCCCTGGGCACTGAGAACTTTCGCCGCCTCAAAACCCACGCCGGAGCTTCCTCCGGTGAGCAGCACGCGCTGGGATGCAGGATCAGCCATGAAGCTGGAACACGTAGAGCTCGGCGTCACGATCGCTCACCACATAAACCCTGCCACGTTCTGAATCCACGGCGATGCCTTCGGCTTTGCGCACGCGCCTGGATTTGCCCTTCGGCTCGAGCACCAGATCCAGGCGCTGCAGCACCCGGTCGCGATTCCAGTCGTAATGAAACAGGCATTGCCCCTGGTCGCTGGCGATCCAAAGCGTGTCGCGCTGGCGGTCGTGGCTCAACCCCGAAAAGTCGAGCTTGCGAGGCCCCAGCTTCGGATGGGAAAAACCGTTGGCCTGGTTGAGCAACCGCGACGACAGGATCGTGCTGCACCCGGCATCGAGTTCGATCAGCAGCCCGGGTCGTCCTTCCTTGACCACGAACACATGCTGATTGATGCTGTTCACCGTGATCCCCTCCAGACCCTTGTTATCCGGCCCGGCAGGGAAGTGCATCGCAACACTGGCGTAGTTGGCCATCTCAGCCAGAGGGCGATGCTGCAGTTCGCGGCGACTTGCCAGATCAACCCTGATCACGGTGTTGCTTTCTTCCTGCACCGCGAACAGCTGTTGGCCGTCGCTGCTGAGAGCGAGACCCTCCAGATCCGACACGCTCACGACCAACAACTCACTGGTCGACACCCGGCCCTCGAGATCCATGCAGTAGATGGCCTTGGCGTCGTCGCTGACGGTGTAAAGCGCCGTGCCATCGGCATTCAGGCTGAGACCCGAGGGTTCTTTCAGGCCCAGGGCTGGATCACGGATGGTGTGCCTGCTGATCAGTTCAAGGCGGAACGGCCCCATCAACGGTGTGGAATCCATGGCAGTTGATGTCCCCGTAGCTGGATTGATCCCGGTGAGACGGTGGCTGGATTGGGGGTTGGGACGCCCACCGATCATTGACGCTCCAACGGCTGAGCCAGCGGTCAGCGCCAGTGCCAAAAGGGAACGTCGACGCATCGATCTGCTGAGGAGATGGAGCTTGCGAAATTCTGGCGCAACACAATGTGAACGCTAATGAGAATCACTTGCTCCAAGCAGAACGACCGTGCTTTGTTGAGAGTGAATCTCAGGTGCAAGGACAATGCTTCGGCTGTTCGGCGATCGTCAATCCCTGCTGGAAGCGCTGATGCAGGACTGGGCCGAGGCCCAGCTGCAACTGCCCAGCGCAAGCGAAATCCCCCAGCGCCTGCGCATCCAGCACAAACCGCTGCGCTCCTCAGGCAGCTGAGCTCAACGGAAGAATTGCCAAAGTTGCTCGGTTCCCCTTCCAGGCTCTCTAAGGTCTGAACGTAAGGAATTCGTTCTGTAGGAGGAATTGCGCGATGTCTGAAGGCAAGCACAAGTTCGAGGAGTATGAACTCCCTTACGGCACCAACGAAAAGCACTCAACCGAAGAGTTCGACCCCAAAAAGGACGCGGGAGTCAACAACCCCGACAGCCGTCACCGCGACAAAGTGCTCGACGAGATCTGCGATACCCATCCCGGCTCACCCATGTGCAAAGTCTTCGACGAGTGAGGCTCTGAACCTCAGGCATTCACCCCCACCGACGCGTGGGGGTTTTTTATGACCTGAACCGCTCCGGTCACCTTCAGCAGATGCCAGTCAGCGGATGCTGTCGAAGGCCTTGGCCCGCACCCTGCGGAAGTTGGGCGCAGCATTGGCCGTTGACCGGGTGATCGCCAGGATCAGAGCGCCGATCAGGGCCAGATTCATCAGAAACGGGATCGTCTCGAACGGGAAGGCATGGAAGATCAGCGTGGTGGGCACCAGGAACACCAGCAGCAGCGACGCCCCGAGGATCGTGTCAGCGCCGAACACCAGCAGGATCGAACCGGCGATCAGCACCAGAATCGCTGCGAACAACAGCACATTCGCCAAGGGCTCGGGGATGCCCTTGGACGCGATACGCGCAGCGTTGCCGGCGAAGTCGGTGATCTTGCCCGGAGCTGCATTCACAAACACGGCCGCGATGAAAACGCGGCCCAGAAAATCCAGAACCCGGTTGGGCGAAACGGGAGTACTCATGTCGATCGAGCGGTCACAGGCACCGCTTTGAAAGTGGTTGAAACAATAGTGACCAAATCGAGCGAAGCCATGCGAGCCCCCGTTCTGTCGCTGATCGCCCTCACCGGCCTGCTGGTTCCGGGAGCCGCGGCCCTGGCTCACGGGAACCATGAATCCTCGACCGTGACGCCCGCCCGCGAACAACGCCCAGCGCCCCGTGATGCACCCTCCACCACCCAAAAGGTGAGCGTGCAGCCTCTGGGCAGCCTGGATCTCTCCAGGGAATTCGCCGCACTGCAAGGCCGGATGCTGCGCACCAGGCGCATCACGATTGCTCCCGGTGGATCAGTGGCCTGGCATCAGCATCAGCAACGACCCGGTGTTGCCTACCTGATCCATGGATCCCTGATCGAGATCCGCGATGACGGAACAGGTCCCCGCGCGATCCAGCGCAACGCCGGAGAGGCCGTTTTCGAATCCACCGGTGTGCTGCACGGCTGGAGAAACGACTCCGACCAACCAGCCACGGCCGTGGTGATCGACCTGGTGCCGCAGACGCAGCCCTGAAGGCCCTGATCACAGCGCTCACAGGCTGGAAGCCCACGAATTCGGCGGCGTGAGCGACTACCAGGGACATGCCGCCGGCGATCAGACAGCCAAGCGCCAGCCCTGGCGCACCCACCTGGAACAGCCCTCCGCGCTGGCCGCACTCGATCTGGGCTGCGGCGAAGCCACCCGGGCCTGACCCCGAAGCGGCCTCAGCGCCTCATTCGCTCCATTCGGTGGTGGGCATCCCCCCAACCGAGGCCACCATCACCCACACAACCGTGGGCTTGTCGCTCCTGTTCTCCACGAAATGGGGTTCAGAGGAGCCCTCGAGAAAAGTTTCACCAGACTTGATCACTCCGCTCACCTCGCTGCCATCGGGCTGAACTCGGGTGTTGAACAGATCGCCGGAATCAACACCCTGCACGTACACCAGCATCGGAGCGGGATGGGAGTGCAGAGGAATCTTGCCGCCCACGGGGATCTCAACCCGGTAGAGGCGAAGCTCCGGCGTGCCTTCCGGGTAACTCAGCGTCGTGCCGTTGAGCGTTTTCGAGCCGCTGAACAGCTCGTCGATCTTGACTTCGGTGGCTGCGACGTCAGCTGTCGCAGCGGCGGAATCAGCGGAAGTCTCACTGCCGCGGTTCGAGCAGCCCGCCACGCCGGCCAGCAGAACGGATGCTGCCGCCAGGGCAGGGAGAACGATCGTGCGCATGAATTCGGAAATCGGAACGGACAGCTTCGACAGTGTGACCCGTAACCGATCCCCGGCAGCTGTTGCCGCGAAGATCAGAGCACCTGTTCTGAAGTGATGGCCGGATTCGATTCCTCAACGCCGTTCATGCTGCTGGCCCGCATCCACGTGAAGCCGGACTGCGTGGAGGCCTATCTCCAGCTCGCCGCAGACACCGATGCGGCCGTGCAGGCCAGTGAGCCGGGCATGCTGCATCACACCTTTGATCAGGACCCCGACGATCCCCAGGCCTTCGTGTGGTCGGAGGTGTACGCCAATGATGCGGCGTTCTCCGCCCATGTGAGCAATCCGCCGGTGCAGGAGTACCTGCAGAAACATGCTGAGCTGGGTGATGGTTTCAGCGTTGAGGTGTACGGCACGGTCGGCGCTGAATGCCGCGCCCTGATGGAATCGTTCGGGCTGCCGCTGAAGATCTACGAAAGCCGACTGGGCTACAGCCGCGTCTGACAGCGGAACCTGGAGCCAGGCTCAGCGACTGCCTACATCGGGGGATCACTGCGGAGACCTGCGATCTCATTCATTCCTATTGAAACTTCACAGACCAACATCTCCGCCGTGAATTTCCATTGCCGGACGCAGTCAATCTCGCAATGGCGCATACGTTGTTGGGGAAATGCGTCAGGCGATGAAAACCGCTGTCATCCCTGAATTCGAACAGGAACGCCTCAGAGCCCTGAGCGAATACAGGATTCTCGGTACGCGCCCTGAGCAGTCGTACGACGACATCACCCATATGGCCTCCCTGGTCTGCGAGGCGCCGATTGCGTTGCTGAGCCTGGTGGACAGCGACCGGCAATGGTTCAAATCAAAGGTGGGAATCGATGCCGATGAAACCCCCAGAGACTGGTCGTTCTGCGCCCATGCCATCCACAGCGACCAGCCCCTGATCGTGACCGATGCGCTTCGCGATGATCGCTTCGTCGACAACCCACTCGTCTGCGGCGATCCCAAGATCAGGTTCTATGCAGGATTCCCGCTCAACAACGAAACAGAGCATCGAATCGGAACGTTGTGCGTGATCGACCGCAAACCCAGTCATCTGTCAGGCAGTCAGCTGCAGATCATGGAGGCGCTCTCCCGTCAGGTGGTGTCATTCCTTGATCTGAGGAAGCGCTCGATCAATCTGCTCGAGTCGTTCTGTTCCGAAAGCAAGCCTTCGGGAATCATCTCCACCTGCAGCTATTGCCGCAAAGCCAAGGATGAGCGTGGCGACTGGGTGCATCTCGATCAGTACCTCGCCAGACGCAGCACCCTGAACTTCTCTCACGGCATCTGCGACCACTGCATCGAAGAGCACTTCCCGGAAGTGCTGGAGGCCTGGCAGGCAGAGAGCAGGGAGTCAGGGCAAGACGCCTTGAAACCAGCCCAGGTGCTCGATGACGGGCTCTGATCAGGCCAGCTGACGACCTTTCCAGGTCCAGCCGCGGCCGGTGAGCGTGCGCCACACCGACACCGGTCCGATCGCCCCCAGCAGCAGGCCTCCCGCACCCATCAGCCACCAGTAGGTGAGCGGAACATCAAAGCGCTGGCGCTGCCAGAAGCGCAGAGCCAGCTGCTGCCCGATCCCCAGCAACGCCAACCCCAGCAACAGCAGCCACCAGCCCGACAACTGGGGCAACAGCCAGAGCAGCACAAGCGCCGAGGGCAGCAGCAGCCAGGGAACGCTGAACATCAGCACGACCACAGCGGCAGCACCCAGTGCCTTGCCCACGTCGCGATCGAGACCGATCAACCAGTTCTTGGTCCACCCCTCCCAGAGCGATGGCAGATCGGCATACATGCGCAGATCCACCGCATCCAGACCGAGCAGGTAGCGCAAGCGGAAGCCGGCACCCTTGATGCCCCTGGCCAGGGCCAGATCCTCCACGACTTCGGCGGCGAGAGCACGATGCCCGCCAACGGCCTCGTAGGCGCTGCGGCGAAACAGCATGAAGGGCCCTGCCGCGAACGCCACCTCTGAGGCAGGGTCGTTGGTGGCTTCGATTGGAAACCCCAGCCCCAGCAGGCTGGCCATGATCGGTTGCACCATCCACTCCGCCAGGCAGCCGCAGCCAAGCCGTGGCGCCAGGCTGAACAGATCCGCCTCTTCCCTGATCGCCTGAGCCAGTGCACGGCGCAAGGCCGCGGGCTGCAGACGCACATCGGCATCGATGAACAGCACCCAGTGGCTGGTCACCTGCTCCATGGCCCGCGTGCAGGCCCAGTTCTTGCCCACCCAGCGTTCACCGGCGGGACGGGGGCCGGCCCTGAGCAGTTCAAACGGCAGCTCAGCAGCGTTGCACTCAGTCGCTGTGCGCAGTGCCTGTTCGCTGGTGAGATCCGTGGAGTCGTCATCCACCACCAGCACCTGCCAGTCACGGCAGGGAGTGTCGCTGGCAAGCACGCTGGCAAGACAGGGACCGATGTTGTCGACTTCGTTGTAGGCGGGGATCACCACGCACAGAGAGGTGTCCGCAGGATCAAGCTCAGGCGCTGCCTCGAGACAGGGGGCGATCGAAAACACCCGCTGCAACCCCACAAGAGCGATCAGCAGACCGGCGCAGGCGGCAAAAGCGGTGGCCACCAGCAACAGGGCTGTGATCAGCAGAGGGGCCAAGACAAGATCCGAATCGATCACTCCAGGAAATCACCCGGGGCTGCTGAACAAGCGACGCGAGTCCACAGGTCGCCCCATCCAATGATTCAGTGCAACAGGTGTCGGCATGACCGCGCAGCTGAACGGACAGCTCAAGAAGCCAGGCAGAGTGAACAGCTTCGGTGGGTTTCAGTGTTGTGACTGACCTGCCTTGCCTCCAGATCCACGCCTGTTCCTGTATCCCTGCGCTTCAGCGAGATGGCGCAGAAAAACAATCTGATGACGATCGGGGAGACCCGCAGCGGCGATCAGACCCAGCAAGCCGAACAGCAGGCCCGCGATGAACCACATCCTGCTGCTGCGAGCCTTCTGCCGCGCAATCGTCGCGGCCAGAAAGGCGCTGGCCAGATGGGAAGCGGCAATCAACAGCAGCAGCATCCAGTCCATGGGCAGAGAGACAGGTCACTTCAACTAGCTAGCCACATCCACACCACCTGGCTCAAGCTGCGGTCAACAACGGCTCG
Organism: Synechococcus sp. MIT2312; assembly: GCF_059772315.1. Taxonomy (NCBI): domain Bacteria; kingdom Bacillati; phylum Cyanobacteriota; class Cyanophyceae; order Synechococcales; family Synechococcaceae; genus Synechococcus; species Synechococcus sp. MIT2312. Next base: position 155,727 of record NZ_CM186281.1, on the reverse strand, counting down.
TACATCATCAGGGCGTGGTTTTCCACCAGCAGCCTCTCTGAGCTGGAACCATCGAGATCCTGCCGGATCCGGAAGATCTGATTGTGCCTGGAATAGCCGCCCCAGATCTGTTGCTTGATCTGGTGATGGCGCTCTACCAGGGTGTAAGTCGATGAATAGTTGGTGTCACAGAAGAGCTCACCATGCAGATGTGTCTCATCCAGCCATAAGTGAATGCGAAAGCAATAGGCCGTGTGATTGGTCAACTGCAGGTCAACATAGTTGTAAGCCAATGTTGCTCCAGCCCCGAAAGGAATCGATCGATTCACATCAGGAAAAACGTCAAACCCATGCCTCCATCGCTCGCTGATCGTGAGTGGACTGTGTCCTGCGATCCAGAACAGAAGATTTCCCAACTGGCAAAGTCCCCCTCCCGGACCTTGAGCAATCCTTCCCTGTTTTAAAACCAAACCATCCAGATAACCTTTGCTTCTGGTCGGCCGGCCAACCAGCTTCCACACTGAGAATGTATCGCCGGGACGCAACACAACTCGGTCCAATCGAGCGATTGCCAGCTCGAGATTCCTGCGCTTGTTGTGCTGGAGCTGAAGATCCACTCCTGGCAGAGGACGAAGAATCAACGACTGATGACTGAACTTCAGATGGTTGATCAACAGGTCGTCCGAGCGGGCAGCCCAGCTCTGGCCACCCATCAACCAGTGGATCTTTCGTTTTGCAATATGGAACTCTCGACCCAGCAAATGCCGGATCCTGTTGCGCTGAATGGGTTGGGGAAGTTCAAACATGCCCAACAGGGGACTGACTCAGAGGTCAGCCACGAATTTTGAATGGCCACACAGAGACGCGTCCATCGGAGTCAATCGCCGCCAGGGCGGTGTCATCCGGCTTCCAACACACCGCACTGATCTTTTCAGCGGTGAAGGCTCCTCCCAGTGGATTGCCATCACCATTGTGATCAAGCAACCAGACAAACACCGATCCATCCCTCGCACCTGAGGCCAGGATCCGTCCCTCATGTGCAAAAGCGAGGGTGGAAACGGGTTCGGGATGAAGCACAAGCTGACCGGGCAGTGATCCTTCAGGACCATCACCTTGAAAATTCCAGACAATGATCTGATCACTGCCACCAGTGGCCAGAAACTGACCGCTTTGATCAAACGCCAGCTGACTGGGCTTTCCTGGATAGCCGGTCATCTCAGCATCCAGGCCGGTTGATCGGCGCCAGAAATGCACGGAATTGTCCTGGCTGCCGCAGGCCACGATGTCTCCGCCGGGGCTCAGCACCATGGAGACCAGGGATCCCTGCCATTTCAATTCCTGGGCAACTTGCTGCCTGGTGATGTCAAAGAAGCTGACCTTCCCATAACAAGCGGTGGCGAGCTCATCGGGCTTCGACCAGGCAATCGAACTCACGGTGCTGGGGTGTTCCTCAGTGCACCATTTCTCAACACCATCAGGGTGATAGATGTGAACGATTTTTGATGCAGCAACAGCGAGCATGTCGCCGCTGGCTGACCAGGCAAGATGCTCCACCCAGCCTCGCCCAGGCTTGATCGAGTGCAGGATTTCCCCCCGCTGACCATCCCAGATCAGGACGCAACCATCCTGGCCGGATGTGGCGAAACGATCCCCTTTCGGATGAATCGCCAGAGCCAGTAAACCACCCTGGTGAAGATTGTTTTTGGTCCAGATCAGTTCACCGGTCTTGCCTGCAAAAAGAGACAATCCACCGGCAACATCGCCAACAAGCAGATTATCTCCATCGCCCGTCCATCCACAGGCCAGCGCGTAGTCATCAACCTGGGCAGTCCAACCCTCATGAAGCATGCCCTGGGGGGCAAATGTCTTCAGATCAGGCATTCGTCAAAGTCCTTGCGCATCTGAGCCTCATCAAGATTACGGCCGATGAACACGAGCTGATTGCAGCGCGGCGCATCTCCCCACTCCTGCCCCGGTTGGGCGGTGAACAACATGTGGACCCCCTGGAACACAACTATCCGGGATTCATTCTTGTAACTGATGAATCCCTTGGTCCGGAAAATATCAACGCCCTTTTCTGCCAGCAGTGTTCCAATCCACTGATGGAGCTTTTCAGGATCAACATTGCCCTGACGCTCGATGGCGATGGAACCGACCTCATCGTCATGCTCGTGCTCTGCTACCCAGACGCGCTCTTTGATCGGGCTCATCACTTGCCCGGCCTTGATGATCTTCAGGTCGAATTCCTCTGCCGTGTGCTGGGCATAGAAACCGATCGTTTCTTCGTTCTTGACTTCAAACAGAAACGATTTCGTCCCCTTCGACTCCAACTCAAGACTGAGATGTTGGTTGGCAGCAATCGAATCGCCTGGCTTGAGGGGTTGCGCGGCCTGGGCGAAGAGCCGAACGCACAGCTCAGCGCTTTGCTTCAGCGCATCTTCATCAGCGTCCTGCCCGGGGATTGCAACCAGAGACATCTCAGGGTCTGGCCCATCATCGAGAGTCATCTCGTAGTTCCCTGGTTCAAGCTGATAAACACCGGTCCACTCAAAGGGATATTCCGGCTCAAGGAATGTTGGACGACGTTCCAGAATCTGATCAAGATCGAAGGCGCTCAGATTCAGCACCGTTTCAACAGGCACTTCGGCCTGGGTGCTGCGCACGACTCGGGCCATGGTGTTCATGTCACGCAGGCGTGACTCCAGCTTCACCAGTGAATCCTCAGGAACAAGGTCAGACTTGTTCAGAATCAAGACATCAGCAAACGCCACTTGTTCGGAACTCTCATTGCTTCGTTCAAGCTGCTGATCAATATGCGCAGCATCAATGAGCGTGACAATTCCATCAAGAGTGAATTCATCACGGATCTCATCATCCATGAAAAATGTTTGCGCTACTGGTCCAGGATCAGCAAGCCCGGTTGTTTCAACCAAGACGTAATCGAACTTGTCGCGTCGTTTCATCAGGTTGCCAAGAACCCGGATCAAATCCCCTCGAACAGTGCAACAGATGCACCCATTGGACATCTCAAAGACCTCTTCATCGGCGTTGATCACAAGGCCTTGATCAATGCCAACTTCCCCATACTCATTCTCAATCACAGCAATACGTTTGCCGTGTTCTTCACTGAGAATTTTATTCAATAAAGTTGTTTTTCCAGACCCCAGATAACCGGTCAAAATTGTAACGGGTACCTTTTGATGCATTGACTTTGAACAGCGCGCTTTCGCAAAGCTAGTGAGCCTGGGCAGTCGTCGCGATAATGATTATCATTTTTGTCGCGGGCTCGATTGAGCTCTGAACCTCACACTCGTCCTGGCTTTCAGAACTGAATGGCTTCTGTGTTTTCGCGTCTGAGCGCAATGTCGCTCCTGCTTGGCCTGGTGGCCTGCGGGGCTCCCAGTGTCAACAACACCGATGCAACCCCAGGCAAGGGAGTGAACGTGGTCACCACTTTTCTGCCGATCACCCTGTTCACTGAAGCAGTCGCTGGTGACTGCGCAGACGTCACGGCCTTGATCCCACCCAATCTCGGGCCCCACGACTTTCAGGCCACACCATCGGACCTGACGGATCTCAGTGGCGCGAACGTGCTGGTCAAAAACGGACTCGGCATGGAGGAGTTCCTTGATGATCTGATCAGCTCCGCTGACAACAAGGATCTGGTGGTGATTGACTCCAGCTCGGGCGTGAACACCATCAAAGCCGCTGGGGGTGGTCATCACGACGACCATCACGCCGATGAGCACCATGATCACGGCCATGGACACAGCCACGGCGAAGACGACCCCCACATCTGGCTTGATCCGGTTCGCGCTGCTCAGCAGGTCGAGAACATCAGAGATGGCCTGGTCAAAGCCGATCCCAGTTGCGCTGAGGAATACAACAGGAATGCAGAGCAGTTCTCCGCCAAGCTCAATGAGCTGAACACGGAGTTCACCGCCAAGCTCAAGCCCTACAGCGGCAAGACGTTTGTGGCCTTTCACGACTTCGCCACCTATTTCGCCAACCGTTATTCCCTGAAGGCGGAATTTCTGGTTGACCTTCCGGAGATGAATCCCAGCCCTGCGGATCTGCAACGGGTCTCGGCTCAGGTCAAAGCCTCCGGCTTGAAGGCCCTGTTGAGCGAACCCCAGGAAGGCAATCGTTCCTTCAATGCCTTGGCGAAAGATCTCGGGGTGAATATTGTTGAATTCAACCCGCTGGAGATGGGCTCAGCAGAGTCCGCCAAAGTGCCTAGAACTTACTTTGAGGTGATGCGCTCCAACGTCAACAATCTGGTTCAAGCCATCGGGGACTGACGCTTGATGCACAGCCCGGTGGTGGTGGTGAGCGACCTGTCGGTTGAACGGTCAGGTCGCCTTGCTGTTGAAGAGGTCTCCTTCGAACTCCAGAGCGAGAGCGAGACCGCTGTGGTTGGCCCCAACGGAGCCGGCAAGAGCACCCTGGTGGCCGCCTTGCTTGGCCTGCTGCCACGAACAGCAGGGCAGGTGCAGATTCTCGGCGAACAGCTTTCAGCCAAGGGCGACCTTCCCGCTGAAATCAGATCCCAGATCGCCTACGTGCCGCAGAGTCTTGCCTTGCAGGGGCGCTTCCCCCTGACCGTGGCCGAATTCGTCGGTTTCGGGTTTGATCCGCCAGGACCACGCTGGCCATGGCAGCACCATCGCCAACGCAGAACTGCCATTGAAACGGCCCTGGATCGCACCGGTTGCATCGATCTGAGAAATCGTCTGCTCAGCGAACTGTCGGGAGGTCAGCTCAAACGCGTGATGCTTTCATTCTGCGTTGTCCGGCCCCGTCAGCTCCTGGTGCTTGACGAAGCACAGGCAGGCCTTGATGTGCCATCGAACGAACGCTTCCAACAGCTGCTGCTGCAGCTGCGGCGTCAGGAGGGATGGACCGTTCTGCACGTTTCTCACGATCTCGACATGGTGCGTCGCAGCAGCGACCAGGTTCTGGGACTGAATCGTCGCCTCTGCTGCAGTGGCTCACCGGACCACACCCTGACTCCTGAACGACTCGTTGATCTGTATGGACCCAACATGGTTCCGTACAGGCATCAGTGTCATGGTTGACACTCAAGCGCTGGCGCTTGTTCTCGCCGAACCCTTCATGCAGCGCGCCTTGATCGGCGGTCTGCTCACAGGAGCGCTCGGCGGTTTGCTCGGCAGTGTTGCCGTGCTCAGGGAACTGTCGTTTTTCAGCGATGCCCTCGGTCATTCCGCCTTGCTGGGCATCACGGTGGGAATTCTGATCGGCGTGAATCCCACACTGGTTCTGATCCCCTTTGCGGTGGTGTTCGCCCTCCTGGTGAATCAGCTGGTGGAGCGCAGCTCTCTCCCCACGGATGCCCTGCTCAACATTGTGTATTCGACCTCTCTGGCGGCAGCAATTCTGTTTCTCAGCCTGGTGGAGAGCTATCGGGGTGGAATTCGCCAGCTGCTGTTTGGAGACATCCTCGGGGTCAGCACTCTCGACCTGATCGTGATCGGCATGATGCTGGCCGCTGCACTGATCTATCTGTGCCTCAGCCTGCGTGCTCAGGTGCTGCTCACCCTGAATCAGGAGCTGGCGGGTGCTGTCGGTGTCCAGACCCGATGGCATCGACTGGCCTTCATCGTGCTGCTTGCTGTTGTGGTGGCGGTGTCGATCAAAGCCGTCGGAGTGCTTCTGATCAGTGCCTTTGTGGTGATCCCTGCCTGTGCCGGGCGCCTGCTCTGTCGTCGTTTTCCGCTCTATGTCTTCGTCTCCTCGATCCTGGGAGGCACCTGTGCATTGCTGGGGTTGTTGACATCCGGGCTCACCGACCTTCCCTCAGGCCCCTCGGTGGTGATGGTGCAGTTCCTGGGATTTCTGATCGCCCTGATCCTCAGTTCACGCGTCTTCAGGCGACCATCATCGACAGCACTCGACCCACAGATCTGAGCGAGGCCGATAGGTTCTCGAGGCAACCGATCAGCTTCCATGAGCGCCGCGACATATCCCAGCACCGGTGCGGTCACGGGCCTCAGGGAGACACTCGACTTCTTCAGTGACCCTGGCTTCGCCAGCAAACGCTTTGCAGCCCATGGCGATGTCTTTGAGACCCGTCTGCTGGCTCAGCGCATCGTGTTCATCCAGGGTGAACGGGCGATTTCCGATCTGCTCAAGCAGGGAGCAGCCCTCGAGGGTTGGTGGCCGGACAGTGTGCGTCAACTGCTCGGCACCCGGTCGCTCGCCAACCGCAGCGGCCCCGCTCACAAAGCCCGCCGCCGCGTGGTGGGGCAGCTGTTTTCCAGCGGTGCACTCTGCCGCTACACCCCATCAATCCAGGGGTTGATCGAGGACCTGATCCTTGAGCTGCAGGAGTCCGAGACTCCGCAGCCTCTGGCCGTCAGGATGCGACGCTTCGCCTTTGCGGTGATCGCCACCACCGTGCTGGGGCTGGACGTCAGCGATCGCGATGCTCTGTTCGCTGATTTCGAGATCTGGACCCAGGCCCTGTTCTCCATTCCACTGGCGGTACCGGGAACCCCCTTTGCCCGGGCACTGGCTGCACGGGAGCGGTTGCTCGCCCGCCTGAAAACGGTGCTGCAACACAGCGATTCCCGGCAGGGGGGGCTTGATCTGCTCAGCGGCGGACTCGATGAAGTCGACATACCTCTGGATGACGACGACCTCGTGGAGCAGTTGTTGCTGCTGTTGTTCGCAGGTTATGAGACAACGGCTTCATCGTTGAGCTGTCTGTTCCGTGCCCTGTTGCTCAACCCTGAAGTGGAGCACTGGCTGCTGCCGGAACTGCTGTCATCACCCTGGCCTTTCGAGGCCTCGCATCGATCACCCCGCCTGGATGCCACGGTTCTGGAAGTGATGCGGCTCACACCACCGGTTGGGGGCTTCTTTCGCCGCAATCTGCAGCCGATCCGATTGGCCGATGTGGAGATTCCCGAAGATCGGGTGATTCAGGTGGTGCTGGGTTCCAGAACCAGCGAGGAATCCGACGACATCGCCGTATTCAGGCCGCAGCGCCATCTGGATGGATCGTTCAATCAAACCCTGCTGCCCTTCGGAGGCGGTGAGCGGGTCTGCCTCGGCAAGGCCCTGGCCGAACTGGAGATCAGATTGATGACCGTCGGGCTGATCCAGAAGTTGCAGCTGCGTCTCGAACCCGATCAAGACCTCTCGTTGAAACAGATTCCCAGCCCGACACCTCGTGACGGGCTGCTGGTGAGCGTGAAACCACGCCAGTGAAAGACCAGCGCAGGCCGTCAGGATGCCTTGGAGGAATTGTGCCGGCGGCGCTTGGCTCGGCGTGGCTTGCCGGCGGTCGCGGAGCTCTGCCTGAGATAGATCTTCCGGCCGTTGGCATCCAGACGGTAAAGGCCTCCGCGTGGCCCTTTGTGAACCAGATCATGTTGATCGGAGGCAACCGCCTGAAGGGTTCGTTCCTTCAACGATTGAGAATCATCCGCGGCCATTTGTTGATCGGTTTCTCCGAAAAACAACGACTTCAGAAACCCAAAGACGCCCTTAATCATGGAAGGGTGAAATGCTTCCCCACTTAAACGTCACCGTCAAGACCCAGGAGATCACAGCTGTTGATCGATGAAGATGAACGCAACCCGATCAAGCCGCTCAGCTTCACTGTTCATCAATGATTTGATCATTCTGCATCAGTCTGTCCAGCAAATCAGGGTCGCCGATGATCACACGCCGGCAACCGTCTTGCCCCATGTAGGTGAGCCGGCCGGCTTCATCGACCCTGAGAGCGGTCTGTGGTGTGATCAGCTCAGGTTCCAGCAAGAGGCTGTGCAGCAGCAGAGCACCATCGTCTTCTGTCAGCACTGGAAAAACACGTGCGCTTCATAAAAAAGTTCCCAGGGTTTTCACCTCGGGAACTCGTGATCTCATGAACTTCTCAACCGCGGTCAGACTCTTACAGCAGCTGGAATCTTCACAGGGGGAAAACCGGCTGAACAGGGTCGGTTGTCCAGACAGCCGCAGACACAACTCCTCCAATGCTCTACTCATCAACCATCAACTAAGCGACCCAGCTGTCGGCGTCCATGATCGTTTTGATCAGCAATCCAAGGCGCTTGAACTCAGCGAAATTAAGGTCCTGGACCGCTTGGTCAAGACCACAATCAACCCATTCACCATCTCGTTTCTCATAGATCGTGAAGTCCTGATCGAGCGACTCACGCCGAATGCAATAGGTGAGTCCGTCGTCATGCAGAAACTCAGCCGAGTGAAGTTGCAAAGCCATACATCCGCAGCCGCAGAGAATGTCTGATCTGCCCGGAGCGTAAAACTCAGCGCTTCAGTTCGAGAACCAGGCATGCCGTCTTCACTCTCCAGGGATTCACCTGGATCAGGCAATGCGCCTTCATGCTCATTGCTTTTGTAGCGACCGACACCAAAACTGTGCACATCGAGATCGGAGGCGCTGATGACAGCCGACACTCCACCCAACCAGATCCCAGAAGTCTTCTGACTTTCCGGCCCCCTGCTCCAACAGTTTCCACCCATCCGTGAGGCTGGTCCTTCGACAGGCAGACACCAGGTGCGCCACGTCGATCGACACTCCATTGCACCGCCGCAGGTGCCCCGGAGCCGCATCAGCCCCACCTCTGGACGTCATGGCCCCAGGGACGCCGCAGCCAGTGGCTTCGCACTCCTTCTTTCATCCCGACGTGATGGAGTGAAACCATGCGAGAACGAGCGAGTTAGGCCGTCTCTTCCATCCGGAAGGGGCGGCCTTCCGTTTTGCATCGATCACGGTCAACCGTTTTGACAGCCACGATTGGTGGTCGATCAACACCCCTTGAGGCCATGCATGACCCCCGCTCTGCGCTGCTGCAGCACAACAGAGGACACTGGAAGGGGCGCTTCATCCGGCTGGGCAGCAGCGGCAACGAGGAAGATCGTTTCCCGACATCACTGAAGGTGCAGGAACGCGATGGCGTGATCGAAAACTGCCTCACCTATCTCGCCTCCGGTGAGCAGCGGTCGATGAATTTCGAAACCGTGCCGTTCACGATGCAGGTGAATGCAGGCGGCGGATGGTCACTCGGCCCGAGTGCGATCACACCGCTCGCCTGGACTGGGGAGCTGAGTGTCGTCAATGGAGATCAACGGCGGCGGATCGTGGCACGCCATGGGTTCCATGGTCTGGATCAGGTGGTCTACATCGTTGAAACCAGGCAAGACGGTGAACCAGAGGCACCGGCTCAGCCACTGCAGTGCACGACAAGAACCAGCGGCAACTGGGTGATCTGGCAACCCGAGCCGAATGTGGAGCTCTTGCTCGATGCCAGAGACCGGCAAATGGGAGACGCCACGGCCTGCGGCATGCGCTGGATCACTCCCCAGGGTCAGACCCATCAGATCGTGCGGCGCTACGACGCCAACGGATACCTCGAGAACCTCTCGGAGGCAGACATCTGGGACTAACGGTTCGAAGCTATCGGCTGCAGAAATCTTCAGGCATGGATGGATGGCACTCAGGCGAAGCGAAGGCCATCAACAGTGAACACCTGCTGGGAGGGATTCAATCCAGTTCCCAGCACTCACTGCCGTTCCTGGTCATCAGACACACCAGACCCGATTCCCTGCTGATCACCCGGTAGGTGTGACCATCTGCATCGCTTTTGGATCTTGCATGCCAAAGAGCGTGGTCTTTGGTGTCATGCAAATCGGTCTGATGCCAGCCCGCGTCAGTGAGCTCTTCGATCTGAAACACAACAACTCGATGAATCTGTCATCAAGATGTTTGGCTGAAACAAACATCTTGAGAAGCAACGGAAAGAAGTCGGGATTGGTTCATCTCAAGTCGCAGTTGATCAATCAACGGAGCTGAAATGTCCTGATCACAAGACGATCCAGGTGGACAGCACAGACTGAAGACAGCGCGCGAATCCAGCCACCCCGGCCTGCCGCCAGTGAATGCGTTGCACTCCGTTACAAAATGCCTTAACATTGCTTTACAAGTACTAATGCCATGAGTTCTTCCACTTCCACCCAAGACCAGTGGTACCAGGATGCAGCGGCAAGCCAGATCAAAGGTGAGCGAATGGTGCGCGCAGAACTGTTGAACGGTCGCGTTGCCATGCTCGGCTTCGTGATCGGAATTCTCACCGAAGCCTTAACTGGCCACGGCATCCTCAGCCAGATCACCTTCGGAGTGCTGGGCCTCAGCTGAGCCCTGGGAGTCTTTCCTCAATCAACTCAAGGCACCTCCCTAGCCATCGCTAATGAGGTGTCTTTTTTGATGGGAACCTTCGGTCTGAACCGTTTGAAAGATCCGTGAGCTTCCCTAAATTTCAAGGGAACGGCAGTGGAATCGATGGCGCTTGTTTACAGCCATTGGGCAGATCCACTGCTCGACACCATCAACGCCGACATCGCCAACACATCGACACTGGCGTCGAGTCTGCTCACAGCGATCGTCTATGGAGCTGATCTGTTCGGAGACGAAGCCGAGTTTTTAACCGGCAACTACGGCTTCGATGGATACATGGGAGTCCCAGGCCTGATGGGTGCCAATGCAGAACAGGCGGCTGCGGAATTCAATGTGGCCTGGCAGACCCTTGATCCGGCTCTGAACCCATCCCTCAGGGCACTCACATCCGCCGCGAGCGTGGTGGGTGCGAGCGGCACCTTCGCCACCAAACTGCTGCTCGCTGACACCATGCCACTGGTGTTCAGCTTTCCCGTTCTGCCCTCGTCCCTGGATGCCGACGGCAGTGACTTTGAGGTGACCCTCAGTGACGGCACAACGGTGACTCCCCAGATCGCGGGTCTGTTGCCGAACCTCGAGCACAACGAACGCCAGACTGTCGTGATCGAGGGTGATTTCGGCAATCGCATCACACCTGGCAGTCCCGGTGCCCGATACCCGATATCGGTGGCGATCGTCAACGACGGCACACCGCTGCAGATGATCGGCAGATCAGGGCCGGTGAACGCCGTTGGCCTGTCGATCGACAGCAGCAACTCCTACGTGGCAGGCAACGGGCCTCGGCTGGTGGCCGCGAAGCTCAATCGGCACAGCGATCTTGGAGAGGGCGGACCCGTCGGTGTCGGTGCTGCATCACAACACAACAGTGGCTCGGATTCCTACGGAGATCAGGCGCAGTACCGGTTGCGGCTTTACACCAGCGCCGGTTTTTCACCGGACGGCATCGCGAGCCTGATGCCGGATGACTTCAGCCGATTTTTCCAGCTGAAGGCAACCACGCAAAGCGGTGAGAGCATTACGATCACTGAAACGGGAGAGTCCTATGCCATCGGTGATCGGGGCACGATCACCGTGGTTGGCCTTGCTGATCTGGCACCGGCAGGCACAGCTGTGAATGCGGCTTATGTCGAGGACCATGACAACTACTACGACGTCATCCTTGAAGGTGATCTGAAGGCCATCAAGGCACTCAGTGCCGTGCGCATGCCATCCGGAAATGGCTACAGCGCTGTGTACAACCCCGGTGGGCCAGGCAACAGCCCCAAGGCTCCCGGCGCCGCTCCGGGACCCTTCACCGTGCCCAGCCAGGACCACAGCATTCCGATCAGCCTCGATCTGGACGGTGCCAGGAAGGTCACCTTTGTGGAGACCGACGGTGCCGTCCTGCGCAATCCCTGGAATCTCCGGCCGGTGGGAACTCTGCTGGGTCCTGCCGTCGAAGACACGGTCACAGGACAAACCATCCTGGCTTACATCGATCCTCAGAAGCGTCGCTTCTTCAGCAGTTTCGCGGCGTCATCCTCAGCAGCAACGGATCTTCCAGGCCAAAGAACTCAGCTGTCTGCCATTGATCTGATCGATATCAGGGAGGTTGATGCGTCGAGTGGTGTAACCGTCTCAGGATCCTTCAGTCGATCGGCTGCAGACGACTCCGTTCTTCAGTGGTATTCCGTCAGCGACGACGAGGGCACGGTGGTGGATCCACTGAGCGGATCAATCCTCAGACCGGGCGAGCCTGGATATGCCGAAGCAGCAGGCCGTCGCGCCGATCTGATCAGCGACAACACTCTGGAGTTGACCAACTCCACGATCGCTCCCTTCAGCATCACCCTGCAGAGCGGTGCGATCTATGCACCGTTGATCATCAATCAGACGAGCGGTGAGCGGTATTTCGCCTTTGCCGCGGCCAACTCCGACAAGCTCGGGCATTTCACAGGATTCGGGGCCAATGGATGGGGCCTGGAGGATGGCTACGGGGGCGGCGATCGCGACTATGACGACCTGATTGTGCGTTTCAGCCTGGGGCTGTGAACAACACCGTTATCTGAGAGTCACTCGTCCTTGGCCTGGCCTGAGGCAGCAATCCTGGCGTCCGCCCAGCGCGCGAAGAAATACACCCCCACGAACAAGGGCGTGTAAGCCAGCCACATCCGTTCAGGAGCCAGACCGCTGTTGTTGATCACAGTCAGTCCTCCATATCCCACCAGGAAATAGATCACAGCCCGTCGAAGGGCACCCACCTGCTTGGGATTCATGTCAGATCCAACGGTGATCTCATCCTAAGAAGCCGATCACGCCGCAGTTCGCCGTGAATCACTGCCTGCCCGCTTGTGCAGGACAGTGGAACGCGCCATGTAGCGGCGCGAACGACCTCACTGTTGACCAGCCTGCTATAAAAATCGTGTTGAGTCTCTCAACATCGTTCACCTCGTCTTTGACGAGGCGCAGTTCGACTCAGGCCATGGAACGGGGACCTGAGCTTGCTTCGAGGAACCTCCATGACACTGACCTACCGCGGCCAGAAGTACGCGCAGAACACCGCTGTCGCCAAGAACAGCGAGCGTCCTGAACTCGTGTACCGGGGCCAGAAAGTGGCCAGATGAGTTCCGCCGAACTCCGGCACAACGCCCTGATCCGTCAGGGCTTTTTTCATGCCTCTGCACCATCCTCTGAAATCCACCTGCCGTCTTCTGCTGCTGAGCCTTGGCTTCGCCATCACTGAGGCGGCCACAAGGGTTCATGCCGACAGCACGGTCGCCCATTGCCAACTGAGCAATCACAACCCTTCCGTTCCGCTCCAGTCAGGTCCGTGTCGGTTCAGCCAACGCCAGGGCAACGTGACCATCATGTTCCGCGGACAGATATTCAATTTCCCGTACAGCGAGGCGGGACAGCGTTATCAGCGCAGCAACAGCACAACAGGCATCCGCTTCGACATGTCCGGAGGTTCCACGATTGAGGTGCTGTGGCGATGAGGCCAGGGCGTTCCATGGCTTCGCGGCGTTGCCTTTAGGCCATCAGCAACTGATAGGCGTCATTGACCCTGCGAAAAGCATCTGCGGATCCACCCAGATCGGGATGATGCTGCTTGACCAACGTCCGGAATGCCTGCTTGATGGCCTCCTGGGAAGCACCCGTCTTCAACCCCAAAACCAACAGCGCTTCGGAACGCGCATCAGCCGATCCACTGTGCCTCCGCTCACTTGGCTCTCGATCCGTCGCTCGTTGATCACTGCGCGTCCGCCGACCACTGCTGCCGGTCTGGCGATGATCCTGGACCTGACGATGACGGTGACGGAGTTCCGCCACCACCCTGCGTGGATCCTCATCAAGCCATTCACTGGCCCGCACCCCATACAGCGCAAACGCCGCCAGCACCGCCGCGGTTTTCTTCGTGGACTTGCCCCCCACGGCAGCCAACAGATCAGTGCCAAGACCACTGACCAGCCGGTCGAGCCTCTGACGCAAGCTGAGCTGAGAGTGAAAGCTGCTGCGATTGAGCTGATCGATCAGCTGCTCAAGGCCGTGCTGGCGCAACGCGCTCCAACCCGGCTGCATCGCCAGAGAATCTCCCCAGAGCTGCACCTGCGCAGAGTTCACCAGAGTCGATGGCTGTTGCCGGGTCCAATCACGGTCCGGATCACGTTGAGGTCGCTGCCACTGCTGCCGCTGCAAACGATCAAGCTGCAGATGCAATCGCTGCACCTCCCTGCGCAGAGCATCGTTTTCGCGCAGCAAAGCTTCCACATTGCTGGTGACACGTTCAGCGTGGTTCTGCCGGTTGCGATCGTCACGGGTTGACGATGAAGGCGACCACTGGCGCGGATCAAAGCCCATGTAAACCGCGCAACAGCGACCGCTTCAGCGAATCCAAAGAGACTACGAGCCGAGCTGATGGGCGAGGCCCATCCGTTGATGCTGACGGCAGGATGGTGCTCAACTGCGATTCGGCCCTTGGCGACTTCTCTGGTGACCGGTGCCAACAGGGGAATCGGTCTTGCTTATTGCCAGCAGCTCCACAGCCGTGGAGACAAGGTGATCGCGGTCTGCCGTCAGTCCAGCGACGAACTGGACGCCCTTGGAGTACGGGTTGAATCAGGAATTGAACTCACCAGCCCCGATTCAATCGCCGCGTTGGTCAATGGACTGGCCGGCCAGCAGCTGGACACCGTGATTCTCAATGCAGGGATGCTGCAGTCGATGGGGCTGAGCGACCTGGATCCGGCGGGCATCCGCCAGCAGTTTGAGGTCAATGCCCTGGCACCTCTTCTGCTTGCCAGGGCATTGGTTCCGTTGATGCCTGAGGGATCAAAGCTGGTGCTGATGACCAGCCGCATGGGGTCGATCGAAGACAACAGTTCAGGGGGCTCTTACGGCTACAGGATGTCGAAGGTGGCGCTGAACATTGCTGGCAAATCGCTTGCGGTGGATCTGCAGAGCCGCGGCATTGCCGTGGCGATTCTTCACCCTGGCCTGGTCAAGACTCGGATGATCAGATTCAATCCCAACGGCATCAGCCCGACGGACTCTGTCAACGGACTGATTGCACGGATTGATGAACTGACTCTTGAGAACAGTGGCAGCTTCTGGCACGCCAACGGCACCGTGCTGCCCTGGTGAAGAACGACAGTTGGCATTAAAAAACCCCTGCTTCAGCAGGGGCTGATTCAACAAGCTGAAAAACAGCTTGGTGAACTGGATCAGAAATAATTGCTGAGAGCGTCCAGCGATGACCAGAGGTACTTCACAACGATGTTGGCACCGACTCCGAGGGTCGCGATGAACGCACCGAAGAGAATCAGCTGGACATAACCAACACGATCTTCCGGTGCCCAAACATCAGGCTCCTGAATGGATTTCAACCGAGGCCAACCTGGGAAAGGATTCCCTGACCGGTCAGAAGCTCGGTGCCGAGGCCGATGACGAAGCCCATCATTGCCAGACGGCCGTTCCACTGCTCAGCGAAGGCGGAGAAACCAAATTTTGCGTTGTCCATCGGGAAGAATCGCGTGTCCACCCTTTGTAACAGATTGTGTCGCCCCTGTGTGGATCGGAGTGCAAATGACTAGCTGGCACCAGCGTTGAAGCCTGGATCAACATGGGGTCGAGGCATGCAGGATGCCTCTGCCGCCAGCGCAACGATGGACCCGCAATCGCCTGACACGCAAACGCCTGCCAAACCCTCGCTTCAGGACTTTCTGCTGCGAGGCCTGCGGATCACCGCAAGCACCGTTGCGATTGTGGAACTGCTGCGCAGCCACTGGACCGGGGGAGTCCTCGCGGCTGTGGCCTGGCTTCTGTTCACCCAGGTCGAGAGATCACGCGGCTCTGCCGATGAACACACCCGCAACGGATCCAGCTGAGTAGTCATGACAGACACGATCCCGATCGAACAGGTCGCCGCTTTTGCTGAAGCTCCGTTTCAGGGCAACCCTGCCGCTGTCTGCCCTCTGCAGACCTGGCTACCGGATCGGGTGATGCAGGCGATCGCTTCTGAGAACAATCTCTCCGAGACCGCCTTTTATGTGGGTCGTGAAGGTCGCTATGAGCTTCGCTGGTTCACTCCCAGCTGCGAGGTGGATCTCTGTGGTCACGCCACCCTGGCGGCTGGCCATGTCGTGTTCCAGCGTGAACCTGATCTCGAGATGGTGCAGTTCAGCTCCAACAGCGGACCGCTGACGGTTCGCCGCAACGGAGAGCAGCTCACTCTCAACTTCCCACTGCAGCCGGGAGAACCTTGCGCCACCCCGACCGGACTCCATCAGATCCTTGGCACCAGCGTCCTCGCCTGTCTGCAGGCAATGGATCTGATGGTGGTGGTCGCAGATGAGCGTGAGGTCGAGGCGATCAAGCCTGATTCGAAGGCTGTTGCCGCTCTTCCTGGACGGGGCCTGATCGTGACGGCGCCAGGGTCGGACTCGGACATTGATTTCGTCAGCCGGTTCTTCGCTCCGTCATGCGGCATCGAAGAAGATCCAGCGACCGGATCAGCGCATTGCACCCTGGCGCCTTACTGGGCTGATCGACTCGATCGCACAAGCCTGGTTGCCCGTCAGCTTTCAGCTCGAGGTGGGCTGCTGCAGTGCGAATTGGCGAATGAAAGAGTGTTGATCAGTGGCCGTGTGATCCCTTATCTCAGTGGTGTGATTCACATCGACGGATAACGCGCTGTTCCGATAAACAACGACGAGCCTGCGTCGACATGGGCTCAAGGGATGTCGACAGGCTCCACCAATCAACGCTTCGCCAGCCAGGACCAGACAAACCAGGCAATCACGCCGAGCAACACCCAGGGCAGAAGTGCACGCAGCACAATCACGGCGACGAACACAACCAGCAGACTCACGGCACCACGCTTGACGAGTGCCTTGCTGTCGTCGGTCATATACCGCCAGCGGGGGATCAAAGACATCCTTGAAAAAGTAGTAGTGGACTGACTTTTGAGAAACTGTGTCAGTGCTTGTACGCCGAAAAATACTCTCAGCGCACAAACTCCGCACAATCCTCGCAACAACGTGCGCATCAAGCTTTGACCAGGGATGGCGCAGAGACACCATCGAGCTGACAAGGCTCGCGCCAAGTGATTCCCAACTGATGGTGATTACCAATATGAATGCTTTAAAAACTTCTTATGAAGTTGGCAGAAAAATGTTCCTTGGTACATCATAGTCTCCATCGACCATTTTTCTGCATTTTGAGCGGGAAGTTCTTGCATTAAGTTAAAGCTTGCGCGCTGACTTTTGCAGTCAACAAAAAGTGTCGTTGGCACGACTAGACCATTGTCAGCCATGGTTTGAGTGGGAGTGGTGATTCCGACTCCAAACGCTGTTTTACTTCCCGGCGCTCTTGCATAGCTAAATACGTATTTTTCAGGCTTATCGACTTCAAAATAACCGTATTCTTCAAGTGGCTTGCTGCCCTTGCCTCCAATATGCACATCGGCTGCAAAAACTTTGCTGTGTTGACTAAAAGCTGCAATTACAAAAGATGTCGACAGTAATAATCTCAAGAGTCTTCGGGTCATTCTAAATATCAATACTTCTTTTCTTCTAGCAGTTTTATTTCGCTTGGCAGAATGGGATATGGCAACCGCTCAGATCGAACTCAAGCCAGCCGCCGCTGAGATCCACCGCTCTGATGCTCAGATCAAAGTGGTGTTCAGCGGTCGCCGGTTGGGCAAAACCCGGCTGATGCTCACCGCAGGCATCGAAGAATGCCTCGTAAACCCTGGAGCATCCGCGACAAGGTGAGCGCCACCCGCTCGATGATCCGCGACGCCAACGGCCACAGGCGTCTGAAGGTGAATCCACGCTGCAAGCGAGTGATCCGCTCCCTCAGCAACCTTGAATATCGGGCTGGAGCGAGCGTCCCAGATCCAAAGAGCAATCACAGCCACATGGCCGATGCACTGGGCTATGCCTGCATCGCGCTCCAGAAGGTCCTACTCCCCTGGGGCCTTGGCTTCACCGGCTTCCGCTTCAGCTGAGCAGGCTCAGCAGCCCTGCCGAGCGCAGGGCTTTTTATTGCCTTACGTTCAGGTGTCTCGCATCTGTATATGAAATCTCTATTAGCCCTTGGTGCACTACTCCTCTCAGCATCACCTGCCATTGCACAATTCGACAGGGACAACAACTGTATAAGGAATAAGGAAAGTGAAATGAAAAGGTATGAGAGGCTTTATCAAACTGCTTATCAGGAAGTACTAAAGCCAGAGAATATGGTTGAGATAGCAAGGCAAATGGAGGAGGCAGGTCATCTATCCAAAGACTTGAGCCAAGCCGAGAAGAATGGCATTGCTTACAAATTGATGACGGATCAACTTACTCAAATGAAACAGCAGCTTGAGCTGTATAAAACTCTGCCTGACTGTTCAGGACTTCAAGGAGGCAAAGGACAGTGAAATACCTTCCACTCCTTGGAGCTCTACTCCTCTCAGTTACGCCTGGTCTTGCTGCCAGTAATACGGCTTCAGAAAGGCTGAAAGGGTATAATTACGGCTACATTTATGGAGTTGGCAATGTTTTGTGCGGCCTGGCAATAGACAAACTTGTAAAGAAGGAATACGCAAAAGATATATTGTCCGGAACAGTTAAGGTGCTTTCAGAAAATCCAGATCACAAACCTTATATTTCTGAAATACGCAATGCATATGAGAATATAAAAGAAGATATAGTCTGTAAAGAGGTGTACCAGTGAAACTTTCAACCCTTCTTGGTGCTCTACTCCTCTCAGCATCGCCTGCCATCGCCGATGACTTTGTTTATTTGAAATGCGAGACTAAGGTAACTGTTGTTGAAAAAGACCTTAAGTCGAACAAGATCACGAAGAAAGAAGAATTAATTGATGCCGATCATATAATGGTAAATCTGACAAAAAGCCGAATTCTAACGGCAAAGGAGCCTGAATGGAATGAAGATAAAATTGTCAACGGTGTGGCTATTATAGATGAAAATTGGTCAGAAAATGGGTTTACTAATACCATGAAAGTTACTATGCAAATAGTCCCTCCTGGGCCAATGATTGGAGATGCTATACGTCGTAATGATGCCACCTTGGAAACATTAAAGGCGAGGGGAATGTGCAAAGGAATTGATGAATCAGAGTTTGAGAAGGCTCTGAAAGAGGCAAAGAGCTGATTTAGATAGCCGTCAGACCGAGGGGAGGATGTGCGTCACCAGATCGGCGTTGACCCAGCGGATCACTACTGAATCCACATCGGCGACCTGATCTAATGCGTCCTTAGTCGAAGGTGCAAAGACCTTCGTAATCGTGAAAAGTGACAGTAATTTTCTTTCTACTCGCTGCAAGCACGTGCTCTTCTTCATACTCACCCAGATCCTCTACCAATTCGAACTTCGCAGGAGGTCTAACTGAATCGATGCTTTCATTCCCGTCAGCGTCATTCTCTCCTAATCCCCACACCCACCAGATGGTCATTGGATAAGGAGATATTTCGACTGTTTTAAGACACTTGTGTACTGCTGGCCCCTCAATCTCCAAAGGCCATGATGCGCTCCTGTCCTCTGCCATTACTGGTGAGCATCCGATTGCCATCAATGCCAGAAGGACGTGGGTCTTCATCAGTGGTTCTGATTACTCAGACCTAAATAGCACCGGTTTGCAAGATGCCACTCTCTGAATAACTTGGGGCAATGGCCTCCGTTTTGGTTGACTCGAATTCCAGAGAACTGGATTCCTGGGCTTCAATCTCCTAAGCCTTCCTCTGCCGACCTCAAGAAAGGACCAACTGTCGAGGGTGTTTCTGAAGAGGGGAAGAATGAGAAGGTCATCTCTCTGGAAGAGCTAGAGCAAGCCAAGGAATCAGGCTTCGAGGTTCCCAATGAAGGGCGTGCCCCCGGCTTCTAGGGCTCTTCCGATAGCTGCAAGGACTTTCTGGCTGACTTCTAGCGCTGCAATCCCGGCAGGATGTGGGTCACCAGATCAGCGTTGACCCAACGGATCACGCCTGAATCCACATCGGCGATCTGGAAGCTCGTACCTACGGACGCGAGATAGCTGCTACTACTGGGGGAAGTCTTAGAGACTCTGATGACTGAAGAGCAAGGCAAAAAGGAGGAAGTCAAGGAAGAGACAACTAAGGCAGAGCAGGGCAAGGAAGAGTTGACTGATGAAGAGGCAAAGGGTGTCAGTGGCGGTAGAGCAAGATGTCCTGGGACAGCTGATTTCATTAGAGGAGATTTGAAATGACCGAAGAGCAAGCCAAGAAACTCAATGACGACAAGAAAGAGAACGAGTCACCAGAACTTACGGAAGAGCTGAGTGAAGATGAACTCAGCGGATTAAGCGGTGGATTCAAGTTTCATAAGCACAAACAGAACCCAACCCAAGTCCCAATCTCACAACCACCGGATGATTGAACAATGACCGAAGAGAAAGCCAAGAAACACCGGACTCTCTGACTCGGGCGAGTTGTAGACCCCGAGATCCACAGGCATGTCCACAATGCTAGGACACCAGTACTGGCCGCGAACGTAAAAGGCTGCTGCTCAACGGGCGCAACCAAGCAAAGCCCGGCATCATGCGCGGACTGATTACAACTCAATGCTTCGTTCAGCGATTACATCTAGCGTCTCTCTCCTGGCAATAACTCTTGCGTATCCTCTATTAAATGCAAATGCTCAGAGGGCTGGGGGTGAGTTCTTCTGGTGCGAAGCGAAAGGCTTCACCTGGATTACTGACGCGGAAGGTAATCATCTCCCAGAAAAGAAGGCCGAGATCCGGTTGATGGTCGAAGTCGATGGACCAAACGGGAATGTGAAGTACAGCGAGCCTATCGAAGGAGATGATTGGGGTCCTTGGGGTCCTTGGCGTACTGCCATCTCAGACCGGTATGCAGACGGAAGTTGGAAGACAGTTGAACTTATAGAGGAGATAATAAACACAAAAACAGAGATCACGATATTGAAAGATGAAGGGGGGAAGTTTGCTTTTGTGAGAACGCAGAGTACGGTGTTTCCAAAGTTCTTGACAGGAGCCGAAGGTGAATGCAGACGTTATTAATTAATTAAAGCAATGCCCTATCAATTTGTGTCTCGCCTCCTTGGGAACCTTCTGATCGCAATCATTACTCAAGTCTTCAATAGCTGGCACGATTGAACGCAGTAATTATTAACCAAAGACACTGCCGTAGACCGTTGCTATAAATGTTGAATAGACTTGATACACATGTCAGAAGAACAACTCAAAGCGTTCATAGAAAAGGTCAAAGGAGACACCAGCCTTCAGGAGAAGCTCAAAGCAGCTGCTGATACTGATGCTGTGGTTTCTATTGCCAAGGAAGCAGGATTTAGCATCTCTGCTGATGACTTGAAGAACGCTCAATCAGAGATTTCTGAGGAGGAGTTAGAAAGCGCGGCTGGTGGAGGTAGTGCAATTACAAGTTCTTGTGACACAAATTGCGGAATGTGTGCAAGTGCACCACCATGGTGTGAAACACGTGGATGGGACACTGTGTGCCAAGTGGAACACTGACAGACCCGAGTTGTTAAAAGCCTACTCATTGCAAAGCCCCTGCCGCCGCAGGGGTTTTTATTTCTTCAATCACCCCATACCCACCATCAATCAGCCTTCAATACCTGGCACGATTGAGCGCAGTAATTATTAGCCAAATACGCTTCAAGATATCGTTGCTATAACCGCTATAAACTCCCAGTAGCCATGTCAGAAGAACAGCTCAAGGCATTCCTAGAAAAGGTCAAAGGCGACACCACGCTTCAGGAGAAGCTCAAAGCTGCTTCGGATGCTGATGCAGTAGTTGCGATTGCAAAAGAAGCTGGGTTTAGTATTTCTGCTGATGACTTGAAGAACGCTAAATCAGAACTTACAGATGAGGAACTGGAAGGCGTGGCTGGTGGAGGAGGAACTAACTGGATTGGATGCCTGGTGGATTGGCTGGCTGGGGTGGACTGATTGGTTGTGGATGGATTCTGAGCCTACTCATCAAAGCCCCTGCAACGGCAGGGGGTTTTATTTCTTCAATCACCCCAAGCAGCCCACAAATTAGCCTTCAATGCCTGGCACGATTGAGCGCAATTGAGCAGAGATAGATCAGGCAATTAGTTATTCAATAGGAACTAAATCTTCCTCAGTGCCGTTACAAAGCTCAGCTGCAACGGGCGCAACCAAGCAAAGCTCGGCATCATGCGCGAACTGACGCCTGATCCATGCATCGGTCCCTGAGCCTTTCTTTATCGCTGAGCGGTGTTGCTGCACTGGCACTTGCCAATACCCCTCTCTTGCCTGCTGCTGCTCAAGAGGCAGGCAGCGCAGATGATCTCGGGGTGATGGAGATCAACCTCAAGGATGCAGTCAAGTTCAACTGGGGTTTTCAAGGCGCACTGCAAGGAGCAGGTACACCGAATCAAGCAGGTATTGGTGGGTTCTTGCCCCTGTCTGTTGGCGAGAACAGTGTGTTCTTTGCTGATGTGTTGCTCAATGCCAACTTTGCTGATTACGGCGGGAACAGCAGCATCGTCAATACAGAGGTTGCTGGAACAACGATCAGCACCTCATCAAGGCTTGGCTACCGCTGGCTGAATGGAGACCGCAGCTGGATGTTCGGGGTGAATGCTGGTTACGACAGCCGCCCGATGAATACAGGCAATGCTGAAACAGGTGTCACCCTCTACGACAAGGAAAGTGCTTTCTTCCAGCAGATCGCAGCAGGTTTAGAAGCAGTCTCTGATACCTGGAACTTCAATGCCTATGCCTTAATCCCTGTTGGTGATACAGAGCAGCGCCTTAATGCTCGTTATTTCGGTGGGGCGCTTGATACCTATGGCCTGGATGTTGGCTATTTCATCACGCCAGAACTCAATGCCTCTGTTGGTTACTACTACCAAAGTGGTGATTTAGGAACAGCAGATGGTTCTGGCGTGCAGTTTGAGCTTGATTATCTGATCGCTGATGGATTAACTGCTGGCATCAATGTTTCCTATGACGAAGCTTTTGAAACCAGAGTTTCAGGCAACATTGAGTATCGGTTTGGTAGCAATAGTTCAGCTTCAGAAACGAAGAAAAAAGCATGGCAAAAGCCAACGATTCTAGCGTTATCCGAAAGAGTTAAAAACAGAAATGTCCGCGTTCATGATGCAGCCGTATCGTGCACGCTAAAGAAATTCTATCGATCCAAAGGTACTATTATCAAGCGTTACAGAGGTTCGATAACTGGAGGGGCGGTTACACAATTGAAACCAGAAAATAAAGGCTTGGTAGCTTCTACATACCACTGTGAACCCCCATATTGGGTCCCCGGCAAAAGAAAACCTACACCACCATACCACCCAACTCCTCCTCCAGAACCTGGAGATCATGGTAGGACAGGAGCATTTTGCGGCTTACCTGTAACCCAAATCTGCCCTTAAAAGCAGCTATTTGACGGTTCAATACCTGGTACGATTGAGCGCAGTTGAGCAGAGATAGTCAGGGCTTAATTAGTAATCAAGCCTGCAATCAACTAGCGACTCCGGCCAATACTCGTTCAGCGGCAGCAATCAACTCCGACTCCCTGGCGTTGGTGCCGTAGTGCTGCACGTAGGTCATGCGGTTGTTGCCCATGAACTGGCAGATCTCCCGATCGTTCAGGCCAATCCGATCAGCCGCATACGCATAGCGATGGCGGAATGAGTAGCTGGCCAGAACCTCTCCGTTCTCCTTCGCCGCGGCCTTCAGCTCCCTCCAAAACGGATTGTGGTGGAGATAGTCGTTAGTCATGTTGCCGACCTGATTGGGACGGGTTCCAAGCGACGGCAGCCTTGTCGTTCCAGACGACAACTCCAGCAATAGCTGCTGACTCAACCCCGGCATGTCCTCTGGATCGATGCCCATGACGATGCGTGGATCGGACTGTTTGCGGGAATTGCGCTTTCCCTCCGTCACCCGTAGGAACTTGCCCTCAACCTCCAAGAACTTGAGTTCCCAAGGCCTCAGCCCGAAGCAGGCCAACAACCCAATGGCCAGCCGCCAACTCTTACCAACCTCCGTATCCCGGAACGATTCCATCAGCGGTTTCAGAGCTGACTCTGGAACGGCATCCTTTTTGTTCTTCTGACGCTTCCCGACAACGGCTGCCCGTGGAGCGATGCCCACATACTTTTTGGTATTAGCCGGTGGGTGCCACCTCTCTTCAAAACCGAGTTCATCACGGCAGAACTCCAGAAACGCTTTGACGAGCTGCACCTTCCGGCGGCGATAAGACGACCCCTGAGGCAGTGGAATCCATTTCCCCTCAGCATCCTTTTTGGCACTGTTGGTGGCGTACTGGAGGAACTGCGATGCGTTCTGAGGCGATTGCTCATCCATCGCCAACCGCAAAGCTCTCCAGCTCATTCCGTATGTGCGGTTAAACCCGTGCTCATCGGAAACAACGCCGCCGACCTTGGAAGCTTTGAACTCTTCAAAAGCAGCATCCCAGTCCAAACCACCATCAGCGGTGGTGGCCTGCTTGCCGATCACCTTGACCGCTTCCTTCAGGGTGCGGCCATGCACCATCGCTTTCTGAACCACGTTCAGAGCACCGATCACATCAGCAGCGCATCCACGCTCCCAAGCAATCGGAAGCATGGCGGTCGCCTTCTTACTGCTGCCCCCTGGCTCGAGCCAGGAATGCTGAACCTGCACCTTTCCGTTGCGCTGGATCAGTGACCAGCCATCAGCAAAACCGGCATCGGCTACCGAGTCACGCAGTGTCTGAACCCACCTCTCGGCCGCCATGTAATGCCTAACGCACTACCAACATACGCACGAAAATACGCAGTTGATACGCAGCAACAGCGCATCAACTGCGCACTAACTGAGCAGCATCAGCGCATCTACTTTCCTTAAAACTGTTGCTGTGACTGCTTTCTGCTCTTCCGAAGAAGGAATGAGAAACAAGCTCCGATCAAGGCATGTACCGCCAGCGGGGGATCAGCGGCACGGCATCAATGCAAGAGCAGCATTGAATTCAGGAGATGTCTGCGCAGAACACGCTTCCCAGGCTTTGTTCGCTCACGGTCCTGCCTGCTGGTTGTTGAACTGATTGAGCCCACAGAGATCTGCAGCGTGGTTGTAGTGAGGCTCAAAACGATCCCAACGGAAGCTGCGCGGGTCATATCGACTGCGACTGCGATCCACGGCTGCATGCGTGGTCAGGCGCGTGATGGGGATCCCGAATGTCGCTTGCCAAAGCAACACCTGCTCGGCGAGCGCTTTGTATTGCGCGTTCGTGTAACCGGAATGGCCATGGGAGTCTCCGCGACCATCCGACGGCGTCACCAAGCTGATGTGCAAAGCGATGTTGTTGATCGATCCCACACTGCCGGGACGATCCCGCACCGTGATGTCGCCAAAGGCCGACATGCCGCTGCCGTAGGCACGCTTCTGATCGGGAACGATCCGCACGCGGCGCCCATCCCGGCCAATGAGCATGTGATAACTCACCTGTTGATCATCATCCGGATGATTGGTCTTGAACAGGTCAAGGGCCTGAGGCTCGCTGATCACCGTTTCGTGCAGCACGATCACCATCGGCTTCACCTGCAACACACGTCCCCACGAATCCCTGGTCTTGCGTTCTCCGAAATTGGTTGAGTGAGCCAACTGGACATCCTCCGCAGCAAGACCGAGACGCTGTTCACAGGCCTGAATCACCTCCAACGACGATGCAGCAACACGGCTTTTGCCCAGGCGCATCAGAGGAGGGCGATCCCGAGATGGCAGAACACCAGCAGCTGTGTCGGACACTCCTTGGCCACCGGAATCGCCCTCCAGAAGCGAACAGCTGCAAAGACCAATCACCAGTGAAATCGTCAGCCGATGCGGCACTGATCTCATCACGGCGATTGGCACGTTCAACGCAGGAGCAACACTCTCATGCTTTGCGGAATGATCAACAACAGCGACATCAATCCTTTTGCCGAGCAGTTGATGCAGGACGTTACCTGCAAATCGAGCCATTCATTCGGCGATCAATTTTTCGATCGAGAACAAGATCGACGAGCTTTCTGAAACCGCTTCAGTGCATCAAACCACTGAAACAACAATGGCAGTCAGACCCTCCACCACAGCACTCTCTTGAGTGAATTTGAACAAGCTGGATGAGACATCACCAGCAGACTGCTGCTGGTGATTGACAGGTTGGATGACTCCTGATTCTTGCTGGACGACAGCGAATCAACACGTTGTCAGCCCGGCGATCAGAGGCGCAGTGAAAATGTCATCGGCACGATTGAAGATTTAACGCTTCACGGCTCGGATGCTCATTCACCGGGCTCTGGCATCACATCAAGCTTGTGTCGCGTGACGCCGGCGTCCGAGAGGCTCAATCCAGTGCTCAACCACATCCCGATGCTGGAACCACTGAGGCGAAACCCGGCAGCCGAGATTGACAACCCCGTCGTCCATCAGGCGTCCCAAACGCACTGCAGCAGCCTCTTCGGCACGGGAGAAAACGTGTTGATGAGAAGCCAGCCAATCCACCTCATCTTCTGTAATCACCCCTGTGGAGAGGCTTTCCAAGAAAAGTTCGCCGAGGGTCATCGGGCTTTGTAACGAAGTTGTTACATCATGACGCTCGCGACAGGCCACCGCGAGTCTCATCGCAAATCGGCCGGGCAAGCGCTCTCGCGAACGGTCGTGACATTTTTTTAAGCTTTCGCCAACATCCGTCTGTTTCATGCAGGTCAATCTCTCTCAGCAGTTCGAAGCCGAGTCGCTCAAGCGGATGATTGATGCCACCACTGACGTGCGCGAGCTCCAGTCGCTGGCACGGGAACTCACCGATCTTTATTTCCGCCAACGAGCTGCAACCGCCTGGGTGGTCTCAGAGCAGTAACGACGAATCGTCTGCATCACAGACGCATCAACATTCCCATCGAGTGATCGACACGGGACGAATTCTCCAGCCGTTCTCTCTCAAGCTGGAAAATCATCACAGCGTGGGCAGAAAAGCGAAGCGCCGACAAAACAGCAAGGCCCATGCAGAGCGGACAGTGAAGTAATCCCATGGCTCAAGACTGGGATCGAGATCACCGATTCACACGATTGCTTGCCATTTCTTGACCTGAAGTCCTGCAAACCAGAGGATCAACTCGGTCTCACTCTCATCATGCGCGCATTCAGCATCGCTCTGGTCACAGCCACTGGGTTACTGGCAGCCACTTTCTCTGTCGAGGCCAAAACCACCCGAAACTTCAGTGGTTCAAGCCCAGCGGAAGTTGAAAAGAATGCCCGCAAAGCCGGCTACAGCTACCCGGATGGGGACATGAACTGCTCCAGCAGGTGCAATCAGCGCTGGGCCAAAGATTGAAAAGGCTGCAGGCGAAACACTGAACAAGCCTTCACAAAGGCGCTCATTTGCCAAAGGCCACCGTGCAGGCCGCATTGACCAGCTGAGCCTGGCCGCGGTTTTCAGCGGCATGCCCGTTGAGATATCCGCTGGTGCAGTCGGCACTCATCGGCGCTCCATCAACGTTGAACATCACGATGGATCCATTCACGCGGATGCTGTCGTAATCAAGTTGATAAGCGCTGTTCGGCACAGCAATCGTTCGATTGTTCGAATGAAATGCCGAGCTGATCAACCCACCGATCACGGCAGCACCAGCCAGGGCGCCAAAGCTGTTCCAGTTCCAGCGGTTGTGATAGTGATGCCCATACCACTGGCCGTGATGCCCATACCAAGCACCACCTGCATAGCGGGGGTGGTAGTGGAAATCGGCATGAACAGAGTGATGGTGGGAGCCACCTCCAGAGTGCTGATGGTGTCCGCCACCGTGGTGATGGCCAGCCCAGGCGACAGGTAAAGCCAGTGGCTGGAGAGCGCAGAGAGCACCCACCAACATCTTCATCACTCCGCGAGACAGCATCGGTGCGATTTCAGCAAGCGTTCACCGACTGCTTAGCCACGTAGAAACCAAGCTGCATTCAGCCTGACGCAGGTCGCAACGCGGAACAATGCGTGATTGCACTGATTGCCGAACAGTCCACACAACATCAACACTGGAGTCATCCAATCGGAGGTACCGGATGACGGCAGACACTCCACCTGAGCAGATCTGAGAAGCGATTCGACTGTTCGTCACTGCTCCAACGTTTCTCTCAACCAACATGAGGTGCAATTGACCGGGTCATCAAGGCCGATCCGATCAGCCAAGCCTTACAGGAACCTGGCCCCAGAGGCTCACAGCAGAATTGTTCGCTTCTACTTTCCTTCGCTTCACCCACTGTCCTTCGTAACGAATTCAACCAGGATTCACGTTCAGATTCAGACAGGAAGCCAATGAACAAACGAGCGAGTTAGGCCGTTCCATTCGTCCGGATGGTGCGGTCACCAGACCAGCAAATCGCTGGCGAAAACCCCCGGAATTCAGCACCAACTCTGAATTCCGGGGGTTCATTCATGCCGACTCAAACGAACTGTGCTCTGCTGAATCTGCAGCACTGTTGACAGCCGGTCGGCACAACGCCTGGTTCGGTCAGCGAACGAGACATCGCCTGATCACGACCAGCACCAATCACAACCTGCTCAACATCAGAGGCGTTCATGGCGGTCCAGTCAGCACACCAACCTGTGATCTGCGGGAGAGAACAGGAGCTGCTCACTCTGATGCAGGACTCGACCAGGAACTGGCGATCAACCGAGCACGGAGTTCAGGGGCTGAAATCAGCCTTCGCCTGTGCGTTGCACATGCATCAACCCACGGTGCCAGCAGGTCCAAACGGAGCTCTGATCTCCCACCTTCAGTACATGCTGGAGCACCCCAATGAAGGCGATAACCACAACGCCGAACCATTCGCTGAGTGCTACAGGCGCATGGCGACGCTGATCCCGGAGTTGATCAGAGAGGGCTGCAGCCCGCGGATCATGCTCGATTACTCAGGGAATCTGCTCTGGGGCGTCACACAGATGCAACGGCGGGACATTACCGAAGCACTTCATTACCTGGCCTGTGATGCAGAGATGGAGAGACATGTGGAATGGCTGGGCACGTTCTGGAGCCATGCCGTTGCGCCTTCCACCCCCATTCCAGATCTGGCTCTGCAGATCAGCGCATGGCAACACCAGTTCGCCGACCTATTCGGCGACGCCGCTCTTCAGCGCGTTCGCGGGTTCTCGCTGCCGGAAATGCACCTGCCCAATCACCCGGACACTCTGTTTGCGCTGGTGAACAGCCTGCTCGAAGCCGGTTATCGCTGGCTGCTCGTTCAGGAACACAGCGTGGAACAGCTGGATGGTTCTCCACTCAGTTGCCAACAACGCTTTGTTCCCAACAGGCTGGTGGCTCGTTCCTCCTCAGGCGAGGTGGTCAGCATCACAGCCTTGATCAAGACCCAGGGGTCAGACACCAAACTCGTCGGCCAAATGCAGCCATGTGAGGAAGCGTTTGGGCTCAGTCGCCAACGACTTGGCAACGTTGAGATCCCCTCTCTCGTCAGCCAGATCGCAGACGGAGAGAACGGTGGAGTGATGATGAATGAATTTCCGGAAGCCTTCCGTCAGGCCAATCGCCGCATTCGCGACAGCACACCAGACACAGCCGCACTGAATGGATCGGAATACCTCGAACTGCTCGAGGCAATGGGACTGAAGACAAGCGACCTGCCCAGCATCCAAGCCGTGCACCAGCATCGTTTGTGGCAGAAGGCGGGAAAATCGGGTGGGAAGGAAAGCGTTGCCACAAGCATCGAAGAGCTCAGCTCAGCCAACGACGGTTTTTCCATGGAGGGCGCTTCATGGACCAACAACCTCAGCTGGGTTGAGGGATACGACAACGTGCTCCAACCGATGCAGCGCTTCAGCGCAAGCTTTCATCAGCAGTTCGATCAGCAGCTCTGCGAGCAGCCACGCTTGTCGCAGACCCCTGCCTTCCGGGATGCGCTGATGCATCTGCTTCTGCTGGAAACCAGCTGCTTCAGATATTGGGGGCAGGGCCAGTGGACCGACTATGCCAAGGCCATCCACACAATGGGCACCACGCAGCTCGGGCGGTCCGCAAAACAGTGACCGCGGAATGGATCAACACAAACCGAGAGATCAGGCCAGGTTTTCATTGAGAGCGACTGCACAACCTTCTGAATAAGTATGAATTACCCTCAAAAACAATGACCACAAACTCATCAGACTGAACAACACCCTCATATTCAACGCAAAACGAATCAACAAACTGATCGGCAGTTTCAATTCCGTTTTGCCTTAAAAGAGCGATGAATAAATTGTTCTGATCTTCTCCAAGAATGTAATCAGTCTGGTCAGCAATCTCATCGATCAGCAGCTGTTCCTCTTCAGCCTTTGCCTCATACCAGTCGGCATACCTTTGTCGCTCTTTGAGCGATTCACGCGAGAGACCGCGACTCATCAGCGGACCTTGATCGCTGAGGGGGTGTGAGACACGCTTTGTTCAGGAAGGGGAGAAATCATCAGGGTTTCGCAGTCCTGACGCTCGTCTGAACGGCTGACTGTCTTCACCCGATCAGATGGCAACAACACCGTCACGAATCCGATCCCAGCTCTGCTGCGTCAACAACGACTGGCGCAGTCACCCAATTCAACCGGTGGAGCGGGAGCGGCGGCGCACCACTCGGCGACCATCAGGTGTTTGTTCGACTTCGGGAGCGGAGTCTGCCGACTTGGTCACGTCCTGCCCTTCAGGCTCATTCTCAGGGGGTTCCTGTTCAGCAATCAAGCCAACCACCACAGCCGCCTGCACCTGGTCATGCAGATCGCCGATCACCATCAGGGCTTTGAGCGTGAGCTCAAGCCGAGACTCCCTTGGTAGGCCTGGACGCAGCTTCTTGACTGAGCCCCAAAGCTCAAGCGCCACCTCTCTGAGGAGTTCCTTGTCTGCCATTCGAGCCCGATGCGATCCGTTTAATCGATCGCATCAACCTACCGTTCAGAGTGCAGCGCGCTTCGCTTGAAGCGAGAATTGACGGCAGACCGTTGCCTGCCACTGCCGCTGAACAGCATCTGAACACGCCAGGATGTCTGCATGGCTCTCACACTCGTCTATGACGGCGGCTGCCCGTTCTGCAGGCATTTCGCCCACCGCAGTGAACTGGTGGGTGGTCTTCCCGACCTGGTGATCAGGGATGGCCGCAGTGACCATGCACTCAGAGCAGAACTGCGCAGCCAGGGATTCAATCTCAGCAACGGCGCTGTGCTGATGGACGAAGACCGGATCTGGCATGGCAGTGAAGCCATCGCCAGGCTCTGTCAGCAGCTTTCCCCCAGCGATCCTCTGCTACGCCTGCTGAATGGCCTGTTCAGCAATTCTGGACGAGCCAATCGCCTCTACCCGGGGCTGCTCATGGCCAGACGGATTGCTCTCAATGTCCGTGGACTGCCAGTGGATCCAGATCAGGCTTGAGCGGAGCTTCCCAGCAGATTGCTGGACAGCTGCTCAGCAGGGTCCGGCACGTGATCGTGCTGGTATGCGAACTCTTCCAGTTCAGCGTGCAATTCCAGCAGCATCACAGCCATTGAATGTGCCAGTTCACTGCTGAAGCTGATCTGCATGGAGCGCTCGAATGACCAACCCGGCGGTTCTAAAAGCTTCAACGGAAAAGGCGTGGATGTCGTCAATGTGCCGTTACATAAGGGCCGCCAACGGATCAAGTGGCGGCCCGAACATTCACTTGTGCTCGCGCTGCCAGCGGCTGAAGTTGGCTGCGGAAAACTTGTGCCCATGGCGCATGCCGACCTTGGCCACGCAGGTTGTATCACCAGCGCATTGCTCAACCTCGCGGCGGATGTTGTCGTTGCCGTTGGCCCTGGCGAGAAAAGTCTCCAGCTGTTTCATGGACATGGGGAACCTCAAGAGGGTTTCTCCACCGCTAACCAAACCTGACGGAAACATCCGAATCCATCGGTTTTTCTTCCCCAGCACGCCGGCCAGGGCAGCTGGCCTGACAAGCGGCATCACATCAGCACACCTGGACGCTGATTGCGCTGCTGAGAAGGAGCAGGAGCCTGCGGCAAAGGTCCTTGTTGCGGCAACACCCGGTACTGAACCCTGACCCGCGTACGAGCCGCGCAGTGGGTGATCAGACCCAGCAGAAGCACCAGCAACAGGCCTGTAGCTGCGCGTTGACTCATGTTCAGACCGGCCTCGCAGGCCAACCGGCCGGGCGGACAACCCTCCCCGGCACGAATGACCTGTTCAGGAGCAGAGGCTGAAACAACATCACTTGCGGCCGACAATCACCGGGGGAGTTCCGCCAGCACCGCCTGGCAGACCAGGCACAACCTGGGTCTGGCCATCCCACTTGTCCAGGAAGAGCTTGTAGAGAACCTGATCATCGAGGCTCTTGTTGAGCGTGTCGTAGCGGAGCGCTTCCTGCTCAGCAATCTTGACCTCGGTCTGGGCACGCAGCAGCTGCTGCTCAGCAATCTGTTTCTGCTCAATGGCAGCTCGGTATTCCTCAGCAATCTCCAGACCTGTGAGATCCAGACCCACAACCTTCACGTAATCGAACTGATCCAGTTCTTCGGCAACCGTGGAGGCCACCAGCGATGAAATGTCATTCCACTCGGAAGCGATCGTGACCAGCTCGTACTGCGAAAACACCGATTTGAGCGCTTTCAGAAGCGAAGGCTGGATGATGCGCGGATAAACATCGCGATCACTGCTGGCGATCGTGCTGTAAACCCGGCCGGCTTCATCAGGGCGCAAGGCGTATTTGATGGTGGCCGTGGCCTGGATCACCTGAAGGTCCTTGGTGAGCGTGGCGAAGTTCTCCGGCCTCACCTGGGTCCTGATGCTGAATGGCCACACCTGCTGCACCAGCGGGGCTTTCACATTGAGGCCCGGCTGGCGCGGAGCACCGCTCACCTTGCCAAGGGTGGTGATCACCGCCACCTCACCGGCTGGAACAACGAACAGCGCCTGACCCAGGAGCAGCAGACCGGCCAGAACAAGGGCAACGATCGCCACCAGACCGCCTTCGGGACCTCCTGGGGTGACCGATCGCATCGACGAAGGGCTCTGCATGAAGTGAATGCGTCAGACGCTGAAGTTCGCTCTCTTCTAGCGACGAGCGGCGCTCTCTGCTCGCGGGAGCGATTGAGCCCTGATAACGTCCGCCCATCCTGTCTGGGTCCCATGCTGAGAAGCCTGTTCTCACTGTTGTTTGCAGCCCTCCTGCTGATGGCGCAACCGGCTTGGGCAGCAGACCTGAAGCTCTCCTCCGTGAGCCTCGCTCCCTGCGACGCTGCCGACCCTGGCTCCCAGCCAGGCAAAAGCAACGGGCAGCGCAGCAACATCACCAGCCCGGAGGGTGCGAGCTGTTATGTGCTGAGCGGAAACGTCAGCAACCCCGGCCGCAACACCGTTGTGGATACCGATGTGTATGCCCGGATTCTGGATCGCAGTGGCGAACCGGTGCTCCCGAACCGCACACGCGTGGGATCGATCGGCGATGTACTGCCGGGAGATCATCCTTTTGCACTGCGACTGGCAGTACCCACTGGAACGCCAGGACCGTTTGAGGTGAAAAACCCACGTGCACGCGGCTTCAGCGCTCCGGTGCGCAGCCGGGCCGGCGACGACGAGGAGTTGCTGCCGCTCGAGCAGGGCGTGGTGCAACCTGGACTGGAGGACGAGATCAGCTGATGCTCCAGATGCTTCGAGCCGGAGCGGTGATCATGCTGATGCTGATTGGCATGGTGCTGATCAGCTATCACCCTCGTGCACGACAGTCGGGGAAAGGGATGCACTCACTGCAGGAGAACCGGATGATGCCCAGAAACACCATGAGGCGTCTGCGGCAGGACAGGCTTTAGGACGTCCGGCTGGAACCATTCCGGATGCAGGGAGTCAAGGCCGGTGCTTGTTCGGGCTTGAAGCCACTCCAGCAGTCCCAGAGTCGAAGCCAGGCGTTGAGGCTGGATTGCCAATCATGAATTCACCAACGGAACATTCCTGCCGACCTGAAAGGCCTGAAGCCTGCTCGAACAATTCGCTGCTGCCGAAACTCAGCCCGCAAGGCGCGAGTCCAAGCGCCGTTGCCACCAGATAAAGCTGCTGATAAATCGCCCCCGCATCCTTAAGGATCAGCGCGTAAGACAAATCGGTTTGCTGATGAAGACTTGCAGTTCTGCCATAGCGGGCAGCCATCACAACAAGCACATCCGGTCGCTGGCCCTGCCCCGGCGAGACAGAAGCCACCTGAGGTGCACGACAGGTGGAGGCAGCAGCAAGGTCCAGCATCTGCAGACAAGGCTCGCCGAGATCACTC
Source organism: Synechococcus sp. MIT2312 (assembly GCF_059772315.1). NCBI lineage: Bacteria > Bacillati > Cyanobacteriota > Cyanophyceae > Synechococcales > Synechococcaceae > Synechococcus > Synechococcus sp. MIT2312. The sequence continues at coordinate 121,790 of NZ_CM186281.1, read as the reverse complement.
AGTTTTCCCAGAGAGTGATTGGAGGAGTTGTAGTGATGGAACCCTGGCTGAAGACCGATACATCGGTTGATGCATAAATAGAGCTCAATGGAATGCAGAGCTCCTGCACTGGCAACAGGTCTCAACAAGCCGGAATACGCTCGCGAAAGACCTGGGTCGCAGATGATTTCCTCCCGGATGTGCATGGAGTACCAGAGGAAATCACTCAACACTCCAGCAGTCACGGGCTGTTCGTGATAGGCGCGAACTGTTTTACGCTCGCAAACAACTTGAAAAAAACTCAGGTTGTGATGAATGCGGGTCGGCTCAGGAAGGGTTGCAGTGGAGAGAACGATTCTTTGATGCTTCGCAGGCAACCGCTGCTTGTTGATTGGCTTCGGGAGTGATTGATTACGACACACATCAATGAACTGTTCACGCGTATGACAATGAAAGGCGAGATCTTCAGGCGTCCAGCCCGCATCGACGGCTTCCTTGTCGATATCAACCACACCCTCGCCATCGCAAACGCCCGCGACACCAGAGCTCAACAACAAAGAAACAATATCCTCATGGTGCTCACGCAGATCATCAGGAAGAGCTGCCTGGAAGGTCTTCTGATCACACGCCGAAACGAGCTGTACGAGGATCGGGAACACTCGTTGATCCTTCAGCAAAACCGTTGCCGATGCCAGAGGTGTTCTGATCAGCAGCCCATCAAACAGGGGCTGAACATGAACAAACTTAGACAACCTGATGCGATAGTCACCAACAGGAACAGTCTTTCGGTGGAGCGACGACTTCACAGGATTCAGACAGATCGCTGCGCCCTTTGATCCGCTGATTTCAATAAAAATCAATCCCTTCGCGTAAAAATTCTCAAGCTCGCCGAACAGCTCTTGATGACCCGCGACGGCGAACAATCCATCACTATTGCTTAAAACTTGTGCTCGATTCACGCCGCTTCCAGAGAGATCTTGCAGAAGAATCTTCAACAAATCACTTGGATGTTCAATCCGCAGGCTTTGCTGGATCGAGTTCAGCCTCGTGGCATAGGGAGTGGTGATGACAACGGCGTTCTCACCCGAATCAACGTGAACGCCTTCGCGGAATCGGTAGCTCAGCATCGCCATGACACTAGCCCCAGGCGCCAAGGTCACAAACCCTGCATTCAGAAGCTCACATCAGTTCATCCAGGGAAATCGCAATCGAACTCAGCCAGACAGGCCACTTGATGGATCAGCCAAATTCGCAGGGCCAAACCACCCAAAGCTCAGCTCATCAACGAACCATGATCAAGATTGCAACCGCTCTCTGGAGAAAGACTCTGCTCAGACACAGTGTCATTCAAGAGCAACAATAAAGAACTGGGGCAAACCGTTAGGCGAGGTATTTCCAGAATTTTTTGTTCACAGCAATTCGAGCCCAAAAATATAACGACAAAAGAAGTGCTCCTAAAAACCCGAGTCCCATTCCCCACATCAAAGTGTCTTCAGCACCAAGAAAGTCAATACAATGGAAGCAAGCACCCGTCATAAAGAATGCAAAGCCAAAAGCCCGAAAATTCTTCGGCATTTCAGTTGTGACCTGAGTGGAGCTGTTCATTTCCGGTTAAAGCCTCTGTTCAAAAAGGTGAACCATCCGCCGGCCACAAGAAGCATTGCCGGCAGACCCGCGATGAAAACGCTGAAATCCGATTCTGCTGCATTAACAATCCAGAAAATTCCCCAGAACCAGGTCAGGAGAAAAATCAGATTGAGCAGCAGCTTCGAGGAGAATTGAGCAATGAGCACTTCTCCAACCCGACGCTGAAAAGTTGTAGCTTGCGTGTTAGCCATAATCATCACTCCTGACTAGATTTTGATACTCACGCGTGCTAGCGCTGTATCAATTGCTTCGGGCAGCAAGGTCTCCCCGACCAGGCGTGGGAATCAATTGATGCAACAGCTGTTGTTTCGGCAGGGCTCTGACGACCTTGCCTGCTGACTTGAAGCGAAAGTGCATTCCGACTCTTCATCCAGAAGGCACTAAGACTCAACAGGCAAGACAAGTTCGAACGTCTTTTCACAAGCGAGCAACGCATTGGATGAGCGGGATTGACTGAGCGGGATTGGCTGAGCGGGATTGGCTGACGAGCAATCGGTGTTTTCCGAAAACCGCCTCCGTTCAGCAACGGATCAGCTCTGGAGATCAGACAGCAACGAAAGCTGGCCATCATCCGTGTCTGAAACCACTTCCCAACCACTGGGATCCCATGGACCGAGCAACGGCTCAAGCGCTCTCAACTGCTGGCCATCCAAGGCTGTCATCCAGGCCTCTTCCAATCCATGCGGAATCAGCACCGGCATCCGGTGATGCAGTGGCTTGACGAGCTGATTCGGACTCGTGGTGAGGACCGTGCAGGTATCAACCTCACTGCCATCACTCCCCAACCAACGCTCCCAGAGGCCAGCAAGCCAGAAAGGTTGGCGATCAATGCGTCTGATCGCGCGACCTTTTTCGAAAAAACAACTGGCAGGGATCAGACAGCGTCGATGTCGCCAGGAGCCTCGAAAGCTTGGCTTGTCTGCGACCGTTTCCGAACGGGCATTGAAAGGCCTGGGGCCCTGAGCGGGATCCTTCAGCCAACCGGGGATCAAACCCCAGAGCATCAGCGATGCTTCTGGACCCGACTGATCAGAGCGATAGGCCAGCAGGGGCTCACCAGGAACAATCAAATCGCGTGGTGCATAGCGAGTCCGATGTTCCTGATCCATGCTGCTGAGCAGCACAGTCGGCAGCTGGCTCAGGGGCGTGGCGAGGGCGTAACGACCGCACATTTCAGCTTGGCCTGATCAGGATTCCTGACGAAAGATACGTTCCAGATCGCGTCGGAACTGCTGGGTGGAAAGTGGCTGCTCTCCGCGACGGCGATTGTTGCGAATCACCAGTGAGCCAATCCACCAGACCTGCAGACCTGCAAAGACCGAGCCGACCACGAGCAGACTGAATGTTGGAGCATCAAGCTGGAAAGGCATCACCGAAGCGACAAATCGAGCAAAATGAAGATCCTCGCCATTGATCGATGAAGGAGATCAGCATTGTTGAGCTGGTTGCTCGCAACTTCGCCCGTTTCGCTGCAGTCTCCGGCGTCATTGCACTTGTGATCTGGCTCAGCTGGGTGTTGCTCGATTTTGAGCACATGAACAGCGGCTTCACCCTGCCTCAGTCTGTGTACTGAAGCAGGGCGTAAAACCGATTCAGCTGACGCCGTCAGCAACAACGTCTGCTTTCACGTCGTTAGCGGACTCGGTGTCTGCTGAGAAAGCTGCTTCGAGCCGATCAGCTTCTGAACGCGTGTCGGGAGAGAAGCGGCGCGCAATCAGTTCATCAACAGAGAGTCGACCGGGTCCCACAGCCAGAATGGCAATCGCAGCCCCGAAGTAAAGACCAAGAAGTTCCAGCAGGTAAATGTTGAAGCCGGCGGTACTGACTGCGTGGTAGATCGCCACAGTCATTGTTCCGAGGATGGCCAGAGCACCGAAACGGGTGAGCAGGCCTGTAATCAGCAACCAGCTGCCGCCAACTTCCGAGAAAGCCGCGATGTAGGACAGCGTGATGGGGAATGGAAGTCCGAGGGGGCGCACAAACGCGTCCGCGAAATTATCGATATTGGCGAGCTTCTCGTAACCGTGATGAATCAGGAGCACTCCGGTGAAGACTCGGAGGATGAGGAGACCAGCGTCCGCGAGGAATGGTCGAGTAAGGATTGCCCTGATCACAGAAATAAAAGATAGTTTACGAAACGTAAGGGACCAGCCCCCCGACTCGTGTGACCAAAGAACAAATCAGGCGAAAAATAAGTAGATATGCTCACTCAGGCCCAGGTCGCAGCGCGGGGCCACGTCGTGCAAAATGAAGGAACGTTACGAGTGCTTGACATGACCAGCGAAGCTCTCATCACTTTGTTTCTTGGCTTCGGAGCTGCAACTCTCAGCCTCCTGTTTTGGAAACTGAGCCGTGCTCAGTCAACAAACCGTTTGTAAAGCCAGCGAACAAAACCACCAACCACTGGAACGGGCTCAAAGGTTGGGCCCACGAAGTCGAAGTAATCCCTGTGGTCCTCCACCTTGCCTGCGGCGTTGAAGCGCAGCCGACTCGTGCCCGGGTAGACAAACTCAACCCCCTTGATCTTGAGTCCCAGCTCCCATTCCACAAATGCGGTGTCGCCCTCTATGGCGATGGCAGCAGGAGTGAGATAGACGTCATCGCAACGCCGCATCAAGCCATCCTGGGCTTCCACATAAGCCTTGATGCCTTGGCGCTCCTGAGTCGGGTCCTTGAAGCACACGTTCTCGTCATAGAGCTCTCGCCACTGCTCCTCAGTGGGAGCAGCCATGCCGTAAGGCTTGGTGAACAGTTCACGCAGACGATCAACGTTCACAGCAGAGACCAACAGGGAAAATCACACTATTCAGATTTCTGCGGTGATTGCATAAGCTTCTGTGCCGCACAAGCGCCTCGTCCCATGCCCGATCAGCGATATCAATACGAACCCATCGAAGCCTTCGGAGAAAGTCTCACCACCAATCGTCCCTGGAACACTTCGGCTCTGGAGGTCGTTGAGCGAATTAACGGACGCACCGCAATGGTGGGATTTGCAGCCGCGATCGTCGGAGAATGGTTCACCGGCCATGGTCCCGCCGGGCAGGTGATGGCCCTGATCCGCTGGTACCTCAGCTGAGTTTCAAACAACCGCCAACTCATCGTCCGTCCGTCAGTTCATGGAGGGCGGAATAGTCGCCAACATCCAGCTCCGTGCCATCAGCACGTTCCAGCAAACTCGCGAGCCCATCAAGAGCGGAAGCATTCACTCCCGCCAATCGCGCCTCCCGCAAAAAGAGCCTTAGATCCTTTCGCAGCAGGCTCGTGCTGAAGTTTGGATCGCCGTAGTGGTGAGACATCATCCGCTCGAGCTTCTTGTCGACGGTGGGTGCGTAAAGAGCAGATGGACGCAGAACCTCCATGAAGCGGTCAACCTCCAGACCGGAGGCCTGAACCAAACGCAGCGCCAGTGAATATCCATGGGTGAGGCTGGCGATCAGCTGATTGAGAGCCAGCTTCGAGGCAGCACCCGTTCCCACAGCACCCATCAAACGTGGCTCTGATGCCAGCTCGCGCAGCAGGGGCAACTGAGCTTCAAACACGTCCTTCTCGCCACCGGCCATCACCAACAAACTGCCCTTCAACGCTTCAGGACGACTGCCAAGCACCGGAGCTTCCAGATAGGAGCCTCCCTGAAGTCGCACCTGCTCAGCGAGAGCGATGCTCTCACTGATCCCCATGGTGCCCATCGGCATGATGCATCTCCCAGCCAAGGGTCCGAGGCTGCCGATGATCTCAGCGGTGACAGGACCATCTCGCAGCACTGTGATCACAACCGATGAGGACTCCAGTCCCTCGCCGGGACGATTCAGCTGCTGAGCACCTGCCTCAACGAGTGCAGTACAGCGAGAGGGATTGCGATTCCACACGTTCACACTGCGCCCCACTTCAAGCAGCCGTTGCCCGATCGCAGCGCCCAGCAGGCCAGTTCCCAGCAAAGCAATGGTGGTCATCAAGCAGCCTGAAATCTCTTCCACCTTGCAACAGGCGACGGTCAAGCTCGATCGATGCGTGCATCTCGATCAGCCTGCGCCGGTCAGGCTCTCAGTCAGAACTCGAAGACATCAGTGGTCACTGAGGCCGGATCTAGCAACCAATAGGAGGATGTCTGGTCTCAAGTGATGGCGAGAAAAATCCAGCTCCCACTCTCCAAGCGCCCCAGTTCAATCACTGCAGCCTGGGCAACATTGACCTTCGCCTACGTCGCAGCCTGGGCTCTTTGGGGATTAGCCAACGCTTACCCCAGTCTTTAACCCGGAAAGAAGGTCGTCTTACGGCTGGAATGACGGCCTTGGAGTGTTAGCTCTCGATGACGAATACGGCCTCCATCATTCACATCCTGCAGGGATCGAATGAATCAACATTGCTCATTAAAAAATAAAACCTTTAAGTTGCTTTAGACCCTTCATCTTGTTTCGAGGATGACACGATAGGACTGACGAACAAGTCATCGAGATAACGCTCTGTCACTGCCCTTTCGCTACAGCCGTTCTGGTAGAGGAATCGCGCCAAAGCTGAACTCATCACCTGATATTGATCCCAGTTGGGGTTGGCACCGATGAACCCCTTCATGGCAATAAAAAGGACTTCAGGTATTTCAGATTCCAGACTCACAAACGGCGTCTGTTCGTCAGTGGCGACAGCCAGAGCGGGATTGATGCAGCTTTCCAATTGGTTGCGATCCATTCAGTCTCCGGACGTCCGGCTTTCCGCCACCACAAAGCCATGGATCCAAAAGGACGTCAAAGCTCTCGCGGAATTGCCAGCAATCCCTGATCTCAAATGAGACTCTTGTCGTGGCAATGGCTTCCGTTTTGGCAATGCGGTTCAACAGTTCCCTTTCAAGCGAGCGACCTTTTCTGTCAAGCGGCGAATGGCACTTGGGGCAAAAACCACAGATTTTCTCTTTTAACCCGCTGTTTCGAAGATTTCCTGTGGAAAAGCTCATGGGATTAGTGGAAAATCGCCAATTTTTTCCACAAGACAGCCCGCCATCAGCAAGGCTTATCCCTCGAAGTCTCACAGGACCCGCCAAGAGCAAAGACATTTGAGAAACAAACCGGGGCAAGGTTGCTTGGAGAGATGAGTAGCGCTTGCTACTTATTTTTTCTCCATGGTCGATGCGGATCAATCGTGACCAGCATCGACGTTCTGATCACTCAGAAGCGCAGCTGAATCCCTACGCCTGCAGGTGCCCCATCAACGGATCCAGTGAGATAGCCATAAGCAGGCCTCACACGTGGATCACGATTCAGCTCTCGGTGATAGGCCCGACGTGCATGCCTGTAAGCACGCATGTGATGACGGATGTCACGGCGCAACTGCCTCAGGCAACGAAGCGGCTTGTCTCCGAGCTCCGATCCGGCACAGCAATAAAAAAGACCCCACTGCTAGTGCAGCCGGGCCAGGGTGATGGGGATCCACATCTTGGGGTGACTCATCAAGCTCGTCAACGCCACATATGGTGCATCGCTGCTGAAATTGATGACCAGGTATGCCCGAACACCTATTTCGCTTGTTTGATCCCTACTCTCCCGAAGAGGGCCGGGTGATGGAGATGAACCGTGCCACGATTCGAGCCACTGCCAAGGCGGTGGCTTTTTGATGGCACAAGATCTCTCACACGTTCTGGCTTTGACGCCAGTTGCTGAGCCAATCCCCCAGCTGCGTCTCACCCCGCGCCAGGATGAATGGACGGTAGAGCTCGCCGACGCTTGAACAAAGTGTTAGGCCGCCCTTCCGGATGGAAAGACGGCCTAAGTCGCTCGTTTATGCACTATTCAACCCATCACTTGTTGGCAAAGGAAGGGTTCGAAGCTTCTGGCTGGAGGCGCCCTGGGGCCATTGGCTCTAGGTGTCGGGTTGTTGTCTCCTGGGGCACCTGGGGCGGTGCAAGCGGAGCGTCGATTGGCGTGACGTATCTGATGTGTACCTAACCAAACGACCAACCCAGGTCATTGTTGAGACTGTTGGAGCAGGGGCCAGAAGTCAGTCTGCTTCTGAGATCTGCTCAGGTGGAGTGTCGACCAAGGCTGGTTCCTCCGATCTCGATAGTCATACTTTCGTCAGTGAACACACATGTGGCAACCAGCCATCGTGCTCATTGCCTTCATCGGCAAAAAATCCAATAGTGAAGACGGCGTGCCCAAACCTCAGACGAAGGGCAGGAGTGATGGCACTTCGATGCGCTGAGATCAGATCAGTTGCACTGTTGTCGGTGCTTGCCCTGGCGCAACCTGTTGCGGCCCTGGACACCGTCATCATCCGCAGCTGCTACGACGGCGACACATGCCGAACCACTGACGATGAAAAGATCAGGCTTGCCTGCATCGACACGCCTGAATTGAAAGGGAAGCAGTCTCAGCCGGAGCGGGCCAGAGCTGCCCGTGATCAGCTTCGGGCCATGGTCGTCGGAAAGTCCATCAGGCTTCGCCGGATCACCACCGACCGCTACGGCCGGACCGTCGGGGAGCTGTTTGTCGACGGGATGAACATCCAGCAGGCCATGGTCGCCAGCCGCCATGCGGAGATTGATTGGACATACGCAAGCCAGTGCCCCTGGACGCGCTGAATATCTGAAGAGGGGTAACCAGGGCAGAGAAGTCCACCCTTCCGGTTGATCAGAAATGGCGCATGGAGTGATGAAACACCGAACCCCGAGGCTGACAACATTGATGAGCGACTTGCTTTGAATCGCAGCAAAGGGTGGAGATGAATAAGCTCAGCAAGGCGCAGGTAGCATTTGACGCTTCCACGAAGCTAGATCAGGGCCAATAACATAACTTTTCACTTCAAATCTGCACAATGTCGTCACTCAGCCCTGAAAGCATTTTGAGTTACTCAGAAACACTATATTATTACGATGATTATGAAGAAGAAATTGAAGAATCTGATAACAACGTTGTAGAGCCTGATTCCAGTGATTCAAGCAACTCGCCGGTCAACAATGTGGTGGCATCGATTGAAAATTCTTTGATCAACGGTCGTAGATATTACAACAATGGAGCTGATTTACTGAATTTATCAACAAGCTTCAACATTGGCTTGCTTGCCGGCAATGATGTTCTCGAAGTTACTGGAGGTTCTAATAACTTTGCCAATGGCAATAACGGCGAAGACTACATCGTCTTGCGTGGTGGACAAGGTCGATACCTTGGCGGTGCTGACAACGACAGGCTTGAAGTATTTGCTGCTGAAGCCGGCAGCTGGGTGAATGGAAATCGTGGAATGGACGTTGTGACTGGAAGCGTTGATGGCGTCACATACCGCGGAGGATCTGAGAATGACACTCTGAAAGTCAGTGCTGGCACTGTTTGGGGCGACAAAGGTGCAGATATCTTCCAAGCTGTTGCTGGCGCTGGTGTTGCCGTTGTCCAGGACTACACAGCAGGAGAAGACTTTGTTCAAAGCCTCTCTGGAGGCAGCTTCACGCTCACTGATCAAGGCTTGTCCTACGGCGTAGGCACGGACCAAATGCTGTTACTCCTGAATATCAGTGATGCTTCTCAAGTCAGTGTGATCTGAAGACAGCATGCTGACGGGAAGCCTGAAGCCATGAATGCGAGGCCGAGAGCTCCACGAGACCCAAAAAGGAAAAGCAGAGGGCGTTAAATGGTAACTACCGGTCTCCCGATCAAACAACCTCACACCAATCATGCCCCGCAAAGTGCGGGGTTTTTTGTGAAGCGGGATATTCGCCCGATGCTGATCAGCTTTGCGGCCAGTTACCCATATAAGGCAACGCAAACAATGCTGCTGATACCGTAAACAGTGAAAAGCCAGCCAAAAGGCTGTAGGTGAATGTAGACATTGTGATCGAACCAAGGTCTATTTTTGTTTTAAACAGGCTCACCATTTCTGGCGGTAGATAATCACTTCCATCCATGTGCCTCTTGCGCTGTTTCTTGCGAGCAGTCTTGCCAGAACAAAGTCTCATTTTTCTCAGAACTCCAGTGTCATCGGAAGCTGTTCAGACACCCAACCCAACGCTGCCGCCTTGGTCCCACCTGACATCAGCATTGCTTTGACGGGCCCAACCCAACAAAGCCCGGCAGCATGCGCGGACTGACGCGAGCCCAATTCTCCCCAGATCGCTTGCTGTCACTTGTTCAGAAAAGGCCGTGGGTCCTGATCGAAACGATGCTCGAACGGCAGTGCATCCGGATGGTGATCACCATCCAGTGCAGCAGTGGACTCAAGACACTGCCTCAACAATCTGGCGCTCTCCAGCGGCATGTCCCGAGGCACGGAGATCCGGTCACGCAGATAACGCAATCCTGAGGCCGAACCGGTCTCAGGTGTCACAGGCTTGTCGAGAACCATTGCTGTGAGTGCAGCCCTCAGCGGTTGGTCAAAGCGATCACCAAGAGGGTTTCTGGCCAGAAGAATGCTGCGATGCCTCAGCACCCTCTCCAGAGCACGCGCCTTTGAAGACACCTTCTCGCTGGACGAGCTCCAGCGACGTTCAAGCTCATTGAGTCCTGCTCCGCTGTCAACCGCCAGAGCCATGCGTTGCTGAGCCTTGCTGCCATCAGCCCAGCAGCCTCCCATCTGCGGCGGCAGGTCATGGGCATGGGTGTGCACATCGCTCTGGGTGCCTCGATAGGTCTCCAGTTGCTCAAGTGCCGTGAGCCAGCGATCGATTGCGGGATGCTCCTGGCGCAACGCAAAGCCCTTGAAGTAAGCGAGTGAGGCATTCATCCGCTCCACATAAGGAATGAACACCAGGTCTGCAGTGCCAGGGATCGACCCATCAGGAGCATCGGGATCCAACCAGCGGCCGCCGCCGCTGGCGAGTGCCTGCTCCATTTGCTGTGCGACACGCTGGAACTGATCACGGGCCTGACGTTCTTGTCGCTCACCCAGACCGGGGGTGCACAACCAGATACACCAGGCCCTGAACAGCAGGCGTTCAAGATCCCGAAGCCGACGCACTCTGCGGTCAGCCATCGGAGCGCCAACGGGCCCGAAGCTTCGCTCCAGAGCCTCCAAAATCCGATCACTTTCAGTGATCAGACGCCCATCAAGCTCCAGAGCCGGAAGCATCCCCGATGGAACGAGCGCAGTGAACCAGGGTTCCTTGGGGCCGTAGCAGCGCATGGTCACCTTGCGAATCCGATACGGAATCCGGCGAAACTCAAGCCAGAGCCACACTTTCTGGCAGTACGGGCACCAGGCATGGTGATCGCGGTACAACGTGACCCGAATCGAGTTCTCGGGCTGACCAAACAGGCGCAAGGTGGCCTGGGCATTGGCAGGTCCTTCGATGCGCTCGGCAGCGGGCGGCGCCAAAGCATCAAGTGCAGACCAGCTGAGTGCCTGCTCAGACACTGCGGGATCAGCCATAGGTGCCGGGACGAACAATCGATCTCATGCTGGCGTGCCAACAATCAAAGGGTGATCAGATTCAGCTGATATGAAGGCTGAAATTGCTGTGTGAGCAAAATCACAGCCTGACTTGATGTCGATCAACACATCAATTTGATGCCTGATTGATGGTGAAGGTGCCAGAGACCAAGCTCCACCTCACACCCCTTCCATGTTCAACACCAACCAGTTTTTCCTGAACAGATTTCAATCCAAGTTTCAGGGCCAACGAAGACTTCGCTTCACAACAAACCGACTCAGCAAAGCGGAGCGCCTAGACAGCTTTCGGGGTCAACACTTCAACCAGGAAACCAACAGGTTTCAAGCACAACAAACCGATCTCAAAGCACGGTCTAACGATGAAGCACGCCTGGAAGGCGATACAACAAAGTGGTCAAAAGATGGGCTCAGCCAAGCGAAAGAAGGTAAAGCATGGTCAAGATCACTCAGAAGCCTTGCACTTGACAGAGGGACAGTCGAGATCAAAGGCACCAATAATGATGACTTTATCAAGTCAGACAAGGCGTCTAAGTCCTTACGTCAAGGCTTTGAAAAAGCAGACAGCCAAGAGCATCAAGATACTTTCAAAAGCCATGTCTTCATGCGCAGCAATACCAATGGAACAGAAACCGAAATAGAGGCCAAGATCGCCACTGGCATGGGCGGAGGAATCATTGGCCATCAATTTGACTGGAGAAATGACTCGACCAATACGATTACACAAAGTGCCTTTAGTCGAGCGAACCCTCAGGCAAAACAGTTCAACTGGCACAACAACTTTGATCAAAATCTGAACCTCGGGGGATTATTCGGACCTCAGCGTATCTTCGATGCATCAGGTGACGCATCCAAAAAGGAAGTCTTTGAAGATGGTGCGTTGGAAATCAGCTACAACAGTCGTTATCTCAGCAACCTCAAGAACAATCACGCCCCTGAATACAATTTCCTGGGAATGGAGTTCAGCCTACCCGGTTGGGTATCGGCAACAGTGTCTGCCACCAAGTCATCCACTGGCGAAGTTATCGATCTTGGCAGCACCACTCTCAACCTTGATAACAACAGCTTCTACGTGAACCTCAAGGATCAACTGGAAGCATCTGACAACTTATTTGACCGACGCAGCACATGGAATATTGACGTCGATATTGACGCAACCTACACCAACGGTCTCAACCTCAATCTTGAAGACTTCAATGAAACCATCACCATGATTGATGCTCTCGATTTTGGGAGTAGATACCAAGGCGACGTCACCGCAGATACATTTACCTATCAAAACTACACCAGCAGATTCTTAGGAGATTCCTTCGACTCGGGCAGAATTTATCGCGGCCGTGGCGGTACGGATACTCTTGTTCTGGATGGCATCAACAAAAACGACATCCTTGAATTCAACGGCAGTTCTGTCAACCAATTGGGTGAATCAGCAGCAGGCGGAGCAGCACTGGGCGAACAAGCCTTCTATGGCGGCACTGTCTTTGACGTTCTCAATCTCAATAATGGAGACGAGCTGTATCTGCAGGGCATTGAAACAATCTCCTGCGAAGACGGCGACATCCGGGTTCGCGCCAATATGAGTGATTCCACGAAAGAACAGTGGAATCTTCAAGCCATGGATGTCTCTGGCGCCTGGCGCTTCAACCGAGGCTCCAGTGATGTTGTCTTGGTTTCTTTAGACAATGGAATTGGCGATATTGCCGGCAATGCATCAGACATTCACGATGAAATCAGCCACGTCAATAATAAAACCACTAAAAACAACAGAAACCTAAGACACCATGGACACCAGGCCATGAGTGTGATGTCAGCCAAGCACGACAGCCAGAACTTGGCTGGAATTGCCCCGGGCAGTGAACTGTGGGCCTACAACGTCTACGACTCTGGAACACAGCTTTATGACGCAATTGAAGGAGCAAAAGCTGACCGGGAAAGCGATCAACGTCTGGTTTTTCAAGGCGGGATCCAGGGCAATTGGTGGACAAACGGATCTACCCAAGCAGAAATGCAAACTGCTATTGACGAGACAGAAGACTATGGATTCTTCGCAATGGCCGCTGGCAATTTTGGCAACAAAACAAGCGTCTCAGGGATTGCTCAAGCCGAAACGACGAATGGCAACGTCGCAAGCATTGGCGCTTTAAAGCACAGCGGAGCCATTAATGATGTCGATGGAATCACGAACTACGACAATCATGAGCTTGCTGATTATTCCAATGCCGGAGCCAATTTAACCCTGGTTGCCCCAACAGATAGTCCTTCCATTAATGGTGATGGTGACATTACCGACTTTGGCGGCACGTCTTGTGCAAACCCAAATGTGGCTGGTGTTGCTGCTCTGGTTTGGTCTGAGAACACTTCCCTCTCTGGCAGCGAAGTGCGCGATCTTTTGACCCATAGTGCAATGGATCTTGGAGCTTTTGGTCGCGACAATACCTTTGGCCATGGCTTGGTGAATGCAGAAGCCGCTGTTCGCCGTTCCCATGCTCTTGATGAGAACTATGAATTGGCAAGCTTCTACACCAATGACCAGTTCCTGGCCTGATTGATCCACAAGCGATCACACACAGCAGCAAGGATCATCCCAATGGGATGATCCTTGCTTTGCATGCATCAGATTGGAATGCATCAGAACTCTGAGTCACATGGGTTCTTCATGACATTCTCGGGGCATGACAACAACCTCACCGCCGCACGATTGAACCGTGGACATCGAACACAGCCATCTACTGAATCTCGAAAAGCAGGCTCGACGCACCGGTTCAGGACTGACCGCCGGCGCCATCGAGGGGTGCTGGCAGCTCAAGACCGTGTGGCCCAAGGGACAAACAGAAGCCAACGCCTTCAATGGCTGGCTGCTGCGCAGCATCGGTGCCTGCCTCGACATCAGCAGCGGATCCACCGACGGGCTTCAATTGCGCAACGCCGTCAACCTGTCAGGCCTCACCCTCCAGTTCACAGGCCCAGGAGAACTGAATGGCCGCCAACCACTGCTGAAGTTCCGTTTTGAGCAGGTAGAAGTGCTGCTCGGCCGCTTCACGCTGTTGAAAAAGAAGTTGCCGGCACCGGAAGGAGGTCGGGAGCCGTTTTTTGCCCTGATCAGCCGCAGCCCAGAGGGGTGGATGGCCGCACGGGGCAGAGGCGGCGGACTGGCGTTTTGGACGCTCAGGGGTTGAGACGTTGCTCGCACCATCCATCTCGGAGCTCCCAGCTGCGGCGAAGATGGGGATGGGGCTTGAGGTCGAGCTGCTCGACCCGTTCCAGAGCAACACGCATGATCAGCAGATGTGAAGAAATCGGCTCGTCATCAGCCACCTGCTGGGGCCACGGCCCTTGCGCATCAAAGGGGTCACCAGGAGACGGCCAGGCCCAGACCATGCGACCGGACGGCGACAGGAGTTGCCAGTGATCGAGCAAGGCCTCCGGTTCCTGCTCAGCGGTGACGAGAAGCGCCCTGCCCCGAAGTCGAAACTGCTCTTTGGCCTTGCGAAACAACCAGCACAGCTCGACCATCGGCTGCCTGAGCAGCTGAGAGGACTTTTCACTGCGCGCATCGGTCAGCAGCTCCAAGTCCCCACGAGAGCTCCAACCCCTGAACACCAGGGTTCTCACACGTGGTGTGCCGTCTTCTGCAGTCGTCGCCAACTGCAGCCAGGTGGCACCGGAAGATCGCCCCTCCCGTTGACGAGCACCGCGTAGAAGAGATCGCCAAGGGGGAAGATTCATCGTCGCTTCGTGATCACTCGACATCATTCAGCCAGGGATCGAGAAACGCGAGCGGCCGCTGCATGGTTGCCGAAAATCCAAGAATGCCACGATCGCGGTAGACGTAGAGGAGGGAGTCGTCGCGATCCAGCAGAAATGTGCCGCCACGCTGGGTGATGAAGCGATCATCAGGAACATAAGTGCTCCAGTTGCGGAGCACCTCGTTCATGTTGCGCAACCGCACGGTGGCCAGTTCAAAGGGGCGCTGAAACCCATCACCTCCGGCACGTCGGAACAGAGCGGCAGGGATCGGAGGCAGCACGCCGGTGGACACCGTTTCATCAGCATCAAAGCGTTGGGCCGCTGAACGGTCACCGGTGTAACCACGCAACACCTCGGCAAGGGTTCCTGGAGAACCGATGCCGGCACACATCAGCAACAGCGAAGGCCAGGGACCTCCCGGTGCCTGCAGACCGGGGGACAAGTCAAGAGCCTGGTGCAACTTGGAATCAGGCTCGACCTCAAGCAACTCCCGAGGCAACCCCGTAAACGAGCAGAAGCGCTCTGCCCCGGCCTGATCGCCAATCGCAATGGCCAGCGGGCGGATCCCTGCTTGTTCGAGCCTGGGCAGCACAGGCACCAGCGCCTGGGCATATTCCATCGAATCAAAGTCACCAAGCTGGGTCAGCAGCAGAACCAGACGTTTCAAACCCTGATCATGGCCTCGGCTCTCGCCAATCCGTTCCAGCAGTGCTTGTGGTGCGTTCATGACTGGGTTAACGACAGTGCCGACTTGGGGTCTGACCTGAACGACAGCATGGACTGTTTCGGCCACAAACGGTGATCGATGACGCCAAGGCTCTGACGAATGAAGCTTGCCGACGCGCCGTGGTCAGTGCAGCGTGGGGTCAGCACAGACAAATCTGACCATGGGACGGGTCCAGAGGTTGGCAGCTCAAAGGCAGGTCACGCCTTACGAGCTGTCGCGCAACATTCTTCAGGAAGCCGGCTACGGGATCACCCGTCGCGAGGCGAAGACTCCAGCTGGGCATCGCGGCTATGACGTGACCTTCCCCTGCACGATTGATGGACAGCCACATCAGAAAATGATGCGAAGAACATGGCTGATCGAAATGGCTGAATTGGTGCTGGAAGGATTCAAGCCAGAGGAGATTGCCACCAACTATTTCAAACGGGAATTCGACTCCTAGCGTGATGTTGAGTGAGAACCCACTCAAGAAATATTCCTGCTGGGCCAGCAAAAGGAAGAGTCACTCAATCATTCATTGACAGGTGATATGAACGGTCACAATCTGATGCAAAACTCCTCTCCCTTCTGTTCCAAAGCGAGAAAAAAGCGGTGAGAGGCATCATCACTCATCGAGGAAAACCTCTCAAAGCGAAGTCCCATTGCAGAGCCTCACTCCCAGAGCGCGCTTTTCTGCGAACGACATTTTCTCCACCTTGCTTTCACGAATCACCTCATCAACACAGTGATTGAAATACCGGGCTTGATTGGCCAATGGAGAGATCTGAATGGCTCCATAGATCACGGAAAAGACCAAAAGGACTGGGTAAAGGTGTGCATTGATCAGTTCACGCGCCTGAGACATTGATGCAGCCATCACTGACTGCGCAGTAGCAACGAAAAGACCATCGCGTCAAGCGAGAACGCGATCTTCCAGAGCCTGAACACTGAAATCAAACAACAAGGGAAGCCGCCGCATCGGCCCAACAACAATGATCAGTTCTCCACAAAAAAGGCATCAACGCGCAGAACAGCACCATCAGGCCACATCACCAACACACCGACCGCCGATCCACGCCCAAGCGGATCATCAAAGCGGAAGGGCTTCTTCCAATGCAGCAATGTGAGCAAACAGGAAAGCCTGGCTCAGGTCTCTTGTCTCTGGACGCAAAACTGGGTTTGATGGCGATGTGTCACCCGGGAGCCCCCGCCGTGATCGGTCAAACGAGGATTTACTGCCGTCAGGGAAAGGACTTCCTCCTTGTTGAGGTTCCATCCCAGGAAGCCCCGCTGGAGATCCAAGAACTCACGGATCAAGGCTGGGAGATTGAGGCTGAAATCCCTGTATGAGCAGCTGAAATCGGAAGCAAAGGCTGGCTGCAGAGCCGCAGGGATCACCCAGGCCGGCCTGAATCGTCGTCGTCAAATTTCTGTACAGCCGAATCAATCAGTCCCTGGGTGTCCGTGTTCAGGGAAGCCACAACAAAAAACACCAATGACAACACCCCTGCAGCCGCGATCACCACAACACTGAGATTGCTCATTTCAAGATTGCCGTAGCGGAAAGCCAGATAAATCATCGGTGTCGCAGCAGCTCGAGCCTGATGGACCGCAGTCCACTCCCAGAACCATCAATGTACGCACAGGCCGAAACGCGACAACACCAACAGCGGCAGCGGGCGAGGGGCAACCAAGGCCTGCGTTGACACATCTGTACTACAGCACTAGAACAGATGTATCAGCAGAGGATCCATGGCTCCGAGCTCCCCCTATGCACCGTTCAAGGCTGAGGAGTGGATGCGTGCGTCCCTGATCACCCCGCGGAAACGATGCCAAACCATGGTTGGATCCAGGATCCCAGCACCCAGGACACGAAACGGTTCCATGCCGACGAAAAAAGCTGGAACCGCGACCCGAGGGTGTTCGTGGATTCAGGGCGACCTTTTCCAGACCAGGCACCACTGTTGACCACACGCGTGCACCTCAGCCAGGACACAGCTGAACGCCTCTGGGGGGAACTCCTGCGTGTCGGCTGGATTCCATGCAGGCCCCAGTGGGCCACTGATGCTGAATTCTGAGCGGTCAACACTCGCCAGACGCAGCATCTGTCGTCAGCCGAACTGGTAATGCTTGCGAACGGGTTGATGAACCTGCCAGGTGCACGAAAGACCTGCCGGAAATTCAACGAGATCGCCAGCACCGAATCGAACCGGTTCACCGTCTTCCGGCGTCACCGTGACATCGCCCTCAAGCAGCAGACAGGTTTCCCGCTGGTCGTAATGCCAGGGGAAAGAGCTGATTTCACAGGCCCAGACCGGCCAGTCGCGAACACCCAGGGCCAGGATCACACTCTCCGGGCATTTGGAGGTCACACAGATCATCGCGGGGTTGGTCGCGGCATCAGAAAACCATGATTACGCGGCGCCGGCCCCACGCATCGAGCCTTGGCCCTTACCCCCTTTGATTGGCCGGCGATGATCACGGTTGTGATCAAGTCTCTGCAAGAGCAGCCCATGATCGAATCCGGCGACTATGGCTATCCACCAAGCACACGCAGACAGGACTACCTGCTTGTTTTGCTGCAGCTGCTCTGGCGCATGCGCTTCGACTTGCTGCTGCTGCTGTTGATCACCGTTCTCGTGCAGAACGACTGGATCCCCCGCAGCTGGACCGCCAACGAAAGCGTGGTGCGGATCATGGGCATCGCGGCATCGATTTTTCTCGGCTTCCGCAACACCCAGGCGATCGGGCGCTGGTGGGAAGCGCGCAAACTCTGGGGAACCGTTGTGAACGTGAGCCGAAACTGGGCAGACACACTGCGGGCCCATCTCGACAGCAGCAGGCCGCCCGGACGTCAGGAACGCAAGTTGCTGCGTCTGCAGGTTGCCATTGTCTGGCAACTGAACTTTCAGCTGCGCAACTTCTGGCAGCGAGACCTACGGGAGCTGCAGGATCAATTGCTCCAGGATCTGAAGCTGCCCAGCACCACCAACCTTCGCCAGCTGGGACAGCTACGCGGCGTGTGGATTGGAGATCTCCATCGCCAAGGCCTAACCGATGGATTTGGACGTCTGCAGCTGATGCAGGTGGGCAACGCCTGCACCGATGCCATTGGCGGCTTGGAACGAATCCGAAACACACCTCTTCCGGCCTCTTACGAAGTTTTCGTCAGACTTCTGAACTGGTTGTTCGTGCTGTTGCTGCTGCTGTACTTCCACGACCTGGGTCCCGATTCACACAGTCGTTTTGGAGGCGTGGTGATCGTGGTGCTGTTCCTGATGGCCGAACGAATCGGTGCCTATGTGGAAGGTCCGTTTGATGCAGATTGCAGCAGCTTTTCCCTACCGCTGAACAGCATCTGCCTCACAATCAGTCACGACCTGCTCGATCACGCGACCGAGCACGTGCAACACCTGAAATCGGATGATCCCGTGCGCTGGACCTGATCAGAACAGGGCCATCATGAACAACACAGTTAGCTGTCTCCGAGGTATTGATTCCTGAATTCCCAGGCCACAGAACAGCGATACTGATAATTCAGGCCAGCGATGCCAATTCTTTTGCACGATGCATCAGTCATCGCTGCACCTTCAGGAACCTTTGAAAGCAGCTTGTTCAGCGTGACCTCTCGGTTTCGCCCGCTGCCGGAGATCGATAAATCATTGGCAAAAGCTGCAGGCCCAAACCCCAACAGCAAGAAGCCGAGAAGAATTGCACTGAGGATTCTCATAACCAACGAGATCGCTTTCCCAGCAATAGCCACAGAGGGAAACCGTGGCCCAATCCCTCACTTGTTCTGATCCTCAAGGCATTGCGCTGGAGCCCAGGAGACGATTGAAGGAAACTGCTGCTGTGGTCATCAGTTCAGATGACTGAGGGCAAGGAATGATCGTTGATCAATCCTCATAGGATGACTTGATGCCTGGACTGTTGATCAGCATGCCTTCCTTTCTGGTTCAGATCACCATCCCGTTTGTTCTGGCTCTGTTCCATATCGTTGGACCCATGCCAACCGACCTGGCGACCGATGGCGGTCACCTGAGTCCCTGCCCAGGTCCTGAGCACTGCGCAAGCAGCCAATGGGTCGTTGCAAATTCCTCTGCTGCCCTGGAACAGCTGTCTGAACAAATCGCAGCCACTCCTCGCGCAGAGATTGTCGAGCAGAGCGCTGACTATCTGCATGCCACCTACAGCAGCAGGATCTTCGGTTTCGTCGATGACGTCGAACTCTCTGCAACTGATGCCGTGACTCTCGAGGCGCGTTCCATCTCGCGCCTTGGAGAGTCCGACCTCGGTGTGAATGCACAACGCCTAGAGAGCCTCGGCACGACGATCGAAACTGCGGAAACCTGAATCGAGGCCAGACAAACCTTTTCAACCAACACTGTTGTTACAGCTGGATGCCTGACGAGTCGCACAGGTGTTGACTGAACCCAACACCTGAGCAGCTCCGAAAAGAGCTGCTCAACAGAGACACCGCTTTGCCTTGAATCCAGCCAGCATTCGCAGATTTATCTTCACTCTGATCACCGGATACCTCGCGATCTTTGGGGTTCAGCAACTCCCCTACGAGTTTGAGAATCAGTGGCTTGTTCTGATTCCGGTTCTGATCGTTGTTTACATCGTCACCGTCTGGCTGGATGGAATCTTTTTCAAAGATTCGGCTTTAGAGAAGACAACTGAACCAAGAGCAAAGAAATCTCAGAAGCAATCATCAAGTAAGGGTTTTGGCCAATAAACATCCACAACTCAGAACGGATCACTCGGCTGATCAACTCCACTGCGTCATGCACGGAGCTGCTGATTTGGTGTCCACGCACACGACCGAATTTGGGCGATGACAAGAAGGTTTGCGTGCCTCTCAGCCACGGGTTCCACAACGAGAAAACTCAGCAGCAGAGTGCCGGCTCTGCCTGTGTTTCATGCGCGGCAGGCATACACGCTCAGCACCCTGCCTTCATCGGTACTGCGGGTTCCAATCCGATGACAATGAGCCTCAGCCGGTGGGGTCCTTGAACCCACGTGAATCGTGAAATCAGCCTTTGCTCCACTGGCCAATACAACGACCAGGGCTGTCAGGGAAAGCAGAGCCGTGATCAACTGTCGCATCGCCTGGCATCAGGGCAGTTGATTCTGACGAATGGATGTTCGTCCGGTGACAGCTTGCAGCCATCGAAGCTGATCACGGCTGTCCTGAAAAAGCCTCCGGTCTCCCCTGCGAGGACTGATCCAGCACCCTGAACGCACTCACCATGAAGCATCAGAACGAGGCTCACATCCCCCGAACAGGAGATGCTGCCCGGAGCTGATCGGAAGCTTTGCTGAAAGCGCTTGACCCCGAAACGCTGAATGCAGTAGTACATCAGTACTGCATTCAGCGGGCTATGGACGAGTGGGAGTACGTCGACCCAAGGGAGCTTCAGAACTGGAAAGGGGCTCGGATTTGCCTCACCTGCCAGCACTTCACCTACGGGGTGGATGCTTCCTGCCGAACGATGGTGGCCTGCAATCTCCGCCAGCAACAGCTCCAGCAGGGCGATCACCTGACCAAGCGCTGCCGACACTGGAGCCCCACCTGGCAGGACCAAGCCGGATGGTGCCCGGAGTACGGGTGACGCTGCTGCAGGCCATGGCTAAATCTTCTGTACAGGCCAACAACCCATGTCAGAAGAGCAACTCAAAGCCTTCCTCGAAAAGCTCAAAGCTGATACGAACCTTCAGGAGAAGCTCAAAACAGCTGCTGATGCCAATGCTGTCGTTGCGATTGCAAAAGAATCAGGATTCAGCATCTCTGCCGACGATCTGAAGAAGGCTGAAGCAGAGCTTTCTGAAGAGGAGCTGGAAGGAGTGGCTGGAGGTGAAAGCAAGATAAGTTGCTCAGTTACTTTTTGTGTTTTACCTCCTACTATTTGCTGTTAATTTAAACATACAGAAGCCCACAAGTCAGTCTCAAATTTCTGACACATTGAGAGCAGTGAGCATTAGCCAAAGCCGCTGTAGTTTTTCATTGCTATAACTGCTGAAGAAACCTCATAGCCATGACCGAAGATCAACTCAAAGCATTTATTGAGAAGGTCCAGGGAGACGACAGTCTGCAGAAAAAACTGAAAGCAGCAGCTAATCCTGATGCTGTTATTGCGGTTGCAAAAGACGCTGGCTTTAGCATCTCTGCTGATAACTTGAAGAACGCTCAATCAGAGATTTCCGAAGAAGAATTGGAAGGGGTGGCTGGAGGAGCTGGTCCAAAGGGTGCACTTTATGAGACTATTTTTTGCTCCCTCATATGCTAGGCTCGATAAAATTTTAACACCCTTGAGTATTAGCCTACTTATCAAAATTCTGCCAATGCAATGGCTTTGATTTCTTCAATAGCCCGACTAATCCCATCAATCAGCCTTTAATACCTGGCACGATTGAGCGCAGTTGACGGGTGATAGACAGGGTTTGACGAGCAATCAATCCTGCTATCAACCAGCAACTCCGACTCTCTTGATTCATGAGTACGAATGGACGCCCAGCGAATCAACTCAACAGGAAAAGTTTGATGATGCACAATCCTGCAAAGACCCCAGTCAAAGGCCCAACAACTGGAACCCATGAATAACTCCAATCGGATCCACCTTTGCCTGCGATGGGTAAAACTGCATGAGCAAACCTCGGACCCAGATCTCTTGCCGGATTGATCGCATAACCAGTTGGACCTCCCAGAGATAAGCCAATTCCCCAAACAACAAATCCGAAAATATATGGCAGAGAACCGTCTGAAAAATTGTAGGTGTTGCCGTATTCAGCCAGCGCGCCAGCGATAATCACTAGCGCAGTTGTCGCCAAAGCTTCTGAGAGATAATTTGCAAACTTATTTCTAATCGCAGGAGCTGTTGCAAAAACCGATAACTTGCCTGCTCTGCTTTCCGTTTGCTTCCAATGCGGCAAATAAGCAAGCCAAACAAATACTGCTCCCAGGAATGCTCCAATCAGCTGTGCAACAATTATTGCTGTCACCAACCAGCCAGATGAATACTTGCCAAGTCCATATTTCATCAAGGTAATGACCGGGTTGATATCACCACCCCTGGATCCAGATGCCATCGACGTAAAAATTCCAATCATGACGGCGAAACCCCAGCCTGCCGTAACAACTATCCACCCTGAATCATGCGCTTTCGAAGCCTTTAATGAAACACCAGCACAGACACCACACCCAAACAACACCAGAAAAAGTGTTCCCAGCAATTCACCAATAAAATAATTCTGGTACATAAATTTACTCCTTATGAAATAATTCTATTTCGGCTTTTTCCTGCATGCAACTAAAAAGCAAAGGTGGCTTTGATCAACGAGATCAGGGGCTTTGCGTGAACGATTCAATCATGATCTTTGCAAGCTTTTCTATGTGAATGTTTTCAGCATTGTTCCGACAAACAGATTCAATCAATGCTCTTGTGTCAGTCAGGGCCGCAGCGACATCAGCAGCGATGAACGTGCCGCTCAGGAAAAAACAATTCCTGGCCACCACGATGCGGCCCTTGGCTGAACGGATCCTGCGTACAGATCTTGCGTACGGAGCTTGCGCGCAGCATTCGTGGCGCCAAGCGCCTCCGTCGCTGCCAAAAGTTGCCGAAATCAGGCGAAACCACAAGACAGGCGTTCTGTTCAGCAGCTGGCTTCCCGCCTCACCGGCAGGCGTAGATGGGGCGATGCGGCCCAGGCAACGGCTTGGTCTGAGTGACCATCCCTGCTGCAGTCACAAAAATGGATCTGAGCGGCAGAGCGAAATCAGTTGCCGAATTGTTGCCGAGTTTCACCATCCCTAGTGCCGTTTCGGCTTTGGGGGTTGCGGTACGCGAAACGCTCAATAAAGTCCCATCCAGCGGACGGCGGCGGAACTGCCTGGTGAAACTCGGCGTGACCTCAAGGCCGGATCGAAACAAGGGCTAATGCCTGAAAACACTGAAGCGTTGCTGATCGCCAAGGTTGAGCAACTTTCTGCTGATGTGAAAACGCTGCTCGAGCGGATTCCTTCTCATCAGCGCAAATGGATCACGCCCACTGAGCTGGCAGGGCTCTACGCGACCGAACGATGCGAGGCGTTCTGGGCCACCGCTCCCCTGGCCCAGCACGACACCGCCAAGCAAGACGATCTGGTGCTCAACGCCGACCACTGCCTAGACGCTTGCCGTTATCTGCTGATGGCCACCGCAGACCAGCGCTTCTCCGGCAGCGCCGGCCAAACCAACTTCAAAGTCTGGTGATCACAAACAAGTGAACTATTGTTGCTTCCGGCCCATCTATTAATTGCCAAATTCATGCATCACCATTTCCTTCAGATTAATTACTGGAAAATCCTTCCACTCATGAGTGCATTGCTCATTTCAGCGGTTCCAACAAAAGCTCAGGAGCTGGATCTCGGCGAAGTTTGCGCCTCTAGTGTTGAGGCCGCGACAGTATGCGCAGCAAGTTATTATCATGGAAGCCTAGTTCTTGCGTGCAGCTTAGAGAATAATGGCAGTGTAAATGGTGAATTAAAAAAAGATATCATTCAGGCGGCTAGAAGATCAAATGAAGCATTCAAAAGAACAGCAATAGAAGCAGCCATTAACTTTGCTAGGTCTCAAGATCCTAGTTGTAATTTTTGATTTGGCATCAGCACTAAGAGGGAATGATTCAGACACCTCTAGACGATGGCTCTGGCGGCATACAAAACCTAAGCCCTTAATTGCGCTACAAGTTCACTAATTAGACTGGAGTTGATAACACCCAGGGCTGGTGCATTGGCTCAATTCAACGCTGAAATCGGCCTCAAGGTCAACAGCACACCAGCTGAGCGACAGATTCGCAAAGTTGAGAAAGCGGTCGAGAAAGTAGAGAGCACAAGCCGCAAGATCCTTAGCTTTGATAAGCGAATCGTTCAGGAGCGCCGCAAGGCTCATGATCCGCGACGCCAACGGCCATCGCCGCCTGAAAGTGGACCCCCGCTGCAAACGAGTGATCCGCTCACTGAGCAATCTCGAATATCGGGCAGGAGCGTCAGTGCCCGATCCCAAGTCCGATCACAGTCACATGGCTGATGCCCTCGGATACGCCTGCATCGCGCTCCAGAAAGGCCTACTTCCCTGGAGCCTCGGCGTCACCGGCTTCCGCGTGAGCTAATTCCCAATTGGGGGAGCCTGAAGCCGGCATGTTCACCCTTCCGGGTGATGTGAATCCGATTGATTCCAGAGATGGTGAAGAGGTCCAGGAGGGATGACCTCCACTCTCTAAATCAATCAAATGAAACTCTTCACTTCCATCGCTGCCGCTGCTGTTATCGGCGCTTCAATGATTGTTGCTCCACCTGCTGCTGAGGCTGGCAGAAACTGCCCTGCAGGCACTCGCTATCACAAAATCAAGTCCGGTGGTCTTCTCTTCAAGCGTACTGTTGCTGAAGGATGCTTCACCGACTACGAAGCAAGTAATTTGAGAATGAATGCCAATAATGCTCACAGGGCTCGCGTTCAACAAAACATTCAGAACGCCAATAGGCAGATGTGGGACAACATCAATCGCAACAACAACAGGACACGCAATTGCACAACAAACTTCGTTGGCAATACTGCATACAGCAACTGCTACTGATTTATTAGCTCTTTGTCGGGAAGCCTGAAGCCATGAAAGCGAGGCTGAGAGCTATACAAGACCCGAAAGGGAAAAGCAGGGGGCGTTGAGTAGTCGCTATCGATCTCCCGACAAAACTATTTTCTATTTTATTCTTGAGTTAGCAGCAGACTTCGATGAAACCAAAACATGTCATTGGCTATTCACTACTTGTCATGGCAATGGTGTTTAGTGGAGTAATGCCCAAGATATATGCAGGAAATAAAGACGCCTTGATTTCGCTGGCGAATGCGTCAGCACCCAATGGAACACAGGAAGATAGCTTTGGTGACTTAGCAGATGATCCAGTCTTCAAAGCAGTCATAAGGAATGGCGGCCAAATTGCCTTGGTCACTGAAATAGATCCTATTGCTGACCTACCAGACGCCTCAGGATTGTGGAACCCAAACAATGGCACGATAGAAATAAAGACTGGAGAATACCCCTATGAATATTTCACATCAGTCCTCAAGCATGAAGCTATTCATATGGCCCAGTCATGCAGTAACTTTGCTTATTCGCTTAGCACGCCCTCAGTACCTCTGGGATTGGACGTGACTGCTGAAGGGATGCAAGACTTAGCTACATATAAACACTCTCACCCTGCTTATTATCGGAATCCAGTAGAACGCGAAGCCTACTCTAATGATTCTAAAAGTTCAGAATATGTGGCGAATTTAGTAGATAAGCATTGTGGTTCAAAACCATGGATTGGCTGGCTTGGAAAGATTCGTGGCAGGCTTCAGCTGCTAAGCACTCACTGATTTACACAATCACGCCCCGCCAAGTGCGGGGCTTTTTTATTGCCCTGGAGCCCTTGGCAGGATGTGAGTCACCAGATCGGCGTTGACCCAGCGGATCACACCTGAATCCACATCAGCGATCTGGAACAGGTTGTGGATCTTCGGATCACGGGCAGCGCCGCCGCAATGGATCACCTGCCCCATCCACCAATCCTTCTCGGCCTTCTCTCCAGTCTGAAGGTCGTGCTTGACGATGACCGTCATCCCTGGAGCGACATCCAGAAACACCGGCCCCTCTGACTCGGGCGAGTTGTAGACCCCGCGATCAACCGACATGCCCACAAAACTAGGACACCAGTACTAGCCACGATTGTCCAGGGCTGCAGCGCGGTGGCACTGGAGCCCCACCTGGCAGGACCAAGCCGGATGGTGCCCTGAGTACGGGTGACGCTGCTGCTGGCAATCGCTATGACTTTTGTACTGGCCAATCACCCATGTCAGAAGAACAACTCGAAGCCTTTCTAGAAAAAGTCAAAGCAGACACCAGTCTTCAGAAAAAGCTAAAAGTAGAAGGAGCTGATGTTGTAGCTATTGCAAAGGCTGCTGGGTTCACGATTACCACAGAAGACCTAAAGACTCATCCCCAAAATCTGTCTGATAAGGAGCTGGAAGGTGTGGCTGGTGGTGGCAAGTGGGACACTTGGGCGTGGGCGGAAACCTGTTTTATGGATCCTGGTTGAAATTTGAGATTACAGTCTCAACGCTCAAAGTCCTCGCAACTGCAGAGGCTTTTATTTCTTCAATCACCCCAATAAGTCCATAAATGAGCCTTCAATGCCTGGTACGATTGAGCGCAGTAATTATTAGCCAAAAACGCTTCAAGATATCGTTGCTATAACCGCTATAAACTCCCAGTAGCCATGTCAGAAGAACAGCTCAAAGCGTTCCTAGAGAAAGTCAAAGGCGACAGCAGCCTTCAGGAGAAGCTCAAAGCTGCAGGTGATAATGATGCTGTTGTTGCGATTGCAAAAGAAGCTGGGTTTGCAATTACCGCAGAAGATATTCAATCATTGCAATCGGCAACGGTAGAATTGTCAGACGAGGAGGTGGAAGGTGCAGCTGGCGGCGGAAAAGTGTATTGTCACGATAGTGTATACATTTGGTACTGTAACTACCGACGCCCGACTGTCTCGTAGCCGCTGAGTGTCTATGGGCCTGGCTGGAGCAACAACCTTTTTCACTCAAGTGTGACAAGGCTGCTTGCAGGAGAGACAATGAAATGAACAAAGCCCTTACTCTCAGATGTCAGAAGAGCAGCTCAAAGCCTTCCTGGTGAAGCTCAAAGCAGACACCAACCTTCAGGAGAAGCTGAACGCAGCCGCTGATGCTGATGCTGTGGTTTCTATTGCCAAAGAGGAGGGATTTAGTATTTCTGCGAATGACTTGAAGAACGCTCAATCAGAACTTTCAGATGAGGAACTGGAAGGCGTGGCTGGTGGTTTCTGCACTGCTGATAATATCAGGAGCTGTGTGACGAATCCACGAATTTGCTGATAAAATATTTTTAGTATGGCATCATCAGGCAATTCACTGCTGACTGTGTGGCATCATCCTTCAATTTTTGGTGGATTCTGAGCCTACTCATCAAAGCCCCTGCAACGGCAGAGTTTTTTTATTTCTTCAATCACCCCATACCCACCATCAATCAGACCCAAATAGCATCCGATACCTGGCACGATTGAGCGTAGTTGAGCAGAGATAGTCAGGGCTTAATTAGCAATCAAGTCTGCAATCAACTAGCAACTCCGGCCAACACTCGTTCAGCGGCAGTAATCAACTCCGAATCCCTGGCGTCATCCAGCCAGGGCTGCAGCGACGGCGGCAATGTCGGCCTGATCCAACCAACGGTGATAGGTGTTGTGATGCACCGAGACGGTGTGGCCCATGCACTTTGCTGCCAATGAGGTGGACGGCACTTTGGCGATGGAGCGGATCGCCCAGGCATGGCGGATGTCGTAGAGCGTCATGGTTGCGTGTCTATTCCGCAGCCAGGCCTGCCAATACTCGGCCTCTTTCTTCGCTTTCAAAGAGTCGTACTCAGCCGGACTGCTGACATCACATGAAACGGATCGCTCAGCAGTGAGTCCCGAAACTGGCAGCGCCAGGGCGGTGCGCCATTCCGGCAGCTTGCCCGCTTTCTTCACGCTCAACACTCGCGCAGTTCCATCACCATTCGGCCTGA
Source organism: Synechococcus sp. MIT2312 (assembly GCF_059772315.1). Taxonomy (NCBI): domain Bacteria; kingdom Bacillati; phylum Cyanobacteriota; class Cyanophyceae; order Synechococcales; family Synechococcaceae; genus Synechococcus; species Synechococcus sp. MIT2312. The sequence goes on along the minus strand of NZ_CM186281.1, from coordinate 93,733 downwards.
GGCTGAATGCCTCTGCAGGCCTGCATCCATAAGTGACCAGCGCCCAGGTGAGCCACCACCATTTCTGCCCCTCGTTATCGGCCAACAGGGCAGCGAGCATCTCATCACTCGGAATCTCACGCTCACGGGGTGAATAGGGAGTCCGCAGGGCGTCGAGTCGATCGGCTCCATCAATGCCGACGAGCTTGGCCAGCCGCTTCAGAACCTTGCAGCTCTCCAACCTTGTGCGGCTGCCTGGCTCGGTTGCATCAGTTGGCCCTGGTGAGCGTTCAACCCCAGGGCGATGCGCCGATCCTTTCGTGTTCCATCGGCAGCAGTGAACGTGCCGCGCAGAAAGAAACGATCCTTCGCCACCACGATGCGACCCTTCACCCCACGGGTCTTGAGTGCTGCATTGGTGGCATCGAGCGCTTCCATGGTTGCCGAATCGTTGCCGAATTTCTTGCCGGAATGGTGCCGAAATTACGCGAAACCGCAGGGACACCGCAACTCCCAGGACCTGCTCAAAGCCCTGCCTGCAACTGGACTTCTCTAGTCAGCGACTGAGTTCTTGCCTCACCGGCAGGCGTAGACGGGGCGATGAGGCCCAGGCAATGGCTTGGTCTGAGTGACCATCTGGGTCAAACGACGGCTTAGGGCCACACAGTCTTGGCACTGGCATGGCTCATCGTCATGAACACTGGCATGAACCCGGACAGGCTGAAATCGGCTGCGCATGGGAGACGACCTTTTCTACGTTGTGACGCGCTCCGCTGATTCCGGCCAGCAGTTATCACAATCCTGTGATTGTTTTGCATGAACCAGACGAGTGATGCTTCAGCGAAAAGGAGTCGCCATTTAGGAGGCCATTAACTCAGCCAGATCGAGACCACTCTGAAGAGCTCCCTCCGCCATGCCGAAGCCTGGTCCCGCGATCCAGTCGCCACAGAACCCAACACGGGATTTATTGCACCACTGCAGTGCTTTTGGCATTCCTTGTTTCAAGGGTTGAGCAGCTCCCCAGCGCATCACGCCAAGCGAATGCGCACTGGGCACCCTCCTCTGCAGTGATGGCCAAGGCCCGAGAAGCTCTGGCAAAACACTCAGCAATCGCTGTTCCTGAACGGCCAGAAGCTGTGGCTGCGTATCAGGTGTGATCAACGCACCATCATCAAGACCATGGATCACCAGACCGAGACTCCCCTGCTGCTGTCGCTGCAGCACAAGACGTTCCACACCGAATTGCTGCTGAGCTGGAGGCGTCAGCCAGATCTGCCGAGGCAAAGGATCAAGATCCATCGCTGGAAACTCCAGCATCAGATTCCAGCGAATGCTCGCGTTGAGGCCGGCAATCGAGGCGAGTGCCTGATCAAGCAGAAGATCGTGCTGCTCAGGAACGGCATCACGCAAGGGCACATCGCTCCTGCCAAGCATGGCCAGCGAACGGGGGTGAGCAAGCAGCGTCCCGCTGAGCACAAGATTGCTGGCACACCCCCCACCAGGGAGAACCCAGTTCTCACCATCCCTGGAAAGCGTCTCAATCCGCTCTCCAAAACAAACATCAACTTGATCAGAACCATCAGAAAGCAACGTCTCCGCAACCGAAGCCATCGTTGGGATGCCGCGCCAACGCGGACCCTTCAGCAGGGGGTGATCAGGAGCTGCAACAGCAGCACCGTGATGGTCCAGGCCGACAACAGAGTCATCATCAACGCGAATGACGCCACGCTGTTCCAGCGATTGCATCAGCTCCCGCAAATGCCCTTGAGGCTCGCTCTGAAAACTCAGGGTCGGAGATCCATGATCCAGACGCCAAAGAGGGGCATCGCGCCGCCGCCTGGTGGCACAGCGTCCACCGGGCCCTCGACCAGCTTCCAGAATTTGAATGGTCCCGCGCCAGCCCCTGTTGCTCAGAGCTGACACCAGAGCGCAACCGGACAGCCCAGCTCCGATCACAACAAGATCAACATTCTTGCCAGGCATGGAAACCGCTGGAGAAGGCTCAAGTCTGAAGGGGCCAACAAAAAAAGACGGGTGGCGGCCCGTCTTCACCCTCCCCTAGCGCTTGCCGAAGCAGAACTCCGTACACACTCCTTGCGGCGTGCATAGGTCTCAGGCGCCCTAGGAATCGATACTCAAATCACTGCACATGGAGGCTCAATTTCAACACCTTGAATCAAGCCCTGTGCAGGTCACCGTGATCGCCAAAGCAACCTGAAAAAGCAGCAGGCAAGACAGCACAAGCGCAAACGTCGGCACGATTTGCAACCATCAGTGAGGACGAAGTCAAGCGATCCTGGCTGCTGAGCGTTGACTGATGACATTCCACATCCAGGCCAATCCAACGCAGTGGAGGCTTGATACGTTGAACCAAGCCATCTCTAGCCTCGGTGAAAATCCTTCTCAATGAGAGCTTCAAGGGATGGCATAAAACAATCAAACAATTAGATTGGGAGCATAAAATATTAATCTGCTGCGGGCATAAACCCACGGCTATTTCCATGGCAACGCTGTTTGCCATTGACCCGGAATCCAAGACTGACCATCTGATCGGAATCTGCACCTCTCAAAGCGAGTGCCTCGAGTTAATTCAAGAATCCCTCGATCCATTATTGATCTTCATCAGCGGACGCCTTGATGACGGCTCAGGCATTGGCCTGATCCACGCCATTCACGATCAGGCTCCAACGACATCAGGGGAAGACCACATCACTGTGCTGACACTCAACACAGTCAATCCGTCATCACTCAAGGAAGCACTGGATTCAAGCGCAAACATCATTCTGACCCAACGCGGATTTGAAACATTGACAATTGACCACGTGATCCATTCGGTTAAAAAGAAAATTAATTACGTTGACCCCCTGATTCACCACATTCTCGACCCCAGCCACCTAAAAAAAAGCGACCTTCTCTCAAAGCGTGAGCTCAATGTTCTCGAGTTAGTTTGCAACGGCATGACCAATCATGAAATTGGAGATGAATTGCACATTGCAGACGTCACAGCACGACAACATGTTCAATCAGTGATCAGGAAGCTCCATACAAGGAACAGAACTGATAGCGCTGTCAAGGCCATCCGCGAGGAATTAGTCGAATAGCAGAGAATCAAACGCACATATATTCGCGAGCAATAAACGTGAGAGCAGACAATATTGACTACCTATGCCGCAAATCGCTTTTCTATTAAATCTTTTACACTATAACCAACGACTTTAAAAAATTGACAGTTTAATGTTTCTGGCATTCAGCCTCCCCGACCTGAAAGCAAGCAGGATGATAACTAACAGAAATCACCCAAAAGTCTGGAAAAGGTCCTGAACACTGCGAGAACGACAACTACGAACGCGCTTCAAGTGCCAGAGCTGAAGACATTCTTTTCTCTTCATTCACAAGGAAATCAGACCACATGCCAACAAGGAAACTGAGCGTGGATAAAGCACGAACCTGCTCTTTGGAGCCCGGCTGGGTGTACTTGAAGTCCATAAACATCTGATCAGCAATGGACTGCTGCTCCTTACAACGCGAATCAATCGACATCAATCAACCTCTTGCTTTAACGGAAGGCAGGTCGGTCGGCTGAGCCAGCACGTAGACCACACCTGCAGTGATCACAGCAGCGAAGGCAATGAGCCCGTAGATGGCAGCAGAGTAATCAGTCATCCCTGGGCATGTGAACTTTCATTAAGAACCCTAGTCTATTTGTAAAGCTGTGTAACTAGGTGATTGTGCTGGTCGCGCGCCAGCCAGCGCCACTGCCGTATCAGAGGGGAAGGCTCTGGCTAGGCTTTGTGGCTAGGTTTCGTGCCCGTCTCGATCGACTATGACGCGCACGATTGCCGTAAGCGGTGCCTCGGGCAAAACAGGCTTCCGTGTTGCTGAAGAAGTTCTGGCTTCAGGCGATCAGGCCAGGCTGCTTCTGCGTCCTGATTCTCAGATTCCATCATCACTGGAGAGCTGTGAGCAGCACCGACTCAGCCTGATGGATGCCAAGGCCTTGGACGACTCTCTGCGCGGCGTGGACGCGCTGGTGATCGCGACAGGAGCACGTCCATCCGTTGACCTGACGGGGCCCATGAAAGTGGATGCCTGGGGCGTCGAGCGCCAGATCGAAAGCTGCAAGCGCGTTGGTGTGAAACGCGTGGTGCTGGTCAGTTCGTTGTGCGCAGGGCGCTGGAAACACCCCCTCAACCTGTTTGGCTTGATCCTGGTTTGGAAGCGTGTTGGTGAACGCAATCTGGAAAACAGCGGACTCGACTGGACAGTGATCCGGCCTGGTGGACTCAACGAGCGCGAAGATGATCTGGACGAGGAAGGCGTGCTCTGGACTGGAGCTGACAAGCAGGAAAGCGATTCAATCCCTCGCCGCCTGGTTGCACGCTGCTGCGTCGAAGCCTTGAACACCTCCGATTCGATCGGAAAAATCCTTGAAGTCACCAGTTCAAGGCAGCAACCCGTGGTGAGCTTGCAGGACGCAATCGCCAGCTGTTGAGTCGTTAGGGGCAACCAGTCCTGACAACATCGACAGAGCAGAACGCGAGGCATGATCATGCTCTCCACCGTTGTTCTGCAGTTCTGTGCCCTGGAAGCCGGCCGAAGCCTGGACCAGCCTCACCCCCCGGTCAGGACGGCGTCATTTCCGCATTGTTCTGCAGGGTGGACGCGGCTCTGAGCGCTGGGTTGAGCTGGCTTCACTGCTGGAGCCTCAGGTGCGACTCAGGGAAAGCTGGACGCAGCTTCAAGACAATGCGCAATGGCAGAGCGGCTGGCAGCCGATCCCCCCAGACGACTCAGAGGGAATCTGAAGCCAAGGGCTTGGTGGCGATCACAGCAAAAAAGGGATCTCCCTTCGCGCCGACCCAACCGAGAGGGCCGGATTGCTGCGTCTGTTCAGCAACCAATTCAGGCTTAGGCCATCCCTGAGCCATCATCACCTCCGCCACGTAGCGAAGGTGGTCACCGTCACCCCCATCGGTCCAGATCTGAGGCGCCTTCGTGAAAAACATGCGATTGCTGAAGGCACAGATCACCTGCCCCTTGGGGCGCGTGATGCGCAGCAGCTCGGCGGCCACAGACTCCGGCTGCTGCAGATACTGCCAGCCGGCCACGATCAAGGTGCAATCGACACTGGCATCGTCGAGAGGAAGTGTCTGATCGCGATTCAGGTTCTGCACCCAGTGACGATCGAGACGCGGATTGGCCTGCAACTCCTGAGCATTCAACCCATGGCCGATCACCTGCTCGTAGCGCTGGTCTTCGGGCAGATGACTCACCCAGCTGCTCATCAGATCGAGCACAACCGCACAACTGGGGATGCGCTCGCGATAGAGCTGCGTCAAGCGCAGACGAAATGCTGCATCGAGATGCTGAACAAAACGGGGGTCGCTGTAGAACAGCGCGTCATCGCTGTCATCGAGCTTGAAGCGCTCGTTGTCGTTCAAGACCTGCACGACCACGGGGAATTCCTGCTGTCCAATCAACCCGGAAGCTAAAGAAACCAGCGACGAAGCGCGTCCCTTAGCGCGTTGCAGTACACAGCTGGTGCTGGTTGCTGGTTGATCAAAGAGACAAGATCTCCAGCAATTGCTTCTGAGCCCGCTGTCCAGTGATCGCATGGGCAGCCATCGCTCCGCTGGCGGCCACAGGCGGAATGCCGATACCGGGGAAGGTGCTGGCTCCACATTGAAGAAAACCTTGCACAGGCGTCTGCACACCTGGAAACAACCCGTTGGCCGCCGACAGAGCCGGTCCATAACTGCCCTGATGAACGGACAGGAAATGACGATGGGTGAGAGGCGTGCCTTCCATCACGATCCGACAGCGACTGCGCAGATCCGGGATGCGCTGCTCAAGCACCTTCCAGAACACCGAACAGCGCTGCTCACGCTGCTTGTAGTAGGCAGCCGTTGAACGCTCCAAACCACTCCAGAGTGACCACGGTTCATTGGCCGGTGTGTAGGCATGCAGAACGTGCTGGCCGGCAGGAGCCATCGAGGCATCAAGCACGGACGGGATCGAAACCACCACGGCATTGCGTTCGGCCTCGATTCCCCGGTCCCAGTCTCCAACCCACACCGTATGAATGGGCAGATCCTCGAGGCCACTGGCATCAAAGCCCAGATGCAGATGGAGAAAGGAAGCACAGGCTGGAGTTTCTAGGCGTTGATGGCGCCAGGAGGGCGATGTCGCTTCAGGCAACAGCTTCGCCGTACTCCAGGCATCAGCGTTACTGACCACATGATCCGCAGCGAACTGTTCACCGTTGACCAGCTCGACGCCGACGGCCCGATCTCCATCCAGCAGGACACGCTTCACACGGGCGCCAAGCCGCAGGCTGCCGCCATGTTTCTCAAGACCACGGACGAGGGCCTGCACCACGGAAGCACTGCCGCCCTTGGGAAAATCGAGGCAGGCCTCGGGTTCGAACCATTCACCAAACAGTGTTGCCATGGCCGCCGCATTGGTGTCGGCCATTGGCATTCCACTGATCAGGAAACACAGCAGATCAACCCAATGGCGAAGGAAGGGATCCTGAAGGTGGCGATCCACCAAAGGACCGAAGGCACCGCTGAGATGGCGCAGAGCCGGCAGGTGGGGAAGCAAGCGACCGCTGCGTCGCAGAAGTGGTCCAAGACTGTCGAGTCCACCCGGCGGTAATGCCAGTAACGGCAGTGCGTCCGCCGCTGCTGCAATGGGCTGCAAAACCTCAGCGAAACGACGCCACTCCTCGACCGCCGCCGTGCCTCGCAGATCAGCGACAACCTGTTCGAAGCCGTCAGCACCCACCCCGACACGCAGATGCCCCTCGGGGAACAACACATCCCAGTCTCGATAGGGAATGACCTCCAGAGGTTCATCCAAGGCCCTGAGAATCTGGGCCAGTGGGTTGCTGCTTGGCCATCGGCCAAGTCCGCTCCAGAGAGAAGGGCCAGATTCGAACTGATAGCCCTGCCGCTCAAATCCATGAGCGGCTCCACCCGGATGGCCATGAGCTTCGAGAACCATCACCTCGTGGCCGGCTCTGGCACAGAGCGCAGCACAACAGAGACCACCGATTCCGCTGCCGATCACGATCACCTCACACTTGGTGGTCATGGTGTGATCCGCACGGTGACTGGTCAGTTCATAGCGGGTCGGAGCTCAATTCCGACACATGAACATCGGCTGTCACCAATATGGCGATCCGAGATCAACCGAAAACTGCTTCAGTGAACAGAGAGAACAGGTGGATGGATTGATCGCTCTGCCTCTGATTTTGCTGGGCTTGGCCTGGCTTCAGGAGCTGGTGGATCAACTGCTCCTCGGCGGACGCTGGAACCTGGCGATGGGTCCTGGAACACCCTGGTGGACGTTGTTGACAGCACCATTCAGCCACCAAGGCTTCGGCCATCTGCTCACGAACAGCCTGGTGTTCCTACCGCTGAGCTACCTCGTACTGGCCAGAAGCCGAAGGGCCTACCTGAGCATCTGGATTGCCGTGATCGCCCTGGAGATTCCGGTCTGGCTGTTTTGGCCGGTTGGTTCACACGGCATATCCGGAGTGGTCTACGGGTTGCTGGGCTATCTGGTGCTGATCGGATTTCTGGAACGACGTCCTCTGCCAATCCTGCTGAGCACCATCGCGCTGCTGCTCTACGGAAGCGCCCTGCCTGGCCTGCTTCCCTGGGCATCTCCCACTGGCGTGAGCTGGATCGGACATACATCCGGATTTCTCGCCGGAATGCTGGCAGCGCTGGCGGTGCATCGATCGCCGAATCAGCTGACTGACTGATCGCTGTCAGCACTCTCCTCGGCAACCTCGGTTTTGAACAGGAAGCGACTGGAAAGACGCACCGCGAGAACGGAGGCAGCCGCTCCATAGCCGATGAAAGTGGCGGCCTGACCGAAACTCCCTTCCTGATAGAGATCAGCGTGGAGGAGAAACCAATCCACGAGAGAGGAAGCAGTGCCCCAGACCACCACCCAGACCGAAACGTAAATCACTCCTCGTGAGGTGTTGTTCAAGACGAGACAGCAGGCGCTGAATCAACGCTAAGCGAACCTCAGTCGCGTCTCAGCCAGGAATCGGCCCCCGCAAACCAATCACCGAGGTCATCAGCCTCGGGACTCTGCTGCTGGTCGGGTTCTGCACTGCCCAGATCAAGACCATCGAGAAGCCTGTCAAGACCTTCGAGACGGCGCCCGGAAAGTTGTTGCCGCCGAGCACGACGCAGCCAGGACGAGACCGTGCGGTCTCGGTCGGCGAATTTCTGGAGATAAACACGATCCGACAGGCTGACACTGGACCCCTCAGCCACTCGCCGAAGGATTGACTGCAGTTTCAGACGGGTGCTGGTGGTGAGCATGGCCCGAACACTCCGAACTGGTGACGTTATGGCTTGTCATAGCGACATCAATGCCAGCGATCAAATCGATCGGCGCAGACGGACAAGACAACAATCGCTGGCTACAACCATGTCAGTGATAAACAGTGCGAGGAGCATCGATGAGTGATCAGGAACAGCAAAGGCCTGTCGTGATTCAACAGGGGGGCAACGGAATTGGCCTTGTTCTTGCCGCATTGATTGTGGGTGGCGCCATCGTCTATGCCGTCAACATCTGGTCCAATACTCAGCAACAGAAGCTCAGAGTGCCCGCAGAAGCGATCCAGAAAGGCGTGGAATCAGTGAAAGAAGCGATCAAGCCTGGGTCTTGAATGAGCCCCGTTGCTTGAGGCTTGAACATAAAGAGCAGGCAATTCAGCAAGCCGGAAAAATAGAACATCCTGAAAGAATCAAGACTCCTATATAAAACATCGAACCATGAAATCATTGATCGACACATGAAGAGCTTTATTGCCATCGTGCTATCAATTTCAACCCTGCTGGCGGGATGTACTGCGTCAGATCGATATGAAGAAACAACATTTCTGAGCAACGGACCCTACCAACAAGGAACCATCGGGATTGACAGGTCAAAACTGCAGACAGTCGTGACATGGTGCAGCCCAACTCTTCTGCAAATGGCGGTGTACGACAAGGTTGAAGAGACCTACCCAGTGCAGTACGAGCGACTGGAAGGGCAAGACCATCCACTCCAGGTCTCCGTGACGGTGTTCCCTCAGGACCTGCCATTCAGCTATGCAGCGGACTACAGCACACCAACAGATGTCACCAGTATCTGCAGCCCTGCAAGCATTCAAACAACACTGAGCACTGGGACGGGCAAGTCAGTGGACCTCAATAAGAGCCTGGGAGAAACCTTTGAGGTCAGAAGTGACAAACTGATTGCCGTAACGATGGATTGCAATGCAGGCAAAGCTGGTTATTCAGCAATCAGTCAATATCGCGGGCCGAACTATGGGCAGAAAGGAGGAGTCGTCCTGATCCCAGCAGGCGAAGCATCGGATGTTACTACGCAATGCAAAGACAATAATTTCTCAATTGAGATCAGTCCAACCAAGCGATCAAATTAGAGCGGAATCATGTTTAAAACACAAGTTCACTTAAAAGCTAAGCAGAGAATCATTGAGACCTAAGCAGTCAACGCTCATCAAACGCTTTCAAAACCTTATCCAGAACGATGATGTTTCTCATGTGTTGAACCTCTGTCAGCCCATTGGCGCTCATAAACTCAGCGAGACGATCCGGATAGTCAATGATTTCACGGCCGGTGTCAACAAACTGGTTAAAAGCTTTCAGCAGCTCGTCCCTGTTATCGGCACGTTGAATAGCACAGCAGCACCAGTTGATTGCTGCATGTTCCTGAAGCTGATGATCACGGAGCCGCAACTTTAAATTTTTAATTGCTGCCTTTGTTCGTCTTGCATAAAAAGCCCACGCCAGGCCAAGACACACCAAAATAATTGTCTGAAGCACACACGCACGGCAACTAGAGCCAGACTAATCAAGCCCGAACATCATGTCATTTCTCAACAGACTTTGACTCAGAAGCAGACTCATCAATCACCAGCGACTTTTGATTCGGTTCTTGCTCTTCCGCTGACTCTTGAAAGACAAGATCAATTTCAGCGACCCAGGCAACGATCGCAATTAAACCGACAATGGTTCCAATCACCAAAGCGATGCGTCGATTCGACATGCAGCTCACTGAATCATGAGTCGAGACTACGACGAAAGGACATGTTGTGGTGTTCACGAAAGGCCTTGTGGCAACCTGCACAGGCACCCAAGGCCGAGAGGCACGTTGATCTAGGGAAGTAAGTCAAACCACATAATCAAGACAAATCCAACAGAAGCAGAGGAAAAACGAGTCAGCAACAATGACAGCAGCAACGTGTCACTCAACCCATACTGCGCTTCGAAATCAATCGCCGTTGACATGGAAACATACTCAAGCTGCTACTTAAATAACTCCTTCGGGGGAACGAACCTGAGTTCAAGCTGAGAAATTGATGAATCCTTTAATTCACACAATCCAGCATTCCACAATCGCAATCAATTCATGGTCCCAAAAGCGGCAACCAGATTAAAAAAATTGGCTGAATTTTTTCCAAAAGTCGCTGCACGAAGCCATCAACGCTCTAATTTGATGCAAAAGTGTTGCGACCATCATTAGACACTGATTGCAATTATTTAGTCAGCCATTTTGTAGAGGTCGGGGAAAAGTCTCTTGGCGCGTTGTGGACAATGATCAATGGCATAAGACATCATGCCCTCGATCATTGGCAGTGCATAGCGATCATCTTCAAAGTCCATTTGACTAATCACTGACATCGGTATGCTTGTTTGACCCATGGCGATAGCAGTTCCTTTTTCCATGGCTTCTTGAGCTGCCTTATTAGCGCAATACTGCTTTCCGGCTTGCGTGCCGATATTGTATGAAAACTGAACCTTTTCTTGCAGAGTTGCGGCCAGGAGAGAGCTGGGAGTTGAAAGCGACAGGGCGATCGAAGTACAAACGATCAATCGATTTCGGAGGTTCATGCTGTTTTCCTCAAGCCTCAAATTCAGCATAGCCACTGCATGCATGCCGTAAATGCCAAAGAACTTGATTGACTCACGGAATTGCAGAAGGTAAAACTGATTGCCCCCAACAAAAGTGTCTATCTAACCTAAAAACCAGGTCTTCGATGAGCTGACTCTGGATATTGCTACTATTCAGGAATCAGACATCTGTCTATGCATATCGATGAGTCGTGAGTGCCCTGCTTCTCAGCACAACACCTGCTGTCGCAGATCACTCTGTTGGCCTGAAATGTAAATGCAAAACTATCCTCTTAAACGATGGCCTTGAGGCAGACGAGATCAGAAAAGAAAAAGAGGATCTTTCTCTAGCACCCATAAACGTTGATTTGGCAAAAACCTAATCATGCAGGCAGAAGAGCCTGGATCGAACATGGGAGCATGAAGATGGCACAGAAGCAGGATTCAAGTCATACGCTTCAGCCATTAAAACTCCTGCAGTGCCTCTGAAATCACCAACAAGGAGCCACGCATGTCAATAGTGAGTTGAACACAATCAATCATCAACCACCCAGAAAAGCCTAGCTAGACGTTTTGGAGCAGGCTTTATGAGTCTTCTGTCTTCTGATCAGACTTGGCTCTGTTCAACGCCACATAAGCAGCTAAAGCGACAAACAAAGCAATCACAAATAGAGGAACCGCTACAAACAGCCCTAGCGTGATGATGTAATCAGACAGTGTTACAGGTTGTAGAGCAATAACACCATCACGAGTCCATCTCAAAAGAAGCTGAACCCACAGCAAGAGAGCACCAACTAAACCAACCCAGAAGGAGACTGCCTGGGTTGTTGTCAATAGCTGGTGGTCCTGCTTCCTAGACATCAGCCGTCAGAGGAGTTCAAGTGATTACCACTTTATATCCATCAGTGATTGCCCCTTTGCATGAAGGGCTGGCAATATCTCAGCAATGGCTGAGTGAAGAGGTTTATTGAAATGAAAGCTCTTTGACTCCTGAGTGTCTTATTACTATCAGAGGCAACTGGCAAAGCTGAAGAGAAGAGCGTCAAAGCTGCTTATTACTATGACCCTATCTATGGAGCAGGAAGTACTTTATGCTGCTTAGTAAATGACGGCAAAATTGAAAAAGACTTCTCACGAAAGCACCTCGATGGATGAGCTGAATTGCTTTCAAATGATCCAGAGAGTAGCGATGTTTTCTTATCCACCAAAGCGTCATGTCAAGAACTGAAAAGACAGCCTGATTGCAGGGTAACATTTTAGTTAGGCTAGATACTATCACATGGAAATAACAGCCAATATGCAATCTTTATGTCGGCAATTTCTCCAACCACCCCTTAAAATTCTTAAAACTGAACCCAACTTCCTTTGCAATCTCAAAACAACATCTGAATCAGCAGCGGCTTTGAGCTTCTCCTGATGACTGGTGTCGCTTTTGACCTTTTTGAGGAATGCCTTGAGTTGCTCTTCTGACATGGGTGTTGGCATGTTCAGCAGTTATGGCAACGGCTTCAATCACCAGCTGAGCGGGCAACGCTTCCACCCGCCTGACTGCTGCATGATTTCCTAGGTTTCAATGGCGTTATGCCTGAACATGCGCCTGAACACAGGCTGACAACCACCGATGACTGGCGAGAAAGTCATTCACCACTTTTATTTGTCACGTTATAGATGCCGAATCCAAATACGAGGCTGAAAGCCAAGACAACAGCCCCTTTCTCAAGATGAATTGGTAGACCAGCTTTGCAACCTTGTTCTCTCTCCATGTGACTGCCAAAGCTAAAGCCAGCTGCAAACAACATCAACATTCCTGCACCAGCTGCGCAGGCTTTGAGGATGATTTGTTCGGTGAGCTTCATTGCTGGATCTTTTGTCGCTTGGCCATATATCCAATAAACGATACCAAGGAAAATGGAAGTGCGACTAAAAAACTTGTTAAATAAAAACCACCGAACACAAAACCAACCACAAAACCAGGAACTAATGAGATTTTTTTGCTAGAACATGAATACCCGGAAGCAAAAGTAAATCCAATCACCAGAAGAAAAAGTATTGCATATCCCGCCCAAGAAATTACATAAATAAATCGCACAATTGTGTTGGCTTTCGCTTCATTTTACATTATTTGAATTGCAAGAACAAGTATCAAGTACAAATGTTCAAACCAAGGTCCATCAGGCAAGCACGTCGGTCTGAAGCAGCAAGAATTCACTCTTTAGGCATCCACCAGCCAACCCACACCATTCTTTGGTACATGGCCATCAACAAGCGGGCGGTCCTTGTTTGGCGTACCCCTGAACTGACTTACAAGCTTGATGCTTGGCCTATTTCGTAGCGCCCGCTGGGTTGGCACATCAAATAAATAAACCAGATGCCACCAATAAATGGAATCAGGCTAATAAAAATCCACGTCCATTCTTTGCCTATATCACGAAGCCGCCGAATGACAATCGAGAGAGAAGGGAATACCTGCGCGAAAGGGTAGATAAATACAAACTGAAAAGAAAAACCTTGAGGTCCAACATCTTGATTGGCAGCAAGAAATGCAACAGCCAGCACCATACCAATAACAGAGTTAATGAGATAGAACCACCAATATTCGGCTCTTGTTGCTCTACCACCGTAGGTAAAAGACTTTTTCCAAGCAGTGGTGAATGCTTCTATTGGTGTCATGCTTAGCGTTGCTGTTTCCTGATTCGAATTACTCTATCGCTTATTTGTTGCCTTGCATCCGCAGCTTGTCAGCAAAACGAATGAGCCTGATGCTTTCAGTTGATCCAGTTCCTGTAGTTGCTGGGTGTATTGAGCAACAATGCCCCTTACAGAAGAGAACTGCAGTTCGAAATCGTGCGATTTAGATCTTGCTGTTTTTCAAGAACTCGCAAAGAGTCTTCAGGATCTTCGACAGCACCAACAAGGCATTCAATCGTTTTTCTCTGCATTTAAGAGTGCTCTATGTTTCTCCTCCAATAAAATCAGGAGAGAGAAACTCAACCTCCCTCCATCGATTGTTGGTGACTGTGCTGTCGAAACAGATCACTGGCCTCGTCAATCTCGGTGAGTTCAGCACTGTTCTCAGATTGATCGTCTTGACGACGCTGCTGCTGCTGCTGTTCACGCTCCTGAAGCTGCTCTTCCCTGCGCACAGCCCGTGCATAGGCGTCGCTTGAATCAGAACTGTTTCGGCGCTGTTCAGAGCTCATGAACCCACAGTTCGAACATCCGCCAATCTCTCATCCCAGCAACGGCGCTGCAATCATGGCTGTCGATCTCAAGGCGCGATGAACAAGGGCGAACGGGCAAGAGTGATCCTCGCTCGGCTGAACGAGCAGTACCCGGAGACGCCGATTCCCCTGGATCACAGCGATGCCTTCACGCTGCTGATCGCCGTTCTGCTCAGCGCTCAGTGCACCGACAAGAAGGTGAATGAAGTGACTCCAGCACTGTTCTCCGCCGGTCCGACGCCCGCTGCCATGGCATCACTCGACGAACCGGAGATCCACCGCCACATCCGTCAGCTGGGGCTGGCCAAAACCAAAGCGCGCAATGTTCACAAACTGGCTCACATCCTTGTGAATGCCCACGACGGAGTTGTTCCACAGAGTTTTGAAGAGCTTGAAGCGCTGCCAGGAGTCGGTCACAAGACCGCAAGCGTGGTGATGGCACAGGCTTTCGGTGTCCCTGCGTTCCCCGTGGATACTCACATTCATCGCCTGGCCCAGCGCTGGGGATTGAGCAAAGGTGACAGCGTTGTGAAAACAGAAGCAGATCTCAAGGCTCTTTTCCCGAAGGAGCACTGGAACCGACTGCATCTGCAGATCATTTTCTACGGCCGAGAGCACTGCACCGCACGCGGCTGTGATGGCACCGTCTGCAAGCTGTGCCGAGAGCTTTACCCGAAACGCCGCAAGCCGGTGATCTGGCGCAAACCCTGATGCAGGCCCAACACATCACTCCACCGATTGCCCTCACCATCGCGGGAAGCGATTCAGGAGGTGGGGCCGGGATCCAGGCCGACCTTCGCGCCTTCATGGCCTTCAGGGTTCATGGCTGCAGTGCCCTGAGCTGCGTCACCGCGCAAAACACCTGCGGAGTGACCCGAGTGGATCCCCTGCCAGCCGCAGGCCTGGAGGCACAGCTGCAAGCCGTCAGGAACGACCTAGCGGTCGATGCACTGAAAACCGGCATGCTGCTGAATCGCGAGCTGATCCAAACCACCGCTGAACTCTTACGGCACTGGACCATCCCCAAGGTGATCGACCCGGTGATGGTGAGCCGCACAGGTGCCGTGCTGCTTGAAGATGACGCGATCGCCGCGCTCCGCGACGACCTGCTGCCGCTGGCAACCCTGCTGACCCCGAACCGCCATGAAGCGCGACTGCTCAGCGGCCATGAACTGAGCGACGACAGTGACATCGAGTCAGCAGCAGCCGTGATCCATGCCCAGGGACCTGCGGCAGTTCTGATCAAAAGCGGCGGCGAACGATCCCTGGGGGGTCGGGATTTGCTCTTCAACGGCCAACCCCACTGGCTTGAAGGGCCTTGGGTGGACACTCCCCATAGCCACGGCACAGGTTGCACGCTGTCAGCCGCCATCACTGCAGGACTGGCTCTCGGGCAGGATCTCGACGTGGCGATTGCAGCGGCGCGCGTATACGTCAAGCAAGGCCTGAAGCAGGCTCTGGCCATCGGTCAGGGGCAAGGTCCGATCTGCCACTGGGCACCAATGAGATCCATTAGAGATAGTGATTAAGAGCAAATGTCAACGTGCTGTTACATTGCTAAACATCCGCAACGGCACCATGAATCAACAGCAAGCAAGCGACAAGTGGTTCCAGGATTCAGCCGCCCGTGCCATCCATGAGCAGCAGCTCGAGACGGTGGAACGTTTCAATGGCCGTGCCGCCATGCTGGGCATCGTGATCGGCGTTCTCACTGAAGCCATCACAGGTCAGGGCATTGTCCATCAGATCGGACTCGGCCCCCTGGTTGATGGTTATGTCGCCTGCAGCGCCAAATATCTTCCGTTCTGTTTCTGACTCGGCCGAAGACCTGCAGGTCTCACTCCTAGGTTGAGGCCAGTCGAACCAGAGGGATGGCTCGCAAGCGACGCAAACTGAGCAAGGAGATGGAGGCTGAGATCAAAGCAGCCGAGAAGAAAGTGGAATTCGTCTCAGCGATGATCAGAGACATCCGAGAGGAAGACGTTCAGAACGAGTACGCGGAAGCTTTTGCCCAGGTTCATGCCGCTTGCAGCCATCTGGCCGCGCTTTACGTCACCGAAGGGGTGACCGAGGAGAGCGAGGGGACCCTGGCTCTCTACAAAGGTTTACTGACGCGATTCGAAGAGGAATACGAGCTCTGAACTTGAGCTGCAGGTTCTGGCGCCACCCATGGCCGAGCGGCAGGAAGCAGGTACAACCGGTGCATCAAGTTCATTCAAGCCATGGCAGACCAGGGCCCGTCGACCTCAGCAAGCTCGAATCCCCGTTGGTTCGTTCTGATGATGGCCAGCCGCTGGCCGCTGGCTGTGGTGATTGCCGCATGGGCCGTTGCCGTGGCTGCCATTCAGATCCTTCGCCAACCCATTCCAATCGCCTTGCCACTCAATCAGCCACTGCCTGTTCGGCTCGTGGGAGGCATCACCGTTGATCAGCTCTCTGCGCCGGTCAGGGTGAAGGGCGAGGAGCCTCTATCAATCGAAGCTGTCAAGGCGCTGCCCGTGAGTGGCGATGTGGGCGTTCCCAAGGGTGTGGCCGTGACCGAACCCGTCAAGGTTGAGGGCGGCGTCTCCGTTGAAGGTGCGGTCACGGTGGGAGAAGTCACCGCGCCGGTGACCGTGAACGGCAGCGACGGAGGCCCTGTGCTGGTTGGCACTCCCGACGGGGAACGGCTGAATGTGACCGGAGAAGTGAAAGTGGATTCTGTTGGAGGCAAGATCAACGTGCAGCTGCGCGATGCCGCCAAATCCGTCCTGCCCCTTCCCTGACGCAATGCCCACGCCTTTGGACAGCGAGCTGAAATCTCTGAATCTGGCGGTGGTAGGGCACCAGGAGTGGGTCACCTTTTTGGAGGTCGACGCACTGCCCAGACCAGGCAGGATCGGCAGAGCTTCTCGAGACCTCGAAGAACCTGCCGGTGCCGGAGCTGTGATCGCAGTCCAGCTGGCACGCCTCACCGGTCAAAGAGTGCTGTTTTTCACAGCGCTCGGTCGGGATGCAATCGGCCACCGCAGCGAACAACGCCTCAGAGAATTGGGAGTTGAACCAGTGGTGGCCTGGCGCGACCAACCCAGCCGTCGCGGAATCAGCCTGATGGATCCCAGCGGTGACCGTGCGATCACAGTGATTGGTGAGCGATTGATGCCCACAGCTGAAGACAACCTCAAGTGGGAACGACTTGCTGACTGCGACGGCGTGTTCGTTTCGGCCACTGACTGCGATGGCCTGCGTCAGGCTCGCCAGGCCAGGGTCCTGAGTGCAACACCACGACTCGGACTCCCGGTGTTGCAGCAGGCTTCAGTCCCTCTTGACGCCCTGATCGGCAGCGCACTGGACCCCGGCGAACAGGTGCCCGAAAACTGTCTCAATCCGGCACCGGCCGTTCGAATCGCCACGGAGGGTGAGGCCGGGGGCGTGCTGATTCCAGGCGGCCGTTTTGATGCTGTCGAGCTGCCAGGCCCGATGGTGGAGACCTATGGATGTGGCGACAGCTTTGCCGCAGGCGTCACCGCTGGACTGAGCGCAGGTTGGAGCACCCATCAGGCGGTCGCGCTGGGAGCGCGCTGTGGTGCTGCCTGTGCGACACGCTTCGGGCCCTATGGCTAAAACTCTGAAGTGCGAGATGCGCAAGCAGCATCTTCAAGCCAACCGGTCTTGGTGTCATTCGTTTGAACTGATTCCCTCGTTGCCTCCACAAGCTTTCATTCAGCCAGGAAACAACAGGATCATTCAAATTTGATCCGGCATCGGTAGCGATAGCCCCTGCCAGTTCCAATTCTGACGCAGGATGACTCAGTGACAGTTGCACCCCGCGGCACTTTCGATCGGAGATTGTTCAATGTCACTTCTTCGCTGGTGTGACCCAACCTGATCAGGGTCTTGGGTTCTGCCTGAACCATGAGAGCAGAAGGGATCAGTCCCATGCACAGGTTGATCGAAAGCAACTTCAGAAGGAATTGAGGCATCAGCAGAAACCCCCTGACAAAACTCATGATGAACCAGATCAATGTCTTCAAAAGATGAAATTTGAATTTTCAGAAGAAGAGTTCCGGGAATTAATCGCTGCTGCGAAGGAAGCACAGGTTCGCTGGAAAAAAGCCAGAACCTTATGGAAAGTGGGGCATCACGCCTATCTCAAACACAACGAGCAGGAACTGACGGACAACATCGACCGGTTCAAGCAAACGGAGCAAATGCTGCTTGATCGCTACAACAGCGTGACTGGCGACAACTGGCATCGGTGAGCCTCACAACCACAATGACCTGAATCAATTAAGAACTGCTGGAGCCAGAACTCTGGCGCGCAACACCCAGTCATTCACACATTCAGTGGACGCTGCCGGAACCTTTCCTGCTTCGACCTCGCGATACAGATCAGCAATCCTCCACGCGCTGGTGCGTGGATCATCAGCCCAACGTGGGATCAGATGCAGATGCAGATGTCGGGCTCCCTCACCGAAGGCAATGGCGTAGACCCTGTCGCAACCTGTGACCGCACGCACAAGCTCGGAGGCGCGTTGGACGACAACGCCCCAATCCTGCGCTTCCTCAGAGGCAAAGTTGATTGGACCACCACAGTGTCGACGCGAATCAAGCAGGCACCAACCGGCCAACGGGGCCGGGCGCGGATGGTGTCGCAGCAGCCAGAGATCATTGCTCCAGACTTCGTGAGTCGTCAGCTCAGCCTGATCGCCATGCAGAGCACAGATGGGGCAGGAGGCTTCAGCTGGCGGAGAAACCATGGGCATGGGGAACGACCTGAGCTCACTCTGTCTGCGTCCCAGAAAAGGAGGGGGTTTTCGATTGCAATGGGCTCTATAAGTCAGGGAAGCAGAAGGGCTCGCCTTCATGTCCATCCGTATTGGCATCAATGGCTTCGGACGCATTGGGCGTCTCGCCTTCCGACAGGCCATGGCCTGCCCCGACGTCGAGGTGGTTGCCATCAACGACCTGATCGAACTCGACTACCTCGCCTACCTGCTGCGTTACGACTCAACGCATCGCCGGTTCCCAGGTGAAATCAAGGTCGTGGATGGGCACTTGATGGTGAATGGCAGCCACATTCGCGTCACGGCCGAACGTGACCCCCGCCAGCTGCGCTGGGGTGAAGTGGGAGCCGACTATGTGCTGGAAAGCACTGGCTTCTTCCTGACCAACGACACCGCCCGCCAACATTTGGAGGCCGGCGCCAAACGCGTGGTGATGAGCGCTCCCTCCAAGGACGACACTCCGATGTTCGTCATGGGAGTGAATCACAACTCCTATGCAGGAGAAGACATCGTGTCGAATGCCAGCTGCACAACGAACTGCCTGGCACCACTCGCCAAGGTGGTGAACGACCACTACGGAATCGTCAGCGGCCTTATGACCACCGTGCATGCCACCACGGCAACCCAGAAGCCTGTGGACAGCCCTTCACTGAAAGACTGGCGGGGTGGACGAGGAGCTGGACAGAGCATCATTCCCAGCTCGACGGGTGCAGCCAAAGCGGTGGGTCGTGTGATTCCGGAACTGAATGGAAAACTCACAGGCATGGCCTTCCGGGTACCGACGCCTGATGTCTCCGTCGTCGACCTGACCGTGAATTTGGCCAAACCAGCCAGTTACGAAGACATCAAGAAAACCATGAAAGACGCCTCACAGAATGGTCTGTCCGGAATCCTCGGTTACACCGAAGATCCGATCGTGTCCAATGATCTTCTGGGAGAAAGCTGCACCTCAGTGTTTGATGCTGGAGCAGGCATGGCACTGAATGATCAGTTCATGAAACTGGTGGCTTGGTATGACAATGAATGGGCCTACAGCTGCAAGTGCATTGACCTGATGCAGCACATGGCAAAGCATTCTGCCTGAGCCAACCAGAGCAAAAGAGTCAGTCCAGAGAACTCAGAACGTGCTTCCGAATTATTGCTTCTTAGTCAAGCGTTCCAGTGCTTGCTGACAAGTCCAGCGAAGTGGAACCCACGCAGCAGTCCTGGACAACTCCTCCAATAAATCCAGCTGATCGAAGAGCTGTAAATCAACGCAAGCCCAGGCAGCTGCAATTCTCGACTTCGTATATTGAGGCGTGGTTTCGGCAAGAGCAGACCTCACAAGATCACTCTTTTCGCTGAATTTGCGCAAACCGACAAGACAACTCAGATAATAGTGAGTGACATAATCAGACCAGAGTCGTTCCTGCATACTCTCAATCACCGCCAGGCATTCACTGCGATCAATTCGCATCAAACTTGCTGCAGCACCATACTGTCGAGCCTCATCACGATGGCTGAGATTTTGCTCGATCTCGGCAGGATCTGATCCACACTGCCACTCGGGTCGAATATCCAGCAACACAGGATCATCCCGGAGCAGCTGTTCAAACAAAGACTGATTTTCAGGTTTCGAGAGCGACTGGTTGGTCTCAACAATCTGCAAGAAACTCTTGGCTCTAAGCGACATTGATACCGGCGCACGAACCAGGACAGGGAGCAGGCTTTCAACCCCGGAATCACCAAGATCAATCACCGCTGACCTCCGCTTACCAGCAACAAGGTCAGTGAGACATGCCACCAATGGCTTCATCAGATCGACTTCCTGATAAAGCAGTGCCATATAGGCCCTTGAAGCACCAGAAACCAACAGACTTTCGTGATCGCATAAACCACCAATCCGATTCTTTGACTGCGCACTTTGAAGACGAAGTCTCGTGAAAAGCTGAATCACCGCACGTACTTGCGTGACTTCACCATCCAACAGACTCAGCAGATGACTTTCCTCTTCCTCATTTGGCGACCAGCCGATTCTGATCAATGCTGACAAGGAATTAATCACTGCTTCAGTATCACTGCATCTCAGGACTTCAACCAATGCAGGAATGGCCTTGGCATCCTTCCTTCTACCCAATGCCTCAACAGCCTTACGTCGAGTGATTCGATCAAATAATTCGTCAACCTTGAGATCGGTTGTCGCCCTGATCAAGGCATCAAGAGTTTCATCACAATCACACAGACCTAATCTCGTTGCCGCGAAATAACGGTCAGACGGTCTCTCAACAGAGTCTGTTTTAGCAAACAATAAATGAAGCGCATCAGATTTGGATATCCCCTGAACCAAAACATCAAAACGCTCTGCCATACCCCTGCATTAACCACTAAGAACTTTAAACTATCGCCCAACGAAGGACAATCAGAACACTCCGCGCAATGCGTTACAGTTTTTAATTACATCCTCCTTCCAGGCAATAATCGTCAAAACAATGCTGCCTCCAGAGCAATCAAAAGCTCACTCATATCCAACATCGTTGCGCCGGCAAATAACGCCATATTTCCAGAAAAGCAAATCATTCAAAGATAAAAAATATTTTTCAAATCAGACCGTTCAAATGATTACCTAGAGCGACGATCAGTTAATTCAACAAGTTGCTGAACATGCTGATTACAGAAATCAGAAACACACTCGCGCAGAAGGCCCGATAAAAACGCCTTGGGCATCACAGAGAAGTCTTGATTTCCCATGGAGCTCGTCGCCGAGCTCAAACGCAACTCATTTCACCTGAAGACAGCCGACTGGATGAGAGCGTAAAACGAAAGACCAAATCATTCAGCATCAATCGTTCAATGACAGGTTATGAAAAGCTGATCGGTTTACAAAGCTCAACAGCAACGATGAATGGTGCAAGCAAATATTGCAATCACAAGCTTGATGGCAATAAGAGAATCTCAGAGCAGTACATTGATGAAAACATCCAGGAGCCCAATGTCTAAGGCTGCGCTGCATGCTTTTATTGACAGAGCAAGAGAGGATCAGGCGTTCCGAGAGCAATTAGCAGACCTCGGACCCCAGCAAATCATTGACTACGCGGCTCGCAATGGTTTCATGTTTTCCGACGAAATCAAAGGCCGATTCATCAATCGCTGGGCTGGCGTTTATTTCTGCCCTCAGGCAATCGAAGTCGGCATTCTTTGCCCTGGATTAGTGCCAAAAGGATATAAAAATCTTATTCACTATGCACAATCAACCTGCAGTTCGTCCGAGTTAAAAGAAGAAGAGCACGATTTTAGGTCTGGGCAAAAATACTAATCAGCCATCACTGCAAGGTGAAGGCTGAGCCATACGAATTGAACAATTCATATCCTCAGGGAGCATGGATCAGGCACGGTTGCAGAACCTGCTTCAAGATCATTGAAATCCAAACATACGTTGAGTGCCTGCACTTTGATTTTTAGATCAAACTGATGCCAGCAACGCACCAAAACGTGCAAGGACAAGGGCAGAGCAACAGTCAGTTCGCTGGCATCTCATGACGCTGACTCCTGTCTGAATCGATCACCATCAAAATTTGCACCGAAGCCTTCACCAAAACCACCATATCTGTCGCTCAATCACTCAATCTCAGATTCAGCGAAAGGTTTTCTGCGCGACTACAAGGATCTGTGTTGAACCAGTAAAAAGCCCCCTCGTGAGAGGGGGCTTTCCGATTCAGCTAAAGCTGAATCTCTTGGAGACTTCAGCCTCAGGCTGTCTCGATCAACCGATGGCGGGAGCTTGCAGAGCCACAGGAGTGGACTCAACAGCAGCCAGGTCGAGGGGGAAGTTGTGAGCGTTGCGCTCGTGCATGACTTCCATGCCGAGGTTGGCGCGGTTCAGCACATCAGCCCAGGTGTTCAGGACACGGCCCTGACTATCAAGGATGGACTGGTTGAAGTTGAAACCGTTCAGGTTGAAGGCCATGGTGCTGATGCCCATGGAGGTGAACCAGATGCCGACAACAGGCCAGGCAGCCAGGAAGAAGTGCAGGCTACGGCTGTTGTTGAACGACGCGTATTGGAAGATCAGGCGACCGAAGTAACCGTGGGCAGCCACGATGTTGTAGGTCTCTTCCTCTTGGCCGAACTTGTAGCCGTAGTTCAGCGAATCGTTCTCGGTTGTTTCACGAACCAAGGAGGAGGTCACCAGTGAACCGTGCATGGCGGAGAACAGTGAACCACCGAAGACGCCAGCCACACCAAGCATGTGGAAGGGGTGCATCAGGATGTTGTGCTCGGCCTGGAACACCAACATGAAGTTGAAGGTGCCGGAGATGCCCAGGGGCATGCCGTCAGAGAAGGAACCCTGACCGAAGGGGTAAACCAGGAACACAGCCATGGCTGCAGACAGCGGTGCGCTGTAAGCAACACAGATCCAGGGGCGCATGCCGAGGCGGTAGGAGAGTTCCCACTGACGCCCCATGTAGGCGGAGATGCCGATCAGGAAGTGGAAGACCACAAGCTGATAAGGACCGCCGTTGTACAGCCACTCATCGAGAGAGGCCGCTTCCCAGATGGGATAGAAGTGAAGGCCGATGGCGTTCGAGGAGGGCACAACAGCACCGGAGATGATGTTGTTGCCGTAGATCAGGGAGCCAGCAACGGGCTCACGGATGCCGTCAATATCCACCGCGGGAGCGGCGATGAAGGCGATGATGAAGCAGACGGTGGCTGCAAGCAGGGTGGGAATCATCAGCACACCGAACCAACCCACATAAATGCGGTTATTGGTGTCGGTGACCCACTGACAGAAATTTTCCCAGCTGCCGCGGCGTCCGCTGCGGATTGCAGTAGCCATGAAAGGAAAGAGAACGGAGATGAATCAGCCTTCCTATCGGTCGGCAAAGATTCGTATCAAGGCTATGGAAATGTCGACTTTTGACCCGCCATTCACATCATTCGAGTCAACTCGCAGCATTCATTCATGACGGCTTCATGAAGGCTTCATGAAGAAACCTGAAGCTATTCAGGCTGAGCCGATTGAAGTCGCCCGAATCATGCGGGTGTAAAGCTGTCGCGGTCCTGAATCCATTCACGGGCCTGCTGGGCAAACCCAGCGAGGTTGAGGCGCTCCTGCTCTGCAGCACGTGCCACCAGCAGCGGGGCCTGTCGCTTCAGCTCCTCCAGATCAGGCTCAGCGACGCCGGCATTCAGCGCCATCCAGTCGGCCATGGAAACGCCGACCACGCGGGTGAGGTATGCAGCACTCAATCCCTGCATGGCACCTGCGGCGATCCAGCTGGCCCCATCAAGCTTCGCCAGCCCCAGCAGCGCCTGGCCGCTCAGCTCCACCACACCCTGAGCCAGGGCGGCGCTGCCCAGCTGCCGGGCGACCACCTGCAACACCTCGGCGCTCCAGGAACAGCTCCAGATCGTGGCCATCTCCTTCACCATCAGGCCGTTGCCCACGGCAACAGCCAACAGATCAACGGAGGGAACCGGTGAAGCGATCACAACGCCAGCGACAATCCACTGACTGCGCTGCAGCAGCAGGCGGAATCTCTCTCTTCGCAGCGTTTCAAGATCAGCTTGCCAGCGCTGATGCAGGTTGCTGAGCAAGCGTTGACGCGTGCCCTGTCGAACCCGTTCCGTGTGCATCAGCTGTTGACGAACCGGCTGGAGCACACCGCGCAGTTCGATGGCTTCACCGGACCAGGGAAGCAGGCACTGATGCCATCGCTCCGGCAATTGACAGCGCAAAGCCTCCAGATGATCCTCGGCAGATCTGCCGACTGGGGATCGCAGCAGCAGCCAAACCGGACGATCCGCAGGCAGCTGGTCCAACCAGAGCAGGTCTGCAGCACGCAGCGGCAGGGGCAGCACATGCAGCAGCACATCCAGCTCCTGCAGATCGTCAGGCCAGCTCCAGGAGGTGGATGACACCGGCAGGGGATTCGCCAGGCAGAGATCGAGCGAGGTCACGCCCGCCAACGCTTGCTGCAACTGAATCGTGGCGGGCACACCGGATCCCTCCGTTGCCACAACACCCAGACTGAGCGGCGCATCAAAGTCTTCGATGCGCCGCAGCTCCGCTTCCCGTGGAGAACGCAATCCCTGCAGTCCCAGCGCCAGCTCAAGCTCTTCGAACTGATTCAGCACCAGCTCGCAGCGCTGGATCCAACCTTTGAGGGATGCCGGCTCACGAAAACGGGGTTGCTTGGGAGGCCTGGACAACCACCACAGGCCGGCAACAGCAGCCACACCCAGCCCTCCGCCAGGCACATGCACCACATCCGACAGCAGCCACTGACCGGTTGCGATCACACCAACAGACAACAGGACAGGCCTGATCACACCGGACGTCATGGTTCCATCACCCAGTGACAGGGAGCGGATCAATTGGACCGGGAACTGCACTGGGATCCTCCAGATCTGGCCTTCTTAGCTCACCTCCATTGATACAGCCCGGAGAATCCGCAGCCTGCAATCGATCAACAAGTCGGCCTGCCTCGCTCACACGAAGCCTGAAAAGGGGGTGAGCAGCTGGTGTCGACCGCAGGCGATCAGGTCAAAGCTGTTGGAATCGATTCAGGTCACTGTCAGAGGAGCGGTGATGCGTCACACTTGCGCCTGACTCCAGGCCCCAGGCCATGACTGATTCCTACAGCGATTCCCGCCATCAGGGCGGACAGGGTGACAACGGCCGCGATGGCGGTCGTGGAGGCCGCGGAGGACGCGGCCAGGGCAACCGTGAGGGCGGTGGCTTCAGAATCAGACTGAGCGACAACGAAATGCGCTCAGCACGTGCTCTCCAGGAGGCCTTGAATCTCCGCTCAACCGTTGCTGTGCTCGGCTTTGCAGTGCGCACACTCGGCCAGATGCTGGAAGAGGGGAAGCTGGAGGAACTGGTGGCAGCGCAACGCGCCCAAGGCAACCAGGGCAACCGAGGAGGTGGCCGGCGTGATGATGACCGTGGCGGACGCCGCGACAACCGTGGAGAGGGTGGTCGCGGATCAAGGCCAGATCCCTTCGCACGTCCTGCCAAGCCTCAGCCCCCCGCTGCGGAGCCCGAGCCTGAAGGCACTGCCGAAACAGCAGAGGCTGCTGCGGATGCGGACTCAACTCCTGAACAACCAACTGGAGATGACAGCGCAAACCAGGACAGCACAACAGAGGCCTGATTGATGGGGCTGCCGCGTGTTCTTTCGGGCGTCCAGCCAACGGGCGCCCTCCATCTGGGCAACTGGCTGGGAGCGATCCGCAACTGGGTTGATCTGCAGAAGGATCACGACACCTATTTCTGTGTCGTTGACCTGCATGCCATCACGGTGCCCCACGATCCGGATCGCCTGGCCCAGGACACCCTCAGCACTGCAGCGCTTTATCTGGCCTGCGGACTGGATCCCGAACGCTCCACTGTGTTTGTTCAGAGTCAGGTGGCTGCCCACAGCGAGCTCTGCTGGCTGCTGAACTGCGTCACGCCTCTGAATTGGCTGGAACGGATGATCCAGTTCAAGGAGAAGGCCGTCAAGCAAGGCGACAACGTGTCGGTGGGCCTGCTCGATTACCCCGTGCTGATGGCCGCCGACATCCTTTTATATGACGCAGATCTGGTTCCGGTCGGTGAAGACCAGAAGCAACACCTGGAACTGGCCCGTGACATCGCTCAACAACGCATCAATGCCCGCTTCGGCAAAACTGAGTCCCCCGTGCTCAAGGTTCCCAGACCTCTGATCCTCAAGGAGGGTGCCAGGGTCATGAGCCTGACGGATGGCCGCAGCAAAATGAGCAAGAGCGATCCCAATGAAGGAAGTCGCATCACCCTGCTGGATCCACCGGAGCTGATTGCCAAGAAAGTCAAACGGGCCAAAACAGACCCTGAGCGTGGCCTCGAATTTGACAATCCCGATCGCCCCGAAACCGACAACCTGCTGGGGCTCTACGCCATCCTCAGCGGCAAGGGACGTGACATCGTCGCCAGGGAGTGCGCTGAGATGGGCTGGGGTCAGTTCAAACCCCTGCTGGCGGAAGCCACCATTGCCGCTCTCGAACCGATTCAGCAGCGCTACCGCCTGCTGATGGACGACCGCACTCAGCTGGAAATGGTCCTGCAGAAGGGACGCGAACGGGCGAGCGCCGTGGCTGACTCGACGGTCAGACGGACCAGGGAGGCGATGGGATTCCTCAGCGCCAGCTGATCAATCCCGGAGCAATTAAAAAGGTTCGCTAATACTTAAAGCTCGATGAGAGCATCCGACGCATCAAAGAGCACTCAGGCGAAGGGTTGCAAGCCACCAGACCGGTCTCGCGAGTCCAGTGCCGAGATCTGGCTGAGTTTTTCTGCCTAGGCATATCAGCGGCAACGCGTCAAGAGAGCGCCTGGCCCCCTCGCCATCAAGCCATGCCATTGACGAGGGTGGCGACTCCTTTGTTTGGAGTTTTCTCGGTTGCTGCATCGATTCACCCAACGGATCCAGCCCATTGCGCAGGCCGCGCCAAAAGTCCTCGGTCTTAGCGCCATCAGCATGGGGCTGGCACTTTCCGTGGGACAGAGCCTGCAGGCCGAGCGCTCCAGCGAACGCCATCAGCACAACCGGATGATGGCTGAGGCTCTGAAGCCCCAGCGATCCGCGAACACCACGGCCGACAACATCAGCGCGGCGACCCTCTCCGGTCAACCCGCATCGCATTACGCAATCACGCCTGAACGTCGCGCACTGCTCAATACCATCCGCTTTGCAGAAGGAACCTGGAAGGACGGCAAGGATCTGGGCTACCGCATCCTTTATGGGGGAGGCCAGTTTCAGGACCTCTCACGCCACCCCGAACGTGTGGTCGTGAAGCGATACACCAGTGCAGCTGCAGGGGCCTACCAGTTTTTGCCAACCACCTGGCAGGAAGTGGCCAACAGGCTCGACCTGCCCAGCTTCGCTCCTGAGCACCAGGACCAGGCAGCCCTGCATCTCGTCAAGAAGCGTGGCGCCTTGCAGGAGATCGATCGCAATGGCCTCACCAAAGCTGCAATGAATCGGCTCGCCCCGGAATGGGCCTCCTTTCCAACCCATGCCGGGCAAAGCGCCTACGGGCAACCCGTGAAAAGCCATGCCGAACTGGTGGCCTTCTACGTGAGCAATCTGAGTCAGCTGCGCCAGGGCGCCTGATGGCGCACCATCGATGATTCCGTCCGGGCTGTTCCGAAAGCAGCCCAGACAGCTCATGCCCTCAGGCTCATCCCGAAGACCGCGAGACACGCGCCGAGAGGGCCCAAACCTCCATGACGAGTTGATGCCAGGGAGCCATCGCTTGCATCGAGACGGCGACCGGCTCAGAAGAAGCCTGCAACAGTGAACGGGTGGCGGCAATTGAACGCTTTGCGTCAAAAAGACGTTCAGCTAGCTCAACACGATCGCCCTGCGAAAGCACACCATCGGGACACTGCTCAAGCAACGACTGCCCACGGGTAAACCAATGGTCGAAGTCAGCAAGCAATGAAGCCAGAAGTGACTCCAGCAAGTCACCACCTTCAACATCGGGGGGCAAGCGAAACCAGTTGTGATCTATTGGGAGCGTACATCCACTAATAGGATGGCCGTGGCCTGCAAGCCATTGCGGCAGCTAGCCGTACAGATTTCAGAACCCACGCCTCCATGCCCGTCGTCACCCTTCCAAACGGAACCACCAAAAGTTTTGACGGGCCCATCACCATTGCAGATGTGGCAACAGCCATTGGTCCTGGATTAGCAAAAGCCGCTGTTGCAGGCGTGGTCGATGGAGAGTCACTCGACTTGGCAATGCCGATTCAAAAGGATTGTCAACTCCAGCTCCTGACATCGAAAGACGAAGAAGGTGTCGACACGATCAGACATTCATTCGCACACTTACTCGGGCATGCAGTCAAACAGCTTTACCCGGAAGCGAAGATGGCCATCGGCCCTGTGATCAAAGGAGGATTTTATTACGACATTTCATATAAAAAACCCTTCACTCCGGAGGATCTGGAGGCGATTGAAAACAGAATGAAAGAGCTGGTTTCAAAAGATTATTCCGTCGGCGTAGAAATCGTCTCCAGAGACGAAGCCATTAAAACCTTTCAGGATCGAGATGAGCCTTTCAAACTTGAAATCATCAATGAGATTCCCGAAGGAGAAACAATCAAACTCTACCATCATGAGGAGTACACGGACATGTGCCGAGGCCCTCATGTGCCTAACACAAAGCACCTACGTCATTTCAAACTTACAAAAGTTTCTGGCGCTTATTGGAGAGGAAATTCAGATAATGAAATGCTGCAACGTATTTACGGAACGGCCTGGGGCTCATCAAACGAACTTAAATCACACCTGAAACAGCTTGAGGAAGCAGACAAGAGAGATCACAGAAAGCTCGGACGCAAACTTTCTCTCTTTCATCTTCAGGACAATGCGCCAGGCATGGTCTTCTGGCATCCACTGGGATGGTCTCTATATCTCAAGCTGCAGAATTTCATTCGTGAAGAGCTTGGACAGTCTGGATATCAGGAGATCAGGACCCCACAGATCGTTGACAGAACTCTTTGGGAGCAATCTGGTCACTGGGAAAAATTCAAAGAAGGGATGTTCACAACATCATCCGAAAACAGAGACTATGCAGTGAAGCCAATGAACTGCCCATGCCATGTACAGATTTTTAATCAAGGGTTACGCAGCTATAAAGATCTACCTATCAGACTGGCAGAATTTGGATCCTGCCATCGGAATGAACCTTCAGGAACACTCCACGGACTTATGCGAGTCAGAAACTTTATTCAAGACGACGCGCATATTTTCTGCACTGAAGATCAGATCCAAGAAGAAGTTCTGTCGTTCATCGATCTCGTCTTCAAGATTTACAAAACATTTGGATTCGAGAACATCTCAATCAAGCTTTCAACAAGACCAGAGAAAAGGGTAGGCAGCGAGGAAATTTGGGACAAATCTGAACAATCTCTTGCCGAAGCACTCGACGCCAAGAAACTTGACTGGCAGCTTCTTCCTGGGGAGGGAGCATTTTATGGGCCGAAGATTGAATTTTCACTCGAAGATTGCCTTGGAAGGATTTGGCAGTGTGGAACCATCCAGGTTGATTTTTCAATGCCTGACCGCCTAGGAGCAACTTATATCGGAGAAGATGGCTATCGGCACACTCCTGTCATGCTGCACAGAGCAATTCTGGGAAGCTTTGAGAGATTCATCGGAATCCTCATCGAAAACTATGCGGGCGAATTTCCCTTCTGGCTGGCACCTGAGCAAATCAGGATCCTTCCTGTAAGCGATGAAGTCAGAACATTTGCAAACGACCTACAAAAAAGATTGAACGATTGCGAGACATCGTCGACCGTTGATGCATCCGGAGAACGACTTGGAAAACTGATTCGCAATGGTGAAAAGTCAAAAATTCCTGTTCTTGCAGTCATCGGAGCCAAAGAGTCTGAGAACAACACAGTCAGCCTTAGAAGCAGACGAAGCGGAGATATTGGTGAGGTGTCAATTGACAAACTAATCAGCTATTGCAAAGAGGCTAATCAGAACAAACAAGATGATATCCTACCAAAAGATTCAACACAATGAACTTAAAAGATCTAAGTCGTTTACGAACTGCCCCATTCCTAAGTATTGACGAAAGAGAATTCATAATCCCAGAACTGAATCAAGAAATGGATCAATTTAGATGGTTTACGGTTGGCATCATGGCGTCAACTGCTGAACAGGCAATCGAGTCACTTCGCACTCTTGAACTACACCAGAATTGGTCAAGGCACGACCTGATTGCCGAGCGCGACCTTGAAGGACCTGTTTATCTCAAGGCCAATCAGCAGACCTTGACGGCGAGGTTGCGCATCGAGCACGGGCTGGGGGAAGGAATCCTGATCAGTGGACACGGAATTGACAACACTCAGCCGAGCGCGACGTGGGGACCTCTGCCACTTGATCTCTTCGCGACGACTCCCTGAGCCTCACCATCCTTCGTCTTGATGAATCCAATTGGTTGCCGAGTTGCGACGCGAGCTCCAGCCTGAAGACAGCAGCCCTGATCCGCATCCATGGCAGCCAAGACCTACCTGGCAGGAGATCTTGGAGGCACGAAGACACTTCTGAGCATCTATCGGGAGATTGATGGGCAGCTGAAGAAAGAGCACAGCCACCGTTACTTATCAGCGGATTGGCAAGACCTCGAGTCGATGCTCAGGCATTTTCTGGCAGAAGCCCCCGCCGAGATGTCAAAACCATCGACCAGTTGCATTGCCGTTGCCGGGCCTGTGCATCAGGGCAGCGCAAGGCTCACCAATCTGCCCTGGCAGATGAGTCAAACATCGCTATCCGCAGCAACGGGCTTGGAACGACTTGAGCTGGTCAACGACTTCGCTGTCTTGATCCATGGGCTGTCCCATTTCAGTGATGAGCAACAGGTGGTGCTGCAGACGGGACGCAATCGATCGGCACCTGCACCTGCCGGTGCCGAAAACGGACCCGTCGCCATCCTCGGTGCGGGAACCGGCCTCGGCATGGCGCGCGGACTGCCCACCGCTGACGGATGGCTGGCCCTACCGAGCGAAGGCGGCCATCGGGAATTTGCACCGCGCACCGAGAAGGAGTGGGAACTGGCTCAGTGGCTGAAGCAGGACCTTGGACTGCAACGGTTATCCATCGAGCGGATTGTCAGCGGCACTGGGCTCGGACATGTGATGAATTGGCTGCTTCACCGCCAGAACGGGCTCCAGCATTGCCTGAGAGCTCAAGCCCAGGCCTGGCGGACAATGTCTGCCGATCAACCCTGTTATCCGGATCTCCCGTCCTTCACCAGCAAAGCTGCCGCAGAGGGTGACCCTCTTGCCGGCGAAGCAGTGAAACTCTGGCTGGGAGCCTATGGATCCGCTGCTGGAGACCTGGCCCTGCAGGAGCTCTGCATCGGAGGCCTCTGGATTGGAGGAGGAACGGCTGGGAAAAACCTGAATGGTCTTCGCTCAACGCAGTTTCTGGAGCCCTTGCGGTCCAAAGGACGGTTTCGTTCCCTGATCGAAGGATTGACCATCCGCGCGGTCATCGATCCGGAGGCCGGTTTGTTTAGTGCGGCTTGCCGCGCACGTGATCTCGTGGAGTCGGGTGGGACACTGGCCTGAGTAGAGCAGCAGGGATGGCGCAGCCGCGTATAGGCCAGACCGTCGTGGTGGATGTACCGGCCACCACCGCCAACATCGGGCCGGGCTTTGACTGCCTCGGCGCCGCCCTCGATCTCAACAACCGCTTCACGATGCGACGCATCGAAGGCCATGGAGAGCGTTTTGAGCTGATCATCGAAGGACAGGAGGGTTCTCACCTTCGAGGCGGTGCTGAAAATCTTGTCTACAGAGCTGCTCAGCGCGTCTGGAAAGCTGCCGGCGAAGAACCGGTCGCTCTTGAGGCAAGAGTGCGTCTTGCCGTGCCTCCGGCCAGAGGGCTAGGCAGCAGTGCCACGGCAATCGTGGCAGGGCTTGTGGGAGCCAACGCGCTGGTGGGAGAACCCCTGAGTCGGGAGAAACTGCTGGAGCTCGCCATTGACATTGAAGGGCATCCAGACAACGTCGTGCCCTCACTGCTGGGTGGCCTCTGCATGACAGCCAAGGCCGCCTCTCAACGCTGGCGGGTCGTGCGCTGTGAATGGATGGGCAGCGTCAAGGCCGTTGTGGCGATTCCGGCAATACGGCTGAGCACCAGTGAAGCGCGTCGCGCCATGCCCAAGGCTGTGCCTGTGAGCGATGCGGTGGTCAACCTGGGTGCACTCACACTTCTGCTCCAGGGATTACGCACCGGTAACGGTGACCTGATCTCGGATGGGATGCACGACAGGCTGCATGAGCCCTATCGCTGGCGATTGATCAAAGGCGGTCAGGAGGTCAAGGAAGCTGCGCTGGCTGCAGGAGCCTGGGGATGCGCCATCAGTGGTGCCGGCCCAAGCATCCTTGCCCTCTGTTGCGAAGAGCATGGTGCCGCCGTCAGCCAGGCAATGGTGAAGGCATGGGAGTCTGTGGGTGTTGCCAGTCGTGCACCACTTCTCAGCCTTCAAACAGCAGGCAGTCACTGGCAACCCAAGGATTCGGGCTGAGCTCAGAGCTGGGTAGAAGTACTCAGGACAGGCCTCGGAGCTGATAAGTTCAATCACAATCTTGGGAGTTCCATGGACGCCAACCTGCCGCTGATGGCTGCGTCCGACGCAGGGTTCCCCTGGCTCTCGCTGATCGTGCTGCTTCCAGCAGCTGCAGCGCTGTTGATGCCGCTTCTCCCCGGAGAAGACCAGAAAACCTCCCCGATTCCACGCAATCTCACGATTGCCGTGCTGCTGGCGGATCTCGGCCTGATGATCGTTGCGTTCAGCCGTCACTACGACCCGCTAGAAAGTCAGCTTCAGCTGGTGGAACGCGTCAGCTGGGTGCCTGCGATCGGCCTGGAATGGTCCCTTGGAGCGGACGGGCTGTCAGCTCCACTCGTTGTGCTCAGCGGTCTCGTCACGCTGCTGACCGTGGCCGCCAGCTGGAACATCACCCACAAATCCAGGCTGTATTTCGCACTGCTGTTGGTGCAGGCCTCAGCCCAGGCCCTGGTGTTTCTGTCCCAGGACTTTCTGCTGTTCTTCCTGGCCTGGGAGCTGGAACTGGTGCCGGTGTACCTGCTGATTGCCATCTGGGGCGGTCAGAACCGTCAGTACGCAGCGACCAAATTCATTCTCTACACAGCGCTGGCATCCCTGCTGATCCTGATCAGCGGCCTTGCCATCGCCAACTCCGGCGACAGCTTCACCCTCAACATGACGGAGATGGCTCAGCGCTCCCCGGGTGGAAGCTTCGGCCTGCTCTGCTATCTGGGCTTCCTCGTGGGGTTCGGCGTGAAATTGCCGATTTTCCCTCTGCATACCTGGCTTCCGGATGCCCACGGTGAAGCCAATGCTCCGGTCTCCATGTTGCTGGCCGGCGTTCTGCTCAAGATGGGCGGTTACGCGCTGCTGCGCTTCAACGTGCAGATGCTCCCGGAAGCCCATCTGGTGCTTGCACCGGCTCTGATCATCCTCGGGATCGTCAACATCGTGTACGGCGCTCTCAACGCCTTCGCCCAGGACAACGTCAAGCGCAGGATCGCTTGCAGTTCGGTCAGTCACATGGGCTTCGTGCTGGTGGGGATCGGCGCCGTCGATGCTCTCGGCCTCAGCGGAGCCATGCTCCAGATGATTAGCCATGGTCTAATCGCAGCAGCGATGTTCTTCGTCACGGGCTGCTTTTACGAACGCACCAAGACTCTTTCGATCCCCAACATGGGAGGCCTGGCCAAAGCACTGCCGATCACATTCGCCTTTTTCCTTGCCAGCTCCCTAGCCTCGCTTGCCTTACCTGGCATGAGCGGCTTCATCAGCGAGATCACAGTGTTCCTCGGCATCACCAGCCAGGAGAGCTTCACCACTTTCTTCAGAGTCACCACCATCGTTTTGGCGGCGATTGGGCTTGTTCTCACTCCCATCTATCTGCTGTCGATGTGCCGCAGGGTGTTTTTCGGACCACGAATTCCTGCCCTCGCCTTCGTGAAGGACATGCGCCCTCGGGAAGCGGCGATTGGGCTCACCTTGCTGGTTCCAACACTGGTGATTGGCATCTGGCCTCGGATCGCCATGGATCTCTACGAGGCATCCACCGATGCCCTTGCGTCTGATCTGGCAAGTCACACCGTTGTTGCTGCCCGTGCCCTTCTCCCCACCGGCTGACCATCCATGAGCACTCCAGAACTGCTGCGCGGCGAAGGCCTTCCTCACTTCGAGGCCATTGACGCTGAGCAGGTCAACAATGAGATCCCTGCACTGCTGACCAGCCTGAACGATCAGCTGAAGTCACTGGAGACATCACTGCAGCAGCGCCTCGACTCGGCCTCACCACTGGGCTGGGATGAACTGATGCCGAGCCTGCATCAGCTCGGGGAACGTCTTCGCTGGAGCTGGGGCGTGGTGAGTCATCTCACAGGTGTTCGCAACACACCCGAGCTGCGTGAGGCTCATGCCAAACAGCAGCCCGAGGTGGTTCGCTTCAGCAATCGCCTTGGTCAGAGCCAGGTTCTGCACGAAGCTCTCAGCAGACTGAAAACAGACCCGGCTCAACCGCTCGACGGCACGCAGACACGCATTCTCGACGCTGAACTCCTCTCGATGCAGCATCGCGGTGTGGGGCTGAAGGGAGCTGAGCAGGCTGCTTTCAACACCACCAGTGAGCGACTTGCCGCTCTCTCCACCGGTTTCAGCAACCACGTGCTGGATGCCACGCAGTCCTGGAGCCTCGTGATCCAGGAGCGTGCTCAGCTGAACGGTGTTCCCGAAAGAGCCCTGGAAATCCTTGCTGCCGCTGCCAAGGAAGCCGGGGATCAGGCCGCTGACGGTTCCGAACCAAGCGCAGCCGAAGGACCCTGGCGTCTGGGGCTGGACATGCCGCGATACATCCCGGTCATCACCCACGCCAAGGACCGAAACCTGCGCGAGACCGTTTACAAAGCCCACGTGAGTCGCGCCAGCAGTGGAGATCTGGATAACGCACCGCTGATCGAGGAGATCCTTGAGCTGCGGCGTCAGCAGGCGAACCGGCTCGGCTACGCGAACTGGGCAGAGCTCAGCCTCGCGTCCAAGATGGCTGATGATGTGTCCGCGGTTGAGTCGCTGCTGGAAGAGCTGAGAGCTTCAGCGATGCCAGTGGCTCAGAAGGAGCTCCAGGAATTGCGGGAATGCGCCCAAAGCCACGGTGCGGCCGAAGCCGATGCACTGGCCCCCTGGGATGTGAGCCACTGGGCGGAGCAGCTCAGACGTGAACGTTTCGATCTCGATCAGGAGGCCCTTAGGCCCTGGTTCCCTCTTCCCCAGGTACTCGAGGGACTGTTCAGCCTCTGCGAACGCCTGTTCAGCATCCGCATCAAAGCCGCAGACGGTGAAGCTCCCATCTGGAATGAGGACGTGCGCTTCTTCCGTGTGATGGACTACAGCGGCGAAGACCTGGCGGCTTTTTATCTGGACCCTTTCAGCCGTCCCGCCAGCAAGCGCGGCGGTGCATGGATGGATGAGTGCCTGAGCCGTCAACGCAATGCCGACGGCGATCTCACCCTGCCGGTGGCCTATCTGATCTGCAATCAGACACCTCCCGCAGGCGACACGCCGAGCCTGATGAGCTTCGAAGAGGTGGAAACCCTCTTCCATGAGTTCGGTCATGGCCTGCAGCACATGCTCACCACGGTCGAGCACCCGGAAGCCGCTGGTATCAACAATGTGGAATGGGATGCCGTTGAGCTTCCCAGCCAGTTCATGGAGAACTGGTGTCTCGATCGAAACACCCTGATGGGGATGGCCCGTCACTGGCAGACGGGCGAGCTTCTCCCGGAGGCCGACTATCAGAAACTGTGCAGCAGTCGCACCTTCATGCAGGGCAACGGCACCCTTCGGCAGGTTCATTTCGCCCTGACCGACCTGCGACTCCACAGCCAGTGGACCCCGGAACTCAAGATCAGTCCCGATACGTTCCGTCGCCGCATCGCTGAAACCACCAGCGTGCTGCAGCCCGTCGAGGAAGACCGTTTTCTCTGCGCGTTCGGCCACATCTTTGCCGGGGGTTATGCCGCTGGCTATTACTCCTACAAATGGGCCGAGGTGCTGAGCGCCGATGCATTTGCAGCCTTTGAGGAAGTGGGCCTGGAGAGAGACGATGATGTCGCTGCCACTGGAGAACGTTTCCGCAACACCGTCCTCAGCCTGGGCGGGAGCCTGCGGCCTGCAGAGGTCTATCGACGCTTCCGGGGCAGGGATGCCACCAGCGCAGCACTCATCCGACATACCGGTCTGGCCGTCTCGGCGTCCTGATCAGATTGAGACCTGAGCCATGGCAGACGATCCGCTCAGGCTCAGTGCAACCTGGGGCCAGTCTGCTGAGGACGGCACTGGCCTGGCTCCTCTGATCGCGCTGGATGCCGCACTGGAACAGAGCAGCCTGCGTCGCGGCATCAGCCGTGATGCGTTTCTCAGGGAGCTGCTCAGCGATCTGCACCATCAACGTTTGATCCCGCTGTTGCTGATGCTTCCCCGGCGTTGGCGGGGGCAGACCGCCAGCCTGCCGGAGCATCTGCGCAGCTTTGGGGCCCTGCTGGAGAACACTCTGTTCAGCCCGTTACTGGGAGCGACCCTGGCCGATGATCTGCAGCACATCTTGCCCGCAGTCTCCAAACCCTCAGCGCTCAGTGCTCTTGATCGCTGGTGTCAGCGACAGATCTCCATCAGCGCTGAACAGAGCATGGCACTACCGCACAGCCTCGAAGCGCTGTGGTCAATCACGACGGCCGCCATGGAGAGACTGCCGGTGATGCCGGAGAAGAGCTCTGGCACTTTGGCGAAGATCAGTGCCATGGGCGGGGTACTGACCTGGAACAATTGCGGACTCCCCAACGTGCAGGCAGAACCTGAGCGGCTGCGCAACCGCTTACTGGCGCAGATCCTCAACGTTCTGGGAAGCAACCGACTCCACAGCGAAGGCAGGGCCTTTGAACCGTTCCGGTTCGAGGGTGTCAGCAGCGGCCGTGCATTGCTGAACCACCTCAATGACCAGGGCTGGCGGTGCCGCGGCCGCTTTCGAGCCAGCGTTGCCACGTTCGGCCTCGGTGCCAGCACCCGCATCGGTGAGCACTGGACGCAGATCCCGCTGGGCGTGCCGTATCGGACCGGTCTTCTGGATGAAACAGGCGAAGAAATCCAAGCGCTGATGCCCCACTGTTCCTTGGAGATGGAACTGCAGCCCCCCGGCAGCTCAGCGGTTCTGTTGCAGTACTACCAGGGCACTGAAGGGTTGAATGGCTGGGCTGCTCTCAATGAGCTGCATCGACCCTGGCAGAACGACCGGAGCAATGGCACGGTTATGTATCAAGCAACCGAACTCAGCGGCGAACAACTGGAGGAGACCCTTGATCTCTGCGAGCTGATCGGAGCAGTCCATAACAACGAAGCCCAGTGCAGCCATCTCCACGTGGGCGGATACGGAGCGCTGGGTTTCTGCATCGACTCCACAGCCCTGCTGGAGCAGGCCATCACTGGACGAACCAATCAGTTTCCACTGATGCTTGGAGACCTATGGCGTCAGCGACTGCACCGCCAGCTGCATCAACAACTGGACGCAGGCCTGCAAGCGACAGACGACAGCGTGAATCGCTACCGCCTCGCCCTGGACCAGCTGCCTCAGGACCTCTTCCATGACAACCAATCACGACCCGAGGCTCATCGAAGGTTGAAAGCAAGCCAGCCACGACACAGCCCTTTCGCCCTGGTGCGAGCACTTAACGGCGAGTGCTCTGCGGAGGAATTCTCAGAGGGGGACTAAGCGCTGAGCGCTCCAGCTCCTCGCAGATGGCCTCGACCACCGAGCTGCGGAACGACTTGGAAAAGGGGCCGGAGGAGCCGTTGTGACCCATCCCCTCGATCATGTAGCGCTGAATGGAGTGATGACGTTGCCAGCGATTCCAATTGGAGAGTGGCAGCAGGGGCAGACGACCGGGATAGGCGATCCGCCCCAGCGCCGCCACAGGGTCTCGGCTGCCCAGCACC
This sequence comes from Synechococcus sp. MIT2312, assembly GCF_059772315.1. Classification (NCBI taxonomy): domain Bacteria; kingdom Bacillati; phylum Cyanobacteriota; class Cyanophyceae; order Synechococcales; family Synechococcaceae; genus Synechococcus; species Synechococcus sp. MIT2312. The sequence continues at coordinate 55,291 of NZ_CM186281.1, read as the reverse complement.
ATGGCCACATCATTGACCGACTCAAGCGCGCCGTTGCCGCTGAAGACTCCACAGACCGTGATCACCTGAACTCTCACACGGCAAAGCTGCTGCAGAATCTCAGCGATGCCGACCGCCATCTCTCCTCCACCGCTGTAACCAACGAGGACGATGCGGGACGCCTGATGGGGCAGAAAGCCGATCGAATCGAGACGACGGGCGACCTTCAACGCCAACTCATAATTCATCACCGGTCCATAACGGCGATCCGAGGAGATTCCGACCTTGATGACGTTATTCGCCTGCACACAGAAGGCGCAGATGAAGCGAATCAGACCATTGGGGTGATGCTCCTGCAGGGCGAACAAGCGCTGCCAGAACCATCCGGCGAAGGTGGTCGAACGCAGTCCGACGTTGGTGATCGTGTAGGCCTCGATCCCTTTCACGAGCATCGTGTCATCCGCAATCGACTCCTGCAGACAGCTGAGGAAATCGCTCACATGCGGTGGATGGCTCTCTTCAGTCTGATGAATGCCATCGAGGTAGACGACGTAGTGACGATGCTGACAAGAACCGGTGTTGCCTGACGCAAACAGACGGCTGGGGTCAGGAAGACCGTGCATCCAGCCTTCCCAGAAGACGAAATCCACCATCACCGAATAGACACCCACCAGTGCGACCACCACCACCAGCACAATCCCGAACCAGGTGAGCAGTTCCAACAGCGATTCCGGTTGCAACAGAGAGGTCGCATCCCGACGGACAGCAGTCAGGCCCAGCAGGCCCAGCATGGCAACGCAGACCAGGGCCACCACCAGCCAACGGCGCACTTGCCGAAGACGACGGCGTTGATGCTGAACAGCGGCCATGGTGTCGTTCAAAGGAAGCCCGGTCATGGCGACGTCAGAGCTGACACCTCTGTGGCGAGAATGGTGTAGCTGGTGCGCCAACGCTGCGCAAACAGCAAACCCACCAGCAGCAGCGCGAGCACAAAACCGGGGAGCGCCACCACCAGACTCGTTTCCAAGGGGATGTTGTAGACCGCCTGAAGCAGCACCATCACATTGAGATGGATCCAGGCCAGCAGGGTCACTGCAATCAGATCACTCACATAGGGAGCAGCGGCCAGCACATAAAAGAGACCGGGCCACATGGCGGCGCCCATGCGATTGGCAAAGGTGATCGGCTGCAGAGGGACACCTTCCAGAAGCATCAGCATCAGGCTGTGACAAAGGATTCCGAGCAGAAAGGCCAGGCTGAGAACCAGACCATCCACGATCATGTGCATCAGGATCTGCTTCGGCGTCAGTCGGTTGGCGAGCAACGCGAACAGATGCGAAGCCGACATCGACAATCCAACGCCAATCAGCAGACCAACGCCGGTATCCATGGCCAGCAGAAGCTGACCCATGGACTGCAGATATGCCAACAGCTGGTCGGCCATTGGCATCAGGCCCGACGCAGATGGGGACGATTAACGATCCAGATCACGATGATCGAAAGCACGGCGCAGTAGAAGCACCAGACCGAGTTGAAGGTTGCGCTGTACGTCGCCCACGTGAGGAAAATCGACACGAAGATGAGGACTCCAAACAGCTTCACAGCCTTGTCGCTGACGGCCAGAAGCGGCAGAACAATAAAGCCCCAGTACACCAGCTCACCAACAGGTTCCGTGTTGACGAAGTTGTGAAAGATGCTGTGAAGATTGGCAATGTCGTAGAGAAGTCGACCATTGCTGTGAACCGCTGGTTGAATTGCCGGCGGGTTGAACAGCATGGGCAGATAGAACGCGATCCCGAGCACCGTGGCCACAATCGAGACCCATTTCAAGCGTCGTTGCAATCCCTTGGAGTCCGTACTGCGGCTGATCGACCATGCGCTCCACGGGATCCAGATCATCCAGAAGCAGTAGGCGAAGAAGAGAAAACCGAGGCCACCAATCGTTGCAAGGGGCTCGATGCCGCCGCGGTCGATCGCAGTCCATTCCAGACCCTCGACAAATTGCTGAACCCCGAAGAAGAACGGCACCAGGGCAAGAGGCTTGTAATCAGGCCGCTCATGGCGTGTGGCCAGATGATGCGAATAAAGACCGAGAGGAACGAGCACGGCGGATGCCGTGAAACTTGCCGAAGCCGAAAAACACATGCGCGGCAGGACATGGATGACATTCAAAGTGTGCCCATCAGCACAGAACATGTCACTGTTCGTGCGCCAGTTCAGTCACTCAGAAGCATTCTCAGCAAAACATCAAGAGCTCGAGGATGCGACATCAACTGCTGATGCGTGAAGACAGGAACACTGCTCACGAGTCCCAAAGGCAGATGGGCCTGCCATCCAGGGAACACCATCAAATCCCAGCGGCAGTAGTAACTGACGCAGTCCAATCCCTCGAGAGCCTGCACATCATCATTGAGAGAGCGCAACAGCGGACTGCCCCGTTTCATGTCGGCCAACCCGGCACAAAGCCATGAGGGAATCCACTGCGCCGTGACGGTTCCCCGCTGCGGACTGCCAACACTGACAAAGCGACGGGTGCGTCGGGCGCCATCCAGCTGCTGCAGCCAGACTCGCCCGATGATGCCGCCCATCGAAAAACCAAGCAGGTCCACCTGCATGTCGTCACCCCAGCGCTGACGGATGTGATCGTCGAGTTGTTCCGCCAGGGTCCGCAAGGGAACAGCCCCTAGGCGGTGCGGGAGATGGGGCACCAACAGCGGAACCTCATGCTCCTCCAAGCGACGGACCAATCGACGAAAGAGATGCGGCGTATCCCAGAGGCCATGGACAAGAACCAACGGTCGCCGCGATGGCGAAGGCACCATGCTGGTCATCTCAAAACGGCTTGCGACGCCAGCGCTCAAGGCTCACCGTACCTGCGAAACCTGGGATCGGCGCATGACATTTGCTCAGCCGAAGATGCATCGGCAAAGCCCCATAGATCCCCTCAAGCTCCTCGAACATGCGCTCACTGAAATGTTCGATGGTGTGGCAGGTGATCTCGGCAGCAAGACGCTGCAAAGCCTGAACTCCCAGGCTGTAATCAGCGGTCGACTCCAGCGAGTCAGCAGAGGCCGACTCACTCAGATCAAGATGCAGCTCCAGATCAACACGAAACCACTGACCGTGTTCACGCTCATGGTCGAGAACCCCCACATGCGCCCAGAGGCGAAGATTGTCGACTCTGATGATGTCCAGGTGATGAGTGGCGTTGCTCATCCCTCCAGGTCCACATGACTGAAGCGACGCGCACCTGAGGCATAGTCGGCAGCGGTGTGGCCATCACCGCGTAATCGATAGCGATAGGTCACCAGCCCCTCCAAACCGACAGGCCCCCTTGGAGGCAGGGTCTGGGTCGAGATGCCCACTTCCGCGCCGAATCCGTAGCGGAAGCCGTCTGCAAAGCGCGTGGAACAGTTGTGATAAACACCGGCGCTGTCGACTGAGCGCAGGAATCGCTCTGCAGTGGAGACGTTACGGGTGGCAATCGCTTCGGTATGACGTGAGCCGTAGCGACGGATGTGTTCCAGAGCTTCGGCGAGGTCATCCACAACACGAACGGACAGGGTCAATGCCAGATATTCCGTGCTCCAGTCTTCGTCGGCCGCGGCCTCACCGATCCCGAGAGAGCAAGCGCCTGGATCACCGAGCAGCCGCACACCTTCGGCCTGGAAGGCGGGGATGGCCTTCTCCAGGAAAATCCCGGCGATGTCGGCATGAACCAGCAAAGTCTCCATTGCATTGCAGGCCGCCGGATATTGCACTTTGCTGTCGAGGGCAATGGTCACAGCCTGATCTGGGTCCGCCTCGGCATCCACATACAGATGACACACCCCATCGGCATGGCCGAGCACGGGGATACGGGTGTTGTCCTGAATGAAGCGCACCAGTTCGTTACTGCCCCTGGGAATGATCAGATCCACCAGTCCCTCAAGCCGCAGCAAGGCAAGGCTGTCTTCACGGGTGGTGAGCAGAGCGAGGGACTCGGGGGAGACCGACGTGGCGACGAGTCCTTGCTGCAGTGCTGCCATCACCGCCTTGTTGGTGCACTCAGCTTCACGTCCACCCTTGAGGATCGCCCCATTACCGGAGCGGATCGCCAACGAGGCGATCTGAATCACGGCATCAGGACGGGCTTCGAAAATCACACCCACGACCCCGAGGGGAACGCTGACGCGTTCCAGCACAAGGCCGTCATCCAATTCCCGATGTAACTGACGTCGGCCAAGGGGATCAGCAAGCTCCGCCAGCTGTCGCAGCCCGGCAATGGCTCCTTCAAGCTTGGCTTCATCGAGCTTGAGGCGGGCCATCAGTGCAGGAGCCAGACCGCTTTGCTCAGCGTTCTCACGGTCCAGCTGGTTCGCGGCAACGATGGTGCCGGTGTTGGCACGGAGTGACTTCGCCATGGCCAGCAGCGCCTCCCGACGCTGGTCATCGCTGGTCAGACCCAGATCCGTGGCAGCACGGCGCAGGCCCGCCGCCAAAGACAGAAGCTCCGGGGAGGGGTCTGGAACGGCCTGCACGGGCAACATCTCAAAACGGCTTCCATCATCCCGCCTGGTGCGACGGAGAAAGCAGCAACCGTTGCATTGCCAGGCGAGCAGCACCGAGACGACCCGCGCCATTACCCAGGGCACACGCCTTGATCTGCAGGCCCTCGCGACTCACTGCCTGAACACGGGTGGCGACCTCCTGACGCACCGCAGGAAGAAAGTGCTCACTGGCACCAGCAAGCCCTCCCCCCACCAGGACCAGCTGGGGCGTGTACAGATAAACCAGCGAGCTGATCCCCGTACCCAGAAGCTGTCCATAGCGCTCCCAGTGGTCCCTGGCCTGAACATCCCCACGGGATGCAGCCATGGCCAGTGAAGACGGCTCAGCACCACTGAGCCGCTTCAGCCCGGCGATGCTCGCGAACTGTTCCAGCGAACCCCTGTTGCCGCTGTTGCACTCAGGTCCATCGGGAAACAGCGTGATCAGACCTGGTTCCGCGGCGGCTCCGTTGTGTCCTGTGAACAGCTGGCCGCTGAGCATCACTCCACCACCAACGCCGGTTCCGAGAGTGAGTAACACCACATCGCTGCAACCCTGAGCCGCGCCTTTCCAGGCTTCACCCACGAGAGCGCAATTGCCGTCGTTGGCGAGGGTGACCCTTCGCTGCAGGCGGGATTCAAGCCACGCAGCCAGTGGGACCTCTTCCCAGCCCGGCAGATTGATGCAAACGCGGGCCACCCGCGCTTCAGCATCCATGGGCCCCGGTAAACCAATCCCCACCACCGAAGCCAGACCATGCGGGTCGATGCACCTGATCGCCTCGACGATCTCCACACAAACCGATCCCGGCGTGGCGGGTTGGGGTGTTGGACGCTGGTGCTCTTCCAACAACACCCCTTTAAGGCTGAACAGACCGAGCTTGATCGCGGTTCCACCGAGATCCACACCCAGAACGCACCGATCAGCAATCGATTCAGCCACACCTTCACCCATCGATTGAGCCATCGATCAAAACCGCATGAACAGCTGCAGCTGGCTCTGCCAGGTGCCCTGACTATCAACCGATCCGGACAGATTCATATTCGGATTGATCTGGTAGGTCACGGTCCCCTGCGAGGGAATGTCGTTGCGGTTGGGCGCAGCCAGCACCGAGAAGTCGAAGCGTTCCGTGATGGAAACGCCCACTTCGGTCACCAAGGCGAGCTGGGGCGGCACCTGACCGGAAACACGCTCCTTTTCATTCTGAACAATGGTCGTGACATAGGTCGGATAAAGAGCGAACTGCAGCCTCTGGCTGAACGAATCCGAGAGCGTCCCCAGGACCGGAGACAACAGCGACTGCCCGAGAACAGCGGCAAGCGCGGCGCCGGCGCCGGCTCCCGACAGACCAGCCAGGGAGTTGCCGCCGATCAGCGCCAGCAGCTGCGGCTGGGGAAGAGATGGCGTGCTGCGCAGACGGATGCTCTGAGACAGTCGGTCGGCAGGGCCGCTGGCCGAAAGCATCACCTTGATCAGGCGGAGCTGGCCTCCGGCACCGAGATTGCCCAGACCGTTGGTGTCAAACACCGATTTGGAGAAGGCGTTGTTGTCGTCGGTGTTGATGGTCACGTTGTCGGAGACCCGGGTGACCATGGCGACATCCACGTAGGGAATCAGCCCGAGCGAGGGGGTGAACACCGCGACATTCGCGGCTGCACGATCAAGGTTGAAAGTCGTGGTGAACATGGTCACTCGGCCTGACAGCAACTGAACCACTCCCCGCAGTTCCAGGCTGGGATCAAGAGCACCATTGACGGTCAGAAGACCTGCAGTGGTGAAGTTGTAAAACGGCTGACTCTCAATTCTCAGCTTGGGGCCGAGCGTGAGGCGCAGGTCGCGAAATCCGATGAAGGGCAGCTTGGGCAGAGACGCCTTGATCGAGCGGCTGGTTGCCGCCTCCACATCCGCTCCCCTGAGCAACAGAGGCTCTTTGAAGTCCCACTTTTCCTCAAGCAGTGCATCAACGGAAACTGCCTGGGTGGAGACAACCTTGGTGGGATCGGCCTTGGTGGACTCAACCTTCTGAGCCAGTGGATTTCTGACGCGGGAGAGCAAGGAACGACCCGGCCGGACTGATCCGTTACGGACCTCCAGGAGCCCGCCGATCTGTGGGTTCACCACAGCTCCGGTGAGCATCAGGTCAGCACCGACCTCCACATCGGCATTGGGTAGCTTCAGTCGGGCTTTTTCGAGCTGAATGCGTAGCGGATTGGGCTCGGGATAGGGGCGCAGAAGCGCCAGGGCACCACTGCCTTTGAGCTGACCACCCGAGCCGAAACGACCCTTGAGCGACTGCACTTCTAGCCGGTCAAAGTCGAACACCATGGAGCCGTTGACCTTGGCAAGGCTCTGGCCCTGAGCCTTGAATGCAGCGTCCTTGATCACGATGTAGCCGTTGGCCTTCGGCGCTCGAAGAGTGCCACCGAGCAACAGGCGAAGATCCACATCACCCTTGTCCCAGGACACGGTGTCGTTGGTGAGCCCAGTGAGAAAGTTCAGGCCATCGCCAAGACTCACGATGCGAACATCAAGCGGCTGATCAGCAGCAAAGGGAATCCTGCCGGTGACGGTGACAGGCTCAGTGGAGGTATCGGAGACGAGAGCCAGATCCAGCTTGAGAGCCTGGTCACTGAGCAGCACCTGGCCACGTTTCAAGGCAATCGGGTTGGGGCCGACGCGCGCATCCTCGAGAACCAGCTCGCTGCTGATTGCTGCCTTGGAGCCGTCGAGGCGGTAGGTCCCCCTCATGGCAATTGCTCCCAGCAGTGACCTCGGCACCGGAGCGACCAGGGCCAACAGGCTGAAGGGGAGGTGAGCAAGGGAGAACTGACCCTCTCCTCCCTGCAGTGGACCTTCAATCCGTGCAGTGAAGGGTTTCACCTGCAAGGCGTAATCCGCATCCTCACCCTCGATCCACAGATGACCTCGAGCCTTGAGATCGAGATTGAGACGACTGATCCGAGGACCGGTCAGATCGATCACCGCATCCACCTGTCCACGCAGATCCTCAAGACGGAACGCTTCCCGTTCGCGGTTCTGCAGACGCGCTTGCAGCAACGCCGTCCGAGCATCCCGCAGGGCCTGCAGTTGCCCATCGAGATTGCCGCCGAATGTGTTGATCAACAGGGTGCCCAGATCGGATGCTGAGCCCTGCTCTGGGGGAGCATCCTTGTTCAACCTGACCAGGCTGAGACTGCTGTTGCTGAGCCAGCGTGCGCTCAGTCCCCTCGCCACAGCCTGGCCCTTGAAGGGGCCATCAAGCTGTCCTTCGGCATCCACGGTGATCTGGCCCGTGTCCGGCGGCAGCAGTTCGCTCGTGATGGCATAACGACGATCCGAGTAACGGCCCGTGAGCAGAATCTGCTGGAGCTGCAGACCCATGATTCCCGGGCGACTGATGCTCAGATCGCCCGTCATGGCGAGCGGTTGCAGTCCGAGAGTGCCGTCACCACTCAAACGGCCATAAACCCCTTCCCAGCGTTGCCTGGGAGGAAGCGCCAGTTCCAGTCCATCGACCGTTAGATCAGTGGCTGTCCATCGGTATCCGGCAGGCGTTCCTCGCAGCTGCAGATCCCCCTTGCGGCGACGCAGCATCACATCGGTGGGAAGCCAGTTCGCACCTAACCGTGCCTCAAGAGATCCTGCGATGACTGATCCAACCGAAGCCATCGACAGCACACCACCGCCGCCGGAGCGACCGAGGAAGGTTCCACTCCAGTCCTCCATGAGGCGCACGGCACCCGCCCGCGGATGATTCACGGCAAGGCGCAGATCAGGTCGCAGTGCATCGAGAGGACCCAAAATCCGACCGGATGCCGCAATCGTTCCATCCATCTCTGTGCCCAGAAGAGGACCCAGACGCTTGAGGGGATAGGAGTCAAGGCGCAGATCGGCCTCCAATGGACCGGTTTTCAGACCACCTGCACCAAGGCTGAGCGGCATCCTGGCGCTGCCGCTCAGGTCAGGACTGCGGAACTGCGCAAGCTCCAGCACTTCTGATTGTGCAGACCAGCCAGCCTGCAGCGACCATGCCTGGAGCAGGGGATTACTGGTCTGAGCCATGTCCAGAGACAACTCAGGCTGCAACGATGCACCGCTCAACTGCAGCGTTCCCTTCAAAGGAGCTGCCGTGCCGAGCAGAGGCGAGACGAGAGCAAGGCGCTTCCAGGCGGGCCCCGCCAGCTCAAGACGCTGGGTGGCGACCTGCAGCTGTGGATGCAGCGCCCCTTTGGCCTTCACATCCACACCAGGCGCTTGAAGAACAAACCGATCCAGCGTTGCCGACCAGTCCTGGCGGTCCCGCCAATCGGCACTCAGTTGCGCGGCAAGGCGAAGAGGTCCGTCCACCGGAATGGAGTCAGGCAAGGCCCAGAGCCCATCGATGCGCAGCTTCGGTTGAGACCAGTCGCCACCGAGCCGAAAGGTCAGATTGCGATTCTGATCCAGTTCCCTGAGGGCTCCCTTCAGATCGAAGGAGTGGTTGAGACGCACGTTGCCGCCTAGGGATGCCCTGTAAGGCCCGTAAGTCCATCGACTGTTGGGGACCTTGAGCGTGTCGCCGCGACAACTGACTCGCAACTGCGGAGACTTCAGCGTGTGCTCCATGGCCTGGCCACTGAACTGCGCTCTGCGCAGAGACAGCCCACCGCTGCAGTTGGCTCGCCCCCCACGCCAGCCCAGCCGCAGATTGCCACCAAGTTGCCCCTGCATCTGAACGGGCAGCTTCAACGGCAACAGGCCCTGATAGCGAGCCAGCTGAATCCGTTTCAGGTGAGTGGTGAGCTCAAACTCCGGACGGACCCAACGGCCCCGTGCCTTGACGGTGATACGCCCCCTGTCTGGAAGCACGAGCTTGAGGACACCGTCAGCCCTGTGCTCATCAAGACGGATGCCGCTCCAACCAGCAGCTGTCAGGCTGAGTCCCGCAGGTCCGATCCTGATCCTGGCGGGATCGCTGAAACGCACCTGCAGATCCAAGCGGGGTGGGTCGCCTTGCTCTGGCAAGGGTCCTGGCACCCAGTACGCGCCCTGGTCATTGCGCCGTAGATCGAGCTGAGCGCCTCTGACCCGCACCATGAGAACGGGCTTGAATTGCAGAAGACTGGCGAAGGGATCGAGCCCGATGGAGATGCGCTGAATCTCTGCAGTTGACCGATCGAGTGGACCTTTGCGGACCTGAACAGGACCCAGCGCAATGCCCTGCGGACCCAGACCGCGGTACCGACCGATGCTGACGGGGTGACCGAGAGGTTTGGAGATCTGAGCCTCGATGTCTGGACGCATCCGCTGAAACAGCGAACTGGCCCATTGATCGGCAGCAAACCAGAGCGCCACCCCACCGATGAGGGATCCACCCAAAACAGACAGGGCGAGCCTGTTACGCCGCATGCTGGGTGGACCTCCTCGCATCGATGCCCGTCAATACGCCGGAGGTCGACGCAATATAAGGACCACATTCCCAGCAGACCAGTCCATGCCACTTGAGGAATTGCTCTCCACCTCCAGCATCTGGCTCGCCAAGGGCGGTCTGGCGTTGTTCGGCTTGACCCTGATCGCCTTCATCGCCCGCTGGGGGGTCCGTTTCCGGCTGGTGGGAGTGAGCAGCTTCACGCTGCTGCTGTCGGCCAGCTGCTGGGCTTTTGGTCTCAGCTACACACCCAGCGTCAGCGTGGAGGGAGCCCTGCGAGCGCCGGTGGTTTTTGACAACGGTGATGATCTGGTGGTGGCTCAGGCCCAGGCCGATTTTCCAGACGAGGCGATCGAACCGACCCTGCAGCAATTGGCGGGGAATGTTCGTCCTGGCGGCCGCAACAGCCCTGAGGTGACGGTTCGTCTGCGTCAGCTCCAGCCTGCGGGTGAAGGGGCTTCCCGAGCAGTCGTTCTGGGTGAAACCGTGCGCGACTTCCGAGCCGAATGAAACCAGACGATCCCCTACAGGAGCTGCCCCAGGGCCTGCGCGATGAACTGAAACAGCTGCTGGCTTCCGGCATCACCACCTGGGGACAGCTGCAGGCTCTGGACGAGCTGCAAATCAGTCGACTGGCCTCGAGCGGACGGGCGTCAGCACGCAACCTCAGACGGCTGCAAGGCATGGCCGATCTGGCCTGCGCGTTGGACCTCGCTCCCCAGGATGCTGCCCTGCTGATGCACGCAGGACTGGCCACCGTGACCGCGATCGCCGGGGCTTCCCCTCAGGACGTGCTCACCCGCACCGGACGACTGGAACGTCAGCTGCGAAGCGGACGTCCACCAGTTGTGGATCTTGCCGTGGCCCGCCGCTGGGTCCTCCGTGCCAGGGAGAGGCAAAACACGAACTGACCGTCGGGACCAGCAAGCTCCGTCTCACCCGTTTCAAATGAGGGGCAGATTCGGACAGAGGTTCCGATGCGTTTCCTCAACAACCTCAGATTCGCAGCCGTTGCCGCAGTTTCAACACTGCTCGCGATGAGCCCTCTCAGTCAGGCCCAATCCTCTCTTCTGGAAAGTGTCAAGCGCAATCCCGGCGAAGCCCAGGCACTCTGTCAGCAGTTCAAATCCATCAATGCACAAGGGGAGTCGGCACTGTCCAGCCAATCCATTGCTGTGATTGCAGGCCAGCGCAACCTCAACAGGACGGAAGCTGAAATTGTGGCCACCTATGTGATCGGACTCAACTGCCCGGATGTTCGCTGATGCGTCCCTGATCACCCGCGACGGCGTTGAGCTCGTCTCGCGGGTGTGGCGACCCTGCGGAGATGGCCCCTGGCCTGCGCTGTTGATGCGACAGCCCTATGGGAAGTCCATCGCTTCAACCGTCACGCTCCCTCACCCCGAGTGGTGGTGCAGTCACGGCTTTGTGGTCGTGGTTCAGGATGTGCGCGGCCAGGGAGCTTCGGGAGGACGTTTCGGTGGCTTCTCTCAGGAAGCGCACGACACAGCCGACACCTTGAGGTGGCTGAGGCAAAGGCCGGAGGTCAATGGTCGAGTCGGGATGTACGGCTTCTCCTATCAAGGCCTGACCCAACTGCTGGCACCTTCCGACTGCCCACCGCCCGATTGTCTGGCACCGGCGATGTGCGGCCTGGATGAACGGGATCACTGGAGTTGCGACGGCAACGCCCACTGGTGGCATCTGGGGCTGGGCTGGGGCTTGCAGCTGGCCAGTCTTCAGGCCCAAAGGCGAGGAGATCATCAGGCCTGGGACGAGATGCGACGCAGCCTTGAAGACGGCAGCTATCTGCGTGAAGGCCTGCCGTTGCTGGAACGCCATGATCCCAACGGCATGGCTCTGCGCTGGCTGCAGCAAAGCCCCGAACGGGACAGCGACTGGATCCAGCACTCCGTGCCACATCGATGGCTGCAGCAACCGATGCTGTTGCTGGGGGGATGGTGGGACCCCCATCTCCGCGGCGTGATTGCTCTTGCGGAACAAGCCAGAGCGGCGGGAGGGCGACCTGAGCTCCACATCGGTCCTGCCACCCACCTGCAGTGGTGGGCAGAGAGCAGCGAACTGCTGCTGAAGTTCTTCCAGCGGCATCTGATCGCTTCTCCCAGCGACTGGGCATCGCTGCACAGTGCGGATGACATCGGCGTCTGGCTGTGGGACCAAGTCAGCGAACGCTGGTGCGGAGCAGACGATCTGAATTCAGCATCGATCACACCCTCATCCCAGGCCTCATCACAACCGTCCGATCAGCAGCGCTGGTCTCTCTGCAGTCGAGGCCTGGCCTGCCTTGACTCAGAAGAAGGACAGATCCTCGAGGCAGCATCCGGCCAAGGCGGCAAGGTGGTGATCGTGCATGACCCATGGCGGCCTGTGCCCGCCATCGGAGGGCATCTCAGCCCGAGCGCCGGCCCCTGCGATCGGGCATCCCTTGATCGTCGTAGTGACGTGGCGGTGTTCACCGGCGCCCCCCTGAAAGGCGCCCTGCGGATGCAGGGCAAGCCGAAGCTCAGGCTTCACGTCTGCGCCGACCAGCCTGGATTTGATCTTTGCGTGGCACTGTCGCGGTTGCCCCTGGGCTCGAACACGGTGCAACAGCTTTCAACGGGGATGCTGCGAATCCGCGAACAGCAAGCCCTCGGGCTCTGTGAACGAGAGCTAGAGCTTCAGCCTCTGCAGGCCACGCTCGAACCCGGTGACCGGCTGCGTCTATCGATCGCAGGAGCCGCCTGGCCAGCCATTGCCATCAATCCTGGACATCCGGCCGTTCCCTGCAGCGCACCCAGCGCCGATTGCCGCGTGATCAGCATCGAGTTGCATCTTGAGATGGCTCAGTTGTGGATGCTGCCTCTGCTGGCGCCCCAACACCTGGGAACTCCGGCAGACTGACACGACCGTTCTGACGATTGCCGTGAAGTTCACCTCCTGTCTTCTGGCCGCTGCCATGGCCACCTGCACTGTGGAGATGATCCCTGCGGCAAGCGTCCGAGCCGATCTCGAGGTTGCACAGGCCCTCAATGCACCGCGAACCAATCTCACCTCAAGCCAAGCCCAAAGCGCCGCCAACGAACTGCTCACATCGATCCAAACGAAGAACGCAAAGGGGATCTACAAACTGTTGGCGGCGCCCCTGAAATCAGCCACCAGCGTGGAGGCCATCAGCCAGCGCCTGCAAAGCGCGCCCATGATCGAATCCTTCCGAGTGGTCTCGATCAATCCAGGTCTCGACGACACAACCGTGGAAACGGTGGCCATCACCAACAGCGGCACCCGTGAGCTGCCTCTGCTGCTGGTGCTCGATGACGACGGACAACTGCTGGCCTGGAAGTGGGTCGAGACGATGCTCCCCATCGAACAGACGGCACTGAAGTTTGTGCAGGATCTGGATGCCGGTCGTTGGATCGCAGCCCGCTATTACCTGGATCTCGACTTTCAGAAGGAGATCTCCCCTGCTGACCTCAAACGCAAGTGGTCGAAGCTGGAGCGGGTTCTCGGAGGTGTGAAGAGCATCAAGAGCGCGCTTGCAGCCTCGAGCAGCAGTGAGCAGCAACTGGTGTTGGTCACGATTGAATTCGGCAACATGACCGACAACCTCTTCGTGATCTTCAACCGCCAGGGGCGGATCATCAACGTCGACTTCTCAGCGGATCTGGTCTGAAATCCCTGGCAGGGAAGGAGTTTGAGCAGGCTTTCCGCTTAAGCTCCCGGCCTAAGAAAGCTCCGTCGTCATGACCATCACTGTGCAGGACTGGATGGTTGAGGATGCCCAGCGACTGGCGGAGTGTCGTCACGACCACCCCTTTTCCATTCTCGGCCCTCAATCCCAAGACAACGGTGGCTGGGTCATCCGTGTCTGGATGCCCGAAGCCAGCAACGTGACTCTTCTGACCGGTTCAGAGGAGATCGCCATGGCAACTCCACACCATCCCTGGATCTTCGAAACCGAGATCGATCACAACCCGGGAAGTACCTACAGGGTGCGCGTGAACCGCGGAGGGATCACCCATGAACAGCATGACCCCTGGGCCTTCCGTCAGGAATGGATGGGCGAGATGGACCGCCATCTGTTCGCGGAGGGGAATCACCATCACATCTGGCGGCGCATGGGTGCCCATCGCTGCGAGCAGGACGGCGTCGAGGGGGTGATGTTCTGTCTGTGGGCTCCGAACGCCCGCAGCGTCAGCGTGATCGGCAACCTCAATAGCTGGGATGGTCGCCAGCACCCCATGCAACAGCGCCTCGGCGGAATCTGGGAGCTGTTCGTCCCTGAACTGGCTGAAGGAGAGCTTTATAAGTACGAAATCCGTACTCAGGACGGCCACTGCTATCAGAAGGCCGATCCCTACGGCTTCCAGCACGAAGTGCGTCCAGCCACGAGCTCCCTGGTGAGCCATCTCGATGGTTTCAGCTGGACCGACAGCAGCTGGATGCAGTCACGCGACAGCAGCAATGTGCTGGACCAGCCGATCTCTGTGTATGAGATGCACCTTGGCAGCTGGATTCACGCCTCCGCTGAGGAACCTTTCATTGAGGCCGATGGCAGCGCCCGGCCACCGGTCCCCGCAGCAGATCTCAAACCAGGTGCTCGCCTGCTCACCTATCCGGAACTGGCTGATCGGCTGATTCCCTATGTGAAGGAGCGGGGCTTCACGCACATCGAACTGATGCCGATCACCGAGCATCCATTTGATGGCTCCTGGGGTTACCAGGTCACTGGCTGGTATGCCCCAACCAGCCGTTACGGAACCCCCGATGAATTCAGGGCTTTTGTCGACCGATGCCACGCCGAGGGCATCGGCGTGATCATCGACTGGGTGCCAGGTCACTTTCCCCGTGACAGTCACGGTTTGGCCTTTTTTGATGGCTGCCACTTGTATGAGCACGCCGATCCACGCATCGGCGAGCACAAGGAATGGGGCACGCTGATCTTCAACTACAGCCGCAATGAAGTTCGCAACTTCCTTGTGGCCAACCTGGTGTTCTGGTTCGACCAGTTCCACATCGACGGCATCCGAGTGGATGCGGTGGCGTCCATGCTCTACCGCGACTACCTGCGGCCGGACGGCGAGTGGCTACCCAATGAGAACGGCGGGCGCGAGAACACCGAAGCGGTGCGTTTCCTTCAGCAGGCCAATCACGTGCTCTTCCAGCATTTCCCAGGAGCGCTGTCGATTGCGGAGGAATCCACCACCTGGCCGATGGTGACCCAGCCCACCGACAACGGTGGGCTGGGCTTCAATCTGAAATGGAACATGGGTTGGATGCACGACATGCTCGATTACTTCGAGCTGGATCCCTGGTTCCGACAGTTTCATCAGAACAACATCACCTTCTCGATTTGGTACACCTACACCGAGAATTTCATGCTTGCCCTGAGCCACGATGAAGTGGTGCATGGCAAGAGTCATCTCCTGCACAAGATGCCTGGAGACGACTGGCAGAAATACGCGAACACGCGCGCTCTTCTGGCCTACATGTGGACTCACCCAGGCAAGAAAACCATCTTCATGGGCATGGAATTCGGCCAGAGAGCCGAATGGAATGTGTGGGGCGATCTGCAGTGGGACCTGCTGAATCACGAACCGCATCAAGGGCTTCAACTTCTGGTGGGCGATCTCAATGCTCTCTACAAGGCAGAACCGGCTTTATGGAGAGATGACTTCGATCAGTTCGGCTTCCAGTGGATCGATTGCAACGACAACCGCCATTCAGTGATCAGCTTCATGCGCAGGGAAAGCAGCAGCGGAACCTGGCTTGTGGTGGTTGCCAATTTCACTCCTCAGAGCCATTCCCACTACAGGGTTGGCGTGCCACTGGCGGGCTTTTACTCAGAGATCTTCAATACAGACGCAGCCAAATACGGCGGCAGCAATCTGGGCAACATGGGAGGCAAACCCACCGATGAATGGGGAATTCATGGATACGACAACTCTCTCGACCTGTGCCTGCCACCGTTAAGCCTGATGGTGTTCAGACACGATCCGAAACGCAGCTTGAACGCTGTTGAACAAACCGAGCGCGACTGAATCCACGCCAACGATGTGACGAACCGCTCAGCATGCCTGGAGTCCAGCGCTTTTGCACGGTTTCTTCAGGTAGGTTTCCGACTGATTTGATTTCGGCTTGATGAGCGACTCTCTGCCTCTGTTACTGCGTGCAGCCCGTGGTGAAGCGGTGGAGCGTCCTCCGGTCTGGATGATGCGTCAGGCCGGCCGTTACATGAAGATCTACCGCGATCTGAGGGACAAGTACCCCAGCTTTCGCGAGCGCTCTGAAAACCCCGATCTCTCCTACGAGATCTCGATGCAACCCTTCAGGGCCTTCAAGCCAGACGGGGTGATTCTGTTCTCCGACATCCTCACGCCACTTCCCGGCATGGGAATCGACTTCGACATCATCGAGAGCAAAGGGCCTCAGATCGGTGATCCGATTCGCAATCTCGACCAGGTCAATGCTCTGCGACCCTTGATTCCCAGCGAATCCATGCCCTTTGTGGGCGAAGTGCTGGGTCGTTTACGTGAGAGCGTCGGCAATGAGGCGGCTGTGCTGGGTTTCGTTGGTGCTCCCTGGACACTGGCTGCCTACGTCGTGGAAGGCAAAAGCAGCAAGAACTATGCGGTGATCAAGGCCATGGCCTTCCGTGAGCCCGAATTGCTGCACAAACTGCTCAACCACTTCGCCGAGTCCATTGCCAACTATCTGCGCTACCAGATCGATTCCGGGGCACAGGTGGTGCAGATGTTCGACTCCTGGGCAGGGCAACTGAGTCCAGCCGACTACGACGTCTTCGCGGCTCCTTATCAGAAAAAGGTGGTCGACCTGGTCAAGCAGACCCATCCCGACACCCCGTTCATCCTCTACATCTCCGGCAGCGCCGGCGTGATCGAACGGATGGCCCAGACCGGTGTGGACATCATCTCCCTCGACTGGACCGTGGACATGGCAGAAGCCTGTGCACGACTGCCCGAACACATCGGTGTTCAGGGCAATGTTGATCCCGGCCTGCTGTTCGGAACCCCTCAGGCCATCGAAGCCCGAATCGATGACTGCGTTCGCAAGGCCAGAGGCCGCCGCCACATCCTCAACCTCGGCCATGGAATCCTTCCCGGCACACCTGAGGAGAATGGAGCGGCCTTCTTCACCGCAGGCAAGAGCGTGATGGACCGAGTCGGGGCTCTCGCTTGAGTCAGTCCACCACTCCGTCGCGCATCCTGATCACGGGTGCCAGCGGCTGCGTCGGGCAATACACCACCTCATGGCTGCTGGAGAACAGCGACGCTGAGCTGCTGCTCTGGTTGCGTGATCCCGGCAAACTCACTGCGGTTGCCGCGGATCATCCGCGCATCCAACTCCTGGTGGGCGACCTTCGCGACGCCGATCGATTCGCATCTGAGCTGGCCGGTGTGCAGCGTGTGATCCACACGGCCACTGCCTGGGGTGATCCCGAACGGGCTCAGCAGGTGAATGTTGTGGCCGTGAAGCGAATGCTGTCATTGCTCAATCCATCCTTGATCGAGCAAATCACCTATTTCTCAACAGCCAGCATCCTGGATCGGCACCTGCAGCCCTTAACCGAAGCACTGGCCTACGGAACTGAATACATCCAGACCAAGGCCCAGTGTCTGAAAGATCTTGAGGAGCATCCTCTCGCTGAGAAAATCGTTGCCGTCTTCCCCACTCTGGTGTTCGGAGGCCGAGTCGACGGCAGCAGCCCGTTCCCGACCAGCTACCTCACCGAAGGCCTCGCAGAGGCCAGCAAATGGCTCTGGCTGGCTCGATTCCTGCGGGCCGATGCCAGTTTCCACTTCATCCATGCAGCAGACATCGCTGCGATTTGCGGCCATCTCGCCACCCATCCCCATCAACGCAATCCGGAGCCTGGCCAGGGAGCTGTACGCAGAATTGTGATGGGGCAGAAGGCCATCAGCGTCAATGAAGCAGTGGCCAGCCTCTGCCGCTGGCGGGGAGTTCGACGAACTCCTGGCATCCCGCTCTGGCCTTGGTTGATCGAAACACTGATCAGGGTGCTGCCGATCGAGGTCAATGCCTGGGATCGCTTTTCCATTCGTCAGCGCCATTTCATTCACCAACCCGTGACCCAGCCAGAGCGCTTCGGCGACAAAAGCCATGCCGCAGATCTTGAATCGGTCTTGATGGATTCAGGTTTACCGAGACGGGGATCACCCTGAGATACGCCTATAATTAGGCAACTTCAACAGTCGTCATGCTGAAGAGCCTCAAGTCGATTTTCTACTCCGCACTCGCCCTTGTGCTGGCCTGCACTATGGGTGTTGCTTCCGCAAGTGCCGCCACCGTTGAGGTGAAGCTTGGCGCAGATTCCGGAATGCTGGCTTTCGAGCCCAGCTCCGTTACGATCAAAGCCGGTGACACCGTCAAGTTCGTCAACAACAAGATGGCCCCTCACAACGCCGTCTTTGAAGGTCACGACGAATACAGCCACCCCGATCTGGCGTTCTCACCCGGCGAATCCTGGGAAGAGACCTTCGGTGAAGCTGGTACTTACGACTTTTACTGCGAGCCCCACCGCGGTGCTGGCATGGTTGGTCAGGTGATCGTCGAGTGATCGGCTCGGACAACACCTGATTTTTCAGATTTCAAGATATTCAGACCCCAGATTGTCAACGTTCAACCTGGGGTCTTTTCATGCTGTTGATGATGGATAGGTTTGGCTGAGAGATGAACGCCAAGGGATGCCAAACCCCGCTTCTGCACTGGCACTGATCCTCAGCCTTTGCCTCACTCTCGGAGCGGCTCTGCCGGCAAGAGCCATGACTGACCCGGACCTGTCGCATGGAGCCCAGCTGTTCTCCAGCAACTGTGCTGCCTGCCATATGGGTGGCGGCAACGTCATCAGAGCCACTCGCACCCTGAGCCAGGCGGACTTGCAGGCCTACCTCGACTCCTACAACCAGCATCCGATTGAAGCCATCGAGCACCAGATCGAGAGCGGTAAAAATGCAATGCCTTCCTACGAAGGCAAGCTAAGTCTCAGGGAAATCGATGATGTGGCTGCCTTCGTCGAGAAACAGGCCGAGAAGGGGTGGTCACGATGAGCAGAGAAGCATTGAGTGCCTTTGTTCATGCGCTCGAACACAGTGCATCGCTGAGACGACAACTGCATGGCTGCTCCAATGATGCTGACATTGTTGCTTTGGCAAGAAGTCTCGACTTCGCTTTGAGTCGTGCCGATCTGATCGAAAACGATCAGACCTTAAACATGGAGAGCTGGTTCAACCGCAGCGCTCTGGGAATCAGAACCCACGGCAGCAGAGACTGAGTCTTTGTGGCCCGGGCCATGCCAGTCGTCACCCTGCTGAGCGACTTCGTTGATGGAACCTCCATGGCGCTCAGCGAAGACACGGAGGCACCAAGTCTCAACAGCTACATGGTCCGCAACCCAGGTCAGCTCTGGGCAGGCATGCAACAACGACGCCTGACGAGAAACCTGACTCGACGACGAAGGGGGCCTGGAACTCTGTATTACGCGCCGACGGAAACGGCCCAGGCTTGCGTGGATGCCTACCTGCAGACCGAGACAGGGTCCTGCGAAGAACAGCAGCAGCAGCACGCCATGCGGGCCAGTGGCGTCGAAATCGCGCCCCATGTGGGAGAAGCGATTGAACGCAAAGCACTGTTCAGCCGTCAGCAACGCAACCTCACCCGCCAGGCGCAGGCCAAAGGATTCGGCAGAACACGAATCGCGCCGAAACGGTAGCAACCGACACATTTTTAACTTCCTTTAAGGATTTTGGCCACACGCTGTCCTGGGCCCTGCTGATCAACGAAAGTGCATTCGCTCGAGAATGCTCATGAACGACACCGTTCACAACCGTCGCGGGACCAGCCTGAAGTGGGAAACCAACGGAGAACTGGCTGGAGCCGATCTGCGCAACATCCTGCACCGGCTTCAGCAAGCCGACCCCAATGCTCAGGGGTTGAATCAATGTGATCTGGTTGATCGACCACGACAGGTGTAACTGAACGGGCCCGGACGCCGGTTATCAAGGCCTGAGATCAGAGCAGCTCGGCCATGCGATCCACGCTGGATCCGATGCATTCGACCACATATCCCTCCAACCCCTGATCGTCATGGCCTGGCCTGAGCCTGAAAAGATAGGCATTCACCCAGGCCGTTTCGGCGTTGTTGACATCGTGACCGCGATCGACAAAACCGAGCTTCTGACGAAACAGGTGTAGAAGAATCGCCAGCACATCCTGCCGGGACAGGCTTTCAGGATCGATCAAGGGCAGCTGATCCCTGATCTCAAGAAACGAGATCGAAGCCGAATAATCAAAATCCTCCGGCACCACAACCGACATCAGCACCTCCTCGATGCTGGGATGGTAAGTGCGACAGTCGCAACGACTTTCCGTCAGCCATGAGCCCTGAACCCAACGACCGCCATCACTGGATCGAAGAGATCGCGTTTCTTGAAGCCCGCCTGAATGGCAGTCAGGGAGAGATCGACAAGGAGGATCGTGCCGCCTGTGAAGAAGCCCTCAAAGCAGCAAAAGTCAATCTTGGGGTCTGTCGCTGAGACGGACCTTATGACCGAAGCGTGTGGCACGGAGAGACGAAACTCTGCCGCTTCGCGAAGAGCTGCTTGCGAGGCCTTGAAGCACTCTGGAGGCGAATCGTTTCAGACAGGAGCTTGGCCTGCAGCGACTTCTGGCGGTTCTCCTGATCACGCCAGTACTGCTGGATCGTGCGCGGCCAGTGCTCGGACACACGATCCAGCTTGGGGATCCTGTCGCCGGAGATATTGATCACAGACATGCAGCTCACCATCCATGAGGTCATCTCCAACCCCTAGCCACAGTCCAACGGAGTGGCAGCCCTATCGTCACTGAGGCGGGGATGCTGTATCAGAGCGATTGGAAGCGTGCTTGCGGCTCCACTCTGTCAACTCTGGCTCGCTGACCTGGTCGCATCGATGTCGCTTTTCAGCTCACAGCGGGGAAGCTGCTGGTGATACTGGGCAGGTTCGCGCATGGCCCAGTACTCATCCACCACACCCAGAAGGTGTGCTCCGACCCGAGTCAGCCATGACCGTTTCTTCATGCCTTCATCCTGCCGAACGGAGGACGTTTCAGCCACGAAGACCAGACTGCCGGTCAGGGTTCCTGAGTCTGCGATCGGACTCGGACTGTTCAATCCATTGCCTCCACTCCGAAGCGGTCGTTGGCGATACAGACTCAACCAGGGCGTTGTCGGTCCAGTAGTCGGGTGAATCGAGAATCCCCAGGTGCAGAGGACAGGACGGTGCAGCCTTCACAACCCACTCCTTCAGATTTGCTTAACCATGGCCCATGCCTTGGTTGGGATGCAACTGCTGCTCACACATGCCTTGAGTGGAGCGACGCAGTGGAAGACGTGAAGCTGGTGAGATCCAAGCCGACCCGACGAACCAGCAGACCAAAGAATGAGCAGTTCATCGGAGACCTGCTTGCCATGCCGTCCCGATGGATGCAGTGAATTTCAGCCCAAGTGCGAAGCGCACCGATGAAAGCATCCAAATCCATTGCACCCAAGAGTGGAGTTGACCCTCAGGTCAACTCCACTCGTCCGCCTTTCAGCATCAACTTCAGAAGCCAGCCTGGATTGATTGTTCAGACCAAAACAGATCACTAGAGCCGGATAGCAGGATCGTTTTTACGGCGTCACTTGAATCATCTTTCAAATAAAGAATTGAACGATCATTGGCATCTATTTCAGCAGTGATTCCCTTTTCGTAGATCAATACGTCTTCTTTTTTGTTGTAGTCAAGGAAGATTGACTGGCCAAACAAATCACCCTTGGAAAATGCAATGACATCACGCCCTTTTCCAAGCAACCACAACGACTGCCCCCTTCCTGGCTTGACAAAATCACCACCATCTCCGGAGTTAAATGTCATGGTCCCATGCAAACTACTCTCACCTGGCCCAATGATCACATCCGCAAAGCGGCTTCCTGTTACACGATCCACTCCACCAGCCATTGAGATGAATGTACTGAAGTTATCCGGAAGGAAGTCACTTCCAAAGCCCACCAGATCATCAATCCGAACATCCTCAAAAGCATCATTACTAATACGCGTGCGACCTTGAAGCGTGTTCTTAAATTCAGAGGTCAACTCAGCGGCGGAAATCGTATCACTACTGACCGAATTACGAGCAAAGGCAGCGAATTTAATCGTGTTGTCATTGATGGCGAAATGACTCTTGTAATCACTTAGACCTCCACCAATGTCGCTCTTCTCAAGTGATTTCTTTTGATCCAAATTAAACCATCCATCGCTAGGATAAGCGTTATCGTTAAGATCTACATCGGAACTTGAGGCCAAAGACAACCAACCCTCAGCAGCAAATTCGCCAGTGCCAGGAATCTTTAAGTTGTCAATAATAAACTCTTGCCCCATGAAAGTATCAATGCGAAAATCATCGTTGACAGTGATTTCTTCATAACTTCTGCCAACCAATGGATTGGCAGCATTTGAAAAGCCTTCTCCGTTACTACCCGTATTCAAGGAAGAGGATGCAAGTTGAAAATTCTCAAAGGAACGAACTAACACCACAAGCTCACCAATGAGTTCGGACTTTCTATTTTTAAGCCATGTACCATTCGACGACTGGAATCTTTCCAATTGCGTATATTCTTCCAACCTTTTTTGCAAAAACTCCTTATAAAAGATTTCAGATGCTTGGTCAAGCGTTGAATTCGGATTTCCATTTACACCAAACCTACGATTAACGCTCTTCATGAGCTCAAAAGCACCTTCTGAACGAACAAACGCTTCGGGGAATGTCTTCCACTGATCAAAATCAGTAAGTCCATCAGTAAAGGAAAGACCGTCTGGTTTTAAAACGCCAGTGCCGCCGCCACCGCCACCAAAAAACAGCGTATCATTGATACCAACAATCTTTCCATAATTTGTCGTTGTCGAGTCAATATTTGCATACCTCTCAGTTATTTCACTAAAAACAATCCCGGGAATAGGGATGGGGTTAACAACATTTTTAGCAATCTTCTCATCAAGAAGCTCTCGCCAATAAGTCTGGGTGGGTATTCTCTGGTCGATTGTCAACTGATTGATCGAAATTTCTTTGCCATCTGAACCCAATGCCGTGAAAGGTCCTTTTTTCTTGTCTAGGATGGCAGCAGAAGTAGCAAAAGTAGCCTTAACGTCAAAAACAGGATAATCAGTATTTTCTAATTCTTTGGCACTGAGTTTCTCTTGATATGCAAACCCAAAACCAACACCACGCTGAAGCGCATTAAGAACTTTTGAATCAATTTTTAAAGCATTCTGATCATTCAAAGACAAATCAATTGACGAAGACTGGAATCGCTGGTTAAGAACAAGCAAGCCGTACAAAGTCGCCGAACTACCTGTCCAAGCAAATCCTATTTTCGGAGAATAAAGTGAGCCATCTGCTGAATCGGGAAAATTAAAAACCAGATCACTGGAAACCTCCTTGACCTCATAATTCAAGATCGCATTACGTAGTTCTTCGATCGTCGAAATAATGTCTCTTTCAGCCATAATGCGTTATTACAAACCTTTCATTCATAAAGACATAAACAGAAATCGTCGCTCGCCTTAATGAAAACATAAGATGCTTTGTAGCATCGAAAACATCTTCATGACAGTTTGACCGAAAACAACTTTTCACTGAAGCGTCATTCTATGCTCGTAATAAGAATCGAGATCAAGACCACAGACACAACGCAGGTGTTGAGCGCCTCAAGATGAATCGCTCCCGCAGCGATTTGATGAATACGTTCACCTGTCAGTGGCCGAGCATCGTTCCAGTCGCGAGATCGACTTGACCCTGGAGAATCTGATGTCTGACCTGGCGCGAAGACCAAAGAAAACCTGGAGCAGGAGCCACTGAATAGGCCCTCTTCACACCCTTTCAGGAGGAGCTGCAGAAACGTGATGGCCTCAAGGATGCAACGAGCCCTGGCCATGGGGCTTGGTCTCGGAATCGCCAGCGCCAGCATCGGCGCAGCCTCCGCCTGCACCAGCTTCACGTTGAGAGGCAATGACGGTGGAAGGGTGTACGGCCGAACCATGGAATTTGCCAAACCACTGAACAGCGAGGCCGTCCTGATCCAACGCGGCACCCTGATCCAAGGAGCCGGTCCATCAGGCCAGGAGGGAAGCGGTCTGAGCTGGACAAGCCGGTACGCGGTGATCGGCCTGAACGCCGTCGGAGTCAACGACGCGCTCGTCGATGGCATGAATGAGAAGGGAATGGCAGGAGGATTGCTGTATTTCGAGGGCTACGCACGGTTTCAGAACGTTCCTGCCGATCAGAGCGATCGCTCGATTGCCAGCTGGCAATTGCTCGCTTATGTCCTGAGCAATTTTGAGTCGGTTGCTGAAGTCAAACAGTCGCTCCCAAGCGTTCTGGTGAATGGATCGGTCCTGAAGGCCTTTGGCGGAACTGTTCCCATTCACATGATTCTGCACGATCGCGATGGAAACAGCCTCTCCGTGGAATACATCAAAGGGGAGCTGAACATGCTCGATAACCCGACCACCGTCTACACCAACTCCCCACCGCTTCCCTATCAACTGATTGCAGCCGGTAACTACGGCAACCTCAACGCCATGCCACCGGCAGAGATCACAGTGAACGGGCTGGCACTGCCTCCTGTCAGCGCCGGCGCGGGATTGCAGGGTCTGCCAGGCGATTTCCTTTCCACATCAAGGTTCATCAGGGCACTGATCTTCAGCAGAAATGCGCCCACCGATCTGAGCTCAGCCGACCAGGTGGGAACAGCCTTCCATCTGCTCGACCAGTTCGATTTACCTCCGGGAAGCCAGGGCATTCCAGCTGGAGGCGGATTTGGAGGAGGTGGCTCGAAAGCCACCTTTGAAATCACGGAGTGGTCGGTCGTGTCTGATCAGAAAAACGGCACCTATTCCATCAAAACTTTTGAGAACCCCGATGTCAGACAGATGAGGTTCTCAGACCTGCCGTTGTCTGGTGGATCCATCAAAGTGATGGCACTCGATCAACCGCAGAGGATCACCATTCTGAGGCCTTGAAAGAGACTGATGAGTTCTTCCTCAACATTCAAGTTGCGAGCACAGTGGCCCTGAGATTCCAAGCATCAATCAAGTTGCATCCCTGCAGAATCAACGTCAAAGACTAAAAAAAGACCATCCCACTCAAGTGCCGCTCACCCGGGCTGACGGGCCGCGGTGAGCACGGCCAGATAGAGATCCTCATCAACTTCCCGGATGTCGTACTCGGAGGGCATGGCACCGTGATGATGTTCATGAACCACGGTCCAGCACATCCTCTCCAGATCCGAGGGCGAAGCTCCATAGAGCTCTCGAACTCTGGCCACCAGTGTCGTGACCAGAGTCGGATTCACAGGGGTTTCATCCACCTTGATCGCTGCATGATTCGGTGGACCCTACCGATCCGGATCGGTTGGCCGCATGCTGGCGTGCAGACCGAACCGACTGGATCGGTTCCCCCTGGCTCAAGCCTGGATCCGCCCCATACGGTGACTGCAGTACCAACGGACTCATGCAACCCACGGCCGAACAATTCACTGAAAAGGCCTGGGCCGCGATCCTCTCGGCCCAGAACCTGGCCCAGAAGCGACGCCATCAGCAACTGGAGACCGAGCATCTGATGCTGGCACTCCTCGAACAGGACGGACTGGCCAGTCGCATTCTCGAAAAAGCCGATGTGACACCATCCGCTCTGCAGAGCAACCTGGAAGCCCATCTCAGTCAGCAACCGGCGCTGCAGTCTCCGCCGGAATCCGTTTACCTAGGCAAAGGGCTTAACGCCCTGCTGGATCGTTCCGAATCTCTCAAACAGGGGTACGGAGACAGCTATATCTCCATCGAACACCTGCTGCTCGCATTAGCAGAGGATTCCCGCTGCGGACAACGCCTGCTCAGTCAGGTGGGTGCCGACGCCAAAGCCCTGAAAACCGCCATTGATGCCGTGCGCGGCAGCCAGACCGTGACCGATCAAAACCCAGAAGCCACCTACGAATCGCTGGAGAAATACGGACGTGATCTCACGGCGGCCGCCCGCGACGGCAAGCTTGATCCTGTGATCGGCCGTGACGAGGAGATCCGCCGCACCATTCAGATCCTCAGCCGCAGAACCAAGAACAATCCGGTGTTGATCGGCGAGCCCGGCGTCGGCAAGACCGCCATTGTCGAAGGGCTGGCTCAGCGCATCGTCAACGGCGATGTTCCTCAGGCGCTGCAGAACCGACAGCTCATCGCCCTCGATATGGGAGCCCTGATCGCAGGTGCCAAATATCGCGGCGAGTTCGAGGAACGGCTCAAAGCGGTTCTGAAGGAGGTCACCGACTCCGAAGGACAGATCGTTCTGTTCATCGATGAGATCCACACGGTGGTTGGGGCCGGCGCCACTGGTGGCGCCATGGATGCCAGCAACTTGCTCAAACCGATGCTGGCCCGAGGCGAACTGCGCTGTATCGGAGCCACAACACTCGACGAACACCGTCAGCACATCGAAAAGGATCCAGCTCTTGAGCGTCGCTTCCAGCAGGTGCTGGTCGACCAGCCCACGGTGGAGGACACGATCTCGATCCTGCGCGGACTGAAGGAACGCTATGAAGTGCACCATGGCGTTCGCATCGCCGACAGTGCACTGGTGGCTGCCGCCGTGCTCAGCAGCCGCTACATCGCCGACCGATTTCTGCCGGATAAGGCCATCGATCTGGTGGATGAATCCGCCGCGCGACTGAAGATGGAGATCACCTCCAAACCGGAGGAGATCGATGAAATCGATCGCAAGATCCTGCAACTTGAGATGGAGAAACTCTCGCTCGGCCGTGAATCCGATGCCGCCAGCCAGGAGCGGCTGGAGAAGCTCGAGCGGGAACTCGCGGAACTCTCAGAGCAGCAGAGCACTCTCAATGCTCAGTGGCAGCAGGAGAAGGGAGCGATTGATGAGCTCTCCAACCTCAAGGAGGAGATCGAGCGTGTACAGCTACAGGTGGACCAGGCCAAGCGCAGTTATGACCTCAACAAGGCAGCTGAACTGGAATACGGAACTCTCGCCACACTCCAGAAGCAGCTGGCGGAGAAGGAGGCCGCACTGAGCGAGGACGACGACAACGGTCAGGAGAAGTCGCTGCTGCGTGAGGAGGTCACCGAAGATGACATCGCCGAGGTGATCGCCAAATGGACCGGAATTCCTGTGGCCAAGCTTGTGCAGTCGGAGATGGCCAAGCTGCTTGGGCTCGAGAATCAGCTGCATGAGCGCGTGGTGGGTCAACAGCAGGCCGTCACCGCCGTCGCCGATGCGATTCAGCGTTCACGCGCCGGGCTCAGTGATCCCCACAGACCGATTGCCAGTTTCCTGTTCCTCGGTCCCACCGGTGTCGGCAAAACCGAGCTGTCCAAGGCCCTGGCAGCTCAGCTGTTTGACAGCGAAGACGCGATGGTTCGCATCGACATGAGTGAATACATGGAGAAGCACACGGTCAGTCGTCTGATCGGGGCTCCTCCTGGATACGTCGGCTACGAGGCAGGGGGACAGCTCACTGAAGCCGTGCGCCGTCGGCCTTACGCCGTGATCCTGTTCGACGAAGTGGAGAAAGCGCACCCCGACGTGTTCAACGTGATGCTGCAGATCCTGGATGACGGTCGGGTCACCGACGGCCAGGGTCGAACTGTGGATTTCACCAATGCCGTGCTGATCCTCACCAGCAACATCGGCAGCCAGTCAATCCTGGATCTCGGCGGAGATGACGGTCAGCACGACGAAATGGAACGGCGGGTGAATGAAGCCCTTCGCGGCCATTTCCGACCTGAATTCCTCAACCGGCTCGATGATCAGATCATCTTCCACAGTCTGCGCAGAGACGAACTACGCCAGATCGTGAGTCTGCAGGTGGACCGCCTGCGTCAACGTCTGATGGAGCGCAAGCTCAGTCTGACGATCAGCGACAACGCCACCGATTGGTTAGCCAATGCCGGTTATGACCCGGTGTACGGCGCCCGACCACTCAAGCGTGCCATCCAGCGCGAACTGGAAACCCCAATTGCCAAAGCCATCCTGGCCGGACATTACGGCGACGGGGATGACGTCACTGTGGATGTGCAGCCGACCAGCGGCAGCGAAGAGCAACGGACACTGGTGCTGCGCTGATCACTGGCCTGGTTGCGGGTTCGCAGTGCTGAACCACTCGGGAAGAGCCTCATAACAAGCGCCATTGGCCTGGTTCTCACGCGCCTCCACCTTCCAGCAGCAGCTGCGGCCGGCATCACGTTCCAGTAACAGGGTGTTGGCCCAGCCCCAGACCAAGCGTGCAGTGGCTTCCATCCCGACGTTGTCCATCACCCGCAGATCCAGCGCACCCTGTGTGTGCAGGGTCTGCCATTGCTGCATCAACGGATCATCAGCATTCACCAAAAAGGTGTGATCGAACTGGTGCCTGAGCTGCTTCTCGAGGGGCCTGAGACTGGAGAAATCCACCACAAACCCACATGGGTCGAGGTGGGTCGCGGCGAACCACACGGTGAAGCTGCGGCTGTAACCGTGCACGAACCGGCAATGTCCGGGATGCTGCCACTGCCGATGGCAACAGGGGTACCCCTCGAAATGCTTGCTGCAGGTGTGACCAGCGGAGGGCAGAGGCATCGGGCGGATAAAGAGGACGGCACTGCGGCAGGATTCCTCCTGTCTACATCTGCAGCACGCGCGGACCGATGCAGCCCCTCACCTCAGCATTCATTGATCAGCTCCGTTTCAATGAGGCGGGCCTGATCCCCGCGATCGCCCAGGACTGGCTGGATGGTGCCGTGCTGATGGTGGCCTGGATGAACAGAAACTCCATCGAACTCACCCTGAGCAGCGGTGAGGTCCATTACTGGAGCCGCTCGCGCCGGGAGCTTTGGCACAAGGGCGCCACCAGCGGCCACACCCAGAAAGTGAGAAGCATCCGTTACGACTGTGATGCGGATGTGATTTTGGTCTCGATCGAACAGACCGGCGATGTGGCTTGCCACACCGGCGCTCGCAGCTGCTTCTATGAAGACAGCGACCAGCGTGCCCCGGGAGGAGCTGACGCGCTCCCACCTCCGGCGGATGCCTGCACGGAGTTAATGCGCGTGATCGAAGGCCGCCGCGATCAGCCTGAGGAGGGCAGCTACACCAACAAACTGCTGAAGGGAGGTGACAACAGCATTCTCAAAAAAATCGGAGAGGAGAGTGCGGAGTTCGTCATGGCTTGCAAGGACGACAACGCCGACGAGATCGCTGGAGAGGCGGCCGACATCCTCTTCCATCTGCAGGTGGCCCTAGCCCATCACGGTGTGAGCTGGCGCCAAGTGCAGTCAGTCCTGGCGGCTCGGCGTGGAGCCCCGCGCAGACCTTGATCAGGGTGTGCAGGGAGACTCAGAACTGATCACCACTTCATCTCCGAGCCGCACCGTTTTGAGCAGGTCAGTCATCACCTTCTGATCCACGTTGATGCAGCCACCGGTGATCGACTTGCCCACACGGGTGGGATCGTTGGTGCCGTGAATCGCGAAGCTGTACCAGCGGAATTTGCCGTCGTAGGTGTTGAAACGAAAGGGCTGTGGGGTTTCAGGCACAGGTGCGAGGCTGATGTAACCCTCGCCGTACTCACCCGTTTCACCATCCCCCTTGAAATCGATCGCACTCATGTTGCGAAAGAGGTTCTCGCGCAGATAGGTCTCGGTTTTTCCGGACTCCTTCACCAAAGCGGGATCCATCACAAAGCGATCCTCACTGAGGATTGCGTTCACACGAAAGGTGCCCAGGGGAGTCCATCCCTCCTCAAACGTTGTTCCAGCACAGGCAATGCCGTTACGGCCATAGCCAACCTTGAAGCGAAGGGGTTCACGTCCGTTTTTGATCTCTCCAGTGCTGGCGGAGGGCTCAGCGGCATCCAATTGGATACGGATGCTGTCTTTGGAGCTACGCCCTTCACTGGGAAAAGGACCGGAGGAACCACATCCGGCAACCGAAACGAGTACGGCACCCATGAGCAGTGAACGCATCAGGCTGCATGAGCGCAGCAAGGTCGCAATCCTCAAGGCCAGCAATTGTTCACTCCCGTCAGGATGCCGAGTTTTGGGCGGCCTGTCAGAAGCTTGGAGCGTGCGTCAAAAGCATCGTCACTGATCTGCGGAATCGGCAGGCTTGAAAGGCTCACCGAAACGGGTGGGCTGATCACGTAACCAGTTCAGCGTGCCTCGATCCCGAGCGGATGGAGACAGCACCGGGGAGGCTCCCTGCACCGGAGCAAGGGCATCGGCCGGGTCAACGCTATGCCCCCAGAGACCGAAGGCATGGCCCAACTCATGCAATGCGGTGGCCTGCAGGGACTGCGCCCTCAGTTCCGGTGAGACCAGCACGGTCACGCCGGGTTCCAGTCGCCAGATGTCTGCGCGACGCACCTCCAGCAATTGCAGCACTGCACGACCATTGCTGGCTCGCCAGCCCCCCGA
This sequence comes from Synechococcus sp. MIT2312, assembly GCF_059772315.1. NCBI lineage: Bacteria > Bacillati > Cyanobacteriota > Cyanophyceae > Synechococcales > Synechococcaceae > Synechococcus > Synechococcus sp. MIT2312. The sequence continues at coordinate 24,865 of NZ_CM186281.1, read as the reverse complement.
CAGCATGCGCCGGGGCGGCCGACGGCGTTCCACCCGAATATGAGCCCGGTTGCGGTCACTGACACGCGTGATCGGCAACAGAGGCATCCATTGATCCAAAGCGGCATCAATGGCATTCAGCCAGCGTCGCTCCCATCGATCCGCCACCTCACCAGCTGCAGGCTCGACCCAGACACACCAGCGAGGCAGAGATGGAATCCCGAAAGCCGTGGTCGCCAAACGCGCCCCGTATCCAGGTGCTGTTTCGGCAGCCGCAGCGGTGAAGGGCTGACCCTCCAGCTTGCGAACCTGCTGAACCGGTGGACAAGGGTCATCAAGCATCGAACGCGTTACTCAGGCAGCAGGAAGACCAACACCTCTAGCCATCAGTGTGGCGAGCATCGGAACGAGGGCAAATCCCACCAGCTCCACATTGATGATCCAGCTGAGGCGGGTTGCCAGCGCTTGGCCCACCTTCGGCAACTCACCCTTGCGCAGCGGAATCGCCCAGAGGACATAGGTGACTGTGGGATAGAGCGACAGCCCTCCAACACTCAGATAAAGACCGACTTTCCACCAGAACAGGGGGTTTTCGGTGTAGAAGTCGCTGCCCTGACCGAAATAGAGCACCCGCAGGATTCCAGTCACCAGCAGAGCAAGTGCTGCAATTCCGTAAATGATGTCAGTGATCACCATGGCCGTGGCGGTCCTGCGATCCGGATCAGGACGAATCAGCCGGCGCTCCACCACCAAAGCCGCGAAGCAGAGCATGAAGCTCAGGTAATGGACGTAGGCCACTCCAGCGCTCTTGGCAATCTCCGGAGTCAGCGCAGAGGCCAGCAACATGAGCTCGAATCATTTGTTGCTGGCGACAGTAGCGGCTGAGAGGAAGCCCGCGTCGCTTTCGTGGCGAAGGTCTGTTCAACCAATTCCAGGCAAATATGAAGCGAAACGAATCACACTGTGAACAAAACTTGAATTCGGTACAAATTCAGAATTACGTCTGAAATGTGAATTCCGCAGTCTTCATTACACGCGCCAAATAAAAAGCCTTTCGCCCTAGGTTCAATAAATCCTGGCGTACATGTGATGGTGAGTTCACTGAGTGCATTTCTAGGCGAAATCGGCAGACATCAACTATTGACTCCTGAACAGGAGTTAACCATGGGTCGCAAAGTTCAGGCGATGGTGGCTCTGAACGAGCGTTGTCAGCTTGCAGGCGGAAGTGGACCGGAATGCGTTTACAACGACGAAGAGAAGCGCACGATTAAACGGGGAGAAAGAGCCAAGAATCAGATGATCACGTCCAACCTCAGGTTGGTCGTGAATCTTGCGAAGCGATACCAGGGCAAGGGACTTGACCTGCTGGACCTGATTCAGGAAGGCACGCTTGGACTCACACGCGCCGTCGAGAAATACGACCCAACTCGTGGTCACCGTTTTTCCACCTACGCCTACTGGTGGATCCGCCAGGGCCTGAACCGCGCTCTTTCAACGCAGAGCCGCACCATTCGCATTCCCGTGAATGTGAATGAAAAACTCACCAAACTGCGTGCTGCCAAGGCACGACTGATGCAGAGCAATGGCTTGCCTCCAACATCAGAACAACTTGCCGAGTCGATGCAAATCTCCCTCAGCGAGGTGGAAGATCTGCTTGGTTGTGAATTACGCAGTGTGACGGTCAGCCTTCAGGGGGTTGTCAAGTCAAAATCTGATCCTTCAGAGCTTGTTGACGTTCTCCCCAGTGATGAAATTCCACCGATGGAACGGGCGGAAATCGCTGAAAGAACAGCTTCCGCATGGAAGCTGCTGGACAAATCCAATCTCACGCCCAAAGAACGGACGGTCGTGATGCTGAGATTCGGCCTCGATGGCAGCCATGAATGGCGCACGCTGGCTGAGGTGGCCCGGCACATGAACTGCAGCCGTGAGTACTGCCGCCAGGTGGTGCAACGCGCCCTGCGCAAACTCCGCAAAACCGGCATTCAACACGGGCTTGTCGAGATGAGCGTCTGAACGGGAACCCACCCCCTGGTGATTCGGCTCTCCTCCTGGCAGAGGCGCCTGGCGGGGTGAGATTGTTAGGACTGAACGCCTGTCCGCCATCGTCATGACATCGAGCTCCTCTTCAGGAACCACGGAGTTCAACCCCGGGTTCAACGATGAGGTGGTGGATGCTGAAGTGCTCGACAGTGAAGTCATCGATGAGTCTGTGTTTCGGCAACTGCTGAAACGGGCTGGACGATCGATTGCTCGCCCAGCCCTTGAAGCGATGGAGATGCTGCTTGATCCGGCAACGCCTCCTCAAGCAAGGTTCACCCTGCTGGCAGCACTCACCTATCTCCTCGTCCCCACAGACCTCATCCCGGATCTGTTGCCGGTGGCCGGTTTCAGTGATGACCTGGTGGCCATCACCGCAGTCATGGGTCTGTGCCGGAATCACATCACTCCCGAGATCAGGCAACGGGCGCAACGCAGACTGGATCAATGGTTGCCGATCCACCGCCCATGAGCCGCTGGTCACGAGACTTGGAGGACGATCTTGCAGCACTGCTGAAAGACTGGCTCAAGCAGCAAGGGCGTACCCAGTCGGACCTCCGCCGCAGCCTCAGAGCGACATCCACCCGAATGCCCGCGCTGATGGAAGTGCTGGAGCGAGAGCATGTCCTTGGGGGCATGCCTCGATTAGCAGCCCGGCTCTGCTCGATCGAAGCCGAGTGGGCAGCCGATCCTGGGGCACCTGCGCCTGAGGGTTCAGGCTCCAGCGCCGCTCAGAACAATGCCGATCCCTTCGGTCAGTTGGATCTGCTGCTGAGAGAAATTAGAGACGACTGCACCGGCTGAACACGATCGCAGGCAACATGGGGTTATCTGTTTGGTTCTCCATGGCCTCCGTCCCGCAACGACTGCTCGGCGTCAGCCTCCTCACCGCTGTCAGCGTGACGATTCCTCAGGCCGTGAAAGCTCAATCAGAGGTCTGGTTGCTGGGCCCTAACAGCCGTACCGGTGAGCAGAGCACCGTGGTTCCCACCGACTGCGTCGAAGGAGCGGATGGATCGATCACCTGTAACACCAAAATCGAGAATCCTCCTGGCGACACACCCGCCAAGCCTTACTTCAACCCGTTCAGCAGCAACTGAGCACAGTGATTCAATCCCGTCGCAAACGCAGAAGTTTCCTGCAGTGGGTTGATGCGGGTGAAAAGCAGGTCGCCATCCTGCTCACCGCAATCACAGCGGTTGTGATCGCGGCTTCGCTCGTGCAGCTCACCATCCGGGTTGCGTTGTCGCTGATCACCAATGAACAGGATTCCTACTGGCTCGGCGATGGTCTGATTCGCATCCTTGGCGATCTGCTGACCGTACTCATCGCCCTTGAAGTCCTGCAGAACATCACCAGTTACCTGCGTCGCCATGTCGTGCAGGTCGAACTGGTGCTGGTCACTGCACTCACGGCCGTTGCCAGAAAAGTGATTGTGCTGCCCAAAGGGGCGGAAGATAAACCTCAGCTTTTGATTGGTCTTGGCGTTTCCGCTATTGCGTTGGCGGGGGCTTACTGGCTCGTCAAACGATCGAATGAACCGGATGCTCGCCAGGACTCTCATTCCAGTAAAGAGCGAGCCACACCGTTCCCGGGTCAGCATCCGTCCTCTCAACGCGATGACGCCGACCGGCTGGAAGCATCAACTGATCCCCCACGCTGAGTTCAACCCATTCCTGTGGATCGTCAAGACGCAGGCGCGCGCTCCCTTTCAACAAAGTGAGCCACTCATGCTCCTTCTGTTGGTACCAGAAGCCGTCTGGACTGCGCGATCCATTGGAAATGATTTTGATCAGCCTCCAATCCTGGCCTGAGCACAACTCCTCTTCGATTTCCTGCCCTGAAGCGGAAGGCTCCCAGGCCAGCAGATTGGATCGGCGTGGCGACTCAACACTCGGCTCTCCCCAGCGTCGGCCAATGCTGTATCCCCATGACCGGGCCAGTTGCACAACTCCGTTGTGATCAGAGCATGCGGCCAACTGACGACGACGTTCCGGATCAGCCTCAAGGCTGCTGACCAATGCGTTGAGCTGTTGAACCTTCAACAGAAAACGCTGCAGATCCTCTTCCGCCATCAGATCAAGAACAACTGTTGTGATCCTGACAACCCACAGATTCAGATCCGACCAGTGGCTTGCACCAAGGCAGACTGAAATCATCGGCTGATTGACGATGAGAACTGTGCTGGCAGGTGCCCTGATGCTGATTGCACTTCTCTGGCAGAGTTCAAGCGCCTGGGGCCTGAATGGATCTGGAGCGCAACTGTTTGATCTGCATTGCGCTGGATGTCATCCCAACGGTGGCAACATCATTCGTCGAGGACGAACACTGAAGCTCAAGGCTCTCGAGAAACGAGAGCTCAACAATGCTCAAGCGATCGCGCAGATTGCCCGTGAAGGAATTGGTCAAATGAGCGGTTATGCCGATGCTCTTGGCGAAGGGAATGACGTCGTGGTTGCCGACTGGATCTGGCGGCAGGCTCAGAATGCCTGGATCCAGGGATAAACATCCAGATGAGTCCAGATTCCTTCTCGCCAATAGACATCTGCTTCCAGCAGAGCTCGCACAGTTGATTCACTGTCGGACTCAAAGACTGCGAAAACGTGTGTACTGCCAACAGTCGGTCCAAGGGTGATCAATGTCCCACTTTCCTTGAGGGCTTTAAGCCGCTCGAGATGCTCATCGCGAAACGGAGCTCTTTTTTCCAATGCGTTGTCGCAATAGGTCCCCCAGAGAACGAAGCGGGCCATAGTTTCACCTCCGGTTAAAAAAATCTGCGCCGAATGGTTGACGCGCACTGCACATTAAGCGCTATGTTCAGAAGGTAGATTGTTTTTATTATGATGCTCACTGGTGCTGAACTCCTTGCAAAGGTCAAGGATTTAGGTGACGTCTCCAAGACAGACCTGGCCACTGCCTGTGGGTATGTCTCAAAAAAGAAGGATGGTTCTGATCGCGTTAACTTCACTGCTTTCTACGAAGCTCTTCTCAATGCCAAGGGCATTGAACTTGGTGGTGGTTCCGCTGGTATTGGCAAGGGTGGTCGCAAGCTTTCCTACGTTGCAACTGTCCAAGGAAACGGCAACTTGTTGATTGGCAAGGCTTACACCGCCATGCTCGATCTCAAACCTGGTGATGAGTTCGAGATCAAGTTGGGTCGCAAACAGATCCGTCTCGTTCCCGTGGGTGGTACGGACGAAGACGAAGAGTGATCTTCAGCCGGCTGCTGCACGCAGTTCACGGCAAAATTCACCTGCTTCCGCCGCTGCGCAACCTCGTTGAGCAGCGGCGATTCTTTTGACTAAGGCACTGCCGACAATCGCTCCATCGGCACCCCATGCCCGCACCTGACGGACCTGCTCAGGACCGGAGATTCCAAATCCCACAGCAACAGGACCGGCTTCACATCGCTTCAGAGAAGTGACTAACTGGCCGACACGTTCTTGAAGACTTGTGCGTTCTCCGGTGACTCCAGTCACAGAGACCAGATAAGTGAAGCCACGACTGGAAGCAGCAATGCGCTCCATGCGTTGTTCAGGTGTCGTGGGAGCCACGAGCAGAACAAGATCAAGACCATGTTGTGCTGCGAGTGGAGACAAACGTTCCGCTTCCTCAAGGGGAAGATCAGGTACAACCAAACCAGAAACACCAGCCGCGGCCGCTTCAGAAAAAAAGCGTTCCGCGCCTCGATTCAGCAATGGGTTGCTGTAAGTGAACAGCACAACCGGCATGGTGAGTTGTTCACGTAATCCACCCAGCATCTCCAGCACTTTTGCCGGGGTTGTGTTTTGTTCAAGAGCTCGGTGAGCTGCAGCCTGGATCACGGGTCCATCCGCCAGAGGATCGCTGTAGGGAATGCCGAGCTCCACCACATCAGCCCCATGGTTCTGAAGACTGAGCAACACTTCAGCTGTGCTCTTCAGATCAGGATCACCAGCCATCACAAAAGGCATCAGTGCCAGGCGCTGCTCACGGGCGGTCTTCACGAAGACCTCTGCAATGCGAGAGGACAGCTCTGCCACGGATTCTGAAACTGTGATGCGGCGAGCCTAAAGGTCGACTGAAACTACTCAGAGGCCTGAGTGGTCTCCTCTTCGGCAATGGAGGCCATCAGTGCCTGCTGCTGCTCTGGAGTCATGGCATCAAACCGCTCCTGAAGCTGTTGAGCGGTGAGCTGGTCGTAACCGCTGCGATAGCGACGGCGTTGCTGCATATAAGTCATCCGACCCGTCACCACTCTGAACAGATAGGAGCTGGTCCAGATCACCACAACCACAACCAGAAGCGCCTCAGCGGCAATGCCCGCAGAAAACCCCTCCAGTCCAAGAGCTTCAAACAACCAGTAGCCCAAACCACCAGCCAGCAGAAGGCCAAGGCCAAGTTTCAGGACACCGGCACGCGTCAATGCTCAGACCTCACCCTGGCCGCTGAAGCGGAGATTGAGGAATGGAGCAAACACAATCAATCCGGGGAAAAACAGGAACACCAGGGAATAAATCCCCAAACGCTCGTATTTACCCATCACAGTCCAGCGACGTGTCATCCAGGCATAAAGCAGAAGAGGCACGACCACCAGGTAGGCACCACCCAGAGCCACATAGGCACCGATCACCAGCAAGGTGTCCAGGGAAACCGCGTTGAGGAGAGTCTCCATGGTCTGCAGAATGGGCCTTCTCAAGGGAATCTAGAATGCCATCACGGTGCCGGTGACTCGTGGGGGCGTGGCGGAATCGGTAGACGCACGCGACTTAAAATCGTTTGGGATGAAAATCCTGTGGGGGTTCAAGTCCCCCCGCCCCCATCACCGGCAGCGGTACAAGCCGTTTTGTCATGGGCATTCCAGATCACCCTCATTAACTTCGAAAACATGAGGGTGTTTCGTTCATGGCGACTTCGGCGATCTCCAACGCAAAGCTGGGCGAGGAACCTGCAGAGCTCGTTCGTTGCCGCGAGCGCGACGAAGGACATCAACCCTGGGATCGATGGGGCACCTATCTCAGCGACAGACAGTGGGGAACCGTTCGAGAGGACTACTCGGCAGACGGCAACGCCTGGGAATCGTTCCCCTTTGACCACAGCCATCTGCGCACTTACCGCTGGGGCGAGGACGGCCTGCTCGGCATCAGTGATGAGCAGGGTCTGCTCTGCTTCGCTCCGGCACTCTGGAATGGGAAAGACTCTCTACTAAAGGAACGCCTCTTCGGTCTCGGCAATCCGGAGGGCAATCACGGTGAAGACATCAAGGACATGATGTATCACCTGGCCGGAACGCCCACAGGTAGTTATGCCAAAGCGTTGTATCGGTACCCCCAGAGAAGCTTCCCTTACAAACAACTGAGAGACGAAAACCGTCGCCGCGGCCGAAACCAGAACGAATTCGAGCTGGTGCACACCGGAATTTTTGATGACAATCGTTTCTTCGATCTGGAGGTTGAGTACGCCAAGGCTTCGCCTGAGGATGTGCTGATCCGTTTCACCATCACCAACCGTGGACCGGAGAAGGCTGCACTCCACCTTCTTCCCACCCTTTGGTTTCGCAACACCTGGAGCTGGGGCGAGAACAGGAAGAACAATGGCAGCACGCCACTGCTGCAACTGAAGGACGATCGGCTCGTGAGCAGCGCTGTTGAGGGACTCGGCTCCTACGGCCTGAGTTGCAGCGAACAGGGAACCTGGCTGTTCACCGAGAACGAGACCAACACCCAGCGGCTTTACAACCAGCCTCTGAAGCAGCCCTATGTGAAAGATGCCTTTCACCGATATCTGACTGAGGGAAAGGTTGATGCCGTGAATCCCGATCAGAGAGGAAGCAAGGCAGCTCTCCACTTGCAGCGCAACCTCGAGCCCGGTGAGGTCTGGCAAGTGAATCTCAGACTCTGTCGACATGACTCAAACAGGACGGCGGAGCAGGCCAGCGTCGAATCCGCCGCAATGTCCTCCCTGATTGAGCAGCGACGTCAGGACTGGCAAGACCACCTGCACTGGGTGGCCCCAGATCTGAACAACGAAGACAGAGCCATTCATGCCGCTGCAGCGGCTGGACTGTTCTGGTGTCGCAAGTTCTACAACTGGTATGTGTCCCGCTGGCTGCGGGGAGACAGCAATTCAGCCAAACCACCGGAAGAGCGCTGGCACACCGACACCGCCTATTGGCGCAACCTGCGGGCTCGCAACATCATCTCCATGCCCGACTGCTGGGAGTATCCCTACTTCTGTCAGTGGGACCTGATGTTCCACGCCGTGGCATTCGCAGAACTTGATCCTGGCGAGGCCAAACGTCAGTCACGCATGTTGCGCCAGGCGTCTTACACCGCCAACAACGGCCAGTCACCTGCCTATGAATGGGCGCTCTCCGATGCCAACCCACCGATCGGGGCCTGGGCAGCGCTGCGCATCTTCCAGGTCACCGGACGCTGCTATGGCCGCAAGGATTATCCCTTTCTGCGTGCAAGCCTTCGCGAATTACTGCTGGAGTACGGCTGGTGGGCCAACCGCACCGACCGCAACGGCGACAGTTTGTTCGAAGGTGGATTCCTCGGTCTCGACAACATTGCGATCTTCGATCGCCGCTATCCACTGAAGGACGGAAGCCGAATCGAACAGTCAGACGGCACGGCCTGGATGGGCATGCTCAGTCTGAACATGCTGGAGGCGTGCGTTCTGCTTGCTGAAGACAAAGAGGAATACAAAAGCCTGTGCGAACGTTTCGTGGCTGACTTCAGTCGTCTCACCTACGCATTGAACAGTCCTACAGGGCGTGGCTTCGTCAACTGGGACGAAGAGGATGGGTTCTATTACGACGTTCTCAAGCGGCCAGACGGAAGCACTGATTACCTACGCACACGATCTCTGAGCGGGCTGATTCCTCTGCTTGGAGTCGCCACGTTTGATGCAGCGACAGTGCGTGAGATTCCATCCCTCGATGTGCGCAGATATCTGGATGAACTGGCCGAGGACCGGGGGGCTCCTTTTGATGCAATCAGTCATCTCGGATCCTGGCATCAGGATCGCGTTCTGTACTCGATCGTGCCTCCCGATCGACTGCGTCGGATTCTCACCCGGGTCTTCGACGAAGAGGAGTTTCTCTCCCCGTACGGCATCCGCAGTCTGTCCAAGGTGTACCAGAAGACCCCATATTCCTACCAAGAGGGTGACGACTATTCCACGATCAGCTACAGCCCCGCTGACAGTCCAGTTGGCATGTTCGGGGGTAACTCCAACTGGAGGGGGCCGGTCTGGATGCCGATCAACTACCTGTTGATTGAAGCTCTGCAGAAGTTCAGCCACGTTCTCGGTGACGAGTTCAAGATGGAGTTTCCAACCGGTTCAGGACGTGAACTGAATCTCTGGCAGATCTCACTTGAACTGGAACAACGACTCGTGGGAATCTTTCGGCGGGATGCTTCAGGTCGTCGCGCCTTCAATGGAGATGTGGACTTGTTCCAAAACGACGACGCTTGGCGAGATCTCTTTCAGTTCAATGAATACTTCAACGGCTGCACCGGCGCTGGTGTGGGAGCCAGTCACCAGACAGGCTGGACAGCCGTTGTCGCCAAGATGGTGACTCAACTTCAACGTTGGCGCTGACGGGAGGGGTTGATCTCTCCAACTTGAGATTAGTGCGTCAGGCCCCGTCGATGGACGGTGATTCGTCAACAGCTTCGACCACAGATCCAGCAACACAAGCAAGACAGCCTTAGCGCCGTTTGCCCACGGAACACTGACGGGGGCAAAGAAAACGGCTATCGAAGGGCTGTTCTGCCCTGACTGTCATGACCACTCAGGTCCCCAAGGCGATGGCATCCCTATGCCTACGTGACAAGGTCGTCATTGTGACAGGAGGAAATTCAGGCATCGGCAAGGCCATCGTGGAAGTTGTGGGTTCCCTTGGCGCCAAAGTGGTGATCGACTACCGCTCTCACCCTGATCGCACTGATGAACTGATTGAGGAAATCGGTGAGCTGGGCGGCCAGGCGATTGGCATACAGGCTGATGTCGGCAAACTGGAGGATCTTCAGCGCCTAATCGACACAGCCGTGAAGACGTTCGGCAAGGTTGATGTGATGGTGAACAACGCGGGCATCGAGACTCGGACGTCGATTCTGGACACCACACCTGATGACTTCGACAAAGTGCTCAATGTCAATCTGCGTGGGGTGTTCTTTGCGACGCAATACGCTGCAAAACAGATGATCCGCCAGGGCAGTGGTGGACGCATCATCAACATCTCTTCGGTGCACGAAGACTGGCCCATGCCCAACAACACTCCTTACTGCGTGGCTAAGGGAGGCGTTCGAATGCTCACCAGAACTGCAGGGGTTGAATTGGCAAAAAAAGGCGTTTCGATCGTCAACCTTGGCCCGGGCGCTGTGGCAACACCGATCAACAATTCCACGATGAACAACCCGGAGTTGCTCGCAAAGCTCGACTCCGCAATTCCAATCGGGCGCATGGCAGAGCCGAATGAAATCGCTTCAGTTGTTGCATTTCTAGCCAGTGACGGCGCCAGTTATATGACTGCAACGAGTGTCTTCGCAGACGGCGGAATCATGATGAGCAGCCCAGGGCTCTAATCAAGAACAATCATTCAACGAACCGTTGGCTTCAACAGACCATGCAAGGGTTTCACCGGCATGGAACAGCAACGGCCATTCGCTATCGGGCAAAGCGTCATCGCCGATGCGGGCCGATCCGGGTGGAATCAGGCGAGCGGGAACGGATTGCTGCCGTCGAACCAACTTGACGGTGTCCGTGTTGAGCGGCATGCCGTAGAAACGCGGTCCATGTTCGCTGGCGAAGCCTTCGAGATGATCGAGCGCTCCCTCCTGTTCAAAGATGGCGGCGTAGCTCTCCAGTGCATGGCGCGCATTGAAGATGCCCGCACAACCGCAGGATGACTCCTTACCGGAGCGAGGATGGGGAGCGGAATCCGTGCCGAGGAAGAAGCAGGGAAGCCCACTGGTTGCGGCCTTGACCAGAGCCCTTCGGTGGCATTCCCGCTTCACAACAGGAAGGCAATAGAAGTCACTGCGCAGGCCGCCGATGAACATGGCGTTGCGGTTGAGATGCAGATGATGCGGCGTGATCGTGGCGGCGATGCGGTCATCACCACTCTGATAAGCCTCTCGGATATAGATCGCCGATTCCTCGGTCGTGATGTGCTCCAACACGATGCGCAACCGAGGATGGCGCTGGCGCAGCGGCTTCAGATGGCGTTCGATGAACAGGGCTTCACGGTCGAAGACATCAACATCAGGGTCCGTGACCTCACCGTGAATCAACAGGGGCATGTCGATGGCCTCCATGCAGGTCAGCAGAGAGGAGATCTTGGAGAGATCACTGACACCGGCCGCTGAATTGGTGGTTGCATTGGCGGGATAAAGCTTGGCCGCTCGGAACACATCCTGAGCGAATCCCCTCGCCAGCTCATCGGGATCGAAATCGTCCGTGAGATAGGCCGTCATCAGCGGCTCGAAGCTGATCCCCTCTGGCAAGGCCTCAAGAATCCTGCTGCGATAGGCCTCCGCTGCATCCACCGAGGTCACCGGTGGGCGCAGGTTGGGCATCACGATGGCTCGGGCAAAAGTTCCGGCTGTGGCAGGCAGCACAGCCCGGAGCATGGCTCCATCCCTGAGGTGCACATGCCAGTCATCCGGACGGCGAAGCACCAGGGACGTTGGAACCTCCGCCAAGTCAGACCTCCTGAAGGACGGGGAGCTCCCCCACCGCACGACGCAGAATCTCTTCCCGATCTTCGCTCACATGATTATCGGGCAGAAGCTCAAGCAGCTTGAGTTTTTCGAGGCGATTGCGAGTGGAGCCGTTCATCACCACCAGATAAACAGACCGGCCGACTTCAACGGCTTCCTTGATGGCGTTTTCAAGGGCCAGTGATGCTGTCACGCCCAGATGGGAGACCTCGGTCAGGTCGAACAGAACAGCTTCACAGTCTTCAATGGCGTTGTGTTCACGGCTGATGGTCTTGGCCACACCAAAGATCATTGGGCCGGTGAGCTGGAACAGCAACAGTCGTCCAGCCGCCTGATCCAGAAGTGCTTGCTGATCCTCAGGAAGTTCAACATCGTCGTCGGTGGTGCTGATGGTTTTCACACCACGGGCCTGCAGGGCCGTCATTCGTTCAATGGTGAGCACATTGGCCACGAACACACCGATGAACACGGCCCAGATCAGGTCAACCAGCACTGTGAGTGCGATCACTCCATAAGTGATGCATGCCGCTTTGATCGAAAGGTGGTGAGCGCGCTGAAGGAAGCTCCAGTCGATGATGTCGAAGCCGACCTTCAAAGCGATTCCTGCCAGCACCGCCAGAGGAATCTGTGCTGCCAGCGGCGCTGCCAGCAGAATCACCAGCATCAGGATCAGGGCCCGGATGATGCCTGACAGGGCCGACCGCCCCCCGGCCTGGATATTGACCACAGTGCCCATGGTGGCTCCGGCTCCTGGCAGTCCACCGAACAGACCCGACATCACATTGCCGAGGCCCTGGCCAATCAGTTCCTTGTTGGAATCGTGCTCCGTACGGGTCAGGCTGTCTGCCACCACTGAGGTGAGCAGGGCATCGATGCATCCCAGCATGCCGAGCACCGCACCATTCACCACCATCAACCGGATCTGATCACCGGAGAAAGTCGGTGGATTGAAACTGGGAAATTCGGCTGTGAATTCAGGAATCCTGCGCAGTTCAACGTCACCGAAGAGGGTGAGCGATAACAGGGTCCCCACCACGAGAGCCAGAAGCTGAGGAGGACAGAACCGCTTCAACTGCTCTGGCGTGAACCAAAGGATCAGCAAGGTGATCACGGCAAGTCCCAGCTCAAGCGGCTGAACACCAGACAACAGTTCGGGGAGAGAACTCAGAGTTCCGATCACACCGCCGGGAGGACTGCTCTGTCCCAGGAAGGGAGCCAGCTGCAGGATGACCAGGATCACACCGATCCCGGACATGAAACCCGAGATCACCGTGTAAGGCATCATCGTGATGTAGCGGCCCAGACGGAAGAATCCGAACAGGATCTGGAACACACCAGCCAGCACCACCACGGTGAAGGCCATCGCCAGTGCAGTTCCCTTGTCGGGAATCTGACTGGTGAAACTGAGAATCACGGCGGTGAACACCACCGTCATGGGACCAGTCGGCTCGGAAATCAGTGTGGGGGTGCCACCGAAGAGTGATGCCACCAGGCCGATGATCACAGCACCCCACAACCCTGCAGCGGCTCCTGCACCGGAGGCCACCCCGAAGGCAAGGGCCATCGGCAACGCCACAACGGCTGCCGTTACACCACCAAAAACATCCCCGCGGACGTTGCGTGTGCTGATGTGATTCAGAAGCACGCCGGACCGTTACGAATGTGGCGGAATGCTAATTCCCAGTCAGCGCAACAGCCTGAATCAAGGTGATCCAGGTCGCGTACGCGCACTGGCTGACATCGCAGAATGAGGCCTGGCCGCGACGCACGATGCCCGATTTCCTGACATCCGCCCTTGAGGTCCTCATCGGGATCGGCCTGTTGTTTGCAGGGGGCGAAGTCTTCGTCCAGGGTTCGGTGACGCTGGCGCTGATCTTCGGAATCCCTCAACTGGTGATCGGCCTGACCGTGGTGTCCTTCGGAACCAGTGCTCCTGAGCTGTTCGTGAGTATCAGTTCCGTTCTGCGGGGATTGGATTCGCTGGCCGTGAGCAACGTGGTGGGCAGCAATATCTTCAATGTGATGGTGGTGCTTGGCAGCAGTGCTGTGGTGATGCCACTGCGCGTCGAAAGCCGTCTTGTTCGCAGGGATGTCCCGGTGATGATCGCCGTGTCCGCGGCGGTCTGGGGCATGGCCTCGGCGGGGAGGGTGACCTGGCAGTCGGGCGTGGCACTGCTCTTGGCCCTGCTGATCAATTCAATCTGGGAAATCCGCACAGCCCGTGAGGAACCGGCAGGTGTCGAAGGGGCCGAACCTGATGTGAATCCCGACCAGGGCAAACGCGGCATCCTCAAAGCGGTGATGTCGCTGCTGCTCGGCGTTTTGCTGCTGGGTGTTGGGTCGCGGGTTCTCGTCAGTGGTGCCAGCGGTGCCGCTGCTTATCTGGGCGTGAGTGAAGCGGTGATCGGACTCACGATCGTGTCCGCCGGCACTTCAATGCCCGAACTGATCACGTCTCTGGTGGCCGCCATCAAGGGCCGAACCGATCTGGCGATCGGCAATGTTGTCGGCAGCAATCTGCTCAACCAGCTGCTCGTGCTGGGTGCCAGTGCAGTGGCAGCAGCTGGAGCAGGCGGCTTGCAAGTGAGTCCTCTGCTGATCCAGCGCGACATGCCGGTGATGCTGCTGACTGCACTGGCCTGCATGCCCATCTTCTGGACCAAAGGACAGATCACCCGACTGGAAGGTGGAATTCTGCTGGCCCTGTACGTGTTCTATGTGGTGGATCAGGTGCTGCCCCGCACACTGCCCACCTGGCAGGACGAGTTCCGACTGGTGATGCTCTGCGTTGTGGTTCCGGCAGTGATTGTTGTGATCGTCGTTCAGGCAGGGCTCTACTGGAAACAGTTGCAACGCAAGCGGCTGAAAGAAACCGATGAATTGAACTGACTTGAAGAGATCGGGTTGAGAGACATATCACAGCATCGCGAGCATTCGTTCACGAAAGGGTGACTGCGCCCTAAATGCTGTCCATCCTTGGAGAGCGTTGCGCGGATGGACGATGCTCGAGCTGCTTCCACCTCTCAACGACAAGAATCTCCCCTGGCTGGATGTCATTCATCCAATCGTTGTGCACTTCGTGATCGCAATGGCGCTGATCACAGTTGTGTTCGATCTGGTCGGTGTGATTACACGCAGGCGCAATCTCTTCGAGGTGAGCTTCTGGAATCTGGTGGTCGCGACAGTTGCCATCTTCGTGGCCATCATCTTCGGCCAGATCGAAGCAGGCCTGGCCAGTCCCTATGGAGCATCGCGCGACATCCTGAACTACCACAGCACCATTGGCTGGTCACTGGCTGGCGTGCTTGGAATCTTCACAGGATGGCGCTATGTGGTCCGACAAAAAGATCCCACTCGTCTACCTGCAGGATTCCTGGTCCTTGATGGTGTGCTGGCAACGCTGGTGTTCTGCCAGGTGTATCTGGGCGACATGCTCGTTTGGGTCTACGGACTTCACACCGTGCCTGTGGTCGACGCCATCCGCAGTGGAGCGGTGTCATGAACGCCACGATCCCGTTGCCGATGATGGCGATTCAATCACCCATCAACGAGATCGTCGATCAGCTTGGCGCCAACGATCTCCCCTACACAATTCCGATCCACCCGAACCTGGTTCATTTCACGATCGGATTGTTCGCGATCGGAATCGCTTTCGATTTCGCCGGTGCGTTTTATCCACTCGAAAAACGCGTGTTCCGTTTCCTGGCGCTGCCTGTGACACGCACCGGATTCCACGACGTGGGCTGGTACAACGTGCTGGCTTGCAGCGTGATCACCTTCTTCACGGTGGCGGCAGGATTCTTTGAGATGCTGCTGGCCGTACCGCTGCCCGGCATTCGCAGCGTCATCGGCCAGAACGCCATCGACACGATGCTGTGGCACGCCATCGGAGGCGTGGCATTGCTGCTGATCATCGTGGCCATGACCATTTGGCGCGGATACCAGCGCTTCGTCTGGCGCAAGGACCTGGGCCGCCAGGTGACCTGGCTGTATCTCGTCTGTGGAGCCGTCGTGCTTCTGGTGATGGGAGTGCATGGAAGCCTTGGTGCCTGGCTCGCCAGTGAATTTGGCGTGCACATCACAGCAGATCAGCTGCTGGCGGCCGGAGCGGACCTCTCGGAGGCACTGCCATGACATCCACTCGCCAGAGTCCCAAGAAGCGTGTGCCCTTCAGGCTGCTGGCGGTGATCCTGATCTCCACAGCACTGGATGCGGCGGCGAGTTTCCAGGTGTCTCGCTGGGCCTATGGCTGGCTGCCGGTTCCTGCATCAACAGCTGCACCCTATGTGGATGATCTGTTCAGCCTTGAAGTCGGCATCGGCGCCTTCGTCTTCATGGGCTGTGTGGGTTTCATCATCTGGTCATTGTTGTTCAGTCGCGCTGAGAAGTACGACGAGAGTGACGGTCTTCCGATCGAAGGCAACACCAAACTCGAAATCACCTGGACGGTGATCCCCTTTGTCATTGTGATGGCGCTGGCCTTCTACTCGATCCAAGTCAACGAGAAGCTTGCATCCCTCGGACCCAAGCAGAAATACGACGTCGCGCTCAATCAGGCTCCCGATGCTGTCGCCACCCTGGACGCACGCCGCGACATCGGACCGATCGAGGTGATTTCCAGGCAATGGTCCTGGGAATTCGTCTACCCCGATGGTGTCCGAAGTTCAGAACTGCACTTACCACTCAATCAGCGCGCCAACTTCCTGCTGATCTCCGAAGACGTGCTTCACAGCTTCTATATCCCTGCATTCCGGCTGAAGCAGGACATCATTCCTGGCAGCGTGATCTCCTACAGCATCACACCGACTCGTGAAGGTCGCTTCAGATTGCGCGACGCCATGTTCAGCGGCGCCTACTTCTCCAAAAACCAGACCGACGTGATTGTCGAGTCAGAAGAGAACTACAACTCCTGGCTGACCACAACAGCGAAACGTCCGCTTGTCCAAGGACTCAGTCCGGGAACACCCCTTTACGCCAAACGTCTCAAGGACGGCGACCGTGGGTGGGCCACCGTTCCCCCCGCTCCGCCACCGATGGTCAACGACCCCGGCAACCCCGAAGCGCCCCACGACGCCTGACCCCGATGACCACCACCAAATACGACCCCAGGGTGCTCAAGGCGCCCCACCCTGTACCCGGTGCTCCCGACAACTGGAAGCGCTTCTTCAGCTTCAATACCGACGCGAAAGTGATCGGAATTCAGTACATCGGGCTGGCACTGTTCTTCCTGCTGGTAGGAGGGTTGCTGGCCATGGTCATGCGCGGTGAGTTGATCACTCCGCCGGCGGATCTGGTCGACCCCAGTGTCTACAACGGGCTCTACACGATGCACGGAACAGTGATGTTGTTCCTGTTTCTGTTCCCGGTCTTGAACGGATTCAACAATC
This sequence comes from Synechococcus sp. MIT2312, assembly GCF_059772315.1. Classification (NCBI taxonomy): domain Bacteria; kingdom Bacillati; phylum Cyanobacteriota; class Cyanophyceae; order Synechococcales; family Synechococcaceae; genus Synechococcus; species Synechococcus sp. MIT2312. The sequence continues at coordinate 7,749 of NZ_CM186281.1, read as the reverse complement.
TGTTGATCCCCACCATGATCGGTGCCCCAGACATGGCCTTTCCAAAACTGAACGCTGCAGCCTTCTGGTTGGTGCCCGTCTTTGCTGTGGTGCTGCTGAGCAGCTTCTTCATACCTGGCGGACCCGCCTCATCGGGGTGGTGGTCCTATCCACCGGTGAGCATTCAGAACCCACTTGGCCACCTGATCAATGGAGAATTCCTCTGGATTCTGGCGGTAGCGATCTCCGGAGTCTCATCAATCATGGGTGCCGTCAACTTCGTCACCACGATCATCCGCATGCGGGCTCCCGGGATGGGCTTCTTCAAAATGCCTGTGTTCGTGTGGACAGCATGGGCAGCTCAGACCCTTCAGCTCATCGGTCTGCCGGCACTCACGGGAGGCGCCATCATGCTGCTGTTCGATCTCAGTTTCGGAACCAGCTTCTTTCGGCCTGAAGGAGGAGGAGATCCAGTGCTTTACCAGCACTTTTTCTGGTTCTATTCACATCCCGCGGTTTACGTGATGGTGCTGCCGGTGTTCGGCATCTTCTCGGAGGTCATCACGGTTTATTCACGCAAACCTCTCTTCGGCTACAAGTTTGTGGCGCTGGCCTCATTCATCATCACCTTCCTGGGACTGATTGTCTGGGTGCATCACATGTTCTACACGGGCACTCCCCAGTGGATGCGCAATCTGGTGATGATCACCACCATGCTGATCGCCGTTCCAACCGGTGTGAAGGTGTTTGCCTGGCTCGGTACGCTCTGGGGAGGGAAGATCCGCCTCACCACGCCGATGTTATTCGTGCTGGGAGGGCTAGTGAATTTCATCTTCGGTGGCATCACCGGCGTCATGCTCGGCACAGTGCCGATCGATATCCATGTGGGCAACACCTACTTCGTGGTGGCCCATTTCCACTACATCATTTTCAACACGATTGGATTCGGAATCTTCGCCGGCATCTATCACTGGTTCCCCAAATTCACCGGCAGGATGTACTACGAAGGGCTTGGCAAAGTCCACTTCACCCTCACCTTCATCGGTGCGACTCTCAATTGGCTTCCACTGCACTGGGCCGGTCTCTACGGCATGCCGCGGCGGGTTGCCTCCTATGACCCTGAATTCGCTCTCTGGAACGTGATCGCAAGCATCGGAGCCTTCATGCTGGGTGTGGCCTCGATTCCTTTCATCCTCAACATCGTCAGCTCCTGGGCACGGGGTGCCAAGGCCCCAGCCAATCCATGGAGAGCGATCGGCCTGGAATGGTTGCTTCCTTCACCGCCACCAGCTGAAAATTTCGAAGACGATATTCCCACCGTGATCAGTGAGCCCTATGGCTACGGCCTGGGTAAACCCCTTGTCGAAGACGAGGAGTTCTATGTCCGACGCTCCATGGAGGCCTGATCCATGACCAGTACCAATGCTGATCTGCCGCTGAAGCACGTTCCCGGGCACATCAAACATGACGGGCACAATCTCACTGGCTTCATCATTTTCCTCTGCTCGGAAAGCATCATTTTCCTGGCATTTTTTGTGGGTTATGCACTGCTGAAGATCACAAGTCCTGAATGGCTTCCGGAGGGCGTCGAAGGCCTTGAGACAAGGATGCCCCTCATCAACACGGTCATTCTTGTGAGCTCCAGCTTTGTTGCCTATTTCGCAGAGGTCTATCTGCACAAGGAGAACCTGTGGGGCTTCCGGGGCCTATGGCTGCTCACCATGGCGATGGGCAGCTACTTCGTGTATGGGCAGTATGTCGAATGGTCAGAGCTGGCTTTCAGCTTGAGCAGTGGAGTTTTTGGTGGAACGTTCTATTTGCTGACCGGTTTTCACGGTCTGCATGTGATCACGGGAATCCTGCTGATGGGCCTGATGCTGGCTCGTTCCTTCCGTCCCAACAACTACGCCAAGGGAGAGATGGGTGTGACAGCAGTCAGCCTGTTCTGGCATTTCGTGGATGTGATCTGGATCATCCTTTATGTACTGATTTATGTGTGGCAGCGCACCAGCTGATCGCAGGCTGCATCACTCAGCTCTTCACGACATGTGCCATCCATGATTATCGACGACCACCATTACGACATCATCATCGTCGGGAGTGGTGCCGGTGGAGGCACTCTGGCGGGTTCCCTCAGCCGCGAGGGCCGAAGCGTGCTTGTGCTCGAACGCGGAGAAGCGGTGGAAGACGGTTGGCAGAATCGTCCGCGCGTCAAAGATGACTTTTGGTTTGGGCCCGATGGGGATCCCTTTTCACCCCAGACTTTTTACGCCGTCGGCGGAAACACCAAAATCTGGGGTGCCGTGCTGGAGCGCATGCGCGAAAAGGATTTCAGCGACCTGCCTTTGCAAGAGGGAATATCTCCGGCATGGCCCTTCGATTACAACCACTTAGCGCCCTACTACGACCAGGCTGAGACGATTTATCGGGTTCATGGCAAAGCTGGCGTTGATCCGACAGAACCCAGTCGCAACAAAGGCTTTGACCATTCACCGCGACCGGTGATGCCATTCCTGGAAGAGCTACGGGAAGGACTGCTGCGCCAGGGTTGTCAACCGTATGACCTGCCTCTCAGTTGGTCAGACAACGCATCAAGTCCAGTTGGAGATGCTGAGCTCTGCGGACTGGCAACTGCCGACACCAGCAATCTGGAAATCCGCCACAAGGCAAAAGTTCTCAGGCTGCATGTGAGTCCCAGCGGACGTGAAGTGAAAAAGGTGGAGGCGGATGTTGACGGCGAGATCTGGTTGTTTTCCTCCGATCTGGTCGTGCTGGCCTGTGGTGCGATCAACACGCCGGCCATTCTGCTGCGATCCGGCAACGAGCGTCACCCCAGCGGTCTCAGCAACCAGTCGGATCAGGTGGGCAGGAACCTGATGAACATTCAGATCACCTCAATCCTGCAACGTTCCGCGGCGCCCAACAGCGGCCGTTATCCACGGTCTTACGGAGTGAACGACTACTACTGGGGAGATAAAAATGTGAGTTTTCCACTAGGTCACATTCAGGCAGCTGGAGGCGTGCTGCAGGACGCACTGTTCGCTGAATCTCCACCCGTCCTGTCTCTTGTCAGCAAACTCATTCCCAACTTCGGCATCAAGCGTCTTGCTTCCCGCACAGTGGCCTGGTGGGCCATGACCGAGGTGCTTCCCGACCAGGAGAACAAGGTCTGGCTGAACAAGGAACAGATTCGCATCAACTATCTCCACAACAACCGTGAAGCCCATGACCGACTGGTTTACCGGTGGATCGATACCCTCAAATCGGTGGAAGCTGATCCGTACACCAAGGTGGTGACATCAGAGCCCGTTCATCCCCGCGGAGAAGCTCCTCTCAGCGTGGTGGGTTTTGCATGCGGCACCTGCCGCATGGGGGATGATCCCGTCGCATCGGTTGTTGATGCAACAGGCAAGTGCCATGAACTTGACAACGTCTACATTGCCGACAGCAGTGTGTTTCCAAGTTGTCCAAGCGTGGGGCCTGGTCTCACCACCATCGCCCTTGCATTGCGAATGGCGGACACGCTCCACCAGAGACTTCAGGGCTGATCAAGAGACGACTCCGATCATGAGCTGATCAGCTCATCCAGGAGCAGATCTGGCGTGACTAGCCCATGGTCACGAACTCTTCCGACACCGTGGGATGCAAAGCCATTGTGCGATCAAAGTCGGACTTAGTTGCTCCCATCCCAACGGCGATCGCCGCCATCTGAATGATCTCTGCTGCATGTTCGCCGACCATGTGACAGCCCAGCACACGCTCGGTTTCCACCTCGAGAACCAGCTTGAGCAGGCAGCGAGGTCCACGCTTGGGTAAGGCCTGAGCCATGGAACGGAAACGGGCCCTGTGAATCACCACCCCATCGGCGCCGTATTGGGCGATGGCATCCTCTTCCGACAACCCCACCGTGGCCAGCTCCGGCTGACTGAACACGGCACTGGCCACCAATGCATGGTTCACCTGTCGCGGTTTGCCTCCATAGACGCTGTCAGCGAAGGCACGACCCTCGTCAATCGCCACAGGTGTGAGGCAGATGCGATCGGTGACATCACCAACAGCAAACACATGGGGCACATTGGTGCGTTGATCAGCATCCACGGGAATGCGATTGGCCTGGATCGTCACTCCCGCAGCATCGAGGTTGAGACCTTGCAGAAAGGGCCGTCGTCCAGTGGCCAGCAGCACCCCGCCGCAGGCGATTCGTTCGCCGCGATTCGTTCGCACAACCAGGTCTCCTGGCTTTCCCTCAATGGCTTCAGGACCGGTCGAGAACTGCACATTCACCCCTTTCTCAGCCATCCCCTCCTGCACGACCGCAGCCAGTTCGACATCAAAACCACGCAGCAGATGCTCGCGGCGCACCAGCTGTGTCACTTCGACACCAAGGCCACTGAGAATGCCGGCGAATTCGCAGGCGATGAAACCGGCACCCACCACAACCATGCGCTCAGGGAACCGTTCCAGCAGAAACATGTCGTCGCTGACCCAGCCCAGCTCGACACCTTGAATATCAGGCCGCTGAGGGCGGCCACCAACACCGATGAGCACCCTCTCAGCCTGCAGGCGTTGCTGCGGGGCACCGCCGGGATCAGTCGAGACAAGGATGTGATGGTCGTCCTCGAACCGTCCCCAGCCTCGGATCAGGGTGACACCGGCTTTCGCTAGAAAGTCGATGTGCATGGCATTGAGGCGATCCACCTCAGCACGCACATTCGCGAGCAGCTGTGCTGATTCAATCCTGACCTCAGACGGATGGACGCCATAACAGGAGGCCTCCTCCATCTGTCCCGCCATCTGGGATCCATAGACCAGCAGTTTCTTGGGGACGCACCCCCTGATCACGCAGGTGCCACCGACGCGATCACCTTCCACGATGGCCACACGAGCGCCATGACGTGCCGCCCGCTTGGCGGCCGCGAGGCCACCGGAACCGGCTCCGAGCACCACAAGATCAAACGACTGGTCCACCGCAGCTGACGCTCAACTATCCAGCATTCTGAAGGGTCTGGTTTCCAGCTCTTCACAGGGTGCGATTCAGATCAGCAAACCAGACAATCGCTGGGATCCGAATAAAATTCGATCTGTCGAAACCTGGAATCCGCCTTGCATCATCCTCACTACGACCGGATTCCTGAGCTTGACGATGAGCGCAATCTGATCGAAGTCAGGGTGAGTGATCTCCAGCCCACGCAGATGTGCGTTGGGATGGCGGAAGTTCGGGCCCGTCAGAGGGACTTCAGCCAGGAAAGCAGCAAGGGGCGTCTCGACGATCTCCGCGGCAAGCCCGTGCCCCTGGTGCGCAACCAACTTGGAGAGCTCTGGATGGTGGATCGACACCACCGCATGAGGGCACTGCTGGAGATGGATGCCGATGTCACCACCTATGGCTACGTGATCGCTGTTCTTGAGAGCGACAGCCGCGATGCAGCCCTCCTGGCTCTGCAGGAGCGGGGCTGGCTTTATCTCCATGACGGTCGTGGAAACGGTCCCTTGGAACCCTCCACGCTGCCCCAGTCCTTACTGGGCCTTGATGACGACCCCTACCGAAGCCTCATCTGGAAACTCAAGTCGGAAGGCCTGATCAAGCCGCAGCCCCTGATTCCGTATCACGAGTTCCGCTGGGGAGCATGGCTGCGCACACGCCCTCTGCCGCCGTTCAGCTCCGCGCAGCTGAACCCGGCTCTGCCCGTATCCCGAAAACTGGCTCAGTCAAAAGCGGCTGCGCATCTTGCCGGCTGGACTGGCAAAAGCTGAAGGGTTGAGCGCTGTGTCCCGCTCCCCTGAACTGTCCGACGACGATTCACAAACCACCCCACTCCCATGCGTCTTCTGACTTCAACTCTGGCCGCAGCTGTGCTGATGACAGCCACAACGGCGAAGGCTGTGGAGATCAATGGTCAAACCAGTTTTGTGGCAGTGCCAACGAAGGCAAAACTCACCAACTACCGCTGGTACGCCTTCGAATGTTGCGCCGTTTACTACGTGACTCTGGAATTCCCAGAGGGTGCTGGTGCTGATCTGGGAGGAATCAATCTTGAACAGATCCGGGGTGCCCAGGCCGCTTTCTATTACGGAGCAGTTCCTGTTCAGGCCTTTATCGGAACGCCACGTCGTCAAGGGAAAGCCCTCGAGGTCCAGGCGGAATTCAGCAATGACGCACGCTCAGTCGACGTCAGCTTTGCATCAGCGGTGAGTCCTGGAGACACCGTCACGATCGCCTTTCAGACCGGAGTGAACCCACCGGATGACATCTACACCTTCTCTCTGACGGCCATTCCTGCAGGGCCGAATCCGATCCATCAGATGGTGGGCGTGGTTCAGATGGAGATCTTTGAGCCCGTGTACTGAGGTTGGAGGCTGCCGAACGAGAGAGCCTCAGCGCTTGCGGCGTGAATCAATCTGAAGCAGATCGCGCACCCTCTGCACCTGACTGGCCAGCTGTGGATCAGTGCCGAGCTTCTTCTCCACCTGCTCAATGGCGTACATCACCGTGGTGTGATCCTTTCCACCGAAGGTTTCACCGATCCGCGGCAGGCTGAGGCCGGTGCCCTGACGCATCAGGAACATGCCGACCTGCCGGGCCTGACTGACCGCCCGGCGACGACTGCTGCTGCGCATGTCATCCGCAGTCACCCCGAAGACCTCTGAAACCTTGTCGATCACCTGCTGAGGTGTGACGTCAACACCCTGGCCGCTGGGATCCAGCATCGGAGCAACCGACTCAACGGTCATCGGCATCCCGGTGATCGAGGAGAAGGCGACTGCCCTCGTCAGCGCTCCCTCCAGCTCACGGATGTTGGAGGTGAAACGACCAGATATGTACTGAATCAGATCTCTTGGCAGGGCAACACGTTCCTGTTCGGCCTTTTTCTGAAGAATCGCCATGCGCGTCTCAAGATCCGGGGCCTGAATATCAGCGATCAAACCCATGGAGAAACGCGAGATCAGACGTTCCTGCAGCCGTGGGATCTGACTTGGGGGACGATCACTCGCGATCACAATCTGTCGACCTGCCTCATGCAGCGCGTTGAAGGTGTGGAAGAACTCTTCCTGCGTGTATTCCTTTCCCTCGATGAACTGAATGTCGTCAACAAGGATGAGATCAGCGGCCCGGTAACGATCGCGGAAGGCCTGCATGCCGTCCTTGCGGATCGCCACGATCAGGTCGTTGGTGAAGGTCTCAGTGGAGACATAGAACACCTTGGCCTCAGGATCGATCTCGAGGCGGTAATGGCCGATGGCCTGCATGAGGTGGGTCTTGCCGAGGCCAACACCTCCGCAGATGAACAGCGGATTGAATTCGCGACCCGGGGCCTCGGCGACAGCGAGGGCAGCGGCATGGGCCATGCGGCTGTTGGGGCCCACGACAAATCGGTTGAACACGTATCGCATGTTCAGCCCCGGCAGACGACGGGGCGCCTTCTTCGCCGGGGTTGGCGGCGCCAGCGGAGCCGGCACCGCTGCTGCTGAAGCTGCCGCCGTGACAGCTGCAGGTGCCGAACCTGCCTGGAGGTCCTCGGCATCACGCGCCAGAACCGACACCGTCACTGGCTGACCGATGATTTCACCCGCCACATCCGCGATGGTGCTCGCGTAGTTCTTGCGCAACCAGTTGCTGGCAAAGCTGTTCGGCGCCAGCAAGGTGAGAGTCCCCTCCCGGAATCCGCTGCACTGGGCAGGGCGGATCCAGGTCTCGAAGGTCGGCTTGCTGAGGTTGCTCTGAAGGGCCAGCTGAACCTTGCTCCAAAGCTCACTGCCCGTCAGCACTAC